>CAVRHJ010000001.1:0-97819 GCA_963720975.1 uncultured Solirubrobacteraceae bacterium
CTTATCGATGGCGGCTGATGTGGCTTCTGTGCAGTTTTCAAGGACCGTGGAGAGGCGTATAACGCCGGCCGGCCTCGCGCCTATCGTCCACGCCATAAAAAGCATGTCCACGCGATCACCGGCGGACGCCGGTCTCTCAAAACTCAACAGCATGCTGGGATCGTTTGCGGCCGCCGCCGGTGGAGATCCCGAAGTAGTACGAGAGCTCGTCCTTGTGCGGCCATCCAGCCAGGTTCGGTCGACATGCTAGGCCCGATCTGCTTTGACATCACAGAACCTCAAGGGCTCTGCGACCGCGCAGGACTGTCTTTGCGCGCCCCTTGCGGGGCACAGGCAGTCCCTGGATCGGGGCACCGCTAGGTGCTCCCTAGAAAGGAGGTGATCCAGCCGCAGCTTCCGCTACGGCTACCTTGTTACGACTTCACCCCAGTCACGAGCCCCACCTTCGACGGCTCCCTCCCTTGCGGGTTAGGCCACCGGCTTCGGGTGTTGCTCACTCCCGTGGTGTGACGGGCGGTGTGTACAAGGCCCGGGAACGTATTCACCGCGGCAATGCTGATCCGCGATTACTAGCAACTCCGCCTTCATGCAGGCGAATTTCAGCCTGCAATCCGAACCGAGACGCACTTTAAGGGATTCGCTCCACCTCGCGGTATCGCAGCCCTCTGTATGCGCCAATGTAGCACGTGTGTAGCCCTGAACATAAGGGGCATGAGGACTTGACGTCATCCCCACCTTCCTCCGGTTTGTCACCGGCAGTCTCGCATGAGTCCCCAACTAAATGCTGGCAACATGCGACGGGGGTTGCGCTCGTTGCGGGACTTAACCCAACATCTCACGACACGAGCTGACGACAGCCATGCACCACCTGTGAAAGTGCCCCGAAGGGAAGACGTGTTTCCACGTCGGTCACTCACATGTCAAGCCCAGGTAAGGTTCTTCGCGTCGCGTCGAATTAAACCACATGCTCCGCTGCTTGTGCGGGCCCCCGTCAATTCCTTTGAGTTTTAGCCTTGCGGCCGTACTCCCCAGGCGGGCAACTTAATGCGTTAGCTTCGACACGGGGGGAGTCGACACCCCCCACATCTAGTTGCCATCGTTTACAGCGTGGACTACCAGGGTATCTAATCCTGTTTGCTCCCCACGCTTTCGCGTCTCAGCGTCAGTCACGTCCCAGCGAGCTGCCTTCGCCATTGGTGTTCCTCCTGATATCTGCGCATTTCACCGCTACACCAGGAATTCCACTCGCCCCTTCCGGACTCTAGCCCGACAGTATCCACCGGCATTCCAGGGTTGAGCCCTGGACTTTCACAGCGGACTAATCGGGCCGCCTACACGCTCTTTACGCCCAATAATTCCGGACAACGCTTGCACCCTACGTATTACCGCGGCTGCTGGCACGTAGTTAGCCGGTGCTTCTTGTGAAGGTACCGTCACTCCATCCGGCTATTCACCGGAGAAGCTTCGTCCCAACTGAAAGGGGTTTACAACCCGAAAGCCTTCTTCCCCCACGCGGCGTTGCTGCGTCACGCTTTCGCGCATTGCGCAAGATTCCCCACTGCTGCCTCCCGTAGGAGTCTGGGCCGTGTCTCAGTCCCAGTGTGGCTGATCGTCCTCTCAGACCAGCTACCCATCGGAGCCTTGGTGAGCCGTTACCTCACCAACAAGCTAATGGGCCGCGGGCCCATCTCGATGCGGAGGCCGAAGCTTCCTTTCCCCTTGCGGGCACATCCGGTATTAGCCCGAGTTTCCTCGGGTTGTCCCGGTCATCGAGGCAGGTAACCCACGTGTTACTCACCCGTTCGCGGCTCTGCCCCAGGGCAAGCCCTGGTTCGTCGCTCCACTTGCATGTGTTAAGCACGCCGCCAGCGTTCGTCCTGAGCCAGGATCAAACTCTCCGTGAAGAACTTCACGAAAAGCTGTCATTGGTTTGCTTTCGCCGGTCGCACGCAAGCGCACGACTGGCTACGGCAGCACGAGACCTATACACCGTGGTCTCGAACCATGACGGGGTACTTCTCTACTTGACTCTTAACCGCCACCCGGAGGCGCCTTCGCGCTCCCGTCGGCGGGTCGAACCTGGACGCACACCACGATCACGAAACTGATCGTAGATGCGCATGCTGTTGAGTTTTCAAAGACCGCCGTGCCTCACCGAAAGGGGTTCCTTCTGGAGGAGACCGATCAGGCCCAGCACCCGAAGGCACCTGCAGGCCGACCCGGGAGTATAGCGCGACGCGCCCCCTCCGCGCTAGAGGGCACGCAAGCGGCGGAAGCGGCGCCTGCCGACCTTCAGGATCTGACCGTCGGCCTGGGCGCCCGGCACGTCGTGCTGGCCGGCGGCAAGCTGCGCCTCGCCGAGCGTGACGGCGCCCTGGTCGATCAGGCGGCGGGCATCCGAGCGCGACATCCCGAACTCCTGCGCGATCACGCCCGGGAGGTGTAGGACGCCGTCGACGCTCTCGACGCGGGCCTCCTCGATCTGCTCCGGGACGCCGCGCTGGACGAACACGCGATCGAAGTGCTGCTCGGCCGCCTCGGCGGCGTCTGCGGAATGCAGCAAGCCGACCAGCTCGCGCGCAAGCGCGCGCTTGGCGTCCCGCGGCGACAGCGCCCCCGGCCCATCGCCGATCGACGGCTGATGGCCCAGCAGCAGGCGGTAGTACTCGCCCAGCGCCTCGTCCGGGATGCTCATCGTCTTGCCGTACATCTCCTCGGGCGCGTCGGTCAGCCCGATCTGGTTGCCCAGCGACTTGGACATCTTGTGAGCGCCGTCGACCCCCACGAGGATCGGCATCGTCATCACCGCCTGCTCGGGCTGCCCGTACGCACGCTGGATGTCGCGGCCCAGCAGCAGGTTGAACTTCTGGTCGGTCCCGCCAAGCTCGACGTCGGCGTCGATCGCCACCGAGTCAAAGCCCTGCAGCAGCGGGTAGAGCAGCTCGAGCATCGAGATCGGCTCGTTGGCCGACCAGCGTTTGGCGAAGTCGTCGCGCTCGAGCAGCTGCGCAGCCGTGCTCGTCCCCACGAGTCGAAGCACGTCCACCATCGGCATGTCCAACCACTCGCCGTTGCGCCTGACCTCAAGGCGCTCGGGATCGCCGTCCAGGATCTTCAGTGCCTGCGACTGGAAGGTGGCGGCATTGGCCTCTATCTGATCCGCCGAGAGCATCGGGCGCAGTGTCGAGCGCCCCGAAGGGTCGCCGACGCGGGCGGTGTAGTCGCCGACGATCAGCACGACCCGGTGTCCGGCGTCCTGGAACTCCCGCAGCTTGCGCAGCACGACCGCGTGCCCGAGATGGATGTCGGGCGCGGTTGGGTCGATCCCGAGCTTCACCCGCAGCGGACGACCGGCGTCCCGTGCACTGCGCAGCTTGTCCGCAAGCGCCCCCGAGGGCAGGCTGTCGACCGCGTTAGCCGACAGCTGATCCGCGATCCGAGCGGCGTCGTCTGCAGCCGCGGAGGTGGCGTTCGGCATCGGGGCCAATGCTAGACTCTCGCCGTCTGGAGGGTCCCACCGTGCCCCATATTCCGCGGCTCGAGCCGTCGGGAGCACACTCTCCGACATCCTTGGAGAACCTCCCTCCGCAGCCGCCGATGAGCGATGACGATCGCCCCGACATAACGCCTGCGAGCAAGCCGCGTCTGAAGCGGCTGCGGTTCGCCGCGATCATGTTCGCCGTCCTGCTGCTCGGACTGGTCTCGTTCGTGTTCGGAATGTTCGTGTCGATCGCCGCGGATCTGCCGTCGCTGACCAAGTTCTCACAGTTCAAGGACGAGCAGAGCTCCTACCTGGCCGACGATCTCGGCCACCCAATCGGCGTCCTCAGCCAGCAGAACAGAGTGATCGTCACGCCCGGGCAAATCCCGCGCATCGTCAAGGAGGCGGTGATCTCGATCGAGGATAAGCGCTTCGAGACCAACAGCGGGATCGACATCCGTGGCATCGCCCGGGCGTTCGTCGCCGACGTCAGGCACACCGGCGGCGTCCAGGGGGCCTCGACGATCGAGCAGCAGTTCATCAAGAACGCCCTCCAGGCCCAGTCGCACCGAACGATCTTCGAGAAGCTTCGCGAGACGGCGCTCGCCTATCAGCTCTCGCACAACTGGTCGAAGGACAAGATCATCACGGCCTACCTCAACACGATCTACTTCGGCAACGGCGCATACGGGATCGAGGCGGCTGCGCAGACCTACTTCGGCCATGAAATCAACCACCTTGGCTGTGGCACCCCGGGTCACGAACTGTGCGTCCAGCAGCTGCAGCCGTGGGAGGCCGCGCTGCTGGCGGGGATCATCCAGTCGCCCACCGAGTACGACCCTGTCACGCATCCGATGGCGGCTCTGACACGGCGCGAAGTGGTCCTCCGTCAGATGCTCGAGCAGGGCTACCTGACGCGGTCCGTGTACGACGAAAGCATCAAGCAGGCGATCCCTTCGCCGCGCGAGGTGCAGGCCCCGCAAGAGCAGACGGTCGAAGGCGTCGACGCCGGCTACTTCACGAGCTGGGTGCAGCAGCAAATCATCGAACGCTACGGCGCGCCGCGCGCGTTCGACGGCGGTCTGCGGATCAAGACGACGCTCGATCTCGAATTGCAGCGCTCGGCCGAACAGGCGGTTAACAACTACCTCGCCTATGCGGGCGGCCCCTCAGCGTCGCTCGTCGCGATCGAAAACTCGACCGGCGAGGTGCGCGCGATGGTCGGCGGACGCGACTACAACGAAAGCCCATTCAACCTGGCAACCGAGGGCGAGCGCCAGCCGGGCTCGTCGTTCAAGGCGTTCGACCTGGCCGCAGCGCTCGAGGACGGCATCTCCCCCGACTCGGTGTGGACCTCCAAGCAGAAGGAATTCGTCGTGCCGAACACGCACGGCACGGAAAAGTTCATCGTCCACAACGACGAAGGCAACTACACCGGCTCGAACACGCTCACCGCAGCAACCGCCTTCTCAGACAATTCGATCTACGCGGAAGTCGGCCTCAAAGTCGGCACGCCGAGGATCGCGCAGCTGGCGCACCGGATGGGCATCACGACCCCGCTGTCGACCAACCCGGCGATGACGATCGGCGGCTTGACCGTCGGTGTGACCCCGCTGGACATGGCGCACGCGTACGAGACGATCGCGCACGGCGGCCGCCGCGTCAGCGGCACGCTGGCCGAAGGTGATGACCCGGTGGGCATCCAGGAAGTCGAATCGAAGGGCCAGCGCCTGCAGGACGGCAAGCATCGTGACACGAACCAGGTTCGCTCGAGGCAGGTGCTGCCGCCGGAAATCGCCGCGACCGAGACCTCGATGCTCGAGACGGTGCTCCAGTACGGCACCGGACGGGCGGCCGCGATCGGCCAGTTCGCCGCCGGTAAGACGGGTACCACGTCCAACTACGGAGACGCGTGGTTCGTCGGCTGGGACTCGAAGTACACGGTCGCCGTGTGGGTCGGCTACCCGAACAAGCTCGTCCCGATGACCGCCGATTTCGAGGGTGGCCCGGTGCTCGGGGGCACCTTCCCGGCGCTGATCTGGCACAGCTTCATGACCTCCGCGCTGCAGATCGACAAGGCCCGCGCCGAGCACTCTGCGCAGAAGAAGACCGGCGGCGGCGAATCCGGCGAAGAATCGCCGAGCACCGGTGAATCCGGCTCACCCTCTGCTCCGGCACCGTCGACCGGCGCCAGCAAAGGCGCCGGCAAACCCTCGGCGCCGAGTGGCGGCAGCAATGAAACCGGCGGTGGAGCACCGAGCGCGACGCCCGAACACGCCGCGCCAGCGCCTGCACCATCGCACGAAGCCCCCAGCGCGCCGGCGCCCACACCGGCTCCGGCCGCTCCCGCCACGCCGCCCTCGCCGTCGCCGACCGGCGGCGTCAGCGCCGGTTAGCGCCGCTCGCCGTCCGCCTGCGCGACCCGTGCCGCGGCCGGCCGCGCCCAGCGCTATGCCGGCACGATCGCGGGCACAGGAGGTCGCGGCCGCGAGACGTTTGGGTCGCCGGCGAGGGAGAAGCGCCAGCACAGCTCGACCGCCTTGGTGATCCCGATCCGCGTCCCCTCGATCACCGGTGCCTCGCGCCGGCCGTCGGGCTGCTCGAGGATTCGCACCGGGCCGTGCGCGAGGTCGCAGCCGTTGTCCGACAGCGAGATGCCGAGCGCCTGCGTGAGCTTGCCCGGCCCGGAGCACAGATCGTGCTCGCCGAGCGCTCTGCGGCCGTGCCTCCGGGCGGACGACGCTTCACGCCGCGCGCGCATCTGCTCCAGGCCGCGGATCGGCGCGAGCGCCCTGATCAACACGGCCGCGCCCACGCCCGGTGGCTCGCATACCGCGTTGAACAGCGAGTGGATTCCGTAGGAGCGGTACACGTACGCGCGGCCGGGCTCGCCGAACAGCGGCCGCGTGCGCGGCGTCAGGCCGACGAACGCGTGGCATGCAGGCTCACTCTCGTGGTAGGCCTCCGTCTCCACGATCACCCCGACGGCACCGTCGCGCTCGACCGCGCAGCCGATCAGCGCCCGGGCGACCTCGACCACGGGACGGTCGTAGAACTCAGGCGCCAGCGCCTGCATCCCCCTCCAGGGACGATGCGAGCACCGTCCGCGCCAGCGCGATCTGCTCGTGCAGGCGGGGGAGCGAGGTTCCGCCCTCCGAGATCTTCGACTCGAGCCACGAGCTCTGCTCGAGCACGCGGTGGAACTGCTCGGCGTGGGCGGCGAGCGTCTCGCTGTGTGCCGCCAGCTGATCCGCCGTCAGCTCCGACAGCGGCTTGCCGGCGTCCAGCGCGGTGCGCACCAGCCCGGCTACAACGCCATGCGCCTCGCGGAACGGCATCCCCAGCTTGACCAGCAGGTCGGCGACGTCGGTGGCCGCGATCAGCTCATCGCCGGCCGCCTCGGCCAGGCGCACGCGATCGAAGCTCACCCCGGCGATCATCCCGGTCGCCGCCGAGAGCGTCAGCTCGAGCGTGTCGACCGCGTCGAACAGGTGCTCCTTGTCCTCCTGCAGGTCCTTGTTGTAGGTGAGCGGCAGCGCGTGCATCACGCCGTGGAAAGCCGCGAGGTGCCCGACCACGCGGGGCGCCTTCGCGCGCAGCAGCTCGGCCGCGTCGGGGTTCTTCTTCTGCGGCATGATCGAGGAGCCGGCGCTCCACGCGTCGGGAAGCTCGCAGAAGCCGAACTCGGCGCTCGACCACAGCACGAGCTCGGCACCGAGGCGCGACAGATGGGTCGAGCAGGTGGCCGCGGCGTTCAGATAGTCGAGGATGAAGTCACGGCCGGAGACCGCGTCGATCGAGTTCGCCACCACGTCGAGGAACCCGAGCTCGCGCGCCAGCAGCCGGCGATCGGTGTCGAAGTTCACCCCTGCCAGCGCGCCCGCGCCGAGCGGCAGCCGCGCGGCCTCGCGCTCGGCGAACGCAAAGCGCGAGCGATCGCGCGCGAGCATCCAGAAGTAGGCGAGCAGGTGGTGTCCGAGGTACACCGGCTGGGCGCGCTGCAGGTGGGTGTAGCCGGGCATCGCCCAGTCCAGGTGCTCCTGCGCGCGCTCGAGCAGCACGCTCATCAGCTGCGTGATCGCCGTCACGCCCTCGGCGGCGCGCTCGCGCGTGTACATCGCCATGTCGGTCACGACCTGGTCGTTGCGCGAGCGCGCGGTGTGCAACCGCCCGCCGACCGCTCCGACGATCTCCGTCAGGCGACGCTCGATCGCCATGTGGATGTCTTCGTCGTCGTCCGCGAACGGAAAGTGCCCCTCGCTCAGCTCCAGCTCGACCTCGGCCAGCCCGGCCACCAGCGCGTCGCGGTCCTCGCTGGTCAGGATGCCGCGCTCGGCGAGCATGCCTGCGTGTGCGCGCGACTGGGCGACGTCGTGCGGCCACAGCCGCCGATCGAACGCGATCGACGCGTTCAACCGTTGGAAGTCGGGGTGCTGAGGCTCGTGGAAGCGTGACACGTGGCGGGGAGTCTAGGACTCCAGAGCCGCGCGCAGGACCTCCGCCACGCGCGCGATCTGTCCCTCGCCGATGTCTGGGAAGAACGGCAGCGCCAGCGAGCGCGCGGCGACGTCCTCGCATACCGGGAACTCTCCCTCGCGGTGCCCGAAGCGCTCGCGATAGAAGCTCATCAGGTGGATCGCCGGCAGATACGGCTTGCTCTGCACGTGCTCGGCGGCCAACGCGCGGACCACCTGTTCGCGGTCGACCGTGCGCGGCAGCTGCACGACGAACACGAACCAGCTGCGCCTGTTGCCGTCCGCGTCGGGACACGGAAGCCCGAGGCCGTCGATCATGCCCAGCGCCTGCCGGTACAGATCTGCGGCGCGTGCACGCGCCGCGAGCATCGCCTCCAGGCGCTGCAGCTGCACGATTCCCAGCGCACACGAGATGTCCGACAGGCGGTAGTTGAAGCCGAGCCGGTCGTGGTCGAGCCAGCCCATGTCCGGCGCGCGACCCTGGTTGCGCTCGGAGTCGATGCGCTGCTTGAGCCGACGGTCGCCGAGCGTGACCATCCCCCCCTCGCCGGTGGTCAGCTGCTTGTTGGCGTAGAAGCCAAACACGGCCGGATGCCCGCGTGCGCCGACGGCCGTCCCGTCGCCGTGGACGGCGCCGAGCGCCTCGCATGCGTCCTCGACGATCGCCAGGTCGTGCGCCTGTGCGAGTGCCTCGAACGCGCGAAGCTCGGCCGGGTAGCCGAAGATGTGAACCGGCAGGATCGCGCGCGTGCGCTCGCCGATCGCAGCGGCGGCGGCGTCCGGGTCGAGGTTCAGCGTGACGGGATCGATGTCCGCGAACACCGGCCGCGCGCGCTCGTAGACGGCCGCGTTTGCCGATGCGACGAACGAGAACGGGCTGGTCACGACCTCGTCGCCGTCGCCGACGCCGACGGCACGCAGGGCCAGGTGCAACCCGGCGGTTCCGCTGCTGAGGGCGCACGCGTGCGCAGCGCCGACACGCGCGGCGAACAGATCCTCGAACTCTGCCAGGCGCGGCCCCAGTGACAGCTGCCCGGAGCGCAGGACCTCGATCACCGCCCGCTCCTCCTGCCCTCCCAGCACCGGGCGCGCCAGCGGAATCACTTCAGTCATGCCTCACCCGCGCGAGCTGCCGGCCGACGTTCGATCGGCCGATCGCGGTTCGCTCTGCCACTACACCCTGCCGGTCGAGCCGAGCGTCGACTCCGAGGCAGTGCGGCGCTCGCCCTGCATCCCGTACTCCAGCGAGTCGACGAGCGCGTCCCAGGAGGCGGCGATCAGGTTCTCGGCCACGCCGATCGAGCCCCACACGTCGTGACCGTCGGAGGCGTCGATCAGCACGCGGGTGACCGCGCCGGTGCCTTTGCGCTCGTCGAGGATGCGCACCTTGAAGTTGACGAGCTCGATGTCCTTCAGGTGCGGGTGACTCTCACCGATCGCGTCGCGCAGCGCACGGTCGAGCGCGTGCACCGGTCCGTTGCCCTCGGCGGTCCGCACGTAGCGCTCGCCACCGACCCAGATCTTAATCGTCGCCTCGGTCGTGGCGCGCCCGTCGGCGTGCTTCTCGACGATCGCCCGCCAGGACTCCAGGCGGAACAGCGGCTCATAGACGCCGGCCTCCTTGCGCATCAGCAGCTCGAACGACCCGTCGGCGGCCTCGAACTGGAAGCCCTCGTGCTCGAGCTGCTTGACGCGCTCGAGGATCCGCTTGGAGAAGTCCTCGTCGGCGGCGATCCCGGCCTGGCGGGCCTTCTCGACGATCGTCCCGCGGCCGGACAGCTCGGAGATCAGCACATCGCGGCTGTTGCCGACGACCGCCGGGTCGATGTGCTCGAACGTCTGCGAGTCCGCCTGCACTCCGGCGGCGTGCAGCCCGGCCTTGTGTGCGAACGCGTGCTTGCCGACGTACGGCTGGGCGGGGTTGGGCATGCGGTTGAGCAGCTCGTCGAGGAAGTGCGCCGTCTCGGTCAGCCGCGCGAGGCGCTCGGGCGGGAGCAGATCGGCGCCCATCTTCAACTGCAGGTCGGCGATGATCGTGATCAGGTTGGCGTTGCCGGTGCGCTCGCCGATGCCGTTGACTGTGCCCTGGACCTGCGTGGCGCCCGCTTCAACCGCTGTCAGCGTGTTCGCGACCGCGCAGCCGGAGTCGTCGTGGCAGTGGATCCCGAGCGTGCCACCGGGCAGCGCTTCGCGCACGACGGCAAGCGCCGTGCGCACCTGCGGTGGGAGCGAGCCGCCGTTGGTGTCGCACAGCACGACGCGCTCGGCACCCGCGTCGGCAGCCGCGCGCAGGCAGTCCAGCGCGTAGCCGGGGTCGAGCGCGAAGCCGTCGAAGAAGTGCTCGGCGTCGAACAGCACGCGCTTGCCGTGACGCACCAGGAAGGCGATCGAGTCACCGATCATCGCGAGGTTCTCCTCGCGCGGTACGCGCACGACCTTCTCGACATGCAACAGCGAGGACTTACCGACGAGCGTGCAGATCGGGGCGAAGCACTCGGCGAGCACGCCCAGCCCCGCGTCGTCCTCGGCGGCCACGTCGCGACGTCGGGTCATGCCGAAGGCGACGACCTCGGCGTGCTGCAGCGTCTGCTCGGCGAGCAGCTCGAACAGCTGCTGCTCCTTTGGGTTGGACACCGGAAAGCCCGCCTCGATCATGTCGACGCCGAGCGCGTCGAGGGCGTGCACGACGCGCAGCTTCTCGTCGGCGGTGAGCGTCAGACCACCGCCGCCCATGCCGTCGCGCAGCGTAGCGTCGTATAGCTGTATGTCGGGCATTAGCGGCCCCTAGCCGGCTGCGGTGGCGCTCGGAGACGGAGCCTCGCCGGCGGGCGTCTCCAGATCGCGGGCGTTGACGACGTCGAGCCACTCGCGGTAGCGCTCGGAGCGCCCGTGGATGGCGTCGTCGAACGCCGCCTGGATCACGCGCGTGATCTCACCGGGCTTGCCGGTGCCGATCGTCTGGTCGTCGACCTCGCGCACGGGCACGATCTCGGCGGCGGTGCCCGACAGGAACATCTCCTCGGCGAGGTACATCTCCGCACGGGCGATGTCGCGCTCGACGACGGTGTAGCCAAGATCGCGGGCGATCTGGATGATCGAGCGGCGGGTGATGCCGTCGAGGATCGAGTTGCTCTGACCGGGCGTGGCGATCACGCCGTCGCGCACGACGTAGACGTTCTCGCCGGTGCCCTCGCAGACGTAGCCGTGGTCGTCGAGCAGGATCGCCTCGTCGTAGCCGGACTTGACCGACTCGACCTTCGCGAGCACGCTGTTGAGGTACTGCCCGGAAGCCTTCGCGTGCGGGATTAGCGAGTCGGGGCCGATGCGCCGCCACGAGGAGACCTTCGCGCGCACGCCCTTGCTGGCGCCCTCCTCACCGAGGTACACCCCCCACTCCCAGCAGGCGATGCTCACGTCGACGCAGGCGTCGAGCGGGTTCAGGCCCATCGAGCCGTAGCCGCGGTAGACGATCGGACGGATGTAGCAGGAGCGCAGGCCGTTGCGCGCGACGAGCTCGAGCGTGGCCGAGCGCAGCTGCTCGACCGAGTACGGGATGTCCATGTAGTAGAGCGAGGCCGAGCGGAACAGGCGCTCGACGTGCTCGGCGTTGCGGAACACCGCCGGGCCGAGCTCGGTGTCGTAGCAGCGCACGCCCTCGAAGACGCCGGTGCCGTAGTGCAGGCCGTGCGTCAGGACGTGGATCTTGGCGTCCTCCCATGCGACGAACTCTCCATTCATCCAGATGAGGTCGGTGGGATCCACTTTGATCGCGCTCCTATTCGAGATTCGCGAGCACTGCCGCGGTCGCCTGCTCGGTGCCCGCCGAACCTCCCAGATCGGCGGTGCGCAGCCCCGCGTCCAGCGCTCCTTCAATGGCCGATTCTACCGCCGTGGCCTCGCTTTCCAAGCCAAGTCCGTGGCGCAGCATCATCGCCGCCGAGAGGAACATCGCCAGCGGGTTCGCGCTGCCCTGCCCGGCGATGTCCGGCGCCGAGCCGTGCACGGGCTCGAACAGGCCGGGACCGGAGCCCCCGAGCGAGGCACTCGGCAGCATCCCGATCGAGCCGGTGAGCATGGCAGCCTCGTCGGAGAGGATGTCTCCGAACATATTCTCAGTAAGGATCGTGTCGAAGTGCCGCGGCGCGGACACGAGCTGCATGGCGGCGTTGTCGACGAGCACGTGCTCGAGCTCGATGTGGGGGAACTCGCGGGTGTGCAGCTCGCTCACGACCTGGCGCCACAGCCGCGAAGTCTCAAGCACGTTGGCCTTGTCGACGCTCGAGACCTTCGAGCGCGCGGCGCCGAAGGCGGTGCGCGCGATCCGCTCGATCTCCTCGGTCGTGTAAGAGCAGACGTCGGAGGCCGAGGTCTCGGTGCGCGTCTTCTCGCCGAAGTAGATCCCGCCGGTGAGCTCGCGCACGACCAGCAGGTCGGTCCCCTCGATTCGCTCGCGCCGCAGCGGCGAGCAGTCATACAGCGCGGGCAGCGGCTTGACGGGGCGCAGGTTGGCGTACAGCCCGAGTCCCTTGCGCAGGCCGAGCAGGCCCTGCTCGGGCCTCGGCTTGTGAGGGTCGGTGGTGTCCCACTTGGGTCCGCCGACGGCCGCGAGCAGCACGGCGTCGGAGCGCCGGCAGGCGTCGAGCACCTCGTCGGTGAGCGCGACTCCGTGAGCGTCGATCGACGCGCCGCCGAAGACGTGCTCCTCGAACTCGAACTCGCCGAAGCGGCTCAGCAGATCTAGCGCCGGGGCCATGATCTCCGGGCCGATGCCGTCGCCGGGCAGGGTCACGATGCGATGCGCCATGGCGCGCGACGCTACCAGGACAGGCCGGCGTAGAGCGCCTGCACACGCTCAATCAGCGCGTCGTCGTCGTACTCGTGCAGCTCGGCGACGGGCGTGCCGTCGGCCCAGCGGTAGGTGATCGCGATCGAGCGCACGCCGACGTAGATCCGCTCGAGCTCGAAATGCAGGTCGGGCAGTCGCTGCAGGCCGCGCTCGAAGTGCTCGCGCAGCGCGTCGGCGCCGCTTACGCGGCCGTCGGCGATCCCGAGCGTGTCGATCACGGTCGGCGTCTGGAAGACGATCTCCGGCGAGTACAGCGCCATGATCGTGTCGAGGTCGTGCGCGTTCCAGGCCTCGATCCACTCCTCGGCGAGCCTGCGTCCGTCCTGGTCTGACAGTCGTGCTGCGCTCACAGCGCGGTAGTGCTGACGCGCGCGAACCCGGCGCTGCCCTCGTGCTCGCTCTCGAACGTGGTGATCTCGGCGGCCTGCTCGAGCGTGAGCGCGATGTCATCGAGGCCGTTGAGCAGCCGGTGGCGGATCTCGTGGTCGATCTCGAAAGCGGTCTCGCGCCCGGAGAAGCGGACCTCCTGCTCGAGCAGGTCGACCTCGCCGGCGCCGGCGTGCGCGAGCGCGTGGCAGTCCTCGGCGGAGAGCACGACCGGGAGCAGCCCGATCTTGGTGCAGTTGGAGTAGAAGATGTCGGCGAAGCTCGGTGCGACGATCGCCTGGAAGCCGTAGTCCTGCAGGCCCCACGGGGCGTGCTCGCGCGAGGAGCCACAGCCGAAGTTCTCGCCGGCGACGAGGATCGGGTTGGCGGGGAGATCCCAGCCGGGCTCCTTGGCCCAGTCAAAGAAGAGGAACTCGCCGAAGCCGGTGCGCTCGACGCGCTTGAGGAACTGCTTGGGCATGATTTGGTCGGTGTCGACGTCGGCACGGTCGAGATGGCTGACGGGTCCGGAAATGACGCTTATTGGCTCCATCGCTCATCCTTTGAATTCGTAAATACCATGGCTATCGCTCCGCACATTTGCAAACACACCTGGCACCTCGGCGCACCTCGCACCTCGGCCTCGCTCACGACCACTCCCTGATGTCGACGAAGTGCCCCTCGATCGCGGCGGCGGCGGCCATCTGCGGGGAGACAAGGTGCGTCCTGCCGCCGCGCCCCTGGCGGCCCTCGAAGTTGCGGTTGGACGTGGAGGCGCAGCGCTCGCCGGGCTGCAGGATGTCGGGGTTCATGCCGAGACACATCGAGCAGCCGGCGACGCGCCAGTCAAAGCCGGCGTCGCGGAACACCTGGTCGAGTCCCTCGGCCTCGGCCTGCGCCTTGACCTGCTGGGAGCCGGGGACGACCATCGCGTCGACGCTCGCGGCGACCTTGCGTCCTGCGACGACCTTGGCGGCGGCGCGCAGATCGCCGATCCGCGAGTTGGTGCACGAGCCGATGAACACGCGGTCCAAGGCAATCTGGTCGATCGGCGTGCCAGGCTGCAGGCCCATGTAGTGAAGCGCGCGCTCGGTGGCATCGCGGTCGGCAGGGCTGTCGAACTCCGCAGGCGCGGGCACGCTTTCGGTGACCGCGCGTACCATCCCGGGGTTGGTGCCCCAGGTGACCTGCGGGGAGATCTGCGCGGCGTCGATCTCGATCTCGCGGTCGAACTCGGCGCCGTCGTCGGTGCGCAGCACGCGCCAGCGCGCGATCGCCTTCTCCAGCTCCCCCTCCCCGTCCGGGGACAATGCGGCGCCGCTGGGCGCACCGGGTCGCTGTTCGTCGGTGAACCAGGCGAAGGTGGTGTCGTCGGGCGCGATCATGCCGGCGCGCCCGCCGCCCTCGATGGTCATGTTGCAGACGGTCATGCGCCCTTCCATCGACAGTGCCTGGATCGCCGGGCCGGAGTACTCGACGACGTGGCCGGTCATGCCGCCGACGCCGAGGCGCCCGAGCGTGCCGAGGATCAGGTCCTTGGCGGTGACGCCGAAGCCGAGCTGCCCGCTGTAGGCGATGCGCATCGAGCGCGGCTTGTGCTGGACCATGCACTGCGTGGCGAGCACGTGCTCGACCTCTGAGGTGCCGATGCCGAAGGCGAGCGCCCCGAAGGCGCCGTGGGTGGAGGTGTGCGAGTCGCCGCAGACGATCGTCATGCCGGGCTGGGTGACGCCGAGCTCGGGGCCGATCACGTGCACGATCCCCTGGCGCTGTGAGCCGAGCGAGTAGACGGGCACGCCGAACTCCTCACAGTTGCGCTCCAGCGTTTCGACCTGTACGCGCGAGAGCTGGTCCTTGATCCGCGCGGCGATCGGCGTGCCGTCGGTGGGCGTGTTGTGGTCGGCGGTGGCGAGCGTGCGGTCGGCTCGGCGCACGGGCCGCCCTGCCATGCGCAGGCTGTCGAACGCCTGCGGGCTGGTGACCTCGTGCACGAGGTGCAGGTCGATGTAGAGCAGGCCGTGAGCCACCTCGTGCGTCTCCCAGATCTTGTCGAACATCGTCTGTGGCATCGTCATCGGCCCTTCTCTTCGTGGGTGCGTGTGTCGGTTTTGATGAGGACCCCTACCGGGGTACGGGTGGATAGCGGGTGGCGCTCATCTAGCTGCGCCTCAACCCGGCGGAGACGACCGCGAGGAACTCGGCTTCCGCGTCGCGCTCCTTCGGGTTCTCGAAGTGGTGCGGCAGGTCGGCGTCGAACGTCACGCAGTCTCCCTTGTCCAGCACGTACCGCTGCCCGTCGCACACGAGGATCACCGAGCCGCGCTCGACAAGCGCGGTCTCGCGGCTTCCGGGCTCGTGCATCGGCGGATCGTCGGGCGCGCCGGTGGCGCCCCCGGGGGCGAGCGTGTGACGCGACAGCTCCGCGCGCTGTCCGGGCTGTGAGGAGGTGAGCACCTCGAAGCTGTGCCCGCGCCGCTTGTTGCCCCCGCGCTGGCGCTGGCCGGCGTGCACGACCGACACCGAGCCGCCCTCGTCCAGGCGCAGCAGCTGTGAGAGCCGCAGCTCCAAGCCCGCGGCGATCCGCGCGGCAACGGTCAGCGTCGGGCTGGTCTCGCCGCGCTCGACCTGCGAGAGCATCGGCGCGCTGACGCCGCTGCGCTCGGACAGGTCACGCAACGACAGCCCGGCGGACTCGCGCAGAGCCTTCACGCGCGCGCCGATGACGACGGGCGCCAGTGGGTCCGCCGCCGCCGGCTCGCCGGCCTTGGACGCCTCGCGCGCGGCGCCGCCCCGCTGCTTGTGCGAGCTCGCGGTGGCGCGCTTGCCGGTTTGCGTAGGCATCATACGACCGTACGCTATCACAGACACCGCGCGCAGTCGAGAATTGTGTCCCAAGCCAGGACCATGCTGTTCGTATGAATCTGGCCACGCAAAAACCAAGCGGAGCGCTCGCCTGTTGCGGAGTGTCTCGCTAGCCTCTCTGGCATGGCATCGCATGCGATCGCACTCAGCGCAGAGGATCTCTGGAACCTCCGCGACGACGGCATGCGCCATGAGCTCGTCGAAGGACAGCTGCGAACGATGACGCCCGCCGGCGCAGAGCATGGCCGCGTCTCATCTGCGGCCAGCGTGCTGTTGGGCGGACATGTGCGGGCTACCGAGACCGGCGTGACGTTCGGAGCCGAGACAGGGTTCGTCTTGGCCAGCGATCCGGATACCGTCCGTGCGCCCGACGCGGCGTTCGTCGGCAAGGCGCACGCGGATGCCGTTGGCCGGACCGTCAGGTTCTGGCCCGGGCCGCCCGATTTCGCCGTCGAGGTCGTCTCGCCGGGCGACAGCTTCAGCGAGGTGGAGTCCAAGGCGCTGAGCTGGCTCGCCGCGGGCGCGACGGCGATCCTCGTACTTGACCCCGCCAGACGCTCCGCGACCGTGTATCGCGTGCACGGCGACATACGCTCCTTCACCGACTGCGAGATCGACCTGAGCGATGCCGTGCCCGGCTGGCGGGTTGCGGTCGCCGACTTCTTCGCATAGGCGCCGCAGTCGGGTAAACGCGATCCGTCCACGGCCGGCGGGTCGCGGCGGCCGACTTCTCCGCCCCACCCGTTCGTGGCGGCCACGCACGACCTCCCGGGACCCCGGTAGGGGTCCTTCTCGAAACCCGGTCAGCCCGCGGCGGTCTCCGGCAGCCCGATCGTCTCATCGGCGCGCGAGCGAACAACCGCTACCGACAGCGCCCGCACGTACGCGCGCGCGGCGGCGTCGATGATGTCCGTCGAGACGCCCTGGCCGGCCCCGGTGGAGCCGTCAACCTCGAGCACAACCGAGACCTCGCCGAGCGCGTCCTGGCCCTCGGTGACCGCGCCGATCGTGAAGTCGCTCAACCGGGCGGCGACGCCACTGGCGGAGTTGATCGCCTGGAACACCGCGTCGATCGGCCCGTCCCCGGTGAACGACCCGGCCGCCGAGCCGCCGTCCGGAAGCGTGATCGAGACCTTCGCGTGGGGCGGTCGCAGCGAGGACGCGTCGACCTCGAACCACTCCAGCGCATAGCCCGCGATCTCCTCGCGCAGCTCGTCGGTGACCAGCGCCTCCAGGTCCATCGCGGTCACCTGCTTCTTGCGGTCGGCGATCTCCTTGAAGCGCTTGAACGCCGTGTTCAGCGCCTGGCCGTCGAGCTCGAAGCCCATCTCCTGCAGCGCCTGGCTCAGCGCGTGACGGCCGGAGTGCTTGCCGAGCACGATCGAGTTGCTGCGCAGCCCCACGGTCGTCGCGTCCATGATCTCGTAGGTGGTGCGCTCCTTCAGCACACCGTCCTGGTGTATGCCGGACTCGTGCGCGAACGCGTTGCGCCCGACGATCGCCTTGTTCGGCTGCACCTGGTAGCCGGTCAGGCGCGAGACCAGCCGGCTCGTGCGCGCGATCTCGGTCGTCTCGATCCCCGTCCACAGGCCGAGGCTCGGCTCGCGCGTGTGCAGCAGCATCGCGATCTCCTCCAGCGACGCGTTACCGGCACGCTCGCCGATCCCGTTGATCGCGCACTCCACCTGGCGACAGCCGGCTTCGATGCCGGCGAGCGAGTTGGCGACTGCCAGGCCGAGGTCGTCGTGGCAGTGGACGGAGAGCACGACCCGGTGCAGGTCTGGGACCAGCTCGTAGAGACGAGCCAGGAAGGCTGCGAACTCCTGCGGTATCGCGTAGCCGACCGTGTCGGGGATGTTGATCGTCACGGCGCCCTCGTCGATCGCGACCTGCACCACAGCGGCGGTGAATTCGACGTCCGCGCGGCTGGCGTCCATCGGCGAGAACTCGACATCGTCCAGATACTGCTTGGCGTGTGCGACCGCGGCTCGAGCCTGGCCGATGACGTCCTCGCGCGTCGTCTGCAGCTGGTGCTCGATGTGGATGTCCGAGGTCGAGATGAACGTGTGGACGCGCGGGCGCCCGGAGTCCTTCACCGCGTTCCACGCCGCGTCGATGTCCTGATGGCTCGTGCGCGCCAGACCGCAGATCACCGGACCTTCGACCTCCTGCGCAATCGCCTGCACGCCCTCGAAGTCGCCGGGGGAAGCGATCGGGAAGCCAGCCTCGATCACGTCGACCCCAAGCCGTGCCAGCTGCTGGGCGATCTCGAGCTTTTCCTGCTTGTTCAGCGATATCCCCGGCGACTGCTCGCCGTCGCGCAGCGTCGTGTCGAAGATCTGCACGCGGTTCGCGTCGTTGCGTTCACCCGTAGAAGTGCTCATGTCGTTCGTGCTCCTTCTCTATCTCGGTTGCTGTTCCTCTCTGCTGGGTATGCGGCTACGCGGCCGCCACGCGCTATTCCCCCCGAGGGGGGAGGAGAAGAAGCTGCAAGTACGAGATACGAAACGACATCTCGGTGCAGGGTAGCACCGGCTGCCTAGGGAACGAGCACGACCTTGCCGACGTTGCGCCGCTCGACGATCATCGTCTGCGCGGCGCCGGCTTCCTCGAAGCTGAAGGTCCCCGCGATCACCGGCTTGACGGTGCCGTCGTCGAGCATCGGGCGCAGCGGCGTGATCCACGGTCCGATCGTGCCCCGATCCTTCAACAGCGTCAGCATGTTCAGCCCGATCACGGCCTTCGATTCGGACATCTGCTTCATGATGTTGAAACGCGGCATGCGCGCGACGGCGCGCAGCGCGGTGACCACGTTTTTGCGCTCGCCCGAGACGACCGAGGAGGCGCCGAAGGCAACCAGTCGCCCACCGGGGCGCAGCAGCGAGTAGCTGAGGCGGAAGTTGCGCCCACCGATCGCGTCGAGGATCACGTCGAACTGCGGCAGCCCGCGCTCCCAGCCGGAGGCGGTGTAGTCGATTACGTGGTCGACGCCGAGCTCGCGGATGCGGGCGTGCTTGCCGGGCGAGGCCGTCCCGTAAACCTCGGCGCCCGTGCGCTTGGCGATCTGGGTGGCGGCGATGCCCACGCCACCACCGGCCGAGTGTATGAGCACGCGCTCGCCGGGCTGCAGCACCCCGTAGCCGATCAGCCCAGCCCACGCGGTCCCGTAGTTGACCGGTATCGCTGCCCCCTGCTCGAAGCTGAGCTCGTCCGGCAGGGCGAACACGTCGGCGGCGGGCACTGCAACCTGCGAGGCGTAGCCGCCGAACACGGTCGAGGCGATCACGCGCTGCCCCGGCGTGAGGGTCGGGTGGGAATCCGCAACTCCGGCACCCAGCTCGAGGATCGTGCCGGCGACTTCATAGCCAACCACGCAGGGCGTCTTCGGCGCGTCCGGATACAGGCCCATGCGCGCCATCACATCGGCGAAGTTGACGCCGGCGGCGGCGACGTCGATGCGCACCTCCCCCGCTCCGAGCTCGGGGTCCGGTCGCTCCTGCACCTGCAGCACGCCAGGGCCGCCGTGCTTTGTGATCACCACCTCTCGCATCCGCGGCGCACACTATCCGATTTGGCCAGCCGGCCAACTCCGCCCCACTGGGGCTGCAGGCGGCCCGGCTGGACACTGGTCACTGCCCGCCATTAACGGCGCGGCCGCTGATCAGCCCAACTCGACCGACCAGCCGTTCGCGAAGCCGTCGGAGGCGACGATCTCTTCGACCACGGCGCCCGGCACGACGGCGTCGGTCGTAACGACCATCGCGGCGAAGCCGCCATCCTCGCCGCCGGACCCGCCGGACCCGCCGGACCCGCTAGACCCGCCGGGCGCGCTGGGCGCGCTGGGCCGACCAGAGCCGGCGGAGGCGGAGTTGGGCGTGTGCCCGACAGCGGCGGAGGAGATGTTGATCCCGTGGGCGCCGAAGATCGTGCCGACGCGCCCGATCATGCCGGGTAGATCCTGATAGCGGAACACGGTCACGTGCGGCGCGAGCTCGATCGTCAGCCGCCGGCCCTGCACCTCGACCAGATGTGGGACCTGGCTGGGGCCGATGCCCGTGCCGGCGACGGCCACGCGCTCGCCACCGGCGATCACCGTCACGCGGATCAGCTCGTTGAAGTCCTCGGCCTCGGACACGGCCTTCTCCTCGAACACGATTCCCCGTTGCTGGGCCATCGTTGGGGCGTTGACCAGGTTGACCTCCTCCTCGGTGCGCCCGCCGAGCGCGCCGACGATCACCGCCAGCCCCAGCAGGCGGGTGTCGAAGTCGGCGATCCGCCCAAGGAACGCGGCCTCGATCCGCTCGACCGAGCTGCCCTCCGCGAGCTCCATCGCAAGGCGCCCGAGATGTCTCGCCAGCGGCAGGAACGGCCCGAGCGTCTCCATGTCCTCGGCGCCGATCGCCGGGATGTTCACCGCCGTCGAGACGACGCCGCCGGTCAGCGCGGCGACGACCTGCTCGGCGCTCTGATAGCCGGCGCGATCGGTCGCCTCGGCGGTCGAGGCGCCGAGATGCGGCGTGACGATCACGTTCGGGTAGCCGAACAGCGGGCTCTCGGTCATCGGCTCGCTCGGAAACACGTCCAGCGCAGCGCCGCCGAGCTTGCCGGAGTCCAGCGCGTCCTTCAACGCCGCTTCGTCGATCAGCCCGCCGCGGGCGACGTTCAGCACACGCGCGCCGTCGCGCATCTTCGCGAACGCGTCCGCGTCGAGGAACCCTTCGGTGTCCGGCGTCTTCGGCAGGTGCACGGTGATGAAGTCCGACTGCGCGTACAGGTCCTCCGGGCTGTCGGCCTTCTCCGCCCCAAGGTCGCGGTAGCGCTCGGCACTGACGAACGGATCGAATGCCACCACGCGCATGCCGAAGCCGCGCGCGCGCTGCGCGACGAGCTGCCCGATGCGCCCGAAGCCGAGCACGCCGAGCGTCTTCTCGTACAGCTCCACGCCGGAGAATTTCGAGCGCTCCCATTTGCCGGCGGTCAGCGACACGTACGCCTGGGGAATGTTGCGCGCGAGCGCCAGCAGCAGCGCCATCGTGTGCTCGGCCGCCGTCACCACGTTCGACTCGGGCGCGTTGGCGACCACGATGCCGCGCTTGGTCGCCGCCTCGACGTCCACGTTGTCGACGCCCACGCCGGCGCGCCCGATCACCTGCAGGCGCGTCGCGTGGGCGATCATCTCGGCGGTCATCTTCGTAGCCGAGCGGATCAGGATGCCGTCGTAGCCGCCGATCCGCTCGACCAGCTCCTCAGCACTCCAGTCGACGCCGAGCTCGACGTCGAAATGCTCGCGCAGCAGCGCGATGCCCGAGTCGCCGATCTTCTCCTTGACGAGCACCTTCGGACGGTCGCTCATGCGGACATCCTCTCCACGACCCAGTCGATGCACGCGGTCAGCGCCTGCACGTCGGCGACCTCGACCGCCGGGAACATGCCGATCCGCAGCTGGTTGCGACCCAGCTTGCGATACGGCTCGACGTCCACGATCCCGTTCGCCCGCAACGTAGACGCGACGGCCGCCGCGTCGATCGACTGCTCGAAGTCGATCGTGCCGACGACCAGCGAGCGCTTGGCCGGGTCGGCGACGAACGGCGTCGTGTACGCGCGCTGCTCGGCCCAGCCGTACAGGTGGCCGGACGACGCGCGCGTGCGAGCCACGCACCAGTCCAGGCCGCCACCGTCGAGCATCCAGCGGATCTGATCGGCCAGCAGGAACAGCGTGGCCACCGCAGGCGTGTTGTAAGTCTGATCCTTGAGCGAGTTCTCGAGCGCCGTGTGCAGCGAGAGGAACTCCGGGATCCAGCGCTCGGAGCCGTGCAGCTCGGCGATCCGCTCCTGTGCGCGCGGGCTGAGCAACGCCAGCCACAGCCCGCCGTCGGCGGCAAAGCCCTTCTGCGGCGCGAAGTAGTACGCGTCGGCGTCCGCCACGTCGACCGGTAGGCCCCCGGCGCCCGATGTCGCGTCGATCGCAACCAGCGCGTCCGCTGCGCCGACCCGCGTGACTCCCACCATCACGCCGGTCGAGGTCTCGTTGTGCGCCCACGCGATCAGGTCTGCGTCACCCTCGGCGGCGAGCTGCCCGGCCGCGGTCGGGTCGGGGGCGTCGCCGGCCTCGGCCGAGACGACGATCGGCTGCTCGAGGAACGGCGCGCCGCTCGTCACGGTCGCGAACTTCTGTGAGAACTCACCGAAGCTCAGGTGCGCGGAACGGCGCCTGACCAGCCCGAACGCGGCGGCGTCCCAGAAGGCGGTCGATCCGCCGTTGCCCAGCGCCACCTCGTAGCCGTCAGGGACGGCGAACAGCTCGCTCAGGCCTGTGCGGATCTCACCGACGAGCGCCTTGACCGGCTTCTGCCGGTGCGAGGTTCCCATCACGCGGGCGCCGTCGGCGCTCAGGCGCGCCAGCGCCTGCGGGCGCACCTTGGAGGGACCGCAGCCGAAGCGCCCGTCGATGGGCCTCAGCTGCTCGGGAATGACCAGCGGCGTCTGCTCTGTCAGGGGGCTCGTCGTCATGTGGGCTCCTCGCTCGGTCGGACCTCGAGGGAATGGTCGTGATTCTGAGGGTGCCCAGGCGCGCGGCGGTTCTGACTCGTCGCTTCCCGGTGGTGAACTCCACCCGAACGCCAGTCGCGACGACGCAGCCGAGTGTAGCGAACGCCGCGCGGACCTCAAGAATGCCGCGCGGACCTCGGCCGAACACCGCGCTAGCTCAGCCGATCCGGGCGCACGCGCCGGATGTCAGCCACTCCACAGCACCTCGCGGGGGCACACCGTCGCCTGCCATCCCGCCGGCAGGCGCGACTCGGCCACGCCGCTGAGGTCCGCGAGGCTCGACCCCTCACAGGCGAGCACGCAGTACTCCGGCGCCGGCCCGAGGCCCAGGCAGCGCCGCCACAGGCCACTCGTCTGCCGGTCCATGCCATCGCCCAGCAGGTCGGCGATCGTCGGGCTCGCGTGGCCGCGCGCGCGAGATACCCAGACGCTCAGGCGCGTGTGCTCGAGGCGTGCGTGGCCCTCGCCGAGGCGGTAGACGCTGCTGGTCGCCGGCCCCGCGAGCTGCGCGATCGCGTCGTGCGCGGTCGTGTGCCCCCGCGAGACGGCAGCCTCCTCGATCACACCGACGGCGTTCCAGCCGTCGAGCAGGTACCAGTCCTCGTAGTCCGCCCCACCATCTGCAGCCTCGTGCGCAGGCGAGCGCAGCCACGGCAGCTCGCCGGCGCGAAACACGGTCGAGCCGCGGAAGCCGCTCGGCGGGCGGTGAGCGAGCGAGCGGTGGAAGTGCTCGAGCGCGTGCTCGTAGGCGGCGCGCTCGACACCCGGCGCGGGACGGTGCCAGGAGACGTAGGCCAGCATCGCGGTCGCGTGCGCCGGGCCGGGCGGCCTCAGAACGCCGGCTTGATCCAGTCCATGTGCGAGCGCAGCTCGCTGCCGACGTGCTCGACCTGGGTGTCTGCCTGTTGGGCGCGCATGCGCTTGAAGTTCTCCTGGCCGGCGCGGTTCTCGGCGATCCACTCGCGCGCAAAGTCGCCGGACTGGATCTCCTGCAGGATCTTGCGCATGTCGGCGCGCGTCTGCTCGGTGATCACGCGCTTGCCGCGCGTGTAATCGCCGTACTCGGCCGTGTTGGAGATCGAGTAGCGCATCCCGGCGAGCCCCTTCTCGTGCATCAGATCGACGATCAGCTTGAGCTCGTGCAGGCACTCGAAGTAGGCCATCTCGGGGTCATACCCGGCCTCGACGAGCGTCTCGAAGCCGGCCTGGACGAGCTCCGAGGCGCCGCCGCACAGCACTGCCTGCTCGCCGAACAGATCGGTCTCGGTCTCGTCCTTGAACGTCGTCTCGATCACGCCGCCACGCGTACAGCCGATGCCCTTGGCGTACGCCAGCGCGAGCGCGCGCGCGTTGCCCGTCGCGTCCTGCGCGACCGCGATCAGCCCGGGGACGCCGCTGCCTTCGGTGAACTGGCGGCGCACCAGATGTCCCGGGCCCTTCGGCGCGACCATCGCCACGTCGACGCCGGCGGGCGGGTCGATCTCGCCGTAGTGGATCGAGAAGCCGTGGCCGAACAGGATCATGTTGCCCTCGGCGATGCCATCGCGGATCTCCTGCTCCCAGATATCGTGGTGGCGCTCGTCCGGCAGCAGGATCATCACGAGATCGCCGCGGCTGGCGGCGTCAACCACTGACAGCACCTCCAGACCCTGCTCGCGCGCCTTCGCGACCGACGCGGAGTCCTCGCGCAGGCCGACCACGACGTCGACGCCGGAGTCCTTCAGGTTGAGGGCGTGGGCGTGGCCCTGGGAGCCGTAGCCAATGATGGCGACGGTCTTGCCGTCGAGGAGATTGAGGTTCGCGTCGTCGTCGTAGATCATCTGCGGCAGGCTATCCAACTCAGGCGCCGGCGCAGGCGACGAACGTTCGCCCCGGTATCTCGAGCGTTCCGTCGGCGGCCGTGAACGGCGCGAAGCGCTCAGCCAGCGCCAGGCGGATCTCGTGGATCTCCGGCGCGGGCAGCGACAGCACCGCGTCGTGGAAGTTGCGCCACAGATCGAGCGTCGTCTCCCACAGCTCATCGAAGCTCGGGTGGCGCCGAACGAGCTCGAGCTGATCGAGCTGGAGCTCCGCGAACCCGGCCTGCTCGAGCAGCTCGAGCAGCTGCTGCTCGTGTCCTATGGCGAACGGGCCGGGGCGGAACTCGCGATCGTCGGGCGGCGGCGCCAGCCCACGCGCGGCGAGCTCCTGTGCCGGAAGCAGCGCCCATGGGTTGTGCTCGATCGCCGCCCACACGGCCAGCGCGACACGCCCGCCGGGTCGCAGCACGCGACGCGTCTCTCCCAGTGCTGCGGCCGGGTCGGCCATCAGCATGTAGCCCCAGCGGCACAGCACAGCGTCGACGCTGGCGACCGGCAGGTCGATCCATTCGGCGTTCAGCACCTGGAACTCGATGTTGCTGAGGCCCAGCTCGATTGCCCTGGCGCGCGCTCCCTCGAGCATCCCCTCGGCCTGATCTGAGACGATCACGCCGCCCATCGGCGCTACGAGCTCCGCCGCGAGCATCCCCGTCTCGCCGAGGCCGGCCGCCAGTTCTAGCACCCGCTGGCCGGGCTGCACGGAGATCGCCTCGACCATCCAATGCGATACCGGCTCGCCCAGCTCGCGCAGCAGCTTCTGGCGGCGGACCCAGCCGGACGCCGCCTCTTCCCAGCCCGCCAGGCTGGCCTCCCTGTGCGCGTTGGCGTCGAAGCTCACCGCAGCTCCCGGCGCAGCAGCTTGCCCGAGCGCGTGCGCGGGAGCGGCGCGGAGACGAGCTCGAAATGCTTGGGGACCTTGTACGGGGCAAGCGTGCCCGCACAGTGAGCACGCAGCGACTCGACCTCCAGCTCGACGCCCGGGCGCGCGAGCACGACCGCCGTCACGGCCTCACCCCACTGTGGATCGGGGCGGGCCAGCACGGCCGCCTCCAGCACCTGCGGATGCGCCTCGATCACCGCCTCGATCTCGGCCGGCGCGATGTTCTCACCGCCGCTGATGATCGTGTCGGCCTTGCGCCCGCTGACCGACAGGCGGCCGCGGTCATCGAGCGCACCGAGGTCTCCGGTATGCAGCCAGCCGTCGCTGCTCAGCGCGCCCGGCGCGACCGTCGGACCGCGTACGAGGATCTCATCGCCGGCGGCGATCCGCACGTCGGTGCAGAACAGCGACGGGCCGGCGAGCGTGGTCGCGCTGGTGCTGGTGCCGGTGCCCGCGCGTGCACCCGCGCGCTCGACCTCGGCGATCGGCGTGGTCGTCACTTGCGAGCAGCTCTCGCTGAGACCGTAGGTCAGCGCGACCGGCACGCGGGCGGACTGCGCACGCTGCACGAGCGCAGCCGGGACAGGGCCGCCGCCGGTCAGCGCGCAGCGCAGCGCCGGCGGCGCCTGCAGGCCCGCGTCGAGCGCGCGGGACAGCGTCGTCGCGACGACGCTCACAAGCGTCACGTCATGCTCACGCAGGGCCTGCACGACGCGCTCGGCGTCGAAGCCGGGATGCACGACCGCGGTCGTCGCGTAGATCGTCGAGCGCAGCAGGATCGACAGCCCGCCGACGTGCGACAGCGGCAGCGCACACAGCCAGCGCTCGTCAGGGTGCAGGCCGAGAGCGACGGCCGAGCCGAGCGCACTCCACAGGAAGTTGCCGTACGTGAGCTCGATCGGCCGCGGCGCGGCGGTCGTGCCGGAGGTGTGGATCACGACGGCGCTCGCATCGAGGTCGTGCTCGCAGCTCGGCGGGATCGCGTCCGGCGCGGGGCCCTCGCCGAGTGGCTCCTCGACAAGCACAGTCGTCCTGGCGACGATCACCGCTTGTTCCTGCGCGGATAGGCGCAGGTCGACCGGCACCGCGACCGCACCCAGCAGCAGGCATGCGTGCAGTGCCTGGGCGAAGTCGACGCCGGCTTCCAGCGCGATCGCGACCCGCGCCCCGGGCCCGGCTCCGCGGGCCTGCAGCTGACCGGCGGCGAAGCGCGCGGCGGCGTGCAGCCGGGCGTAGGACCAATCCCCCCCGGGTGTCTGCAGCGCGATCCGATCGGGCCGCGCCAGAGCAGCGCGGGCCAGCCATCCGTCGACCCCCATGGCACACAGGCTAGCCTTCGCGCGATGAGCACAGCATGGATCCCCGCCGCCGAGCCGCCCGAGGGCGTGTACACGGACATCCGCTACGAGAAGTCCGCCGGGGAGGACGGGTCCCCATCGGGCATCGCCAAGGTCACGATCGCGCGCCCGGAGGTGCGCAACGCGTTTCGCCCGCGGACGATCATCGAGATCTCGCGAGCGCTGGAAGACGCGCGCGAGGACACCGAGATCGGCGTGATCGTGCTGACCGGCGAGGGACCCGACGCCTTCTGCTCCGGCGGCGACCAGCGTGTGCGCGGCGACTCCGGCTACCTGAACGACGATCAGGCCGGTAATCCGGATCCCACCCGCCCCGGGCGCTTCCACGTGACCGACCTGCATGTGCAGATCCGTCGGCTGCCGAAGCCGGTCGTCGCGATGGTCGCCGGGTACGCGATCGGCGGCGGCCACGTGCTGCATCTCGTGTGCGACCTGACGATCGCCGCTGAGAACGCCCGCTTCGGGCAGGTGGGTCCGAAGGTCGGCTCGTTCGACGGCGGCTTCGGCGCCGGACTGCTGGCCAACCTGGTCGGGCCGAAGAAGGCGAAGGAGATCTGGTTCCTGTGCCGGCAGTACTCGGCCGAGGAAGCGCTGCAGATGGGTCTCGTGAACACGGTCGTGCCGCTTGAGCGCCTGGAGCAGGAGACCGTCTCCTGGTGTGAGGAGATGCTCGCGCTGTCGCCGTTCGCGCTGCGCCTGCTGAAGGCGAGCTTCAATGCGGCCGAGGACGGGCTGACGGGGATCCAGCAGCTCGCGCACGACGCGAACCTCTTGTTCTATGGCAGCGAGGAGGCTCAGGAGGGACGCGACGCGTACCGCGAGAAGCGCGCACCGGACTTCGCGCGCTTCCCCAAGCGGGCCTGACGTGAGCGCGGTCCGCATCTGGGTGATGGCGGCCCGCGTGCGTACGCTGCCGGCCGCGGTCGCACCGGTGCTCGTCGGCACCTCGCTGGCGCTCGGAGCCGGCCATTTCCACGCGCTGGCGTTCCTAGCCGCGCTGCTCGGCGCGGTGTTCATCCAGGTCGGCACCAACTTGTCGAACGACTACTCCGACGCGCGGCGCGGCGCCGACACCGAGGATCGCCTCGGCCCGGTCAGGGTGACCGCGGGTGGCCTCGTGCCTCCGAGCCAGGTGCTGCTGGCGACGTACGTGACTTTCGGTCTGGCTGTTGGCTGCGGCGTGTACCTGGTCGCAGTCGCAGGACCGGAGCTGCTGGCGGTGGGCGCGGCGTCGATCCTCGCCGGGGTGCTGTACACGGGCGGGCCGCGTCCGTATGGTTATGAGGGCCTCGGTGAGGTGTTCGTGTTCCTGTTCTTCGGCATCGTGGCGGTCGCCGGCTCGTACTTCGTGCAGGTCCAGCAGTTGCCGTGGCAGGCGTTCGTGTGCGCCGTCCCGGTCGGGCTGCTGGCGAGCGCGATCCTAGTCGTCAACAACGTGCGCGACCTCGAGACCGACCGGCGCGCGGGCAAGCGGACGCTGGCGGTGCGCCTCGGCCGTGCGCGCACGCGCACGCTGTACGCGGCGATGGTTGCCGGCGCATTCGTGGCGGCGCCGCTGCCGTGGGCGTTCGGGTCGATGGACGCGTGGCTGCTGGCACCCTGGGCGGTGATCCCCCTGGCCGTCGCGGTCGTGCGCATCGTGCGAACGCACACCGACGGCCCGGCGCTGAACGGCGCGTTGGCGAAGACCGGCGTCCTGCAGCTCGCGTTCTGCCTGCTGTTCTCCGCCGGGATCCTGGCGAGCGGCGGGATCGGGATATGAAGCTCGAGCTCGAGCGACGCACGCTGCGACTGTCCGCCCCGCTGGCAACGGCGTACGGCACGGTCGAGCACAGAGAGCTCGTGATCGTCGTGCTGACCGACGAGGACGGAGTGCAGGGCCACGGGGAAGCAGCGCCGCTGCAGGCCTATGACGGCGTCGACATCGACACCGTGCAGCGGACGCTGGAACGCTACGCCCCGGCGCTCGAGGACTCCGCGGGCCGCAACGGCGCGCAGCTGATCGAAGCGTGCCGCGAGGTCGAGGACCTCCCGGCGGCGCTCGCGGCGATCGACCTCGCGCTGTGGGATCGTGCGGGGCGCCGCGCACAGAAGCCGGTGGCGCTGCTGTTGAGCGACGATCCTGTCGCGCGCGTGCCGGTCAACGCGACGCTGTCCGCGCTCGATCGGATGGGAGCGGCCGAGCAGGCGGCAGCCGCGGCACAGCAGGGCTACACGTGCGTGAAGATCAAGGTCGGCGTCGGCGACGATGCTGGGCGGGTTGCCGCGGCGCGCGCGGCGGCCGGGCCGCACATGGCTCTGCGGCTCGACGCGAACGGCGCGTGGGACGTCGATCAGGCGGTCGCGGCGATCGACTCCCTCTCCACCGCCGGCCTGGAGCTGGTCGAGGAGCCCGTGCACGGGCTGCACGCGATGCGCGAGGTGCGCGAGCGGGTGGCCGTGCGCGTGTCGATCGACGAGACCGCAGGCGAGCACGGCGCGCTGACAGCCGGGGTGGCGGACGCGGTGTGCCTGAAGGTCTCGCGCTGCGGCGGGATCGCTGGCCTGCTTGCGGCCGCAGCGCTCGTACGCGCGACCGGCGCCGAGGTCTATCTGGCCTCGACGCTCGACGGCCCGCTGGGGATCGCGGCTGCGCTGCATGCCGCGGCAGCGCTCGCATCGCGCGGTCCGATGCCCCACTGCGGCCTGGCGACAATCGGCCTGTTCGAGGATCTCGAGAACCCGTTCGAGACGAGATCCGGGGCGATCGCCCTGCCGAGCGACCCGGGCCTCGGCGTCGGGCTGTTCTAACCGTCAGGTCGTCTAGCGCCGTTCGATCGCTTCGGCGAGCGCGGCGGGGTTCTCCAGCGTCAGGGCATGCCCGCCGCGCACGACCGCGAGCTGGGCGTCGGGCAGCAGCTCGACCATCCGCCGCGCGAGCGCGCGGAACTTCGTGTCGCGCTCGCCGACGAGCACGGTCGCGGGCATCGCCAGCTCGGCCAGACGGTCCCACAGCGGCTGCATCTCTCCCGTGCCGAGACCGCGCAGGACCGCCGCGAGCGGCGCGTGCCGGTTGCGCCGCTGATCCTCGCGCGCGAGCGCTGCGACCTCGGGCGGGTCATCGGCGAACAGCGGCTGGGCGCGCCAGCGCTCGATGAAGTCCTCGAACGGCTCTCGCTCGAGTCGATCGGCGAGCGCGTGGTCGGCGCCGCGCCGTGCCAACCGCTCGGCGGAGTCCTCGATCCCGGCGGTAGTGGAGACGAGCACGACGCGAGTGACGCGCGCGGGTGCGGCAAGCGCGATCTGCTGGGCGAGGCGCCCGCCAAGCGAGTAGCCGCATAGGACGAAGCGCTCGGGTGCGCGCACGAGCACGTCCTCGACACAGCGCTCGAACGTGAACGGAGGGGCGGCCTCGGCGGCCGAGCCATGCCCGGGCAGGTCTAGCGCGAGCGGGCGGTAGCGTTCACTGTCGAGCTGCGCGATCGTGCCGTCCCACGCGCGCCGGGTGCCGCTGAACCCGTGAAGCAGGACGACGCTCTCCGGCACACGACCATCCTATGACCCCGACAACCGACACATACGCGCTGCTGGCGGCGTTCGTGGACGAGCTCGCGCGCTGCGGCATGCGCGCCGCGTGCACCTCGCCCGGCTCGCGCTGCGCGCCGCTGGTGCTATCGCTGGCGCGAGAGCGGCGACTGCAGAGCTTCTCGCACGTCGATGAGCGCTGCGCGGGGTTCTTCGCGCTCGGGCTGGCCAAGGCGTCCGGCCTGCCGGTCGCCGTCACGTGCACATCGGGGACCGCCGTTGCCGAGCTTCTCCCGGCAGCGATCGAGGCGCGTGAGGCGCGCGTCCCGCTGCTGCTGCTGAGCGCCGATCGCCCGGCTGAGCTGCGCGAGAACGGCGCCGGGCAGGCGATCGACCAGCTGAAGCTGCTGGGCGGCGCGACCAAGTGGTTCTTCGAGGTCGGCGTGCACGACGCGAGCGTCGAGAGCCTGCGCTGGATGCGCACGCTCGCGTGCCGCGCCTACTGGACGGCGCTGGAGGGCAGGCCCGGGGTCGTGCACCTGAACTTCCCCCTGCGCGAGCCGCTCGTGAGCGAGCAGCAGCCTGCGCCGGATGCGAGCGGCCGCGCCGCTGGGCGCCCGTATGTCAGCCGGCGCGTGCCGGTCGAGCCGATCGCCCACGATGCGCCGCTGCTCGAGCTGGTCTCCCGTGCGCGGCGCGGCGTGGTCGTCGCTGGCCGCGACGAGCGGCACACCGGTCTCGCGACGGCCGCCGCCGGGTTCGCGTCCGCCGTCGGCTGGCCGCTGCTCGCCGACCCGCTGTCCGGCGCGCGGCGCGGAGAGGCTGCGATCGCCCACTACGATGCGCTGCTGCGAGATCCGGTGTTCGCGGCGTCGCCGGCGCCCGATCTGATCTTGCGGGTCGGCGATCTGCCGGTGTCGAAGCCGCTGCGTGTCTGGCTCGCCGGCCTACAGGACACACGTCAAGTGGCGCTCGACCCGGAGGCCGCGTGGCAGGACCCGGCGTCGATCCTCTCAGACTCGTTCGCCCTCAACCCGGCCGCCGCGCTCTCATGGCTGGCGAGCGCCTGTACGCCCCCGCTGGCACCACGAGACGCAGCCGAGCAGGACTGGCTGGCGGGCTGGCGCAGTGCCGACGAGCGCGCCGCGGAGGCGATCATCGGGGTACTCGGCGACGGCCGCCTGTCCGAGCCGGCGATCGCGGCCGAGCTCGGGGTGCTGCTGCCCGAGCAGGCGACGCTGTTCGTGGCCTCCTCGATGCCCGTGCGCGACATCGAGACCTTCTGGCCCGTGCGCGCGGATCCCCCTCGGGTGCTGTGCAATCGCGGCGCCAACGGGATCGACGGCACCGTTTCCTCGGCCTTCGGGGCGGCGGCCGACGGCCCCGGTCCAGTCGTGCTGCTGATCGGCGACGTAGCGCTGGCGCATGACATCGGCGGCCTGCTGGCCTCGTCGCGGCTCGGCCTGAAGCTGACGATCGTGCTGCTCGACAACGGCGGCGGCGGGATCTTCGACTTCCTGGCAGTGTCAAGCGCAAGCATGGCGCTCGCGTCAGCCGAGGACCCTCCGCTCGATGGCGACGGCGACGACGCCGGCGAGGACGTGTACACCCGGCACATCGCCACGCCGACCGGCCTGGACTTTGCACGCGCGGCCGCGCTGTACGGGCTGTCGCACGAGCTGGTCCACGACGTCCCCGCCTTCCGCGTCGCGCTCGAGCGCGCACTGGCCCAGGACGGCTCGGCGATCGTGGAGGTTCGCGGCGCGCGCGCGGAGAACGTCGCGCTGCACCGCCGCCTGTGGGACGGCGTGACGGCGGCGCTCAGCCCGCCAGCAGCGGGAGCAGCGCCTGCAGCTTGACCTCGGTCTCGGCCAACTCGGCGGCGGGATCGGAGTCGCGCACGATTCCGTTGCCGGCGAAGCAGCGCGCGACGCCGCCGCGCAGCAGCGCGCAGCGCAGCGCGACACAGAACTCGCCGTCGCCGGCAGCGTCCGTCCAGCCGACCGGCCCGGAGTACCAGCCGCGGTCGAGCCCCTCGAGCGTCGGGATCAGCGGAGCGGCGCTACTCAGCGGCTCACCCCCCACGGCAGGCGTCGGGTGCATCAGCCCGACCAGCTCGAGCGCCTCGATCGGCGTTGTGAGCTGCGCGCGGATCGGCGTCGCCAGGTGCTGGATGTTGGCGATCGTGACGAGCTCGGGCTCGGATGCAGCGGTTACCCACACGGCATGTGGGCGCAGCGTCCGCGCGATCCGCCGGGCGACGATCGCGTGCTCCTCGCGATAGCTCTCGTCGCGCAGCAGCTGCTCGCCGAGGTGGGCGTCGACCGCGGGGTCGGCGCTGCGGCGCGTGGAGCCGGCGAGCGCGAGCGTGCTCACGCGCTGGCCTTCGCGACGGACCAGCAGCTCGGGGCTGGCGGCGATCAGCGTCCCGTCGCCGCGTCCGATGCAGAACACGAAGCACGACGGGAACTCCTCGCGCAGGACGCCGAACACGGCCGCCGGGTCGTGGAAGCGCGGGGCATGCACTAGGACTTCGCGGGCGAGCACGATCTTCTCCAGCTCACCCGCGCCGATCAGCTCGGTGGCGCGCGCGACAGCGCCCTCGTAGTGCTCGGGAGGCATCGCGCTGGCGACCTGGAAGCGTCCGGTCGGGGCGGGGTCGAGCAGCGGCGGCGCGCTCGAGCGCAGCTCCTGCAGGCGACGCTCCAGGCGCGCCAGCAGCTCCTCGGCTAGATCGTCGGGTGAGGCGAGCGCGGCCAGCGTGAGGCGGGCGCTCTGCGCCCCCCGCTGCTCCGTGCGCACGAGCAGCACCTCGGGAACGCTCAGCGACGCGGGCTCGAAGCCTTCCCAGTGGGGCGCCTGGCCGCCGTCCGGTGCGAACGCGAAGCCCCCCATCGCGAGCAGGCCGCCGCCCGCAGGATGCTCGGACGCATCGGCGTCCGCGATCGCAGCGCCCGCCAGCTCGCGCCAGCGCTCGGTGACACGCGCGAAGCGATCCGGGCCGGCGGCGTGCAGGCCGACCGCCTCGCCGAGCCCTGCGCGCGCGGCGCGAGCACGTTCGGGCTGCTCGAAGGCGAACCAGCGCTCGCCAGCGCGCCGCGACGCGCACACGACAGCCGACGGATCCACATCTCCGGGCAGCGCAACCGAGATCGTGGCCAACGTCTGCTCGCCATGCCGGCGGGCCCGGCGCACCGCGCGGCGCAACCGCTCCGCCAGGCGCTCGCGATCGGCGTCTGCCAGCGCGAACGGCGAGCGTGTGCGCGTGTCCAGCAACAGCTAGGTCTCGCTGCGCCCCCGCGAGATCGCGATCTCGCCCGTGCGCATCATCTCGATCAGGCCGAACGGCCGCACCATCGCCTCAAACGCCTCGATCTTCTCGGTCGTGCCGGTCACCTCGACGATCACCGCCCGCTTTGTCACGTCGACGACCTTGCCGCGGAAGATCTCCGCGATCTGCATCAGCTCGCCGCGCTGGACGCCGTCGGCTGAGACCTTGAACAGCGCGAGCTCGCGCGCGACCGTGTCACCGGGCTCGAGGTCGCGGATCTTCAGGACGTTGATCAGCTTGTGCAGCTGCTTGGTCACCTGATCGATCGGATGCAGCGCACCGTCGACGGTCAGCGTCACGCGTGAGATCTGCACGTCATCGGTGGGGCCGACGGTCAACGTCGAAATGTTGAAGCCGCGCCGAGCGAACAGCCCGGCGATCCGCGTCAGGACACCCGACTTGTTTTCCACCAGGATCGACAGGACGTGCTTGCGTCCCGTGCGCATGTTCGTCGCCGCGTGGAGCTCTTCGAGGCTCAGCGGCTCCTTGGTTCCAGGTTCACCCACGGAAGCGCTCACCCGACCATCTCGCGAGCGGCCTGACCGGCGGGGATCATCGGATAGGTGTTCTCCTCGCGCGTGACGCGGACGTCGACGAGTACCGGGCCGTCGATCGCGATCGCGCGCCGCATGTCCTCGACGAGCGTCGTCTTGTCCTCGAGCCGAATCCCGGTCACACCGTAGGCCTCGGCGAGCTTGACGAAGTCGGGGAACTCACCCATGTCCACGTGGCTGTATTTGCCGTCCCAGAACAGCTCCTGCCACTGGCGGACCATGCCGAGATAGCCGTTGTTCATGATGAACACCTTGACCGGGATCTTGTTCTGCGCGCACGTCGCCAACTCCTGCGCGTTCATCTGAACCGAGCCGTCGCCGGCGATGCAGCAGACGAGCCGCTCGGGCTCCCCGACGGCCGCGCCCATCGCCGCCGGCAGGCCGAAGCCCATCGTCCCGAGCCCGCCGGAGTTGATCCAGCGCCGCGGCGCCGGGAAGTCGTAGTACTGCGCGGTCCACATCTGGTGCTGGCCGACGTCGCTGGTGACGATCGCCTCGCCGCCGGTCGCCTCGTGCAGCGCCTGGACCATGAACTGCGGCTTGATCTCGTTGTCGGCGCTGTCCTCGTACCCGAGCGGATGCTTGGCTTTCCAGCCTTCGATGCGGGTCCACCAGGACTCCAGCCGGGCCGGGTCGGCGCCGATCGCCCGGTACTCAATCAGCAGCTTCGCGAGGACGTGCTTGGCGTCGCCGACGATCGGGATGTGCGCGGGGACGTTCTTGGAGATCTCGGCCGGGTCGACGTCGATGTGGATGAACTTCGCGCGCGGCGCGAACTCCGACAGCTTGCCCGTGATGCGGTCGTCGAAGCGCGCCCCGACCGCGCAGATCAAGTCGGCCTCGTCCATCGCGTAGTTGGCTGCGCGGGTGCCGTGCATGCCGAGCATCCCGAGCCACTGAGGATTCGGTTCCCGCCCACCCTCCCGGCCGCCCGCCCCCTCCAACGTGGCCGGGAACGCGCCGAGGCCCATCAGCGTGCACGTCACCGGGAAGCGGTCGGAGGTGGCGAACTCGGTCAGCTCGGCGGAGGCTTCGGCGTTGACGACGCCGCCGCCCGCGTAGATAACGGGGCGCTGGGCCGCCGCCAGCGCCTTCGCGGCTTGACGGATCTGCTTCTGGTTGCCCTCCACGCGCGGCTGGTAGCCGGGCAGGCGCACGTCGGTCACGGGCTCGTAGTCGATCTCTGCTCGCGACAGGTCCTGCGGGATGTCCACGAGCACGGGGCCGGGCCGGCCGCTGCGGGCGATGTAGAACGCCTCGTGGATCGCGCGTGGGAGCTCCTGCGGGTGCTGGATCATGAAGGAGTGCTTGACCACCGGCATTGTTATGCCGATCGTGTCGGCCTCCTGGAAGCCGTCGGTGCCGAGCAGATCGGTACGCACCTGGCCGGTGATGAACACCACCGGGACTGAGTCCATCATCGCGTCGGTGATCGGCGTCAGCAGGTTGGTCGCACCAGGCCCGCTGGTGGCGAACGCGACCCCGACCTTGCCGGTGGCCTTCGCATAGCCCTCGGCGGCGTGGCCGCCGCCCGCCTCGTGGCGAACCAGGATGTGGCGGATGCCGCCGCCCACGAAGGCGTCGTAGGTGGGCAGGTTGGCGCCACCGGGAAGGCCGAAGACGACGTCCACGCCCTCCGCCTTCAGACATTCCATCAACGCATCCACCGCCCGCATCGCGTCGCCCAACCTTCCTTCATTTCCGGGGAAAAAGCCAGTGTACCAGCGGGTTTCCAGGATCCTTGGCCGGACCCGTGCGGTTCGCGTGGCGGTCGCTCAGGAGGACCCGATGGCGACACCGATCGCGACGGCGATCACGCCGCCGACAGTCACGACCAGCAGCGAGGAGCGCATCGAGACCTCGAGGAAGCGTTTCCTGACCCAGGCGATCGCGAACAGCTCGACGGCCACGACGAACCCAGCCACGAGGAGCGCTTTGTGGACGTTCGAGATCAGGAACGGGAGCGTGTGGAAGATCCCTCCGAGCGCGGTCATGCCGCCGGTGATCGAGCCGCGCACGACGGCCGAGCCGCGGCCGGTCTGCTCGCCGGTGTCCGACAACGCCTCCGACCAGCCCATGCTCACGCCCGCCCCGAGTGCCGTCGAGAAGCCGACGAGCAGCGCGGTGTGCGAGCTCGAGGAGATCGCCGCGGCGAAGATCGGCGCCAGCGAGGAGACGGTGCCGTCGATCATGCCGACGAGCGCCGGCTGCACGACGCGCAGCACGAAGTCGCGCTCGTCCCCGAAACCGGCGCGATGGATCCACCGCGCGATCAGCGAGTCAGCCGGCTTCGGCGCGATCTTAACCTGGGTGCTCATGACACCGATAGCCTAGGCCAAGGATCGGATTAGGGCGCCCGAAATCGGCTTAGGGAAGCCGAACTCGCGCGACTCGACGGGGCGGAACCGGCGACGCGCTCAGGCGCTCGGCACGCGCTCCCACGATTCGGGCGCGATCGCCACATCGGGGAAGTCGAGCTCTGTCCCACAGCGCGTGCACAGTGCGTCATAGACCTTCGTCACGCGGCCGCATTGCGGGCACTCGCGGCGCAGCTCGTCGCGCTCGAAGCGGTACACCAGTGCGGCCAGCAGACCGAAGAACGGCACCAGCCCGGAGATCAGAAACCACAGCCAGAACGAGCTGCCCTTGATCTTCCCAACGATCCCACCGGCGAGTCCGAAGCAGAAGGCGATGACGACATAGGCCATCGCCGCGACGCGCTCCCTACAGCAGCACGCGCAGAGCCCAGATGACGCCGACGACGGCGGCGACCAACAGGACGGTGCTGAACAGGAACGAGAGGACGTGGCCGATGACCCCCAGCAGCAGCCACCCGGCCACGAGCAGCACCAACGCGGCGAGCACGGTCCGTCCGAACGACTTGGAGGAGGATTCGTTGAGCGCTGGATCGGCCATCGGTAACCAGCTTAACGGTAGCGCGGCCGGACAGGAAGCCCTACCCCTGTCCGGCCGCACTCCCGATTAGCACCGGCCGAGGGAAGCCGGCACGTTTGTTAGCGGAGAGGGACCGCTACTTGCGATCGAGCCCTACCTGGCTCGCTGGCATCCTTGCCGTCGCGGTTCGTGGACAGCATGTTGGCGGCCCTGTAGCCGGTTGGCTTTGGCCCGCAGTCCAAAATCTCGTGCGCGGGGGTCTTCTAAGTGGTAAAGGGTGGGCACCGTCTGAAAGGTGGGCACCGTCTGACCATGGTTATACGCCCGACGCAAAGCGACATACGGCGCGGGCGGCAGATCTTGCGAGGCGCTCAGATCCCGAGTTGCTGGTTCACCAGGCGCGCGACCTCGGTGCCATCGGCGCGGCCTTTGGTCTGACGCATCACGTGCCCGACGATCGGCCCGATCGCCTTGGCGTTGCCTTCGCGGACGCGCTCGGCGGCATCGGCGTTTGCCTGCAGCGCCGCGGCGACGATCGCGGCGAGCTCATCTGCACCGTCGATCGCGGCGAGCCCCTCGGCGTCGACGATCTGCTGCGGGTCGCCTCCGTCGGAGACGAGCCGGTCGAGCACTTGGCGGCCGGCGCCGACACTGACGTGCTTGTGCGCGACCATCGCGACCAGCGCAGCCAGCGAGCTCGGGCTGACATGCGAAGCCGCTGGCTCCTCGCCCTCGCCGAGACGTGGCAGCAACTCGCCGGTGATCCAGTTGGCCAGTGCCTGCGGCTCGGGCGCGGGCTCGACGCCGGCGGCGAGCGCCGCCTCGAAGTAGTCGCCGAGCTCGCCGCGGAAGGCGAGCGCGTGCGCGCTCTCGGCGCTGATCGAGAACTCTCGCTCCAAGCGCGCGGCGCGGTCGGACGGGAGCTCGGACATCGCGGCGCGCGCGTTGTCGATCATCTGCTGGTCGATCGCCACGGGTGCGAGGTCGGGCTCGGGGAAGTAGCGGTAGTCGTGGGCCTCCTCCTTCGAGCGCAACGACGTGATCGCGCCAGAGGCGGGGTCGTAGTGGAGCGTCTCTTGTGTGACCTGCTCGCCGCGACCGAGGATCTTCTCCTGGCGCGCGATCTCGGCCCTGATCCCGCGTTCGATGAAGCGGAAGGAGTTCATGTTCTTCAGCTCGGTCTTGACCCCGAGATCGCTGGTCCCGCTCGGACGCAGCGAAATGTTCGCGTCGCAGCGCAGCGAGCCCTCCTCCATGTTGACGTCTGAGACACCGAGCTGGCGCAGCGTGCTGCGCAACAGCTTCAGCCATTCGCCGGCCTGCTCGGCCGAGCGGATGTCGGGCTCGGTGACGATCTCCGCGAGCGGCGTACCGCCGCGGTTGAAGTCGACGATGCTCGCGTCGGAGCCGTGGATGCGCCCGCTCTCACCGACGTGCGTCAGCTTGGCCGCGTCCTCCTCTAGGTGCACGCGGTGGATACGCACGTTCTCGAGCCGTCCGCCGAGGCACAGGGGCTCGTCGTACTGGGAGATCTGGTAGCCCTTCGGCAGGTCGGGATAGAAGTAGTTCTTGCGGTGGAAGATCGACCGCGGCGCGAGCTCGGAGCCGAGCGCGAGACCGATCATCAGCCCAAAGTGCACGGCTTGCGCGTTGGCGACCGGGAGGCTGCCCGGGAGCCCCAGGCAGACGGGGCAGGTCCGCGTGTTGGGCGGCTCCCCGAAAGACAGCGCGCAGCCACAGAACATCTTTGTCGCGGTCGCGAGCTGGACGTGGATCTCCAGGCCGATGACGGGCTCGTAGCGGCTAGCCGCCCCCTGGTTCTCATCTTGATGGGAGCCGCCTGCCTGTGCCCCAGAGGGTGCCGGCGGCGGGGGTGGGGTGCGCTGTGGCTCAGACACGGGCGGGCGCTGCGTCGAAGTCGATTGCCAGCTCGAGCGCGTGGGCGGCGTCGAGCAGTCGGTTCTCGCTGAACGCGGGCCCGGCGAGCTGCAAGCCCACCGGCAGACCATCGCTCAACCCGCAGGGGATCGAGATCGCGGGGATCCCCGCGAGCGACATCGGCACGGTGCAGTAATCGTTGAGGTACATTGCCAGTGGGTCGCCGGTCTTCTCACCAAGCGCAAACGCGACCGTCGGTGCGGTTGGGGTGACGATCAAGTCCACGTCCTCGAACGCAGTCGCGAAATCCTCGGAGATCTTCGTGCGCACGCGCTGGGCGCGCCCGTAGTAGGCGTCGTAGTAGCCGGAGGACAGCGAGTACGTGCCGAGCATGATGCGCCGCTTGACCTCCGGGCCGAAGCCGTCGTGGCGCGTGCGCGTGTACATCTCGAGCAGGTCTTCGGAGCCGTCCACCTTCGATGCCGACGCGGCACGCAGCCCGTAGCGAACGCCGTCGAAGCGCGCGAGGTTCGAGGAGGCCTCGGCGGGCGCGAGCACATAGTAGGCCGCCAGTGCGTGCGGTGCGTGCGGCAGGTGGACCGTCCTGACCTCTGCTCCGAGCTCCTGCGCGCGAGCGAGCGACGCGCTGAAGGCGTCCAGCACGCCCGCTTCGATTCCCTCGCCGGTCAGCTCCTCGGGCACACCGAGCGTCACTCCGGCCAGGCGCTCCGCGCTTGGCATCACGATCGCGCTCGGAGACTCAAGCGATGTCGCATCGCACGGGTCGCGGCCGACCATCAGTGACAGCATCAGCGCCGCATCGCTGACATCCCGCGTCAGCGGCCCGGCCTGGTCGAGTGAGGACGCGAACGCGATCATGCCGTAGCGCGAGACTGTGCCGTATGTCGGTTTCAGGCCGACGATCCCGCACAGGGCCGCCGGCTGGCGAATCGAGCCTCCGGTGTCGGTGCCGAGCGCCCACGGTGCCAGGCCGGCGGCCACCGCGGCGGCGCTGCCGCCGGAGGAGCCTCCGGGCACTCGCCCGCGATCCCACGGGTTGCGCACAGGCCCGAACGCCGAGTTCTCGTTCGAGGAGCCCATCGCGAACTCGTCCTGGTTGGTCTTCGCGAGCAGCGTCGCGCCCGCATTTTTCAGGTTCCACACGGAGGTCGCCGTGTACGGCGGTCGATAGCCCTCGAGGATCCGCGAGCCAGACTGGCTGGGCACCCCCTCGGTGCAGAACAGATCCTTGACCGCAAGTGGCACACCGCCGAGCGGCTGCGGCTCGGTCTCGGTGGGCGCCTGATCGGCCACCCAGGTAAAGCAGTTCAGGCCGTCCTCGCCGGCCGCACGATCGGCGGCCGCACGGGCCCGGTATGCCTCGAACAGCTCCGTCGCGGACAGCGATCCCGCGCGTATCGCCGCCGCGGCCGCCGCGGCAGTCAGGTCCAAAAGATCACTCATCGTCGCGAGGCCGAGATCACGCTTGCGGGCTGGGGACTGCGAATCCCTCGTCGCGCACAGCCGGGGCCTGTGCGAGCGCGACCTCGCGCGGCAGCGACGGGCGAGCGTGATCGGCGCGCAGAGCATCGGTGACCTTCACCTTCGATGACGACGCCTCCGATGACGACGCGACCACGTGCGAGGTCGGTGCGACGTGCTCCAGGTCGAGTTCGGCGATCATCGCGACGTGGTCGAGTACCGCCGAGAGCTCACGGGCCATCGGCTCGATCTCGTCCTCGCTCAAGGCCAGGCGCGCCAGTCGGGCGACGTGCAGGACTTCATCGCGTTCGATCACAGTGGCGCATTCTATGGGCCGCCGCCATTCACACCACGAGCGAGCAGTCTCGGCGTGGCGACCGGACAGCCTCGGCAGCGGCGCCTACGGCCTGGGGCGTGGCTTCGGCGTCGCCGGCTTGTACAGCGAGGGCCGTTCGTCGCCGATCGAGCGCCACGCCCCGATCAGGATCGCGAGCGCTCCCGCGAGCGCCAGCCAAACGCCGACGCACAGAGAAGTGGAGCCATCGGGCTGCTCCAGCACTCTGACGATCGCAGCGATCGTACCGATCAGGCCGAGCGGCACGCACCACACGCCGGTCGAGACCGGCAGCGCGGTGCTGCGCTCGCTCAGCGCGCTCACGACCATCGCGAGCGCGGCGGCCACGGCGGCGAGCAGCAACAGGACGGCGCCACCGAACGTGTCCCAGGCGTCGAGCGTGCCCGTCGGCCCTTCGTAGGAGGGCACGAACGTCGAGACGATCACGCAGATCGCGCCCGCCAGCGCCAGCAGCTCACCGAGGCGCAGCCGTCTGAGGCTCATCCGCGCAGCGCCTTCGGTAGATGGCTCATGTGAGATCCCGTCCGAGCTCGGCGAACTGCGCCTCGAGCTCGGCGTGATAGCGAGCGGCCTGGAGCGTGTTGCCGAGCAGCATCGCGATCGTCATCGGCCCGACCCCGCCGGGGACGGGAGTGATCGCCGAAGCGATCTGCGAGACCGCGTCGAAGTCGACGTCGCCGACCAGGCCGCTCTTGTTGCCGGCCTGCTCGGGCGTCAGGCGGTTCATGCCGACATCGATCACGACCGCGCCGGGTTTCACGAACTGCCTGTCCACGAGGCGCGCGCGACCGACCGCGACGATCAGGATCTCCGCGCGAGAGCACACCGCCGCCAGATCGCGGGTGCGCGAGTGACACACGGTCACGGTCGCGTTCGCGGCCAGCAGCAGCTGGGACATCGGCTTGCCGAACAGGTTGGAGCGCCCAACCACGACCGCCTCCGAGCCCTCCAGCTGCACGCCCGTGTTCGCCAGCAGCTCCATCACCCCGGACGGCGTGCACGGTCGCAGGCCCGGGCGCCCGAGTGACAGCAGCCCGGCGTTGACGGCCGTGAGACCGTCGACGTCCTTATCCGGGCTGATCATCGCGGTCAGCGCCGGGCCGTCGAGATGCTCGGGCACGGGCAGCTGCAGCAGCACCCCGCTGACCGCGCTGTCAGCGTTCAGTCGTTCGAGCTTCTCGGCCACGTCGTCAAAGCTCGCATCGGCCGGCAGCCGACGATCGAACGGCACGATCCCTACCTCCACGCACGCCTTCTGCTTTGCCCCCACATACACAGCCGACGCCGGGTCCTCGCCGACCAGCACGGTCGCCAATCCCGGCGCCTTGCCGACCTTACGTGTGCACTCCTCCACCTCGCGCTCCACATCGGCCCGCACGCGCGCAGCGATCGCCTTGCCGTCGATGATCGATGCGCTCATGCGACGGATGCTATGCGTTGCAGCCTCGGGGGTACATACCGTCGAGATCATGATCTACGGCGCATGTTCTCTGGACGAGCTCACCATTCCGCGACTGCTCAACGTCGGCTGACCGGCGCGTACTCGGCCATCAGCTTGCGCTCGGACCCGTCGTCGGCGAAGCGCACCACGATCACACCGCCCGGCTCCACGCCGGTCACGACGCCGTCGCCGAACGCGGCGTGCACGACGTCCTCGCCCAGGCGGAAGCGCTCGCCGGTCGATGAGCCGCCCTGCGCGCGCGCGCCGGCGCCCGGCGCTCGCGGGCTCGAGCTCTGCGCCCACCCGCCGCCGTATCCGCCGGAGGCGCGTCCGCCTGAGCCGAGGACACCGGCCGAGTATCCGCCGCCACGGAAGATCGTCTCCTGGGGCTCCTCCAGCAGATCCGCCGGTATCTCGTCGAGGAAGCGGCTGCGCATCCCGTAGGTCTGCGCGCCGAACACCGCCCGCCGGCGCGCGTAGGTCAGGTACAGCTGGCGCATCGCGCGCGTGACCCCGACGTAGAACAGCCGGCGCTCCTCCTCGAGAGCGCCTTCGTCGAGCGCGCGTGAGTGGGGGAACACGCCCTCCTCGCAACCGGCGATGAACACGATCGGGTACTCCAGACCCTTCGCGTTGTGCAGCGTCATCAACGTCACCAGGCTCTCCTCGTCGCTGCGCGTGTCGGCGTCGGCCACCAGTGCGATCTGCTGCAGGAACACCTCGAGCGTGTCCTCGTCCTCGCCCGCCAGCGCGTCGAACTCGCGTCCAACCTCGACCAGCTGCTCGAGGTTCTCGAGTCGGCCCTGTGCCTCGATCGTGTGCTCCGCCTCGAGCGCCTCGACGTAGCCGCTCTGCGACAGCATCGCCTCGAGCAGGTCCCCGACCGGGACGCCGCGCTCAGCGACATCGGAATCGCCGTCGGCTGCCGTTGGACCACCGGGCGGCAAGCCGGCCATCGCGCGCAGCTCCTGCATCGTGTCCATGAACCGTCCCAGCGCCTTCACCGCTGCCGCACCGAGTCCCGGCACCTGCTCGGGTGCCAGCGCCGCCTCCCACACCGACACGTCGATGCTCGCCGCGTGGCTCAGCACGCGTGCGAGCGAGGTCTGGCCGATGCCGCGCCGGGGCGAGTTGACGATCCGCGTGAAGCTGACCACGTCGAACGGGTTGGCCAGCAACGACAGGTAGGCGATCGCATCCTTGATCTCCGCGCGCTCGTAGAACTTCGTCCCGCCGATCACCTGGTAGGCAATCTCACGGCGCACGAGCGTGTCCTCGATCACGCGCGACATAGCGTTCGTGCGGTAGAAGACCGCGATCTCGGACCTGGAGGCGCCCTCGTCCAGCAGCCGCTCTATCTCGCCGACGACAAATCGCGCCTCCGCGTGCTCATCGTCGAGCGCCCGTGCCTGGATCTGATCGCCCTGGCCTAGATCGCTCCACAGCCGCTTGGCAATCCCGCCGCGGTTGTTCGCGATCACCGCGTTCGCCGCCGACAGGATCGTCTCCGTCGAGCGGTAGTTCTGCTCGAGCTTGACCACCCGTGCGTCCTCGAAATCTTCCTGAAAGTCGAGGATGTTGCGGACGTCCGCTCCGCGGAAGCTGTAGATGGACTGAGAGTCATCGCCGACGACCGCCAGGTTGCGATGTCCGACCGGGCCGGCGTACGTTGGGCGATCGCCCGGGTCGGGTCCCCCCGCTGCGGCGGGCGCCCGCCCCCGACCAGCAGTTGCAGCAGCCGGTACTGGGCGTGGTTGGTGTCCTGGTACTCGTCCACCAGCACATGGCGGAAGGTCGTGCGGTAGCGCTCGCGCACATCCTCGAACAACTCCAGCAGGTTCACCGTCCGGAACAGCAGATCGTCGAAGTCCATCGCGTTCATGCGGTGCAGGTCGCGCTCGTAGATCTCGTACACGTCGGCGACCATCTCCTCGAACGGCGAGCCCACCGTCTCGCGGTAGCTGCCCGCGTCCAGCAGACGGTTCTTCAGCGCGGAGATCTGGTTGTGGATCGCCGCCGGCGTGTAGCGCTTCGGGTCCACGCCAACAGCATCCGCCGAGCGCTTGGTCAGGCGGCGAGCGTCCGCCTGGTCATAGATCGTGAACTGGCGCGTGTAGCCGAGACGCTCCGCCTCAACGCGCAGGATCCGCGCACACGCGGCGTGGAACGTCATCAGCCACATCGCGCGGGTGCCGTGGCCGAGCAGCCGCTGGACGCGCTCGCGCATCTCGCTCGCCGCCTTGTTCGTGAACGTGATCGCCAGGATCTCCCCCGCCTGAGCCTGGTCGGTGTAGATCAGGAATGCGATCCGGTGCGTCAGCACGCGCGTCTTGCCGCTGCCCGCTCCGGCCAGAATCAGCAGCGGCCCCTCGCCGTGCGTGACCGCCTCACGTTGCGGCTCGTTCAGGCCTTCCAGCAGCTCGTGCAGGTGCTCGGCATGGGGATTCGAGGCCATCGGATCCCCAGCATAGATGCGCGCTCGGGCGGCAGCGCCCCGCGCGAACCGCCCTATCCGCCTGCCGGGTTTGGACCTCTGACGGTGCGCAGCGGCCTGACCTCCGCCACCGGCTGTGGCTCGGCGTCTGACAGCTCGGCGATCGTGCCTTCGAGCGTCGCGATCCGGCTGGACAGCGCCTGGATCGCCTCGGCGATCGGGTCCGGCAAATGGATCCAGTCGGCGTCCGGACCCTCCACGCGGCGCCCGTCGACGCGCACCGGGTGGCCCGGGTTGCCGACGACCGTCGAGTTAGCCGGAACGTCGGTGATCACAACGCTGTTCGCGCCGATCTTCGCGCCGTGGCCGATCGTGATCGGCCCGAGCAGCTTCGCCCCCGAGCCGATCGTCACGTTGTCCTGCACCGTCGGGTGGCGCTTGCCGGTCGCGAAGCCCGTGCCGCCTAGCGTCACACCCTGATACAGCGTCACGTCGTCGCCAATGTCAGCCGTCTCGCCGATCACCACCCCGGCGCCGTGATCGATGAACAGCCCTTTGCCGATCCTCGCAGCCGGATGGATCTCGATCCCGGTCACCGCGCGCGTGGACATCGAGACCAGCCGCGGCAGCAGCGGCACTCCCGAGGATTGCAGCGCGTGCGCGACCCGGTAGGCGAGCAGCGCATGGATGCCCGGCCACGTCGCCAGGATCTCCGCCGGCGACACACCGCGCGTCGCCGGATCGCGATCGCGCGCGGAGAGCACGTCGCGGCGCACCTCTCTGACGACCCGGGCGAACGCGTCGAAACCGGCCATTGCAACAGCGTAGCGCCGAACCTGGCGAATGTTGCCCACGCAACCGAATCCTCACCGCACGCGACCCTCCCCCGCCCCGGAGGGGCGTTCATAAGCAGTCGTTGTCGACTCGGTTGATCGCGGTAAGCGTCTGACGCCGCACGCGGACCGGCCGCGTGCTACCGATCATCCAAGATCGGCCAGCACGTGGACGGGCCGTGGGTGGCGTCAGGGGGCGAAGAAGTTCTGTGAGACGTAGCGCTCGCCGGAGTCGGGCATCATCACGACGATCCGCTGGCCCTTCGATTCGGGGCGCGCGGCCACCTGCAGGCCGGCCCACATCGCCGCGCCACACGAGATCCCAGCGAGCAGGCCTGCGCGTTTGGCACAGCTCCACGCCGTCTCGATCGCGTCGTCGTCGCTCACCGGGATCACCTCGTCGATCAGCTCCCTGTTCAGCACCGGCGGGACGAACCCCGCTCCGATCCCCTGGATGCGATGCGGCCCGACCGCTCCTCCCGAGAGCACCGCCGAGCCACGCGGCTCCACCGCCACGACGCGCAGCTGCGGGTTGGCGTGCTCGCGCAGGTACTCGCCCACGCCCGTGATCGTGCCTCCGGTTCCGACGCCCGCCACGAGCACGTCCACGCGTCCGTCCAGCGCGCGCTCGATCTCCGGTCCGGTGGTGCGGCGGTGGACCCCCGGGTTGGCCGGGTTGGAGAACTGGTCCGGCAGGAACACATCGTCCTCGTTCGCCAGCGCGCGGGCAGCCGCGACCGCCTCGGCCATTCCCCCGAGCGACTCCGTGATGTCCACGCGCGCGCCGTACAGACGCAGCAGGCTCGCGCGCTCGCGGCTCATCCCCTGCGGCAGCGTCAGCACCAGCTCATAACCCTTGGCCGCACACACGAACGCCAGCGCGATCCCCGTGTTGCCGCTCGTGGCCTCCACGATCGTCGTGCGGCCCGGCTCGATTCTGCCCTCGGCCTCCGCCGTCTCGATCATCGCCACGCCGATCCGGTCCTTGACGCTGCCGCCCGGGTTGAGCGCCTCGAGCTTCGCGAACAACTCTACCCCGTTGTCCGCCGCCGGCGTCCCCGCCAGCATGCCCGGCAGCCCTACCAGCGGGGTCTCTCCGACCAGTTCGGCAATGTTGATCGGAATTCGGGACATAGCCACGACAATAGAGGTCGTGGCCGGCCGCAGCTATCCCGCCAACCCGGCAACCTGCAGGGCCTTGTCATGGTCGAGATACGCGCGCAGCCGCCAGACCTGCCCGCCGCGCAGATCCCAGACCGCGCCGACCGGAGAGTCGACCGGAACGCCACCGCCGCGACCGCGACCCTGGAGCCGGCCGAGCACGACCACGCTGTCGCCGAGATCGTGAAACCGATCCGCGCGGAAGCGGAACTCATCCCAGGCGCTGCCGAGCCTGGCGAAGTACTTCTCGACGCCCTCGTGTCCCCGGAAGATCTCGCCCTCGACCGCGCCCAGCCCAGTGACCCATTCCAGATCAGGCGTGGTGAGCGCAACGAACGTCTTCGCGTCGCCACTGCTGAAGGCATCCAGCGCCCGCTTCACGACCTCCACGTTCTCGCCCGACATCGCCCGCAGTATCCCGCAGACGCGCTCCCTGTCGAGCTACTGGCGCTGCTCTACGAGCGATTGCAGCTGGCCGCCGACCTCGCTGGAGATGCGCTTGACATCCCACTTGCTGAGGGTGATCAGGCGCATTGGCGAGGTCGCGATCACGTCGGCCATGCGCCTCGCGCCGGCCAGCACCCCCATCTCGCCAAAGACATCGCCCGGGCCGAGCGAAGCGATGACCTCGCCGCCCTTGATCACGTCGGCCGTGCCGGTTTCGATCACGATCAGGTCATACGCGTAGTCGCCCTCGTGCACGAGCCGCTTACCGGAGGACACCGACGTCTCGGTGGCGAACACGGCCACCGTGTTGAGGGCCTCACCGGACAGCGACGAGAACAATGGGATGGCCTTCAGATGATCGGGATCCATGACTCCCCTACTTTCGCAATCGCGGTGGAAAAACAGGCCAACGGAAAAAGACGGACCGACGGCTCCTCCCCGGGATCCGCCGCGCCGACGATCTGCACCCTATCGCCCGCGGCTCCAATCGCGTAGCCGTCGCACACGGAGCCTGCGCCTATATGTGGTACATGCTCGCGCCGGCGTCGCGCACCTCGCGCTCGAGCACGTCGGCGATGCTCGTCCGCCCCAGCACCTTGCGCGCAGCCTCGGCAGCATCGGCGAACACGCCCTCGGCGTCGCGTCCGAGCGGACCGTCGAGCAGCTCGACTATCTCCAGCACGGTGATCGAGGAGGGCTCGCGGGCGAAGCGGTAGCCGCCCTTGACGCCGCGCTGGGAGCTGATGACGCCGCTGCGCCGAAGCACCGCGAACAACTGCTCGAGGAACTGCACCGGGACGTCACGCCTGCGCGCCAGCTCGCCGATCGGCACCGGCTCGGTTCCGGGGTTGCGCGCCAGCTCGGCGAGCGCGAGCACCGCGTATGGGGACTTGCTCGTGATCGAGATCATGCTTACGTTGGCAGCGTCGCACGGCCGCCGGATCGTTCGATCGTGTTTTCACGCGGCGACGTCCGCCGTCTGCCCGCCCGGCGAGCGTATCGCCATGGTTATACACGGTCCGCAACGCCACACATCCGCGGACGCAGCCGCCGCCGCCGCTACAGCCAGCCGCGCTCCGTGGCAATCAGCACGGCCTGTGCGCGGTCGACGGCGCCGAGCTTGCCGTAGATGTTGTGCAGGTGCGTGCGAACGGTGCTCGTCGACAGCGTCAGCTCGTGGGCGATCTGCTTGTAGACCTTGCCCTCGGCCAGCCGCTGGAGGACCCCCAGCTCGCGCCCGGAGAGCGGGCACGGGTCGACGTGGCGCTGACGCTGGCTGGGGGGCTCGGGAGTTCGTACATCACCCGTCTGAGCTCCTCCGGCCCAAGGCCGACGCTGCGCGCGGTCGCGAGCATCTCGGTCGGCGAAACGCGTGCGCCCTGTTCGTAGTGCGCGAGCATGTCGGCCAGGCGGATGAACGCCGCCTCGCCCTCGCCATCGGGGTTGTGGTGGCGCTCGATCGGGGTGGCGACCGTCGCGGGCAGCCCCCAGCGGCGGACGAGCACACCGCCGACCAGCGCGTGGTCGACGCCGAGCTCGCGTCGCTCCTGGTGGATGCGCTCCTCGGGCGTTCTCGCGCCCCGGTGGACCTGTGAGGGATAGCCGGGGTAGGCGTGCAGCAGGACCAGCTTGCCGATGTCGTGCAGCAGGCTCGTGACAGTCAGGCGGTCGCGATTCTCATAACCGACCTCGGTAGCGATCCGGTCTGCCGCGTGCTGGGTGGCGAGGGCATGCAGCCGGAAGCGCTCCGGCGCGGCATCCCACACGCTGGCCCGCTCGAAGAAGTCGAACGTGCGCACACGGCTTGCCACAGCCTGGACCGTGTTCGGGGTCAGAAGCTCGACCGCGGATACGGCGGTGTCCACGCGGGCGCGGCCGTCGTTGGCGCGGTTCGCGAGCCGCAGGACGGCGATGATCAAAGCGACATCTGACTCGACCGCGGATACGACGTCGGCGGTTGCAACGTGGTCCTTGGAGACGACCGCGAGCAGACGGTCGCGCGACTCGGCAAGCGCGGGGAACGCCTCGAGCGCCTCGAACGCCATCGTCAGGCGCCGGCCGTGGCCCTCGTTCTGGTGGCGCTCGCCGGAGGCGGCGGCAGACGTGCCGTTACGCCGCTGGGGCTCCAGCGGTCGGCGCGCGCCTGCATTCGTCAACTTCCGTGCTGTCAGCTCTTTCGCTGCGATCGACTTGTTCGCCCCCGTAGGCGCTTTGTTCGCTGCGGTCAGCTTCTTTGCCGCGGTTGCCTGCATGCTTACTTGACCCCTTCCTTGGGTTCATCGGCGATTGGAGCCGTGATTCCAGTTGGGGTCCTATCGGCATCCGCGAGCAAAAATCTGAGGGCGCGTCCGCCCCTTGCAATCAGCCGCCGCCGAGCGCCGCGTCGATCCGCAGCAGGGCCTCCTCGCGACCCAGCAGAGCCACGCTCTCGAAGATCCCCGGGGACACCGTTGCGCCCGTGATCGCCACGCGCAGCGGCTGGTAGACCTCACGCGGCTTGACCGCTCGACGCTCGATCACAGCGGCCAACGACTCGCCAATCGAATCCTGATCGAAGTTGACAAGGGCGGCGAGCGCGGTGCGCACGTCGGCGAGCGCCGCGCGGCCGTCATCGCCGAGCCAGCGCTCGCGCGCTCGCGGGTCATCGACGACGCCGTCGAGCAGCGCGCCCGTCAGCGGCATGAAGTCGGCGAGCGTGTGGATCTTCTCCTGGCTGATCCGCGCAGCCTGCTCGAGACCGTCGCGGCCGGTGAACGCCTCCAGGCGCCGGGTCAGCTCGACGACCGGCAGCTCGCGGATGTACAGGCCGTTCAGCCACTTCAGCTTGGCCTCGTCGAAGCGCGCCGGGTTGCGGCTGACGCGCTCCAGCGTGAACCGCTCGATCAGCTCATTCCTCGACAGCACCGTCGCGTCGTCGCCGGTTCCCCAGCCGAGCAGCGCCAGGTAGTTGCGGACCGCCTCGGGCAGGTAGCCGGCGTCGCGCAGCTCCTGCACCGAGGCGGCGCCGTGGCGCTTGGAGAGCTTCTTGCCGTCCGGGCCGTGCAGCAACGGGAGATGGGCGTAAGCGGGCGGCGGGGCGTCCGGGCCGAAGCCGGCGGCCCTGGCGGCCTCGAGCACCAGCAGCTGCTTGGGAGTGTTCGACAGGTGGTCCTCACCGCGCACGACATGCGTGATCGCGGCGTCGAGATCGTCGATCGCGACGGCGAAGTTGTACAGCACCGACCCGTCCGCCCGCGCGATCACCGGATCGTCCAGATGGACGTGCTCAAAGCGCGTGTCGCCGCGGATCACGTCGTGCACGACGGTCCCTCCGTCGGCGGGGACGCGCAGCCGCACGGCGCCGTCCTGCTCGGGCCGGCCGCGAAACCCGCGGTCGGCTCCATACAGATCCTTGTAAGCCTTCACGTCCTCACCAGTCGCAGTGGAGCGGTACGCGTGGCCCGACTCGAGCAGCGCGTCCAGTGCCTCGCGATGGCGCTCGGAGCGCGCAGTCTGCAGGATTGGTCCCTCGTCCCAGTCGAGCTCCAGCCACGCCAGCGCGTCGAGGATCTGCTCGATGTTCTCTGGCGTCGAGCGCTCACGGTCGGTGTCCTCGATGCGCAGCACGAGCGCCCCGCCGTTGTGGCGGGCCAGCAGCCAGTTGAACAGCGCCGTGCGGGCGCCGCCGATGTGCAGCGCGCCGGTGGGCGAAGGTGCGAAGCGAACCCTCATAGGATGCGCCGCATGCTATTCGCAGCTGTCTGTGCCGCGCACGCGCCGTGTTGATCGGAGCGCACGTCTCGCCGGCTGGCGGGCTGCCGAAGGCGATCGAACGCGGCGTCGAACGTGGCTGCCGCGCGATCCAGATCTTCAACCAGTCCCCGCGGATGTGGAAACCGACTGCCTATCGCGACGAGGACTTCGCGGCGTTTCGCGAGGCGATGGACGCCAGCCCGATCGATGCGGTGCTGATCCACGCCGTGTACCTGCTGAACTGCGCCAGCGACGACCGCGAGATCCGCGTGAAGTCGCTCGCGTCTCTGACTCACTCGCTGCGCGTCGGGCGGGCGATCGGCGCGGCCGGTGTCGTGCTGCACCCGGGCTCGGCCAAGACCGGCGACGTAGCCACGGCGATCGCGCGCGCCGGCAAGACGATCCGCGCGGCGTTGGATGACAGCGAGGGCTGCGAGCTGCACCTCGAGAACACCGCCGGCGCCGGCGGCACGCTCGGGCGCTCGTTCGAGGAGCTCTCCGGCCTGCTGGACGCCGCCGGCGGCGGTGAGCGGCTCGCCGTGTGCCTCGACTCCTGCCACCTGCTGGCGTCGGGCTATGACATTCGCACGGCGAAGGGGATGTCCGCGGTGCTGCGGCAGGCCACGCGCAAGCTCGGCAGCGGGCGCATCCGCTCGCTGCACCTCAACGACTCCCAGACGCCGCTCGGATCCAACCGCGATCGCCACGCCAACGTCGGTGCCGGCGAGCTGGGCGAGCAGGGCTGCATGGCGTTCCTCGCCGCGCGCGGGCTGCAGAAGCTGCCGTGCGTGCTGGAGACCCCCGGCGTTAACCGCGAAGGTCCATCGCGCGAGGAGGTCGCCCGCGCGATCGAGCTGCGCGAGCGCGGCATCGCCGCACGCGCCTGAGCGTCAGCCGGCCGCGACAGCTACGGCGGCCGGCGCCGGCGTGGACTGTGCCGGAAGTGCAACCCTGGCCCGCGCCAGCGCGTGCTCGATCTCGGCGAGCACGGTCGGCGTGTTCTGCACCCGGTAGGCGTCGCCCAGCCGCACACGGCGCGTGCTGGCACCGTCGTCGATCTCCACGAACACCTCCGCCGGCCCGGAGAAGTCCTCGATCGTCTGCTTCAGATCCTCGAACACGCTCGGCGACAGGTGCTCGGCACTGACGCGCAGGTGGACCGGCTGGGCAAGCGCGGTCGCGCTGCGCACCGCCGCGCGAGCCTCCGAGCGGGCTCGCTCGATCTCCTCCTGCGAAGGCGCGAACGGGGCGACCGTCTGCACGACCAGGCACGTCTTGCCGGCTTCCTTGTGATCGACGCGACCCTTGACGATCACGACCTGGTCGACCGCCAACGCGGCCTCGTGCTCGGCGAGCGCCTTGCCGAAGATCAGCAGCTCGACGTCCCCCGCCAGGTCGTCCAGCGTCGCGAACATCATCGGATCGCCGTTGCGCGTGCGGATCCGCTTGGCCTCCGTGATGATCCCGCCGACCGTTACCCAGTCCTTGTCGCGGCGGTCCGCCAGCGCGGAGAGCGGACAGTCCACGCGCGCACGCAGCACATCGCGCAGCGGCTTGAGCGGATGCGCCGAGACGAACAGCCCGATCGCTTCCTTCTCCGCGGCCAGCAGCTCGGGCTGATCGAACTCCTCGCGCGGGATCGGCGGATGGATCGGGCGGGCCAGCCCCGCGCCGGCAAGAGCGCCGGCCTCGGCGGCGCCATCAGCCGGAGCGCCGCCGTCGGAGCACTCGTCGTGCAGGTCGAATATCGACCCCTGACCGATCAGCGCGTCCTGCTGGATCTTCTGGCCGCTGGCCTGCGCCTGCTCGAGCACCTCCAGCATGCCCTTGCGGGTGGCGCCCGTCGAGCCGAACGCGCCGCACTTGACGAGCGCCTCGATCGCCTTCTTGTTGACCGTGCGGTTGTCGACGCGCTCGCAGAAATCCCATAGCGAGGTGAACTCGCCGCCCTCCTGACGCGCCCGTTTGATCGCCTCGACCGCCTGGTAGCCGACGCCCTTGACCGCGTCCAGGCCGAAGCGGATGTTGCCGATCCCGCCGTCGTCGCACTTGCCCTCGCTCGGACCGACCGTGAACTCGTGATCGGAGAGGTTGACGTCCGGGGGCAGGATCTCGATGCCCATCTCCTCGCAGCGGGCGACGAAGAACGGCACCTTGTCCTTTGTCGACATCACCGAGGAGATCAGCGCTGCCATGTACTCGGCCGGGTGGTTGGCCTTCAGCCACGCGGTGCGGTAGGCGATCAGCCCGTAGCAGGCGGCGTGGCTCTTGTTGAACGAGTAGTCAGCGGACTTCTCGTTCGTCTGCCACAGGAACTCGACCACATCCGGTCTCGTGCCCGACGCGCGGCAGCCCTCTACGAACTCGGGCTTCAGCGCCGCCATCGCCGCGCGGTTCTTCTTGCCGATCGCCTTGCGCAGATCGTCCGCCTTGGCCCCGGAGAAGCCGGCGAGCTCCTTAGAGATCTGCATCGCCTGCTCCTGATAGAGGATCACCCCGTTGGAGGACTCGAGGATCGGCCGCAGGCGCTCGTCGGGGTAGGAGATCGCCTGCGGGTTGTGCTTGCCCTTCGCGTACACCGGAATCTGATCCATCGCGCCGGGCCGGTACAGCGCGTTCAGCGCGACAAGGTCGTTGAACTCGTCCGGGCGGACCTTCTTCAGCGCCTCGCGCATGCCCTCGGACTCGAACTGGAACACGCCGGTCGAGTCGCCGCGCGCGAGCATCTCGTATGTCCTCACGTCGTCTAGCGGCAGCGTTGTCATATCGGGGCGCGCGCCGCTCGAGCGCTCGATGATGTCGAGTGCGTCCTCGATCACGTCGAGGTTGCGCAGCCCCAGAAAGTCCATCTTGAGCAGGCCGATCTCCTCGATCGGCTTCATCGAGAACTGCGTCACGGTGCGGAACGAGCGCTCGCCGTTCTCATCCGTGCCGGCGTCGGCGAGCTGCAGCGGCACGATGTCGGTCAGCGGCCGGTCGGCGATCACGACCGCGGCCGCGTGGATCGAGGAGTTGCGGACGATGCCCTCCAGACCCTGGGCCACGTCGACGATCCGCTGCGCGGCGGGGTCCTCGTCGCACGCCTTGCGCAGCGGCTGCCCAGATTTCATGCATTCCTCGAACGACGGCGAGCGTCCCATGATCGGATCGGGGATCAGCTTCGCCAGGCGGTCGCCGGTGCCGTAGTCGAAGCCGAGCACGCGTGCGGCATCGCGCGTGGCTGCGCGCGGGAACATCTTGCCGAAGGTGACGATCTGCGCGACCGACTCGCGGCCGTACTTGTCGGTCACGTACCGCATCACGCGCTCGCGGCCGCGCACCGAGAAATCGATGTCGATGTCCGGCATCGACACGCGCTCCGGGTTCAGGAAGCGCTCGAACAGCAGGTCGTACTGCAGCGGGTCCACGTCGGTGATCGCCAGGCAGTAGGAGACGATCGAGCCAGCCGCCGAGCCTCGTCCGGGTCCGACGGCGATGCCGCTCTCCTTCGCGAAGCGGACAAAGTCCCACACGATCAGGAAGTACGCGTTGAAGCCCATGCCATCGATCACCTTGAGCTCCATCTCCATGCGCTCGAGCGCCGCGGCCGGCGGCGGGTCGCCGTAGCGCAGGCGCAGACCCTCCTGCACCCGCTCGCGCAGGTACTCGCGCTCGGCGCTGCCGTCGGGCGTCGGGTAGCTGGGGATCAGCTGCTTACCGAGCTCGATCTCGATCGAGCAGCGCTCCGCGATCTCCAGCGTGCTCGCGATCGCCTCGGGCCACTCCGCGAACGAGGCGATCATTTCCTCGCTGTCGCGCAGGTAGAACTCGTTGGTGTCGAACGTCAGCTTCGGTGCGGCCATCGTGCTCTTGGTCTGCACGCACAGCAGCGCTGTGTGGTGTTCGTAATCCTCGCGGCTGAGGTAATGCACGTCCCCCGTGCCCACCAGGCTGCCGCCGACCTCGCGGGCGATCCTGACGATCCCCTCGTTGCACTTGTCCTGCGGGGCGAGGCCGTTCTTCTGCACCTCGAAGTACACGTTCTCGGCGCCGAACACGCGCAGCAGATCGTCGGCGTGGGCGCGCGCCTCGGCGTCACGATCCTCGAGCAAACGCTGGCAGAAGCGCGAAGCCAGGCAGCCGGTGAGCGCGATCACGCCCTGCGAGTAGCGCTCGACCTGGGCCAGGTCGACGGTCGGCTTGCCGCGCTGCAACCCCTCGAGAAAGCCCACCGAGGAGAGCTTGACGAGGTTGCGGTAGCCGGCGTCGTCGGCAGCCAGCAGCGTCAGATGGTTGCGCTCGACCCGTTCGCGCGAGCCCGCCGTGTGGTCGTCGACGAGATAGATCTCACAGCCGACGATCGGCTTGATGTCGTTCTTCCTGCACGCCTTGTACAGCTCGACCGCGCCGTTCATCACGCCGTGGTCGGTCAGCCCGAGCGCCGGCTGGCCGAACCTCGCCGCGCGCTCGGCGAGCGCGTCGATCTTGCAGGCGCCGTCGAGCAGCGAGTACTCGGAGTGGACGTGGAGGTGGGCGCAGGAGGGGCTGCTCACGGGGCTGCTCACGGAAACTGCATGCTAGGCGCCAGCCCGGCGGAGGATCACCGGCTGCCTGTGCTCCGTTACGGGGTACGCCGCTGTTTGCGTCTATTCCGCAAGCGTCCGATCAGCGACAGGCTGTGCTTGTGGCGCACCCGCTGCACGGCCACCGCCGCCTCCTGGGCGTCGGCCTGCGCAGCCGCCGGGTCCGGGCTAGGCGGCGCAGCCTGGGCCCGCGCGCGCAACCGCTCGACGGCGGCAGCTAGGGCGTCCGCCATCTCGCCGTCGGGTGCGCGGCTCGCGGCCGCAGAAGTCGGCTCGTGCTCGCCGACATCCGATCGATCGGCGGCCAGAGCGAGCGTCGCGCGGGCGACGATGCCCTTCATCTCACCGAGCACGGATTCCATCTGGCGGTGGCCCTCGCGCATGCCCTCCACGAGCCGCTCGGACTGCTCGCGCGCGGCCCGCTCGGCCTCGAGCCCCTGCTGGATCTCCAGCGCGCGCCGCTCCAGCTCGGCGATCCGGGGCTGCAGATCGTGTGTGCCGACGGATTCGAGCTCCGAGCGCACCGCGGCTAGTTCGGCGGCTGCCGACTGCCCGGCCTCGGCGAGCTGGCGCTGGACGCCCTCCAGACGCCGCGTCAGCTCGCGCGCGTCGCGCTCGCTGGCGCTCAAGCGGATGCTCAGCTCGTCGACCTCGAGCCGGCTCTCGCGGTCGGTGCTCAACAGCCGCTCCTCGGCCTCGACGCGCAGCTGCTGCTCGGCGTACTCGCGCTGCTTGACGCGCCGCAGCTCGTGCTCGCGCTCTTGCGTCGCCGCGCGCTCGGCGTCCACCAGCTCGGCGATCCGCGCGTGCTCGTCCTCTGCCTCGCGCAGGCGCTGCTGCAAGCTCGCGACGTGGCGTTCGAGCGTCTGCACGGTAGCTTCCGCAGCCTCCGCGCGGCGCGTCAGCGCCATCTCACCGCTCTCAGCCGCACGGCGAGCGCGGCGTTCTGCCAGCAGGTCGCCCTCGGTCCTGCGCGGCGGTCGCTCGTGTGTGCCTCCCGGATCGCCGCCCGGCGTCTCGTTACCCTCAACCATCACCTTGAGCGGGAAGTTAGGCCAAGCGCCGGACGACCCGGCCGTCGCCGCTACTCGTTGTGCAAACGCCAGGCCATCCGCGACTGCAGCGACCACAGCTCGATGAAGCCGGGTGAGGCGGTCTGCGAGAACAGCCCCCCGGACTCCGTGAACGACGCGAGACTCGCGTCGTACACCGCGTTCGGCGAGCAGCGCGTGACGACGCGGGCGTGACCCTTGTACAGCTTCACCCCGATCGTGCCGGTGACGCGCTCGTTGACGCGGTCCATGTACGCGTCGAGATCCTCGCGCAGCGGCTCCCACCACAGCCCGGCGTAGACGAGGTAGGCCCACTGGTGGTCGAGCTGCGGCTTGAACTGGTTCTGGTGGATCGTGCACACCAGCCGCTCGAGCTCCTGGTGCGCCGGCAGGATCACCGCCGCGGCGGGCGCCTCGTAGATGTCGCGGACCTTCAGCCCGACGATCCGATCCTCGATGTGATCGACGATCCCGACGCCGTGGCGCGCGGCGATCTCGGCCGTTCGTTCGATCAGCTCTACCAGCCCAAGGCGCTCCCCGTCGAGCGCCACAGGGACCCCGTTCTCGAAGCCCAGCTCGACGGTCTGGGGCTCGTCAGGCGCCTGCTCCGGACGCGTCACAAGCTGGAACACGTCGTCCTCGGGAGCGTGCTCCAGGTCCTCGATCCAGCGCCCCTCAGAGGAGCGCCCCCACAGGTTGTCGTCGATCGAGTACGGCGGCGCCGACTCGGTCCCTTCGGTCGGGTGGGTCTTAATTGGGATGCCGTGCTCGCGCGCGTAGGCGATCTCCTCCTCGCGGCCCATCTGCCACGAGCGCACCGGGGCGATCACCTTCAGCTCAGGCGCCAGCGTGGCGATCGTCGCCTCGATCCGCACCTGGTCGTTGCCCTTGCCGGTGCATCCGTGGGCGATCGTGTCGCAGCCGCTGTTGCGCGCGTAATCGACGGCCAGCTTGGCGATCAGCGGCCGGCCGAGCGCGGTGAACAGCGGGTAGCCGCCACCGTATAGCGCGTTCGCGCGGATCGCCGGGACGAGGTACGCGCGCGCGAACTCCTCGCGCGCGTCGACGACGTGGCACTCCAGCGCGCCGAGCGCCAGCGCCTTGCCTTCGATCACCGAGTAGTCCTCGCCCGGCTGGCCGAGATTGACCGTCAGGCACACGACCTCGGCGCCGTATGAGTCCTGGATCCACTTCAGCATCACGCTCGTGTCCAGCCCGCCCGAGTACAGCAGCAGCACGCGGTGGACGTGCTCCGGCGCGGCCTCGTAGGAGGCCGTGCGGACGGTCGGGATCTCGTTCTCGCGGCTCACGGGCTGGAATCGTACCCACGGCCGCGTTCCATCAACGGGTAGGTCGGCGGGTTGATCAGGCTTTCGACGAAGCCGAGCTGCGCGTACAGCCCCTGGGCGTCGGCCGTGTGCAGCAGCCAGCGCACCTCCGGAGAGAGCTCCGCGGCGGCGCCATCAACGATCTCGCTCACCAGCGCCACACCGAGCCCACGGCCGCGAAAGGCCGGCAGGACGTACACGTCGGCGAGGTACGCGACTGTGACCCCGTCGGAGACTGCACGGGCGAACCCGACCTGATCGTCCCCGCGATACACGCCGACGACGCGCCTCGATCCACGGATCGCGCGCTCGACCCGCTCGCGCGGGCGCCCGCGACCCCAGTAGGACTCGCGGCTGATGAACGCGTGGACCGCGTCGACGTCGATCCGAGCCGGGTCGTCGTCGAGCTCGAAGCCGTCTGTGAGCTTCCGCCGCACGCGCTCAACCCTCCAGGGCTCCCGCCAGCCGCGCCAACGCCTCGTCGACGTCGTCCTGCTCGATCGTCAGCGCCGGCAGCAGCCGCAGCGTGGTCGGCCCGGTGGCGTTGATCACGAGCCGCTGCTCGATCAGCGCGCGGCTGACGACCTCGGGTGCGTGCACGTCGAGCTCGCACGCGAGCATCAGCCCGCGCCCGCGCACCGAGACGACGTGCGCCAAGCGCTCCAGGCCGGCGCCCAGCCGAAGCCCCAGCTCGCGTACGCGAGCCAGCAGTTGCGAGTCGTCGGTCAGCTCGAGTGCTGCGAGCGCGCCCGACGCGACGGCCGGGCCGCCGGCGAACGTCGAGCCGTGGTCGCCCGGTTCGAGCACGTCGGCCAGGCGCTCGCCGGTGACGAGCGCGCCGATCGGCAGGCCGCCGCCGAGCGCCTTGGCGGTCGTCATCGCGTCAGGCACGACACTCGTCTGCTGATAAGCCCACAGGCTGCCAGTCCTGCCCATCCCGCACTGGATTTCGTCAAACACGAGTGCCGCTCCGTGCTCGTCGCAGACTGCACGCGCCGCCTGCAACAGCTCCTCGGAGAGCACGTGCACGCCGCTCTCGCCCTGAATTGGCTCGAGCATCACCGCCGCGGTGTTCCCGTCGACCGCTTCGGTGAGCGCCTGCGGCTCGGGGGCGACAGCGCGGAAACCGGGAACCAGCGGTGCGAACGGAGCTTGCTTGGCCTCCTGGGGCGTCGCCGACAGCGCACCGTAGGTGCGCCCGTGGAACGCGTTGTGCACGACCACCACATCGCCTCCGCGCCTGGCCTTGCGCACTAGCTTGATCGCCGCCTCGTTGGCCTCGGCGCCGGAGTTGCAGAAGAACACCTTGCCGCCGAGACTCGATGACGACAGCGCACCGGCGAGGCGCATCGCCGGCTCGGTGTAAAACAGGTTGCTGACGTGCATCAGCCGCCCGAGCTGGTCGCGCACGGCCTCCACGATGCGCGGGTGGCAATGCCCGAGGTTCGTGACCGAGATCCCACACAGGAAGTCCAGGTACTCGTTGCCGTCGTCGTCCCACAGCCGCGCGCCCGCGCCGCGCACGAACTGCACGGGCTGGCGCGCGTAGGAGCCGATCACGCTCGTGCGCTCCAGCTCCTGCAGCTCGGCGAGGCTCATCCCGAGCTCTCGATCTTGGTGCCGATCCCGGCGTCGGTGAACAGCTCCAGCAGCAACGAGTGCGCGATCCGCCCGTCGAGGATGTGCGCCGCGCTGACGCCATCCTTGATCGCCTCGACGCACGCTTCGAGCTTCGGGCGCATCCCTCCCTCGAGCGTACCCAGCGCCTGTGCGACGCGCTCCGCGCTCGCCTGCCCGATCAGGCTGGCGGGATCGCCGGGGTCGCCGAGCCAGCCGGGGACATCGGTCAGGAAGATCACCTTGTACGCGCCGAGCGCGCCGGCCACCGCGCCAGCAGCCTCGTCGGCGTTGACGTTGTAGGAGTGCCCGTCGCGATCCGCGCCGACCGACGCGATCACCGGGATGTAATCGCTGGCGACGTGCTCGATCACGCCGACGTTGACGCGCTCGATGCGCCCGACGAAGCCGATGTCCTGCCCGTCGGGTCCCGAGCGCCGCGCGACGCGGAACAGCGAACCGTCGTCGCCGCACAGACCGACCGCTGGCTGCCCGTGGCGGCTGAGGCGCAGCACGATCTCCTTGTTGACCTTGCCCACCAGCACCATCTTCGCCACCTCGACCGTGCTCTCATCAGACACCCGCAGGCCGCCGACGAACTCCACCGGCAGGCCCAGGCGCTCCATGTATCCGGTGATCTCCGGCCCGCCGCCGTGCACGACAATCGGGTTCAAGCCGACGTACTTCAGCAGCACGACGTCGCGCGCGAACTCCTCGCGCAGTGCGGCATCCTCCATCGCCGCGCCGCCGTACTTGATCACGACCGTCTTGCCATGGAACTCCCTGATGTACGGGAGCGCCTCGAGCAGCGTGCCTACGTCGCGCATAGTCTCCTCATGTCGTGTAGTCCGCATTGATTGAGACGTACTCGTGCGACAGGTCGGAGAAGAACACCTCGGTCTCTGCTCCCTCGCCAGGCAGGCCGATCTCGTACTCGACCTCGTCGCGCTGCACGGCCTCGTCCAATGCCGCCTCGTCATATGGGATCGCGGTACCGCCTGAGCAAACCTGCATGCCCTCGATCGTCACGTCGAGCGCGAGCGGGGCCGTGCCGAGCAGCGCACCGCCGACCGACTGGACGATCCGGCCCCAGTTGGGGTCGCCGCCGTGCAGCGCGGCCTTCACGAGCGGCGAGTTGGCCACGGCGCGTGCGGCCGCCTCGACGCCGTCCTGGTACCCGCCGCGCACGACCACGCGCGCCATTCGCTTAGCGCCCTCGCCGTCGGCGACCATCATGATCGCCAGCGCCCGGAGCAGCGCGTCGAGCGCCTCACCGAAGCGCAGCTCGTCCTCGCTCTCGGAGGCGACGCTGACGCCGCTGGCACCCGAGCACATCAGGATCGCCGTGTCGTTGGTCGACAGCTGCCCGTCGACCGACGCGCGGTCGAACGAGCGCTTCACACAGACCCCCAACAGCAGCTCGGCCGTCTCGGCGCTGAGCGCCGCGTCGGTCTGCACGAAGCACAGCATCGTCGCGAAGTTCGGCGAGATCATCCCGGCGCCCTTGCACTGCGCGTTCAGCCGAACCGTCCCGGACGGCAGCTCGACCTCCAGGTTCGCCCGCTTCTCGAACGCATCGGTCGTCTGGATCGCCTGCTGGAAGGCCGCGTCGCCGTCGCGGCTCAGGCCGGTGCGCGCCTCGAGGATGCCCTGCAGCACCTTCTCGACCGGTAGCGGGTGGCTGATCCCGCCGGTCGACGCGAGCGCAACCTCGGCGGGGTCGACGCCCGCCGCGAGCGCGGCCGCTCCCTGCGTCTTGGCGGCGTCGTCGAGACCCTGGCGACCGGTCGCCGCGTTCGCGCAGCCGGAGTTGGCCAGGACGACGCGCAGCGCCTGCAGCCGGCAGCGCTCGCGGCTGACGAGCACGGGCGCCGCAGGCGTGCCCGACGCGGTGAAGCGCGCGGCGCTGACCGGCTCCTGCGCGTCGCAGATCAGCAGGCCGACATCGGGCCTGCCGCTCGGCTTGATGCCACTTGCCGCACCCGCGGCGCGAAAGCCGGCCGGCAGCCCCGAGCCCGGCTCTAGTTCACGCACGTGCGCAGGCGCGGGCACCCAGCGCGAGCGGAAGAACGGCCGCGGCTCGGCCCCGGTGCCGGCGTGCGCGCTCATCGGAGACCCGCTGTCTCGGGCAGGCCGAACATCAGGTTGAGGTTCTGCACGGCCTGCGAGGAGGTGCCCTTCCACAGGTTGTCGATCGCGCCGAACGCGATCACCTTGCCGGTGTGCTCGTCGGCAGCGGCGAACACCCTGCAGAAGTTCGTCTCGCGCACCTCGAGCACGCCGGGGGGCGCATCCAACAGCTCCACGAACGGCTCGTCGGCGTAGGCGTCGGTGTAGAGGTCGCGTAGCTCGTCGGCCGCTACGGGGCGCGTCGTGGTGATGTAGCAGCTGGCCATCTCGCCCTGGTCGAGCGGGACGAGATGCGCCTGGAACTGGACCTTCAGGTCTGGATGCGCCGGGTCGAGCGCGATCAGCTGCTCCTCGATCTCGGGCGTGTGCCGATGCGCGGCGACCTTGTACGGGACGATGTTCTCGCCGGCGAACGACAGGTGGGTGCTCTCGTCGAACACGCGCCCGGCACCGGAGATGCCCTGCTTGGCGTCGATCACGACGTCCGCGATCAACCCGGCACGGGCGAGCGGGGCGAGCGCGAGCAGCGAGGCGGTCGGGTAGCAGCCGGGGTTGGCGACGATGCCGGCCGTGGCGATCCGCTCGCGGTGCAACTCGGTCAGCCCGTACACGGCCTGCTCGAGCAGATCGGGCCGCGGATGCTCGCCGTAGGAGCGCTCGTACGCCGGCAGCGAGCGCAGGCGGAAGTCGGCGCTCAGATCGACCACCCGCGCGCCGAGCTCGCGTAGCGCGCCGACTGTCGGCGCGGCGGCCGCGTGCGGGTAGGCGACGACGGCCGCGTCGATCCGCTCAAGCCGATCGAGCTCGAGTTGCTCGATCTCCAGCGGCACGCGGTAGCGCGGGTAGACGTCCTGCAGCCGCCTGCCGATCTCCGAGCGCCCGGTGATCGCGACGAGCTCAAAGTCGGGATGGCGCCACAGCAGGTGCGCGGCGAGCGCGCCGGCGAAGCCGGTGGCGCCGGCGACGATCACCCGCGGGGAGCCCGGGGTGAAGCGCTGAGCGGTGGCGTCAGCCACGCAGCTCACCCCCGAGCTCCTGCAGCGCGGCGACGATCTTCCCCCGCACGGGCTCGATGTCCTCGTCGGTCAGCGTGCGGTCGAGCGCACGGAACGACAGCGCGAGTGCGAGCGAGCGCCGGCCCTCCCCCACCTGTGCGCCGGTGTACACGTCGAACACGCGCACGTCGGCGAGCGTCCTGCCGCCCGCAGCGCGCACGCGCTCGAGCGCCTCGGCCGCGGATACCGACTCAGGGAGCGTCACCGCCAGGTCCTGGCGCAGCGGCGGAAACGGCCCGAACGCCGTGAACGCGACGACCGGCGAGGCCAGCGCGGCCAGCTTGCCGAGATCGATCGCGAACGCGACCGCGGCATCGATATCCCACGCCTTGGCCACCAGCGGATGCAGCTCGCCGACGAACCCCAGCCGGATCGGCTCGCCTGTGTCCGCAGCGGTGCCTCCGCCCGCGTCCGCGGCGTCGGCGCTCCCAGCCGCTACGGACGCCCGCACGGCAGCGCTGCGCCCCGGATGCAGGAACGGCCACACCTCGGGCTGCACCGACCAGTCGACGTGAAAGCGCTCGAGCACGGCGCCGAGCAGCGCCTTGGCGGCGAAGAAGTCCGCCTGCCGGCTCTCGCCGCGCCACGAGCGTGGCTCGAGCGCACCGCTGAGCAGCACGCCCAGGCCGTGGTGTTCATCGGCCGGGCGCTGATCGCCGGAGGCCCGATAGACGGTCCCGGACTCGAAGATCGCCACGTCGGGGCCGTTGCGCGCGATGTTGTGCCGCGCGGCGTCGAGCAGCGAGCCGAGCAGCGTCGGGCGCATGATCGACTGGCCCTCCGACATCGGGTTCTCGATTCGCAGAACGCTCCTCATGGGGTGATCGGCGGGCAGCCGTAGGCGGTCGAGCAGCTCCGGGTCGGCGAAACTCCAGCCGACGATCTCGTGCAGGCCACGGCCGAGCAGCGCGTCCTCGGCAGCACGGCGGACACGTTGTGCGTGGGTCAGCTTGCCGGCAGCTCCGCGCCGGGCGGGCAGCGTCGCCGGCAGGCGCTCCAGGCCGTCGATTCGCGCGACCTCCTCGATCAGGTCGACCTCGCGCGTGACGTCGTCGCGCCGCAGTGCCGGGACCCTCACCTCGAGGCCGCCGTCGCGCGGTTCGCTGGCGAAGTCGAGCGCGGCGAGGATCTGCGCCTGGCGCTCGACCGCGACATCAACGCCGAGGATCGCTCTTACCCGCGCCTCGCGCAGCCCGATCTTCGCCGACGCCGGGCCGTCTCCGCCGATGTCGATCGTGCCGGGTGACACGCGCGCACCGCACAGCTCGATCATCAGACGGGTGGCGATCGTCTGCGCGTGCATGCACTGCTCTGGCTGCAGGCCCTTCTCGAAGCGCGCGGACGCCTCGCTGCGCAACCCCAGTGCCCACGAGCTGCGGTGGATGTTCGGGCCGCTCCACGTCGCGACCTCCAACAGCACTCGCCGGGTCTCCAGCTGCACCTCCGAGCGCGCGCCGCCCATCAGCCCGGCGATCGACGTCGGCCCGTCGTCGTCCTCGATCACGACCATCTCCGCGTCGAGCGTGCGTGTCTGGTCGTCCAGCGTCTGCACCTGCTCGCGATCGTGCGCGCGGCGCACCGTCAGCCGCGCGCCGGCCACACGGTCGAGGTCGAACGCATGCAGCGGCTGTCCGCTGAGCAGCATCGCGTAGTTGGTGATGTCGACCACGTTGTTGATCGGTCGCTGCCCGGCTGCGATCAGCCTCGCCTTCAGCCACAGCGGCGAGGGGGCGATCGTCACGTCCTCGAACACGCGCGCGGTGAAGCGCGGGCACAGATCCGAACACTCGACGATCACCTCCGCTCCGGCGAGCGCTCCGGGCGAACCCTGGTCCTCACTCCACGGGGCGTCCGCCAGCCGCGCACCGGTGGCCGCGTGCAGCTCGCGCGCGACGCCGTACACGCCGAGACAGTCCGGCCGGTTGGGCGTGATCTCCAGCTCGAGCACATCGACCGAGATCGTCGGAAGCACGTCCGCCAGCGGCGTCCCCGGCACCAGCTCCCCCTCCGGGGACGATGCCGCGTCGATCGTCAGATCACGTGTGCCCCGAGAAGGGGTGTCGAGCACGAGGATCCCCTCCGAGGCGGAGCTCAGCTCCAGCTCGGTCTCCGACAGGATCATCCCTTCGGAGACCACGCCGCGGAGCTTCGCCTGCTTCAGCTTCGTGCCGTCCGGCATCACCGCCCCCGGCCGGGCGACTGCGACGGTCTGCCCGGCCGCCACGTTCGGCGCGCCGCACACGATCGTCGCTGCCTCGCCGTCGCCGCCACCGAGGTCGACGCTGCACACCTTCAGCCGGTCGGCGTCCGGATGCTGCTCGGCGCTGAGCACGCGGCCGACGACGAACCCGTCCGTCGAGCTGACCCCCTGGTGATGGATCGCCTCGACCTTCGTCCCGGTCATCGTCAGGCGCTCCTCGATCGCGCGCACGTCCAACGCGGGATCGCAGTACTCGCGCAGCCATGGCAGCGGGACGCGCATCAGAACTGCTCCAGGAAGCGCAGATCGTTCTCGTAGTACAGCCGCAGATCGGGGATGCCGTGCTTGAGCATCGCGATCCGCTCGACCCCGAGCCCCCACGCGAACCCCTGGACCTTCTCCGGGTCATAGCCCGGGGCGTTCGCGTCGGTCGTGGGGACGTGCGCGTAGACGTTGGGGTCCACCTCTCCCGCGCCTAGCACCTCGAGCCAGCCCTCGCCCTTGCACAGGTAGCAGCGCGAGCCGTCCTTCAGGAACCCGTTCCCGCCGCAGTGAAAGCACGACACGTCGACCTCGACGCTCGGCTCGGTGAACGGGAAGAAGTGCGGGCGCAGCCGGACGTCGCGCTCGCTTGCGCCCACACGGGTATCGCCGAACACCGCACGCGCGAACTCCAGCAGCGTGCCCTTGAGGTCGGCGAGCGTGATGTCCTCGTCGACCGCCAGCCCCTCGATCTGGTGGAACTGCGGGGTGTGCGTGGCGTCGGAGTCCGGTCGGTACACGCGCCCGGGGATCACGACGTACAGCGGCGGCGGGTGCGCCTCCATCGCGCGCACCTGCATCGGCGAGGTGTGCGTGCGCAGCACCAGCTCCTCGCGCGGGTCGATCGGGGCGGCGGATGCGCCGGTATCGCCGCCGGCCCCGCGCTCGACGTAGAAGGTGTCCGTGCGCGCCCGCGCGGGGTGCGTTGGGCTGTGGTTGAGCGCGTCGAAGTTGTAGTGGACGGTCTCGACCTCAGGGCCCTCCATGACGGTGAAGCCGAGGCCGAGGAAGATGTCTTCGAGCTCCCTGCGCGTCGCGCTGAGCACGTGCAGGCGACCGATCGACTGCGGCGGCGCGCCGGGCAGCGTCACGTCGAGACGATCGGCGCGCAGGCGCGCGTCGAGCTCGCCCGCCGACAGCTCCTCGACGCGCGCGGCGATCAGCGCCTCGAGCGCCTGGCGGGCCTGGTTGGCGGCCTTGCCGACGGCGCCGCGTTCGGCCGGCTCAAGGGCTGCCACCCCCCTGAGCAGCTGCGGCAGCTCGGCCTTGCGCCCGAGGTAGCGCACGCGCAGCTGCTCGAGCTGATCGCTAGAGGCGGCAGCCGCGATCGCGCTCTCGGCCTCGCCCTGCAGCGCTTGGATCCGATCAATCATGACGTCGGGACCGTATCGATGGGGCGGGCGGGACAACGATACGGTCGGCGGGTCATCTCGTACAGCGCCACCGTCGCGGCCATCGCGGCGTTCAGCGAGTGCGAGGCGATCGGGATGCGCGCGGAGCGCTCGCAGGCGGCCACGACCTCGACGGGCAGCCCGTCGCGCTCGGCGCCGACCAACAACGTGACCGCGCCGCTGGCGCCGGCGGCGCCGTCCGCGCTAGCCGCGCCATCGCCCAATGAACCCCCCAACGGCCCGCGCAGCACCTCTTGCGCGTCGGCCACCAGCGCGACGCGCTCGCCCGGCAGCTCTGACAGATCGCTGATGCGTGCGAGCTCGACGCTGAAGATCGCGCCCATGCTCGCGCGCACGGCCTTCGGTGCGTGCGGGTCCGCGCAGCCGGGGCCGAGCGCGACGCAGGACGCACCGAACGCCTCGGCGGAGCGCAGCACGGTGCCGACGTTGCCGGGATCGCCGACGCGATGCAGGTACACGCACAGTGGACCGTGCGGCGTCTGCCACCGCTGCTCGTATACCCCGATCACACGCGTGCCGGACCCGAGCACGGAAACCTCCCCGAGCGCGGAGCGCTCGACATCATGGAAGTTGTCGTTGCCGAGACCGGAGCCGGCCAGCCTGTAGCCCTCGAGCGGCGGGCGCCCCGCCCGCTCGGCCGCGGCGATCAGGTCCTCGCCCTCGACCGCGAACGTGCCACTGCGGGCGCGCTCGCGCCTGGTGTGTAGGCGGCGCAGCGCCTTCAGGCGGGGGTTCGTGGGAGATGTGATGTGGGTCATCTGGTGTGGGTCATGTCAGGTGCGTCATGTCAACAAAAAGGGCGCCGTCCTTTTCAGGAGCGACGCCCGGGAGGCTGTCTGTCGTTTGCCGGTTCCCGGCGGGTCCGGGATCAGGCAGCCGACGCCTCGCGGGCCTCGTTGCTCGCCTCGCGGGCGACCTCGGCGAAACGTCGGAACGTATCTGCATCGCGCACGGCGATGTCGGCGAGCACCTTGCGGTCGAGCTCGACGCCGGCCAGTTTCAGGCCGTGCATCAGTTGCGAGTAGCTCATGCCGTTGATCCGCGCGGCGGCGTTGATGCGCGTGATCCACAGCCTGCGGAAGTCGCGCTTGCGGTTGCGCCGGTCGCGGTAGGCGTATTTGTCAGCCTTCAGCAGCGCCTCCTTGGCGCGCTTGTAGTTCGAGTGCGCCTCACCACGGAATCCCTTCGTCTGCTCGAGCACCGCGCGACGCTTCTTGCGCGCGTGGACGGAGCGCTTGACGCGCGTCATTTGCCGACCCCGAGCATCCGCTTGACCCGTGGCACGTCGTCCTCATGCAGCATCTTCGGCCGGCCGAGCGCGCGCTTCTTTTTCGGCGACTTCTTCTCGAGAATGTGGCTCGTGAAGGGGTGCCGGCCGCGCACCTTGCCGGTGGCGGTGACTTTGAAGCGCTTCTTCGCGCCGGAGTGTGTCTTCATCTTGGGCATGATGCTCAGCGGACGATTATGACACGGCGGTGTCCGCGGCAGCGTCCGCGGTCTCGCCGGCCGGCGAATCGGCAGCCTGATCGGCGCCTGCGTCGGGCGCCTCGGCAGCGGCCGCGGGCGCATCGCCGGGCAGCTGCTCGGCTCCCAGCGGCGACTGCAGTGCGGTCGAGGCGACGTCGCCGGTCTCACCTTCGGTGAACACCTCGTCGGGTGCATCGCCGGCGTCGGCCTTCCCGGCCAGCACAGCTTTCGAGGGGGCCATCATCATCGTCATGTTGCGCCCTTCCTGCATCGGGCGCTGCTCGACCACACCCAGGTCGGCGAGCTCCTCGGCCAGCCGGTCGAGGATCGCGGTGCCACGCTCGGGGTGCGTGACCTCGCGTCCGCGGAACATGATCGTGACCTTGACCTTGTCCTTGTGGCGCAGGAAGCGCTCGACGTGGTGCTTCTTGGTGTCGTAGTCGTGCTCTGCGATCTTCGGGCGGAACTTGATCTCGCGCACGGTGATCTGCTGCTGGTGCTTGCGCGCCTGCTTGACCTTCTGCGCCTGCTCATACTTGTACTTGGAGTAATCGAGCACGCGGCACACCGGTGGGCGGGCCTCGGGCGCGACCTCAACCAGATCAAGGTCGCGTTCCTGCGCGAACACGAGCGCGTCGGGCGTCTTCAGCACGCCGATCTGCGTGCCCTCGTCGTCAATCAAGCGCACCTCAGGTACGCGAATACGCTCGTTGATCCTCGTCGTGTCCCGCTCAGGCGGGCGCCGGTCGAACCTGCGGGGAACCGGCACTAGCTGTGGTGGCCTCGCGTCAAGCGAACGCTACGCGTGGCCGTGTGAGGATTTGTCGGGCTTCAACGCGGACGAGTATAGCTCTCCGCGCAAGCGCTCGGTGAACTTCGCGCTCGGCACGCTGCCCTCCTCGCCGCCGCGATGCTCACGTATCGACACCGCCCGATCCTGCTGCTCGCGCTCGCCGACGATGAGCATGTACGGGATCTTGCGCAGCTCCGCGTCGCGGATCTTGCGCCCGATCGACTCGCTGCGCGTGTCGAGCTCGACGCGGATGTCGTGGTCGCGCAGTTCGTCTCTGACCGACGCGCCGAAGTCGTTGAAGCGATCCGACACAGGCAGCACGATCGCCTGGACGGGCGCCAGCCACAGCGGCAGCTCGCCGGCGTAGTGCTCGAGCATGATCCCGATGAAGCGCTCGTAGGAGCCGAACATCGCGCGGTGGATCATCACCGGCGTGTGCTCCTGGTTATCCGCCCCGTCGTATGTCAGCTGGAAGCGCGCGGGCATCGAGTAGTCCAGCTGCACGGTTCCGAGCTGCCACGAGCGTCCGAGCGAGTCGGTCATGTGCATGTCGATCTTCGGGCCGTAGAAGGCGCCGTCGCCGGGGTTCAGTTCGTATTTCAGCTCGAGCTCGTCGAGCGTGCGCATCAGCTTCTGCTCGGCGCGATCCCACATCTCATCCGAGCCGACGCGCTGCTCAGGGCGCGTGGACAGCTCGAGTGTGACGTCGAAGTCGAACAAGGCGTAGGTCGCGAACGCCATTTCCAAACAGCCCTTGACCTCGTCGACGACCTGCTCCTCGGTGCAGAAGATGTGGCCGTCGTCCTGGGCGAAGTGGCGCACGCGCAACAAGCCGTGCAGCACGCCGGACGGCTCATTGCGGTGCAGCAGGCCGGGCTCGAAGTAGCGCACGGGCAGGTCACGGTAGGAGTGGCGCTGGCTGGCGAACAGCTGGCAGTGGCCGGGACAGTTCATCGGCTTGACGCCCATCTCGCGGTCTTCGACCTCGACGGTGAACATGTTCTGGCGGTACTTGCCCCAGTGCCCGGATGTCTTCCACAGCTCGGCGTCGTAGATCTGCGGTGTCTTGACCTCGCTGAACCCACGCTCGGCGCCCATCCGGCGCGACAGCGCGACGAGCGCGTTGAACACGGTGGTACCCCCGGGCAGCCAGAAGGCGGCGCCGGGCGAGACCTCCGAGAAGGTGAACAGCGACAGCTCTCGCCCCAGCTTGCGGTGGTCGCGCGCCTTCGCCTGCTCGATCCGCTCGAGGTGCTGCTCGAGTTCGGCCTTGGTGAAGAACGCGGTCCCGTAGATCCGCGTCAGCATCGTCCTGGTCGAATCGCCGCGCCAGTAAGCGCCGGCGACAGACGTGAGCTTGAACGCACCGATGCTCTTCGTGCTCGGTGCGTGCGGGCCACGGCACAGGTCGGTGAACTCGCCGTTGGTGTACAGCGAGACGGTTTTCAGTGGATCGCCACCCGCCCCGCCGTCGCCGGCGGCGCTGACGAGGTCGTCGATCAGCTCCACCTTGTAGTCCTGGCGCTCGCCCAGAAACCGCTCGCGTGCCTCGGCGATCGACACGTCGCGGCAGTCGAAGCGCTCAGCCGCTTTCACGTGCGCGCGCATCCGCTCTTCGATCTTCGGGAAGTCGGCCTCCGAGATCGTGGTCCCAGCGGGGAACTCGAAGTCGTAGTAGAAGCCGTCGTCGATCGGCGGCCCGATCGAGATCTTCACGCCGTCGTACAGGTCTTTGACCGCCTCGGCGAGCACATGCGCGGCGTCGTGGCGGATCAGCGCCAGGGCCTGCGGCCCGCTCTTTTGAGTGAGGATCGCCAGTTGCGAGCCGTCGCGCAGCGCCGTGGTCAGATCGCGCACCTGCTGGACGATCTCTGATCGGTCGTCGCCGTCCTGCGGATCGCTGACCTCGACCGCGAGCGCCGCGCGCGCGAGACCGGGGCCGATCGCGGCGGCGGCGTCGGCGCCGGTGGCGCCGTCGGGCAGCTCGAGCGCCTTGCCGTCGGGGAGTGTGACCGTGATCGACATCGCAGCGCTGCAGGCTACCTCGCCGCGCGCGTCCGGCAGTGATATGGGCGTCGGGCGCATGTCGCAGCCGCCGGATGAGAAACGACCATTGCTGACAATCGTCTGCAGCTGTAAATATCACCAACATGCCTAACAACCCACGAGCAACGATCTCGATCGCACTCTCCCCCAGCCAGGTCGCGGCGGTCGTGCGCGCTGCCTCGCACAACCACGCGCCGAGCGTCTCGAGCCTGATCGCCGGCGCGCTGCACGCGCCGCTGTCCGACGGCAAACCGACGACGGGCAAGCGCTCAGCGCGATCGCGTAACGGCGCACGGCGCCCAGACCCGCACGCGCTGGCGCTGGCGCTCGACGACAGCGACCCGCGCCTGTCGCGGTCGCTGCTGCGCGGCCTGTCGATCCTCACCCGCTTCGGTCCCGACGGCAGCTCGCGCGGGATCATCGAGCTGGCACGCGAGCTTGGCATGAGCGCTAGCACCACCCACCGCTACGCCTCCACGCTTGTCCAGCTGGGCCTACTCGAACGCTGCCCAGAGTCGCGCAAGTACCGCCTGCCGCAGACCGGGTAGCGATCTCCGACTGTAGACCAGGCCGCGGCCTCCGGCTGATAGTGGCCGGCACCCGCACGCGGTGCGCGGGTGCCGGCCGAGCCAGCGCCTTCTGTGGGGATGGCCTGACAGCAGCAGGATACCAGCAGTTGGCTGTCTGGATCTTGCTACTCGCGAACTGCGATGTTTCTAGTTGTGTCCGCACCCAGCCAGGCCGATGCGGCGCTCGCCACAGCCCTTCGCGGTATGCGCGTGGACCGTGGCGAGACGCAAGAGGATCTCGCGCACCGCGCCGGGCTGACGGTCGCTGCGTACGCACGCATCGAGCGCGGGCACGCAAACCCGACCTGGACGACCGTCAGGCGCATCGCGGTCGCGCTGGGTGTCAGCCTCGTAGCACTCGCCGAGGCCGTCGAAGGCACAACGCCGCGTCGCTGAGCGCGGGTGTCGACTCGCCCGCAACCAACGACGCAGATCGAGTAAGAACTATCCCCTGCGCTGCAGGAAGTCGACCAGCGCCGCGGTGGCGAGCTCCGGCCGATCCTCCCACACGAAATGACCGGCGCCGTCGATCACGATCAGCTCGGAATCGCGCAACTCCTGGCGGAAACGCTCGGCCATCTTCACGCCGGCGAAGCGATCCTGCTCGCCCCACAGGACGAGCGCGGGCAACCCCAGCGCCGCGACCTGTCCCTCGTACGGGAGCAGCTTGTCGAAGTCGCCCGAGCGGTACAGCTCGAGCTGACCAAGCCGGCGGGACTGATCGGCAAATGCCTTCCAGTACTGATCGACTGCCTGCTCGCTCATCCCGCTTGACAGGGCGCCGAGCGCGGCGCCGAAGCCCTCGCGGGTGTACGCGGCGATCAGGTGCTCGCCCTCGCCCGGGGTGCGCATCACGTTCGCCACGTCGTGCCAGCGCCGATCGGAGAAGAAGCCCCCGTCGGAAATCACCAACGAGCTCGCGGCGCCGGGACGGTCGCATGCCCAGCGCAGCCCGATCATCACCCCCCAGTCGTGTGTCACGAGCGCCACGGGGCCGAGCTCCAGTTGATCGACAAAGCGCCCGAGCGCCTCTACGTGGCGCTCCCACGTCCCCGGCGGGTCGGGCTCGGAATCGCCGTAGCCGGGCAGATCCGGGGCGATCGCGCGCCACCCCGCAGCGGCCAGCGCGGGCAGAGCGTGACTCCACATGTACGAGGACTCGGGGTAGCCGTGCACGAGCAGCGCGACGCGCTCGCTCGACTCCCCAGCCGACCGGTAGGCCAGCCCCGCCGCTCGCTCGAGCCCACTCATGCCGACAGTCTAAGAACCTCCCGGCCCGGCAGCGACCGCGGTCGGCGCCCGATCCGCGCCACTCGCGCTACTGCTGCGGCGGTGTTGGCGTGGTGGGCGTGGACGGCGTGGTCGGTGTCGGAGGTGTCGGAGGTGTCGGAGGTGTCGGCGCCGGGACCACAGCGGGCGGCTGGCGGTAGGCGTCGATCCATGTCTGGACCCACGATGCGATCGGCGCGACGCGGGTGAACACCGACGGGAGCCGGGTCGAGCAGCGTCCGTAGCCGTGGACGGTGATGCCGATCTCGACCAGTTCGCCGCCCATGCCGAGCGGAGCTAGCAGCGGCCCGCCGCTGTCTCCATGACAGGCACCCGTGGCATAGCCCGACGGATCGACCGTGCAGATCTCGTTGCGCGCAAAGAACGGCGGGGCCTCGCGGGTGCACCATCGGGCTCCCTGCACGACCGTGTCGGCGACGCGCAGCGATTCGGTCAGATGCCGCTGGTTGAAGCGGGTGACCCCCCACCCGGCGATCGTCGCGGTCGTGCCCGCCGAAACCGCGCCGCCGCTGGTCCTGGTCGCGAGCACGACAGGCGCAGCCGTCGTCGGGGCGGACAGGACGAGCAGCGCCGCGTCCCCGTCGTCGCTGTGACGCGCGAAGCGTTCGTAGACGATCACCCCGGACACGGCCAGGATCTGACTTTCGCCGCCTGTCGCGCCGCTGCTCGGGATCAGCACGCGAAAGCCGGAGGCCGGCTCGATGACCCCGGTGGCGATGTCCTCGGCACAGTGGCCGGCGGTCAGGATCAGCGTCGGAGCGACGACCGTCCCCGTGCACTGGGCACCCTCGCGACCACGGATGTCGAACACGTCCACGACGGAGGAGAACGCGCCCGGCTGGGCGGCAGCCCCACCGATCACGGCCGCGTGAGCGAATGCGGCATGCGGGCGCACGGCCCGATGGAGCGACGACGCGCGAGGAGCATCGAGACCGGCACCCGCGGGTACCGCAGCGAACAGCGCCGCAAGTACGCCCACGAGGGCGCAGGCGAGCACGAGTGGGTATTTCGGCCTGGTGATCATCTGAGCGGGGGCGCCGCGCGCCCACGGCGGCCTTCCAGTCGTTGGCCCGGCGCCGCGAAAGCTGCATCGACACGGAGCAGGTGCTGCTTTACAAAACCCCTACCGCTTGGCCGCGCCGCTACCGCGTAGCCGCGCGGATCGTCACGGTCGTGCGCGCGGTGTGCGCCGATCCCTGGGGATCGTGCGCGAGGATCGTCGCGCGAGCTCGAAGCCGGTGAACGCGCGCGAGCAACGCGCGTGCCCTCGGCAGCAGATGCAGCCTGACAAGCTTCGATTGCCCGGCGACCGCGCTGAACGAGCCCTCTGCGAGCGTCAGGATCGCCGCCTTGGCCGGCGCCGGCTGGCCGCCCGCGGACGCGAGCACGGCGGCGAGCGTGCGCAGCGTGACGATCCCCGTGCAGCGCTCGACGCCGGTCGGACAGCGCACCTTCACGTTGACGGTGCCGGACGAGCTGGCGGTCAGAGACCTGCTGACGAGCTCCGCATCGGGTGACCGCGGCGCCGCGCTTTCGAGCGATGAGAGGATGCCAATGCTGCCCGGTAGCTGGGAGACGAGCGCAGGCGTCGGCGCGATCGGCGCCGACGGCACCGTGCCCGGTTCGTTGGGCACGGGCACGGTGCCGACGCCGCTGAAGCTCACCTGATGTGGGCCGGTCGTGTCGTTGCCGGTAATCGCCCACGTCCCACTAGCTTGACCTTCTTTGGTGGGTGTGAAGATGACGGTCTCTTCCAGACTCTCGCCCGGTTTGATCGTGCTGCCCTCGGGAAGCAATGTCGTAGCCGCGAACTCACCGCCGATCGGCGGCTTGGACTTTGTGATCTCGACGGACGTCCCACCGACGTTCGCGACGGTGAACGTCCTCGTTGCGCTTGACGCGATTGGAACGGAGCCATAGTCGTTCGTCTCGCTTGAGATGCTGAGTTCACCGGGCAATCCGGCGCTGCCGGTCAGACCGACGGCTTCGTCGCCGCCACTGGTGTCGAGCTTGATCTCTCCTTCGAACGTCCCTACGACTTCCGGTTTGAAAGTCAGATTCACCGTTACCGATTCTCCCGGCGCGATCGTCGAGCCCACCTTTGGGGCACCTTCGACTCCGAACGGGGGTTCCGGCTCATCCACCGCGTCGATCGTCAGCGGCGTGGCGCCGACGTTCCGGAACGTCGCGCTGCCGTCGAGCTGCGCGCCGACGCTGGTACCGCCGAACGTCACCAGCGGCGGGCTCGCTTCGAGCCTCCCGCTCGCCGACTGTCCAGCGCCCGAAAGGGAGAACGCGACCGTGTCACCTTTGCTCGTCGCGGCTGTCAGCGTCGCTGCGAGCGGACCGGCGCTCGTCGGCGAGAAGGTAATCGGGATCTGAATCGTTTCACCCGTCAGCAGCGCCGCCGGCAGTGGGCTGGATGGCGGGCCGACTTCAAACTGCGACGAGCTCGATTTCAGGCTGGAGAGCGTGAGCGCCGTGTTTGCGCTCAGCGTGAGCATCCGTTCCGAGGAACTGCCGACGGTCGTCGTCGGGAAGGCGGTCGCCGGGCCGCTCAGCAGCGGCGTCACGGGCGATCCGAAGCCGAGCACGTGACCGTCGCGCGTGCCGATGTACAGACGGCCGGCGCCAACACCCGGGGTCGCGAACTTCGACGAGGTTCCGACCGGCGCGCTCCACAGCAGTTCCGGTTCGTGCGTCTGCGGGCTGGGGGTCGGCGCGTAAGCACGCAGCTGGGCGCCGACCCCTGTCCCGTTCGGCGACCAGACGAGCCACACGAGCGCCGATCCCGACGTGCTGCCTTCGGAGGTAATCACCGGCGCACTCGAGCCGAAGCCGAATTCTTCGGAGGAGACCGCTTGGCGCGAGAGCGCTGGGGTGCCGCTGCCGGACAGGCCGTACTTGTACTCATACAGGTTGCCGGCCGAGCCGCTGGCGCTTGCTCCTCCGGAGGCGGTCGGGATGTAGACCCAGCCCCCTTCGCCGGGCCATACGCCCGGCCGCGACCAGACGCCGCCGTATGGGCCGATGCGCTGCACGACGTCGTCCGAGCCCGACGGGCCCTGGCCGATCCCGCCGAGGTGATCGCGGTTGAGCAGGTAGACGTAACCGTCCTTGCCGACCGCGACAGCGAGATGCGGGATCGATTGCGTGCCGAAGTACTCGCCGGGCAGGCCGGTCACACCGCCGGAGGCGAAGTCGGCGTCCCAACCGTCGAGCGAGGCAGCGTCGAACGGAGCGAAGAATTCGGTCGCCTTCAGCGAGCCGTCGGCCTGTACGCGCAGACGCACGACCGACTCGCCGAGGTCGATCGGCGGTGCGTTTCCCGGCGTCGGTTCCGCGGGCGCCCAGCCGTTGCCGGTGCTGAGCAGGATCGTTTCCGGTCCGTCGGAGGTCAGCCCGGCGCCCGATTGCCAGATGCCAGCGCCGTTGCCGAGCTCGTCGGCGACCCAACGCGCCTTGACGGTTCCAGCTGTCGAGACGCCGAACACCCACCCCTGCCATGGGGTGGTGTCGCAATCGGAGCCGAAGCCCGCGTAGACGACGCCGTTCATCAGCAGCAGCCCGGGGCGCTGCAGCTCAGTCTTCGCGTTGAACGACTGCGGTTCGCCGTTCGCCACGTTCTGCGCGGTCCCGCTGAGCAGCACAGGGAAGCCGGGCCGCTCGCTGCCGTTCGCGAGGTCGATCGCATCCATGAACCACTCGGACGCCCCGGAGCTCCCGGACACGTAGGTCTTGTGCGTCATGTAGGCGGTGTTCGTGCTCGGATCGACGACCGGTGTCGCTGTCACCCCGATCTGGGGCGACAGGTCTCCGCATTCGATTTCCGCCGGGTTCCAGGGCGTGCCGAGGTTGACCGGTTTGGCCCAGTTGGGAGCGCCGGTCGCCGGATCGAGGCTGTAGACCTTGTTGTCCTCTGTGGCAACCAGCAGCGCCCCGTCGGCCAGCAACGGCTGCGCGTAGACCTGGCCTTCCACCGGGGTCGACCACAGCCGCCCGAATGTGCCGCTGCTGAGCAACTGCGGCGTGATCGACGGCTCGTCCGGGTACCAGCCCGTGCGCAGGGAGTCGCCCGAGTTGGTGATCTCCGCGCCGAGCGCCGGCCCGGCAACGAGCAACAGCAACAAGAACAAAAGGCTCAGTACAACGACGGTCCATGTCTTGCGCAACGCGCCTCCTTCACCGGCCGTGAACGAGTCAGACCGGAGGCTCAAGTAGCGGCCAAGGGTACCTGCTGAATGCGACTTCGGGAAATCGAGCAGGCGAGCGCCCGCGAGGCGATCGGCCTGCTTCGGCGCGATGCCTGGAGCGGACAGAGGATGAGCTACGGCTCAGAGGTCGACGTCGCCGCGATCCTCGCCCGGCCCGAGGATCGCGCACAGCACCTCGAGCGCCCCACCGCGGTGTGAGTCGAGCTCGCGCACGAGCCGGTCGGCATCGCCTGCGCGCATCGCCTCGAGGATCCGGTCGTGCGCATCGATCGAGCGGCGCCGCTCGGCTGGATCGTTGTCTCGGCTGGATCGTTGTAGTACATCGCGCGGTAGGCCTCGGTCGACTCCCACGAAAGCGTGATCAGGCGCATCGTGTGCGGCTGATCGGGTGAGGCGAGAATCGCGAAATGGAACGGCGGTTGGCCTCGAGCTCAGCGATCACATCGTCGGCGACGGCAGCGTCGTAGCAGTCGCGCGCCGCGAGCGAGATGCGCTCGAAGGCATCCTCGTCCAGCGTCGGCAGCGCGTGGCGCGCGGCGCGCTCCTCGAGCAGCCGGCGCAGCTCGTAGATCTCCTGCAGGTCCTCGACGCGCAGCTCGGTGACGAAGTAGCCACGCCGCGGGCGGTAGGTGACCTGTCCCTCCTGCTCGAGCACACGCAACGCCTCGCGCACGGGCGCGACGCTGAGCCCGAGCGACTCCGCGACCTGGTCCTGGTTGACGCGTTGTCCTGGCCGAAGCGCACCGGAGACGATCATCGCGCGCAACGCCTCGACCGCGTGCTGCTGGGCGGTCGCGAGCGCCGAACGTCGCGAGTGCTGCGGCCGAAATGCGCCTGCGGACGCGCCGCGGTCCTTGGCGACATCCGAGGCAGCACTCATCGAAACGCCTGAATCCCGGTGAGCGCCCCACCGACGACGAGCGCGTGCACGTCGGCGGTGCCCTCGTAGGTGACGACCGACTCGAGGTTGTTCATGTGGCGGATCACCGGATACTCGAGCGTGATGCCGTTGGCACCGAGCATCTGGCGCGCGGTCCGCGCCACGTCGAGCGCGGCGTCGACGTTGCCGAGCTTGCCCATGCTGACGTGCTCGGGCAACAGACGGCCTTCGTCCTTCATCCGTCCGAGGTGCAGCGCGAGCAGCGTCGCGCGATTGACCTCGAGCGCCATCTGCGCGAGCTTCTGCTGCTGGATCTGGGTGGCGGCGATCGGCCGGGCGAACGCGATCCGCTGCTTGCTGTACTCGAGCGCCGATTCCAGGCACGCGCGTGCGGCCCCGGCGGCACCCCAAATGATTCCGTAACGGGCCTCGTTGAGGCACGACAGCGGCCCGCGCAGCGACGTCGCCTCGGGCAGCATCGCCTCGGCGGGCAGGCGCACGTCGTCGAGCAACAGCTCCGAGGTGACGGATGCACGCAGCGAGAGCTTGCGGTGGATGTCCTGGGTGCTGAAGCCGGCCATGCCCCTGGGCACGAGAAACCCGCGTGTGCCTTCGTCGGTGGCGGCCCACACGACGGCGACGTCGGCGATCGAGCCGTTGGTGATCCACATCTTCTGCCCGTGCAGGATCCAATCGGGGCCGTCACGACGAGCGCGCGTGCGCATCGAGCCGGGGTCCGATCCAGCGTCCGGCTCGGTCAGCCCGAAGCAGCCGATCGCCTCGCCGGCGGCCATCCGTGGGAGCCAATCCTGCTTCTGGCGCTCGCTGCCCCAGCGCCAGATCGCGTACATCGCGAGCGACCCCTGCACGGAGACCAGCGAGCGTAGGCCGCTGTCGCCGGCCTCGAGCTCCATGCAGGCGAGCCCATAGGCGGTCGCGCTGGCGCCCGCACAGCCGTATCCCTGCAGATGCATCCCCAGCACGCCCAGCTTCCCGAGCTCGGGCGCGAGCTCGTCGGTCGGGAAGCGCGCCTGCTCGAACCAGTCGCCGACGTGCGGCAGCACCCGGTCGCGCACGAACGCTCGCACGGTGTCGCGGATGTCCCGCTCTTCATCCGAGAGCAGGCGGTCGATGCCGAGAAAGTCGCTCGGGTTGATCGCCGCGGGCGCGGCTGAGGTGCTCGCCATCGCTGTCCGCTCCTTACCTCTCGATTTTCGAGGATCTAATATATTGAGGGATGGCGAGCGCGCTGGCAGACCTTCGCATCGTCGACTTCTCGAGGGTCCTGGCGGGACCGCTGGCGACGATGGTGCTCGCGGATCTCGGTGCGGAGGTGACGAAGATCGAGCGCCCGGCCACGGGCGATCTGACCCGTACCTGGGGTCCGCCGTACGACGATGCGGGCACGGCGACGTACTTCGCGTCGGTCAACCGCAACAAGACGAGCGTCGTGCTCGACCTGCGCGCGGATGCGGACGTACGAAGGGCGCGGGAGCTGGTGGCAGACGCGGCCGTGGTCGTAGAGAATTTTCGGCCGGGGGTGATGGACGCGCTCGGTCTCGGCTACGAGGATCTGCGTGCGGGGAACTCAGCCCTGATCTACTGCTCGATCACCGGGTTCGGCTCGGGCGAGGGCGCGGCACTGCCGGGCTATGACCTGCTGATCCAGGCGGTCGGCGGGCTGATGAGCATCACCGGCGCGCAGGACGGGCCGCCGCAGAAGGTGGGCGTCGCGCTGGTGGACGTGATCTGTGGGCTGTTCGCGAGCACCGGCATCCTCGCGGCGCTGCGCCATCGCGATCGCACCGGCGCGGGACAGCGGGTCGAGCTCGACCTCCTCTCCTCGCTGCTCGCGAGCTTGGTCAACCAGGGCTCGGCGTACACGCTGGCCGGGGAGGTCGCAGGCCGGCTGGGCAATGGCCACCCGAGCGTCGCGCCGTATGACCTGCTGCGGGCCGCCGACGGCGAGCTGGTCGTGGCGGTCGGAACCGACGAGCAGTTCCGGGCGCTGACCGAGGTGCTCGGCTGCCCTGGGCTCGCGGACGAGGACGCGTTCGCGACGAACGCAGCGCGTGTCGGCAGCCGCGAGCGCCTGCGCGATCAGCTCGAGGCCCGCCTATGCGAGCGGCCGGCCGCGCATTGGGTGCAGGAGCTGTCGCGGGTTGGCGTCCCGGCCGGACAGGTGAACGACATCGCGGGCGCGTTCGCGCTCGCCGAGCAGCTGGGGCTGAACCCGATCGTGGAGGTCCCGCGCCCGGACGGTGGTGTCGCGCGGCTGACGCGCAACCCGATCGGGCTGTCGGCCACGCCCGCGAGCTACCGCTCGGCGCCTCCCCCGTTCGTCTGAGCTGCCGCGCTCAGCTCAGACGGCACAGGGGCGCGAGCGGCGGTCGACGCCGACTTCGGTGATCCCGCCCGATGTGATCTTGATCCGCGTGGGGACGTTGTCGCGCTCGAGCAGCTTCACGAGCACGGACTCGCCCTTCGAGGCGATGCCCGATCGCAGCGGCTCGTCGAACGCCTCAGGTCGCAGCGACGACGCGATCTGCACGTACACGTGCTGTTCGGCACGACCGTTTTGAACCTTCCAGCGGTAGGTGTCACCCACGCGCGGAGCCTGGATCGGAGTGGGTCCGCCGATGATCTCTGGGTGCTCTGTCTCTGGGTGCTCTGGCATGGCACAAGGATGCAGCAGGCGATGATCGAGGAGAACGGCCGACTGGCCAAAGATGCCGCATGGGGTTTGGACATGTGACGGCAACGCCCGACGCTGACGTAGCATCCTCGCGGTGAGGCTGGCGCCGGCAGCGGCAATTCTGATGTCCGTCCTGCCGGTGTTGCTCGGGTGCGGTCGACAGGCGGGCTGGACATCGGACACATCCAGGCCGCGCACACAGACGCCGACCATCGTCTCGGCGCCCGCTCCTGCCGTCGCCGCCACGACCGACGCTGCCGCCGCGCCGCCTGCCAGCACCGCTCCGGCGGCGCCCCCAGCGCCGCAAACGCCCACCGCTGAGGCGCCACGCCCGGATATCCATTGGTGGCCGATCCCCTACGGCGCGGGCCGCCGCCGCGAGATGGCGGCGTACTCGCTGCGCCACTACGGGGAAGACACATATGTGCTGAGCGACCCAAAAGTGATCGTCGAGCACTACACCGAGACAGCGACGGCCCTTGAGGCGTTTAACACATTCGCGCCGGACGTCCCCGACAACGAGTTCCACGAGCTGCCGAACACGTGCGCGCATTTCCTCGTCGAGGCGAGCGGTAGGATCGACCAGCTCGTGCCACTGTCGCTGCGCTGCCGCCATACCACCGGTCTGAACTGGACGGCGATCGGGATCGAGAACGTCGGTCTATCGGATGAGGAAATCCTCGATGACCCTCGCCAGCTGACCGCCTCCCTGGCGTTGACGACGTGGCTGCGCTGCCGTTATGCGATCGCGCTGAAGAACGTGATCGGCCACAACGAGAGTCTGTCCTCCCCGTATCACCACGACCGCGTGCCGGCGTTCCAGCATCAGACGCACTTGGATTGGAACCATGCGGATATGGACCGCTACCGTGCGCTACTCGCGCGGCGCGCCTGCGTGCAGCCATCGGGCGAAGACTCGCAGGCTCCGTAGAGCAGATCTCAGCGCTTCAGCGCTTGAGCGTCAGGCGCACGCTCGCCGGTGTTCCACCGCCGGCGGAGAAGCGCACGTTCGCCCACACTCTGCTGCGGCTGTGAGCCTTGACGAGCTTGAGGCCCAAGGCGCTCAGCTTGACCTTGACCTTGGTGGTCGTGCCGGCCTTCAGTGAGAATCGGGCCGAGCCATAGCTGATGAGCTTGGGGGCCTTCGCGCGTTTCGTGCTCGCGGTTTTCGCGGGGCGGGCGCTCTGGAGTGCGATCAGGCCGGTGCAGTCGAGCACGAGGCATCGAATCGGAACGGCGGCTGCTCCTCGGCGCACCGGGATCGTCAGCGTCGGCAGAGCGATCGCCGGAACCGGCGCGCCCCCGTCGCCCGCCGGAGCGCCGCCACCGGGCCCGCCTCCGCCGGGCGCCCCACCGCCACCGCCGCCGGTGTCGAGATCCGCGTTCATCAGCACCTTGAACCCGCTCAGGTCGGCGAAGCCCGCAATCGGGTTGGGGCTCGGGGCGGGGACAGCTGGCGAGGTGGGGGCCGGATACCAGGCGTAGCTGAGCACGTTGAGGTCGGCCGCCCCACCCGCGGTCGCGAACAGCGGCACCTGCACGGTCGGGTCGAGCGACGACAGCGCGAGCTGATCGGTGGCGGCGATCGTGCTCGTGTCGGCAGGCGACGGGGTGGGGTCGACCTTCACGGGAAGGCTCGTCTGCACGGTGGTGATCGCGTTGGGAGTCGGGGTGAACACCGGACCGTAGGCCTGCACGAAACAGCATGCGAGTTCCGGTTTGGCGGGATCCCCGGTCTGGCGAAAGAGAAAGCGGATCACGTCGATTTGCATCGGCCCGGTGGTAGCGCCTGCCCTGACGTGCACCGCGGTGACGGTCCCGGATGCTGGAGCGGTCAGCGATTCGGCGGCCGAGCCAACGACGACCGAGGACCACGTGCAAGTGCCGTTGAACGGACCAAACGGGCTGAACTGCCCGAGAAACTGGTTGAGCACCCCCTGGCCACACGACAACGGCGCGTTGGGCGCCTGATTCAGATCGGTGCCGAACGTGAGAGCCCCGGCCTGCTCGGCGCCTGAGCCGAACCCGGCGGCGACCACGCCCGCGACGGCGAGCATCCGTGCCTGACGTCTGATCCCCATGGACACGCAATCTTACGCAGATCACGGTTGGCGGCCCCTGACGCCTGGCGGGGCGTGCTCCGGGGCGCTCCTAGTCCGTTGGCCTGACGACTTTGAGCGCGGTGGCCTTGGGAACCGGGGCGCCGATGCCCAAGCGAGCCCCAGAGACGAGCTTCAGCTCATGCTCGACCTCACTGCCGTGACTTGCGCGGGCGCGAAACCCTACGTGCCGCAGAAGCGCTCGCGCCGGCTGGTTCTCCCACAGCGTGGTGGCGGTGAGGAGCGTGAAGCCGTTCTCCCGGGCGCGCCGCACGACGTGCGTGACAAGCGCGGTGCCGACGCCCATGCCGTGCAGCTCGTCGGCGACCTCGACGGCTACTTCCGCGACCGTCGCCTGACTGGCATCGCGGGCGTAGCGACCAACGCCGACGATCGAGCCGTCCCACCGATCGATCGCGGCAACCGCCTCGTGGTGAACGTGGTCGATGTCGGTGAAATAGGTGAGCTCCCGAGGGGTCAGCTCGCCCTTGGTCGAAAGGAACCGCCTGCGACGCGACTCGGGGCTGAGACGAGCGAAGAGCGTCGCCAGCCCGTGGCGATCGTGTGAACCGATGTACCTGAGTGCAAGTCGGGAGCCGTCGGCGAGGTCCAGCACGTCGATCGCCTCATCCGAGCACGCTCGCGCGTTGGTCGAATGTATCCGTGCAAATGCGCCGCCGCGCGAGCGGTCGGCCGGGGTGATGAAGCGTTTATCCATTCAGGCCCAAAGACACCGACCGCGCATCCTCCTTCCCGCGTTGGGCAAATACCCACGTACCGTCGAAGACCCCGAGAACGGATTCGCCGTTTTGGAGCACTCATCGGGGAGCGCTCCGGAGCGCCGACAATGGGGTGGTAGGTTTGGCGCCGTGAGCTCAGGAAGTGCGGACGGGGGTGGATGGCCGGCGGAGCTCGACGGCGTGTTCGCACGCGCGATCACCTGCCAGTACGCCAGCCTGACCAGGATCGGCTCGCCGGTGACGGTGCCGACGACGCCATACCTGAGCGGTGCGACGATCGACATCTCCACTGGGCTGACCTATCCAGCGAAGGCCGAACGCGCGCGGCGCAACGCGAACGTCGCGCTGCTGTTCGCCGATCCGATTGGCACAGGCTCGGACACGCAGCCGGTGGTGTTGGTGCAGGGTCACGCGGCCGTGCGTGACGCCGACCTGCAGGGCAACACCGACCGTTACGCGCGCGTTGCCGCCGAAAAGGTTCCTGAAGCCACGAAGGGCCAGCCGAAGCTGCTGCTCAAGCGGTTGGCCTTCTACTACGCGCGAGTCTGGATCGAGATCACGCCGCTGCGCATGAGCTGGTGGCCCGATCGCGATCTCGCGGGACCCCCACATCAATGGCGGGCGGAGGCGGACGATCCACTCCCGGAATCCGACCCGGCTCCCGCCGGCCGCCAGCCGCCTGCCTGGTTGGAGCCGCCCGCCGAGTGGCGAGAGGTGGCTGCCCGAGCCCTGCACGAGCTGCCGCTCGCAGACCTCACGCTGTGCGACGCCGACGGCTTTCCATTGTGTCTGCCGGTGACGCCGGGACGGCTGGCCGGCGACGAGCTTCGCCTCACGGTCGGAGCCGGCGCCCCGGAGCTCTCGCCCGGACCTGCGTGCCTGACGGTGCACGGCCACGATGCGAAGTTCACAACCCAGGAGAACCACACGCTGATCGGAGCGCTCGCGATCGACGGGGACGGCCCGCGGCTGCACATCGAGCGCGCCTTGGCCGACTGGAGTCTGGTCGGCAACCGCGCGCAGATCGCGCTCGGCTTCATGGCCAAGGGCCGTCGCCTGCGGCCACGCCTGAAGGCCGAGGCTGCCAGGCGTGGGCAGCCGGTGCCTCGCGTGAACCTGCCCTGACTCGATCCTCAGGTGCTCTAAGAAAGCCTCAGGTACGAAAGCCTCAGGTGCACCGGCCATCCCGATCGTGGGTCCACCAGAATGCTGAGCGCAACGTACTTGCCGCCCGCGAGGGTGAGAGCCATATCAGGCTGCCCCTTTACTGATAACGTAAAGGAATGGCGCGAATCTCTACCAAGAACCAGATCACGATCCCCGTCGCAGCACTCAACGAGGTCGGACTGCACGCTGGCGAGCGAGTCACAGTCGAGCCGGCCGGTGACGGGGAGCTGCGGATACGGCGTATGACCACGACCTTCGAGGATGCGTTCGGGACGCTGACGGGCACTTACCCTGCCGGCTATCTCGAGCAGCTCGACGCCGAAGATGGATCGCGGTGAAATTACTCCTCGACGCGGACGTCCTGATTGGGGCGCTTGACGGCAGCGACCCGCACCATCACCGCGCTCGCGAGCTGTTCACCAAGTGGCGCGACGACCAAGACGCTTGCGCGGTCAGCATCGTGAACCTGACCGAGGTGCTGATCGCCCCCTCGGCAGACGTGTCGAAGCTAGCCGCCGCCCGGGAGGCGATCGCCACCCTCGGCGTCACCGTACACCAGCCGAACGAGGCTATCGGGGTCGAAGCGGCGCGCCTGCGACAACGGCACCCGATCAGCCTCCCCGACGCCTACTGTCTCGCAACGGCGAAGCACACGAGCTCAGCGGTCTCGTCATTCGATCAAAAGATCCTGAAGGCCGCTAAGCGCGAGGGCATCAGGGCCGCCTGACGCCAGCAGGCACGAACGAGACAGCCCCGCGACGGGCTGGGCCCTTCACCTCCTGCCATTGTCGCTGCAATGCTGCTAAAATGCAGATATGGCAGTCGCAATAACAGTTCGGGATGTCCCAGACGATGTACGCGACGAGTTCGCCGCGCGGGCGGCACGCGCCCACCAATCCCTCCAGGAGTACCTCCGCAGCATGCTCATCGATTCGGCAGCTCGCCCACCTGCGGCGGATGTGATCGCTCGTGCCCGAGCCCGTGTGAGGGTTACGGGCACCGCCGTGAGCGCAGAGTCGATCCTCGCCGCCCGCGACGCTGATCGACGGTGAGCGCGGGATTCGTCTGCGATGCGTCCGCAGTTGCGGCGGTGCTGCTGGACGCCGGAGCCGACGGCGAATGGGCCACGCGAACAATCGGCGCAGGCCCCATCACAGCACCAACTATCGCCACCTACGAGACAGCGAATGTCATACGCAGGCACGAGCTAGCTGGCAAGATCAGCTCTGACCAGGCCGCCCAGGCACATGCCGACCTGCTGGATCTCGCGATTGAGCTCTGGCCATACGACCTCTTGGCGACACGGGCGTGGGAGCTTCGCAAGAACCTCTCCATCTACGACGCGACATATGTCGCACTCGCAGAGACGACCAAGCTCACCCTCGTCACGCTTGACGCACGCCTTGCCAAGGCTCCGGGCGTCAGATGTCAGATCGCAACGCCCTAACGGGTCAGTCAGCAGCAGGACTGTAGCCACAGCTATGGGCGATACTGGGCTCGAAGGAGGGCTGGGTGTGTTGCGAGGTGCGCTGAGGCGTGTCGGCGGCTGTGAGGTGTTCTGAGATTATCTGAGATTCGCTCACTTAGGGACCACGTGAAGGACCACGGGCGCGTGGGCCTCCCTCGCTCTGCAAAATCGATGCGCTGCCCTGCCAACCTAGCCCGCAAGTCATCGAGCGCTGCGCGAGCGGGTGCGTCACGGCAACGCGACCTGCCTGCGCACAGGACGAGCACACGACGGCCGGTCGCGGCCTGCGAAGATCTCGAGCGGCTTACCGGCGGCCCTTGACGACTACCTGCGGCGTTGCGGGATACTCCCCACACGATGCCCGAGGAGTCCACGGCACCCTACGACTTGGTTCAACTCTCGCGAGACTGGCTTGAGGCCGGCACCAGCGGCGACCTTGAACGGACGTTGAGCTTCTTGGGTCCCGATCCCGTGTGGGACATGTCGCCGATGGGGATGGGCACGTTTGCGGGTCTGGCAGCGGTACGCGGCTTCTACGAGGACTGGATGGGTGCGTATGAGGACTACCGGATCGAGCCAGAGGAGGTCTACGACCTCGGCAACGGAGTGACCTTCTGTGTGGTCCTCCAGCAGGGCCGTCCGATGGGGAGCGATGGGATGGTCCAGCTGCGCTACGGAACCTGCGCGGTCTGGGTGGACGGCAAGGCCGTGCGTGTCTGGAACTACCCTGACATAGACGAGTGCCGCGCCGCCGCCGAACGCCTCGCCGACGAGCCGGGTTAGGCGATGCCGCAGTAGAGCTTGACCAGCAGCAAAGGCGCTGCTGAAAATCGATCTAGCCTCGACGCGCTCGCCACCGGTTGACCGATCACGGCTCAACGCGCGAAATCTGACGGCGACAACTCCTGGAACGCGAAACGCCCTGTAAACGCGAGCGGATGACGATGGGCGATACTGGGCTCGAACCAGTGACCTCCGCCTTGTCGAGACGGTTGAGGGTGGGAATGAGCGGGTAGCGCAGGGCATGAAAAGGCAGGAAACACCTGCAAAATAGGCCCTTCTGGATTCCAGCACCTACCCCAGCTTCCCCCCCGTTTGCCGTCGAGATGTGCGCCAGGTGTGCGCCAAGCAGTGCAGGGTTCGATCCACGCCGGTCACGCGATGTCGGCTGCGAGGCGGCAGACAGGTGGCGATGTCAGATCTGCAGTCTGGCGCTAACCGCCATTCGCGGCGAGCTCGTCGGTTGTCTCGGGAGCGCGCTCAAGCAGGTCCGAGCGGATGTAGCGCTGACTGAGCGTCCACGCCCACGGCTTGCCCTTGTGGTCGCGAGTCGTGTTGCGAATCGGATGGGGCAGCACGAGTGTCCGTTCATCCTCGGGTCGGGAGAGGAGGAAGACCTGGTAGGAGTCGCCCGGCGTACGTGGGCTGTCAGCGAGCAGCCCATCGATCAGGCGCCCGATCGTCTGGTCGGTATGGTCGTCCGAAGCGCTATAGCGCTCGGCTTCCTCGGCGCTGAAGACCACCGGATCGCGGTTTGCGAGGATCTCGGGAACCTCCCGCTGAATCTCCCCGCTCGTGTAGAACGCCATGCGCTTGAGGCCCTTGCGGAAAGCCCGCCCGGCCTGGCAAACATACGCGGAGTGTCGCCCATACTCGGGGTAGGCTGCCCTGGCCGCGACGACGACGGTGTCGAGCTGCTCCAGAAGACCCTCGTGCTCAAAGAGGGCTTGGAGCTCCCGCAGGAGGAACCTCGACTGCTCGGAGATCAGCTCAGTACGGTCGTCGAGCAACTCGTCGATCGCCTGGTTGAGGCGAGCGAAGTTGAACCAGGTGATGGGCGTGTCCGCGAGATCCTCGATGAGCCGCGGCTGCTCAGGATCGGGTGTTATGACAAACAAGCGCTCATCCTTGAACGCTCCAGTGAGCCCGACGATATGGCTCTCAAGTTGCTTGCCGCGGAGCGCGTCGAGCTCGGTCTTGACCTCGAAGAGGTAGTGGAAGCTGGCCGAGATCGCGGCATCGGGAACCGATCCGGCGACGCCGCCGACCTGGTTGGCGAACCGGACGAACGTCAGCGAGGACTCCCCTGACGCCCCAGCGAGTAGGCGCTCGAGGATGCTCGCGTCGACTCGCTCAAACACCGCCAGCATCGAGGCAGTGACGCGATTCTCGCCGGTGCGGTACGTGGAGAAGAGCGGGTTCTTGGGCATCGCGTGATCGACGAGAACATACCGCCGACTGTTGCGAGCTTCGCTCTCGTCGTCGCGGCGGTACCCCAGGTATGCGGAGATGCGGCTGGTGGTTGGGTGAGCTCAAGCGAGGCTGACACGACGACCCTGAGACCGTGCGTGTTCGGCGCTCTGCACAAGCAAGCTCAGGACTTCGCAGTCGTCGCGGCCAGCGACCCACGCTGACCCGGCGGCGACGATGAGGTTCATGAGCCCCGCGAGGCCCTCTGGCTGCACTTGGGAGGTGATGTAGGCGAGCTTCCCCCCATCCTCGGTGTCCGGGTTGAACATCAGGATGGCCGTGTGCGGGTTCACAGCCACGGCGACGCCGGCGATGGTCGCCAGGCGCGCCTCCAGTTGTGCCCATAGCTCGTCTGGCTTCTGCCAGAACTCCACCGGCTTCTCGCCGCTGGTGAAGAACTTGCCGCTCGCGCAGCCTTTCGATGGGTCGGCGTCGGGGAAGATCACCACCGGCTCGGCGCCCGTGAAGAGCAGCGGCTTGGCAAAGCACCGCACGGCCACCAGCGAGTCGAGGTGGAGGCGCGTCGCCACCTTTTCGATGAGCGGCACCAAGCGCGCCTGATGCTGATGAGGCGGCGGGTTGAGGCGAACACGCCCAGGCGTCTCCAGCGTGCGCTTCATGAGGTCATAGACATCCTCATCGACGTTGCCGCTGGCGTACTCCTCCTCCAGGCGCCCGCGCATGTAGGAGAGAAGCGTGGGCAGCGCTCCCTCGTCCCAACTCTCGCGGAAGCCGGCGGTGCGGACCATGAGCGAGGCGATGAAGAGCTGCAGGCCAGCTCGATCCTCAAGCTCTGCGTTGTAGAGGCGCACATGGCCCTCGGCATCGGCCTCGATGCCGAAGCGGATGATCGCGTCCAGCGCCGCGCTGCCGGCGCCGTCGAGGCTGGCAAGCGGACCCGTCTCGAGATCGTGATGCCATTGCCCGTGCTCGTCCTGGTAGCTGTTGAAGCGGCGCTGCGTGCCGACGTTCTCGGGCGCCTGCCGGCGCAAGACGATCATCGCCGGCTTCTGGCGCACGACCGTGAGACGGCTATCGTCGTTCACGAACCGCGCGAGCAGGTGGCGAGGGACGATGTGCTGCTGGATGGGCTCGGCGTTGGTGCTGCTCGTCATCCTGGCGACAACTCTCACTACGCGATCTCCGGACCAGGCAGCTCTTCGATGCGCATGAAGGCCGCCGACTGGTGTGGGTCATGGGGGTTCGCGGTCTTGAACGCTTCGCCGAACACGTTCTCGAAGCGCGCCCAGTAGGCACGAGCCTCTCGCGGCCAGGCCTCAGGCAGCTCATCCTCTCGGAACACGGCCATGAAGGCGAGCGCTGTGACGCGCCCTGCCGGAGGCAGCTCCTCAGCAGGGCGCATCGAGCGCACCTCCATGCCGTCACCCTGCTCACGCTCGATGCCACACATTTCGACACCGTGGCGGATGTTGAGCGCCACGCCGGTACCCTCGTTGACGAGTCGATAGCGAAAGCCAACCTCGCCTGGGCCGAGATCATCATCGTTCGGCCCTTTGATAGCACCGCCATAGGTGTGCGCGAAGACGATGGGCTGGTTCTGTGCCCGCGCGGCCTCGCGCACGGCGCGTCCCTGCTCGATCGATGCCTGCACGTCCTCGCGCATGGCGGCGAGCTCCTTCTCGGCCACGTCCTTGATGACTGTGACCTGGTCCTTCATGGCGTTGGTCTGCCGGCGGCTCTCGCGGATCTGGGCGACAGCCACGCCGGCGAGGATGAAGGTGCCGAGTCCGCCCAGGGCGGCCACGTCTGTGTCGGTTATGCCCATAAAGGCCATGCCCCCCATTCTGCGGCGAGGAGCGGATGGCGAGAGAGCGCGCACAGGACCGAAGCACACGCGTGCGCGGTGTACGCGTCGAAACGTCTGCTGGACGACCTTCTCGTAGGCCCGCTGCCGGTCTTTGAGCGCAACGTCGAGATCCTCTTGCCGTTGGGCTTAAGGGTTACACACGTGTCGTCGGTCAGCCGCACGACGAAGTCCGCGATCAAGAAACATCCCAAGCGGAAGTTACGATCACGAGAGACGGCGGAGCATCGAGTTTTCAGGCTTAGGTCTACCCGCCATCATCGAGTAACGGCTCGCATCCACGACCTTAGGCGCTGCTCCTGTCTCTCTATATAGCGACATGTCTTGTAGGCATTTATGAAGAGTCGAATTAAGCGTCGACGGAGGGCCATCAATTACGCAGGAAGGAACATCATGGGTTGGACGGCAGGACATCTACAGGGACCTTTCACCGCACGGGCCGCGATCGAGTTCGACCTCGGCGCGGAGTTTGCAGCGCGGGTAATTGGCACCACTCGCTTTGGGCAAGTCATCTACGCGGCTGTGCGCTCGAGCGACGGTCAAGAGGTGTTCGGTCTCGTGCTCTTGGCGGAGCGTCGTGATGGCGTGCTCTACACCAAGCCGATTAGTGAGGACATGGGTCCCGCCGAGGATCATTGTCCAGCGCGCATCCTCGATCAGCTCACGGAGCCCACCAATCAGCATGCACGCGAGTGGCGACAGCGCTGTCGCCAGTGGCTGGCCAAGCCACGTCCGCGCCAAGGCCAGAGGGTGGTTTCGTCGAACCGCTCCAGTTCATCGGCGAGGACACGCACCGCACCCTAGCTGCCTATGATGAGGGAGCCAGACGCCGGCGGGTGGGCCGACGGGACCAGCAGGGACCGCGTGATGTCTAGCCCCGAGCCAGGGCCTGCGTGGTCAGCATCCGGCATCGGCGGAAGCCCATAGCCTGCAGGACCTTTCCGGCCGCGCCGCCGGATGACCGGCATCGTCTATACGATCGCTGCCTTGGCCCGACTTGAGGATCTCATCGCGTCCGTCGAGGACGCACAACTTCGCCAAGTCCTTGCTGACGAGGTCAAGGCGCTAAAGAGCCAGACCACCTTCGGACTGGTCTACGAGCGCCATCTCCCGGAGACGCTCTGTCTTGCGGCCAATGGTGGTCTCCGCCTGAACGACGACGTGCGGCTGCGCAAGGACCCCGCGGACGAGGACGTCCGGCGCGTCGTGAAGATCACCGGGAGGCAGGCAACGCTGGTCGATAGTGATGGCGTCGAGTCGACGGTCCCTATCGCTGACCTGATGGTGGTCAAGCGGTTCGGCGATCCCATCTTTCCAACGATCAGTTCGTTGGGGCGCGTTGATCGCCACAAATCTCGCCCGTACCACACAGTCATCAACAGCGAGAACTATCACGCGCTGCAGCTGCTAGCGGAGACCTGCGAGGGCCAAGTGGACTGCATCTACATCGACCCCCCGTACAACAGCGGGGCACGGGACTGGAAGTACAACAACGCATATGTCGATTCGACCGACACCTGGCGCCACTCGAAGTGGCTGTCCTTCATGGAGAAGCGACTCCGCATCGCGAAGCGTTTGCTCAAGCCAGACGGAGTTCTGATCGTCACGATCGACGAGAACGAGGTCCACCATCTCGGTGTTCTTCTTGAGGAACAAGACCTCTTCCGTGAGTACCTCCGTTACATGGTCACCATCGTCATCAACCCCAAGGGGACGAACAAGGCGAACTTCGGGCGCGTCGAGGAGTACGCCCTCTTCATCGTGCCAAATACCGGCCAGGATGTCATCGCGCATCTCGCTCCCCCAGACGACGACGCCGACGCAGGACTAACGAGCGACATCGAGGATGAGGACGGCGCCTCCGACAGTTGGATCAGGCCGTTGAGCAGCTCATCCACTGTGCGCTTGCCCGATGCGATTCTGCGCGAGCTCGATCTCGACGACGGTACGGAGGTGGAGATTTCCCTCCGCGACGGCGTTGCCGAGATCCGTGGCGTCGAGCGCGAGGACGCGAATGCGGAGACGAATGAGCCAACCGAGCACGATGCGTTCAGCGTGCTCCATCTCCGACGCCGTGGTGCCGAGTCCAGCTTCCGCAAAGACCGCTGGCGCCAGTTCTATGCCATCAAGGTCGATACCGAGCAGAACAAGGTCGTCGGCATCGGTCCGGCGATCGCCAAGGACGGGAAATACAAACGGCTACAACGGACAGGCAACGTCCTCTGGCTATATCCGATCGACGAGGAAAAAAATGAGCGCGTCTGGCGATACGGACGCGACACGATGCAGAAGCTGATTGACGCCGGCGAAATCCGTGTCGGCAAGCACGCACCCAAGAAGCCGCAGCCCTACACGCTCAATCACTGGAAGCCGCGCGAGGGGCCTCGCATTCAACGGGTGCGCACCGTCTGGTGGCGTACCGCGCACGACGCTGGAACGCATGGCACTACGCTCTTGAGCCGTCTACTCGGCGAGGGCAAGCCGTTTTCTTTTCCAAAGTCTGTATACGCCGTGCGCGATTGCTTGGATGCGGTTGTCCGCGACCGCAAGGATGCGTTGATCGTTGACTTCTTTGCCGGATCGGGCACGACGCTACACGCGACGTGCTTGCTCAACGCAGCGGATGGCGGGCGCCGTCGTACGATCATGGTCACCAACAACGAGGTCGAGGACAAACTCGCCGCTCGTTTGCGGAAGGAAGGATTCTTTCCAGGCGACAAAGAGTTTGACGCGCACGGTATCTTCGAGTCGGTCACACGCCCTCGCTGCGAAGCCGTGCTTACAGGCAAGCGCCCCGATGGCAAAGCGATGCCCGCGGGTAAGAAGTACCAACACCTTGACGGCCGGCCCTTCGCCAACGGCTTCGACGAGAACTGCGAGTTCTTCCGCCTGGACTATCTCGACCCTGACAACATCGAGCTTGGGCGGTCATTTGACGCATTGCATCCACATCTCTGGCTTGCCGCTGGAGCGCGCGCCAAGCGACCGGCGAAGCTAACCGACAAGAGAGGGTTTGCTGTGGTGGAGGATTGCGGCTACGCGGTCCTATTCAACGAGGCGGCAATGCCTGAGATGGTCACTGCGCTGAGAAGCAGATCTGGTGTCACGCACATCTTTCTCCGCGCGACATCCGAGGACGCCTACGCGGAGATGTGTGAACTGCTCGGGGCAGGGCTGACGACGCAGCGGCTATACAGCGACTATCTCGACGCATTCCGTCGGCGCGTGAACGCAACATGAAACTAACGCTCAAGGACTTTCAGGACGAAGCTGTAGCGCAGCGAGCTGCCATCGCGGTCAAGCAAGGAGCGACGCGCGCGAAGGTGAACCACAAACGCTCACGCTCGCCGCGCCCACGGGGGCCGGCAAGACCGTGATAGCTACTGCCTGGATGGAGCACCTCTTGCAGGGCGATCAGGACCACGCCCCCGACCCTAACGTCGTCTTTCTATGGATCACGGATCAGCCGGAGCTAAACGAGCAGACTCGCAAAAAGATCCTCGCGGGCGCGACGGCGTTTGCTGACGACGACCTAATCACCATCGACACTAATTTCGACCAAGAATCCTTCTCCCCAGGCAAGGTCTACTTCCTCAACACACAAAAGCTTGGCAAGGATAAGCACCTCGTCGCTCGCCGTGGCGATCGGCGCGACTACACCATCTGGGACACCATCAACAACAGCGTGGCAGCTCAACCCGACAGCCTGTGGGTCGTTATCGACGAGGCGCACCGAGGCATGGGCGAGGACAAAAACGCGCGTACTGACGCCCGCACGATCGTGCAGAAGTTCATCAAGGGCTCGGAGGACGAGATCGAGCCGGTGCCGCTGATCTTGGGAATCAGCGCAACGCCGGAGCGGTTCGCCGAGCTAGTGACTGGGACGCCGCGAACCAATCGGCCGCCCTACAGCGTCGATCCAGATCGCGTGCGCGTCTCCGGTCTCCTGAAGGAGACCATCACTTCTATCACCCCGAAGAGCAGCAGCCATCTGATCTGACGCTGCTGAAGGACGCGGGCGCTCTTCTAAAACGGTACGAGACCGAATGGACCGCGTACTCCGAGAAGGAGTCAGCACCACTGGTCCGGCCTGTATTGGTCGTCCAAGTCGAGGACGCTACCAAACAGAAGACGACCAAAACCGATATCCCAAGCGCGCTGCTCGTGCTAGAGGAAGCACTGGGCCCGCTCACTGACGCGCAGATTGCCCACGCCTTTCAGGAGGGGCACAGCGTCAAGTTCGGCGACCGGACCATCCGCTACGTCGCTCCGTCCGATATCGAGGGAGACACGAACCTGCGTGTTGTGCTCTTCAAGCGCAGCCTTACGACAGGTTGGGACTGCCCGCGCGCGGAGGTGATGATGAGCTTTCGCCGTGCGATCGACAAGACGCTAATCGCGCAACTCATCGGCCGTATGGTGCGCACCCCGCTGGCGCGCTCGGTCAGTGCTAGCGACTTTCTCAACAGTGTGTCGCTGTACCTGCCGTACTACGACGATGACAGCCTCAAAGAAGTTATCGAGAACCTGACCGATCCCGATCCCGAGATCGGCTTCCCGACGCGCGTCCAGCGTGGCGACAACCTCGCGACGTTCAACCGCAACAGCAAGGTCAAGGAGGCCTTTACGGCGGCGGAATCGCTACCCACGATCCAGGTGGACAAAGTCAGCAGGCAGAGCAACGTCCGGCGTCTGCTGCGACTTGGACGGCTGCTCGCCTGGGACAAGCTGGACGCCAAAGCGCCGAAGACATTTACGGCCGCGCTGGTCAACGTTTTGGTTGCCGAGCACGTCAAGGCCAAGAAAACAGGCGATTTCAAGAAGCGAGTCAAAGAGGCCGCCGTGATCGACGTCCGGGCCGTGACCGTAGGCTACGGAGAGACCAAAGCGCTTGAGGAAGAAGGACGGCAACTCAGCGCCGTATCGGCCAACGTCGACCACGCGTTCGCCGAGTGCGGGCGCAAGCTAAGCGGCGGGCTGCACTCCTCATACCTCGAAGCCCAGGCGGCAGCCAAAGGTCCGCCGTCGGTATCCCAGATCAAGCTCGAGCTTTACGCCTTGCTCCAAGACGCCAAGGTCATCGATGCAGTGGAGTCGGCGGCAGCAACATTGCTGCGCAATACGGATCAGCAGCACCGCGCCGCCATCAAGGACCTTCCGGACGAGCGCCGTCAGCTCTACCGGCAGGTCCGCCGACAAGCTGGACGCCCCGAGGCTGAAGACTGGGAGCTCCCGCCGAGCGTCGAGGCACCAAAGAGCGGCAAGAAAGCGAGCCCAAAGCACCTCTATTCGTTGCCGAACGGAACCTTTCCATGCACCCTCAATGGCTGGGAGGAGAAGGTCATCGATGAAGCCCTCGCTGACAGCAAGGTGATCGGATGGCTACGCAACGAGCCTCGCAAGTCATGGGCCTTCAGCATCGCTTACCGCAAAGCCGGCGAAGACCATCTGATGTATCCCGATCTCCTCGTCTTTCGACGCGATGGTGCCGGTGTGCTGTGCGACATCTACGAGCCGCACACACTCGCCTTCGAGGATAGCGTCGGCAAGGCGAAGGGTCTCGCCGAGTTCGCTCGGGACCACGGCGACAAGTTCGGCCGAATCCAGCTCGTCACCGAGCTAAAGAGAGGAACCTTCAGCAGACTTCGGCTCGATGATATCGAGGTGCGCGACAAGGTTCTGGGCGTTGACGGACCCGATCACCTTCGGCAGCTGTTTGAGGACGGTTAGGCACCGTACGGCCATAGAACACTGAGCCTAGCGCGGTGTGATCAGCCTGAGCATTACCATCCCTCGGGATGACCACAACGATTGAGCAAGAGATCGCGACATGGTCCGCTACTCGGCCTAGCTGGCAGCAGGCGGCGCTCCGCGAACTCGCCCAAGGCCATTCGTTCGATCAGGCAGAGGTCAACGCGATCGCGGAACAGCTTAAGGCTGGCACAAGAACGGCGGGCACACCGTTGCAGGCGGCGAACATCGGGGACTCAAGCGGCGGGTGCGTCTGTGCAACTCTGCTCAGTCCGCGACGCGATAACGTGAATGCATTGCTGGCGTCTCAAGAGCTGACGTTTGGGGCCGACGGTCTGACCGTCATCTATGGCGACAACGGCAGCGGCAAGTCTGGCTACGCGCGACTCATCAAGTCGGTCGCCGGGGCTCGCCACCAGGAGCCGGTACACGCCAACGTATTCGCGGGTACCCCAGAACAGCCACAGAAGGCTGAAGTCACATTCACGAGCGGCGGTACGAACCAGATCTCGCTGTGGCCGGAAGCGGTCAGTGACGAGCTTCGGGCGATCAGCTTCTACGACGAGGCGTGTGGCGACGAGTACATCGGGGGAGACTCTGAGTTGACCTACCGGCCGTCGGCACTGGTCCTGCTCGATGGCTTGATCGCGCTGTGTGCGGCCCCGCCAGGTTTTCTACGAGGAACTACGCCAGAATGAACTTGCTAGTGGGCAAATGCCCTCAGCGACTGTTGGCACCGATGCAGCCGAGTTCCTAGCTGGGCTCTCTGGCACGACCAAGCGAGCATGATTGATGCCGCCTGCGCGACTCCCGCAGATGCAAGCGAGCAAGGCCGCGCGCTCATTCAGGAGGAAGCGCGACTCCGGGCGACCGATCCCTCCAAAGGAGCGTGCGCGACTCGAAGCGCTGACCACCCAGGTGGCGGCGATCTCGTCACACAGCGCGGCGGTAGCCAAAGCCCTCGGTGAACCAAAGGTCATCGAAGCCAAGATGGCCCGTAAAAAGGCTGGGGAGTTGCGGGCTGCCGCCACACTGGCCTCGTCTGAGACGTTTGACAGCGAGCCAGTTCCCGGCGTGGGAACAGAAACGTGGCGAGCATTGTGGGAGGCCGCGCAGCAGTTCTCTGAAACTGAGGCCTACGAGAAATCAAATCTTCCCGCTCACCGTGGAGGGCGCCCATTGCGTGCTCTGCCACCAAGAGCTGTCACCTGACGCCTCCGGACGCCTTACGCGGTTTCACGCATTTATGCAGGACACCACCGCCCAGCAAGCAGCCGCCGCTGAGGACACCTTGAAGCGCGCGACGGAGGCGATTCGTGCGCTTGATCCGACACCGTCGCAGATCGCCGCGCAGCTCGTCGAGCTCAAGGGCCAAAACTCGACCCTCGCGCAGACCGTGAGCGAATGGCTCCAGGCCGCCGCGGACTGGGAAGGCCGCACTGCTCGCTTACCTAGACGGCACGAGTGACGCCACGATCCCGGCGCTTGCGCCCTCGTCCGAGCCAGCCCTCGATGCACTGACTGCTGAACTACGAAAAAACGCCGCTTCGATCGACGCCACTCAGTTTCAAGAAAAGCTTAGTGGGACAGTGCGGAGCAAGAACGAGCTCGAAGGCCGGCTCGCACTCGGCAAGCATCGTGCGGACTTGACTACCGAGATCAAACGGTGGGCTGAAGAGGAAAAGCTCGACTCAGCCAAGCGTCATACCGATACGACCGGCATTACACGGAAGTCCACTGAACTAGCCGAGGCGCACGTCACAAACATCGTCCGTGACCGCTTCACACGCGAGTCTGATCGTCTCTATCTCGAACGGATCGAACTCAAGAAGACCGGCGGCCAGAAGGGCAAGCTTCGGCATCGACCATCGCTTCTCGGTGCGAAGAACCCCCGGCCCGTGAAGCAGGTGCTGAGCGAGGGCGAGCAGACTGCGCTCGGGCTGGCTGGATACTTCACAGAGGCCCATTTCGACGAAAGTAAATCGGCTCTAGTTCTCGACGACCCGGTCACATCGCTAGACCACATCCGCCGGTCGCGTGTCGCCGACCGCTTGGGGCAAACTCCCAGCTGATCGTCAGGTCGTCGTATTCACCCACGACCTGACGTTCGTCGGCGACCTCGCTATTGCTGCGGCCAAAGAGCAGGTCGCATTCAACGAACGCAGCATTGAGCGTCGCTGAGACAAGACACCAGGCCTAACCATCGATAAGCATCCGTGGAAGGCCAAGGATGTCGGCCGACGCGGCAACGAGCTGGAACAGCTACTGGCCGACATCAAGAAAGAACGGGTGAAATGGGATCAGGATGAATGAGAAGAAGGAATGCGCCGAGGGGCGGGAAGCTTTCGGAGCAACTGGGGAGCGGCTCATCAGCTTTGAAATCGTCTACCCGCTTGTCGATCCCGGTACCTCCCATGTGCAGCCCAGAATGTTCAAGATCCTCG
>CAVRHJ010000002.1:0-38367 GCA_963720975.1 uncultured Solirubrobacteraceae bacterium
GTACACGCCCGCGTGATCGAAGACATCGCGCGCGATCACCCGAAGGTGATCGCCTACGACGTGCAGTTCAGCGAGGCCAGCCCGTGCCCCGTATCTGGCAAGGGCTCCCAGCCTCCGCCCGGCCAGTGCCCTCAGGCGCAGAACGACGAGACAGCGCTGCTGAGCGCGCTGCAGGAAGCCGACGGGCGTACGGTGATGGCCACGACCGAAACCGAGAAGCACGGCAAGATGCGCTTCCTCGGCAGCGACGGGAACGCGCTGCTGAGCGAACTCGGCTCGCGTCCCGCCAACGGGCTGCTGCCGACCGATCCGGGCGGCGTGCTTCGGCGGGTCAGCTTCGAGGTCGGCGGGTTGAGGACGCTCGCCGTCGCGGCTACCGAAGTAGCCAAGGGTCATCCCGTCAACGCGCGCGAGTTCTCGGGAGGCCCCGCCTGGATCGACTACTACGGACCGGAAGGGAGCTTCCACAAGGTCTCGTTCTCGAGCGTGTACCTCGGACACCTGCCGCGTGGCTTCTTCCACAACAAGATCGTCGTCGTCGGTCCGTCGGCGCCGACGCTGCAGGACATCCATCCGACGTCAACCGCGCGCCAGATGCCCGGGGCGGAAGTCCAGGCCAGCGCGATCGAGACGCTCCTGCGGGGGCTGCCGCTGCGTTCCTCGGCGGCGTGGCTCGATCTAGCGCTGATCGTGCTGATGGGAGTCGCCGCGCCGCTGGCCAGCGTGCGGCTCGGTCCGATCGCGACGATCGCGCTCGCCGCCGCACTCGGTGCGGCGTTCACAGTCGCCGTTCAAATCGCGTTCAACAATGGTCGCGTGGTGTCGTTCGTGTACCCACTCGGGGCGCTGATCCTGAGCGCGGCCGGGGCGCTGTCGGTGCAGCTCGTCACGGTCGCGTTCGAGCGCGAGCGCGTCCGCGACCTGTTCTCGCGCTTCGTGCCCGAGAACGTCGTCGATGAGGTACTCGCAAGCGCCGACCACGGCCTGCGCCTCGGGGGAGTACAGCGCGAGGGGACGGTCATGTTCACGGACCTGCGCGGCTTCACCACGTTCGCCGAACAGCTCACACCGGACCACGTGATCGACGTGCTCAACCACTACCTGAGCGAGATGAGCGACTCGATCCTCGACCACGGGGGCACGCTCGTGGCCTACATGGGCGACGGGATCATGGCCGTATTCGGAGCGCCGATCGCCCAGGATGACCACGCCGACCGCGCGCTCTCGTGTGCGCGCGAAATGCTCGCCGTGTGCCTGCCCCGCTTCAACGCCTGGGTACGCGAGCAGGAGCTTGGGTCGGGCTTTCGCATGGGCATCGGCCTGAACTCCGGCAGCGTGATGTCGGGCAACGTCGGCTCCGAGCGGCGCGTCGAGTACACGGCCGTCGGCGACACCACGAACTCGGCCGCTCGGATCGAGCAGCTGACCAAGGGGACGCCCCACCAGCTGATGCTGTCAGGGGGCACCAAGGACGCGCTGACCGCGCCGCCCGAGGACCTCGTGTACGTGGAACAGGTCGAGCTTCGCGGCCGCAAGACCCACACAACGATCTGGTCGCTGCCCGAACCCGACGCACAGCCCGAGGACTCGGTGCAGCCGGCCGCAGGCGAGGCCGGCGCAGCGGAGCCGTCCGCAGGCGAGGTGGACGCAGCGGAGCCGTCCGCAGGCGAGGTGGACGCAGCGGAGCCGTCCGCAGGCGAGGTGGACGCGGTGCAGCCGGGCTCAGGCGAGGCTGACGCCGCCGAGGTCGCTCAGCCGGAGACGACGTAGCCGGCTTGGCGCAGCGCCGCGAGCGCGGTCGCTGAGCGCGCGCGGTCGGCGGTGATCGCACGGCTCGCCCGTGCGTAGGCTGCTCCGTCGCCGGAGCGCGCGGCCGAGGCGAGCGCGGCGTGGTCGTGGCCGACGGCCGCGAGCGAGTGGGCGATGCTCGCGTTGAGGTCCGCGACCGCCGGACTGACGGTGAGTCGTGCGACGGCGCTCGACGCGGCTGCGTACGCGGCCGCGAGCTGCGAGGCCGCGGCGGCCTGCGCGGAGGCGCTCGAGGCGGCGTGCAGATGGGCGCTGCCGACGCTGACGGCGCTCTGCAGGGCGCTGAAGATATGCGCGAGTGATGCCGCGTACTGCGTGCTCGGCGCCAGCGCGAACGCGGTCGTGCCGGTCAGCTTCAGCGTGGCGGCGATCTGCGGGCACTGCCCGGCGCTTGCAGCGGCCGCCGCGGAGGAGCTCAGGCAGGCGATCGTGGCGACGCCGTTGGCGGTGGGAACCGCGTACAGCGTCACCGGCCCGGACATGCCACGCACGGACAGCCCGCTGTAGCGGTATGCCAGCACCGAGCCGAGCTTCACGGCTTCGGGGTGGGGCAGCGTGCCGCTGACACCGGCGGCGAACGCGGCCGGCAGCAGCGATGGTCCAGACGCGCTGGCCTCACCTGCGACGAGGTGTTGGGCGGCGTTGTCGCCAACGGCGGCGAGCGCGAGCGGCTGGGAGAGCGTCAGCCCGGGGATCGCGGGGGCGCTGACGATCCGCTGCCATCCGGCGGGGAACGACAGTTCGACGTTGCCGACCGACGCTGAGCTGGCGAACGTTTCGCCGCCGCCGCTCGACCCTCCGCCGAGCAGGAACCCGACGACGACCGCAAGCACCGCCGCGGCGAGGACTGCCGCGATGAACCGGCCCTGCCCGCCGGCGGCGGGCTGGCGCGGCCACGGGCGACGCCGCTGCGCGCGTCCGCGCGTCGGCGTCGACGGCTCGGCGCGGCTGATGCAAGACGCGTGGCGCCCCCGCCGCCAGGCACGGCCGGGCGCGCCAGATGCGTAGCCGTCCCGCCGTCGCTGCCGCCGAGCGGTGCGGCGCCGGGGGCCGTCCGCGGGGCTGCGGCCGTCGGTCCGGCGCCGAGCGCGCGCCGCGCCTTCAACATCAGCTCGCCGGCGGACGCCGGGCGCTGCTGCGGGGTCCTTGGCCATCCCCTCGGCGATCACCTCGTCCATCGCCGCCGGCAGGTCCGAGCGTATCTCGCTCGGGCGCGGCGGCGCGTCGCTGAGGTGCGCGAGCAGCACCCGGTCCTCGGTCGCCCGGACGTACGGGACCTGGCCGGTCAGGCACTCGCACAACACGGCGGTCAGCGCGTACACGTCGCTGCGGGCGGTGCCGTGGTCGCCGCGGGCCTGCTCGGGGGAGATGTAGTCGATCGTGCCGACGAACTGTCCGGTCTCGGTCATGCCGGCGTCATCGTGGGCCTTGGTCAGCCCGAAGTCCGCCAGGTATGCGTGGTCGCCGGCTCCGACGAGCACGTTGTGAGGCTTGACGTCGCGATGGATCAGCCCTCGCGCGTGTGCGGCGTCGAGCGCCTCGGCGACCTGCGTGAGCAGTCGCAGCGAGCGCCTGTCGTCGAGCTCGCGCCGCTGGATCAGCTCCTTCAGCGTCGGGCCCTCGACCATCCGCATCGCGAGGAACAGCCTGTTGCCGGCCTCGCCGGCCTCGTACACGGTGACGATGTGCGGGTGATCGAGCGCCGCTTGCAGCAGCCCCTCGCGGCGAAAGCGCTCGCGGAAGGCCGGATCGGAGCTCAGCTCGACGGTCAGGACCTTCAGCGCGACGACGCGCTCGAGCGACAGCTGGGTGGCGCGGTAGACGGCGCCCATCCCGCCTTCGCCGAGCGGTCCGTCGATGCGATAGCCGGCCGCGACCATCGAGTCTTGCAGTGGATCCATCAGATCACCTGGCGCTGAGGAGTCGAGTGGAGGTCACGCCCTCGCCGACACTACCCGACGAGCACCGGGCCGCCACCCCCGCCGCCACCACCACCTCCGCCTCCACTCGGCGGAGCGGCCGGTGTCGCCGGTTCGCTGGGAGCGGGTGTGGAGCTCGGGGTGGGGCTCGAACTCGGAGTGGAAGCCGGCGCGCTCGGTCGGGGCGGGCGGCGCAGCGCCGGCACGGTCGTCGCCGGCAGCGCGACGCCGACAACGCGCACGGGCGTCGAGGAGATCACGGCCGGAGCGGGGAGCGGTGTGGCGCTCGTGCTGGAGCTGCTCGACTTGTGGACGGCGAAGGCCGCTGCGAAGGCAACCACGACGACTACCGTGGCGATGATGACCCGCCCACGCGAGCCCCCGTTCATTCGCAGGCCACGGGTTTCTTCGACCCCGGAGACAGGCAGCGCTGAACTTTCTTGAAGCTGCCGCGGCCGATCCGGTATTCGATGAACGCGCCGATCTGGTTCTTGGCGGTGACGTAGATCTTCAGCGAGGAGCCCTTCGGCAGGGTCGCCCCGCGCAGCCGCGAGAAGCCGACCGACGCGGCGGTCCTCGCCTGCGGGCCGCAGCCGCGCGAGCAGCGGACTTCCACGCGCGCCTTCTTCGGGGCGCTGACCGATAGGCTGACCACGCGCACCCCGGAGCTGAGCGGCTGGGCCGTAAGCGTCGCTTCGGCCTGTAGGCGCTTCGGCTGCACGAGGTAGTCGAACAGCACCTCCAGCGAGCCGCCCGCTTCTTCGACCCCGCCGACCTGCACGGTGTAGGACTTGCCGGCCTGCACCTTCTCGAACAGTTCGCCGGCCGCCGTCGGCTGGTTGACCGTGCAGACGCGCTGGCTGTTGTCCGGCAGCAGCGAGTGAGGGTCGAACGGGACCACCGCCATCACCGTGCCGAAATCAGCCGATGTGCGCACCCGCAGCAGCCCGTTGGCGTCCGGATACAGGTCGTACCAGACCGTCTTGCCCTCGCTGACACCGTTGCAGCCGGTCAGCTCGGGTGGCCCGCCGTGCGAGGGTGGGCTGAGGATGTCCGACTGCACGGTCGCGCCGATCGTGTTGCGCAGGTCGCGAAGCGTGTCCACACGGTTCAGCGGCGTGCCCGGAGCGTTGAGGTTCAGCGACGCCAGGTAGTTGTCGTTGACCGGCGCTTCAGGGGCAGCCGCGCTCGCTGGGATCGCCGCCGTCGTCCCCATCGCCAGCAGCGTCGCCAGCGTGGCGATCGCGATCGGCCGCCGGGAGCGTGTGTGTGTTGCTCGCATCAGACCTCGCCTCAGTTGCCTGGAAGGGCCTGCATCATATGTCACACGCCAACGCCGGCGCGACACCTGGCGCCCGATATCCCGCTGGCGCCCGATATCCCACTGGTAGACTCGCGCGCGCCAGACAGTCAGTGAGTCGGTGAGCAAATAGCAAACAACAGGGGGACGGGTAGTGGACACTGAGATGTCGGGCTCAGTCGGATCGCGCCGCCTGGCGATCCACTACACGCTGCTCGCGCTGGTCACCGCGGCGGTCGTGGTGTTCGTGTTCGCCACCGGCTCCACGAAGCACGCCCAGCCTTCGATCGCCGGTGGCTATGACGTCTCGAGCCCCTCGCTGGCCGCCGCGTGCCTCGGGCCGAAGATCGAACTCGCCCAGTCGGGCCGCTACGTGACGGTCTCGAACACGCGCTCGACGATCGGCGGCTCGCTGAAATTCGTCAGCCGGCGCCTGACAGGCAGCGTGCACTGCCTGCGCGGTCGCGTCGCGCGGATCGACGCCCGCGTGGCCGGAGGGCTGCTCGCAGGCTCGCTCGGTGGGGCGCCGGTGAGCGCCCAGCTGAAGCGTGACCCGCCCGAACCGGGCGCCCCGAAACCGCTCGCTCCGAACACGATCGGCGGTGAATACAAGCTCGCGCCGAGCTCACCGTGCCTCGGCAGCAGCATGAAGCTGACGCAGTCCGGCAACAAGGTAAAGGTCTCGACGTCGAAGAAGCCGCGCGGCAGCCTGGTCTACAGGGCTGGCGTGATGACTGGGATCCTCGCCTGCAAATACGGCGGGCACACGGCGCTGGCGGGTACCGCGGCGGGTCGCTCGCTGGAACTGATGGTCTCCTCGACTACGCCAGGAGCACCGCCGGAACGGATTTCGGCGAGCAAGCAGCGCACCCCCGAACAGACGGTCGTGGCGTTCTTCATCGCGGTCGTGATCGTGATGCTGTTCGCGCGCCTGTGCGGCAGCCTGATGCCGAAGATCCGCCAGCCGCGTGTGATGGGCGAGGTGCTGGCGGGGCTGCTGCTCGGCCCGACGCTGTTCGGTGTGATCGCCCCGCATCTGCAGTCGGCGATCTTCGCGTCGGACATCGTCCCGTACATCGGTGTGGCGGCCAATCTGGGCCTGATCTTCTTCATGTTCCTGATCGGGCTGGAGGTCGATCTGGGGCAGCTGCGCGGGCGCGCGCGGATGACGCTGGCGGTGTCAAACACGGCGCTGCTGATCCCGCTGATGCTGGGCATGCTCGTGGCGCTGCCGCTGTACCCGCTGCTCGCGCCGAGCGCGCGCTTCGCGGCGTTCGCGCTGTTCGTGGGCGTGTCGATGTCGGTGACGGCGTTCCCGGTGCTGGCGCGGATCATCTCCGAGCGGCGGATGCTGAAACGCCCGCTGGGTGCGCTCGCGCTGTCCGCGGCGGCTATCGACGACGTGTCGGCGTGGTTCTTGATCGCATTGGCGACAGCCGTAGCGAGTGCCGGAAGTGGGTTGGCGGTGCTCGAAACGATCGGTTGGGCGGCCGTGTTCTGTCTCGGCATGGCGCTGCTCGTGCGGCCGGTGCTGGCGCGCGCGGCCGTCGCTTACGACGAGGCCGGCCGCATTCCAGGGACCTGGATCACGGTGATATTCGCCGGCGTGCTGTTGTCGGCGATCGCGACCGAGACGATCGGGATCGCGGTTATCTTCGGCGCGTTCGTGATGGGGATCGTGATGCCGCGTCACGCGGGGCTGAGCGAAGACATCACCCGCCGCGTCGAGGACTTCGTGCTGACGCTGCTGCTGCCGCTGTTCTTCGCGTACACCGGCCTGCGCACGAACGTCGCGCTGCTCGGCACGGGAGAGCTGGTGCTGATCACGCTGGGCCTGTGCGCGATCGCGATCGTCGGCAAGTACGGCGGGACACTGATCGCGGCGCGCGTGATCCGGCTGCCGTGGCGCGAGTCCGCGGTGCTGGGCGCGCTGATGAACACGCGCGGCTTGACGGAGCTAATCGTGCTCAACCTAGCGCTCAACCTCGGCGTGATCTCGCAGGCGCTGTTCGCAGCGCTCGTGATCATGGCGCTGGTCACGACGTTCATGGCGGGACCGCTGATCCGGCTGCTGGACCCGAAGAACGCGTTCGGCGAAGAGCCCGAGCAGGAGCTCGCGGCGATCACGACCCCGACGATCGCGCCGGCCGGCAAGGCGCGTGAGCACTCGATCCTGGTGGCGCCGCAGAGCGACGCCGCGCTCGGGCAGCTGCTCGCGCTGGCGGAGCCGCTGGCGCGCTCGCAGCCGCGCCGCGAGCTGATCCTCGCGAGCCTGATCCGCCCGCCGCGGGGCGCGGGCGTGCGCGGCGGTCTGCAGACCGAGGCGCGGCTGCTTGAGCAGGCCTCGCAGGATCTGCAAGCCAGGCGCGAGCAGCTGCAGGACGAGGGCCTGGACGTGCGTGCGGTGGCGTTCACATCGGCCGACCCCGGCCGCGATCTGACGCGGCTGTCGCGCAGCGACGAGGTCGACCTGGTGCTGCTCGACGGTCGTCGCCCGCTGCTCGGCGACGGCGTGCCGCGCGAGGAGGTCGGGACGGTGTTGAACGACGCCAAGTGCGATGTCGCGGTGCTGGTGGCGCGTGAGGGAGTCGAGGTCAGCCCCGGCCCCGATCGGTCGGTGATGGTGCCGTTCGGCGGCGCCGACCACGACTGGGCGGCGCTCGAGCTGGCGGCGTGGATCGCGGCGGCCAGCGGCGCGCCGCTGCGGCTGCTCGGATCGGCTGGGCAGCGTGAGGACGGTCGCGACGCCAGCGGTCTGCTCGCCAACGCGTCGCTGATCGTCCAGCAGTTCGCCGGCGTGTCCGCCGAGCCGGTCCTGGCGGAGCCCGGCCGCGAGGGTATCCTCGCTGCGACCGCCGGCGCCGGGCTGCTGCTCGTCGGCCTGTCCGAGCGCTGGCGCAAGGAGGGCCTCGGCGAGACCCGTCGCGCGATCGCCCGCTCGGCTCCCGCGCCGATCGTATTCGTGCGCCGCGGCGAGCGCGCCGGCGCCCTCGCGCCGGCGACCGAGATGACGCGCTTCGGCTGGTCGGCCGCCGGCCTCGGCGACGCCAGCTGATTCCGGCCGCCGCACGCGCCGAGCTGCCGCACGCGGCTGCCGCACGCGGCGAGCTGCCGCATGCGTCGAGGCCAAGGACGTACGGTCGCTAGTCGTCCGCGTCGAGACCGGTCGAGACCGCCCGCCAGGCTCCGTCCTCGAGCACCATGCGCACGGTGTCCCCGCCGCTTCCGAGGGTGATTCGCGCCTCTCGGGCGTCGAAGTCAACGTCCAACCTGAGCCCCAGCGGCGGTGCCGGGCCGGCGGTCTGCTGGGGCGGCGGTGTCGGGGCTGCCTGCTCACGCGGCGGTGTTGGGCCGGCGGCCTGCTCGGGCGCCGGCGAAGCGTCCGCCGGTGGCGCCGGCGGCACCGGCTGGGGGGTGACGGTGCTGTGGGCCGAGGTCGGGGCCGAGCGGGCGGCGGGAGCGGTCGCGTCGGCCCGGCCGCCGGCCGGTGCGGCGGTCTCGGCCGTCTCAGCCCGCGCGATCTCCCTGACGACGAGCGTTGTCGCGCCGGTCTCGATCGAGTCGCCCGGCGCGAGCAGGCGCGGGCTCTGGATGCGCAGGCCGTTGATGAACGTGCCGTTCGAGGAGCCGAGATCCTCGATCGCGTAGTCACCCGTCGCCTCGCGCGACACGCGCGCGTGCTGGCGTGAGATCTCCTCGTCGTCTGACAGTCGGCCGGGCCCGTCTGCGTGGCGCCCGATCACGAGCTCGTCCTCGACCGTGATCATCGTGCCGACCGCTTTGCCGCTGATCACCTCCAGGAGCAGTTGGCTCGAGTCACTGCTCATCGAAAGAACGTCGCTGCAGCCGGATCCTGCACCTGCTCGCTGTATTCGGCGCGGATCACGTGCGTTACCGCGTTGATCAGCGCCAGGTGCGTGAACGCCTGGGGGAAGTTGCCCAAATGGCGTCCCGTGCGCGGGTCGATCTCCTCGGCGTACAGTCGCAGTGGGCTGGCGTGGGAGATCAGCTTCTCGCACAGCTCGCGCGCGCGCTCGAGCTCGCCGATCTCACACAGCGCCGAGACCAGCCAGAAGGAGCAGATCGTGAACGAGCCCTCCTCGCCGGCCAGCCCGTCGTCGGTGTCATCCACGCGGTAGCGCAGCACGAGCCCCGACTCGGTCAGCTCCTCGGCGATCGCCAGCACCGTCGCAACGACGCGCGGGTCATCCGGCGGCAGGAAGCGCACCAGCGGCATCAGCAACAGCGACGCGTCGAGCGAGGTCGTGTCGTAGTGCTGGGTGAACACGCCGCGCTCGTCCGTGCCGTTGGCGCACACGTCTGCGTGGATCTCATCCGCCGCCTCGCGCCAGCGCTTGGCCCACTCGCGGTCATCGCGCAGCAGCGCCAGCCGCGCGCCGCGGTCGGCAGCCACCCAGCACATCAGCTTCGAGGAGGTGAAGTGCTTCGGCTCGCCACGCACCTCCCAGATCCCCCGGTCGGGCTCGCGCCAGTGCTCAAGCGCCCCCGCCACCTGGCGCTTGATGATCGGCCACAGCCGGTCTGGGAGCTGATCGCGCGAGCGCGTGTGCAGGTAGATCGAGTCGAGCACCGCGCCCCACACGTCGTGCTGGCGCTGGTTGTACGCGCCGTTGCCGATCCTCACCGGGCGCGCGCCGCCGTAGCCCGACAAGTGGTCGAGCTCCTGCTCCTCCAGGCGGCTCTCGCCGCCGATCCCGTACATGATCTGCAGCTCGCCCTCCTGCGCCTCGGCGGCTTCCGCGAGGTCCGCCACGAAGTAGAAGAAGTCGTTTGCCTCCCAGTCGAACCCCAGCGTGTACAGCGCCCACAGCATGAACGTCGAGTCGCGGATCCACGTGTAGCGGTAGTCCCAGTTGCGTTCGCCGCCCGGGGTCTCCGGCAGCGACGTCGTCGCCGCCGCCACCATCGCGCCCGTCGGCGCGTACGTCAAACCCTTCAGCGTCAGCGCGCTGCGCTGCAAGTGCGTGCGCCACGGATGGTCCGGGAAGGTTCCCTGCTTGACCCACTCCTGCCAGTAGTGCGCGGTGCGCACCAGCCGCTCGTTCGCCTCGTCGTAGCTCGCCGGCAGCGGGTGCTCCGACCAGCCGAGCGCCGCGAACGCGACATCGCCTTCGCGCAGGATCGTGCGCGCCCGCGCCCGCGGACCCTCGAAGCCGAGGTTCATGTCCGTGACCAGGCTGAGTTTCAGGTCCATGCCCTCCGAGCCCGCGAGCGCCTCGCCATAGCCCGGCCCCGTGTACGACCACTCCGCCGCCAAGCCGCCGTAGTCGAACACCGGTTCGCAGTCCAAGTGCACCTCCGCCCAGCCCTGCACGCAGCGCACCGTTCGCAGCAGCACGTGGTCCGCGTCGTAGTTCGTCGGCGAGCGCCGGTGGGTGCGCGAGCGCTCCTCCGTGTGGTACCACGGCCCCACGCACAGCACGTCACACACCACCACCCACCCCGTCGGCGTCTCCCAGCTGGTCTCCAGCACGAGCGTTCCCGGCAGGTAGCGAACGGCCGCCGGAACGCTGACCCCGGCCGGCCCCAGCCGGAACCCGCCCGCGTCGCGGTCGAGCATCGCGCCGAACACGCTCGGCGAGTCAAAGCGCGGCAGGCACATCCACTCGACGTTGCCGTTCGGCGCGATCAGCGCGCACGTCTCGCAGTCCGACAGGAAGCCGTAGTCGGCGATCGGCGGGAACGGACTCCCCGGATGTCCGTGCGGCATCGCGCTCACGGCGCCAAGGCTACTAGTGCGTGGCGCGGACGAGGCGTCAAGCCACCCTCGCGTGAATCGCGCGCCGGAGCCGCAGGACGCGCGAAACTGGCAGGATGCGCTTGTGGCCGACGCGGACTTCGAGCAGATCACCACCGCCACGGCCGACGGCGTCCTGACGATCACGCTGAACCGCCCCGAGCGACTGAACGCCTGGACCTCGCAGATGGGAAGCGAGATGCGCGCGGCGTTCGACATCGCCGACGCCGACGATCAGGTGCGCGCGGTGATCGTCACCGGCGCCGGCCGTGGCTTCTGTGCCGGCGCCGACTTGGCAAGCGGCGGCGAGACGTTCGACTATCGCAAGCACCACGCCAGCGGCCCGGCGCGCGACAGCGGCGGCGAGCTCACGCTACGGATCTTCGAATGCACCAAGCCGGTGATCGCCGCGATCAACGGCCCGGCCGTCGGCATCGGCGCGACCATGACGCTGCCGATGGACGTGCGCCTCGCCGCCGACGACGCGCGCATCGGCTTCGTGTTCGCCCGCCGCGGGATCATCCCCGAGGCCTGCTCGAGCTGGTTTCTGCCGCGCGTCGTCGGCATCAGCCGCGCGATGGAGTGGGTCTCCACCGGCCGCGTCTTCTCCGCGCAGGAGGGGCTCGACGGCGGACTGCTGCGCAGCCTGCACCCGAACGACGAGCTGCTCGACGCCGCCCGCGCGCTCGCCCGCGAGATCGCCGAGAACACCGCGCCCGTGTCCGTCGCGCTCGCCCGCCAGCTGATGTGGAGGATGCTCGGCGCCGAGCATCCGATGCTCGCCCACCGCGCCGACTCGCGCGGGATGCTCTCCCGTGGCCAGTCAGCCGACGCCGTCGAGGGCATCACCGCGTTCCTCGACAAGCGCCCCGCGCAGTTCCCCGATCGCGTCAGCCACGGCCTGCCCGACGTCATGCCAGGGTGGAGCGCTCCCGAGTTCGAGTAGGCCGTTGCGCGCAGCTCGACCTCGCGCCCGGAACCCGTTCGGATCGCCCGCTGATCTCCACGGCCGCGCACCCCGCCGGCCCTCCAGGCCGGCCCCTAAGACCTAGGCAGCCTCTGCACGAGCGACAGCACCGGCGCGAACACGTCGCCGCGTTCGGCCACGCGCTCCAGCACCTCGCCCGCCTCAAACGACAGGCTCGAGCCGTCCCCGCCGTCGCGCGTCGCGCGTACCTCCTCCCAGGCAACCGGCGTCGAGCACCTGGGACGTTCGCTAGTGCGCAGCGAGTACACGCACACGGTCGTCTTCCTCGAGTCGTTCTGGCTCCAGTCGATCAGCACCTTGCCCGTGCGGCGTGCCTTCGTCATGCGCGAGACCACCAGGTTCGGTTCCGCTTCCTCGAGCAGCTCTGCCACCGCTTTCGCGAACGGCTTCGTCTGCGCGAACGACACGTCGTCGCGGTTCAGCGGTATGTACACCTGCAGCCCCTTCGACCCCGATGTCTTCGCGAAGCTCTGCACGCCGAGGTTCTCGAACATCCCCTGCAGCTGCAGTCCCACGTGACAGCACTCCACAATGCTCGCCGGCGCGCCCGGGTCGAGGTCGAACACCAGCGCCGTCGGACGCTCGATCGCCCCCGCCCGCGCGAGCGGCGTGTGCAGTTCGATTGCCGCCAGATTCGCCAGCCACACCAGCGTCGGCAGATCGTCCGCCAGCGTGTAGTCGATCGGCTTCTCAGAGCTCGCGATCGTCGCCGTACGCACCCACTCCGGCCTGTGCGCCGGCGCCTGCTTCTGAAAAAACGACTTGCCCTCCACACCATCCGGCCAGCGGGTCACCGTCAGCGCTCGGCCTGCCAGATGACCGAGCAGGACGGGCGCGATCCTCGTGTAGTAGTCGATCAGGTCGCGCTTCCTAAACTCCGCCTGCGGGTACATCAGCTTGCCCAGGTTCGACAGCTTCAGCTCGCGACCGTCGACGCTGACCACGGCGCTCGTAGCGGTATCACCCTCGCGGACATCACCCTCGCGGACGACCTCCGCCGCGGCCTTGTCCTCACGCAGTCCCTGGTAAACGGGCGCGCGCAGGCTACCGCCCTCCGTCCAGTGCGTGAACCGCACCTCCACGACCAGCCGCGGTTCACAGAACATCGCCCCCGTCGGCGGGTGCTCACCCGATTCGAACGGCGAGCCAGATCGCCGCAGGGGGCCCAACAAGCCGGACAGCAGCTCGAGCTCGGAGTTACTGAAGCCACTCCCCACGCGACCCACGTAGCGTAGGCCGCCTGCCGCATCCTCCTCGTGGACGCCGAGCAGTAGCGCGCCCACCGTGTCGCTGCGCCTGCCCTTGCCCGGCATCCAGCCGCCCACCACGAACTCCTGATGTCCGACGCTCTTGATCTTTACCCAGCCCTTCGCCCGGATACCCGGCTGATAGGTCGAGTCCAGCCGCTTCGCCACGATGCCCTCCAGGTGCTGCTCGGTGCTCGCCTGCAGCAGCGCCGCCCCCTCCCCGACGACGTGCTCCGGCGTGCGCCAGCTCTCGCCGTTCAACTCCAGCGCCGCCAACAGCTCGCGACGCTCGCCGTACGGCCGGGCCATCAGCGAGTGCCCGTCGAGCCACAGCAGGTCGAAGATCACCAGCGTCACCGGCGTGTCCTTCATCAGCCTCCGCGCCTGTGCTCGATCGGAGACGTGCATACGCCGCTGCAGCGCCGCGAAGCTCGGGCGTCCTTCGCGGTCGAACGCCACGATCTCTCCGTCAAGTACCACGCTGTGAGAGCTCAGCGCGCGGTTCAGCCGGCCGAGCTCCGGATAGGAGCCGGTGACGTCGTTGAGGTTGCGGCTCTCAAGCCGAAGTTCTCCCGGGCGCGAGTACACGACCGCGCGCACCCCGTCCCACTTGATCTCATACGCCCACCCGCCATCCTCCGCCGGCAGCCCGCCGGAGCGGGCGAGCATCGGCACGATCCGCGTCGGCATCGGTTCCCGCTCCAGGTCATCCGGCGGGTCCATGCGGTGGATCATCCAGTCCTTCGGCCGCTCGTCCTTGTCGATCGGGAACAGCGCATAGCGGGCGTTCAGGCGCTCGCCGTGCAGCGCGACCTCCACCTTGCGCCGCTCCCACTTCAGGCACTCGTACGTGCCGCTGTCCCAGATCGTCATCGCTCCCGCGCCGTACTGGCCCTTCGGGATCTCGCCGTGGAAGTCGAGGTACTCCAGCGGGTGGTCCTCCGTCGCCGCCGCGAAGCGGTTGTCCTTCGGCGCCTCCGGCAGGCCCTTCGGCAGCGCCCAGCACGCCAGCACGCCGTCGCGCTCCAGGCGCAGATCCCAGTGCAGCCGACTCGCGTGGTGCTCGTGGATCACGAAGCGCCGCGCGCTCTCCCGCGGTCGTGGCGCTCCACCATCGGCTGCCGGCTCCGGCTCGGTCGTCGCCGCGAAGTCTCGCTTGGCGCGATAGTCGGTCAGCCGGGCTGCCTGCTTGGTGGGCTCGGCCTGCTTGGTGGGCTCGGCCTGCTTGGTGGGCTCGGCCTGCTTGGTGGGCTCGGCCTTCTGGTAGTCCTCAGTCCGTCGCTGTATAGCCATGGTTATACGGTGTCCGCGAGAGGACACAGACACAGTGTCCTCGCGAGCAGGACGCTAGTCCACGGGCGACGACGCCCAGCCGCCGGCTACCGTTTGGCGGCTGCGCGCGACGAAGCCGGCGCTTTCGCAGCTCTGGCCGCTGGCGCTTTGGCAGCCGCTTTCTTCGCTGCGGCTTTCTTGCCGGCCGGTTTCTTGGCAGCCGGCTTCTTGGCAGCCGCGGGCTTGCGCGCACTCGGCTTGCGCGGGCCGCCGTCGGCCTCGGCGTCTCGGGCGCGGACCGCGTCCAGGCTGGCCTTCAGTGCGCTCATCAGATCGGGGGCCGGCTCGGCGTCCTCTTCCGGAGCCGGCTGCACGGTGATCGCCTCGCCCTGGGCCTTACGCTCGATCATCGCCAGCACCTGCTCGCGGTAGCTGTCGCGGTACTTGTCCGGTTCGAAGTCGCCGGCCAGCGACTCGACGAGCTGCTCGGCAATCTCGAGCTCGCGCTTGGTCGTCTTGATCTCCTCCGCCTCGACTACCTCGTCGAGCCGCTCGGGCGAGAGGACTTCGTCGGAGAAGATCATCGTCGCCATCGCCAGCACCTCGCCGATCGGGCGCAGGGCTACGAGATTCTCCTTCGAGCGGATCACGACGCGAGCGATCGCCACCTTGCCGGTCTGGCGCATCGCTTCCAGTAGCAGGCGATAGGGCTTGGCCCCGCCGGGACCCGGCGCAAGGTAGTAGGGGTGGTCGTAGTAGACCGGGTCGATCTGTGAGAGCTCTACGAAATCCTCGATCTCGATCGTCCTCGTCTTCTTCGGCTCGAGTGACTCCAACTCGCCCGGCTCGATCACCACGTAGCGGTCGGAGGCAATCTCAAAGCCCTTGACGATGTCCTCGTAGGGGACCTCCTCGCCGCTTTGTGGGTCCACCCGCTTCTGGGCGATCCGCACGCCGGTCTTGCCCGAGAGCTGGTGGAAACGCACGGACTTGCGGTTGATCGCGCTGTACAGCTTCACGGGCACGCTGACCATGCCGAAGCTGATTGCGCCGGTCCACATCGCACGGGGCATCGCTCAGTAGTACCACCTCTCGCGCCGGCTGCCCAGCCTTGCAAAGTGCCGTCCGAGCAGCGCTCGCCTCGCCGCAGGGCGAGCGGACACTGGCGCAGAGCGAGTGGACGCCACGGCCGCCGCGGGACTGAACGGCATCCTGGCCAGTCAGCCAGTACTATCGGGCTCGAGCATCCAGGTAGGCGACCCAGGAGGTTGAGATGGCGACAGTCGGGCGCGATATCGAGAAGGTCGAACTCACCGCGGAGGAGCACTGGGTCGACGGACCGCCGCTCGAGCTGTTCAAGCAGATGCGCCACGAGTGCCCGGTTCATCGGACCGACAGCTTCGAACTGTTTCCCGAGGAGGATGGGTTCTGGTCGGTGACCACGGCGGATGACATCCATACGGTCAGCCGCGACTGGCAGACCTACTCCTCAGAACGCGGCGGAGTGCTTGCCGCCTCGGGCGGCTTCCCGCTGGAGCTCGCGCAGGCGATGTTCATCGGGATGGATCCGCCGAAGCACGACCGTCTGAAGGCGCTGTTCCAGGCTGGCTTCACACCGCGGCGGATCGCCGCGCACGAGGACGCGATCAGAGCGATCACGATCACTGTCCTGGATCGTCTCGACGGACAGGAGACGATCGACCTGGTCAGCGATGTGGCGCAGCCGATCGTCTCGCGCGTGATCGGCAGCTTCATGGGAATTCCCGAGGAGGACGACGCGATCTGGGCCAAACTGATGAACGCCACGCTTGCTGCCGGCGACCCGGACATCAACCCCGAGGGCTTCGAGGGCGCGGTAGAGAAACACGTCCCAGAGGTGTTCGAGCGCTGCAGGCGTCTGATCGCCGAGCGCCAGGAGCATTCGACGGATGACCTGACCAGTGTGCTGGTGCACGCGGAGGTCGATGGCCAGCGCCTGGAGGAACACGAGATCGTGATGGGGTTCTTCCTGCTGATGGCTGCCGGAAACGACAGCACCAAGGCGACGTTCTGCTCGGCGATGCGCGCGCTGATGGAAGACCCGACGCAGATGAGCGAGCTCGTGAGCGATCCCTCGCTGATCCCGGGTGCGGTCGAGGAGGCTCTGCGGATGTTTCCCGCATTCGCGCACTTTCGCCGCACCGCTACCTGCGACACCGAATTGAACGGGCAGAAGATCCGCGAGGGTGAGAAGGTGGTCATGTGGTACGTCTCCTCCAACCGCGACGAGACGCGTTACGAGGACCCCGACCGGTTTGACGTTCACCGCAACCCCGAGCACCAGGCGTTCGGTGCCGGCGGGCGCCATTTCTGCCTCGGCACGGCGCTCGCGCGCCTGGAGCTGAGGATCATGCTCGAGGAGACCCTCAAGCGCTACCCCGACATGCAGCTCGCAGGCGCCCCAGTCGCTGTCGAATCGCTGTTCGTCAACCAGCTGAAGACGCTGCCTGTGCGTCTGTGAGCGACTTCGACCAGGCGATTGTCGAGATCGAACGCGGCTCGCCGTGAGGTCGGTTCAGGCGGTCTGGACGATGAACGACGAGTTTCCGTCTGGGTCGCGGAAGAAGAACATCGGCGGCACGGGATCGCCCATACGCAGGACCTCGTCCACATCTACGCCGCGGGCGAGGAGCTGTGCGTGGTCGGCGTCGACGTCGCTCGTCGCGAAACCGATCCGCGTTGCGATACCCGTCGATTCCCCGGGCCGCGGCGGGCTCAGCGCGATCGTCGTGGCGGCGCCCGCCGGCGCGACTTCGACCCACCGCTCGCCGCCGCCGAAGGGGATGTCTGCGCGCTTCTCGAAGCCGAGCGTCTCGACGTAGAACTCGATCGCGCGGTCCTGGTCGCTGACGGGCACGATCACCGTCCCCAGCTGCGTGACACGGGTGCCGCTAGTCTCGGTCATCTCGATCCTCCTGGTCGTGGTCCTTTCAGCTTACGACCCCCGCTCACAGCAGAGCTCATCGGCCGGCGCGGCGTGGAACGGAAGCACATCAGCGATGCCTGCCCGCTCGAACGCGTCTTGGATCGGCGCTGCCCCGGGGATCAGCGCGAAATCGTACCCCCGTCGTTGGGACAGGCCGCAGCGAAACGAGATCGCTGCGACGGCGGCGGAATCGATGTACGTGAGCCCCCGCAGGTCGAGCGTGATGCCGGTGACCCCCTCTTCGCACAGCCGGTCCATCTCCGCTTCGAGCGTTGCGGCAGAGCGTTGATCGAGTTTGCCGGTGAGGACGAGCGTGTGCGTCCATGCACTGACACTGGTCAGTGCAATGCGTCGCTCATCAGGAGCGGCCTGCGTGTCCGCGCTGTTGTTCAATGCGGTCGGCGGATGCACGGCCACACCGGCGCTTGCGTCGCCTTCGCTCCGTGTACCAAGACTTACTGCTGACGCCGTCAGTTGGCGTTTCATCAGATACAGCTCCTTCCGAGAAGCCTCGAGTTGATTCCAGCGGCCCGGATCGAGCGATCCGGGCGGGTTGAGCAGACCGGGTGGAGCTAGCCCGGTCGCTCAGGAATCAGAACGAAGCACGCCGTGAGCCATGGCTCACACGAAAGTCGTAGGCGACGCATCGCGCGTGGGTCCGACAGGCGCAGGAGGCCTGCGAGCGTCAGACAGCTCGAGCACGCGACGCCTGAGCCGCCCACGGCCGAGCCGCCGGAGGCCCCGCCGGGCGCCGGACCCGGAGCCTGGCCGGCGGGGCGATTTTCGGCAGTCGAGCCGCCGTGGTCGCCGTCGACTGTCCGGCTTGCCGTGGTCGCCTGGGAGACGACCGTGGAAGCTGCGAGTCCGCCGGCGGACGGAGGCAGGAAGATCTGCACGCCGAACAACGCGGTGCTGCAGCTGCCGGTCGCGAATGCCCCGAGCCCCGAGAGGGCGCAGCTCGGGTTCTCGCCCTGCGGTTCGTCGGGCTTCCCCGTGGGTACGCCCAGCGAGGTTCGGATTGAGGTAGCAGCTGAGGACGCCAGGTTCAGTTCTCCTGGAGCTGCGGCCGTCGGCGAGGCGACCGGCGCACCCGGGGATTCCGGTGTGTTTTCCGTTTCCCCTTCGCCTTCGCCTTCCACCGGCGCGCCAGCACTGTGCGGATCGACGATCACCGGCGATGTCGCGTGCGTGGATGTTTCTTCGGCGACCGGTTCGGTGGCTCGTGCTGGTGGAGGTTCTTCGGCGACCGGTTCTGTGGCCGGCGGTGCGGCTGGTTCTTCCACCGATACCGGTTCCGTGGCCGGCGGTGCCGGGGCTTCTTCGGTCGCCGGCGGCGCGGGCGGCTGTTCGGGGGCCGCTTCGGGAGCAGGTTCGGTGTCCGGGGGCTTGGTAGTTTCTTCGGCGAGGGGCGACGCGGGGGCCTGTTCGGCGACCGGTTCGCTCGACACCGATTCCTGTGTTTCAGGGCCAACCGGTTCGGCTGCGTGAGCGCTCCCGGCGAGGGTCAGCATGACAAGCAGTGCCGCCACGGCGGCACCCAGCCAGAGAAGGCCTCTTGGGCTGTGGCGCGTCGCGGAGGACCGGGTCATCGCGAGCACGCTCTCAGCCCGTCGCGCGATAAGCCCGGAACCGGGCGTCGGTTGTAAGCCGTCGGGTCGCGCTGTCAGCGGGCAGGACCCGATCCTCGACGATGCAGTTCGTGGCGATCCACTCGGCCAGCGCTTCGACGTGAGAGTCATCGCTGAGCGCGGCCAGGCGACACATGGCCAATCCGACGAAAGCGATGATCAGCCAGCCGGCTGAGATCATGATGAAGAGCACTCCCACATAGGCTAGGGGATCTGGAGCGCGAGGGTGTCACTGTCCCCGTGTGCCGACTTCGTCTCAATGGGCGCGGCGGGTTTCGAACCTGCGACCTCTCGCGTGTGAAGCGAGGGTCGTTCGCCTGAGCTACGGGTCCGAAACCGGTAAGCGTTCAGTGGCTCGGGGGGACATGATTCTGCTCTGTCGAATGTCGGGGTGTGGAGCGCGCCGAGGCGGGGGCGATCTTTGACGAGGGCCGTGAGGCTGTCGTCGTGGTTTTGTTGGCGATGGATCGTCGGATCGCGCAGCTCGAGGCGCATGTGGCTCGTCAGGACGAGCGGATCGCGAAGCTCGAGCGCCAGCTGAACCGCTCTTCGGAGAACAGCTCACAGCTACCGAGCGCAGACGGGCCTGGTGCTCCGGCCCGCAGCAAGGGGCCCCTCGGGTCGCCGTCGGGGCGGGCAGCTCGGCTACGAGGGCAAGGGGGGCGGCCGTTCTTGGCGGCGTGGGCGGTGGATGATGTGATCGAGCATTGGCCCGGGCGCTTCAGCTCGAGGAGCTGCCGATCATCACGGTCAACGTCACAGAGCACCGCGTCCAGCGGGTCCGGTGCCCGGGTTGCGGTGCGCCTGTGCGCGCCGAGTTCCCATACGAGGTCTCGTGTAGCGCGTTCGGCCCTCGCCTGCAGGCCGCGATCGCGGCGCTCTCGGTCCGCAACCGCATCTCCCGCCGCGACGAGGCCGAGCTGGCAGAGCAGCTGTTCGGCTCGCGGATCTGTTCGGCTCGCGGATCTCCACCGGCACGGTTGACGCGATCCTCACACGCATCGGCGAGGCCCTCGCAGACCCGCACGCCGACCTGCTCGAGCAGCTCCGTTCGAGCCGCGCGGTGAACATTGAGCCGGGCCGGTTGTGGCGGATCCTCCCCCATTTTCATCAGCCCGAGCGAGCCCGCAACACGGGCACGGAAACTAGCCGGGAGTTTCGGCCACCGTGGCCGAAACCCCGCGTGCTTCCGGCGTCGTGGCGGTTGTGCCTCAGTGCACTCAGCGAAACGCAGGGTCTACGCTGGGCTAACCCAGCTCAGCTTGTGCTGATCCCAGTACGACAGGAGTCCGTTGTCGTCGGCTAGGAGCGGATCGACGAGCTCGATGACGGCGACGATGAGCTCGGTCCAGTGTTCCGGTGGCGGTGACACGTACGCCATTCGCTGGACCATTGCGGCATAGGGTTGCTGACGGTCGGGCATGGTGGCCAGCGCCTCTGCCATTGGAATCAAGGTCTGTCGGCGGTGTTCAGCGACGGCGTGGATGTGCCCGCGGAGCTCAGGGGCGTCGAGGCGATGGCGGCGGCTGGTGACCCAGAGGTCGGCGAAGTCGCGATCGCGGGTGCTGGTCTCGCGGCGTTGCATCGCAGTGACGATCTTCTCGGCGAGATTCAGCGCCAGCGGGTAGGCCTGAAGTTGAACCGACGGGCGATCGATGACCGACTCGAGTTGCAGGACGGTCGACTGGTCTGGGTCGCCGAAGGAGAAGTCCAAAGCGAATGGGATCTGCGCGTTGCCGAGTCTGGCCACCAGCTTGCAGCGAACGCCCTGGTAGTCGTCGTCCTGGCGCATGACCTCGGTCCTGATGCTCGCCGGGTCGAACATGACGCCGTCGGGAGGAGCTGGCACGAGGGCGCAAATGCGGGTGACGGCGTCTCGGATGGTCTCCTGATCATCGGCCACGCCGTGCGTAGATAGGTCGGCGTCTTTGGTCATCCGTCGGATGTTGTTGGCCGCCATCAGCATGCCGCCCTTTAGGACCATGCGGTCGGCGAAATCGGATTGAGCTAGCCGCCTCAGGAACGACTCGACGGCGTAGACAACGAGCAACGCCTGCGTGTTGCCACCGTGCTCGACGCGAGCCTTGGTCTGGAGTTCCTTGAACGCGTTACCGGCGGCCTGGTCGAGGGCTGTCTGAGCTCTCAACTGAGCAGTGCCTCTAGCGCTGGCTGCAGGCGGGCGCTGCCGCCCAGGTCTCTCGCCAGCTCGGCGAGGCGTGCGGGATTGGCGCCTCGCCGCGTCATGTAGCGGCGGAGCGCGTGCAGGGCGACGTCACGGCCGACCCAGCGAGACATGCGCATCGCGTCGACGATCGACCGCTCGGGCGAGTAGACCCAGAAGGGCTCGTCGGCGTCCGTGCGTGCCTGCTGGCGCTCTAGCTCGAAGGTGTCGGCGTCGAAGACGTGCACCCGGGTGGCGGGTTGGTCGATGCGCGGACGGTGCGCGCCACGGGGGACGGCGAGGTGGACCTGCTGAGGGATCTCGTCGGTCAGGTCCCAGAAGGCCAATGCCGAGTTAAGGCAGATGGTGCCGCTCGGAACGCGAGCCGAGACAACCGCAAGTCCGGACAGCATCCCCATACCGCCGTCAGGCAGTTGCACGACGCCCCGGCCAACCGCGGAGAGCCTGCCGGCCTCGCGTAGTCGGTAGATCGTCGTACGGCTCACGCCGGCCTCCAAGGCTTCGGACACACGGAACGGCCGCTCGCCGAAGCGATCGCGCAACACTTCGATACTCGACCGGGAACCCGATGGCATGGAACAAATCCTACACATAGATACCGATGGTGTGGAGGTTTTGTTCCGCGTGTGGGCAAGGTCAGTCTTCGCGGAATAGCGCTTGGGCTGTCTCGGGGTGCTGGCGTAGATAGCGGTCGATGTCTTGCCGCACCGCGGCGGCCTTGGCGGCCGGGAGTTCCGCCAGTCGCTGCTGGGTGTCGGCGCGCAGAATGGATCGGTGTTGTGGCAGGGCGGCGCGGATCTCGCCGATCGCGATGAAGCGCGCGTGCTCGCGTTCCACGAGAGCTTCGACCCGCCTGAAGGAGTCCTCACCGGCGAGTGCACGGAGGATCAGCATGTTCCGGATCAGGCTCGAGCGGTCGGCAGCGTCAGTGGGCGCCAGGGCGCCAAGTGCTCTCAACCACGGGATCTCTTCATCGCGCAGGTCTTCGAGGACTTGTCCGATGGCGTACAGGCGGTCGTAGAACATCTCCGCATCGACGCGGGCCTGCTCGAGGGCCGCGTTGCTGGCCTCGCGGATCGGTCTGCTCATGTCTTGGATGTCGAACGCGCCGAAGCGCTGGAGTTCCTCGGTGAATTTGGCCATGTCGAAGCCCGGCGGAATCCAGCTGCCGGCGTCCGTTGCCTGAGCCGCATGCGGTCGGTCCCGGTCGCTCGTTCGAGCAGCTCGATGAAGCCTGGGGCGGGATCGTCGGTGCGGTCGTCTTGGGCCCACGGTCCGGGCGCCCCAAACCCGAGTGAGAGGAAGGTCCAGATCAGGTTGATCAGATCTGCGTTACCGCCGAGGCGCCCCCAGGCCGATCGAGGACCAGCAGGAAGCAAAAGCCCGCGCGCAAAAAGCGGGAGCCCGTCGCAGCGTAAGGCTCAGAGATGGCCCGCACCCCGAGAATGGGGTGCGGGCCACGAGTCGCTTGGTGGAAGCTGCGGCCGCTCTGACCGGGACGCAATCGTCTAGTGGCAGGACGAGTCAACCGTCTCCAGCGTCCTCCTGGACGCTCCCACCGCATCCGAACGCCGGCACGGTGGGTTGCGTCAGCCGGCAGCCTTCAGCACCGCCAGGATCCGCGGATGACCGTCGATGTCCAGCTCCTCGATGACCTCCAGCTCGTCCAAGCCGACGATCCGCCCCAGCCGACGCAATGCCTCAGGCGAGAAGCCCCAGTAGACGAAGTCGTCACGGGAGTACACGTCGCCGGACTCGTGGACCTCGATCGCCGGGGTGTCTGCCGGCAGTCGTGAGCCATATGTCTCGAGCACGACTTCGCCGCCCGGGGTCAGAACGTCGGCCAGCGCACCCAAGAGCGCGATCGGGTCGGTGACGCGGTGCAGGATCCCAAAGCAGAGAACGACATCGAAGCGCTCGCCGAGATCACGCACATCGAGGGCGTCCATACGGCGGTACTCGACCAGCGAGGCGGCCATCTCGGCGATGGCGCGGAATCCGGCGCCGCCTGTCAGCTCGACGCCGAAGCGCGCACGGACCCAGTCGACGTACTGCTCGTTGTCGACGGCGACGACACGGCTGGCGCCGCGTGCCGCCGCGAGGAAGCTGTAGAAGCCGTCGAACGCGCCAACATCGAGGACGCTGCGTCCCGCGAAGCGCGCGCCGTCGAGCACCTTGACCCGGTAGCCGTGGTCCCGCGCGACCCCGGGCGTGTACACGCCGGGCGCGAGCGCGAACGTGTGAAACCAGAGCGGCACGGAGTCGCGGACCCGTTCTGCCACCGCCGTCGACGCGCCAATCGCGTGCAGGTCGGCGACGCCTCGCTCGGCGGCGGATGTCTCGGGGATGGGCTCGATCGGCTCGGCTTCAAGTGCATGGGCCAACGTGTTAGCTCCTGTCAGTCGGTCAAAGGGAAGGTCTCTGACTACCCTAGGCGTTCAGGCGCGAACCGGCTGGAAGGCGGCGATCTCCTGGGCCAGCCGCGTCGGCTCGTCAAGCGGCAGGAATGTCCGGCCGCCATCGATCTCAACGAGTCGAGCGTCGGCAAAGACATCGCGCAGGCGCTTTGCGAACTCGAGCTTGAAGAAGCGGTCGGCGGCTCCCCAGACGAGCAGGGCCGGCCCGTCGAAGCGTCCGAGGTTCTTTGAGGCGGTGTCGAGGTCGGAGGGGTTGACCTGTTTGGCGAACCTCGCGACGTCCTCTCGTATTGCGGCGTTGCTCAGGCAGGGTTCGACCCATGCGCGTGTTTGCTCGGCGTCGAGCGGTTTGCTAACGAGCAGCCCGAACCCGAGGGGGGAGTGGCGAACGGCCCTCGCGCGCATCGGTGCCATCAGGCCGCGGATCACGGCGGGCCGGCGGAAGGCCTTGAACAGCTGGCCGAAGGGCGCCGGCGGAAAGTTCGTGAACGCGTCGCAGTTCGTCAGGACGATCCGTCCGATCCGCGAGGCGTCGGTGTCGAGCAGGAACTGGCAGATGGCGCCGCCGGTGTCGTTGCCGACGAGGGTCACGTCCTCGAGCTCGAGCGCCTCCATGAAGGCGATGACCTGACGGGCAATGCCGCGCGGGGACTGGTCGGCATCGGGGCCGAGCGGGATGGTGTGCGAGCCGAGCGGCCAGTCCGGGGCGTAAGAGCGAACGCCGTCGAGGGCCAGCGCGTCGGCTGTCTTCGACCATAGCGTCGAGTTCACGAGGAAGCCGTGGACGAACAGGACAGGCGGGGTGGTTGCGTTCTCGGGGCCGGTGACGCGGTACTGGACGGTGCCATTGGGGAGGTCGATGTTCGGCATGTCTGCTCCCAACTGTAGATTTACATGCAAGCTGCACGTAACATACATGCACCCTGTATGACAGTCAACCGCCGAACTCAAGCCGACCGCTCCGCCGTCACCCGCTCCGCGCTGATCGCGGCGGCTCGGCCGCTGTTCGCCGAGCACGGCTTCGCGGGGGTCGGCACGGAGGCGATTGCCGAGGCGGCGGGCGTGACTCGCGGTGCGCTCTACCACCAGTTCGCCGATAAGACGGAGCTGTTCGAGGCGATCTACGAGGCGATCGAGGAGGAACTCGCCCAGCGACTCGGCGAGCGGATCGCGGCAGCTGGAGCGACGGACCCGCTGGAGGTGATGAGGCTCGGCGCGAATGCCTGGCTCGATGCCTGTGCCGAGCAGGAGGTCCAGCAGATCGTCCTGCTCGATGCGCCCGTGGTGCTGGGCTGGCAGCGTTGGCGGGAGATCGCGATGCGCTACGGCCTGGGCCTGATCGAGGGCCTCCTGGCCCACGCGATCGAGGTCGGCCGGGTCAGTCCCCAGCCCGTCCACGCACTGGCCCATGTGTTGGCGGGTGCCCTGGACGAGGCGGGCCTCTACGTGGCGCGTGCCGAGGACCGCGTCGCCGCGAGCGAGGAGATGCGCACGGTCATCGCAGGGCTTGTGGCAGGCCTCGCAGCCGATTGACGACTGTGCGGAGTCGCCTTCGTCCGGCCCAGGATAGATGTACTGGTGGGTGCGGCGCGTCGTATCTATGCGGCTCTGCGAGCGCACGCCTGGGCAGGTAAGGCACGATCCTCCGGTGTGATGGCAAGACTCCGGTCCATGTGGCGCGCGTGGCCGAATTATCGAGCTGGACGAACGTGGCGAAGAGCAGCGCCTCGCCTTCGGGTTTGAAGAGCTCGGCCGGCATCCCGGTGCGCGATTTGGCGGCGAGGAGCACGAACTCCCGGTTGCTCTCTGGTATCTCCAGCCAAGTCAGATCGCTCTGTCAGGGATAGGTGACTACGAGGCGCGCGGCACCGACCAAACTGCCGGTGTCTTCGCCCGTTTCGATAGCGCCGACGTAGCAGATGCGCTGCGTCGGCCTTTTCGTTGATTCGCCTTCAGGGCACAGGCCGACCTGGAATCTCGTTTCAAACTTGCCCTTGGCGTTCGTCGTCACTGTCACGCCGTTGCCTTCCACGCATGGGTCCTTGGGGGCGAGCCAGAACGTGAACCCGCACTCCCGGATCTGCAGCGTTGTTTTCGCCGGGAAGCCCCTGCCCTTGAGGGTCGTCCTCGCGCCGAGCATCACCTGATGTGGTCGAGCGCTTATCTTCGGCGTTCCTCGGCTGGCCTGGGCGAGGGCGCCGGGCGCTGACACCAGGACCGCGAGCGCGACGAGTAGGAGAGCTTTCTTAGCGTTCAGCATGGCTCCTCCTTGGCTAGACGACGTCGATGCCGATTCTACTCGGCTACTCAAAGACCGAGAACGTGAGCCGTCGCGACGGGCGGTGAGGGGATGGTCGGCAGAGCCTGACCAGGGCACCCGAGCTCCACACCGACGCCGCAGGGCGAGAACGCAATGAGTGCCGCTGAAGCGTCTCAGCCGTGAGACGCATGAAGGACGGCATTGGACCAGTAGGCGGTTTAGAACCTGAACGCGATGCGCCGCTGAATAGGGCCGGAGATCATGCCTGCGGCCGCCCTCATCGCGCGCACTTCCCTACCCACGGGCGGCCTACTTCGCAGGCCTCGCGGGCGCGGCCCGGCCAGCGCTGGTACTACCTCCGGGATGCACCCTCAAGGGCACAGGCAGGCCCTTCGGCGTGGCTCAAGGTGGTAGTAGCCTTAAACGACAAGGGAGGCGGTTCGGTCCTCACCGCGTTTCCCAGGAGCAGCACCCTGAAGGGCACAGGCAAGCCATGAGCATCCAGATCGGCCCATACACATTTGACCGCGTTCGATACGACGCCGGAGCCGACGTGCTCTACCTGTCGATCGGTGATCCGGCTCGCGCGGTCGACTTCGACGAGACTCCCCACGGTCACGCTATCCGTTTCGACGACCGTGACGAGCTGGTGGGGCTGACGATCCTCGACGCCCAGCGGCGTGCGCAGGAAGCGGACGGCGAGCTCGTTCTCGACTTGCCGGCGCGTGCGAACGCGAAGGACCTCGCGCACTCGTTCGCCGCCACAGCCTGACTGACTCGTCGACAGCCCGACAAGGACGGCCAGCGGTGGCAGGCGTGACCCGGACCGGTTCCGTGACCGCGTCCTCGGCCGAGCCGTCACGCTGGCAAACGAGAAGCGAGTCGAGCAGGGTCTCGCGGCTTTGCCCGTGATCACCCCCCACTCGCTGCGGCGCTCCTGGGCGATGCTCGCCGCTCAGGCGGGGCGCGACCCCCACTGGATCTCCGATCGGATCGGTCACACCTCCGCGAGCTTCACGCTTCAGGTCTACCAGCAGACCCGCAACCGGCGCTTGAGCGAGTCCGAGCGCCAGGCGATCTGGGAGCTGATGCGCTTCGCCGACGAGCCTGCCGATTGCCCGTTCACGCGGCAGCTCACCCGCAGCGTCGGGGGAGAGTTTAGGCCCATAGATGGGGCCCACGGCCGATTTAGGCCGATCTGGTCCGCCGGAGACGACGGCTGGCGATGAGTAAAATATGCTGATTTGCAGGCTCTTTAATGATGGGCGCGGCGGGTTTCGAACCTGCGACCTCTCGCGTGTGAAGCGAGCGCTCTCCCACTGAGCTACGCGCCCTGGCAGCGCGATTCTATTGCTTCGCGCCCGGCGCGGACCTGGGCGGGGATGTGTCCAGCTTGCCCTGCGGTGGTGGTCGCATCAGTAATCATACGTCTATCAATGTATTGATAGTGTGTAAGGTGTGAGCAGAATCGCACTGGTGACGGGCGCGACACAGGGCCTCGGCGTGGCGCTGGTCGAGCGCCTGGCGGCGCGTCTGAGCGAGCGGGACGTCGTGTATCTGACAGGCCGCAACCCCGCGCGCCTCGCGTCGGCTGCGGCTGGGCTGCCGGTCGGCCGGGCGACTGTCCGCACGGAGCTGCTCGACGTGGCGAGCTCCGAGTCGGTCGCCGGGGTTGCCGCGCGCATCTCCGAGCGACACGGCTGCGTCGACATCGTGTTCTCAAACGCGTACTCGCGCGTGCTACCGGACGACGATCCGGTCGCGGTGATCGACGGCTACGTGGACGCGAACAACCTCGGGACGACGCGTGTGCTGCGGGCGTTCGGCCCGCTGCTGCGAGGAGGGGGGCGGCTGCTGGTGGTGGCGAGCACGATGGGCACGCTGCACTACCTCGCGCCGGTGCTCCACGACCGCTTCGATGAGCTCGCGTCGCTCGAGGACGTCGACGCGGCGGTGTGCGGCTGGCGCGATGCGGTGCTCGACGGGAGCGCGCTCGGGCGGGCGTGGCCGGCGTTCTTGAACATCCCCTCCAAGATCGCCCAGGTGGCGGCTGTGAGGACGTTGGCGCGTGCCCGTCGCGCGGAGGACGTTCGCGACGGCACGCTGATCGCGGCCGTGTGCCCGGGCATGATCGACACCCCCACGTCCAGACCGTGGTTTGACATGAGCGGCGCGCAAACCCCGCTGCAGGCGGCCGAGCCGCTGCTTGCCCTGGCGCTCGACCCCTCGCCTGACCCTGCGTTCTACGGCGAGCTGGTCCGCTTTGGCCAGGTGCTCCCGTGGTCGCCGTGAGCCGATCGCCGGCGGGCTCGCGGGCACGCAAGTTGGCGCACGGGGAGCCGCTCGAGCGTGCGCAGGAGGGCATCGGGATGGCGCTGAAGCGCGCCGAGCAGACGCTGATGCGCGCGAAGAGCGCGGCCCTGAAGGAGGTCGGCGTGACGCTGGCGCAGTATGTGGCGCTGGCCGAGCTGGAAGCCCACCCGGGTGTGGCGGGCGCGACGCTCGCGCGCGCGTGCCTGGTGACGCCGCAGGCGATGATGGTGGTGCTCAAGTCGATGGACGAGCAGGGGCTGATCGAGCGAACCCCGCATCCGCGCCATGGCAGCGTGATGGAGATACGTCTGACGGATGTCGGGCGCGAGGCGCTGAGCGCCGGCCGGCGACAGGTAGAGCCGCTCGAGCGGCGTCTGCTGGATGCGTTCTCTGCGGGTGAGCTGGCGACGCTGCGCGCGCTGCTGACGCGCGTCGTCGACGCGATCGACGGTGACTGAGCGTTTACGCGAACGCGAGCTGCACGACTAGCAGCCCGGCGATGCCGAGCGCGCAGAGCACGTGATCGCGGAAGATCGAGCGCGCGGCAGCGCTCTGCCACTCGACGGGGTCCGATCGGGTGCCGAGTCGCACGGCGCTCGGCACCACCCGCGCGCCGGCCAGGACGATTGGGCCTAGCGCGAGGCCCAACGACGCCCAAGGCACCCACGCTTTCTGCTCACCGGAAGCAATCTCGACGACGATCGCCGCGAGCGTGGAGAGCATGACGAGGGATATCAGCAGGTTCATCGGCCGCGCTGCGGTGGTCACGCGCGCGTAGTAGCGGGCGATCGACGCGAGTACCTCATCGGGCAGGCGCTGCTCGCGGCGGTGCGGAACGACCTGCACGTCGAACATCAGATCGAACCACAGGACGGCGAGCAGGAAGCCGGCGCCGGCGGCGACGAACGCGCTCACGGGCTCACGATCCGAGCTTGACCCCGGGGTGGGGGTGCAGTCGGCTGCTGTGTTCGGAGTACGTGTGAGCGAGGCTGTCGACTTCGGCCTGCGTGAGCGCCGCTCCGAACGCGCTGGCGCCGCCGAGCTTGGCGTAGCCATGCGTCAGCTGCTTGCCGATCTGCGCGAGGCTGAAGTGGGCGTCGTACACGCTCTCGATGTACAGGGCGACGTTCGCGCGAGCGAAGCGGGCCGCGGCGGGCGAGCCGTGTTCGATCTGGTGGATCGCCGCGCCGATCATCCGCCAGCCGCGGCTGCTGAGGCCGCTGTACACGCGGAACAGGCCGGCGATGCTGGCGCCGGGGCCGGTTAGGGACATGGTCGGGTGTTCGGCGAACAGCGCTGGTACGGGTACTGCGGCTGCACGCACGCTGGCCGCTGCGACCGCCGCGCGGGCGATCGGGCTGCTTCTCGCGGGGAGCCCGTTAGCGACGAGTGGCCATGCCGCCTTGCTGGCCGCCTGCTCGCGGCCGACCGGACCGCTCGCCGAGCTGAGCGCCCTGCTGGTGGCGATCAGGTCAGAGCGTTGCAGGCCGGTGGCCTGCGGGGTCGTGCTGGTGGCCTGCCCGCAGCCGCCGGCTGCGATCGCGAGCGCGGCCAGGCCAAGTGCGAGTAGCTGCCTCGTGTGGATCTGCTTAGACGCCGAGCAGGTCGACCACGAACACGAGCGTCGCGTTCGCTGGGATAGCCGGCGGCGAGCCTTTGGCGCCGTATGCGAGCGGCGCGGGGATCACCAGCTGACGCCGTCCGCCGACCTTCATGCCGACGATGCCCTGGTCCCAGCCGGGGATGACCTGTCCCTTGCCGAGCGTGAACGTGAACGGTTCTTTGCGGTTCCAGGAGGCGTCGAACACTTTGCCGCCTTTGAACAGTACGCCTACGTAGTTGACCGTCACGGTGTCACCGGCTTTCGCTTCCGGGCCCGTGCCGACGATCAGGTCTTTGCTTTCCAGTTTCGTCGGGGCAGCGCCGGACGGTGGCGTCACGCTCGGCTCTTTCGACAGCGCGCCGCTGGTCGGTGTGGTCGCCGTGCTGGCCGTCGTGGAGGTGCCGGTCGAGCTCGTGCTTTCTTTGACCAGCGAGTTATCGGTGGTGCTCTCGTTGCCGACGGTGATCGTGCTCGAGTCGCCCGAGGAGCCGCAGCCGGCGATCAGGAGGGCCACGCCGAGCGTCGCAGTGGCCAGGCCGGCGCGCCGGCTAAAGGTGGAGAAAATCGAATTGAAGTAGGTCACGGCCGGGCAGCCTATCGGAACTCGACCCGGCGGTGTGCGTATGCGCGTGTGCGTTACGATCGCTGGTGGACCGTGCTAGGCGGGGAGGTAGCGGTGCCCTGAATCCGCAATCCGCTCTAGCGGGGCCGAACTCCCCTCCGAGGGTTTTCGGCTTCGGTCGCTCCGCCGCTCGGGGCGTCGATGGTTCGGGTCCCGCGCGGTGTCGGCTTGCGAACCAGGTCAGGTCCGGAAGGAAGCAGCCTTAAGCGATCACCGACAGGCGCAGCGGGAGCTCCCGGACTGGAGTCGTGGGCGACGATCGGCGCCGGATGCTCGGAATCTCGACGAGGGGTGCACGGTCCATATGTTGCCTCGCGTGGACCGTATAACCATGGTTATACGGCGCGCGTGACGGACTACTAACACCCCCTCGGCCCCCGGCCCCCCGGTCCCGGCCCCCCGGTCCCGGCCCCCCGGTCCCGGCCCCCCGGTCCCGGCCCCCCGGTCCCGGCCCCCCGGTCCCGGCCCCCCGGTCCCGGCCCCCCGGTCCCGGCCCCCCGGTCCCGGCCCCCCGGTCCCGGCCCCCCGGTCCCGGCCCCCCGGTCCCGGCCCCCCGGTCCCGGCCCCCCGGTCCCGGCCCCCCGGTCCCGGCTCCCCGGTCCCGGCCCCCGGCCCCGCTTCAGCGCGTGCAGCGCGTGAAGATCAGCCATGAGTGGTTGGAGGCGGACTCGGTGAAGCGTGGTGGGATGCTGGCGTGCTCGACGGGGTCGTGGGGGTCGAGCACGTAGTCGCGTTCGACCTGACGGCTGGACGGGTCGAGGTATGTGCCGGCGGAGATGTGACCGGCCTCTGGGCTGCGGATATTGCTTGGGCTGGTCTTGAGGTAGAGCGAGAGCAGCGGGACGGGCGCGTGGTTGGGCACGCCGACGGGGCCGCAGCGGAGGCTGATGGCGTGATCGTGAACGAGGGCGACGAGGTCTCGTTCAATGTTCTGCTGACGGGCGAGTTTGTCGAGTTCGCGGTGCGCGGCGTGGTACTGGGAGGGCGAGTAGGCGAGCAGTGCGACGAGCACGATCGTCCCGCCGGCGATCCACGGGCGCCGGCGCGGGTCGCGGGGCGCGAGGCGCGTCCAGCCGAAGACACCGGCGCCGCAGAAGATGCAGAGGATGGCGGCGGCGAGGAATGCGTAGCGGGTGTTGATGGGCAGGCCGGCGGTGGCGAAGAGGGCGAAGACGACGACGGCGAGGAAGCCGGCGGCGGCACCGACGAGCGCGCGACGGCGCAGCCAGAACAGCGAGAGCAGGCCGCCGAGCGCGGCGCCGATGAGTACGGGCGGGCGCAGGATCTCGCCGATCCGGCGCGGGATGTACTGAGGGACGTTGGCGATGCCGGTGGTGCGCTCGAGCGTGGAGGCGGTGTTGCGCGTGTTGGTGAGCGACCAGAGCGGGTCGCTGGTGATGGCGAGGTCGCTGAGCATCCAGATCAATGGCGCGGCGGCTGCGAGCAGTGTCAGGCGGACGATCTCGCCGCGCGTTTGCTCGAGCGCGGAACCACTGACCTCTCGTGTGTGGAACGAGCGCTCCCTGAGCGAGCGGTGCAGCCATTGCGGTGTGAGTCCCATGAAATACAGCCAGTAGAGCGCGGAGAACGCCCAGGCCTCGGGACGGAGCAGGCCGGCGAGCGCGAGCAGGATAAGCACGGGTGGCCCGGCGCGCGACCGGCGCGACTCGAGGAGCAGCGCGGAGAGCACGAAGAGCAGGTAGGGGAGGTCGACGTAGGCGCGCACGCCGTATGAGAGGACGGGGACGCGGGTAAGGAAGATCAGCGCGGCGAGCGCGCCGGCGGCCCACCCGAACCAGAGGGCACCGAGCTGGTAGATCACCCACCCGCAGGCGGACAGCGCGATGAAGCCGAGGGCGACGGTGATGTGCTGAACGGTGCTCGGCCCGAGCGGCGCGAGGACCAGGCCGAGCAGCTCGACTAGGGGGTGTGGGGTGGGGGCGATGGGCACGCTGTAGGCGGGCAGATCTCCGCGCGAGAGCTGTCCGCCCCAGGCGAGCGCGTAGAGCGTGTCGTAGTTGGCGAAGCCGACACCGGCGATCAGACGCAGTACAAGCGCACCGACGAGGATGGACAGCGCGGCGAGCAGCGATCGGCGACGGGCGGACCCGCCGGTGTCGTCGGTTGAGGCGCTCATGAGCGCGGACGGTACCCGTTGGCGCGGGCAGTGAAGCTGGTCTCGAGCGACGCAGGTCGCGTGGGTAGACTGAGGCGAACGGTGTCGGCAGAGGATCAGCTAGAGGATCAGCAGCGGTCGCTGTACCGCAGGCACCGGCCGCGTACGTTCGCGGAGGTGGTGGGCCAGGAGCCGGTGGTGAGGACTCTGCGCAACGCGGTGGAGTTGAACAAGGTCCATCACGCGTACCTGTTCGTGGGCTCGCGCGGGACGGGGAAGACGTCGATGGCGAAGATCTTGGCGGCGTGCTTGAACTGCGATCAGAATCCCACCGACCTGACCCCCGACCACCCGACGATCGAGCCGTGCGGGCACTGCGAATCGTGCGTGTCGATCGCGCGGGCGACGTCGCTGGACGTGATTGAGATGGATGCGGCGTCGAACAACTCGGTGGACGACATCCGCGAGCTGCGGGAGAGCGTGGCGTATGCGCCGGTGAGCGGCCGGCGCAAGGTGTACATCTTGGACGAGGCGCACATGCTGTCGACGGCTGCGTGGAACGCGTTCTTGAAGACGCTGGAGGAGCCGCCGCCGAACACGGTGTTTGTGCTGGCGACGACGGAGGCGAACAAGGTGCCGGCGACGGTGGTGGATCGCTGCCATCGCTTTGACTTCCAGCGCCCGACGGTCGAGCAGATCGCGAGCGTGGTCAGGCGCACGGCGCAGGCGGAGTCGATCGAGATCCCGCCGCCGGCGGTGGCGGCGCTGGCGCGCTCGGCGACGGGCAGCTTCCGGGACGCGCTGGGAACGCTGGAGCAGCTGGTGACGTACAGCGGCTCGGCGGTGGCGCTGGAGGACGTGCTGGCGGTGCTGGGCGTGGCGGACGTGCGGCTGCTGGAAGAGACGATTGACGCGGTGGCGGCGGGCGACGCGGCGGCGGCGCTGCGGGCGCTTGAGAGTTGCGTCGAGCAGGGTCGCGACGCGGGCTCGTTTGCGTCGGATTTGGAGGTGCGCGCGCGTGAGCTGCTGGTCGTGCAGACGCTGGGCGAGGTGCCTGACGAGTTGAGGCTGACCCCGGAGGCGGACGCGGCGCTGCGCGAGCAGGCGGGGCGCTGCGAGCACGGGCTGGTGATCCGGCTGCTGGAGCTGTTGGGCGAGGCGATGGAGGCGGTGCGCGCGGGTGCGGACCCGCGCACCCGCCTGGAGCTCGCGCTGGTGAAGGCGGCGCGGCCGGAGGTCGACAGCTCGATGCGGGCCTTGCTCGCGCGGATCGAGCGCCTGGAGGGCGGCGGTGGCCGGGTTGGCGTTCCCGTGCCCCCGGGCGCCGAGCCGGCCAGAGCGAAGCTGACCGCCGCCGCGCCCGCAAAGGATGTCGATGAGGGGCCGCCTCCGGCGGCGGGGGGGATGGCGTCGTGGCCGAAGGCGCGTCTGGGGAACGCCAGGAGCGTCCGCCGGACGACGACGCGCCGGTGCAGGTGGTGCAGGCGGTGCCGAGGGATATTGAGTCGGTTTACGAGCTGTGGCCGGCGGTGGTGGATCTGGTGCGGGCTGAGAACGCGCTTCTGGGGGCTTGCATCCTTGACGCGCGTCCGGTGGAGGTGGATGGGGAGGAGTTGACACTGGCGTACCCGCCGAAGGCGCAGTTCAACAAGAAGAAAGCTGAAAGCCCGGCGAACCGGGCGGCGGTCGGCGAGGCGCTGGCGACGCTGGCGGGCGGGCGTTGGCGGCTGCGCTACGAGTTTCGCGACGTGCCCGCGTCCGAGGACGGGGAGGGCGTGCGGACAGCCTCGGAGCAGGAGTTGATTGCGCGATTCATGGACGAGTTCGACGCGGAAGAGGTCACGGACGAGCCGACGTCGGGCGACGGGTCGAAGTCCACGGGCGAGGGTGCGCAGGGCGACGGCGAGCCGGCGGCGGAGGCGATGACCAGCGACGAGAAAGGCACGTGATGGGAAAGCAGCCGCGGATGCCGAACATGCAGCAGATGATGCAGCAGGTGCAGAAGATGCAGAAGGACATGGAGCTTGCCCAGCAGGAGCTGAAGAACGAGATCGTTGAGGCCTCGGCGGGTGGAGGCATGGTGACGGTGAAAGTGAGTGGCGACCTGGAGGTGAGGGAGATCAAGATCGATCCTTCGGCGGTCGACCCGGAGGATGTGGAGATTCTCGGCGACATGGTGCTGGCGGCGGTGAACGAGGCGCTGCGCATGGCCCAGGAGCTCGCGGAGAGCAAGATGGGCGGCGCGACTGCGGGACTCGACCTGGGCGGCCTTGGCGGTGGCCTGGGCCTGCCGGGCCTGTGAGGCCGGTGGGGCCTGTGAAACCCTGTGAGGCGCGGGTGAGGCCGGTGAGGCCGGTGGGGCCTGTGAAACCTGCGAGGCGCGGGTGAGGCCGGTGGGCCCTGTGAGGCCTGTGAGGTGGGCATTGTGAGCACCTCTTACGCCCCGCCGGTCCAGCGGCTGGTGACGGAGCTGTCGAAGCTGCCGGGCGTGGGCAGCCGCACGGCGCAGCGCTTGGCGTTCTACATCCTGCGCGCGTCGGGAGAGGACGCGACGGCGTTGGCGGAGGCGATCGTGGATGTGAAGCGGAAGATCCGCCTGTGCGAGGTGTGCTTCAACCTGACGGATGAGGTGCGCTGCCGCATCTGTGAGGACCCGCGCCGCGACCATGGCTTGATCTGCGTGGTGGAGGAGCCGAGCGATGTGATTCCGATGGAGCGCACGCACGAGTACCACGGCGTGTACCACGTGCTCGGCGGGGCGCTGTCGCCGATCGACGGGGTGGATCCGGAGGATCTGAAGATCGCGGAGCTGTTCGCGCGCGTGGTCTCGGGCGGGGCGGCGGGCGAGGGTCCGGGGGTGGCGGTACGCGAGGTTGTGCTGGCGACGAACCCGACGACGACTGGGGAAGCGACGGCGCTGCACGTTGCGGAGGAGCTGCGCAGTCGGGCGCCAGAGGTGGCGGTGACGCGTCTGGCGAGCGGCCTGCCGGTGGGCTCGGACCTCGAGTACGCGGACGAGGTGACGCTCGGCAAGGCGCTGGCGGGACGCCGGGCTGTGTAATTCTCGGTTGATGTCTTCGGTGATCGTGATGAAGTTCGGCGGCACGTCGGTCGCTAGCGCCGAGCGGCTGAAGCGCGCGGCGCGGCGGATCGTGGACAAGCGCGAAGGTGGCCATCGGGTGGTGGCGGTGCTGTCGGCGCGGGGCAAGACGACGGACGAGTTGATTGCGATGGCGGATGAGGTCTCGTCGGCGCCGGACCCGCGCGAGATGGACATGCTGCTGTCCTCGGGCGAGCGGATCTCGTGTGCGCTGTGCGCGATGGCGATCAACGACCTCGGGCATCGGGCAATTTCGCTGACTGGCTCGCAGGCGGGGATCGTGACGGACGAGTCGCACACGAAGGCGCTGATCCTGGACGTGCGTGCGGATCGCATCAGCGAAGCGCTGGAGGAGGATCACATCGTGCTGGTGGCGGGCTTTCAGGGCGTGTCGGAGAACGCGAGGAACGTGACGACGCTCGGGCGGGGCGGCTCGGACACGAGCGCGGTGGCGGTGGCGGCGGCGCTGGGGGCGGAGGTGTGCGAAATTTATACGGACGTGGCGGGCGTGTACACGGCCGATCCGCGGATCGTTCCGGACGCACGCAAGCTGGCGCGGGTGTCGTTCGAGGAGATGCTCGAGATGGCGGCGTCGGGCGCGGGCGTGCTGCAGCTGCGCTCGGTCGAGTACGCGCGCAACAATGGTGTGAGCATCCACTGCCGCTCGTCGTTCGAAGATTGTCCCGGTACGGTGGTGGTGTCGGAAGGAGACATTGTGGAGCAGCCGCTGATCACAGCCGTGACGCATTCGACCGCCGAGGCGCGCGTCACGCTCGTCGGCGTGCCCGACGCGCCGGGCGCGGCCGCGCGCATTTTTCAGGCGCTGGCGGACGCGAACGTGAACGTGGACATGATCGATCAGAACGTGCCGAGCTCGGCTGGGGGGCTGGCCGAGATCTCGTTCACGGTCCCGCGTGAAGACCTGAGAGCGGCGCGAGCGGCGCTTTCGCCGCTGGCTGGTGAGGCGTTCACCAGGCTGGACGCGGATGAGCATATGGGCAAGGTTTCGATCGTCGGCGCGGGTATGCGCTCGCACCCGGGCGTGGCGGCGAAGGTGTTCGGCGTGCTGGCGCGCGAAGGCGTGAACATCGACATGATCTCCACATCGCCGATCAAGATCTCGTGTGTGATCGACCTCGACCGCGTGGATCTGGCAGTGCGGTCGCTGCACAGCGCGTTTGAGCTCTCGGGTGAGGGTACGGTCAGCGTCGAGGAGTCCTTTTAGGCGGGCCGGCGAGACGCGAGATCCGGGTTGGATCTATGGCGCGATGATCGCTCGCGAGCGAATCGCCTCCCGGCCGAGGTCAGACGACCGATCAGGTGATGTGGACTGGCGTGCCGGGCAGTTGGGCGCGGCCGATCGCATGTACAAGCCAGTCGATGGCGCGGTTTCTCAGGCGGATGCAGCCGTGACTGCGTGTCGATCCGAGCGGGTCCTGCAGGCTGGCACCGCCGCGGCCGTGTATGGCGGTGAGGCCGTCGCCGCCATCGAAGGTCCGCAGCACATCGCTGTGCGCGGTCAATGCGAGGATCCATGAGCCTGAGAAGGAGTCGGGCGGCGAGTTCCAGACGCCGGCGATCGAGAACATTCCCGCTGGTGTGGGGGTGGCAGGTGCTCCGACAACTGCGCTCAAGTGCCTAACCGCGACGCCGGCGTGATCGATAGTCAGTGTGCGGGTGGTGCGCGAGACGACGATGCGCCAGCTTGTCGGCGCAGTAGCAGGCGTGCGCTGTCAATCGGCCCGGCGCCGCCGTTGGGGCGTGTGGGCAAGCGCACCTTCACCCAGCAATGCCCCGTGCGATCGATGGCGGCGCCGAGTACCAGTAGCCACGTGGCCTGCGATGCAGCTACCGAGCCTCGGCGCCGCTGGTCAACACCCTGAATAGTCGTGTAGAAATCGGCCGTTGAGCAGGCCGGCACGCCAGGAGATCAGGTTCGTCGGGCGGCCCACGATAGCCCGGCTGGCCGGTCCGGCGTGGCAGGACGGGCCGAACGAAGCGCTGGCCGGCGTGGCGAGCGCCAGGACGACTGCGCTGCAGGCGAGCAGCAAAAGCGGATGTCGATGTTGGCGGCGGATCCGCGTCTCCCTTCAGGCGGGAGCTGCTTTACCTGAAACCCACGTCTTGGCTTCCTGCAGCTGGTGCAGGTTGTAAACCGCGACCTCGCCGGGGTCATCCAGGCAAACAGCTTGAACGCTTTGCCCACCCAGTCGACGTCGGTGACTGATTGCCGAGCGCTTCCATGCGGAGTGGTGGCCAACGCCCAATCCCAGCCCGGTCTTGATGTCCTGAAACCATGCTCCCGGCTCGAGTCCGTGGAAATCGGTGAGCCTGAAGAGCATGCGTATCTCTCCAGCTGTCATCGCTTCGTTGAGGGCGGGCTCCAGCACAGTGAGAGAGTCCTCTCGCGTCAGCTTCCCCGCGGCGTTGAAGCCGACGGTACCAGGCGGCATGTCCTCATTCGCTCGACCATCATGTCCTCCTGTTCTTTAGGCTCGCGTGCGTTGCACCTAGAGCGAAGATATCGCGCTGTTGGCTTGCCACAACCGATTCGTTCATCCAGGCAGCCTCGTGTTCTGGGGATCGTGATACCGCGCTCGCGGGCGCCGCCCGCTGACGCTGGTGCATCCGTCCCAAGGGCGATGATCCTCCATGATAATGGGCGTTAGCGTTGTCCAACTGTTCTGGTTATTCCAACTTTGCCCTCTGGAGGGAGCGAGTGGAGCATCGGAGACCTAGCCATTCAAGACACGCGTGGCTAATGCCCGGCTCAGCCTCTCTTGTGTGCATCCTGGTGGGTCTTGGCATACTCGCTGGGTCAGCAGGGGCGACCGTCCAGGTTTCCGACCGGACCCCGTAGCCGCCTGG
>CAVRHJ010000003.1:0-772820 GCA_963720975.1 uncultured Solirubrobacteraceae bacterium
CACAGCGAAACTAAAGGGCGTATTGAACCCCAACAGTTCGGGTGAAGCTGGCGCGGTCTATGAATTCCTGTATCGGGCTTCGGAATCGGAATGCGAAAACGCCGGGAGCAAGGTCGGGGCCTCGAAAGGCAGCTCACCCGAGCCGGTACAGGCGCAGCTGGCGGGGCTCGCGGCGAACACGAAGTACACGGTCTGCCTACGGATACGAAACGGTGCGGGGGAGACAGCGACGAGTAGCCCGCCGGTGACGTTTGCCACGCCGCCCGCGCCGATCGTCGAAGGCGAATCTTCCTCGAGTGAAACGTCCAGTAGCGCAGAGCTGCACGCGAAAGTCAACCCGGACGGCGCAGAACTGGAAAGCTGCTGTTCGAATACGGACCAGCACCGCCTACGGGGCTGCGGTGGCGCGCCAGCCATCACCCGGAGAAATTGGCGCGGGCAGCGCACCCGTACGAGTCCACGCGATGCTCACAGAACTGTCCGGTGGCACACCTACGACTGGCGGATAGCCGCCAAGAACCCCTCAGGGACAATGCTCGGCGTCTATAAACACGTTCGTCGTGCACCCGGTAACGGTGCCTCGGGTAGCTGCCCCGATGAAGTGGTCCGCCAGCAAGACCACTGAACGGCGCTGCCTGACTGCCGCTCCTACGAACCGGTGCACCCGCCACATAAGAACTGCTACCGATCGGCAGCGTGTTCGGCGGGGGCCTGCCGCTCCCGCAGATCGCTGATAACGGTGCGGATGTGAGGCGCTGAGCCTGCAGTGCCTTACGGGCACCGAATCATGCACCGGGATCTGTGCCCAGGAGGGTGAGCCCTATGAATTCGCGCGTGCAGCCAGGGCTGGGTGACACACCCGCTCGCGCCGCCCGCGACACAGTACGGGATCACGACCGAGCGGGCCGTCAGCGCCAACACGACACCACGCTATTCTCCGCGCCGAGCCCGACCGAAGCACACGACAATTTGTATGCCCGCACAGGCAGCGGGTGACCCGCTGAAACGGGCCCGACAGAAAACGGCGTATTGTTCCGGGGCCGGATACGACTCACAGCCGGTCGAGGCGACAGACGATTTCGACATGTCTTTGCAGCTATTGAAGGGCGGATCTGCGGTCGCTCGACGAGAGGTTCCCTGAAAGTAAGCATTCAATATATGAGTATGTGGGGCGTGGGAGTGTCTGGCGCCCGGCGGTTGGCGTTAGCGGCCCGTCCGGGAGTACGACGCGGGTCAGCGAATGCTGAACTTCTTCGGCGGCGCAAAAGCTAACCGGCATAGTCGTGCGTTTGGGCCGTCGTCTGTGGATGGGCGTGTGGGTTCTTTACCGCGGAGGGGCACAGTGAAACGGGGCACTGTTCGGCGGGGGCGGGGCGCCGGCGGCGAAGGAGCTGTTGAGCGTGTCGATGGGGAAGGCCCGGGTGCGCATAGCGTGTTGGTGTCCGCGTCGACGCCGCGGGGTGACGAGGGGGAATGCGTGGCGGCGCAGAGCGCGCCGGAGAACGCGGAATCTGAGGGCGCTTCCAGTGACGGTCGCGGTGTTTTTCACGAGCGCGCAGCAGCTGAGCGACAACGCGAGCAGCGGCGAAAGTAACTTGTATGAGTCGGTGTGCGTGCTGCCGCGTGGGGATCATGGCGAAGAACCTGCTGCGAAAGAGCGTGTGCGGTGGATGTTTCTGAAGCTGAAGGGTCAAAGCCTGCTGTTGGTGGCCCGCGGGTGCAGGGTGTGATGGCGATCTCCTCGGATGGCTCGCACGTGTATTTCGTCGCGCGGGGGAGGCTTGCGGGTAACGCGGGGGCGTTGGGGTCGGTTGCTGTGGAAGGCCAGGAAACTTGTATGTGTATGCGGCGGGTCAGCCGCTGCGGTTCATCGCGACACTCCCACCAGCAGACGAAGAAGCGTTCGTGAGAAGGGACCACGCGAGAGTGGGATGAAGGTATTAGTCTGGCGAATGTGACGCCGGATGGGCGGTTTTTGGTGTTCCTTAGTCATGCTGCGTTGACGGCCGATGACACGCGTGGGGAAGGAGGCCCGACACAGGACTATCGGTATGACGCACAGACCGGTGCGATCGTGCGGGTGTCGGTCGGCCAGGATGGCTTTAACGACAACGGTAACGCGGGAGCACTGATCCGCAGGCCGAACTGGCGATCGTACCGGCGTCTTTCGGCTGGGGCGCGGGGGTCGGGGCGGCGCGTGGGGATTTGACGATGTCTGATGATGGGCAGTACGTGTTTTTCCAGAGTCCGGTCGCGCTCGCGCCCGGCGCGCTCAACGAAGTACAGGTCAACAACCCACCCGGTAGCGTGTTGGCGCAGAATGTGTATGAGTATCATGATGGGGGCGTGTCGTTGATTTCTGATGGCAGGGATACCACCCCGAATAGCAGTGCGGCGGGGATCAACACTTCGACGCGGTTGTTGGGTGTGGATCGGTCTGGCCGGAATGTGTTTTTTGCGACGGATGATCAGTTGACTTCGCAGGATACGGATACTGACCGGGATTATTATGATGCGCGGGTTTGTGAGGAAACGGATCCGTGTGTCGCGCCGCCGCCGTCACCGGGGCCGGGGTGTGAAGAAGAAGCATGCCATACCCCTGCCTCCCCTCCTGCGGCTACGACGCTCGCCGGTAGTAACACGTTTCAGGGCCAGGGTAATCTTCCTTTGGTACCGGGGGTTGCTGTCCCGCGGCTCGTGGTGTTGACGCATAGCGCGCGTGGGGTGAAGTTCAATCTTAGGGTGAACCCGTCGGCTGCTGGCAAGGTGACGGTCACGGGCGGCGACATCAAAAAGCTGAGCCGGTCTTTGAAAGCGGGCGCGCAGTCGCTGCAGATCACGCTGACGGCGGCGGCGCGACACACGCTGCACCATAGGCACAAGCTTGCGGTCAGGCCGCGTATCGTATACGCGCCAACAGGCGGCCCGGCCACCAGCTCCACCGTCACGCTGACGATCCGCCCATAGGAGCGGAGCTAGCCCTCTCCCCTTCGGGGGTGGGGTTGAGTGGCTGCGAGGGTTCGGATAGTTCATTGTTGGTGGGTAGTGGGAAACAGTGGTTGTGGGGGTTGGTGGAGGGTGGTTAGTGTGCCGGTGGCCCTTTCGCTGTGGGTGGGGGGGCGTGTGGCAATCGATGGTTGTCGCTGGTTTCTATAGAAAGTGGGTTGTGATCATGCCGATTGATTGTGGTGGGCGTGTCGCGGGTTTCCGCAGGCGTGTCCTTGTGGTGGTAGCGGCGGCGTTTGTCGTGCCGATGGCTGTGTTGGCGTCGGCTTCGCCGGCGTTGGCTGTGCGGCCGTTCGAAAAATTCCAGAGTTGCCCGACGGAAATCCCGATCGTTTTGAAATGCTCGTATAATGTGACCTCAGCTGGGGAATTCACGATCAACAAAACGACGGTGCCGATCAACAAATCGATCGTGCAGCAGGGCGGGTCGATCTCGGCGCATTCCGAATTGGAACCGAAACTGGAAGTCTCGATCGGTGCGAAGGCGGGCTTTGAAAGTTTCCAGAAGGTCGCGTTGAATGTGCCTGGTGGGTTGACCGGGATCATTGACTGCACGAAAATCAGTAATGAATTCCTGCGTAATACCTGCAAATTCTTCTTTGAACATGGCATCACTGAACTGACCGCGACGCTGGAACCGGTCGCTAACGAACATAACCCGCCGTTGATCAATAGCTTTAACCTGATTAGGGAATCGGGGACGGCGGTCACCCTCCCGGCAAGGGTTCACCTGAAAAATGAACTCCTTGGCGGCGCGTGTTTCATCGGCTCGGAAGCGAGCCCGATCCAGCTGCATCTCTCGACGGGCACGTCGGGTGCGTTGAAAGGTAAACTCGGTTCGCTGTCGTCGTTTGAAGAAGCGATCCCCGGGGAAGAAGAACCCGCGGTCGGGCTTCACATCGCTAGCAACTCGCTCGTGGACAACACGTTCGCGGTGCCGACCGCTACAGGCTGTGGAGAACTGTTCGGCATCAAAGGCGTCCTGGACGGAGTCATAAACGAAAAAGTCGGTCTGCCCTCGGCAGCCGGCAACAACAAGGCAAACCTCGAAGGCGAACTAAACAGCTCAAGCGCCGAAGAAGTCATCCGCAGCGGCTTCTAAGCCAACAGCACAATCTGTGGACAAAGGAGGGGGCCGGGCGATTCTCGCCCGGCCCCCTTTTTCTTGTCGTTATCGCCGGGCTGGTTATCGTTGAGGGGTGGTTGTGGCGGCGGTGTGCGTTGGTTGTGGTAGTTGGAGACGTGTATTGACTGGCTGGCGGGCTGGGTGGAAGACTCTATTGTGATGTTCGATCGAGCGATCAGGGCCTGGGGTCAAGGGGTACGTGGGGTGTTGGCGTGGGATGCGCGTCGTGTCCGTCGTGCGCGGGGCCATCGTGTTGGTCGTGCGTGCGGCGGGAGGCTTCTGGTTGGTTTTTGCTTGCTGGTTTTTGTGGTGCTGTGTTTGCCGGCGTTCGCGTGGGGTGCGGGATCCCCGGGGGCTGGTTTGACGGTGCATTCGGTGGCGTTTCAGGGGGAGTTCCCTGAAGGGGTAGCTCATACGTTTCAGGTGTCTGTCGCGAACGCGGGCAGTGAAGCGACGTCGGGGCCGGTCGTGGTGAAGGATAAGCTGCCGGTTGGGTTCACGGTCACGGTCAGGGAATTTAACCTGCTGCCGGCGGTCGTTAACGGCCTGGTCGACCAGCAAGGCGCTGAAAATATCGAATTTGAACTGGAAAAGGGGAAATGCGAACAGGAAGGCGGGGGCGCGGAAGCGGTGACGGTGACGTGCACTTTTGAAGAACCGCTGGTGCCTGATGCGGCGCTGGAACTAAACTTGCAGGTGACGGCGGGCGCGGGCGCGCATAGCGGTGTGAACACCGCGAGCGCGGGCGCCGCGGGCGCCACGGGCGCGACGGCTAGTGAGTCGTTGGTGGTGGGTTCTGTCCCGTTGTCGTTCGGCCCGGGTGGCTTGGTGTCTTATATCGCGGGCGCGGGCGGTGAACCGGATCATCAGGCGGGCGATCATCCTTATGAGGTGACGACGCGTTTCGATTTGAATAGCATCGAACGGAAGGTCCCGGAGGGGAGTTTCGGTCTCGGTTTGACGAGCGTCGAAGACACCAAGGATGTGATCGTTGATCTTCCGCCGGGGCTGATCGGGGATGCGCAGGCGACACCGAAGTGCACGCTCCCGGAACTCTCGTCGTTTCGTCATTGCCCGCCCGATACGCGGGTTGGGCAGATCAGGACCGGCCCGCCACACAAGCCGGATGGGGCTTCTGTCGGGATCTTCAACATGGTGCCCGAGCATGGAGTAGCCGCGGAGTTCGGGTTCTACGACGCCCTGAAAGCGACGCATGTGCTGTATGCGAGTGTCGCACCAACCGTGTCAGGGTATGTCGTGCGCGCGACGACTCGCGGTGTGCCGCAGATCACGTTGACGGACGCGATCGCGACGTTCTTCGGGGACCCGGCCGCGAAGGACGAAGACCATGACGGCGAGCCGCACATCCCGTTCTTCACGAACCCCTCCGACTGCTCCTCCGGACAGCCTCGGGTCTCGACTGTGCACCTCGACTCCTGGCAGCAGCCGGGTGCTTTCAACGACAACGGCACCCCCCCCGGCGAACCACTCGTGGAATCCGCTAACTGGGTCTCCGCGGGCAGCAACCCCACGGAATCCCCGCCGGTGACGGGCTGTAACCTGCTGCGCTTCGAACCATCGCTAACCGCACAGCCAGACACCACGGCAGCGGATAGCCCGACGGGCCTGAGCGTCGAGCTGAAGGTCCCCCAGGCCGCGCAGACCCTGGGCGCGCTAGCGACACCACCACTCAGGGACGCGACGGTAACGCTTCCCCTCGGGCTGATCACCAACCCCTCGGCAGCATCCGGTCTGGCGAGCTGCACAGAGGCGCAGATCGGCTGGCTGGGAGCATCATTCAACGGTAGCCCGCTAGCGAACAGGGGCCTGACGAACTTCACGCCCGTGGCACCGTCGTGCCCGGATGCCTCGAAGATCGCCAGTATCGAAGTCACGACCCCGCTACTAGAAAACCCGGTTACTGGCTCTGTCTATCTGGCGGCGCAGAACGCGAACCCGTTCGGGGCGCTACTAGCGGCATACATCGTGATCGATGATCCGGCGACGGGCACGATCGTGAAGGTCCCCGGCAAGCTCGAAACAGACCCCACAACAGGCCAGGTCACGGGGGTGTTCCAGGAAAACCCGCAGCTCCCGTTCTCCGAGCTGAAAATGCGGTTCTTCGGCGGTGAACGCGGCGAGCTCGCGACCCCCCAAGCCTGCGGCAGCTACACCACCACCGGACAGCTGACACCGTGGTCCGCACCGGAATCCGGGCCCCCGGCGAGCGTCGCTGATAGCTTCCAGATCAACAAGGGCTGCCTCCCGACGTTTACCCCTAGTTTTGCTGCCGCGACGAGCAACCCCCAAGCCGGGGGGTACTCCCCGCTCACACTCGCGTTCTCCCGCCAAGATGACGAACAGGAAATAGCTACCCTGACCGCCACTCTCCCGCCCGGGCTGACCGCGAAACTCGCGGGTCTCGCGCGCTGCTCAGACGCTGCTCTGCAAGCGATCGCGGCGAACCCCTCCGCCGCTTCGGAGATCGCTAGCCCGGGGTGTCCCGCCGGCTCAGAAATCGGGACGCTACAAGCCACCGCGGGCGCGGGCGCGAACCCGTTCCCGCTCGCCGGGAAGGCCTATCTCACCGGCGGCTACAAGGGCGCACCGCTAGGTCTCGCGGCGGTCGTCCCGATCGCCGCCGGCCCGCTCGATCTCGGTAACGTCGTCGTGCGAACCGCTCTCTACATCGACCCCAACGACGCGCACGTGACCGCCGTCTCAGACCCATTCCCGACGGCCATTGATGCTACGGGCGCGGACGGGCATACCGATGGGTTCACACCACCACTCTTGCGGAGCGTCACGATCAACATCAACCGCAACGCCTACACCCTGAACCCCACGAGCTGCAAGCCGATGGCGATCAACGCGACACTCACCTCCAAAAACGCCCTCGTGAGCAGCGTCTCCTCGCCGTTCCAGGCCGGTGGCTGCCAGGAACTGCCATTCAAACCCGGGTTCGCTGTCGACACGAAAGGCCACGCCAGCAAAGCCGGCGGCGCGTCCCTACACGTCCGAGTCACCTCAAGCCTAGGCCAAGCGAACATCGCGAAAGTCAAAGTTAGCCTCCCCAAACAGCTCCCCTCACGGCTAACGACCCTCCAAAAAGCCTGCCTCGACAGCGTCTTCAACACGAACCCCGCGGCGTGCCCCGAAGGCTCCGCCGTCGGGACCGCGGTCGCTCACACCCCGTTGCTCGACACGCCGTTCACCGGTCCGGCCTATCTTGTTTCCCATGGTGGCGCCGCGTTCCCCGACCTCGAGTACGTCCTCCAAAGCGAAGGCATCACCCTAATCCTCGACGGCAAGACCGACATCAAAAAAGGCATCACCACCTCCAGCTTCGAAACGGTCCCCGACGCCCCAGTCACCATCTTCGAAACGAACTTCCCCCAAGGCCCCCACTCCATCCTCGGAACATTCCTCCCCACCAAAGCCAACTACAACCTCTGCGGCCAAACCCTCAACATGCCCACCCTCATCACCGGCCAAAACAACGCCACCACCAAACAAACCACCAAAATCACAATCACCAACTGCCCCAAAACCAAACCCACCAAAAAACACCACAAAACCAAACACGGAAACAAAAAACACTAGTGTGAGCCGCGGCTCAGGCCGTGGGGCGATCTTCCACGGTGCGTGGTGCGTCGATCAGCTCGTCCTCCATCTTGCAAGTCGCAGCGATCAGCAGCTCGAACAGCCGTTCGCTGAAGTCGCTGGGAAGGTCGACCTCGGCGCCACGCGCCAGATAGCGACCGCGGACCGCGGCCACGCGGTCGGGCTGCATCATCGGGATTCCGTTCTCTCGCTTGTAGATCGCGATCTCGCGACAGACCCCGAAGCGCTCGCCCAGCAGCCTCGAGATCTGGTCGTCCAGCTCGTCCAAGTGGACGCGGAAGGCATCCAGGTCGCTCACGAGAGCACCCGCCGCATACGCGTGCCGAGCACCGTGAAGCCGTTGCCGAGGTAGAACGCCTCGGTTGCGCGCAGGCCCGCAAAGTGCTCCCGCGGCAGCCCGACCTCGACGCACGCGGCGCCCCGCCCGCGCGCGAGGTCAAACATCGCCGTGAGCAGATCGCGGCCGAGCGTTCTGCCTCGCCAGGACGGATGCACCCACAGGTCCTGGATCAAGGCATAGCGACCCGGTACGTGGATCGCCGTCTGCCAGCTCGCAGCGAGCACCCCGACGAGCGAACCGTCAGCCTCCGCCACGAGGATTGCCCCTGCCCTGGGGTCCTCGAGCAGCGTCCGTGCCGCGGCCTGCATGCGTGGCGCGGCGGGCGGGTCGCCACCGAGCTCCACCAGTAGCTCCCGCACGCCCGCCACGATCCCCACAAGATCCTCTTGGCGCCCCGCGCGGATGTGCCAGCTCGCGGCTGCCGACCCGGCCAGGGGCGCCGGCTCGGGCTCGATCGGGGCGGTCGCGCTCACGTTGCCCCGGCTGCAATTATCTCGGGCTCCAGTTCGACCGTCCATCGCTCCGGGGCACCGCTGCCCGTGACAGCCTGGGCGATCGCGGACATCGGTGCGCGCGCCTTCAGCAGGATCTCGTCGAACTCGTCCTCGGGGTCGGACTGCATCACGATCGCGCCGCCGGCACCGATCGTCGTTGCACCAGGCCGCATCACGATCGTACGGATCACGATGCTCAAATCGACGCTGCCGTCGACGCCGAAGTAGCCGATCGCGCCCGAGTACACGCCTCGCGCCTCGCGCTCGATGTCGTCGATGATGCCCATCGTGCGAAGCTTGGGAGCACCGGTCATCGAACCGCCCGGGAAGCACGCGCGCACGCATTCCACGGGCGTTCGCTTGCGCTCGAGCACACCCGTGACCGTGGAGATCAGTTGGTGCACCGTCGTGTACGGCTCCACGACCATGAACTGCGGCACGCGCACCGTGTCGACCTCACACACGCGGCCGAGGTCGTTGCGCAGTAGGTCAACGATCATCAAGTGCTCGGCGAACGTCTTCTCGTCGTTCAGCAGCTCAGCGCGCAGCGCCTCGTCTTGCGCCGCGTCGGCCGAGCGCGGCGTCGTTCCCTTGATCGGACGCGCCTGCACGCGGCGATCGCGATCGACCGACAGGAAGCGCTCCGGCGAGGAGCTCAGCACGGTGAGCTCACCGAGCTTCAGGTACGCCGCGAACGGCGCGGGGTTGCGCCGGCGCAGACGCCGATACAGCTCGAACGGCTCAGGGCTCGCGTCGGTATGTATCTGGTCGGTCAAGCAGACCTCGTAAGACTCACCGGCGCTCAAAGCTGCCTGGCAGCGGGCGATGTCGGCCAGGTACTGCTCGCGGCCGCGCCCCGGGCGGAACGTCACCGGCTCCACCGGCAACGCCTCGTCCGGCGAATCGCCGACCGGCGGCTCCACGGCTGGCTGCGCGAGCGTCTCGCGGACGATCGCCTCGGCGTCCGTGAGCCAGCGCTCGGCTTCCTGTTGATCGTCGCTGCACAGCGCCAACAAGTGGGTGCGATGCGCGAGATGATCGACCGCGACGATCCGGTTGGCGAACATCAGCACGGCATCCGGGACGTCGGAGCTGTGCACGCCGGGCGAGCCGCAGTCGGCCTTGCACTCATAGCCGAGGAAGCCGACGAAGCCGCCCAGCAGGCCGTTAGGGAGCTCGGATGGGGGCTCGATCTTGTGCATGGCCAGTTCGCGGTCGAGCACCGCGAAGATCGAATCGGACTCGACCGTCGTCTCGCCTGCCCGCTCGATCTGCACGGCCTGCTGCTCGACGTCGTACTCGATCACACAGCCGTGCGGCCCGATCGTCGTGCCGAGGAACGAGCGCTGTGCGAGGGCGGTCGGCGCGTCGACGCTGTCGAGCCAGAACGCATGCTCGGCGGCGCCGAACAGGCGCTCGAACAGCAGCTCCGTCGACGGTTCGTCCTCGACCGTGCGCAGGCGCAGCTGCAGCCGCGTCTCGCCGGCGTCGCGTTCGGGTGAAGGCGCCGGAGGCCGGGGCGTCGTGCGGGGTCTGTCCGCGCGCCGCGCCCTCGAGGAGTTGTGTCGACGCGCGAGTGCGTAGAAGTTCTCGAACAGCCGGCGGCCGTGTTCTGTCGCGATCGACTCGGGGTGGAACTGCACGCCCCAAATCGGACGCCGGCGGTGTTCGAGCCCCATCACGACGCCCTCCTTGGTCCACGCCGTCACGCGGCCCTCCTCGCCGAGCTCGCCGACGACGGCGAGCGAGTGATAGCGCACGACCGAGAAATCCTGCGGAATGCCCTCGAACAGGCCGTCGCCGTCGTGGCGGATGCCGCTCAGGCGCCCATGCATGACCATCGGCGCGCTCGTCACGATCCCGTCGAGCAGGTGCCCCAGGCCTTGATGGCCGAGGCACACGCCGAGCACCGGGATCTCGCTCGAGCGCAGGATGTCCGCGCACACACCGAAGTCGTGCCAACGCTCCGGACGTCCGGGCCCCGGCGAGAGCACGATCGCGTCGAAGTCCCAGCGCGACAGCGCCCGCCAGGAGACGACGTCGTTGCGGATCACGATCGGCTCCTCGCCGGAGACAGCCGCGAGCAGGTGGAACACGTTGTACGTATACGAGTCGTAGTTGTCGATCAGCAGCGTGCTCAAGGAGCGGCCTCCAGCCCGAGGCCGCGGGCGCTGCGGTCGAGCAGCGTATGCACGACGCGCTGCACCGATTCGTCGCGATCGCGCTCCACGTACCAGATCGACAGGTGCTTGAGGTAGTGCGCGAGCGGCCTGACGTCGAGACGCTCGACTGCCAGACGCAGGTAGCGACGGTACAGCTCAGACTGCAGCACAGCGAAGCGGTAGTCGCTGCTCTCCGCCGGGCGGCCGTCCGCCGAGGTGCCGCCGCTGCGCTGTGCTCGCGCACGCGCCAGGTCCCAGCCCAGGCTCTCCTGCTCGCTCAGCAGGCTGGTCGTGTCGAAGTCGAAGTCCGGTGTCGCCGGATGGGGCAGGAAATACCCAAGCGCCACCTGCGCCGCGACGCGTTCGGGGTAGGGGTGTGAGCGGCGCACCTCGCGCCGGCCGCTGTCGCCGTCGATCTGCGTGTCCAGCCATTCCGTCAGCTCGTCGATCAGCAGTGCGCCGGCGCTCGAGGTGAGCGCGCGCTTCTGGCTCGAGACCATGCCGTGGAAGATGCTGCGGCTGGGGTGAAAGCCACCGTTCAGATCCGGTCGCAGCTCGCCCGCGAGCTTGCGAATGCTCGTCACGTGCGACACCCACTCCGAACCCGTGACCTGCAGCGAGGTCATGTCCTCGAGTTCCGGTGCCGTCATCGCATATGTCAGCGAGCGCATGTGCTGCGTGGACAGTCCGTCCGCGCGCACCAGCGGGACTTCCTCGAGCTCTGCGAGCCCCGTCATGTACACAACTACGCCGTCCTCGCGCCGCTTGAGCGTGCCGCTGCTGAGACCCTCCTGGGTCAGCTGCGCCGTCTCGGCGAGGAAGTCCGACTCGAAGAACACGCGGTCGAACGCGATCCCGAGGCGCGCCAGCGTCTTGCGCTGCCCGGCAATCACCCACGCGCGCGTCTTGTACCAGAGCTCCAGTGCCTCGCGGTCGCCGCACAGCACACGCTTGATCAGATCGTCGGCCACGTCGTTCTGCACCTGCACCTCGCGGGAAAGCGAATCCTCGGCCTGCTCGAGCGCACCCGCCGTGGCGACGCCGCCCGTGGCCACATAGTCGGCGTAGCACATCCCCACGAAGTGGTCGCTCTTCTCATCGCCATCCGACCAGCCCTGGGCGTGCCGTCCGCTCTGCATCACGCCGGCCATCGCCTCGCCCATCGAGCGCCCCATGTCTGAGATCCGGCTGCGGCGCTCGACCTGCCCGCCTGCCTGGGCCAGCGCTGCCGCGAGCGCGTTGCCGATCGCGAGGTTACGAAGATGCCCGATATGCAGGGCCTTTGTCGCGTTCGGGTCCCAGAATTGCACCGAGAAGCGCCGCCCGTCCGCGAGGTCCGCGAGCGGCGCCTCGGCGCTGCCACCCGCCTCGAGCGCCGCACCAGTCATCTCGACCCAGCTGTCGGTGAGACGCAGTCGCACCGCGTCGCGCTTCTCGACTACGGCCTGCACCCATGGCTCGCAGCGAATCTGCTCCAGCGCCTGCACCGACGCTGGATCCTGCCTCCAGTCCTGCGCGCGTGGCGTGAGCTTCAGGTCGTAGTCCTGCTGCGGGCGACGCGGCGCCCGCGCAGCCCACGGCGCAGGGGCTCCGTCCCGCGTTGGCAGATTCTCGAAATAGTCAAAAACATTAGTGGTCATAATCGGGTCAGTGAGTGTGACCGTCATGCATGCACCAGCCGGGGCTCGAACCCGGATCACCGGTGTTTAAGACCGGTCCTTTCACCGATTAAGGTACTGGTGCCCGTAGGAGCCCTACGCCTCCCATGTGAAACCCGCACGTCTTTCCCAGAAATCCCGTTTGCCGAACTCGATCCATCGCTTCAGACCGCGGCGGTTATCCTAGGCCTTACCAATTGCGATCGCAAGCAATCCGAGGGCGCGAACGACCGCCCTGTCTGGCTAGGTCGGGTGGAAAACGGCTCAGGCAAACGGAAGTGGAGGAGAGAAACATGCGGGGCAAATGGATCAGAGGGAGACAAGCGAAGCGAAATGGAGCGCTCCGAGCATGGATAATTTGAAAAACACCCGGCAACGCCTGGGCGGACGCGGGAAACTGCCACCCGGACCCGCGATGCCGAGCCCTCTGCAAGCGGCCGGATGGGCACTGCGCCCGCTGGCGTTCATGGATCGCTGCCAGAGACGTTACGGCGAGATATTCACACTGCGCGTGCGTCACGGACGGCCGTGGGTGTTTCTGACAAACCCCGAGCACGTCAAGCAGGTGTTCACCACAGCTCCCGAGCTGATGCGCGCCGGCGCCGGTGAAGCCAACCAGCTGCTCGAGCCGCTGCTCGGCGCGAGCTCGGTGATGCTGCTGGACGAGCCGCATCACATGAGCGACCGCAAGCGGCTGCTGCCGTCGTTCCACGGCAAGCGCATGCAGGCCTACGGCGAGATGATGGCCGACGTCGCACGCCGGGAGATCGAGCGCTGGCCGCTCGGCGAGCCGTTTCCATTGTGGCCGCGCATGCAGGCGATTAGCCTGGAGGTCGTGATGCGCGCCGTGTTCGGCAGTGTCGAGAGCGAGCGTCTGGAGCGCCTGCGGGCGCGGCTCGTAGAGCTGACAGAGTGGGTCAACGATCCGCGCCGCCTGGCTTTGCTGGCGGCTGTCGGGCAGCGCTCGCTGACCTCCAGCCCGAAGTTCCGCGCCAAGATGCAGCCCGTCGAGGCGCTCGTGCTCGAGGAGGTCCAGCGCCGCCGCTGCGCACCGGACCCCGACGGGGAGGAGACGATCCTCTCGATGCTCGAGCGTGCATACGGCGAGGACGGCTCGCCGATGAGCGAGCAGAAGCTGCGCGACGAACTCGTGACGATGCTGTCCGACGGCCCCACCGCCACCTCGCTGGCATGGGTGTTCGAGCGGCTGCTGCGCCACCCGGACAAGCTCGCGCGGCTGCGCGGGGAGGTGCTCGAGGACGAGGGCGAGGAATACCTCGACGCCGTAGTCAAAGAGACCCTGCGCCTGTGCCCGACCGTGCCCGTCGTGATGCGGTTGCTCACCGAGCCGACCCGGCTGGGTAGCTACACGATCCCAGCCGACACGATCGTCGCGCCCTGCGTCTACCTGATGCACCGACGTCCCGACATCTACCCGCAGCCGCGCGCGTTTCGCCCCGAGCGCTTTCTCGAAGGCTCGGCCGGCACCTACACGTGGATCCCGTTCGGCGGCGGCGCGCGCCGCTGCGTAGCCGCGAGCTTCGCGCCGTTGGAGATGCGGCGGGTGATGAAGGTCGTGCTCAGCGAGGTCGACCTGCATCCTGCAGCCACGCGCTCGGAAGCTGCCACCAGGAGCTCCGTGTCGTTCGCGCCCGACGGCGGGGCGCTCGTGGTGGCCACGCGCCGGGCGCACGCGGCGCCCACCGTGTCGGCGGTCGCCTGAAGCGCTCGAGCTTGCGATCTCCGCGAACCGGCTGTCCGGGGTCGAGCAGTCCTCGAGCGTGATATACTTTTCTATATCGAGCCAGGCCAGCTGATTGAGCAGCACCGCCGCCGGCTCGGTCTCAGTCAGCGGTCGCTAGCGCTGCGCGCCGGCACGACGCAGGCGGCGGTAAGCCGGATCGAGCGCGGGCTGACAGCCCCGACCTGGGACACGATTCGGGCACTTCTGCTCGCGATGGGCTACGAGCCCGATCTTCAAGCACGGCGGTTGCGCGGCCGGTGGGATCCCGTTCACTTGGCGGCCCTGCGCGAGCGCACACCGGCGGAGCGACTCGAGCTAGCGATATCCGCGAACCGGCTCGCCGGTCGACTGCGGGCAGCCGGACGCGAGGCGGACGGTGGACACTGAGGCACCGTTCCCGTTCGCGTGTCCAATCCGCAGCGTTGCCTACTATTTGACTCATGCTGAGCGTTGCGCAAGCCGCCGACCGGCTGGGCCGGAACCCCGAGACAGTGCGTCGCTGGATTCGTTCCGGTCGTCTCCCTGCGCGTCGTGTGGGCACAAGACACGCGATCGATGACCGCGACATCCGCGTGATCGAGGACGAGCTGTACCCCATGTCAGAGCTGCCCGAGGAGTGGTGCGTAGGCGACGACGGCACCCCGGCACCCAACTGGGTAGCCGCGCTCCACCGCTCACGTAGCGGCCATTGACGAGCGGATGCTGCGCGGAGTCGCACGACTCGGTATCGCGGTACGTCCACACGAAGTCTGACCTCCGCGAACACGGCCACACCGCCGTGGGCGCGGCGTATTCGAGCACCGTCGAGACTCTTGGATGTGTTGGAAGACCTCCATACTGGCTAGCCTCCGAAGCGTGCCTCTCTCCAGCTTCAGCCCACGCGTTCGCGACTGGTTTGAGCGGGCATTCGATGCCCCCACGCCCGCCCAGGCACAGGCGTGGCCGGCGATCGCCCGCGGCGAGCACGTGCTCGTCTCGGCACCCACCGGGTCGGGCAAGACGCTCGCCGCGTTCCTATGGGCGCTCGATCGGCTGAGCGGCGATGCGTCGGGGGATGCGGACGGCGCGGCAGGTCCTGAGAACAAACTGCGTGGCGGCGGCACGCGCGTCGTCTACGTCAGCCCGCTGAAGGCCCTTGCCTACGACATCGAGCGCAACCTGCGCGCCCCCCTCCGCGGGATCGGCGCCGAGGACGTGCGCGTCGCGATCCGCACCGGGGACACGCCCCAGAAGGAGCGCGCCGCGATGGTCCGCAACCCGCCCGACATCCTCGTCACGACGCCCGAGTCGCTATATCTGATCCTGACCTCCCAGGCGCGGAGCATGTTGAGCGGCGTTGAGGCTGTGATCGTCGATGAGATCCACGCCGTCGCACACTCCAAGCGCGGATCGCACCTCGCGCTCACGCTCGAGCGGCTGGAGGCGCACGTCGGGGCGCCCGTCCAGCGGATCGGCCTCAGCGCCACGCAGAACCCGCTCGAGGAGATCGGCCGCTTCCTCGTCGGGCCGCAGCGCCAGGTGACGATCGTCGACGCCGGAGCTCGGAAGCCGCTCGACCTGCGCATCGATGTGCCCGTCGAGTCGATGACCGAACCCGGTGGGCCGGTCGAGGTCGGCGGTCTGGGAGGTCCGGGCTCTGACCCGCTCGCGTCGTCATCGAAGGTGGAGCCCGTCGCCGGCGGCGAGTCGACGCGCGCCTCGATCTGGCCGGCGATCTACCCCGAGCTGCTCGAGCTCGTGCGCACGCACAACTCCACGATCGTGTTCGTCAACAACCGCCGCTCCGCCGAGCGGGTGGCGTTGCGGTTGAACGAGCTCGCCGCGCAAGCGGACGAGGCGAAGAACGACGGCGCCGAGGGCGGCGGCGCGGATGGGGACGGCGCGGCGCCGGTCGAGATTGCGCGTGCGCATCACGGCTCGCTCGCGCGCGAGGAGCGCACGAAGGTCGAGGAGCTGCTCAAGGGAGGGGGGCTGCCGTGTCTGGTCGCCACCAGCTCGCTCGAGCTGGGGATCGACATGGGTGCCGTCGACCTCGTCGTGCAGATCGAGTCACCGAAGTCCGTCGCCCGCGGCCTGCAGCGCATCGGCCGCGCCGGCCACGGGGTGGACGAGGTCAGCGTCGGGCGGATCTTCCCCAAGTTTCGTGGTGACCTGCTCGAGTGTGCCGTCGTTGCCCGGCGGATGCACGAAGGCCTGATCGAGCCGACCGTCGTGCCGCGCAACGCGCTCGACGTCCTCGCCCAGCAGATCGTCGCAATCGCCGTTTCATCCGAGCCGGCGGGAGCCGGCCTATCAAACGAGGCAGGTGCCGGCGGGGGTATTTCGGTCGATCAGCTTCACGCGCTCGTCCGGCGCAGCTACTCCTACGCCGAGCTCTCACGCGAGCTGCTCGAGAACGTGCTCGACATGCTCGACGGGCGCTATCCCTCGAAGGAGTTCGGCGAGCTGCGTGCACGGATCGTCTGGGATCGCCTCGCCGGCGTGATTCGTGCGCGCAAGGGATCGCGCCAGCTCGCGATCGCCAACGCCGGCACGATCCCCGACCGCGGCCTGTATGCGGTCGTCCTGCCCGACGGGCGGCGCGTCGGCGAGCTCGACGAGGAGATGGTCTACGAGGCTCGCGCCGGCCAGGCGTTCCTGCTCGGCGCCTCCAGCTGGCGGATCGAGGAGATCGGCCGCGACCGCGTGATCGTCACGCCCGCCCCCGGCGCGCCCGGTGCCGTCCCCTTCTGGAAGGGCGACACCGTCGGGCGCCCCAAGGAGCTCGGCCAGGCGATCGGCGCGTTCTCCCGCTGGGCCGTCGAGCAGGACGCCGAGACGCTGCAGCGCGACTACGACCTCGACGAGCGCGCCGCGCGCAACCTGCTCGCCTACCTGCGCGAGCAGCTCACCGCCACGCGCGTGCTGCCCAGCGAGCGCACGATCGTGCTCGAGCGCTTTCGCGATGAGATCGGCGACTGGCGGCTGTGCGTCCTGTCCCCCTACGGCGGGCGCGTGCACGCCGCCTGGGGGCTCGCGCTGTCCGCGCGGATCCGTGAGCGGCTTGGGCTGGAAGCCGACGCGATCTCCTCAGACGACGGGATCGTGCTGCACCTGCCCGACTTTGACGGCGATGACGTCGAGTCCGGTGCTGGGTGGGAGCAGATCAGCGAGCTCGTGCTGCTCGACCCCGACGACGTCGAGGCCGCCGTCACCGCCGAGCTCGGCGGCTCCGCGCTGTTCGGCGCGCGCTTTCGCGAGAACGCCGCGCGCGCGCTCTTGATCCCGCGCGCCTACCCCGGGCGGCGCACGCCGCTGTGGCAGCAGCGGCTGAAGGCCCAGAACCTGCTCGAGGTCGCCCGCCGCTACGACGACTTCCCGATCGTCCTAGAGACCTACCGCGAGTGCCTGCGCGACGTGCTCGACGTGCCCGGCCTGCAGGAGCTGCTGCGCGGCCTGCACACGCGCGAGATATCGCTCGTCGAGGTCGAGACGCAGACCGCCTCGCCGTTCGCCTCCTCGCTGCTGTTCGACTACGTCGCCACCTACATGTACGAGGGCGACACGCCCAGCGCCGAGCGGCGCGCCGCCGCGCTGTCGCTCGACCGCGACCTGCTGCGCGAGCTGCTCGGGCAGGAGGAGCTACGCGAGCTGATCGACCCCGGCGCGCTCGCGCGCATCGAAGACGATCTGCAGCATCGCTCCCAGATCACCCGCGCCACCGACCGCGACGGGCTGCACGACGTGCTGCGCCACGTCGGCGACTTGACCGGGCAGGAGGTCGCCGAGCGCGTGTTCGAGGGCATCGACGCTCTCGCGCTGCTCGGTGAGCTCGAGCGCGAACGGCGCGTCGTGCGCCTGCGCCTCGGTGGGGAGGAGCGGTTCGTCGCCGCCGACGAGGCCGGCCTGTACCGCGACGCGCTCGGCGCGATGCCGCCCGGCGGGCTGCCCGAGGCGTTCCTGGTTGACGTGCCCGACGCGCTGAGTGAGCTCGTCGCCAGGTACGCGCGGAGCCATGGTCCGTTCACCCACGACGAGTTTTATGTGCGCCATGGTATTGACACGAATGCCGTGCTGCGCGAGCTCGAGCGCGACGGCAGCCTCGTGCGCGGCGAACTGCGACCCGTGCCCGCTCAGCCCGGCGACCGCGAGTGGTGTGACGTCGAGGTCCTGCGTCGCCTGCGCCGCGCCTCGCTCGCCGCTCTGCGCAAGGAGATCGAGCCAGCCGATCAGAGGCGCCTCGCGGCCTTCCTACCGTCCTGGCAGGGCGTCGACAGGCATTCCGGCACGGGAGCCGGCATCGACCGGCTACGCGAGGTTCTCGTGCCGCTGCAGGGACTCGCGCTGCCCGTCGAGAGCTGGGAGCGCGACGTGCTGCCCCGGCGCACCGGCGCGTACTCGCAGACATGGCTCGACTCGCTCTGCGCGAGCGGTGAGGTCGTCTGGGTCGGCGCCGGGCCGCTCGCGCGCTCCGGGCGCGTCGCGCTGTACTTCCGCGACGACGCCCCCGCGATCGGGCCGCCGGCCGGTGGCGCTTCCGGCGCGCGCGCCGGTGCCTCGCCTCCGGATGCGGTAGAGCACGAGCTGCTGCGCGCGCATCTCGCCGCGGGGCCGTGCTTCTTCACCGACCTGCTCGCCGAGCTCGCGTCGTCATCGGAGGTGGATGCCCCGGCCGAGGCGCTGCGCGAGGCGCTGTGGGATCTCGTGTGGGCCGGCGAGGTGACCAACGACGCCTGGGCGCCGCTGCGCGCGCCGCGCTTGGCGCTCGCCCGCGGAGGACGCTCTGACGGGGCACACGGCGCGCTCTCCGGCAGGCGCGTCGGTCCTCCGGGCGTCGGGCGCTCGCGGTTCGGCGCGCGCCGGCGGACGGGCGGGCGGGCGGGTGGCGATCAGGTCCAGGGCCGCTGGTCGCTGACCGAGCGCGTGTTTCGCGGGGGCCTCGATGGGGCTTCCGGTGCTGCCGAGCGACGGCGCGTGCTGGCCGAGCTGCTGCTCGAGCGCTACGGGATCGTGACGCGCGAGCAGGTGCTCGCCGAGGGCATCCGCGGCGGCTTCGCGGTGCTGTACGACACGTTCGCCAAGCTCGAGACGCTCGGCGTGTGCCGCCGCGGCTACTTCATCGAGGGCATGGGCGGCGCCCAGTTCGCGCTCCCCGGCGCGGTCGAGCGCCTGCGCGGCGGGGGCTCCTCGCTCGAGCGTGAGCGCACGCTCGTGATCGCCGCCGCCGACCCCGCCCAGCCCTACGGCGCCGCGTTGCCGTGGCCGAAACGCGACGGCAGCCAGTCGCGCCCGGCGCGTGTCGCCGGCGCGCACGTCGTGCTCGTGGCTGAGGAGCCGGCGCTGTACGTCGAGCGCGGCGGGCGCAGCCTGGTCACGCTGGCCGACGAAGATCGGGTCGGTGAGGCGCTCGCGGCGCTCGCCGAGGCGGTCCGATCTGGGCGGCTCGGGAAGCTCGCGCTCGAGCGAATCGACGGCGAATCCGCGATCGCCTCACCTCTCGCAGGGGCACTTTTGGAGCTCGGGTTTCATCCCGGCCCGCGCCGGCTCACGCTCACCGCCTGAGTCACGGCCCCGTTTCAGCCGATTTTGCGGCACCCCGAAATTGCCCGAAACCGCAATGTCCGAGCGAAATTCGACGGTGGTCCGAATCGCATTGTCTGTCGGACGATTGAGCATGATGGAGACACGGGTGGAATCGTTCCAACTGTCTTGTTATTAAAAGTCGAGAAATACTTGCGCAGCCCTCAGAAAGCGTCTACCTTTTGGAACAGTGGGGATGAGCAGAACAGGGAGCCAAATCGCACCGCTGTATCACCGTTTGCCTCATGGGCCGAATGGCATGGATCGTGAGGACGTAGCCCGCCATCAGCGGGCGCGTCTCTACGGGGCGATGATCGAGTCGATCGCCGCTCGCGGTTACCAGGCCACGACCGTCGCGCACGTGATCGCTCTGGCCGGCGTCTCGCGCCGAGCCTTCTACGAGCAGTTCAACAACAAGGAAGAGTGCTTCCTCGCGACCTACGACATCGTCGTAGCGCGGGCGCGCAAGCGCGTGCTCGACGCCTGGGGAGCCGAGCGCGGCTGGGCCAACCGCCTGCACGCCGGCTGCAAGGCGCTGCTCGACGAAGCCGCCGAATCGCCGAAGGGGCCGCGGCTGGTGCTCGTGGACGCGCTCGGGATCGGGCCGAAGGCGCGCGAACGGATGCAGCTCGCGGGCCTGACGTTCGAGCGGCTCGTCGGCAGCGCCTTCCAGGTAGCGCCCGACGGCGTCGGCTTCCCGCGGCTGACCTCACGCGGGATCGTCGGCGGCATCCGCCATGTGGTGTTCGTGCGGCTGGCCGCAGAACGCGGACGCGAGCTGTACACGCTGACCGACGAAGTGCTCGACTGGATCGAGTCCTACCGCACCCCGGCCGTCGTCCGCCTCGGCGTGCTCGCACCGCCGAAACCGACGCACGCGCCACCCAACCCCGCGGCCTTCCTCGCGCGCGATGACAAGCGCGCACGGGTGCTCGGCTCGGTCGTGCACCTGACGCTCGATGAGGGCTACGCAAAACTGACCGACCCGCAGATCGCCCAGTTCGCCGGCGTCTCCACCGAGGCCTTCCACAAGCAGTTCCCGAGCAAGGAGGCGTGCTACCTGGCGGTGCTCGACGAGTTCGTCCAGGAAGCGCTCGACGCGGTCACGCCGAGCTACGAGCAGGCCGACGCCTGGCCGGTCGGCGTCTACCGCGCGGTCAGGGCGTTCGTCGACTATCTCGTCGACCATCAGGCGCTGCTGCGGATCGCGTTCATCGACCTGTTCGAGGTCGGCCCCGCGATGGTCGGGCGGATGACCAAGTCGGTCGAGGCGTTCACGAAGCTGATGACGGACACCGCCCCGCCGCCTCGTCGCGGGCCCGCCGTGGCCGTCGAGGCGATCACCGGCGCGCTGTGGGCGATGATCTCCGGCTACGTCGCCCACAACCGGATTGCGCGGCTGCCGTGCATGGTCGACCACCTCACGTTCACCGTGCTCGCGCCGTACCTCGGTCCGAAGGCCGCGGTCGAAGAGATCGAAGCCGCGCGCAAACCGCTGCGCTCCGTCTGAGCCGACTCTGCAATCGTCCCCGCGATGATCCTGTCATCGCCAAGGCGCCCACGGCGCGTCGGACACAAGGGCGCCGCGCACATCGAGCCAGGCAACACGCTCGCGAGCTTCGACGCTGCGCTGCACCACGACGTCGACATGATCGAGCTGGACGTGATCAGCGAGCACCCCGACGGCAGCGGTGCGCTGCTCGTCGCCCACGACCACGAGGCCGCGCACTCAGATGCTCCGCTGAGCTTCGACCGGGCGCTCGAGCACCTATCCGGGCCAAGCTTCGCCGGCCTCGAGCTTGACGTCGACGTCAAGCTACCGGGCTATGAGCTACGCGTGATCGACGCGCTGCGCGAGTTCGAGCTCATCCCGCGCACGCTGATCAGCGGCATGTACACCGACAGCCTCACGCAGATCCGCGCCGCCGAGCCGGCGCTACGCCTCGGCTGGTCGGTGCCGCGCGTGCGCCGCGACTACACGACAGACATGCTCACCGCGATCCCCGCGCTGGCGATGCTGACCGGCTACCGCGCCACGCTGCCGCGCCGCGCCCGCACAGCCCTGAAGGAGGGCCGCTACGACGCGATCATGGCGCACTGGCGGGTCGTCACGGACGCGCTCGTGCGGGCCGTCGGCGAAGGCGGCGGCGAGCTGTACGTGTGGACGGTCGATGACCGGCGCAAGATCGAGCGGCTGACCGCGATGGGCGTCGACGGGATCATCACCAACGACCCGCGGCTGTTCGACTCGGTCGCCTAGCCGATGCTGCAGGTAGCGGCGCTGAAGTTCGCCGGGTCGGCGCCGACGACGGCCTTGTGCCCCGCCGAGGTCGGCTGTGAGGTCGACATCAGGATCGTCTTGCGGTGGCGCCACTGAAAGTCCACGACACCGCGCAGCGTGACTGCCGGCTTGCCGCTCACCGGTTTGAGCTCGAAGCTGCTGCCGCCCTGGCGAGCCGAGCCGCCGCCGCCGACCGCCACGAAGCTCGGCGGCGCGCTGCTCGCCAGGTCGACCCAGCGCTTGCTCGCGTTCATGTACTGCAGGCGGAAGCTCATGTACATCCTGTCGCCGGCGGTGCCGTCGCCAGGCATCGAGCCGCGGATACCGACCGTATCGGCCTTCCCCGGAGGGTTGCAGATGTCGATCGTCGCCCACAGTTCGCGCGAGGCCAAAAGCGCACGTCCGCTCGTCTTGCCGACCTGCTTCGGAACGGTGGTGGCCAACGCGGCCGCGGATGACGGCGCGAGCGCGGCCGCGACGGCCAGGACGGCGAGCAGAAACCTGGGTGCGAGCATCAACGTGACGATAGCGCCGGGCGGCGTTCAGAGGCCCCGGTTGTTCGCTCGGGGCCTCCGGGTGGGGACCCTGGTGGGGCCCCCGGTTGTGGTATCCCGTGGGCACGATGGGGGCGACGCGCTCAGGGGACGTGGTCGAGCTGCTCGGGCAGGTGCCCGCGTTCTCCACGCTCGAGCACGTCGATCTGGAGCGGATCGCGCAGCTGGCGGTCCCCAGGCACTTCGCTCCCGGCCAGGCCGTGTTCCGCGAGGGCGACGCGAGCGACACCTGCTACGTCGTGCAGGAGGGCCAGGCGCGGGCAATTCGCACGCACGGCGACGGGCGCACGATCACGCTCGCGACGTTCGGCCCCGGTGACATCTTCGGCGAGCTGGCGATGTTCGAGGATGAGCTGCGCTCGGCGACCGTCGAGGCGATCGAGCCGACGAGCGTCGTCGGCGTGCTCGGTCCAGACATGCGCAGGCTGATGGGCGAACACCCGCAGATCGCCACGCGCCTCGTGATCGCCTTGGGCCGGCGCCTGCGCGAGATGAACGAGCGGCTCTCGCGCCAGTCCTTCCAGACCGTCCAGAGCCGCGTCGCGGTCGTGCTCAGCGACCTGGTCGAACAGGAGATCGCCGGCGGCAAGGGCGACTCGGACGTGCTCGTCACCGCCACCCAGGCCGACCTCGCGCAGCTCGCCGGCTCCTCGCGCGAGTCAGCCAGCCGCTTCCTCGCCGTGCTCGAGCGCGCCGGCGTGATCTCCCAGGGGCGCGGGCGCCTCGTCGTCCACGACCCGACGATGCTCGCCCAGTATGTCTTCTAAGTCCTCCAAGCGATCCAGGAGAGGGCGCCGTGGCTCGCGCGCGCAGGACCGCGAGTTCTCCGCCGGTGGCGTCGTAGTGCGCGGCGATCAGGTCGTCGTGATCGTGCCGACGCGTCGTGCTGCCGACGGCTCGCGTGTGCTCGCGCTGCCGAAGGGCCACGTCGATCCTGGCGAGACACCCGTCGAGGCGGCACAGCGCGAGGTGCGCGAGGAGACCGGGATCGTCGCCGAGCCGGTGTGCCAGCTCGGCGAGTCGCGCTACTGGTACCGGCGCGACGGGCGCACGATCGGCAAGTCGGTCGCGTTCTTCTTGTTCAACCACGTTGGCGGCGACACCGCCGACCACGATGACGAGGTCGTGGAGGTCCGCTGGATCGGCTTCGATCAGGCCCAGCAGGAGCTCAGCCACGCGGCGGAGCGGAAAATGGTCGCGCTCGCGCTGGCCTACCGCGAGCAAGACCGGTAGCCTGCAACCGCTGATGCAGGTGCTCAACTTCTACTCCACGATCTTCGCCGACGAGCTCAAGCGGGGCCGCAAGACGGCCACGATCCGGCTCGGCGACAAGTCGGGCAAGTACCGCAAGAACCAGGCCGTGCTGGTGACGATCGGCTACCAGTACTCGCCCCGGGAACGGATCTTCGAAGCGGTCATCGACCAGGTCGAGGTGCTGAAGCTCGCCGACCTCTCGCCGCGCGACATCAAGCACGACAACCCCGAGTTCCGCCGCCACGAGGAGCTGATCAAGTTCCTCGAACAGATCTACGGCCGCGCGGTCTCGACCGAGGACACCGTCACCGTAGTGCGCTTCTCGCAGATCCTCGAGAACCCGACCGGGATGACCGAGGCGATCAAGGGCTTCGGCGGCGCGCAGAACTGAGGTAAGGCGAGGGCGCCGGCGCTCAGCCGCGGGGAGACACGACTATGAGATTGAGCGGCTCGCTGAAATCGATCTCCAAGCCGCCCATATTCGCGAGTGCGGCGCGCACCTCCTCGGTCGTCTTCGCGCCCGAGGTTCCTGGCAGCGACACCTGGCAGCGGACCGTGAACCCAGTCGGTGGTCCGCCATCTCGCAGGCCCTCCTCTGGCGCGCCGAGATCGATCTGAACCCCGGAAGGAAGTGCGTTACGTAGCCGACTCGCGACGTGCTCGGCCCACTCCCGTTCAGGTGCAGCCAGCACGACGTCGGCGTATCCGCGCCTCGGCGGAGGGTCGGTTGGCCATGTTTGCGCGAGCCTATCGAGCACTGCGCCGGTGGCGGCAGTCTTCGCTTGCAGCGTCGGCAGCTTCTCAAGCCATTTAGCCGTCTCGCGCCCGTACTCATCAAGCAGAGCGGTCAACTGCTCAAACGGGGACGGTTGCGCTTGCGTAGTCATCGGTCCGAGTGTAGCCATTGGTCCCGTTTCGACTCAAGCGCGGTGAACTGGGTGCCTAGTGTTCATCGAACGTATGGTTCGCATCTATAGGGGATGGAACCCGGGCGGCGTACCTTCTCCGGCAGTCACGGCGCCTGACTGCCAAATCTTTACTTGATCGTGGCTGGATCTTCTATATATTGGGGGTGCTGGCACTCTCATGCCGAGAGTGCCAAAAGAGGCGGCTCGACCGAAGCGAGGGCGTGAGCCGCCGGACGCATTCTCAAAGACGGAGGTTGTTCGAATGAAGCTAAAGCCCCTGGGCGATCGTCTGATCGTGCGGGCGATCGAGGAGGAGATGACCACGGCCAGTGGCATCGTGCTCCCCGAGACTGCCAAGGAGAAGCCGCAGCAGGGCAAGGTTCTCGCAGCCGGAGACGGCAAGCTCGACGAGAACGGCAAGCGCATCCCGATGGATGTGAAAAAAGGCGACACGGTCCTGTACAGCAAGTACGGCGGGACCGAGACCAAAGACCCCGACACGGGAGACGATCTGCTCGTTCTACGCGAGTCCGACGTCCTCGCCCTGATCGAGTCCTAAGGAGATCTGAGGAAACATGGCTCACAAGGAAATCAAGTACAACTCCGAAGCGCGTTCGGCGCTCGAGGCGGGTGTCGACGCGGTCGCGAACGCGGTCAAGGTGACGCTCGGCCCGAAGGGTCGCTACGTCGTGCTCGACAAGAAGTTCGGCGCGCCGACGATCACCAACGACGGTGTCACGATCGCTCGTGAGATCGAGGTCGAGGACGTGTTCGAGAACCAGGGCGCCCAGCTCGTACGTGAGGTGGCGACCGCTACCAACGACGTCGCGGGTGACGGCACCACGACGGCGACCGTGCTCGCCCAGGCGATCGTTCGCCAGGGTCTGAAGAACGTCGCAGCCGGTGCCAACCCGCTGGCGCTGAAGCGCGGCATCGAGCAGGCCGTCGACCAGGTGGTCGGAAACATCGCCTCGCAGTCCAAGGAGGTCTCCGGCAAGGACCAGATCGCCCGTGTGGCGACGATCTCGGCCGGCGATGAGGAGATCGGCGACGTGATCGCCGACGCGATCGACAAGGTCGGCAAGGACGGCGTGGTCAACGTCGAGGAGGGCCAGACGTTCGGCATGGACCTCGAGTTCACCGAGGGCATGCAGTTCGACAAGGGCTACATCTCGCCGTACATGGTCACCGACCAGGACCGCATGGAGGCGACCCTGGAGGATCCCTACATCCTGATCGCCAACTCGAAGATCGGCTCGGTCCGCGACGTGCTGCCGGTGCTCGAGGCAGTGATCCAGTCGGGCAAGCCGATCCTGATCATCGCTGAGGACGTCGAGGGCGAGTCACTGGCGACGCTGGTCGTGAACAAGCTCCGTGGCACGTTCACGGGCGTGGCCGTCAAGGCCCCTGGCTTCGGCGACCGTCGCAAGCGGATGCTCGAGGACATCGCGATCCTGACCAATGGCGAGGTGATCACCGAGGAGATGGGCCTGAAGCTGGAGAACACCCAGCTTTCCCAGCTCGGTCGTGCGCGTCGCGTGGTCGTCTCGAAGGACACGACGACCGTCGTCGACGGCGCTGGTGAGGCGTCCGCGATCAAAGGCCGGATCAACCAGATCAAAGCCGAAATCGAGAACACCGATTCGGACTTCGACCGCGAGAAGCTGCAGGAGCGCCTGGCAAAGCTCTCCGGCGGCGTCGCCGTGGTCAAGGTCGGTGCTGCGACCGAGACGGAGATGAAGGAGAAGAAGCACCGCGTCGAGGACGCGCTGCAGGCCACGCGGGCCGCGCTGGAGGAGGGCATCGTCCCAGGCGGCGGAGTCGCGCTGCTGCAGGCCTCATCGGCCGTCACGATCAGCGACAACGGTGCGTCGGTCGACGGCTCAGACGACGAGCGCACGGGTGCGCGGATCGTGCTGCGGGCGCTCGAGGAGCCGCTGCGTCAGCTGGCTGAGAACGCCGGCCTGGAGGGCTCGGTCGTGGTCAACGACGTGCGCAAGGCGAAGAAAGGTCACGGCCTGAACGCCGCGACCAACGAGGTAGTCGACCTCGTCGCCGCGGGCGTCATCGACCCCGCGATGGTCACGCGCTCGGCGCTGCAGAACGCCGCGTCGATCGCCAAGAACATCCTCACCACCGAGGCGATCGTCGCCGAGGTGCCCGAGAAGGAAGGCGCCGGCATGCCCGGCGGTGGCGGCATGCCCGACATGAGCGGGATGATGTAGCCCAGCCGTCCAATGCCCGGCGCGTCGGTTAACGCGCCGGGTTTGTAGGTCGATACACGCACAGGGGACCTGGCATGAGGCCGGGTCCTCTGTCTTTAACGGTCGCTCGCAGCTCGGCGGTTAGGTTAGGGGCGCTTGTACTGGGCTGCGAACCCACCGTGTGCGACCGCGCGACCCTTGCTCTGCGCGCTGACGAGCACGTTGAGCGTCGCGAGGCTCGAGAAATGCGGGGGGATGACGACGCCCGGTGGGACGCCGTAGGCTTCGAACTGGTAGTGGATGTTGGTCCCTTTCTTCGGGCAGATCGAGTAGCGCTCGTGCTTGTCGCTGTTACGACCGAGGAACGCTCCCGACGGCAGCTGCCCGGCGGCCATCCGGTGCAGGTTCGGATTCACGCCCGCAGCCGCCCATTCAACCGAGACGCTGTACGTTTTCGTCGCAGCCTGGGGGGTGAAGCCGACGACGAACAGCGCGAGATCCTTGGCCTCGGCCGGTACCGCTCCCCATACGAACGGTGGGGAGATGTTCTTGCCATCGCAGGTGTAGAGGGCCGGCAGCGCCGGCTTGGGAATCGCCGGGCTCCTGAACGACATCGACGGAATCAGCTTGGCCTGAGCTGGCGAGCTGCTCCCGCAGCCGGTCGCTGCCAGTGCTGACAGGAGGATCAGCGCCGACGGGATGAGCGTGGCCAAGATTGCCTTCGCTGGTTGTCGCACGAGCACGCCTCCTCCGATCGCCGGGGTCCGCAGGTCCAGGAGAAGCAAGCTAGTTCTTCAGCCGGGCGAGTGCCAGTGATTCGCGAAAGTGTTTCTAGCGTTCGCGCGGACGCTCAGCGTGAAACGCGTCACGTCTTCGTCTGACTCGGCGATACGATGCGCACGCACGACGGGGGCGGCAACGCGCACCCCGTAGGAGCGAGCGAGCCATCCGCTCTGAACCTCGAGCGCCGCTCCCTCCGCTTCGATCTCCAGCTCCGTGTCCGTGAACGTCGCGATCGCACGCGAAGCTGACACTGCCGCCGCCCCGGGCGCGAGTGGGAACGACCACCACAGCTCCTGTCCCCTCCCGCCCAGCACGGTGTCCGTGATGCGCACGACGCCCGAGCGCCCGTCGAAGCGCAGCTCGCGGCGATGGCGGACCGCCCGCGAGAGCTCGTGAAAGCCTCCATGCTCACCTTCGAAGATCGCGCAAGGGCCGTCGAACTCGAAGCGCACGCAGCGCGCGCATGCCTCCTCCGGTAGGGAGAACAGGTAGTCCGAGCGCAAGCGGCTCTGCTCGGCCCCGCCGATCGACAGCGTGCTGTGGGCTCGTGTCGAGCGGAACGCGTTGCGCTGTTGCGCGTCCGCCGTGTAGAGGTAGGAGCCCGGGTCGACGATCAGGGGTTGTCCGCTGATCGCCAGCTCGAACGACAGCTGGTCGTTGTGCGCGTGTGCGCCGATACCCCCGAGGCCCACGTCGCCGCAGCGCACGATCGCCCACAGCTGCTCGTGGCGCAGCACATACAACCCACCGTGTGGATAGGCGACATGGCCACGTCCCGGATGCGGATCTCGACCGGCCTGCGCATGCAGGTGGCGGTGGTCGCGCGGGTCGGCTCCGTAATCGCTCAGCGGCAGGAAGCGGCCGTCGTCGGCGTCGCCGATCTGCGGGGCCAGGCCGTCCGGGCGGGTGTAGTCGGATACGAACTCGAGCATTCGCCCCAGGCGCTCGCGATAGTCGTCTGACAGTGCACCCGGGCACAGCGCGTCGGCGGCCTGTGTCCCGCACACGAACAGCTCGGTGACCAGCCGGTGATAGGGGATTGAAGCCTCGTGATCGCAGCCGTCGCCGCGCACCTGGTGGGCCATCTCCCGCTCGAGCTGGGTGGTCGCCCAGTTCGCCCACGCGCGACCCTCGACGCTGGCGGAGAACGGCGCTGACGCGACGAGCAGGCCGACGACGTCCGACAGGTAGTGGTTGCCGCGAACCTCGCCCCACTCGAGATGGCCGCGGATGAAACGGCAGTGCAGCAGCAGGCTCGCGAGCGCAGGCGAAAGCCACGATGCCTCCTCAGCTGCGGGCATCGCCATGCACAGCGCCGCTACCCAGTTAGCCGCCCGGATCGCGACGTCCATCGTGCACGACCACGGCGCGCCGAACTCGACTGGGTTAGCGTCGATGAACGAGCTCAGCTGCGCGCCGAGCTCATCGAGAAAGCGCGGCTCGCCGCTGACTCGATGCGCGGCAGACAGCAGCGGCAGGTGCTGGCAGCGCGAGAGCTCCCACGGGACCTTGATGTCCGAGCCGTCCCCGAACACGATCGGTACGCGAGAGATGTGCACATCCGGCCAGCGTCGCCCGGACTTGAAGTCCCGCTGCCAGTCGATCGTTCCTCCCAGATCGGTCGGTCCCGAGCCGAGCAGGTCGAAGCGGTGGGCGAGGACGCGCTCGGCCCGCTCGAGCAGGTCGGCGCGGGCGTCGGAGTCGAGTCGCTCGAGCTCGAGCTCCCACGCGATCACCGTCGGCAGCGCCGGCAGGGAGCGCGCGCGCAGCGCGCTGAGCGGGTCGGCGTGGTCGAGCGCGAGAGCAAGCTGATCGCGCCCGACGCGCAGCGGGCGTACATGCAGCTGCGCGCGCCGAACGGGCCCACGCAGATGCCTCGCCACGAGGCTCAGGCCCGCAGTCGTCCCTCTGCGCGGGCCAAGCCGGCGCCAGCTGGCCAGAGCGCCGCGCAGTCGCCTCACGTGTGAGCCGACGGGATGCTCGTGTGTGCCGGCAGGATGCTCGTGGGTGCTGCGGCGAGCACGACCTTCGGGGATTTAGTCTCCGACCGGTCCCACTGTTCGTGCTCGGCTTCGAGGTGACGGGAGAGCAGCAGGATCGGCGCGAGAAGCGCCACCGAGACGACCAGTACACGGATCGTGCGTCGCACCGGCCAGCGGCTCGCCAGGCCGCTCAGGGTCAGTTTGGCTCTGGCCAGCAGGCTGACGGTATGAGCCGGCGTCGCATGCCACTCGTCTTCGGCCTGGGTGGCAGCCGAGCCGATCGACAGCAGGCCGAGCACGCCAAGAGCCGCGAGCAGCGTGAGCTCGTAGTCGCGAAACGGAAGCGCCACGATCGCTGGCAGTGCGCCGATCACGAGCGCCGGCACGAACAGCGCCAACTCCGACGGCCGCAGGCGCGCCGGTCCACGCGCTGCGACGGCCGCTGGGAGCAGCAGGGCGAGTAGCAGGATGTAGCGCCCGGCGTGGGAAAGCTCGACTACAGCCTTCTCGCCCTCGGCCTTCACCACGAATCGCGGGTCGTGCTCGAGCAGGGCGTCGAACTGCCTGTGCAGCGCGCCCGCGTAAGCCGGCGACAGGTAGCGCGTCCCCGGGTCGGCCTGCTGTACGGCGGCGGCCGCGTAGCTGTCGTTGAAGTGGATGTTGTAGCGGTTCGGGGTGTAGCCCAGCCCCACATAGATCGTGTGCCATAGCGGATGCGACGTCAGCGCTTTCGCGCTCAGGTTCACCCCGATACGGTGGTCTCGATGCGCCCTGATCGCCGGCAGAGCAAGATGAGTTGGAGCGAGATATGCCAGCGCGATGACCCCGATCGTGGCCAGGCGTACGGGCCGGCGCGCGCCTGCCATCGCGGCGACCGCGGCTGCGGCCAACGCCACCGGGAGCCCGGCCTCGCTGCGGATTGCGCTGACCACGCCGGCGACCAATGCGATCGTCGCGAGCATCGCCCAGGCGTGGCGGGGGCGGCTTCGTGCGAGCAGGATCAGCAGCGGCATGCACGTCACCACGATCCACGCGCTGATCCAGTAGATATCGCCGAAGCCGAAGGACAGCAGACACACCAGCAGGGCGGGTGGCGCGAGCAGCGCGGCCGATCGCGAGCGGAACAGGGAGCGAAAGACCACTGGGCTGAAGAGCAGCGCCAGAGCCCAGGCCGCGATCCACAACCAACGCAGCACCGTCAGCGGGTTGGACTGCCCGAGCCAGTGGCTGAGCAGCGGTACGATCACGTAGATGCCCTGATCGTCGCCGTAGCCGACGGCGTACGGCGTATGCGTCCGCGGCTGGTATCCCAGCAGCGCCGGTCCGCCGCGGTCGAGCACGACGAGCGACGCACGCATTTCTTCCGCTCGCACAGGCTCGATCGGCCACGGCCTGGGAGCCAGGAAATACAGGATCGCCGAGCCGATCACAGCCCACATCAAGCCCCACGCCAGTGCTCGGCGCAGCGTGCCACTCGACGTCGGCGCACGCTCCACGGCGACGGGTCCGAGGGCAGACGTGCTCACCGCCCTGCCACCCAGTGATCGTGCCACGCGCTGACGTTGTAGAGGTTCCACAGCTGAAAGCTCCAGTCGGCGCGGCCCGAACGGTGTGCCTGCCAGAGCTCGTCGATGCGCGCGTAGTCGAGCAGCCCGCGCTCGGCCAGCGAGGAGCCGCGAATCTCGCGCTGGGCACTGACGCCCAGATCGCCGCGAAACCACTCCGCCACGGGTGCGCCGAAGCCTTGCTTCTTACGGTGGACAATCTCGCTCGGCAGCAGCCCGTCGACGGTCCGCTTCAGCAACCACTTGCCGACGCCATCGCGGACCTTCATGTCGATCGGGAGGGCGAGCGCGAACTCGACCAGATCGCGATCGAGGAACGGAACGCGGGCCTCGACTGAGGTCGCCATCGTCATCTTGTCCACCCGCATCAGCAGCAGCTCGGCGAGCCGTTGCTTGAGCTCCAGATAGGTCATCTTCTGCAGCAGGTCGGCGCCCGGGCGCTCGCGCTCGGCCTCGTCCCACAGGCGCTGCACGACGCGGTAGGCATCCGGGCGGTCGCGATTGCCGTTGCCCTGGAGGATCTGGCGCTTGAGCTCACCCGTGTAGCAAATTGCCCCACCCCAGAAGGGCAGCCGCCCGGCCGCGGCGTCAGCCACGTACTGTGCGTGAGGAGCACCGCGCCCGGTCCGCTGCGAAAGCTCGAGCGCCGAGTGCGCAACGAGATTGCGCAGCGGCGCGGGCGCATGCTGGAAGGGCTCCCAGTAGCGCCGGCGCCGGGTGACCGCGTCGATGTAGGCCTGATAGCCGTGAAACAGCTCGTCCGAGCCCTCGCCGACCTGCACGACGATCGTCCCCGAATCGCGCGCTAGCTTCGAGACGTAGTACAGCGGCACGCACACCCAGTCGGCGATCGGCTCATCCTGATGGTGCACCATCTCTGGCAGGAACGACACGAGGTCGTTGGCGTCGATCACTACCTCGTGGTGATCGGTGTCGAACTTGCGCGCGATCTGGCGTGCGTACTCGAGCTCGTTGTAGCGCTCGTGCTCATGGAACGCGACCGAGAACGTTCTCACCGGCTCGGACATCAGCTCGGACATCAGCGCGACGTTGGTAGAGCTGTCCACGCCTCCAGACAGAAAGACGCCGAACGGCACATCGCTCATCATGCGCTTCGCGATCGACGCGCGCAGCAACTCGAGCAGCCGCTCGCCGAGCTGATCCTCGTCGCGGCCCGCGAGCTCGTCGGCCACACGTGAGGACATCGGTGACCAATAGATTTCACTGTGAATGTTTCCGTCTGGGCGCACGGTCATGCGCTCGGCTGGCGATAGCTTGCTGATCCCGGCAAACATCGTCGACGGTGCAGGCGTGCACACGAACGTGAGGTAATCGTGGAACGCCGCGACGTCGAGGTCCGGGCTCACCGCTGGATGGCGCAGCAGCGCCTTGATCTCCGATGCGAATGCGAGGCCTGCCGGTGTCCGTGTCCAATACAGGGGCTTCTTCCCCAACCGGTCGCGCGCCAAAAACAGCTCGCGCCGGCGCTCATCCCACACGGCTAGTGCAAACATCCCGTCGAGTCGCTCGACGCAGCGTGGGCCTTCCTCCTCGTAGAGATGGACGATCGTCTCCGTATCGCAGCGAGAGCGGTAGTGATGGCCCTTCGCTTCAAGCTCAGGGCGCAGCTCTTCGTGGTTGTAGATCTCGCCATTGAAGGCAACCCACACGCTGCCGTCCTCATTGCCCATCGGTTGATGCCCGGAGTGAGAGACATCGACGATCGAAAGGCGACGGTGGCCGAGGGAGACGCGGCTGGCCGGTGAAATCCACACTCCCGCGTCGTCCGGGCCGCGGTGGATCATCGTGTCGCGCATCGCAACGGTCACTCGCTCGTCGCAGGCGAAACGGTCGTTGAAAGCCAAGATTCCGCAGATACCGCACATGGCACGCGCGCGCCGGGGGGTCGGGAAGGCGGTCAGCGTCGCCCGGGCAGCGCGCGGATCATAGTCCGATTGTCGTAACACTTCCGGGGGTCCTTGCGGCGTGGGCAATGGCCGGCGTCGGGTAGTGAGTTTGTCGAGCTGCGGGGCGTGGTTAGCATGCAGCGGATGCTTGCCACCGGTGATCCAGCCGAGACCGAGGCCGTGCGACAGTGGACCGCAGACCCGTGTGGAGTGAGAGACATTCGTGAGCACTCAGGTTGAGCGCATCCCCGAGGAGACCGAGACCCGGCGCTGCAATCTGTGCGGCGCTGCCGTTGGCGCCGATCAGGTGCCGCACTGGCGCAAGGACGGCCATGACGTCTTCCGCTGTCGCTCCTGCCATCTGCTGTTCCGCAGCACGATGCCCACGGCGGAGGAGCTGCTGGCGATGTACGGTGACAGCTACTTCCGCCAAGGGATGGAACACGACGCCCAGCGTTTCGTCGATTATCTCGGGGACGAGCCTGAGCATCGGCTGACCGCCCGCTATCGGGTGAAGCGACTGAGCCGCCTCGGCCCAGTCGGGCGCCTACTCGACGTCGGCTGCGCGGCCGGCTTCTTCATGGACGAGGCGCGCAAGGCGGGGTGGCAGGTTGAGGGCATTGACGTCTCACCAGACATGAGTGCCTGGGGCAGGGATCAGCTTGGGTTGGAGATCGTCAGCGGGATGTTCCAACGGACCGACTACCCACCGCGGTCGTTCGACGCGCTGACGATGTGGGACTACATCGAGCACTCGGTCGATCCGGCGCTCGACTTCGCCAAGGCCGCGGAGGTGCTCCGGCCGGGCGGCGCTCTGATGCTGTCGACCGGTGACGCCGCCGCGCTGGTCGCGCGGATCTCTGGACGCCGCTGGCACCTGTTGACCCCTCGCTACCACAACTTCTTCTTTACGGCCGCGACGCTCGAAGGCTACCTCGAGCGCAACGGCTTCGAAGTGGTGAACGTCGGCCATCCGGGAGCTCACTACTCGCTGCGCTACATGGTTTACAAGTTGCGCACAATGGCGCCGCGCAGCCGCGGCGTGCGCGCGCTCGGGGACTGGGTGGCGGAACGCGCTTTCGGCGGGCGGGCGGTGTGGTTCAACCTCGGTGACATCGTCACGATCCACGCGCGCCGCCGATGATCTGGGCTGTCGCGGAGGTCCAGCCCCGGGTGCGCGTCGGTCGATGAACGACGACGTCACCGTCGTAATCACGTGCTTCAACTACGGGGCCTTTCTGGCCGAGAGCGTCGGGAGCGCGCTCGCGCAGGCGGGCGGCGAGCCGCGGGTGGTGGTCGTTGACGACGGATCGACAGATCAGCGCACGCTGACGGAGCTCGGGCGATTGCCGTCTCACGTCGAGCTCGTGCGTCAGCCAAATACGGGCGTCGCAGAGGCTCGCAACGCCGGCCTGCGGCGGGTACAGACCTCCTACGCGTTGGCACTCGACGCCGACGACCGGCTTGCTCCCGACGCGCTGCAGCGGATGCGCGGAGCGCTGGACGCCGCACCGGATCTCGGCTTCAGCTACGGGATCATGCGCTTCTTCGGAGCATGGGATGGTGTGATGAACATGCCGCCGTATGACCCCTACCGTCTGCTCTACCGCCACAACATCGGGTCAGCGGCGCTGATCCGTAGAGAGCTGTTCGAGGATGTGGGTGGATACGACTCGGCGTTCGCCGGCTACGAGGACTGGGAGTTCTGGCTGCACGCGCTCGCCCGTGGCTGGCGCGGGCAACGCGTCGAGGCAGTGACACTGCATTATCGCCGCCACAGCTCGACGCGACACATGGACGCTCGACCGCGATATCGGTCCACCTTCCGCCAGCTGCGCGACAAGCACTCAGCGCTTTACGGGCGCGCCGGGCGTCGTCGCCTGCGGGCACAGTCGCAGCTCGGGCGCGCGGGCCGTCTCGTCTACTGCTGGTGGTGGGGTTGGCGACCGCTGCCGGCGCGTGTCGAGCTCGCTCTGCAGTCGGCTCTGTGGCGCCCCAGGGGCAAGGGCGTCAGCCGTCGGACACCCTCGTCAGCGTAGGCAGCTCGGGCTCGTCCGCGCGCCCGTTCTCAAACCCGGACAGGTTCCCGTTGGCTAGTTGCTCCTGGCGTTGCAAACGCTCATCGAGCAAAGCTTGGCGTTGAGCGAGCATCTCACTCTGGTCGCTGAGGCGCGAGACCACAGAGGAGAAATGCAGCAGCAGCAGCAGAATGCAGCCGATCGCAATAAAGAACAGGGCGTTGGGCGGATAGATGACGCCGATCGTGCGGCTGATCCGTGCCAGCGCACCGCTCCAAATCGCGAGCGCGAGCAGAACACCGGCGGACAGCAGCCACAGCAGGGCGTAGCGCTCGGTCAGGCGGCGACGGCGGACCATCTCGAGCACGGTCAGCAGCAGCACCGCCGCGCCGATGATCGTCACCAGCTGGATTCGCGCCTGCATTGGGTTAGATCGCGTGCTCCGCGCTGACCGGTGCGAGCTCGCCGCTGTCGACGACCGCGCCCGTGCGGGGGCGCGCGAGCCCGACGAACAGCGCGAGCAGAACCTTGATCATGTAGTAAGCGGACTTTCCCGTGCTGATCGAGGAGGTTCCGCCGCCGCGGGTGTACATCCTCACCGGTATCTCGCGCATCCGCAGGCGGTGGTGGTGGAGGATCAGCACCGCCTCGACCTCGGGGTAATCATGCGGGTAGTTATGCGCGAACAGCTCGATCGCGCGCCGGTTGTACAGGCGGAAGCCGGAGGTCGGGTCGCTGACGCGCATGCCGACAATGCGCGTGAGCAGGAACGAGAAGATGTGAATCCCGGTGCGGCGGCTGATCGGCGCCGGGTATTGGTAGTCGTTTGTGAGAAAGCGCGACCCGCACACCATGTCGACGGCCTCCTCTTCCATCGCCGCGATCAGTCGCTCGAGCTCCACCGAGTCGTGCTGCCCATCGCCGTCGACCTGCGCGAGGAAGTCATAGCCGTGCTCGCGCGCGTACACGAAGCCGGTTTGCACCGCTCCGCCGATCCCCAGGTTGAACGGAAGCTTGAGCACCTTCGCTCCCGCTTAACCGCCAGCACGGCGGTGCGATCGGTCGAGCCGTCGTCCACCACGAGCGTGTCAAAGCGGGGGGCGTACTCGCGCAGCGCCTCGACGACGGAGACGATCGTCTCCGACTCGTTGTAAGCGGGAACGACAGCCAGATATAACGATCCTTCACTCATGGCCACCGCGATCACAGCCGTCGTTGTCTCCTACGCAGATCCAGCCGCGACGGCGATCGCGCTCGAGAGCCTGCTCGGACAGTCGCTGGCGCCGGCTGAGGTGCTGGTGATCGACAACGACCCGCGGGGCGCGACAGCGATCGCGCTGGCAGGCACGGCGATCGCGCCCGCCGTGCGGATCGTGCATCCTGCTACCAACATCGGCTACACCGGCGCTGTCAACCTCGCGGCCGCGCAGGCGAGTGGGAATTGGCTGTTCTTCCTCAATCCCGATGCCGTCGCCGAGCCCGATTGCCTGGAGCTCCTGCTCGAGTCGGTCGACGGCCCCGACGTCGGCGTCGTCGGCGCCCAGGTTCTGCTGCCCGACGGTCGGATCAACGCGGGCGATAACCCCGTGAACATCGTCGGCGTCTCCTGGTCCGGCGGATATGGCCGGCAGCGAGAGTACGGACGCTCCCGTGACACGGCCGCCGTGTCGGGCGCCGCGCTGCTCGTTCGGCGCGACGCCTTCCTGGAGATCGGCGGTCTGTGCCCGTTCTTCTTCATGTACGTCGACGACACCGACATGGCCTGGCGCATGCGTCTGAATGGCAGGCGGGTCCGCTACTGCCCGGAAGCGGTCGTGGTGCACGAGTATGAGTTCGAGAAGGGACCTCACAAGTGGTTTTATCTTGAGCGAAATCGCACGTCCGCGCTACTGAGCAACTTGCAACCGCGCACGCTCGTGCTGCTCGCTCCCGCGCTGCTGGCAACCGAGCTCGTGGTCCTCAGGCGGGCGATTTCCCAGGGCTGGCTTGCAGAAAAGGTGCGCGCCTGGGGTTCCCTGTTGGCGAAAGCGGCGCTGCTTTACCGCTGGCGCCGCTCGGTTCAGGCTGCGCGGAGCGTCTCCGACTACGAGGTGCTGAGGCTGTTCTCGGGAGGGATCGAGACGGATCTGATCGACTCGGGCATGCCACGCTGGGTCAACCCCCTGATGGAGCGCTACCGGAGGCTCGTGCTCCGGCTGCTCGGGCGCTTCGGGGGTTGACCAGCGACTGAGTTATTCGACTTCGGCGACCGACCGCGGTCCGTGTCCCACATACCTGGCGGTCGGTCGAATTAGCTTGGCCTCGCGCTTCTGCTCGAGCACGTGCGCTGACCAGCCTGCGACGCGTGCACATGTGAACATCGGCGTGAACAGCTCTGGTGGAACTTCGGCGAGGTCGAGGATCACGGCTGACCAGAACTCGACGTTGGTCGCCAGCACACGGTCGGGCCGGCGCGCGTGCAGCTCCGCCAGCGCCGCCTTCTCAAGCGCCTCTGCGGCCTGGAAGCGCGGCGAGCCGAGTTCACTGGCGGTGCGACGCAGGACGCGCGCGCGGGGGTCTTCGGCGCGGTAGATGCGATGGCCGAAGCCCATCAGCCGCTCGCCGCGGTCGAGCGCGTCTGAGACCCACTTCTCCGCGTCGCCGCCCTGTTCGACTTCCTCGAGCATTTTCAGCACGCGCGAGGGAGCGCCTCCGTGTAGCGGGCCGGACAGCGCGCCCACCGCCGCCGACAGCGCCGCCGCGACATCGGCGCCGGTCGAGGCGACGACGCGCGCCGTGAACGTCGATGCGTTCATCCCGTGCTCGGCGGCCGAGACCCAGTAGGCGTCGATCGCCTTGACATGGTCGGGGTTGGCCTCACCGCGCCAGCGGATCAGGAAGCGCTCGGGGATCGTCTTGCCTTCGTCGATCTCCGACTGCGGGACCGGCGGCTGGCCGGCTTCGCGCGCCGACTGCGCCACGAACGACAGCGCCATCACCGACGCGCGCGCGAGGTTGTCGCGGGCCTCCTCGTCGGTGATGTCGATCAGCTGCCCGAAGCCCCACTCGGGTGCGAGCATCGCCAGCGCGGACTGCACATCGACGCGATGATCGCCCGAGCGGACGGTCAGGGCATGCGGTTCGGCTGGCGGCAGCCCAGGTTTGAACTTGCCGTCCACCAGCAGGCCCCACACCTGCTCATAGGGAACAGCGCCGACGAGGCTCTCGATGTCGACTCCGCGGTAGCGCAGCGCGCCACCCTCTTTGTCGGGCTCTGCTATCTCGGTGGCGAAGGCGACGACTCCTTCGAGGCCCGACTGGACCTCCGGTGCTGCTGACTGGACCGCGCTCATGGCACTCGCTTTCTGAGCTTGACTGATTAGGGGCCCGCCCGCCCCGCTGCCTTGTGGGCAGACACACATCGTCGCAGGAATGCCCGCGCGAGTAGGCTGCAGGCGAGCGGGTCGGGTCCGAGCCGTGCAGCCGAGCCGTCGTCTGAGAGGAGGCGCCCATGTCCGACAGCGATCTGATGTTCCGGCCCGCCAGCGAGCTTGCCGAGATGGTGCGCGCGGGGGAGATCTCCTCACGCGAGCTGGTCGAGACCTCGCTGGAGCGGATCGAGGAGCTGAACCCGGCGCTGAACGCGTTCGTGGATGTCGACGCCGAGCGCGCGCTGGCGGCCGCCGACGCCGTGCGCCCAGGCGATCAGCGCCCGTTCGCGGGGGTGCCGACCGCGATCAAGAACAACCGCCCGGTGCAGGGCCTGCGCCTGACGTACGGCTGCTCGTTGATGGCCGAGAACATATGTCAGTACGACCACAACGTCACGCGGCGGCTGAAGGACGCGGGGTTCGTGATCGTCGGCACGACGACGCTGCCCGAGTACGGCATCCTGCCGGTCAGCGAGGCGCGCATCTTCGGCCCGACGCGCAACCCGTGGGATCTGGAACGCACGCCCGGCGGCTCATCCGGCGGCGCAGCGGCGGCCGTCGCCAGCGGCATGCTCCCGGTCGCGCACGGCAACGACGGCGGTGGCTCCGTGCGCATCCCGGCTGCCTGCTGCGGCCTCGTTGGGCTGAAGCCGAGCCGCGGGCGGATCTCCGCCGCCCCCGAGCTCGGCGACTCCTCGCTCGGGATCGACGGCATGCTCACGCGCACCGTCGCCGACAGCGCCGCGATCCTCGATCTGCTCGCCGGCTACGAGCCCGGCGATGCGACCTGGGCGCCGCCGCCCGCGCAGCCGTTTGCGCAGAGCGCCGCGAGCGCTCCCGGGCCGCTACGGATTGCAGCCACGACGCTGCCGCCGGTTCCCGAGGCGATCGTCGACCCGATGTGCGCACAGGCCGTCTCCGACGCCGCCGAGCTGCTGCGCTCGCTCGGGCACCAGGTCGAGGAGGTCGAGCCTCCGTGGCAGGACGACGGGTTGCGGGAGCTGTTCGGCGTCGTCTTCTCAAGCCACGTCGCCCTGTCGATCGCCTACTCGGGGATGGTCGCCGGGCGCGAGCCGAGCGCCGAGGACATGGAGCCGATGAGCTGGGCGATCTTCTCGATGATCCGGGGGCTGGGCGCGGTTGAAAGCATGGGCGCGACGGTGCGGCTGCAGCGCTTCGCGCGGCACCTGGTCTCCTTCCTGGACCCGTATGACGCGCTGCTCACGCCCGCGTTGGCCGAGCGCCCGCTCCCGCTCGGGACGCTCGACACCGCCGCGCCCGAACCGATGTCCACGTTCACCCGCTCGGGGCTGTTCACGCCGTTCACGCCGGTGTTCAACGCCAGTGGTCAGCCAGGCATCTCGCTGCCGCTGTACCAGGGCGAGGACGGGCTGCCGCTAGGCGTGCAGCTCGTCGGGCGACCGGCCGGCGAGGGTGCGCTGCTGGCGCTCGCCAGCCAGTTGGAAGCGGCGTCGCCGTGGGCCGAGCGCCGGCCTGCGTTCGCACAGGCTGTCGCCGACTGACTGGCCGGCTGCTGCTCAGCCCGTTCCGAGCACTGCCGCCATGCGCGCCGGTTTGACCCCCAGCCCTTCCGCGTCCGCCGATCCGCGCGCCGATGTCATCGGTGACTCCATCAGCTCCGCTTCGTCCCAGGTGGCAAACACATCCGGGCCGCCGACCCGCTCGAGCATCCGCAGGGCTCGCGACACGAGTGGGATCGGCACGTGCAGCAGCGCGCGCCGTCGGTTCAACGAGCGCAGCACCGTTCGCACGATGTCCTCGTGGCTGAGCGTCTCAGGCCCCGCCAGCTCGTAGCGCTGATGGGCGCCTCGCTGCGTCGTGGAGATGACCGGCGAGCCGTCGCCGCCCGACGCTCGTAGGGCGGCGGTCACGCAGTCGGCCACGTCCTCCGCCCAGATCGGCTGGAACGCCGCACGACCTCGACCGGACACGGGCATCACCGGCAGCAGCGCCAGCCGCTCCAGCAACGTCAGCCAAGGGTCGCCAGGGGCGTACACGAGCGACGGTGCGAACACGATCGAGTGCAGATCCGCCTCGAGCACGGCCTGCTCGGCGAGCGCCTTCGCGCGCAGGCAGCGCGTGCGGTGGTGGGTCGAGGCGCCGAGCGCGGAGAAGAAGACGAAGCGCTCGACCCCCTGGCGCTCGGCCGCCGCGACCATCCGCCAGGCCGCGATGCCGCCAAGCTCCTCGATCGACCCGCCCGGCTGGTCGCGGATCGACGCAGCCAGGTGGACGACCGTCTGCACGCCGCGCAGCGCATTGCGGAACGAGGGAGGGTCGGTGAGGTCGCCGAGCGCGATCTGCACGCGCACGCGCTGGGCGCCGAGGCGCCGCGGGTCGCGCACCAGGCAGCGGACCTGGGTGCCTTCAGCCAACAGGCGCGGCAACAGCGCAGAGCCCACGAGGCCGGTCGCACCGGTAAGCAGCAGCATGTTCGTACAATATGCGTCTCCCGCGGGGAGACCTCGCAAACCGACCCAGAAGGAAGCGAATGGCCTACGTGATTGCCGAGCCGTGCATTGGCACCAAGGACAACTCCTGTGTCGAGGTGTGTCCCGTGGACTGCATCCACCCAACGCCCGACGAGCCCGGATACGACGCCGCAGAGATGCTCTACATCGACCCCGAGGAGTGCATCGACTGCGACGCCTGCGTGGAGGCCTGCCCGGTAGACGCGTGCTTCGCCGAGGACCAGCTCCCCGAGGAGTGGCAGAAGTTCACGCAGATCAACGCCGACTACTTCGCCAACGCCAAGTAGTCCTGCCGAGGTGCCGCGGGCCGGCACGAGGCGCCGCGGGTCGTGCCGAGGTGCCGCGGGCCGGCGCTCAGCCGTAGAAGCGCGAGACGACGAGCAGCTGGCTGAACACGTCGTAGCCCAGGAACAGCACGATGATCAGCGCGCCGACCGGTGGGCCCCAGCGTTTGCCGGCGCCGCGCGCCGCGAGCGCGATTGCTACGCCCGTGAGTGGGATCAGCGGGAGCAGGTAGCGGGGCTGAACGTGACCGCCGCCGCCTTCGAAGGCGAGGTCCAGGTAGGCGTGCGATCCGATCAGCCCCATCAGCCCGATGCCCATGACGGCATACACAATCGGCTCGAGGATGCGTCGTCGCAGGGCAGCCCGGCTGACCACGAGCGAGCGGACCAGCAGCGCGGCGAGCAGCGCCATTGGAATCAACGCCGCGGTGTAGACCCAGATCGGGAAGGTCGTATCGAGCCAGCCATAGAGCCCGATGCCTCGATCGAACCAGAGTTGCAGCAACGGGAACACGCCCGGGAAGTAGCTGGTCATTCCTGGCAGGCGCGGCAGGTACAGCTGCCAGACGAAGCTGAGATCGTCCGATATCGATCCTCCGTGTGCGAGCGCCAGGTTTTCCGACGCGGTCCCGAACCCAGGCCGCCCGGAGAGCAGGTTCACCAACACATACAGGATCAGTGGGGTTGCTGCGATCGCGATCGCGATCGCGAACGTGCGGCTCGCGGCGCCGCGGTCGGTCCGGGCGGCGCGTACGGTGAGTACCACCAGGCCAAGGACTGCGCCCGGTATCAGGCCGATGAAGTTCGGCTTGGTCAGCAGGCCGATCGCGATCAACGCCCCGATCGCGACCGCCGCCGACCGGCTCAAACCGCGTCGGAACCCGCGGGCTAGGCAGTAGAAGATCGCCGCGGACACAGCGAACAGCATCGAATCGGGGTTCACCCCGCTCGAGGCGAATCCGAGTATCGGCGCGAGCGCGACACTGAGACCGCCGACGGTCCACGCCCACGGCACCCTCGGGAGTGTCTCGCGAACGAACAGGAACACGAACAGCGCCGTCAGCCCCGCGAACAGGGCGCTCAGCAGCCGCATCAGCTCGAGCTGATCAAGCACCGTCCCGCTGGAGCCCAACTCGTAGGGCACCACCTGCAGCAGGTAATACAGCGGCGGGTCCGCGGCAGACCCTCCGACTGCTTCTCCTTCGCGACCGGGACGCTGGTCGAGATCTTCCTGGAGCTTCTGCTGTTCGGCCGTCGAGGAGATCGTGTCGTTTTCCGCGTGCCAGAGAACGGCTGACTGATGCAGGTCTGCGAGGGCGAGGGTCTGTTCCGGCGAGTAGGGGCCTTCGAAATGCGGGGGTAGCTGCTGGTGCTCGGCCAGATACTGGGTGTACGCGAACTGCGTGGGCTCGTCGGTGACCTGGAACGGCGGCGTGATGATCGTCCAGCAGGCAGCGTTTAGGCATGCCACCAGCGCACAGATCCACGCAGCTCTCGGAACGCGTCGCAGTGTGGCCAGCGGACGGATCGAGAAGCGCGGCATCGGCCGGCGCTGGCGCGACTGCTTGCGATCGCTCTGTTGGCTCGCGGCGCGCGCCTGCCTGTCTTTCACCCCCGTTCCGCTCGAGCGGGCCTTTGTCGGCTGTCCCGTCGCTGCCTGAATCGAAGCCCTCGCCGGGCCACGGCGGCTCATCGCAGTTCCTTCAGCGTGAGACGAGAGGCGATCACGGCGACCGCGAGCATCACCGCGATCACCAGGAAACCGATCCACGTGCCGCTGGGTGCGCGACCCAGCCCGAAGCGATCGGCGATCGACGAAGCCCGCGACCACCACGTGCTCGGGCCCGGCCGCAGATATTCCGTCTCTAGTTTCACGTCCTGGAGGGCGTACACGGCTTCGCTCGCTCCCTGCGGCAGGACCGCGCGGATCCCGACCACTTCCGCCGACGGGCCGAGGGTGATGCACAGGCGCGCGTTGCGGACGGTGTGTGGGACGCGTTTCACCGGGATCGTTGCGCTCGCGTTCAGGCCTCCTCCGGCGGCGCGCGAGCCCTGTGTGATCAGGCGCGAGCCCGAGAACAGCTTGACCGTGATCTTCGGGTTGACGTTCGCCCCGAGCGAGATGCGGATCGCGGATGTGCCACTCGGCACGGTCCCGGCCGGCTGGCACGTGCTCTCCCCTGACAGGACACCACCATTGCGGTAGAGCGGTGCCTGGATCGAGTTTGCGCCGACAGCGATCAGCGGCGAATGCGAGAGCACCACGCCGATGGCGACAGCCAGCACGGCGAGCCCGCCGGCGAGAGCGATCTTGACACTTCGCATTTGCTCGCGGTCTCTATCGCTATCCCCGAGGGGGGTCAAGCACACGCTGCGCGGAGCATCGAACGGCACTCATACGGGCGTTCTCGGGCCGGGGGGTGTCTCCGACTGCGCCCGCCCGCGCGTGCGTCAGAAACGCGCGAGCAGCATCAAGCGGGGCCGCCCGCGGTGAGGCCGAGCTCGAGATAGTCGGGGTGCAGCACGTCGAACACCGGCACGTCCCGGATCGCCTGCTCGAGCATCGCGCGCAGCTCTGCGGAGTCGAAGCGGTGAGACTGGGGGGCGAGCGGGTTGACCGTGATCGCCTCCAGCGCGATCGGATTCAGGACCTGGAAGCGGACGCCTTGGCGGGCGTACCACCCAGGGCCGTGCCTGGACAGGAACACCCTCGTCGGGTCGGCCGCCACGAGCGTGAGCTCGCGCCCGCGACGCTGCAGCGGGTGCACGAGGCTGTGCACGAACCTGTCCGGCAGCGCGCCCGCGACAATCAGCCAGCGGGCCGCCGGGTTCGCGTCGAGCAGCTCCGCGACCTGCTCTGCCTCGGCGGTCAGGACGAAGCGCGGCGGGAGCGCGACTGGCGCGGCCTCGTCGTCGCCGACGAGCAAGGTTGCGCCGTCGGCGGCCAGGGCGCGTATCCGTCGGCCGATGTCGGACTCGTGATCGACGCTCGGCAGCCGCACGAGCTCAACCGCGTCGAGCGTCTGCGAGACGACCTCGGCGATGTCGCTGTCGAGGACCGCACCCGTGGACATCACGAGGCCATCAGCGACGTTCGGGGAGGACGCCGCGCGCCTGTCGACCGCGCCGTCGATCAGAACCTGCTCGGCGCCGTGGGACAGCATCGCGTCGCTCGCCGCCCGCACGTCGGCGGCCGCGCTCGGGCCTGCGACCTCGATCGCGCCGGCGGCGCGCAGGCGCGCGAGGAGCACCCGACCCAGGGGGGTGCGCACGCCCGTGTCGTGCAGCAGCTCATGGGGGATGCCGCTCGCGTGCAGCAGCATGTCGGTGGTCGCGACGATGCTTCCCGCCGTCAGCAGCACGCGCGGCTTCTCGATACGCGAGTCGATCACGTCGTGCTCCTCGCCGTCGCGCCCCACCGACGTGACGCCCACACGCCGACCCTGCGCCTCGAGCTCGCGCAACAGCGCGCCCAGGGCCTCCGTCTTGCCGGTGTTCTTCGCGAGACCCACCAGCGCCAGGCGGCTAGTCGACGCGGTCAGCTCGCTGAGCGTCGCGGCGGTCAAGCGGTCGCGGATCCGGCGCCCGACGGCGCGCCCTCGCCAGATCCGTTGCGTGGCGCGGGCTCGTCGCGTGGCGTGGGCTCACCGCGCGCCGTGGGCTCGTCGCGTGGCGTGGGCTCACCGCGCGCCGCGAGCTCGCGCACGATGAACGTCGCCAGGTGGTGCGGTTCGGTGCCTTTCGAGAAGCCCGCGTCGTAGCCGAGCTCCTTCGCCAGCTCGTTCGAAACGCGCGGGCCGCCGCACGCGAGGATCATCTCGCCGCGGCGGCCCTCCGCCTCGACCATCTCCACAAGCTCCGTCAGGTTGTGCACGTGCAGGTTCTGCTGGGTCACCGTCTGGGAGACCAGGATCGCGTCCGCGTTCACCTCGATCGCCTTCGCCAATAGCACGCTGTTCGGCACCTGGCTGCCCAGGTTGTGGGTCTCGAACGAGTGATAGCCCTCGAGGCCGTGGTGGCCGTGGTAGCCCTTCAGGTTGAGCATCGCGTCGATGCCCACGCTATGCGTGTCCGAGCCCGTGCTCGCGCCGACCACCACCACCTTGCGCCCTACGTGCTCGTCTGCAAAGCGCTCGATCTCGTCCTCGCTCATGTACTCGATATCAAAGCCCTCGCCCTGCAGCGACGCAAAATCGACGCTGGCCGCGCAGCGGCCATACATAACAAAATACGTGTACCCCTCGGTCAGCTGCTCGTAGTGGACGACCTCCGGCTCCTGGAAGCCCATCTTCGCCGCCAGCTCGAGCGCCGCCTTGCGCGCCGCCAGCGAATGCGGGACCGGCAGCGTGAAGCTCATCTGCACGAGGCCGTCGCCGAGGTGGTCCGCGTACGGGCGTACCGCCGTCAGGTCGACCTCACGCATAGCTGGTCTCGCGCATCAGCTCCACCACCGGGTTGAAGTAGCCGGGCTCGGTGTCCACAATCCCCTCGATCCCGCGGCCCTCGTCGCGTCTGCGGCTCACGTCGCCGAACGTCGCGCGGTCGATCGCCTCGAACAGACCCGTCTCGGCGATCCGCTCGAGCAGCTCGTGCGCCCCCGCGAGCACCTCCTGCGCGCGCGTCTGGATGATCCCGCCGCGCTTGAACTCGATCTCCTCGCCCAGATCGCGGGCCGCGTTGAACACGTAGTCGACGTTCTGCAACCCGAGCACGCGGTCGTGGATGTGCGGGGTGAAGATCCCCTCCGTCGGCACGCCGATCGTCTGGATGCCCTGGCCAGTCGCGATCGTCACCAGGTTGAACAGCGCGTCCGCCGCATGCGTGCGAAACAGGTTGCCGTCCATGTGCCGCGTCGGCGGCATGTACTTCACCGGGCAGTCCGGGAACAGCTCGCGCGTCAGCTGCGCCTGCGCCCACTCGTACAGCAGGCCGTTCGTCACCGGCACGTCAATCTCAAACGCGTCGCCCAGCGCGATCTGCGCGTCAGGCACGCCCGAGTCGCGCGCCAGCTGGTGGTTGATGAACTGCGACGCCGTCACCGACGGGGCCGCCTCCACCGCGTCCGCCGTGCGTAGGTAGTTGTCCTCGCCCGTGTTGATCGTCACGCCGAAGTAGCCGTTGATCATCCGCGACACGCGCTGGTCGATCAGGCCGCGCACGATGTTGATGTCGCGGTACAGGATCCCGTACAGCGCGTCGTTCACCATGTTGTCGAAGCCCTCCCACGCGCCCATCACCGCGATCTCCGACATACACAGCCCCGAGCAGAAGCTCGACAGGCGCACATAGCGCCCGTGCTGCTCACACCACTCATCGATCGCCTCGCGCATGATGCGGAAGTTCGCCTGCGTCGCAAACGTGCCCCCGTAGCCCTCCGTCGTCGGGCCATACGGCACGTAGTCGAGCAGGCTCTGCGCCGTCGAGCGGATCACCGCCACGATGTCCCCGCCCGCCTCCGCGACTGCCTTCGCGTGCACCACGTCCTCGTACACGTCGCCCGTCGCAGTCAGCACATAGCGCAGCGGAGTCGCCGCCTCGCCGTCTCGTGCCCCCCGGGTAAGGCGCTCGCGCATCGCCCCGCGCTCCTCGAAGCGCGAGCGGATCTCGCGCAGGCGCGTCGCGCACTCGCCGCCCACCCGCTCGTGGATCGCCCGCTCCTCCGCGACGTCCAGGCCGCACACGTTCAGCTCGCCAGCGTCGACCGCCTCCGCGATCTGCTGCGGCGTGCGGCCGGTCTGCAGCATCGCGTTGCCCAGCCAGTAGCCCACGCCACGCCCCAGGCCGCCCGCGTCGTGCACGTGGTCGACCAGCACGTTCGGCAGCGGCGCCTCCAGGTCATTCGCGCCGTCCACCCCCAGCAGCCGCGTCACGCTGCGCTCGACCGACACCGTCGTACGCCCATCGATCTGCTCCGACACCTCCTCCGCGATCTGCTTCGCCGCCTCGCGGCACGCGGCCACCACGCCCGGGTCGAGGTCCAGCTTGCCGTGTGCGCCCTGGGTGCCGGATGTGCCCTGAGTGCCGTGTGTCCCCGCGGGGCCGGCGCTCATCGCACGTCCCTCACGATCGGGAACGGGATGACCTCGCGCAGCGTGTCGCGTTCCGTCAGGATCATCACCAGGCGATCCACGCCCATGCCGCCGCCCGCCGTCGGCGAATAGCCGTACTCGATCGCGCGCGCGTACTCCTCGTCGTTCGGGTGCGGCACGTCCTCGTCGTCGATCATCCGCCGCTTGCGCTGGTCGACAAAGCGCTGCCACTGGTCTACCGGGTCGTTCAGCTCTGTGTCCCCACTGACCAGCTCGATGCCGCCGATCACCGCGTCGAAGTGCTCGCCCAGCTCTGGGTGCACCGCGTGGCGCTTGGTGATCGGGAACGGCTCCAGCGGGAAATCGAACACGTGCGTCGGCTGGTTGATCGTCGACTCGATTTTCTCCGAGTAGATGTCCGCCACCACCTCCGCCCACGTCGCCGCCGGGTCCATCGGCTCGTCGAGCACCTCCGCCAGCTGCTCGCGCGTGGACTCCATGAAGTCCAGGCCAAAGCGCTCGAGGATCAACTCGCGCATCGTCACCCGCCGCCACCGCTTCGCCAGGTCGATCTCCTCGCCATTCCGTTTGACCACCGTGCGGCCGAGCGCCTTCTGCGCCACGTCGCGGAACATTTCTTCGGTCACCGTCGCCACGTCGTTGTAGTCCGAGTACGCGCACATGAACTCGATGATCGTGAACTCCGGGCTGTGCTTCGGCGAGATGCCCTCGTTGCGGAACACCTTGCCCATGTCGTACACGTTCTCCATCCCGCCCACGATGCAGCGGTTGAGGAACAGCTCGACCGATATCCGCAGGTACAGGTCGCGGTCCAACGCGTTGTGGTGCGTCGTGAACGGGCGCGAGCCCGCGCCGCCCGCCAGCGACTGCAGCGCCGGCGTTTCGATCTCCACGAAGTGCCGTTCCGCCAGCCATTCGCGAATCCCAAGCACGATCTTGTTGCGCGTGATGAACAGCTCGCGCGTCTCCTCGTTCGCGATCAGGTCGAGCTCGCGATAGCGGTAGCGCGTGCCCGTGTCGCCAAGCCCGTGGTGCTTGTCCGGCGGCGGGCGCAGCGTCTTCGTCAGCAGCGTGTACTGCTTCACCGCCAGCGCCAGCTGGCCGCGCTGCGTCACGTACACCGAGCCGACGATGCCAAGGATGTCGCCGACGTCGAAGCCCAGGATGCGGTCGTAGGTCTCCTGCCCGAGCGCGTCCACGCGCACGACCACCTGGATCGACCCCGACAGATCGCGGATGTCCAGAAACGCCGTCTTGCCGTGGCCGCGGCGCGAGATCAGCCGGCCCGCGATCTGGTAGCTCAGCTCCGGATGCTCGCCGTGGTCCAGCGTCGCCGCATCGTGAGCCGCGAGCACGTCCGCGATCCGTGTGCGGGTGCCCCACAGGCTGACCGGCGGATAAGGGTCGATGCCTTCCGCGCGCAAGCGCTCCATCTTCGCGCGGCGTTCATCGAATTCCCCCTCCGGGGACGCGTCGTCATCGAAGGTGGATGCGGCCGCGCCGGGCTTTACGGCCGGCTCGTCCTCCTCCTGCTGGTCCTGTACGGGCATATCGAAGTCGATCCTCTCAGGTGAAACGCGCTTGTTCAAGCGCGTTGTGGGCTCGTACGCGCGTGCCGATGCGCCGGTCTGGGCGGTCGCGTCCGGACGTCCGGGCCAGTTGGCCGGGACGCGGGGGAGGGCATGTCGACGGGCTCAGCGGCCTGGTCAGGCCATCGGCAGCGACATGCCCACGGGTTTCGTGTCCTCCGCGGGCGTCGGCGCCGTCGGCGCCACTTCGACCAGCGGCAGGACCGCCAGCTGCGCCGGCGCCATCGCGATCAGGCCGCGCGCTGCCCGGTGGATCGCCTGCGACGCTGGGTCATCCGGGTCCTCGATCACCAGCGGCACGCCGTTGTCCGACTGCTCGCGCAGCGGCATCGTCAGCGGCACCTTGCCCAGCAGCGGGACATCCAGCTCGTCCGCCAGCTCCTGGCCCCCGCCCTCGCCGAAGATCGTGAAGCGCTCGCCCGACGGGGTCGTGAAGCTCGACATGTTCTCGATCACCCCGCCGATCTCCAGAGATACCTTGAACGCCATCTGCGCCGCGCGGCGCGCCACCTTCTGCGCCGTCTGCTGCGGCGTCGTCACGATCACGAACTGCGCCTGCGGCAGCAGCTGCGCCAGCGTCATCGACACGTCGCCCGTGCCCGGCGGCAGGTCCACCAGCAGATAGTCCAAAACGCCCCACTCCACGTCCTGCAGGAACTGCGTCAGCGCCTTGTGCAGCATCGGCCCGCGCCACACCACCGCCGCGTCCTCCTCCACAAAGAAGCCGATCGACATCACCTTCACGCCCTGCGCTTCCAACGGGATGATCTTGCGATCCGTCGACACCGCCGGGCGCGTCGAGCCGAGACCGTACATGCGCGGGATCGAGTAGCCCCACACGTCCGCGTCCAGGATTCCCACGCGCTTGCCCTCGCCAGTCAGTGCCGCCGCCAGGTTCGCCGTCAGCGTCGACTTGCCCACGCCGCCCTTGCCCGAGCCGATGCACAGCACGTTCGCCACCTGCGCCAGCGATCCCGCCGGCAGGCTGCCGCGGCCCAGCTTCTGCTGCAGCGACTGCTTCTGCATGTCCGTCAGCACGTCGAAGTACACGTTGCAGTGCGTCACGCCATCCAGCGCCGTCACCGCCTCCGCCACCGCCGTCTGGAAATGGCCCTTGATCGGGCAGCCCGGCGTCGTCAGCGACACCGTCACGTCGACCACCCCGTTCGCGCTGATCTCAATCGAGCGCACCATGTCCAGCTCCACGATCGAGCGGTGCAGCTCCGGATCGATCACCACCTCCAGCGCCCTGTGGATCTCGTCTCTGTCGGCCATCACGCCCATTGTGGCAAACCCTGCCCCTGCGGTCCGGGACGGTGGCTCTCAGTCGGTCGCCGGCGGTTCGGCGCGGGCGCGTCGGGCGCGTCGGGCGCGTTGGGCGCAGTTGGCGCGTTGGGCGCGTCGGTCGTCCCTACCCAGTCTTCCCCGTCGTTTGCTGTATAGCGATGGTTATACGCGCGCTGCTGGGAGGGGAAGGTGGGCACGTGCCTGGTCAATCCACGGTTATCGGGCGGCGCTCTGCTCCACTCATAAAGCACGGGGCCAGAGGTACTCATCCCGTCCGCTTCCTTCCTCAGCCTGATGGCCGGGCCGGTGGTCAGCCACCGTATAAGCGGCCCTAGCCGGGAGATGGCTTGGTTGCGGAAGGTGTAGGGGCGACGGGTTTCGTTGGGACCGTGACCGTGACCGTGAGGGTCTTGCTCTTGGGGGACCCGGCTGCGTGGGTGGCATGGCTGGTGGATTTGCCGCCGCCGATGACAACGCCACCCGCGAAGAACAGCGCGAGTGCAACCACGATGCCTAGGGCTGCTAGGGCAGTGCTTTTTCGGTCTCGCTGTGTGGCAGTCGCGTCTCGCTGAACGTCGAGAGACTCTTGCTCGCGCTCTTTCGTGATCCGCTGAGCCGCTCCGATGCATGCCTCAAGCTCATCGGCAAGCTCAGCAGCAAGATTCGCCGCCTCGGTCATATCGGCCGCCGCGTTCAGGGACTCGTCCCAAGTCGTCTCGTCGGGCTTCACGCTGCGCGCCGCCTCCATCAGCAGATCAATGCGTGTCCGCTTCTCTTCCAGGGCCTTGTGGCGAGGTACACCGCGTAGTCGTCCTTGTTCGCGGTAGACATAGCTCTCCCTCACGTATTCGGACCACAGCGTCTGCACATCGACCAGCCGATCGCGTACAACCTCCTCTGGATGCTCGATAAGCGCGCGGCGGAGATGCTCCTCGATCTTCGCCAGCTGTGTGGCCTCCTCTTCACGCGAGAGGTCTGAGCGAGATGCGAGCGTGCCCAGGTGAGACAACACGTCCACCAGCATGTTCTGCCCGATCTCGCTGGAGTAGCCTGTTCGCCGCTCGATTGTCCGGTTGGCGAGAAAGACTTCCGGGACTTGGCGGCATAGCACGTGCGCGATGCGCTCACGGTTTTCGTGCTCTAGATGTGCGAACGGCGCTGAAAGCGCCGCTACATCCTCGGACTTTTCGCCCATGTGGGCATACTGCCAGAACTCAAAGGCCTACTTGGCGGGCAGCCGACAAATTGCGGCAATTTGCCGCACGCCCGGAACCTTATCTCTTAGCAACCACCGTCGTGATCGACGCGCTCATCGGCAGGAAAATGTACTGGTGCCTGCTTTAGGAACTCCTCTGACGCGCTCTTACGTCGTGCTATCTCCTCGGGAGATAGGCGTGTGAGGTTGCGCGTGAGTCGCCCGCCAAGCTTCGACTCCACAGGCCCGCGCTTAAGGCCTGTAGGCGGGTTTTCCTGAATCTCGTCGGGGTCGAGGTTCTCAAGGCGATATGCCTTGGCCCACTTCCTGAAGTACGCTCGGCCGTCCATCATCCACCCAAGACGGGGCCGTGGAGAATGGGTGGCTTTGCCTGACATCTGATTCGAGAAATTGGGCAGATTTCGGCTCCAGCGCGTCGTGCCGAGGCTGGACGGTCGCTGCCCAGTGGAGCACCTTCCCGCTTTTCGCGGGAAAAATCAAGGAGAGGCTCCGACGGAGAAATGCGGCGTTTGCGGCATTCCGTCCGCGACCCATGATATCGACGCTCTGCCTCATCGTCCCGATGGACGTTAATAAAGCGGTGTTGCCTCTGCACCAACTCCAAATAGTCTTTCACGAATCATGAAGATAACACTGCCCCTAGACGACTCGCAGCGCGCACTCGTGCGTCCTGTGTCGAAGGCTGTCTTTAGCAGCCTCTACGCCCTAGAGGCCATGGCTTCGATGGCACGGGGAGAGCGGTTCTATCAGGGCCAAGTTGCGAAGGACGCTGGTTGTGAGGCCAGCTATCTCAGCGAGTTCATGAAGCGCCTGGCGGTCGTCGGCCTGATCGAGCCACTTCCTCACGACCCTGGACAGGCGCGGAAGTACTATCGCCCACTGGCGGGCCCGCTTTGGGAGTCGGTCATTGACCTCTTGGAGCATCTCCTCAGCGAGGACGGCTCGGGGGTCGCGCGGCTGAGTGACCGGCGGTGATTGCGCCAGACGCTTGGACCAACGCACGTTTGTCTAGGGCGATCCCGCAGGCGATCTACTCGCTGTTCAAGCGATACCTGCCGCCGCCGCCGTTCTCCCAGTGGCCGACCGCTTGCCGATACCCGGGCCGAACGCATGTTCCTCCTGTTACAAACTAGCCGGCGGAAACATCCGATAACAACTAGGTTTCGTGGGCTGATAGGATCGCTGTGTAACGATCTCTTGCAAGCGGGTTACAAACAGGTGTTCGGCTGCTGAGTTTCGCGGCCAACCACCGAAAGAGCAACTAGCCCCCGCTCCTCGCCCACGGCGGGGAAGAAACGGAGACCGCTCCACAGATGCCAACAGCAAGCACAACTTCACCGACCGGGTCAAAAGCCCGGACCAAAACGGCCAAAAAGCCGGCCGCGAAAAAGTCGAGCGCGCGCCGCTCGAACACAGCCGCCGGCACCCAGGCGAAGGCCAGCCGCGCGAAGGCAGCCCGCACGCGTGCGGCGAACACGACCGAGTCGGCGGCCCGCCAGGCCCAGACGGCCACGCAGCTGACGAGCGACGTGTTCGGCGACTACGCCGAGCGCGCGGTGCTGATCCCGGTAGGCGCGGCCCTGATGGCCCGTGACCGCGTGGTCTCGACGGTCAACGACACGTTCTCGAGCTACTCATCGACGACGAAGGCTCAGGCGCAGCTTCGCCGCTTCGAGCGGCGCGGCGTGACGGCCCGCAACCGGTTCGAGCGCGAGGTTCGCAAAGCGCGCGTGCGCGTGGAGCGTGAACTGCGCCAGCGTAGGCGCGAGATCGAGAGCACGGTCAGCGATCTGGAGCAGCGTCGCGACGCGATCGCCAAGAACGGCGGCGAGATCGCGAAAGGCGTGCCGGATCTCGCGAACCGCGTTCCCGAGCTGGCGAACCGAGTCCAGGAGCGCATCCTGAGCCTCGTGTAAGCCACGAGCTTCCCCCGCGCGGACCGGAGAGGTCGCGACGGGAAAGTCTGCCGGCCTCATATCCCGCCGGCAGTAGTAGCACCCTCTCCTCCCTCGACCCGCGGGCGGCCCCCACCGCCCGCGGGTCACTTTAAAGACGGCCGCGGCCAAGGCGGTTGAGTCGCAGGGCGTCCCGATGCGCTGATTGCTCAGCGCCGTATGACCCACACGTCCTACTCGCCGAAACCCGGAGTGCCACCGGGCCGGAACACATCCACTGCCAGGTCCTTTGCGAGGACTTCACGGACCCATTTCTCCGGCTGGAACGCGTTGCAGAGGTTCGATCCTGCCTCAGAGTCGAAGCGCACAACCAGCTCGCCCGCGTCAAACCGCGATCGCTCATCCGGCAGTAGTCCCGCCAGCACGCCCGTGCCGTGGGTCGTGAACAGGAGTCGCCCACCTGGCCGCAGCATCCGCACAAGGTCCCGCATCCAGGCGAAATGGAGATCGCGCGTGAGGTGCGTAAAGACCGAGATCGCGTAAATGGCGCCAAATTGGCCGTCCGCGTACGGCGCCGGTGGGGCCAGGGCGTTTTGGGTGACCGTCACGTGCGGCAGGTTCCGCTGGCTCCGATCGACGAGCTCGGCGCTGTAGTCGCAGCCAAACACCCCCACATCTTCAAGCGACTGCCAATGGCGAAGAACGCGCCCACAGCCACAACCGAAATCGAGCAGCGCACCGCAGTCCGCGAGATCGACGCCCGCCTCCGCGAATAGCTGCTCGAGCATCTCGCGCGATGCCCTGCCGCCAGCCAGAAAGTCCGATCTCGACGGAGACCCGGCGACGAGCACCCGAAGGTGAGGAGACGGCACCGGAAGGCCATCCTCCGCCAGGCCTTCCTCGCCGCGCTCGCCGAACGCCAACACCCGCTCGTACGTGCGAAACGCCACGCGTGCCAGGCTCGTCCGGCGAAGTACCGGGAGCACATATCTGTAGAACGCTGTGCGGTGGCGACGAAGCCATCCGGAAGCTACTTGCCATGCTGGTCTGCGCAGCGTCTGCGTGTCGCTCATCGAGCCGACTCTATAAGCGCGCCATCAGCTCGGCACGAAGCATCTCGTCGGAGCTGGCCAGCCGATATTTCCGGTCTTCGTCGTGTGTCTCTTTCTGCGACCGTGAGCTCCTGCGCGCCGAAGGATTGAGACAGCTCTAAGAACCGGCGTACAGCTCTGGAGGGCGCTCGCCCTGACGGTCATCGGCCCCCGGGACCCGTGCGATCCACAACGCCGGCTGCTCCAGCTCGGCCGAGCTCGGCAGCGCATCCGGGCCGCTCCACGCCAGTGCCAGCGCCTCGGGGCCGCCCGCCTTGACCACCGCGTCGCAGAAGCGCCGACCGATCTCGTACTGGCGCAGCTTCAGCTCCAGGCCGAGCAGGCGCTCGAGCACCCGCCACGGCAGGCCACGGCTCTCGCGGCGCCGGTTCAACGCCGCGCGCAGGCGCGGCAGCGATGGCAGCACCTCCGCGCCGATCGCGTCCATCGTGTGCTCCGCGTGTCCCTCGATCAGCGACATCGCCGCCTGCATTCGCTCGACCAGCTGCCAGCGATCCTCGCCCAGGCTCAGCCGCAGCAGCTCCCCGCGGCGGGCACGCTCGACCATGTCGCGCAGGTCCGCCGGGTTGGACGCCCAACTGCCCAGCTTCGGCAACTTCGCCGCCCAGCCGCCCGACCGTTGCTCCGATCCGCTGTCCTCGTCGTCGGAGGACCCACCCGAGAGCGACATCTGCAGGCCGTCAATCAGCTGTTCGAGCATCCCACCCAGGTAGTCGCGCAGCCACGGCGCGCCCGTGAACTGAACCGCGTGCGTGATCTCGTGGATGCTCACCCACAGCACGAGCTCGTCGCGGTTCACCCCCAGGTTGTGTGCCGCGTGCGCCAGGTTGGGAGCCAGCAGCAGCAGCCGCGGCACCACTGAGTCCTCCAGCAGCGCCAGGTCGTACTGGCCGAGCACGCGCTGGGAGAGCAGCCCCGTGAGCGCTCCCACCTGGGCGCCCAGGAGCAGCCCCGACGCCGAGCGCAGCGGGCCGGCGAACGGCCCCTTGTCGATGTCCAGCGGCTCGGTCAGCGGCGCCAGGATCGGCCGCATCGTCCGCAGGTTCGCCGCGATCCAGCCCGGGCGGTCGACCAGCTCGAGCACCGGCAGATCGCCGCTCGCCGGCAGGCCGCTGTAGGCGGCCACACGCCCCGCGAACTCACGCGCCAGCGGCTCGACCGACGCCGCACGCACGCCACCGAACGGCGGCGAGCCCGCGACCAGCTCGCCGATCCGCTGTGCTGCGCCCCAATCGATCACGTCCACCCCTTGAGCGTAGCCACGGTGGCCGTGCTCCCGAGAATCCTCACGCGTATCCTTCGGCTGTGTCTGGCCCCAGAATCGCGCCCACCTACGCCCACGCAGGGGGTGCGCCGCCCGACGGCCCGCCCCGGCGGGAGCGGGGAGGTGAGTTCCTCAAGCGCGCCGAGGTGCGCGACGTGCTCGCCTGGATGCGATTGCTCGTCGACCCGCAGGACGCCGCCGCCGTCGTGCGCGCGCTCGCCCGCCCCCCGATCGAGCTGCGCCAGGTCGATCTCGCGCGCGTCATCCAGGTCGCCCGTCGACGTAAGCTCGATCTCGTCCTCGGGCTCACCGCCGCCACCGAGGCGCCGCAGGTGCCACCCGAGGCGCGCGAACGCATCCAGCGCTTCACCGACCTGCACCGCAGTGCCGCCGCCGAGCTCGACGCCGTCCCACCTGACGTCTTCGTCGCCCGCCTGATCGAGCGCCTCGGCGTGCGCGGGCGGCCGCTGCTCGCGCCAGAGGACGCTGCAGAGCGGCAGGCCGGCCTCGAGCGTCTGCACGACCTCGCCGTCGAGTTCGTACGTACCACGCCGATTGCCAGCACACGCGACCTCGCCCGCCACCTCGCCACCGTCGTGCCCGAGGCGCCGTCCGACGCTGTCGCCGATCGGGCGCCTGATCAGGACATCCAGGCGGCCTTCCAGCTGCTGCGTGAGGAGGTACTCGAGGGCGCCGCGCGCATCGGCGGGCGGCTCGGCGAGCTGCGGCTCGACACCGACCTCGACATCTCACACGGGGTCGTGCGCTACCTCGAGCTGCTCAAGCTCTCCGCGCTGCTGCAGCGGCCCGACGGCCAGAGCGTCCCCGACGCGCTCGCCGACGTCAACGTTCGACTGCTCGCCGCCGCCACGCCGATGCAGCGCGAGATCCTGGAGACATCCACGCTCGACAGCACGCTCGCCGCCGCGTTCGGCGGAGGGGGCAGGGATGGAGGTGACGTCAGCGCCGCTCGCGACGAGCGCTCGCTCGCGCAGGCGATCGCCCGTCGCGAGGAGCACTCACTCAGTCCGTTCCTGCCGCGCAGGGGGGTCGGGCTGGCGCTGTCGGCGTCCGACATCTACACCTATCGCAGCTGTCCGCTGCGCTACAAGTTCGCAAGGGTCCTGCGCATCCCGACCGAGCAGACCGTCCACCAGCGCTTCGGCATCGTCGTGCACCAGGTGCTCGAGCGCTATCACGCCGACGGCGCTCACACGCTCGAGCAGATGCTCAGCCTGCTCGACGCCGGCTGGCGCCGAGCAGGCTTCGGCGAAAGCGAGCGCGACCGCGACCTGTTCGAGAAGGCCTACTCGTCGCTCACCCGCTACCACGCGCGGCTGCACCGCCAGGATTCACGGCCCGTGTGGTTCGAGCGTCAGTTCGACTTCCGACTGGGACCGCACCATCTGCGCGGACGCGTCGACCGCGTCGACCGCCTCGCCGACGGAGGGGAGGCCGAGTACGAGCTGATCGATTACAAGACCTCACGTCCCAAGACTGCCGAGCAGCTGCGCGACGACGTGCAGCTTTCGCTCTACGCGCTCGCCGCACGTGAGGATTGGCAGCTCGAGTCCTCACGACAGGCCTACTACTACGTGCTCGACGATCTCAAGGTGCCCGTCTCGCGCAGCGAGCAGGACGCCGAGTCCGTCGAACAGGTTGTGCTCGCCGTCGGCGACGGGATCCTCGCGCAGGAGTTCGAGCCGACGCCCTCAGTGACCGCCTGCTCGATGTGCGACTACCGGATCGTGTGCCCGGCCGCGGAGGTGTAGGCGGTCCGGGTCGGTGGTCGTCGGCCGATGTTCGCCCTGCTCGGTGTCGCCCGGCTCAGCTCAGCTCAACCGCGAGAACGTTCAGTCCGGGTACGCGGTTGAAATGGCGAGCGTTAGCCGTCGCGACCTGCCATCCGGCGGACATGGCGGTAGCGGCCACCAGTCGATCGTGGGCGCCGACTTCAGCTCCCGACGCGGCGAGGCCGGCCCACAACCGCGCATGTACGCGTGCCACGAGGAGGTCGAACGGGAGCACAGGAAACGCCGTGAGGGTAGCCTCGACAAACGCTTCGCGTCTTCCACGATGCTCCTCGGTTGCCCTGTGCACCCCGTGCAGTAGCTGCGAGGCCGTGATCGCGGCGATCGCTACCTCTTCGCTCTCGCCGAGCTGCTCCTGCAATTGCAGGGTGACCTCTCTCATAGCATCCGCGGCCGGTAGACCACGCATGGCTCGCTCGAGCTCGATAAAGACGGTCGTATCTAGGACGGTGCCCATGGGCCGCTCGGCGCCGGGCCGACGGCGTCGAGCACAGCCTGCATGTCCTCGGCGAAGGCCTGATCGGGCGGTGCAGACTGTGCGAGCAGCGAGAGCGCATCCCGAAGTGGCCGCCCGCGGCGTGCGCCGATCGCCTGTCCACGGTCGTCAGGATGAACGATCACGTATGCGGGCCGCTCACGGTTGACGATCACCACCTCTTCGTGATGCGCCACAGCTTCCCGCGCGCGCCGGGGGATCCGGACCTCGTCGGCTTTGATCGTCGTCATAGACAAAAGCCTAGCAGTTCCGTACAGAAGCGTACGGAAGCGTACGTCTTAGCCTGATGCTACTTCCCCTCGCGCCCCCGCTGACGCAAGAAGCGCTGGAATTCGCGGGCGATCACGTCGCCTGACGGCACGTCCTCGGGGACGCCCTGCTCTTCTTCGCTGTCGCAAGCCTGCTCCAGCCGTTCGACGAAAGCCTGGATGTCGGGGTCGCTCTGAACGGCCAGGCCGACCTGGCGCTCGTAGTCGGTGCTCGCCGATTCGAGCTCCGACACGTCTACCGACACGCCGATCAGGACTTCCACCCGGCGCAGCAGCGCCAGCGCGGCCTTCGGGTTAGCGGCGGCGGCGACGTAGTGGGGTACGGCCGCCCACAGGCTGGCCGACGGGAGCCCCGCCTGGGCGCACGCAGTGTGCAGGACGCCGACGATCCCAGTCGGGCCCTCGTAGCTAGAGGCCTGGATGCCGAGGCGCTCGAGCAGTGCCCCGTCGGACGCGTGCCCGCTCATCGACACCGGCCGCGTATGGGGCACATCGCCGAGCAGCGCGCCGAGCGAGACGACCACCTGCACCCCGAGGGCCTCTGCAAGGTCGACCAGGTGGGTACTGAAAGCACGCCAGCGCATCGACGGCTCGACTCCCTGCACGAGCACCAGGTCGCGCGGCGCGCGCGGGGCGCTCGCTTCGAAGATCTCGACCGTCGGCCACGCGATCTCGCGCTGTTCATCCTCGCCGAAGCGGATGCACGGCCGGTTGGCTTGGAAGTCGTAGAACTCCTCCGAGTCGATCCGCGCGAAACGGCGCGCATCCAGCGCCGAGGCGAGGAACCCCACCGCGCTCGACGCTGCATCGCCCGCGTCGTTCCAGCCCTGGAACGCGCACACCATCGCCGGGGCCCTGAGGCCATCCGGACGGCGGTCCCAGATCAGCGGCTGCATCCGAACCACCGTACATCATGAGCGGATCGCCTCCGCCACGCGTCCATCGCCCGAGCACGTCCAGACCGTCGCCACGCTCCGCAGCGAGGAGCAGGTCGACGCGGTGTTCGCGTGCACGCGCAAGGAGCGCCAGATCTCACGGGCGGGCACTCCGTATCTGACCGTCGAGTTGCGAGACGGCACCGGCTCGATGCGCGCACGCGCGTTTCGCGATGCCGACCTGCTCGCCGGGCGCTTCGAGCGTGGCGAGCTGGTGCGCGTGCGCGGTCGCGTACGGCGCTTTCGCGAGGAGCTCCAGATCGAGCTCGAGGCGATCGCCCGCGCCGAGGACGCCGAGGCCGACCCGACGCAGTTCCTTCCCACCGCCTACCGCGACCTCGACGAGCTGGAAGGCTTCCTCGAGCACCTCGCCCGCGAGGTGTACGACCCCGGCCTGAAGGCGCTGCTCGAGGCGCTGCTCGGTGACAAGCGCCTGCGCGCGGAGATCAGGCGCGCGCCGTGTTCGATCCCCTCCCTGCTCTCAAGCGAGGCCGGCGGGAGCTCGGCGCGCGTCGCGCGAGCGTCCGGCCACCATGCCTACCTCGGCGGGCTGCTCGAGCACACCGTCGCCGTGGCCAGCATGGCGCTGGAGCTGTGCACGCTGCACCGACGGCTCGACAGCGACCTGCTGCTCAGCGCCGCGATCGTCCACGATCTCGGCAAGACGCGCGAGTTCACCTACGGCGCCGAGATCGCCCGCAGTCGGGAGGGTAAGCTGCTCGGCCATATCGAGCTGGGGCTGCGCCTGCTCGCCGCGCATGCCCCGTCGTCGCTCGATGCCGAGCGCAGGCTCGCGCTCGAGCACTGCGTGATGCTCCACCACGGAGCCGGCTCCGCCTCCGGGCAGCGCTTCGCCTCGCCCGAGGCGCTCGCCCTGTATCGGCTGAATTCGCTCGACGCCCAAGTCAAGGGCGTGCTCGAGCACGGCGGCGCCGGACCGGCCGCGTGAACACCGGCGCTGAGCTGTCAAGCGGCCCTTCGCCGTTGCCGATAGGTACTCGATGGGCGATATCGCCACGCCAACAGTTGCTCAAGGTCCAGTCGCGGACGCGCCCGGGGTCTCCGGCGAGCCTCGGCGCGAGAGCGGCGAACGTGCGGGCGGGCAAGATGGCCTGAGCGGCGACCCACCGGCGCGCGTGGAGAGCCGCCCGCCGGAGGATGAGCGCAGGGAGCGCCCAAGGCAGGCGGGCGATCACAAGGGGCTGTACCCGCCCAAGCACCCAGGCCGCTCGACGAGGATGATCGGCCAGGTCGTCGTCGACCTCGGCCTGTCAGACCGCAAGACCGTCGAGGAGGCGGTGGAGGCGGCCCGCGATCAGGGCCGCCCGACCGGGGTGATGCTCGTCGAGCGCGGGATCCTGCGCCACGACCAGCTCGCGCGCGTCGTGGCCGAGCGCTTCGGGCTGGACTTCGTCGACCTGGCTGTCTACGACCTCGACATGGGCGCCGTCAACCTGATCGGCATCACGGCCGCCAAGCGCTACCAGGCAGTTCCCGTCGGCTTCACCGAGGACGGCGCAGTGCTGCTCGCGATGGCCAACCCGACGAACGTCCTGACGATCGACGACGTCGGAATGATGACCGGCCGGCGGATCAGGCCAGCCGCAGCCTCGGTCGAGGACCTCAACCTGCTGCTCGCGCGGCTTGCCCGGATGGATGCGTCGATCGAGGACATCGTCGACGAGGACGAGGAGGACCGCGAGCAGGACCTGTCGGTCGATGAGGCCGACAGCGAGGCGCCGGTGATCAAGCTGGTGCACTCGATCGTCGCGCAGGCCGTGCAGCAGGGCGCGTCTGACATTCACGTCAACCCCGAGGAGGGCGACACGAAGGTCCTGTTCCGCGTCGACGGCGTGCTCGCTCCGGCGGCCACCGTCAAGCGCAGGATGGCGATGGGCGTCGTCTCGCGAATCAAGATCATGGCCGAGCTGGACATCTCCGAGAAGCGCGTGCCACAAGATGGGCGTTTCGCGCTGACCGTCGACGGGCGCCGGGTCGACATCCGCGTGGTCACGCTCCCGCTCGTCAACGGCGAGGGCGTCGTGATGCGGATCCTCGACAAAGGCGCCGTCGTCGACGAGCTGGACTCGATTGGCATGCAGAACGAGGAGCTCGAGCGCTTCGCCACCGCGATCCGCCGCCCCAACGGCGCCGTGCTCGTCACCGGCCCGACCGGCTCCGGCAAGTCCACAACTCTCTACGCAGCGCTGAACGCGCTCAACGACGGCGACCGCAGCATCCTCACGATCGAGGATCCCGTCGAGAAGCAGATCGCCGGGATCAAGCAGATGCAGATCGCGCCCAAGGCAGGGGTCACATTCGACGTCGGGCTGCGCTCGATGCTGCGCGCCGACCCTGACGTGATCATGGTCGGAGAGATCCGCGACGCGGAGACCGCGCACATCGCGATCGAGGCCGCGCTAACCGGCCACCTCGTGCTCTCGACGCTGCACACGCGTGACGCGCCCAGCGCGCTCGGGCGGCTGATCGACATGGGCATCGAGCCGTTCCTCGTCTCCTCCGCGGTCGACTGCATCGTCGCCCAGCGCCTCGTCAGGATGCTGTGCACGCACTGTAAGCGCAAGCAGAACGTCTCGGATGCCGTGCTCGCCGAACACGGGCTCGCGGGCGTCGAGCCGTACGAGCCGGTCGGCTGCTCACGCTGTTCCGCGTCGGGTTACCGCGGCCGCCTCGGGCTGTACGAGGTGATGTCCGTCAGCGAGCCGATCCGCGCGCTGATCCTCGAACGCGCCTCCGTCGACGCGATGATCTCCGTGGCGATGGGGGAAGGCATGCGGCGGCTGCGAGACGACGGGCTGCAGAAGGTGCGCGAAGGCCTGACCTCGATCGCCGAGATCGAACGGATGACCAACAGCCTGCTGTAGCGGTCGCGGCGCTCAGGCGGCGATCAACAGCGACAGCCGCAGCGGCCCAGAGGGGAATGCTTCCCCGGTGAATGAATACACCTCGTAGGCCCGCCCTCCGTAGGACACCGGGCCGCGGTCGGGGACGCTCGCCGGGCCCGGGCTGAGCGTGCCCATCACCTGTCGCCCACCGGTTCGCATCAGCACCTCCGCGCCTGTGAACAGGTGAGCGAGCTTGAGATAGCCGGCGTCGTCCTGGATCGCCGTAGTGAACGCGCCGACGATGTGCCCGTTGCTGCGCAGCGTGCCGTGCACCGGCGCGAGCGCGTACGGGCCGCCCACGTCCGTGAGCAGACGCTGATCGGCCTTGGACGGCCCGACCGTCACACGCACGCGCACGATGTGGATGTGCGCTTTGAAGAAGCCGATGATCGCCGCCTGCGTGGCCGGCGCGTCGTGCGCTGCCGCGGCGGCAACGAACGACCGCGTGTGTTCCATGCGGCGCACCGTCGCCGCGACATAGGCGCTCCCCAACTCCTCCTGGTAGATGCGTTCGCCGACGTGCCCCAGCGTTTCTACGCGCGCCTGCGCGACCGACGCCGGGCAGGAGATCCCTCGGGCAGGGACGAGCAGCGCGATCCGCAGCGAGCCCGAGGGGTACACGGTCCCCGCCAGCGATGCGACCTGATACGGCAAGCCGCCGTAGCTCAGCGGCCCGCTTCGGGGGATCGTCGCCGGCGAGGGCCCTGAAATCGTCCCAGCAAGCCGGCGGGTTCCTACACCGCCGCTCGCGGGCCCCGAGAGCAGCAGGACCTGCGCGCCGGTGACCTGGCGGGCGACCTGCATGTAGGCGTGATCGGACTGGACCGACAGCACGAAGCTAGCGCCCGTGCCCGGGATCGGGCCGCGCACCGGCGCGATCGCCGACCCCGAACCGGCGCTCGCGAACACATGGCCGCCGCGCAGGATCTCGACGCGGACGATCTGGTTGACCAGCAGCGCTTGTAGGGCCGCGTGCGCAGCGGTCGGGTCACCGTGCTCGATCGCGCTCGCCAGCGCCGAGGAGCTCCGCACGCGATGGACGGCCTGGCTGACATTTCCGCCGGTGGAGGCCTCGTGGTAGATGCGTTCGCCGACCGTCCCCAGGGTGCCCGCCACGGTCGACGCGCAGGCGGCTGGCGCGGGCGCGGTGGTCGGGGGAGTGGTGGTCCGGGGGGTGGTGGCGACGATGCCCACGGACGCGTGGGTGCTCGCCGTCGCGCGGGTCGCGCTAGTGCCACGATCGGTCGCGGTCGCCGACCCGCACGCAGCGAAGCCGAGGGTCAGGAACGCGCCGACGCTCGCCGCGACCATTCGACCGTGGCGGCGAACGCAGCTGGAGGAACCTTTCACCGCTGAAGCGTAGATGCGCGAGCGCGGCTCACGCGGCAGTAAAGCTAGTGGAGTCGTCCCGAGTGGAGCCGTATGGTCGCTCCCGGCGACGCAGCGTGGCGCGACGCCGCCGGGAGGCCGATCGCGCTACTTGTGCGTCGGGCTGTGCGTGGCGTGCTTCTTGCCCTTCTTGTGCTTCTTGACGCCCTTCTTGTGGACCACCAGCGGCTTCGGTTCCAGTCGCGAGCTCCCCGAGAAGGAGTCCGCCGGGCAGCCTTTCGGGCGGCCCAGGTCGAACGGCCCGGAGATCGACTGCACGGCCGCGCCTTTTTCGACCGTCGCCGACACGACGGTCAGCAGCGGCTCGACACGCGGCTCGGCGCACAGCTTTTTGCCGATCGCGAACTGGCCGGTGATCGTCTCGTATCCGGCCTTCGCAGCGCCGACGCAGTTGAGCGCGATCCCCGGGACTTCGCCTGAGCAGGAGAACGTGTCTGTCAGCGGCGTTCCCGCCGGGATGCTCGTCACCAGCGGCGGACTCTGGATCCCCGTCAGGGGTATCTGCGCCTGCAGCTGATAACCGGTGATCGGCCCGTTGCAGTAGAACGTGTACTTGACCTGCTGTTCTTCGCTGCCCGCTTCGGGTTGACCGGCGGCGATGCTGCCTAGGCAGTTGTCGTTGTTGGGGTTCGTTTCTTCGGCCTGGCTGATCGCCGGGGCCGCGAGCAGCAGGGCGGCACAGCCCGCTATCGCGGCTAGCCACCATGTCGCTCTACGGTGGACATGTTCGAATGCGTGCAACGGGGGTCTCCGTTCGTTGGTTGGTGTGTCTGTCATCGCCGCAGGAGCTTTTCGAGGCTCTGCTTTGGTGAAGTTGGGTTGAAGGCCGCCGAGGACTTCGCGTCCGCCGCGGCGAACGGCGAGATCAGCAGTACGCCGGCCGGGGGCTGGGAGGTGAGCGTCGCGGTCGACGCTCCGGTCGGCAGGCCGGTCGCGGTTGCCGAAGCGATCGTCGCGAACGTCACGACGATCAGGCCGTTTTCGCGGTACGGGCCGGTCGCAGCGATCGTCGGGACGACCGCCTTGAGGAATTCGTCCGCCGCGGTGATCGCGCCAGGGCTGCCCGGCGCGCACTGAGCGCCGGCCGCGCCTTCCGGGCACGGGGGCTGGACGATCGTGTCCAGCAGCTGTGGCGCCGGTTGCGCGAGCAGCGCCGCCTCGCTCGCGAGCGCGCTCCCCTCGAGTCCCGTCCAGCTGCTCAGCAGCGTCCCCGCCGGGACTGCCTGCCCGGTTATGTAGGGAGCCGCGGCGGCCTGTGCGCTCGCTTCGTTGAAGCCCGCGCCTGAGAGCTCGATCAGCCACACGTGCGTGACAGGCGCGATCGTCGTGGCCTTGCTCTTGCTCGTGGGGGTCGTCGACGATGGCGAGGTTGTTTCTCTCGAGCTCGAAGGCGGGCTTGCTGACGGGCTTGCCGAGCTCTGAGCCCCCGACGCCGGGCTCGTGGACGCGCTCGCCGCGGCGAGCGTCGGCTGCGGGGTGGCCGCGGGCGGCGGGGCGCTGGCGGGCGGTTTGGCGCTGCTGCGGACAAGCGAGGGAAGCAGGGGCGTGAGCTCGCCGACCGCAAACGATGCGCTCGGCGCCGGGCCGATCGCCGCGCCGACCGCGACCCCGATCGCGAGCATCGCCGCGGCCAGCGCCGCGGTCACGCGGGGCGATGGTGCGCGGAAGGAAGACTTCTGGTTTTCAGGTGTGTTGTTCATTGAGTCGAGTGGAATTCTCGGTAAAGCGAACCACGGTCTCGGCCTGCGCGAACCACGGCTTCGGCCTGTGCGTTTCGGACCTTGTCTATAAAATAGCTAATGTCGATCAGATCTGTGGGGATATGCTATGTTCGCCACTCGACGTTGTCAACTGCCTGCCAATTCAGATCGAAAGGGAGCCTCTCTTCAAATGCATCGAATTCGCCGTATCTCCGTCGCCCTAGCGGTGGCTGGCGTGCTCGGGGTTGCGGCACCTGCGGCCGCTTCCGCCACGAGCCTGGTCACGATCAGCGGTGCCACCGCGTCGTTCCCGCTCGTCTCGCTGCTCGCGCAGAAGTACGTTAAGACCCACCCGAAAAAGGTGCGCTTCAAGATCGCCCAGGGTGGCGCCCAGGTCGGCATCAACGACGTGGCCGGCGGTCGCGTGACGATCGCTGACGTATCACGCGATCCGCTTCCCACGGACCCCGCCGGGCTGGTCTTCTACCCGATCGCCAAGTACGCGATCTGCGTGGTCACCAACAAAGCCAACACGCTCAGCAACCTCACCTCCAGCCAGGTCGTCTCGATCTTCACCGGTAAAACCCGCAGTTGGGCCGGCGTGCCCGGCGCGAGCGCCAGCGGCACGATCGATCTGATCAGCCGTACGTCGGTCGCCGGTGTGCTCACCAGCTTCCAGACTCTGCTGCTGGAAGGCAAGAAAGTCTCGAGCATCGCCAGCGAACAGTCCTCCGAGGGTCTGCTCAAGCAGCAGGTGGTGAACGACCCGAACGCGATCGGCTTCATATCCAACTACCAGGCCGACCTCGGCGGCGTCAACGTCGTCAGCTACAACGGCGTCGGCTGCACGCTCGCCACCGCGGTCTCCGGGCAGTACGCCGGCATCGCACGCTTCTACGAGGTGACCAAGGGCAAACCGAAAGGTGCCGCATCCGCGTTCATCGGCTGGATCGAGGCATCGCCGGCGGCACGCAAGATCATCTCCAGCCAGTGGATCCCGATCAGGTAGTTGTTGCTGGCGCGAGTTCGTAGACCCCGGTGGACCAGTTGCTAGCGCGAGTTCGTAGGCCCTGGTGGACCAGTTGCTAGCGCGACTCCGTGGGCCCTGGTGGACCAGTTGCTAGAGCGACTCCGTAGGCCCTGGCCGGACAGCCGCGCCGAGCGTTTGCTCGGCGCGGTGTCGCTGCTGGTGTGCGTGATCGTCGTCGCGATGGTCGCGTTCGTCGCGATCCGCGCGTGGCCGGTGTTCGCGCACAACGGGCTCAGCTGGCTCGGAGGTGGCGGACACCTGGAAACGCAGATCGGCGACATGCAGGCGACGAGCGTCAACCCGCCCGCCGCGGCCTTCCACCTGAGCGCCTGGCCGCTGATCTACGGGACGCTGCTGACGACCGCGATCGCTGTCGTGCTCGCTCTGGTGATATCCGTGCTGTCCTCGATTTTCATCGTCGAGCTGGCGCCGACGCGGGTGCGCAAGATCGTGATCCCCGTGATCCGTCTGCTCGCGTCGGTGCCGTCGGTGATCTACGGCCTGATCGGCGTGCTCGTCCTCGTCCCGTTCGTCGGCAACCACGTGATCACCGCGCACGAGAAGGCCTCCGTGCAGAACGTCGTCGAGCTCACAGGGGCCGGGCTCGGGGTCGCTACCGCGATCCTCACGCTGATGATCACGCCGATCATGATCGCGCTCACCTGCGAGGCGCTCGCCACGGTGCCGAACGCCTGGCGCGAGGGCGCCGTCGCGCTCGGCCTCAACCCGCTCAGGGCCGTGATCGCCGTCACGCTGCGCGCCGTGCGACCGGCGATCGTCGCGGCCGCCGTGCTCGCCACCGCCCGCGCGCTCGGCGAGGCTGTGATGATCCAGATGGTCTCCGGCGGGCGCTTCTTCATCCCCAGGATCACCGACGGCACGATCTTCCTGTTCGAGCCGCTGCGCACGCTCGCATCCTCGATCGTCGACTTCCACGAAGGCGTCGGCGCCCCCGCGTTGCGCTCGACGCTGTACGCGTTCGCGCTGCTGCTGCTGTTCTCCGCCTTCGTGCTGTCGGTCGGCGGCTACCTGATCAAGCTCCCGCTACGCAAGTACCAGACCCGCGGATGAGCCCCCAGGAGACCCACGGATGAGCATCTACGCCCCCAATGTCCCCCAGGCCGGGCGTCCCAGCGGCCGCGGCCGGCGCTCCTCGCCATGGAGCTGGCGCTGGAGCGATCGGCTGGTGCTCGTGTGCGCCTGGGCCGCCGGTATCGGCCTGTGCGTGATCGCCGCCGCGATCGTGCTGTACATGGGCTACCGCGGGATCCAGTACCTGCGACCCGGCCTGCTGTTCAGCCGGCCGCAGGTCAGCTCCAGCCAATCCGGCTCCGGCGGCTTCCTCGACCCACTGCTCGGCACGCTGCTCTTGACCGTCATCGGCATCGTCCTCGCGCTGCCGCTGGCTGTCGCCAGCGCCGTGTGGATCGCCGAGTACGGGCGCCCGAGCTGGCTGGCCCGGGTGGTCGAGTCGAGCATCGAGATCGTCGCCGGCACGCCGGACATCGTGATCGCGCTGTTCGGACTGGCGATCTTCCAGCTCGGCGTGTTCTCGCCGCTGTCGTTCACCGCCGAAGGCGGCGGCGTGTACGGACGTTCGTTCCTCGCCGCCGGAGCGATGATGTCGCTGCTGGCGATCCCGCCCGCGTTCGCAGCCACCAGGGACGGCCTGCAGGCCGTGCCCGCGCACATGCGCGAGGCCGCGTTCGCGCTCGGCAAGACACGGATCACGACGATCCGGCGCGTGCTGCTGCCGAGCGTGCGCTCGAACATTGCCACCGGGATGACGCTCGGCATCAGCCGCATCATCGGCGACACCGCAATCGTGCTGCTGCTGCTCGGCGACACGCTGCGGATCGAAGGGCAGGGCTCGACGCCCGGCTTGAGCGTGCTGCGCGGAACAGGCTCGGCGCTCACCAGCTTCGTGTACGACAACTCGCCCGCCGGCGAAGGCGCCGCGCCGCAGAAGGCCTACGCGGCCGCGTTCGTGCTACTCGTGTTCGTGCTCCTGCTCAACCTGATCGTCGACAAGATCGGCAATGCGCAGGCGAGCTCGATGGGCGTCACCGTCCCGGGCGCCGGGGTGTAGGCCCTGCGTAGCGCATCAGTTTGAGAGTTCGGCGATCTCAACGGGCGTCCAGATGTGAGCGGCAACGCCTGCGGCCATCGCCGGTGTGCGCGGATACGGGTCAGCGAGGCTCTTGTGCGGTCGCGCGAAGTTGTAGGCCATGAAGTGCAACGCCACGGTTGCCGCGTGGCTCTCCAGTTTCTTCGAGAACGCGCGTCAGCCGTGTGTACGGGCGCATGTTCATCCGCATGGTCAGGTTCTGCCTCTCGATGTAGCTCGTGCAGGTCGTTGCGAGATCATGGCTCCCCAGCTGCTCCTTGACGCGGACCCCGTGCATGTGGGCGGGCTCCAGCGCCCAGGCGCGACCTGCCTCGACTGGTATTCCTTGATCACCTGTGTGGTGTTGGGTCGCTATCGACGCCGACTCGAAGCTCGTCCCTCGTGGCGCTCGAAGTCGGTCATCCACAGGCGGTTAGGAGCGTCTGCGGGCTTGGTTCTGCCCGCCTTGGGAAGTTACTGGGGAAGTACGGTGGAGGCCGGGACTAGTCCCATGGTCGCTCATCATGCAACTCAGAGACAATGGGAGCTGACTGCCGGTGTTCTGCTACCTCTGGAGCTGGCTTTGCTACAGGCTCCGCAAGGGCAAGCGGCGAGAACTCATCTCACCCGCTTGTATTTGACATAGCAGAGACTAGCCTCGCCTAACTGATAACAGACGAGGGTCGAGGCCTGCGTCCCCAGCATTTTGGGCTTCGCGCGCACGAGCAGGATGACCACTGGGGTACAACTCCAATGCTGAGAGGCGCCGCTTCCTTGCGCGCACGTTGGCCGGCCGGGCAGGTCGCCCTGCTCGATCGGTCGGGCGCCACCGGACGTTCCGATGGCATCGACGTGCTGCGATTTGCCCTCGTTATGTACGTGATTATCGCACACTTGGCCTTGTGGGGCCCGTTGTCGAGCACCGGCGCCGGTCCGCTCCGCGCATTCGGTCACCTCACGGAATCGCTCTTCCAAGGCCATGGCGAGACGAACCCGGCTGTTGTGGGCTTCATCGTCCTCAGCGGCTACTGCATTCATCGTAACGGTGCCAGGCGCGGGCGGTGGAGCGGTCGCAGCTATGGAATCCGCCGGGCGTTCCGCATCTTGCCGGTTTATGTTCTGGCAGGGATGTTCGGTGCGGCGCTTCTATCATCCTCGATTGCGACCAATCCTACGATCGCACGCACCGCGAGCGGTACAACCTCAATTACGGCTGGTGGTCTACTCGTTAAGCTGACGGCGCTCATCGCGCTCCTGCCGTCACCCCAGACTTATGCGCTGAGCTACCAGGGCAATGCGCCGCTCGCCACCGTCGCCGCCGAGATGTGGCTATACGTGTTCTATGGTGGCGCGATGTGGCTGCTGCTCCGGGGCCGGATCGCCGAGCGGACACTGTGGTGGGCCATCAGCGTGATCACAGCCGTATCGTTCCTAGCCGTCGCAGCCTACCCGACGCTCGAGCCTTGGTGGTTCAACGGCAGTGTCGTAGGCTTCCTACCGCTATGGTGGATCGGCGCCTGGTTCGTTGGTGACCGCTCGCGCCGGCAGCTTCTGTGGGCCGCGATCGCTGCCGCAGTTGCATGGGTACTCTGCAGCCTCCTCCTCCGTAGTGTCGGCAATCTACCGCTCGAGGAGATTCGCCTGCTCTGTCTTGGTGGGTTTGCTGCCGTCGTGATCAGTCTTATCGATCGCACACGAGCTCAGTGGCCTTCGGCGCTCGCGAGGCTCGGCCGCAGCGGCTACAGCCTGTATGCGTTCCATGCTCCAATCCTGATCCTGTTGATCGCGATAGGTATCCCATGGCCGATCGTGGTTGTCGTTCCAACCGTTGTTGGCGTCGTGATATTTCGCCTCGTCGAGGACCCCCTTACGGAACTAGGACGACGCGCTGCTGTCTCACTACGTGATTCGCGACTACTGGGTTCTTCGCCAGCGTTTGCCGAATTCAGCAACGAGGATTGACGTCGTTGGAGGGCAACCTTGCAGATTCAATGGATGGTCGATCCGGTCGAGGACGGCGGCCTCGACCTTGACACGAGCAGGTTGTTCATGCGGGTGATGGGTGTTTGTCGCGCGATGGCTTGGTGTGGTCTTCGATGGTTGTAGCTCCAGAGCCAGCCGTCAAGGGCTGCGGTGCGTTCGGCGCTGTCGCGGTAGATCGCTCCGTAGGGCCAGCCGGAGAGCATGGTGCGGATGAATCTCTCTGCCTTCCCATTCGTCTGGGGCCGGCGAGGCCTGGTGCGCAGGTGACGGATCCCGAGGGCTCTGCAGGCGAGGGCATGGATCCCCGACTGTAGGCCGAGCCGTTGTCGGTCAATAGCTCCTGGACCTGCATGCCGTGGCGCTCATAGAACGCGACAGCGCGGCGCAGAACGCAATCGCCGTGGTCGCCTTCTCGTTTGGGAGTACCTCGGCGTAGGCAAGGCGTGTCGCGTCGTCGACCGCGATATGCACGCACTCCTCAAGCCACGACAGGCATGGGAACGACCAGATTTGCTCTCCGTGCCGGATGAGAACGCCATCGCGAGCGAGCTCCTTGATCGCGTCCGTGGCGCCTGTCCCCCGACGACCTGTTCAAGTTCCTCATGCGTGCGCTCGCGCTCCAACACGAGCAAGACGACAGCGCGTTGCGCCGTACGCTGGGTCTGCATCGAAAGCCTCTTTTCGGTGCCAGGCACCCGGCGGCTCCCAACCGCGGGACGCCACTTTCGGGAAAGAGTAACTGCGTGTAAGTATTGCGCGCGAGTTTGCACAAATCTTGCGGAAACACGCTAACCTCAGTGTTCTGATGGCCAAAGTCAAGCTGATGGAGATAGTGTCCGATGAGTCCTGACGAGATGGTCCTTGAGCCTTGGAGCCTTGCCACCGATGGCCCGCAGGAGCCGCTCGCCGCGGAACCAGTCGCAAGCCTGCGTCACGCGAGCGTCTCGTCGATGGTTGACGGGCCTGACGGGGCGGTGCCGCCTGTGCGCACGATCGTTCTCGATCGAGCACCCTCGCCCGTTCGCCCACAGCGCCAGCGCGAGGCGGTCAGGCCGTCTCCCTCCGGGGCCGGGCCCGAACGCCTCAGCCTGCGCGATGTCAGCGTCTCCTACGGCGACAACGAGGCCGTCAAGTCGGTCTCGCTGTCGATTCACCAGGGGGAGGTGCTCGCGCTGATCGGGCCCTCCGGCTGCGGCAAGACGACCCTGCTGCGCACGCTCAATCGCCTCACCGAGTTGACCGCCAGCGCTTCGCGCTCCGGCCAGGTGCTGCTCGACGGCGAGGACATCCACGAGCTCGTCGACACGACGCTGCGCTCGCGCGTCGCGATGGTCTTCCAGCAGCCCAACCCGTTTCCAATGTCGATCTTCGACAACGTCGCCTTCGCGCTGCGCGAGCAGTCACGCAAGCGTCCCGGGCGACGCGAGCTCGAGCCGCTCGTGATCGACGCGCTGCGCCGCGCCGGACTCTACGACGAGGTGCGCGACGACCTCGACAAGCCCGCCCTGCGGCTCTCCGGCGGCCAGCAGCAGCGGCTGTGCATCGCGCGTGCGATCGCCATGCGCCCCGAGGTGCTGCTGATGGACGAGCCCTGCAGCGCGCTCGACCCGATCTCCACCGGCGTGATCGAGGAGCTGATCCACGAGCTGCGACGCGACCTCGCGGTCGTGATCGTCACGCACAACCTAGCCCAAGCCCACCGCGTGGCCGACAAGGTCGCGTTTATGTACCTCGGCGACCTGATCGAGTACGGAACCACGACCGAGGTGTTCGAGGACCCGCGCGCGACACGCACACGCGACTACGTAAGCGGAGCATTTGGATGACCAGCGGAGGAGCGTGAGCGAGATGAGCCTCGCGCCCGTCCCATCCGACAGCGCCACCTGCTCGAACTGCTCGTCGCCGCTCGTCGCCGACCAGCGCTACTGCCTGTCCTGCGGGCAGCCGTGCTCGCCCGTGCGCCTCGCGTTCCTCGACGTGCTGCAGAGCGAGCACCAGCCGCACGCGGCCGCCGTCGGGTACGCGAACAGCCCCGTCAACTACGCGCAGCTGCCGCCGCCCGCCGCCAGCCCGAACGACTGGCTGCGTCGCTACGCGCCTCTGTTCGCCGTCCTGTCAGTGCTGCTGCTGGCGATGGTCATCGGCCTGCTAGTCGGCCACTGGGTCACGCAGAACAAGTCCCCGAGCGCGCAGATCGTGAAAGTCGAGGGCCTCTCCGGTGCCGCGCCGGCAGCAGCCGCTGCAACGACCGCGCCCACGTCTACGACCGCCACCACCAGCACGACCGCCAGCGAAACCAAATCCAACGCGCCGAGCGAAGCCGAGGAAGTCAAGAAAGAAGCCAAGGTCGAAAAGCAGCAGGCGGCCAAAGTTGAACACGCCGCCGTCGTCAAACCGTCGTCGACCAAATTGAAAAAACTGGGCAGCTCGACCGGCAAGAAGCACGAGGAAGAAATCAACGCGCTCGGCGCCCAGCCGATCGAAACCGGTGGCTGATGACTGAGCCCGAGGTGAGCGGCGTCGTGCTGCCCGTCGGCGGTCTCGCCGCCCCGAGCGGCTCGATGTCCGAGCTGCGCCAAAAGCGGCTCGAGCTGGCTGAGCGGGTGGCAGCACTGACCTGGGATCTCGGCGGCCTGGCATACGAGATGGCAATCCGCGACCACTACCGCCTCGACGTGATCGCCCGCAAAGCCTCTGAACTGCAAGTCCTCGATGCACAGCTCGGCGAGGTGCAGCGGCTGCTCGCGACCGCCGAGGCCGGCATCGAGGGCCAATGCCGCTCGTGCGGGGCTGTGCACAGTCGCGGAGCGGGATTCTGCTGGCATTGCGGCGCACCGCTCATGCAGGAGGCTCGCCCGACGGTGCTGCACAGCGAGAGCTCCGGCTGAGCTGCTCCCGCTCGCCCGGTCAGCGCCAGCGCTCGCTGGGCGCGTGCTTGCTGGGCGCGTACAACGATCGTCCGGCCGGTTGCTTTTTTGCCCTGCCGTCGCATAGCGTGTCGCAGGTGAAAGTGAGATTGGTCGCGACGGCGCGGCGCGTGGGCTCGGCCGTGCTCGTCGTGGCCTCACTGTTGTTGGCGCTCGCGCTCGTGCCCGCCTTCGCCGTCAAGTCGGTCGAACCGGCGTGTCAGATCCTGCCGCGCGAAGATCCGCTAAACCAGGAAATCGCCGACGCGCCAGTCAGCCCCAACTCGGCCGCATACGTAGCCAGCATCGGCTTGACCGCGCACCTGCACCCCGACTTCGGGACCAACCCCAGCTACGGCATCCCGTACTCCGTCGTCAGCTCGCGCCAGCCCAAGGTTCCGATCAAGTTCACCGCCTACGGCGACGAATCCGACCCCGGCCCGTATCCGATCCCGGCCAAGGCGCCGATCGAGGGCGGCGGCACGCGCGGCAGCGGCGACAGGCACGTACTCGTCGTGCAGGAAGGCAGCTGCATGCTCTACGAGCTGTACTCGGCCCGTCGCAAGGGCGCCGGATGGAGCGCGGCGTCGGGCGCCGTCTTCAACCTCCGAAGCGATGCCCTGCGGCCCGAAGGATGGACATCCGCCGACGCCGCCGGGCTGCCTGTCTTCCCGTTGCTCGTCCGCTACCCGGAGGTTCGCGCCGGGCGAATCGACCACGCGCTGCGCGTCACCGTGCCGCACACGCAGAACGGCTACATCCATCCCGCGACCCATTTCGCGTCCAGCAGCTCAGACCCCAGTGTCCCGCCGATGGGCCTGCGGCTGCGGCTGAAGGCCGGCTATAGCCTTGCCGGCTTCCACGGCGAGTCGCTCGTCGTACTCGTAGCGCTCAAGCGCTACGGGCTGATCGTCGCCGACAACGGGTCGCCGTGGTTCATCACCGGGGCACCCGACCAGCGCTGGAACGACGACGACCTCGAACAGATCAAGCAGGTCCCCGGATCGGAGTTCGAAGCCGTCCAGAGCGGACCGATCTTGCGCGGGTGAGGATCGGCCAGAGTGCCTCCTCCTGTGCGGTGGATTAAACCCACCGGACGCCACCCCGACTATTTCAGGGGTCTTCTAATCCTCGTCCACCCCGCCACGAACGGCCTGGAAGATGTCGTGGGCGAAGAAGAGTTGGCGCCACTTGCGGCCGGTTACCTCCCGGAGTATTCCTTGCTCCTGTAGGTCTCGAATGGCCGCGCGCGCGGTCGGGGCCGACACTTCCAAGACCGTGGCGGCGCGAGGGGCGACGAGGTAGGGGTTGATAAACAGTTGATCGACGAGCTGGTGAGCCGCCTGTCGGGCTTTTGCCTCCGTGAGGAGGCTGTGATACTTCGCCTGTAGGTCTAGAAGCCGCTCGGCGTCCTCGACCGCGGCCTGCGCTTGAAGCTCGACGCCGCCCAAGAAGTAGGTCAGCCACCCGCTCCAATCGCCGTGAGTGCTGACGCGCAGAAGGCGGTCGTAGTACTCGGACCCGCTTCGCTCAAAGAAAGCCGAGACGTAGAGCAGAGGCTGCGGGAGCGATCCACGCTGATGGAGCAACAGCGATATGAGTAGCCTCCCGATGCGTCCGTTGCCGTCGCCGAACGGATGGATGGCCTCGAATTGATAATGCGCCAGAGCGGCGACGATAAGAGGCGGAAGGGTCTCGTTATTTAGGAACGTCTCAAAATCTGTCAGTGCGGTGTGCATGTCGGGCACGGGAGGCGGCACATACCGAGCCTCCTCGATCGGAGCGGCCCGCCCGGGTCCGATCCAGTTCTGGTACGAGCGGAAGCTTCCCGGGTGGCGCTCATGGCCGCGCACTCCGTGCATGAGGCGCTTGTGGGCTTCTCGCAGGAGCCGAAGACAAAGTGGCAGGCCCTTTAGCGCCTTGAGGCCATATTCGTTCGCGTCTAGATAGTTGCGGACCTCACGCACGTCGCCTCTCGCGCTGCCTGTAGCCTCGTCCTCGTACAGGTCTGCCAGCGTGCTCATGGTTCCCTCGATCCGCGAGCTGAGGACCGCCTCGCGACGAAGATACGGAGCGATGAGTAGACGGGGGTTCGTGAGATTCCGGCCCGTACCCGCAAGGAGCCCTACGCTGCTTGCGGCCCTGCTCAGGGAAGCGACTAGCTCGGGCGTAAAGTTGAGGTCAGGCGGTAGTGGCGCTGGGACGAACGCGGTATGCCCGTCATAGGAGACGAGGCGACCAGGGGCTCGGGCTGTAAAGATCGCGGGGTCCATCAAATTTTGGGCGGCTTAGAAAAGGTGCTTGCAAAGTCTAGCGCGCTTAGAAAGCAAAGCGGCTTTTGCTTTCTTTTCTTAGGAAGAATAGAAAGCAGGCTTTCAAGACTCGGCTCGGCCGACCATGCGGCCGGGATGCCCCGTGTCAGCTCACCGGGGGGTGCAGGCGCGATGAAGCGTGTTGCGCAACGTGCAACAGCAGTGAGTCTTTAGACGCCGGGCCTCCTTGAGGTTGGCCGTCGCTCGTGCGACGAGCCGCAGTGCGGGCCGCGGCTATGCCTGGTGCGTGTGCTCGGCCGGAGCCGCAGGCGGCGTCGCCGCGGGCTCAGCCGGTGCCGGGGCCTGCGCCGCGACGGGCTGCGTCGGCTGCGGCTGTGCCTGCGTCCCCTGCGTGAGCGCAGGTTTGCTCTCGCCGCTGACCGAGTCCTTGAACTCGCGCATCCCCGAGCCGAGCGAGCGACCGATCTCCGGCAGTCGCTTGGCGCCGAACACGAGCAGCAGGATCACGACCAGAAAGGCAATGTGAAGTGGATTGTCGAGTCCCATGTGTTCAGTCTACGCCTTTTCTCAGCCCCGCCCGGGGAGTCAACCGGGGCCGGCTTACGGTCCCGCGCCGGCCCCTTCAGCCGGCGGGGCCGAAGGGGCTCGCAGCGCGCGCTGCACGAGCTGAATTGCCACGACGATCATCAACGCGGCGAACGCATCACGCAGGAAGACGCCCGACAGCGCGTTCGCCAGCGCGACGCCCCCCGCAGCTCCGGCGACCGACAGAAGCCCGAGCAGCAGCGCGTCGTCGCGCCGCACGTTGCCGTAGCGATCCTGCCGATAGGTGCCGACAATCGCCACGGGGACGATCGCCAGCAGCGACGTCGCCTCGGCCTGATGCTGGTTGAGCCCCAAGAACAGCACCAGGCCCGGTACGAACAGCACGCCGCCACCGACCCCGAGCAGGCCGGCGACGATCCCGGCGGCGAGCCCGATGACGATCGCGCCGATCATCTGAGGACCAGCTCGATCGCGCTCGCCACCAGCACTGCAGCGAACAGCAGCGCGATCGAGCGCTCCTGCAGGCGCTGCTGCAGCGAGGTGCCGATCAGCACACCGCCGACGGCGGGCACCCCGACGAGTACCGCGTCGAGCACGTGCACGTTGCCGTACAGGCCCTGGACGGCTGCCGCGAAGCCGGCGATGAACACAATCGCCGCCAGTGACGTCGCGGTCGCGGCGCGCTCGTCGTAGCCCAGCCACAGCACCAGCAACGGCACGATCACGCTGCCGCCTCCGACGCCGAACAGGCCGCTGAAAAGACCGGCCAGCGTGCCGATCACCATCAGCCTCAGCGAGCGGTGCGACGCCTGCTCAGCAGCCACTTGCACGAGCGGACGGGCCGGCCACCATGGCGCCATACTAGACCCCGTGTCCCCAGCCGCAACGCTCGTGGAGGCCCTCGAGCCGATCCGCGCCGACCCGTCGCGCTCGGCCGTTCTGCTCGACATCGACGGCACGCTCGCGCCGATCGTGCGCCACGCCGCCGACGCGCACGTCCCCGAGGCCACGCGCAGCCTGCTGATCGAGATCGCACGCCGCTACCGCGTCGTGGGCTGCGTGAGTGGCAGGCGCGCCAGCACCGCCCGCCAGATCGTCGCGATCGGAACGATCGCATACGTCGGCAACCACGGTGGCGAGCTGCTGCGCCCCGGAGCCACGAGCCCGGAGGTCGATCCAGAACTCGCCGCGTGGACCGTCCGCGTGCGGGAGTTCGCGGCCAGCGCGTACACCGCCGAGCACCAGCGCACCAGGGTGCGCAGCGAGGACAAGGACACGATCGCCGCGTTTCACTGGCGCGGGGCGCCCGACGAGCAGGCCGCCGAGCGCGCGGTGCACGAGATCGCAGCGCGCGCAGAGCAAGAGGGCTTCACCGTGCACTGGGGGCGCAAGGTGCTCGAGGTGCGTCCTCCGGTCGTGCTCGACAAGGGTCTCGGCATCGCCACATTGCTGCGCGGCGGCGATGCCACCGCGGCGGTCTACGTGGGCGATGACACGACCGACCTGGACGCGTTTCGCGGCCTGCGCTCGCAGGTCGAGGCTGGGACGCTGACGAGCGCACTGTGCGTGGCGGTCGGCTCCGATGAAGCGCCTCCCGACCTGGCCAAGGAGGCCGATCTGACCGTCGACGGTCCCGCGGGGGTGCGGGAGCTGCTCGAGGCGCTGCTGTAGCGCCGTGCGGTTCGTGGACTTCCTCAGGACCACCGTGCTGCTGAGCGCCGGCGCGGCCACCGCGCTCGCGGCGATCACGGTGCTCGCAGCCGGCGCCAACAACGACAGCCTGACCGCCGAGATCGCGCTCGGCTGGTGGCTGATCGCAATCCTCGCCGGGTTGCGACTGGGCCGGCGCGCACACACGAGCCCGCCGATCGCGAGCCTGCTGGCCGCAGCGCAGGCGAGCACGACGCTGCCCGAGCACCGCCCGGGCGCGACGCTCGTCAACCGCCTGTGGCCGCTGGCGCTGTTCACGCTGCTGTCCGGTGCGCTCGCGTTCCTCGCGCCCCAGATCCCCGGCATCGCCGCAGGCTTCGCGATCATCTGGGCGCTCGCCTGGCGCCGCCAGGACGCGGCGGTCGAGGCGATCGAGGAGCGCGACGGAGCGAGCTTCTACGTGCGTCGCACCTCGCCGGTGCGGCCGATCGCGCTCGTGCGCACCCCCGGCTTCAAGGCCGCGCGCCCGGAGCGCGCAGGCGGCGCCGTCACCTGAGATGCAGCCGCAGGACCCGGTCGACGTGCTGATCGTCTCGCTCGGCTCGACCACCGGGCTGCGTCGTGCGGATCAGGAGCTGCGTGACTCGCTCGCAAGGGCAGGTGCGCGCGTGGAGATAGCGCGAGCCCGGCCGCCCCGGCCGATGCGTACGCTGATGCTTACCGACCTCGCCTGGGCGTGGGCCGCGCGCGCGGCGACGCGGGGCGCGCTCGACAGGCTGCGCAGCTCGCCGCCGCGGACGATCGTCTACTCGAGCACGACCGCCGCGCTGCTGTGGCCGACGCGTGGGGCGGTCCGCTTCGACGCTACGTCATCTGGCAACCGTCCCGGGCGCCACGGGCTGTGGCAGCGGCCGCTCGAGCGGCGCAGGCTGAGCCACGCGGCGATGCTGCTTCCGTGGAGCCAGGGCGCGCTCAGCGAGGCGCCCGACACGGCACGCGAGCACGATCGCGCGCTGATCCTGCCGGTCCCGGTCGAGCCGTCCGGGCCGCCGGAGCCACGTCGGGACATCGCCGCGATCACTTACGCGGCTAACCCCGCCAAGAAGGGGCTCAACCGCGTGCTCGAGGCATGGCATCGCGTGCGTAGCGAGCTCGCGCCGGACGCTCCCAACGAACTGGTCGTCGCCGGGGCCCCTGCCGAGGCGCTCGCGAGCGCCGGCTTGGATCTTGCGAGTGCCGAGGGAGTACGCGTCGTCGGCGCGCTGTCATCGGCGGACTATCGCGCGCTCGTACGCCGCGCGCGCGTGTTCGTGTGCGCGCCGCGCCGCGAGGACTACGGGATTGCCCAGCTCGAGGCGCTGGCCGACGGCTGCCTGCTGGTCAGCACCCCCGCGCCCGGACCGTATGTAGCGTTGCCGATCGCACGAGCGCTCGACCAGCGGCTGGTCGGCGAAGACCTCGAGCGCGGACTGCGCACGGCGCTTCTCGACCCACCGGGCGAGTACGACTCGCGCGCCCGAGTAGCGCTCGCGCCGTTCGGCCGCGACGCGGTCGACAGGCTCGTGGCGCAGGAGCTACTTCCGCGCCTGCTTGGCTAGCTTCGCCAGCTCCCGCCACGGGCGCGTGTTCGCCACCTGCTCGTGCGTCAGCCATGCCCGCCGCGCGGTAGCCACGCCCCAGCGCATGTTCTGCAGCGTGCGCGTGCGGTGGGCGTCGGAGTCGATCAGGATCAGCACGCCCGCCCGCGCGGCCGCCCGCGCGTGGATGTCGGACAGGTCACGGCGATCGGGGTTGGCGTTGATCTCGAGCATCGTCCCCGTGCGCGCCGCCGCCGCGAACACCGCGTCCAGATCGATCGCGTACGGCTCCCGCCGCTCGATCAGCCTGCCCGTCGGATGGCCGATCGCGCCCACCAGCGGGTGCTCGATCGCCGCGATCATCCGCTCGGTCATCGCCTGCTCGCTGATCGCGAACGACGTGTGCACGCTGGCGATCACCCAGTCGAGCTCGTCCAGCAGCTCGTCCGCGTAGTCGAGCGACCCGTCCGGTAGGACGTTCACCTCACTGCCCGCCAGCAGCTCGATCCCCTCGATGCGATCGTTCGCTTCGCGCACCAGCTCGATCTGGCGGCGCAGCTGCTCGGGCGAGACGTCGTTGCCGAAGCCGTGGCTGGCCGAGTGGTCGGTAATTGCCAGGTATTCGTACCCGCGCTCGCGGGACGCGAGCGCCATCTCGGTGATCGTGTTGTGTCCATCGGAGGCGATCGTGTGGCTGTGCAGGTCGCCACGAATCTGGTCGAGCTCGAGCAGCTGTGGCAGCGTCCCTGCGCGCGCGGCCTCCAGCTCGCCGCGGTCCTCGCGCAGCTCCGGTGGGATGTAGGAGAGGCCGAGGCGCTCGTATACCTCCTGCTCGGTCGCGCACGTGTGTGTGACGCCGGTCGCGTCATCGAGGATGCCGTACTCCGACACGTGCAATCCCCGGCGTACCGCCGCTTCGCGCAGCGCCGCGTTGTGCGCCCCGGAGCCTGTGAAGTGCTGCAGCAGATTGCCGAGCTGCGCCGGCTTGGCGATCCGCAGGTCGATCGCCATGCCCGAGTGTGTGCGCGCTCGCGCGCCCGCCTTGCCGGCCGAGCTGACTCGCTCGATCTGCTCGAGCCTGCCGAGGCTCTTGGCCAGCGTCGTCGGCCGAGTGCTCGTCGCGATCAGGTCGAGGTCCTTGACACTGTCAGCCCGTCGGCGCGCCGAACCGGCGATCTGCACGTGCGTGCCCGGGCCGCCCAGTCGCTCCAGCCCCAGCACCAGCGCCTCGCCGATCTCGAGTGCCCGGACAAGCGGGACCCGCCGCGCCACGCCGCCGTCCGGCTGGGCCTCGAGCGCGTCCAGCGACGAGAGCACGCCCGCCTCGAACTTCGCGCCCAGGCCGCGAACCGTGCGCAGCCGCTCGGCCTGCGCGGCCTCGCGCAGTGCCTGCGGCGAGTCGATTCCCAGCTCCGAGTGCAGTAGCCGCGCACGCTTGGCGCCCAGACCGGGGAGTCGAGTGATCGCGATCAGACCCGGCGGGAACTGCGCGCGCAGCCGCTCGGCGGCCGGGATCGTGCCCGTCTGCAGTAGCGCAAGGATCTTCTCCTGGAGGGTCTTACCGATCCCTGGCAGCTCGACTGCTCGACCCTCGCGCGCGAGCGCCGCCACCGACACGGACGCGTTTCGAACGGCTTTCGCACCGCTGCGGTAGGCGAGCACACGGTGCACGACCGCGCCGTCCAGCTCATACAGGTCGCCAAGCTCCTCGAGCGCTTCAGCGATCGCGTTGTTCGACAGCTGCGGCTGGACCATCGCACCAGCGTACGGGCCCGCGGGCGCCGATCGCGTGGCGACTGGAGCGAGCAGTCGCGACACGCTCTAGGGTACGCCGACCGATGTCCGGCGAGCCCTGGCTGATACTGCCCACGTACAACGAGGCCGAGAACGTGCAGGCGATCGTCTCGGCGGCAGGCGAGGTGCTGGCGGGCGCCGTCGAGCGATCTCCGACGGGAGGTGGTTTTCACGTGCTCGTCGTCGATGACGGCTCGCCTGACGGGACCGGCGAGATCGCCGATCGGATGGCCGCCGAGCACGACTGGGTCGAGGTGCTCCACCGCAGCGAGAAGAACGGCATCGGGCCCGCCTACCTGGCCGGGTTCCGCCACGCGCTCGAGCGGGGCGCCGGCTACGTGATGGAGATGGACTCCGATTTCTCCCACGACCCAGCCGACCTCGCCCGTCTGCTGCAGACGGTCTACGACGGCGCCGATCTGGCACTCGGCTCGCGCTACGTGCCCGGCGGCGGCGTGCGCGAATGGGGGCTGCTGCGACGGTTCATCAGCGAGGGCGGCTCGACGTACGCGCGGCTCGTGCTCGGGCTGAAAGTACGCGACCTGACGGGCGGCTTCAAGTGCTTTCGCCGCGAGGTGCTCGAGGCGATCCACTTCAACGGCGTGCGCTCGCAGGGGTATGCCTTCCAGGTCGAGCTCACCTACCGCGCCGTGCAGGCCGGGTTCCAGGTCGTAGAGGTGCCGATCGTGTTCCGCGATCGCCAGCACGGGACGAGCAAGATGTCCTGGCGGATCGCCGCCGAGGCAATGTGGCTCGTCCCGCTGCTGCGGTTCAGGTAGCGCACGTTCGCCGTAGGAGTCCACGTCCGCGTCAGATAACGAGGCGTCGCTTCAGAACGCCGGCATTCGCGCCGATGCATTCGCGATGGACGCCTCGGCTTACGCGTTCGCCCATGGCGTGCGGCACACACGCGCGACCCTCCATGCCTGGCAGCGGGCTCCCGCGGCGGTCGTCGGCCGCTGGGTCGCCGGCTCGGCGCTCGCGGCCGCAGCATTGCTTGCGGCAGTCTTGGTCGTGGCGTCACTCGACCACGGCTACCAGCAGATCGTCAGCCTTCAGCCGCCGTTCGCCGTGGGCGACACCGGCGATGTCCTGCATGTCCTGCGCAGCAACCTGCTGGTCCTCGCGCTGCACGCAATGGCCTGCGTCGCCGGCTTCATCGCCGGCAGCTCGCTGCCGCTGCAGGCCGAGCATCATCGCGGCGTCACGCGGTGGGTGCACGAACACGGCGGACGCATCGCAATCGCGTTCGTCGCGCTCGCGACCGCGTTCTCGCTGAGTGCGCAGGCCTACGTGATCGGTCACGCGCTCGCGGGCGTGTCCGGTTTCCTGCACGTATCGCCCGCGCTGCTGCTGCTCGGCGTCCTGCCGCACGCGGTCCCAGAGCTGATCGCGCTGTTCCTGCCGCTGGCCGCGTGGATGATCGCGAGCCGCAGGGGGGAGTGGGAGCAGCTGCTCGCCGCCACTGTCGTCACCGTCGCCCTCGCCGTGCCCGTGCTCGTGATCGCAGCCTTCATCGAGGTCTACGTATCACCCCATCTGTTCATGGCGCTGACCCACATCCACCCGCCGATCGTGCGCAACTCGGAAGGCTGGATGGTCACGGTTCATTGATCGCGCCAGGTCATCGTGAGGGTGCGTGGTATTGGTAGAGAGTGCATCACGGAGATCAATGATACTATCAAGGGAGACCGTGATTGCTTCTGCTTATCAAGGACGAGCCTGGATACATCCATGATCTTCCAGACCCCACCGATGAGCTTCGAAGAGGATGCCGCGCTCAAAAAGATCGACGAGCTGCGCAGGCAGCTCCGGTTTCGGATCGCCGAGCCCCGACGGTGGGTCGGACAGGTCCGGCGTGTCCTTGGAGCCCGCGCAATCCAGGGCTCGAACAGCATTGAGGGTTACGACGTTTCGGTGGAGGACGCACTCGCAGCGATCGGCGGCGAGCAGCCGACGGATGCGAAGGCAGAGGACTGGAATGCCGTCTCCGGCTACCGACGGGCTATGACCTACGTCCTCCAGCTAGCTCAAGACGAGCACTTCGAATACACACCGCAGATCATCCGAAGTCTGCACTTTATGATGACTGAGTACACACTCGAGGCGAGTCCAGGACTATGGCGCCCAGGGCCAATCTGGATTCGCAACGATGCCACGGGCGAGGCCGTGTACGAGGGACCCCCCGCCGATGAGCTACCGGCTCTCGTGAAGGAGCTGACGAGCGACCTCTCGGCCGACAGCGAAACGCCCGTCATGGTCCGCGCCGCGATGGCGCATCTAAATCTTGTGATGATTCATCCGTTCCGCGATGGCAACGGACGTATGTCGCGCTGCCTGCAGACTCTGGTTCTTGCGAGGGATCAGATTCTCGCGCCCCAGTTTTCTAGTATCGAGGAGTATCTAGGTAGGAATACACAGACCTACTACCGAGTGCTACAGCAGGTGGGAGCCGACGGGTGGGATCCTCGGCTCGATGCTCGTCCGTGGGTGAGGTACTGCTTGGAGGCGCATTTCATTCAGGCGAGCAGCGTGCTCCGACGAGTCAAGGAGTCCGAGCAGATTTGGACCAGGCTCGAAGCGGTGTGCAGCGAAAAGCATCTGCCACAGCGCATGCTCAGTGCGCTGTTCGACGCGACGGTTGGGATGAGGGTGCGCAATTCCTCCTACCGCGCAGCTCTGAGGATGTGGGACGAGGAGATCTCCAACCAAGCGGCCACGGACGATCTCCGAGCAATCGTGCAGGCTGACCTGCTCACACGCTTCGGTGCGAGGCGCGGGACGTTCTACGAGGCAGCAGACCCGCTCAAAAGAATCTGGGAGGAAGTGCGGTCGAATAGGCAGCCGATCAACGCGAGATCACTCTTCGAGATCACGGACTGACCACCGCGCCTGCGCCGCGCAGCATAGGCGTGGGTGGAGGCCGTGTCCAGAAGTCCTTCCGCCCCGGGCATCCTTCCTTCATTTTGTATAGTGGGGGGTAAGCAATCAAGGAGACCACCATGGCAGGCACCCTCAGCCAAGTAACCGACACCAACTTCGACGCCGAGGTAATCGAGTCCGAGGGCCCCGTGCTCGTCGACTTCTGGGCACCGTGGTGCGGTCCTTGCCGCGTCGTCGCGCCGGTTCTCGAGGAGATCGCATCCGAGCGTCCGGACCTGCGGATCGTCAAGCTCGACATCGACGAGAACCCGCAGACCGCCGCCCGCTTCCAGGTCCTGTCGATCCCGACGATGATCCTCTTTAAGGGCGGACAGCCGGTCAAGACCGTGATCGGGGCCTACCCGAAGAAGAAGCTCGAGGCCGAGTTGGAGCCGGTGCTGGCGTAGGCGGTCGCGCTCAGGAACGCGTTGTGCGCCGCAGCCCGATCGTCAGCGCGAGCCCATCGATCTCGGTCTCTTCCGAGCTGCTCATGTCGGAGTTGCCGTGCGCGATCTCGCCGTCCAGTTCCAGCTCCAGCGCCAGCGTCTCGCCCTGGATGTAGTCGCGGTGGGCGTTCGCAGCCGCGATCAGTGCGGTATCGCCGTTGAGCGCGAGCTCGATCCGGTCCTCGACCGCGAGCCCGGCGCGCTTGCGCGCGTTTTGCACCGCGTGCACGATCTCGCGGGCCTGTCCCTCTCGCCGTAGCTCCTCATCGATCGTCAGGTCGAGCGCGACCGCGTGAGCGCCCTCGCGCTCGACGCTGTAGCCGTCGGGGGCTCGCATCGTCAGGATCACCTCATCGGCCGACAGCGTGTGCTCGCGCCCGGCCACCGAGATCCCGATCTGCTCGCCGTCGCGCATAGCAGCGGCAACGTGTGCGGGGTTCAGCGCGGCGATCGCCTCGGCGGCGTGCGGCATGTCCTTGCCGAACTGTGGGCCGAGCGTCCGGTAGTTCGCCTTGACTTCGTAGCTACCGAGCTCATCCGCTGCTGCCACGAAGCGGACCCGGCGCACGTTCAGCTCCTCGCGCACCACATCCGCCAGCCGTTCGATTGCCTGCTGCTCGCGACCGGCTGCCACGACGATCGCCTCGCCCAGCGGTTGGCGCACCTTGATCTTGGCCTTGCCCCGCGCGCCGAGCCCGAGGCGCACGGTCTCACGCGCCAGCGCCATCGTGTGCTCAAGTTGCTCGTCGCGCTCGCCGACCGCCTCGCCGGCCGGGAAATCGCAAAGGTGCACGCTCTCGAGGCTCCCGTCCAGGTTGTCGTAGATCTCATCCGCGATGAACGGGCAGAACGGCGCCAGCAGCTTGGCCACGGTGAGCAGGCACGTGCGAAGCGTCTGGAAGGCCGCTGGGTCGCCGTCCCAGAAGCGCCGTCGCGAACGGCGCACGTACCAGTTGGACAGCTCGTCGACGAGTCCCGCGATCGCTCGCCCGGCGGTCGTCGCGTCGTAGGCGTCGAGCCGCTCGGCGACCAGCGTGGCTGTGCCGGCCGTGCGCGAGAGCGCCCAGCGGTCGAGGTCCCCGGTGGGGCCACTCGCCGAAGCCGACTCGCTCAGCCCGTCCGCCGAGGCGTGGGCGTACAGGACGTAGAAGTAGTACGTCGACCACAGCTGCTTGAGGAACAGGCGCACTCCATCGCCGATCGTCTCGGCCGAGAAGCGATAGCCGTCCCATGGCTGCTTGGAGGTGAAGAAGTACCAGCGGAAGGCATCCGCGCCGTAGGTGTCGAGCACCTGCCACGGCTCGACCGTGTTGCCCTTCGACTTCGACATCTTCTGGCCGTCCTCGTCGAGGATCAGCCCGAGGCACATCACGTTCCTGTACGGCGCCGGGGTCCGTGCCTCACCCCCGGAGAGGCCGGTCAACGTGGCCACCGCCAGCAGCGAGTAGAACCACCCGCGAGTCTGGTCCTGGGCCTCGCAGATGAAGTCCGCCGGGAAGCGCTGCTCGAGCGCGGCCTCGTGCTCGAACGGGTAGTGGTGCTGGGCAAACGGCATCGCGCCCGAGTCGAACCACACGTCGATCACCTCCGGCACGCGCGCCATCGGCTCGCCGCACGGGCGGCCGTCCGCCTCCTCGGCCTGCGGGCACGGGAACGACAGATCATCCACGTACGGACGGTGGTGGTCCTCGAGCGGCTCGCCCGTGCGCTCAGCCAGCTCCGCGTAGGAGCCGATCACGTGCACGTGTCCGCGCGTGCAGCGCCACACCGGCAGCGGCGTGCCCCAGTAGCGCTCGCGCGAGAGCGCCCAGTCGACGTTGTTCTGCAACCAGTCTCCGAAGCGTCCCTGCTTGACGTGCGGGGGGTGCCAGTCGACTGTCTGATTGGCCGCGATCAGCTCCTCGCGTAACGCAGTCGTCCTGATGTACCACGACGTCTTCGCGTAGTACAGAAGAGGAGTGCCGCAGCGCCAGCAGTGAGGGTAGGAGTGCTCGTACTCCTGCACCCGCAGCAGCAGGCCCCGCTCGTCCAACTCCTCGATCAGCTCGCGCGTCAGCGCCGGGTCCTTGACGAAGCGCCCCTCGTAGGAGCGCCCGCCGTGGTTGCGCACGCGCCCGTCGTATGTGCCGTCGGGCCTGACCGGGTTGAACAACGTGCGCGGCTCATCGCCCTTGAAGATGCCCGCGGCCGCCGCCACCCGATAGTCGTCCTCGCCGAACGCTGGCGCCAGGTGGACGATCCCCGTGCCGTCCTCCGTCGTCACGAAGTCGTCCGCCAGGATCGGCAGGCCGCCGGCCTGTCCCGTGTCGAAGATCGGGCCGTCGTAGGAGCGGTATCGCTCGACCAGCTCGTTCCCCGTGAACGTCTCGAGGATCTCCCAGGACTCGCCGAGCACCGGGCCGACCCGGTCCTCCGCGAGCACGAACGTCTCCTCTCCCACGCGCACCTTCGCGTACGTCGCCGTCGGCGAGACCGCTACGGCGACGTTCCCGGGAAGCGTCCAGGGGGTGGTCGTCCACACAAGCAGCTTCTCGTTGGCGCTGGATACCGGCAGCTTCAGAAAGACGCTCGGGTCGACCACGTCCCTGTAACCGAGCGCGACCTCGTGCGAGGAAAGGGTGGTCTCGCAGCGCGGGCAGTACGGCACGACCTTGTGGCCCTCGTACAGCAGACCACGCTCGTCGATCTGCCGCAGCGCCCACCAGACCGACTCGATGTAGCTCTCATCAAGCGTGCGGTACGCGTGCTCGAGGTCGAGCCAGAAGCCGATCCGCTCGGTCAAGCGGTCCCACTGCTCGAGGAACCTGAACACCGACTCGCGACACTTGGCGTTGAACCGCGCGATCCCGTACTCCTCGATCTCGACCTTGTGGTGGATGCCGAGCTCCTGTTCCACCGCGATCTCGACCGGCAGGCCGTGGCAGTCCCAGCCGCCCTTGCGCTCGACGCGGTATCCACGCATCGTTTGAAAGCGCGGGTAGATGTCCTTGAACACGCGCGAGAGCACGTGGTGGGAGCCCGGCGGGCCGTTGGCCGTCGGCGGGCCCTCGTAGAACACCCACTGCTCGGAGCCCTCGCGTCGGCGCAGCGACTCGGCGAACACATCGCGCTCGCGCCAGCGCTCGAGCACCTCCAGCTCCAGCGTAGGCAGCTCCTGCTGGGGATCGACCGTGCGGCTGGGGATCAGCGGATGTCGGGCAGGAGCCATCACGGGGCGGCTCATTCTAGGCGGGGGCCGTTGCCACCGGCCCGCTCGCGTGCAGCCGGACCGCGGGCCGCTGCTCTACTGGAGACGGTCGACGGGCTTGCCCTGCTTCGTCCGTGGTTCGAGGCGATGCGGAGTTGCTGCGCGGAGTTTACTGGCACCGAGCCGTGGCCCGCATCAGAGACGCTTGCGGCGATCTGACGACGAGGACCGCTGAGAGCTTCGTACCGGCTGAATGCCTGCCACCGAGCGCTTTTCCAAGGCGTTCCGTCGGCGGTCGCGCTCACTGGGCAGAGATGCGCTCACGCCCGACGGCGAATCGCGGCAGTAGGAAATATTCCGATCAAACGTGTTCTGTATCTTGGCCGCGATGGAGGATGTCTCGCAGCAAGCCCGCGTCTCCTTGCTAGTGCCCGCATACCGGGACCGGTCGGCGAACGAGGGAGGCACTGAGCCCTACATCAGCTGCGTTCCGGATGAGTATGGGGTCAACTGGTCGCAGGAGCTGGAGGAGCTCCACGAGCAGAGCAGCCGCACGCATTTCATCGATGTCTGGACGCGACGCGCGATGCTTGGGCGTATTGGGCAGGTCTCGGCGGCGCCGATGGTGATCGACATCGGCTGCTCCAGTGGCTACCTGCTCGCCGACCTGCGCGCCCGTCTTCCCGACGCCACGCTGATTGGAGTTGATCTCGTGCCGAGCGGGCTGCGCAGGGCCAGGATGCAAGTCCCGGATGCGCTGCTGCTTCAGGCAGACGTCTGCTCTCTGCCGATCCGCGACGCATGCGTCGACGTCGCCGTGAGCGCAAACCTGCTCGAGCACGTAGGCGATGACGAACGGGCACTCGCCGAGATCGGGCGGGTCCTGCGTCCGGGGGGACGCGCTGTGATCGTCGTACCGATGAACCCCGGCATCTACGACTACTACGACCGCCTGCTCGGCCACGAGCGCCGCTACCTTCGCGGTGAGCTTGCGCGCAAGGCGCGAGCAGGGGGGTTGAGCGTGCTCGACGACGTGCACCTCGGTGCGCCGCTGTACCCGGCGCTCTGGGCGGTCAAGCAGCGCAACCGCAGGCGCCACGAGCACCTTCGAGGCGACGCTCTCGAACGGAGGGTCAGGCGCGACATCGAGCGCACATCCAGCTCGGCGCTCGGCCGCCTTGCCTGTCGCCTCGAGGAGCGGCTTCTGTCGGCCGGGGTGAAGTTGCCGTTTGGGATTCGCGGCATGACCGTGCTCGAACGACCGAATCCGAGCGCATGAGCACGGTCGAGCGTGTGGTCGGCTCGCTGGGGCAGACGATGGCCACGGCTGAGGGCGTGCCCGAGCGCACGCTGAGCGTCGTGATTCCCGTTTACAACGAGCAGGACAACATCCGTCGGATGTACAGTCGCCTCACCGCGGTCCTGGGGCGAGTGGAGCTGGAATGGGAGCTGATCTTCTGCGTCGACCCGTGCACCGATCGCACGGAAGATCTGATCCTCGAGCTGTGCGACGAGGACTCGCGAGTGAAGATGTTGCGTTTCTCGCGGAGATTCGGACAACCGATGGCGACGATCGCCGGCCTCGACGCTTCCTGTGGCGACGCGGTGGTGGTGGTCGACTGCGATCTCCAGGATCCACCTGAGCTGATCCCGGAGCTCTTGGAGCAATGGCGCGACGGATACGACGTGGTGTATGCCCAGCGCCGGACTCGCGCCGGAGAGACGATCCCCAAGCGCGTCGTCTCCGCTGTCGGCTACCGGCTGATCAAGCGCATCGCCGAGGTCGACATACCCCCCAACACCGGCGACTTTCGTCTCATGAGTCGACGAGTGGTCGACAACGTCGTCTCCCTCAAGGAGGGCCATGGCTTTCTGCGGGGACTCGTCGGCCTGGTCGGATTTCGCCAGACGAACGTTCTCTATGACCGCGAACCGCGGGCAGCCGGCACGAGCAAGTACAACCGCTTTCTGGGATCGGTAGTGATAGGTCTGAACGGGATCGTCGGGTTCTCCCGTTATCCGCTGCGTGTCATCTCGCTCCTCGGCGTGGCGCTCTCGGGGCTGGCGTTTGCGATGGCGCTTACATACGCCGGACTGAAGCTCGGTGGGGTGCCGTTCCCGGTGGGCAACCCGACGATCGTGATCGTCACGTCACTTTTCAGTGGCATCCAGCTCCTGTCGCTCGGCGTGATCGGCGAGTACGTGGGGCGTATTTACGACGAATCCCGCAACCGTCCGAAGTACATCGTCGAGTCTCGTCATGGTTGGGAGCGGCATGAGTGAACGCGGCCACGCTGTCACCTATCTCGCCGCAGCGGCTGAGCTCGCGCGGAGGACCGACCCGGAGCAGCTGGACGCGATGGTCGACGGCCTCGCAGACGTTCGCGCGCAGGGCGGGCGGTTGTTCGTCCTCGGCGTCGGGGGCGGGGCCGGGCACGCCTCCCACGCGGTCAACGACTTCCGCAAGCTCTGCGGCATCGAGAGCTACACGCCCACCGACAACGTCTCGGAGCTCACCGCTCGAACGAACGACGACGGCTGGGAGACCTGCTTCAGCGCGTGGCTCGAGGTTTCGCGGCTTTCCGAGCGCGACGCGCTGCTCGTGTTCTCGGTCGGTGGCGGATCGCGCGAGCACAACGTCTCGGTCAATCTCGTCAACGCGATGGAGACTGCTCGCGCCCGCGGCGCCTCTCTCTACGGGATCGTGGGAGCTCCAGGCGGGGCGCTGGCCGAGCTCGCGGATGTCGCGATTCTCGTCGAGCCCCCTCCGGAGCTTCGCACGCCGCTGGTCGAGTCATTTCAGGCAGTCCTCTGGCACGCGCTCGTCTCCCACCCGGGGCTGGCGGTGAAACAGGGTCACTGGGAGTCGCTCGCCGCTGCGGGGAGCAGGTGAAGGCAGCCGTATTCCTCGATCGAGACGGCGTCCTCAACGAGCTGGTCGCCGACCCGGTCTCCGGTGCCGCGGAGTCGCCGCTCAAGGTCAAGCAGGTACGTCTCATACCGGGCGCGGCGGCCGCAGCCGCCAGTCTTGCGCGAGCCGGATTCCTGCTGGTGTGCGTCTCCAACCAGCCGGCCGCGGCTAAGGGCAAGCTGACCGTAACGCAACTGCTCGCAGTGCACGAGCGGGTCATGGAGCTGCTCGCGCGAGAGGGGGTCACATTGGCAGCCTCACGTTTGTGTCTGCACCACGAGGAGGGGGTTGTCTCGGAGCTGTCAGGGCCGTGTGTATGCCGCAAGCCGGCGCCCGGGATGCTGTTGGACGCCGCGGCTGACCTCGACCTCGACCTGGGCAGCTCGTGGTTGGTAGGAGACACCGACGCGGATATCCTCGCTGGGAACGCAGCCGGCTGCCGGACGCTGCTGATCCTCAATCCGGCCAGCTTGCACAAGCGGTTGCAGGCGGTGAGCCCGAACATGGTCGCCGACAGCCTCGCGGACGGAGCTCACGAGTTGCTGCGTTGGCGATCAGAGACATTTGCAAAGAGCTGATCTCGTTATGGTGACTTTCGGTGGGAGATCATCATGCTCGATCAGATTTCGACACGCATATTCGCGGACGGGGCCGATCTCGACGGTATCCTTGCGCTGGCAGCTGATCCGCGAATCGCTGGGTTCACAACAAACCCCACGCTGATGCGAAAGGTCGGTCTCACCGACTACGCCCGTTTCGCACAGAGCCTACTCGAACGCGTCACCGAGCACCCGATCTCCTTTGAGGTCTTCGCAGACGACGCCGAGAACATGAGACGCCAGGCCCGCGCGATCGCGTCCTGGGGAGACAACGTCTACGTGAAGATCCCCGTCACCTCGACCACGGGTGAATCGATGGCTCCGCTCGCACGCGAGCTCTCCGAGGAGGGGGTGAAGGTTAATGTCACGGCGCTGTTCACCACTGCTCAGGTGGAGCTGATCACGTCGGCCGTCGCCGACGGCGCGCCATCCTACATATCGGTGTTCGCCGGTCGGATCGCTGACGCCGGGGTCGATCCGATGCCGATCATCGCCCGCTCGGTCGAGATCATGACGCAGGCACCCGGCTCGGAGCTGATCTGGGCCTCGCCGCGAGAGATCCTCAACCTGGTGCAGGCGAACGAGCTGGGCTGCCACATCATCACCATCACCCACGACCTGCTCAAGAAGCTCGACGGTCTGGGCAAGAGCCTGGAGCAGTACTCGCTCGAGACCGTCCGTATGTTCCACGACGATGCGCTCGCCGCCGGCTTCACTCTGTGAAGCGAGCCTGCATAACGGGCGGGGCGGGATTCATCGGCAGCAACCTCGCCGATCGGCTGATCGATTGGGGTGTGGAAGCCACGATCGTCGACGACTTCAGCACCGGTAGGCACGAGTTCCTGGCCGACGCGCTGACCGGCGCCGGTGTGAGCCTGATCGAGGGAGACGTGCTCGACACGGCGACGCTCGAAGCGGCGATGGACGGCTGTGATTGGGTCTTTCACCTCCAGGCCAACGCCGACCTGCGACGCGGCTTGGAGCATCCGCGACGCGATCTGGAGCAGAACACGATCGCGACGTCGAACGTGCTCGAGGCGATGCGCGCTCAGGGTGTGCGGCAGATCGTGTTTGCTTCGACGGGCTCGGTGTATGGCGAGCCCGATGTGTATCCGACCCCCGAGGACGCTCCATTCCCCATCCAGACCTCGCTGTATGCGGCCTCCAAGCTCGCCGGCGAGGCGCTCGTCGCGGCCTACACGACCGGATTCGGCTTCACCGGGGTGGCGTGCCGGTTTGTGTCTGTCCTCGGCGAGCGATACACGCACGGGCACGTGTTCGACTTCTACCGTGCGCTCAAGCGCGACCCGACGCGCTTGCGGGTGCTGGGGGACGGTCGTCAGGAGAAGTCCTACCTCTATGTTGGGGACTGTCTCAGCGCGCTCCTCACGGCGGTCAAGCGTCACGAGAGCGAGCGTGCCTCCTTTCACATCTACAACCTCGGTACGCATGAAACGATGCGCGTCGACGAGTCCGTCGCGATCATCGCCGAGCACCTCTCGCTCGCTCCCGAGATCGGGCACGCAGGCGGTAAGCGCGGCTGGATCGGCGACAGTCCGCTGATCCATCTGGACACCACGCGCATCCGCGGCCTCGGCTGGCGACCCCAGCTGACGATCGAGCAGGCGCTCGTACGTACGCTCAAGTGGCTCGACGCCAACGAGTTTGCCTGGCGTGACGAGGCGATGGAGAGCGCGCTGTCATGAGCATGGAGCGCATTCGATGAGCGTGATCTTCAGCCGTGCACCGCTACGGATCTCGCTCGGCGGGGGCGGCACTGATCTCCCCTCTTACTATCGCGATCACGGAGGTTTCCTCGTCTCCGGGGCGATCGACAAGTACGCATATATGCTCACGCACACGACCTTTCAGCGTCGCTACCGCATGAAGTACTCGGAGCTCGAGGAGGTCGAGGAGGTCGCTCAGATCCGTCACCCGATCTTGCGCGAGAGCCTGCTGCGTCATTGGTCGGGCAGCCCTCTCGAGATCGCCTCGGTGGCCGATGTGCCAGCAGGAACGGGCATGGGCTCCTCCGGTGCCTACACGGTCTGCCTGCTGAAGGGTCTGGCCCGCGCGCGTCGCGCGTCGATCACCCCGGGAGACCTCGCCGAGTCGGCGTGCGAGATCGAGATAGACGTCCTCGGCGAGCCGGTCGGCAAGCAGGATCCCTACGTGGCGGCCCACGGCGGGATCTGCGCCTACACGTTCCACTCCGACGGAAGCGTCGAGGTGGAAGCGCTCGAGCTCGACGACATCGCGCTCAGGCACATGCGCGACCAGCTCCTGCTGTTCTACACAGGCGAGGCGCGGGCTGCCTCCCACATGCTTGCCGATCAGGACACGCGCTCCAAGGCCGGCGACGAGTCGATGCTCGAGAACCTGCACCGCACGAAGGAGCTCGGGCTGCGTAGCCGCGAGCTGCTAGGCGGAGGGCGGCTCGAGGAGTACGCAGAGCTGATGCACGAACATTGGGAATACAAGCGCCGGCGCTCGCCGGGGATGAGCGATGAGCGGATCGACGGGCTGTATGCCCTCGCGCGCCGCAACGGTGCCATCGGAGGCAAGCTGGTGGGCGCCGGCGGTGGTGGCTTCCTGCTCGTGTACACACGCCGGCCCGAGGACACCAGGCAGGCGATGGCCGCGATGAACGCTCCGGAGCTGGCGTTCGACTTCGAGTTCTGTGGCGCTTACGCAAGCGAGCACGCGTGAGCAGGCGCGGTCTCAGAGTGGCGATCGTGGGATGCGGGCGGATCGGCGAGAAGCGTGCCGCCTCGCTCGCGCCGCAGGATGCTGTCGTTGCATGTTGCGACCTGAACCCCGCGGCGGCGGCGGTTCTCGCCGCGAGCCATGGCTGCGATGCGTGTGCAACATCGCAGGAGATGCTCGCGTTCGCTCCCGAGGTCGTGATCGTGGCCACCGTGCACGACCAGTTGGCCCCACTCGTCGAGGAGGCGCTCACCGCTGGGGCGCATGTGCTCGTTGAGAAGCCCGCGGGTCTGTCCACGACGCAGATAGATCGCCTGATCGAGTGTCGGCGCACCGCCGGACGCCTGGTCAAGGTGGGTTTCAACCATCGCTTTCACCCCGGGATCGCGCGCGCCGTCGAGGAGGTTCACTCCGGGCGCCACGGCGAGCTCATGCACCTGCGCGGTCGATACGGGCACGGCGGGCGAGTTGGCTACGAGCGTGAGTGGCGCTCCGATCCGGCCCGCTCGGGCGGCGGCGAGCTGATCGACCAAGGTATGCACCTGCTGGATCTGAGCAACTGGCTGGCTGGCCCGTTGCCCGTCAGCTCTGCGCTGCTGCGTACCGTGTTCTGGGACACCCCGGTCGAGGACAATGCCGCGCTGCTGCTCGGCGCGGGGGGATCGCGTGGCGATCCGTGGGCGATGTTGCACGCGAGCTGGACCGAGTGGAAGAACCTGTTCTCGCTCGAGGTCTACTGCCGCACCGCGAAGATCCAGGTGGACGGGCTGGTGCGATCCTACGGCGCTCAGCGCTTGCGCATCTACCGCATGGGTCCGGAGTTGGGGCCACCGGCGCTCGAGGAGGTCCACTACCCGGACGAGGACGGCTCGTGGGCGGCCGAATGGGAGCATTTCGCCGAGGCCGTGGCGGTCGCAGACGACCGGCCGTTGTTGGGAGATCTGCAATCGGCGCGCGACGCCTGGGAGCAGGTGGAGGCGGCGTATGCGGTTGGTGCCTACGCGGACCCGCGCTCCGTCGCGAGCCCGAGTTAGGGCTGGATCGATGGGAGCGCCGGCGGTGAATCGAGCAGAGGCGATCGGAGTGATCGGTCTCTGGCACCTGGGAAGCGTGACCGCCGCATGCCTGGCCGACGCAGGCATGAGCGTGATCGGAATCGACCCCGACCCGGCGGTCGTCGATGGGCTTCGCGCGGGTCGCGGGCCGGTGTTCGAGCCTGGGCTCGAGCTGATGCTCGCGCGCAACGCCCACCGCCTGACATTTGCCTGCGAGCCCCGGGCGCTGGCTGACGCGCGGTGTGCGTGGCTGACCTTCGACACGCCAGTCGACGACGAGGACAACGCCGATGTGGAGTGGGTCCTGGCGCAGGCGCTGGAGTCGCTCGCGCAGCTCCCCGCCGACTCGCTCGTCGTCGTTTCCTCGCAGCTGCCGGTGGGCAGCATCACCAGGCTGCAAGAGCGATGTGCCATTCGTCGCCCGGACGCCCATCTGCGTTTCGCGTGCGTGCCCGAGAACCTACGTCTGGGTCACGCTCTGGAGTCGTTCCGAGCGAGCGACCGCATCGTCGCTGGAGTACGCAGCGAGCGCGACCGCATCGAGCTGGCAGAGCTGCTCGCGCCATTCGAGGCGTCGGTGCAGTGGATGCGGGTGGAGTCGGCCGAGATGACCAAGCACGCGCTCAACGGCTTCCTCGCGACGTCCGTGGCCTTCATCAACGAGGTTGCGGAGATCTGCGAGTCGGTAGGGGCGGACGCCGAGGAGGTATCCAGGGGGCTGAGGAGCGAGCAGCGCATCGGACCACGTGCCTACCTCGGTCCGGGCGACGCGTTCGCCGGCGGCACGCTGGCTCGCGACATCGGCTTCCTGCAGGGGCTCGCGAAGCGTCGCGGGCTGCCCGCCCACGTTTTCGCCGGGGTGGCCGACGGCAACGCCGCGCATAAGCACTGGACGCGTCGGAAGCTGCTTGAGCTGCTGACCGACGGCGTGTCCGGCGAGCAGGCGCTCGCGGGCCGACGAGTGGCGGTCTGGGGTCTCACCTACAAGCCTGGCACCGACACGCTGCGTCGTTCGAGCGCGATCGAGCTGTGTCGCTGGCTGAGCGGCGTCGGCGCGATCGTCCGCGCGCACGACCCGGCAGTCAGCGCGCTGCCCGCAGACCTGGCCGACGTAGTCGAGCTGTGTTCGACACCGCTTGAGGCGGCCACCGAGGCGGATGTGCTCGTGGTGTGCACCGCCTGGCCGGACTACCTCGAGGTGCCTGTCGAGGAGCTCGTAGCGGCGCTCGCGCTGGCGCAGATCGTCGACCCTGCCGGTGTGCTCCGCAGCGGGCTGGTGGCTCGGCCGGACGTCCACCACGTGCGTGTCGGCTTCGATCTTCACGAGCGTGTGCGCTCGGGCACGATGCTCATCGGCGGGTCCCGGCGGCTCACCGCCGGGGAGGCCCGACTGTGAACGACGCTCTGGCTGGGCGGACCGCGCTGATCACCGGAGCAAGCCAGGGCCTCGGGCTCGAGATCGCACGTGCTTACCTCGACGCGGGCGTGGCTGGCATCTGCATCTGCGGACGTGACGGCGCTGCGCTGGAACGCGCCCTCGCCGAGCTGAGCGAGCTGGCGGCCCCTGGTCAGCAGGTTCTGGGTCGGGTTGCGGACGTATCGCGGCTGGAGGATGTGGAGCGGCTCGTCGAGCTGGCAGTCGCGAGCCTCGGGGAGCTGACGGTCCTGGTCTCCAACGCCGGTGTGTATGGACCGATGGGGAGGATCGATCAAACCGACTGGCTGGAGTGGACGCGTGCCGTTGAGATCAACCTGCTCGGCTCGGTGCTGCCGGCGCGCGAGCTTGTCGCCCACTTCATGCACCGCGGGTACGGCAAGATCGTTCAGCTCTCCGGAGGCGGGGCGACAGGGCCGCTGCCTGGGCTCAGCGCATACGCGGCCTCGAAGGCGGCTGTGGTGCGCTTCGCTGAGACTCTGGCGGAGGAGTTGCGTGAGCGTGGAGTCGACGTCAACGCGATCGCGCCCGGACCGTTGAACACGCGGATGCTCGACGAGCTTCTCAGCGCCGGCCCCGAGCGCGTCGGCGAGGAGTTCTACCGGCGCGCGGTCGAGCAGCAGCGCAGCGGAGGGATCCCCTTGGCGCACGGGGCCAAGCTCGCGGTCTTCCTGGGGTCGGGCGCCAGCGACGGCATCACCGGCAAGCTGCTGAGCGCGATCTGGGATCCGTGGCCGGAGCTGCCCGAGCACCGCGAGGACTTGGACTCAGACGTCTACACGCTGCGGCGGATCGTGCCAGACGATCGAGGCTTCGACTGGGGATCCGTCTGACGTGCCAGCCGCGGCCTTGCCACCGGTTTGCATCCTCGCCGGCGGGCTGGGAACGCGCCTAGGCGAGCGGGTCCGCGATGTTCCGAAGCCGCTGCTCGAGGTCGCCGGCGAGCCCTTCCTGATCCACCAGCTGCGTCTGCTGGTTGCCCATGAGGTGCGGGAGGTGGTCATCTGCGTCGGCCATCGCGGGGAGCTGATCGAGTCGCGGATCGGGCACGAGCGCTTCGGGCTACACATCTCATATAGCCACGACGGGCCCGGGTTGGACGGCACGCTCGGTGCCATCCGGCGCGCGCTGCCGCTGCTGCCAGGGCGTTTCCTGGTGCTCTACGGCGATACCTACCTGCGCGTCGACTATCGGGCTGCCGACCGCGCATGGCGCGAGAGCGGACTACCAGCGCTGATGGTGGTGCTGCGAAACGAGGGACGCTGGGACACCTCCAACGTTCACTACGAGACAGGCCGCGTGGTGGCGTACGACAAGCATGCTCCGACAGCGGAGATGTCGTGGATCGACTACGGTCTCGGGGGTTTGGCGGCGGGCGCTCTCGATCGCGTTGCCGAGTCCGAGAGCGACCTCGCGGTGCTGTACAGCGCTCTGGCCAGGCGAGGGGAGCTGTGCGGCCATCCAGCTACGGAGCGCTTCCACGAGATCGGAACGCCGGAGGCCTTGGAGGAGACAGACGCCTTCCTGCGCGCGAACGCGGCCCAGGTCTGATCGCCGATCGCCTCTGATAGCGCTCGACGCGGAGGCGCGTGGTGCCAGCTGGGACGGCGGCGGAGACCTACGATGAGTCGGTGGCCGCTCGCGAGATCCGACCATGAGGCTGCGCCTCTATCACCACCCGGACGGCGCTCGGGTCGCGTACCGTGAGCTCGGCACCGGCCCGCCGCTCGCGCTGCTGCACTCGGGGCTGCTCTCGCACAAGGAGTGGGAGCCCGCGGTCGGGCAGCTCGCCGACCGCTTCCACGTGGTGCTCCCCGACCTGCCGCTGCACGGAGACTCTGAGGACCGCCCGCGCCACCCCTACACGCTCGACTGGTTCGCCGATGTGCTCGGCGGGTTCGCGGCCGAGGTGCTAGGGCGCCGGCCGCTGCTCGCCGGCCACGGCGCCGGTGCGGAGATCCTCCTGCACGCCACGCTCAGCGGACGCGTGCGGCCATCGCGGCTCGTGCTGATGTCAAACCGCATGCACGGGGAGCCCGCCGACGCGCACGCACGCACCCTGTGGCGGATGAGCGCCCGGGCAGGTGCGGTCCCCGGGCTCGACCGTCTGCTCTCCCACGCCGCGTGTGGCGTGTTCACACCCAAGCGCGGTATGCGCCTGTCCGCGCGCGGGAACCCGGCGGCCGCGGATCTGCTGCGCCACGCGTTCGCGGACGTCGCCGGCAACTCGAGCCTCGCCCGCTCTTGGGCGAAGTGCGCGCGCAGCTGGCCGCACGGCGCGCAGAGCCAGCTGCTGGATGGCTATCCACGCCTGGAGATGCCGGTGCTCCTGCTGTGGGCCGACCGGGACCGCCTGAACCCGCTCGCGCCCGCCGAGGAGGCGCTGCGGATGCTGCCCAGCGGGCAACTGCGGGTGCTCGAGAGCACAGGCTTCCTGATGGCCTACGACGATCCGGTCGGCCTCGCCAGGGAGCTCGCCGCGTTCTGCGGGTAGGGTTCCTGCCCCCGATCAGGAGAACAGATGCCAACCGAAAAACAGCTGTGGGGCGGGGAGACCGCCAAGGCCGTCGAGAACTTCCCGATCTCCGGCGAGACCGTGCCGGTGTCGGTGATCCACTGGCTGGCGCGCCTGAAGGGCGCCGCCGCCGCCGTCAACGGCGAGCTCGGCCTGCTCTCCAAACGCAGCGCCTCGCGGATCGAGAAGGCCGCCGCCGAGATCGCCGCCGGCAAGCACGACAGCCAGTTCCCGATCGACGTCTTCCAGACCGGATCGGGCACGTCGACGAACACGAACGCCAACGAGGTGATCGCCAGTCTGGCCGGCGATGGCACGCATGCGAACGATCACGTGAACATGGGCCAGTCCTCGAACGATGTGTTCCCCTCGGCCGTCCACCTGGCCGCGCTCGACGTCGCCCAGAACGAGCTGCTGCCGGCGCTGAAGGAGCTCGAACGCTCCTTCGCGCGCAAGGCCAAGAGCTTCCAGAACGTCGTCAAGTCCGGCCGTACCCACCTGATGGACGCCGTCCCCGTGACGCTCGGGCAAGAGTTCGGTGGATACGCAGCGCAGATCGCGCTCGGCAGCGAGCGCGTGCAGTCGGCGCTCGTGCACGTGGGTCAGATCCCGCTCGGTGGCACGGCCACCGGGACAGGCCTGAACACGCACCCGAAGTTCGCCGAGAAGGTTCGCGCGCGCCTGAAGAAGGACTCCGGCCTAAAACAGATCTCCGCGCCGCTCGACCGGTTCGAGGCTCAGGCCAACCGCGACGCGCTCGTCGAGCTGTCCGGCGCGTTGAAGGTGATCGCCGTCTCGCTCACAAAGATCGCCGGCGACCTCGCCCTGATGGGCTCCGGTCCGCGCGCCGGGATCGGCGAGCTGCTGCTGCCAGAGCTGCAGAAGGGCTCATCGATCATGCCCGGCAAGGTCAACCCCGTGATCCCCGAGGTCGTCCTGCAGGTCTGCGCGCAGGTGATCGGCAACGACACCGCGATCACGGTCGGCGGGATGCAAGGGCAGTTCGAGCTCAATGTGCGAATCCCGCTGCTCGCGCGCAACCTGCTCGAATCGCTGCGCCTGCTGTCCTCGACCGCGCGCGTGTTCGCCGAGCGGTGCGTCGACGGTATTGAAGCCAACAAGGCTGGGACGAACGCCTCCGCCGGCGCGACCCTCGCTGTGGCCACGGCGCTCAACGGCGCGATCGGCTACGACAAGGGCACGGTGATCGTGCAGAAGGCCACCGCCTCCGGGCGTCCCCTGCGCGAGATCGCGCTCGAGGAGGGCGTCGACGCAAAGCTGTACGACGCGACGATCGACCTGCGCAAGATCGCGCGCGGCAACCAGGCTTCATAAGAGACATTTGCGCTGATCTCACAAGTGATCGAACGTTGCCCAACGGGGCTGCTTATGAGATCCAGCCGCATAAATCCGCCCGTTTGCTCGGATAGCTTGGCTGGCCTTGAGCGGCCGTTTGCGCACGTATGAGCTAAATGGAACTATGCGCCGGTGGTTCGATTGCGATTACAGCTTCGACCGGCCTTAGGGGAGTGGAAACCTCGCCGATCGATCGGGGATTTCCGGCCCAGTGGGGTTCGCGCACAGAGCTGCGAGGTAGAGCGTGTTGCGTGGTGAGCATTGGGAGACGATCTCAGCGCCGCTGTTGACGCTGATCGTCCCGGTCTACAACGGCGATCCGTATGCCGCCGAGAACGTGCACACGATCGTTCGCACCCTGGAGACGCTGAACGAGGCGTTCGAGGTTCTCGTCGTGTGTGATGGCAGCACCGATCGGACGGCCGCGGCGGTCGAAGGTCTGGGGGATCCACGGGTTCGGGTTCTGAGCTACGCGCTCAACCAGGGCAAGGGACACGCGATCTGCTTCGGCGTTCCCTACGCCCGTGGGCAGCTGGTTGGCTGGCTCGACGCCGACCTCGACATCGAGCCCACGGCGATCGTGGATGCGGTGCGCAGGTTCGAGCACGCGGAAGTCGACGCTGTCATCGGCAGCAAGCGCCATTGCGACAGCGAGGTGGACTATCCAGCAGTGCGTCGTTTGATGTCGTGGCTGTTTCAGCTGCTCGCCCGATCGCTCGTCCACGTCAACGTGCGCGACACCCAGGTTGGCGCGAAGGTCTTCCGGCGCGAGATGCTCGACGTCGTGGTGCCGCTCCTGCTGATCAAGCGCTACGCGTTCGACCTCGAGCTACTGGCGGTCGGCGTCCAGTTCGGCTTCGATCGCATCGAGGAAATGCCGATCCGGCTTCACTACCGCTTCACCGGCACGAACGTGAACCGGCGAGCGGTGCAACGGATGTTCGTGGATACGCTGGCGATCGCCTACCGCATCCACCTTCGTCATTGGTACGCGCGCCAGTTCTCCGCGCGCGAGCGCGAGCGCACTGACGTCCAGAGGACGCTCGGTGCGTCAGCGTCCACATTGCCTCCGCACGCGTCCCTCGAGACCCTGATCAGCCACCCGTGAGAAGGGATGGCCCGAAGCAGCTCGTCGACTCACTGCGCACGCGCTCCAGCCTGTATGCCCAGGGCGCGCGCTTCGTCATCTCCGGTTGCATCGTCGCGCTCGTGTATCTGTTCACCACGACCGTGTTGGCGTTTGCCGTCGGTTTGCCGTTCGAGCTGGCGCTAGCCGCCGGATTCGCCACGGGAATCTTCGTTCACTTCAACCTTCAGCGCCGGTTCGTCTGGGCTCACCACGCGGAGTTTGCGCTGCCCGTCCGGCGCCAACTCGGCCGCTACCTGCCTCTCATGGGGATGCAGTACGCCGTCACTGCTCTCAGCACCGCGGTGCTGCCTTCCGCGCTGGGGCTATCGGTCGAGCTCGTCTATCTGGTCACAGCGTTCTCGGTTGCAGCGGTCAACTTCCTCATGTTCCGCCACCGCATCTTCTATGGCAAGCTGACCGTGGCCGACGCTGAGGTCCCTCTCGGCGCGAGCCTGGCCGCTGATCCACGCGCGCTGGAGTCCGCGTGAGCTGTCATTCAACGAGGTGCTACTGGCTCATGCCGCAGGCTGCGACTGGCTCATGCCGCAGGCTGCGACTGGCTCATGCCGCAGGCTGCGGCAGCACCCGATCGAGCAATCGCCCGGCCGGCCGCGCTTCGATCTCGGCACGCAGATCGTTTCGATACGCCAGCAGCGCGAGGCTCGGCACGACCATGAAGTCGGCCGCGTTCAGCGCGGCTCCGTCGAGCACGCCGGCGTCGATCCACTGATCGACCTTTTCGAGCATCGCGGGCAGTGCGTCGAGCAGCTCGCGCTCGCTGCGCTTGTTCGCGCGGAAGAAGAACGCCGCGCCGCGTGACTGAAACAGGCGCATCCGCTCGCCGGGCGCCAGCAGCGCCCCCAGCCGGCCTTCGTTGCCGCGCTTGTACATCGTGTCCAGGCCGTGCGCCGCGCCCATCAGCCCGAGCCGTCGCGCGGCCATCTGCAGGGTCTGATCCGCCCACCGCTCCGCCTGCTCGACCCGCTCGCGCTGTTCGGAGTCCGACGGGAACAGCGGCGGCTCGGGTCGCTCGCGGTCGAGAAAGCGAGCGATCTCGTGGTTGGTCTGGATGCGCTGGGAGCCGAACCGCAGCGCTGGCACGGTCCCTGCGCGGTCGAGCATCGCCAGCGACGCGTGCGTATCGCCGTCCACGCTGCGAATCGGGGTCTTGTGGCCGGCGAAGCCGCGAACACGCACGCTCAGCGGATGCAGCCCCGTGTGCAGGTCGACGCGCCGGTAGGGGATGCGCTTGTGCGCGAGCATCAGCATCCCCGTGCGGCACGCGTGTGAGCCGGGGATCACATACAGCGTCGGCACCAGCGCCACACTACCCCTGCGGGAGCGCTTTGAACAGCCGCGCGACGGTGGTGGCCGCTGGCTTGGCCTGGCCGCCGTAGGTGTACAGCCCCTTCTGGTTGAGTCCTTCGATCAGTTTCAGCCGCGGCAGCTCGCGGTGAATCGAGCCGCCGCTGAACGTCGGCGTCAGCGGGTAGTCGCGTAGCACCCACACGAGCATCGCGGTCAGCTTCGGGTCGGCCGCGTACACCGCGATGTGCGCCGCCAGCAGTCGTGCCTGGAAGGCGTAGCTGCCGGGGCTGGCGGGCGGGTTCAGCGTGTTCGATTCGGCGCCGAACTCGCTGATCACGAGCACCTTGCCGGCGAACGTGCGCTCCATCGCGGCCAGCCGCGCGCGCATTTCGGCCCTCAGCTGCGCGGCGCTGTCGTGCGGCGAGTCATACCAGCCGCTGTAGTCGGTCTCAGCGATCGCGTCCGCTTCGGAGTACAGCGCGCCGGCGTGCCGCGGCGGGTGATCACCCCACACGTCGACCGCGACCATCCGCGTCGGGTCGTGCCCGTGCAGCCAGCGCGCGAGCGTGCGCACGTAGGAGACCTCCTGCGCGTCGCGACCGTTCTCCGCGACCTCGTCGACGAGGTTCCACGCGAAGATCGACGGGTGCAGCTGCGCGGCCAGCACCGCCGTGCGCGCCTGCTGCTCGGCGTCCGCGAGCAGGCGCGGCGTCGTCGAATACCAGTTCGCCGCGCCTTCGACCGGGCCGATGCCCTGCCACACGAGGATCCCGGCTTCGTCCAGGCGTTCCAGCAGCGCCGCGTCCAGCGGGTGCTGCGAGCGCACCGCGTTCGCACCGATCGCCTTCAGCTCGCCGACGATCGCGCCCTCGTTGGCGGGCGTGAGCGCGTCGCCGCGCCCCTGCGCGTCCTCCTGGATCGACGCGCCGTGCAGGTGCAGCTGTGCCCCGTTCAGATACACGTGCCCGCCGTGCCAGCTCAGCTGGCGCAGGCCGACCGCGGCCGAGTAGCTGCTCTCGCTGCCGAGAGACAGCGCCAGCCGGTAGAGGCTCGGGCTGGCGTGTGACCACAGCGCCGGTTCGTGGACCGCCGCGTGCGCGGTCACCGTCGCCGACTGGTCGTGCGCGAGCGACAGCGGGCCGAACACCAGCGGGATCGTCTGTGCGCCATGCACCAGCGAGCCTTCCGGGGTCAGCGTGCGGCTCGGACCGTAGTTGTGCACTACGACGCTGACCTTCACGTTCGCGTCCGGCGCGTTCGGGGTGTCGGGCGTGTTTGGGGTGCCCGGCGTGTTTGGGCTCCCCGGCGTGCCCGGCGTGCCCGGCGTGCCCGGCGTGCCCGGCGTGAGCGTCGTCTGGATCGTCGGCGAGGACAGCTCGCTGACGCCGATCGGGCGTACGTCGACCTCGCCGTCCAGCCCGCCCCAGTTGAACCATGTGCGGTGAAAGCCTTCGCGCGACTGGCGCGCGGGGTCGCGCCAGTCGACGCGCACCACCACCGTGTGCGGGCCCCCCGCGAGCTTCCTGCGCATCTCAAACGGCAGGTAGGAGCCCCTGTGCGAGCCGAGTGCGTGGCCGTCGACCCACACGCTGGCCAGGAAGTTCGCGGACTGGAAGCTGAGCGCGTACACGCCGGCGCTCGGTGCTTGGAAGCTCGTGCGGTACCAGGCGACAGAGCCTTCGTAGTTGCGCGCGCCCGGGCGTCCCTTGTACGGGGTAGGGCTGACCACGTTCGGCACGGTCACCGTGCTGCCGCCGAACCCGCCGCGCTGCCAGCCGTGCGCCAGCCCGCGGTTCGCCGGGTCCTTGGCCAACGTCCAGCGCGTCAGCGGCGCGCGCCCTCCGGGGCCTTCGAAGATCACCGACTGAAGCGCCGGAGCCTGCGCGGCCGCAACGGTGCTCGCCAGCGCCACGCAGATCAGCACGGTCACAAAGATCGGTGTCTTGAGGGCGTTCAGCACGGTTTTCAGCAGTCGTGGCACGGGCGCGGTCATTGTCGCGGCTCGGGCGGTCTTCGTCGGGACGGGTACTCGACAGGGCGTGTAGGTCGGACGGCCTGCGGTGGGCGGTGGGCGGCGGGTCTTCGTTGTAAACAACGGCCGGCGGCGTTCAGAGCGGCGCGGCGTTCAGAGCGGCGCGGCCAGGGCCGGCTCCGACGCGGTGGCGGCGAGCAGATGTTCTAGCAGCGCGCGTGCCCCGGCCTTGGACAGCGGTTCGTTGAGGTTGCCGCACTTCGGCGACTGCACGCACGACGGGCAGCCGCTCGCGCACGTGCAGCCGGCGATCAGGCGCAGCGCGTCGTCGCACAACTCCTCAAAGCGCGCGAACGCGGTGCGCGTGATGCCGATGCCGCCGGGGTGGCCGTCGTAGATGAAGATCGTCGGCGTGCCAGTCTGCGGGTGGAAGTTCGTTGACAGGCCTCCAATGTCCCAGCGGTCACACATCGCGATCAGCGGCAGCACGGCGATCTGCGCGTGCTCGGTCGCGTGCAGCGCGCCGAGCAGCGCCTCCAGCGGCACCACGTCCGCCAGCTCGCCGCCCGGGCGCTCGCCCATCGGCAGCTCGAACCACAGGGCCTGCGTGCAGAAGCTCGTCGGGGGCAGTTCGAGCCCGACGATGTCGATCGCCCGATGCCCGTCCGCCCCGTGGTCGCCGAGGCGCCTGCGCTGATAGGCGAGCACGGTATCGGTGACGCTGACCTCGCCAAACGACAGCGTCACGCCGAGCGTCTCGCGGCGGTCGAGCAGGCGCACGATCTCGGTGTCGGTCTGGCGCTTCGGCTGGGTGTACCAGTCGCCGTCGAACGGCCCGACGAGCGCGCGACGGCGCTCGAGGTCGAGCTCGTGCACCTCGTAGGAGCGGCCGAGATGCAGGTACACGGCGCCCTCGTGGACCGTCGAATGAGCACGCACGGCGTCGGTCGAGCCGAGCAGCTCGCCGGATGACACGTCGACGATCGCGAAGCTCTCAGGCGAGGCCGAGCGCAGCGACACCTCAGCCGCCGGGTAGCCCCCAGGGTCACGCAGCACGTAGGAGGCGGTCACGGTGCCCTCGCGACGGCGCAGCTCACCGGCGCTCTGCAGCACCTCCGCGTGTGCCTCCCAGCGCGGGCCGAGGAACTCGGCGTCGGCTCGCGAGAGGGGGGGGACAGGGGCGGTCCCCTCATGTGCCGCGCACAGCAGATGCTGGCGGTAGATCAGCTGACTCTCGTGGTCAAGGATCGCCGCCTCGACCGGCCGCTGCAGAAACTCCTCCGGGTGACGGCAGAAGAACTGGTCGAGCGCGTCCTCGCCGGCGACGTACACCGCCAGCCCGCGCCCGCGCCTGCCGGCACGGCCCCACATCTGGCGCAGCGAGGCGACGGTGCCGGGGAACGTGACCACGACCGCCGCGTCCAGCTCGCCGATGTCGATGCCGAGCTCGAGCGCGTCGGTCGTGATCACCGCGCGCAGCTCGCCGCGCACGAGACGCTGCTCGAGCTCGCGCCGCTGCTGGGGGGTGTAGCCCGCGCGATACGGGGTGATCAGCTCGGCCAGCTCCGGGTCGCTCTGCTGTAGCTCCTGCTTGACCAGTTGGCTGAGCAGCTCGACGCCCTTGCGCGACTTCATGAAGCAGATCGTCCGCGCACCGTCGCGCGCGAGCCGCGCGAGCAGCTCAGCCGCCTCGCCGAGCGCCGAGCGGCGCGTCCCGAGCTGCTGATCGGTCAGCGGCGGGTTCCACACCGCGATCCGCCGCTGCGGCGCGGGAGCGCCGTCCTCGTCGATCAGGCGCACGTCCTGCAGGCCCGTCAGGCGCTCCGCCAGCTCGACCGGGTTGGCGATCGTGGCGGACGTCAGCAGGAAGATCGGATCGGTGCCGTACGCGGACGCGATCCGTCGCAGGCGGCGCAGGACGTTCGCGACGTGCGAGCCGAACACGCCGCGGTAGACGTGCGCCTCGTCGATCACCACGACCGCCAGGTTCGAGAACAGCTCCGTCCACGCGGCGTGGTTCGGGAGGATGCCGACGTGCAGCATGTCCGGGTTCGTGAGCACGACGTTCGCGCTCCTGCGGATCTGGCTGCGCGCCTCGCGCGGCGTGTCGCCGTCGTAGATCGCAGGGCGCACGCGCTTGGCGAGGCCGAACGCGGCCAGCGCGCGCGCCTGGTCCTGTGCGAGCGCCTTCGTCGGATACACGTAAATCGCCCTCGCCTTGGCCTGCTCGGAGAGGATATGGAGGGTCGGCAGGTTGAAACACATCGACTTGCCCGAAGCTGTACCGGTCGTGACGATCGTCGGCCCTTCCGTCGCGGCATGGAGCGCTTCGGCCTGATGGGAGTACAGGCGCTCGACGCCCATCCGCCCAAGCGCGGCGAGCACGTCCGGGTGTAGCTCGCGCGGGAGCGGCACCAGCCGCGCGCGGCCCGGGCCTTCATTGGCCTCGCGTACCAGTCGCCCGTCCTCGCGCCCAGCGTCCAGCAGCGCGCTCCACGGCTCGGTTCTGCGGTCGACGGCCAAGGACTTGAGATAGTAGAGGCGATGTCCGTGACCGCCGCCGAGCGCTGGGCTGGAGCCCGCTCGTTCCATCATTCGCTGTATCCGGTCGAGCGGATCGCGGCCGAGCGCAGCCACAGCGTGTCCGTGTGCCTGCCCGCGCGCGAGTGCGCGCACACGATCGGGGAGATCGTTCGCGCGCTCGTGCCGTTGCGCGAGGCCGGCGCGATCGATCAGGTCGTGGTCGTCGACGCGGCTTCCTCCGACGCCACAGCGGCCGTCGCAGCCGATTCCGGGGCGGTCGTTTGGCAGGAGGCCGATCTGCTTCCCGAGTACGGGCCGGTGCTCGGCAAGGGCGACGCGATGTGGCGTGCGCTGTCGGTGCTCGACGGCGAGCTGGCGTGCTTTCTAGATGCCGACACGGAAGGCTTCTCAGCGCACTTCGTCACCGGCCTGCTCGGCCCACTGGTATGCGAGCCGGGCGTGTCGTTCGTGAAGGCCTTCTACCGGCGACCGTTCGCGCGCGACGGCGCCTCCGACGCCGAGGGGGGCGGGCGCGTGAACCACCTGACCGCGCGTCCCGCGCTCGCTCTCTTCTATCCGGAGCTAGCCGGCGTGCGCCAGCCGCTGGCCGGCGAAGTGGCCGCCCGGCGCGAGCTGCTCGAGCAACTGCCGTTCGTGACTGGATATGGGGTAGAGATAGCGATGCTGATCGACGTCTGGCGCAAGGTCGGGCTGGAGGGGATCGCGCAGGTCGACCTGGAGGAACACCGACATGGCCATCAGCCACTGTCGGCGCTCGCGCCGATGGCGCTGACGGTCCTAGCGACGATCGCGGCCTGCCTCGAACGGGACGGCCTTCTGGAGTCATGGCCCGGACGCTTCGGGCTCACCGAGGCCGAGTGGGAGCAGCTCGAAGAGCTTGACCCGTCGCCGACTGTGCGCCCACCGCTCGCAGCCCTGAACTTGCCCCGGACTGCCAAATGAGCGATCGCGTCGGCGAGAGCGGGTCGGGCCCCACGCGCTGCCTGTACCTCGACCTCGACAGCACGCTGCTCGGTCGTGGGGCGTCGATGCTGCACGACGGTCAGGGCAACGTGACGATCGACGGCGTGCGCGCTGTGCAGGCGTGCCTGCGAGCCGGGGTCGAGGTGACGCTGATGTCCGGGCGCAGGCGTGCGCAGGTGTTCGAGGACAATCGCCTGCTAGGGGGGACCTCGTTTATTTATGAGGCCGGCGCGTGCGTCGTGCTGGACGGCGAGTCGCACTGGCTGACCGGCGAGCTGATGCCCGGCGAGCTGACGATCGCCGAGCAGATCGAGCGCTCGGGCGCGCCCGCGCTCTTGTTGGAGAGCTACCCGGGACGTTTGGAGTACCACGAGCCGTGGCACGTCGAGCGCGAGGTCTCGCACCTGTTCCGCGGCCTGGTCGACGTCGGCGAGGTCGATCAGCTGCTCGACGAGCACGGCCACGGGGGGCTGCGCCTGGTCGACAACGGCGTCGTCAACCGCCGCTCAGAGGCGCTCGCCGCGCTGGCGCACGTGCGCGGCTATCACCTCGTCCCGGCCGGTGCATCGAAGGCCGCCGCGGTCGCCTTCCACCGGCGCGCCCGCGGCTACCCGCGCGAGGCGACCTTCGCCGTCGGCGACTCGCGCGAGGACCTCGCATGCGCGGCCGAGGTCGACGTGTTCTGGCTGGTCGCCAACGCGCTCGAGCGCGACCCCTCGATGCGCGAGGCGATCGCCGCACACCCGAACGTGCGCGTCACCGACGTCGGCCACGGGCCCGGTGTTTACGAAGCCGTCGTCAGCACGCTGATGGCCTAGATGATCCCCTCGCGCTTCTCCTCCTCATACAAGCGCTCGACCACGAATTCCTTGAGCAGCGTCTGGTAGCCGGTGTTGCGCAGCGCCGCCAGCGCCTTCAGGCGTTTGAGCGTGAACTGGTCGAAGCGGATCGCGATCGGCGTCGTGCGCCCGGGGCGGATCTTGTCCTGCATGCGCAGGACCTTCTCGCGCCTGGCCTCCTGCGCGAGGAACACGTCCGGATCGAGCGACAGGCCTTTGACCGGATCGACTTCACCGGGGCGGGTGCGGGCCATTGTGTAGTTCTCCTTTTTCGTCGAGCGTGCTCTATGGTATTTACAGGGTAGATACTATAGTAGCTGGGCTTGTTGACATGACAATAAGGTTCGACCGAACGGAATGTCCCAGTGTCCGGCCTTCGTCAGGAGTAGCCTTTACGCGATGACGACGAATCCGACTGCAATTGGCTCTTACACTGCTGCCGAGGTCGCTCGGCTCGCGGGGGTATCGTCACGCCGTGTTGGTCGCTGGGCGCGTGAGGGAATCATCCTCCCAAGCGTGTCACGTCATCCGAACGTCTACTCGTATGCCGACGCGGGCGAGGCAATCGTGGCGCACTACCTGATATGTCGTGTTGTTTGTCAAGTGGGCAGGGTTGATCGCGTCCGTGTGGCGGGCGGTTTGGGGTGGTCGGGAGGCCGGGGCGTCGGGCTCGGTGTCGGCGTTGCCAGTCTGATGATGCGGGGGTTGGCTACCCCAGGGCCCGGTTTCGTGCTGCCAGCGTGCGCTGTCTAGGAACGGGCGTGGCACTCCGGTTGGGGTGCTGCCCATAGTAGTTCCGCGCGTGCTGGCCGCTGATGGCCCGGCGCCCCGGCCTCCCGACCGTGGGGCTGTCGACCGGGGTCAGTCGGCGGTGGCTGCTGCCCAGAGGAAGCACGACAGCTCGCGTGCGCACGCGACGACGGTCACGTTGTGCGGCTTGCCGCGGCCGCGCATGCGGTGATAGACCCGGTGCAGCCGTTGCTGGGCACGGTTAGCGATCTGCAGGACGTGCTCGGGCTGGCCAAGCTGGCGGTTTTGGAGGGTCACCCCGATCCGTGGCGGGCGTCCGTAGTGCCAGGCTGACTCGACGAGCAGCCGGCGAGCGAAGCCCGATCCCGTCTTCGTGATCGACCCCTGGTGCGATGACTCGCCGGACTGGTGAAGGGACGGGATCAGCCCGAGCCACGCACTCAGCGCGTTCGCTCGCTGGAAGCGCTGCCAGTCCCCGCCGAGCTCGAGGTGAAGCGCGAACGCTGTCAGCGTGTCAACGCCCCGGAAGCAGCGGAGCCTCGCGACGGTCGCCCACCACGCATCGTCTTCCGCCAGGCGTGAGAGTCGCTCAGCGATCGCCGCCTTGCGCGCGGTCAGCCCGTCGACGGCGGCGATCAGATCAGCGAACACCAGCTCTGATGCCGTCTCATCGAACTGCTGGGCCGCGAGCCAGCGCCGGTGAGCCACAGTCCAGGTCGAGGACTCGGGATAGACCCGGCCGTGGCGCAACAGCATCTTCGAGACGCGGTGACGAGCAGTCATCAGATCCCGCCGGCACGCATCGTGAGCGCGCACCAGCTCGCGGGCGGCCTCGACCTCGACAGGCGGGACCACGACCGTGGTCAGCGACCCGGCCAGCAGCAGCCGCGCGAGCAGCTCTGCGTCCTTGCGGTCAGTCTTCACCCGATCTGAGGGGCCCCGGGGTGTCTTACCCGGCGCGATCACCTCGACCGCCACCCCAGCCGCGCTCGCGGCGCGATACAGCCCAAACCCGGTCGGCCCCGCCTCATAACAAGCACGCACCGGGCCACGCAGACTCCGAAGCCACGCGACCGGCTCCTCCACGCCCGGCCCAAACCGCGCCCGCCGCAGCTCACCCGTCGAGACGTCAATCGCCGCAGCATGCGTCGAACGGGCATGGACATCAAGCCCCGCATAAGTCACCATTCCAGTCACGGCCGGACCTCCTCACATTCCTGGGGTCAGCCGGAGCCATTCTCCGGCCAGACAAACCCCCGCGAGGAGTGTCCGGCCTACCCCGGCGGTCAACCCAACGGGCGACCTACGACATAGGGTCTAGTGGAGAAGGGCAAGACGCCGAGCGAGGTCAAGAAAGCCGTCCACAAGCTACGGGAGCAGTATGGCGACTGGCCTCTTGCAACGGCGCCGTTGGCACACGACGGGAGAATGTTGCTCGAATGGGACTCCGCACAAGAGTGCTGGGTTTCGGTGGATATCCCGGATCACGAGGTCCTCGAAGCGACGCTGATCGATCTGACGGAGATTCGTGAGTCGTTGGGCCTCGGCGGATGGGTTGCACTTCAGAAGCCGCGCAAGCACATTGAGGTTGATCCGGACCGACATTCCGGAACCCCGGTTGTGCGCGGTCGTCGCCTACCGACTTCTCTGGTCGCCGGGATCGCCAGCGGGGACGGTGGTCGCGAGACCCTTCGCGAGGACTACGGTCTTTCAGAAGCCGAGATCGATGACGCTGTTGAGTATGAGGCGGACCTAGCGGAGCTTGTCGCCTGAGCGACGGCGCATCGTCCTCGACGAGGACATCAACTGGAAGCTGGTGGGTGAGCTTCACAGGCGTGGGCGTCCTGACGCGACCGCGGTTGTCCCTGAGAAGCTCGATAGCTATAAGGATGGGGCGTTGTTCAAGGCTCTCGCGCGAGACTACGAACCATGAAGTGGGCGGCCCAAAAGCGAGCAGGAACCTTACATTCGCGACGTCGTCCACCGCTGGCTGCATCGGATCGAGCTCCTACCCGCCGGCGAGAGGCTGATTTTCTCTCCGAGGCGCTCGCGGAAGCCAACCTAGGTTGTCGCTCTGCCTGGCAGGTCCACGCCGAGCGGTGCGCCGTATTATGCGGCGGCACACATGCCCGAATACGACAGCGGTCCACACGTCCAGGTAGCGGTCTTCACCGACCGCTACATCAGAGGCGCGCAAAGTGGCTCGCTCAGCCTGATCAACATCGTCGACGGGGCCACCATGGTGGGGGACGACCCCGACGAGATGCCGTCGTTCTCGCTCGAACACCTGACGCTCGTGATCAGCCTGTGGGCCGGGCAGACCAAAGGCCGCTACTCGCTCAAGCTGCGACCCGAGGAACCCAGCGGCCTGCAGGGTGAGCTGATCGACCTGGGGCAGGTCAACTTCCCCGGCACCGGCGCGCGCGGCGTCGACATCATCCGCCAGATGCCCTACGAAGTGACCGAAGAGGGCACCTACTGGTTCGACGTGCTGTTCTCGCCCGGCGCCGAGCTCGAGGACCGCCTGCTCACGCGGATCCCGCTCACGGTCGTCTATCAGCCACAGCCTCGCGGGTAGCAGCGCGCGCCGCGGACCTCAGCGTTTGCCGGACAGCCTGCGCCAGGCTCGGCGCCAGAAGCCCGGGGTGGGCCTTCTGCGCCACAGCGCCGGCGGGGGGACCGTCGCGCGGACCAGCGCTACCCAGTCATCCAGCGGCAGCTCGCCCGAGATCAAGCGGCCGAGCGCGGTCGTCACCGGGGCGCCCACTCCCGCCTGCTCCAGCGCACGTGCCAGCAGCGGAACCGACTCCAGCGCCTCGACCGCCTGGCCGACCCGCTCGGGGATCTCCGCCGCCCGTGTGCCCGCCGCCAGTAGCTCGCCCGCGCGGCGGTTGCGGCTCTCGCGCGCCAGCGCCGTCGCCACCAGATCGCCCGCTCCAGCCAGCCCGATCATCGACTCCGGACGCGCGCCCAAGCCCTCCGCGTAGCGCCACACCTCCGCAAAGATGTGCCCCGCCGCCGCCCCCGCCGCGTTCAGGCCCTGGGCCTCCGTTGCCCCCGCCGCCAGCGCCGCCGCGTTCTTCGCCGCGCCCGCCAGCTCCACGCCCACCGGGTCGTTCGAGCGCTCGCACACCACGCCCGCGCGCATGAACACCTGCGCCAGCGCGCTCGCCAGTTCCTCGTCCGCGGACGCCGCCACCAGCGCCGCGCCCGCGTGCACCATCTCCTGGGCGTGCGCCGGGCCGCCCAAGCACGCAACGCGCTCAGCGCCAAACGTCGCGCTCAGCACCGTCGTCGGCGGCACGCCGCGCGGCGGAACCAGGCCCTTCGCGACCGACACCACCGCCGTGCGCCGGCCAAGCTCGGACGAGCTCAGCCGCTCGATCACCTCACCCAACCCCGCCGACGGCACCGCCAGAAACACGTAGTCCGCGCGCGCCACCCCAGCCGCCGCCGGCTCGATCCGCAGCTGCGGCGGCAGCTCCACGCCCGGCAGGTAGCGGCCGTTCTCGCGCTCGCGATCGATCAGCGCCGCCTGCTCGTCCGTGCGCGTCTGCAGCGTCGTGCGCAAGCCCGCGCGCGCCAGCAGCACAGCCAGGGCCGTGCCGAAAGAGCCCGCGCCGATCACCGTCGCCCGTCTGCCACCCGGCGTCGCCAGCCCGCGCGCGCGGGGGGGGCGGACTCCCGGGCTGGGGGCGGGAGCCGCCGAGCCGGGAGAAGGAGCCGCCGAGCCGGGGGGGCGAGCTTCCGGGCTGGGAGTAGGCTCGGGTTCGGTCACCAGATGAGCGAGCCTACTGATCCCCATTACAGCGCCACCAGATGGCGCAACTGGGCAGGCGATCAGCGCTGCAGCCCCGCCGCCGTGCTCCACCCAGCCTCGATCGACGAGCTCTCCGCCGCGCTGCAGCGCGCGCAGCGCGAGGGCCGGTCGGTACGAGCCGTCGGCGCCGGGCACTCCTTCAGCGACATCGCCTGCACCGACGGGCTGCTGCTCGCGCTCGACCGCATGAACCGGGTGCTCGACCTGCAGCCCGCCAGCGGGCTCGTGCGCGTGCAGGCCGGCATCACGATCCACGAACTCTCCGCGCAGCTCGCCGTACACGGCCTCGCGCTCGAGAACCTCGGCGACATCGACGCGCAGAGCATCGCCGGCGCCATCTCCACCGCCACGCACGGAACCGGCGCGCGGCTGCGCAACATCTCCTCACAGGTGCGTCAGCTGACGCTCGTGCTCGCCGACGGCTCAACGCTCGTCTGCTCGCCCGAGCGCGACCCCGAGACCTTCCGCGCCGCACGCGTCAGCCTCGGCGCGCTCGGCGTGATCGCCGACGTCACGCTGCAGTGCGTGCCCGCGTTCACCCTGCGCGGCGTCGATCAGCCGATGCCGCTGGGCGACACGCTCGAGCGCTTCGAGCAGCTCGTGCACGACAACGAGCATTTTGAGTTCTACGTCTTCCCCCACACGAACACGGCACTCACGCGCACAAACAACCGCACCACACAGGCCCCGCAGCCGCGCACGCCGCTCTCCGCATACGCCAACGACGTGCTGCTCACCAACCACGCCTTTCAGCTGCTCTGCCGGGCCGGGCGGCGGATGCCAAGCCGCATACCCCAACTAAATCGGCTCGCCACCTCGTTGGCCGGGCGCACCGTGCGGGTCGACCGTTCCGATGCCATCTTCGCCAGCCCGCGGCTCGTCCGCTTCACCGAGATGGAGTACGCGCTGCCGCGCGCGAACACGCCCGACGCCGTGCGGCAGGTGATGGCGCTCGTCGAGCGTCAACGGTTTCACGTGCCGTTCCCGATCGAGGTCAGGGCCGTCGCCGCCGACGACGCATTCCTCAGTACCGCCGCCCGGCGCGACAGTGGCTTCATCGCCGTGCACATGTACCGCCGGATGGCCTGGGAGCCCTACTTCCGCGCCGTCGCCCACGTCATGGACGAGCTCGACGGACGCCCGCACTGGGGCAAGCGCCACTTCCACACCGCCGCCACGCTCCGCCCGCGCTACCGCGACTGGGACCGCTTTCAAGCCGTCCGCGCGCGGCTCGATCCCGGCGGGCGGTTCGCCAACCACTGGACTGACCGCGTGCTCGGGCCCGTTCGCTCGCCTCAGCCGGAGTCCGCCGGGGTGGCCGATGGCTGAGCCGCCGATCGCTGCCGGCGCCTACGAGCGCCTCGAGCGCGCCACCGCCGACCTCGACGCGCCGTTCGCTCTCGTCGACCTCGATGCCTTCGACGCCAACGCCGCCGACATGGAATCACGCGCCGCGCCCAAGCCGATCCGGCTCGCCAGCAAGTCCCTGCGCTGCCGCGCCCTGCAGTCACGCGTGCTCGCCCGCCCTCGCTTCACCGGTACGCTCGCCTTCACGCTGCCCGAGGCACTCTGGCTCGCCGCCAACGGCACCACCGACCTGCTCGTCGCCTACCCCACCGCCGACCGTCGCGCCCTGCGCGCGCTCGCCGACGGTGCGGTCGAGGGCAAGTTCACCGTGGCAGTCATGGTCGACAGCATCGAGCAGCTCGACCTGATCGACGCCGTCATCGCGGGCACCGGGGCCGGGGTTGGTGCCGACGGCGGCGCGGGCGACCGGGCCGGGCCGATCCGCGTGTGCATCGACGTCGACGCCGGCTGGTGGATCCTCGGTGGGCGCGTGCGCGTTGGCGCCAAGCGCTCGCCCGTGCACACACCCCAGCAGGCCGCCCAGCTGGCGCGCGCGATCGTCGGGCGCGACGGTTTCGCGCTCGTCGGGCTGATGGCCTACGAGTCGCAGATCGCCGGGCTCGGCGACTCGCCCGCCGCGCGGCCGCTGCGCGCCGCCGCCGTCCGCGCCATGCAAGCCCGATCCGCTCGCGAGCTCGCGCCCCGCCGTGCCGCGATCGTCGCCGCCGTCGAAGGAGTGCTCGCCGCGCACAGCGCACCGCCGCTCGAGTTCGTCAACGGCGGCGGCACCGGCAGCCTGCAGCGCACCGCCCGCGAGGACGCCGTCAGCGAGCTCGCCGCCGGCTCCGGCCTGTACGGGCCCGGCCTGTTCGACGCCTACCGCGCGTTCACGCCACGACCCGCCGCGACGTTCGCGCTGCCCGTCGTGCGCCGCCCCGGGCGTCGCGTCGTCACCGCGCTCGGCGGCGGCTACCTCGCGTCCGGGCCCGCCGACGCCGCTCGTCTGCCGCGGCCGCATCTCCCCGCCGGGCTGCGCCTCGACCGCCAAGAGGGCGCCGGCGAGGTGCAGACGCCGCTGCTCGGCCGAACGGCCGACGCGATCGCGATCGGCGACCGCGTGTTTATGCGCCACGCCAAGGCCGGCGAACTGTGCGAGCGCTTCGCCAGCCTGTACCTGCTCGAAGGCCAGCACATCGTCGACCAGGTGCCCACCTACCGCGGAGAGGGGCAGTGCTTTCTGTGAGGGGGCAGTGCTTTCCGTGAGCTTCAAGCGCCGGCACGATCAGCACACTCCGCACGGCGAGTCCTCCGGGCGTGCGCTCGAGGGCGTCCTGCGCGAGGTCGTCGAGACGCTCGCGCCGATCGACCGCACGCCCTGCTCGCCCGGGGAGCGACGCGCTGCCGAGTGGCTCGCCCGGCGGCTGGGATCGGTCGCCGGCGTCGACGTGCAGCTCGAGGACGAGCCGTCCTGGGGGACCTTTCCGCCAACCGCCACCGGCCTCGGCCTGCTCGGCATGCTCGGCGCTGTCTTCCTGCTCGGTGGGCGGCGCGCACTCGGGGCGCTGCTTGCCGTCGGCGCCTACGCTGGCATCGTCGACGAGGCCCAGAACGGGCCGCGGATCGTGCGGCGGCTCGTGCGGCGCAAGCGAAGCACCGTCAACGTCGTCGCGCGGGTCGGCGAGCCCGCGCCAGTGAGCGAGCCGGGGGTCGGCACACTCGTGGTTCTCGCGCATCACGACGCGCCGCAGACTGGCCTGCTGTTCGACCAGACGCTCCAGCGCAAGATCCACGAGCTCGCGCCGCAGCTGCTCGCGCGCGTGCACACGCCGCCCCCGCAGTGGTGGATCGGTCTCGCCGGACCGCTGTGCTCGCTCGCCGGCGCCCTCACCGGCCGGCGCCGCTTCGCGCGCGCCGCGCTCGCGATCGGCGCCTTCGGCACCGCGATCGTGGCCGATGTGTGGCGCACCGACACCGTTCCCGGCGCCAACGACAACCTCTCCGGGGTCGCCTCTCTCGTCGGCCTGTCAGAGCTTCTGCGCGCAGACCCGCTGCCCGGCCTGCAGGTGATGCTCGTCTCCTGTGGCGCCGAGGAGACACTCCAGGACGGCGTACGCGCGTTCATCGCCTCTCACCGCCACGAGCTGCAGTCCGGGCGCACCTGGTTCGTGAACCTCGACATGGTCGGCTCGACGCACCTCGCGATGCTCGAGGCAGAGGGGCCCGTCTGGATGGAGAGCTACACCGGCCCCTGGCTGCGCGACCTGCTGGCCGAGCGAGCCGAGGCGCTCGGCATCGCCCTCGAGCGTGGCTTTCGCGCCCGCGCTTCCAGCGACAGCGTGATTCCCAGCCGCGCCGGCTATCCGACCGCGACGCTGATCTCGATCACCGACTGGCGCACCCCAGCCAACTATCATCTCCCCAGCGACATCCCCGCCAACCTCGACTACGACTCCGTCGCCCGGGCCGTGCGGCTGGTCTACGACGTTGCCCGCAGTCTCGCCACGGAACCGCCAGACGAAACGCGCAGCGATGAGCCGCCGCCGGTGGTGAGCCGCCGCCGGTGGTGAGCGGATGCCCGGAGTGCCCGCCGGCTGGGACGCCGGCGCTGTCACACGAGCGCGGCGAGCTTCCTGCCCGCCGCGCTCAGCGCCCGCGGATTGCGTGCCTCGAGGATTATCTGCAGGTCAAGGATCCGCGCGTCGAACGCGTTCAGGTGGTTCTCCACGGTGATCGCATACGCCGGCACGCCCGACTGACGCGCCCGCGTGGCGATCTCGAACGTCACGCTCGCGATCAGCGTTCGCTCGTCCAAGCACTCGACCCCCACGATCACCGCCCGTGCGCTGCGCATGCGCGAGTCGAAGTCCAGCGCCTCGAGCACTTGCGACGTCGGCTGCGCAGGCTGCGCATTCTCGCTCTCGGCCGGCAGTACACACAGATCCGGCTGCGGTTGCCCGCCCGCCTGCAGGCCGCGGGCGATCAGCTCGGTCACGCGCGCCGCCCGCAGAGTTGCGCCGAACGGGCCGCTCGCCACGAGCGCCCGTCGCGGGATGTCTGTGCGATCGCCCACGATCGGGCATCCTTCCAGCAATGGCCGCGAAGAAGGGTGAGCATGTTCTCGTCGACGCCGGCGGACGGGAGGTGCGCGTCAGCAACCCCGGCAAGCTGTTCTTCCCGGACGCCAAGTTGACGAAGCTCGACCTCGTCAACTACTACCTCGAGTGCGAGCACGCGGTCGTGCGCGGGCTGCGCGACCGCCCGACCGTGATGAAGCGCTGGGTCAACGGGGTGGACGGCGACCCGTTCTTCCAGAAGCGAGTCCCCGACAGCGCGCCCGAGTGGCTGCAGACCGCGACCGTCACGTTCCCCAGCGGGCGCCACGCCCGCGAGCTCGTGCCCAACGACGCCGCGCACCTCGTGTGGGGCGCCAACCTAGGCGTGATCGACTGGAACCCGTGGCCCGTTCGCCGCGATGACCTCGACCATCCGGACGAGCTGCGCGTCGACCTCGACCCCGGCCCCGATGTCCCGTTCTCCGAGGTCAGAGAGGTCGCGCTCGGCGTGCGTCACGTGCTCGAGGAGCACGATCTGCTGGGCTTCCCCAAGACCTCCGGCTCGCGCGGCATGCACGTGTACGTGCGCATTCAACCGACCGAGAGCTTCGAAGAAGTGCGCCGCGCCGCGCTCGCGCTCGCGCGCGAGGTCGAGCGGCGGATGCCCGGCCGGGCGACCAGCCGCTGGTGGAAGGAGGAACGCGTCGGCGTGTTCATCGACTACAACCAGAACGCGCGCGACCGCACCGTCGCATCCGCGTACTCGGTCAGGGCAGTGCCCGACGCGCGCGTGTCATGCCCGTTGGAGTGGGACGAGGTCGCCGACGTCGAGCCCGCCGAGCTGCGCCTGCAGACCGTCCCCGCGCGCCTGCGCGAGCGCGGAGACCCGTCGGCGACGATCGACGATCGCCCAGGCCGGCTGGACGGCCTGCTCGAGCTGGCCGCGCGCGACGAGCGCGACGGCCTCGGCGACGCCCCCTGGCCGCCGCACTTTCGCAAGCAGAAGAGCGAGCCGCCGCGCGTGCAGCCGAGTAGGGCGCGCAAAACCAAGACCAACGCCGACGCCGAGGCCGAGGACGAGCCGTCGTGACGCTCGCGCTGTCGCCGCCGCTGAAGCCGCAGCTGGCGCTCTCGCGCAAGGAGCTGCCCGTCGGCGAGGACTACGTCTACGAGATCAAGCTCGACGGCTTTCGCTGCCTGGCGTTCGTCGACGGCGAGGAGATCTTCCTGCAGTCGCGCAGCGGCAAGCCGCTCGGGCGCTACTTCCCCGAGCTGATCCTGCCGGCCGGGCGCTACGTGCTCGACGGGGAGATCGTCGTGCGTGATCGCGACGGGCGCGAGGACTTCGACGCGCTCGGGCAGCGCATCCATCCGGCCGTCTCGCGGATCGAGCGCCTGGCCGGCGAGACGCCCGCCGTGTACGTCGCCTTCGACCTGCTCGCGCACGAACACGACTCGCTGATCGAGCTGCCGCTAAGCGAGCGACGCGCCGCGCTCGAGAAGCTGCTCGCCGGCGAGGCGTTCACGCGCGCGCCTGTCGAGCTGATGCCGACGGTCGACAGTCCGGAGGAGGCGCGGCAGTGGCTCGAGCACGCCGAGGGCGCGATCGCAAAGGAGCGCTCCGCGCCGTACCGCCCAGGCGAGCGCAAAGGCATGGCCAAGGTCAAGCGCGTACGCACGATCGACGCCGTCATCACTGGCTGGCGCCCGGGCAAGGAGCCGGACACCGTCGGTGCGCTGATCCTCGCGCTGTACGACGGGCCGCAGCTGCGCGTCGTCGGGCACTGCTCCGGCCTGAGCGCAAGCGAGAAGCGCCGGCTGGTCGGTTTCTTCGCCCCATACGAGTCCGGCGAGCGCGGCTCCGCCGACCCCAGCCGCTGGAGCGCCGGCAAGGATCTCGAGTGGGTCGCCCTGCGCCCCGAGCTGGTCGTCGAGATCGACTTCGACCACGTCTCCGCCGGGCGCATCCGCCATGGCTCCAAGCTGCGCCGCTGGCGCGATGACAAGGCCCCTGCGGAGTGCACTTTCGCCCAGCTCTATTCGTGAGCGGCCTGCGTCGGCGAGCCTCGGCCGACGGTGAGCGTCAGCCGGCCGTGAGCGTCGTCTAGCATCCTCGACGTGAGCGACGACAGCCACCCGACGGCAACCGTCGCCGAGGAGGAGTACCTGCAGATACTGTTCTGGCTGCAGGAGGCCGGCCTGCCGATGACCGGCGCGAACGTCGCGCGCGCGATGCAGCTCTCGCCGCCGACCGTCCACGAGATGATCGGCCGGCTCGAACGCGACGGGTACATCACCCGCGGCAGCGACCGCGCGATCGCGTTCACCGAGAGCGGCGCCGAGCACGCCGAGGGGATCGTGCGCCGCCACCGGCTGATCGAGCGCTTCCTGACAGACGTCCTCGGCGTGCCCTGGGACGAGGTCCACGAGGAGGCCGAGCGCCTCGAGCACGCGATGTCACCAGTGCTCGAGGAGCGGATGCTCGCCGCGATCGGCGACGCGAAAACCTGCCCGCACGGCCACCCGATCGTCGCCGGAGCGCGCCTCGCCGGTGTGCCGCTGGCCGACGTCGAGGTCGGCGCCTCCGTGCGTGTGCTGCGCTTCGAGAACGAGGCCGAGGACCTGCTGCACTACCTCAAGGCATCCGGCCTCGAGCCCGGCCTCGAGGCGACGCTCGCCGAGCGCGGAGCCGAGCACGTCGAGCTGCAAACCGCCGACGGCCAGCGCCTCGGGCTGACCGCCAGCGTCGCCGAGACCGTCTCCGTGATCGCCGACCCCTCGCCGCCTGTGCGGACTGCGCTGCCCGAGCAGCTGGTGCTGGGCCAGCGCTACGGGCGCTAGCGGTAGCTACTAGCCGTGACTGTCATTCGCTAGACCGAGTGAGAAACATCGGCGTGCGGAGTTGAAATGATTCATCAACGCCACACGAGTCGCATGTGCCCGTCGTAGTCCGAGATTCGTAACACCTCCCGTGCGGGCGATTGTGAGGTCCAGATAACAGCCCGATCGGGCCGTCGGGCCTGGTTAGCATGAGCCGGATGCTTGCCACCGGTGATCCTGCCAAGACCGAGGCCGTGCGCCAGTGGACAGCTGACCCGTGTGGACCGGACATCACGGTGCAGCCCGGTACCCGCGGTGCGATCGAGCAACTGCTCGTCGGCCGGCGCGATTACATGCCTTGGATCTCCGAGACGCTTGCCTACGGATCGACTGCCGGCCTGGATGTCCTCGATGTCGGCTGTGGTCAGGGGATCGATCTCGTCGAATATGCAAGCGCGGGAGCCCGTGTAACTGGAATTGACCTCACCCCGCGGCACGTCGAGCTCGCTCGCAGCCATGTCGAAGCCCTGGGTCTGACGGCGGCCGTGGTGAACGGCGACGCCGAGCAGCTTCCATTTGCGGATGCGAGCTTCGATCGAGTGTCGAGCAACGGCGTGTTGCACCACACGCCCGACATGCCTGCCGCACTGCATGAGATCCGACGCGTTCTGCGCCCCGGGGGGCAGGCGCGGATCGTCGTGTACAACCGGTGGTCGATTCACTACTGGCTGATGCAGGTTGCGATCAGGGGAATCATCCAGCGCGGGCTGCTCGAGGATGGCTCGATGGAAGGGGTACTCGCTCACTACGTCGAGGAGACGTCAATCGGCGCGCGCCCGCTCGTGCGTGTCTACAGCCAGCGGCAGCTGAAACGGATGCTCATCGACGCGGGTTTCGCAGGCGGCAGCACCTGCGTGCGCGGGTTCAACGCCGAGGAAACCCCGATCAGCATGTGGATCGCTCGCCACACGCATCTGCTCGAGAACTCCACGGTCCGCGATCGCATCGGGCGCATCGGCGGTTGGTACGTGGTCGGCGTGGGACAGCGATAAGCCTGTTCGCCCGGCCCGCGGTCGATCGGGGGATGCGCGGCGACGTGCTCCTGATGGTCGGGGCGAAAGTGTGCGTGCTCCTGCTGGGCGGCATGACGGCCGTGATCGTGGCTCGCTGGCTCGGACCGGCGGGTCGCGGGACGCTCGCCTCGACGTACGCGCTGATCACGCTGCTCGCGCAGCTCGGAACGGTTGGAGTCGCCTGGGCGAACCTCTACTTCGGTGCGCGCGAGCCCGCGATGCGCGGGAGCATCGCGGGCAACTCGCTGTGGCTCGCCGCCGTTCTCGGGCCGCTCCTCGCAGCCCTCGGAATTACGATCAAGATCGCATTCCCGGGAGCGCTCGCGGACATCGGCTGGCCCGAACTGGCGATCGGAATGTTCGCCGTGCCGATGCTGCTGTGCTCGTTGTTCCTGCAGAACATCGTGTTCGCCGAGGGACGCATGCTGTTCTACAACGGGGTCGAAGTGACCTCGGTGGTGCTCACCGTCGTGTTGCTGATCACCGTCCTGCCGCTCGCCGATGGCGGTGTCCTGCTTGCGCTATCGCTGATGCTGGGCCCTCAGCTGGGTGCACTCGTCGCCTACATGCTCGCGATGCGTCGTCACGGGCGTCTGTTCCGCTGGCCGGACAGCGCGCTGGCCCGACGGATGCTCGGCTATGGTGCCCGCGCCTACGTGATCACGATGCTCGCGTACATGCTGATCCGCTTCGACCTGCTGCTCGTCAACAGCATTCAGGGGGCCCAGGCAGCCGGTCAGTATTCGATCGCCGTGGCACTCGCGGACGCCCTGTATCTGCTGCCGGCGGTAATCGCAGTGAACCTGTTCGCACGCCTGGCCAGGGGATCGGCCGATCGCGACCTCAGCCTCAGCGTATTTCACCTCGTCGCGGTCGGTTATCTGTGCGTGTGCCTGATAGCCGCCGCACTGGCTAGCCCGATGATCGCGCTGCTGTTCGGGCCTGCCTATCACCCAGCGGTCTCGCTGTTTCTATGGCTGCTCCCCGGCGTCTACTGCCTCGGTGTGCTGGATGTGATCGCCAACCACTTCGCCGCGCAAGGGATGCCTCGCGAGCTCATGCTCGTGTGGCTTCCAGGGCTCGCCATCAACCTAGCGATCAACATCGTCCTGCTACCGCACCACGGTACCTACGTAGCCTCGATCGCCTCCACAGTCGCCTATGCGATCGTGCTGATGCTTCACCTGCGGCTGTTCGCTCGAGACCTGGGCAGCTGGTCCGCGTTGCGGCCGACGATCGCAGGTACCAGCTCGCTCGTGCGCCTCGCTTTGCGGCGTGCGTAGCGGGCGAAGTCGTCGTGTCTTGCCAAGTGAGAGACATTCGCAACCGCCGGTCTCCGGCGATCAAGGGGCGCGCAGTTGAACGGGCGGGAGCAAGCCCCGTGCGGTCCACGATGCGTAATCGTCTCACGTATGACAACAGGCACCCGCTCGTCGCCGGCTCTCGATCTTGCCCTTTCGTGGCCACTGCTGGCGTGAGGTCGAAGCTCGACTGCGAGGCCAAGTACCTCACAGAGGCGGATCCTTGGGGGATCGGCGAAGCCGATTCGACGCGCTATGACCTTTACGTCGACTGGATTCGAAGTCACCCGCGAGCGCACGGGAGCGTGCTCGACATCGGCTGCGGGTTCGGGGCGATGCTCGCCCGCCTGCGGCCAGACTTCGAGCGTCTGCGCGGCATTGAGTTGAGCGCGCCCGCGATCGCCAAGGGCGCCGAGCGCTACCCGTCCATCACCTTCGAGCAGGGATCGATCGACGCGCTCGAGCGCACCGACGCTGATCGAGAGCTGTTCGACGTGATCACGTTCAGCGACGTTATCTACTACGTCGAGGAGTCTGGCAAGCGCGCGTCGCTGCGCTGGATCGCCGAGCACCTCGATCGAGACGGCTTCGCGTTCATCGCCGCGTGGTGTCCGGGCAACAGGGAATGCCCCAGTCCGGCCGAGCTGCGCACGCTGGTCGAGCGCAGGTTCGTGATCGAACGCGAACAGCTGCTGGACAGCGAGCATCTGATGCTGCTGGTCCGCGCGCGACGAACGCTGGCGGCGCTGACGCTCGACTACGAGACCTGGCAGCCCGTGCCGGCAGGACGGCGAATCGACTGGGACGCGGACGTGTTCGCACCGACCGAGGCGCTCTTGAATGCGTGCGACGCGGAGGGGGCACGCCTGACGATCTTCGCCGAGCTCGGCGAGCACGAGTTCCTACGCGAGCACCAACCCGAGCTCGCGGCCCGCATGGAGACGCAGTGGCAGGATGCCGTCCAGCGCGGCCACGACGTGCAGATGCACCTGCACCCGAACTGGCTGCCCGAGCTCGGCGCGCGGCTGGAGGACGGCCGCTACGTATGGAACGAGACGCTCACGCGGGCACAGGACCACCCGGACCTGGTCACGCTCGTCGGCCGCCTGAAGCGAACGCTCGAGGAGGTTATCCGCGTCGTCGACCCGGGGTATGAGACCGTCGCATTCCGCGCCGGCGGCTATGAGGCACAGCCGTTCCGGCAGCTTGCCGAGGCGCTGTGCGCCAACGGGATTTGGTGTGACTCCTCCGTCTACCATGGCGGGCGCCAGCCGGGCATTTACCACAACTACGCCCACCCCTTCGACGCACATCAGCCCTGGTTTGCGAGTCGCGTCGACCCGCAGCTGCAGGCGCCCCCGGCCGAGCGCGGGATCGTCGAGCTCCCCGTTGCGACGTTCGCGCGCAACGATCGATGGACGTTCGACGGGGGAGAAGGTGGGCGCTTCGGTAACCGGCTGCTCGACGCGGTCGAGGCCGAGCGGACGGCGGGTCGGAGTATCGAGACGGCCCGCACGATCGCCAAGGCTCGCTGGCTTGGTCGCGCTGCGTACCACCTGACGCGTTCGCGTCGTCGTCTGGTCAATCACTTGACCCCAAGGCGGGCCGCCCATGCCCTGGTTAGCGATCCAGGCGAGCGGATGGTCGATGACGACTTCTACGTAGCGGTCGGTCACTCGAAGGCCGACCTGGACGTCGCGGCAATCCGCAAACAGATTGGTGCATTGCGCGATGCCGGGGTCGAGGTGATCGGCCTTGGCGAGATGGCGCGCGTGGCTCGCGAGCAGCTCGAACTCAACGCGCTGCCCGACGCCGAGAGTGAGGCGATACGGCAAGTCCGCTGCGAGCGCGCTGCCGTGCTGAGCCCCGAACACAACGATGCCCAGTCACATCGCCTCCAAGCGATGATCCCGCTCGACCGCACCCGTCTGCTCGACCTCGGCTGCGGCGCGGGCACGTGGTCGGCGCGGATCGCTTCTGAGCACCCGTCGCTGCGGGTGACAGGCGTCGACGTAGGGGAGGAGTTCATCGCCGTGGCCCGCGAGCGCCACGCGTCCGGTCGGGTGGACTTCCGCGTAGCGGACTTCCTAACGCTGCCGTTTGCCGACGGCACATTCGACTGCGTCTACGCAGACAACGTGCTCGAGCACGCATTCAACATCGACGCCACGCTCGCCGAGGTACGGCGGACGCTCGTCGACGGAGGCGTCCTGATCGCCGCTGTCCCACCCGACGCATACGACACGACCCGAACGACGGAGAACCATGTGTGGAAGACCTCGGCAGCCGATGCGTCCGAGCGGCTGCACCATGCCGGCTTCGTCGATATCAGCGTTGAGGAGGTTGACGTGTACGGGATCGGTGCCGCGCCCTATCCCCCGGCGGCGGACCGCATGCTCTACATCCGAGCCTGGCGCCGCGCGGCACCGCTCGCGCCGGTCGAGCGGATCGACGCGCTCCGGCGCTGGGCTTACGCGCTTCTCGATGCGAGCTGTCCTGCGGACGGCCATAACACCGACGGTAGGCGTGAAGTCGGCCGCGTCGGCCCCGCCGAGGTGACGCTGCAGCTGGGCGAGGCGCTCGCCCGCGAGGGCTACGCCGCTCGCTGGGTCGCGATGATCGCACGGGAGCATCCGCACGGGCACGGAGCGCACCTGGAAGCGGTACACGAGGTGATCGAGCTCACGCTTGCCGACAACTCTGTGCACGTGATCGATCCGGTCGCCGACGTGAGGTTCCCGCACGCGCTGCGCGAGCTGATCGACGACGCGACACTGGCAGACGACGCCGAACGCGAGCGCGATTACAGCTACCGCGCACGCGCCGAGGACCTGTACGCGACGTCGTTCTGGTACCGGCGCGTCGTCGCCATCGCGATACGCGGCCGTGCGCACGGCGCTCGACGTTTCGTACCCGCGCGGTGGGTTGAACATGCGACAGACCCGCGCTACCAGGCTCTCGCGTTCGCGCGGGTGGAGGTCCGGCGCGCGGTCCGGCGCGCGGTCCGGCGCCGTCGATCTCGCTGAGGTTCGCCGGAGCGCTGGCGGGCGTGGTCAGCGCGGCTGTCTGAGATCTGTCCTCAGCGACCAGGGAGAGGCACCGTGCAGGTGCTCGCCGAGCCAATCGCCTCGACTGCTGCCAACGCAACACTCTGGGCGAGATACGCGGCACGCATCCCCGGTAGGAACTGTCCGTCTCTGCGGCAGGCCGCCAGCACGCTTCGCATCAGCGCGGCGTGTCCCTTGTCGCCCTGGCCCTGCTCCGAGGTTCGTGAGCCGTCTCGATCGAAGGACGTCAACCGCTGAAAGTCGTCGAGCACCCACGCGCGACCGCCGGCCAGGACCTCGATCCGTTCCTTCGGCAGGCTCCCCGGACCCAGTCCGGAGTAGTGAACGCTTGCCACAGACCCACCCTCGTAGGCGGTGGTGATGCTGGCGCTCTGCACCGTCCGCACGCTCCCGGACTCGCGCGCCGCGGCGCCGCTCACGCTGTGCGGCACCCCGCACAGCCAGTTGGCGTAGTCGAAGAAGTGGCAGCCCTCGCCGAGGATGCGACCGCCGCCCTGGTCAGGATCGTTGAGCCAATGCTCGGCCGGCAGCGGCGCGTTGACGCGAATCACGACCTGCCGTGGCCCACTCACCTGCGCGAGCTCTCGGTGCAGCCGCTGTGACAGGGGGGCGAGCGGCCGGTTGAAGCCGATCGCCAGCGGCGCGTCCTCGCCACCGCCGGCCTCCCATACCTCGTCGATCTGCTCGCGCGTGAGGCCGAGCGGCTTCTCGACGAACACAGCCTTGCCCGCGCGCAACGCCGCTGCGGCGATCTCCGCGTGCGAGTCGTGTCGCGTTCCGATCAACACCAGATCCACATCCGGGTGCTCGACCACGCGCTGCCAATCCGTAACAGCCGCCGCTTCGCCGCCGCTCGCCCGGGCGACATCGCTCGCCACGGTGCCGCGACGGGCCGCCACGGCCACGATCGGCGCGGCGCCATCCGCGCGAAGATTGGGGAGATGCACTGCGCGCAGGAACGAGCCAGGGCCGATCACCCCGACACGGACCTGGCGCGAACCGCCCGATCGCGCGCTGCGAGATGTCGACCGGATACGGATCGCGTCGGACACCGCGCCGTTACGCTCGAGCGAGCCTGGGTATCCCAGCACGACGGCGAGCGGCGGTGGCTGTGAGCGCAGCGCGGCGTACGCCTCGGTCGCCCGCGCGACAGGCAGCTCGAGCCCGATCAGCGGCTCGACCGTGACCATGCCGGCGGCGAGCAGCCTGAGGAACTCGCCCATGTTGCGGTTCTCGGTCCAGCGCACGTACGCCAGCGGATAGTCGACGCCTGCCTCCTCGTAGATCGGGTCATAGCGCCCAGGTCCGTAGGAGGTCGAGATCAGCACGTCCGCCTCGCGCTGGTAGAGCTCCGTGCGGGTGAGCTCGAGCCCGACGTCGCCCACCGGCACGACGCGGCCCTTGCGGCGAACCATCGCCACCGCGTCGTTGACGATCGCGCTCGACGCAGCCGCGGCCGTGACGATCGCAGTGTCAGCACCGTCGCCGTTACTCCATTCACGCACAGTGGCGAGCGCGTCCGCGGGTGCAACCGCCTGCTCGGCTCCGAGTCGCATCCCCAGCTCACGCCGTGAGGCGTCCGGCTCCACCCCGAGCACGGCGCACCCGGCCGCCCGCAGGATCTGCAAGGTGAGCAGCCCCAGTAGCCCGAGCCCGATCACGACCACTCGCTCACCCAGCGAGGCCTCGGCACGGCGCACGCCTTGCATCGCGATCGCGCCGAGCGTCGTGAACGCGGCATCGCGCAACGAGACGCCCTGAGGCACCGGCGCGACGAGATTGCCAGGGACGGACACCACCTCGGCGTGGTTGGCGCGGCCGGCCCCCGCGCAGGCGACCGCCTGGCCGACGGAGAAATCCCCGAGTCCGCCGGTATCCAGCACCGTCCCCGCCGTCGCGTAGCCGAGTACGGTGTCGTCGGAGACCGCATTGCGCACCAGACCGACCGTCTCGCGAATGCCGTGCTCGCGCGCGTGGCGCAGCGTGAGCAGCACAAGGTCGGGGTTGCGCACCGCCCGCACCGGCAACGACCCGCCACTGTCGGAGAGCGCCGCGCGCTCGGTTCCGCTGGAGATCACCGACGCGATGTTCGCGACGAGCACGCGTCCCGATTGTGGTGAGGGCGCGGGGATCTCGGCCACCAACGGTTGACCGTTGCGCAACACGACCTGCTTCATCGCTGGGCTGAAGTTAAAGCAACAAGCATGGAGAGCACGAGAGCTTATTGGCGTTTTGGTGAAGTGTGGGCGGTTCCCTATGATCGGAACTCGCATGGGTGTACGGCGGAAGATCCTCTCGGTGGTCGGCACGCGGCCCAACTTCATGAAGGTCGCACCGATCGTCGGTGCGCTGCAACGGCGCGGAGACGAGTTCGAGCATGTGCTGGTGCACACGGGCCAGCATTACGACGCGGCGATGTCAGAGATATTTCTGCAGGAGCTCGGGGTGGGAGAACCCGAGCATCGCCTGGAAGTTGGCTCCGGCACGCATGCCCAGCAGACCGCCAGAGTCATGCAGCGCCTGGAGCAGGTGCTCGTGACGGAGGCGCCCGACGTAGTGCTGGTCCCCGGTGATGTGAACTCGACGCTGGCCGCGTCGTTGGTCGCCGTCAAGCTCGGCCTGAGCATCGCTCACGTCGAGGCGGGCCTGCGCTCGTTCGATCGCACGATGCCCGAGGAGGTCAACCGGATCGTCACCGACACTGTCTCTGACTTGCTGTTCATTCACTCACCCGAGGCACGCGAACACCTGCTGTCAGAGGGTCGCGACGAGGCGCAGATCCACTATGTCGGAAACACGATGATCGATTCGCTGGTCGCGATGCGTGAGCGAATCGACTCACTCGACGCCCCCGCCCGGCGTGGGCTGGCGCCGGGTGAGTATCTGATCGTCACGCTCCATCGGCCGGCGCTAGTGGACGGGCCGTTACTGCGTGTCGCGGCTGGGGCACTGCGCGATGTTGCCCGCGAGATGCCGGTGGTGTTTCCGGTGCACCCTCGCACTCGTGCCCGGCTGGAGGCTGAGGATCCGAGCTTGGCGGATGCCCCGGGTGTGGCGATGATCGAGCCGATCGGCTACGTGGAGTTCTTGGCGCTGATCGCCGATGCCGCGGGGGTGCTGACCGACTCTGGCGGGATCCAAGAGGAGACCACGTTCATGGGCGTGCCGTGCCTGACGTTGCGCGATAACACCGAGCGGCCGATCACCGAGAGCATGGGAACGAACATGCTGCTCGGGCTGGCGCCCGAGCGCATCCGCAGCGCACCAGAGCTGCTGACTCGGGTGCGCGCGCGCCCGCATCGCGTTCCTCCGCTGTGGGACGGTCGCGCATCCGAGCGGATCGTCGATGTCCTCGCCGATCGGGGGTACGACGGCGAGTCTCCGCTTGTCATCACGGCGATCGGTGGTCAGCCGCTCGCAACGTCGGCGAGCAATCTCGCCATCTCGCCCGCCAGCACTCGCCGGTTGTAAGGCGCGAGCTGCTCGGGCGACAGCGGGCGGACGGTGCCATCGCGCAATCGCAACAGCGCAGCGACGATCGACTCGTGATCATCGAGCCGAGCGCACAGCTCGCCCGCGCCCAGACTGCGTAGCAAGGCCTCGGTCGCGCCACCGTCGGTCACGCACAAGACGGGTCTACCGAGCGCGAGGTACTCGTACACCTTGCTGGCGATCGCCGTCTCGTCGCCGGCCGTGCGCGCCTGCGTGATCAGGCACCCGTCGGCCTGGATGATGCGACCGACCGCCTGCTTCCACTCCGAAGGAGCGAGCACCTCGATCGCAACCGTACCGGTCTGCCTGGCCTGCTCCACCTCGGCTCGCGAAGCCGGCGAGAGATATCCGTGCAGGATCAGACGGAAGCCTGCGGCGACGCGCGGGTCTTCCAGTGCCCGGACGAGCGGCGTGATCGGGCGCGCAGGGGTGAGCGTGCCGGAGTGGAGGATCGTCAGCAGCCGATCAGATCGATCCTCGCGCTGCGGCTCGCCCGTCCGATCGGACGCGGCCATCGACCGGATCTCCGGATCGAAGCCATTGGCAATCCCGACGATGCGCCCGTCGAGATCGGGATGACGCACGCGCAAGTCAGAAACAGCGGCGGGCGTGCACGCAACCACGCGCCGCGCCTTTTGCAGCAGCCAGCTCTCCACACGCGAGAGAACGCGACCGCCGTCATCGAACGCCGGGCTTCCAGCCCACAGGTCGCGCAGCTCGACGACCAGCGGGACGTTGGAAGGAACGCCGACCCGCGCAGCGAGCGGCCCTGCGATCGGGGGGCCGCTCGCCAGCACCACATGCGGATCGCTGCCCTCGATCCGACGCCTGACCATCAGAGCCCCCCGGGGCACCCACAGCATCGACAAGGGCAGGGCGTCGGGGCGAACGCCCACGAGTCGGAACGCCGGTCGGCTCAGCCGAGCGAGCTCGCTCATCGCAGCCGCGCGCACCGCCACTGAACGAGATGCGCTGGCGGTGAACTCCGCGGCACCGATTCGCTGGCCTGCACTGAGCACGTCGACTTCCCAGCCGTACTCGGGCAGGTAGCGCGCGAACGCACGCCAACGCGCGGCGGGTCCGCCGTCCTGCTCGATCGAGCGATGTGTGACCAGAAGCAGGCGGTTCACCCTCCATATAGTTTCATCCTTTGGATGCGCCTCACGGTCGACCTCACATACAACGGGCCGGCGATCGAGCCCGTGCAGGATGAGCTGGCCGTCACACTTCTCCAACTTGCCAGGATGGTCGGTCAACCGAGGAGGCTGCGACAGCTGCTGCGCGACCCCGAGCTCAGCGATCTGCGTGTGCTGCGCGACGAGCGGACGCTCAACGGGGTGCAATCCGGGGCTCTGCTGCTCGCTGCGCTCAGTCGCGCGAGCCACTTCGAGGTGTGCTCTCCCGTCGGCATGCTCAGCACCGGCAGAAGCGCGATGCGAGCGCGGGCGCTCGCCGGGCTCGCGACAGCCCTGCCGGCGGAACTGCTGCGCTGCGCGCGCTGGCACGAGCGCGCGCGACGGGTTGCCGCGAGCAAGTACTACCTGCCCGCGGATCCTGTGCAAGAGGTGCGGCGAGTCACATATCTGCGGGCCGAGGCGTCGCTGCGCTGGCTCGGCGCGCAGGTGGGCGGTGCAGCCACACACACGGCCGGCGTGATCAACGGGCTCTCGAGCGCGGGAGTCGAGGTCAGCGTGTTCGCCGCCGAGCGACCAGCCGGGGTGCGCGACGCGAGCTGCCGCGAGGTGTCGCCGCGGCGCATCGTCCAGCTCGTGCACTGGCTCACGCTCGTCGGCCACACGCAACAGCTGGTGTCGGCTGCCGCCGTCGTGCCCACCGACGTCGTCTACCAGCGCTACGCGCCCGGCTCCTACGCAGGCCTCGAGCTGGCTCGAGCACTCGACGTCCCGCTCGTGCTCGAGTTCAACGGCTCGGAGCTCTGGGCTGAGCGCCACTGGGGCAGCGGCCGCCCGCGGCTTGCCAAGGCGCAGGAGGCGCTCGAGCGGCGCAACCTGCTCGACGCGTCGCTGATCGTGGTGGTGTCGCAGCCGCTCAAGGACCAGCTGGTTGAAGAGGGGATCGAGCCTGCGCGGGTGCTCGTCAACCCCAACGGCGTCGATATCGCCGAGCTGGCCACCGCGCGCGCCGATCCTCCTGAGCACTGGCGCAGCCGGATGAGCCTACCGCAGGCACTCACCGTCGGTTTCGTCGGCACATTCGGGCTGTGGCACGGCGTCAAGCTGCTCCCGGAGCTGATCGAGCGCGTCGCCGAGCGCCGCGACGACGCGCGCTGGGTGCTGATCGGCGACGGACCCCTGCACGCTGAGGTCGTCGCCGAGATCGAGCGGCGAGGGTTCTCAGACCGGGTCCAGATCACCGGCGTGGTCCCGCATCCACGCGCGGTCGAGCTGCTCGCCTGTTGCGAGGTGTGCGTCTCGCCGCACGTACCCAACCCCGACGGCACGGCGTTCTTCGGCTCGCCGACGAAGCTGTTCGAATACATGGGCCTGGCCCGCGCGATCGTCGCATCCGACCTCGACCAGATCGGCGAGGTGCTAGAGGACGGTCGCACGGCGTTGCTCACGCCCCCTGGGGATGCATCGGCGGTCGCACGCGCGGTCATGCGGCTTCTGGACGATGACGTGTTGCGCGTACAGCTTGGCCAGGCCGCTCTGGAGGAGGCGGTCGAGCGCTACAGCTGGGACGCCCACGTAAGGCGGATCCTGCAGGCGCTGGAGATCGCGCCTTCAGACCGGCTAGTCGTGCCCTCGGGCCGGCTCGCTCAGAGCGAGCGGTAAGCCTCGGCGAGCCGCGCGACGCCCGTGTCGATCTGCTCGGGCGTGACGCCCGAGTAGGCGAGACGCAGCGTGTTCTGAGGACCGTCGAGCAGGAAGTCCGTGCCCTTCACGAACGCTACCCCCCGCTCGGCCGCGGCCTGGAACAGGGCGGCGACGTCAGTGTCCTCGGGCAGTGTCACCCACATGAAGTAGCCACCCTGCGGAGTCACGAACTCCGCCTCCGGCAGGTCGCGGCGCAGTGCATTGGCGAGCGTCTCGACGCGCTCGGCCAGTGCGGCCTTGACCGTCTCGATCGAGCGGTCGATCGCGCCCGAAGCGCAGAACTCGTACACGATCGACTGGGCGACCATGTTCGGCGAGATGTACGTGTTAGTCGCCAGCTGGGCCACGGCGGCGATCAGATCGGTCGGGCCGACGAGGTAGCCGACACGGATCCCGGGGCAGACCGTCTTGGAGAACGACGACGCGTACACGACCCGCTCGGGGTCCATCGACAGCATCGTAGGCAGCGTCTCGCCGCTGAAGCGCAGCTCCACGTACGGGTCGTCCTCGAAGATCATGAAGCCGTGGTCTGAGGCCAGCTCCAGCAGGTGTCGCCGCTTCTCGAACGAGAGCGTGTAGCCGGCCGGGTTCTGGAAGTTGGGGATGATGTGCGCGAGCGTCGGTTGCGCTCCCCCCCCGCCGCTCAGAAGGTTTGACAGCGCCTCGGTGTCGATGCCGTCGGGCTCGAGCTCGACCGCGTGCACGCGAGCGCCGCGCTGGCGCAGCGACAGCAGCGTACGGTCGTACGTGGGGCGCTCCACGATCACCTCGTCGCCCGGACGCACGAGCTGCTCGAACAGGAACGCGTCCGCCTGCATCGAGCCGTTGGTCACCAGCACCCGCTCGGGCTCTACCCCGTGACGGTCGGCGATCCAGCTGCGCAGGCGCGGGTAGCCGATCGAGGTGCCGTACGCGGTCGTGCCCGCCGGATCGCTCTCGAACGCGCGCACTGCGGCGTCGCGCAGCCCATCCACGTCGACGATGTCAAGCGACGGTGCGCCGCGCGCGAAGGAGATGGTGGGTTGGGTCGCGGTCGCCACAGCGGAGTAGCTTAGGCGTCCGAGCAGTTCGTCGTAGTCGTCAGTCAGATCTCGGGCCGCGCGCTCCAGCCTGTCGCGGAATCGGAGCAGCTCCGTCGCGCTCGGCGGCTGCACCGGCGCGGGCGGCTGTGGCGTGGGGGGCGGCTGGGGCGTCGATCGAGCGGCGGCCGGTGGGTTGGGGTGTGGGGGCGCCCCGCCCGCGGGAGGCTGAGCGATCTCAATCGACTCGTCCACGATGCGGCTCCAGCCGCGGCCCTGCAGCTGCTCCCGTTCGGCTTGCGGGGACTCGAGTGGGGCGTCTGTGGGAGCGGGACTCGACGCGATCGCGATCGGGTCGTCCGCGTCGGGCGACTTCTCGTCTGCGCCGATCGTCTTCAGTGTGCGCTCGAGCTCTTGCAGCTTGCGCTCGAGCTCGCCGAGCGTTCTCGCGAGGTCCTGGTTCACGGGGCTAGCGTACCGCCGGCGGCGGGCACGGTAGCGCGTCGATCGTCGTGGGGGCTGGGCGTCGGCGGCGGACGTGTGTGCGTCCGACTGCGAGCGCGATCAGGGAGCGACGACGGACGCGCCGCCGAGCACCTCGACGGCGATCGCAGCTGCCTCGGTGGGTGTGCGTCCGACACGCACGCCCTTGCCTTCGAGCGCCTCGGCCTTCGCGGACGCGGTCCCCGCGCTTCCGGACACGATTGCTCCCGCATGACCCATCTGCTTGCCCGCCGGCGCCGTGAAGCCGGCGATGTAGGCCACGACCGGCTTGCTCATGTGCTCGGCGATGTACTCCGCGGCCTCCTCCTCGGCAGATCCGCCGATCTCGCCTGAGAGCACCACCAGCTCGGTGTCCGGGTCTGTCTCGAACAGCTCGAGAACATCGACGAACGACGAGCCCGGGACTGGGTCGCCGCCGATGCCGACGATTGAGCTGCAGCCGAAGCCGGCCTGGGCGATCTCGTTGCCGATCTGGTAGGTCAGCGTCCCCGAGCGCGACACCACGCCGACGTTGCCGGCTTTGAAGAACGAGGCCGGGATGATCCCCACGTTTGCCTTCCCCGGTGAGAGGATGCCAGGGCAGTTTGGGCCGATCAGGCGTGTGCCCGGATGGTCGCGCTTGAGCGTGTTGTAAACGCGCAGCTCGTCGTGCGCGGGTATGCCCTCGGTGATCGTGATCACCAGCTCGACGCCCGCCGCGGCGGCCTCGAGGATCGAGTCGGCTGCGAAGCGTGGGGGCACGAAGATCATCGCTGTGTTCGGCTGTGAGTCGGCCATCGCGTCGGCCCAGCTGTTGAACACGGGGATGCCATCTACGTCTTGACCGCCCTTGCCGGGCGTGACGCCGCCGACGACGTTCGTGCCGTAAGCGCGGTTGTTGAGCGTGTGGAAGCTGCCCTCGCGGCCGGTGATGCCCGCGACTGCTAGGCGTGTGTTCTCGTCGATCAGAACCGACATCAGGCTGGCGCTCCTACGCTCTGGCCGGCCGCCAGCGCAACGACCTTCTCGGCCGCCTCGTTCATCGTCTTGGCGGCGTACACGTTCGGCAGCGCGGCCTCCTGCAGCAGCCGCCGTCCCTCGACGTCGTTGGTTCCGTCCAGGCGCACGACGAACGGGACGGTGGGTTTGATCTCCCCGAACGCCGCGATCAGCCCCATGGCGACCTCGTCGCAGCGGGTGATGCCGCCGAAGATGTTGAACAGCACCGCCTTGACAGCGTCGTTGGCGAGCAGCAGGTCGACCGCCTGCTTGATCTTCTCCGCGTTCGAGCCACCGCCCGCGTCGAGGAAGTTCGCCGGCGAGCCGCCCGCCTGGGCGACCACGTCGAGCGTCGACATGACGAGGCCGGCGCCGTTGCCGAGGATGCCGATGTCGCCGTCCAGCTTGACGTACTGGACACCCTCTTGCTTGGCGCGCCGCTCGATCGGGTCTTCGTTCTCGCTGTCCGACAGCGACTGGTTCTCCGGGTGGCGGTACAGCGCGTTGCCGTCGAGCGAGACCTTCGAGTCGAGCGCCTTGACTTCTCTGTCCGGCGTGACGATCAGAGGGTTGATCTCGGCGAGCGTTGCGTCCTCCTGCAGCCACACCTGATACAGCGCGACGAGCGCATCGGCGACGCCCTCGATCACGTCCGTATCTGCCTTGCCGTCAGTGGCGATCTGGATCGCCTCGTCGCGCGAGAGGCCTTTCAACGAGTCGACGTGGTAGCGGATGAGCTTCTCGGGGGTGTTCTCCGCGACCTCTTCGATGTCGACGCCGCCCTCGACGCTGAACATCACCAGCGGCTGCTTGGCCGAGCGGTCGAGCAGCACCGAGGCGTAGTACTCGGTCGCGATGTCCGACGCGTGCTCGATCCACAGCGTGCGCACGGTGTGCCCGTGGATGTCCATGCCGAGGATGCTGCCCGCGTGCTCGCGGACCTCGCGCTCGTCTGCCGCGAGCTTCACGCCGCCGGCCTTGCCGCGTCCGCCGATCAGGACTTGGGCCTTGACGACGACCGGGTAGCCGACCTCGTTCGCCGCCGCGACCGCGTCCTCAACGCTCGTTACAGGCTTTCCGGAGGAAACTCGCAGTCCGTGGCGGGCAAACAGCTGCTTGCCTTGGTACTCCAACAGGTCCATTGCGGCGCGGGACTCTAACGCAAGAGGCCTGAGGCGTGTACGCGGGCCCTGCGCTGATTGCGCCGATTGCGCTAATGCGTGCGCCGTAGAGTCGCCGATCGCGAGACGCGGGGAGCCCCGCGGTGAGGGCAGAGCGCGCCGAAGCGGCCCCGCAGGGCATAATGCCGCGCGATGCCCATCCCGAAAAATGTCACGTTCGTCACTTTCGACGTGTACGGCACGCTGATCGACTGGGAGACCGGGATCTATGACGCGTTCGCCAAGGAGGCCGCCCGCGATGGGGTCGAGCTCGATCGCGCGGTCCTGATGGCGATGTTCCACGAGATCTCCCGCGAAATCGAGGGTGGCTCGTATGAGCTGTACGCCGAGGTCCTGCGCCGCACTGTGATCGAGATCGCCAGCCGCCTCGAATGGAAGCTGGAGCCCTCGCGCTCGGGCTTCCTGCCCGACTCAGTCCAGCGCTGGCAGCCGTTCAAGGAAACGAACCCCCAGCTGCAGAAGCTCGCCAAGAAACACAAGCTCGGTCTGCTGTCGAACATCGACGACAAGCTCCTCGGCCAGACCCGCCGCCACATCCCGATCGACTTCGACCTCGTCGTCACCGCGCAGCAGGTCCGCTCCTACAAGCCGGAACTGCCGCACTTCACCGAGTGCGCCAGGCGCATGGGCGGCAAGCGCGGCTGGGTGCACGTCGCTGCCAGCCACTACCACGATGTGGTTCCGTGCATCAAACAGCGCGTGCCGGTGATCTGGGTCAACCGCAACAAGGAGACGCTCGACTCCTCGCAGAAGAAGCCCACCGCTGAAGTTCACAGCCTCAAAGAGGCCGCCAAGCTGCTCGGCGTCTCCTAAGACCGGCCCGCGAGGATGCGAGCCGTCTCGCTCCATCCCGATGTGATCGTCGTCACCAGTGCGGTGCTGCATGTCAACTGTGTGATCGTCCGAGGTGCCGTTGGCGGAGAAAGCGAGAGCGCTGGCGGCGAGCAGGAGAGGCGACACGCTGACCCGGGTGCAGATCTGGACTCGCTCGGCGAGACTTTCGTGATCGACTCGCCCGTCCTGCCGGATGAGCTCGACGCGCTGACGCGGCTGCCCGAGCAGGCTCGGTTCCCGACCCCCAGCGGACTGCTGGCGACACACGGCGATTGGGATCATTTGCTCGGACGACTCGCGTTTCCCGGCGTCGCGCTCGGCTGTGCCGAGGGCACCGCGGCACGCCTGCACGCCGCGCCGGGCGAGGTTCAGCGGGAGCTGCGTGGCTTCGACGAAGAGCTGATGATCGAGCGGCCCCGCCCGCTATCGCTCGGACAGATCCAGGCGTTGCCTGTTCCCGGGCGCTGTGAGATCGGCGATCGTCTGCTCGAGCTTCATCCGGCCGCTGGTCACACCGCTGATGGGATGGTCATCGTGATCGCGTGGGCGCACGTGCTGATCGTCGGCGACTACCTGTCAAAGGTCGAGATACCGACGCTGAACGACGGGGGAGACCTGCACGCTTACCTCGCCACGCTCGAGCGGCTGCGCGAGCTGGTTGCGAGCGCCGAGCACGTCGTACCAGGGCACGGGCCGGTGCTGGACTGCGTCGATGCGCTAGCCGTGCTGGATGAGGATCGCAACTACCTGACGGCCCTCGCGCGCGAGGGCATCGATGCCGCGCTGCCGGCTGCCCGCCGCGGCGCATCCCAGCGACGATTGCACCGTGAAAACGTCGCTCTGCTGTCAGTCGCCGACGAGCATCGATAGCCGCGTCACCTCCATCCGTGGGCTGCAATAAGAGACACACCTCGTGATGTTCATTCGAAATGTTGCTTTTTCACCGATGGGACCCTAAGCTCGCCGCCGAATGATCTCCCCCCGTTCCTCAGCCGAGGTCGGGCCGGTGTCACGATCCCGCTGGCCGTCGGTGATGATGGTGGGGGCGGCTCGTGCGGATGCAGCGATGGTGCTGTGGGGCCTGGTGGTCGGTCTCATGGCCGCTTTGGTGCTGCTCAAGATCACGCCGACCGTGTGGCCGATGGAAGATGGGCGCGGCATCAGATTGCACGACTCGATGCTGCTGTTCGAACATGGCGGCCCATTGCTGCTGGGCCGTCACGGTCCCCATGGCGCTTACTACGCGGTCGATTTTGGTGATGACGAGGGTGTCTTCGTCTACATTCCACTCCTGGGTCGCCTGCTCGGCGTCACCGACCCCGTCAGCATGCTGCGCTACCTGTACGTGGCGCTCGCATCGCTGACCGCTCTGCTCTACCCGACGATCTTCTACCGGCTGACCCGCTCACCGCTGGCTGCGGTCGCGGCGCCGCTGATGTTTCTCGTGTGCATCCTCTCGCTGGGCTTCGTCGATATCTACTGGATCCCGGCGTGGGGCGCCCTGCTGCTGTTTCCGCTGGTCTTCCTGCTCGCGCGCGATTGGCCCCAGTTTGGCCTGCTCGCAATCGCGGCGATATCGCTCGCCGCAGGGTTGCTCTCTACGATTCGCAGCTACTCCGGTCTTGGCATCGTGCTCGCGGCCGCGCTCGTGCTCGTGCTGCGACGCTGGCGATGGTGGCGTCTGTTGGCAGCGCTAGCGATGCTGGCGATCCTCTATCTCTCGATCAACACGTTCGTCTTCAGCGCGATACGCGCAGATCGTGATCATCGCCTTGGCAGCGCTGCCAACACCCTGGTTCTGACCTCTTCGCATGCGGTATGGCACAGCGCCTACGCCGGTTTCGGATACCTACCGAACAGATACGGAATACGGTTCGTCGACACGATCCCCAGGGCGCTCGTCGAGCGCGAAGCGCCAGGTACGCGGTACCTGTCGCGCCACTACGAAGCGATCATTCGCGACGCGTATCTACGCATGGTCGTCGGTCATCCCTGGGAAACGATCAGGCAGTATGCGGCAAAGGCGTTCGTACTGCTCGCCGACACCACTCCGTTTCTCCTGATCGTGTTGCTCACGCTGCCCGCGATGTTGATGCTCGGGCCAGAAACACGCATCGTGCGACGATGGTGCCTGCTGACGATCCCGGCAGTGATCCTTGGAGTGCTCTCGGTGATGCTGGGGTTGCCAAGGCAATCCTACGAGCAGGGTCTATATGGGGTGATCGGCGTGGTCGGCATCGTCGGTGTCTGCTGGATGCTGCGTAACGTGGAAGCCATCGTCCGCGAGCGCGGGATGCCAACTCGTGTCAGGATCTCGCGTCAGGCATTCGCCGATCGTCACACCGTAGGCTGGCGGTGTGCTCGGCTCAGCGTGGCCGCGGTCGTGGTGCTCGCCGCGGTCGCCATCGGCGCCAACGGCGTACGGCATGAGTCCAATCGCTGGCAGGGCGGAGTGGAGGGTGTTCTGATGGAACATCTGTAGTGCCGAGGGTCGCAAACGACCGGTGTCAGAAACGTCGGTCCTTGACACAGGGCCGTGCCGGACGCGAACTGTGACGCTTGGTTGACACAGGCTGATCGTGGTCCTAGAAAGGATCACTTGTCGGCGACACTCGCCATACCTCTGAACGACTTGCGCCGGGGGGTTCTCGCTGACGAGCAGGTCGCCTGGGCTGTGGATCGGGTGACACGTAGCGGCTGGTATCTGTTGGGCGAGGAGACGTTGGCGTTTGAGAGCGAGCTGTCCGACTATCTGGGTGTCGGACACACGGTGGGAGTTGCGAGCGGCAGCGATGCGCTAGCGCTGGCGTTCACCGCGCTGGGAGGCGGCCCCGGCCGCGAGCTCGTAACTGCGGCCAACGCTGGCGGTTACAGCGCGCTGGCCGCGCGTCGCTGCGGTATGGACGTGCGCTTTGCTGACGTCGAGGACCGAGATCTGCTGCTGAGCGAGCACACGATCGAGCAGGCGGTGACGCCGCGGACGGCGATCGTCGTGGTCACGCATCTCTACGGCAAGATGGCTTCGGTTGCTGCGATTTGCGACTTCTGCCATGCGCGGGGGATCGCCGTCGTCGAGGACTGTGCACAGGCTGCCGGAGCACACGTGAACGGCCGCTATGCGGGCAGTTTTGGTGACGCGGCGGCGTTCAGCTTCTATCCGACGAAGAATCTCGGTGCGATCGGCGACGGTGGGGCGGTCGCCACGTCCGACGAGCAGGTCGCAGCGCGCGTTCGCCGCCTGCGGCAATACGGATGGGGAGTCAAGTACCGCGTCGAGGAAGACGGCGGCTGGAACTCACGGCTGGATGAGATTCAGGCTGCGGTGCTGCGTGTCCGCCTGCCGAAGCTGGACGAACAGAATCGACTGCGACGCAAGATCGCCCGCAGCTACGCAGCGGCGCTCTCGTCGAGCTCCGTCCAGATGGCGCAGGATGGCGGCGGCGACTTTGCGGCGCATCTGACGGTTCTTCGCACGCCGCGCCGGACCGCGTTCGCGCAAGCGCTGCGCGAACGCGGCGTCAGTACCGCGACGCACTATCCCGTCCCGGACCACCGCCAGCAGGTCATCGGAGCGCCGCCGGTCACGCTGCCCGTGACCGAGGCTGCGTGCGAGCAGGTTCTCACCCTGCCGTGCTTCGCGGAGCTCGAGAACGAGGAGATCGAGGTCGTCTGCTCAGCTCTGAGCGAAGTTGCGGAGTCCCTATGATCGTCGCCGAGCAGCGCGAGGCGCGCAGCCACCGTCCGGAGCCACAGGGCGCCGTTCTCGTGAGCGTCGTCGTGCCCGTCTACTGCAACCGGGATACGTTGCCCGAGCTGGTTAGCCGGCTCGAAGGCGTCTCACAGCGCCTGGACGGGTGCATGGAGGCGATCTTCGTGATCGACGGGTCGCCGGATGATTCAGGCGCGATGCTGCGCATCCTGCTCGATGGCAGCGCGCTGCGCTCGCGCCTGCTGTGGCATTCGCGCAACTTCGGCGCGTTCGCCGCGATCCGCACTGGACTCGCGGTCGCCCGCGGACAGTACATCGTCACGATGTCCGCCGATCTGCAGGAGCCGGTAGAGCTTGCGATCAACTTCTACGAGACGTTGGCGACCGGTGAATACGAGGTTGCGGTGGGCGTCAGACGCGCGCGGTATGACCCCCGGAGGAGTCGCCTCGGATCGTCGTGGTTCTGGTCGATCTACTGCCGCTGGGTGCAGCCGGACATGCCCCGCGGGGGGATCGACGTGTTCGCATGCACTCGTGAGGTGCGCGACGCGCTGCAGGCGCTCGGCGAGTCGAACAGCAGCCTGGTCGGGCTGCTGATCTGGTTGGGATACCGACGCGCGGAGATCCCCTACGACAGGGCGCCGCGAGCTGTCGGACGCAGCGGTTGGACACTGCGCAAGAAGGTGCGCTACCTGCTGGACAGCATCTATTCGTTCACCGATCTTCCGATCAGTCTGCTTCTGGTGGTGGGGGTCACCGGCGTTCTGATGTCGACCGTCGGTGGGTTGGCCGTGTTCCTCGTCTGGGCATTCGCCGGCGTTCGCGTCGCCGGCTACACGCCGATCATGCTGACGCTGCTCGTGATCGGCTCGCTGACATTGTCGGGGCTCGGGGTGGTGGGTTCCTATGTGTGGCGCACCTACGAGAACAGCAAGCAACGCCCACACGCGGTGGCGATCCTCACGGAGAGCTTCCATGACTCGTGACCGAGGGGCCCCTCAGATGACGGCCACGGCCGACTACTTCGCGCACCCGGCCGGCCTTTGCGAGACCGATAAGGTCGGAGCGGATACGCGGATCTGGGCATTCGCGCATGTCCTGCCCGGCGCGCAGATCGGGCGCGAATGCAACATCTGCGATCACGTGTTCATCGAGAACGAGGTGACCCTCGGGGATCGCGTGACCGTGAAGTCCGGCGTTGCGATCTGGGACGGCGTGCGCATCGAGAACGACGTGTTCGTCGGTCCGTCCGTCGCCTTCACCAACGACGTCTTCCCACGCAGCAAGGTCGAGCGGCCGAGGCTTCCGGACACGGTCGTGCGTCGAGGGGCGTCGCTTGGTGCCAACTGCACAGTCCTTCCGGGTGTGACGATCGGTGTCGAGGCGATGGTCGGCGCCGGCAGCGTGGTCACCCATGATGTGCCGCCGTTTGCGATCGTTGTGGGCAACCCTGCGCGGATCGTGGGATATGTGGACGTCGGCGAGGCGCGCCACAGCCGCGTCACCCGGGCCGAGCTCCCGGACGAAGGCAGCTCGACTCGCCCACTGCAGGTTGCAGGAGTGATGTTGTGTCATCTGGTCAGGGCGGACGATCTGCGTGGGTCGCTCGTCTCGGGCGAGGTCGAGTCGCACATCCCGTTCGACCCGCAGCGCTTCTTCAGCGTGATGCACGTGCCGTCGAAGGACGTGCGCGGCGCGCACGCGCATCGTCACTGTGAGCAGTTCCTGGTCTGCCAGTCGGGAAGCCTCGCGGTCGTCGTTGACGACGGCCGGGTTCGCGAGGAAGTGATCCTCGACGACCCCCAACTCGGGCTCTACGTCCCGCCGATGGTGTGGAGCGTGCAGTACCAGTACACGCACGACGCGATTCTGCTCGTGCTCGCGTCTGATCCGTATGAACCGCACGACTACATTCGCGACTACGACGAGTTCCTCGAGCAGGTCGCTGGTTTGGGGGTGGCAGCGAACGGTGCAACCCGCGGGGGCGCAGGGGTCTCGCCGGTCGGGGCGTCCTAGTGGAGTCCTCGGGCTCGAGGACCGCATCGCGGGCGACGATCGAGGCCCGTACCCGCGTTTGGGGCATCGCAGTTCCCACGCTAACCTCCTGGCGCGGGGCCGCTCCGTTGTTCGGCGTCGCGCTGCTCGCGGTGCTGACCGCGTGGATATTTCGCCAGCAGCTGTTCGACGGCTGGAGCTTCCCCTGGGATTTCCTCGGCAGCTACTCGACGACACCCGCGTTCGTCGCGGCGACGATCGGGCGAGGACACCCGCTGGCCTGGACGCCATACGTCGCGAGTGGATTCCCGGCTGACATAGATCTCCAATCAGGCGTGTACTTCCCTGGGTGGTGGCTGCTCGGCGCGCTGCGCATGCCGTTGACGCTGAGCGTTCTCACGACCGTGCAGGTGCTCCATGTGCTCGCGGGCGGGATCGGCGTGATGCTGCTGACACGGGCTCGCCGGCTGACGTGGATGTGGGCCACGCTCGCCGGCGTCGCGTACGTGCTGTTCGGTGGCTTCTACGGACAGGCCGAGCACGCTGACATCTTTCGCGGATTCGCATACTTGCCGTGGCTGCTGTGGGCGCTGACCCCGCCCGAGGGGGATCGCCGATGGACCCGCTTGACGGCGCTGGCGCCGCTGGTGTGGCTGATCGCAACAGGCGCCTACCCGGCCCAGATCCTGTCGTTCGGGTTCGCCGGACTGGTGTACGTGATCGTCGCGCTGCGAATCGATGCACCCGGCAGATGGCGCAGGCACCGCGTGGCGCTGGCGTTGGCGGTGCTCGCCTCGGCCGCCGTTTGCGCCGCGGTGCTGCTCCCGTACCTGCGGGCAGAACAAGCCGGCGAACTGTTCCGCACGGACAAGCCGACCGCAGCATTTCGGGCGATGTTCGCGATCTCGCCGCTCGATATGTTCGGCCTATATCTGAATAACTTCGCGTGGACTGCGGAAGGCACGATCATGACCTGGGCGATCGGGATACCGATCCTCGTTGGTCTAGCGTGCGCGCGGCGCGCAACGCTCGCCCGCCAGGCGCCGCTGGCAGCATGCGGTGCGCTGGCGCTGGTGCTCGGGATGGCCCCAAAGATCGGTTTCGCGGGTCGCGCGATGACCTCGGCCGACCTGCTGTTCCCCAGTCGCTTCCCTGCATCCGACTACAAGGCAGTGGTGGCGCTGGCGTTGATCGTGATCTCCGTCGACGCGTGGAGCCGACTGCACAGTCAGGGCCGCAGCCGCTGGATAGCTGTGGCGCTGGCAGCATGCGTGCTGGCAGGCGGCGTCCTGCTCGTGCCTCACACATACGCGCAGCCCACGCGCGAGGTATGGCTAGTGCTCGGCATGATCGTTGCCTGCGGTGCGCTTGCGCTCGCGAGACCTTCCTCGCGGATATTGGTGTGCGCGCTGGTGGCCCTCGTGGTGATCGACGGAGCAAGGGAGATCAACGACTACTTACTCGGCGGAAAAGCCTCTCCCTGGCACGCCGCGCCGGCCGAGCTCGCCTTCTACCACGAACGCGACAACTACGTGCGCGCCCTCCCAGGACTGCTCGCGCAAGCACCCGCAACGCGTCCTGCCCGTGTGCCACCGTCTCCGATCCCCGAAGTGAACGCCTCGGGCTGGGTCGCCAACGCCTATCAGGCGAGTGACTACAACCCGATACGCGAGCGCGCCCTGTGGCAGGCTGAAAACAATCCGGGATGGTTGGCGCTGCTACGCGCCCCGTGGGCCGCGGTCACGTTCCCTTGCGCGACGGTCGGATGCAGCACCGGCGACGTCCACGTGCCTGCGCTCTCCAGCTGGCGAACAAGCCCCGACGTGCGCACGATCTCCTATGGCGCCGATCGGATCGTCTACGCGGTCAAACTCTCGCGGCCGATGCTGATGATTGAGAACGAGCTCGCGATCGCCGGTTGGCACGCGGACACTGATCGGGTGCGGAGCGTGGGTAGTGGAACGCCACTGCGTGCGTGGCGCCTGTCTCCCGGCCACTACCAGTTCGTCGCCAGCTTCGATGAACCGGATCGTTCGCTGCAGGAGCTGGCGGCGCTGCTCGCGCTCGTCGCTTGGCTCGGCTGCCTGGTTGTGATCCTGCGCGCCGGCCATCGTGCGCGTGGCATAGCGACGCAGTCCTGATCGTGTGCGTGATCCTCGCCGGATGACTGCGGGGATCGGCATTCGAGGAGCGGCGCGCGGTGGCGGGGTCGTGCGCGAGATCGTGCGCTACGGGGCGGTTGTCGCATGCGGCTATCTCCTGGCGATCGTGTTCTATGCCGGCGAGCTGGATGTCGGCGTACCTCCGTATGCGGCACTCGGTGGTGCCTTCGTGCTGAACGGTCTGTTCAACTTCGCGCTGCTGCGTGCTTGGGTCTTTCCCCCCAGCGGACGAAGCGTCCGCAGCGACCTTGGTCGCTTCTGTATGGCCGCGGCGCTCAGCGCCGTGGTGAACTACGCGAGCTTCGCCGTCCTCTATTCGGTGCTCGGGATGCACGCGACGCTGGCGCAGCGAATCGCGATCCTGATCGCTGCGCCTGTGACGTTTCTCGCGAACCGGCTGTGGTCGTTTCGAGCGCGCGCCGGGAAGCTGACGATCGCAGCTGTTTCCGACTGCTTGCCTGAGTGATCGGCTGCCGGTAGCTTCTGATGAGGCACATTTTGGTGAATATCTCGGGAACGGGGCAAAGCGTGATCTGCGGATCAATTGCGTTTCACGATGGCGTCTTCGCGGGTCATTGGCATATCGGCTGTGCAGAGATCGGATGAGCGCTTCGGCCCGAAGCGCGACGGTGGGCCTGCACCAGCCACGATGGCTGTCGGCGATCGAGAGCGTGCGTCGTCCGCAAGGGGTGATGCTGCTCTGGGGCCTTGCGATCGGGCTGCTAACCGCGCTCGCGCTGCTCGTGGTGGTGCCGCATGAATCGCCGATGTTGGGATCGCGAGTCGCGGGGATGCGGGCGTCGCTGGCGGTGCTTCACGAAGGCGGGCCGCTGCTCGTGGGGCGTCACGGTCCCACCGGGGCCTACTACGCCGTCGCGCTGAACGACGATCCGGGGTCGTTCGTCTATCTCCCACTGCTCGGGCGTCTACTCGGAGATGTGTCCGCGCCCGTCGTGCTGAGCTACTGCTATATGGCACTCGTCGCGTCGCTCGCTGCGGTCTACCCGCTGATCTTCTACCGGTTGACCAATTCACTGTTGGCGGGGTTCCTCGCACCGCTGATGATGGTCGTGTGCATGCTGTCGATCGGCGAGGTGGATATCGAGTGGGTATCGGCTTGGGGGATGCTCGCGTTGCTCCCGCTGCTGTATCTGCTGGCGCAAGATTGGCCTCGGCTCGGCCTCGTGGCGCTGATCGGAATCTCTCTGGCCGCCGGATGGCTGTCGTCGATACGCAATGGCTCCGGCTTGGGAATCGTCGTTATCGCGGCGATTCTCCTCATCCTACGTCGCTGGCGGTGGTCGCGGCTGCTGCCGGCCCTGGCGCTGCTCGCCGTGGCCTACATGGCGACCAGCAGCTTCCTCTTCACGGAGATACGCGAGCATCGCGATCAGCGGCTAGGTGTGAAGGTGATGGCGGACGATGAAGTCACGCGGCATCCGCTGTGGCACACCGTCTACATCGGACTCGGATACCTGCCCAACGCCTATGGCCTGCGCTACTTAGATCGCTATGGGGCGATTCGTGTGCAGCGAGATGCTCCCGGCACCCGCTATGGATCCCCCAAATACGACACGGTCATCCGACGCGCCACCATCAGCTTCGTGCGGGCGCACCCTCTGGAAGCCGTGAGGCAGTACTCAGCCAAGGTAGTGGTCGCCGTCGCAGACATGTCGCCATACCTGCTTGTGATCTCGCTGACGATGCCGGCCATGCTTCTACTTGGACCCGGCAGACGCATCAGGCGATTGTGGGTCCTCATCACGATCCCCGCCGTGGCCATCGGCTTCCTGCAACCGGTGATCGCGATACCGGGCCGGGAATACAACGCGGAGTTGTTTGGCGTGCTCGGTCTGTTGAGTATCCTTGGCTGCTGCTGGGCGCTCGAGCATGCAGAGACTTGGGCACGGCAACGCGGCGGAATGTCGATCTCGATTCGAGATCTGCGCGCGGCGTTTTCACACACGTGGCGGGATCCCCTCGGTCGGAGCATCAGGATCAGCGCGATCGCGATTACTACCCTTGTCCTGGTTGGCACTGGTGGGTACTTCATACGTCGAGAGGCCTATCGCTGGCAGGGGAGTTCTCCAAGCTTCCTGATGCGCTACATCGGCTCCGTTCGAGACGAGGGGTAGGACCTCCGCTCGAGACGAGGGCTAGGTCCCGGGGCTCTCTCGCTGCTGCGCTCAGCTCAAGACCTGGGCTGTGGCGCCGCTGAGGACGTGCCAGACCACGGCCATGAACGCGAGATAGGCGACCACTAGAACCGCAGGTGTCTGAAGACGGCGCAGGCCCGCCTTGCTGCGATCGATTGGGTTAGGCCATCGCGGCGCCAGCACGAGCATTGCCGCGAGGATCCACGCCGGCAGCAGGTAGCGTGTCTCGACTGCGGTGAATACCGATGTCAGGCAGCAGAGCGGCAGGGCGACTGCATAGCTCCAGCGAGCGCGGCCGAGGCTGCGCCGCGCGGCCGGCCACAGGATTCGCACCAGCGCGAGGAACACGAGCAGAAAGCCCGCCAGCCGCAGCCACAGATGCCCGCCAGAATCGAGATGCTCGACGTACACCGTGCTGTAGCGCATATCGAACCCATTGATCAGGTGCCGTGCGAGCAGCCCCGCCATGGTTAGCGGGTGATCGGCGATCACCCCGAGGTATTCGCCCGTGCTCGTGATGTCGGCGTTCGGCTGTTCCCGCAAAAGACGCAACCCCGTGTGGTCGAGGTAGATCACCTGGTAGGCGCCTCCCTGGGGCGTCACGAGCGTGTCGTAGCGCTGGGCGTACATGCCCATCACGAAGTGTTCCTGCGCCAGATCACTGGGCCGGCCGGGGATGAACGTCCACGTCCCGTAGTGCCGGTGAGAGGACAGCGCCTGCGGTAGCGAGACGGCGACAAAGCCGACCACGAGCAGGCCGATGCACAGTGCGCGCCGCGCCACGGATGCGTGTTCCACACGGCGCTGGCTGAACCAGGTGAGCGCGACGATCACCGGGAGGATCAGCACGAACGGCACGTATGCTGCCCGCACATCGATCGCCAGGCCCGCCGTGGCGCCTGCGAGCAGCATCCAGCCGGGCGCGTCGGGGCGTGCGATCGCGATCAGCGTGACCAGCGCCAACGCCAACCCCCAGAAATCACTCAGCGGGTAGCTGAGGTCACCGCTCCAGAAGACGACCAGCAATGCGGCCAGCCCGACGCGACGCAGATAGCCCCAACGCTGCTCCGGCCAGGTGATCTCCGCGAGTCGGGGAACGAGCACCGCGCCGATCAACGCGAACAGCGCGACGTTGGACAGCTTCACCACTGACGAATCCGTCCAGCGAACACCCTTGCCAAACACCTGCAGGAAATGCATGGCCAGCGGCAACGCGTAGCCGCGCACTTCGCTTTCGAAGTTCAGCAACGAGAAGTGACCGTTGCGACTGAACGTGCTTGCCAACTGCCAGTAGTTGCCGGAGTCGCCGTAGAACAGCTTCTGCCCCTGGATCAGCGCGACCACCAGTGTGCCGATGAAGACAATCGCAAACGCGTTCAGCGCTGGCCGAGATTCCCAGCGAGAGAGCAGGCTCGGCACCCTTGGCGCCCGTCTTGCCTGAACCATCTCAGCCAAGACACGCCACCCTCAGACGTTTGCCGCGAGCGGTGAGCGAGCGGTTGATCGGCACGCCGGCACGGCCGCAGAGTAACCGAGCGTCCGATCGGCGCAGACACGCTGATCGCTGCACGCAACGACGCATCCGCGACGGTCGGATCGCCCGACCGCGCTGCGGCCGCGATCGTCCCGTAACGACAGCCTTACAGGCCCTTTCCAGCTCCCGCGGTCATCGGCCGGCCGGTCGCCGGACGGTCGTGCGTCCTGTCTCTAACTGGCCTCGGCTGCGGCGCTGGCGATCGTTGCGATCGGCGCGCCCGCCTGGATCGGAGCGCCCTCCGTGATCGGCAGCTCGACGATCTTGCCGGCCTTGTGGGCGGTGATCTCGTTCTCCATCTTCATCGCCTCGATGATGCACAGCAGCTGGCCCTCCTGTACCTCGTCGCCCTGCTTGACCAGCACCTTCCACATGTTGCCCTGCAGCGGCGAGGGGAGGGTGTCGGGACCCCGCCCACCCCCGCCGGCGCTTGAGGTCTTGCGCGCGCCGCGCTTTGGCGCCTTGCGCGGCGCACCGGCGGCGGTGCCGTTCATCGCCGCGCCGCCGCCAGCGCCGCCGCCAGCGCCACCGGCGAACGGCGGTCCGACGACGCGGACGTCGAAGCGCCTGCCGGACACCTCCACGGCGTACGTCTGCTCGACGTTCTCCGGCTCGTCCTCGTCCTCCGCCGGTGCTGTCGGCGCGGGGAACGCGAGCGTCTTCAGCCACTTCTTGTCCTCGAGCAGGTCCCTGCACGTCTCGCCCTTGGCCCACTGCTCGGTCGCCAGCAGCGCCTGGTGGAACGGGATCAGCGTCTTCAGGCCCTCGATCTCGAATTCGGCGAGCGCGCGCAGCATGCGCTGAGTGGCCTGCTCACGATCGGCGTCCCAGACGATCAGCTTGGCGACCATCGGGTCATACATCGGCGAGACTTCTCCGCCGGCCGCGACCCCCGAGTCGACGCGCACGCCAGGGCCGCTCGGCTCGCGGTAAGCGCCGATCTTGCCGGGCGCGGGCGCGAAGTTCTTCGACGCGTCCTCGGCATTAATGCGGCACTCGATCGCGTGCCCGCGCAGCTGGATGTCCTCCTGGGCGTAGGACAGCGGCTCGCCGGCCGCCGCCTTGATGCCCTGCTTGACGATGTCGATCCCGGTCGTCATCTCGGTCACGCAGTGCTCGACCTGGACGCGCGTGTTCATCTCGAGGAAGAAGTACTCCGGCTCGGGGCGGGTGGGGTCCCCATTAACCGAGAACAGCCCCTCGATCGTGCCCGCGCCGACGTAGTCGACGGCCTTGGCGGCGTTCACGCCGATCTCGCCGATCCGTGCGCGCATCTCCTCATCGACCACCCACGCGGGGGCGGGGGACTCCTCGATCACCTTCTGGTGGCGGCGCTGGATCGAGCAGTCGCGCTCGCCGAGGTGGATCACGTTGCCGTGGCGGTCGGCCAGCACCTGCACCTCGACGTGGCGCGGATCGTGCAGGTAGCGCTCGAGATACACGGTGGGGTCGGAGAAGAACTTCTCGCCTTCGCGGCTGGAGCCCTCGAACGCGTCCTGCATCTCGTCCTCGGTGAGCGCCACGCGAAAGCCCTTGCCGCCGCCGCCGCCAGCCGCCTTGACCGCGACCGGGAAGCCGATCTCATCCTTCGCGATCCGCAGCGCGTCGGCGACTGTGGCCACCGGCTCGGTCGTGCCCGGCACGATCGGCACGCCCGCCGCCTGCATCAGCTCGCGGGCGCGGGTCTTCGATCCCATCGCCTCGATCGCGCTGGCCGGTGGGCCGATGAACACGATCCCCGCGTCCTCGCAAGCCTGTGCGAACGGCGCGTTCTCGGCGAGGAAGCCGTAGCCCGGGTGGATCGCCTCGGCACCCGCGCGCTTGGCCACATCAAGGATCTTCTCGACGCTCAGGTAGTTCTCCGCCGCCGGGCCGTCACCGAGGTTGTAGGCCTCGCCCGCGCGCCTGACGTGCGGGGCGTCGCGGTCGAGCTCGGAGTACACGGCCACGCTCGCCACGCCGAGCTCGTCGAGCGCGCGTACGATGCGGACCGCGATCTCGCCGCGGTTGGCTACTAGGACCTTTGAGAACATCGACCGGCGGCAGATTAGTGGTTCGCCGCCTGAACATGCCCGGAGGCGAAGCGAGGGGGAGCGTCTCGCCCGGCGAGAAGGAAACGCCTGCGATCGAGATTCGCTTCAGCCTAGGGGGATGCCGTCATGCTCTCCTTGAGCCATCCGGATCGAACTATCGTCACCGGAGATGAGCACCAGCGTCGAGGAAGCCAAGCGCGAGGTCCGCCGCTACTGGGAGGCCGAGCCGTGCGGCTCGGCGGAGGCGAGCGCCCAGGAGGGCACTCCCGAGTACTACCGTCAGATTGAGATCCGCCGGTACACGCTCGAGCCCTTCATCCATCGCTTCGCCAGATTCAAGTCAACAGCTGGGCGAGACGTGCTCGAGATTGGTGTCGGCATGGGGACCGATCACATGCAGTTCGCGCGTGCCGGCGCGCGGCTCCACGGGATCGACCTCACCGAGCGCGGTGTGGAGCTGGTCCGACGTCGGCTCGCGCTCGAGCGATTGAGCTCCGACCTGCGCGTGGCCGACGCGGAGGCGCTCCCGTTCTCCGACGATGCGTTCGACGTCGTGTACTCATGGGGCGTCCTGCACCACACGCCCGACACGCGATGTGCGATTGCCGAGGCGATACGCGTCGCCAAGCCCGGCGGGCGAATCTGCATCATGGTCTACAGCCGCCACTCCTGGGTGACCTACGGACTGTGGCTGCGCCGGGGGCCGCTAAGTCGACGGCCGCTGCGCTCGCTCGCCGACGTCCTCCACCACCACATGGAGAGCCCCGGAACCAAGGGCTTCACCCCACATGAGCTGCGCACGATGCTCACGGGCATCGACGATCTGAAGATCGAGAAGGTAAGCACGCCCTACGATCGAGCATACGCGAGCGTGCTGGCGGTACCGACCGGGCGCTGGCTCGGCTTCTTCCAAGTCGCGCATGGCTACAAGCGCGCAGCGAGGCTCGTGGCCTAGCGATCAACGCCTTCCAGCGCTGCGCTCTCGCTGGCGGAACTCGCCTCGCCATGCTTGCTCGCCGCGATCATCCCCGCGCCGACCGTCCCGTTGGTCGTCTCGTCGATCAGGATGAAGCTGCCGGTGCGGCGGTTGCTCGTGTACGGGTCGAACACCAGCGGCGCGCTCGTGCGCAGGCGCACGCGGCCGATGTCGTTCAGGCCGAGCTCCTGCGGTGCGGCCACGCGCTCGAGCGTGTGCACGTCGACCAGGTCGTCGATCGCGTCGATCACCGCGGTCGCGCTGCGCGAGGTCTGCTTGAGCGGGTAGCGCGCGCCTGGGCGCAGCGGCTCGTCGTGCATCCAGCAGACGTCCGCCTCGAGCTCGCGCGCGACCGACGGCGCTTGCGTCGGGTGGCAGATCAGCTCCCCGCGCGAGACGTCCAGCTCGTCCTCCAGGCGCAGCGTCAGCGACATCGGCGCCATCGCCTCCTCGAGCTCGCCGTCGTAGGTGTCGATCGCCGCGATGCGCGTGCGCTCGCCGCCCGGCAGCACCGTGATCTCATCGCCGCGCCGCAGCGCGCCGCTCGCCAGCTGGCCCGCGTAGCCGCGGTAGTCGTGCAGCTCTTCGGCCCCGTTCGCCGGGCGGATCACCCACTGCACCGGAAACCGCGCCGGGCGGTCGTTCGGGTGGTCGTAGGCGACCTCGACCTGCTCGAGCAGGTCCAGCAGCACCGGCCCGTCATACCAGGCCATCTGCTCGGAGCGCTCGACCACGTTGTCGCCGTTCAGCGCCGACATCGGGATGTACGATGTGTCGATCTGTCGCGGGTTCTTGCCGCCGCGCAGCTTGCGTGCGAAGCCCTCGAACTCCTCCACCAGCTCCTCGTAGCGCTCCTGCGAGTAGTCGACCAGGTCCATCTTGTTGATCGCCACGACCATCTGCGGGATCCCCAGCAGCGCGCTGATGAACGCGTGGCGCTTGGACTGCTCGAGCACGCCCCTGCGCGCGTCGATCAGCACCACCGAGACGTCCGCCGTGGAGGCGCCCGTGACCATGTTGCGCGTGTACTGGCGGTGGCCCGGGCAGTCGGCGATGATGAACCGCCGCTTGGCCGTCGCGAAGTAGCGGTAGGCGACGTCGATCGTGATGCCCTGCTCGCGCTCGGCGCGCAGCCCGTCGGTCAGCAGCGCCAGGTCCAGCGTCCCTCGCCGCCGCGGCGCTCGCTCGCCTGCGCCACGTGCTCCAGCTGATCCTCGAACACCTGCTTTGAGTCGTACAGCAGGCGCCCGATCAGCGTGCTCTTGCCGTCGTCCACCGAGCCGGCGGTGGTGAAGCGCAGCAGGTCGAGCGTCATCTAGAAGTAGCCGGCCTTCTTGCGGTCCTCCATCGCGGCCTCGGACACGCGGTCGTCGGCTCGCGTCTCGCCGCGCTCGGTGATCCGTCGTCGCCGCGATCTCCAGCACCACTTCCTCGAGCGTCGCCGCCTTCGAGCGCACGCCGCCGGTGCAGCTCATGTCGCCGACCGTGCGGTAGCGCACCGTCTCGGTGAAGACCTCCTCGCCGTCGATCAGCTCGGTGCCCTCGCGCCACGCGTACAGCATGCCGTCGCGCTTGAACACCTCGCGCTCGTGGGCGAAGTAGATCGACGGGACCTCCAGCTGCTCCTGGTCGATGTACTCCCACACGTCGAGCTCGGTCCAGTTCGACAGCGGGAACACGCGCACGTGCTCGCCCTTGTGGATGCGCCCGTTGTAGAGGTTCCACAGCTCCGGGCGCTGGTTCTTGGGGTCCCACTGGCCGAAGTCGTCGCGGAAGGAGAACATGCGCTCCTTCGCCCGCGCGCGCTCCTCGTCGCGGCGCGCGCCGCCGAACGCCGCGTCGAAGCCGTGCTCGGCGATCGCGTCCAGCAGCGTCACCGTCTGCAGCCGGTTGCGCGACGCCCGCGGCCCCGTCTCCTCGACCACGCGGCCGCTGTCGATCGAGTCCTGCACGCTCGCCACGATCAGCCGCTCGCCGAGCTCCGCCACGCGGCGGTCGCGGTACTCGATCACCTCGGGGAAGTTGTGCCCGTGTCGACGTGCATCAGCGGGAACGGGAACGGCGCCGGGCGGAACGCCTTCTCGGCCAGCCGCAGCAGCACGATCGAGTCCTTGCCGCCGCTGAACAGCAGCACCGGGCGCTCGAATTCGGCGGCCACCTCGCGCATCACGTGGATCGCCTCGGACTCGAGCGCCCGCAGGTGGCTCAGCTGCGGGCGCGCCGCGACGCTCATGCAAGGCTCGATCACTCGACGTGCAGGCCGCACTCGGTCTTGTCGGTGCCCGCCCAGCGGCCCTCGCGGCCGCTGCCCGGCTGGGTGCACGGCGCGCAGCCGATCGACTCGTAGCCCTGGTCGTGCAGCGGGTTGTAGGGCAGGTCGCGCTCGTGGATCCGCCGCCACAGGTCCTTGTCGGTCCAGTGCGCCAGCGGGTTGTACTTCCACAGGCCGCGCTTGCTCGTCGCGCTCGATCAGCTCGCGTCTGCGCCCGCGTCGGGCCCTGCTCGCGGCGGATGCCCGTGATCCAGCCCTCGGCGCCCGCGAGCGCGCGCTCCAGCGCCGCCACCTTCGCCGACCGAGCAGCAGTGCTCCGGCCCGCTCCACGGCTCGTCCGGGTTGCTCGCGTCCTGCACCTCGATCTTCACGCCGAAGCGCTCCTCGAAGGCCCGCCACGTCTGCAGCGTCTCCTGGAACAGCACGCCGGTGTCGATCGTCACGATCCGCACCGCCTCGGCGGTGCCCTGGTCGAGGCGCAGCAGCTCGTCGAGCAGCACCGACTCCTCCTTCTGGAAGGAGCACAGCAGCACCGCCCGCTCGCCGTGGCGGGCGGCCTCGCGCAGCGTGTGGGTCAGGCTGAGCGCCGCGTCGGACACGGTGCTGCGCCTCCCGTATGTGGCTGTCTAGTGATTGCATCGCGTCTCGCCTCGTCTCGTCATCGCATCTGATCTATAGCGCGCATCGGTCTTGCCGCGCTATACCGCGCACTCGCCCTCGCCGCGAATCACTTCGAACGGCACGTTGCGGTTCCAGTCGATGAACTGGTTCATCGTCTCCAGCCCGAAGTCGACCGGCATCGACAGGTCCTTGACCAGTGCCTCGAGCTCGCCCGTGCCGACGCGCTCGACGAACGCGTTCCACTCCTCGCCGTCCTCGCGGTTGGCCTCGTAGTGGCCGATCCAGCGCTCGATCGCGTCCGGGACGCGCTTGGCCGGCAGGCGCAGCTTCAGGCGCGTGCCGAACTTGACCTCGCCGCCTTCGAACACGCCGCCGACGTGGGGGATGTAGGCGGGGATCGTGTGCTCGCCGACTTTGATCGACGCGCCCGTGAAGCCGATGCTGCCGACGTGGTGCTGGCCGCAGCCGTTCGGGCAGCCGCTGATCTTGATGTTCAGCTTGCGCGTCAGCTCGTCGGTGATCTCCATCGCTTCGATCCGCTCCTGCACGGCCTCGTTGAGGCCCATCGAGCTCGTGATCCCGAGCTTGCACGAGTCGGTGCCCGGGCACGAGACGACGTCGGTGATCTCGCGCGACCCGGCGTCGCCGAGGCCGAGCTCCGACAGCGCCCGCCAGACGTCGTAGACGCACTCCTCGCGCACCCAGCGCAGCACGAGGTTCTGCTGCACGGTCGTGCGCGCGTAGCCGCCCGCGTAGGTCGCGCATGATCTGCGCCAGGCCCCGGAACTGCTCGGGCGTGAGGTCGCCGCGGGTGATCTTCACCTCGACCGTCACGAAGCCCTCCTGCTTCTGCTCGGCGACGTTCGCCGCGCGGAAGCGCTCGAACTCCGACAGGTCGCCGTTCGGGCTGCCGTAGCTCTGCGGCGGCGCCGGCGCGGACTCGCGCTCGTCGTCGACGAACAGGCGCTGCTCGATCGAGAAGTCGCGTTCGGCGACCCAGTCGCCCTTCAGCTCCTCCTCGACCTGGTTGCGCAGCTCGTCGATGCCGTACTTGTCGACGAACACCTTGATCCGCGCGCGCGCGCGGTTGACGCGCAGCCACTCCTGGCGGTCGAAGATCCGGAACACCGCCTCGGCGATCTTCAGGTACTCGCCGTTGTCGAGCTCGACGAACTCGTACAGCACCGGCGCCACGCGCGGCATGATCGAGGTGCCGCCGCCGACCAGCATCTCGCACGCCGCGCACCTCGCCGCGGCCGGCTCGATCTCGCTGTCACGCGCGCGCGGAAGGCGATGTCGTGGATGCCGCTGATCGCGCGGTCGCGCGGGCTGCCGTCGAACGACGTCTTGATCTTGCGCGGCATCGCCTGGGTCGTCGGGTGGCGCACGAAGTAGCGCACGTAGGCGCCCGCGTAGGGGGTCAGGTCGAACAGCTCGTCCTTCGCCACGCCCGCCCACGGGTCGCCGGTCACGTTGCGCACCGTGTTGCCGCAGCCCTCGCGGCTGGACAGCCCCGACTCGCCGAGCTCGCGGATCGCCTTCTCGGCTTCCGGCAGCGGGATGTGGTGCATCTGGATGTTCTGGCGCGTCGTGATGTGGCCCTTGCTCAGCGGCACGTACTTCTCGACCACGTCCGCGAACGCCTCCATCTGCTCCGGCGTGATGCCGCCGAACGGCAGCTTCACGCGGATCATCTGCACGTCCGGCTGGCGCTGGCCGTAGACGCCCTGCTTGAGGCGGAACTTGATGAACTCGTCTTCCGGCGTGTCGCCCGCGAGGAACTTCGTCGCCTCGGTCTTGAAGTCGTCGAACTCCCGCTCGAGGATCGGGATCACGTGCCCGGGCACGTTCTGCAGGACCTCCGGGTCCTCGAGCGTGCCGCGCTGGGCGGGGATGGAACCTGGCTCCATCTTGCGGAAACCTCCTGATCCGGACGCTCGGCCCGGGCTGCGTTCGACTGCACCGGTCAGCGTGCGCGGCGGAGACGGACTATTGCGGCTAAAGCCTAGCGGCTTTTAGGTATTTATCCAGGGGTCGCGGAGCATCCGCCCGCGGCTCGCGCGACACGCCCTCGAGGATCGCCGCGCGGCGCCAGCCGTCCACGTGTCCGTGCGCGTGCGCGGCTGCCGGCGGCGGCGCGGTCGCGCGCATGAAGCGCTCGAGCGCCGCCACGATCGCCGCCGCCTCCTCCGGCGAGGCCGAGGGCGCGATCAGCTGCCGGCTGCGGCGTCAGCCTGGCGCATCGGCTGCCGCGCGAGCGCTCACAGCGGGATGTTGCCGTGCTTGCGCTTCGGGCCCGGCTCGCGCTTGCTCTGCAGCGTGTGCAGCGCGACGATCAGCTTCGGGCGCGTCTCGTGCGGGACGATCACGTCGTCGATGTAGCCGCGCTCGGCCGCCGTGTAGGGGTTGGCGAAGCGCGCCTTGTAGTCCTCCATCAGCTTCTTGCGCCGCTCCTCCGGCGTGGGGCTGCCGGCGATGTCGCGCCGGTAGATGATGTTGACCGCGCCCTCCGGCGCCCATCACCGCGACCTCGGAGGTCGGCCAGGCGAAGTTGAAGTCGGCGCCGCAGGTGCTTGGAGGACATCACGTCGTAGGCGCCGCCGTAGGCCTTGCGCGTGATCACCGTGAGCTTCGGCACCGTCGCCTCGGCGAACGCGTACAGCAGCTTGGCGCCGTGGCGGATGATCCCGCCCCACTCCTGCGCGGTCCCGGGCAGGAAGCCGGGCACGTCGCACGAACGTGAGCAGCGGGATGTTGAACGCGTCGCACGTGCGCACGAAGCGCGCCGCCTTGGCCGAGGCGTCGATGTCGAGCACGCCCGCCAGCTGCGCCGGCTGGTTGCCGACGATCCCGACCGCGTAGCCGTCCAGGCGCGAGAAGCCGCAGATGATGTTCTTGGCGTGGTGCTCGTGCACCTCGAAGAACTCGCCGTCGTCGACGATCAGCTCGCACCACGTCGCGCATGTCGTAGGGCTTGTTCGGGTTGTCCGGCACGACGTGGTCGAGCTCCGGGTCCATCCGCTCGGGTCGTCCGTCGGCTGCACGCGGGGCGTGCGTCTGCAGGTTGTTCTGCGGCAGGAAGCTCGATCAGGTAGCGGCAGTCCTCCAGGCACGCGTCCTCGTCCTCGGAGGCGAAGTGGGCGACGCCGGACTTGGTGTTGTGCGACATCGCCCCGCCGAGCTCCTCGAAGCCGACCTCCTCGCCGGTGACCGTCTTGATCACGTCGGGGCCCGTGATGAACATGTGCGAGGTCTCCTTGACCATGAAGATGAAGTCGGTGATCGCCGGCGAGTACACCGCGCCGCCCGCGCACGGGCCCATGATCAGGCTGATCTGCGGGATCACGCCCGAGCAGCGCACGTTGCGCACGAACACGTCGCCGTAGGCGCCAAGCGACACGACGCCCTCCTGGATGCGCGCGCCGCCGGAGTCGTTGATGCCGATCACCGGGCAGCCGATCTTGCGCCGCCAGGTCCATGATCTTGCACATCTTCTCGCCCATCACCTCGCCCAGCGAGCCGCCGAACACCGTGAAGTCCTGGCTGAACACGCACACCGTGCGGCCGTCGATCGTGCCGTGGCCGGTCACCACGGCGTCGCCCCAGGGCCGGTTGCTCTGCATGTCGAAGTCGTAGGTGCGGTGGCGCACGAACGTGTCGAGCTCCTGGAAGGAGCCCGGGTCGAGCAGCTTCTCGACGCGCTCGCGCGCCGTGTACTTGCCGCGCGCGTGCTGCTTCTCCTCGGCCTCCGGAGCGGAGTGCAGCGCCGCCTCGCGCAGCTCCTGCAGCTGCGCGAGCTTCTCCTCGTAGGTCTCCGGCGCCTTCTGGCGCGGCGGTTTGCGGTGCCCGCTGCGGGACGCCGCCAGCAGCGCCGCGTCGGTCTGCCTGTCGTGGGGCGTGCTTGCCATCCGGCGCGGGATGTTATCCGCCGCACGACCTGGCCACGGCCGTTAGATCAGCTGCGCCTTCAATGCCAGTAAGGAAACCGGGTGACATCGACCTGCGGGTCGAAGATGTCGTGCCGGTGCGTCGCTTTGAGCAGGCTCAACTCAACTACGCGCTGTCCGTCGACCTTCTCCAGGTCGTCAAGTACGTAAGGCATCGCGGCTACCACCGACGCGATCACACGCGCCATACCTCGCACGCCCTGAGCCGATCGGCCCTGCTGGATACCGATGTGATGCAACCTGGATCGGCGCAGCGCACGTGACTCATCCACCGAGTCCAGTTGCGTTACGTCGAGCGTCAGAACTGCATCGAAGCCCTTCGATGCGGCGTCTCGGAACAGCAGGCTGTCCTTCTTGCCCTTCCATCGGAGGTCGTTGACGTGATCGAACCGATGGCCCTTGTTGAGTCGAAGTGGCTCGAGTACCTGGACCGGCATCCCCTCATCGACCAGGATAAGCATCAGCCGACCGCGGCCACCTGCTCGGCGAAGTCGGAGGCGTCCTCTATGGCCTCGGGGTCCACCGACGGATAAATCGCGACGATCTCGTCTGGCGCGAGATCGTCCTCAGCGAGACGCGCGACGACATCGAAAGGCACCCGAGTCCCGATGATCACGGGGTATCCGCCAAGCACGGCTGGGTCGACTGCGATGCTCGGACGGGGTCGCGCTAGGGCCGGCACGCTTCGACCACTGCTCGTCTCGAACGGGGCTAGTACATCACTCATCAGGACTTCTGCCAGCACGGTACCTGGTCGTTGTTCAAGATCGAGAAGCTGGCCGGAGGGGGTCTGAACGACAATCGTGGAGTCGGTGCTTATGAGTCTGTACGCGGAGAGGTGCGTCCACTCGTCGGCCTCAAGATGCCGAAGCATGCCGACCGCCCGACGGATGCGCGGGAGTGACTTCTCCTGTCGCAGGTACACGATCGACCGCAGGGCGATGACATCCCCCCAGGAGTACAGATACCGACCACTCCGTCTTCCTTGTGGGATGAGGAGTGGCGTCGATGACTTGGTTTGCTTACGCCAGTAAGCGAGCTGGCGGACCGTCGCACCGGTAAGAACGCTGCAGATCGGAACGGGGAAAGACATGATTGGACTCTAGCCGGGGCCTGCGTCGGCACGGTTGGCAGGCCCCGTGAAAGTAGCTCTCGGGGCTACGCGCGCGAGAACGGCCGGTGGTGCGCTGCGCCCAGCCGATCGAGCGCCGCGGTGAGCACAGCCGTGACCTCCTCCGAGGCCGCCTCCTCGGCCGCCATCAGCTCCGCCGCGATGTCCGCCCCGTGTGTCTGGGCCGGTTGTGAGTCATCGCCAGCCTGATGCTCCGGCGGCTGTGGTGCATCGGCTGTCTGCTCAGGTGGGGATTCCTGCACAGCTATCTTCGGCGACCGTCGCGGGGCACGTTCCGGCCGTGGCGCGAACAGCTGTGACGCCGCGAACGTCTCCGGCGCGAGCGCCCGGCGGACGGCCGCGAACGCGTCTCCCGGCTCGCTCGGATGCACCAGCTCAGCCTTCGGCTCGTCAGCAGGCTCGGCGTTCGGTGTGTCAGCCGGCCGCGCGAGGCCGGTCACGCAGCGCGCTTTGGCCGGCGCTGTCGGCTCCGCGCGCTTTTCCGTCAGGTCCGCGAGGCCCGTCTCGCTCGAGCCGAGCTCGGCGCTCGTCGCCTGGCCCGGCTCGATCGCCTCGCTCGGCTGCACACGCGCACGGCGCCGACCAAACAGTCGCGCGAAGAAGCCGCGCCGCGGCTCCGGCTCGGGCTCGGCGTCGCGCGCGTCGAGCGCGGAGGTGGTCTCCGGCTTGGCCTCGCTTTCCGGCTCCGGGCTCGCCGCCGATGTGGGATATGGGTCAGCAGGCGCGTGCACCGGCGCTGCCTCGGGCACCGGCGCTGCCTCGGGCACCGGCGCTGTCTCGGCCTCTGGCGCTGCCTCTGGCTCTGCTGCTGCCTCGGGAGCCGGCTCGGGCTCGGCCTCCGGCGGGTCGAGCTCGCGGGTGACGCTCAGCTTGACCTTCGTGCCCCAGCCGGATGGCTTGAGCGAGACGGTGCCGGTGGTGTTCTCGGCGGTCCACTCGACCGTGCTTTCGGGCTCGGTGCGGGTGATGCGGATCTCTCCGAGCTCGCCGAGGTGACGCGACAGCGCGGTCGGGTCGCTCAGCTCCGCCCACAGCTCGGGCGGCGACTTGACCAGCGTGCGCTCCACCTCCGATGAGATCATCGCTCATCAGTTTCGAGCGATCGGTGGCTACTCCTTCCGCGGAAAGACGCTGTGCGGCCGACGCGGGACGCTATGCGGCCGACGGGGCTCCGTGCGCTCGCACGAGGCCGCGCTCGTGGAGCAGCTCGGCCAGCTGCACGGCGTTCGTGGCGGCGCCCTTGCGCAAGTTGTCGGCGACGATCCACAGGTCGATCGCGCGCTCGTTGCCCGGGTCGCGGCGGATCCGCCCGACGAACACCTCATCGCGTCCGGCCGCATCGATCGCCAGCGGGTACAGGGCCGCGTGCGGGTCGTCGAGGACGATCACGCCGGGGGCAGCGGCCAGTAGCTCGCGCGCGCGCTCGGGGCTGAGCTGGTCGCGCGTCTGCACGTTGACCGCCTCGGAGTGGCCGGTCACGACCGGCACGCGCACGCACGTCGCGCTGATCCGGATAGAAGGGTCCTCGAGGATCTTGCGCGTCTCGTTCATCAGCTTGCGCTCCTCGTCGGTGTGGTCCTCGTCGCCCGCGAACATGCCCGCGTGCGGCAGCGCGTTGAACGCGATCTGGTGCGCGTACTGCTCGGGCGTGGCGATCTCGCGCTCGTGCAACAGCGCGTGCGACTGGTCGAGCAGCTCGTCGACCGCACCCTTGCCCGTCCCGGAGACCGCCTGGTAGGTGCTGATCACGAGGCGCTCGATCCCAGCCGCTTCTTGCAGCGGCTTGAGCGCGACCACCATCTGCATCGTCGAGCAGTTCGGGTTGGCGATGATGCCTCGGTGGCGCTCGAGCGCGTCCGGGTTGACCTCGCTAACGACCAGCGGTACATCATCTTGCATGCGCCAGCGCGAGGAGTTGTCGATCACCGTCGCGCCTGCCGCCGCGAACCTCGGCGCCCACTCCCCGGACGTGGCCCCGCCGGCCGAGAACAGCGCCACGTCAAAGCCCTGGATCGACTCGTCATTCAGCCCGCGTACCACCAGCCCCCCCTCGAGCTCCCGCCCGACCGAGCGCTCAGACGCGAACGGCACGACCTCGCTCGCCGGGAACTCGCGCTCGCGCAGCAGCCGCAGCATCAGCGTTCCTACCTGGCCGGTCGCGCCGACCACGGCTGTCCGATAGCGCTCGCTCATGCTCCCGTGAGGGTATCGCGGCGACGATCGGGTGTTGTGTGAGTCACCGCGCACGTGGAGCGATAGCAATGGTAGTTACGCGTATATACGATCGCTATCCGTGAACGAAAGACAACACAAACCGCCCGCCAACGCCTCGGCTGACGCCAGGGCCGCGGGTTGCGGCTGACCCCACCGCCAGCTCCCGGCGCGGAGTGCTCAGGCGCCGGTGTGCGTGGCCATGAAGTAGATCGTCACGAGCACGAGTACGCTCGACAGCGCGCCCACGGTGGCAAGCCGTTTGCTCTGCGCCTGGTACTCGGCGCTGAGGGCCACCTCGCCGTCCGTGGCCGCCGCGACATCGCGCGCGGAGATCTCGACCAGGCGACGCTCGATCGGCGTGAAGAACATGCCCGCGAGCGCGCCGAGGACGACCGTCGCTGCGAGGCCCCACTGGACGTAGAAGGCGCTCCACTCGTGCAGCTTGCTCGCCAGGTAGATCCCGGCGAGCAACACGACCCCGAGGCCGGGCTGGATCAGGCGCTGGCCGACGGTCAGCTCGGCGCGATGCAACGCCGGGAGCGCACGCGGATCGGCTTTTTCGACGACCGCGAAGATGATCGGATACGCGAACGTGACGCCGAACGCGACCACCGCGGCCATGATGTGGACGGCGAGGACGACTTCGAACAGCTGCACGGCGATCAGCACGGCGCGATCCTAGCGGGCGAGGATGCTCAGAACGTCGGCGCATAGGAGCCGAACACGTCCTGCATCGCGCCGCATACCTCGCCGATCGAGCAGCGGTCCTTCAGCGCCTGGCGGATCGCCGGCAGCAGGTTCTGCTCGCCGCGCGCTACCTCGCGCAGCTCGTCCAGGCGTCGAGCGACAAGCTCGGTCTCGCGGTCGGACTTGAACTTGGCCAGGCGCGCGAGCTGTTCGCGCTCGGACTCCGGATCGACACGCAGCAGGTCCGGGACCTCGGCCGCGTCTTCCACGTACTTGTTCACGCCCACCACGATGTCCTGGCCGATCCGGTAGCGCTCCTGGTAGCCCCACGCGGACTCGTCGATCTCGCCGGTGATGAACTGGATCGCGTTGACCGAGCCGCCGAGCGCGTCGACCTTCGCGATCAGCTCGTTCGCGCGCGCTTCGATCTCGTCGGTCAGCGACTCCACGAAGTACGAGCCGGCGAACGGGTCGACCGTGTCCGCCGCACCGGACTCGTGGGCGAGGACCTGCTGGGTGCGCAGCGCGATTTTCGCCGCGCGCTCGGTCGGCAGCGCGAGCGCCTCGTCGAAGCCGTTCGTGTGCAGCGACTGGGTGCCGCCGCACACTGCCGCGAACCCCTGCAGCGCCACGCGCACGATGTTGTTCTCCGGCTGCTGCGCCGTCAGCGTCACCCCGCCCGTCTGCGTGTGGAAGCGCAGCATCGTCGCCTTCGGGTTCGTCGCGCCGAAGCGATCGCGCATCACATTCGCCCACATGCGGCGCGCCGCGCGGAACTTCGCGACCTCCTGGAAGACGTTGTTGTGGCCGTTGAAGAAAAACGCCAGCCGCGGTGCGAAGTCGTCCACATCGAGGCCCGTCTCGATCGCCGCCTGCACGTACGCGATGCCCGACGACAGCGTGAACGCGACCTCCTGCACCGCCGAGCAGCCCTTCTCACGGAAGTGGTAGCCGGAGATCGAGATCGTGTTCCATTTCGGCACGTTCTCATGGCAGTAGGAGAACAGGTCGGTAGTCAGGCGCATCGTCGGCTCGGGCGGGTAGATGTAGTTGCCACGCGCGATGTACTCCTTCAGCACGTCGTTCTGCGTCGTGCCGCGCAGCTGCTTGCTCGGTACTCCCTGCTCCTCGCCCACCAGCTCGTACAGCAGCAAAAGGCACGCCGCCGGCGCGTTGATCGTCATCGACGTCGAGACCTGATCCAGCGGGATGCCGTCGAACGCCGTGCGCATGTCGTCGATCGAGTCGATCGCCACACCCGTGCGGCCGACCTCGCCGAGGCAGCGGGGGTTGTCCGAGTCGAGGCCCAACTGCGTCGGCAGGTCGAACGCCATCGACAGCCCCGTCGAGCCCTTCGACAACAGGTAGCGGTAGCGCTCGTTGGACTCCTTCGCCGACGCGTACCCCGCGTACTGGCGCATCGTCCACGTCTGCTTGCGGTACATCTCGCGGTGCACCCCGCGCGTGTACGGAAACGCTCCCGGCTCGCCCACTTCGAGCTGCTCGGGCAGGTCGGACTCGCTGTACAGCTCCTCGATCTCGATGCCCGAGTCGGTGAAGCGGCGTGGATCGTCCGGACCGACGATCGGCGCGACCGTCAGGTGCTGCTCGTCATGTTCTTTGTCCGCCGCGCCCGTAATTGCCATGTTCGGGATGATATGTACCCCGCGAGCGCGCTTGCACGATCGCGTCTACCGCTGGGCCTCGGGTATCCTGCCGGGCGTGGCAACCTGCCTGGTCACCGGCGGCGCCGGGTTCCTCGGCTCGCACCTGTGCGACGAGCTGATCGCGCGGGGCAACCGCGTGATCTGCGTCGACAATCTCGAGACCGGATCGCTGGCCAACATCGAGCACATCCGCGACCCCGAGCGCTTCGTGCACATCGGCGCGGACATCATCGAGCCGTACACCGTCGAAGAGCCCGTCGACTTCGTCTACCACCTCGCCTCGCCCGCCTCGCCGATCGACTACCTGCGGCTGCCGCTGCACACGCTCAAGGTCGGCTCCTATGGGACGCACCACACGCTCGGGCTGGCAAAGGCCAAGCGCGCGCGCTTCCTGATCGCCTCCACCAGCGAGGTGTACGGCGATCCGCTCGAACACCCACAGTCGGAGAGCTACTGGGGGCACGTCAACCCGATCGGCCCGCGCGGCGTGTACGACGAGGCTAAGCGCTACGCAGAGGCGCTCACCATGGCCTACCACCGTCAGCAGGGAGTCGACACCGCGATCATGCGGATCTTCAACACGTACGGGTCGCGGATGCGCCCACACGACGGTCGCGCGATCCCCACGTTCTTCCGCCAGGCGCTCGCCAACCGCCCGATCACCGTGTTCGGCGACGGCAGCCAGACGCGCTCGTTCTGCTACGTCAGCGACCTGATCCGCGGCATGATCGCGCTCGCCGAGTCCGGCTACCACGACCCCGTCAACATCGGCAACCCCGACGAGTTCACGCTGCTCGAACTCGCCGAGACGCTCAAGGAGCTGACCGGGTCGACGTCCGAGATCGTCTACGAGGCGCTGCCGATCGACGATCCCAAGCAGCGCAAGCCGGACATCACACGAGCCCAGGAACTGTTCGGATGGTCGCCCGAGGTCGCACTGCGGGACGGGCTCGCGCGTACGCTCGAGCAGTCCGGCGTCGCGATGCTGATCGGTGGCGGCGCCAGTTGAGGTGCTCGATCCCAGGTGCCTGACGGCTTGAACGTCCGCGAGATCCGGCTGGAACACCGCTCCATGTGCGAGGTTCGGGTGTTGTGAGCAACGAGATGGGACCACGCCTGTCGGGTACCTCGACTCCGCCCACTCCCGCCGCCCGGCGCGCGCGCACTCCCTCGACGGGCGAGCCCGGGTCATCTGCACGCTCCGGGGCGCCACGATCGGCGCCGACGGTGCTCACGCCGAGGTTCGAGCATTCCGAGCGCGATATCCGCCGCAAGCGCCCACCCGCGCTGTCGTTCCTGCTGCGTATGTCGACGCTGAGTCGGCTCGCCAGGGTCACGTCGCTGCTGCTGGTCGACTTCGCCGGCGTCGCGCTCGCGATCTTCACCGCGCTCGTACTCAAGGAAGCCGCGCACGGCGACGTGCACCTCGTGCGGGCGCGCGAAACGACCGAACACTTCCTGCCGTTCGCCTACCTGCTGACCGCGTTGCTGTTCGCGCGCTCCGGACTGTACGCACAGCGCGCGCTGCGTCCCGGGCTCTCACGAATCGTCGGATCGCTGTTCCAGGTCGCGTTCGTCGCGATCATCTTCGCCGTCGTCAGCGGCGAACACTTCTCCAGCTATTACCTGTTCTGGAGCTCGCTCGCCTTCTCGATCTTCTACATCGCCAGCGCGCGAGCCGCGTACGAGCGGATCACCGCGGTGCTCCTGCACGCCGCCGGCTACCAGCGCCGCGCGCTGATCGTCGGCAGCGGCAGCCAAGTCGGCGACGTCGCCCATGCGCTGAAAGACGTGCAGCACTCGCCGATCGAGGTCGTCGGGTTCCTCTCGCCCGGACCGCTTGCCGCCAACGGCCTGCGTCCACTGGGTGCGCTCGCGGATCTGCAAAGTGTGCTCGGCGAGGAGCGCGTCGACGAGGTGATCATCGCCGACCCCGACTTCCCGCAGGACGACGCCGTCGAGCTCGTCGACCAGTGCCACCAGCGCGGCGTGCGCGTGCGGCTGGCGCCCTCCACGATGGAGATCCTGATCCATCGCGCCGAGTTCATCCCCGGGCAGTCGGTGCCGCTGTTCGAACTTGGACCGCCGGTCTTCGAGGGGATCGACTTCGCGCTCAAGCGGACGTTCGACATCGTCGGCGCCAGCCTGCTGCTCGTCATGCTCAGCCCGCTGCTGTTGGCGATCACGCTCGCCGTGCGGCTCAGCTCGCGCGGGCCTGTCGTGTTCCGCTCGACCCGCCGTGGGATCGGCCAGCGTCCGTTCCCGTGCCTGAAGTTCCGCACGATGCACACGAACGCCGAGGAGCGCCAGGCCGACCTCGAAGAGCTGAACGAGGCCTCTGGGGCGCTATTCAAGATCCGCGAGGACCCGCGGCTGACGGCCATCGGTCGCCTGCTGCGGCGCTTCTCGCTCGACGAGCTGCCGCAGCTGGTCAACGTGCTGCGCGGCGACATGTCGCTCGTCGGTCCGCGTCCGCTGCCCGAGCGCGACTACGCGATGCTCGAGGACTGGCACCGCAAGCGCTACCTCGTGCTTCCCGGAATCACCGGACTGTGGCAGGTCTCAGGCCGCTCCGAGCTCGACTTCGACGACCTCGTACACCTCGACTTCATCTACCTCGAGCGCTGGTCGCTGGCGCTCGATCTGACGATCCTGCTGAAGACGATCCCAGCAGTGTTCATGCGCCGCGGCGCCTACTGACGCGCCCGCTGAGTTATTGAGACTCGAGGCCGTCGATCGGTACGGTCCTCGGCGGGCGCAGGCGAGTCGAGCGCGCGGCCGTGCCGGACGCTCCGGCGGCCAGTCCCGCGCCTGCGTACACGCCCCACGTCGCGCGCGCCGCCTCCTGCCAACTCCACGGCGGCGGTGGCGGAGCCGGCCTGCTCGCCGCCTGGGCAGCCTGGATCAGGCCCGCCATGTCGCCCGGGGCGACGAACGTCGCACGCTCGCCCAGCACCTCGCGCAGGGCAGGCGCGTCGCACGCCACCACCGGCGTGCCGCACGCCAGCGCCTCGACCGCCGGCAGGCCGAAGCCCTCGTCTGTGGATGACAGCACGAGCGCGTGCGCGCCGGTGTAGATCGCCGCCAGCTGCTCGTCGCCGACCTGGCCGGTGAGGATCACGTCTCCCAGCTCGTGCGCCCACGGGCGGGTCGAGCCGACCATCACCAGCGGCAGCTCGCGCGGGGCCGCCGCCAGCTTGGCGATGTGCTTGGCCGGGTCGGGATGGCGCAGCCCGCCGACCCACACCAGGTAGCGCTCCGGGAGCCCGAAGCGCGCTCTCACCGCGGCCACGTCCTTCCCGTCGCGCGGATACATCGCCTCGTCGGCCGCCTCCGGGATCACGACCACCCGCTCGCGCTCGAGGCCCAGATGCGTGACCGCGTCGCGTGCGACCGCCTCGGTCGGGACGATCACGCTCGCTGCCCGCTGCACCGCCAGGTGGCGCAGGCGCATCCGTAGCCCGCTACGCAGGTGCTCGCTGCGGCGCTTGAGCGCCGCGAGGTCGTGGATCGTCACCACCATCGGGCACGGGCTGTGCAGCATCGCGCCGTCGATCCACGGCGAATGGAACACATCCGCGCTGCGCGAGCGGGCGAGCGCCGACGGGCGATTGGCCTCGATGATCTGGTCGTTCGCCGACACCGTGTCGCGCAGCGCCGCCAGCAGGCAGCGCGAGTAGCGTCCCACGCCGTCCAGGTCCGACACCGGGCGGCTGTCGAACGCGACCCTCATTCCTCACCCACCTTCACGCGAGCCCCCAATCGTGCATCGCGCCAACATAATCGCTTTGCCTACGGATGGGTAGATATGAGAGCCGGGCTGCAGAGCTCTAGCCTTGCGAGGCTGCATAGTGCGAGCGTTGCAACGCTTTGGCGTTCTAGCCTTGCCCGCGGGATGCCATCGCGCGAGTACTACGAACAACTCTGGCAGGCGCTCCCGCAAGGGCTCGAGCCGGCCGACTTCGCCGTGCGCACGCGCTTCCTGCTGGCGGGCGTGGCCGCCGCCGAGCGCGTGCTCGACGTTGGCTGCGGCGAGGGGCGGTTCACCAGCGAGCTGATGCGCGCGGGCGCGCACGCGGTCGGGATCGACGTCGCCGAGGAGCCGCTGCGCCGAGCGCGGGCGCGTGACCCCGCGCTGGACGTGCGCCTCGTCCCAGTCGACGGGGCGTGGGAGCTCGCCGACGCCGACTTCGATGTCGTGTGGGCGGGCGAGCTGATCGAGCACGTCGCCGACACCGCCGCCTGGCTATCGGAAGTGCGTCGCGTGCTGCGTCCGCACGGAACACTGCTGCTCAGCACGCCCGCCAACGGGGTGCTCGCGCTCGCGCACGCCGCGCTGTCCAAGCGCGCCTTCGCGCGCCGCTTCGACCCGCGTGGTGATCACCTGCGTTTCTACAGCCGCGACACGCTCACCGGCCTGATCGAGGACTTCGGCTTCGAGCGGGTCAGCGTGCGGGCCGCCGGCGGTGTCCCCGGCGCGCGGCGGCTGCTGCTCGCTCGCGCGACACGGTCGCGCTTCTGATCACCGCCGTCGCGCGCAGCGCCTGGATGTAGTCGTTGTGTATTTCGATCGCTTCGCCCTGACCCTCGGACAGCGCTTGCGGCGAGATCGACTCCGGGTTCAGGTAGACCGCCGCCTGTAGCTCTTTGAGCGCTGCCGGCGGGTTGCTCGTCAGGTCGTAGCGGGCCAGCACGAGCCACGTCTGCGGGTTTGACGGCTGCAGGCGTACCGCCCGCTCGAGCGTCGCCCGCGCGAGTGTCGGATGACCGGATACCTGCTGGACGTTCGCCAGCGTGAATAGCGCTTCAACCGACAGCGGGTCGCGCGAGACCGCCGTGTGCGCCGCCGCGCTCGCGCCACGCGGGTCCCTCGCGAGCAGCGCCAGCGCGTCCTGGCGGGCGGTTTCCGAGCGCTGCGGCTGCCACTGCGACCATGCCGCCAGCAGCGCGCCCGCGATCACCAATCCGGCGATCAGCATGCGCACGTGGCCGGGGCGTTGTCCCGAGCCGAGCGGCGGGCCGAGGTCGAACCCGCGCTGCCGGGTGGTGTCGGTCAGGGCCGGGTTGGGCGTCTTGGCGTTCTCGGCGTCCGGTGCGAGCCCTCCCGGGACGGCGCTCAACGGACCGCGTCCGGCGAGCCAGCCCGCGCACAGCAGGGCTACGGCGGCGTTGCCTGGCACGTACCACGTCCAGTCGACGAGCGAGTGCGCGCCGAACACGACCACCACGCACACCATGCTCAGCATGCCGATCCGCTCGGGTGGGTAGGCGGTGAGCTCTCGCCCTTGCAGCCGCCGCCAGCCCGGGCCGGCGCGCGAGCTGATGCTCAGCCACGCCCGCCAGCTCGTCCATCGCCGGTTAAACGGGTGCGTCGCTCGTCCTGCAGCCGCCATCCATGTGAGCAGTAGCGCGAGCGCGAGCAGCGCGCCGACCAGACCGAGGTCGGCGAGCGTCTGCACGCCGAAGCCGTGCGCGTGGCGTACTTCGAGCGTCTCCTCGCGATAGCGCAGGCGCGCGGTCGCGTACCCGCCGGCGCCTGCGCCGAGCACCGGGTGGGCGTCGAAGATCTGGAAGGCCTCCTTCCAGTAGCGCGCCCTCACGCTCGCCACTGCCGTCAGGCGGCCGGGGGTATTGGGTGGCGGTTTGGCATTCGGGTTGGTCAGCGCGTCGACGGCGTGCGAGACGCTGCCCGTAAGCCCGCGCTGGCTGTGTGCGAGCGCGCCGACGAACGCGATCACGACGATCGTGATTGCCAGCCCCAGCGCAGCGCCCGCGCGGCGTCGCGCCAGCAGCGACGGCGCCTCGCGCGCGGTGAGGAAACCGATCGCGATCCCGACGACGCTCAGCAGGAGGAGCATCGCCACGACCAGCGCGCCGAGCCGGTGGCCGGCGGTGCTCCGTTCGGCGAGCGCCACGCTGTCGGAGCTGAGCGCATGCGTCGAGAAATCCCACGCGCCGACCGCCCCCGCCGCGAGAGCGGCGACGATCAGCAGAACCGCCCCGCGCAGCCGTCGGGGCACCGTGCAGAACCACAGCAGCAGTCCGACCGCCAGGGCGATCAGCGCCCCGCGCGAGTACGCCAGCACGAGCGTCAGCAGCAGCAACCCCATCGCCGGATAGGCAAGCGCGCGTAGCAGCGCGTGGCCGCTGCGTCGGGCGCCCAGCCACAGGCAGCCGATCGTGCCGATCGCCGCCGTCAGCCCGATCGCGTTCCAGTAGCCGTACGGCTCCTGCAGGCGGGCGTAGATGTCGCTCGTCGCGAGGCTGCCCGGGAACACCTTCGTCAGCAGCGCGTAGCCGCAGACGACCACTGCCGCCAGCGTCAGGCCACCGAGCATCGCCGGCCACCAGCGCGGCGCGATTCGCACGAGCGCGACGCCTGCCGCGAACACGCCGCTGTAGGCGAGCATCCGCCCCGATTCCTGCCAGCTCGTGTCGGGCTGCACCGACCACACGATCGACAGCGTCGTGAGGGCTGTGAACGCGAGCAGCAACCCGAGCGGCCAAGCTCCGTAGTACGGCGCGCCGGAGCGAGACACGAGCACTGCCGCAGCCACGATCGCCCCTGCCACCAGCGTCAGCACGATCTCGCTCTTCGTCATCGCTTCGAGGTTCAGCCCGCCCTTGGCGTAGAACGTGATCAAGCAGAAGGCCCCGGCGATCAGCAGCGTCGGCAGCCATAGCCCGCGCACGGCAGCCAACGGAGCCGCCGCCCGCGGCGAGCGCCCGGGGGGCACGCGCCGCGTGGGTCGCGGTGCCGTCGCGGTGCCCACCGGCGCCGCGGGCTCAGCCGGAGCGCTTGGCACGGACACGGTTGCGAATTGCGCCGCCGACGATCAGCAGCAGGCAGGCGAGCAGGAACGCGAGCGTCGCCAGCACCGGCGTCGGCAGCGAGCTGAGTGCGGAGGCCACGTCGACGTGCACGACGCCTGGATGGATCACCTGACCGCCCACGCTGACTGGGCCGGCGTTCGTTCCCAGGGCGTGGGCGATCGAGCGCTGCTCGGACGCCGTCGGCGCGAGCGCCGCCGCTGGCGCGGCGGTGCTCGTGGTGCCAGTACCGCCGCCGCGGTTGCCGCCGGCCGCCGCCGCCTCCTGGGCTTGGCGAATCTGCGACGAGCACGGGCTGTACTCTTCCGCGTCGGCGCTCAGCTCTTTCAGCGCCTTACGGTAGGCGCTCTGGCTGAAGCCGCTCAGCGACTGGCCGTGGGTGCAGCGCAGGATGATCGTTTCGCCAATGTCCGCGCGTGCGGGTTGCGCGAGCATCAGGACGGCAGCGAGCGCCAGCATCGCCAAGCTGGCCGAGCGGACCGGCCAGGACCCGGCTCGTACGGCCTGTTCGGGCTTCTTGGCCCCGATCTGTCGGCTCTCGAGACGGGCGATCCTCATAGCGCGAACGCGCAACGCTACCAACGCGTGCGGGAGACGCCGAGCGTGCAAAGGGCACGCGAGAACCCTTCCGCCCAGGCTTCGTGGCTGTATGCGCGCACATCCCGTGCGCCGGCTGCGCCGAAGCTCGCGCGGAGCTGTGCGTCGCCGGCCAGCCTGGCGATCGCGCCGGCCAGCGCCGCCGTATCAGCGCTCGGCACGATCAGCCCGTTTTCCTCGTCGCGCACGAGGCCGCCCGCTGCGGCGCCCACGGCGTCTGTCGCTATCACTGCAAGCCCCCTGTTCATCGCCTCGTTCACCACCAACCCCCACGGCTCGCGAAAGGTGCGGGTCGCGATCGACGGCACAATCAGCACGTCGCACGCCGCATACACGTCGCGCAGCGCCTCGGGCCCGAGGCGCTCGAGCGAGACGATCGGCAGGCGCTGCCGATCGCCCGTGGTGTCTGCGCGGGCTGACCCCGGGCCAACGCCGGCGAGCACCAGCGCCGCCGCCGGCAGCGCCGCCGCCGGCAGCGACGAGGACCCGGAGGACGAGGACTCTGAGGATGAGGAGACTCCGGCGGAGGACGAGCGTTTGGCGCTCCAGGCGGCGACGAGGGCAACCAGGCCCTTCTCCGCGGCCGGCCGACCGACGAACAGGAAGCGAACCTCGGCGTCGGTCGGCCAGCGTGGATCGCTCGGCGGCGATATGTCAGGCGATGACCAGAACTCGTTGTCGACCGACTGAGGTGCCACGTGGACGTTGCGCGCGCCGCGGGCGCTGACGTAGGAGCTGACGTGCGGGCCGTACGTCACGACCGCGTCGGCCGCGCGGTACAAGCGGCGCAGCGGCAGGTAGCTGAGCGCGTGTGCGGCGCTGCGCGGGTGCGCCCACAGCGACGCCCACAGGACCAGCGGCACACGCCCGCGACGCGCGCCCGCCCACGTCGCGAGCGGCGCGAGCCTTCCGCCCGTGGGACAGACGACCGCGCGGTAGCGCCCGCTCGCGGCCAGCGCCTCGAGCTCGCGCTGGCGCACGCGCCGGTGCGGGAACGGCAGCTCCCCCGAGAAGTCAGCGCCGCCGTGCTTGGAGCGCCCCCCGAACAGTGCCAGCTCGATCTGCTCGCGCTCGTGCAGCGCCGCGAACGCGCCCACCCGGTAGGCGGGCGCGTGGCCGGTGACGAACAGCAGCGGCTTCACCGCGCGAGCACGTGCTCGTACGCGGCCAGCGTCTGCGCGCCGCAGCGCTCCCAGGTGAAGTTCGCGGCCACGGTCGCCCGCGCGCGCTGTCCGGCCTCGCGCAGGCGCTGCCCGTCGGACAGCAGCTCGTCGATCCGCTGGGTCAGCCGCTCGATGTCGCCCGGCGGGACGAGCATGAAACCGTCGCCAGCCGCCGCGATCTCCTCTGGCCCCGGCTCGCCCCGGCAGCCGATCGCCGGGATCCCCGCGGCCATCGCCTCGACGTAGGCAACGCCGAACGCCTCCTCGGTCGAGGGCATCACGAACAGCGTGCAGCGGCGCGCCCGTTCGACGGCCTCCTGAGGCGGTAGCTGTCCGAGGAAGTCCACCCGCTCTGCCACCCCCAGGCGGCTGGCAAGCCCTTCGAGCGCGATCCGCTCGGGCCCCTCGCCGATGATCGCGTAGCGGAGCGTCGGATGACGCGGCCCGAGCACCGCCAGCGCGCGCAGGACATCCGCGTGGCGCTTGCGCGCGACGAGGTGCGCAACCGTCACCAGCGACGCTGGTGCGCTCCCGGCGCTATCGCTCGCTGCCGCCCCCGCGCCGCTGCCCGCGTTCGCTCGCGCTGGGCGCTGGGCGCTCGGGAGCTCGGATCCGAGGTGCACCACGCGCGTGTCGCCCGCTCCGTGGTAACGGGCGAGCTCGGCGATTCCTTGGCTGTTGGCGAGCACCAACTGCGCGGCGCCGAGGCCGCGCGCGACCGCTTCGGCCCCGGCCGTGTCGCGTCTCGCGGTGTACAGCACATCGCCGCCGTGCACCGAGACGACCATCGGGGCCTGCACGCGTGCTCGGCGCACCGCGTCGGCAGCCGGTACCGCGTTGTGGGCGTGGACGATGTCGAACGCGAACGAGCGATGCAGGCGGCGCAGCGCCAGCGCCAGCGCCGGCGCGGCCCACGCTCCCCAGGACGGGTAAGAGCGCTCGCGGGCGGGGGAGACGAACGGGACGTAGGCGACCTGCAGCCCGTCGCGCGTCTGTGCGCGCGGCTCGCGCAGGCGCTCGGCGAGCGCGGAGGAGACACCCCTGGGTCCGGCCACGAGCGAGGATCGTGGCGGGACGAGGCGATGCAGCACCAGGACGCGAACCTCGGCCCCAGCATCACGCGCGGCGAGCGCCTGGCGGTGTGCCCACACGCCGAGTACGGGGTCGCGCCGGCTCGGGTAGAACTCGGCCACGACCGCGACGCGCGGCCCGGTGCGTCGCGCGCCGCTCACCAGCTGCGATGCGTGGTCAGGGTGCGTTGTGCCTCGCGGGCGGTCACGTACGGGCGCTCAGCGAGAAACGAGCGCGCCTCGGCGAGCGCGTCTGCACGCGCGTAGCCGGCCGCTGCCGGGGCAGCAAGGTGGCGGATCGAGACCGCGTCGAGCACGCCGCAGCGCCAGCCCTGCTCACGCGCGATCGCCGCCCAGTGGAGGTCCAGTCCCCACCCCATCTGCAGCTCCGGGAACGGCAGCAGCACCGGGAAGCAGGGGCGGGCGAACGCGGTCACCGGCCCGATCTCCACGAAGCGCGTCTCGCGCACGACGCTGCGGGCACGGCGCCTGGTGACCTGCCAGGCGGCATGGGAGTTCAGCCGGTGGGCTGGTTGAGCGAGCGTCAGCGCGAAGCGCTCGCACAGGAACAGGAAGCGGTCGAGGAAGCCATGCGGCAGCTCGACGTCGTCGTCGATCACGAGCAGCCAGTCGCGGTCGGCGGTCGGCGCAGCCGCGAGCAGCAGGTTGAGGTTCTCGAACTTGCCGCGTCCGTCCGCCGGGCGCGTGTGCAACTCGACATCGTGGCGCGAGCGCAGCAGCTCGGCGCGCATCGCCGACGCCAGCTCGCGTCGCTCCGGGCGCTCGACTCCCAGCACCAGCACGCGTCGCAGCGGCGGGGCATGCAGTGCGGCCAGGGTTAGGCGCGCGCGCCTGGTGCTCGCGAGCTCCCACGCGTTCACCGCCCGGTCGCTCAGCTCGCGGCGCACCGCGTCCACGCCCCCGACAGTTCCACTCGCGCCCGACAGGAAGTCCTCGGCGCCCGCGGACGCCGAGCCCGGTGTTCGTTCGCGCAATCCCTCACGCAGGCGCCCGGCGCTGTGCGCGACCATCGTCAGCCCGACCGGGCAGCGGCGGCGAACGACGTGAGCGGCGCACCCGGCGAGCGTCAACAGCTCACGCGCGAGCGACGGCGCACTCCCCCGCCGCGCGTCGAAGCGGCGAGCGGCTCGTCCGCGGGCAAAGGCGGCGCGAGAGAGATTGCGCAGGCGCGCGTCCTCGCCGACGCGACGGTGCTCCACGCCCGCGCCGGCGACGTACAGGACCCGCGCGCCGGGGCTCAGCGCGCGCAGCCGTTCCTGCCACTCCTGCTCATCGCCGCCGTGCTCGAGCGACACGTCGAACGGCCCCACACGTTCGAGCGCACTGCGGCGGATCGCCATGTTCGCGCCCCATGCGAAGCGCGCGTCAGCGTCCTCGTCGCCCAGCTCGAGCGTCGTGATCGGCGGGTCCTCGCGCCCGCAGCCGTGCGGTGCGTGACCGTCCAGGCGTGCCCGGATCGGCCCCGCGAACACGTCCACGTCCGGGTTCTCGGCTGCGGCATCCAGCAGCGCGTCCAGCCAGCCGTCGCCGGCGCGCACGTCGTCGTCGACGAACACCACGAGCTCGCCGTCGGTGTGCTCCACGCCGCTGTTGCGGGCGACGTTCAGGCCGAGCCGGCCCGTGTGCGGGAGGTAGCTCGCACCGAAGCGCGCCGCCAGCCGCTCCACGGCCGGCGAGCGACCGTCGTCGTCGACGACCAGCACCTCGGCTGCGCGGCGTGCTGCGGCCGGTGCGATCGACGACAGGGCCACCTCCAGGTAAGGCAGGCGGGCGCGTGTCGGGATCACTATCGAGGCAGTTGGAGCCATGACTCCCAGAGAGTCTAGGTTTGACGCCAGGATGGTCCTCTTCCTGCACAACCGCTACCGCACGACCGGCGGGGAGGAGCGCGCTGTGGAGGACCTGATGTGGCTCGTGCGCGAGCACCTGGGAGAGCCCGCTGAGTTGCTCGCGCGGGACTCCGCCGGTCTCGGTCGAGCGCGCGCCGCGGCGGGGCTGTTGCGCGGCGGGCTCGCACCGGAGCAGGTCGCCGCAGCCGTGCGCTCGAGCGGGGCGCGCGTCGTGCACGCACACAACCTTCAGCCCGCGCTCGGTTGGCGGGCGCTGGCCGCTGCACGCGCTGCCGGCGCGAGGATCGTGCTGCAGCTGCACCAGTATCGACTCGTGTGCGCCGTCGGCGTGTGCTTCACGCGCGGCGCCGAGTGCACCCGCTGCCACGGCCGCGACACGCGCCCTGGCGTGCGCCTGAACTGCCGCGGCAATCTGCCCGAGGCGCTCACCTACGGCGCCTCGCTGGCGCTGTGGCAGCGCCGCCTGGTGGAGCAGGCCGACGCCGTGATCGTCCCCAGCCGCTTCGCGCGCGAGCGCTTGCGGGAGCTCGGCGCGCCGCTGCGCTGGGAGAACGTGCACGTGCTCGCGCCGCCGCTGCGCCCGACGGTGCGCGTGGTGGAGAACGCGGCAGAGTGGCCCGCGGCCGGCACGGCAGGTCTAACCGCGGCCGGGTCCGACCGCGGTTATGCGCTGATCGTCGCGCGACTGTCGCCCGAGAAGGGAGTGGACATCGCGATCGATGCCTGCCGGATCGCCGGCATCCCTTTGGTGATCGCCGGAGACGGGCCCGATCGCGCCGCGCTGGGAGCGCGTGCAGGGGCGGGTGCGGTCCGCTTCGTCGGGCATGTCGAGCAGGACGAGCTCGCGAGGCTGCGCGCCGGGGCGGCCGTAGCGCTCGCACCGTCGCGCTCGGGCGAGACGTTCGGGCTGGCGCTCGCGGAGGCGATGGCCGCGGGGCTGCCGGTGATCGCCAGCCGCGTCGGGGCGTTCCCCGAGCTGCTCGATCCCGAGGCGCTCGTGCCCGCTGGAGACGCTGGTGCGTTGGCGCAGGCGATCGCGCGCCTGGCCGGCGATCGCGGCGCCGGCGAGCGAGCGCGCGAGCGGGTGGGCGCGCTGTGTGCCCCCGACGTCGTGGCGGGGAAGCTCGCGCGGCTGTACGACGGAGTGGACCCGATTGGCGGAGCGGACCCGATTGGCGGAGCGGACCCGATTGGCCCGACGGCATAAGCTGCGGCGGTGCCCGCACCGCGCACCGCGCTGATAACCGGCCTGACGGGGCAAGACGGCTCGTTCCTAGCGGAGCTCCTGCTGGAGAAGGGATACAGAGTCGCCGGCGTGATCCGGGGCGATCCCGAGCAGCCGCTCGGCTACTGCGAGCACCTACGCGGACAGGTCGAGGTGCTGCAGGGAGAGCTGCTCGATCGGGAGGCTCTGCGAAGCGCGATCCAGCGGGTGCGCCCGGCCGAGATCTACCATCTGGCCGCGCCTGCGTTCGTGCCCGACTCGTGGGAGCGCCCGGGTGAGAACCTCCAGGCGATCGCGGGCTCGACGGCGACGATCCTCGAAACCGTGCGTGATGTCGATCCGGGGACGCGTGTGTTCCTCGCGGGCTCGGCGTCGATGTACGGTGAGGCACGCGAGCACCCGCAGAACGAGGACACGCCGTGCCGGCCGACGGCCCCGTACGGCCTGTCAAAGCTGGCCGCGCACAACCTGCTGGGTGCGATGCGAGCCCACGACGGGCTGCACGCGTGCTCGGGCATCCTCTTCAACCACGATTCCGAGCGTCGCCCCGAGTGGTTCGTGATGCACAAGATCACGCGTGCGGCGGCCGCGATCAAGCTGGGGCTCCAGCAGGAGGTGCTGCTGGGGGACCTGCACGCGGTGCGCGACTGGTCGTTCGCCGGCGACATCATGTACGGGGCCTGGCTGATGCTGCAGCAGGACCAGCCGGACGACTACGTTCTGGCCAGCGGGGTCGGACACACGGTCACCGAACTGGTGCAGATGGCGTTCGCTTACGTCGGGCTTGAGCCCGATAGCCACGTGCGCGTCAACGAGGAGTTGGTCCGCCCGCCCGAGGGAACCCCGAGCGTTGGCGATCCTGCCAAGGCACGCAGGCTGCTGGGGTGGCAGCCGCGGGTCTCCTTCGAGGAGCTGGTCGCGCAGATGGTGGAGGCAGACATGCGCTCGCTGCAGGCGGTCCCGTCCGGATCCTGACGCGGACACCGCCGGGACTTCCTGCGAGCGTCCAAGCAAGGCCCTACACTGGCGCCCTGAATGCCCACCGTCGGCGTCATCGGACTTGGATACGTCGGGCTGCCGCTCGCCGTGGCGTTCGCACGCGAGGGCTGCGACGTGGTGGCGGTCGACGTGGACGCGCGCAAGATCGAGGCGATCAACGCGGGCGACTCCTATATCGAGGACGTCCCCTCGGGGGTGCTGGCCGAAGTATTAGGGCGCATTCATGCGACCACGCGCTATGCCCGCCTGGCGAAGGCCGACGCGGTGCTCGTGTGCGTGCCCACGCCGCTCACCCGTAACCGCGAGCCCGACCTCGGTCCGCTGATCGACGCGACGCGGGCGCTCGCCGAGGTGTTGCAGAGCGATCAGCTCGTCGTGCTCGAGTCCACGACCTATCCGGGCACCACCCGTGAGCGTGTCGCACCGCTGCTCGAGGAGTCCGGGCTGGCAGCCGGCAGGGACTTCCACTTGGCCTTCTCGCCCGAGCGCGTCGATCCGGGCCGTACTGACTACACGCTGCGTAACACGCCGAAGGTCCTGGGCGGGCTGACCGAGCCGTGCGCCGAACGCGCCGAGGAGCTGTACGGCCTCGTGTGCGACAGCATCGTGCGCGTGTCCAGTCCGGAGGCCGCCGAGCTGACGAAGCTGTTGGAGAACGTCTTCCGCTCGGTCAACATCGCGCTGGTCAACGAGCTCGCGATGCTGACCGACCGCATGGGGATCGACATCTGGGAGGTCGTCGAGGCGGCCTCCACCAAGCCGTACGGGTTCATGCCGTTTCAGCCCGGCCCGGGCATGGGCGGCCACTGCCTGCCCGTCGACCCGTTCTACCTGAGCTGGCGCGCACGCGAGTTCGACATGGCTACCGAGTTCATCGAGCTGGCCGGCAAGGTCAACCAACAGATGCCCTACCACTGCGTGGCGAAGGTCCAGCGGGTTCTCAACGACGCTGGACTGTCCGTGAAAGGGGCGCGCATCGCGCTGTTGGGCGTCAGCTACAAGCCCGGAGTTGGCGATACGCGTGAGTCGCCCGCGCTGAAGATCATCACGCTGCTGGGAGACCTCGGAGCCGATGTCAGCTACCACGATCCTCACGTGCCGTCGCTGAGCGACTTCGGCCTCACGAGCGCGCCGCTGGAGGACATACTCGGGGACGTTGATCTGGCTCTGATCGTGACCGCGCATCCGAGCGTCGACCACGACCTCGTCGCCAGACGCGCACGGATGGTCGTGGATCTCCGCGGCGTGACGCGCGCCTCGCACGCCGCCAGCGTCGTGCGCCTGTGAGGCTCGCTCGCCCGGCCCGGCGGACTGGCTCGATGTCCGGCCCGGCGGGAGGCCCCGCGTGGCGCTGACCGCCGGCCCGCAGGGAGACGGGCTGCTGCTGGGGGAGGGGGTACAGATCGGAGATGGGACGTCGTTTGGCGCATACGTGGTCGTGCACAACGGCTCGAGGATCGGCGACGGCGCCACGATCGAAGACCACGTTGTGCTGGGCAAGCGCCCGCGGCTGGCGGCCGGCTCGGGTGCGCTGGGAGACGTCGCTGCGCTGGAGCTCGGAGAGCGTGTGACGGTGTGTGCCGGGGCGGTCGTGTTCGCCGGCGCGACCATCGGTACGGGGACGATCCTGGGTGACCAGTCGTTCGTCCGCGAGCGCTCCTCGATCGGCGCTGGGTCTGTGATCGGGCGGGGGAGCGTGGTCGACAACGACGTTCAGGTGGGCGCTCGGGTGCGCGTTCAGACGAGCGTGTATCTGGCGGCGTTCACGGTTGTCGAGGACGACGTGTTCGTTGGTCCGGGGGTGACGAGCACCAACGACGACACAATGTCCCGTCACGACTCGGCGATGCCGTTGCGGGGCGCGCTGCTGCGGCGCGCGTGCAGGGTCGGCGGCGGCGTGGTGCTGACGCCGGGGGTCGAGATCGGCGAGGAGGCGTTCGTCGCCGCCGGCTCCGTCGTGACGTGTGACGTGCCGCCGCGCGCTGTCGTGATGGGTGTGCCCGCGCGCGTCGTGCGCGAGGTGCCGGAGGAGGATCTGCTGGAGCGCTGGCGCCAGTAGATGAAGCGGGCTCGCGCGCTGATCATCTCGATCGCGGCCAGCGGTCCACTGCCGGATCGCTGCCGGCGGCCGCTGCTGCGGCTGGTCGGCTTCCGTATTGCGCCCGATTGTGGGATTCGGGCCGGTCTGCGCGTAAGCGGCGGAGGCCGGGTCGAGATCGGGTCGGGCGTGTTCATCAACCACGACGTGTCGATCCAAGCCGACGCGCCGATCTCGATCGGGCGCAACGTGCAGCTGGCGCCCGGGGTCCGACTGGTGACCGCCGACCACGAGCTGGGCGGAGGAGACGCGCGCGCCGGCACCGACACCGCCGCCGCGATCGTGATCGGCGACGGCACGTGGATCGCTGTTGGCGCGATCGTGCTGGCGGGCGTGACGATCGGTCCCGGGTGCGTGATCGCGGCCGGTGCGGTCGTGCGCGAGGACTGCGCTGCCAACACGCTCTACGCGGGCGTGCCCGCGCGCGCCGTGCGCGAGCTTGCGCTCTAGCCGGACTTCCGTTCAGCGCCCCGGCTGAGCCGTCTGGGCGAGCGCCGCGACGACCTGCTCGACCTGCTCGCGCGTCAGCACCGGGCTGATCGGGATCGCCAGGTGCGTGCGCGCGGCCTCGTCGGTCGCTGGCAGCGCGACGTCGGCGCCCCACTCGCGCATCGGCGGCTGGCGGTGCACGGGGGTGCGGTAGTAAGGCTTGTGCCCGATGTCGGCGGCCGCGAGCGCGGCTTCCACGCGCTCGACTTTGGGGGCGCTGACGACGTACAGGTGCCAGGCCGGTGAGGCTCCCTCGGTCGGTTGCGGCAGCCCGACCAGCTCGCCCAGCCCGGCCTGCTCGTAGTGATCGCCCGCCCGCCGGCGACCGTCGGCCCAGTCGTCCAGGTGCGGCAGCTGGACGCGCAGGATCGCCGCCTGGAGCTCGTCCAGGCGCGAGTTGTAGCCGACCTGCTGATAGCTGACCTTGTCGTGAGAGCCATGGAAGCGCAGCGTGCGCGCGCGTTCTGCCACCTGCGTGTCGCCCGTCGTGATCATGCCGCCGTCGCCGAAGCAGCCGAGGTTCTTCGAGGGAAAGAACGAGAACGTGGCGGCCGTGCCGAGGGCGCCCGGGCGCCGCTCGCCCTGCGTGGAGCCGGCGGCCTGGGTGGAGCCGGCGGCCTGCGCCGCATCCTCTAGTACCGGCACACCGAGAGCCTCGATCTCGGCGATCGGAGCCACGTTGCCGAACAGATGCACGGCGATCACGGCCTTCGTGCGCGGGGTCAGCGCGGCACGGACCGTCTCGGCTGTCACGCAATACGTGTCCGGGTCGATGTCGCAGAAGACCGGGGTTGCGCCGGTCGGCGGGATCGCCTCGGCGGAGGCGTAGAACGTGAACGAGGGCACCACGACCTCGTCTCCCGGGCCGACGCCGATCGCGCGTAGCGCGATCGTGATCGCCTCCGTGCCGTTCGCGACTCCGACCGCGTGCTCGACGCCGCAGTAGGTCGCGAACTCGGTCTCGAACGCACTGACCTCCGGGCCGAGGATGTAGCGCTCGGAGTCGAGCACCCGCTCGACCGCCGCGCGCAGCTCCTCGCGCAGCCCGCGTACCGGCGTCGAGGTGTCGAACAGCGGTACGCCCATCGCGCTCAGCGCGGCGAGAGCAGCTCGAGATCGGCGCGCGTCATCAGCCGAATCAGCTGCTCGAAGCTCGTCTGTGGCTTCCAGCCCAGGTCGCGGTCGGCCTTGCCCGGGTCGCCGATCAGGTGGTCGACCTCGGCCGGTCGCACGAACGCCGGGTCGATCGTCACATACTGCTCGAAGTCGCCCAAGCCGGCCTCGTCGAACGCCACCTCGCAGCACTCGCGTACCGAGTTGGCTTTCCCGGTCGCGATCACGTAATCCTCGGGGATGTCCCGCTGCAGCATCAGCCACATCGCCTCGACGTAGTCCTGCGCGTAACCCCAGTCGCGTTCCGCGTCCAGATTTCCGAGACGCAGCTCCTTGACCAGCCCGTGCTTGATCGCCGCCGCGTGCCAGGTGATCTTGCGCGTCACGAACTCCAGCCCGCGGCGAGGGGAGTTGGAGATCACGACGCGGCCGACACCCGCGCAGAAGATCCCGCTCTCGGTCTCTACGTCGAACGTCCATTCGTCATCCGGCACGCTCGCCGCGGCGACTCGCCGGACCTCGGCCGGGTTCTTGCGCAGGTGTTGACCCTTGGCGCCAACTCTGACCGGCGAGGCCAGATTGAGCTGGTAGTAGGTCTTATCGCCACGCTGCTCCACGTAAACCGACGCCGGCTGATCGTTGACGTGGTACATCCAGCACACGCCTTGCGCCAGGACAGCGCTGTTTGTCTTGATCGACGCGCCGTTGCCCCGCTTGAGACCGTCGCCGTCGTAGTACCCCCTCAAAAACGCCAGCTGTATCTCCTGACTTGCATTGAGGACGATCGACGGGACCTGCTTGTGGCCGGTCACGGTGTACAACTGCTCACGTAGCCACAATGCGGCGGCGCGGTTGCCGGTGAGATTCACATGCTCAACCGAAGCGTTCTCATCCCAGCCGGAGCTCCCGGTCCATTCCTTAGACCTTCCGAGGAACAACTGTGACCACAGTGAGGCAGTGCGCGCGCGGAGAAGCGGGTCATTGTTGGTGAAGCAGTTACGGATACCCTCTCGATGTACATAGCCGTCTGCGGCCATAAGACCGAGGAACTCAGCCATCTCAATAGTCGTTGTGCTCCAGTCGGCGGGTGGTGGCATCTCGGCGGCTAGCGCGAGCTCGTCACCGGCTTCCACTTCGCAGGCCGCGACCTTCTCAAGCTCCGAACTCAGCATGTTGTGGTGCGCCGTGACCTCTACGACGCCCGCACGAGCCTGGATCGAGAGAAGCTCGTGATCGGGATCGTTGGGCCGCCTTCTGGTTGCCGTAATGGCTGTGATAGGTGTCCAATCAGCACCATCCCATACCTCGAGGAAGGACTTTGGAATGAAGTTCTGAACAGATCCTCCGCTGCGGAGAAGTGGCACGAGATCAATTGCGGTCTTAACCTCGATGGTGCCATCGTCTCGGACCATTAGGGGCGAATTCGAACATATCGACTCATGATTAAAAGTATTCCCGAGGTCGCGTGCAGGTCGTAGGACTCGCGGTAGTTGACCGTGATGAAGTGTCCGTACGCCTTCGCCACCCCGTACGGGGAGCGGGGGTAGAAGGGCGTCGTCTCGGTCTGCGGCACCTCTAGCACCTTGCCGAACATCTCGCTCGAAGACGCCTGGTAGAAGCGCGCCTCGGGACACACTTCGCGCATCGCCTCGAGCATCCGCGTGACTCCGACACCAGTGAACTCGGCCGTCAGGGTCGGCTGGATCCATGAGACCGCGACGAACGACATCGCCGCCAGGTTGTAGATCTCAGCCGGTTTCGATGCGCGCAGCGCGTCGACGAGCGAACGCTGGTCGAGCAGGTCGCCCTGGTGGAGCGTGATGCGGTCGCGGATGTGCTCGATCCGGTCGAACTTCTCGGTCGACGCACGGCGAACCATGCCGTGGACCTCGTAGCCCTTCTCGAGCAGCAGCTCGGCCAGATACGAGCCGTCCTGGCCGGTGACACCGGTTATCAGCGCTGAGCGTCGGTCGGTCATGCAGCGCGGGAGCCTATCGCGCCCCGCTCGCGTAGCCGCTCTGTGGTTGCCGCGATTCCGTCCTCGACCTCGATCCGCGACCGCCAGCCCAGCAGCGCTCGCGCCTTCTCGACCGACGGCCAGCAGCGCTGAACGTCGGGGACCAGCGCAGGCAGGTGCTCCAGCTCAAAGGTCGCCGGATCCTCGCCGCACGCCTGCCACACGATGCGCGCGATCTCCGCCACGGTCAGCTCACGTGAGGCCGAGATGTTGAAGTCCTCGTTGACGGCCGCCGGCGAGCTCATCGCAGCGACCACGCCCTCCGCGACGTCCTCGACGTGCGTTGGGGTCCTCGTCTGCTCGCCAGAGCCGCGGATCTGGAGCGGCCGCTGTCCGGCGAGCACGTTGGCGATCAGGCTCGCGACGGTGTCGGGGCTCGCCACGGGGTTCGAGCCCGCCACGGGGTTGGAGTCCGCCACGGGGTTGGAGTCCGTCGGGGGGTTGGAGTCCGTCGGGGGGTTGGAGTCCGTCGGGGGGTTGGCGACCCCAGGCTCCGCGGCGGGTGTTTCGCCGGGGCCGTATGTGCCGAACGGGCGGCAGATTGTGTACGGCAGGCCGTGCTCGTCGTGCGCCGCGCGGCAGTAGGCCTCGCCGGTCAGCTTCGAGAAGCCGTACGCCGACAATGGCACGGGGCAACTCGACAGGTAGTCCTCGGGAGTGGGGAACAGCTCCGCTCGCTCGAACACGGTCGCGGAGGACACGTACACGAAGCGCTCGACGTCTAGGTCGAGCGCCGCGCGGACGACGGCGTTGTGGAGCGCGTTGTTGAACTCCGTCAGCGTGTGCGGCTGGCGGAGCAGGCTCGCGATCCCGCCGCTCAGCGCCGCGAGATGGATCACGTGGCTGCAACCTCTGGCGGCCGCGCGCGCCTGATCGGGCTTGCGCAGGTCGCCTGTATGGATCTCGCAGCCCTCGCGCATCCACTGCGGCGCCTCGCGCTGGTCGGACACGCGGACCTCGAATGAGGGGTCCGCGAGCAGCCGTCCGACGATCGCGGTGCCGATCGTTCCCACACCGCCGGTAACCAGGACTCTGCTCACGCCTGCGGTCCAAGGGCGGCGAGCCTGGAGCCGGCGATGCTCTGCCAGGCGGTCATCGACGTCTCAGGTTAGCGGCCGCGCTCGCGCCGATGGCACACGTACTGACGCGCGAAGCCCGCGACGAACAGCGGGTTGTAGCGGGCATAGCGACGCCACAGCCGGCGTGGCTCGCGCGACAGGCGGTAGGTCCACTCCAGGCCGTTGCGCTGCATCCATGGGGGGGCCTGGGAGACCAGGCCCGCGTGGAAGTCGAACGCCGCGCCGACCCCGACGAGCAGAGGAGGAGAAAGTCGGGATCGCATCCTGTGCATCCACTGCTCCTGGCGAGGTTGACCCGTGCCGACCCATACCACGGCGGCGTCCGAGTCGTTGATCATCGCTATCTCATACTCGTCCTCGGCTGCCGTGAGCGTGCGGAAAGGCGGCGAGGAGCCACCCGCGATCCGCAGGCCGGGGAATCGCGCGCGCAGTCGATCCTCCAACAGCGCGCGGGATGGCGCATCGCGACCCCCATATAGATAGATCGAAGTACCCGTCGTGGCGGCGCGCGCACAGAACTTGGCCATTAGGTCAGGGCCATACACGCGGGTGGCGCGGGCGTGCCCGAGCGCGTGCAGCGCCCACACGAGTGGCTGGCCGTCGGGAACGGCGAGCGTCGCCGCGAGCACCGCCGCGAGCGTTTCCGGTTCCTCCTGCGCCAACATGATCAGGTTGACCGCCGCCGCCGTGAGGTATCCGCGCTCGCCTGCCGTGATCATCGCGTCCATCCAGTCGAGTACCTGCTCGTAGTCGGAGATCGCCAGCGGGATGCCGAGGATCTCCGCGCGAGCCGGCAGAGTTGGGACGGCCGTCGGCGGCGGGGTGGAGGCGGGTGGAGTGGAGATTGCGTGAAGATACCCGCCCCGTGAAGACCGACCCCGATTTCTGGACGCGCCGGCGGGTGCTCGTGAGCGGCCACACCGGCTTCAAGGGAGCGTGGCTGTCGCTGTGGCTGCAGTCGCTCGGAGCCGAGGTCAGCGGGCTGTCGCGCGGCGTGCCGACCAGCCCGTCGCTGTATGAGTTGGCGGGTGTTGGCGCCGGGGTGGCCGAGCACGCGGTCGATGTACGCGACGCGGGCGCGGTATGCGAGGCGGTGCTCCAGGCGCGCCCGGAGGTCATATTTCACCTGGCCGCCCAGCCGATGGTCCGCCGCTCGCTGCGCGACCCGGAGACGACGTACGCGGTCAACGTCACCGGCACCGTCAACATGCTGGAGGCAGTGCGCCAAGCCGGATTGGGGGTGCTCGCCGTCGTGGTTGTCACTTCGGACAAGTGCTACGAGAACCCGGGCACCGGCGCACGGCGTTTCGTCGAGTCCGATCCGCTCGGCGGCTCCGATCCCTACTCGAGTTCCAAGGCGTGCGCCGAGCTCGTCGCCGGTGCCTACCGGCGCTCCTTCTTCTCCGGCGATCGCTCGCCGCGGCTCGCCACAGCACGCGCGGGCAACGTGATCGGGGGCGGAGACTGGGGCGAGGACCGGCTCGTGCCAGATGCGATCCGGGCGATCGAGACCCGCGAGCCGCTGTTGGTCCGCAATCCCCTGTCCGTGCGACCGTGGCAGCACGTGCTCAGCCCGCTCAGTGGCTACCTGCGCCTCGCAGAGGCGCTCGCGCAACCCGCCGGTCGGCACGTCCTCGACGCGTCACGAGCCTGGAACTTCGGGCCGGTCGAGAATGACGCGCGACCGGTCAACTGGATCGTCGAGCGGCTCTCACAGCTGTGGGACGGCGAGCTTCAGTGGCAGCTCGACGAGCGCGAGAATCCGCCGGAGGCAGATCGGCTGACGCTCGACTCGGGCGACGCCGAACGGCTGCTCGGATGGCGAGCGGCGTGCGGGCTGGCGGACGCGCTCGAGCTCGTTGTCGAGTGGCACCGCGCTCATCGCGCGGGGCGGGACATGCGCGATGTGAGCCTCGCACAGATATCGAATCTGCGCTGAGCGGGCTACCACCATTGGCTCATATCTGGACGGCATAGCGCCCACGGCACCTTGAAAGCTCGGTCGACGACCCTGCAGACACCATCAGGGTCGCTGGTACAGTTCGCATGTCTGGATACACGCAGGAGGGAATGAGGAGCTTGTGCATGTTTCGGGTGCTCTGATCAACAAGCTACGGGAGACAAACCTATGAAAGGCATCAAGTCGCTTTGGCTGGTCGTCCTGACGGTGTCTGCGATCACAGTTAGCGTCGCGGCGTCGGCGTCGGCGCACGAATTCGTGGCGAGCAAAACCGGCAAACTGTCCACGGCGGCACTCAACATCCAGACCTTCAGGCTACAGGCGTTTCCCCCCGTGATCGAATGCCCGAAAGTATCGAGTACCGGTGAAATCAGTTCGCTCAAATCAGAAGCATTCAAAGAGGTGTTCCAGCTCAGCGAATGCGTCGGAGGGGGCCTGGATATTACGTGGAATCCGATGCATGTCGAACTCAAATCAAACGGCACTCTTCGGGTCGAAAAAGCCGCTTGGATTACCCCGATCGGCGCAGGTTGTGAAATCGAGGTCCCGCCGCAGACTATCGCCGTCGAATACAGCAATCTTGCAGGAGGCAAGCTGCAGATATCGATTAACGTGTTCAACTTCACCCTCCTGGGTGCTGGCGGGCTCTGCGGGGGGGAACAAAAAGAAGATGACTGGAATGGGCGGTTGAGCACAACGCTCGCAGGCGCGACGCTCAAATGGGAATAACGGAGGGCATCTGCTGACCGGGATCGCGTTGCTCCGCGGTCCCGGTTCCTTGAAAAGGACGCGAACCAGGGCGCGCTGGAAACACGGGGATAAGAATGCGTCCGCACTGCAGTTAGGCGGGTCCTGAACGGCGCCTCTGGGCTTATCGAATTCCCCTACCAGGCCGAATTTCATAGTCTTGCGCGGGTGAGCCCCCTCAGCCTCCGTCGCTATCGTGCCGAACGCCTGTTGCGCCGGGACTTCGAGGGGCTGCGGGCGAGCGTTCTGGCGAACGTGCGACGGCGCTTGTCCGCGAGCGGCGTGAGCCTCGACCGGAGCGATCTCGACGGTTGTTACGCGCAGGCCTGGCAAGGCCTGTACGCCGCCATGCTCGAAGGCCAGGAGATCGCAAATCCGGCCGGATGGCTGGCGCTGGTGACCTTCCGCCGCGCGATCGAGGAGCACCGGGCCCGCGTTCGCGCACATCGCGGCGGCGAGACGCGCTCGAGCACCCGCCGTGGCGCGCCCGGCGGCACCGAGCCTGAGATGGAGACGCTCGGCGGCGGCGAGCACGATCTCGCCGCCGAGCTGGACGACCGCACCCGCATACGCGAGCTGTTCGAGGGGATGCGCGGCCGCCTGGATCGGCGCGAGCGAGAAGCGGCCGCGCTGTGCTACCTGCAGGGGCTGTCGCGCTCGGAGGCCGCCGCGCGGCTCGGCGTCAGCGAGACCCGGATGCGCAAGCTGATGGAGGGCACTGGTCACGGGCGCCCGGGAGTGGCCGGCAAGGTTGGGGCGCTCGTGGAGACGATTCGCGATGGCGGCTGGTGCGAGGAGCAGGGTTCGCTGATGCGGGCGCTCGCCTACGGCATCCTCGACCCTGACGGCGAGCGCTACCGGCTCGCGCTGATGCACCACGCCGGGTGTCCGTCGTGTCGCGCCTACGTCGTCTCGCTGCGCGGCCTCGCCGCCACGCTGCCGCCGGTTCTCCTGCCCGGCGGGCTGGGTGCCGCGATCCTGGCCCGCAGTGGAGTGCTGCATTCGGGTGGCGGGGCCGCCGCGAGCGCCGGTGGCGCCGGCCACGGTCTGGGAGCCGACGTCGGCCGCGGGATCGGAGGCGCAGCGCCAGCCGCGGGCGCCGCCGGTGCTGGCGGATCCGCGGCGGGCGGCGGCTGGCTGCTGACGGGCGGGCCGCTGGGCGCGAAGCTCGCCGCCGGATGCGTGCTCGCGATGGGCTTTGGGGCGGGCTGCGTCGCGTTGAGCGAGCACGGCGGGCGCATGCGCCCGCCCGCCGTCCGGCATTCCTCAGCGCGCGCGAACAGATACGACGGTCACGCTCGCGTGCATCTGTCCTCTACAAGCGCTCACACCCCGGTCCTGGCGAGCGCCGACGGACAACTCTCGCCTCCCTCGCTCCCGCCAGCCGGCAGGGCCAACCGCGAGTTCGGACCCGAGAGCGCGCTGGCAGGCGAGGCATCCGGTGCGTCAACCGCCGCCGGCGCACGTGCGGCGAGCGCCCGATCCGCGGTCTCGCACGCGTCAGCCAGCGTGTCCGAAGGCTCCTCGGCTCGCGGTTCCGGCGCCGGTGCTGGCGTGACGCACAGCCCGTCCCCGCCGCCCGCGGCCACCGACGCGTCCGCCGCTGCACGCGAGTTCTCCCCGGGCTAGCTCAGCCGCGCGGGAAGACCTTCCTCAGGCTTGCGAGCGCGCGTGGGTTGCCGCGCGGGCGCAGCCTGCCGGTCGCGATCGCACGCAGCGGGTCGAGTCGCTCGCCGACGATGTCCACCCAGTCCTGGTAGGACAGGCGCAGGCGCAGGTCGGCCTTACGCGCCTCGCCCTGCTCGACGGTACTCGAACCGTTGTTGACGGTCAGGTGCCACGTGGGGACGTCCGGGTCCGTGAACTCCCACTGGTAGGTCGTCGGGCGCGAGAGCCCGTGGTGCGGGTTGACCTGACGGCGGATCGTGTCGAACAGCATCGCGACCGTCTCTGGGTCGCGTGCCGAGGGGCCTTCGCGCACGCCCACCACTCCAGCTTTCGCGAGCGCCCGCCCGCGCTGGGAGATCTCCAGCGGGGACAGACCCGGCGGCAGCAGCGGCGGGCCCGGCAGGCTCTCGATCGGCAGGCCGGCAGAGCGCAGCTTGGTGGTCATCGAGGTGAGGCCCTCGACGCCGACCTTGTCGAAGTTGTAGTTGAAGACGGTCAGATAGCGCTCGTCCCAGCCCGGGGGCATCAGCACCTGCGAGGTGTAGCGCGTGACCTGGTGGAGGATGCGGGCGACCGCCTTCGGTACCCCCACGGGGTCTTCGCGGTTGAGGTCGGACAGCAGCTTGACGCCGAAGCCGATGTGGCGCTGCTCGTCGGTGGCGATGTTGGCCATGCCCTCGCGGAACGCCGGTAGCTGATCGCGCTCCTCGAGATAGCTGCAGATGAAGTGCTGCCCGGGCTGGGCGAGCGCGGCCTCGATCACGACGTGGTACAGCGTGACGGCGGCCGCAAGCTGCGCCGGGGAGCGGTCGGCGCGCAGCTCGTCGGCCATGCTGTCGAGGCGGTCGAAGATCTTGCGAAAGCCGGACGTCAGCTGCGGCTTGATCGCCTGCAGCCCGCTCGACATCGTCCCGTCGCCGATCTCGCACACCTCGCGCATGAAGCGCTTGAAGAAGACCGCGTGACGCGCCTCGTCGACCTGCTGGGTCGTCAGGAAGTACTTCTGCTCCTCCAGCGGCGCCGCGTCGATGTACGGCGAGAGGTTGTCCGCGACCGCGTCCTCGCCCCAGAAGAACAGGCAGTAGTTCCACAGTGCTGCCTGGCGCTCGAACTCGGTGAAGTCCTCGCGCCACTGGCGAGCGTCCTCGGTGAAGTCCAGCTCGGTGGCAGACCAGTTGCCGCGCTCCCAGCGCGCGTACAGGTCCTCATAGGAGATCGCGTCGGTGGGCAGGTTGGCCACGTTGGCGTCCTGGTGCGTCGTGCTGCTGCTCGTCGTGGTCGCCATCGTCCTCGCTCCTATCGGTTGCCGGCTGGTCGAGTCGCCGATAATGGACGCTATCGAAATAACGGGCGTTCTGTCAAGTAAGATGGATCACATGGAGGCAGCACACAGCGCGCCCGGCGCGCACGGAGAGGCCGGCCTGGCGGGAAGCCGGATGAGTCGCGAGCAGAGTCGCGCGAACACCCGCGACCGTCTGCTGGTGGCGGCGCGCAGCGTGTTCGCGCGCAGCGGCTTCCACGGGGCGTCGGTCGATGAGATAGCCTCCGAAGCGGGCTTCTCGACCGGGGCGCTGTACTCGAACTTCGACGGCAAGGAGGATCTCTTCCTCGGGCTGATGGAGCGCGAGATCGCCGAGCACGCACGTGAGATCGCCGACGCGGTGCGCGCCCAGGCATCCGTCGCCGAGCGTGCGACCGGAGGCGCACGTCGCTGGATGACGATGATCGAGCGCGAGCCCGAGCTGCTGCTGCTGTTCATGGAGTTCTGGGCCTACGGCGTGCGCGATCCGCAGGTCAGGCCGAAGGTCGCCGCGCGGTTCGCGCAGATGCGCTCGACGCTGACCCAGCTGATCGCCGACGGCGTCCGCGAGTTCGACCTCGAGCTGGCGCTGCCGGCCGAGCAGCTCGCCGTCGCGATCGACGCGCTGGCCGACGGCATCGCCCGCCAGAAGCTCGCCGATCCGGACGCAGTCCCGGACGAGCTGATGGGCAGGGTGCTCTCGCTGCTGTTCGCTGCCGCTACGCGCCCGGCGGCAGGCACAGGCACGCGTAGTGGACCGTGAACAAGCGTCGCGCCAGCGGTGGCGCGAGGCGATGCAGGGTGGCGCGCACGCCCCACTTCGCCGTTGCGCTCGCGCGCTGACTCGCGTTGGAGGCGAAGAAGCGGTGGACCTCCAGCGGTAGCGGATCGTCGAGCTCGGCGGCGACCGACAGCCCGGCGCGGGTGACGATCTCCCGCATCGCGTCGCGGTCCAGGCGCTGCAGGTGGCCGACCTCCGCGGCGTGCTCGCGCTTGACCGCGCGCCTGGCTGACCAGTTGGCCTCGAGCGGGACCTCGAGCAGCGTCGCTCGGCAGGCGCGGGCGACCTCCGCGAGCAGCGCCGCCGGGTCGGGAACGTGCTCGAGCACGTGCGAGACGATGCCGAGGTCATACGTGCTGTCGGCGGCGGGCAGCCGGACGCCGTCATACAGCTCGATCGACTCGATCTCCGCGCGTGTGCCGGCGATCTCGACCGCAGCCTGCGTGATCTCCACTCCCGCCAGGCGGCCGCCGAAACCGCGACGATGCAGCTCGCTGAGTAGTGCGCCGTCGCCGCAGCCCACCTCGAGCGTGCTCGTCGGCGTGACGCCGGCGAGTGCGCACAGCCGCAGGACATGGTCGGCCTTGCCGACGGCGCTCAGCGCCCGCCAGCGGGCATACACGGCCGCCTCGCCCGGCTCGCGCGAGTAGGCGTCGTCGTAAAAGCGCACGAGGGCGGCGGAGTCCTCCACACCGAGGATTATTGTGGCCGCAATGACGAGAAGGCTCACCGCGTCGCTGCGCGAGGCGCCGGCGACGGTCCCGGCGCTGGCCGCGCTGGTCCTGTTCGTCGTGTGGGCGAGTAGTCAGGCCGGTTATCCCGTCACCCACTGGGCGCCCGGCGCGCTGATCGTGCTCGCGCTGTTCGGGATCGCGCTGGCAACGGTCCGGCTGCGTGTCTCGCAGATCCCGGTGCCGGTGTTCATTGCGCTTGGCGCTTTTGCTGCGTACACGGCGCTCAGCTACCTGTCGATCCTGTGGGCGGCCGTCCCGGGGGATGCCTGGGAAGGAGCCAACAGGACCCTGCTGTACCTGCTCGTGTTTGCACTGTTCGCCTGCTGGCGCCAGCGTGGCGCCAGCGCAGCGCTGCTGCTGTGTGCTTGGACGCTCGCGCTGATCGCGCTGGCCGCGTTCGCCGCACTGCATGTCAACGCCGCCGGCGCGGCCGGCCTGCAGGCGCTGCTCCCCGGCGCTCGGCTTGCCTACCCGACCGGCTACCCCAACGCCAACGCGGCCCAGTGGTTGATGGCCTTCTGGCCGGCCATCCTGCTCGCGCGCAGCGAGCGCCTACCGTGGGGCGTCCGCGGCCTGCTCGCCGGCGGGGCCGTGCTGCTCGCGGAGGTCGCGCTGCTCAGCCAGAGTCGCGGCTCGCTGTACGCCACGCCGGTGATGGTGGTGCTCGTGTTCGCGTTCATCCCCGGGCGCACGCGCACATTCGCGGTGCTCGTGCCCGTCGGCGCTGCGATCGGCGCGGCCGCTCCGGCCGTGCTCGGAGTGGGAAACCACCTCCACCACGAAGCTGTCACGACCACAGCCGTCCACAGCGCCACCGTCGCGATGTTCGCCTCGTCGGTTGCGGGCGGCTTGGTGGTCGCGCTCGCGGCGGCGCTCGAGTCGCGGCACGTGCTGTCGGCGCCGTCGCTCGCGCGAATTCGGATCGGGGTGCGCGCGGTGGCGATCCTCACGCTCGTAGTGGTGCTCGTCGGCGGGCTCGCCGTCGCCGGAAACCCGATCAACCGCATCCGTCACAGCTGGGACAGCTTCAAAGGCGGCTACGGCAGCAGCAGCGGCGATCGGCTGGTCAGCGGCCTGGGCAGCAACCGCTATGACTTCTATCGGGTCGCGCTCGACGAGTTCCGCGCGCATCCGCTGATCGGGATCGGGGCGGACAACTACCAGCAGCAGTACCTCGCCCTCGGGCACAGCGACGAGACCCCTCACTATCCACACAGCGTCGAGTTGCGGACGCTGACACAGACCGGCGTGATCGGCGGGCTGCTCGCTCTCCTCGGCCTCGGTGGAGCGCTGTTGGCGGCGTCACGGGCGCTGCGAAGCCCGGATCGGCTCGTGCGCTCGGTTGCCGGGGCCGCGCTCGCCGGGTTCGCCTATTGGCTCGTCCATGGCTCGTTCGACTGGTTCTGGGAGTTCGCCGGGCTAGGGGCCGCTGCGTTCGCCCTGCTCGGGATCGCCTGCGCACTTGCGCCGGCGCGCGTCGCCGAGCGCGGGCGGGCGTCTGGCGTCGCCGAGGGCGGGCGGGCGTCTGATGCCGCCGCAACAGGAGTCGCTCGCGGGCGGGGTGCGACGCCACGCCGGCGCGCGACCCGTGGTCCGGGGGCGACTCGGCGCCGCGGCCTGACGGTTGCCGGCTGTGTGCTCGTGGCGCTGCTGGCCATCGTCTCGCTCGGGGCTCCTTGGCTGAGCCAGCTCGAGATCCAGAGTGCGGCGCACATCTGGAGGACGGCACCGGACAGTGCCTACGCGCGCCTACGTACTGCATCCCGCCTGAACCCGCTCAGCGACCAGTCGCATCTGGTGGCGGGCAGCATCGCGCTGCGCTACGGCGACTATGTCCGCGCCGATCGCGAATTTATGCACGCGCTCGAGCGAACGCCCGGCGACGCGTACGCGACGCTCGAGCGTGGGGCGATTGCGTCGATGAGCGGCCAGCGAGCGACCGCGCTCGTGCTGCTCGGGCGGGCCGTCCGGTTGAACCCGCGTGACCAGCTGACCAGGCAGGCCTTCGACCTGGTGCGCAGCGGTCATCGCGTGAGCGTCCAGGCACTTAATCGGCTGATCCTGCTAAGGGCTCAACAACTTGCCTGAATATTCGAATTCACGCTCGTAGAAGGCCCCGAATTCCTCGACAGCGCCGCCGCCGTCCGATACCCTCTACGCGAATACTCGTCGATTCGTCGATCTCCGTGTCTGCGCGCTCAAGTGACCCGGCCGTCGCGAATGCGGCGTTCATAAACACCTGGCACGGAGAGGAGCAGACGTTGCTCGCGCCAGCAGGGACTTCACAGCACGGATGCATTAGACGCCAGCGCGCGATTCGCGCGACGGTCGCCCTCACCCTGCTGTTGCTGCTCGCGTCAACCATCGGACCGTTGGTCGCCGGCGCCAACTCACTGCTCAGCGGATACGGCGGCCCCGGCCAGGGCAACCAGGCGATCCTCGGCGCCGCGCTCGTCGGCGGGCGCTCGGGTGGCGGCTCGACAGGCGGCGGCTCCGGTAACGCCGGTTCCGGCGGCGAACCCTCGCTCAGCCTTGGCAGCGGCGCACACGAAGCGGGCAGGTCCGATCGGAGCGCCGCTCGCGCTAGCGCAGGCGATGGCGGTCGCGCTGCGGGCACCTCGGTGACGGCACGCCGTCACAGTGGCGGTGCATCCGCGGCGGGCCCTCCGACGTATCCAGATCGATCGAGCGCGAGCACGGCGTCCACCGGGTCGGGCTCCTCGTCCGCGCTTGGGCTCTCGGGTGCAGACGTCCTGTACATCTTGCTGGCGCTCGGGGTACTGATACTGACGGCCGTGCTCACCCGGCGGCTGGCACGTCAGCCCGGATGAGAAGGACGCCGATTAAAGCGATGCGACGCAGGACCCGAGTAAGCAAGTAAGGGACATGGACCCCGCGCCAATGGATCAAACGAGAGTCACCCAGCAGACGTCGGCAACGCTCCCGCTTCGCGGCGAGCTGTCGCACGACGCTCCTGAGCCGCGGGCGCTGTCGAATGGAACGTTCATCGGCCCGCTGCAGTGGGCGCTCGAGGGTCCGGGCTGGGGCCTGCTGCGTCCGGCGACCGACTTCATCCTGCTGTGTGCCGCCGTCGTGCTCGCGCTCGGTGGTGTGAGCGCCACGCTCCACGTCTCATCGATGCGCGCCCCGCTACTGGCGCTGCCGCCGCTGGTGATGCTGCTGTTCTACCTGCGCGGCCTGTATCGCACCCGGCTGCGCGCGTTGGTCCTCGACGGGGTCGTTCCCGTGCTGAGCGGCGTGTCGGTGGGGGCGATGGCCGTCGCGACGATCGGGATCCTGCTCAACGGGCATCTGCCCAGCCAGACCGCCTGGCTGCACGCCTGGCTGTTTGCGGTGATCGGCGTCGGGCTCGGGCGAATCGCACTGTCAGGCGCGCAGCGCTGGGCGCGTTCGCGTCACCTCGTGGGCAAGCCTGTCCTGATCATGGGTGCCGGCGTGGTCGGCGCGCAGGTTGCGCGGCGTCTGGAGGCACATCCTGAGTACGGGCTCGTGCCGATCGGCTTCCTCGATGAGGACCCCCGCTCCGTGGCCGAGGTCGGCGGACGCGACGTGCCTGTGCTCGGCACGATCGAGGACCTCGACGACACCGTCGTACGCACCGGCGTCAGGCACCTGATCGTGGCGTTCTCGTCGGTTGCCGACGCGCGCGTCAGCCGTCTGATCCAGCGCTGCCAAGAGCTCAGCATCGAGGTATCGGTGGTGCCGCGGATGTTCGACACGATCAACGATCGCGTCGGCTACGACACCGTTGGCGGGCTGCCGCTGCTGTCCTTCTCGGCGGTCGATCCCAAGGGCTTGCAGTTCGCAGCCAAGCATGCCGTCGACCGTGTGCTCGCGCTCGCACTGCTGATCGTCCTCTCGCCGTTGATCGTCTGCGCGGCGGTCGCCGTGCGGCTCAGCTCGCCCGGACCCGCCTTCTTCAGCCAGCGCCGCGTCGGGCGCGACGGAAAGGTCTTCGACTTCTACAAGTTCCGCTCGATGCGCGCCGCTCCAGAGCCCGCCGAGGATGACGAGGAGAGCACGAGCGCGCTCGACTTCCTGCTCGCCGGAGACATCGCCCCGGGCGGCGTCGAGGGCGAGGACCGGCGTACAACGGTCGGGATGTTCCTGCGCCGAACGTCGCTTGACGAGCTGCCGCAGCTGTTCAACGTCCTGCGCGGCGACATGAGCCTCGTCGGCCCGCGTCCCGAGCGCCCCGAGTTCGTGGAGCTGTTCCGGCAGGACATCATCCGCTACGGCGACCGCCATCGCGTGAAGTCGGGGATCACCGGATGGGCCCAGGTTCACGGTCTGCGAGGCCAGACGTCGCTGGCCGAGCGGGTCGAGTGGGACAACTACTACATCGCCCACTGGTCGCTCGGGCTGGATCTGAAGATCCTGGCTCTGACGCTGGTCGCGCTGTTCCGAAACGCCGAGTGATCAGATCGTCTTGCGGGCGGCTTTGCCGACCCCGCCGGCGAACTGAAAGACGCGCACGCGCAGGCCATGGGTGCCGAGCACCGCGGGCAGCGCGATCGAGTAGCGGTTGAAGCGGTCGAGCGTGAAGACGCTGCGGTAGCGAAGCGTCGTGCCGTGGAAGGCTTCGAGCTGCATGAAGTCCCCGACCGGGCCTGACCCGCTCGCGACGACGCGCCCGTGCTTGCGCTGCAGCTTCAGCGACACGGCGCCGACGCGAGGAAGCGGCGAGCTCAGGGCGTTGGCGAACGCGGCGTATGCCGGCTTGCGCGCTCCGCTCGTGGTCAGCAGGCCAAAGTCTTCCGCGGAGGAGTCGCGCAGCTTGTAGGAGACCGCGGCGGCGACGTAGGGGGTGCGCGCGAGCGTGCGCAGCGTGTTCGTGAAGTTGGCAGCCTGAACTTGCTTCGTCACACAGCCCTGTTCCTGCTCGATCCGCTCGGGCCAGCAGCTGGTCCAGCCGAACTCGTCCAGCCACAGCGGCGTCGTGTCATGGTTGGCCAGCTGCACGGCGTGGATCGAGCGCAGCGAGGCGAGCGTGAGCGTGTAGAAGTGGACCGCCAGCCCGTCGTAGAAGCCCTTGATCCCTTCTGCGTACAGAGCGCGCAGGAACGCCCCGTTCGAGCCGACGAGCGAGCCGCCGAGGACGGTCACGCTCGGGTTCGCGGCCTTGATCGCCGGGTAGGCGGCGCGCAGCAGGGCAGCGTCGTTCCTGGCTTTGTTCGGACCCGCGAGGTACGCTTCGTTGGACTGATCGGGCTCGTTCCAGACTTCGATCGCCGCCAGTCGCGTGCCGTAGCGGCCGGCCAGGAACGCGACGTAAGCGGCGTAGTCGGCTGGGTTCCGCGGTGGCCAAGCGTTGGCGTCGCTTTCCGCCTGCGGCCTGCAAGCTGCCAGGGTCTGGCTAGGGGCGGCTGCCGCCCAGCACGGCGTGCTGTCGGCCGTCGCGATCACGCGAATACCCGCCGCGGCCGCGTCGTTCACGAGCCGGTCGAGGAAGGCCAGGGCGCCGGGATCGACCGCGCCCGGCCCTGTCGGCTCGAGCACCGACCACGGCACGGCAGTGCGTAGCACCGTCGCGCGGAGCGTCTTCGCCTGTGCGATCTCGCTGTCGGCTTCGGCCGGCAGCGCGCCCGGGCGCATCGCGGAGATGTTCACGCCGCGGAGCAGCGTGGGCGCGACGCGCGCGCTCGCCGCCTGCCCGGCGTTGACTGCCTGGGCGAGCAGTCCCAGCATGCAAAGCGCGAGCACGAACCCTATCGCCAGCCTTGGCACGCGCCTGTCCATGGTTACCACGATAGTGGCGAGTGGGGCGGAGTAGCGTAGGTTGCGCGGCCTGAGGATCGAGCTAGGCTGTCCGACGCGATGTCGCCCACCTGGATCTGGATGCAGATTGCGATCGTCGTGTTCGTCGTGATCGGCATGATCGTGGCGATCACGAAGCTGGCCTGAGCATCAACGGCGCGGACGCCACAGACGGCGGGGGTGACGCGCGGACGCGAACGCTCCGGGTGGCCGCGCCGGGATCTCCTCGTCGCTCAGGATCGCGGCCGGGACTGCCCGCGTGAGCCAGTCGGTGAGCGGCGCGAGCCCCGCCCGGTCCAGCTCGGCGGCCATCCCAGGCGGTCGATTGACGCTGTCGTGGGCGTCCGAGGTCACGTTGTGGATCAGGCTCTCGCGCGCCAGCTCGAGCGCATAACTGCGGACCTCGCGACCGAAGCGCCCGACCAGCGACCCCGCTGTGATCGACATCAGAACGCCGGCGCTCGCAAGCGAGCCCACGATCTGCCGATCGCGCTGCAGCGCCGGGCAGCGCTCCGGGTGGGCGAGCACGACCCGATGGCCCTCATCCAGTAGACCCAGCACCAGCCGCTCAAGCCCGACCGCGACTGGTGCGAACGGGGGCTCGACCAACAGCCATGGCCCGCCGCCCAGCCCGAGCCGCGGAAGCTGCGCGGGCTCGATCTCCTCGAGACGGCTGAGCGCGATCTCGGCCCCGGGCAGGACGCTCAGCGCGATCTCCTCGGTCGCCAGCCGCTCGTTCACCACGTCGACCAGATAGGCGATCGTGTCGGGGTCGTTGGGGGTTCGCGCGTTCACGTGCGGGGTCGCAACGAGCGTGGCGATGCCAGCCGCGACCGCCGCGCGGGCGAGCTCGACTGAGCCCTCGATTGTGGCGGGGCCGTCGTCGATGCCGGGCAGCACGTGGCAGTGGAGGTCGATCATCGGCGAGCCGAACAGTACGCCCCCGCGGGCGCGCGGATCGATCGTGCCACGCACGGCGTGCCACGCACGGCGGATATGATCGTGGGCCGACCGTGTTGGCGATGCCCTGGCAATCAGGCAAGGGAGAATGATGTTCACATCGATCGTGGTTGGAACCGACGGCTCGGACACCGCCAATCAGGCTGTGAAACAGGCCGTCGATCTCGCTCGCTCAGTAGGTGCGAAGATGGAGCTCGTCTGCGCATACGAGCCAGTTTCGGCGCAGCGCCTCGGCGAGGAACGGCGACAGGCGCCCGAGGATCTCCAGTGGGCGATCAATCCCCGGGAGGATGTCGACGCGACACTCGACGCCGCGGCGCAGATCGGTCGCGCGGCCGGCGTGACCGTCAACGTCTATCCCCGTCAGGGAGATCCAGCGGACGCGATCCTCGATGTCGCCGAGGAGCAGGAGGCCGACCTGATCGTCGTCGGCAACAAGGGCATGACCGGCGCCAAGCGCTTCCTGCTGGGCTCCGTGCCGAACAAGGTCTCCCACCACGCCCCCTGCTCGGTGCTAATCATCCGCACGAGCTAGCGCGCCAGCGCCGAGCGGATCGCGCTGTGCACGCGCTGGCTGGCGATCCAGCCGTCGTCCTGCATCCGGCGCAACAGCCCCGTCCCGGCGACGTTGAAGCGCCGCGCCGCGCGCACCGGCTCGGCGAAGTCGCGACACAGGCGCCCGGTGCGCCCGCTCTCGATCGCGCGCGCGGCCCGACGCAGGCTGAGGCCCTTCTCGCCGGGCAGATGCCAGAGCCCGATCGACAGCGGGTTCTCGACCACCGCGGCTTTCGTGCGCGGGCCGGTGGTCATCCGTCTGGCCACCTTCGACAGGTCGCGAAACCGGACCCGGCCGGTCGCTCCCGCAAGCGTCAGGACCTGCTCCTCGGTCGGCAGTGCCTTACCCGCGTCAGCCAGCACCACGTCGAGCTCCTCGCACGCGCTCACCAGCGCCCGCAGGGCCTCAGGGGCTCCGCACAACAGCTCCCCGCCGACCCACGGCGGCAGCTCCTCGGTGCCTCCCATTCCGGCCGCGATCTCGCCGAGTCCCCGACGCGTGACGCCGCGGGTGCCGAAGCCGACGGCGTCCCAGTTCGGCGGGTAGTCGATGTAGATGCAGCCGATCTCCGGCGGCTCCGGTGCGGAGGCGAACACCGGCTCGGGGTCCGCCCACACGCAATCCAAGTCGGTCAGCCACAGCCGGCGCTCGGCGGGCTGATCCTCGCTGGCCGCGAGGATCGCATCGAGCACGTAGCGCGATGACACGTAGTCCTCGGTGTCGGCGCTCGGTCTGTGGCGATACTCGGTGGGCAGGATGCGCACGCCGAGCCGCTCGAGGCTGCTCATGAGCTTCGATGCCCGAGGCCCGAGCGCCTCCGGGTCGCTGGCATTGATCACCAGCACCTGCTCGCATGGCGTGTTTCGCAGCCGCAGCGATCCAGCCTGGGTGAGAGCGCACTCCAGGTAGCGCTCGGCGACCCGGCTGGCGGAGGAGTCCGCGCGTGCGGTCGGATAGAAGAACGCCTCACCCGGCTCGTGCACGTACAAGTACTGAACCACCAACGGGCTGGGAGGGCTTGCCATCGGCAGATCTTATTCAGCGCCTTCCGCTCCAGCCAAAGCGTCCGCGCGCTCTCCTCTGCCGTCCATGGGTGGAGGGGGGCACCATCCTCCGTGCGAGAGATAATGCCTCGCGTGAAGATCGTGAGCGTGATGACGACCGACTCCAGCGGCGGCGCGGAGTTCGCCGCCGTGGAGATGCTCGAGGTGCTGCGCCTACGCGGGCACGAGACCGTGATGCTCACAGACATGCCCGGGATCGGGCGCGACACCCAGATCGAGATCTGCTCGATTGCGCTCGGGCCGAAGCTATCCCTCGGCAGCTGGATCGGCCTGGCCGCGCGCTGGCCGCTGCTGCTCGGCCGCCTGACCGCCGCGCTGCGCAAGCAGGCGCCCTACGACGTGCTGCTCGTCCACTACAAGAAGGAGCAGTTGCTCGTGCCGATGCTGGCGCCGAGCTTGCGCCGGACGGTCGTGTGGGACGAGTGGGGCCCCGTCCCGTTCCCGTTGCGCAAGGGGCTCCCGCGGATCGCCTATCTGGGCGCCGCGCGCGGCGTTCCGCTGGTGATGGCCGTCTCGGACGGGACCAGAAGCTCGGTCGTCGAGGTCGGCGTCCCGCCCTCGAAGGTCGTGATGGTCCCGAACGTGCTGCGCACAGAGGAGATCAAGTACACCGAGCAGGGCCGCGCGCGGGTGCGCGGCGAGCTAGGCATTCCAGAGCAGGCGTTCGTCGTCGGCTGCATCTCCCGTTTTCACCCGAAGAAGCGCAACGACGTCGTCGTCGAGGCGGTCGTCGAGCTCGACGACCCGCGCGTGCACCTGATCCTCGCCGGTGACGGCGAGACCGAGCCGCAGCTACGTGCGCTGGCGGCGCCGCTGGGCGAGCGCGCACATTTCATCGCCACCCCCGGCCCCGAGGTTCCGGACGTGCTGTCCGCGTTCGACGTGTCCGTCTTCTGCCCCAGCCCGACCGAGGGCGCGCCCCGCGCGGTGATCCTCGGGATGCTCGCCGAACGTCCCTGCCTGTCGACCGGCGCCGAGGGCGTCGCGGACATGATCACGCCGGAGATCGGCGGCATCGCGAATCCCGAGAACGACCCGGCGTCGTTGCGCGCGCTGCTCGTGCGCTACCTCGAGGAACCGGAGCGCGCGGCGCGCGAGGGCGCGGCGGCGCGGAAGCACGCCGAGCGCACGTACGCCGCTCCAGTCGTGGCCGAGACGATCGAGCGCCTGCTGGACGCGGCGATCGCATCGCGGGGCTCGCGCTCGCGCTTGCCTTCATGACCAGCGGGCTCCCGCGCAGGCGCCTGCTGATGATCGAGCAGGGCGGACGCGGAGGGGTCGCCGACTACACCGCGGCGCTCGTCCGCGCGCTCGCGGATCAGGGGTGGTCCGTGACGCTGGTCACCGCCACGGACCACCTGTACCAGCCGATACCCGGCGTCGTCGTGCATCCCGTGTTCCACTACCTGCGCGACGCCAACGCGATCGGGCGGTCGCTGCGCCGGTACAAGCTCGGGCCCCTGGTCAACGGCGGGCGCTTCCTGCTCTCGCTGCCGCGCGTGATCAGCATGGCCAGGGGCGCCGACATCGTCCACACGCAGGGGTGGGAGATACCCGAGATCGGGCTCGTGGCGATCGTCTGCCTGCGGCTGGCCGGCGCGAAGGTCGTGCAGACGCTGCACGGGATCGTCGAGCGATCGGGCCGGGCCCTGCGCCTGCGACGGCTGATCACGCGCGCGCTCGGGGGGCTGACGGCAAAGACGATCGTGCACACGCAGGCCGATCTCGCGCTGCTCCCGCGCGCGATGCGCGAGCGGACGGTCGTGATCGCGCACGGCGAGTACGGGGGCCTCGCGCGCTCCGGCGGCAGCGCCGATCGAGACGCCTCGCGCGCCGCGCTGGGGATCGCGGCGGACGCGCCCGTCACGCTGATGTTCGGGCAGTTGCGCGCCGACAAGGGCCTCGGTGATCTTGTCGCGGCGCTGCAGCGGCTGCCGACGCTGCACCTACTGATCGGCGGCCAGGACCTGGGGGCACTGGCCGCCGTCTCGCAGCAGCTCGCGAGCCCCGAGCTCGTGGACCGCGTGATCGTGCGCGAGGGGTTCCTCGAGATGACCGAGGCCGCCGAGCTGTTCGCAGCCGCCGACACCGTCGCGCTCCCCTATCCGAGCGCCAGCCAGAGCGGTGTGCTGCTGCTGGCCTACGGCTTCAGCCGCCCGGTGATCGCGTATCCGGTCGGCGGCCTGCTCGAGGCGGTGATCGACGGCCAGACAGGCTGGATCTGCTCGAGCGCCGACGTCGACGCGCTCGTCGACGCGCTGTCACAGAGCATCGATGCCGGTCCGGCGGAGTGCTTGCGCCGCGGCCAGGAGGGCGCGCGCCTCGCCGAGGAGCGATTCAGCTGGCCGGCGATCGCCCGGCGCACCAGGGAGCTGTATCAGCAGGTGCTCGCGAATGGATGAGCGGGCGCGAGCGCAGGCGGCTCGCAGCGCCAGGCTGCTGCTCGGCCCACAACTGCCCGCAGGTGCCCTCGGGGAGGACGCCCTGCGCGAGGACGCCCTGCGCGCTCCCGCCGTCCGCTCTGCAGTGCGCCCCCGACCGTTCGCCTCGCCGCCGAGGCGCTTCGTTCAGCGCGTCGCGCGCAAGCTCGGCCGGCTGGACTACGAGCCGGCTGTGGCCGAGCCGTTTGACATGGCTCGGCGTGCCGCGCTGGGAGCAGGTGCTGCTGCCGCGCCGCGCTTCCTGGTGCGGGTCGATGAGTATCCCCACTATCTCGCCTGGGACGAGCCCGAGCGCTACGGCACCGAGCGCTTCCGCCGCTTTCACACGACGATGCTCGCCGCCGGGGTGCCGTATCTGATCGCCGCGCTGCCACGCGTCAGCCACGCGCCGCTGGATCCGCACGAGAGTCGCTGGCGGGCGTTGGAGGAGGACGAGCGCGCGCTGATGCGTCAGCTGCCCGCCGAGGGCGTGTCGTTTGGGCTGCACGGGCTCGACCACCGCACGCGCTTCTCCTCGCCTCGCCGCCACAGCGAGCTCTGCGGCCTGAGCCCGGCCGCAACAGATGCGCTGATCGATGAGGCGCTCGCCGAGCTGGCGCCATTGGGGATCGTGCCGGAGGTGTTCGTGGCCCCGTACAACCGCTTCGACGCTCGGCAGTACCACGTGCTCGCCCGTCGCTTCGCCGTCGTCTGCGGCGGCCCGGAGTCAGTTGGCCTGCTCGGCTTTCAGCGCACGCCCGTATGGCTCGGCGAGGCGGTCTATCTGCCGTCCTACCACCCCGTGTACGGCCACGCGCGCGAGGTTCTGCCGGCGGCGCAGAGGCTGATCGAGCGGCGCGTCGGCCTGTGGGTGCCGATCGTGCTGCACTGGGGCTGGGAGGCCGACGAGGACTGGATCGCTCTGGAGCAGCTGCTGGAGGCGATCGCTGCATACGCGTCCCACTGGGACGAGTTCCTGGCCGCCTGCGTATCCTCAGCGGCGTGATCGGCCGGTCGATGCCAGTGTTGGCTACGTGAAGCGCGCGGTGATCCTCGCCGGAGGCGAGGGCACAAGGTTGCGTCCTTACACGACCGTGCTGCCGAAGCCGCTGATGCCGATCGGCGATCGGCCCGTGCTCGACATCGTGGTTCGTCAGCTGAAGGCGCACGGGTTCGAGCGCATCACGATCGCCACCGGCTATCTCGCCGAGCTGATCGAGGCGTTCTTTCGCGATGGCGAGGCCTACGGGATCCCGATCGACTACTACCGCGAGCGCGAGCCGCTCGGCACCGTCGGCGCGCTCGCGCTGATCGACGGACTGGTGCAGGACGACGTGCTCGTGATGAACGGCGACGTGCTCACCGACATCGACTACGGCGGCCTGCTCGAGCGTCACGCGGCGAGCGACGCGGCGGCGACGATCGCAACGAAGGCTCGTCAGATCCAGGTGTCGCTGGGGGTGCTGCGCTTCGGCGACGGTGGCGACCCGACCCGGCTGACCGGCTACGACGAGAAGCCCGCGATCGACTACATCGCCAGCATGGGGGTCTACTGCTTCGCTCCGCGAGCCCTGTCGTTCATCGAGCCCGGCGAGCGGCTCGACTTCCCGGACCTGATCCTGCGGCTGATCGCCGCCGGCGAAGTAGTGCGCTCGTGGCCGAGCGATGACTACTGGCTGGACATCGGGCGCCACGACGACTACGAGCAGGCGCAAGAGGAGTTCGAGTCGGTGCGCAGCCGGTTGATCCCGCCCGATCCCGAGCCTGCGGCCTAGGCGAGCGCCGCGCGTACGACCTCGACGACGATCTCGACTTCTGCCTCGTCCATCGTCGAGCTGAGCGGCAGCGCGCAGTGGCGCTCGGCCACCTCCAGCGCCCTCGGGAGCCCACCCGGCGGTGCGAACTGGCGGTACTCGGTGAAGCTGTGCAGCGCCGGGTACCAGGTGGTCTGGACGCCGTTCGCTTTCAGCTCGGCGCGGAAGCGGTCGCGCGACTCGCGGTCCGCGAGCAGCACGGGGAAGGCGAAATGCGACGAGCGCTCGACCGCCTGCTCGCCGAACGCCAGCTCGATGCCGGCGACATCCGCGAGGCGCTCCCGGTAGCTCCGCACGATCGCGCGGCGGGCCGCGATGCTGTCATCGAGTCGCTGCAGACGGCTCAGCCCGAGTGCCGCGCGCGGCTCGTCGAGCCGGTAGTTGAAGCCGATGTCGAGGACGTCGTAGTCGGGCGCGTGGCCGTGGTGGCGGTCCCACGTCGTGCTCGTGAGCGCATGCGAGCGCAGCATCCGCACGCGTTCGGCGAGGCGCTCGTCGGCCGTCGTCACCATGCCACCCTCGCCCACGCACAGCTGCTTCTTCGAGAAGAAGCTGAACGCCCCCAGCTCTCCGACCGTCCCGACCTGGCGGCCGGCGTCATCCAAGCGGGCGCCGATCGCCTGGGCGCAGTCCTCGATCAGGATCAGCCCGTGCTCATCGCACAGCACGCGCAGCGCGTCCACGTCGGCCGGGTAGCCGCAGAAATGGACAGCCACGACCGCGCGCGTGCGCGGCGTGATGCGACCGGCCACGTCATCCGGGTCGATGTTGAAGTCCTGAGCGCTGCGCACGTCGCACAGCACCGGATCGGCGCCGACGTAGCGCGCGGCGCTCGCGCTCGCCACGAACGTAAACGCCGGCACGATCACCTCGTCGCCCGGGCCGACTCCCGCCGCCAGGCACGACAGGTGCAGAGCCGCCGTCCCGCTCGAGACCGTCACCGCATGCGGCGTCTGCACGTACCCGGCCAGCGCGTCCTCGAATGCCTGCGTGCGCGGGCCCATCGTCAGCCAGCCCGACTCCAGGCACTCGAGTACGGCCTGCACGTCGTGCTCCGGTACCTCGATTTCGGTCAGCGGCACACGCCAGTCGCTCATCGGGCCACCGCCTCTGCCAGCAGCACACGCCAGTCGCTCATCGGGCCACCGCCTCTGCCAGCGCGCTGACGACGCGGTCCTGGTCGTCGTGCGTCATGTGCGGATAGAACGGGAGCGTCAGCTCGGTCCGCGAGGCCAGCTCCGTGATCGGCAGCGAGATGCCCGGGAAGCGCTCTCGGTAGGCGCTGAAGCGATGTATCGAGGGGTAGAGGATGCTCGTCTGAATACCCCGTTCGCGCATCCGGCTGGAGACCTCTCCCTGGCGCGCGTCCTGCTCGATCATGATCGAGACAACGTGGCACGAGGAGCCGGGCACTTCGCCGTCCTCAAACGGCACGATGATCCCGTCGACCTCAGACAACAGGGAGCGATAGCGAATGGTTAGCTCGCGCCGACAGATGATTTCCTCATCCAGCCTCCCCAGGCGCGAAAGCAGCAGTGCCGAGCGCGGCTCGTCGAGGCGGTAGTTGAAGCCGAGCCCGACCACGTCATAGGTGTCGGTGCGTCCGCTGTGGCGATCCCACGTGCCGCTCGTCATCGAGTGCGAGCGGCGTGAGCGCACGAGCGCCGCGACCTCGTCGCTGTCCGTGCACAGCAGCCCGCCCTCGCCCACCGACAGGACCTTGCTCGAGAAGAAGCTGAACGCGCCCGCCAGGCCCCACGTGCCGAGTTGGCGCCCGCCCAAGGTCGCGCTCGGGGCGTGCGCGGCGTCCTCGATCAGCGCGATGCCGCGCGCGTCGCACAGCTCACGCAGGGCGTCCACCGGTGCGGCGTAGCCCGCGTAGTGCATCGCGCACACCGCCTTCGTACGCGGCGTGATCAACCGCTCCACCGCCGCCGGGTCGATCACCGGCCTCGTGCGCGAGACGATGTCCGCGAACACAGGTGTCGCGCCGCAGTGGAGCACCGCCGCGGCCGTCGCCACGAACGTGAACGACGGCACGATCACCTCGTCGCCCGGACCTGCCCCCGCGGCGAGATACGCGAGGTGCAGCGCCGCCGTGCCACTCGAGACCGCGATCGCGTGGCCGGCCCCCAGGTGCGCAGCGAACGCCTGCTCGAACTCCGCCGTCCGCGGCCCCAGCGTCAACCAGCCGGAGCGCAGCGTTGCTGCGACCGCCTCCAGATCCTCGGGCTGCAGCTGCAAATCGAACAGCGGTAGCTCAGGGAAGGCGCCGGTCGTGGCCATCTCGTCTTCGCGTTCTCGATCCCGTGCGCGCTCAGGGAATGTTCTTGTAGCGCGCGTCGAACGGATCGCCGAACGCCTTCGCGTCGAGCGCCGCGATGATCTCGCCGATTCCATCGGGCACCGTCATCAGCGTCTCGAAGCCGAGCTCCGCGCGGATCTTCTCGAAACTCACCTTGTAGTCGCGCGGGTCCTCGTCGCGCTTGACATAGGAGACCTTGCCGCGATCGATCTGCCTACCGATCTCCTCGACCAGGTCGAGCTTGCGGTAGTTCTCACCCGAGCGCCCCGCGTTGAACACGTTGCCGTCGACCTTCTCCGCCGGCGCCTGCAGCACCGTGCGGACCGCCCGTCCGGCGTCGCGCACGTGGATGTACGGGCGCCAGAACTGCTCGCCGAACACTTCCAGCTCGCGGTCCGCCCACAGTTCGCGGGTGAACTCGTTGACCGTCAAGTCGAAACGCATGCGCCGCCCGACGCCGTACACGGTCGCGAAGCGCAGACACGTCGGTTTCACGCTGCCCGCCCCGCCGCCCAGGATCAGCTTCTCCATGCTGACCTTCTGTTCCGCGTACAGCGACACCGGGCTCAGCTCGCCCTGCTCGGTGATCGGCACCGTCGGGTCCGCCATGCGACCGTAGTTCGAGCACGTCGACGCGAACACCAGCCGTTCGACACCCGCCTCGCCGGCGTCCGCGACCAGGCCGCGCGTGGCCTGCACGTTGACCTCGTCGGACAGTTCCGGGTCGCGCCCGCACGCCGGGTCGCCAACAATCGCCGCGAGGTGCACGACCGCGTCAGCGCCCGCCAGCGCGCGCTTGCGCGCCTCGCCGTCACGGATGTCCGCGCGGATCACCTGCACCCCCGCCCGCTCCTGCTCCGCCGCGATGTCCTCCTGGCCGTGCAGCAGCGAATCCAGCACGCGAACCTCGTGCTGCGCCTCGCGCAGCTCCCTAACGAGCAGTGCGCCGATGTAGCCGCTGCCGCCCGTCACTAGCGTCGTCTTACCCACCTGATGGTCCTCTCTGTCGTTCCATGGACTGCCGCTGGGTCCCGCCGACCCGACGAAATGCTCGGGCGGGCCGTCCGACCCACTGCGATGCGGAACCTCGCCATCCTACAGCCGCCATCGGCACGCTCCACGGGTCCGCTTGAGCGCCGGCGGCGTGCAGGGTCAGGGGTCCGCTTGAGCGCCGGCGGCGTGCAGGGTTTCTGTCACTCTGGCCGGAACCCGCAGAACGTCCGAAAACCTCCAAGTGCCGACCCTAGCCCACGAAACTTCCCGCCAGCGCGCCGGCCGCGACATCGCCATGCAGGTCGCAGTCCGCATCGGCAACCTCGCGCTCGGCGCGTTTGTCACCGCGCTCGTCGTGCGCACGCTCGGGCAGAGCGCCTACGGGGAATGGTCGACCACCTTCGTCGCGCTCGTGCTGGTCGGCTACCTCGCCAACTTCGGCATGCAAGGCATCGCGATGCGCGAAGCCGCGCGCTACCCAGAGCAGGAGCACGAGTGGATCGGCGCGGTGATGTTTCTGCGCCTCGTCGTGCTCGTGCCGATGATGCTGATCTCGCTCGCCACGATCGTGCTGCTGCATCGCAGCCAGGCGATGCTGCTCGCGGGCGTGATCCTGACCGTGACGATGCCGTTCGACGGTGTCGGCGCGCTTGGCCTGCTGTTCCAGCTGCGCGTCGATAACCGCGTGCCGATGCTCGTGCTCACGCTCAGGAGCGTGCTCTGGGGTATCGCCGTCGTGATCATTCACGTCAACGACGGGGGCATGGTCGCGCTTGCGATCGCGATGGCCGCGACAAACGCAGTCGGCTCGATCGTGCAGGCCGTCGCGGCGCTAAAACTCGACGTGCGCTGGCCGCGGCCCTCGCGCAAGCGCGTGCGCACCGTCGTGCGAGCCGGGCTGCCGATCGGTATCGCCGGCGTGCTCGTCATCTCCTACGCGCGCATCGATCAGATCATCGTGTTCGCGATCGCCGGCAGTGGCGCCGCCGGCCTGTACGGCGCCGTCTACACCCTGCTCGAGCAGGCGCACTTCGTGCCGATCTCCGTCCTCACCACGCTCGCCCCCGTGATGGCCGCGTCCTGGCCCGCCGATCGCGAGCGTCTGCTGCGAGCGTCGCGGATGACCGCCGAGCTGCTCGCGATCACCTCGCTCGGCGGCCTCGCGTTCGCGATCGTCGCCTCCGAACCCGTAGTACGGCTGATCTTCGGCCCCGAGTTCGTCGTCCGCCGCCCCGGCGCTGCCCGTGCTCGCCGCGGCGTTCATCTTCATCTCCTTCGGCTATCTCAACGGCAACCTGCTCGTCACGCTCGGCCTGCAGGGCCGCATGCTGCGGATCACGCTCGTCGCGCTAATCGCGAACCTGTGTGGCAACCTGATCCTCGTGCCGCTCGTCGGTTTCATGGGAGCCGCGTGGATGACCCTCGCCACCGAGGTGATCGTATGCGTCAGCAGCCTCTCGCTGATCCTGCGGACGCTCGACATGCCGCTGCCCAAGCCCGGACGGATCGGGCGAACGTTGCTCGCCGCAGTCGTGCTCGGCATCGTGCTGGAGGCGTTGAGCCTGGCGGATGCGTCGCTGGTGGTGCTCGTCGTCACGACCTGCCTCGCCTACCCCGCGCTGCTGTTCGGGCTGCGCGCGCTCGGGCGCGAAGAGGTCGAGTTGCTGTTGCGGCGTACCGTGCCCGCCTGAACGGTGCCGGCCAGACGGTGCCGGGCCAGACGGTGCCGGGCCAGACGGTGCCGGGCCAGACGGTGCCGGGCCAGACGGTGGAGGCCTGAACGCGCTACCCGACGATCTCGCGGAACAGCTCGACCATCCGCGGTAGTTGCAGACGAGCGTCGTAGCGCTGCTCACATCGCTCGCGCGCGCGAGCTGCAAGCGCCTCTCGCGCCGTGCGCGTCGCCGAGCAACTCGCATCACGCCCTCCCGCAGCGACCGAGGATCGCCGGCCTCGACAAGCAGGCCCGCGCGCCCGTCGTCCAGTAGGTCGGGTATTCCGCCGATCGGAGTGGAGAGGACCGGCGTTCCGCACGCCATCGCCTCGAGCACCGCCCACGGAACCGCATCCGCCAGCGTCGGTAGGCACATCAGGTCGGCCTGCTGCTGAAGCTCGAGCAGCAGCGGGTCCGACGGGCCGAGACGATGGACGCGCACCCCCGGACGCTCGGGCACCGGCTCGGGCGTCACCAGATCCAGCTCGACCTCTGTGCCGAGCTGCTCGTCCAGCGCCCTCAGCAGATCGTCACCGCCCTTCGCCGCGAAGCGACCGCCGACGAACAGCACGCGCGGGCGATCGCGCGGACTCCTCGTCGCCGGGCGGTAGTGGTGGAGGTCGATCCCCGGGTGGTGCTCCACTACACGTGCGCCCGGCGCCAGACGTTCGACCGAGCGCCGCGTCCACCCCGTCCACGCGAGCGTCAGCGCGGCGCGCTCGAAGCGCGCGACGCTCGAGCGCCGTGCTCGGGGCGATCGTGATCGCGCGATGGTCGCGCTGCTGCTCCGCCCACGCCGGCATCGACCGACCAGTCCCGCGCCGTCGTGTCGACCGACAGCGCGACCGGCACCGCGCGCATCGTCGAGGCCATCGTCATGGCCACCGAGTGGCTGTGGACGTGCACCGCATCAGCCGGCCACGCGCGCAACTCGGTGCGCAGTGCGCTGCGCGCGCGCAGCGCCTGGACCAGGTGCCAGCGCAGCGTGCGGAAGTCCAGGCCGGTCCGCGCCAGTCGCTCAATCGGGCGAGTCGCCGCGGCGCGCGCGAGCTTGCCCATCGGCTGCAGGCCAGCGAAGCGCGCTTGCACGTCCGGCGCGAGCGCGCAGCCCGACGCGAAGCGCCTGCTCGAGCTGCCCCTGCCCCATCACGTGGCTGCCGAGGTTGCCCTCGTTGAAGAACAGGACGCGCACTCAGCGTGCGCCGAACGCGGTCGATGTTTGGTTCGGTCGCGCCCATTCTCGGCTCGCTTGCCCCCTGCTCCCAGGCGCCGGCGCGGTTGGGGTCCTCCAGCGTGTGCGGAAGCTCGAGCACCCAGCGCTCGTGAACCCTCGCCAGCGCCTCCTGGAGCTGTGCCGTGCCGGCGAACGCGCGCGGGTCGAGCGGCGCAGAGAAGTCCGTCCACACCCGATTGCCGGCGCGGCGGGCCCGCAGCGGCAGGATCAGCGCGTCGGTCTCGAACGCGAGTCGCGCGCTGCCACCCGTGAGCATCACCGGCTTGCCCAGGAACCGCATCCGACTGCTCCCCGGTATGTCGAAGTAGTTGAGGACGATCTCTCCCTGCTCGAGCAGCGCCCTGATCACGGGGAAGGCGTTGGCCGAGCACGCCAGCCGCTGGCCTCGTTCGCTCAGGCCCTGGCGCCAACGTGCGAGCCGCCGACCCCAGTAGTCCGCTGATGGGCTCGCGAAGAACCAGGGCGCTGAGACTGCGATCGGGCTGAGCCCCAGCGAAGAGAACGTCGACATGTTCAGGAAGTACGGTCCGAGATGACATGTGCTGAGCAGCACAGGGCGATTCGCCGACAGCGCCAGCTGCCGCTTGGCGCACGAGGCCCGATCGACGCCGACGGTCGGCCACGGCTGCCAGAAGAGGGCGTTTTCGACGGACTGCTCAATCAGGCGGCGCCGCGCCAGCTGCTCGAGCTCTGCCGCGCGCGAGGTGCCGCCGAGGATCACGCGCATCGCTCTCAGCGCAAGCTCGCGCTCGTCGGGACGCTCCATGCAGCTCGCCCGTTGGCGATCGCTCGCCGTATGACCAGCCGCCTCGGCAGCACGCGGCGCAGCCCGGGCGAGGTCCTCAGGCGCAGGCGCAGCCCGACAGCCGGCATCGGTGGCGCCGGCGGCGGGCGCCTCGCCGCCGCGACCACCGCTGCCACCTCGCGTGTCTCGGCTGCTGCCACCTTGAGCCCAATCTATACGGTCTAGTGCGTGCGAATCCTGATCGTCTCCACGCTATATCCGCCGGTGGCGGTCGGCGGCTACGAGGTCGAGTGCTCGGGCGTCGTCGAGCGCCTGCGCGAGCACCACGACGTGCTAGTGCTGACCAGCGACCAGGACAGCGCCAGCGTCACCGGGCGAGCGGACATCCGGCGCGAGCTTCACCGTCTGACACCGGACGCCCGCGGAGCGCTGCGCGCGCCCGCCGCATCCGTTCAGGCGGTCGCGGTCGCACGACGGGCGCTGTCGTGGGGCCCGGACCTCGTGTACTCGTGGAACGGCTCCTCGATTCCCCAGGCCGCGCTGCGGGTGCTCGCCGACAGCGGCGTGCCACTCGCGTTTCGCGTGTGCGAGCACTGGTTCGGGCGCATCTTCGTCGAGGACCAGTTCATGCGCGAACTGCTGCCAGCGCGCCGTTCACCGGCGCGGGCGGCGTGGGCGCTCAGCTGCCGTGCGGTCAACCGACTGCCGTCGTTGCGCCTGCATCCCCGTGCGCCGCTGCGCACCGCGATCTCGTGGAACTCCGAGGCGATCCGGCGCATGGTGGCGCTGCAGCCGTTCATCGAGCCCGTGCTAGAGCGCATCGGGCATTCGGTGCCACGCCACGGAGACGTATACGCAGCCGTAGTGCGTGACCCGGCGCCAGAGCCAGAGATCGTGTTCCTCGGACGCGTCACGCCGTACAAGGGGCTCGACGTCGCGATCGAGGCGCTGGCGCTGCTGCGCTCCGAGCACGGGATCCCGGCGCGCCTGGTCGTGCTCGGACCCGAGGACGCCGACCACGGCGCCGAGCTGCGACGCCTGGCCGAGCGCCGGGGCGTCGCCGAGCAGATCGACTGGCGCGGGGCCGTGGCTCCCGAGCAGATCGCCGCGGTGCTCGCCCGGGCGCACGTCTTGATCGTGCCATCCGTCTGGGCCGAGCCGTTCCCGTTGGTCACGATCGAGGCGGCGCTCGCACGCGTGCCAATCGTCGCCTCGGACGTCGGCGGAATCGGCGAGGGGATGCACGACGAGCAGCACGCGCTGCTGTTCGGACGCGCGGACGCCCGGACGGCTGCCGCTGCGCTGGCGCGCACGCTGCGCGAAGTGGAGCAGACGCAGGCGCGCGTCGAGCGGGCACACGAGCGGGCGCAGACGTTTCGTCTGGGGCCGTATCTCGACGAGCAGGAGCGATTCGTCTCAGACGCCTACGAGGCCCTCACGCGCGCGCACCCGGTGGAAGCGCACCCGGTGGAAGCGCACCCGATGCAAGAGTAGTAGCGTCGCTGGAGTTGGATGGACCCGCGGCCGACCGATCCGTGATGAGGGCTCTGCTCTGGAAAGTCCGCGGCGTGTTGATCCTGCCGCTGTACGCGGTCGCGCGAACGTGTCCCGCGGCCGCCGCCGTCGAACGCGACATCAGCCGCTTCGTGCAGCCACGCATGGACATGCCGCTGCCTACAGCGCTCGAGTGGGCGGACACGGTCCGGGCGCTGAGGCACCCGCCGCTGCGCTCGATCCTGTACGCGCGCCTGCGCCAGAGCGGCCTCGCGTGGGCGCTCGGCGCGCGGATCCTTGCGCTCGCCTACCGCGGTGCGGTGGCGTTGGAGATCAACTGCGATGACATCGGGCCCGGTATGTGCTCCTACCATGGCTTCGCCACGATCATCATCGCCGAGCACATCGGCGCGGACTGCCTGTTCGCACAGCAGGTGACCGTCGGCTATGACGACCGCGGTGGCTGTCCGAGCATCGGCGATCGGGTGCGCATCGGCGCGGGCGCGATCGTCATCGGGCCGATCGCGATCGGCGACGATGCGGTTATCGGGGCGGGCGCCGTGGTCGTCAAGGACGTGCCTGCAGCGACGGTCGTCGGAGGCGTCCCCGCGCGCGCGATCGAGCACGCGGCCGATCGCTTCGGCGCGCAACGCTAGCCTGCACTCAACGCTGGATGAAGACTTCGGCGTTGGGGTCGCCGATCACCCGTCGCAGCGCGTTCGCTCTCACCCGCGTGGGGGTCGGGGCGAGGAACCGGGAGATCGCGAACGATTCGCTGCGGTGGACTTCGACGAGCCGAAATCCGGGCAGCGGGACGGTCGGGACGACCGGCGGGTCGGGCGCTCTATCGGTGCGTCTAGTGCGCAGGCCGACGAACGCCAGTTCGCGCGTCAGAACGCTTGCTCGGGAGACGCCTTCGATGTCGTTGGCGTAGATCGACAGCGGGAACGACGCGTACTGTTCGCCGACGATCACGCGCGCGGCGGGCGGCGTCCCGAGCGCCTTCGCGACGCCGTGCCAGTCATCGCGCTGGTAAGCGGGGAGCGCGTTCGTCGCGACGATCACCGCGAGCGACACGGCACACAGCCCCGCGCCGAGCACGGCGCCGGTTCGACCCGCGCGCCGCGCCCCGAGGCCGATCGCGACGACGACCGCGCACGGGACCCACGTCGCGATCACGTTGCGCCCGTCGAACACGTCCAGGGCGTGACTCAACGCGAGCACCAGCGGCACGGCCAAGCCCGCCGCGGCGACGATCGCCGCGTCGCGGGCGCGGTCGCGCTCGTCCGCCTCGCCACGGCGCAGCAGCAGCGCTACCGCACCAGCCACCAGCATCGCAGCGAGCACCGCGGTGAGGATCTCGACCGGGCCGTACAGCCCGACGAGCAACTGCTTGACGGTCTCCGCGGTGCGGTTGACCAGCGATGATTGTTCGATCCAGCTGACCTTCCCATCGCCCCGCTGCGCGGCTGCCAGCGGTAGCAGCGCCACCCCGACGAGCACGACCGCGCCGATCGGCGCCCACACCCGCCGCCAGCCAACCCGCCTGGCGAGGATCACGGCCTCTGGCAGGAACAGGAATGCGGCGAAGTAGTGCGTCAGCAGCGCAAGCGCCGACGCACCCGCCCACAGCGCCAGGCGCCGCCCGTCCGGGACCTGCAGCGCGCGCTGCCACAGAACGAACGCGAGGCCGCTGAACAGGATCACCAGCGCGTACGCGCGCGCCTCCTGCGAGTAGTAGAACATCGCCGGGTTGACCACGGCCAGCGCGGCTGCCCACAGCCCGATACGCGTCGAGACCACGCGCCCGGCCGCGTACAGCACGGGGATCGTCAGCGTGCCGGCCAGCGCGGAGAACGAGCGGAACCCGATCGGTCCCGCGCCGAAGACCTTTGTCCAGGCCCACACGAGCACGTAGTACAGCGGCGGCGTCGACTCACTCGAAGAGAGGTGCGAGAGCATCCCCGAGAACCCTCGGTGCACGAGGATGATCGTGGCCGACTCATCCAGCCAGATGCTCTGGACGCCGAGCGTCGCGAACCGCAGCACGGCGCCGAGCGCGGTGAGGCCGAGCACGATCTGCATCGGGCTCGGCCTCCATGTGGATGCCGAACGAAGGCCCGGCTGGTCTACCGATCCGTGAGGCGAGGCCGGCGGTCCGGAGCCGGGCGCGAGGCGGGTGCCCACACGCCCGATTATGTCAGCCGGACCGCCGACGCTCGCTCTCAGTCGGCCAGCAGTTCCTCAGCCGCCGTCGTGTAGGCGCCCTTCGCTTTCAGTTCGTGCTGAAGCAGGCCGAAGTACGCCTCGCGTTCACTGCTCCTGCCAGATTCGGCCTGATCGCGCACCTGGTAGAGGATGAACAGGCCCTGGCGGCCACCCAGGTACTGGCGGATTTCAGCCACGTTCTTGCGCAGCGTTTCCGCGGCTTCCTGGTAGTTCATGCAGGGGTTCAGCCCGTAGTCTTCGCCCAGACAGCGGCCGTTGTCGCTGGCGATACCCCACTCGGTCACGTCGATCGGCAGCGATGACGGGGCGCCGTGGGCGGCGGCCTGTTTGATGATCCCTTCGATCTTCGACCGCCAGCCGCTGCCATATGGATGGCTGATCCAGCCGGCGATGTAGCTGCCGAGGTTCGGCACCGATTCGAACATGCCCTTCATCCAGTCGCCGGTCCAGTCTTCGGAGACCGCCAGCAGCCCGACGTTCCCGCCGCTCGCGGAGATCGCTTCGGACGCTTCCTTCAGCCGCAGCGCGTACGTCTTGGCGCGCGCCTGGTAGGAGGGTTCGCCGGCGCTGTCGCCGTACTGGTAGCCGCCCGAGGTCTCGTTGCCGAACTCGATCGTCTGGATCGCCAGCCGGCCGTCGCTGCGTTTTGCCCAGAACGTGCCTTCGGGGCCGAACGTCTTGGCCCAGTTGGCGAGGTTCCGTGCTTCAGTGGTCGTGGGCAGCCTGCCCGCAGAAACCGGCCAGCGGCGCGACGCGGATGCCTTTCGCCGCGTAGGCGGCGATCACCGGTTCGAGCACCGTCGTCGGCGTGCCGATTTCGAACTCGATACGCACGATCTTGGCGCCGAGCTGCGTGGCACCGCCGACATCCAGCGTCATGTTCCAGCCGGAGTTGATCCCCGGCTGGAATCCGCTACTGCCGACGGCGTGGCCGGGTGATTCAACCGGCGGGGGAGGCGGTGGCGTGGCCGGGTAGCTGATCGCGACTTCGCCCGACCAGGCGCTGCCGTCGACCGCCGTGCGCACGCTGTAGTGCACGGTCTTGCCCGGCACGGCCGGCGGCGTGGTCGAGGTGGCGCTGACCGCCGTGAACGCTTCGGCGTGACCGGCGATCTTGGTCGCCAGCACGTAGCTCACGACGCCGGGGATCGCGTTCCAGCTGAGTTTCGTCCCCGACACGCTCAGCACCGGTGCGGCCTGAGGAACCGTGTGTTCGGGCGCCGGCGGAGGCGTCGGCGCTGGGGGTGGACTCGAGGGCGGCGTAGGAGCGGGCGGTGTGGGCGGCGTCGCGGCGGGCGGCGCCGGGTAGCTGATCGTGCGCCAGCTCGACCAGCGGGAGCCGCTGACGTCCGTTCTGACCGCGTAGCCGACGGTCGCGCCGAGTACCGGCGGGGGTTTTGTGGACGTGCCATGGACAAGCGAGTACTGCGCGGCCTGGCCGGGCGCCCTGCGCTCGAGCACGTAGGTCTCGACACGCGCTACCCGGTTCCAGGACAGCTGCTGTCCGTCGACCGTCAGCTGCGGCGCCTGCTGAGCCCACCAGTAATAGGAGGCGCGGCGGGCGCGGGCGGATCTGCGAGCGAGCTCGGCGAGGCGACGCTCGGAGCGTGCGAAGCGGTTGCCCGTCCGCTGCACCGCGCCACGGGCCGAGGCGCAGCCGGCTGTGTGCGAGCTCCTACGGTGCAGGCAGGCTCCCAGCCTCCTGGCGGCCGTCACGAGGTTGCGATCCGCGCGGACGCTCACGCGTGCAGCGGCGTTCAACGTGTGGGATGCGGGTGTGTGGAATGCAGGTGTGTGGGACGCAGGTGCTGCCTGGGCCGTTACCGCGCTCAGAAGCAGAGCCGTGCAACACGCGGTGAGGATTGCCAACCGCGAAAATCGCGCCTTGCGGCGCGCGCTGACTGTGAACATTCTGTCATCTCCTTCGGTGGCTGGGCTGTCTCCGGTGGGAGACCCCTGGCTTTGCGGACTCGTCTCGCGACGGGGGTGCCTTTGTCGGGGTATGTGTCGAGAATGTGCTCTTGGGTCGCTATCCCAAGTTCTCGCGCGCTTAGGGCAGGGCTTTAGCTCTGCAAGCGTTCTTTCGGGACATCATGACCCCCGGTGAGCGCTCGTGCGATCCTCTGGACAGATGTCGGCGGACGATCGTCAGCGGGCGATCGTCTCCGGCCCGCGCCTTAAAGCGCGTGCGCCTGCGCGACGATGCAGTTACGTGAGAACCCGCCAGCTAAAGTGTCCGAAGATGCTTGGATTGGACCGGCCCGAGGCGATCGGATGAGTTCGCGCGACCAAGCGCAGACAGCCGGACGGGATGCTCTGGCAGGCGCGTTGAGCGTGATCCGTCGACGCTGGGTGCTGATCGCCGGCGTGATGATCGTGTGCGTCGGGGTCAGCGTGTACAAGCACGTCAAGGCCGAAAAGCACTACGAAGCCACCGCCAGCGTCAGCTTCCAGGCCGGCACGTTGTCGGACGCGGCGTTGCAGATCTCAGCCTCGGGCGGCGGAGAACCGCAGCGGGAAGCGGACACGGAAGTGCTGGTCGCGCACTCGCCGGAAGTCGCGCAAGGCGTACGCCAGCAGTTGCAGCACTCCGTCTCGGCGGGCGAACTGCTCGATCAGGTCAAGGTCGAAGCCGCGCAGAACGCAAACATCCTGAACATCATCGCGACAACCGGATCGGCGCGCTACTCGGCACTGCTGGCCAACGCCTTCGCCCAGCAGTACATCGCCTTCAGGACGCGCTCGCAGCTGTCGGGGATCGACACCGCTCTGAGCAAGCTGCAGCGACAGCTGGCCACGCTGCCGGCCGGCTCGGCCGAACACACGGCTTTGCAGGAATCGATCCAACGCCTGAACGCCCTGCGGGCGGTCGCCGGCGGAGGGGCGAACGTGATCGGCCTGGCGACGCCGCCCGACGCCCCGTCGGGCTCCGGCCTGACGACCGCGATCGTGATCGGCCTGCTGGTGGGTATCGCGGTCGCGTTCTCGCTGGTGTTCCTGCTCGAGTCGCTGGACCGCCGGATCAAGTCGATCGAGGAATTCGAGCGCGAGTACCGACTGTCGGCGTTGACCGCGGTACCGCGGTCGGCACTGGGCTTTCGTCCTGCGGCGGACCGCGATGATGAGCTCGAGCCCTATCGGATCCTGCGCAGCGCACTCGACTTCGCGGCCGTCAACCATCAGCTCGACACGCTGCTCGTGACCAGCGCGATCTCCGGGGAGGGGAAGACGACCGTCGCGATCGACCTCGCGCACGCGATCGCCCTGACCGGGCGGCACACGGTCCTGATCGAGCTCGACCTTCGCCGCCCGACGTTCGCCAGGCACTTCGACCTCGACGCCGAGCCGGGGCATCACCACGGCGCTGATCGGGGCGGCCTCGCTCGACGAAGTGCTGATCGAGCCGCTTGCCGACCTTCCCAACCTGTCCGTGCTGCCGTCTGGACGGCTGCCGCAGAACCCCTCCGAGCTGCTGGGCTCGCCGCGCATCGCGGAGATCATCTCCGAGCTCTCGACGGAGGATGGCATCGTGATCGTCGATGCCCCGCCGCTGAACCCGGTGGCCGACACGCAGGCGCTGCTCGACAACCCCGCGATCCACGCGACGCTGATCGTCGGGCGCATCGATCAGACGACCCGCGATGAGGCGCAGCGCGCTCGCGCGATCCTCGACCTGCACATGGTCCAGCCGATCGGGATCGCGGTCACCGGGCTGCGCGACGCGAACTACTACGGCTACAACACCTACGTCGGGGACGAGCCGACGCTGAACGTCGATCTGGCCGACCGCTCCGCGCCGGCTCGAGCCAGGCCCAAGCGGCTGCGCCTGTAGCGGACGCCGATGCTGTCGCGACGGCTGGGACTGATCGGGCTTCCGCGGCGGGAGCTCGTGCTGTGCGCGGCGGCGTCCGGCGCGACCGCGGTGATCGCGCTGGCCGGCGTCCACAAGGTGGGGACCGCCGGACTGCTGACGCCGCTGGCGCTGGTGCTCGCCGCGATCCTGCTGATGCGACCGCTGATCGCGGTGACGCTGGTGATCGGGCTGATGATCCTCGTCGAGGGCCCGTCGTTCGGGATCCTCACGTCCGCCTCCCAGCTCTACCAGGCGAGCTTCAAGGACCTGACGGCGGTCGATGTCCTCGTGATGATCGCCGTCGCGTCCGTCGTCCTGGACTTGATCCGCACCGGCCGGCGGCTGTATGTGCCGCGGCCGCTGTTCGTCCCACTCGTGATCCTGGCGCTGGCGATGCTGGCCGGCGTGGTCGTCGGGCACGCCGCGGGCGCCAGCCTGCGCTTCGCGGTCACCTCGGAGCACGTGCTGGCGTATCTGCTGGTGATGCCGCTGGCGGTCGTCAACCTCGACATCGATCGCCGCCAGGTCAGCCGGCTGCTCGGCTACGCGCTCGCGCTCGCCGGTGTGAAGGCAGTGCTTGGCCTGGTCGAGATCTCGGCCCACCTCGGCAGCGCGATCGAAGGCGACGCGCTGCTGACGTACTACGAACCCGCGGCGAACTGGGTGATCATGATCGCCGGCCTGAGCGTGTTCGCCGCGGTCCTCGCGCGCGCCAAGCCGCCGCTGTGGATGCTCGTCCTGAGCCCGCTGCTGTTCGGCTCACTGCTGTTGTCCTATCGCCGCTCGTTCTGGATCGGCGCGACGCTCGCGATCCTGCTCGTGTTGATGCTCGGGACGACGCCGGTGGGCCGCCGACTGCTCGTGCCGTCGGCGCTCGCCGTGGTCGCCGCCGTGTGGCTGCTCGGGTCGATCCACTTCCAGGACCAGATTCCGTTGGTCAAACGCGCGTCGACGCTCACGCCGTCGAAGCTCGAAGCGAGCGCCGAGGACCGCTACCGCCTCAACGAGCGCGCGAACGTGCTCGCCGAAATCCGTGCTCATCCGATCACCGGGCTGGGGGTGACGATCCCCTGGAAAGCCAGCACCCAGACGCTGTCGCTGGAAGTCGGAGCTGAAGGCCGCCAGTACGTTCACTTCGCGGCGCTGTGGTTCTGGCTGAAGCTCGGCATCCTCGGGCTGTGCGCGTACCTGGGGATGATGCTCGGGAGCATGTGGATCGCCTGGCAGGCGTGGAGAACGAACAGCCCGCCGCTGCTGCGGGCGTTCGCGCTCGCGTCGCTGTGTGGCATGGTCGGCCTGCTGGTGATCGACACGACCGCCAGCTTCACCGGGGTGGATGCACGGCTCACGCTGCTGTTCGCCGCGCAGGTCGGCCTGCTCGCGCGGATCGTGATGCTTGCCGAGCGCTCCTCCGGCTCCTCGAGTTCGTATGGCCCCTCGCCGGAGCTCGCGCCGGAGGAGTCGCCGGCCTGAGCTACGGTGCGAGCAGCTCGCCGAGCGCCTCGATCGAGTAACGCTCCGCGACCAGCTCGCGGCCGCGGCGGCCGAGCTCGGGAGCGCCGTCGCGCAGAACCCCGACAAGCGCGTCGGCGAACTCGGCGGAGCTCTCTGCGACCAGACAGTCCTCGCCCGCGCGCAGCTCGAGGCCGGCGACGGCGCGCGGCGTGGCGATCACCGGCAGCCCGTACGCCAGCGCCTCGATCAGCTTCAACGGCGTCCCACCGCCCTGCAGCAGCGGGACGACCGCGCACTTAGCCTGTCCGTAGGCGTCAGCGAGCTCGGAGACGAAGCCGAGCGCTTCGACGCGGGCATCGTACAGGCGGCTGTAGCTCGAGCCCACCGCCGACCAGCGACAGACGCGCCTCCGGCAGCCGCTCCCAGACTCGCGGGAACACCTCATCGAGCAGGAACTGCAGCCCGTTACGGTTGGGCACGTAGGTGAAGTTCGCCACGAACGTCGCACGGCGCTCACCGCCGCCTGGTGCCACCGGTGTGATCGCCGATACGTCGATCACGTTCGGTGCATAGCGCAGCGTCGCCGCGGGACACAGTGCTCGCGCTCCCTCCAGGTCCGGCCGGCTGACCATCCACGACTCGGCGGACTGCTCGAGCAGCCCGCGCTCGAACGCGCGCAATGCCTCAACGTCGCGCTCGGAGAGCTCGCGCAGGTCACCGCGGAATCCGGACTCGAGGTTGTGAGCGTTGTAGATGACAGGGCGCCTGTGCGCCAGGTCTCCGAGCGCGGCAGCGGCGATCGGGCCGTCGGCGATCACGCGTCCACGACCGCTCTGCTGTGCCAGCGCCGCGGCGCCCTGAGCCAGCTCGCGCGAGATGCCGCGCGCGAAGCCGTCGGGCACGCCTGCGCGGCGGGCCGCAGCGTAGGCGAGCAGCCGTCCCAGCCCACGTGAGGGCACGGCCTCGTGCAGCTCGATCCCGGGGATCGCGCGGAACGCCGCGTCGGGCTCGGCCGCGCCGAAGCGGGCGTACAGCAGGTCGAGACCGCGGTGCATCGCGAGCGCCCGCGCGACGCCGTAAGTGCGCACCGCCTGGCCGCTGCCGAGCACGGGCGTGTGCGTGCATACGAGCAGGTCTCTCACAAGGCCTCGACCCTCTCACACCGCCTCGACCCTCTCACAAGGCCTCGACCGCCAAACTGATCTCCTGCAGGCGCTGGACCCACGAGTGGGCGGCGGCGGCGCGTGAGCGCTCGGCGCGGCGCTCGGGACTGTCCTCGGCGAGGGCCTCATCGAGCAGCCGCGCGATTCCGTCGGCGTCGGGGGCGCTCTGCACGTCCGCAACATCCGCCAATGCCGGCAACGGCGTCGCGACGACCGGCAGGCCGGCGGCCAGATACTCATAGACCTTCATCGGGAAGATGCTGTCGGTGAGGGAGTTGCGCGCATACGGGATCAGGCCGGCGTCGGCGGCCCGCAGGACGCTAGGCAGCTGCTCGTAGGAGCGCAGGCCCAGCAGCTGAATGTTCGGCTCGGCGGCCAGTGCCGAGACGTCGGTGTGAGGATCGCCCGGTCCGACCGGGCCGACGAGCGCGAACGACCACGAGCGCCGCAGCCGTGCCAGTTCGGCGAGTAGCTGCAGGTCGAGCTTGGCCGCGACGATCGCTCCGGTGAACACGATCCGCGGTCTGGGCAGCGCGGCCATCGCGGCGTCGAGCGGCCCGTCGTGCAGCGCCTGGGCGAACAGCTCGGTGTCGGCCACGTTGGGCGCGTCGAGGACGTTGCTCGAGACTGTCCTCAGCCGCTTCGCCAGTGCCGGCGCGCTCGCGAGCACGAGATCCGCACGCGCAGCGAATCGCTGCTCGGCCGCGCGGAAGCTGGCGGTGTCGATCCTGCCGTGGGCGGCGATGTCATCGACGCAGTGGTAGACGATCAGCGACGGTTCGAGCGCGTCGATCAGTACCTCGGCCTGCGGCACGTAGGCCCACAGGATCGGCCGTCGCAGGCCAAGGCGACGGGCTGCCCTGCGCACGAGCCAGGGCAGCAGCCGGCTGTTGAGCGCTCGCACGAGTCGGCTGCGATGCAGCGGGATGACGAGCGGTGAAAGCACGTGCAGCCCGTCCACGGCGCGCGGTGGCGCCACGCCGCGGCGCAGGCGGCGGGCGATCCGCGCGAGGTCGCGCCCGGCCAGCTGCGGGCGCCGCAGGCCGAGCGACTCGACGAACAGCACCCGGTTCTCGCGTGCCAGGCGCGACATCAGATGGTGCTGGTTGGTCCACAACTCGGTGTCCCAGTCGGCGAAGCCGACGCACACGATGTCGCGCCCGCGCAGGGTCGGGGAGTCGGGCATCGGCGCCATGATCCCAGGCGTCGGGGCGGTCGGGGCGTGTAGTCTCGAGTTGGTGCTGCCAGGAGCTCAAACGGTCGCGCCGGAGCTGCTGGGAGAGCTGCGCGCGCGCTTCACCCGCGTGGCCGTCGTGCACGACTGGCTGACGATCCCCGGAGGCTCCGAGCAGGTGGTGCTGGAGCTGCTCGAGATGTTCCCGCAGGCCGAGCTGTTCACGTCGGTCTATGACCCCGCGCCATGGCCGACGCAGATCACCGAGCGAACCGTGCACAGCTCATTCTTGAGCCGTATCCCGGGGTCCGCCCGCCACTACCCGAAGCTGCTGCCGCTGATGAATCGAGCGTTTCGCTCGTTCGATCTGTCGGGTTTTGACCTGGTGCTGTCGAGCAGCCACGCGTGCGCCAAGAACGTGCAGGCGCCGCCGTCCGCGCTGCACGTCTGCTACTGCCACACGCCGATGCGTTACGCCTGGGATGAGGACTTCCTCGAGGGCGAGGAAGTCGGGCGAGCGATGCGCCTCGTGTTGCCGCCGCTGCTGGCGCGCCTGCGCCGCGAAGACCTTGCGGGTGCAGCCGGCCCGGACGTGTTCGTGGCCAACTCCGGCTACGTCGCCGAACGCATCGAGCGCTACTACGGGCGCTCGGCGCAGATCGTGCACCCGCCGGTGGACGTCGAGCACTACCTCGACCTCGGACGGGAGGGGCCGGGCGAGTTCTATCTCGCGTTCGGGCGCGTCGTCCCGTACAAGCGGGTCGATCTCGCGGTAGCGGCGTGCGCCCGGCTTGGGCGTGAGCTGAGGGTGGCTGGAGACGGGCGCGCGCTGGAGGCCGTGCGCGCCGCGGCGGGCGAGCGCACGCGGTTCCTCGGCAAGGTCACAGAGGGCGAGCGCGATCGGCTGCTGAGCGGCGCGCGGGCGCTGCTGTTCGGGGCCGAGGAGGACTTCGGGATCGTGCCCGTGGAGGCGCAGGCGGCTGGGCTGGCGGTGATCGCGTACGGCGTTGGCGGCGCGGTCGAGTCAGTGCTCGACGGACGTACCGGGGTGCTCTTTTCCGAGCAGAGCGTCGACGGGATGGTCGCCGCGATCGAGCGCTTCGAGGCGCTGCAGCTCGATCCACGGGACGCGCGAGCGAACGCCCGCCGCTTCGGTCGGGAGCGCTTCCGTGCGGAGATGGCCACGGTGATCGATCGAGCCTCCCGCGTGAACAGCTGAGCGCCGGTAGGCTCGATCGTCATGCGTACGCTCGTCACCGGCGCCAGCGGCTTCATCGGAGGCGTGGTCTGCCGCCGGCTGCTCGAGCAGGGACACGAGGTCGCGGCGCTTGTGCGCCGCGACGGGTCGCATCCAGCGGGAACACTCGCGCTGCTGGCGGACCTCGGTGACGCCGACGCGCTGTCAGCTGCGCTCGCCGATGCGCGGCCGGACTGCGTGATCCACCTCGCCGCCGAGATCGCCTCCCAGCGCGACGAGCGCAAGGTCCGCGAGGCGAACGTCGAGGGCACGCGCCGGTTGCTGCAGGCGTGCGTAGCTGGGTCGGCGGGACAGCCCGCGAGCGGCCCGCGGGTCGTGTTCTGCTCGACGGTCGTGACAGGCGACGCGCACGGCAGGCTGCTCGAGGAGGAGCAGCCGCTGCCCGTGCAGACGCCCTACGGGCGCTCCAAGCAGGAGGGTGAGCGCCTGGTGATGGAGTCGGGCCTGCCGGCAGTGATCGTCCGTCCGTCGCACGTGTACGGCCCCGGCGGCTGGTACGCCGAGGAGCTCGTTCCCCGCCTACGCCAGCCGGGCCGCTTCGCGGTGATCGGGCGCGGCGCCAACCTGTGGGATGTCGTCCACGTCGACGACGTCGCCGCTGCGCTGTGCCTGGCGGCCGACCGCGCCGCCCCGGGGTCGATCTACCACGTGGTCGACGATCAGCCGATCTCCTACAGGGACTTCATGGCGCTCACGGCCGAGGCGCTGGGCGTTGGCCCGCCGAGGAGTATCCCTGCGGCGATCGCGCGTATCGCCGCAGGGTCGAGCGCCGTCGATGCGGTAGTGCGCTCGGCGCGCTCATCCAACGCGAAGATAAAGCGCGATCTCGGCTGGCAGCTGAGCTTCCCGACCGCTCGTGAGGGCGTGCCGGACGCGATCGCGCGGATCGCGGCTGTCTAGCGGCCGCGTTCGTCTCACAGCCCGCAGAGGCAGCGTGAAGTGTGTGCGTGTGTGCGTGCGCGCGTGCGCGCGTGTGTGTGCGTGTGTGCTGTGTGTGTGCTGTGTGTGTTCTGTTTTTCGAACTGCGATAGCAAATGTATATACGGCGTAGATACGATGGCTATCGCTGGGCGAGAGGGGAGTCATACTGCGTGCTGTCGAGGGCGAGCGATGAACCCAGGCCAAGCTTCTAGTCGGCAGGACACCCAGCGCGGGGCTCAGGAACGCAGGCCGAACGCTCGCTCTGCCTCGTCGGACACGTGGCGGGCGATCGCCAGCGAGGAGGTCGCGGCGGGCGAGGGGGCGTTGCGCACGTGCAGCGCGCGCTCGGTCCGCGAGAAGACAAAATCGTCGACCAGCTTGCCGTCGCGCCCGACCGCCTGGGCACGCACGCCGGCGAACGCGGGCTCGACATCGCCGACCTCGAGCTCCGGCACATATCGTGCGGCCGCGCGCACGAAGGCCGAGCGCAGCGCCGCGTGGCGCAGCTCGGTGACACCGGTGCGCCACCAGTTGGCGAGCATCTTCCAGGTGCCCGGCCAGGCGAGCGTGTCCAGCAGGTCCTGGCGGTGCACCGTCGCGAGCTTGTATGCGTCGCGGGCGCCGGCCATCAGAGCGGTCGGGCCGATCAGCACGTCGCCGTCGATGTGCTTCGTCAGATGCACGCCGAGGAACGGAAGCGAGGGGTCGGGCACGGGGTAGATCAGCGAGCGCACGAGCTCGCGACGCGCGGGCGCGAGCCGCAGGTAGGCACCGCGAAACGGCACGATCCGCGGGTCCGGGTCGGCGCCGGCGGCGACGGCCAGTCGATCCGCCCAGGCGCCCGCGCAGAACACCGCGTGCGTGGCCTCGGTCGCGCCGTGCGAATGCGTCAGCCGCAGTGAGCGTCCGTTCACGTTGACGGCTTGGACATCGCAGCCGGTGGCCACGACGGCGCCGGCGTCGCGGACGTCGGTGGCGTAGGAGCGGGCGACGGCGGGGAAGTCGGCGATCCCGGTATCCGGCGAGTGCAGGCCGGCGATCCCGCGCGCGTGGGGCTCGATCTGCTCGATCTCGGCAGCATCGATCCGGCGCAGGCCGGGGACCCCGTTGGCCTTGCCACGGCGTTCGAGCTCCTGCAGCCGGTCGAGCTCGGAGGAGTCGGTGGCGATGATCACCTTGCCGCAGCGCTCGGTGGCGATCCCGCGCTGTTCGCAGTACTCGTAGAGCTCGCGCGCGCCCTGCACGCACAGCTGCGCCTTGAGCGAGCCGGGTACGTAGTAGACGCCCGCGTGGATCACGCCCGAGTTGTGGCCGGTCTGGTGCGTACCGATGTCGCTCTCGCGCTCGAGCACGCAGACGGACGCATGCGGATCGCGCGCGATCAGCTCGCGCGCGACTGCCAGGCCGACGATCCCGCCCCCGACGATCGCCAGGTCGCAGCGCTCGGGCGCGCGCGCGGGCTGGGTGGGGGCGCTCGACACGGCTAGTGCGCCACCGCGCCGGGGCCGCCGGGAGCGGTGGCGGCGGCCGCGTCGACGAGGCCGGCTCCGTACAGGCGTTCGTCGCCTCCGCCGCCGAGTTTGCGGGCGGTGGCGCGCAACCGCGCGACGATCTGGGCGGGGGTCGGGTGGCGGCCGAGCACGCCGCTGGCGATCACCAGGGCGGCTGTGGCGCTGATGTGCGGGGTGGCCATCGAGGTGCCTTCGTAGCCGGAAGGCATGCCGAAGCGGCGGACGGAGCTGCCGCTGAACGTCACCTGGTAGATGTCCCGTCCGGTCGGCGCTTCGGGCTGGCAGTTGGGGTCGCCGGGCAGGTTGGCATCAGATCCACCCCCAGGGGCGACGAGCGTGAGGCCGCTTCCGTCGTTGGAATAGTCGGCCAGGCAGCCGTGTTCGGTGCTCGCACCGACCGACACCACGTCCGGCGCGCGCGCCGGATAGGCGATCGCGCTGTGCCCCTCGTTGCCGGCGGCTGCGACCACGAGCACGCCGCGGCGGTGCGCGAGGCGCAGCGCTCCGATCAGCTCGGGGATGTCGGATGCAGTCACGCCGGGGGAGAACTCGAGGCTCAGGTTGATCACTTGAGCGCCGTGCTTGACGGCGAACACGACGCCTTCGGCGATCGTCGACGCTTCGCCTTCGCCCTCCGTGTCGAGCACGCGGACGGGCATGATGTGAGCGGCGAACGCCAGGCCGGTTAGGCCGTAGCGGTTGTCGGTCGCCTCGGCGATCGTCGAGGCGACGAACGTCCCGTGGCCGTTGCGGTCGTTGGGGTATGGGTTGCGCGCGACGAAGTCGTAGCCGCGGATGAACGTGTGGTGGCTGAAGTCGGGCGAGCGGCGGAACGGGCCGCGGTTGGCGTACGCGACTCCGGTGTCGAGCACGGCGACGGTCACACCGCTTCCGCCGGGTGCGCCGTCAGCGGCGACGTTGGTCCATGCTTCGGGCGCGTTGACGCCGAACGGGCCGGCGAAGTTCCACTGCAGCTGCTGCCAGTCTCCGGGTGCGGTGCCTGAGCCCGGGTCGTTGGGGATCAGCCCGCCGGTGGCGTGCGCGCGGTAGTCGGGCACCGCCCATGCCACGTCGTGGCGCCGGCGCACGCGTCGCAGCGCTGCGGCGATGCTTTCGCCGCGCGCCAGGCGCAGCACCCGCTGCCGTACGGAGGCGGGTTCCGCGTGTGATGTCCCGGCGGCTCGGGCGCGGGCGGCGCGAGCGAGCGGCCTGGTCGCGTATCCGACGACGATCTGATCGGGCGAGTAGCCGCCGGTCGCTGCGAGCGCAGTCCCGGCGGACGCGAAGCCGAGTACCAGCGCGGCGCATGAGCCGAGCAGGATCGAGATCCGGCGGGCGGAGCGGGGGCGGGGGCGGGGGCGGAAGGTTGGGCGGTCGTCGCGGGGCGTCATGTGGTTTGAGTAATGATGATGTGCTGGAGTCGAAAGCGACGAGGCACTGTCGCAGACACCGCGGGCGAGACCTATGAGCGAACGCTTCTTCCCACGCGACGACTACTTCATGCGCCTGGCCTTGCGTGAGGCCGAGCGTGCGTTGGAACACGACGACGTGCCGATTGGCGCGGTGCTCGTGCGAGAAGGCGAGATCGTGGCGGCTGCCCACAACGAACGCGAGTTGCGTCAGGACCCCACCGCGCACGCCGAGGTGATCGCTCTGCGCGAGGCCGCCAGGGCGTTGGGGAGTTGGCGGGTGCTCGACACGGTCGTGTATGTGACGCTCGAGCCGTGCGCCATGTGCGCCGGGGCGATCGTGCTCGCGCGGGTGGCGCGGGTCGTGTTCGGCGCCAGCGATCCGAAGGCCGGCGCGTGCGGCAGCATCCTCGACGTTCTCGCCGAGCCCCGTCTGAACCACCGCCCGGACGTGGCAGGTGGCCTGCTCGCGGAGGAGTGCGGGGAGTTGCTGAGCGGGTTCTTCGCGTCGCGACGCTAGCTGCAATGAGTGCTCCGGGCGGCCCGAGAGCACGGAGCGCTTGCGATCGCCGAGCCGTCCGGGCGCGGCGCGAGCAGCTAGCCTTGGGGCCGTCCCCCTGGAGGGGTGGCAGAGCGGTTGAATGCGGCGGTCTCGAAAACCGTTGTGCGTCTTATTGGCGTACCGAGAGTTCGAATCTCTCCCCCTCCGTTTTGGCCTGTATGAGGTCTTTGTTCGAACTTGGTCTGCGGGTGTGCTCCAGCGTCGACCCTGTTTGGCAGGTGCTTGACGCCGTCAGCTAGCTGCTCGCGTACCGATGGTGAGTGCTGCGTGCTGTGCAGACTTCCTCAGCTATCGCTGGGCAGGATCGTGAAGGCTCCACCTTGAAGGGGTATGACGGCTCGGAAATGCCGCTCGTCGAAGCTCAGGATGCGATTGGTCTTGTAGCGGTCTGCGATCACGACCAACGCGCAGTCGGCGAGCCCAAGCTCGAGATCCGCATAGCGCGCGTCGAGCTCTCCGATCGTGGCATAGTCCTCTCGCTCCAGACAGGCAACGGTGAATCGCCCGGCGGCGAGGTCGGCGATGAAGTTTCGCCGTGGCCCACGTCCAACCCGCTGTCCCAGTAGGTAGTCCACCTCGGCGGTGACGGGCGCGGGAATGATCAGCGGTCCATCGACAGTTCGAAGTAGCTCGTCGATGCGCGTGAAGTACGGGTCGTTGGCATCGCCAAACGCAACTAGGGGTGCGGCGTCGATGACGACGGTCACTCGCCGAAGCCCTTGAGCAGCTCCTCCTCCGGAACGTCCGCGATCGACGTGCCGTCGCCGTGCCCTGAGCCGGCTAGTGCGAAGTTCCGGTCCTGGGATGGCTTTGGCTGGTAGGTGGCAACGGCCTCGCGCAATATCTCTGCCTGCGACCGGCCCTCCTCACTGGCCAGGCGGGCAAGGCGCTGAGCCTGATCCTCATCGAGATAGACGCTCGTCTTACGCATGTTCGAGAATTGTAGGGCATGAGGTAGGGCATCTGTTCCTCAGCGACCAAAGCGTTCCTGATGGAGCCGTCGGATCAGAGCTAAAGCGGGACTCCTGGGCGATCCTCGCTTGGCTCGATGGTGAGGAGCCTGCGCTCGCTCGCATCGAGGAGTTGATCCCCGGCCGGCCGGTTGTGAGCTGGGTGAACCTCATAGAGGTCTACTACCGGGTCGAGCGCGATCACGGGCGAACCGCAGCGGACGACACGCTTACATCCCTCCGCGCCGCCCTGTCGCTGGACCTACCAGGCACCGCGCGCATGATCGAGGCCGCACGCATGAAGGCCCGCATGCCCATTGCGCTAGGCGATTGCTTCGCGGTTGTCACGGCGACAGCTCACAATCTCGTGCTGCTCACAGGCGACCCTGAGATCATCGAGCTTCCCGAACTTCCTTGCCAGATTGAGGATCTTCGCTCGCGCTGATCGAGAGCCCAAAACGCTTGGCGCGCTGGAGGCGTTCTTGGCGGCGTGCTCGCTCATCCGCGTTCGCCGCGCCCCGAGCGGGGCTCGGGGCGTCAGGCATGCGGCGCGGTGCTCTGGTCGAGCACCCGATCGACGTAGGGCGTGTGCCAGTGTGCCCAGGGGCGAAACGTGGGGATGTTCACCCCTGGGCGAGCGGGAACCTAACAAGGCTTGCAGTCCTAGGACTTGACACCCTGGACTTTGACCCTAGGACTCCGCCATGTTTACGGCATGGCGGAGCAAGCAGATCAAGCGCTGGCGGCGTTGCTGAAACGACTGCGCGAGGAACGGGATATCACCCAGGAACAGCTCGCGTTCGATGCAGGGATCACGACGTCTGCGCTTTCGCGAATCGAACGTGGTCTGAACAGTCCGGGCTGGATGACGGTCAAACGGATTGCGGACGCGCTCGGGCTGAGCCTCGTGGAGCTGGTCACAGACCTGGAGCGCGTCCCGTAGGGATCAAGCGGCTCGGCCGCCGGCGCCACGCTGTCGGCGACCGACGATCGTCTGTAGTGAACGATCGTGTCACTCTTTTGACACCTATTTGATGGTCTACAGGACCTGCGGTTGACTGGGAAAAATCCCGTAAATTGCGCGCAGTATTTGCCACACAACCGGTTCCCCTATACAGTCGCCGATGGCAGTAGCGCTGCAAGTGGGGCGCCCGGACTGAATCCCCAGTCCCGGGTGGTATCCAGGGAGCTTTCCGGGCGCCTCGCGTCTCGACTCACCTAGGGTTGACTCTCTTTTTCAGATGAGTCAATTCGAGCGTTAGCGTACTCGAAATCCCGAATAGTTTGGCATTAGTTCCCCAATTTGCGGGAGATCTTGAGGAAAGACCTGTCTGCCGGTGTTTCTGTCTCGGCGATTTCTCACGGCAGCTAGGGACGTTTCGGTAGGTGCAAGAGGGCGATCTTCTGCGATCTCCCGCGCGGGCGCAAGAGCCGGCGGTGCAACGATGTCCGGCCTAGCCGACTCGACTACGCCAGCAGCAGCTCGCCGGTCTCGAGCAGCGTCTTCAGGTTCGAGAGGATTCGCGGCCAGCCCCTGCTGATCGACCGCGGCGCTCGGTGAGCGCTTTCCAGAGAAGAGCGGGGATCGCGCGACGGTCCGGCAGGGGCTTGCAGCCCGGGTTTCGGGGCAATCAGGTGGACTTCGGCGTGCGAGCCGGTTGGTCGCGCCGAGGTCTGCTGGACGTCGGGGCAAGCGAACTCGCGTGGGTTCTACGGCCGGAAGTCGTCCATCGGGTGCTGCTCGCCGGGGCGGCTCGGCGGTTCGGGGCCGAGCGTCATGGTCATCCCGATCACGAGCATGAGCACGAGCAGCCCGACGACCATCGCCAGCAGCACGACGACGCTCGAGAAGATGCTCAGCGCGCCGACGATCACCGCGAGGCCGATCATTGCCGGCAGCCCAAGCACCTGTGAGCCGAACGCGTAGTAGAGGCCCCAGCCGATCAGGCCGACCACCAGTGCATAGGCTCCGATGCCGACCGCCGTTTCGAGGAGTTCGCTCACATCTGGAGGGTAACGGCCGCGGCGAGGATCGACGTTGCCCGGTGGTCGGTCTGTCGGCGCTACGCCTGCGCCGCGGCGAGCTTCTCGAGCGCCATCCCCCAGCCGATGCCGACCTTCTCGGCCACGTGTGGCGGCGCCGCGTGCAGCGCGTCGAACTGCTCGTGCAGCGTGAGCATGGTCGCGCCGCCGCCGGCCTGCTAGAGCGTGATCGTCAGCCCGCGAGATAGGCTCAACGCGGAGGTCCGTGCCGATGTCGCGAGTGAGCCCATGATCAGTAGAGATGCGGTCATCTGTCAGCCGCTGCGCACGCCGGTCGGGCGGTTCGGGGGCGTGTTTCGCGACCTCTCGGCTGCCGACCTGGCGGCGACGGTGATCCGCGAGCTCGTACAGCGCACGGGTCTGCGCGGGTCGGACGTCGACGACGTGATCATGGGCCAGTGCTACGCCAGCGGCGAGGCGCCGGCGATCGGTCGCGTCGCGGCGCTCGACGCGGGGCTGGGCGTCAGCGTGCCTGGTGTGCAGGTCGACCGGCGATGCGGCTCGGCGCTGCAGGCCGTGCTCGACGGCTGCATGCGGGTGCAGACCGGCGCTGCGGAGGTCGTTCTGGCGGGCGGGGTGGACAGCATGAGCCGGGCTGAGCTGTACTCCACGGAGCTGCGCTGGGGCTTGCGTAGCGGCAGCGCGAAGCTGGAGGATCGGCTGGCCCGTGCCCGCGTTACGGCCGGCGGCGTCAACCACCCGGTCCCCGGCGGGATGCTGGAGACCGCCGAGAACGTGCGACGCGAGTACGGGATCACGCGCGAGGCACAGGATGAGCTGGCGCTGCGCTCGCACGAGCGCGCGATCGCCGCTCAGCGCAGCGGGAGATTTGCTGAGGAGATCGTCCCGGTGCCCGTTCGCGACACCGTCGTGGAGATGGATGAGCATCCGCGTGCTGACACCACGCTCGAGGCGCTCGCCGCGCTGCGGCCGGCGATGGCGGCGGTGGACGCCGACGCGACGGTTACCGCTGGTAACAGCAGCGGTCAGAATGACGGCGCGGCGATCTGCATTGTCACCCACCCGGACAGGGCCAGCGAGCTTGGCCTGCAGCCGATCGCACGGCTCGTCTCCTGGGCGGTCGCCGGCGTGCCGCCGGAGACGATGGGTGTCGGTCCGTTGCCCGCGAGCGCGCGAGCGCTGGAGCGCGCTGGGTTGACGCTCGAGCAGATCGACCTGATCGAGCTCAACGAGGCCTTCGCGGCGCAGGTCCTGGCGGTGTTGGGCGAGTGGGGTCTGCGCGACGGCGTAGAGCGCGTGAACGTGAACGGCTCGGGCATCTCGCTCGGCCATCCGGTGGGCGCGACCGGCGCGCGGATCCTGGCGACGTTGCTGCACGAGCTGCGTCGTCGGGAGCTGCGCTACGGCCTGGAGACGATGTGCATAGGTGGTGGGCAGGGCCTCGCTGCGGTCTTCGAGCACGTCGGCGCATAGCCGGACTCAGGACGCCACGCCGAGGTCGGGCACAACGCTGTGCTCCGCCCGCTCCGCGCTGTGCTCAGGGCAGTAGACGCCGCGGACGCTTCCGTCCTGCAGGCCGAACCCCAGCCACACGCCGCCACGCCAGGCGAAGCGAAAGAACCGATCGTGGCGCTCGTTTCCCCCGTCCAGCACCTGCGCCCATGCGCCCGTGACGACGCTCGAAGGGATCGCGCTGGGGCAGGAGCAGCCGTCGGACAGATAGCCGGAGGACACGCACCGCAGCAGTCGGTCGACCTCGCTCGTCGTGTCGGTGTCGGATTGGCTTTTCATGCTCGATGCGCTCTGTTGGGCCCGATCTGGGTCTGTTGGGCCGCTCTGCCCCTTTCGGGCAGTTCTTGTCGTCCTTTTAGGGCCATTCGCCGAGTTTGCAGGCCTACTTGGCAGATCTCCAGACATCTGGACGCCTGTTGTAGGGCGATCGGTCAAACTGATTAGGCGGTCGCCGAGCAAGGAGACGGGCTTGCAAAAGGAGACTTTCGATGTCGTTGTGGTGGGCGCCCGTCTGGCGGGATGCGCGGTCGCGGCGCCGCTGGCGCGCGCCGGGCGCCGAGTGCTCGTGTTGGACCGCATGCGCTTCCCTTCCGATCAGCTGTCCACGCACGTGCTGATGCCCGTCGGTACAAGCGAGTTGGCCAAGCTAGGCGCGCTGCCGCGGATCCTCGCCCTGACACCCAGTCGGGTGCACTACGTACACCTGGAGGTCGACGGGGTTGTGTGCCGCGAGCGCGTGCGCCCCGCTGCCGACGGAATCGACTACGGGGTGTGCGTCCCCCGCGACCTGCAGGATGTTCAGCTCGTCGAGGCCGCTCGTGAGCAGGGCACCGACGTCCGCGAGCGCTGCACGGTCGAAGCGCTGTTGTGGCGCGCCGGGCGCGTATCCGGTGTGCGCTATCGAGAAGCAGGCGGAGAGGAGCGCGAGGTGGCGGCGACGCTGGTCGTCGGCGCAGACGGACGGCGCTCGACCGTGTCCGCGCTCGTCGGCGCGTGGAGGCCGTACAGGCTCTCGCGCAACGGTCGCGGCCTCGTGTTCCGCTACCTCGATGACCCGCGCGCTGGCAGCGTCGACGCAGAAACCTATGTCCAGTGGCGTGAGGGCAACTCATTCGCGTTCGCCTTCCCGACGACGCCTGCCGGTCGACTCCTGATCCTGCTGATGGGCCATCGTGACGAGGCGAGCGAGGCCCGCGGCGACCCGGAGCTCTATTGGCAGCGCAAGCTGCACGAGCACCCAGGGCTCGCGGTCCGCGTCGCGGGTGCACCCGCCGGCTCGAAGCTCCGCTCCACGGGGGACACCCCGGCGTTCTTCCGTGCATCCTCCGGCCCTGGGTGGGCGCTCGCGGGTGACGCCGGCCATTTCAAGGACCCGGTCACTGGCCAGGGGATGCGAGACGCGATGTTCGCCGGGCGCACGCTTGCCGAGCAAGTGCTGCCGGTGCTGGATGACCCCGCGGCGGTCGACCGAGCCACTCGCCGCTGGGAGGCTGCACGCGACCGCGAGTGCCTGCCGGCGTATCACTTCGCCAACGCGGACACCCGCGTAGAGCGTCAATCACCGCTGCTACGCGAGCTGGTACGCGATGCGGGCCGGACAGAAAGCCCCGACCTGACCGACGTGTTTGGCCGGGCTCGCACGCCACAACAGGTTGCGCCGCCGCCGCGCCTGGCGCGCGCCCTGTTCTCGGCCCTCTGGCGAGGGGAGCGATCTCGCTGGGAGACGTTGACACGGGCGCGCACCGAAGGCCGCACGGCAGTCGCTGCCGAACTCGAGGCCCGCGCCGCGCGCTTTCGCTCGAGCCGACCGATCATCGGTTCTGATCATCCCGGCGCCATCTGGCCAGCCGCGCCGGCCCTGCGATGACGAGGATCGCGGTCGTCCAGCCGGCGCTGGCTCTCGGTGAGGTCGAGCGCAACCTCGCCCGCGTCGAGGACCTGGTTCGGGATGCCCATCGCGAGCACGCCCCTCAGGTGGTCGTCGTGCCTGAGGCGCTCACTTCTCCGAATGTCTACGCATCGGTGTTGCGCGACGTCCCGCGTCCGGTCGACGGCCAGCCGCTGCAGATGCTCACGCGACTGGCCCGCGAGCTCGACTGCGTGCTTGCCGGCGGGTTTCTGGCGATTCGGGGCAGGCATGCGTTCGGCACGTTCGTGCTGGCCGAGCCGGACGGGGCGCTGCATCTGCACGACAAGGACATTCCCACGGCATGGGAGCAGCACTACTACCTCGGTGGGGACGACGCGGGAGTCGTGAGCTGTGAGACGCTCGGATGCACCGTCGGCCTGATGTCGGGCTGGGAGTGGGCGCGCTCGCGCACTTCAGCACGGGTGCGCGCCGGCGGTGCTCAACTCGTGCTCGGCGGCATGTGCTGGCCGTCGATGCCGCTCAACTGGCCGGGGCCGCTGCGCTGGTGGGCGGGACGCGAGCACGCGATCTGGCGGCACCAGGCGCACGAGCTTCCGGGCCAGGTCGCACGCCTGACCGGCACGCCGGTCGCGCACGCCTCACATGTGGGGCCGGTCGAGGGCGAAACCCCGCTCGCGCCCGGGATTCGATGGCGCACGCAGCTGCTGGGCGAGTCCCAAGTGTGCGACCGGGACGGAACGATCCTCGCTCGGCTGAGCCTCGAGGACGGGGAGGGGCACGTCGCAGCTGACGTCGAGCTGGCGCCACCGGCGCCGCTCGACGCGATCGAGGATCGTTACTGGATCCCGGAGATGACGCTCACCACGCATGCGGCGTGGCATGCAATGAACGCTCACGGAGCTCTCAGCTACAGGATTCGCCACGCTCGCAGGGCGTTCGGCTGGCAGGACTGGCCGGCGACCGATCTGGCTGATGAGCTTGCGCCCTGCGCGGCTGCCGAGGCACTATCGACTGGGGACGCCGGGCGCTACTAGCGATGCTCGAGCGAGCTGGCGTCAGTCAGTCGATGCTCGAACGGCCTGCGTCAGCCGCGACGTCTGGAGCCGCCGCCCCAGCGCATGCGGTGCATGCGACGGAGCTCCTCGACGGCTTCGTCGAAGCCGCCGAGCGCTGCGCGCGGGCCCTCGCCAAGCAGCTCGACCTCGACGCGCTTACGCACGAGCTCTCCTTCGATCGCATCGACGCGCTGAGCGCCGGCTCCGGGGCGCGAGCTGACGGCCCGCTCGAAGCGCTCGCCGCGGAACAGTAGCCCGACGCCGTCGTCGAGCGCCCATCCGCCTGGGACCGAGCCGTCACGTACGTGCGCCAGCCAAACGGGCAGGCGCTCGGGCTCGCCGTCGGCATGCACGGTCAGCGACCCGTCGAGCACGCCGAGGCCGGGGAGCGGCTCGGGCGGCCCGCTCGAGCGGGTGATCCCCGCCTGGAACCAGCACATCGCGCCGGCACTCAACCCGGCGAGCACCGTGCCGCGTTCCCACGCGCACACGAGCAGCCGGTCGAGGCCGTGGGCATGCCACAGGGCGAGCAGGTTGCGCATCGACCCGCCGCCGACGTACACGATGTCCTGGCTGAGCACCACCTCCTCGAGCGAGCGGGTGGCCCCGCGCAGGTGAAACAGCGACAGCTCTTCGTGGGTGCACGCTCGTTCGGCGAAGCGGGCCTTGAACGCGTTGATCTGCGTTGTTGTGTCGCCGGATGCCGTCGGCAGGAACAGGATCCGCGGTTCCTTGACGTCGGCAAGCGACAGCACGAAGTCATCGAGCAACGGGTTGGCGGGCTCCATCGTGAAGCCCCCGCCGCCCATCGCGAAGATCAGCCGCTCCTCCATGCCGGGGTCGGGGGGCACAGTCACGCGGCCACCGGCTGCTGCGTCGATCCGCGCGCGGTCGTCTCGCGGGCCTGCGTCGACGCGGGAGCCGCGGACGGCGCGTGCGTCGAGCCGCCGGCGCCCAGGCACGAGACCTCGAGTCGGGTCTCGTGCACGCGCTTGCCGGTCGGCTCGACGAGGAAGGCGGCGCCGTCGGCGCGCGAGCTGACGACGCGCTCGAGAGTGGTGGCGCGGAAATGCAGCGCGACGCCGTCCTCGACAGCGAACCCTGGGCGCATCCCGTCGGCGACGAATCGGTGGTACTCGCGGCGGCGGGCGGGCTCCGCGTCGTAGTGGACACAGTTGGAGTACGGCAGCATCCCCAGACCGCGGATCATCCGCGGTGCGCCATGGAACGCGCTGAGCGCCTGCTCGAACCAGCACAGAGATCCGGCAGACGGACCGCACAGGACGATGCCCCGGCGCCACGCCCGGCGCAGGATCGTGTCCAGCCCATGCGCGCGCCACGCGCCGAGCATGCTGACGACGTTGCCGCCGCCGACGTAGATCAGATCCTGCGACAGCAGGTGGCTGGCGAGGTCGTCCTCGACGCCGCCCGTGCCCTGGTCGCGACGGAACAGCGACACGTGGCTGGCCTCGCAGTCCGCGGAGAAGCGGCGGTAGAAGCGCACGACATAGTGGTCCGCGTCGCCCGACGCGGTCGGCAGGAAGCAGACGCGCGGCTTTGGCGTCCCGGTGAGCGACAGGACGTAGTCATCGAGCACCGATCCGTCGCGCTCCATCGAGAAGCCGCCGCCTCCGAGTGCCACGATTTGGGGAGTTCTACCCGGCATGCCTCACTCCGCTCGGCTCGGTGGGATTGTGGTTCCGTGGTTCCAGGAGTCTGCTACAGCGTGGCGCAGGTACTGCCGCGCCCGTATGGACGCTCGTCCTACATTCCCCGAGCCAACGATCGACATCCGCCCAACGGGCGGCAGGCGCTTAGGCAAAATTGAGTTTGCTCACACGCTGCTCCTACACGGGTCGGCGATCTTGCGTGCATGAGCTTCAGCTGGCAGACGACCTCAGCGGCCGCCCCGGCGGCGACGCGGCCGGCGTTTTTGGATCGCGAGCGGGCAGGGCGGCTCGGCTCCTGCGCCAGCGCGCTCGCTGCACGCGCGCCGCGGCCAGAGCTGCTGGTGCTGCTGGCGCTCGCCGGCGCGCTCAACCTGGTGTCGTTGGCCCGCAACGGCTGGGCCAACGAATACTACGCCGCGGCCGTGCGCTCGATGAGCACGAGCTGGCACGACTTCCTGTTCGCGTCGCTGGACCACAACGGCGTGATGACGGTCGACAAGCCGCCGCTGGCGTTGTGGGTGCAGGCGCTGTCGGTGAGGCTGTTCGGCTACCACCCGCTGAGCATCCTGGTGCCGCAGGCGCTGATGGGGGTGGCGAGCGTCGCGCTCGTGTACGACCTCGTGCGTCGCCGCTTCGGCCGGATCGGCGGCTTCGTCGGTGGTTTGGCGCTGGCGCTGACCCCGATCGCGGTCGCGATCTCGCGGCACAACAACCCCGACGCGCTGCTCGTCCTGTGCTGTGTCGGCGCACTGTGGTGCGTTGTGCGCGCGCTCGACGCCGCTCCCACGCGCTCGAGCACGCGTTGGCTGGTGCTCGCCGGGGTATGCGTGGGTCTGGGTTTCGAGACAAAGATGGGCGTCGCTCTGGCAGTGCTGCCCGGCATCGCGGCCGTGTGGCTGTGGGTCGCTCCTGCGGCGCGCGGGCGATTGCATGCGCTGCGCCAGCTGCTGAGCGGCGGCGTGGCGATGGTGCTCGTCGGTGGCGCATGGCCGGCGCTCGTCGAACTGGTCCCCGCGGCCGACCGCCCGTGGGTGTCGGGAACTAGCGACAACCGCGTCCTGTCGCTGATCTTCGGCTACAACGGGCTCGGTCGCGTCGACGGCCAAACCGGCGGGCCCGGAGGCGGCGGGCCCGGAGTTGGCGGCCCTGGAGGCGGCGGGCTTGGAGGCGGCGGGGGCGGAGGTGGCGGGGGCGGAACCGTGTTCGGCGGCAGCCCGGGGCCGCTGCGCCTGCTGAACACGGCGCTCGGCGGCCAGGCCGGCTGGCTGCTCGGGTTCGCGCTCGTCAGTGGCTTGGGCCTGCTCGCGGCCACCCGCCTGCGGCGTGCCGATCCGCGCACCGGGTGGCTGCTGGTGGTCGGCGGCGCGTTCGCGACGACCGCCGTCCTGTTCAGCGCTGCGAGCGGAATCTTCCACCCGTACTACGTCTCACTGCTGGCGCCGTTCGCCGCCGCGCTGGTCGGGGCGGGCGCCGCGCAGCTGATCTCGGGCGGCCTGAATGTACGCATCGTCGGGCCGCTGGCCGTGGCGGGCGGGGTGGCGTGCGAGGTGTTCGTCCGCTCGAGCTATCCCGGGCAGCTCACGTGGCTGACGCCGCTGCTGATCGCGATCGGCGCGATCGCTGCGTTCGCGCTCGTTGCCTTCAGCTCGCGCGCGGTGCGCACCGTCGCGATCACCCTCGCCGTGGCGGCCCTGCTGATTGCGCCGGGCGCGTGGGCGTTTGACACGCTCGGTCACGCGACCAGCGGCACATTCCCCTCGGGCGGCCCAGCGTCGATCGCGGCTGGCGGCTTCGGTGGACGCGGCGGCGGCTTCGGGTTGCGCGCAGGGGGGCGGTTCCCAAGCGCCGGCAGCTCAGGCGGGCCCGCGCTGTTCGGCGGCGGTGGATCGGCGGCACCCGGCGGCGGTGGATCGGTGGTGCCGGGCGGCGGGCCGGAATCGTCGTCCGCGCGATCCGCTGCACCACCGAGCGGCCCCGGTATCGGCGGCGCGGGTGGCGGAGGCCTGGGCTCCATGCCGGCCAACCAGGTGCCGCCCGGCGCAATCGGTGCGCCGCTCGGCGGCAACGTGTCGCTGACGAAGGTGCTCGCGTATGTGCAGAAGCACGGTGGCGGCACGATCGCCGTCTCCAGCCAGTCGAGCGCGGCCTCGTCGATCGTGCGCAAGGGTGCGAGCGTCGCTGGGATCGGTGGGTTCTCCGGGCGCGAGAGCGATGTCAGTGCCTCCTGGCTCGCACACGAGGTCAGCTCGGGAAAGCTCCGCTGGGTGCTGGTCGAACAGAGCAGTGGCGGCTTCAGCGCTCAGATGCCCGGGGACTCGCGCGCGGGCGCGCGAACGGCGATGGCTGCGGCCGCCAAGGCGTGCACGAAGGCGACGCTGTCTGGCAGTGCAACCAGCGGGACGGGCACCCTGTATGACTGCCAAGGGCACGCGGCGAGGCTCGCGAGCGCTGTCACGCAGGCCGGCGCGCAAGAATCCCGCTCGTGAGGATCCTCGTCGTCGACGATGACCGCGCGGTGCGCGAAGCGCTGCGTCGTGCGTTGACGCTCGCGAGCTACGAGGTTCAGCTTGCGGGCGATGGCGAGCAGGCGTTGGAGGGCATCGTGCAGGCGGTGCCCGATGCGGTCGTGCTCGACGTCGGCCTGCCGGGGATCGACGGTCTGGAGGTGTGCCGGCGTGTGCGACTGCTCGGCAACCGCGTGCCGATCCTGATCCTGACCGCGCGAGACTCCGTGGCGGACCGGATCGACGGCCTCGATGTGGGCGCTGATGACTACATGATCAAGCCGTTCGACGTGGGTGAGCTGAAGGCGCGTCTGCGCGCTTTGCTGCGCCGCGCGAACCCGGACGGCGGCGACGGCGGCGAGGGTCTCGCCTTCGCCGAGCTCCGGCTCGATCCGATGCGTCATGGCGCGCAGGTAGGCGAGAGCTTCGTGGAGCTGACGCGAACTGAGTACCAACTGCTAGAGCTGCTGATGCTGAACCCGCGCAGGGTCCTATCGCACAGCGTGATCTATGACCGTGTGTGGGGCTATGACTTCGGCCCCACGTCGAACGCTCTGCGCGTGTATGTCGGATATCTGCGCCGCAAGCTCGAGGGGGCGGGTGCGCGCGAGTTGATCCACACGGTTCGCGGGGTCGGCTACGCGCTGCGCGAGCCGTGAGGGATAGGTACCGCGGATGACGCTACGAACGAGGATCGCGGCGGTCGCCGGCGTCTCGGTGGCGGTTGCCGTACTGGCCGCGGCGATCGGCCTATACGCCGCGGTGCGCTCGGATCTGCGCGGCGAAATCGACAGTGCGCTGCGCGCGCGTGCACGGGAGTTCGTCGCCGCGCCTGCGCCAGCGACGGGCGGGGTCGGCGGGCCTGCGCGGGCGGCGGGCGGGGCCGGCGCAAGCGGGCCGGCCGGAGTACGCCCTGCCGGTGCGCCGCCGGGCGGTTATCGCGCGAATCCGGACGCCGACGACGCACCCGGAGCGGGCGGAACCGGCCGTTTCCCCGGTGAGGTCGAGCCGGCACCGTTCGGCGCGGCTTCCGGGTATGTGCAGTTGGTCGCCCCGGCCGGCAACGTTGTTGTGCCGGGCGGGCAGGGGTCCTCGCCGAGGAGGATCCCGTTGACGGCGTCGGACCGGGCGATCGCCGAACGCGGAAGCGGAAGCGTTCTGAGCGACAGGACGGTCGCGGGCACGAAGCTGCGCGTGCTGAGTGTCGGCACCGGCGCGAGCGGCGCGCTGCTGATCGCCCGGCCGCTCGGCGAGGTCGAACACGAGCTCAGCAGGCTACTGCTAATTCTCGCGCTGATCGGCGCCGGCGGCGTCGTGCTCGCGGCGCTGCTCGGCGCGCTGGTCGCGCGCACGGCGTTGGCGCCGATCGCGCGGTTCACCCGCCGCACAGAGACCTTGACCGGCAATCTCGACCTGTCGCGTAGGCTCGAGGTCGAGGGCCGCGACGAGCTCGCCCGTCTGGCGGAGAGCTTCAACGGCACGCTCGACGCGCTCGAGCGATCGGTTCAAGCGCAGCGCCATCTGATCGCGGATGCCGGTCACGAGCTGCGCACGCCGATCTCCTCGCTGCGGGCGAACATTCAGATCCTCGGCGACGCCGAGCGTCTGCCGCCGGGCGATCAGGAGGCCCTGCGCCGCGACATCGTGGCCGAGCTCGACGAGCTAACGGCGCTTGTCGGCGACGTGGTCGAGCTTGCCCGCGGCGCCACGCCCGACGGCGCGGCCGAAGACGTGCGCCTGGATGAGATCGTGCGCGCCACAATCGACAGCGCCCGTCGGCGCGCCGATCTCGTGTTCGAGATGACACTCGAGCCGACGGTCGTGCGCGGGCAGGGCGAGCGGATCGGCCGGGCGGTGTCCAACCTGGTAGACAACGCGCGCAAGTGGAGTCCCTCGGAGGCGATCGTCCAGGTCACGCTGAGCGGCGGGGTGCTCGCAGTTCGCGACCACGGCCCAGGGTTCCAGGAGGTCGACCTGCCGTTCGTGTTCGACCGCTTCTACCGTGCTGAGGACGCACGTGGGCTTCCCGGCTCCGGCCTGGGACTGGCGATCGTGCGCCAGGCAGCGGAGGCGTGCGGTGGCTTCGCCGAGGCTCAGAACGCTCCGGGAGGCGGGGCGCTGCTGCGTGTGAGCTTCGGCCCGGTCCTCGAGCTGCGCCCTGGCGTGGGCGTCGAGACCTGAGTCCAGGAGGGCGCTTGTAGGCGCCGTTTCTCGCCCCATCGTTATCTCAGCTGGTGCAGGAAATTCGGATGGGCCGTGTAATAGACAGTGTCTAAGGCTCCGACCCGAAACTTTTGGGTTCCTCAGGAGTCAAAGAGGGGTAGAAGACAGTTGCTCGGTTCTATAGGGGAGGTTTCGCATGAGGTCGTACGCTCGGGTTTCGCTCTTGGCGCTGATAATCGCCGCGACTACGGCGCTGTCGGCTTCTGCGGCACAGGCTGCCCCAGAACTCGAAAGCGTGTTCGCCTCCAATTGCAAGGTCAACACGTGCAAAAAAAACCCTGGCGAATCGAAAGCCGAAGAACTGGCCAAAGCCGAAGCCGAAGGCTTCACCCAGGCGGCCGGGCATCCCAACTTCGGGATCACTGACTTCAAGATCAAAACCGCGGGAACCTTCCCCAACGAGGCGCCTGAAGGCGCCGCCGAAGGCGAATTCATAACGCACATTCGGACCGACGTCGCTCCCGGCGTAGCCACGAATCCGGAGGCGCCCGAAAAGTGCTCGTTCAAAGAATTCGGTCAGGAATTCGAACCCGCGCCTGGCGTCCACACAGGCCTGTTCGAAGCACCCACATGCGCAGCGGGCTCGGAAATCGGCGTCAACAACGTCATCGTCTGGCTTGGTCCGAAACCTTCTCCTGAAGGTGGCGACCTGCCGATCGAAGGGAAGGTCTACAACCTCGTGCAGCCGACCGGCCTAGCGTCGGACTTCGGGGTTGCGCTCCCGCTCCCGAAAGCGCTGACCGAAGAGATCATCGGGATCCCAACCCCCCAGCTGTATGCGCACACCCTGATCGAAGGCAACGTCGAATGGGGTAAGCAGAAAAAGGGCACCGAAAAGGGGGACTATCACGACTACTTCGAAATCAACGTTTCAGCGGAACTCCCGCTGATCAGCTCACGGCTGACCTTCAACGGTCGCGCGGGGACCGGCGGAGCGGGCGATTTCCTCACCAACCCGACATCGTGCACAGGGATCGGGCCGCAGACGACCACGACGCTCAAACTAGATTTCGCGAAAGGTGGAACGGCCAAAGGCGCCTATGAAACGCCGATCGGCACCGAAGGGTGCACCAGCCTGATCGAACCGATCCCGTTCTCGCCAACGCTCGAACTCGCCCCGGCGACCACCCAGCTGGACGAAGCTGACGCGGTTACCGTCGGTGCGAAGCTCCCGCACTTCGCCGGCGCCACAGGGCTGACCTCCTCGCAGCTCAAGACGGCGACGCTCGAACTGCCCGAAGGCATGACGCTCAACCCATCAGCCGCGGCCGGCAAAACCGCCTGCACCAAGGCGCAGGCGCATATCCACGCCGAAGAAAAAGGCATCGGCTGTCCTGAAAGCTCGAAAGTCGGCACCGTTGCGTTGAACGTCCCGGGTCTGCCTGCCGGCTCGTTGACCGGCAGCATGTACCTCGGCGGACCGGAAACGAACCAGGAATCCGCGACGATCACCGAACCGAAGTTCGTGATGTACTTCAACGCCGAATCCGAACGATACGGGATCGACGTGCGGCTGAAAGCGCTCGTCACGGCCAACCGGGAAACCGGACGCGTGACGGCCGCGTTCACGGAAAATCCGGAACAGCCGTTCACCGAAGCGGTCATGAAGTTCGAAACGCCGGGAGTACCCGCGCCTGTCGCCAACCCGCTCGTCTGCGGACCGGCGACGAGCTCCGCGACATTCTCGCCGTATACCGGCACGGCTCCGGTGTCGCCGCTGGTGACCCCGTTCTCCGTCGACGGCAACGGCTCAGGTGGGGCATGTGCCTCGCCCCTGCCGTTCGCTCCGACGCAGAGCACGACCAACCAGAATGGGAGCGGCGGTGGGAACACATCGTTCACGCTCAGCCTCGAACGTCAGCAGGGCCAGCAGTATCTGTCCAAGGTTTCGACGACGCTGCCGGCCGGCCTCGCAGGAGCGATCCCGAACGCGACGCAGTGCGCCGAACCGGGCGCCAGCAAAGGCGAATGCCCGTCCACGAGCCAGATCGGCACTGCCGCGGTGCTCGCCGGATCGGGCGCAACGCCATTCACGTTCAGCGGACCGGTCTACCTGACCGGGCCGTACAACGGCGCTCCGTTCGGCATGTCGATCGCGGTCCCGGCGGTCGCCGGGCCGTTCAACCTCGGAACGGTGGTCACGCGGGCCACGATCAACGTCGATCCTCACACCGCGCAGGTCACCGTGGCCAGCACGCTGCCACGGATCTTCGAAGGCGTTCCTCTGCGGCTCAGGCGCATCCTCGTGTCGGTCAACAAGCAGGGCTTCCTGCTAAATCCGACGAGCTGCAACGCGCTGAGCACCGAATCGACGCTGACGGGATTCACCCCAGGCTCGAGCACGGAAGCGACATTCAAGGTTGCCACTCCGTTCCAGCTTGCCAACTGCAGCGCGCTCGGCTTCACGCCGAAGTTCATCGCGAAGACGAGTGGTAAACCGTCGAAAGCCAACGGTGCGAGCATCGAAACGACGCTCAACTACACGCCGGGCCAGGCGAACACCAAGTCGGTGCTCGTGCAGCTGCCCAAACAGCTGCCCTCGCGCCTGACCACGCTGCAGAAAGCGTGCGCGGCAGCGACGTTCGAAGCGAACCCGTTCAACTGCCCCTCCGGCTCGTTCGTCGGCGGAGCGAGGGCGAACACGCCGCTACTGCCGGGCAAACTGACCGGGCCGGCGATCCTCGTCTCGCACGCTGGAGCGGCCTTCCCCGACCTCGACCTGGTCATGGAAGCGAACGGCGTGCGCGTGATCCTCGTCGGAAACACCAACATCAAGAAAGGCATCACGACGACGAACTTCGCGACCACACCCGACGCGCCGGTGTCGAGCGTCACCGTGAACCTGCCGCTCGGGCCGCACTCGGCGCTGGCGACGGAACGGACGACGACCAACCTGTGCACCGCGAAGCTCGTCATGCCGACCACGATCACCGCCCAGAACGGCAAGCAGTTCAAACAGAACACGATCATCCAGCCGCAGGGCTGTGGTGTTCAGATCGTCGGTCACAAGGTCTCAGGCAACACGGCGATCCTGAAAGTCAAGACGTTCGCCGCCGGACGCATCAGCGGCAGCGGCTCAGGCTTGAAGACCGTCTATCGCCACCTCAAGGGTGCCAACGGCGCGGCCACGCTGAACGTGCCACTCACCAGCGGCGGACGTAACAGGCGTCCGTTCAAGACGAAGATCCGGGTCGGGTTCCTGCCGAAGAAGCCCGGCGCGCACTCGACTTCGAGCGTGACGGTCAGCTTCGGCTGACGGCCTCCCAGGCAGGGCGGAGGGCGAGTGTTCGTCCTCCGCCCTGCATGTCGTACATTGTCGGTATGGATGTCGTTACCGGTACGGATACCGCTGGGTCATCTGCCGGCGTAGAGCAACTGCTCGCTGGCATCCGCCAGCTGACCGCGCTGGCCGACAGCGCGAGCGACGCAGAGACGATCTTTCGCGCGCTCGCCACCCAGTTGCTGTCGGTTCCGGGCGCCGATGAGGTGCACATCCACCACCTCGCCACCGCTGGTCGGGAAGACGATCTGATCAGCGTCTACATGTTCGGCGGTGACGGGTGCCTGCGCTACATGCTGCCGCGCTCCGAGCGCCCAGCGGGGGTCAGTTGGGTGGCGGGCTCGCAGCGCAGCTTCCTGGCCGCACGCGCGGATGAGTTCGCGGCCAGCGTCCCGCGGCTGATCGCCACTGGGGTGATGAGCTGCGCGCTACTAATCCCGCTCGCCGAGCGCGGCGACGTCGAGGCGGTCGTGGTGCTCGTGCGCAGGGAGTCCGCGGTCCTCGCGCCCGCCGCGGTCGCCGTCGCCACCGCGCTGGTGGACCAGGCGGCGACAGCGGTCGCGCTGGTGCGCGCTCGCGCCGAGGCCGGTACCGATGCGGTCACCGGCTGCATGAACCACCGCGCGATGCGTCGCCGCCTCGACGAGGAGATCGGGCGCGCGATGCGCACCGGCGGCCCGTTGTCGTGCCTGCTGATCGATCTCGACGACTTCAAGCTGGTCAACGATCGCGATGGCCACCCGGCCGGTGACGCGATGCTGCGTCACGTCGTGCAGGCGCTCGTCGGCGAGTTCCGCGCGTTCGACCGCGTCGCTCGCTACGGCGGCGACGAGTTCGTTGTGATCCTGCCCAACGCGGATCTCGACAGCGCCGCCGCGGCTGCCGGCCGGGCGCTCGAGCGTCTGCGCTCGTCCTCCGGCCGGGAGGGAGTCCGCGCGGGCATCTCGGCGTCGATCGGCGCAGCGCAGTGGTGCGCGCCGATGGGCACCGACGAGCTGCTGGCAGCCTGTGACGAGGCCCTGCTGCGCTCCAAGCGCCAGGGCAAGGGGCGCGTGACCCGCGCCTCCGAGCTGCCGCGTTAGACCGCAGCCGACCGCTCGGCAGCCGACCGCTCGCGTGCACGGGTAAAGACCGCAGCCGGGTCCCCGCGGCGCCGCAGCCGGGTCCCCGCGGCCTTCGCGCGCCGTCCCGGGTCCGAAGCGCGACTCTGCGAGACTGCCTGAGGTCCCTGTAGAACCGCAGATCGTCCGGGAGATGCCCATGTCGGATAACAGCTTTGGCGCTAAGGACACACTCGACGTCGCTGGGCACAAGCACGAGATATTCCGACTCGACTCGCTCCAGCAGCGTTATGACGTGGCGCGGCTGCCGTTCTCGCTGAAGGTGCTGCTCGAGAACCTGTTGCGCACGGAGGGCAATGGCTCGGTGAGCGCTGCGGACGTCGAGGCGCTCGCCGGCTGGGATGCGGCCGCACAGCCGAGCAAGGAGATCGCGTTCAGCCCCGCGCGCGTGCTGATGCAGGACTTCACCGGCGTTCCCGCCGTCGTGGATCTCGCCGCGATGCGCGACGCGATGGCCGAGATGGGCGGCGACCCCGCGAAGATCAACCCGCTCACCCCCGCCGAGCTCGTGATCGACCACTCGGTGCAGGTCGACGCGTTCGGGACGCGCGACTCGTTCCGCTTCAACGCCGAGCGCGAGTTCGAGCGAAACCAGGAGCGCTACGCCTTTCTGCGCTGGGGACAAGGCGCGTTCGACGACTTCGCCGTCGTGCCGCCCGACACCGGCATCGTGCATCAGGTCAACCTCGAGTACCTCGCACGGGTGGTGTTCGACAACGAGAAGACCGGCCAGGCCTACCCCGACACGCTCGTCGGCACCGACTCGCACACCACGATGGTCAACGGGCTCGGCGTGCTCGGCTGGGGAGTCGGCGGAATCGAGGCCGAGGCCGCGATGCTCGGCCAGCCGATGTCGATGCTGATCCCGCGCGTACTCGGCTTCCAGCTGCACGGCCAGCTGCCCGAGGGCACGACCGCTACAGATCTCGTGCTGACCGTCACGCAGATGCTGCGTGAGCGTGGCGTCGTGGGGATGTTCGTCGAGTTCTACGGCGCCGGCGTCGCCGCCCTTCCGATCGCCGACCGGGCCACGATCGGCAACATGTCACCCGAGTTCGGCTCGACCTGCGCGATCTTCCCGATCGACGCAGAGACGCTTACCTACCTCGAGCTCTCCGGTCGCTCGCGCGAGCGGATCGCGCTCGTCGAGGCATACGCCAAGGAGCAGGGCATGTGGCACGACGAGAACGCCGAACAGCCGACTTTCTCGGAGGAGATCGAGCTCGACCTCGCGACCGTCGAGCCGAGCCTCGCCGGCCCCAAGCGCCCGCAGGACCGCGTCTCGCTCAGCGGTGCCCAGGCCGCGTTCAAAACCGCGCTCGTCGACTACGTCCCCAGCGACGGCGAGCAGGCCGACGCCCAGGACGAGGCGGTCGCCGAGTCCTACCCTGCGTCCGACCCGCCGTCCAACGGCTCGCCCGGACACGCGCCGCTGCCGAGGATCGCCCAGGTGCAGCCCTCACCCGAGGCACAGCCCTCACCCCAGGCGCAGCCGGCGCACGGCGCCACGACCACGCTGCCGCACAACGGCACATCCACCACGGTGACGCTCGACGGCGAGCACTTCGAGCTCGACCACGGCCACGTGGTGATCGCCGCGATCACCAGCTGCACCAACACGTCGAACCCGTCGGTCATGATCGGCGCGGGCATACTCGCGCGCAACGCGCTCGCGCGCGGCCTGCGATCGAAGCCGTGGGTGAAGACCTCGCTGGCCCCGGGCTCGAAGGTCGTCACCGAGTACCTCGACCGCGCCGGGCTGACCGAGCCGCTCGAGCAGCTCGGCTTCAACCTCGTCGGCTACGGCTGTACCACCTGCATTGGCAACTCCGGGCCGCTGCCCGAGGAGATCTCCGCCGCCGTCAACGAGGCCGACCTCGCGGTCGTCTCGGTGCTGTCCGGCAACCGCAACTTCGAGGGGCGGATCAACCCGGATGTGAAGATGAACTACCTCGCCTCGCCGCCGCTGTGCGTCGCGTACGCGCTCGCCGGGACGATGGACATCGATATCCTCGTCGATCCGCTGGGGCAGGACGAGAACGGCGCGGACGTCCATCTGCGAGACATCTGGCCGTCCGGGCACGAGGTCGCACAGGTGATCGGGGAGGCTGTGCGCGCGGACATGTTCCGCCACAGCTACGGCGAGGTGTTCGCCGGCGACGAGCGTTGGAACGGCCTGCCGGTCCCCGACGGTGAGCGCTTCGCCTGGGACGCCGACTCCACGTACGTGCGCCTGCCGCCGTACTTCCAGGGCATGCCAGCTGAGCCCGACGCGGTCCGCGACATCGTCGACGCCCGCGTGCTCGCGCTGCTCGGCGACAGCGTCACCACCGACCACATCTCTCCCGCCGGCGCGATCAAGCGCGACGGTCCTGCCGGCTCATACCTACAGGAGCAGGGCGTCGAGCCGCGAGATTTCAACTCCTACGGCTCACGCCGCGGCAACCACGAGGTGATGATGCGCGGCACCTTCGCCAACATCCGCCTGCGCAACCTGATCGGCGGCGGGCCCGCGCTGCCGGAAGGCGGCTTCACCCGCTACCTGTACGGCGCCAGCGCCGAGCAGATGTCGATCTACGACGCCGCCATGCGCTACATCGAGCAGGACATCGACCTGGTCGTGCTCGCCGGCAGCGAGTACGGCTCGGGCTCCTCGCGCGACTGGGCCGCCAAGGGCACGAAGCTACTCGGCGTGAGGGCCGTGATCGCCGAGAGCTTCGAGCGTATCCACCGCTCGAACCTGATCGGGATGGGCGTGCTGCCGTTGCAGTTCCCAGACGGGCAGAGCGCTCGCTCGCTGGGGCTCACCGGCGAGGAGACATTCTCGATCACCGGCCTCGCCGACGCGATGCGCGATGGCGGCTCCCCGCCGCGGGAGGTGCACGTGCGGGCTGACCACACCTCCGGCGGAGCGAATTCTGGGGAGGGAGATGATTCCGACCGCTCGATCGAGTTTGATACCCGCGTGCGCATCGACACACCACGCGAGGCGGACTACTTTCGTCACGGAGGGATCCTCCAGTACGTGCTGAGAGCGCTGCTCGCCGCATGAGCCCAGCAGCACGCCGATCTCCCGGCAAGCGCAAACGCGCGGCCGACCTCCCGCAGGTGCTGCGCGACCTGCTCGCCGCGCGGGGGCCGTCGGGCTATGAGACCGCACCGGCGGGCGTGTGGCGTGAGGCAGCCGGCAAGTTCGCGCAGGTGAGCACCGACGTCCTCGGCACGACGCTCGCGCTCGTCGCGCCCGCACACGGATACGAGAAGCAGCCGCGGAGGCTCCTAGTGGTGGGGCACATCGACGAGATCGGGCTGATCGTCACGCACATCGACGACGACGGCTACCTGTGGTTCCGCGAAGTCGGTGGCTGGGATGCCCAGATCCTCGTCGGCCAGCGGATCGTGATCGACACGAGCGCCGGGCCCGTACCCGGGGTTGTCGGCAAGAAGCCGATCCACCTGCTGCGAAACGAGGACCGCAAGAAGGTCGCGGAGATCCGCGAGATGCACATCGACATCGGCGCACGCGACGGCGAGCAGGCCCGCGGCCTCGTGCGGATCGGCGATGTGGCCGTGATCGACGCGCAGCCCACCGAGCTGCCCAACGGGCGGCTGACCGCGCGGGCGCTCGACAATCGGCTCGGGGCGTTCGTCGCCTTGGAGGCCGCGCGTCTGATCGCCGAGGCGGGCGGCGCGCAGTGGGAGACAGCGGCCGTGGCGGCCGTGCAGGAGGAGATCACCTTCGGCGGTTCGCGCACCAGTGCCTTTTCGCTCGAGCCCGACGCCGCGATCGTCGTCGATGTAACGCACGCGACCGACGCTCCCGGGATCGACGTCAAGGAGGCCGGCAAGCACGAGCTCGGCTCGGGGCCCGTGATCACGCGCGGCTCCACGCTCAACCGCGCCGTCTTCGAGCTGCTGGTCAAGGCCGGTGAAGAGGAGAAGATCCCCTTCACCGTCGAGGCCTCCGCCCGCGCCACCGGCACCGATGCCGACGCCGTCCACCTCAGTCGCAGCGGCGTCCCCACCGGTCTCGTGTCGATCCCGATCCGCTACATGCACTCGCCGGTCGAGCTCGTCCAGCTCGAGGACGTCCACGCGACCGCCCGTCTGATCGCCGCCGCCGCCCTGCGGCTGGCGAGCGACGCGTCGTTCGCGCGCTGAGCGGGCGGCAGAGAAGGCGGTCAGCTCACCGAGCGGGCGCGCCAACAGGCGGCCAGCTCGGTGGCAGACGCTAGGAGGCGGCTAGCTCGGTCATCTCGTGGACCTTGTAAGCCTCGCCCGGGCAGCCGCCGATCACGAGCATCCGCAGGCCTTCCGGCCCCGAGTGGACCTTGCGCTTCGGCTCCGGTGCCACGCGCACCAAAGTCTCGCCGTCGAGCTCTACGCGCTCGCCTTCGATGTCCATCCATCCGGAGCCGCCAATCGCCAGGAAGACCTCCTCCTGACCGCTCTCCGCGTGATCGTGTTCGGGGTAGTCCGTGAAATCCGGGGGCAGCTGAATCACCTGGAAGCCGAACGCTGTCACGCCCAGCTCGGCCCTCGCCTTGACGAACCCCCCGCTAAAGCCTGTCTCCATCTCGCTGATCTTCTTCGCTGTGTAGTCGGGCATGGGTCGCTCCTATGTCAAGCAGGGCACGGAAATTGCGGAGCTCAGCCTACTCGATCGGCATCGGCATCAGGATCGCGAGCTGACGCGACTGCGCCAGCAGCGTGCCGTCAGCCGCCCAGATCCACCCATCCTCCTCGAAGAAGCCCTCGTGGATCGAGTTCGTTCGGGTCCTCACGAGCGCCATCTCCCTCGGGTCGGGATCCGGCGTTCGCGGCATCGCCACGCGGAAATGCACCGTCAGGTCGATCGTCGGCGCTGGGGCCGGCTCGGCGGTACGCATGAACGGGGCGGGGATCAGCGCGTCGCTCAGAAACGCGAGCATCGGAGCGTCGAGCGGGCGCTCCTCCGCCAGCCCGATCCAGCCGGTTATCTCCATCTGCTGCTCCGTCCCGGCGAACGGCACTCCTTGCAGCCGCGGCTGCATGATGATGTGCTCGGTGAACGGCGGCGCGCCGTGCTCGATGAACGCGCCGGAGTTGTCTTCGGGGTCTGCCGGCGCTACGTCCGGCATCTCGATCGTCGAGATCTCAGGGCCGTCCCACGCGACCGAGAACGCCGCCAGCGCGAGCGCGATCAGCTTTCCGTCCTGCTCCATCCGTGCTGAGACCGTGCTCAGCGAGCGTCCCCGGCGCTCGATCACGGTCGCGATCCGCACCGGCCCCGCTACCGGCGCGCGAGCGTAGTGGATCGTCAACGAGCGGGGCGCGCGAGCCGGTTCGGCCACCGCCGCGATCAACGCACGCGTCAGCATCGCCGCCAGGTAGCCGCCGTGCGGCCCCCTGCCCGCTCGCCAGTCGGGCGAGACCTCCGCGCCAAACACGACTCCTCGGTCGATCGCTGTCTGCTCCGAGCCGTCCTCGCGCCAGACCGCCGTGTCGCGCTCGAAGCGGCCGAGCGACGCCGCCGGCTGCTGTGCGAGCGACGAACCGCCTGGGGGCGGGTCAGCCACGCACCAGGCGCTTGTACGTGATCCGGTGCGGCCGGTCCGCCGCTGCGCCCAGCACCGAGCGACGGTGCTCCTCGTACGCCTCGAAGTTGCCCTCGAACCACGTCACCTGGGAGTCGCCCTCGAACGCCAGCACGTGGGTCGCCACGCGATCCAAAAACCAGCGGTCGTGGGAGATCACCATCGCGCACCCCGGGAACGCCAGCAGGGCGTTCTCCAGCGCGCGCAACGTATCCACGTCGAGATCGTTCGTCGGCTCGTCCAGCAGCAGCAGGTTGCCGCCCGAGCGCAGCAGCTTCGCCAGGTGCACCCGGTTGCGCTCGCCGCCCGACAGCTTGCCGATCCGCGCCTGCTGATCTGAGCCCTTGAAGTTGAAGCCCGCCGTGTACTGGCGCGAGTTGACCTCGCGATCGCCGACCTTGATGTGGTCATAGCCTTCGGAGATCTCCTCCCACACCGTCTTCTCCGGGTCGAGCGAGTCGCGCGACTGGTCGACGTACGCGAGCTTCACCGTGTCGCCCAGGACCAGCGTCCCGTTGTCCGGGGCTTCCTCGCCCGTCACCATCCTGAACAGCGTCGTCTTGCCCGCGCCGTTCGCCCCGATCACACCGACGATGCCCGCGCGCGGCAGCTCGAACGACAGCGACTCGATCAGCAGCCGCTCGCCGAAGCCCTTCGACACATCGCTCGCCCGCACCACCGTCTCGCCCAGGCGTGGCCCCGGCGGGATGTGGATCTGGACCTCCTCCAGCTTCACGTTACGCTCCTCCGCCACCAGCTCCTCGTAGCGCGCCAGGCGGGCCTTGGACTTCGTGCGTTTGCCCTTCGGGTTTGTCCGCACCCATTCGAGCTCCGCCGCGATCGTCCGCTCACGGCCCTTTTCCGAGCGCTCTTCCTGGGCCATCCGCACCTGCTTCTGCTCGAGCCAGCTCGAGTAGTTGCCCTCGTACGGGATGCCCTTGCCGCGATCCAGCTCCAGGATCCAGCCGGCGACGTTGTCGAGGAAGTAGCGGTCGTGCGTGACCGCCACGATCGCTCCCCTGTACTCCGTCAGGTGCTGCTCCAGCCACGCCACCGACTCCGCGTCCAGGTGGTTCGTCGGCTCGTCCAGCAGCAGCAGGTCCGGCGCGCCCAGCAACAGCCGGCACAGCGCCACGCGGCGGCGCTCGCCGCCCGACAGGTTGGCCACCTCCGCATCCGGCGGCGGCAGGCGCAGCGCGTCCATCGCGTATTCCAGCTGCGTGTCCAGGTTCCACGCGTCCGCCGCGTCGATCTTCGCCTGGATCTTGCCGAACTCATCAGCCGTCTCGTCCGAGTAGTTAGCTGCCAACTCGTTGAAGCGGTCCAGCAGCGCCTTCGTCTCCGCCACGCCCTGCTCGACGTTGCCCTTCACGTCCTTCGTCTCGTCCAAGTGGGGCTCCTGCTCGAGCATCCCGACCGTCGCCCCAGGCGCAAGCGCCGCCTCGCCGCGGTACTCCTGATCGACCCCCGCCATGATCCGCAACAGCGTCGACTTGCCCGCGCCGTTGTAGCCGAGCACGCCGATCTTCGCGCCCGGGTAGAACGCCAGCGTGATGTTCTCCAGCACCGTCTTGTCCGGCGGGTGGATCTTCGACAGACGGTGCATCGTGAAGACGTACTGGGAGGACATTCGCACGCAGGATAGACGGACATGAAACCCCTCCAGCCCCGCTAACGTTGTCGGGTCATGCCCGTCACCGTCCTCGACATCGAGCAGCACCTGCTTCTGCTGGAGCTCGAGGCGCCGTTCAACAAGCGCGACGTACAGCTCGCGCGGCGCAAGATGGCCAAGCGCTGGCACCCCGACGTAGCGCCCCAGGGACGGCAGTTCGAGCACGAGCGCCACCTCAAGGCGATCAACGAGGCCGCCGATCAGCTCGAGCGCCTAGCCGAGGGCTCGCGCGGCGGGAAGGTCTCGCAAAACGCCGTCAAGGTCAGCGCCGCCGCCGCCCGCCGCGAGCGCGAGGAGGCCGGCCGGCGCGCCTACGAGGCCGAGCAGCGGGCGCGTGCCCACGCCAAAGACCGCGCCGAAAACGACCCGTTCGGCAGCCGCGTGCCCGACCACTCGGTAGTGCACCGCTACGCGCGCTGCAACTCATACCCCGAGTGGGGCGTCGGCACCGTCGCCGGGATCTACTTCTCCTCCGAGCCAGCCGCCGACGGCGAGGAGGTGCAGCAGTGGGCGCGCGTGAAGTTCAGCCACGGCATCCGCACCGTGCCCGCCGGCAGCATGAGCTTCGTCGACTTCTCAAAACCCGACCCCGCCGAGGAGCGCGTCGAGCGCTTCCTGATCGCCGCCCAGCGCGCGATGGCCGAAGGCGAGTACCTGCTCGCCGCGCAGCGGCTGATCTACGCGCGCGACGCCCAGCCGCGCAACGTCGCCGTGCTGCGGCTGATGACGCTCGCCTTCTGGAACGCAGGCAGGCTCGAGGAGGCCGGCCGCGCCGTGCGCGACTGGGCGCGCGTCGACGGGACCCGTCCCGCCGCCCACCGCTTCGCCGCCAGGATCTACGAAGACATGGGTGCGATCGACCTTGCCGAGGAGGCCGCTCAGCGCGCCGCAGTGCGCGGCCCATCCGACGCCGGCGCCTGGGAGCGCCTCGGGCGCCTACGCCTGGCGCTGATGGATCGTGAGGGCGCGCTCGACGCGCTGCGCCGCGCACTCGCGCTCGGTGCCGACGGAGAGGTACGCGACCTGGTCGTCAAGGCGCTAGCTATTGAGCCCAGCCTCGCCGGCTAAAGGATGTTCACAGCGCGCGAGACGATCAGGCCGACCGTCACCAGCGAGACGACCGACTGCAACCCCATCACGCTCTTCGCCACCGGCGTTAGCGGCATCGTGTCGGTCGGGGAGAAAGCTGTCGCGTTCGTCAGCGACACGTACAGGTAGTCGATGAAGCGCGGGCGCCAGTCGATCGGCTCGATCCGATCATCCGACATCTGCGGGAACAGGAGATCCGGCGCGCTGTCGTGTCCGGCCGCGCGCAGGCCCGGGCCGCCACGGTCCATCTCCCAGTACCACAGCGCGAAGATCAGGAAGTTGGTCAGCCAGATCAGCACGCCCGCGCCGATCAGCTCGCGGCCGTTCTCCACGTTGTGGTGCAGCAGGAAGTGCGTCAGCGCGACCAGCGAGAACACGTTCGCCGCGCTTACCAGCGCCGTGATTCCCAGCGCGATCCGGCGGCGCCCCGTGTGCTCGTGCACCAGCTTGCGCGGCGTGATCACCGACAAGCCCACAAGCAGGATCGTCTCGATCGCCGGGATCACCCAGATCGGGCCCACGGTCAGACGCTGAGGCAGCGACAGCTGCAGGGCGATCGTCGCCGCCACCGTCATCTGCGCCGGCCAGAACGATTCCGCCGCCGCCTGCGGCGGGTACGGACGGCCCGCCTGGCTCGAGGATGCCGTCGCCACGATTTCCTCAGCGTATGGGGCCGATCGGAGGTTGCGCCGGCGGTGCGCCCGTGGCGCTGGCGGTGCGCCTGAGGTTTGCGCCGGCGGTGCGCCCGTGGCGCTAGCCTGGGAACAGATGGGCATCGAGAATCCCGTTCACCTGCTGTTCATCGCCGCCGTCGCACTCGTCGTCCTCGGCCCGAAACGGCTACCCGAACTCGCCCGCGCGCTCGGTCACGGGATCCGTGAGTTCCGCGACGCGATCGCCGCCGGGTCCGAGCACGAGCCCCCGAGCCCGCCTCGCGAGGAGCACCAGCGCGAGGACGGGTAGGCGCCAGCGGCGGTTCGGCGGCAATGATCTGTTTTGCGGCCGTAGAGTCCACTCGACCGCTTCACGAATCCCGGGCGTGGTACCGTCGGCGCCGATGTCACCAGTTCTCGCCGCCGGGCGCCTGGCCTCCTCGACCGTCGCGCTTGCCCTGATCGGTCTCATCGGGCTCCTGGGGTCAGCTCCAGCGAGCGCCGCCAAGGCGCACAAGCGGTCCAACTCGTGCGAGCCTTCGCGCATCGTCAGCCTCCCGTCTGAACTCGAACCCACGGAACTGGCCACGCCGCTCCCGGCGTCTGTCCTCGGCAGCTTTGCCGTGTTCCGCCGGCTTGCCCAGCCAAGCGACCAGCCTCCCGTGCTCAGCGCTCTTGGCAATCGGCTGGGCGATGAACTCGCGAGCTACTACGCGGGCTCGGTCCGCCAACTGCTCGCGCTTTCCGACGGCAGCCGCTTCTTCGTCGTACCCGGGTTCGAGCGGACCGAACCGGTTCCCCCGGCGCGGTGTCTGCCCAAGTCGCTGCGAGCATTGCGGCCTAAGCTCGTGGAAGCTCAGCGCAAGCACGCCGTCGAACCGATCTACTGCGTAATCCGCCTCGGCGGCAGCCACCGGACAGCCGCAGAGCCTGGCTGCGAGCCGTTCGCCGAAATCGACAAGAGCCCGAGGGTCTTCCTGTCCGCATTCACCGGCGCGCCCACCGTCGACCTCGTGCCCGACGGCGTCGCCTCCGTGCGGATCACCTATCGCACCGTCGCACCGATCGTTGCCAGCGTCAGCGAAAACGCTTTCGTGTTCACCCCGCCAAAGGCACTCACCCTCCGCCTCGGCCAGGCGCTGAAGAAGGTCATCGACTCCGCGATCTCCTCGGTCACCGGCAAGACCAAGCACCTCACCAAGGCACAGAAGCACCGCGTCCAGCAAGTCGAGGAAAAAGCACTCGAGCGGGCGCTGCTGCAAGCCGAGCCCACTCGCGTCGAATGGCTCGACGGCAGTGGAGCGCTCGTGCGCAACATCAGCCCTCCGCCCAACCCGTTCGACAACAGTGGTGCCCCGATCGATCGGTGAGCAGGAATCGCCGGGCCGGCGATCGTGGGCCTGAGGTCCGCTCGGCCCGCTCGGTCCGCTCGGCCCGATAGGTTCGCCCGATGCGCCTGATCGTCGCCCGCTGCGAGGTCTCATACACCGGCCGTTTGAGCACCGTCCTGCCCGAGGCCGTGCGGCTGCTGATGATCAAGGCCGACGGCACGTTCATGGTGTGGGCCGACGGGGGAGGGCCCAACGTCAAGCCGCTCAACTGGATGATCCCGCCGACCGTGATCGAGGAGCAGCTCGGCGAGGACGGCCGGCTGCAGGGCCTGCTCGTGCGTAAGCAGCGCCAGGAGGAGCGCCTGGAGATCTCGATTTCAGAGGTGCTCTCCGAGGTCGAGCACGAGCTCGACCTGGAGGCCGCGCTCGAGAAGGAGGGACTCGAGCGCGAGCTGCAAGAGCTGCTGGCCGACGCGCCCGAGTGGTGCGGCGAGGGGTTCAGGCTCGTGCGCCGCGAGTGGCCGACCGACATCGGGCCGGTCGATCTGATGTGCAAGGACGGCGATGATGCGTGGATCGCCGTGGAGATCAAGCGGATCGCCACGATCGACGCCGTCGAGCAGCTCACGCGCTACCTCGAGCGAATTCGCCACGACCCCGCGCTCGGGTCCTGCCGCGGTGTGCTCGTCGCCCAGGTGATCAAGCCGCAAGCGCGAGTGCTCGCCGGCTCGCGCGGGATCGACTGCGTGGAGGTCGATCCCCAGGTGCTGCGCGGCGAGCGCGAGCCCGAGCTGCGCCTGTTCGCCGCCTGAGTCGGCCGCCGGTGCTCGCCGGTGCTCCTACGCTCGCATGCGCCCGCACGGATACGCTGCTGTGCTCCGCAGCGCAGCGACCCTCTTTCCCAATCAAGGAGCCGCACATGACCCCCGATCAAGCCACCGCCGAGGAGCCCGTACTCACGGAGCGGCGCGAGAACGTTCTGCTGATCACGCTCAACCGGCCCGAGGTGCGCAACGCCGTCAACGCCGCGCTCGCCGCCGGGGTCGCCGGTGCTCTGGATGAGCTTGACAGCGACGACAGCCTGTCCGTCGGCGTGCTCACCGGCAGCGGCGGCTTCTTCTGCGCGGGCATGGACCTCGGGGCGTTCGTCAGAGGCGAGTCGCCGTGGTCCGGCGACCGCGGCTTCGCCGGCATCGCCCAACGCGCCTCGCGCAAGCCGCTGATCGCCGCGATCGAGGGCTTCGCCGTCGCCGGCGGGATGGAGATCGCGCTCGCCTGCGATCTGATCGTCGCCGCCAAAGGCGCCAAGATGGGCATCCCCGAGGCCAAGCGCTCGCTCGTCGCCGCCGCCGGCGCGCTCCTGCGCCTGCCGCGCCGGATGCCCTACCACGTGGTCATGGAGCTCGCGCTCACCGGTGATCCGCTGCCCGCCGAGCGTTTCCACGAGCTCGGCCTCGTCAACCGAATCGCCGAGCCCGGCTCCGCCGTCGACGTCGCGCTCGAGCTGGCCGGCGCGCTCGCCAAGAACGGCCCGCTCGCGCTCGCCGCGTCCAAGCAGATCCTCCAAGAGCAGTTCGACTGGTCGAGCGCCGAGATGTGGGACAAGCAGGGCGCCATCGCCGGTCCCGTGTTCGCCTCCGAGGACTCCAAGGAGGGGGCCAACGCCTTCAAGCAGAAGCGCGAGCCCGTGTGGCAGGGGCGCTAAGAGAGGCTTGATGTCGGGTTTGAATTGATCGCCCGCGCACAGCGCACCGCCTGTGGCGCTTTGTGCGACCAGCGATAGCCATGGTAGTTACGATGCGCGGGCTCGGTGTGTGCGCGAATAACGTTCGATAGCCATAGTAACTACATCGTATATACGATTGCTATCGCACTCCTGAAACACAAACACACCTCACCATGCCCCCCTTTGGCTCGCTCGTGAACGACGGGTTGGAGAAAACCCAGGCTTCAACCACACACTCAACGCGGCGCGAGGAAAGTCAGTAGCCGCGGCGCTTACGCTTGCGCTGCGCCATGATCTGGCGGAAGCGTCGCCACAGCGCGCCCATCAGCGCTCGCCCGGGGTCTTGCGCGGGTACTGGGAGATCGGCTGGCGCAGGTCGATCGCGGTAGTCACGATCCGGTTCTGTTCATCGATATGAGCGGCCGGATAGCCCTCTCCTGGGCTCGCGCGCTCGGGGCGCCCGATGTAGCCGAAGTGCATCTCCTGGGGCATGATCTGCATCAGGCGCGGGAACATGTGTGCGCGCGCGCCCATGTTGCGTGGCTCCTCCTGCACCCACAGCACCTCGGTCAGGTTCGGGTAGCGGCGCATCAGCTCGAGGATCTGACGTTCGGGGAACGGGTACAGCAGCTCGACGCGCGCCACCGCCAGGCCGTGGTGGGTCTCGCGTTCGGGGTGCCCGACCAGGTCGTAGTAGATCTTGCCCGTGCACAGCACCAGCCGCGTGACCTGCTCGTCGCTGACCCCCGGCTCCGGCAGTACCGGCTGAAAGTGTGTGTCCTCGGCCATGTCCGCGATCGAGCTGGCCGCCTGCGGCAGCCGCAGCAGCGACTTCGGGGTCATCACCACGAGCGGGCGCTGCTTGGCGATCCGCGCCTGGCGGCGCAGCAGGTGGAAGTACTGGGCTGGGGTGGTCGGGCTGGCCACGCGGATGTTGCCCTCGGCCGCCGCGCGCAGGAAACGCTCCAGGCGCGCCGAGGAGTGCTCGGGACCCGAGCCCTCGTAGCCGTGCGGCAGCAGCAGCGTCAGGCGGGATGTCTGGCCCCACTTGGCCAGGCCGGACACGATGAACTGGTCGATGATCACCTGCGCCGAGTTGACGAAGTCGCCGAACTGCGCCTCCCACAGCACGAGCGTCTCCGGTGCCTCCTGGCTGTAGCCATACTCGAAGCCCATGCACGCGAGCTCCGACAGCGGGCTGTTGTGCAGCTCCAGTGGAGCCAGTGCGTCCGGCAGGCTCTGGATCGGGCAGACCGTCTGGCCGGTCTTCGCGTCGTGCAGGACCATGTGGCGCTGGCTGAACGTGCCGCGCTCAGTGTCTTGGCCGGTCAGGCGCAGTGGCGTACCCTCGGTCAGCAGCGAAGCAAACGCGAGCGCCTCGCCGTGCGCCCAGTCGATGCCCGGCACGCTTGGGTCCTCCAGCGCCTCGCGCCGGCGCTCCAGCTGTTTGATGAGCTTCGGGTGCACCGTGAAGCCGTCCGGCACGCGCAGCAGCTCCTCGCCCAGCTCGCGCAGACGTGCGGCCGGCACCGCCGTTTCCACTTCCGGGCTCGGCGAGCGGTCGAGCTGGTACTCGCCGGTGATCGGCTCGTCCTCGTGCTCGGCCGCGGCCGCGATCTTCGTCTTCAGCCGCTGGTGCAGGATCGTCAGGTTGTCCCACACCTGCTGCGCCTGGCGTTCGACCTCCTCCTTGGAGACGACGCCCTCCGCCACCAGGCGGTCAGCCCACAGCTCTGAGACGCGTTTCTTGGACTTGATCTTCGCGTACATCTCTGGCTGCGTGTACGCGGGCTCATCCGACTCGTTGTGGCCGAAGCGGCGGTAGCCGATCAGGTCGATCAGCACGTCGTGGCCGAACTCCTGGCGGAAGGCGAACGCCAGGCGGACCGCGCTGATGCACGCCGGGACGTCGTCCGCGTTGACGTGGATGATCGGCACGTCGAAGCCCTTCGCCAGGTCGGACGCCCAGCGGGTCGAGCGCGCGTCGTCCGGGTCGGTCGTGAAGCCGACCTGGTTGTTGGTGATGATGTGCACCGTGCCACCGACCTTGTAGCCGTCCAGCGCCTGCAGGTTGAACGTCTCCGACACGACCCCCTGGGCGGGGAACGACGCGTCGCCGTGGATCACGATCGGCACCGCCGCGTTCGTGTCCTGGTGGGCGTGCGGGCCCTTGCGCGAGGTCTGCGCCGCGCGCGTGGCACCCTCGACGACCGGTGAGACGTACTCCAGGTGACTCGGGTTGGACTCCAGGTTGACGCGGATCGTGCCACCGTCCGGGAGCTGGTAGGTGCCCTGCGTGCCGTGGTGGTACTTGACGTCGCCCGTGCCGCCCTGAGGGATCGTCGTCACCGCCTCGAGCGTCGAGGCGCCCTCGAACTCGGCGAAGATCGTGTCGTAGGAGCGGCCGAGGTTGTGCGCGAGCACGTTCAGCCGTCCGCGGTGGGCCATCCCGACGACGACCTCCTGGCCGCCGTGAGCGGCTGACAGCTGGATCAGCTCGTCGAGCATCGGCACCGTCATGTCCAGTCCCTCGATCGAGAACTGGTGCTGGCCGAGGTATGCCTTGTGCATGAACCGCTCGAGCGCATCGACCTCGACGAGCCGCCTGAGCAGCGTCCTGCGTTCATCGTTCGTCAGCTCGTGACGGAACGCGCCTGACTCGATGTGCTCGCGCAGCCACACGCGCTGGCGGTGCGAGGCGATGTGCTCGACCTCGTACGCGATCGTCCCGCAGTAGGTCTCGCGTAGATGCGGCAGCGCGTCCGCGAGCGTCGCCCCCGGCACGTACATCTGGAAGATCTTCGCCGGCAGCCTCGCCTGGAGCTCGGGCGTCAGGCCGAGCGCCTCCGGGTCGAGCCCCGGGTCTCCCTCGGGCTCTGTCCCGAGCGGGTCAAGGCGGGCCGCCAGGTGACCGTGGCTGCGCACGCGGCTGACCAGCGTGCTCGCCCCGTGCACGGCCTGCAGCAGTTCCTCGCCGACCGCGTGCGGGACTCCGCCGTCCTTCGGCTGGGCGGCTTCCGCGGCCGCCGACGCTGCGGCAGCGGGCGCCGGCAGCGGCGGCGGGGGACCGAGCTCGACGCCCAGAGAGGCGAACAGCTCCTCGTAGAAACCGCCCTCGCCCTGGAGGTATTGCTCGATCTGTGCGAGGAACCGCCCGGACTCGGCTCCCTGGATGATCCGGTGGTCGTACGTCGAGGTCATCGTCATGACCTTCTCCGCACCGATCATCGCGCCGATGTTCCCCAGCCCGCCCGGGTAGGCGATCGAGCCGCTCGCCACGATCGTTCCCCCGCCCGGCATCAACCGCGGCACCGAGGCCACCGTCCCGATCCCGCCCGGGTTGGTCAGCGTGATGTTTGCCCCCACCAGGTCGTCCGCCGTCAGCGTGTTCGTGCGCGCCTTCTCCACAAGCGCGTCGTACGCCGCCAGGAAGTCCTCGAACGACAGACGTCCGGCGTTGCGGATCACCGGCACCATCAGCGTGCGTGAGCCGTCCTTCTTCTCCACGTCCACCGCCAGGCCGAGGTTGATTTGCCCGTCGAGGAAACGGTGCGGCTTGCCTTCTACTTCGGCGAAGTGGTTGCCCATCACCGGCATGTCCTCGCCAGCGCGTGCGATCGCGTACGCGATCAGGTGGGTGAACGACACCTTGCGCCCGGCCGCCTTCAGCTCGCGCCGGCGGGCGTCCAGGACCGTGACCGTCAGCGTCCGAAAGCTGGTCGCCGTGGGGATCGAGCGCGACTCGTCCATGTAGCGCGCAAGTGCCGCCGCGCCGCCCTTCAGAAGCTGTGAGCTCGCCGTGCCCGTGCCGGCCGCACTCCCGTTGGTCTTCGCGCCATTGCCGGCTGCCGGGGCGCTCGCGGCTGCCGCGGTGCCACCGGCTGGCGGGGCGCTACCGGCTGCCGCGGTGCCGCCGTGGGATGCGCTGGCCAGGACGTCCGACTTGGTGATCCGCCCCGCCGGGCCGCTACCCGCAACCGCCGCCAAGTCCACGCCCTCGACCGCCGCCGCACGCGCCGCCACGGGAGAGACCTTGGTGCCTTGTGTCGACGCCGGCGGGACATTTCCACCGGAGCCGTTTGTGTCCGCTGTCTCCCGCGCGTCCCCCGCGTCCCCCGCGTCTCCCGCCGGACCGCTTGCCGCGCCGCCCACGGAGATGCGCGCGATCACCTGTCCGACCGTGACCGTGTCGCCCTCCTGCATCAGGATCTCGCTCACCGTGCCGCTCGCCGGTGAGGGAAGCTCAAGATCGACCTTGTCAGTCGAGATCTCCACGATCGTGTCGTCGCGCTTGATCAAGTCGCCGACCTTCACCCGCCATTCGAGGATCGTTCCCTCGGTGACCGACTCTCCTGCCGCGGGAGTCACGACGTCGACCGTGGATGCGGATTCGCTGCTGGCAGATGCCTCCGCCTTGCCCACGGCGTGCTCAGTGCTGCTCGCGCCATCGCTCGCGCCATCGCTCTCGGGGCCGCTGCGAGGCTCCGGCGGTGCGTCGAAGGCAGGCGGCGGGGTGGGGGTCGCGCCGTTGACGGAGATCCGCGCGATGACCTGCCCGACGGTGACGGTCTCGCCCTCCTCGGCGAGGATCTCGCTGACCGTGCCGCTGGCTGGTGACGGCAGCTCGACGTCGACCTTGTCGGTCGAGATCTCGACGATCGTGTCATCGAGCTTGATCGCGTCGCCGACCTTGACACGCCATTCGAGAATTGTTCCCTCGGTGACTGACTCTCCCGCGGCAGGGGTTACGACGTCTATTGTCTGCACTGCCGTGGTGCCAATTGCCATCAGTCTCTCACTCTAGCGCGGTAGGGCGGCGGATCGCTTCACCCGTCCGGCGAGGGTGGACGGGTGTTGCGCCGGCCTTCCTCGCGGACGAACTCGTAGCTTCCGATGAACGGGCCGAGCCCGCCCAGCACCGCCACCGCAACCCCCACGCGCAACGGAATCACGCGTTGGCGCACGGCCGCGATACAAGCTAGCGACATCACGATCCAGAGGACTCCGTGGGTCCAGCCGAGCACGAGCGTCGGGCCGGCGAACCCGGCGAGCGCGCACGCGATCAGGCTCAGGTACACGAGCGAGTGAAAGAAAGATGTCCACTTCAGGCGCGTGAACGTCAACGGCCCCGCGCCGGGGTGGGCTGAGATATTCACCTCTTTGGGGGATGTGTTCACTGCGACAGCCATCGTGCCATTCGTGCCAAGGGCTCCTCCGCCTCGGCCGGCCACGCATCGATGTCGCGCGGCCACCACGCGAACTCGTCGTGCTCGTGGTCGGGCGTGACGCTCTCGGCCACGCCATCGGCGAGCCACGCCTGTCCGACGAACATCACAAGCCTGTGGGGTAGGCGCACCAGCGCCTCGCCCTGCACGCGCTCCGGCGAGACGTCCCACTCCTCCCTCAGCTCGCGCAGCAGCGTGTCGGCCGGACCCTCTCCCAGGTCGACCGCGCCTCCCGCCCCGAGCGCCCAGCGCCCGGACCAGGATGCGACCCACGGGGCCCGTCGGCCGGCGAGCCAGCGCCCGTCGGCTGAGCGGGTCACGCACAGCGCGGCGACGCTGTCGGAGGCATCGCCGTCGAGCAGCCGCAGCGCCCAGCGCAGCGGCTGCAGCTCGATCGCGATCCCAAGCTCGTCCTGGCGGTAGTCGACCAGGCGGGCTGCCACGCCGTCGTGGCTCGGAGAGCCCCGGTCGTGCAGCGCCTTGATCGCGGCGTCCGCGGCCTCGGTCTGCTCGGGTGTGGGCTCGAAGCTGTCCTCGCGCCAGCTGCTCGTCACCTGCTCCAGTGCCCACGGTCCGCGGGCGAGGATCTCAGGTGCTTGGGTTGCGGGCTCGGCTCGGTCGGGCACTCAGCGAAGGCTAGTGAATCGAGGTAAGCCGCCTGTGAAGCTCGGGTGAGGTGCTCCGCATAGACTCGCTGCGGTGAGCAGCCGGCGGCGCAAGCACTGGGGATGGGGATTCGAGGACCAGCAGCCGACGCGTGAGCAGATCCGCGAATCGGCTGTGTTGTTCGCGATTCGCCTGGGGATGAAGCTGGATCAAGTCGAGGAGCCTGTCGCGCTCGAGTCGCTCGAGCTGGCGCCACCACGCGTGCAGGCGCCGCGATCTCTGTCGGACATCTGCACCGACGACGTTCACACGCGCGCGTCCCACGCGCTCGGCAAGTCATACGTCGATGTCGTGTGCGGCTTCCGCGGCCGCTTCGAGCATCCGCCCGACCTCGTCTTGCGACCGCGCGATGAGACGGATGTCGAACGGGCGCTCGAGTGGTGCGCGAGCGAGGGCGTCGCGGCGATCCCGTACGGCGGCGGGACCTCGGTGGTCGGCGGCGTCACGCCGCGGGTCCCTCCTTCGTACAACGGCGTAGCCTCGATCGACCTCGGCGCGTTGAACCGCGTGCTGGAGATCGACGAGGTCTCGCGCGCGGCGTGCATCGAGGCGGGCGCGCTCGGACCGCAGCTCGAGGCGCAGCTCGGCGAGCGGGGGATGACGCTGCGTCACTTCCCGCAGTCGTTCGAGTACTCGACGCTCGGCGGCTGGATCGCGACGCGCGCGGCCGGGCACTTCGCGACGCTGTGGACGCACATCGAGGACCTGGTCGAGTCGCTGCGCGCGATCACCCCGGGAGGCGAGTGGGAGTCGCGGCGGCTGCCCGGGTCGGGCGCCGGCGTGAGCCCCGACCGGATGCTCGCCGGCTCGGAGGGGACGCTCGGGGTGATCACGCGCGCGTGGGTCCGCGTGCAGCCGCGGCCCGCTCACCGCAGCTCGGCGGGCGTGCTGTTTGCGAGCTTCCTTGCCGGTGCGGAGTGTGTGCGCGAGATCTCCCAGGCGGGTCTGCACCCCTCGAACTGCCGTCTGCTCGACGCGGGCGAGGCCGAGCTGACGCTCGCGGGCGACGGCCGGCACGCACTGCTCGTGCTCGGCTTCGAGTCAACCGGGCAGCCGACTGAGGGGGCGATGTCCGCCGCGCTGGCGCTGTGCGCGGCTCACGGCGGCGTCGTGCCCGAGGCGGGCGATCGAGACGGCGAGGATGCGGTTGGCTCGTGGCGCGAGGCGTTCCTGGGCGCGCCCTACGTGCGCGACTCGCTTGTCGCGATCGGTGTGCTGGCGGAGACGTTCGAGACGGCGATCACTTGGGAGCGCTTCCCCGCGTTCCACGAGCGCGTAAAAGCGGCCACCGAGGAGGCGGTGCGCGAGGCGTGCGGTGCGGAGGGAAGGGTCTTCTGCCGCTTCACCCACGTCTACCCGGACGGTCCCGCTCCGTACTTCACCGTTCTCGCCCGCGCGCGTCCGGGCGAGGAGATCGAGCAGTGGGGCCAGATCAAGCGCGCTGCCGCCGATGCGATCATCGCCGGCGGTGGCACGATCACCCACCATCACGCCGTCGGGCGCGATCACCGGCCGTGGTATGACCGCCAGCGCCCGGAGCCGTTCGCGGCGGCGCTGCGCGGCGCCAAGGCGGCGCTCGACCCGACCTCGATCATGAACCCGGGCGTGCTGATCGATCCGCTGCCATGAAGGTCGCAGTGCTCGGCCCCGGCGGCGTGGGCGGGCTGGTGGCGGGCGCGCTCGCGCGCGTGCGAACAGGGCTCGTCGAGCTCACAAGTGCCGTCGAGCCCACAAACGCCATCGAGGCAACAAGCCCCGTTGAGGCGACGGAGGTCGTGGTGGTGGCGCAGGAGTCGACCGCCGCGCTGATCGCGGAGCGCGGGATCGACGTGCGCAGCGCGACGCTCGGTGACTTCGTCGCTCACCCGCGCGCCGTCGCGAGCCTGCGCGAGCCGGTCGACGCGCTGATCGTGGCCACGAAGGCGGCGGGGCTGCGGGCGGCGCTGGACCGCGTTGATGTGCAGCCGACGGTCGTCTTGCCGCTGCTCAACGGGCTCGACCACATGGCGGTGCTGCGCGAGCGCTTCTCGCCGAGCTCCGTGCTGGCGGGCTCGATCCGCGTCGAGGCCGACAGGCCGCAGCCGGGCGTCATCGTGCACACGAGTGAGTTCCTGCTCGTCAACATGGCCGCCACCGATCCGTCGGTCGCGCGGCCGATGCAGGCGCTCGCGGACACGCTGTCACAGGCGGGAGTACCGACGGCGGTGCTGGAGTCCGAGGCGCAGGTGATGTGGTCGAAGCTCGTGCGCCTGAACGCCCTGGCGTGCACGACCAGCGCATACGACAAGCTGCTCGGCGAGATCCGCTCCACGCCGCCGCTGCTGGCCGATCTGGTGGGCGTGATCGAGGAGAGCTGCGCGGTCGGGCGGGCCGAGGGGGCGGACGTCGAGTCGCAGGCGGCGCTGGCGGAGCTGGAGCGCGCACACGACACGCTCGGGAGCTCGATGCAGCGCGACATCGCTGCCGGTCGCCCGCCGGAGCTGGACGCGATCCCGGGCTCGGTGCTGCGGGCTGGTGCGCGTCACGGCATTGAGTGCCCGACGATCGAGAGGTTGGTCGCGCTGATCGCTGCGCGCGCCGGCGTGGCGCCGCCGAGCGTTCGATAGGCCCGCTCGCCCGAGGGCGCGCGTCCGCGCTGACAGGGCCTGACGGGCCTGACGGGCGACGGCAACGATGACGGTCGTTACTGAGCCTCGAAGGGCGAGCGACCGGGAGCGTAGGCGGGGACTGCCTCGGTGGCGATCGCCTCGACGGCCTGCTCCTCGGCCGCGCTGAGCTCGTCCTCGTGCTCGCCGTCGCACAGCACGCGGAAGTTGCCGCTGACGCCGCTGTCGGAGTGGATCGTGATTCCGGGGAGGATCTGCTCGCCCTCGTCCAGGCCGAGCCGCTCGAGATCGAAGTGCGCGAGCCCGATGCCGTACGCGGTGTGCGTCGGGTTCTCGCGGTCGTGTGCGGCGACCGCCTGCGCGAAGCGCTCGAGGTTCTTGGCGATCTTGCTCGTGTCGGCCATCGCTTCCGGGGAGGGTAGCGCGAGCGCTGTAGATTGGGGTCGATGACAGCCGCCGCGCCGCTCGAGCAAGCGCCCGGCTCCCCTGGGGGAGACCACGAGGCCGAACGCGACCAGGAGGCCGAACGCGCTGGCGAGGCTGAACGCGCCCGCGAGGTGATTCGCACGGTGGATCTGACGAAGGTGTACGACGGAACGGACTTCGCGGCTGTGGACGCGCTGAACCTGAGCGTCCGCTCGGGTGAGATCTTCGGGCTGCTCGGGCCGAATGGCGCGGGCAAGACGACGACCGCGGGGATGCTGACGACGCGCGTGATACCGACGTCGGGATCGGCGTTCGTGGGCGCGATCGACGTGGTCGCGCAGCCGGCGCTGGCGAAGCAGCTGATCGGGATCGTCTCGCAGACGAACACGCTCGACCGCCAGCTGACGGTGTGGGAGAACCTGTACTTCCACGGGCGGCTGTTCGGTATCCCCGCGGCGCGCTCACGCGAGATCGCGGACGAGCTGCTCGAGCGGCTGCAGCTGTCCAAATGGGCGAAGGCGTCGGTGTACGCGCTGTCTGGTGGGATGGCGCAGCGCCTGATGGTCGCCCGGGCGATCTTCCATCGCCCGGCGGTGCTGTTCCTCGATGAGCCGACCGCGGGCCTTGACCCGCAGAGTCGGCTCGCGCTGTGGGACATCCTGCGAGAGCTGAACGGCGACGGGCAGACGATCCTGCTGAGCACCCACTACATGGAGGAGGCCGACCTGCTGTGCGGTCGGGTGGCGATCATGGATCACGGAAAGATCCTCGCGCTTGACACGCCGGAGGCGCTCAAGCAGACGGTCGGCGCCGACACGATCGTCACGGTCAAGGCGCCCGGCGATGGGCAGGCGCTCGCCGAGCGGCTTGCCGCGGAGCTCCCCGAAGTGACGCGCACGCGGGTGATCGATGGCGGCGTTGAGCTTCACGTGAAGGGCGCCGAGCGGCTGGTCCCGCGCGTGGTCAACGCGGCGGAGAGCGGCGGCTTCGAGCTTGCAGACCTGTCGGTGTCGGAGACAAGCCTGGAGACGGTGTTCATCAGCCTGACCGGCAAGGAGCTGCGCGACTGATGGCGATCAGCGCGGCCAGATCGCCCGGCCGGACGGCCACCGAGCGGGGGTCGATCACGATCGAGCCGACGCGCTCGACGGCGGCAGCGAGCCGCACGGCGTTGCAGGCGCTGGTGTTGCGCGATCTGGTCGTGCTGAAGAAGAACTTCGCCGAGTTCGTGATCCGCACGCTCGTGCAGCCGTTCCTGCTGGTGTTCGTGTTCCTGTACGTGTTCCCGACGATTGGCCAGGGTGTGGGTGGGCGCGGACCGGTTGCAGAGTCGGCGTTCGCGACGGTGCTGGTGCCCGGCGTGGTGGGCATCACGATCATGTTCCAGGGCATCCAGGCCGTGGCGATGGTGCTCTCGCAGGAGTTCGGCTTCACGCGCGAGATCGAGGATCGCGTGCAGGCGCCGTGCCCGATCTGGCTGGTGGCCGTGTCGAAGGTTCTCTCCGGTGCGGCTCAGGGTCTGATCGCCGCGCTGATCGTGTTCCCGATCGCGTCGGTGGTGCACGCGTCCGGAGTGCATGCCCACCTGTCGGTGACCTGGTGGGTGGTGATCACGCTGATCCCGCTCGCGTGCATCACGATGACCTCACTGGGGCTGTTGCTGGGGACCGTGTTCGAAGCGCGCAACCTCGGTCTGATGTTCGGGTTCGTCGTGCTGCCGCTGACGTTCCTCGGCGGCACCTACTACCAGTGGACGAAGCTCTCGCCGGTGCAACTTCAGGGCGTCCACTGGCTGCAGATCGCCGTGCTGATCAACCCCCTTATTTATGTTAATGAGGGGTTGCGCGCTGGATTGACACACGCCGACCACATGCCTCTCTACGTCGTGTATCCGGTGCTGCTCGGGTTCTGCGCGGTGTTCCTCGCGCTCGGCCTGCGCAACTTCCGTCGGCGGGTTCTGTCTTAAGCGCGACCGAGGCCGAGGCTGCAGATCATCATCGCTCGGCCTCAGCTCATCGGCCATCTCGATGCGGGGTGCTGCGCGCAGGCCACAGGCGTGCGCTGAGGGGCAGGGTCAGCCGCAGCAACCGCACCCACCTGCTGCGGCGTACTGGTGGGGCTGGGAGCCCGAGTTCCCTCTGGGCCTTGACGAGACTGTCGAGCGTCGCGGCGTCGTGCAGCGGGCGAAGCGCGACCGGCCAGATGATCCGTATCGTCCCGCGGTGGCTGGCCGCATATCTGTGGGTGATCCGAGTTCCGTGTTTGGTCGGGTCGACCGTGTACTCGTGCCAGCCCCGTACTCCGCGCGGGCGCAGGAACCGGTAGCGCACCCGGCGCCCTGGCTGATAGAAGTCAACGACGTAGCGGACTGGGCCGTGCCCGCCTCTCGCGCCGACTCCGATCGGGCGGTCGAGCCATTGCGCGGGCCAGCTTTCGCTGGGCCAGAGCCGGTCTGCAGTCGACCCCAACGAGTCCAGTAGCGCAGCGGCTCGGGCGGGCTCGACAGGGATCAGCAGCTCGTGGTGGATGATGACTTCGTCGCTCAGCACGCGGTGGCGAGTGGTTGCGCTGCGCAGGTGACGCGGTGGAAGCTGCCTGGGCTGATCTAGAGATCGGGACACGTTTGGAGACCCATCATGAACGTTGGCGGTGAGGCTAGAGAAAACTAGCCGTGCTGTTTATGTCAGGACAATGCCCAGCCGCGCCGAGCTAGTCTCCTGTCAAGTCATGTCAGACGCAAACACGATGTCTCACCGAGGTCGCAAAAGCACCCAAAGGGAACGGATTCTCGTCGCGATGATCGGCGTGGTCGTACACGAGGGGTATGCGTCAGCGACGATCTCTCAGGTGATCGCCGCTGCCGGCGTATCGCGACCCACCTTCTACGAGCACTTTCGCGACAAGGACGCCTGCTTCCTGGCTTGCTTGGCGGATATTCAGGCGCAGTTACGGGCAGAGGCTCGTCAAGCCGTGGAAGGCGGGCCGCCCGAGCAGGCCGTGGCGGCGATGATTCGCGCAGTGGTCGGGTTCGCAGACTCACGGCCGGAGCTGGCACACGTCGCGATGAACGAGGCGATGGCCGGCGGCCCTCAGGCGCTCGATCTGCGTGACCAGGGGATTGTCGAGGCCGCAGGGATCCTCGCGCAGGCACATGAGCGGGTGGCTGCCAAGAAAGTCACGCCGGACATCTCGCCGCTGCTGTTGATCGGCACGATCCATAGGCTGCTGGCAGCACGTCTGCGACACGGAGAGCGCGACCTCGCTTGGATGGTCGAGGAGCTGCTCCAGTGGGTGCAGCGCTATGACGAGCCCGCCGGCAAGCACCGCTGGCGGGCGCTTGCGCCCGTGGCCGATCCGGCGCCCTGGCCGCTGCTCCCGGAGAGCATGCTGCGTGCGCCAGCGCCATTGCCGACCAAGCAGGTACGCCGCGTCGAGCTGCGCGAAAATCGCCGCGAACGAATCCTGTTCGCCACTGCCGAAGTCGGCAAGCAGAAGGGCTACACGGCGGTTACAGTCGCCGACATCGTCAAGCGCGCTGGAGTCGACCGCCGTACGTTCAACGCGCTGTTCGCCGACAAGCAGGCGGCGTTTGAGGCCGTGCACGAACTCGGTTTCCAGCGCACGATCGCGGTGACCGCCGGTGCGTTCGTCGTAGGGGCTACTTGGCCGGAACGCATCTGGGAAGCGGGGCGGGGATTCACGCAGTACTTTCAAGGCAACCTCACGATCGCGCATGTCGGGTTCGTCGAATCCACGGCTGTCGGACCAGCCGCCGTCAAGCGTCTGGAGGACAGCGTCAACGCCTTCACGATCTTCTTCCAGGACGGCAACGAGTACCTACCTCCGGGCTCACCGGCACCCAAGCCCTTGGCCCTCGAGGCGGTCGCCACCGCGGTCATGGAGATGGGCTACCGCGAATGCCGTCGCGAGAGCGATCACCACATGGAAAACCTCCTACCGCACGTCAGCTTCCTTTGCCTGGCGCCGTTCATGGGTGTCGAGCAGGCGAACATCTTCATAGATGAGCGGATCCATGAGACAGGCGAGACGTAGCCTTGACCTCCTCTACCTACGTTTGCCGCTCTTCAGCTTCCCCTCGATGAACTCACTGGCCTCGGCCGCTCCGATGAACGGCGCGAGCCACAGGAACATCATGGAGGGGAGCAGACCCGTCATTGTCGGCTTCGCGCTTTTGCGGCTCTCCTCGTAGATCATCTCGAAGATCGTCGCGATGATTGCTTCGAGCGCGGCGGGCGACGGGGGCTCGCTCTGCGGCCTGTACTGGTAGCCCTCCCGCAGGAAGATCGTGAACGCGACGTGGCCGTCCTCCACCCGCTGTACCGCGCCGGGCCCGACGGCGTAAGCCTCGACGACGCCCACGTCAGCCATGGCGGGATAGGTCTCCAGGAAATATGTGAGCGCGCGCCCGGCCTCCCAGCTGCGCTCAGGCCACGTCGAGCCCGCGAAGAATGCGCCCGCGGTCACGGCCATCACGTGCTGGAAGCCGAGCTCGTGGATCGTCATGAAGGCCGCCTGCTTGTCGGCGAACAGGCCGTAGAAGGCTCGGGCGTCCACCCGGGCAAGCTTCGTGATGTCCGCGACCGTCGTAGTCGTGTAGCCCTGGGTCTCGGCCAGACGCGCGGCTGCGAGCAGGATCCGCTCGCGGTGATTTTTCGCCACTTCCTCCGTGGACAGGCGAGGGCGACCCGGCGGGAGTGGCCTGGGCGCCCGTAGTGGGGGATCGGCTATCACCGGCGCGGGCCCTTTCAGACGTGTCAGGCGGAGCGTACGCCAACGCTGCTCGCCGACGGGCCGGTCATAGCTCTTGATCCACAGCAGCAGATCCTGACGAAGCTCGGATAGCCCCAGGTCCCCGCGACGCAGGTGCGACCCGAGCAGCCGACACACGCCACCGACCAGCACGCGGCTCGGAAGATCGGGCGTGGCCATGCCCTGCGACGCCCGCTTTCCAGCCCCGTCTAGCTTCGTCGCGATCTCGGAGATCGCCTGGTCGCGAGCGTCGAGCGCGTCGGGCCCTCCCGCCAGTGACTCGGCCATCAGGAACCGGGCCATCGCCGGCTCCGCGATCGCGAAATCGATCAGCGCGCCGATTGTCGCAGTAGTCGCCTCCTCCGCCTCCTCGTCCTCGACGGCGCCGCCGACGTACGCCGTCAAACACTCCCGAACGTCGGCCAGCGTCGCGAGAAAGCAGGCGTCCTTATCTGCGAAGTAGTCATAGAACGTGCCGCGCGAGACCCTCGCCGCGGCGATCACCTCGGAGACGTTCGCGCGCGCGTAGCCACCGCGGTTCGCGGCGGCGACCATCCCCGCCAGCAGCCGCTCCCGCTGCGTGCTCTTGCCCCGTTTCTGTGACTCAGTGTTTATCGCTCGGGTAGAGGTGCGGGGGCGGGCCATTGCCCGCTAGACCGTAGCCGACCGGACGGCCAAACGCCCGCAAACTCGTGGATCTCCGGGGGCGGATGGCCAGCTGGCACGCGACGGGCGACGCGGCGGCCTTACCGGGCTTTGGTCTGTGCGAGCCCACATCCTGCCTAAATCACAATACGGACGTTCATACTCTTGTCCCTATCCGACCAGCGGACGTTTTCGCAAGTGGCCGCGCTCTCCCGCATATGGCCCAAGACCTGGCTGTATCGGCTGACTCTTGACAGATGCGATCGGGATCTAGTAGCGTCACCGAAAAGCAGCGGCGCCGTACAACATGGCGTACACCATGGACAAGTCTGACGCGTCGGCTGGGATCGCCGGCGAGGGACCAAGGGGACAGGCAATGGGTTTGAGGACGAGCGATGGGCGACAGACTGGGAATTGGCGGCTCGTTGTGAGGACGCCGCTGCTCTCGACCGCTGGCGTCATTGTCGGCGTCCTCGTGTTCTCAAGCACTCCTGCTCTCGCCGCCCCGCCGGAAGCACCGGTGACCGAAGCCGCGACCTTGGTCACGGCTTCGACCGCGACGTTGAATGGTGAGTTGAACCCGGCGGCGAGCGCTACGGCCGGCTATCAGTTCACCTTCAACACGAACGGGACGTGCACCGAAGGCCCCGTCACCGAACCCGGCGCCGAAGTGACCGGCGAAGCCATCCAGATCTCGACCCCGCTGACGGGCCTCGAACCCTCACGTGAATACACGTTCTGCGTCGTCGCGACCCATCTGGAAGGCGAAACGACCGAAGCGACGTCGGGGGAACCGGTCAGCTTCAAAACCCTCGCCGCGCCTCCCGCTGTCGACGCCGAGAGCGTTTCTGCCGTTACGGCGTTCTCGGCGAACCTCGAAGCGCAGGTCAACCCTGAGAACCAGGAAACCACCACGAGCTTCCAGTACTCCACCCAGGCGACCGGCGAAACCCTCGAAGGGGAAATCACGACCGTCCCCGCCGGCACCCTCGGCCCCGAATTCGGGGACCGCCCGGCCAGCGCCCCCACGGGCGTGGTCCTCAAACCCGGTACGACCTACTTCTTCCGGGTGATCGCCGAAAACACCGCAGCGGAAAAGACCGAAGGCAGAGTCGAACGGTTCACGACGCCCGGCACCCCGGTCATCGGTACGGGCTCCGTCCATGGGATCACGCGGACGAGCGCGACGATCGCCGCCGAAATCGACGCTGACGCTGCGGCGAGCGAATACTTCCTCGAATACGGTCAGGGCGAACCACGCGGCGCACCGGGCTCGCCGACCAGGGTTCAGACCCTCCCGGCCGAACCGGCCGGCCCGCAGCCGGTCGCGCCGATCACCCTCGAAGAACTGACCCCCGACACGACCTACCACTACCGGATCGTGGCGGTCAACGAAGCCGGCAGCACACCGGGCCCGGAAGGCTCGTTCACGACCGACCCGCCGCAGCCCCCGACCGCCTCCACCGGCGAACCGTTCGAAGTCACCCAGACCTCCGCGACCATCACCGCGACTGTGAACCCGGACGGGCTGCCCACCACCTACACCTTCGAAGTCGGAACCGACACCAGCTACGGCACACAGAGCTTCGGCGAAGCCGGCTCGGGGGCTTCTGCTGTGAGCGTGAGTCTCCCGCTCACGGGGCTGCTTCCGGCGACCACCTACCACTACCGGATCGTCGCGAGCAACCAGGACGGCACGAGCCAGGGCGCCGACCACACCTTCACCACTCCCGGCTCCCCGAGCCCGATCGCCGTGCCCCCGCAGTCCTTCGCGCTGCTGCCGTTCACCCTGCCGAGCGAACCGCCCCCGCTGGTCGGCCACAGCCAGCCCCTAACCCGCACGCAGAAGCTCGCCCGCGCCCTGAGGGCGTGCAAGCGCAAGCCGAAGAACAAACGCGCCGCATGCGTGAGACAGGCCCACAGGCTCTACGGCCCAACAGCAAAGAGGCGAAAGTGAAATACCCGACGATGACCTTGTCTGCCCTAGGTGGACGTATCAGATGCGCCTGCGTGACAGCCCCGGCGACCCTCGCGATCTCCGCCCTCCTCGCGACGCTCGCATTCACGCCGCCCGCCTCGGCGACCGGCGCCTGCCCGAACGAAACGCTCCGCTCCGAACTGAACTCTGGCGCACTGCCGGATTGCCGCGCCTACGAGCAGGTCACCCCCGTCTACAAGGAGGGCGTGCCCCTCACGAGCGAGTTTGCGCTGACTGAAGACGGATCGCACCTCATCGTCGCGGGACTCGGCGCCTTCGCCAGCACAGAAAGCGACGAACTCGGCAACAGTCAGTTGTTCGGGGCTGCGTATGAGCTCTCGCGCACCGCCTCCGGGTGGACGGCGTCCTCACTCTCGCCGCCGGCTTCAAAGTTCAACATCAATGGCATATTCGACGCCGGCGCCGATCTCAGCAACAGCTTGTGGGAGCTCGGCACACACGCGCAGCCGGCCGAACTGTCGGACCTCTACCTCGAGCAGCCACGCGGCACGTTCACCGAGATCGGGCCCGCCACGCCGAGCCCGACCACCGGCAATAACAATCGGTACACCTACGTGGGTGCCTCGGCGGACCTGTCTCACATCTTCTATACGATCGAAAATCCGGCATTTCGCTGGCCGTTTGACTCCACGAGCGGCCAAGACACTCTATACGAGTACGTCGGCACCGGCCACAGCGAACCCTCGCTCGTGGGTGTGAGCGGCGCACACGGGAGTACAGCCTTGGAGAGCGAATGCGGAACACGTCTTGGCTCATCCGACGCGACTCAAGAATTCGGCCGCCCGGTCGGTTCGATGTACAACGCGATCTCCTCCAGCGGGCAGCGCGTCTTCTTCACCGCCATCGCCTGCGGCGAACGGCCCGCGGTGGATGAGCTGTTCGGCCGCGAAGAAACCTCCCCCTCGCAGTCTCAGACGGTCGCGATCTCCGAGCCCGATAAGGAAAGCTGCGCGACGTGCCTGACCGGCGAAGGGCTGAGCGCCGCAGTCTTTCAGGGCGCCTCCGAAGACGGCTCCAAGGCCTTCTTCACGACTGAACAGGAACTGCTCCCGGGAGCCAAGGGCAACAATCTCTACGAGTACGACTTCAACGCCTCTGCGGGGGACCGCGTGAGCCTTGTCTCGACACCCATCTCCGGCGAAGCCCACGTACAGGGCATCACCCGCATCTCCGAGGACGGCACCCGGATCTACTTCGTCGCAGCCGGCGTTCTCGCCGGCGAGAACGCCGAACACCAGCAGCCGCTCGAAGGCCAGGACAATCTGTACGTCTCCGAGCGCGACGAACGATTCCCCGGCGGACACCTCGCGTTCATCGCCACGCTCTCATCCGACGACGCTCCCCTCTGGCAGCAGGAAGACGAGCGCCCCGCGCAGCTCTCCCACGATGGCCGCTTTCTCGTCTTCACCAGCCGCGCGGACCTCACCCGGGAAGGCACCAGCCCCGGCCCGGCGCAGGTCTTCCAGTACGACGACCAGAGCGGCCGCCTCGTGCGTGCCTCGATCGGGCAGGACGGGTTCGCCGATGACAACAGAACACCCCTCCATGGAGCGAAGATCTCCGCCGGCGCCATCTCGGGCTACAGCTACGCTCACACTGACTCGCCCGCGGCGGCGGACGGTCTGCTGGCGCCCGAAGACGGCACGGTGCTCTTCCAGAGCCCGGATGCCCTGACCCCCCAAGCGCTGAACGACGAAACCGTCGCCGCAGAAGCGCTCGTGCCGAACATCTATGAGTATCGCGCGGGGAACGTGTATCTGATCTCCGACGGGCGCGACACCCATACGTTTGCCGGAACCTCGAGCGTGTATTTGCTCGGCGCAAGTGCATCCGGTGGCGACGTGTTCTTCGACACCGCCGACTCGCTGATTCCCCAGGACACCGACACCCAGCAGGACTTCTACGATGCGCGCGTAGGCGGCGGCTTCCCGCCGTCGGCGGCCGCGCCCGGCTGTTCCGGGGATCCGTGCCAGGGCGCGCCCAGCCAGGCTGGGGCCTTGCCGGCCTTCGGCGGGAGCGCGGCCCAGACCGCTGGAGCGAGCGAAGTTCCGGCTCCTCCCTCGGCCTCAGGCCCACCGAAGGTCAGGACCCTCACGCGCGCGCAAAAGCTCGCGAGGGCGCTGAAGGCATGCAGGAGGCGCCCGAGGCGACAGCGACGCGGGTGTGAACGCCAGGCCCGCAAGAGATACGCCGTGACGGCAAGGAAATCCGATCGGAGGCAGCGTTAGATGCGGTTTCTCGCAATGACCCCTGGCCGCTTGGGCGGGCTCTGCGCGCTGGCGACCCTGCTTTTGGCCGTCGGCGGCGCACCGGCCGCGGGCGCCGTCCCGACGCCGGCCTGGTCGATCCGCTCGGTTGGGCAACCCACCCACTTCTCCTCCACCAACAACGCCGCCTGCGAACTCGAACGCGAACAGATCTGTGATCGCTACACGTTCATCATCCAGAACGTCGGCACCGCCGCCGCCCACGGGCCGGTAACTATCTCCGACGCGCTTCCTGCGGGCGCGCGAGCGATCCGGATCCTCGGGCGCGACTTCAAACCCGAAGAAACTGCGATGCACTGCGTTCGCACCACCGTCAGCTGCGTCGACGAAGCGCCGGAAATGCCCGTTGGTGACGTTCTCTACGTGTTCCTCTATGTCGTCGTGGAACCGGGCGTCACGGGCAGCGTGTCGAACTCCACCACCATATCCGGCGGAGGCGCCGCGACGGTCACGACAGATACACAGACGCCCGTGAGCACCGAACCAGCCACCTTCGGCATCCAGGATTTCACGATGCAGCCGCTCGACCCCACCGGTCTGCCCAGCGAGCAGGCGGCGGCGCACCCCAACACGCTCACGGCCGCCTTCACTCTCAATACGAACGTCGAAGAACGACACCCCACCAACGAACCCGGCCCGAAAGACGCGCCGCCGGAGGAAGTCAAGGACGTCGCGGTCGACCTGCCGCTGGGCTTCGCGGGCGACCCGCAGGCCACGCCGAGATGTCCGCTGGTCGACCTGCTGCTGAGCGCGAACGCGACCGCTTGCCCTGCCGCAAGCCGGGTCGGCACCGTCGTGTTCAGTGGATTCCACGGCACATTTCGCGCGTCGGAAACCGGAGTTTCAACGTCCGCCCTGTACAACCTGGTGCCAGAGGCCGGTTATCCCGCGGAGTTCGGGCTGACCTATCTAGGCAAGCTGATCGTCCTCTACGGCAACGTGGTGCGTCGTGGCGGGAGCTATTATCTTCGTGTCACCACACCGGGGATCCCCGAGCTAGAAATCACGAGCGTTTCGTTGATGTTCTTCGGGGACCCGGCGACGCGTGACGGTGCGGCCAACAAATCCGCGCCATTTTTCACTAACCCTGTGGATTGCGGGACCGGTCCGTTGTCCGCACGTATGGAAACCGACAGCTGGCAACATCCGGGTGTGTGGCACTCGGCGCAAGCGGTTGTGTATCCGCACGTGACAGGGTGTGACTCCTTGGCGTTTTCACCATCTCTCGCTGTTTCTCCCGAGACCGACCAGGCAGATGCGCCTGCCGGATTTGGTGTCGACTTCGCGTTCCCACAGTTCGATGATCCGGCCCGCCTGGCCGCGCCGCCCTTCCGCGATGTCACCGTCACGCTCCCGCAGGGCGTCTCGGTGAATCCCGGCGCCGCCGACGGTCTCACCGCCTGCCCCTCCGAAGGCCCCGAAGGCATCAATCTGGGTGAAGAACAGTCCGGGCCCGACGGCCTCGAGCACCCCGTCCCCGGGCACTGCCCCGCGGCCTCCACGATCGGAACGCTCGAAGTCACCACACCCCTGCTGCCCGAACCCCTCCGTGGGCACCTCTATGCTGCAACGCCGGGCTGCGGCGGGGCCGGCCAGGCGCCGTGCACCTCCCACGACGCTGTCGACGGCAACCTCTTCGGCGGCTACCTCGAAGCCGCGGGTCAGGGCGTCGTCGTGAAGCTGCACGGCTCGATCTCCGCCAATCCTGCCACCGGCCAGCTCACCGCGTCATTCGATGAAAACCCGCCGTTCCCCGTCAGCAGCGTCAACGTCCAGGTCAAGGGTGGTCCCCGCGCGATCCTCGCCACCCCACCCACGTGCGGCCCGGCGACGACGAGCGCGGACATCGCCCCGTGGAGCGCACCGTTCACCCCGGACGGCACGCCGTCCTCGAGCTTCGCCGTCAGCTGGGACGGCGCTGGCGCCCCCTGCCCCGCCACGCCCCCGTTCTCCCCGACGCTGCTCGCCCAGACCGCGACGCCCACGGCCGCCGCGTTCAGCCCGTTCACGATGACGCTGGCACGGGGCGACCGTGAACAGAGCCTCTCCGCCCTGCAACTGACGCTCCCGGTGGGCCTCGACGCGATGATCGCCTCCGTCCCGCTGTGCGGCGAACCGCAGGCGGCGCAAGGGACCTGCCCGGCCGCCAGCCAGATCGGCACCACGACCACCGCGGCGGGAGCGGGCTCACACCCCCTCTACCTGACCGGCCGTGTCTACCTGACAGGCCCCTACAAGGGCGCCCCGTTCGGCCTCTCGGTCGTCGTCCCGGCGGTCGCGGGCCCGTTCAACCTCGGTGATGTCACGGTCCGCGCTGCGATCAATGTCGACCCAAACACGACCGCGGTGACGGTCACGAGCGACCCGTTCCCACAGATCATCGACGGCGTCCCGCTCCGTTTGCGGACCGTCAATGTCACGATCGACCGGCCCGGGTTCACGTTCAACCCCACCAGCTGCACCGCGAAAACCATCACCGGACTCGTCGCCTCAAACCAAGGCGCCGTCGCCCATCTCGCCTCGCCATTCGCCGCCGCGGGCTGCAAGAACCTCCCGTTCAAACCAAGGTTCACGGCGTCCACCACAGCGAAGACGAGCAAACTGAACGGGGCAAGCCTGACCGTCAAGGTGGCCCAGACCCCGGGGCAGGCGAACATCGCACAGGTCCACCTGCAACTCCCGAAGGTCCTGCCCTCACGCCTCACCACGCTGCAGAAAGCCTGCACCGAAGCGCAGTTCGACAGCAACCCCGCCGGCTGCCCGGCCGGCGCCATGATCGGCTACGCCAAGGCCGTCACCCCCGTCCTGAACGTTCCCCTCGTCGGTCCCGCGATCCTCGTCTCTCACGGCGGCGCCGCGTTCCCCGACGTCGAGTTCATCCTGCAAGGCCAAGGCGTCACCGTCATCCTCGACGGCAAGACCCAGATCAAGAAGGGCATCACCTACAGCCACTTCGACACAGTCCCCGACGCCCCCATCACGAGCTTCGAAACGGTCCTGCCGCAAGGCCCTCATTCCATCCTCGCCGCGTTTCTGCCTGCAAAGGCGAACGGCAGCCTGTGTGCCACGAGCCTCGCGATGCCGACCGCCATCACCGCCCAGAACGGCGCCATCGTCAACCAAACCACCCACATCACCGTTACAGGCTGCCCCAAAGCTAAAAAAGCATCGCGGGCGCGCGCGGCACGAGAACACCGCCACAGCGCCCCGCGCTAATCGGCGCGACAAAACACGCCTGAGCACGCAGCCCGACCACTGGGCCGGGTCGCTTCGATGTCAAACGACACAAGGAGAGGAACCATGAGATCCATACGGAGGGCGGTCATCACCGCGCTGATCGCCATATCCGCCATCGGGGTTGCCACCTCAACAGCCGCCGCGGTACAGCCGGTCTGGAAGTACGGCACCCTCAAAACCATCCTCAAAGCTGGAGAAACCAAGACGACCACACTCACTGGCGGAAAGTTCACAGCAGAAATACCGACCTTCCCCGCGATCACTCTGAAGATTGAATGCAAAAAATCCGCGGGTACAGGCTCCGTGATCGGCGGCGAACCCGGCAAAGGCAAAGTCACAATAACGTTGGCAGAATGCACTGCTGTCAGCGGCACGAACCCAGAATGCAAAGTGACCGTTTCGAACCTGCCAAACATCTCGTCTGAACTCGTGATCCTGAAAGACGGGAAAACGATCACCGAGAACCTGACGTTTCCCTCTGGGAGCGGTGCACTAACATTCTTCACAGTCGAAGATCCCCTGGAATACAAATGCGGCGGCCTGCAAAAAGGCGCGTACAAGATCCTTTTTGGCACAGTGCCTGGGCTGGTGGGCACCGGGGAAGCACTGGAATTGCCTAAAAAATACCTCGAAGCAGCGGAAGGGGAACCGGCAGGACTAGAGTTTTCAGGAGCTCGTACAATCACTGAATTCAAAGACACCTTCACTCAGAAACTCACCAACGGCGAAAAACTGTTCGCCGAACTGCACTGAGACTCGAGTAGTCGCTAGGTAGGCGATTTCACGCGCAGATGGGCCGGTGTGGGGCTTGTTCGGCTCCGCATCGGCCCACCGACGGGAGGCCGCGAGCGCCTGATCGCGCAGCGTGAGCAGCGGCCGCGCCTCAGCCGCTCCCCGCCTGCGACACGCTGCAGTCCGACCCAGCAGAACTCGAGCATCCGCTCGACGATCACCTCGCGCGAGATCTCCGTGTGCTCATACCACCACGCGGCCAGCCCGGCCCGAAGCTTGCGCGGCGCAACAGCCGCATCCGCAGTCTCGGGTTGAAGGTCATGTCGAGGCAGCTCTACTGGGTCACTCGGTCCGGTGACCGGATCGGTGTGTGGCTCGCGAGATGAGCCGTAGGGAGCGGCGGTGTTTATGGGCTGCTCCCCGAGACACGCCACCCACAGTGGGCAGTTGTCACATACGCGCTCGCACGCGGCCCCTATCTCAGAAAAAACGGCAGCGCACCTGTTCATTAAGGATTGCATTGAGCCCATATCGCCTTAGTTGACAGGAGTTTGTGCGACACTGTAGCGTGCACTATCAGCGTTTTTATTAGCGATAGTGAGGAGGAGGCGATGGGGAACAGGAGGCCTGTATTTGCTCGAGCGTCGCCTTGCTTCCTTGCGGCCCGCTTGAAGAGCTGCGGGTCCGTTGTCCCTCTCAGCCGGGCCCACCGGCGCTGCGGCCTCGTACCCGGGCCGCGGCGCTCCGCGAGTGCGTGAACAACGAACTCCGCGAGGCCGTGACCGCTCGGCGGATGCACCGCGGGTTGAGCTGCAGCACGCCCAGAATCTGGTCACCGCGGCGGAAGCTATCCGCCAGTTTCCTTTTGCGGGACTCTCCGCTGCACTCCTTAACGGTGACTCGGATGTCTCATACGGGACGCTCGACGATTATCTTGAGGGGCGCGAAGCCTGTCTGCTCGTGGCGTTCGAGCAGGTGCTGGCCGGTGCCGCCGAGCGCGCGAGCGCTGCGTTTGATGCCCAGGAGGGCTGGCTGGATCGTGTGCGGGCGGCGCTGATGGCGCTGCTTGAGTTCTTCGATGAGCAGCCGGCACTCGCACGGTATTGCCTCGTGCATTCCGCACAGGCGGGACCAGCGGTCCTGGCTGCTCGCTGTGAGGTGCTCGACCGTCTCGCCCGGGTGCTTGATGATGAACGTGCACCTGCGCGGGGCTACCCGCCGCCGCTTACCGCGCACGCCGTAGTCAGCGGAGCGCTCGGGGTGCTCCAATGGCGGCTCTTGCAACCCGACCCGGGGGCGTTTGTCGAGCTGACGGGTCCCCTGATGAGCTTCATCGTGCTGCCGTTCCTTGGCGTCAATGCGGCACGCAGAGAGCTCTCGCACCAGCTCGACGCGGCCTCCGCGCTGGCCCTTGGCTGCCTACAAGAACCCGGTGGGCGCCCAAACCACAGCACCGTTTCGGTGCTGACGATCATTGCGGCCGAGCCTGGCCTCAGCAACCGGGAGATGGCGGTACGGGCGGGCGTCACAAACGAGGGCCACATGTCAAGGATCCTGACGCGTATGGCGCAGCTCGGGCTGATCAGGAACACGCGGGATGCCCGCAGCCCTGTTCGCGCAAACGCCTGGCAGCTCACCGCCTCAGGCGAGAAGCTCGAGAGTGCGCTCAGGCACCAGGAAAGCGTGGCTATCGATGTGCCAGAGGAGTTCGGTGGGCGCATGGACCGCCGCGCCGTTTCGGTACTCAGGGTGATCGGCGACCAGCCTTGGCTCTACAGCAGAGAGGTGGCCCTGCGCGCAGGAATCAAAGATCAGGGCCAAATCGCAAGGCTGCTCGCGCGCCTTACGGGGCTTGGGCTGGTGGAGGGCGCGCGAGATGCTCACCGCAAGGGCACTCCGAACGCATGGCGGCTCACCGCCTCGGGCGAACAGCTCGACCAGGCGATCGGGCGCGAGACCCCCGCGCCGCCGCACAGCCTGGCTCTCGATCTGATGTGGCAGTCCGGCGGGCGCCTGAGCGAGGACGCCGTTTCTGTGTTGAGAGTCAGCGCAGCTGAACCCGGGCTCAGCAACAACGAGATCGCCCGACGCGTGGCCATCAAAAGTAAGGGGGATGCCTCCACGCTGCTCGCGCGCCTGGCCCGCCACGGGCTGATCGAGAACACCCGGACCGAGGGCCGCGAGAAAGCGTGGCAGCTCACCGGCTCGGGCGTTGAGCTGGATAAGGCGATCGGCCGCGAGACTCCTACGCCAGAGTGCAGTGTTCACCCCTGAGGCCCGCGCGGACCCCTGGGTCGACGGGTGGTCGTCTATGGATGGTCAGCTGTGTTTGCCGCCCAGTCAACCGCCGCGCTTCTCAGCGAGGGCGAAGTTGGGGGGGTGGCCGGGAGTTGTGCCGGTGGCCGGGGTTGGAGACGCCTCGGTGGTCGCTCTCGGCCGGCAGCGTATCTCCTCGGAAGGCCGGCAGCGTATCTCCTCGGAAGGCAAACACAAATGCATGGGGCAGGAGCACTCCCCACGGACATGGCGAAGGCGATCATGCCGACTGGTGGTTTGCGCTTTTCGGAAAGGGCGAAGCCAGAAGAGGGAAGGTGCGAACTAGGCCCGGCCGGGGAGGACGTTGAATGCCTCAACGTGGTGAGGGCGTACGACGGTGAAGTGGCGGCGATCGAGTGTCGCCACTTCGGTCGCGCCGAGGCGCTCGGCTGCAGCGATGACCGATGCGTCGACCGTGCCAAGGGGAAGGTCGTGGTAGCGCGCGACCAGCTCTGCGATTCGCAGGGTGTCCTTGGGGTCGACCGGCTCCAGGCTCATCTCGCCGGCCGCGAGGTCGCCGAGGAATCGAGTCTCGGCCTGCCAACCGAGACGACTTGCGATTAGGTATGCGACCTCGGTAATGACGAGGGTCGGGATGATCAAGGGGCCGGGATGAGTCTCCAACAACTCAAGGCACGCCTCGTGATGAGCGTCGTCGCCGTCCACGTAGGCGTAGAGTGGCCCGGCGTCAACGATGAGCGCTATCGCTTAGCTCCGCGCTGATGATTTGCTCGATCCGCTCGGAGATGTCGGTGCTGCCGCTGTGGCCGGCGGCAGCGGCTCGCAGTCGGCGACGTCCGCCTCGTAGGTGGGCTTCGAGCGCCGAGCGCGTGACGTCTGAGATGGTGATGCCGCGGCGTCTCGCCTCGTGTCGCAGTCGCTCATCGAGCTCCTCGGAGATCTTTACGGTCGTGCGTACCACGTATGCCAGCATACCATGTCAGGGATTCGATATCCAACGAGGTGGTGGACGCAAGCAAACCCACTGTCATGACCCGGCAAGAAGTCTCAAGCTGAGCGTCCCGTGGCCACCGGGCGCAAGAAGGTCGCAGGTCAGCTCTTGCTGCCCAGTAGGCCACCGCGCTTCTCGGGGAGGGCAAAGCCGGGGGGGGCGGTGACCGGGAAGTGCTCCGGCGGGCGTGGCTCCAGCGGTACTTGCGGTGGAGGCGCCTGAGGAGTTTTCTTCTTGAAGGCCATGATCTCAGTTTAGCCGACGAGGCTGAGGGTCCACAGAATGACCTCGGCGATGAGCAGTGCGCAGCTCATGGTCAGCCAATCTGAGAGCGAGGCGATCTTGCGGCGGTTGCTCGCTACGTAGGGTTCGATCCAGATGCCGGCGATGCGGTATGCGTCCACGACATCGGACACACCGCGATGGTCACTCTCGGCCAGAAGCGTCTTGCCGCGGAAAGCAAACACAAATGCGTGGGGCAGGAGGACCCAGACGGCACTCCCAGCGCACAAGGCGAAGGTGATCATGGCGAGGACTCCCCAGGCGCCGAGGGAGCCGTGGCTGACCTTGGCGCCAAAGAATGAGCCAGCAATAGAAGCTGCCGCGAGCACCGTCCCGGCACGCCCTCGCAGGCCTGCGAGGGCACGCTCCTGCTCCGCCAGCGCACTGGCGGTCAGCTCGAAGGTGAACTGCTCAATCGATTCAGCCATCCCTCGGTTCTACCGCTCGACGGGGACGGTACTCGCGGCCGCACGATGTGATCCCTCGATGTCACTCCGACGGATTCCCAGAGCTTTTTGTGCTCAAACGCTCTTACATCTCAATTATCTCGACTCTGTACCCAGGATCGAGATAGTGGACGGTTTGCAACTCAGGATTCTGCGATTCTGCTGGGGTTGGCGCTCTGGCGTCGGTTCGCGGACAAGCAAAGACGAGCTGACAAGCACATGAAATTGGCTGATTTTGCAGCGGATTCAGTCTGTCTCGATCAACTCGACCCTATAACCATCAGGGTCGCGAACGAAGCACAGCCGGGAGCCACCCTCACGGACGGAGTAAGGCGGCTTCTCGGGCTCGATGCCGAGGTTGGCCAGGTCTGCGAGCGTTGCGTCGAGGTCGGCGCTGGTGATCGCGATGTGGCCGTAGCCGCTGCCGAGCTCGTAGGAGCCGACGCCGAAGTTGAAGGTCAACTCCAGCCGCGGCATGTCGCCGTCGCCGGGCTGGTTCATGAACACGTTGACCGCCTCGTCGCGGATCGGTATCCGGCCTATCTCCTCGAAGCCCAGAGCGCGATAGAAGGCGACCGAGCGGTCGATGTCGGTGATCCGGTAGCAGGTGTGGATAAGGCTGATGGGTGGAGTCTACGCGTAGATCGATCCGGCCCGCTGGTCAGCGAAGATAGTCGAGCACCTGTTTCACAAAGCCTGTGGATCGCTGTCGATCATCGCGTGACCCTGCCCGGGAAGCACTGTGAGCCTGCCCCCGGGTATGGCGGCTGCCGCAGCTGCCGCAGCCGCTTTGAACGCCTCGGGGCTCATGTCCCCCACCAGGACCCGAACGGGGACACGAAGCGACACAAAGCTCGCATGATCGCAGCGGTAGTCCAGGCCGATGCGGCCCTAAATCACCTCCGCGTAGAACAGCTCGAGCGCACCCTCTCTCTCACCGCTGGCGAGTAGCTCGGAGAAGCTGTAGAGGAAGGTTCCTGACTCTGGGAGGAAGGTCTGCCCCGGCGTGTCGAAAGGAGGCTCGTAAAGCAGCGTTAGCGCTCCGCGAGTGCGCCGACCATCTGCTGCGGTCGGCCGTCCCGTGCGTGCACGGCCAGCAGCGGTGGTCCTTCGCCAAGGCGCTCTACTCCAGGGCGGGTTCCGTCGGCAGAGCGAACTTCGATCAACTGGCCGTCGCCGATGTCGGCCGCCATTGCGCCAGTTTATTGATGGGCAGGTGGACAGAGTCAGGCCGGACGCTTGAGGGCCGCCGCGCGTCTCTAGACTGGCGGCGATGCGAACCCTGATCGTCGGGCACGGCGGGCGCGAGAGCGCGCTTGCTGCGCGCATGGCCGAGCACAGCGAGCTGTACGCGCTCGTCGGTCACGAGAACCCCTCGATCGTGCGCCATGCGGCCTCCTCCGGAGGCGTCCACCGCGTCGGCGACGTGTGCGACCCGAAGCTCGTCGCCGCGTTCGCGCGTGAGCTGGAGATCGACATCGCGATGGTCAGCGCCGACGAGCCGCTCGCGGCCGGGGTGATCGACGCGCTGCTGGCGCAGGGCACGCGCGCCGTCGGCCCGACCGCGGCGGGCGCGGAGATCGAGTGGAACAAGACGTTCGCGCGGACACTGCTGGCGGAGGTCGCCCCCGAGGCCGCGCCGGCTTGGCGGGTGGTGCGCGATCCCGCAGACCTAGCCGAGGCGATCGCCTCGTTCGGCGCGACGCCCGTCGCCGTCAAGCCCTCCGGCCTGACCGGAGGCAAGGGTGTGAAGGTGATGGGCCCGCATCTGGCCGACCATCGCGCCGCAGGCGAGTACGCGCTCAGCCTGCTCGCCGGTGGTGGGGCAGGAGAGTCGGTCCTGATCGAGGAGAAGATCGTCGGCGCGGAGTTCACGATCCAGGCGATCAGCGACGGCCGGGCCGTCGTCTTCCCGCCCTCCACGTATGACTACCCGTTCCGCTACGACGGCGACGAGGGGCCCGGGACGGGCGGCATGGGCTCGCTGTCGATGGCCGGCACGACGCTTCCGTTCATGACCCTCGCCCACTACCAACAGGCCTGCTCGATCGTCGAGCGGGTGATCGAGCGTCTGGCGCAGGAAGGACGGCACTTCACGGGCGTGATGAACAGCGGCTTCTTCGCCACCGCCGACGGCGTCAAGGTGATCGAGTTCAACGCGCGTTTCGGCGATCCCGAGTGTATGAACATCATGAGCCTGCTCGACGGCAGTTGGCCCGAAGTGATGGAGCGCATCTCAAGCTCCACGCTCACCACCGACGATCTCGTGCTGCGCGACGAGGCCTCGCTCGTGCTGTACCTCGTCTCGCCCGACTACGCGTTGCGTCCCGGTCCGGCGTACGAGTTCACGCTCGACCGTGAGGCGATCGAAGCGGACGGCTGCCACGTCTTCTTCTCCTCGGCCGTCGAGGTCGAGGATGGCATCTACAGGACGGTCGGAACCTCGCGCGCGGTCGCGCTCGCGACCACCGCGCCGACGCTCGAGCAGGCGCGTGTACGAGCCGTCGACTGCGCTCGATCGGTGCCAGTGCTGGAGTGGCGTACCGACGTCGGCGACGAACGCTACCTCGAAGGCCTCAGCCGGCTGCTCGTCCCGCACGCCGCCGTCCCGCACACCGCTGGCAGCAACGGCTCGCTGCTCTCAAACGCCGGCTGACCGATTCGTGTAAGGATGGGCGCGATGATCGTGGAGCGCTCCATGCATCCGCAGTTCCTGTCGAACACGTTCCTCGTGGCAGACGGGGCAGGGGGGCCGGCGTTCTTCATCGACGCCGGCGGTCCCATCGTCCCGCTGATCGAGGCGGCCGAGCGCTTGGGGCTTTCGCCGACCCACGTTCTGCTCACCCATCACCACTTCGATCACGTCAGCGACGTCGGCGAGCTGCGCGCGCGTTGGCCCGGCCTGGAGGTGGTGATCAGCCAGAGCGAGCGGGAGCTGCTGGAGGCCGCCGTCGCCGGCGGCGACGATCCGGCCCCCGCGATGGGCTCGATTGAGGCCGGTCAGACGCTGAGCTTCGGAGCGCTCGACGTGCGCGCGCTTCACACCCCCGGGCACACGCGAGGGATGCTCTCGTTCCTGGTCGGCACTCGGCCCGAGGTGCCCGCCGGTGCTGGCACCGCCGTGCGCATGCCGCGCAGCTCGGTGCCAGGTGGCCTTTCCGCCGAGGGGCTTGCTGTGTTCACCGGCGACACCCTGTTCAAGGACTCGGTCGGCGGCGTCAAAGCGCCCGGGCACACCACGTACGCCGATCTGCGGGACTCGATCATGGGGACGCTGATGGAGTTGCCGCCGCAGACGATCATCTACCCCGGCCACTCCGATCAGACATCCGTCGCGCGCGAGTGGGACTCCAATTCCTTCATCCGCGTCTGGCGCGGGTTGGACCCCGAGGGCTCGCAGCGCTGCACCGCGCTCGGCCAGCCGGCCACGCTGGTGTTGCTCGGCGCCGACTACGACGGTGGCCACAAGGCGTGGGTGCGCTGGGAGGACGGCTCCGATGACATCGTGCCCGGGTCGCGGGTCGAGCGCATCGCCTGAGCACGAGCGCCCGCGGAGCGTGGCCGTCATGTAGCTCCTAGCATGCAGGGGATGGCGCGCGAGAACGAGAAGATCCCGACCTCGCGCGTGCGGCGCACGGCGACGGTCGCCACGCTCGCGGCAAGCGAGGCGGTCAAGCAGTTCGGTACGCGTGCCGCCAACGTCACCCGTGGCGATGAGGCCTCCGAGGAGGCGATGGCGCGCCGTCAGCTCGAGACCGCCAAGCAGATCGTGGCGGCGCTCGGGACGATGAAGGGTGCCGCGATGAAGCTCGGCCAGGTGATGTCGTTCCTGGACGTCGGCCTCGTTGCCGAGGAGCATCGCGACGAGTTCCAGCGCGAGCTGGCGAAGCTGCGCGACGCAGCCCCCACGGTGTCGTTCAAGCAGATGCGGCGCGTGATCGAGGATGACCTCGACGAGTCGATCTCCGACGTGTTCTCCTCGTTCGAGGAGGAGCCGATCGCGGCGGCCTCGATCGGCCAGGTGTACCGCGCGACGCTGCGCAAGGACGGACGCGAGGTGGCCGTCAAGGTCCAGTATCCGGGCGTCGCCAGCGCGGTTCGCGCGGACCTGCAGAACCTAGACATGATCCTGCGCCTGCTCAAGCGGATGACCCCGGGGCTCGATGTCAAGGCGATCGCCGAGGAGATCAACGAGCGAATCGTCGAGGAGCTCGACTACGAGCTCGAGGCCCAGAACCAGCGCGCGCTGGCCAGGATCTTCGCCGGCCACCCCTTCATAGTCGTGCCCGACGTCATCAGCTCGCTTTCGCGCGAGCGTGTGCTCGTGAGCGAGTTCGTCAGCGGCGTCGGCTTCGAGGAGCTAAAGGCTCGCCCGCAGGCCGAGCGGGACCGGATCGGGGAGATCGTCTTCCGCTTCTTCCTCGGCTGCCTGTATCGCCATCGCCAGTTCTCCGGCGACCCTCATCCCGGGAACTTCCTGCTGCTCGATGACGGCCGTATGGCGTTCCTGGACTTCGGCCTGTTCAAGCGGATGCCCACCGAGCCCGTGGACCTCGAGCTCGCATGCCAGCGCGCGGTCTCCGAGGGCGACGCCGCGGCGTTGCATGAGCTGCTCGGCTCCTCTGGCTTCCTACCCGAACCCGAGCGGGTCGACGCCGATCACCTGCTCGCGTTCATCAGGGACGCGATCTGGTGGTACACGACCGACGAGACCGTCACGCTCACCCCCGACATAGCTACCCAGGTGATGATCGAGAGCTCCGACCCGCGCTCGAGCCACTTCAAGGAGATGCGCCATCAGCACATGCCGCCCGAGCATCTGTTCGGGCGGCGCATGGAGATGCTGACATTGGCCGTGCTCTCGCAGCTTCAGGCCAGCGCCAACTGGCACCGGATTGCCCGCGAGTGGATGTACGGCGAGGATCCGGTCACTGACCTGGGTCGCGAAGAGGCCGCCTTCTACGGGCGCAGCGGCGTCGGCACCGCCAGCTGATATCGCCAGCTGAAGCCGCTTAGTATCGGAGCTGACACCGCCAGGTACTGATCTTGGCGGTGAGGCTCTTGCCGGTGAAGGCCCCGCCCGGCCCAGCGCCCGCCCCGGCGACCCGCCCGGCTCCGGCGCCCCGGCCCGAGGCCGGGGGCGGAGCGGGAGTCGTGGTGTGTCAGCTGGCGGCTAGTGCCTTCTGCTTCAGCTGGTCGAACTCGGCCTGCGTGATCGTGCCGCTGTCCAGCAGCTCCTTGGCGCTCGCGATCTGCGCTGCCGGGTCGCCCTTGGCCGCGACCGACTGCACGTACTGGTCGACTTCAGCCTGGGCGGCTTTCTGGGCTGTGATCGCGCGTTCGGTCATCCCCTTGTGCTCGGCGATCAGGTAAACGAACACGCCCAGATATGGGAGCACGATGATGAAGATGATCCACAGGACCTTCATCCATCCTGAGGTGTCGTGACGGCGGAACAGGTCGGCGATCACCGTGAACAGGATCCACAGCCAGACGACGAATCCGAAGAAGATGAGCATCGTCCAGAACACTTCGAGAAACGGGTAGCTGCTCGCGATGACCATGTGCCGTCCTATCGATAGGGGAAGAGTGGGCAGTCTGCTCGCCCGAGCGGGGCGGCAAAAGCGGGGTTAGCCTAGTGCATTTCCAGAGTGCGGAACCGTTGTTCGGCGCCGCGGGGCGCGTCCCGGCGGGCGCACGTCGCATGTGTTCGCAGGTTTCAGCACGCACACGCGCGTCAGCGGCCGGCGCGTAGACTCGGCCGTGCAAGCCCCAAAGCGATAGCTAGGAGATCTTGATGAGCGACCGACCAGTTTTCATCTACGCGGCCACCTACAGTGACCGCGCCGATGCCCTTGCCGACTACGACAGCCTGCTCGAGCTCCACGCCGCGAAGCTCGTCGGCACGTATGACGTCGCGCTGATCGTCAGGGACGCCGACGGCAAGGTCCACGTGCACAAGCACGAGAAGCCGACGCAGCATGGTGCCTGGGGAGGGATCGCCGTAGGGGCGGTCGTCGGCATCCTGTTCCCGCCGTCGATCATCGCCTCGGCTGCCGTCGGAGGGATCGTCGGCGGCGTCGGCGGCCACCTGCGCAAGGGCATCTCGCGCGGCGATGCCAAGGAGCTCGGCGAGCTGCTCGAGGGCGGCGAGGCGGCGCTGATCGTGATCGGCGAGTCGCGACTGGAAGAGCAGCTCGACAAGCTGCTCACGCGCGCCGAAAAGTCGATCGAAAAGGAAATCGACGCGGACAACGAGGAGTTCAAACGCGAGCTCGAGGAGGCCGAGAAGCAGTCCGCCGCCAGCTGAGGGCCGCACGTCGGCGACGGCCGTAGCCGGCCGTCGCCCGTGCAGCACGGCAAATCACGAGCTGATCCCGGCAAATCTCCGAGCTGCTCCCGGCAAACCCCGAGCTGCTCCCGGCAAACCCCGAGCTGCTCCCGGCAAACCCCGAGCTGCTCCCGGCAAACCCCGAGCTGCTCCCGGCAAACCCCGAGCTGCCCCTGATAGGCTCGCGGTCGGTGGCCGAGGACTCTGTAGAGGCGGGCAAGGATGGCCCCAAGACCACAGCGAGCTCACCCGCCGGTGGATCTGCCGCCGCGGGTGACGTAGGGACGGGCGCCGCCGGCGCCGCAAACGCGGCCGCGGGCAGTCGTCCGCATCGCATTTGGGTACGCGTGATCCTGGTGCTCGCCACGCTGCTCGCGGTGCTCGCGATCTTCGCGATCTGGGCCAACCGCCAGCTGTTGAACCCTGACAACTGGGCGCGGACGAGCACAGCCCTGCTGCAGAAGTCGACGATTCGCAGCGCGATGTCCGGCTACCTGATCGACCAGCTGTACGCCAACGTCGACGTCCCCGGAGAACTGAAGTCGGGCCTACCCAAGCAGCTGCAGCCGCTTGCGGGTCCGGTGTCGGGAGCGCTGCACAGCGTCGCCGAACAGGGGGCCGAACGGGCGCTCGAAACGCCGCAGGTGCAGGGTGTGTGGCGGAACGCCAACCGGGCGGCCGACCAGACGCTCGTCACGATCGTCAACGGCGGCGGGCGCCACGTGGAAATCGAAGGCGGCACGGTCTCGCTGAACCTGCGCCAGATCGTGGCCGATCTCGCCAACCGCCTCGGGTTGCCCGCCGGCATCGCCGAAAAACTGCCCGCGTCGGTGGCGAACCTGAAGGTCGTCACCTCGGATCAGCTCGGTCTCGTGCGCAACGGGGCCAAAGCGCTGCACGCGCTGGCCGTGTGGCTGACGATCATCGTGATCCTGCTGTACGCGCTGGCGCTGTACCTCGCGCGCGGGTATCGGCGGCGCACACTGATGTGGGTCGGCCTGAGCCTCGCGTTTGCCGGGTTGCTCGTGATCCTCGCGCGCAAGATCGGGCAGGGACAGCTGGTCTCTGCGATCACCAAGGACGCCTCGATCGAACCTGCGGCAAACGACGCCTACTCGGTGGCGACCTCATTGTTGGTGCAGGTCTCCAGCGCCGCGATCATCATCGGCATCCCGATCGTCTTCGCCGCCTGGCTCGCCGGCCCGGCGCGCTGGGCGGTATCCGTGCGCCGCTTCCTGGCGCCTCACTTCCGTGAGCGTCCGGCCCTGATCTACTGGATCACCGCTGGGCTGCTCGCCCTCGTGTTCATCTGGGGTCCGATCCCGGCAACGCGCAACATCTGGACGATGCTGCTGTTCACGATCCTCGCGTTCATCGGCGCCTACGTGCTACGCGGACAGATAGCCGAGGAGTTCCCCGACGCGCATGCCGTCTCGCTGCGTGCGTCCTTCGGCGAGTACGCGCACGCGATGGGTGAGAAGATCAGCCACGCGCGCGCCGCCACCGCCCCGGCCGCGGCGGGCGCCGGAGGTGCTTCCAAGGCCGGCGAGCTCGAGCGCTTGGTCGCTCTGCACGACCGGGGTGCGCTGACCGACGAGGAGTACGCGTCGGCCAAGCGCGATCTGCTGTCCGGCAGCTGAGCACGCTGAACCGCTCCCTCTGAGCGCACTAGCCTCTGGGTCAGAGGCCGGTCTCGGCGGTGATCCGCCCGGCCTTCACCGCGTCGGCCAGCGCTTTGTAGTCGCGCTCGTTCTGCTCGGCGTACGCGCGCGAGAACTCGACTAGCGCGCGATCGAAGCGTGAGCTCTTCCCGAGGTAGGCGGCGATCGCGATCCGGTCCCCGCTGCGTGCGTGCGCGCGGGCTAGCGTCCAGCCGCACAGCCTGCCGTAGGCGGCAAGGCCGTTGGGGACCATCCGCTCGATTTCCGCCGAACCCTTCCAGTCCTTCAGCTGGCGACCGTAGAAGTCGCGCGGTTGACCGTCGAGCCCGGACTCGACGTGCAGCCAGCCGAGGAAGATGTCGCTGCTGGCCTGCATCAGCCGTTGCCCCGCGACGACCCGCTCGCCGTGGTTGTCGAACTCGCTCGGGCCGAGGAACTCCTCGAGCACCGAAGCCTCGGCCTCCTTCATCTGCAGAAACAGCGGGTCCTCGCCGTCGCGGCCGAGCATCAGCGCGATCCAGGCGCGAGTGCCGACGCTCCCGACGCCGACTACCTTGCGCGCGAAGTCGGTCAGACGGAACTCCTCGAGCAGCGCGCGCCGATCGTGCTCCAGCGTCTGGCGGTAGGAGCGCACCAGCTCGTGCAGTCCCTCGAACATTTCCGTGCGTTCGCTGCCCTGGGCGAGGTCGGAGATCGGGACGATCAGCGGCGGTTCAGCGACGATGCGCGCCTCGCCGTCCACCACATGGGTCAGTTTCGAGAACGCCGCCATGCTGTCCTTGGTGCGTGCCTTGGCGAGCGCCTTCTCGGTTCGCTTGATCGCGGCAGGTTCGAGCTGCGAGCCAAATTCCCCGAGCACGCTTTCGATGTCTAGGTGGGCATACCAGACCTCGAGGTTCGTGTTCGCGGCGAAGTCCGCCATCGCGGTGCGGTACTGCTCGACGGTGTCCAGCACGACCTGGTCCTGCTGCTTGACCGTGAAGTCGTTGTCGCGCGCGGCGATCAGCATGCTCGCCGAGAGGCGCTTGACGTCCCACTCCCACGGCCCGGGGAGCGTCTCGTCGAAGTCGTTGACGTCGAACATCAGCTGTCGCTCCGGCGATGCGAACACGCCGAAGTTCGACAGGTGCGCGTCTCCGCAGCATTGCACCGTGAGTCCCGAGCGCGGCGTTGGCGCGAGGTCGCTGGCCATGATCAACGCTGCACCCCGGTAGAAGGTGAACGGCGATACGAGCATCCGGCCGTAGCGGATTGGCACCAGCTCGGGCACGCGTGTCTTGGCCTGCCGTTCGAGCAGCGCGACCGGGTCGCTGCGGTTCGAGGATGGCTCGAAGGTGCCGTGGCTGGAGCGGGGCACCTCCGCCCGTGCGGCCTTGCCGCGGGCGACCCTCTCTGCCACCGACAGGTGGGGTACCACCGGGATCTTCTCGGTCGCCGTCGCCATCGTCCCAACGATACTCCCGCATCTCGTACATGCACGGCGAGCCCGCGTCGGCTGGGTAGAGTCCCGCCCGGTGAAAGCCGCGAGCTCGCGTAGATCGATGAGCGTCGGAGCCGTTTGGCTGATCCTGGCGCTGTGGTCGCTCGCGTGCAGCGGCTGCTCCACGAACGGGGCGGCGGGCGCGTTCACCCCCCGCACCCCGGGAACGCTGACCGTCGCGACCGCGCAGATCCCCGAGCCGGGCCTGTGGTCGGGGACGCCGCAGCACCCAAGCGGCGGGTTCGAGTACGGGCTCGCACGTGCGCTAGCCGCGCGCTTCGGGCTCGCTCGGGTCAAGGTGAAAATCGTGCCGTTCGCGCGCCTCGTCGCAGGAGATCTGGGCGGGGCCGATCTGGCGCTGTCGGACATCACGGTGACCGCGAAACGCGAGGAACACCTCGACTTCTCCTCCTCCTACCTCGCGGCGCCCCCGGCGATACTCGTTCGCCCGGGCACCGAAGTGGCCGACGTCGATGCCGCCCAGACACTGCGCTGGGCGGTCGAGCGGGGGACCACGCTGCTGGACGCGCTCAACGAATCGATCGAACCCGACAGCGCCCCGCTGATCCTCCCCCACCAGCTCGATGCGCTTGCCGCGCTGCGCGACGGGCGGGCCAGCGCGGTGATGCTCGACCTGCCGGTCGCGCTCGCGTACGCACGCCAGTCACCTCACGAGTACGCCGTGGCGGCGCAGTTGCCGAGCGAAGACGTGCTGGCCGCCGCGCTGCCCCAGGGCTCGGGCAACGTCGAAGTCGTCAACTCGGCGATGCGCGCTTTCAACGCGGATGGCACGATCGAACGGCTGGGCCACGAATGGCTAGCGACCGACCTGCAGGAAGGCCAGGCCGAAAGCGTCCCCGAGCTGAGGACCGAAGGATGATTCCCTCGTTCATGATCAGGTCGCTCGGCACCGGGTCGCTCGGCACGATCGTCGACATCTCCTCGCCGAAAGGGGCTCCATGGGAGTTCCTCGTGATCTTCGCGACGCTGCTGCTCGGGCCGGTGATCCTGCGCCGCGCGCGCGTCCCCGGGATCATCGGGCTGCTACTCGGCGGCTATGTGATCGGACCGCACGGGCTGAGCCTGATCGGCTCGGGCAACAGCACGCTGCCTGACCTCGGCCAGCTTGGGCTGCTGTATCTGATGTTCGTCGCCGGGGTCGAGCTCGATCTCAATCTGTTGCGTCGATACCGTCGCTCGGCTGTCGTGTTCGGGCTGCTCACGTTCGTTTTCCCGATGGTGTCAGGGACGACCGTTGGCGTGGTGCTCGGCTGGGAAACCGCGGCCGCGATCCTGCTCGGCTCGCTGCTCGCCTCGCACACTCTGATCACCTACCCGACCGTGCGCGATGCCGGCCTCGCCGCCGATCCGGCTGTCGCGACGGTGGTCGGCTCGACCGTGCTGACCGACACGCTCACGCTGGTGGTGCTGGCGGCGGTCGCAGGGTCTGTGGGCGGTGGTCGTTCGACGGCCGAAGTCGCGCTGCAGGTCGGCGTCGGCCTCGCCGTGCTGATCGGCTTCAGCCTGTTCGTGCTGCCACTGCTCGCCGGATGGGCGTTTCGCTGGCTCGGCGCCGAGCGATCGGTGCGCTACGTCGTCGCGATCACCGCGTTCCTGTCCGCGGCCACGGTCGCCGAGCTGTTCGGCATCGAGGGCATCGTCGGCGCGTTCTTCGCCGGGCTGGCTCTGAATCGCCTGGTGCCCAACGAGGGCGAGCTGATGGATCGCATCTCCTTCTTCGGCGGTGCCGTGTTCATCCCGGTGTTCCTCGTGTCGGTGGGGCTGATCCTCAACCCGGCGGTGATGGTGCACGCCGAAACCCTCAAACTCGCCGGCCTGTTCATCGTGGCGTGCCTCGGCGGCAAGCTCCTGGCCGCGGCTCTCTCCGCTCGGCTGCTCGGCTTCTCGCGCCCGCAGGCGGGGCTGCTGTTCTCGTTGAGCGCAGCACAGGCCGCGGCCACGCTCGCGGCGACCGTCGTCGGGTTCCAGCTCGGCCTGTTCGACAGCGCGGTCGTCAACGCCGTGCTGGTCCTGATCTTCGTCAGCGTGCTCGCTTCGACGATCGTCGGCGGCCGCGCGAGCAGCCGCATGCATGCGGGCGAGCACGGCTCCGAGCCGCTGGGCACGCGGGTGCTCGTCGCGGTCGGCGATCCCGAGCTGGCTCGCGGGGCGTTCGCGATTGCCGTGCGGATCGCTCGAGCGGACGGCGGCGTCGTGCATCCGGTGCTGGTCGTGCCCGAGTCGGCGCCGATCGCGCCGAAGGCCGCACGTGCCCGATTGGCAAGCGTGATCGCGGCCGCGGGTGTCGACGGGCAGTCTTCGACGATCGTCGATGACTCGTTGCTCGACGGAGCTGTGCGCGCGGGCGTGGCCTCGGAAGCGACACTCGTGCTCGTCGCGGAGCCGCCACCGCGCGACCCGGCCGAGGACGAAGACGCCGCAGCACCAGCCGTTGGCAGGCACATGCCGCCCGTCGCGCTCGTGCGCGGGAACGCCGAGCGGCTCGGGGCGGTGCGCATGCTGCTCGACGGTGACGAGCGCGACCCGCACGCCGTGGTCGCGGAGATGGCCCGGAGGGTCGCCGGCGGGCAGGCCGATCGCCTGGCGGACGACGACCCGCACTGGTCAGCGCGGCTCGCGCCCGGCGACGTGACGTTCGTGTCCGGCGGCGCGACCGAGGACCTCGCGGCACTCGCAGAGAATGCGCCCGGGTTGCTCGTCACGACGCTGCCCGCGAACGTCGTGCACGAGCACGAGGTGGAGGCTGACTAGGCTGAGATCCCGAGCGGGTCGGCCAGCCGGTCGAGCCGCTAGGCGCGCGTCCGGTCTTCGATCGTCGCGCCGTTCGGCTGCGATCCGGAGATCCAATTGCGCAGAGCCCTGTGCATCGCTTCGACCCCGACGATCGACTCGCGCGGCTCGCTCCACTCGCTCGGCACCACCGCGAACGGATGCGTCTGCGGTCCACCGAGGCCGCCGTGGGAGCCCATGAACTCCTCGAACGGCGCAACCTCGTCTGCGTCGGGGTCATACATGCCGTTGACGAGGATGTCCGGGCAGTGCTCGAAGCGATCGTGGCGACGCAGGTGCTCCGCGGCTGTCGGGTCGAAGTCCGCCAGCGGGTCCTCGCCCTCGACGGTGTCGTCCTCGAGGCGGCGATATCCGCCGGCGCCCAGTACGAGCGCCCCCTGTGCCTGCGAGCGCACCATCACGAACCCGATCCCGGGATGCGCGGCCAGCGTGCTCAACAGCTGCGGATGTGCCTCGGTGATCTGCTCCGCTGTCAGCCGTTGCTTGCTCAGCGGCAGGTACACGAGCCCGAGACAGCCGGAGGCGAGCACGATCGCTTCCTCCTGTTGCGAGGAATCGGACGCGCTGCGCTGTGCCAGGGCGTCTCGGTTGGGACCGAGCGCAACCGTGCCCTCGACCGAGCGGCTGCGCGTCGCACGCGCCAGCACGCGACCGCCGAGGCTCGGCTCCTGGCTCGCGTCGGCCAGCACCGCGCCGAGGTCGCCCCAGGCCTCGTCGATCGCTGCCGGGGCGTACACGTCGCCCTGTGCAAGCGCGCCGCTGACCACCTGCTCGAGCGTCTCGCCGTAGCGCTGGCGGAACGGGCGACCCTGAGTCTGGCCATGATCGGAGAGGACCACCAGGTGGTATGGACGCGGCGCCTCGGCGGTCGCGCGCTCGAGGCGCGCGAGCTGGCGATCGTGGCGGCGAAGCACCGTCAGCGCATCGGGCTCGCGGATTCCCGAATGGTGGGCGACCTCGTCGTAGCCGACGAACGTGGCGTAGCTCACGGGCACGCCCTCGACGATGTCGGCCAACAACAGTGCCGTCACGAGATCGCGCATGATCACCGCGATCGTCGCGCGGATCAACGGATACACACCGCCGCGAGCGACGTGCTCTGCTCCTCCGCGGCGCTGGCGGCGGGCCGCTCGGCGCTCGTTGGCGATGTCGCCCAACGACAGCGCGATCGTGCGCAGAAACCCATACGGGTCGGAGAAGTAGGCGAACAGGTCCGCGGACTTCGAGCGGGAGCGATCACGGATTACGCTCATCGTTGCAGTGCAGCGCGGCGCACCACCGGAGAACATGTTTCCGCGGCTCGTTCCGGCCCCGGCGAGCAAACCCTGATCGGTCGATCGCCGCCGCTCGATCTCGGCCGCGTCGGCCGGGTGGTTGGAAACTAGCGTGCGGCCCGACTCCTTCTCATGCCAGCGGAACGCCGGCATGTCCCAGTTGCTCCCCAGCAGCAGTCCCGCCTGGCTGGCACCGGTCTGGGAGGACAGGTCGCACTCCCAGCCGAGCATCCGATGCGACCCATCCGACAGCCAGCGGGCGATCGTTGGCGCATACCCATCACGCAGCGCCTCATGCAGGACTCCCTCGCCGAGCCCATCGATCTCGAACAGGATCACGCCCGGGACATCAGTCGGCTGGCCACGGCGCCTGCCGCCGACGCGGCGGCGAACGACGCGAAGGTGCATCGGGTCGCCGTCGACGTCCAGCAGCGGCGCCACCAGCATCGAGACGAGAGCCAGCCCGAACGCGATCGCCAGGTCCACCCAGAAGGACGGCGTCTTTCCGTCGACCGCGTAGAACGCGAGTGCTACCGTGCCCGCGCTGAGCACCAGCGATCCTAGGCCGAACGTGATGATCGTCAGCGGCAGCGCCAGGCGCATGATCACCGGCCACAGGATCGCGTTGATCAGTGCCATCACCACCGCGACGAGCAGCGCGGCGCGCACGGAAAGCGCGTCGGTGGCAGACAGCAGCGCGGTCATCGCGACCAGCGCGAGGGCGTCGACCACGAGCAGGATCAGCGCGCGGATCACCGCCCCGAGCAGCCGGCGCACACGGCTTTCGCGCTGCTGAGTCGCGCGCTGATCGATTGCGGAGCTCATCTCGTTGCTAGGTTCTCGAGCATGGTCGATGGCGCGGTTACGCCGTCTCGTGCAGTTGGCGCCGCGGACCGTATCGTGTTCCTGGGCCACGCGACCGTGCTGATCGAACTGGACGGTGTGCGCGTGCTCACCGACCCGCTGCTGCGCTCCCGCATCGCCCACCTGAGTCGTCAGGTCCCGCCGGTCGACCAGCGCGCTACGGCCGACCTCGACGCGGTGCTGATCTCACACCTGCACCACGACCATCTCGACCTGGCCTCGCTGCGGCGTCTCGGCTATGACACGCCGCTGCTGGTGCCGGCCGGTGCCGGCGAGTGGCTGCGCCGGCGTCGCTTCGAGGATGTGCGCGAGCTCGACGTGGGGGAGACGGCGCAGTTGGGCGCGCTCGCGGTCACAGCCGTCGAGGCTCGACATGACGGTCGCCGGGTGGGCGGCCCTCGCGCGCAGACGCTGGGGTATCTCATCAGCGGCGCTCAGCGCACGGTTTACTTCGCCGGCGACACGGAGTTGTTTACGGGGATGGCTGACTTCTCGCAACGGCTCGACCTCGCACTGCTGCCGGTCGGCGGATGGGGGCCGACGCTCGGGGCCGGCCACATGGATCCGCTGGACGGCGCACATGCACTCGGCCTGCTGCGGCCGCGCGTTGCGATCCCGATCCACTGGGGAACCTTTCTGCCGCTCGGCCTCGCCGCGCGGCACAGGAGGCGGCTGGGAGATCCACCGCGACGCTTCGCCGAGCACGCAGCGCGTCTCGCGCCGAGCGTCGAGGTCCGAATCCTCGAGCCTGGAGGTGAAACGAGGTTCTGACCCCGGCACGCAGAGCGCCTGAAGTTCTGACCCGGCGCGCAGGAGCGCCTGTAGACTGCCGGTCACGATCCACGATCGAGGTCGCACCCGCGGCCGATCGCCCCACCCGAGCCCTTGCTGCCCACGGCCCTCATCAAGCCCGCTTCGATCCTCGCGCTGGTGCTCAGCGCGCTGGCATTCGCGGCGTGCGGCGAATCGTCTGAGGAAAAGGCTCAGGCGCAGGTCTGCAGCGCGCGCGCCGACATCTCCAAGCAGGTCGACACGCTGACCGGGCTGACGATCACGACCGCGTCGGTCAATCAGGTGAAAACGAGCATCGAAGCGATCGTCGCCGACCTCACCAAGATCAAAGACGCGCAGGGCAAGCTCTCGCCGCAGCGCAAGGAACAGGTGCAGAGCGCCAACCAGACGTTCGAGACCGAAATCACGAAGATCGTCAGTGGCCTGGCCTCCAACCTGTCGCTCACCAACGCCGAAGCGCACCTGAAGAGCGCCGTCAGCGAGCTCGCCGCCAGCTACAAGAAGACCCTCGCCCCAATCGACTGCTCCTAGCGCCCCAGGAGAGGTGGCGTGGCCGAGGGTCTGTCAGCTGCCGAGGTCGGCAAGGAGATCGGTGAGCACGGACAGCACGCCGCGCACGCCGGCTCGGGTGATCGTCGCGACAGGCTGCTGTCGATCACGGAGGCGCTGCTGCTGTCATTCGTCGCCGTGCTGGCCGCGTACTCGGGTTACGCCGCCGCCAAGTGGAGTACCGAGGCCTCGGTCTCGCTGGCCAAGGCCTCGGCCGCACGCACGAAGGCGAACCGCGCCGACCTCGAAGGCCTGCAGCTGCGCACGCTCGACTCGGTGTCGTTCAACGCCTGGTTCGCCGCGTTCACCGCCGGCAACGTGAGCGCCGAGCACCTCGCTGAAAAGCGCCTCCGACCCGGGTATCGCCCGGCGTTCCATGCCTGGCTTGCAACAGATCCGGCGCACAACCCGAAAGCGCCACCCGGCCCCTCCTACATGCCCCAATACGTGATTCCACAGGAAGCCACAGCGAATGCATACGACAAGCAGGCCGACGCCGAGTTCGCCAAAGGCTCGCAAGCGGGTTCGACCGGAGACAAGTACGTGCGCGACACGGTGTTTCTCGCGACCGTGCTGTTCCTCGTCGGGATCAGCAGCCACTTCCCCGTTCGCCAGGCGCGCTACGGGCTGATCGGGGTCGGCGCGCTGATCCTCGTGTTCGCAGTCATCCAGGTGCTCGGGCTGCCCGGGCCGCCGGCAGGCTGAGCGCACGATTAGACTCGCGGACACATGGGGGGCAGCCTGAATGGTCACAGCTGTTCTCGACGGCGTTCACGCAGTCGCGCAACGCGATGGTGCTGCTCGACGATCACCGCCGCCACGTCGACATCAACGGCGCCTACCTGAAGCTCGTCGGCTACCGCCGCGACGAGCTGATCGACCAGCCGATGTACCGGTTCGTCGTCGGCGGGCCGCTCGCCTCCTCGACGGAATGGAAGGCCGCCCTGCACAAGCACCAGTTCAACGGCGAGGTGGAGCTGATGTCGGCCAACGGCGATCGCGTCGCCGTCCAGTGGGCGGCGACCACCGAGGTGATCACCGGCCGCCGGCTCGTCCTGTTCGTGGCGCTCAACACCTCGCGCTGGGGCCCGCGTTTTCGACGTGTCGTCGCCGCTGAGCGTGCGCCGGAGGCGCTGTCCGCGCGCGAGCGCGAGGTCGTGCGCCTGGTGGCGATGGGCAACACCGGCCCCGAGATCGCCGACGAACTCTCGATCGCGCACGACACGGTCCGCACGCACGTGCGCAACGCGATGGAGAAGTCGGGTGCGCGCTCGCGCGCGCACCTCGTCGCAAAGGCGCTCGGCGAGGGCATGGCGTTGAACTGACGTCCGCAAGATCGCGCATCCGCGGTATCGACCCTGGGGCACCCAGCGGCGAGGATTCAATGCGTGAGCACACCGAATGTTCAGCCCCACACAGCGACCGTAGAGCAGGAGCGCGTTCGTCTGAGCTTGTCGTTTCAGGCATCGTGTCTGCGTCACGCGGCGAGTCTCGCCGCTGAGCTGCGGTCGATCGGCGCGGACGTGGTGCGGGTGCACCCGTCACAGCCGCGGCTGCCGGGCCGGCGGGACTGGACAGTGACGCTCACTACACCGCCAGTGCCGCTGACGGTGGCCGTCATCCAGCTGTGGGAGGGCAAGATGCTCGCGGTGGAGCATCGGTGGCCCGGCTGCCACTTGCTCGGCTGGAGGACGTGCCAGACGCCGAACGCGTCGATCGGGTCTTGGGAGAGGGAGCCCGATCACGATGACGCAGGCGCTCGTCAACGGCTCTCGCAGCGCGAGCTGGTGCTTGCCTCGCTGCTGCGCCGCCCGGCCGGAGAACACGAGGGGACCGTTCACGGTCGGGGTGTGCCCCGATGACCCGCCCCATGTCTTAGCCCCGGGGCGGGTCATCGCGCGGAGGCGAGCGCACCGGTCGTCGCTGCCGAGTCGCGTTCGAGCGGCGGTCCGGCGTCCGTGAGCGTCCTGTTAGGTTGGCGCGGTGAGCGACTCGAGCGAGGGGGGTGCGGGGAGCGCGGCTGCGGTCGTCCTGCTGACGCTGGCGGCCGGTCAGTTCCTGATGACGCTCGACAGCTCTGTCATGAACGTGTCGATCGCGACGGTCGCTCGGGACGTCGGCACGACGGTCACGGGCATCCAGACGGCGATCACGCTGTACACGCTGGTGATGGCGTCGCTGATGATCACCGGCGGCAAGATCGGCCAGATCATCGGGCGCAAGCGCGCGTTTGCGATCGGCTGCGTGATCTACGGTTGCGGATCATTTATCACCGCGATCTCGCCGAGTCTCGCGGTGCTGATGGTTGGGTGGTCGTTCCTTGAGGGCATTGGGGCGGCGCTGATCTTGCCGGCGATCGTCGCGTTGGTGGCGTCGAACTTCGATCGTGCCGGGCGCCCCCGCGCGTATGGTCTGGTCGCCTCGGCGGGCGCGATCGCCGTGGCGGCGGGGCCGCTGATCGGCGGCCTGTTCACGACCTATCTGTCATGGCGCTGGGTGTTTGTCGGGGAGGTGCTGATGGTGTTCGCGATCCTCGCGCTCACGCGCCGAATGGCCGACTCGACGCCCGAGAGCGGGGTAAAGCTGGATCTGGTCGGGACGGCCCTGTCGGCGCTCGGGCTCGGCTTGATCGTGTTCTCGATCCTCCGCGCCGGAGCGTGGGGCTTCGTCAAAGCGAAGCCGGGAGCGCCGGAATGGCTCGGGCTCTCGCCCGCGATCTGGCTACTGCTCGGCGGCGGGGTCGTCGTTTGGCTGTTCCTGCTGTGGGAGAACCGACGCCTTCGGCGCGGTCAAGAGCCGCTGGTCAACCCCGCGATCCTGCGCAACCGCGTGCTGCGCGGCGGACTCACGTCGTTCTTCTTCCAGTACCTCCTCCAGGCGGGACTGTTCTTCGCGGTGCCGCTGTTCCTGTCGGTCGCGCTGGGTCTTTCGGCGATCGAAACCGGGGTGCGCCTGCTGCCGCTCTCGATCACGCTGCTGCTGGCCGCAGCCGGTATTCCCAAGGTGTTTCCGAACGCGTCACCGCGCCGCGTCGTGCAGCTCGGCTTCCTGGCTCTGTTCGCGGGGATCGTCGTGATGGTCGGCGCGCTCGACGCCGGCGCCGGGGCGGACATCGTGACCTGGCCGATGCTGCTGGCCGGACTCGGCGTCGGAGCCCTGGCTTCGCAACTCGGGAGCGTCACGGTCTCGTCGGTCTCCGACGAGCAGAGCGGCGAGGTCGGCGGGCTGCAGAACACGGTCACGAACCTCGGTGCCTCGATCGGCACCGCGTTGGCCGGTGCGGTGCTGATCGCGACCCTCAGTAGCTCGTTCCTGACCGGCGTGCAGCAGAACCCGGCGGTACCGGCGCAGGTCAAATCCACGGCTGCCGTGCAGCTTTCCGGGGGCGTCCCGTTCGTGTCCGACGCGCAGTTGCGCACCGACCTCGCCGCGGCCGACGTCTCCCCCACGGCGACCGACGCGATCGTCGCCGAGAACGAGACTGCGCGCCTGGAAGGCCTGCGGCTGTCGATGGCGGTGCTCGCGCTGATTGCGCTGATCGCGCTGCTGTTCAGTCGCGGCATCCCGACCGAGCAGCCGGCCTCGTCGGGGACGACGCGATCCTTGGTCGAGACCTGAGCGCGAGTCGGCGGCTAGCAGAGCGCGGCCGCGACCAGGGCACGTCGACAGCGACCAGAGCGCCCAGGGGCATCCGCTCCTGCTGGCATGCTGCGCGCGTGGATCGGACCGCAAGGGATCGGGCGTGAGACCGGCGGCAGGCGCCCTGCGTAGGTGGCCGTGACAGACCCCGTTTCGATGACCCGGCGTCGCGAGCGCTACGGGGTCCTGCTGGGCGCGATCGTGATTGCGTTCACGATCCAGGGCATCGCCGAACCGGGCAAGTGGCAGCAGATGGTCACCAGCGTCCTGTTGGGGGTCACGCTGCTGCTCGCATTCTTCGCCGCCGACATGAAGCCTGCGTTCCTGCGCGTGGCGGCCGTGGTCGTCGCCGGTCTGGTGATCCTCAGCGTCGTCGAAGCGATCAACGGCAACATCGACACTGGGGCGACACGGATCACGAACGCGCTGCTCGTCCTGCTCGCCCCGCCTGCGATCATCCTCGGCGTCGTGCGTTCCCTGCGCGCCAGGCAGGCGGTCACGCTCGAGGCGGTATTCGGCGTGCTGTGCGTGTACCTCCTGCTCGGCATGTTCTTCGCGTTCACCTACGGATCGATCGACCAGCTGGGCGGCGCCCCGTTCTTCGCCGGAGCGCAGCCAGCGACGGTCTCGAGGTGCCTGTACTACAGCTTCACGACGCTTGCGACGGTCGGTTACGGGGACCTCACCGCCCGCACCAACGTTGGCCACACGCTGTCGGTGTCGGAGGCCCTGTTGGGGCAGATCTACCTCGTCACCGTTGTCTCGCTGATCGTCGCGAACCTCGGGCGCGGCAGGCCCGCGGTGCGGGCGCCGAAGGCCACCGCACCACCGTCGCCACCACCCTCGGGGTAACGGCCTCGGCGACGGGCTGGCGCTAGCATGGCACTCGCCTGCTACTGCCTAGCCTCGCTTGGCACTGTCCATCCTGATAGTTCGACTGACCGCCGATCTGCGTCCTGCGAGCGGTGGATGAAAGGAAACTTCATGGCTGACGCTACATCGGACACTCACCAGACACTGCTGGGCATCTCCGCCGGCGACGTCGACATCCTCGAGGTCGGAATCGGCCTGCGCGAGCTCAGCCGCGAGAGCACGGGCCTGGACTCGCGCACGTTCGCGCTGGTCAAAATCGCCGCGCTGATAGCGCTCGACGCGCCGCCGGCATCCTACGCCTGGCAGATCGGCAACGCACTCGAGGACGGGGCCAGCCCGGAGGACATCCTCGGCGTGCTGCGCGCCGTCGCGCCGCAGGTCGGCGGCCCGAAGGTCATCGCCGCGGCCCCGGAGATCATCCTCGGCCTCGGCCTCGCACTCCCCGACGACGAGTAGGAGATCGACATGCCACTAGTCAGACGTCGTCCCCTGCTACGTGCCGCGGCAGTCGGCGGGGGCGCATACGCGATGGGCAAGCGCAACGCACGGATGGAGGGAGAACGACAGGACCAGGCCTTCGAACAGGGCCAGCAGGCCGCCCCGCCGCCGCCCGCCTACGCGCCACCCCAGCCGGCCGCGCCGTCAGCGCCCGCGATGAGCGCTGACGTGACAGCGCGCCTGGGGGAACTCGGCCAGCTTCACGAACAGGGCGTGCTGACCGACGTCGAGTTCGCGCAGGCGAAGTCGAAGCTCCTCGGGCTGTAGCTCCACGGGCTGTGCGGGAGGCGGAGGGAGTCCGGGGGTCCCGGACTCCCTCGCCACACTCAGCTCAGGCCTCAGACCTCGGCGGGCTCGCCGAGAACGACGAGTCCGTGGATGCAGATCACGCAGATCGCGAACACGCCGATCGCCCACCAAGGGTGGACTCCGCCGATGTCAAGCAATGCGCCGATCGCGCCGAGAGTGGCCGCGATCAGACCGACCACCCGCCCGTAGGCACCGCCGCCGAACAGCGAGAGCGAGCCGGTCAGCTGGATGATGCCGAGGAAGATCGTGATCCACCCCCAGGTATGCAGGCTGGAGAAGACGAACTGCGTGTCGTTCACCCAGAAATTCGCGTCTCCGACAGCGGCGATCCCGTAGATGATGTTGAGGATGCCCGCAACCATCAACAGGATCCCCACGAACAGGGCGCTACCGACACCTCGCATATGGTCCCCCTTGTCAGCGGCGTCTTATGACGCCTGTCACTAATTCTACTCCCCACACTGGACCCCTTCGAGCGATCGCGATCATGCGGCGGCGATCGTGCGCCTCGCGCGATCGGTTCATCGGCGACGTGATGACGGCCGTTGCGGACGGAGCCTCCGGGGCTCGCGATACCTTGCTCTGATGGTGCCCGAATCAGAGCCGGTGGCCGACGATCTCCAGACCAACGACGCTTCGCGCCGGACCTGGCTGGCAGCCGAGCGCACGTGGCTGGCCTGGTGGCGGACGGGATTGGGGGCGACGGCAGTCGCGGTCGGAGTCGGGCGCATCTTGCCCGGCTTCTCCGACGGTGCGCGCTGGCCGCTGAAACTGCTCGGGCTCGGCTACGGTGCTCTCGCGGTGATCATCCTGCTAATCGGTGGCGTGCGCCAGATGCGCGTCGCGGCGGCGCTGCGCAGCGGTGGCTATGACGAGCTTTCGAGCCCGATGGTGTTGTGGCTGACAGCCGCCGCCGTGCTGCTGGCGATCGCGACGATCGCTGTGGTTGCGGTCGCGTTCTAGCAGCGCGCCGAGGGGGCGCGCTCGGAAACCCGAGCTCAGAACCCCGTGTTCGTCTTGACCCGTTTGCGGTCGGTCTCGTGCAGGCCGCCGCCCTTCGCCTCGAGCGTCGCGCACGCTTGCGCGATGTCCTGGCCGAGCGTCCTCGTCAGCGTCTGGCTGAGCGTCTGCTTGACGAGCACGCGCATGATCTTGACGTGTTCGGCGTCCGGCGGCAGCGTGTAGGCGGGGACCATCCAGCCGCGCTCGGCGGCCAGCTGCGCGGCCACGTCGAACTCGTCGTAGGGGTGATCGCCGGCGAGTTTGAAGGCCACCAGCGGCAGCTGCTCGTCGTCGTCTTTGCCGACGATTTCGAAGTCGCAGTCAGCGATCTCCTTCGCGAGCGTGCGCGCGTTGTACTTCATCGTCTCCATCACATAGCGGTAGCCGGAGTGGCCGAGGCGGACGAAGTTGTAGTACTGCGCGAGCACCATCGCCGAGCCGGTCGAGAAGTTGAGCGTGAAGGTCGCGTCGCGCTTGCCGAGATAGTTCTCGTAGAACACGAGGTCCTCGGCGAGATCGGCCTTCTCCCTGAAGACGAGCCAGCCGATCCCGGGGTACACGAGCCCGAACTTGTGACCCGAGACGTTGATCGAACGGACCTGCTCGAGGCGGAAGTCCCACTCGGAGTCGGGGTACAGGAACGGCCACACGAAGCCGCCGCTGGCCGCGTCGACATGCAGCGGCACGTCCAGGCCCTGCTCGTGCTTGAGGCCGACGAGCAAGGCGTTGATCCCGCGAATGTCGTCGGCATGCCCGGTGAACGTCGTGCCGAGGACGGCAGCCACGCCGATCGTGTTCTCATCGACATGCGGCTCGACGTCCTCGGGACCGATCGTGTACTTGTCCTTCTTCAGCGGCACGATCCGCGGTTCGACGTCGAAGTAGCGGCAGAACTTCTCCCACACGACGTGCACGTCGCCGCCGAACACGAGGTTGGGACGATCGGTCCCCTTGCCGGCTGCCTCGCGGCGCTCGCGCCACTTCCACTTCAGCGACAGCGCTCCCAGCATGATCGCCTCAGAGGAACCCTGCGTACGCGCGCCGGTCGTCTCTCCGGGCGCGTTGTAGAGGTCGGCGAGCATCCGGATGCAGCGCTGCTCGATCTCCGCCGACTGCGGGTACTCGGCGTGATCGATGAAGTTCACCTGCAGGGCTTCGTCGATCAGCCGTCGCGCCTCCGGCTCCATCCAGGTCGTCACGAACGTCGCCAGGTTGCGCATCGGCAGGCCGTCGAGGATCATTTCCTCGCCGACCAGGCGCAATGCTTCCTGGGCGGACATCCCCACCTTCGGAAGCTCGTTGTCCGGCGCGGGCTCGAGCAGGAAGCGGTTGCCGTACCTGCCCTCGAGCTTCTCGATCTGCTCGAGCGTGAGCGGCGGTGGGCTCGTCGGGGCCTGGTCCATGGCGGGCTGTTTGTGATCGGGCGACATGGCGATACCTCCTGGACCGTGGGGCGGCTGCGACGGAGCTCATCGTCGGCCGATGGGGCGCCGAGCGGTCGGCGCGAGCGGCGATTATATGCCCGGACTCTGGCTCGCGAGCGGGGCGCATGCCCTGTCCGACTCCGAGACCCGCCACTCCCGGATCGGCCACGCCCGGAGTAGCCTGGGCCGTTAGGAGGCCAGCGCAGCCTGCGGCGCGGAGGATTCGTCGCGTTCGTTGGCCGCGGCCTCGGGCATCAGCGCCAGTGCGGCGATCAGAAAGCACAGACCACCAAGCGCCGTGCCCGCGTTGGCGATCCGGGCGCTGACCGGCTCGCCGCTGGCGGGCTCCAGCAGCGATGCCACCGCGGCGACGCCGAACGCGATCGAGCCGAGCAGGTTAAGCGCGACAATGCGCCACGACAGCGAACGCAGGCGCACGCCGATCCAGCGGTGGCAGACCTCGGCGTAGGCGAGCTCGCTCGACACGAGAAAGCAGAGCGAGCCCAGCGCATCCGGGCCCCACACGCGTCGGTTGCTCTGCCCCGTGCTGAGCCCGTGTTTCATCGCCGCGAACGTGCTGATGTTGAAAAACACCGTCCCGGCCAGCTGGATCACCGCCGCCAGCCAGTCGATCCGTCGCGGTTCCCACGACGCCGGGCGCCACCGCCGCCGGCGGAGCCGCGGATCGGGCCGCGCTCGACGTTAACGGTCTCCGAGTACTGCAGATAGGAGGCAGAGGTGAAGAACAGCGAGCCGACGAAGAACGTCACGCCGATCGCCGGACGAGGGCTGGAGGCCCATTGGGCGGCGAGCGCCGCGACCGTGAAGCACAGCGAGCCGACGGCGAACAGCACGGCCATCCACCAGCCGCGGCGGCGCGGACGCCAGCACATCGGTTCGTCGGCGGCGTCGGACGGAGTAGGCACCCCGCGCTCGATGTGACCCTTGCGGTGAGCGCGCGAGCGCCAACGTACCTCGCTGCCGTCGGGTCTGCGCAACACCTCGCTCGTGACGAACGGGCCGGGTCCGTCTTCGGAGACCACCTCCCACCCGGCGGGGATTTCGACGTAGCCACTCATGCAACCGCGGCGGCGGACCGGTGCTGCTGGCTTGTCTGGCTTGTCGTGGTCATGGCACGGGAGTCGGCCAGTCTAAGCTCCCCCGACCGACGAAAGGGGACGGGATGTGTCGATGGATGGCGTGGCATGGGCAGCCGGTGCTCCTCGAGGAGCTGCTGTTCAAGCCTAAGCACGGCTTGATCGATCAGAGCCTGCATTCGCGGATGGGCGCCGAGACGACCAACGGCGACGGGTTCGGGGTCGGCTGGTATGGAACCGGGAAGGGCCCGGGCCTCTACCACAGCATCTCGCCGGCCTGGGGTGACGCGAACCTGCGCCACCTCGCTGGGCACATCGAATCGCCGCTGTTCCTCGCTCATGTACGAGCGACGTCCGGCACGGCCGTTCAGCAGACGAATTGCCATCCCTACCAGCACGATTGCTGGTTGTTCGTGCACAACGGCCTGATCAACGACTTCCATGCGATCCGGCGCGAGCTGGCATTCGCGATCGCCCCTGAGCGGTTCCCCGAGATCCAGGGCTCGACCGACTCCGAGCTGCTGTTTCACCTGGCTCTCACGAACGGGCTCGAACAGGATCCGCTCCTCGCGCTCGAGCGCACGATCGGTTTCGTCGAGGCGACCGCCGCCCGCCACGGCATCGACCGTGCGATCCAGGCGAGCATCGGGGTCAGCGACGGGGAGCGCCTGTGGGCGCTGCGGTACTCGACCGAGGGGAAGTCACGCACGCTGTTCGTGTCCGGTGACGCCCACGCGATCAAGCAGCTGCACCCCGAGAACGCCAACCTGCAACGCATGCGCGACGAGGATCGATTGGTGGTCTCCGAGCCGATCGCGGACCTCCCCGGCGCTTGGCAGGAGATACCCGAGTCGACCGCGCTGACGCTGCTGCCCGGGGGCGCCCACGAGATGCGGCCGTTTCGCCCGCTCGCACCTCCCAGTCGATAGGCTCACCCGCGGTGTCCGTCAACCTGGCGCACGAAAGGGGCCGAGGATGAACGATGGCAACGACCAGCCCGGTTATCCACCGCCTCCCGGCGGCACACCTGCATCTGGCGGGGGAGGCGCGTACCCGCCACCTCCACCCGGTGGCACCCCTCCCGGTGGCACCCCACCCTACGGCGGCCCTCCGGGCGATCCCGCCCCGGGCGATCCTTATCAGGGTGGCGGTCAACCACCGTCGGATGGCGGCAATGGCTGGGCCATAGCGATCGGTGCGGCGCTGGTGATCGCGCTGATCGTAGTGGTCATCCTGCTGGTGTCCGATAACGGTTCCAAAAGCACGCCTACGGTCACCAGCCAATCGCTGAGCATCGGCCACTCGACGACGACCACCGTTACCCCGACGATGACGCAGAAAACCACGGTCACTACGCCGACGACGACCGTGACCGCGCCCGCTAAAACGACGACCGTCACGACGCCCACGCCCACGGTCACAACGCCAGCGACGCCGACGACGCCGACCAAAACCACGACTACGCCCGCCGGGGCGACACCCGCGCAGTAGCAGCGAGGCCGCGGCCGGTCAAGCCGCGGCCCGATCTACATCGACGGTGCCGGCTGCGCATCTGACGCGGCCGGTGGCGCGCTCTGTGGCGCGGTGTCCTGCGCGTGGTACTCGGCCAGAAGCCGCTGCTCCTCGTCCTTGTCGGGGAAGCAGCGGTAGATCAGGCCCGCGCCGAACACGATCGCGATCGCGCCGGCCGCGTAGGCCCAGTTGGAGCCCGAGACGAACGAGGACTTCGCGGCTTCGCTGATCGCGCTCGCGTAGTGCGGATACTGGTGCGCGACCGATTCGGCGCTCGAGAACGACTTGGTCAGCTCGTTTTCGACGTTGCTCGTGATCAGCGACTTGTTCGGTGCGGAGCCGATCGCCTTCGAGACGGACGTCGCGAAGCCGGCGGTGAGCAGGGCGCCCATGATCGACTGCATGATCGCGCCGCCGAGGTCGCGCTGCAGGTCGGAGGTCCCCGACGCCATCCCGGCCTTCTTGACGGGAACGGAGCCGGTGAGCGAGTGCGAGGCGGGTGTTCCTGCGAAGCCGACGCCGACGCCGATCAACGCATAGGCGAGCCCTACCTTCCAGTAGGGGATCCCGGCCCTCCACAGCAGCAGCATCGTCAGGAACCCGAGCAGGCAGAAGCAGTATCCGAGCAGCAAAGTAAAGCGCGCGCCGCGCGACTCGACGAGCTTGGCCGAGCGAGGCGCGATCGCGATCAGCAGGAAGGCCGCCGGCAGGATCGACGCGCCGGCGCCCAGCGTCGAGTAGCCGAGCACGTTCTGCAGGAACTGCTGGCCGACGAAGATCGCGCCCATCAGGCTGCCGAAGACGACTATTCCACCGACCGCGGCAACCCAGAAGACACGCCGTGCGGCGACGTCGAGGTCATACAGCGGGAACCGCGTGCGTCGCTGGCGTAGGTAGAAGCCGATCAGCGCGAGCAGCGAAACCGCGCCGAGGCCGAGCGCGAGCGTTCCCTTGTCGGGAACCGGTGCGAAGTTGATCGCAAGGATCAGACCGGCGACGAGCACAATCGACAGGATCCCGCCGAGGTTGTCCACCGGGTCAGTGGTCTCGTTGACGTGATTCGGTACCAACAGGATCGCCATCACGAGCGCGAGCACGGCAAACGGCAGCGTGAGCAGGAACACCGAGCCCCACGCGTGATGCTCGAGCACCGCTCCGGAGAGCAGCGGGCCGAGCGCCGACATCGAGGCGCCGACGCCCGACCACAGCGCGATCGGCTTGGTGCGCGCCGGTCCCGACCACAGCGCGGTAATCAGCGCGAGCGTCGTCGGAAACGCCATTCCGGCCGCCAGCCCGCCGAAGATCCGCGCGCCGATCAGCACCCCGATGCTCGACGCGGTCGCCGCGAGGATCGCCGCGGGGATCGACAGGGCCGTCCCCAGTACCAGCATCAGCTTGCGTCCGTAGCGATCGCCGAGCGCCCCGAGGTACAGCACCGAGGCGGCCAGCCCGAGTGAGAAGCCGACCGCGATCAGGTCGAGCGCCGTCTGTGAGGCGTTGAACGCCTTGCCGATGTCCGGCAGCGCCGTGTTCGCGACCGTCAGGTTGAGGTTCGCGACCGCGGCGACGAGGATCAGCGTCGTCAGCACCAGGCCCTGGCGGGCCGGCGCGCTCGACGCTTCGGATGCATACCCCTGTCCGTCGGTATCAGGCATCGGCGCCACTGTCCCAGCCGTGTCGGCGGTGTCCGTCATCGGCTCTCGTCTCGTCGGTTGCCTCGAGCGCTGCTTGAGAGCGGACGCTAGCCGTTTCACCTCGCTCGTGACGGACGACCGCGCTCGCCGTGTGCTCAACCGTAAGATCCGGCTGATGGCAAGTACCCCAGCGATCGCGTCCCCGGCGCCGGTCCGGTTTCATCCGAGTCGGCTGCTCGTCGGAGCGCTGATCATCGTCGTGATCGGCGCCGCCGCGACGCTGTTCGGCTGGGACATCGGTAGCTGGCTCAAAGACGTCTGGCACACCGTCAAGAGCATCCCGATCGGCTACCTGCTCGCGGGGCTCGCGCTGATCACGATCCAGACCACGACGACGGCGTATGCGTGGTACTCGATCCTGCGCTTCGCCTATCCGGACTCGGATGTCAACTGGACGCAGGTGTTCGCCTGTTACGCCGCCGCCGTCGCGCTCAACTTCGTGCTGCCCGCGAACATCGGCACGCTGGTGATGCTGTTGATGTACACGACGATCATCGCCGCGGCCAGCTTTGCCGGGGTGCTCGCTGGCTACGTCGTGCAGAAAGCCTTCTACACGTTCATCGGGACCGCCGGCTACGTGTACCTGTTCTTGACCGTCGGCGGGTCCTTTGACCTGCAGCTCGGGTTCATCGACGACCATCCATGGGCCACCGTCATCCTGTTCGCGGGTGCCGCCGCGCTGATCTTCCTGGTCGCACGCGTGCTCAAGCCGCGGCTGCTCGAGTGGTGGGAGCAGGCAAAGGAGGGCGGGCAGATCCTCGTCCATCCGAAGCAGTACCTCGGGCGCGTGCTGCTACCAGAGGCGATTAGCTGGGTGGCAATGCTCGGGATCATCGCCGTGTTCCTCGCCGCCTACAACATCCCCGTCAGCTTCCACACGCTGATGCGCGTGGTGGGTGGGAACTCGCTCGCGAACATGACCTCGGTGACGCCGGGCGGAGCGGGCGTCGTACAGGGGTTCAACGTCCTGTCGCTGAAAGGCATCACCAGCTCGGCCAACGCGACCGCCTACTCCGTCGCCCAGCAGCTCGTGACCACGATCTGGAGCATCCTGCTCGCGATCGTCCTGCTCGTCCGGGCATTCGGCTGGTCGGGCGGCAAGACGCTCGTCAAACAGTCCTACAGCGAGGCCAAGGAGAAGAGCTCCGAGCAGTCGGCCGCGCGAAAGGCCAAGCGCCAGGCCCGACGCGGGCGCAGCAGCGCCGAGGAGGCCTAACCGAGCAGCCCTAACCGAGCAGGCCGACGAGGCCCTCGACGGCCAGCGCCGACGCCAGAGCTTCGACGGGCACGGCTTCTATTAGTAGCCGTGCTCGACGACGTTCGCGAGCGGTTCCTCGCGGGCATAACGGCGCAGCTGCTCGCCGACGAGAGCGAACGCGCGGCGCTCCGAGGCGCTGGTATCGCCGGCGCAGTGGGGCGTGATCGACACGCCGGGGACATCCCACAGTGGATGATCGGCGGGCAGCGGCTCGGGATCGGTGACGTCGAGCGCGGCGCGCACGCGTCCCGCTTGGGCCAGCGCGATCAGCGCTTGCGTGTCGACGATCGGTCCGCGAGCGGCGTTGACGAGCAGCGCGCCCGGGCGCATGCGCGCGAGCGCGTCGCCGTCGAGCAGCCCCGCGGTCTCCGGCGTGAGCGGCAGCAGCACCACCACGACGTCGGCGCGCGCCAACAGCGTGTCCAGCTCCCGGACCGCGTGCACGCCCTCGCGTGCGTGTCTGGCGACGCGGATCAGCTCGACCTCGAACGGGGCCAGGCGCGCCTCGACCGCGGCTCCGATCGCTCCGTAGCCGAGGATCATCACGGTGCTCCCAGCGAGCTCGTCCAGATGACCCCACGCCCACACGTGCTCGTGCTGTCGGTCACGCAGCTCCGGGAGGCGCTTGCGGGAGGCAAGGATCGCCGCCAGCACCCATTCGGCGACCGCGACGTCGCGGCTGCCACTGGCGTCGCACAGCGTCACCTCGGGCGGGACCAGCCCGACGAGCTGGTCGACCCCGGCAGACAGCGTCTGGATCACGCGCAGGGCGTGCATTTGTGGCAGCAGCTCCAGGACGCGAGCATCGCCCGAGCGCGGCACCAGGAACTCGGCATCGAGGATCTCGTCGGGGACCCCGCCGTCGCGTGGGATCAGGCCGAGCGCGACGGACTGCGGCAACTCCCCGATCGCGTCGTGACCGGCCACATCCGGGATCCACAGGTTCACGCGCGGGAGAGTGTACGGCAAGCGAACTCCAGGCCAACCGCTGCGACCGGCGATCGCGACGCCGGCCAAGCCTGTACCGCGATCCGTCCGAGCGCTGCCGGAACCTTCGGCGATCTGATGCTGCTGCTGCGTGTGTTCGGCGACTCCTCGACGATGGGCGATGTCGTCGAGCGTCTCGGGGCTCTGTCGGGTGCCAGCCACGTCAGCGTCACCGATCGTGGGCCTGATGGCAGCGCGCTCGTGACTGCCGACGTCCGCGCGGTAGCCGCCGACGGGGCGCTGGAGATGGTGCGCGGGCTCGGGATCCCCGCCGAGGACGTGTCGCTGCTGCGCCTCGACGCGATCGGTCCCGGAGCTGCTGCGGATGAGTCGGTCGCGATCGTCTGGGCGGATCTGCTCGGGCAGGCGCGCATCAACGCGCGAACTGCCGTTCGCTACCTCGTCTTCATGGCGGTCGCCGGCGTGATCGCCGCGTTCGGCGTGATCGACCAGGATCAGATCCTGATCGTGGGGGCGATGGCGGTCGCACCCGACCTGCTGCCGGTGACCGCGGCCTGCACCGGCCTCGTCCTGCGCCGTCCACGACTGATCGGTCAGGGGCTCGTCTCGCTGGTCGTGGGGCTCGGCGTCGCCTGTGCGTTGGCCGCGGCGATCACCGGGTTTCTCAACCTGTTCGACCTGCTGCCCTCCGAATTCGCCGTCCACGAGGTCGGGCTTGCCTCCCAGCAGCATGTTCAAGCTGAGACGATCTTCGTCGCCCTGGCGGCGGGCATCGCCGGGATGCTCGCGGTCGAGACGCGAGCGAGCATGGGGGTCGGCGTTGCGATCTCTGTGACCACAATCCCGGCCGCCGCGTTCCTGGGTGTCGCCGCGGGCGTCGGCGAGCTGTCGAAGTCACTCAGTGCGCTGAGCGTGCTCGGCGTGAACATCGCGATGATGCTCGTTGGCGGTTCGGTGGCGTTGATAGTGCAGCGCAGGCTGGCGGTCTCGCCCGAGTGACGCTCGGCGCTGGCGATCCGGGAGCACGCGCGTCCGTGGCGCGGTAGCGGCGGTTGACGGTCTGCTAGAAACCGGCGCGTGGAGGAGCGAGACGCCCGCGCAGGCAAGGCTGTGACCGCGGCCGAGTTTGCGGCGCTGTTCGAGTCGGTGCGCAGCTGGGGGCGTTGGGGTGCAGATGACGAGCTCGGGGCGCTGAACCTGCTCAGTCGCGATCGTGTGGCCGCCGCCGCGCGATTGGTGCACAGCGGCGTCGTCGTAAGCCTCAGCCTGCCGCTGAGCACGACCACGGCACCCGACTGCCCGACGCCGGCCGAGTTCCGGATGACGCAGGAGAACGATGCCGATGTGGGTCTCGGCGCGATCGGCTTCGCCAAGGACTTCGTCGGGGTTGACTACCACAGCGACGGTCACACCCACATCGACGCGCTGTGTCACGTCGCTTACGAGGGGCAGCTGTACAACGGTGTCGCGGCTGGGACGATCACCGCCGACGGGGCGGCGGCTGAGGGCATCGAGGTCGTCAAGGACGGGCTCGTCGGCCGCGGCGTGCTGCTGGACATACCACGCCTGCGCGGGATTCCGTGGCTTGAGCCCGGCGAGCACGTGTTCCGCGAGGACCTCGAGGCCGCCGCGCGCAAGCAGGATGTCGAGATCCAGGAGGGGGACATCCTGCTCGTGCGAACCGGGCACGCGCGCCGTCTCGCCGAGCTCGGCACGTGGGACACCGCCGAGCTGAAGGCCGGCCTGCACCCGACGGCGATGTCGCTGCTGGCGGAGCGTGGCGTCGCCGCGCTCGGGTGCGACGGCAACAGCGACACCGCTCCAAGTACGACCGAGGGCGTCGCGTTTCCGATCCACGTGCTGGCGCTCAACGCGATGGGCGTGCTGCTACTCGACTACCTGCAGTTCGAGGATCTCAGGCACGCCTGCGAGCTGGCCGAAAGGTGGGAGTTCCTGTGCGTGACGGCGCCGCTGCGCGTCGCCGGTGGCACCGGCTCGCCCGTGAACCCCCTGGCGATCCTGTGAGCTCCGAGGATCCTGTGAGCGAGTCATGAGCGACGCCCCGTTCGCCACGCTGAGCCTGCATGACGAGGACGCCGCGCTGGAGGCGACATTCGTCCCCGACGCCGGGATGCTGTGCTGCTCGCTGCGCCACCGCGGCCAGGAGCTGCTCGCCCAGAACGCGGGCGTCGCCGCCTACGCCGAGCGCGGCAAGACGATGGGGGTTCCGCTGCTCTACCCCTGGGCCAACCGGCTCGCCGGCTTCGATTACAGCGTCGCCGGGAGAGATGTCGCGGTCCCGCACGACTCGAGCCGGATCGCGCTCGACAACAACGGCCTGCCGATTCACGGCGTCATCGGTGCGCGGCTGCCGTGGGAGGTCATCCCGGCTGCCGACGCTGACGCGCCGTCGCTTCTCGCCCGGCTGAGCTGGAGCGATTCGCACCCGGAGCTGTTCGAGGCCTTTCCGTTCCGCCACGAGCTCACCTACGACGCTCGGCTGCGTGACGGGCGCCTGGAGATCGCGGTGACGGTCGACGCGTGCGGCGATGATCCTGTGCCGGTGGCGTTCGGCTTTCACCCCTACCTCGCGCCGAGTAACGCCGGACGCGAGAGCTGGCTGGTGGAGCTGCCCGCGATGAGGCACCTGGCGCTCGACGCCGAGCAGATCCCGCTCGGCCCCGAGCAGGAGCTCGCGGCCGAGCGGTTCGAGCTTTCCGCGCGCGAGTACGACGACGGGTTCGACTCGCTCGCCGAGCCCGCCCGCTTCGTCGTCGCGGCGGCTGATCGACGGGTTGAGCTCGAGTTCCTGGAGGGCTATCCGTGCGCGCAGGTCTACGCGCCGGCGAGCGGGCAGTTCATCTGCTTCGAGCCGATGACCGCGCCGGCCAACGCGCTGCGCAGCGGGGTGGACCTGCCGCTGCTGGCGCCAGGGGAGCGATACAGCGCGCGCTTCACGGTGCGTGTCGTGGAGGATTCTCGCTCGGGTGGGGCCCAGGCGTAGACTCCTGCGCGGATGACGAACGATCTCGCACGCTGGCAGTTTGCGACGACGAGCATCTATCACTTCCTGTTCGTGCCGGTGACGATCGGGCTGGCGTTCCTCGTCGCGCTGCTGCAGACCGCGTACTACCGCAACGAGAGGCCCGAGTTGAAGCGCCTGACGCGATTCTTCGGGACGCTACTGCTGATCAACGTGGCCGTCGGGGTCGTGACCGGCTTGGTGCAGGAGTTCGAGTTCGGGATGAACTGGTCGGCGTATTCACGCTTCGTCGGGGACGTGTTCGGAGGCCCGTTGGCGATGGAGACGCTGGCCGCGTTCTTCCTGGAGTCGACGTTCATCGGGCTGTGGATCTTCGGCTGGGACAGGCTGGGAAAGCGCGTTCATCTGGCCTGCATCTGGATGGTCGCGTTCGGCTCGATGCTCTCGGCGATGTTCATCCTCGCGGCCAACTCCTGGATGCAGCACCCCGTCGGCTATGCACTCAACAGTCATGGTCAGCCGGAACTGAACAACGTATGGGCGCTGTTCACCAACCCGACGTTCCTGTGGGGCTACGTCCACGTGATCCTGGCCTCGCTCGTGACCGGTTCGCTGGTGGTGCTTGCGATCTGCGCCTGGCATCTGCGTAAAGGGAGCGAGGTCGAGGGCTTTCATGTGGCCGCCAAGCTTTCGATCCTGGTGCTGCTGCCGGCGATCCTGCTGCAGATGTTCGTCGGCAACAAGCTCGGCGAGATCGAGGCGACCTATCAGCCGGTGAAGATCGCGGCCGCAGAGGCGCAGTGGGAAAACTGCCAGCCGTGCTCGTTCTCGGCGTTCCAGGTCGGCGGCGGCAAGAACGACCAGACGCCGACGCAGCTGATCGCGATCCCGCATCTGCTGTCGGTGCTCGCGACCGGGACCTTCAACGGAGCCGTCGTGGGCCTGAACCAGCTGCAACGCGAAGACGTCAAGAAATACGGCCCCGGCAACTACATCCCGAACGTGTTCATCCAGTACTGGTCAATGCGCGTGATGGCCTACCTTGGATCGCTGATCGCGCTGCTCGCCCTATGGGGCGGGTGGCTGCTACACAGGGGCACGCTCGATCGCTCCAAGTGGTTCCTTCGCGCTTCGCTTGCCGCCGTCGTGACGCCGTTCGTGATGAACACGGCGGGATGGCTGCTGACCGAGAGTGGGCGCCAGCCGTGGATCGTGCAGGGGTTGATGAAGACCGTCAACGCCAATTCCCCGTCGGTCACCTCCACGGACATCTGGATCAGCCTGATCGCATTCCTGTTGGTCTACATCGCGCTCGGCGCCGCCGATCTGCTGTTGATGCTGCGCTACTCGCGCAAAGAGCTGGACGATGGGCACGAGGAAGAGTCGGGCGCCGCCGGTAAGGGCGCGAGCGCGATCCCAGCGTTGACCTACTAGGAGTTACGGTGGAGCTGCACACCATCTGGTTCGTGATCGTCGCCTTCTTCTGGATCGGCTTCTTCGTGCTCGAGGGGTTCGACTTCGGCGTCGGCGTGCTGCACACGATCATCGGCAGAACCGACATCGAGCGGCGCGTCGTGCTGAACACGATCGGGCCCTGGTGGGACGGCAACGAGGTCTGGCTGATCGTCGCCGGCGCCGGCATGTTCGCCGCCTTCCCGGGCTGGTACGCGACGATGTTCTCGGCGCTGTACCTCGCGCTGCTGCTCGTGCTGTTCGCATTGATGGCGCGTGGGGTCTCGTTCGAGTTCAAAGGCAAAAGCGAGGATCGTCGCTGGCGCACGACGTGGAAGTGGTGCACGACGCTCGGCAGCCTGCTGATCCCGCTGTTGCTCGGCGTCGGCCTCGGTGACCTGCTGGTCGGGTTGCCGATCGACTCCAGCCACGAGTTCACCGGCAACTTCTTCGACCTGTTGACCCCCTACGGGCTGTGGACCGGGCTAACGCTGCTCGGGCTGTGCCTGCTGCACGGCGCAACATTCCTGAAGCTCAGAACGACCGACGAGCTGCGCGAGCGTGCGCGCGCGGCGGCACGACCGCTCGGCTGGGCCGCGATCGCGCTCGTCGTCGGCTGGGTGATCTGGACGCGCAACGTCGCCGGCGGCGCCGACATCCCCGGTCCGGTGGAGATCCTCGCGGTGATCGCGGTGATCTTCGCCGCGCGCGTGGCGATGACGGATTCCGACGGCTGGGCGTTCACCGCCTCGGCGGTCGCGATCGCCTCGATCGTCGGCTCGATCTTCATCGACCTGTACCCGCACGTGATGGTCTCCAGCACGAACGCCTCATACGACCTAACGGTCAGCAACGCTGCATCCGGTCACTACGCGCTGACGGTCATGACGGTCGTCGCCGTGATCTTCCTCCCGCTCGTGCTCCTCTACCAGGGCTGGTCCTTCCACGTCTTCCACGGACGCATCAAGGCGCCGCCGGCGCAACCCGATGCCCCGGGGCAGGCCGATCCGCCGTCCCGCCCCGACCCTCCGGCCGCCGCGATGCCGGCCGCTCCACGCGCCTAGGACGATGAGCGAGGGAGCTCCCCATCGGGTCGTGATTATCGGCGGCGGCTTCGGTGGCCTGTTCGCGGCCAAGTTCCTGCGGCGTGCGCCCGTTGAGATCACGCTGATCGACCGCACCAACCACCACACCTTCCAGCCGCTGCTCTACCAGCTGGCCACGGGGATCTTGTCCGAGGGCGCCGTCGCACCGCCGCTGCGCGAGGTGTTGCGCAAGCATCGCAACGTCCGCGTCGAGCTCGGGGACGTGCTCGGGTTCGACCTGGAGGCCAAAACGGTGACGGCCGCGAGGCCGGTCGGGGCGCCGTTGGTCACCACCTACGACTCCTTGATCGTGGCCGCGGGTGCCACTGGGTCCTATTTCGGACACGACGAGTTCTCCCGTTTCGCTCCGGGCATGAAGACGGTGGACGACGCCCTCGAGCTCCGCGCGCGCATCTTCGGTGCGTTCGAGATGGCCGAGCTCGAGGATGATCCGGAGATCCGGCGGACGTGGCTGACGTTCGCGGTCATCGGGGCCGGCCCGACCGGCGTGGAGATGGCCGGGCAGATCGCGGAGCTGTCGCGGCGATCGCTGAAGCGCAACTTTCGCAGGATCGATCCGGCCAGCGCGCAGGTGCTGCTGTTCGACGGCGGCGAGGAGCCGCTGGCCAGCTTCGGCGAGGAGCTATGCGCGAAGGCCACCAAGGAGATCGAACGCACGGGCGTGCAGCTGAGGATGCGCAGTCGTGTGACCGACGTCAAAAGCGACGCGATCGTCGTCCAGGGCCCCGACGGCGAGGAGCGCGTAGCGTGCCACACGAAGGTGTGGTCGGCGGGCGTGCAGGCCTCGCCGCTAGGCGCGATGCTCGTCGCGGCCACGGGCGCCGGCACCGATCGTGCCGGACACGTCGAGGTGCTCCCAGACTGCACGCTGCCGGGGCATCCGGAGGTGTTCGTGGTCGGCGACCTGATGGCGCTGAACGGGCTCCCTGGGGTCGCGGAGGTGGCGATGCAGTCAGGGATACACGCCGCTCGCACGATCAAACGACGCCTCGATGGCGACGCGGCGAGGAAGCCGTTCGTGTATCGCGACCTCGGCAGCATGGCCACGATCTCGCGCTTTCGCGCGATCGTTAGCTTCAAGGGCATCAAGGTCGGCGGCTTCATCGGCTGGCTGATGTGGGCGTTCGTGCACCTGACGTTCCTCACGGGCTTCAAGAACAGGGGAACCGCGCTGTTGAAGTGGCTGAGCGCGTTCGTCGGCAGCGCCCGCGACGAGCGCACGATCACGATGCAGCAGGTCTCCGCCCGTCTGGTCGCGATGCGTGTGGGTATCAGGCCGGGAGAGGAAGACATGTCCCGGTTCGTGGACGAGCCTGGTGGCGCGGCGCCCGATTCCTAGCCGCGGCGCCAGCTTTCCTAGCCGCTCCTGGCCCTAGCCGTTCTCCTGACGCCACAGCTGCGCGTAACGCTCGCCGCGTGCGAGCAGCTCGGCGTGGGTGCCGCGCTCGAGCACGCGGCCGCGATCGAGCACGAACACCTCGTCCACCTCCTGCAATCCCGCCAGCCGGTGGGTAATCAGCATCGTCGCGCGCTCGCTGCTCAGCGCCAGCAGGTCGGCGACGATCGCATCTCCGGTCGGCGTGTCCAGATGCTCGCCGGGCTCGTCGAGGATCAGCACGGGGAAGTCGGCGAGCAGCGCTCTGGCGATCGCCAGACGCTGGCGCTGGCCGCCCGACATGCGCGCGCCACGCTCGCCCAGCTCGGTGCTCAGGCCGGCGGGCAGCTCCTCAACCCAATCGAGCAAGCGGGCTTCGGCGAGCGCGCCCGACAGCTCCTCCGAGCTCGCCTCGCGCCGGGCCAGCCGCAGGTTCTCCTCGAGCGTCGAGTCGAACACGTGCGCGTCCTGCGAGACCAGCCCGATCGCCGTGCGGCCCCTGTCGCCGTCGAGCTCGGCGAGCTCCACGCCGTCGAGCGTGACGGATCCTCCGTCGTAGGCCAGGAAGCGCAGCAGCACCCCCGCGAGCGTCGACTTGCCGGCGCCGCTGGCGCCGATCACGGCCACGCGCCTGCCCGGGCTGAGATCGAGATCGATGCCGTCGAGCGCCGGGCGCCCGGCGCCCGGGTAGGTAAAGCGTAGATCGCGGACGCACAGGGAATACGGGGGCTCCGGGAGCGTGCGCGGGTGCACCGGCTCGCTCACCGGCGCCGGCGTGTCCATCACCTCGAGCACCCGCGCGGCCGAGCGGCGGACGCGCTGCAGCGTCTGGGTCGCCGCGGGAAGGCCGGTGACGAGCTCGAAGGCGACGAGTGGGATCAGCGCCAGCCCCGCCAGGTACACGCCGTCGAGGTGGTCGGCGTGTACAGCCGAGACGCCTACCGCCAACGCGCCCCACATCGCCAGGCCACACAGCAGCGTCGTCAGGCCCTGGCCGATGCCCGCCGTGCGCGCACTCGCCGCGGCCACCGCCGTGAGCTCTGAGTCTGCGTCCAAGGCGCGCTCGAGTCGATCGGGCACAGCCCCGTTGACCGTCAGCTCGGCCGCGCCGTCGATCAGGTCGACCACGCCTGCCGTCAACTCCGCGCGTGCCGCCGCCTGGCGCGCCTCGCTGCGGGCGGCGAGCCCGCCAGTCAGCCACGGGATGAGCGTCCCGGCGAGCACCAGTGCGCCCAGCAGGATCAGCCCGGCCGCCGGCAGCATCGCCCACATCAGCGCCACCGTCGCAGCGCCGACGCCGAGAGCGATCGCGAACGGCGGCACGACCCGCAGCAGCAGATCTTGCAGCGCGTCGACGTCGTGCACCAGACGCGCCAGTAGATCGCCGCTGCGAAACGCCGGCAGGCCGAGCGGGGCTAGCCGCTCCAGGCGTTCGTAGATGGAGACCCTGATCTCCGACAGCACGCGGAAGGCCGCGTCGTGACCGACCAGCCGCTCCCCGTAACGACACAGGCCCCGCGCTAGGGCGAAGAACTGCACGCCGACGATCGCCAGCGCGACGGCCGACTCCTGCGGGTGCTGGGCCGAGCGCGAGATCAGCCACGCCGAGGTCGCGATCAGCCCGATTGCCGCGGCGACGGCCCCCGCGCCGAGCAACGTCGCGAGCGCCAGGCGCCCAGCGGCCGGACGGGCGATAGCGAGCGTTCGCAGCAGCGGGGCTTGCGGCCCGCAGTCCTCACGCCACAGATCCTCGTCGAGGCCAGAGCGCTCGCCGGGCGCGGGCGGAGTGCCGATCGACACGCTCACGCGGCGACCTCTGCGGGCGCCAGCGCGATCACGCGATCGGCCATTGTCACCAGGGCGGGGCGATGCGCGACGAGCACGACCGTGCGCCCGTGAGCGAGTCGGCGGATCGCCTGGACGATCTCTCGCTCGGTGTGACCGTCGAGACCGGCGGTCGGCTCGTCGAGCAGCAGTAGCGGCGCGTCGCGCAGGAACGCGCGGGCGAGCCCCAGACGCTGTCGCTCCCCGGCGGATAGCCCGGCGCCCCGATCGCCCAGGATCGTGTCGAGGCCGTCGGGCAGACGGCGCACCGCGCTCTCCAGGCCGGCATCGGAGATCGCGGCCCAGACCTCCGCGTTCGATGCTCCGCTGCGGCCGAGACGCACGTTCTCCGCGATCGACGCGTTGAACAGATGCGGTCGCTGGGGCACCCACGCCAGCCGCGCGCGCCACGCGTCGAGGTCCAGATCGTCGAGCTCTACGCCCCCGATCCGGACCGAGCCGGAGTCGGGTCTTTGCAGACCGAGCAGCACCCCGAGCAGGGTCGACTTGCCACAACCGCTGGGGCCGACGAGCGCCAGCAGCTCGCCTGCTTGCACGGTCAGCGAGATGCCGTCGAGCGCCGGCTCGGAGCGACCGGGGTAGGTGAGTCGCAGCTCCTCGATCGTAAGATCGGCGACCGCCGGGTCGGGAAAGTTGGTGCGCGCGCCCCGCGGCGACTGCGGCGTCTCGAGCACCGCGAACACCCGCTCGGCGGCGGCTACGCCCTCGGCGCTCGCGTGATAGTTGGCACCGAGCTGACGAAGCGGGAGGAAGGCCTCCGGGGCGAGCACGAGCGCGAACAGGGCGGTGCGCAGGTCGAGCTGTCCGTTCATCAGGCGCAGGCCGATCGCCACTGCCACGAGCGCGACCGCGATCGTCGCGACGAGCTCGAGAATCAGCGAAGACAGGAAGGTGACCCGCAGCGTCGAGATCGCGGCGTTGCGGTAGCGCTCGGTGATCTCGCGGATGGCGCTCGCCTGCGCCTTGGCCCGCCCGAACACCTTCAGCGTGGGCAGCCCGGACACGACGTCGAGGAAATGGCCGGCCAGCCGCTCGAGCGTCTGGAACTGGGCGTCCATACGCTCCTTGGTCGCTGCGCCCACCAGCGCCATGAATATCGGGATCAGCGGGATCGTGACGGCGATGATCGCCGCCGAGATCCAGTCATTCCACAGCACCGCCGCGATCACGACGACGGGCACGATCACCGCCAGGAACAGCTGCGGCAGATACAGCGAGAAGTAGCCGTCGAGGGCATCAATCCCGCGCGTGAGCAGGATCGCGAGCTCGCCCGTACGCTGCTCGCGCGAGCTGTCGGACGCAAGCGCCGGGATGCGCGCCAGCAGCGCCGCGCGCAGTTGCGACTTGGCGCGCGCCGAGGAGCGGCCGGCCGCGAGCTCGGCCGCCCACGCGACGAGCGCGCGGGCGATCACGATCACGAACAGGGCGCTCAGCGGGGCCCGTAGTCGATCGAGGCTGCTCCCGCCGATGAATGCGCGCGAGACGACATCCGCCAGCAGCCACGCCTGCGCGACGATCAGCAGCGCGCCTAGCGCGCCAAGCGAGATCGAGACGAACAGGAAGCTGCGCGTGGCGCGCGCGTAGCGGAGCAGTCGCTGGTCGAGCGCCCTCACCGCTCAATCATGACTCAGCCCAGGCGATCGAGCAGGTGGTCGCCGACGCGCACGGCGTTCGCCATCGCCGTGAGGGCCGGGTTGACCGCCGAGATGCTCGGGAAGAAGCTCGTGTCGACCACATACAGATTGTCGAGCTCGTGGGCGCGGCAGTCGGTGTTCAGCACCGAGCTGGCGGGGTCTGAGCCGAAGCGGCAGGTGCCGGCCTGGTGCGCGACGCCCGCGACCGGGATCTTGTTCTCCAAGTAGGCCCAGCGTGGGATCAGATGGTGCTCGTGCATGCCGAGGTGGCCGAGCAGCGAGCGCAGCTGCTCGAACAGCCGGTCCCGTGCGGTGTCGTTGCTGGATTTGTAGGTGAGCTTGACATTGCCGTCGGAATCCAGCGTGACGCGGTTCTCGGGCTGGGGCAGATCCTCGGTCGAGAGCCAGAAGTCGATCGCGTGCGTCGCGACCTCGGCCAGCGAGAAGGTTGGCGCCAGCTTGGTCATCAGCGGCTTCTCGCCGCGGTACATCTCGGCGACCGACTTGCCGACCATCTGGATGTTCCCCATCGGGAACTCCCAGGCGTCGCTGGCGAAGTAGTAGTCGTTGACTCCCAACGTCTTCTGAAAGACCGTCGGGTTGGGCTCCTTGGAGATCGCCAGCACGGCCTGGCTGTTGTGGAACATGTAGTTGCGCCCGACCTGATCGGAGCCGTTCGCGAGTCCGCCCGGGTGCTTGTCGCTGGCCGAGGCGAGCAGCAGCTTGGCGGTGTTCGCCGCGCCGGCCGACACGACGATGATGTCCGCTGAGAACGTCTCGCGCTCGCCGTCGCGCTCGACGATGACCTCCGTGACGCTCGTGCCATCCGCGTTCGTGCTCAGCGCGACGGCGGTCGCGTTCGTCAGCAGGGTGACGTTGTCGTGCTCGAGCGCCGGTCGTACGCCGAGCACCTCGGCGTCGGACTTGGCGTGCACCAGGCACGGGAAGCCGTCGCAGGTGGAGCAGCGCACGCAGTTGCTGTAGGGCATGTTGCCCTCGTTCAGCATCACGCCGCAGGGCGCGTGGAACGGGTGCAGGCCGGCGGCGGCGAAGTCCTCAGCGAGCTGTGCGATGCGCGGCTCGTGCGATACCGCCGGGAACGGGTACGGCGCGCTGGCCGGCGGTTCGGTCGGGTCCTCGCCGCGCGCGCCGTGCACCTGGTAGAGCTGCTCGGCCTGGGTGTAGTAGGGCTCCATCTGCTCGTAGGAGATCGGCCATGCGGGCGAGATCCCGCCGTGGTGGCGTAGCTCGCCGAAATCCTCTTTGCGGAAGCGGTACAGCGCGGCGCCGTACAGCTTGGTGGCGCCGCCGACGCAGTAGTGGACCTGCGGCTGGAAGGGCTTGCCGTCCTCGTCGTACCAGGTATCGGGCGAGACGTAGCGGTTCTCGACGAACACTTCGCCGGCGGACCAGTTCTGCGGCTCGCGCGGCAGCCAGTCGCCACGCTCGAGCAGCAGGATGCGCTTGCCCGAGGGAGCGAGATGGCGAGCGAGCGTGCCGCCGCCGGCGCCGCTACCGATGATGATCACGTCGTAGGCGCTCATGAGGTCAGTTCGCTTGTGTACTCGGCGATGATGATGCGCCCGGCGGCCTCGATCAGGGCAAGATGCGAGAAGGCTTGGGGGAAGTTCCCGAGGTGGTGGGCGGTGCTGGTGTCGAACTCCTCCGCGTACAGGCCGAGCGGCGAGCCGACCCGCAGCAGCTTTTCCATCAGGTCGGTGGCGCGCTGCAGCTCGCCGACGATCGCCAGCCCTGAGACCAGCCAGAAGGAGCAGATCAGGAAGCTTCCCTCCTTGCCGGACAGGCCGTCGTCGGTCTCCTCGGTGCGGTAGCGCAGGACGAAGCCATCCTCGGTGAGGTCTTCGGCGATCGCCAGGACGCTGGCGCGCAGGCGCTCGTCATCGCCCGGCAGGAAGCCGAAGATGCCGGCCAGCAGGTTGGAGGCGTCGAGCGCGTCGGTCTCGTAGTGCTGGCGCATCACGCCGCTGTCGCTGAAGCCGTGCATGAGGATGTCCTCTCTGATCTCCCCTGCGGTCGTCTGCCACGTGCTCTGCAGCTTCATGTCGCCGCGTATCGCCGCGAGCTTCGCCGCGCGGTCCATCGCCACCCAGCACATCAGCTTGGAGGAGACGTAGTGCTTGGGCTTGCCGCGCGCCTCCCAGATGCCCTGGTCGGGCTTGCGCCAGACCTTCGTCGCGCATTCGGCCTGCGCCTGCACGAGCGGCCACAGCCGCCGGGGCAGCCGCTGGCTGCGCTGTGTGTGCAGCAGGATCGAGTCCAACGCCGCGCCGAACACGTCGTTCTGGCGCTGGTCGAAGGCGCCGTTGCCGATCCGCACCGGGCTCGCGCCGGCGTAGCCGGAGAGGTCGTCGCGTGTGGACTCGGTCAGGTCGCGTCGCCCGTCGATCCCGTACATGATCTGCAGGGCGCCGTCCGGGTTGGGCTCGAGGTCGGCGACGAACTGCATGAACTCCTCTGCCTCCCAGTCGAGGTTCAGGTAGTGCAGCGCCTGCAGCGTGAAGGTCGAGTCGCGCAACCATGTGTAGCGGTAGTCCCAGTTTCGCTCCCCGCCGGGGGTCTCCGGGAGGGATGTCGTCAACGCGGCGACGGTTGCACCGGTGGGCATATACGTGAGCCCCTTGATCGCCAGCGCCGAGCGCTGCAGTGGCTCGCGCCAGCGATGGTCAGGGATGCGCGCGCGCCCCAGCCAGTTACGCCAGAAGCCGGCTGTCGTAGCCAGCTGCGCCGTCGCCTCGTCGACCGTCTCTGGAGCCGCCAGCTCCTCAGCCCACGAGAGCGCGGAGAAGATCTGCTCGCCTGCCTGGAGCACGTGCCTGGCGCGCACGCGATCGCCCTCGATCCCGACTGCCATGTCGGTCTGCAGCCTGATCGTCTGCTCCGCTGCGCAGGCATCTGCACGGTGGCCGTCGTCGGAGACCGACCATGTGGCCGGAACCCGTCCGTAGTCGAATACGGGTTCGCAGGTGAGTTCCAGCTCGACGTGGCCCTCCAGGCACAGCGCCGTGCGCACGAGCATGTGGTCGGCGTCTTCATCGGTCGGCGGTCGCGTGTGCGGGGTGACCGTGTCGATGCCCCGGCGCGGGCCGAGCGTGAGCGCGTCGCGCACGATTACCCAGCCGGTCGGCGTCTTCCACGTCGTCAGCAGCGTGTTCGTCCCGGGCTCGTAGACGCGCGCGGCGGGAACGTTGATGCCGAACGGCCCGAGGCGGAACGCCCCCGCCTGGCGGTCGAGCAGCGTGCCGAACACGCTCGGCGCGTCGAAGCGCGGGACGCACAGCCAGTCGACGGTCCCGTCGGGGGCGACGAGCGCGCCGGTGTGGCAGTCCGACAGGAACGCGTAGTCGGCGATCGGCGTGAACGGCGAGGGCATCGCCGCGCTCTGCAGCGCAGGGCGCTCCTCGCCCATGGCGGCCGCGGCCGCGGCGGCCTTCGCGGCGGCGCCGGCTTTGGCTTTGCGCGGCTTGGCGGCGGCCTTGCTCGGCTTGGCGGGACTCATGACTGCACCCACGGACCGTGCCAGGTCCCGAAGCCGGCTACCAGCTCATCTGCCGCCTTCGGACCCCAGGAGCCCGGGGCGTAGGCGTGCACAGGCGGCGGTTTCTGCAACAGCGGTTCGAAGATCCGCCAGGTCTCTTCGACGCCGTCCTGACGGGTGAAGCGCGTGCTGTCACCGCGCATCGCGTCGAGCAGCAGCACCTCGTAGGGGGTGGGGGCCTCGCCGCCCTGCTCGGCGAACTCGACGTCGAGCGTGATTGCCTCCGGGCCGGACAGGTCGGCGCGGTGGGCGTCGAGGATCAGGCGCGTGCCCGTCGAGGGATCGAGCTTGACGACGAACTGGTTCGGTTCGGGGCGGCGGTGCCCGCCGCCCATGAAGCCAAGGCGCGGCGGATCGCGGAACACGGCGCGCAGCTCGGTCTGCGTGGTCGGCAGCTTCTTGCCGGTGCGGATGAACCAGGGCACGCCCGACCAGCGCCAGTTGTCGATGTCCAGGCGCATCGCCGCGTAGGTCTCGGTGCTCGAGTCCTTGGCGACGCCGTCGATGTCCAGGTAACCGTCGTACTGGCCGCGCACGTAGTGAGCGGGATCGGCGTCGTGTATGGAGCGGAACAGCGAGAACTTGGCGTCCTTGAGCGCGTCGGCGTCGTTGCCCGACGGCGCCTCCATCGCGGCCAGCGCTACTACCTGCATCAGGTGGTTGACGACGACGTCGCGCACCGCGCCGACCGGGTCGTAGAAATGCCCGCGATCCTCGACGCCGAAGCTCTCGGCCATCGTGATCTCCACGCAGGCGATGTGGTTGCGGTTCCAGATCGGCTCGATCATCGTGTTCGCGAAGCGCAGGTAGAGGAACTCGTCGGTGCCCATCTTCCCGAGGAAATGGTCGATCCGGTAGAGCTGGGACTCGTCGATGTACTGGTGGATCTCGGCGGCGAGGTCGCGCGCGGACTGCAGGTCGTTGCCGAACGGCTTCTCGACCACCACGCGGCCGCTCTTGGTGAGACCGGCGTCCTTCAGCTGTTTGATCACCGGGCCGAACAGGAACGGCGGGATCTCCAGGTAGAACACGGGCGAATGCACGTCGCCGAGCGCGGCCGCCACGCGCCCGTAGGTGGCGGCGTCGGTGAAGTCGCCGCTGACATAGGAGAGCCGTGCGGCGAAGCGCTCAAAGACCGTCTCCTCGACGGTTTCGCCAGTGCCCTCGATGCATTCGTGGGCGTGCTTGCGCAGATGCTCGAGCGTCCAGTCATCGCCCGCGACACCCACGATCGGGCAGTCCAGCAGCCCGCGCTTCTCCAGCCGGTACAGCGACAGGAAGGTCATCACCTTCGCGAGGTCGCCGGTAATCCCGAAGACGACGAGCGCATCCGCCGGCTCGTTCGACCCTTCCGAGCCGGGAACGCTGCTGGGAGCCTGTGCCGCTGCGCTCATTCTTTCCCCGTCCGTTGTGGCGACTCGCGCTGACACGATCTGCGTCGAGCCTGTGGCGGCGATCATTCCACACTGTGGCTGACAGTGGCTGCCGGCGCCGCTCCGCGCGCGAGTCGAGCGGATATGGTCCGCGCATGTCGAGCATGCCGTCCTCAGGAACCCCGCCCGAGGCGGGCGCCGCTGACGGAGAGCTCTCATCGGAGCAGGTGGAGGCGACGATCCAGAGCAGGAGCTTCCTCGTCCTGCTCGTGATCGCGGGGATCGTCGGCGCGGTCGTCTCGCTCGTCGCGTGGGGCTTTCTGGAGCTGATCCACCAGATCCAGCAGGGTGTGTTCGTCCACCTCCCGAGCGACCTCGGCTACCACCACGGCCCCCCGCTGTGGTGGTCGCTGCCGGTGCTCGCGATCGCTGGACTGATCGTGGCGTTCGCGATCGTGCGCCTTCCCGGCAACGGCGGCCACATCCCGGCCAAGGGGCTCGCCAGCGGCGGCGGCGCGACGCTGCCGATCGACCTGCCCGGGATCATGCTCGCGGCGCTCGCCACGATCGGCCTCGGCGTGGTGCTCGGCCCCGAGGCGCCGCTGATCGCGCTCGGCTCGGGTGTGGCGCTCCTGACCGTGGGGCTCGCGCGCAGGGAAGTGTCGCCGCCGGCGCTGATGGTGATCGCCGCGGCCGGCAGCTTCGCCGCGGTGTCGTTCCTGTTCGAGTCGCCGCTGATCGCGGCGGTGATCATGATCGAGGCGACGGGGCTCGGCGGACCGAAGCTGAAGCTGATCCTGATCCCCGGCCTGCTCGCCTCGGGGATCGGATCGCTGGTCTCGATCGGGATGGGCTCGTGGACTGGCCTGAGCACGAGCGCGTACGCGCTCGGAGCCCTGTCGCTGCCAGCTTTCGCTCGCCCGACTCTCGCCGACTTCGGCTGGACGATCGCTCTGGCCGCCGCGATCGGGCTGGTCACCGCGATGATCGTCCAGGGCGGCAGAAGCACCGAAGGCATCGCCGCACGGCGCCCCTTCCTGGTGCTCCCGGCCGTGGGCTTGATCGTCGCCGGCCTGGCGATCGGCTTTCACCAGACGAGCGGCAAGCCACTGGAAGAAGTCCTGTTCTCGGGTCAGGACGCGCTTCCCGGGCTGGTCGCCAACGCGTCCGCCTGGTCGCTGTCGGCGCTGGCGCTGCTGGTCGCCTTCAAGGGCGTCGCCTACAGCATCTCGCTCGGCAGCTTCAGAGGCGGCCCGACGTTTCCGGCGATCTTCCTCGGAGCCGCCGCGGGCATCATGGCGGCCAAGCTCCCGGGCTTCTCGCTGACGCCGGCGGTCGCCGTCGGTATGGCCGCGGGGACGGTGGCGGTACTGCGACTCCCGCTTTCGGCTGTCGTGATCGCCTCGGTGCTGACGGCCAAGTCGGGCCTCGGTGCGGGGCCGCTGGTGATCGTGGGCGTCGTCGTCGCCTACGTCGTCAGCGGCGCGCTGCGCAAGGTCTAGAGAACCTGGATCTGGAACAGGCTGGTCGTACCCGGACGCCCGGAGGGTAGCCCCGCTGTGATGCCGACCCGCTGTCCGATCTCACACCAGCCGAGCTCCACGACCCGGCGGGCGGCGTCGGCGATCAGCGCCTCGGTGGTCTCGTGCCGCGGCATCGAGGCCGCCTGTACGCCCCACATCAGACCGCAGCGCCTGACCGTCTCTTTACCCGGCGAGAGGGCGTAGATCGGCACGGTCGGACGGTGCGCGGAGACGAGACGGGCGGAGCGTCCGGAGAGGGTCGGGATGACCAGTGCATCGAGGGCCAGCTCGCTCGCGGCGTCGCACAGGTTGTGTGCGATCGTGTACGCGGGGTCTGAATGGGTTCGGCGCACGCGCGAGTGGTTCCAGCGCTCATACGGGGCGATCGACTCGGCCTGGACGGCCACCGCGGCCATCATCGCGACGGCCTCCACGGGGTAGGAGCCGACGGCCGTCTCCTGCGAGAGCATCACCGCGTCGGTCCCGTCGAGGATCGCGTTTGCCACGTCGGCCACCTCCGCGCGGGTGGGGCGTGAGGAGTTGACCATCGAGTCGAGCATCTGCGTTGCGGTGATCGACGGGCGCGCCATCCAGCCGGCCAGCTCGAGCAACTGCTTTTGCACGATCGGCACCTGCGCGATCGGTAGCTCGATCCCGAGGTCTCCGCGGGCCACCATCACGCAGTCGGCGGCCGCGACGATCTCGGCGGCGCGCTCCACGGCCTGCGGCTTCTCCATCTTGGCGATCAGCGGCAGACGGGTGTGATCGCGCACGAATTCGACGTCCTCGGGGGATTGGACGAACGACAGCGCGACCATGTCCACGCCGATCGACTCGCCGTGGCGCAGCAGGTGCAGGTCCTCCTCGGGGACGGCGGGCAACGATGCGACCGGGCCGGGAATGTTCAGACCCTGGCGCGAGGCGACGGCGCCGCCGATCTGGATCTCGACGTCGACCTCGTGAGCCTCGGCGCGCACCTCGACGACGCTCAGGCGCACTGAGCCGTCCGCCAGGTAGAGGGTCGAGCCGGGCTCGACCGCGTCGGACAGCCCGGCCCAAGAGATGCTCATCTCGTGGGCGTCACCGGGGCGCTCCCCGTCGCCGCAGGAGAACGTAAGGCGCTCGCCGGGCGTCAGCTCGACGACGTCTTCGCGCAGCGGGCCGATCCGCAACTTGGGGCCGGGGAGATCCTGCAGGATCGCGATCGGGCGACCGACCCGGCCGGCGGCGTCGCGCACGCGGCGCACGGTCTCGGCGTGCTCGTCGAGCGTTCCATGCGAGTAGTTCAGCCGGGCCACATCCATCCCGGCCTCGACCATGCGCCTGAGTATCTCCGGCTCGCGCGAGGCTGGGCCGATGGTGGCAACTATCTTGGTGCGGCGCATAGCCCGCAAGGTATCGATCGCCGAAGCGCTGTGCGTTGGCTGGTTGCCTACCATCGAGCTGTGCTCAGTCCCTCGCGACCAGTGCCCCGCGTCGGCGCCCGGGCGCGGATCTTGCACTTCGGCGGTGCCGCCGAAGCCGGCACCGTGCTGGCGGTGTACGAGGACGGTCGGCGTCTGGAGGTGCGCGACGAGGCCGGGGCGGCGATCGAGTTCGTGCTCAACGCGGCGACCGCGCGGTTCGTGTCCGCCGGCAGCGCCCACGGGCCCCGCCTGGAGCTGCTCGCGGATTGACCGGTCAGGGCGCCGCGACGTCCGGGAAATGCTCTGCGCAGTGCTCTCGCAGCACCTCGCGCACCCATGCCCGCTCCTGCGGCGAGGCAACGCGCAGGCGCGCCAAAAGCTCCCGTTGGCGCTCGATCGGCGCATCGGCGATCACCCAGCGGACGGCCAGTCGCTCGAACAGCAACTCGACCGCTCGCTGCCAGAAGTCCTCGCGGGTCGCAGCGGCGCGTGCCCCGGCGCCCTCGAACGCCTGTGCGTACTCGCGCCTGGAGCCCGGGCTGAGCGCGCCGCGCAGCGTGAGCACGTTGCCGTCCGCGTCGGTGTAGTCGCTGCTCGGTGCCTTCAGCCGCTCTTGCCGGCGGGAGCGCTTGGCCACGCTCAGGTTGTGTCGGCGGCCCGTTCGAGCTGACCGCGCACGTCGCCGGTCAGCGGCTTGGCGTGCCCCGGCCACGCGGCCGCCGGCTCGAGCGCGGCGAGCTTGCGCATGCTCGCGCGCGCCTGCTCGGTGTCGTAGTTGTACATCGCGTCCGGCAGTCGAGGCGCCGCATCGCGGCCCCACATGTCGATCGTGTAGAAGCAGTCGCTGCTCAGCGCCAGACGGTCTGACTCGCGCCACAGGCCGATCTGCCCGGGGGCGTGACCGGGGAGGTCGATCACGCTGAATCCGGCGATCTCATCTCCCTCACTGATCGTCTCGGTGATCTTCACGGGCCCGCCGTCCCACGCGTAGCGGTGTAGCAGGCGGTGGAACTGGCGCATCGGCGTCGGTAGGCCGCTGAGGCCCTGCGGCCAGTAACGAAAGCCGCCGCTGCCCTCGGCGTCCTGCACCTCGTTCGGGTGGCAGAGCACGGGCACGCCAAGCCCGGGCGCCGCGCCGCGATGGTCGGTGTGCCCGTGTCCGAGCACCACCCGACGGATACCGCCGAGCTTGGCTGCGGCGGTGGCGATCGCGCGCGTCATCGTGCGCGCGCCCGCGTCGAACAACGTCACACCGCCGTCGTCCTCGATCAGGTACACGTTGCAGCGGCCGGGCTGGCCCTCGACTACCCACACGCCCTGGGCCACGAGCTCTGCCTCGCCGCCGGCGAGGCGCGCTGTGAGCCGGTTCTTCGCGTTGAACGCGCTGGCCATGCGCCGTTCGGCGCCCGAGCCCTGCTCCGGCAGCAGGCCGATCTGCCTGGCGAAGGTCATCGAGTTGCTGAACGCGTCGTTGCTCTGGATCAGGCCGTCACGGACCGTCAACAGGTCGATCCCTTCGAGCTCGATCGGATCGCCCGTGGGAGAGAGCTCGCCGAACCCGCCGGGCCCGGCGAAGGTGCCGATCATCCGCCAATGCACCGCGGCGCGGTCTCCCTCAGTGGTGACCGAGAGGACATCCATGCTCAGATCGGGCAGCGCGCCGAGCAGTTCGCCGATGAACTCGCGGACGCCGTCCGGCGCGAGCACGTCGACCTGGCCGCGGACGTGCTCGCGACCCCCCTCGGCCCACAGCGAGACGGCCTCCTCGAGGTCGCGTGCGTCGATCGCCGCGAAGTAGTGCCGTGCAATGGCCTCCGCCTTACTCCCCGAGATCCGTTTGCGCGTCGCGGCCGCCTGCTGCATGTTGGCGGCGACCTCCTGAACCTTGGTGCTCGCCTCGCTTGCGCTCTCACGATCGGTCATGTTCGCCTCCTTTGTGCTGCTGGAGAGTCGTAGTCTAGTCTCAGCTCGATGCCCGATGTGACGCGCAGGCGCGAGCTCGGACGCGGCGAGCGCGTGCTCCCGGGTCTGTACCGGCTGCGCCTCCCACTTCCGTGGCCGGGCGTCCCCCACTGCAACGCGTGGGCGGTGTTAGCGGGCGATGGGTTCGTCCTGTTCGACACGGGCATGCACGACGCTGACTCGCTCGCGCACCTCGAGCGCGCGCTCGACATGTGCGACCTGCGTCTGCAGGACGCGCGCCTGGTCATCTGCACGCACGCCCACACCGACCACTGCGGGCAGGCGGCGACGGTCGTTGAACGGGCCGGCTGTGAGCTGTGGATGCATCCGCGGCACGAGGGCCTCAGTCTGATGGCCGCGGATCCCGACGCGGGGGTGCAGCGCCGCCAGGAGATCGCCCGCCAGAGCGGCGTCCCCGAGGAGACCGTGCGCCGCTACTCGGCCGAGCGTGGCACCGGCGGATCGGGCATCGCCGGCCCGATCGAGCCCGACCGGGATCTGCTGAGCGGCGTCACGGTGATCACGGACCTGGGCGAGTGGGTCGCGTATGAGACGCCCGGGCATGCCCCGTCGCATGTGTGCCTGTTCCAGCCCGAGCGGCGTCTGCTGATCTCCGGTGACCATCTGCTCGGACGGATCTCGCTGTACTTCGACTACGGCTACACCCCCGACCCGGTGGGCGAGTTCCTCAACTCGCTCGACGTCGTCCAGGGGCTCGGCGCGCGACTGTGCCTCGCGGGGCACGGACGCACGTTCAGCGACGTAGTCGCACACATCCAGGGCAACCGCACGCTGATCGACGAACGCCTTGCGCTCGTGCGCACAGCCGTACGCGAGCAGGCGCTGAGCGTCTTTGAGCTTGTTCCCCACGTGTACCCGGACTCGCCCGCGCCGCAGAACTCCCACTGGCTGCTGTCGAAGATCCTGTGCTTCCTGACCCACCTGCAGGCTCGCGGCGAGGTTCACCTGATTCCCGGCGACCCCGAGCGATGGTCTGCATAATCAGCAGATGCGCGTCGATCAGATCCTCGCGGATTCGGACCCGCCCACTCCGGTGTTCTCGTTCGAGTTCTTCCCACCGAAGACCGCGGAGGGCGAACGCAACCTGTTTGCGGCGCTCGCCGAGCTGAAGACGCTCGAGCCGTCGTTCGTGTCGGTCACCTACGGCGCCGGAGGCTCCACGCGCGAGAAGACGATCGAGATCGTCAAGCGGATCCGGGAGGAGTACGCGCTGGAGGCGATGGCCCACTTCACCTGTGTTGGCGCGACCGTCGAGCAGCTGCGCGAGACGCTCGAGGAGATGCGCACGGCGGGCATCGACAACGTGCTCGCGCTGCGCGGCGATCCGCCGGCCGGACAGGAGGCGTGGACGAAGACGGAGGGAGGCCTTGAGTACTCACGCGAGCTGGTCGAGTTGATCTCCGAGGACTACCCGTTCGCGATTGGCGCGGCGTGCTTCCCCGAGACGCACATACACGCGGCCAGCCCCGAGGCGGACGTCGAGTACCTGCTGGAGAAGGTGCACGCGGGAGTGGACTTCTTGATCACCCAGCTGTTCTTCGACAACAGCGTGTACTTCGACTTCGTCAAACGCGCGCGGGCAGCGGGAATCGAGGTGCCGATCATTCCCGGTGTGATGCCGATCACGAGGGTCGGCCAGGTTGAGCGGATGGCGGCGATGTGCGGCGCGTCGATCCCCGACGGGTTGCGCTGCGAGCTGCTCGCGCGCGGCGAGCATCCCGAGGCCGTGCTCGACTTCGGCGTCGCGTACGCGACGCTCCAATCCGCGGAGCTGCTCGCTGCGGGCGCACCCGGGATCCATTTCTACACGCTCAACCGCTCACCCGCGACGCGCGCGATCCTGAGCGCGCTGAAGCTCGCCAAGCCGTGGGAGAAGGCCGTCTATCCAGGCTCGATCTCGAGCCCCTCGGCGACCCGCGGAGAGCCGTCGGCGGCCTCGTAGCGGACGTCGACCGAGTCGTTCTGGCGGTAGGTGCCGACGCCCCAGGCGCCCAGCAGCCAGCGCCATCCGCTGATCTTGTCCTTGCGCAGATCTCGCTCGAACACGAGCCTTCCTTCGCGCACGCTGTAGTCGACGCCCAGTTGTTGCCGGACGCCGTTGATGTAGACCTCGTATGGCTCACGCAGCTCGCGCGGCAGCTTGACCTTGGAGGTGCTCATCTCGGGCGCATTATGAACCCGACAGGGCTACACGCCCGCTGCGGCCCGTACTCTCAGCGGCGATGGCCGGACGGACACGCGAGAGCGAGATTTCCTACACGGTGCGCCGCTCAGCCCGCGCCCGGCGCGTGCGGGTCAACGTCCAGCCGCATGCCGAGCGGGGTTTGGTGGGCGTGGAGGTCGTGCTCCCGCAACGCGCCCCGGAGCGCGCCGCTGCCGCCGCCGTCAGCGAGCTGCGCCCGTGGATCGAGCGTCGTCTGCAGGAGGCGCACGTCGTGCTCGCGCGGATCGCCGAGCGGGCAGGGACTGTCCCGTATCTGGACGCGACGCTCGAGCTGGTGCCGCAGGCGTCCCGCACGCGGGTACACCGCGATGGCGCACGGCTGCTAGTGCCTGCGGGCGACGCCCGCCCGGCGCTCGAGCGCTTCTACCGACGCGCAGCCCGTGCCGAGATCGCCCCGCGTCTGGGTCGTGCGAGCGAGATCGCGGGGAGTAGTTACAGCGCGCTGGACATACGTGGCCAGCGCACCCGTTGGGCATCGTGCTCGGCGAGCGGGCGGATGAGCTTCAACTGGCGGCTGCTGCTGGCACCCGAGCGGGTGCTCGAATACGTCGTCTGGCATGAGGTCTGCCACCTGCTGGTGCTCGACCACTCTCCCCGCTTCTGGGCGCTCGTGGAGCGCCACTGGCCTAGCTATCGCGCCGAGCGCGACTGGTTGCGCCACCATGGCGCCACCTTGGTGCTCTAGCCTCTGTCCGCGATCGCCACGTAGTCGAGGTCGCGCTCGCCGGTGTAGATCTGGCGCGGGCGGGCGATCTTCTGCTCCGGGTCCTGAACCATCTCGAGCCACTGTGCGATCCAGCCGCTGGTGCGCCCGATGGCGAACATCACGGGGAACATCGCGACCGGCAGTCCGAGCGCCTCGTAGATCAGGCCGGAGTAGAAGTCGACGTTCGGATAGAGCTTGCGTGAGGTGAAGTAGTCGTCGTCGAGCGCGCGCTTCTCGAGCTCGGTGGCAACGTCGAGCAGCGGGCTCTTGCCGCGCACCTCGAACACGTCGTCGAGATATTTTTTGATGATCCGCGCACGCGGGTCGTAGTTCTTGTAGACGCGGTGACCGAAGCCCATCAGGCGCTCGTTGCCGGCCTTTACGCCCTCGAGGAAGTCGGGGATGTTCTCGACCTTCTCGATCCGCTCGAGCATCCGCAACGCGGCCTCGTTGGCGCCGCCGTGCAGCGGTCCGTACAGTGCCGCGACCCCTCCGGCGACCGCCGAGTAGGGATCGACCTGGGTCGAGCCGACAGATCGCACGGCGCTCGTGGAGGCGTTCTGTTCGTGGTCGGCGTGGAGGATGAACAGCACGTCCAGCGCCCGCGCCAGACGGGGATCGGGCTCGTACTTGAGCTCGGTCATTTTGTACATCATGCCGAGGAAGTTGGCGGCGTAGTCGAGGTCGTTGTCGGGATACACGTACGGCTGACCCATGTTGTGCCTGAAGGCGAACGCGGCGAGCGTGGGCATCTTCGCGAGCAGCCTGATGATCTGGATCGCGCGCACGCGCTCCTCGTGGATCTTGTTCGCGTCTGGGTAGAAGGTCGACAGCGCGCCGACAGACGCGACGAGCATCCCCATCGGGTTGGCGTCGTAGCGAAAGCCCTGCATGAAATCCTTGACGTTCTCGTGCACGAACGTGTGGATCGTGATCTCATCGACCCACCCCTTGAGCTCGAGCTGCGTGGGCAGCCGCCCGTTGATCAGCAGGTAGGCAACCTCGAGGTAACTCGATTGCTCGCACAGCTGCTCGATCGGGTAGCCGCGATGCTGGAGGATCCCGGCGTCGCCGTCGATGTAGGTGATCGAGCTGCGGCAGGAGGCCGTGTTCATGAACGCCGGGTCGTAGACCATCAGGCCGAAGTCCTGATCGTCGGTCTTGACCTGGCGCAGGTCCATCCCCCTGACCGTCCCGTCCTCGATCGGCAGCTCGTAGCTTTTGCCGGTGCGGTTATCAGTGACCGTGAGCGTCCCCTGCGGGCCGGTCGACGTGTCGCCGTTGGACTGACCGCCGCCAATCGTCGTCGATTGCTGGGTACTCATGGGCGTCTCCTATCCGGGGGTTCGCAAGCGCTAACTCCGATTATGAGCGACCGCGGCCGGCGGTCCGCCGCTCGCAGCGCGATCCGGCTCAACCCTGGCGCAGCCGCTGGTGTGACGCGACCGTGCGCATCCGCGCGGGAGCGCTCGGCGAGGGGTCTCCGTGAGGGCCCCGCCGTGGCCGCCGGGGCAGCCTCGAGCGCGGGTGGTGGGGGTGCAGCGGGGCCGGCCGTGGACCGATGCCACCGTCCTGTCCGGTCGCGTCCTCGGGCGTCTGGGCTACGGCCCAGCGCACGATCAAGAACAGCGCCACGATCGGGATCTTCAGCAGCACCATCAACCAGATGAACGTCCAGGTGGTCACTCACCTCGATCGTATACCCGGTATGCGATCCGTACAAGCCCCTGGGGGGGGCGCTTCAATGCCCTGTGAGGCGCTTCAAGGCCCGATGAGCCGCTTCAACCTCTGAGCTGCAGCGGCGCCCCGCTGAACTGCGTGATCGCGTGCAGTTCGTGGATCCGGGCGACGATCTCCTCGCCTGTCAGGCGCTGCAGGCGCTCGGTGCCGAACTCCTCGACGTTGAACGAGGCAAGCACGGTCGCGTACGCCATCGCGCGGCGCAGCAGCTGGTCGGAGAGCTGCTCGTCGGGGTGCGCGGCGATGTAGCCGACGAGCCCGCCGGCGAACGTGTCGCCGGCGCCGGTCGGGTCGACGACGGTCTCCAGTGGATAGGCGGGCAGCGCGAAGAAGCTCTCGCTGGTCACGAGCGCGGCGCCGTACTCGCCCTGCTTGGCGACGATCACGCTCGGCCCGCGCCGAGTGCTGCCCTCAGCGCCGTCAGCGTCCGCGGCAGCGCCCCAGGCGAGGATCTCGCGCGCCGCGGAGACCAGGTTCGGCTTGCCTGTGAGCTGGCGCAGCTCGGCGTCGTTGAGGATCACGCAGTCGACGCTCTCGATCGCTGAGACGAGCGAGTCGCGCGCGATGTCGATCCACAGGTTCATCGAGTCGAGTGCGACGAAACGGGCGCGCGGGAGCTGGGAGCGCACGTCGCGCTGCAGATCGGGCTGGATGTTCGCGAGGAACAGCACGTCGCTGGAGCGCGACTGCTCGGACAGCTTCGGCTGGAAGCCCTCGAACACCCCCAGCTGCGTATCGAGCGTCTCGCGCGAGTTGAGATCCCAGCCGTACTCGCCGTGCCAGAAGAACGTTTTCCCGCCGGCGAGACGCTCGATGTCCGTGACGTCGATGTCGCGCGCGCGCAGGACGGCCAGCTGCTGCTCGCCGAAGTCATCGCCGACCGGCCCGACGATGCGCACGTCGTCAAAGAACGACGCCGCGAGGGCGAAGTGCACCGCTGCGCCTCCGAGCATGCGCTCGCGCTCTCCGAAGGGCGTCTTGACGGTGTCATAGGCGATCGAGCCGACGACGGTGATTGACATCGGCGCGCACCTTAGAGCACCCGTGACGGGCGCGGCTGTCCGCTAGCCTCGCTGCGGTGCGCGCCATCCAGATGACCGAGTTCGGCGGCCCCGAGGTCCTAAAGCTGGCCGAGCTTGCCAAGCCGCAGCCGGGTCCGGATGAGCTGCTGATCAAGGTCGCGCGCGCCGGGCTGAATTTCGCGGACACCCACCAGCGCACCAACTCCTACGTGCGCAAGGCGACGCTCCCGCTGGTGCCGGGCGCCGAGGTGGCGGGCGTGCTGGAGGACACGGGCGAGCGGGTGGTCGCGCTGCTGGAGAGCGGCGGCTATGCGGAGTACGCGCTCGCTCGCAGCGACCGCGTGTTCCCGATCCCGGACGGCGTCGAGGACGGCACGGCGCTCGCGCTGGTGATCCAGGGCACGACCGCGTGGCATCTGTATTGCACGGCTGCGCGCCTAAGCGGAGGGGAGAGCGTGGTAGTCCATAGCGCGGCCGGCGGGGTCGGCTCGCTCGCGGTGCAGCTCGGCCGTTCGATGGGTGCGGGCAGGGTGATCGCGACAGCGTCCAGCGAGGAGCGGCGTGCGTTGGCGCTGGAGCTGGGCGCCGAGGTGGCTGTCGATCCAGCGCCTGAGGGTCTGACCGAGCGTCTCCTTACGGCTAATGATGGGAGGGGCCTCGACGTGGTGTTCGACATGGCCGGTGGTGAGGTGTTCGATGCGTCCTACGCGGCGCTGGCGCCGTTCGGGCGGATCGTTGTGTGCGGGATCTCCACCAGCCGGCCCAACCAGATCTCCACTGGATCGCTGCTGCGCCATTCACGCGCGGTCGTGGGCTTCTATCTGTTTCACTGCCTCAATCGCCCCGGCATGTTCGCGCAGGCGCTCGATGACCTGTTCGCACGTGTGGTGACGGGCGAGTTGCGGGCGATCGTCGGGCATACGTATAAGTTGGAGCAGGCCGGCCAGGCGCAGATCGATCTGCGCGCCAGGCGAACCACCGGCAAGCTGCTGCTCGACCCGTCCGCCTAAGCTCCACCTCCACAGTCATGCCCAAGTCATTTTCCGAACTCGGACTGTCCGAGTCCACACTCCAGGCGCTGAGCGACGTCGGCTACGAGTCGCCGAGCCCGATCCAGGAGCAGGCGATCCCCGCGCTGCTGGAGGGCCGCGACGTGATCGGGCAGGCTCAGACGGGTACCGGCAAGACGGCAGCGTTCGGCCTGCCGATCATGGAGTACATCGACCCCTCCGAGCAGGTCGTGCAGGCGCTTGTGCTGACGCCGACGCGCGAGCTGTGCATCCAGGTGACGCAGGCGCTGCGCACATACGGCGCGCACAGCGGGATCGACGTGGTGGCCGTGTTCGGCGGCGCGCCGATCCGTACGCAGCAGGCCCAGCTGCGCGCCGGCGGCCACGTGGTCGTGGGCACGGTCGGGCGGGTGCTCGACTTGATCTCGCGCCATTCGCTGGTGCTGCACGACTGCCGCTTCATGGTGCTGGACGAGGCCGACGAGATGCTCGATTTGGGCTTCTTGGAGGACGTCGAGAAGATCCTCTCGCTGACGCCCTCGAGCCGCCAGACGGCGCTGTTCAGCGCGACAATGCCGCCGCCGATCCGCACGCTCGCTGATCGCTACATGTACGACCCGATGATCATCCAGGTCGAGGCCGAGACGCTGACGATCGACACGGTCGCCCAGTTTCAGCTCCCGGTCGCCGCGAAGGACAAGCCCGCCAAGCTCGTCGAGGTGCTGCGCGCGGAGAAGCCCGACCAGGCGATCGTGTTCGTGCGCACGAAGATCCGCTGCGAGCAGCTCTACAGGACGCTGCGCGACGGCGGGATGAACGTGCGCGCGCTGCACGGAGACATGTCGCAGGGCTCGCGCGACGGCGTGATGCTCGCGTTCAAGGGCGGGCGCGTACCGATTCTGGTGGCGACCGACGTGGCGGCGCGCGGCCTTGACATCTCAACGGTGACGCACGTTGTCAACTACGACGTGCCGACGAGTCCGGACACATACGTCCACCGCATTGGGCGCACGGGGCGTGTCGGACGTTCGGGTCGCGCGATCACGTTCGTGGAGGACCGCCAGAAGCGCGAGCTGGAGGCGATCGAACGCCACATCGGCACGCATGTGGCGCAATGGGAGCGGGGCGCGGTGGCTGCACCGACGCCAGTGCGCGAGCGTCCGCGCAGGCACTCCAAGCCACGTATCTCACGTCGCGACGAGAAGGAGCCGTACACGAAGCTGGTGCTCGGCGGCGGGCGTACAGCCGGCCTGAGCGTCGCGGACATCGTCGCCTCGGTGACCTCCTCGGCGGGTCTTGACGGCGAGGCGGTGCGCGACGTGCTGGTGCTCGACCGCTTCTCGTTCCTGTCGGTCCCAACGGCCGAGGCCGACCGCGTGATCGGCGCGCTCGACGGGCGCGTCGGGCAGGGTCCGATCGGCCAGGCGCTCAGCCTCGAGCGAGTGAAGGTGAGGTAGGAGCATGTCGAGCGCCACGCCTCTTGACGAGCTCATGTGTTACATGTAACATCGGTGGGTATGTCGTCGACTCGTGATCGGGTGCGCCAACACCGTGAGCGCCTGCGCGGCCAGGGGCTGCGCCCACTCCAGATCTGGGTTCCAGATGTTCGAGCCCCGGAGTTCATAGCCGAGGCGCACCGCCAGTCAGTCGCGATCTCGACGAGCGAATGCGAGGCAGACGATCAAGCCTTCATCGACGCGATCTCCTCCCCGTGGGAGACCGAGGACGAAGAAGCTTCGTCTCGGTGACGCGCGGCGAGATCTACACGGCTGCAGCGCGAGGAACTTACACCGGCAAGCCCCGGCCCGTCGTCATTCTTCAGGACGATCGCTTCGACGCCACCGCGTCGGTCACGGTCTGCCCGTTCACCACGAATCCCGTTGAGGCTCCGCTCCTCAGACTTCCGGTCGATTCATCCGAGGACAACGGCCTCGAACAGCCGAGTCAGCTGATGGTCGACAAGGTCACCACCGTGCCGAGGTTCAGCCTCGGCGAACGTCTCGGCAAACTACGCGACGAGGAGCTCGTAGCCCTGAACCGGTCGCTGATCGTGTTCCTCGGGCTCGCCTCCGCCCGCGAGTAGTCGCCCGTACATCGCGGCCCGGTACAGTAGGCCGATGTCAACGAAAGCAACCATGCAGACCAGCGAGGGGCCAATCGCCTTCGAGCTGTTCGACGAGGACGCACCGAAGACGGTTGAGAACTTCCGCAAGCTCGCCGATGAGGGCTTCTACGACGGGCTGACATTCCACCGCGTGATCAAAGACTTCATGATCCAGGGCGGCTGCCCGCAGGGCACCGGCACCGGTGGCCCGGGCTACACCTTCGAGGACGAGTTCAACTCGCACAAGATCGTGCGCGGCGCGTTGGCGATGGCGAACGCCGGTCCGAACACGAACGGCTCGCAGTTCTTCATCGTCACGACCGACGCGGCGCCGTGGCTCGACGGCAAGCACACGGTGTTCGGCCAGGTGACCGACGGGATGGACGTGGTCGACAAGCTCGAGGCGACCCCCACGGACGGCGGCGACCGCCCGTCGGAGCCGATCGGCATCGCCTCCATAGAGCTCTCCGAGTAGCGATCTCCGAGCTGCAGAAGCGGTCGTATTCAGCCACTCCGGCGCGCGCGCCAATCGGAGTAACCTCCTGGTAATCGTGGTTTCGAGTGTGGAGGTTTCAGATGGCGAGCGTCGATGAGCACGTCGAGCAGGAGATTCTCAAGGACGCGAACGGGGCCGACGGGGCCGAGGGGTCACGGCAGGCGGCTGAGTCCGGACAGGCAACCGTCGCGCAGCCGGTGGCCGGAGCAGCCGCTGTCGCCGAGCATGCCGCTGCTGGGCCGGCTGCCGCCGAGTTCGCCGCCGCCGAGCCCGATGCGGCTGAGCCTGCCGCCGCTGCTGAGCCTGCGGCCGCCGAGCCCGCTACTGCCGAGCCGGCCGCCGCGGAGAGCGCAGCCGGCATTCCGGTGGAGAACCCGGCGACGGGCGAGATCGTCGCTACGGTCCCGGACCTGGGCGCCGAGGCGGTCGCGGAGATGGCTGCGCGCGGACGCGCGGCGCAGCCGGAGTGGGAGGCGTACGGTTTCGACGGGCGCGCGCGGGTGCTGTCGCGCGCGCAGAAGTGGCTGATGGACAACGCCCAGCGGGTGACCGAAACGATCGTTTCGGAGACGGGCAAGACGTGGGAGGATGCGAGCCTCGCCGAGATCGGCTACGCGGGCAACGCGTTCGGCTTCTGGGCGAAGCAAGGGCCGCACTACCTGGCCGACGAGTCAGTCAAGTCGAGCCAGGTGCTGGTCAAGGGCAAGAAGCTGATCCAGCGCTATCGCCCGCTCGGGCTGATCGGCGTGATCGGGCCGTGGAACTACCCGCTGACGAACTCCTTCGGCGACTGCATCCCGGCGCTGATGGCCGGTAACAGCGTGATCCTCAAGCCCTCAGAGGTCACCCCGTTGACCTCGCTGCTGATGGCCGAAGGGCTGCGCGAGTGTGGTCTGCCCGAGCACGTGCTGCAGATCGCGACCGGCCGCGGCGGCACCGGCGCGGCGCTCGTCGAGCACGTCGACATGATCATGTTCACCGGTTCCACGCGCACCGGCAAGAAGGTCGCGGAGGCGGCTGCGCAACGTCTGATCCCTGCGTCGCTGGAGCTCGGCGGCAAGGATCCGATGCTCGTGCTCGCCGACGCCGACCTCGAGCGCGCGGCGAACTTCGCGACGTACTACTCGATGCAGAACGCCGGCCAGACGTGCATCTCGATCGAGCGCGTGTACGTCGAGGAGCCGGTGTACGACGAGTTCGTGGCCAAGGTGTCGGAGAAAGTTCGCGCGTTGCGAGTCGGCAAGCCCGAAGGCTTCGGCTCGGTGGAGGTTGGTGCGATCACCTTCCCGCCCCAGCTGGACACGATCTCAGACCACGTCGACGACGCTGTGCAGCGGGGCGCGCGTGTACTCACGGGCGGTCGTCAAGCACCGGGCCCTGGGCGCTTCTACGAGCCGACCGTGCTCGTGGACGTCGACCACACGATGAAGATCATGACCGAGGAGACGTTCGGCCCGACGCTGCCGATCATGAGGGTCGCGGACGCCGAGGAGGCCGTGCGACTCGCCAACGACTCGCCCTACGGCCTTGGCGCGTCGGTGTTCACGCGGGACACCGCGCGCGGCGAGGCGATCGCCAAGCGCCTGGAAACGGGCGCGGCGAACGTCAACGACGCGATGATCAACTACACGGTGCTCGAGCTGCCGATGGGCGGCGCCAAGGCCTCCGGCCTCGGCTCACGCCACGGTGCGGGCGGGATCCGCAAGTACTGCTCGCAGCAGGCGATCGTCGTCACGAAACTGGCGATGAAGAAGGAACTGTTCATGTACCCGTACAAGCCGCGCACATCGCGCTTGCTGGCCGGGCTGTTCAAGTTCCTGTATGGAAGAGGTAAGCGCGACTAAGAGTCGGCCCGGTCTCGCGGCCGGCGCTGGTGGTGGCCGGTGCGCTGGCGACGGGGCGCTGGTGGGGGCTATGTGTTCGGCCGCGGAATGCGTATAGCGATGGTTATACGCATTCTCGCCGAGTGCACGCCCCCTATGCCGCGAGCTGGATGCCGAGCAGCCGTTCCAGCTCAGGAATCGTCGTCGCGGCGGCCGTGTGGTGCACGGTCGCCATGCCGAGCTCGCGCGCGGGCGTCAGGTTGAAGTCGAGGTCGTCCACGTAGACACAGTCGGCCGGCGTGACGCCGGCGCGCTCGGCGCCCAGCTCGTACATGCGGCGGGACGGCTTGCGTGTGCCCTCGACACCTGAGATCACGACGCCGTCGAACAGTTCGTCCATCAGGTCGTGTGGGTAGCGATGCACGCCCCACGAGTTGGACACGAGCGCCGTGCGCACGCCGCGCTGCCGCGCTGTGCGCACGGCGTTCAGCATCGCCTGATCCGCGTGCACGTCGGCGAACATCCCGTCGATCAGCCCGTCCGGCTCGACCTCGAGCAGGCCGGCGAGCTGCTGCTCGAACGCGCGCTCTTCGATCTGGCCCTTCTCCAGCGCGATCAACAGCTCGCGGGCCTCGGGGTCGCTCCTGAAACGGCCGAGCAGCTCCTTGGTCTCGATGCCAGCGCTGACGCAGTAGGCGCGGAAGGATGCGATCAGGTCGGTCGTGAGCACACCGCCCCAGTCGATCAGCAGCGCTGTGCGTGCGTCGGGCTCGGCGGCGTGGTCCTGCTCAGGCGCCATACGCGACCGCCTCCGCTTGGCCGGCAAGCATCAGCACGCCCTCGCCGAACTGCTGCAGGTAGGGGTCGTCGGTGGTGCCGGCGATCGCCCGCTTGTAGTTGCCCTCCATGAACACGACGCTCTTCCACAGCGCGAGCGTCGTGTACCAGCGGATGTCCCTCATCGAGCGGCCTGATCCCTCTTCGTAGCGCGCGATCAGCTCGGCGCGTGTCGGGAAGCCCGCGGCGCGTGTGACGTTGCCGAGCGACGCACGCAACCCCTCGTCTGGGTCGTCGGCCTCGGTCCACATCATGCACAGGTAGCCGACGTCGGCAAGTGGGTCGCCGATCGTCGCCATCTCCCAGTCGAGTACCGCAGCGAGCCTGGCCGGCGCTGCGGACTCGTAGATCGTGTTGCCGAGACGGTAGTCGCCGTGGACGATCGTCGCCGGTGTCGCCGCGCTGGAGTCGGGCAGGTTCTCAGCCAGCCACGCGCCCACGCTCTCCACCGCCGGAATCTCACGCGTCTTGTTCAGCTCCCACAGGCCGGTGAAGCGGCGCAGCTGGCGCTCCAGATAGCCGGTCGGCTTGCCGAAGCCCTCGAGCCCGGCCGCGCGCCAATCGACGCCGTGGATCTCGATCAGCGAATCGACCAGCTGCTCCGCGATCCGGAGGCGTTCGGCTGGGTTGTCGAGCGCCTCGGGGACGCTCGAGACGATCACCTCGCCCTGAATGCGCTCCATCACGTAGAACGGCGATCCGATCGTCTGCTCGTCTGAACACACAGCAAGTACCTTTGGAACGCGGGCGGACGTGCCCTGCAGGGCAGCCAGCAGACGGGCCTCGCGCAGCACGTCGTGGGCGCTCGGCGGCAGCGGCGGGCGCGGCGGGCGGCGCAGCACCGCCTCGGTACCGCTGCGCTCGATCAGGTAGGTGACGTTGGAGTGGCCCTCGCCGATCGGGGTCGCGCGGATCGCTCCCTGGCCGATGCTGTGGGCGTCCAGGAACGCCTGCAACGGCTCCAGCACGAGTAGGGGGGGACGGCTGTTACCCTGCGCCTCCGCAGGGGTCTGGACGATGTCGTCTGGCGCAATCTGGGCACTCATCGACCCGAACGCTACAAAGACCGCAACCTTCTCTGCGCTGAGGTGTCTCAAGCGACCATGCCCAGAATCCGAAACCTTCTCCTGACGCTGCTCGCAGGCACCCTTCTGGCGGGAGCCGCGAACACCGGCACGGCCCTCGCCTCGCACGGTCAGATCACCTACTTCGAGGCCTCGAACGAACTGCTGGAAGCGAAAACCCGTCCGCACGCGTTTGAACAGATGCAGGGCCTGGGCGTGCACGCGCTGCGCGTGGAGCTGTACTGGTACGACGTCGCGCCCAGCCCGACGAGCGCCACCCGCCCGGCCTTCGACGCGACCAATCCGGCCAGCTACAACTGGGGCCAGTACGACCCGGTGCTCGCGGAAGCCGCCAGGCTGCACTGGCCGGTGCTGCTGACCGTCACCTCGCCTGTGCCGCGGTGGGCGACCTCGAACGGCAAAGCTCCGTACGTGACCCGCCCGGACGACAAGGACTTCCAAGAATTCATGACGGCGCTCGCCCGCCACTATGGCCCTGAGGTCTCGACGTACTCGATCTGGAACGAGCCCAACCACCCGGCCTTCCTGATGCCGCAGTGGAACTCCAACGGCACGCCGGCCGCAGGCCGCGTGTACCGTGGCCTGTACCAGTCCGGCTACGCAGGGCTCCAGGCGGCCGGGATCGCGCGCCCACGGGTCCTGTTCGGGGAGACCGCGCCGGTCGGCTACAGCTCGGTCAAGCGTCTTCTGCGCAGCGAAAAATCACGTGCGCTGCTGCATCCTGTGTCGCCGCTGGCGTTCATGCGCGAAGCGCTGTGCCTGAACGCGAAGTACAAGAAATCCGGTTCCTGCAGCGAGCTGCAGATGTCGGGCTTCGCCCACCACGCCTACACGCTGCCGGCGGGTCCGTACTACAAGCCACCGGAACGCGACAACGTGACGATCGGCGTGCTTTCACGGCTATCCAGTGCGCTCAACCTGGCCGCACGGGCGCACGCGATCCCGGCGAACCTGCCGATTGATCTGACCGAGTTCGGCGTGCAGAGCAAGCCGAACAGGCAGCTCGGCGTATCGGTCGCCCAGCAGGCCGAATTCGACGCGATCGCTGAGCGCATCGCCTGGTCTAACCCGCGCGTGGCCGCGTTCTCCCAGTACCTGCTCAGAGACGACCCGATCGGTGGGGCGCCCGGGGCGAGTGTTCAGGGCGGCACGGTCGGCTTCCAGACCGGCCTGGAGTACGCCAACGGGCAGCGCAAGCCGCTGTACGCGGCCTGGTCGATGCCGCTGACCGTCACCAAGCTCCACCACGGCGTCTCGCTGTGGGGACTCGTGCGCCCGACGATCGGATCGACGAAGGTGACCGTGCTCGTGCGGCGCAAGGGTTCCAGGAGCTACCGCACGCTCAAGACCCTTTCCACCAACAGCCTCGGCTACTGGAGCCTTAGCTCCTCGACCGCCGGTCAGTACTGGCGCGTGCGCTGGATCAGCCCGCAGGGCGTGAAGTACGAAGGCCCGCCGGTTAAGGCCTTTTAGCGGCACCTTGTGGCGCGCCGGGCAAGCGCTCGGCGCCGGCGGCGCAAGGGCCGAGGGGATGCCACCGCGTCCCCCTACGATGGGAGGCGATGCCCGAGCTCCCCGAGGTCGAGATCACGGCACGCCTGCTGGACGCGGCTCTGCACGAAGCGCGGATCGAATCCGCTCTCGCACCGGGCATCAATGCGCTGAGGACGTTCGACCCGCCGCTACGGGCGCTCGAGGGTGAGCGGATTGCCGCGGTCGGCAGGCGCGGCAAGCAGCTGACGGTGCACGCCACCGGCGAGCTCGTGCTTCTGATTCACCTGATGTCTGCCGGCCGCCTCCAGCTGTACGACAAGCCGGCCGGGCCGCGTGATCGCACCTCACGGCTGCTCGTGGGGATTGAGGGCGGGCGTGAGCTACGCCTGCGCGAGTTCGGCTCCAAGCAGGCAGCGTGGGTGAAGCTGTTGCGCGCGAGCGAGCTCGAGCAGGATGACGCGCTGGCCAAGCTCGGACCGGAAGCCTGGCCTGAGCCGCCGCCGCTGAGGCCGCTGCTCGACGTTCCGCGCCCGCTGCACGCCGTCCTGCGCGACCAGCACGTGATCGCCGGCATCGGGCGCTCATGGGTCGATGAGATCCTGTGGCAGGCAGAGCTGTCGCCGTACAAGCGCGGAGCCGACCTGGACGAGGCCGAGGCCGAGCGGCTGCGAGATGCGATCGCCGAGACGATCGGTGGCGCGATCGCCCATTATGAGCAGGCGATCGAGCTGCCGATCCCGGACAAGCTGCCGATGCCGCTGCGCGTCCACCGCCACCAGGGCGAGCCATGTCCGCGCTGTGGCGCGACGCTCCAGGCGGTCCACTTCGAGGACTACGTGATCGCCTACTGCCCGGCCTGCCAGACGGACGGCCGCGTGCTCAAGGACCGGCGCCTGTCGCGGCTGCTGAGGTGAAACCGGTTGGCGCAGGACCTCCAGCGGCCGCTAGTTGACCGCGGGCGAGATCGGCCGCGAACGGCGCGTCATCCCTCAGAAGGCGATGCCCGCTCGGGCCGCCTACCTCAGCGAATGACCCTCGTCTGGAGCTTTCCGCAGACAGAGCATTTGCGCTCCTGGATCCTGGATGTAGCTTTTGGGGCTGGCTTTGCCCCAGGCCCGCTCCCACTCGCCCCACTTGTGTTTGTGCCAGAGCCTCACCAGCTGAAGGGCGCGAGCCGCCTACGTGCGAGCTCGGCCGGGCTGGAGATCGTGGACGTCTCACCTATCACCCGGTCATTATCCCGCAGGCCGAACGTCGGCGTGCATGTGGATAGGCTCTGGGAATGATCGAGCAAGGACAGAAAGCCCCTGACTTCGAGCTTCCCGACCAGGACGGCCGGGCGGTCAAGCTCGGAGACTTCCGCGGGCAGAGCGTGGTGCTGTACTTCTACCCGAAGGCCGACACGCCGGGCTGCACGACGCAGGCGTGCGGCGTGCGCGACCACCAGGCCGACTACGCGGAGGCCGGTGCGGTGGTCCTCGGGGTCTCTCCCGACACAGTAGCCAAGGTCAAGAAATTCCATGACAAGCAGGCGCTGAACTTCGCGCTGCTCGCAGACGAGGGCCACCATGTCGCCGACTCCTACGGCGTCTGGGTGCAGAAGTCCATGTACGGCAAAACCTACTTCGGCAACGAGCGCACGACGTTCATCATCGGGCCCGACGGCACGGTCGCGGGGATCCTGCGCAAGGTCAAGCCGGGGGAGCACGACGCATTGGTGTTGGCCGCGCTGGCGGAGTCGAGTCCGCCGGTCGTCTAGAGCGGTTCGGTGCCCTCGTTGAGGATCGTCAGATACTCGTCGTAGACGTACAGCTTTCCGCGGCGCCGGCCAGTTGCCTCTCGGAGGATCCCGGCGTTCTCGAGCCGTTGGATCGCAGCGTACACGGGGGGACCGGTGATTTCGAGGCGCTCGGCGGAGCTGCTCGCTCCGATGATGACGGAGCGGGTCGCGAGGTCGTGCACGCGGTGCGCGGTCGCGGCGCCGCGACCGAAGGTGTGGATTTTCTGGCGGTCGTTCTCGACCATCGCGAGGACCCGCTGGGTGGTGAGCGTCGTGGATTCGGCGACCTCGATGACTCCTTCGAGGAAGAACCGCAGCCAGTCCTCCCAGGCCCCGTCGGTGCGAACGCGCTGTAGGTGCTCGTAGTAGCTGTCGCGGTTGCGCTTGAAGTGCAGGCTCAGGTAGAGGAGCGGCCGGCTGAGAACGCCTTCGGAGCACAGCAGGAGCGTGATGAGGAGCCGTCCGACTCTCCCGTTGCCGTCGAGGAACGGGTGGATCGTCTCGAACTGGGCGTGCGCGAGCGCCGCCTTCACGAGCACGGGGGTCGGGTTGGGGTCGTTATGGATGAACTTCTCGAGAGCGCCCATTGCCGCGGTCACCTCCTGCCAGGGTGGCGGTATGAACCGTGCGCTGGAAGGGCGGGGACCGCCGAGCCAGTTCTGGTCGCGACGGAACTCACCGGGGTTCTTGTCGGCTCCTCGTCCCGTCTGTAGCAGCCGCTGGTGCACTTCGCGCAGAAGCCGCGCGGAGAGCGGCGGCGCCCCGGGCTCCGCGATCTGGGTGAGGCCGTGGTCGAGAGCGGCGATGTAGTTCGCGGTTTCTTGTGCGTCTTCGCGGAGCGCGCCCGGTGCGGCATCGTGCTCGAACAGCAGCAGGTCCGATAGGGACGACTGCGTGCCCTCGATCTGCGAGGAGAGCACAGCCTCCTTGCGGACGAACGTGTAGATGAACTGGTCGGGGTCTGGGAGCAGGAGCGTGATCCCGTCGAGGCGTCCGAGGGCCTGGTTCGTGCGGTCCAGCAGCGACTGCATTGCCGCGTCGATTCGAAGGGCTGGTTTGGGTGGGAGCGGGTTGGGATGGAAAGCCCAGTATCCGTCGGGGCCGCTGTCGGCGAGTCTGTATTCGCCTGTACGTGGGCTCGACAGGGGAGGCGGGGGATCTTTGTGTTCGCTTACCACCGCCAAAGCTTACTAAGCGATAACGGCGTATCGTTTGTTTAGGGCCGCTGGAGGTAGCGATCGTTGAATAGCCGGCGCGGGGCTTTGGGAAGTTCCTGCGCAAGGTCAAGCCGACAAGCACGACGACCTCGTGCTCCAAGCGCTCGGCGAGGTCAGCTCGCCGGTCGTGTAGGCGCGGCGGGCCGTCGTCCGCAGGGCGCCGTCGTCACCAGCCGAGGTATATCGTCCCGGCGATGGAGATGAGCGCGAACGAGAGTCCAGCCGCCGAGGACTGGCGGCTGCAGGCCGAACTCGACGTCGGCGACGCCGCCGGCGCCCTGCACGGCCTGCTCGGGCGTCTGCGCGGCGGCCCCGACGTGGTCAAGGAGGTCGAGGCGAGCGTCCCGCACGACGTCGTCGTGACCCACGACGGTGCGTTGTTGTTCGCTTACGCCGCCGACGAAGCCACGATCATCGCCGCCCGCAGGGCGATCGAAGACGTGCTCCAGCACGACGGGGTCGCGGCGAGCGTGCGGGTGAGCCGCTGGGATGACGGGCACGACCGCTGGCAGCAGGTGGACCCGCCTCCGACCGCCGCCGAGAAGGCGGCAGCCGACGCCGCTGAACGCGCGGACGACGCGGTCGAGACGCGAACGCTGGTCGTCAGCTCGGGCAAGATGATTCGTGACGAATTTGAGCAGAGCCTGCGCGACTGGGCCGCGAAGCTCGACCTGGAGTGCGAGATCATCGAGCATCCGCACCTGTTGACGACACAGCTGGCGTTCACCGTAAGCGGACCCAAGCGCAAGGTCGAAGAGTTCTCTCAGGGACTGGCCGCTGAGGAGCACGCGACGATCCGCACCGAGCGGGCCGTCATGATCAGCCCGCTGTAGCGCCGGTCTCGGGCTCAGGCGCCGGTGTCGGGCTCAGGCGCCGGTGTCGGGCTCAGGCGCCGGTGTCGGGCTCAGGCACCGGTGTCGGGCTCAGGCACCGGTGTCGGGCTCAAACGCTGGCGAGGTGATCCCGCCGACGAGCACCCCTGATCCGAGATGCGCGCCGAGGACCGGCCCGACCTCGGTGCAGAACAGCGGCTCGCGCCCGAACAGGGTGGTGCCCTCGGCCACGAGCATCTCAGCGTCGCCGGCCGCCTGTGCGTGCTGGACGATCCACCCGTTGGCGCCGCGGTCGTGCAGCTCGTGCAGGTAGGAGACCATCCGCTCGAGCGCCCGCCGGTGCGTGCGCACACGGTCGACCGGCGCTATCTCGGTGCCGAACGTGAGGATCGGCTTGACTTTCAGCGCCGTTCCCACGACCGCCTGCGCTGCCCCGATGCGTCCGCCGCGGCGCAGGTACTCGAGTGTGTCCAAGCAGAACCAGATGTCGAGGCTCTGTCTGCCGCGAGCAACACTCTCGACAGCTTCTGCGAGCGTGCCGCCGCGCGCGGCGACGCTCGCGGCGACCAGCACCAGGCAGCCGAGCCCGCCCGCGCCGGTTTCGCTGTCGAGCACCTCGACCGTTCCCGACGGCTGCTCTTCGGCGAGTAGGCGAGCCGCTTCTCGCGCGCTCTCACACGTCCCCGACAGACCGCCGGCGATGTGGACTGACAGGACATCCAGGCCCGCGCTGACGAGCGGCCGGTAGCACTCCAGGAAGTCCCCAACAGACGGCTGCGAGGTCGTCGGCAACTGTGGTGACTGCTGAAGCTTTGCGTAGAACGCGTCGAGGTCGACGTACTCGTGCTCGGGCTGCAGGTCGCCGTCCCAGCCGACGTACAGGCTGACCTGATGGATCCCCCAGCGCGCGATCGCCGAGTCGGGGAGGTAGGCGGTGCTGTCGGTGACGACCGCCACGCGGCGGCCATGCTCGGTGCTTTGGGCGTGTGTGTCGATGCTCATCAGCGCCTAGCCTATGGCCCAGCGAGCCCCGCCGTCTAGCGGATCAGCGAGTCCACCCGTGCCGCGGCGATCGTTTCGCGGAGTGTCTGCAGGGCGTCGTGACGTGGACGCCAGCCGAGCTCGCGCCTTGCCTTGCTCGCGCTCATGATCGCGGGCTCGCGGAACGCCGCGATCCATTGCGCCTGCGCCGGCCCGCGGGTCGAACGGACGACGCGCCATGCCCACGATCCGTCCGATGTCGCGCGAGCGCTCGAGCGCTGCCACCACGGCCTGGCCGATCTCGCCGGTCGGCCCGGTGACAGCCACCGTCAGGCCCTTCCCGGAACTCGCCCGTTTGGCCATCTGACGGTTCTATCGCATCCTCGCCGGGCGGTGCGCGAATCGCCGAGCGGGCCGTACGCTTGGTGGCGTGCTCGCGTCCCTTGCCTCCGCCTCCGTCGGCCAGAGCATCAGCTCGTTCCTGAACGCCGCCGGACAGTTCTTCTCCGACCTCGCGGCCGTTCACTGGCCCGCGCTGTTTCTCGGGCTGCTGTTCTTCGGGCTGAACCTCGCCCTGCGCTCGCGCGCGTTCTTCAACAGCCTGCGCGCCGCCTATCCCGCGGTGTCTTTCCAGTGGCGACGGATCTTCGGCGCCTACGTCGCGGCCGTCGGCTTCAACAACATCGTCCCCGCCCGCGGCGGCGACATCATCAAGCTGTTCTTGACCAAGTCCTCGATCCCCGGCTCGCGCTATCCGACCGTCGCCTCGGCCTTCTTCGTCGAGTCGATCTTCGACGTCTGCGTCGGCGTGCTCGTGCTGATCTTCGCGTTTACTCAGGGCGTCTTCCCGAAGCCGCCCGACTTCTCGAAACTGAGCTCGTTCGACATCTCCTACCTGGCCGAGCACTTCCGCTTGACCCTGTTCCTGATCACCGTGCTGGCGATCGTTGGCCTCGTTGCCTTCGCGCTGCTTTCCGTGCGGGCGAAGGCCTTCTGGGATCGGGTGCGCCAGGGCCTGACGATCCTCGGCGATCGGCCGCGCTACCTACGCGAGGTGGCCGCGCTGCAGGCGCTCGGCTGGGGCGCCCGCTTCGCCGCCTTCTGGTTCCTGCTCGACGCCTTCCGGGTCGGCGGCTCGGTGACCAACGTGCTGCTCGTGTTCGCCATCAACCAGGTCGCGGGTGCTGTGCCGTTCACGCCCGGTGGCGCCGGGGTGCAGCAGGCGCTGCTGGTCAAGGTGTTCTCGGCCAGCGCCCCCGCGGCGGTCGTCGCCGCCTACTCGGTCGGTCAGCAGATCGCGATCGCCGCGTTCACCGCGCTGCTGGGGCTCGGCGCGATCGTGTTCGTGTTCCGTTTCCGCTCGTTCAAAGAAGTGATCCACGCCGGGCGCGCGTCACGCGAGGCCGAGCGCGCGGCGGAGCGAGCCGGCGTGCTGCTCGTGGATGACCCGCCGCACGAGCGCGAGCCGCTTGACGACGATCGGCTGGCTGACGAGGACGGGCTGACTGACAAGGACGAGCCGCCGCGGCGCTCGCGCGGCGCTCGCGCTCGCTACTGAAGGCCCTCGCGCGCCTCACGCACGAGCGCTACCGCCTCCGGGAACACCCGGGCGATCACCGTGCGGATCTGCTCGGCCTGCGCCTCGGCGTTGCCCTGCACGTTGACTCTCGTGACCGCCGCGACCGTCATGTCGACCGCCAGCTTGATCGCGTTGTCGGCCCACGCCAAACGCTGGTTGCCCTGCATCTGTTCCGCGAACTCGGCCAAGCGCCGCTGCAGCTCCTCCGGGTCGCCGAACAGGTCTCCGAGGCCACCACTCTCCATGCCAGCATCATAGACTGCCCTGCTCATGCCCACCGCAGGCGAGATCCGCCAACAACTCGCCAGCGAGTCCGAGCGCCGTAGCAAGCTGGCCGTGCCGGCCTTCGCCGGTGGCTTCCTGTATCTGCTGAGCGCGATCATCATCTCGCAGACGCTCAACGGCGCGCCGACCGTCGGGCTGCTGCAGGGCCTGGCGCCGGCGCTGTCGGGGCAGGCGAACCCGGCCGTCAGCCCGCGCGCAGCCGAGGTCCGCTTCATCAGCCATCACGCGTTCGCGCTGATTGCCGGCAGCGCGTTCGCGGCGATCGCCATCGCGGCCCTGACGCTGATCCTGCTGCTGGTGCTCGACGCCACACGCTTTCGCCGGCCGCAGACCTGGTCGCTGGCACGTCCGCTCGTGCTCTACGGCGGAATCGCCGTGGTGATCGTCAGCATCGGCCATCAGGTTGTGAGCGCGGTCGAGACGCACAACTTCGTCGCCGGCCACGACTACTCCAACCACGCGGTCGACCAGGCGCTGACGAAAGGCACCGCAAACGAGATCGTCGACTACGTCGACCTGCTGGCGGGGCTCGCGCTGGCGGCAGGGATGATCGCGACGATGGTCAACTCGCTACGCGTCGGCCTGTTGCCACGCTGGATGGGCGTGCTCGGGATCTTCACGGGGCTGCTGATCTTCCTGCCGATCGGGGGCCCAGAGCTGCAGGTCGTCCCCGCGCTGTGGATGGTGATGATGGGCATCCTGCTGATCGGACGCTGGCCCAAGGAAGACCCGCCCGCGTGGGCCGCCGGGGAGGCCAGGCCGTGGCCGTCGCAGGCGCAGCTGCGAGCCGCCAAGCAGACCACCAACGGAGCCGTCCCCTCGTCGGGGGGCGCGGCCGCCGCGGTACCCGAGCCGGTGCAGCCGGCGCCCAAAGCCTCCTCGCGCAAGCGCAGGCGCAAGGGCAGCGCACGCGGCTGATCCCCGGGCTCGCGCGCGGCCGGTCTCCGGCGATCGCTCCCGCGATCGCCAGTTCGACGATTAGACCCGCCCGCTGGCGGGAAGTTCATTACTCGAGAACCCGGAGCGCGCGCAACTGCGCCTCCCCGGTTCGATAGCGACCGACTCATCAATCGTCTGTCGCCGCGTACGACGCGACGCTAAGGAGGCTCCCATGGAGGCAGCAACGATCGAGCGTGCACAGCGCGAGGACCCAACGCGGCCGGCGACCGCGCCCGTGAGCACCTGGAAACCGGCGGATCCGGGCCCTCTGGGCTTGGCCGCGTTCGCGATGACCACGTTTGTCCTCTCGATGTTCAACGCCAACCTGGTCAACGGCGACGGCGTTCCCGTCGTGCTCGGGCTCGCGCTCGCCTACGGCGGGATCGTGCAGCTGCTCGCCGGCATGTGGGAGTTCCGCACCGGCAACACCTTCGGCGCCGTCGCGTTCTGCTCCTACGGAGCGTTCTGGATCTCGTTCTGGGCGCTGAACGTCTTCTACGCCAAGCAGATCGGCGGCGACGCCGGGCATGCGATCGGGCTGTACCTGTGGGCGTGGGCGATCTTCACCGCCTACATGAGCGTCGCCGCGCTGCGCACCAGCGGCGCCGTGCTCAGCGTATTCCTGTTGTTGACCGCCACGTTCATCCTGCTGGCGATCGGCGCTGTAGGCCCTCACGAAACCGTCACCCACTGGGGCGGATACGTTGGCTTGGCGACCGCGGCCGCAGCCTGGTACGCGTCGTTCGCCGCGGTCACCAACTCGACATTCGGGCGCACCGTGCTGCCGGTCATGCCGCTGGCACGCGAGTGACGATCGACGCGCGCTCAGGTCCGCCGCCCGCGCGGCGGTGGAACAATGCCGATCCGGGAGTCCCTGACCTCGAGACGGAGGAGTAGGAGATGTCGACTGAACCGCAGACAGCCGTGGGTGAGGAGCTCGACGGAGAGCTCGCCGCGCTACTTGACGTCGAGACGTTCGACCCTCCCGAGGAGTTTCGCCGCAGCGCGCTGCTGAACGACGCCGGCGTATACGCGCAGGCGGCGAGCGACCCGCTGGCCTGGTGGGAGGCTCAGGCCGGGGAGCTCGACTGGTTCCAGCGCTGGACGCGCGTACTCGACGACGACGATCCGCCGTTCTACCGCTGGTTCACCGGCGGCACGCTCAACGTGTCCTACAACTGCCTCGACCGGCACGTGATCGCCGGACGCGGCGAGCGGATCGCGTTCCACTGGCGCGGCGAGGACGGGCAGGAGCGCGACATCACCTACGCCGAGCTGCTGGCGCAGGTCGAAGCTCTCGCCAGCGCGCTGAAGGATCTCGGCGTCGGCAAGGGCGACGTCGTCGGCATCTACCTGCCGATGATTCCTGAGGTCGTCGTCTCGATGCTCGCCTGCGCACGCATCGGCGCGCCGCACAACGTCGTGTTCGGCGGGTTCTCCGCTGAGGCCGTGCGCGAGCGGATGGAGTTCTCCGAGGCGAAGGTCCTGATCACCGTCGACGGCGCCGCTCGCAAGGGCAAGACGGCCCCCGTGAAGGAGTGTGTCGATGAGGTCATGGGCGACCTCGAGTCGCTGCAGAAGATCGTCGTCGTCCAGAGCAAGGGCACCCCCTGTCGGATGCAGGAGGGGCGCGACGTCTTCTACGAGGACATCATCGCCGCCGCCGATCCACGCTGCCCGGCTGAGCCGCTGGACGCGGAGCACCCGCTGTACATCCTGTACACGTCCGGCTCGACCGCCAAGCCGAAGGGGATCCTGCACACGACCGGCGGCTACCTGACCGGGGTCTCCGCCACGCACCGCTATGTATTCGATCTAAAGGCCGACGTCGACGTCTACTGGTGCGCGGCCGACGTAGGCTGGGTGACCGGGCACTCCTACATCGTCTACGGGCCACTGTGCAACGGCGCCACGTCAGTGATGTGGGAGGGCGCGCCCGACTACCCCAGCAAGGGAATCTGGTGGGAGATCGTAGAGCGCTACGGCGTCACGATCCTGTACTGCGCGCCGACCGCGATCCGCGCCTGCATCAAGTGGGGCGCCGAGTGGCCGGGTAAGCATGATCTGAGCAGCCTCCGGCTGCTTGGGTCGGTCGGCGAGCCGATCAACCCGAAGGCGTGGCTCTGGTACCACAAGGTGATCGGCGGCGGGCGCTGTCCGATCGTCGACACCTGGTGGCAGACCGAGACCGGGGCGATCATGATCACCCCGCTGCCCGGGATCACCTCCACCAAGCCCGGCTCCGCCACGCAGCCGTTCCCCGGCGTGTTCGCCGAGGTCCTCGACGAGTCGACCGGCGAGCCCATCGAGGAGGGCCAGGGGCTGCTCGTGCTGACCCGTCCGTGGCCGTCGATGCTGCGCACGCTGTACAAGGAGCCGGAGCGCTTCATCGAGACCTACTTCAAGCGCTTCGGGCGCGAGACCTACCTCGTCGGCGACGCCGCGCGACGCGACCGCGACGGCTACTTCTGGGTGATCGGACGGATCGACGACGTAGTCAACGTCTCAGGACACCGCCTGTCCACGGCCGAGGTCGAGTCGGCGATCGTCGCGCACGTCGACGTCGCCGAGGCCGCAGTGATCGGCCAGCACGACGAGGACACCGGCCAGGCGATCGTCGCGTTCGTCACGCTGCAGGGGGACCTGGTCGGGGACGAGCAGACGGTCGAGGGCATCCGCGCGACCGTCGCCGAGCGGATCGGCAAGTTCGCCCGCCCCAAGCGGATCATCTGGACCGACGACCTACCGAAGACCCGCTCCGGCAAGATCATGCGCCGCCTGCTGCGCGACATCGCCGAGGGGCGCGCGCTGGGGGACGTCACCACGCTGCGCGACCCCGCAGTCATGGAGCAGCTGCAGGGCCGCGTGGCGGAGTTGCAGGCTCAGGAGGACTGACCTAGCTACGAGCGCGCGTGCGATGTGCCGACGACGCTCTCCACCGACTTCCTCGCGACGCTCGAGGGGGTCGCATCCCGATCTGGGGGTCGGCCATCATCAGGCTCCTCGAACTGAGCTCGCGCATCACGAAGGCTCTCCTGCAGCAGGTCTTCCAGTGGCTTGCCAGCCTGTGCGACCTCCGACAGGTCCATGATGCTCGTCAGCTTCTCCATCGCAACAAACATGATATCTCGTCCACCGGAAGGCTCAGGCGATCAGGTCGAGTAGGACACCCAGCTCGGAGGCGAGCAGCCTCATCAGGTCTACTCGCGCTTCGCCGAAGCCAGTGTTCTTCTGAGAAGACACGCTCAGCACTCCGATCGGACGCTCGTTCGCACCGCGTAGGACACACGCCGCGACGAGGACCAGCGAGCTGTACCGGCGGAGCTGCTCCTCACTCAGCGACCTGTTCTGTCGGTCCAGATTCTCGTCCTTGAACAGCAAGACCTCGTCGCGATTGGCCTCAAATGCTGCGCCCACGGCGCCATAGCCCACCCGCCAGCGCTGCCAGTCCGCCGGGTGATCAGTGTCGAACGGGAAAAGCTCTCTCGGGGAATCGCGATCGTCACAAACGAACACTTTCGGACTGAAAGCCCGCAGCAGCGCAAAACGCCGATCGCGCAGCATGAGCGATACCGCATTGTTCAGCGCGTCGTACTGTCGAGCTGATCTCAGGCGTCGATATGCGGGTCGCAGAACCCTGAGAAGCTCACTGTCTTTTAGCAGCGCAAGGTAGCCGACGAGCAAAGCTACGATCAGCCACGCCACGAAAAACACCACGCCAGCGTGTCGTGCCCGGGCAGCGCCGTCATTCGAGTCGCCGACCGTGAACAGGGCGTAGTACGTCGGCAAGCCAGCCAGGTAAATGCCGCCGATCAAGCCGAGGGCGGGGGCGAGCACGTTCTTGACTCGCGCGGGCATCAGAGCCGTACCCGCGACCCTATCGGCAGTCCATGCAGTTCATGCATGTGGCACAGTTTGTTGACGGCAACGGACGCGTTGATCGAGGTCGACCTCACCGTCGATCATTGCGCGCATGCCGCCCCAGCCCCCCTCCTAGACCTTGCGGTACTCGGGGACCCACGACCCGTCGTCCTGACGGGCGAAGTCCTGGAACAGGCCCGGTGCCTCGGCCTGCATCATGCGGGCGATTTTGTCGAACACGATCCGCAGCTCCTCCTCGGCGCCCTCCGCCGTGCGCATCTCGATCACGTGGCGCAGCGTGCGCGCGTTCGCCGTCCACACGATGTCCGTGCTCAGGCCGATCGGCGCGAGCCGGCGCAGCGCCGAGGTGACCTCCTTCTTGACGTGGAACGGCACGCCCTCTGCATCGATCCCGAGCTCGTTCGCCGCGTTGACCTGGAACTCCTCGAGCTGCTCGACGATCGACAGCACCTGCTCGCGGACCGGCTCGAGCGCCGGGGGGACGCGAAAGCCGATGTCCGTCAGGCGCACGTAGCGCAGGCTCTCCTGGCTGAACGCCGAGCCCGCCCGATGCCTAACGATCTCATGGGTGAAAACTCTCGAGCAGTTCCTCAGCGCAAACGAGTAGTTCGCGTGCTCGAGCACGCTGCCGTGTGCCGAGCGCAGGATGTTGGCGAAGTATTCGCGCTGGTCGGTGCGCACCCGCGTGACGTTCGGGTTCAGGCCAGGCTCCCAGCTGCGGTAGCACGCGCGGCCGCCGAACTCGACGATCAGCTCGCCCCCGTTAGGAGCCTCCTCGGACTCCTCCAGGCGCCGCTGCAGCCACGACTCGCCGCCTACGTCCGCGAGATAGCCGCGCAGGCCGTCAAGGTCGATCGCGGGGCGGGCAATCAGGAAGACCGCTGGGCTCGTCTCGTGCATCTGGGCGGACGATGCTAGGGCGTCTTCCGGACGGCGCTCGCACGCTGCGTGCAGTGTCTTCCCGGACGGCAGGGCATGTTGTGTGCAGTGTCTTGCGGATGGCCCTTGCGGTCGCCGAGCATTCTCATACACTGGGCGCCAGTGGATTTTTCAGCCGCCGAAAACGGCTCGCAGACGATCGTCGAGGCCCAGGATCTGAGCCGCCGCTACGGCGAGGGTGAAGCCGCCGTGGATGCGCTCGTAGGCGTCACCGTTGGATTCCCCGCCGGGCGCTTCACCGCGATCATGGGCCCCTCCGGCTCGGGCAAGTCGACGCTCATGCACGTGCTCGCCGGCCTCGATCGCCCGACCTCCGGGACGGTCCGCCTGGGCGGTGTCGAGCTGACCGGGCTCGGCGACCGTGAGCTCACGCAGTTGCGGCGCGAGAAGATCGGCTTCATCTTCCAGACCTTCAACCTGCTGCCCGTCCTCAGCGCCGAAGAGAACATCCTGCTGCCGCTGTCGATCGCCGGGCGTCAGCCCGACGCCGAGTGGCTCGGGCGCTTGATCGACACCGTCGGCATCCGCGACCGGCTCACGCATCGGCCCGCCGAGTTGTCCGGCGGTCAACAGCAGCGCGTCGCCGTCGCGCGCGCGCTCGTCTCGCGTCCGAGCGTCGTGTTCGCCGACGAGCCCTCAGGCAACCTCGACTCGAAATCCTCCGGCGACGTGCTCGATCTGCTGCGCCACGCCGTCGATGACTTCGGCCAGACGGTCGTGATGGTCACCCACGATGCCCACGCCGCATCGTATGCCGACCGCCTGCTGGTGCTCGCCGACGGGAGGATCGTCCACGACGGAGACGCGGTCACGAGCGAGCAAGCGCTCGACCTGATGAAGTCCGTCGGCTGATGATCAAGCTGGTGCTGAGAGGCTTCCTGCAGCGCAAGCTGCGGGTGCTGCTCACCGGCATCGCGATCGCCCTCGGCGTCGCGCTGATGGCCGGCACCTACATCCTCACCGACACGATCAACCACTCGTTCGCCGGCATCTTCCAGACCGCCAACAAGGGCAACGACGTCGTCGTCAGCCCGACCGAAACGCTCGGCAGCGAAATCGTCTCCGAAGTCTCGCCCGTCACAGAAACGATGCTTGCGCGCGTGCGCGCGACGCCCGGTGTCGCGGCGTCGGCCGGTGCGATCTTCTCGCAGGCGACGTTCCTCGACTCCCACCACAAACGGCTGACCACCGGCGGCGCCCCCGCGTTCGTCGCCTCGCTCGTCCCCCCGCAGTTCGACTCGTTCAAGCCCGTCGAAGGACGCTATCCAAGTGGCCCCACTGAAGTCGCGATCGACAAGTTCACCGCAAAACGCTCGCATCTGAAGATCGGCGGGCGCATGATCGTCGCTGGGCAGAGCATCGCCAGGAGTTACACGATCACCGGGATCGTCGAGTTCGGCGGCGGCGAATCCTTCGGCGGCGCCGGCGCCGCGCTGCTGATCCCGACCGAGGCGCAGCGGATTGTCGACAAAGTCGGCAGTTTTGACCAGATCGACGTCGCCGCGAAGCCCGGCGTGCAACCGCAGGAGCTGCGCGATCGCCTGCGCGCGATCCTGCCGCGGACCGTCGACGTGCGCACCGGCTCAGAAAAGGCGAGCAAGGAATCGGCCAACCTCGAAGAAAACCTCAGCTTCATCCGCACCTTCCTGCTCGTCTTCGCCTACGTCTCGCTGTTCGTCGGCGCGTTCATCATCTTCAACACCTTCTCGATCACCGTCGCCCAACGCACGCGCGAGTTCGGCCTGCTGCGCACGCTCGGCGGCTCGCGCAGCCAGGTGCTGCGCTCGGTGCTGTTCGAAGGCCTGCTGCTCGGCGTGCTCGGCTCGCTGCTCGGTCTGCTCGGCGGCCTGCTGCTCGCACCTGCACTCGACGCACTCTTCAAGTCCTTCGGCGCCGACCTGCCCGACAGCGGCACCGTGCTCGAGACACGCACGATCGTCGTCTCGCTACTCGTCGGCATCGTCGTCACGCTGCTCTCAGGGTTGATCCCCGCGCTGCGCGCCACGCGCGTGCCACCGCTCGCCGCGATGCGCGAGGGGGTCAGCATTCCTCCCCGGCTGCTGACCCGCAGAGGCGTCGCCGTGCGTCTGCTCGCCGGGCTCGTGATCGCGTTCGCTCTCGGCGCGACCGTGGGGATCCCCGTGCTGTTCGCAGTGCTGTACATCTTCTACGCGATCGCCGTCCTCCTGCGCCTTCGCCGCGGCTCTGAGCCGCGCCACTACCGCGTCGTGCCCGCACTCGCACGCGCGATCGGCGTGCTCGTCGTGTGGCGCGGGATCACCGGCAGGCTCGCGCGCGAGAACTCGATGCGCCAGCCCGGACGCACGATGATCACCGCCGCCGCGCTGACGATCGGGATCGCGCTCGTCGCGTTCGTGTCCGTGCTTGCCGCCGGGACCAAGGCGACGATCGACAGCGCCGTCAGCCGCTCATTCGCCGGCAACCTGATCATCGAGAATCAGCAGGCCGGCAACGAACAGGGGATCCCTGCACTCGTCGCGCCAGCCGTCGCGCGCGTGCACGGCGTCGGCCGCGTGACGCCGATTGCGTTCACCGTCGGACGGCCGCATGGAAGCTCTGAGAACGCGTCCATCACCGCGATCGAACCGCGCTCGTTCGTCGGCGTCTACCGCGTCGAATGGGAACACGGCAGCGACGCCACGCTGCTCGCGCTCGGCGCAAGCGGAACCGTCGCCACGAAGGGCTACGCCAAAGCGCACCACCTGACGGTCGGCAAGACGATCTCCGTGCTGACCCCGAGCGGCCGCCACGTTCTGCTCACCGTCCGCGGGATCGCCAAAGACAACGCCCGTCTGCTCGGCAACCTCACGATCACGCGCGAACTCGCCCAAAGCGCCTTCGGGCAGCGCGAAGACGCGCTCAACTTCGTCACCTACGCCCCCGGCTTCACCGACGCGCAGGTGCAGCCAGCCGTCGACCGGCTGCTCGCCGCCGACTTCCCGCAAACGCGCTCGCGCACCGCCGCGCAGTTCAAGCAAGACCAGTCAAACCAGATCAACACGCTGCTCACGCTGATCTACGTCCTGCTCGCGCTGTCGGTCATCGTGTCGCTATTCGGGATCGTCAACACGCTGATCCTGTCGATCTACGAGCGCACGCGCGAGCTCGGCATGATGCGCGCGATCGGCACCTCGCGCCGCCAGATCCGCCAGATGATCCGCTACGAGTCGGTGATCACCGCCCTGATCGGAGGCGTCTTCGGCCTCGTCATCGGCGTCGTCGGCGCGATCCTCGTCACCTCGCTCACGCTGTCCGGCTCCGGCTACGTGCAGTCGATCCCCGTCGGCACGCTGCTCGTCCTGCTTCTCGTCGCCGCCGTCGCCGGGCTGCTCGCCGCACAGTTGCCCGCCCGGCGAGCCGCCCGACTGGACGTCCTCGGCGCGCTCGCCGGGGAGTAGCGGCACGCGAACCGAAGCGCGTCGATTCGCAGCTAAGCTGCGGGTTCATGGCGTCCCCCGCTACATCTCAACCCACCGATCCCGAGCTCGAGGCGACCGCCTGGGAGCTCGAGACGCTCGTCGAAGGCGAGGGGCCAGAGGGAGTCAGCAAGCGGCTCAGCGAAGCGCTGCAGCGCGCCCAGCAGTTCGCCTCGCGCCACGCCGGCAAGCTCGCGCAGCTCGACCGCGCAGGGCTGCAGGAGGCGATGGAAGAGCTCGGCGCGATCCAGGAGCTGGTCGGTCGCGGCGGCTACTACGCCGCGCTGCGCTTCTCCACCGACACCGCCGATCCGGCCAACGGCGCGCTGCTGCAGCACGTCCAGGAGCAGGAGACCGCGATCCAGACAACGCTGCTGTTCTTCGAGCTCGAGTGGGCCGCGCTCTCCGACGAGCACGCCGAGCAGCTGCTCGGCGGCGACGGGCTGGACTTCTGCCGCCACCACCTGCGCAACGTGCGCCGCTACCGCGAGCACCTGCTGACAGAGCCCGAGGAGAAGATCCTCGCCGAGAAGTCGCTCACCGGAGCCGGCGCCTGGACGCGGCTGTTCGAGGAGCTCACCTCCGCGATCGAGGTCACCCTTCCCGGTGGCGGTGACGGCGGCGAGGGGGGCGCCTCCGAGACCGTCCCGCTCGACGTCGCGCTCAGCCGACTCGCGCTCGCCGACCCCGACGTGCGCCGCACCGCCGCCGAGGCCGTCACCGCCGCGCTCGCGCCCGGCCTGCGCACGCGCGCCTATCTGTTCAACACGCTGCTCGCCGACAAGGCCACCGACGACCGCCTGCGTAGTTACCCGCACTGGCTGGCCGCGCGCAACCTCGCCAACGAGGCCAGTGACGAGTCCGTCGCCGCGCTGATCGAGGCCGTGCGCGGGCGCTACGAGATCCCTCGGCGCTGGTACCGGCTGAAGGCTCGACTGCTCGGCGTCGAGCGGCTCGCCGACTACGACCGCATGGCCTCCGTCACCGAGGACGAGGTCAGCTTCCCGTTCGCCCAGGCGCGCGAAGTCGTCGTCGACTGCTACTCCTCCTTCTCCCCCGAGCTCGGCGCGCTCGCCGGACGCTTCTTCGACGAGCGCCACATCGACGCGCCGATCCGCCCCGCCAAGCGCGGTGGCGCCTTCTGCGCCGGGGCCGTCCCATCGGTCTTCCCCTACGTGCTGCTCAACTACACCTCCCGCCGGCGCGACGTGCTCACGCTCGCGCACGAGCTCGGCCACGGCGTGCACTTCGCGCTCGCGGCCCGCCAGGGGATCTTCCACCAGCACACGCCGCTCACGCTCGCCGAGACCGCATCCGTGTTCGGCGAGACGATCGTCTTCGGACGGCTGCTCGAGCAGGACTCTTCTCCCGCCTCACGTCTGGCGCTCCTGGCCGAGAACCTCGAGGACACGATCGCCACCGTCTTCCGCCAGGTCGCCATGAACCGCTTCGAGGAGCTCGTGCACACCGGTCGGCGCGAGCAAGGCGAGCTGTCCGTTGAGCGGATCGGCGAGCTGTGGGCCGAGAGCCAGAGCGAGATGTTCGGCGACTCGATCGAGCTGACCGACGGCTACCGCACCTGGTGGTCCTACATCCCGCACTTCATCGGCAGCCCCGGCTACGTCTACGCCTACGCCTACGGGCAGTTGCTCGCGCTGTCCGTCTACGAGCGCTACCAGCAGACCGGCCCCGAGCTCGTGCCGCGCTACCTGGAGATGCTCGCCGCCGGCGGCTCGCGCAGCCCCGAGGAGCTCGGCCAGATCGTCGGCGTCGACCTCACCGACCCAGGCTTCTGGGAGGCCGGGCTCGATCTCGTCGAGCGCCAGCTGCTGCAAGCCGAAGCCGCCGCCGAGGCTTCCGGGCGGCTCCAGCGATAGCCATGGTAGTTACGCGGTGGGGGGCTTGGTGGTGATGGGTGGTGTGGTGTGCGCGCAAACGTCGTGCGGTAGCCATGGTAGTTACGCAGGGGCGCTTGGTGTGTGTTGCGCAAAATAGCGCGCGATAGCCATGGTATTTACATCGTATATACGGTTGCTATCGCGGCGTGAAAACAAGCACATCTCACCGTCGCCACGTTTGGCGGTAAGCGCTACCGCCAAGTTCTGGCGTCACTTGTCGATAGCTTGGTCTTGGCTCAGAACAGCCCAGGCAGCGCGCCGGCCACGTGATTGACGAGGTTGAACAGCGGCTGCGGGACGATCCCGAAGAAGATCGTCGCCGCGCCCGGCCAACACCGCCACCAGCACGACCTCCAGCTGGGGTCGATCTGAGACCTCGCCGTCCAGCTCGGGAGAGCCGCCCGCGAGAGCCGGCAACGGTCGGCCCGCCGCGCTGACACCGGCGCCTCGGCCGGCGCCTCGCGCATCCACATCGCCGCGATCACCGGCAGGTAGTAGCCCAGCGAGATCATCGAGCCGACCACGATCATCACGCCCAGCCACGCGTACCCACCCGAGACGGCGGCGTCGATCAGGTAGAACTTGCCGATGAATCCCGCCGTCGCCGGGATGCCTGCGAGGGCGAGCATCGAGACCGTCATCGGGACCGCCAGCCACGGCCGCTCGCGCCCGAGCCCGGCCATCGCGCCGATCGAGTCCCCAAGGTCAGTTTCGCGCTCGCGCGCGACGATCACCGCGAACGCCGCCATGTTCATGAACAGGTAAACCGCCAGGTAGAACACCGTCGCCTGCGCGCCGAGCTCGCTCGCAACGACGACCCCCGCGAGCATGTAACCGGCCTGCGCGACCGACGAGTACGCGAGCATCCGCTTCAGCGAGGACTGTCCGAGCGCGCCGACGTTGCCGACGAGGATCGTGATCGTCGCCAGCGCCGCCACCGCCGGGCCCCAGCTCGGCTGCGCGCTGATCAGCGCGACGTCGAACAGGCGCAGGAACACGCCCAGCGCGGCGACCTTCGTGGTCACGGCCATGAACGCCGTCACCGGCGTCGGTGCGCCCTCGTACACGTCCGGCGTCCACTGGTGAAACGGTGCCACCGAGGCCTTGAACGACAGGCCGATCACGCACAGCGCGATGCCCGTCAGCGTCAGCGGGTCCGTCGCCAGGCTGCCTGCCGACAGCGCCGCCGCGATCGCCGAGAAGTCAGTCGCGCCGGTCGCACCGTAGATCAGCGCGAGCCCATACAGCAGCGTCGCCGAGCCCACCGAGCCGATGATCAGGTACTTCAGCCCGGACTCCAGCGACTGCTCGCGCTTGCAGCTCCGTCGCGCACAGCACGTACAGCGGGATCGACAGGAGCTCCAGGCCGATGAACAGCGCCACCGTGTTCTGCGCGCTAGCCAGCAGCGTCATGCCGCTGACCGACGTCAACAGCAGCGCATGGAACTCGCCGTGGGCTGATTCGCGCGCCGCCAGCGAGCGCCACGCGAGCAGGACCGTGCACATGCCGCCCGTGATCAGGATCAGGTTCAGCGCCAGCGACAGGTCGTCGATCCGCAGCGCTCCCGCCACGATCGACTTGTCCGCGTTCCACTGCCAGATCGTCAGCCCCAGCGCCGCGCCGAGCGCGACCAGCGCCAGCGCTGGCACAAGCTGCGCGCGCACCCAGCGCGAGCCGAGCAGGCCGACCAGCAGCACCAGCACCGCGCCGCCCAGCAGCGCAATCAGCGGCGACAGCCCCGCGAAGTCGATGTGCGGGCCTTTCAGGTGGGCGGTCGCGATCAGCTGCTGAGCCCATGCTCATCGTTCGCCTCCCGGCGTGCGCGACGCGTCGGCGATCCGAACCTCACGTGCGGTTCGGTGGAGAGCCGCGGGAGCACCCACGCCGGTGACGGCGGCGAGTCGGCCAGCCGACAGCCGCGCCGGCGCGACAGCGGCCTTCACCGACGCTTCGCTGCGGTGAAGCGCCAGCTGCGGGTACAGCGCGAGGAACACGATCACCGCCAGGATCGGCACGAGCACGGCGCCGTCGCGGATCGAGATCTCGCGCGTCTGCACCTGCGCGCCGACGCGGTTGTGCATCGAGCGGATGTACAGCCGCAGCGCGTACACGCTCGCCATCACCACGCCGCTGAACGCGATGATCGCGATCGCGAGCTTGGCTTTGAACACGCCGAGCAGGATCAGGAACTCGCCGACGAAGTTCGACGAGCCGGGCATCGCCAGCGTCGCCAGCGAGATGACGAGGAAAACGCGTCGCCAGGACCGGCGCGCGGAACGCGATCCCGCCCATGTCGCGGATGTCCTCCGAGCCGCCAGCCCGCTGGGCCAGCAGCGCGATGATGAACAGGACCGGCGCGACCACCAGCCCGTGGTTGACCATCTGCAGCAGCGCGCCCTGGGCGCCCTGCGGGTTCAGCGCGAAGATCCCCAGCGTGATGAACCCCAGTTGTGCCACCGAGGAGTAGCCGGCGATCAGACGCGCGTCGGTCTGGCTGAACGCCTGCAGCGAGCCGTACAGGATCGATGCGAGCGCGATCAGCAGCAGCAGCGTCTGGAAGTGCGCCGCCGCGTGCGGGAACAGCGGCAGCACGATCGCCAGGAAGCCGTACGCGCCGACCTTCGACAGCACGCCCGAGAACACCATCAGCACCTCGATCGGCATCGCCCTGTAGCCGTCCGGCATCCAGCCGTGCAACGGAAACGCGGGCATCTTGACCAGGAACGCAGCCGCGAAGCACAGGAAGATCCAGTCCTGGGAGCCGCCGCTCAGCGGCAGTGCGTGCAGCGAGGAGAGCACGAACGTGATGTGCCCGCCGCCCTGCTGGGAGGCCAGCACGCCGGTCGCGACCGCTCCGGCGAGCATCAGCAGCGAGCCGACCAGCGTGTAGATCACCAGCTTGATCGTCGCTTTGATCCGGTTCGGCCGCGGGTGGGCGGGGTCCCAATCGATTCCGATCAGGAAGTAGAACGGGATCAGCATCAGGTCAAAGAACGCCACGAACAGCGCCAGATCCTGGGCGAGGAACGCGCCAATCACGGCCGACTCGGCGAGCATGAAGTTGAAGTAGAAAAGCCCCGGGCGATCGGGCGCCGGCGATCCCGACCTGAGGTTCGTCGCCAGCGTGGCCGCGGCGAACAGCAGCGTCGTCAGCCCGATCAGGAACACGTTCAGGCCGTCGATCGCGAGCTTGTAGTGGATCCCCAGCTGGAGATCCACACCACGTCTGTCACGTGCTGCAGGCTCGCGCCGCCGCTCTTGTAGTCGGCGATGTAGCCGATCGCAAGGCCCAGCGCCGCCAGCGACCCGACGAACGCCACCGCGCCGGGCAGCGTCCACGAACCGGCGCTGTCGCGGCCGTGCTCTGCACCGTCGGCGTCCGTGCCAGTGCTCTCCGCGCCTGAGCCGCGCGAGGCGAAGGCCGCTGCGAGTGCGCCGAGCACGCCGAACACCGCCGGAAGCCAGAGCATGATCGAGACGGGGGGCATCGCGCGATCCAGGTCAGCTCTGCAGCAGGAAGTAGAAGCCGACGCCGGTGACGCCGAGCACGAGCAGGGCGGCGTAGTAGCGCACGAAGCCGCTCTGCGCAGCGCGCACTGCAGCCGATCCAGCGCGCACCAGGCCGGTGGTGCCGCCGATCAGCGTCTCATCCACGAAGCGACGCTCGAACGTGTCGCGGGCGAAGCGCCCGGTGGCCGCGACCGGCCGCACGATCAGCGCGTCGATCAGCTCGTCGAAGTACCACTTGTTCGCCAGCAGGGTGTAGAGCGGTTCCATTCGCGCGCGAATCGCCGCCGCGGTGCCAGGACGGCTCACCCAGATGCGGTACGCGAGCGCGATCCCCGACAGGCCGAGGACCGTGCCGAGTGCCAGGCCGAACCACAGCAGCCCGTCGCGCGTGTGCGGTTCATACAGCGCCGAGGTTGCGAACGTCGGACGCAGGAAGTCGTCGATCACGAAGTCGACGTTCGGGATCTGCACGAGCCCTGCGCCGACCGCGCCGATCGCCAGCACGATCATCGCGATCCGCATCGGCAGCGCGCGTTCGGCGATCGCGTGCGTCGGGCCGGGGAAGCCGACGTCGGTGTCCTCCTCTTCGCCAGTCGCCGGGTTGCGCGGCAGATCGGCGTGGTGCAGGTGGCCGCCTTCCAGCTCGCGCGCCTCGGGCACCGGCTCGCCGTAGAACGCTCGGAAGATCATCCGGAACGTGTATACGGCGGTCATGAACGCGCCCACATAGCCGGCGACGTACAGCGCCCAGTGCCAGCCGCCGAGCTCGCCGGTCACCAGCAGGATCTCGTCCTTGGAGAAGAAGCCCGAGAACGGCGGGATCCCCGACAGCGCTAGGCCGCCGATCACGAAGCAGACGAACGTGAACGGCATCGCCTTGCGAAAGCCGCCCATCCGCTCCAGCGACTGCTCGCCGGCCATCGCGCCGATGATCGAGCCGGCACCCATGAACAGCAGCGCCTTGAAGAACGCGTGGGTCATCAGGTGGAACAGACCCGCCGCGTACGCGCCCACCGACACGCCCATGATCATGTAGCCGATCTGTGACATCGTCGAGTAGGCGATCACGCGCTTGATGTCCGTCTGCACCAGCGCGATCGAGCCCGCCACCAGCAGCGTGACCGCGCCGATCACCGCGCCCACATCCTGCGCCGCGGGCGCGAGTTCGAACAGCGTGTGCATGCGCGCGATCAGGTACACGCCGGCCGTAACCATCGTCGCGGCGTGAATCAGCGCGCTGACCGGCGTCGGGCCCTCCATCGCGTCCGGCAGCCACGTGTGCAGCGGTATCTGCGCCGACTTCGCGAACGCCCCCACCAGCAGCAGCAGGCAGCCGGCGAGCAGGTCGGCCTCGTTCTTGCCATGGCCGAACGCGCCCGCTTCGGCCGCGTGGAAGGTCTTCAGGAATTCGAGCGTGTGGGTGTGCTTGAAGATGAAGTACGTGCCGAGCACCAGGCCTACGTCGCCGACGACGTTGATCACGAACGCCTTGATCCCCGCCTTCGTCGCGGTGCTCCGCCGGTACCAGAACGAGATCAGCAGGTAGGAGGCCGCGCCGACGAACGCCCAGCCGACGATCAGCAGCAGGAAGTTGCTCGCCAGCACCAGCAGCAGCATCGAGAAGACGAAGAAGTTCAGGTACGCGAAGAAGCGCACGAAGCCACGGTCGCGGTCCATGTAGGAGACCGAGTACAGATGGATCAGCGCGGACACGCCGCTGACGATCAGGATCATGAACACCGACAGCGGATCCACTAGGATCGACAGCCGCGCGTCGATGCCGACCGTCGAGGCGTACGTCCACAGCGAGGACACCAGCTGGCGGTGGTCCGCGGCGTGGCCCTGCAGCGAGATCAGCGCGCCCAGCGCCGCCAGGAACGACAGCACGATCGCCGCCGTGCCGATCGCGCCGGCCGCGCGATCGGACAGCGAGCGGAACCCCAGCCCGAGCGCGATTGTGCCCAGCAGCGGGAACAGCAGGACCAGCCAGCCGTAGGTCGTCGTGCTCATGCGCGTCTCCGCGGCATCAGCCCTGCAGCTCCCTCAGCTCGTCTACGTCGATCGGCAGCTTGCGCCGGTGGATCGCGACGATCATCCCGAGCCCGATGCACACCTCGCAGGCGGCGACGGTCATCACGACGAGCGCCAGGATCTGCCCGTCGCCGTTGCCCCACATGCGCGAGAACGCGATCAGCGACAGGTTCGCCCCGTTGAGCATCAGCTCCAGGCACAACAGCAGCACGAGCGGGTTGCGCCGCGTGATCACGCCGACGACGCCCAGCGAGAAGACGATCGCAGAGACAGACAGGTACCACGCGATGCTCATACTGAGGGCAACCCCGAGCCCGCCTCGACACGGCTCTCCCCAGGCTGATCGGCATCCAGGGGCTGATCGGCGTCCCGGGGCTGATCGACGCCGTTGAATTGCCGCCGTGGGGCTGCGGCGGCCATCCCGACACCCTCGGCCGTCGTGCCCGTGTCGCGCGGGCGCAGTAGGTCCAGCGGCGTGAGCACGTCGCGGTGGTCCTCCTCGCCCAGGCCGCCACGCCGGCGCGCGAGCACAACCCCGCCGACGGCCGCGATCAGCAGCAGGAACGAGGCCATCTCGAACGCCAGCAGGAAGCGGGTCAGCAGCAGTTGGCCGATGTAGGCTGGCGTGCCGAACGTCGCGGCTTCGGATGTGCCTGCCGCGTAGCCGGCGCCGTAGCCGCGCGTCGCCTCCAGGCCCGTCCCGAGCAGCGCGATCAGCAGCTCGATCAGCAGTGCGCCGGCGAGCACGGCTCCGCCGAGACGCAGCCTCGAGCCGACCGGGCCGGCCCCGCTCAGGCGATCGCCGATCGAGTCTCCCTCGCCGCCGACATAGGCGACGACGAACACATACAGCACCATCACCGCACCGGCGTAGACCACCACCTGCACGGCGGCTACGAACTCCGCCCGCAGCAGCAGGAACAACGCGGCGAGGAACACGAGGTGGGTTACCAGCGCGAGCACGCAGTAGAACGGGTTGCGCAGCATCACCACGCCGATCGCGCCCGCGATCACGCCGGCCGCGGCAATGAAGAACAGAACCGCGCTCATCGTGCGTCCGTCCCGTCAGTATCGCGGCGGAGCTTCACTCGCCCTCGTTCCTCAGCGGGGTGCGCTCGAGCGGCTCGGCCAGCAGCATCTCCTTGGTGAAGATCAGATCCGAGCGGTCGTAGTCGGAGAGCTCGTAGTCGTGGCCCATCGTAATCGCGTCGAACGGACACGCGAGCTCGCAGTAGCCGCAGAAGATGCAGCGCGACAGGTTGATCTCATACACGGCCGCATAGCGCTCGCCCGCCGAGACGCGGTGCTCGGGCGTGTTCTCGGCGGCGACCACGCGGATGCAGTCTGACGGGCAGGCCGCCGCGCACAGCGAGCAACCGACGCACTTCTCGAGGCCTGCGTGTGTCGGATCGGAACCCTCCCCACCCGAATCCTCGAAGCGATGCAGCTTGTGGCGCCCGCGAAAGCGCGGGTACACGGGCGTCTTCTCCTCCGGGTACTGGACCGTGACGGGCTTTTCGGTCAAGCGGCCGAAGGTCGTCAGTAGGCCGCGCGCGGTCTCGCGGAACGTCCGCCAGGTGCCGCGAGCGGCGCCCGGTGCGGGCGTGCGCTGCACCTCGATCACGTCATCGCCGGGGTTCCACGTGGCGACGTTCACGCCGGTCGTGAGCGTCACGTCGGCGAGCGGAGCGGAGCCCGCAGTCTCATCGGACATCAGTGGGTCACCACCACGAGCACCGCGGTCGCCAGCGCGTTGAGTGTCGCCAGCGGCAGCAGAACCTTCCAGCCGAAGCTCATCAGCTGGTCGTAGCGCAGGCGCGGCAGCGTCGCGCGCACCCAAATGAACAGGAACGTGATCAGCCCCATCTTGAACAGGACCACGAACGGGTCGACCCATCCGGGCGGGTGGATGCCGAACGGCAGCAGCCAGCCGCCGAGGAACACGGTCGTGACGATCCCGGCGACGACGAGCACGTTGAGGTACTCGGCGAAGTAGTAGGAGGCGAAGCGCCCGCCGCCGTACTCGGTGTTGTAGCCGCCGACCAGCTCGGCGTCGGCCTCGGTCAGGTCGAACGGCGCGCGGTTAGTCTCGGCGAAGCTGGCGGTGAGGAAGATCAAGAAGCCGAAGAACTGCGGCACGATGTACCACATGCCTTTCTGCGCGGTGACGATGCCGGTCAGCGACAGGGTCTGTGCGGTGAAGATCACGCCGACCAGCGCCAGCCCCTGGGAGACCTCGTAGGAGATCAGCTGCGCGGCGCCGCGCATCGCGCCGAGGAACGAGTACTTCGACCCCGAGGACCAGCCGCCGAGCATGATCCCGTAGAAGGCGATCGCGCTGAACGCGAACAGGTACAGCGGCCCGATCGACACGTCGACGCCGTATAGCCCGACGGGCGTGCCAAAGATGTCCTGGACGTTGCCGAACGGGATGATCGCGAACGCGGCGACCGCGGTCAGGATCGAGATGATCGGCGCGAGCGCGAACAGGAAGCCGATCGAGCTGGTCGGGCGGAACTGCTCCTTGGTGAGCAGCTTGAGGATGTCCGCGAGCGGCTGCATCGCGCCGTACGGGCCGACGCGGTTGGGGCCGTAACGTGACTGAAAGCGGCCCAGCAGCTTGCGCTCGGCCAGCAGCACGACGGGCACCAGCTGCAGCCCGACCGCGAAGATCACGATCGCCTTCAGGATCTGGATCCACCACGGTTCGTAGTAGCCGACGGTGGCCAGCACCGGTGTAGCGAGCCTCATACGAGCTGCCCTCGCGTGGGATACGCGCTCGCGGCGTCGCGCTCTTGCCAGCGCACGCCCTTGCCACCGATCTCCTCGAGCGTCAGGCCCTCATAGAACGCCACCGCGTCGAACAGCTGCTTGGAGGCCATCGTGCCCGTGAGCACGCCGAGGTCGAGGCCGATCGCCGCCGCCAGCTCGCCGATCACCCGCCACTGCGCGCGGGTCTCGCCGATCCGCGCGACGGCCGGACGCAGTCGCTGCAGGCGCCCGTCCGGGTGGACGATCGTGCCCTCCTTCTCGGCGTAGGACTGCGCCGGGAACACGACGTTCGCGTGCTCGCGTAGCGAGTCCGTGAGGAAGGTGGCGTGGGCGACGACGGTCGAAGCGCGCTCGAGCGCTTGCCTCCAAAGCTCGGCGTCGGAAAGATCGCCGTCGGGCAGGCCGGTCTCGCCTGCGCCCCGCTGGCTGGACTCGCTCAGCGGGTCGGCCTGCAGCAGCAGCAACGCGGTCAGCTCGCCGTCAGCCAGCCCGCGCGCGATGCCGAGCGCGTCGCGTGCATCGGCGTCGGCAGGCTCGCCGAGTCCGGGGCTCGCATTCGGCAGCACCCCCGCCTCGCGCAGCCCACGGCCGTTGCTCCCGGCGGGCACTTCGAGCAGCCCCGCGCCATCGATGCCCGCCAGCGACAGCTTGTCCGCGAGGTCGAGCAGCGCCTGGGCCGCAGCGGCGCCGTCGGCGCCGGAGGCGAGTCGTTCGCCCCACAGCACAACTACGTCCTCGCCCGCGTCGCGCAGCTGTGCCTCGAGCTCGCCGGCACGGGCGCTGTCGAGCAGGTCAGCGGCGCTCGCCTGGATCAGCCGCATGCCATGGCGGCGCACGCCCTTGCGCAGGCGCAGATCGAGGATCGGCGCGTCCGCGATCGGGTCCAGCTCGAGCACGAGCACGGCGTGTGCGAACTCGAGATCGCTGACCCGCGCCTGCAGCGACGGCTCGTTCAGCGCGCGATGCAGCTCCAGCGCCAGCGTTCCCGCGCGGCGCGAGTCGAGGTGCGGCGAGCCCAGCCCCTCGCGCATCAACCGTGTCAGCAGGAAGCCCTCCTCGCTGCTCGCTTCGCCGCCCACCAGCGCGGCGCTGCGCGCACCCGCGCGAGCCAGTCCCGCGGCGGCCTCCTGCAGGGCGCGCTCCCACGATGCGGGGCGCAGCTCGCCGCTGTCGCGGATCAGCGGCTCGGTCACCCGCTCCGGTCCGCCGAGTGCGGGGTAGGCGAAGCGGCCGCGGTCGCACAGCCAGCCGTCGTCCACCTCGACGTTCTCTCGCGCGCGCACGCGCAGCACGCGCTCGTCGCGGACCGTCAGCGAGACGTTGCACTGCGCCGGGCACAGCGTGCACACCGAGCCCGAGTCCTCGATATCCCACGGCCGCGCCAGGAAGCGATATGGGCGCGAGGTCAGCGCGCCGACGGGGCACAGTTCGACGATGTTGCCGCTGAACGGGGCGACGTACGGATGGCCGTCGAACGTTGAGACATACGAGTGCGCGCCGCGCTCGAGCAGCACCAGCTGGTGGTCTTCGGAGATCTCCTGGCTGAAGCGCACGCAGCGGTAGCACAGGATGCAACGCTCGCGGTCGATCGCGATCTTCGGCGAGAGCTCCAGTGGCTTGACGAAGTGGCGCTTCGGCTCGACGAAGCGCGAGATACCGGGCCCCCAGCCGAAGGTGATGTCCTGCAGCGGGCACTCGCCGCCCTTGTCGCACACCGGGCAGTCGAGCGGATGATTGATCAGCAGGAACTCGACGACCGACCGCTGCGCCTCCTTCACGCGCTCGGATTGCGTGTTGACGACCATCCCATCCTTGACCGGCGTCGAGCAGCCCGTCTGCAGCTTGGGAATGCCCTCGACCTCGACCAGGCACATGCGGCACGCGCCGACCGGCTGGCCCAGTTTGGGCTCGTAGCAGAACACCGGGATCTCGACGTCGCCGTGTTTCGCGGCGTCCACGAGCATCGCGTTTTCCGGCGCCTGGACCTCCAGGCCGTCGATCGTGAAGGTGATCGTTTTCCGCTCTGGCCTCGGCATCAGGCTGGCACCAGCCGCCGATCCTCCATGTGCGCTTCCAGCTCGTCGCGGAACTTCGCGATCATCGAGCCGATCGGCATCGCCATCGCGTCGCCGAGGACGCACAGGCAGTGGCCGATGATGTGCTCCTGGACCGAGGCCATGATCTCCAGGTCCATCGGGGTGGCCTCGCCGCGATCGATCCGCTCGAGCATCTTGACCGTCCAGTTCGTGCCCTCGCGGCAGGGAGTGCACTTGCCGCAGGACTCGTGGCGGTAGAACTTCGCGACCTTCAGCGCCACGTCGAGGATCGGGGTCGAGTCGTCGACGACGATGATCGCGCCCGATCCGAGCATCGAGCCGGCTTTCGCCAGCGAGTCGAAGTCATACGGGACGTCCAGATCCTCGCCCGTCAGGACCGGAGCGGAGGATCCGCCGGGGAACCAGCACTTCACGCTGCGCCCCTCAGGCGGCCCGCCGGCGAGGCCGTAGATGATCTCGCGCGAGGGGATGCCCAGCTCGATCTCGTAGTTACCCGGCTTGCACACGTGCCCGGACACCGACACGAGCTTCGTCCCCGTAGAGGTCCCGGTGCCGAGCTTCGCGTACTCCTCGCCGCCGATCCTCACGATCGCCGGCACGGTCGCCAGCGTCTCGACGTTGTTGATCAGCGTCGGGCCCTGGTAGAGGCCCTGGTTCGCCGGGAACGGCGGCTTCAGGCGCGGGTTGCCGCGCTTGCCTTCGAGTGAGTCGAGCAGCCCCGTCTCCTCGCCGCAGATGTACGCGCCGGCGCCGCGATGCACGATCAGCGACAGCGAGTGCTCGAAGCCGAGGATGTGCTCGCCGATGTACCCCGCCTTGCGCGCTTCGAGGAGCGCCGCGTCGAGCACGTCCGCCTGCTGGGAGTACTCGCCGCGTATGTAGATGAACGAGCAGTTGGTGCCGGCGGCGTAGGAGGCGACGATCAGGCCCTCGATCAGCAGGTGCGGGTTCTTCTGCATCAGTTCGCGGTCCTTGAACGTCCCCGGCTCGGACTCGTCGGCGTTGCACACGAGGTACTTCTCGATCGAGCCTTTCGGCAGGAACGAGACCTTCTTGCCCATCTGGAAGCCCGCGCCGCCGCGCCCGCGCAGGCCGGAGGCTTCCAGCTCGCTCAACACGTCCTCGGGCGCCATCTTCAACGCCTTGCGCAGCGAGTCATAGCCGCCGCGCTGTTCATAGACCGGGAGCGTGTTCAGTCCAGGCTCGTCGATGCGGTCGAACAGCAGCTTCACGCGCCGGCCTCCGGGTCTGCGCAGATCCGACGCACGAGCTGCCTGTCGGGCAGCACCTCGCGCCCGGCGCGCACGTCGTCCAGCAGCTGCGGCACGTCCTCGGTCGTGAGCGGCCCGACGTACACGCCGTCGACGGATGCCATAGGTGCGATGTCGCACGCGCCCAGGCACTCGAACGAGCGCACGTTGAACGCCGGGTCTCCGTCCGCCGCCGCGGCGATCGCCGCGTGCAGCTCGTCTGCCCCGCGCAGCGAGCAGGAGATGTTCGTGCACACGTACACGCTGTGCTTGCCCACCGGCTCGGTCTCGAGCATGTCGTAGAACGTCGCCACCGCGTCCAGCGACGCGGGCGTCACGCCCATCACGCACGCGACCTCCTCGAGTGCCTGTGGTGAGCACCACCCGTGCACGCGCTGCGCCGCCTCGAGCGCCGGCAGGGCAGCCGAGCGGGTGTCCGGATACAACGCCATGTGCGCCTCGATCTCCCTGCGCAGCTCCTGCGGAACCGGGGTCGAGGCACGGTCCGGAATCGTCGCCGGGTCCTTCTCCAGGTCGGCGGGCGTGTCCCAGCCGGGCGCGCGCGGGTCGTGCTCGAGACGGGGTGTCGGGTTCATCGGTCGATCCCGCCGAGGATCGGATCGAGCATCGCGGTCGTGGCGATCATGTCGGCGATGTAGCTGCCCCTGGCCATCGGCGCGAGCGCCTGCAGGTTGACGAAGCTCGGGTCGCGCATGTGCACGCGCGCGGGCTTTGACGAGCCGTCCGAGCGCACGTAGCAGGCGAGCTCGCCGCGCGGCGACTCGATCGCGTTGTAGACCTCGCCGGGCGGCACCCTGAAGCCCTCTGTCACGAGCTTGAAGTGGTGGATCAGCGCCTCCATCGAGGTCGCCAGCTCGTGCCGCGGCGGCAGCGCGACCTTGCGGTCCTCGGTGATGTGCGGCCCTTCCGGCAGGCCGTCGAGCGCTTGCTCGACGATCTTCACAGACTCGTATATCTCGGCCAGCCGCACGGCGAAGCGGTCGTAGTTGTCGCCGACCGTGCCGACCGGGATCTTGAAGTCGAAGTCCTCGTAGGAGCTGTACGGATCTGCCTTGCGCAGGTCCCAGGGGTTGCCCGCCGCGCGCAGCAGCGGACCGGTCACGCCGAGCCCGAGCAGCGTCTCCGCGTCCAGCGGGCACGTGCCGCGCAAGCGCTGCAGCACGATCTCGTTGGAGTTCAGGATCGCGCCGTACTCATCGGCGCGCTCGGGCATCACCTTCAGGAACTCGCGCAGCTTCGGCTCGAACCCGGGGGGGATGTCCTCGATCACGCCGCCGACCTGGAAGTAGCGGGTGTGCATCCGCGCGCCCGAGGACATCTCGAACAGGTCGAGGATCAGTTCGCGCTCGCGCAGGCAGTACAGGAAGATCGAAACCGCGCCGAGGTCCAGCGCACTCGTGCCGAGCCAGATCAGATGCGATGCGATGCGGTTCAGCTCGAGATGGATCACGCGCAGGTACTGGGCGCGCTTGGGCACGTCCACCTCGACGAGCGTCTCCACCGCGCCGCAGTAGGCCATCGCGTTGAAGTAGTAGGCGAGGTAGTCCATCCGCTCGACGATCGGAATGACCTTCCAGTAGGCCTTGTCCTCGGCCGTCTTCTCGATCCCGGTGTGCACGTAGCCGACGATCGGTTTGATGTCACGGACGATCTCGCCCTGAAGCGTCACCAGCAGGCGCAGCACGCCGTGGGTAGCGGGGTGGTGGGGGCCGAAGTTCAGCGTCAGCAGCTCGTCGGTCGTGTCGGCACCGCCGTCCACGTCGTGCAGCTGCTCATCGAGCGGCGAGAGCGTGACGCTCTGCTCGCGGCGGCGGTACTGCGACAGCGTTGGGTTCTCGGTCGGGCTCACGCGCCTGCCTCCCCCCGGCTGTGGGGGGTGTCCACCTCGGCGCGTGCCTCCAGCCATCCGGCCTCGTCGCGCGTGAAGATCACCGGTTCGCCGCCGATCGGGAAGTCGCGCCGTTGGGGATGGCCCTCGTAATCCTCCGGCATCAGGATCCGGCGCAGGTCGGGATGCCCCTCGAACACGACGCCGAACATGTCGTACACCTCGCGCTCCTGATGGTTGGCGGTCGGCCAACCCGGGCTGTGCGGGGTGTCGCTGGTCACCGATTCGACGGTCGGCCGCTCGCTAGGCACGCGCAGCTTGACCGTGATCCGATCGACCCTGGCCATGTCCAGCAGCTCGTAGACGACGCCGAGGCGCGGCTCATCGGGGTAGTGGTCGACGCCGTGCACGCTGGCGAGGAACGCGTACCCCTTGGCTCGCAGCATCGCCAGCACCTCGCGGATCCGCGCCGGATCGACTTCGAGCGTCGCGCGGTTGCGAAAGTACACGGTCTCCAGCGCCGCGTCGCCCAGCTCCCCGGCGAGCAGCTCCAGGCCCGTGGCATCGGGCATCTAGGGGCTCTCCTCGGTGCCGACGGCCCCGTAACGCTCGCGCCAGCCCACATCCGGGTCGTCCTGCACCAGCTTGCGCAGCTTGAGCACACCGTGCATCAGCGCCTCAGGACGCGGGGGGCAGCCCGGGACGTGGACGTCGATCGGCATGAACTTGTCGGCCGGGACGAGCGCATAGTTGTTGAACACGCCCATCGAACTGCAGCATGCGCCCATCGAGATCGCCCACTTGGGCTCGAGCATCTGGTCGTACAGCCTGCGGATGATCGGCGCCATCTTGATCGATACGCGCCCCGCGAGGATGATCAGGTCCGCCTGTCGCGGAGAGGCGCGAAACGCCTCGAAGCCGAAGCGCGCGATGTCCATGCGTGGGCCGGCCGCGTGGAACTGCTCCATCGCGCAGCAGGCCAGCCCGAACGAGAGGGGGAAGAACGAGTTCGAGCGCGCCCACGCGACCGCTCCATCGAGCGTCGTGGTCAACACGCGTTCTTCTACGTAGCGCTCCAGCTCGGAGCCCTCGAGCGTCGCCGGCTGGTTCGCGCCCTCCAACGCCTGGCCGCGCAGCATCTGGCGCGCGTTCAGGTTCTGCACGCGCAGGCCGGCGCCGGTGCCCTTCGGGAGCGGCTCGCGTTTTACCTCCACTCGAGCGCTCCCCGCCGCCACACGTACACGAACGCCACGAACAGCAGCAGGATGAACACGATCGTCTCGACCAGCGCGAAGCTTCCGTACGCGCGCAGCTCGACCGCGATCGGGTACAGGAAGATCACCTCGATGTCGAACAGGATGAACAGCATCGCGATTAGATAGAAGCTGATCCCGAAGCGCATTCCCCGTTTGACCTCGGAGGGCAGGCCGCACTCGTAGGGGTCCTGCTTCTGCGGCGTGACGCGGTGTGGCCCGATCACCGAGTTGAGGACGGCGAAGGCTCCGCCCACGGCGCCACCGAGGATGAGGAAGACGATCGCCGGGAGATAACTGCGCAGCACCGAGCGCTGTTATATCACTGCTTGTGGCAGGGTGTTACTAGTGGCAATCGGCTCGAAAGCGACGCCGTGACCGACGCCGTCGTGGCCGGTGCGCTGGCGGTCGCGGCACTGAACGCGGTCTCGGGTCTCCTGGGCGCCGTCCTCTGGTATCGCGGCGCTTCAGCGGGCGACGGCGGGCCGGCCGGCGGGTACCCGGGCGCCGGTGCTTTTTGGCTGCTGCTGCGCGTCGGCCAGGTCGCGGCGCTGGTGCTCGCGATCGCCGTCGGGGTGCTCGCCGTGGCCGGGAAGCAGTCGAGCGAACAGCTCTTCTACCTGTACGTGCTGTTGCCGCTAGCGATCGCGTTCGTGGCCGAGCAGCTGCGTGCCGCCTGCGCTCAGACGATCCTCGATCAGCAGGGCCTGGAGAGCGCAGCCGCGGTGGGCTCGCTGCCCGATTCCGAGCAGGCGGCCCTGGTCACGGCGATCGTGCGCCGCGAGATCGGCGTGATGGCCGCGTCGGCGCTCGTGGTGGTCTTTCTGGCGCTGCGCGCGGCGGGCACGGCCCACGGGTTCTAGGAACGATGATTCGGCCGACGCTCCGTGCCTATATATTCCCGGCGCATGAAGCTTGCAGCCACGTCGATGGCCCTGCTCGTCTGCGCCGTGGTGCTGGGCGCGTGCGGATCGCAGGAAATCCAGGTCGCCAAGACTAGCCCGTATTACCGCGGCGCGGTCCTGTTTCGCGACCACTGCTCGGGCTGCCACACGCTCGCTGTCGTCGGTGCCGAGGGGTCGGCTACGAGCATCTCCAACCGCGTGAAGACGAACGGCCCAAACTTCAACATCCGCAAGGAGAACATGGAACAGGCGCTGTACGCGATCCGCAACGGCGGCTTCTCCGGGGCGATCATGCCTGAGAACATCGTCGTCGGCCCGAACGCGCAGGCGGTGGCCGCCTTCCTGGCTAAGTACTCCGGGCGCCAGGCGCAGACGGTCCCGTCCACGAACATCACGCTCTCCACCAAATAGCGCAGCTCGTGACCTCGTCCCGACCGCGACTTCGCGGCGGTCGTGCCGAAGTCACGACCTGCTTGGCTGGGCGGTGTCGTGTGGACCGTAGGCGCGGCGCGACTGGCGGGTAGGCTCCTGGCGTGCTCGACCTCAAGCGTATTCGCGAGGATCCCGACGGCGTCCGAGCCGGCCTGGCGCGACGCGGTGCGGGCGCTGCGGACGAGCTCGACCGCGTAGTCGAGCTCGATGAGCGCCGGCGCGCGCTGCTCCCCGAGCTGGAGGGCTTGCGGGCGCAGCAGAACGAGGCCAACGCCCGCATCAAGTCGGCGGCCGACGCGTCCGAGCGCGAGCGCGAGATCGAGGCGATGCGTACGGTGGCCGCGCGCGCGAAGGAGCTCGACAGGGAGCTGGTCACGGTCGAGCCGCAGCTGCAGGCGGCGCTGGCGATGCTGCCCAACCTCCCTGACCTCACCGCCGCGCCGGGCCCGGAGGATGAGCTAGTCCGCGAGGTTGGCGCCGTGCCGCAGCTGGACTTCCAGCCGCGCGATCACCTCGAGCTGGCAGGCGCGATGATCGACATGGATCGCGCCGCCAACCTGTCGGGAGCCCGCTTCGCTTACCTGAAAGGCGACCTCGTGATGCTCGAGCTGGCGCTCGTCAGATGGGCGCTGGAGAAGCTGCGCGGAGCGGGATTCGAGCCGGTCATCCCGCCGGTGCTCGTGCGTGAGCGCGCGCTGTACGGGACGGGCTTCCTGCCCGACACCGAGCAGCAGATCTACAGCCTGCCCGAGGATGAGCTGTTCCTGGTCGGGACCTCCGAGGTTGCCCTGGCATCGCTGCACGACGGCGAGATCATCGAGGGTGAGCGGCTGCCGCTGCGCTATGCGGGCTTCTCGCCGTGCTTCCGCCGCGAGGCGGGAGCTGCGGGTCGGGACACGAGGGGCATTATCAGGGTGCATCAGTTCGACAAGGTTGAGATGTTCAGCTTCGTCGCGCCCGAGGACTCACCCCAGGAGCACGAGCGGATCCTGGCGATCGAGGAGGAGATCCTCGGCGAGCTCGAGCTGCCCTACCGCGTGGTAAATATCGCGGTCGGCGATCTGGGCAACTCCGCGGCGAAGAAGTACGACTGCGAGGCGTGGATCCCGAGCCAAGGCTCCTACCGAGAGCTGACCTCCTGCTCGAACACCACCGACTACCAGGCCCGACGCTTGAACATCCGTGCCCGTCGCGGCGGCGACTCGCCGGGGCCGCGCACGCAGACGCCGCACACGCTCAACGGCACCGCGGTCGCGGTTGGGCGCACGATCGTGGCTCTGCTCGAGAACGGCCAGCGCGCGGATCGAAGTGTGCAGCTGCCGGCCTGCCTGGCGCCCTACGGCGCGCCCGCCGAGCTCCGCTCGACGGGGCTGTAACTCCCACTCCATAACCGCTGCTCCGCGATCTTCGGCCTACTCGAATCGCAGGGGGTGGGATGCCGCATAAGCCCCGTCCTGACTGGCCAGGAGCATCAACGCCATTCGGATAACGAGAAGATAGTCTGCGCGAGCATTGTCAAGCTGGTGTGGAGACTGCGCGATGGAGGAGTGTCAGCGAACGAGGGTTTTGGAGGCCATGGCCGAGGCAATGGCCGAGCTGCGCTCTGGCGAGTTTGGGTCGGGCCTACCCGACGTCATCGCGCGATCGGGCGTATCCAGCGCGAGCTTTCACGCGGAGTTCCCTGACCGAGAAAGCTGCCTAATGGCGACGTTCGACCTCGGCGTCGAGCGGGCGCGCAGGCGGATGCTCGCGGCATATGACGTCGAGCGACGCTGGCTGGACGCGGTCAGGGCAGGGCTCGCGGCCTTGTTAAGGTTTCTCGAAGACGAGCCGGCATTGGGACGTGTCGTTTTCGTGTACTCGCTGAGCGCAGGCGAGCCGGTCCTGCGGCGACGGGTGCAGGTCATGGCAGCGCTGGCGGCGATCATCGATCGCGGGCGCCTGGAGGGCGGCACGCGCAGGCAGCAGCCACCCGCGGTGATCGCCGATGGCGTGGTCGGCGCCGTGCTGGCGATCATCCAGAACCGCCTCCTGGCCGAGGAGTCGGGGGGCGTGGTCGAGCTGTTCGGGTCGCTGGTCAGCATCGTCGTGCTTCCGTATCTCGGCGCGGGAGCCGCGCGTCGCGAGCTGACACGCCCGATGCCTCCCGTGGAGCCCGTTCCCGCGGCCGGCTCCACTGTTGCCGGCACATCCTCGGCGCAGGCCGGGGCTGTCAAGCTTACGTATCGCACGGCGCGCGTTCTCAGCGCGATCGCCAAAAGCCCAGGAGCGAGCAACCGCGAGGTCGCCGAGCGTGCCGGTGTGACCGACCAGGGCCAGATCTCGAAGCTGCTCGGCCGTCTCGCGGAGCGCCGCCTGATCGAGCAGACCGGCGAGGGCAAGGACCGTGGGGCTCCGAACGCGTGGCGGCTGACCGGCGAGGGCGAGCGAGCGCTGAAGGGTCAGCCGCTCGTCAGCCGATCGTGAACACGATCGATCGCGCCTCGCCGCGCACGGGGGCGAGCGTCAGGCGATAGGCGCCCGGGGTCAGCGACCTGCGCCCGAGGAGCCGTGAGGTGTTGCGCCCGCCCGTGGCGGCGATCGTGCGCGAGCCCTGCAGGACCCTCCAGCGGGAGTGTCCGTGGGTTCGTAGCCGCCTCGCGAGCGTCGCGCGCACGCGGGCGGCGATGTTGATTGTGAACGTGAACCCGAGCTGGCGCATGCTCGGATGGCTCCTGTTCAAGGAGATCAGAGCGCCAACGGTCAGCGCGAGGCTGCTCACGCGTGCCGAGGGCACGCTCGCGGTGCTGCCGGGCGCGAGGCCGGTCGTGGTCGCGATCGGGGGGACCGGGCTTGGCGGGCTGGCGCTCGTCTCGGGTGCGCGGCCTTCTTCGCCAGTGCCTTTGCTCCCGGGCGGCGGCTGGAAGGCGGCGATGCCGTTTGGCGTGCCGACACCGGTGGGGCCGTCATAGCCGCTTCGGGCAAGGCAGATAGCCTGGGATGAGCAACTGGCTTCGCCCTCTTCGGCTTCCGTGCACCCGGACTCGCCGGGTTCTGTTTCTTCGTCGAACGGCTGGCTGCATTTGCCGTTTGAGCCTTCCGTCACATCGTGCAGCGAGCCCGGAGACGCGACCTCGTTTTCGTACAGCGTCCGCGCGGGGTTTTCGACGCTGTGGGCGCCCCCGGCGAGCGCGAACACGGACGCGATCAATGGCGAGGCGAGGCTCGTGCCGCCGATCGTGCACCAGTGATGTTCGAGTTCTTCGCCGCAGGCCGCCGAGGAGTCGTGAACGGCGAAGCCGGTGTAGGGGTCGGCGTCCGCGGACACGTCGCTGACCGCGCGCCGGCCTTCACAGCCGACAGGCCAATCCGCGACGTTCTGCTGCCACGGCTGGGCGCTGAACTGCACGCTGCAGCCGCCCCCGCCGGCTCCGAAGCCGTCCCGCAGGCCTTTGCTTTCGCCGCCGTCGTTCCACACCGTCTCCTCAGACCACGCGCCGTCGTGTTTGAGGCTCAGCCGGGTGCCGCCGACGGCGACCACGTGCGGCGAGGACGCGGGGAACTCCGCGAAGCCCGCCTGCGGGCTGTCCCAGCTGAGGTAGCCGTCGTCGCCGGCGGACGCGGTGATCACGACGCCGGGATGCTCGAAGGCGGGACTGTCGTCGATGCATTCGACGCCGAGGCCGCCTTCACCGCATTCGGGCCCGCCCCAGGAGTTCGAGATCTCCTCGGCGCCCAGCGAGACCGCCGTCTGCTCAGCCTGGAAGAGATCTTCATCGCTCGTGGAGTCCGACTCCACGAGCACGATCTTGCAGCTCTGGCAGGTCGCTCGAACGGTCTCGATGTCGAGCGAGATCTCCACGCCCCAGCCTTCTGCTTCTTCTGCTTCTTCCTGTTCTTCTTCAGCTTCTTTCGGTTCTATGGCTTTTCCTTCGCGTGCTTCCTGCAGTTCCTGCGGACTAGTCGGGAACGGCGGGCTACCCGTTTCGCCCCGCTGGTTGACCTGGGTGAAGCAGCCGTTCGCGGACGTGCACTGCGGCAGACCGAATTCTTTGTCGTAGGCGTTCAGATCATCTTCGGCGGTCGGATCGTTGTAGGCGTCGACGACCGCCACCGTCTGCGCCGTCTGAGCTTCGTTCGGGAGTTGGTAGGCACGGTGCAGATCCTGCGGTCGCAGACCGAAATCACCGGCGGCGGGTGACGGGGCGGCGGACGGTGTGCTGCGGTTGGCCACCAGCGGGTGGGTATGCGCGCGGGCCTGCGCGGTGCGGGGCACGAGCTTCAACGCCAGGCAGGAGGACTGTCCGAGCGCTGGCGTGGGGCAGACCGCGCGGACCGTGTAGTTCGAGGGCGGCAGTGGCGCGGAGGGTTCCAGCGGCGCGGACGTTTCGGCGGCGAGCGCCGGGGCGCAGAGCAGCGCGAAGGCGACCGCGAGTGCGGCCGGGCCCAGCGCGGCTGTGGGTCGCGTGCGGGTCCGCATGGCTTCGCTGCGTCTTCCCGATCAACGTCGGCGCCGGACGCGGCGGGCTTTAGCCATCAGCATCAGAGTCTAGGCGCACGTGCGATCGTTACGGGATCGTCACAAGCTGGTCACGCGAGCGTCACCTGGCGGCGACGATCGCCGGGCACCATCACGATGGGACGGTGAGACGCGAGAAGCGGCGGGGCATGGCCGACGGATAGCCGTACCGCGCGCACCGAACCGCGCAGGGCGCACCGAACGGGGCGGGAGGCGAGACCCGCCCCGTTCGCCTTACGCTGATGGCCGTGCCGTCACCGTTCGGCTTTCTCCTCACCGCAGAGCCGCCCCCTCGGCGCGTTGGCGTGATCGTCGCCGTGCTCGCGGTGGCGCTGTCCACGTTGATCGTCTACCCGCTGGCGCACGTCGCGCCGGTCGTGTCGCTGAGCGTCGTCTATCTCCCCGCGGTGCTGGTCGTGTCGGTCACGTGGGGCGCGGGGCTCGGGGCCGCGACCGGCCTGCTGAGCGCGGCGGCGTTCAACTTCTTTCACCTGCGGCCCGTCGGCAGGTTCACGATCCAGGACTCGAGTAACTGGGTCGCGCTCGGCGCGTTCCTCGTGGTGGCGTTTCTCGCCAGCTCGGTCGCCGAGGTGACGCGCGCGCGGACGCGCGACGCCGAGGAGCGCAGGCGCGAGGCGGACCTGGCCGCGGAGATGGCCACGCTGCTGCTGCGGGGCGGCAGCCTCGTCGAGGACCTGCCGACCGCTGCCGCGCGGTTGGCACATGCACTCGAGCTGGGCTCCGCGGCGATCGAGATGGAGGCCGTCGAGGGGGACGAGCGCACCGTCGCGTTTCCGCTGCGTGAAGGTACGCGGCGTCTCGGCACGCTGCTGGTGGGGGCAGACACCTCGGAGGCCAAGCTGCGCAGACTGCAGGAGCGGATCGTGCCGTCGTTGGAGGCTCTCGTGAGCGCGGCGCTGGAGCGCGAGACGCTGCTCGGCGGAGTCGTGGAGACGGCCGCGCTGCGTCGTGCGGACACCGTCAAGACGGCGCTGCTGCGGGCCGTCTCGCACGACCTGCGCTCGCCGCTGACGGCGATCTCCGCTGCCGGCGAGGCCGTCGGCTCGCCGTCGCTCTCGCCTGAGGAGCGTCACGAGATGGCTGCCGTCATCCAGGAGGAGTCCAAGCGGCTGTCGGGTCTGGTCGACAACCTGCTGGACCTCTCGCGGCTGGAAGCCGGCGCGGCGGAGCCGCGCCGGGAGTGGACCTCGATCGAGGAGTTGATCGGCTCGGCGGTCGCGGAGCTCGGCACCGACGCGGATACGTTCAGGCTGTCGATCGACCGCGAGCTGCCGCTGGTGAGCGTCGACCCGGTGCAGATGGAGCGCGCGTTCGTGAACGTGTTGGAGAACGCGCGGCGGCACTCCGGCGGACATCCTGTGTCCGTGCGTGCGCGCGCGGTGCGTCGCCTGGCGAGCGCACGGCGGGCGGCCGTCGCGGCAGCCGGCGGCAGCGACGCCGGCACTGGCGGTGGCGATCCAGTTGAGCAGACCTCGCAGGCGCACTCGCCGGGCGACCGCGTGATCGTACGCATCGTTGACCGTGGCCCGGGGATCCCGCCGGCGCAGCTGGAGCGCGTGTTCGAGCCGTTCTACCGCTCCGGAACTGCCGGCAGCGGGCACCGCGGATCGGGCCTCGGGCTGGCGATCGCACGCGGTTTCACCGAGGCGAACGCCGGGACGTTGCATGTCGAGTCGCTCCCGGGCCAGGGAGCTACGTTCGTCTTTGAGATGCCGCTGGGGGAGCCGGCCGCGTGAACGGCGGGCAGCCTGCCGAGCGATCCGGGCCAACGCGCGTACTCGTCGTCGACGACGAGCCGCAGATCGTGCGCGCGCTGAAGGTCGTGCTGCGTGAGGCCGGGTTCGAGGCGCAGCCCGCTGAAACGGGCTCCGAGGCGCTGGACCTTGCCGCGGTGCGCCCTCCGCAGGCGGCGATCATCGACCTCGTGCTGCCGGACGTCGACGGCATCGCGGTCACACGCACGCTGCGCGAATGGAGCGACATGCCGATCCTCGTGCTGTCCGCCGTAGGGGAGGAGGAGCAGAAGGTCAGAGCGCTCGAGGCCGGTGCCGACGACTACATCACCAAGCCGTTCGGCACGCGCGAGCTCATCGCCAGGCTGAACGCTGCCCTGCGCAGGGCAGCCGGCGGCGAGGAGGAGCCGCGGATCATCCTCGACGGGCTCGAGATCGACCTCGCGGCGCGGATCGTGGTGCGCGACGGCGAGGCGGTTCACCTGACCCCGATCGAGTTCGACCTGCTGCGTGCGCTCGTACGCAACCGCGGGCGGCTGATGACACATCGCAAGCTGCTCGCCGAGGTGTGGGGGGCGGAGTACGTCGATGACATCCAGCCGTTGCGCACGCACATCGCACGGCTGCGCGCGAAGATCGAGCCCGACGATGTCGCGCGACCGCGTTTCATCGTCACCGACCCGGGTGTCGGCTACCGCTTCGCCGCTTAACCCCGCCTGTCACGAAATCGTTATGCGCGGGGTGGAATTCGTTACGCGTCCGTGACGTCCGGGCGCGCATAGTGGTCGCATGGACGTCGTTGCACTAGCTCTCGGGATCGCGGCGTTCGCGATCCTGCTGCTCTTGATCGAGGGCATCGACCGGGTATGAGCGCATCACCTGCCTTCGGCCTTTTCATCGCGCGCGTCGCGCCTATGCCCGGAGGGCACGCGTGAGCGGCGCGGACCTCTTCGGCCTCGTCGTGTGCGTGCTGTTGATCGGGTACCTGTTTTACGCCCTGATTCGCGGGGAGAATTTGTAGTGACGATCGCCGGCTGGCTGACGATCGTCCTGTTCGCGGTGATTCTCACCGCCCTGGCGATGCCGCTGGGTGGCTACATGGCGAAGGTGTATAGCGGCGAGCGCGTGTGGTTGACGCCGATCCTCTCGTGGCCGGAGCGCTTCCTGTACCGCTTGCTGCTCATCGATCCGAAGCGTGAGCAGAACTGGAAGCAGTATGCGAAAAGCGTATTGATCTTCTCGCTCGCGGGCTGGCTGGTGCTGTACCTGATACTGCGTACGCAGAGCGCGTTCTTTGTCCCCCATGCGCTCAACCCGTTGGGTTACCACTCGGCGCCGTGGAACGTCACCTTCAACACCGTCTCGTCGTTCGTCACGAACACCAACTGGCAGTTCTACGGCGGTGAGACGACGATGAGCTATTTCAGCCAGATGGTGGGGTTGACGGTCCAGAACTGGCTGTCGGCTGGGGTCGGCATCGTCGTCGCGGTCGCGCTGATCCGCGGCATCGTCGGGCGCGGCGGCGAGAGCCTCGGCAACTTCTGGCAGGACCTCGTGCGCACGATCCTGTATGTGCTGGGGCCGATCTCGGTGGTGGCCGCGCTGGTGCTCGTATCGCAGGGCGTGATCCAAAACTTCACCACCTACCTGACCGCGCACACGATCACGGGGCTCACGCAGTCGATCGCGATGGGGCCCGTCGCCTCGCAGGAGGCGATCAAGCTGCTCGGTACCAACGGCGGCGGCTTCTTCAACGTCAACTCGGCGCACCCGTTCGAGAACCCGACGGCGTTCACCAACTTTTTCGAGATGCTGCTCGTGCTGATCATCCCGGCGTCCCTCGTGTTTACCTACGGGCGTCTGACGTCCAACCGCCGTCAGGGCTATGCGATCTACGGGGCGATGATGCTGATGTTCCTTGGTGCGGCTGCGGTTGCCTACATCGCCGAGGCACACGGCTCGCCGGCGCAGCACGCGGCCGGTCTGCACACGCACGTGATCTCAGGTTCGACCGGCGGCAACCTCGAAGGCAAGGAGCAGCGCTTCGGGATCGCCGGCTCGGCATTGTTTGACGTCGTCACGACTGTCACCTCGTGCGGCGCCGTCAACAGCGCGATCGAGTCGTTCACCGGCATCGGCGGAGCCGTTCCGTTCGCCAACCTGTCAGCCAGCGAGGTGATCTTCGGTGGCGTCGGTACGGGCCTGTACTCGATCCTGCTGTATGTGCTGCTGGCTGTGTTCATCGGCGGGCTGATGGTTGGGCGCACGCCGGAGTGGCTGGGAAAGAAGCTCGAGGCGAAGGAGATAAAGCTCGCAGGGTTGGGAATCCTGATCACACCGCTGGCGGCCCTGTTCTGCACTGCGCTTGCGACCGCCAGCCACGCCGGCCGCGTGTCGATCTCCGAAAATGCGCTCTCTAGAGTCGGGGGCAACACGCCGCAGGGGTTTTCCGAGACCTTCTACGCCTACCTCTCGCAGGCGAACAACAACGGCTCGGCGTTCGCCGGCTACACCGGCTTCATCCAGCCGAGTGCCGGCAACCTGGGCTCTCACGGCATCACGTTCGCCAACCTGCTCGGCGGCTTCGACATGCTGTTCGCGCGCTTCGCACCGATTCTGTTCGCGTTGGCGGTGGCCGGGTCGCTGGCCGGCAAGCGCGTGACCCCGGCGGGCCTGGGCACGATGCGCACCGACAACCCCACGTTCGTCGTGCTGCTGATCGGCGTGATCGTCCTCGTCGGCGCGCTGACGTTCTTCCCCGCCCTGCTGCTCGGGCCGATCGTGCAAGGCCTGACGGGACACCTCTACTGATATGAGGCGCGACATCGTCACCTCTGTGATTGGCGTGATCGTGTTCGCCGTCCTGCTGGGGCTGGTCTACCCGCTGCTCATTACCGGCGTCAGCCAGGTCGCATTTCCAGGCGACGCGAACGGCCAGAAGGTGTATGTGAACGGCAAGCTCATCGGCTCGAAGATCATCGGCCAGAGCTTCTCCCGTCCGGTCATTGGCAAGAACGGCAAGCCGGAGGAATCCGAAGAAGAACTGGTGACCGAAGCGGACCCCCGCTACTTCCAGAGCCGTCCGTCCGCGACTGAAGGCGGCGAATACAACGCTGCCGCGAGCACGTTCTCCAACCTCGGCCCGAACAGCAAGATCACCGAGGAGAAGGTCGCCGAACGGATCAAGGCCTACCTCGCACTCAACCGACCGTATGACTCTGGGCTGAGCGCTTCGCGCGTGCCCGTGGACGCCGCCAGCACGTCAGGCTCGAATCTCGATCCGGAAATCTCACAGGCCAACGCGCGCATCCAGGCTCACCGTGTGGCGGCCGTACGTCACCTTACGCTGGCGAGAGTCGACGGACTCGTGTCCAGGTACACCGATGCGCGCGGGCTCGGCTTCTCCGGGGAGCAGGGAGTCAACGTGCTCGAGCTGAACCTCGCCCTCGACCGTCTCACACCAGGAGTCAAGTGATGTCTGCGCACCCGGCAAACCATGAGCGACAGGCGATCTCGCTGTTCCAGCGCGACATCGTCACACGAGCGCTGATCGACAGCTTCAGGAAGCTCGACCCGCGTGTGCAGGTCCGCAACCCGGTGATGTTCGTCGTCGAGATCGGCTCGGTGATCACGACGATCACGTGGCTGATCCAGGTGTTCGGCGGCCAGCCGCTCGGCGGTGGTCATGAGCCCGCCTGGTACACGTTCACGATCGCCTTCTGGCTGTGGCTGACCGTCGTGTTCGCGAACATGGCCGAGGCGTTCGCCGAGGGCCGTGGTCGCGCGCAGGCCGACACACTGCGTTCGATGCGCAAGGAGACCGTGGCGAGGCTGCGCGACGGCTCGACCAAGGCTGCTGCTGAGCTCACGCGCGGCGATGTTGTAGTCGTCCCGGCCGGCGAGCTGATCCCCGGCGACGGCACCGTGATCGAGGGCATCGCAACGGTCGATGAGTCGGCGATCACCGGCGAGTCCGCGCCCGTGATCCGCGAGTCCGGTGGTGACCGCAGCGCCGTCACCGGGGGGACGCGCGTGACCTCCGACGAGATCGTGGTGGAAATCACCCAAGAGCCGGGGCAGTCGTTCCTCGACCGCATGATCGCGCTCGTTGAGGGTGCTGCGCGGCGCAAGACGCCGAACGAGATCGCGCTCAACATCCTGCTCGCCGCGCTCACCCTGATCTTCGTGATCGTCGTCGCGACGCTGCGCCCGTTCGGGCTGTTCGCGGGGACGACGATCTCCGAGACGACGCTGATCGCGCTGCTCGTGGCGCTGATCCCGACGACGATCGGCGCGCTGCTCTCGGCGATCGGGATCGCCGGCATGGACCGGCTCGTGCGCCGCAACGTGCTCGCGCTTTCCGGGCGCGCGGTCGAGGCCTCCGGCGATGTGGACGTGCTGCTGCTCGACAAGACCGGCACGATCACGATCGGCAACAGGCTCGCATCGGAGTTCGTGCCGATGCCCGGCGTCGCCGAGTCCGAGTTGGCGGAGGTCGCGCAGCTGGCCTCGCTCGCCGACGAGACACCCGAGGGTCGCTCGATCGTCGTGCTGGCCAAGCAGTACGGGATCCGAGAGCACGACATGTCCACGCTGAACGCGGAGTTCGTGCCGTTCACCGCACAGACGCGGATGAGCGGCGTCGATGTCGACGGGCGGCGGCTGCGCAAGGGCGCGGGCGACGCGATCATCGACCTGGTCCGCGGCGAAGGCGGCTCGCCTCCGCCGGAGCTGCAGGCGGTGCTCGACCGCATCGGCAACGAAGGCGGAACGCCGCTGGCGGTCTCACGCGACAACCAGGTGCTCGGCGTGGTCTATCTCAAGGACACCGTCAAGGAGGGCATGAAGGTTCGCTTCGACCAGCTTCGCGCGATGGGCATCAAAACGGTGATGGTCACCGGCGACAACCGTCTGACGGCGGCCAAGATCGCCGAGGAGTCCGGTGTGGATGACTTCCTCGCGGAAGCCACGCCCGAGCGCAAGCTCGCGCTGATCCGCGAGCAGCAGGACGACGGGCGCCTGGTTGCGATGACCGGTGACGGCACCAACGACGCGCCCGCGCTCGCCCAGGCCGACGTGGGCGTGGCGATGAACACGGGCACGCAGGCGGCGCGCGAGGCCGGCAACATGGTCGACCTGGACTCCAACCCGACGAAGCTGATCGAGATCGTCGAGGTGGGCAAGCAGCTACTGATCACGCGCGGCGCGCTGACGACGTTCTCGATCGCCAACGACATCGCCAAGTACTTCGCGATCCTGCCGGCGGTGTTCATCGCTACGTACGCAACAGGCGGGGTGGGTGCTGGACACGAATCAAAGGGGCCGCTGCACGTGCTCAACATCATGGATCTCGGCACGCCGCAGTCGGCGATCGTCTCGGCGATCATCTTCAACGCGATCGTGATCCCGCTGCTGATCCCGTTGTCGCTGCGGGGCGTACGCTACCGGCCGATCGGCGCCAGCGCGCTGCTGCGGCGCAACCTATGGATCTACGGGCTCGGCGGGATCGTCGCGCCGTTCATCGGCATCAAGCTGATCGACCTGGTCGTGCACAACCTGCTTGGCGGCTAGCCATTAGCCCAGGCTGGCCATTAGCCCGGCGAGTGGACGGACTCCTCGGCGACTGACTCTCGCTCGCGGCGCGCGATCCAGTCGGTGCCCAGCGTGTCGGTCAGGCCGTGCAGCAGGATCGAGCAGAACACGGCGAGCGCGGCGATGTCGAAGATCTGCTCGCCGGCGGATATCTGGCGCGAGAGGATCAGCAGTGAGAACGCCATCGTGGCGATGCCCTTCGGGCCGAACCACGCCATGAACGCCTTCGCGGCTGTGTCCAGGCGGGTGCCGGCCAGCGCGACCCAGATCGCGAGCGGCCGCGCAATCAGGAACGTTCCGGCCACGACCGCCGCGGCGGGCCAGCCGCCGGAGATCAGCTCCGGGCCGGTCAGCAGCGAGCCGAACAGCGCGAACACCGCCACCTTGACGATCTCGACGAACACCTCGGCGTGCTCGGCGAAGCTGTCGCGCAGGTCGGGCCGGCGCACGCCGACGGTGATCGCGGCCACGAACACGCCGATGAAGCCGTTGCCGTGCGGCGGCAGCACTGTCAGCCCGTAGGTCGCGAAGGCGAGGCCGAGCCCGTACAGCGCTCGCTGGTAGCCGGGGATCCCGGCCGCCGATGCCTGGTCCATGCGCGGCATCAGCAGCGATCCGACATAGCCGCATGCCAGGCCGAACGCGAACCCGAAGCCGATGTCCTGCAGCACGAAGTGCCACCACTCGAAGTGGCCCGTGGTCGGGTCCAGCGCGGCGGCGAACGCGAGCACCGCGGGCAGTGCGAGCCCGTCGTTGAGTCCCGACTCGAGGTTCAGCGAGTGGCGCACGACTGCAGGCACGCGGGGGTCGGTGACCACGCCTGAGGACAGCACGGGGTCCGTAGGCGAGAGCAGCGCGCCGAGCAGCAGCGCCTCGGTCCAATCGAGCTTTACCAGCCAGCGCGCGAGTGCGGCGACGACAATCGCCGTGATCGGCATCCCGACGACGAGCTTGCGCAGCGGCAGGTGCCAGTGGCTCTGCAGCAGCTCGCCGTCCACCTCGAGCCCGTCGCGGAACAGGATCACGATCAGCGCGACCGTCGCGAGGTCGCGGACGAGGCCCGAGTCGGCATTGAATTCGAGCACGCCGATGCCGCCCTTGCCGAGCAGGAACCCGGCGATCACCGACACCGCGGCCAGCGACAGCACGCTGCGGCGCGCCAGGCCCGAGAGCAGCGCCGCCAGCATCATCAGCCCGCCCAGCGCTAGGGCGACGGTCTCGAACGAGGTCACGTCGGTAGCGTCCCATAAGGTCAGGCGATGACAGTCGGAAAGGCCGAGGCGCTGCACCCCGATCGCGCTTCAGAGACGGGCTTCAGCTGCAGGGTGCCGTGCCTCTCAGCGATCGAGGAGGCGGCGATCTCCGAGCACCTGGCGAACGATCGCTTCTTCTGGCTGGACCTGACCGCTCCCACCTCTGAGGATCTCGAGCGGCTGCGCGAGCTGTTCGGATTTCATCCGCTGGCGCTGGAGGACGCGCTGCACTTCGGCCAGCGCCCGAAGCTCGACCGCTACGAGGACTACGTGTTCCTCGTCTTTTACGGCGCACACGACTCGACCGACGTGCGCGAGCTGTTGCGAGAGGTGCAGATGTTCGTCTCCGGCCAATATCTGGTGACGCTGCACGCGGACGCGCTGCCGGTGCTCGACGAGCAGCGCACGCGCTTGGACGGGATGGTCCTGCACAGCGAGCAGTTCCTGCTGTACCGCGTGTTCGACGCGCTGACCGACAGCTTCTTCCCGCCGCTGGCGGGCATGGACGACGAGATCGACGAGCTCGAGGCGGCGGTGCTCGCGGGCCCCACCGACGAGCAGCTGCAGCGCCTGTTCGCGATGAAGCGGACGCTGGTGGCGATGCGCAAGGTGATCTCCCCCCAGCGCGACCTGTTCGCGCGCTCGATCGACCAGTTGGCGGACCTGCCGGGGTTGCAGCTCGACGAGCGCGACTACTTCCGCGACGTGTACGACCACCTGATCCGCATATCCGACCTGATCGACTCCTATCGCGACCTGCTGAGCGGCACCACCGACCTGTACCTGTCGACCGTCAGCAACCGCCAGAACGAGGTGATGAAGCAGCTCGCGATCGTCGGCACGATCTTTCTGCCGCTGTCGTTCATCACCGGCTTCTTCGGCATGAACTTCGCGTGGCTGGTGACCAAAGGGATCAACTCCGCGTGGTCGTTCTTCGTGCTGGGCATCGGCAGCCTGCTGGTCACGTGTGCGTTGCTCGTGCGCTTCTTCAAGCGCAAGGGCTGGATGTAGCGTGCGCGCAGCGGGGCGGGCAGCGTCCGGAGGCCGCAGGTGAGACCGACAGCTCCGCTGCCGTCGGCGTGGCGCAGAGAGTCGCTGCGGACGAACCTGTGGCTGGTGCCGACGGTCGAGATCGTGCTCGCGGTCGCCCTGTTCGCCGGCACGCACGCGCTCGACCGCGCGGCCTACAACGGCTCTCTGGATCTGCCCTCATGGGTGATCAGCGGCACCGCCGATGCCGCGCGTCAGATCCTCACGGCGATCGCCGCGGCGGTGATCACTGTCGTCACGCTGGTGTTCTCGATCACGATCGTCACGCTGACGCTCGCCTCGACGCAGTTCGGGCCGCGGATGCTGCGCAACTTCATCCGCGACTGGATCACGCAGGTAACGCTCGGGAGCTTCGTCGCGACGTTCGTGTTCGCGATCCTCGCGCTCGTCTCGATCGGCCCTGGCACCCACGGCGAATTCGTGCCGCACCTGTCGATCACGGTGACGATGGCGCTGGTGATCGCCGACGTCGTGGTGCTCGTCGTGTTCATCGACCACATCGCCAAGTCGATCCAGCTGCCGCAGGTGATCGCCGGCATTGCCCGCGACCTGTCACGGGCAATCGACGCCGAGGCCGGATCACCGGACGCGGACGCAGACGCGCTCGAGGCGAGGCCGTCGGTGGCGGAGATCGTCGTGCGGCTGGACGAGGACAGCGGCTTCGTGCGGGCGCCCAAGAGCGGCTACCTGCAGTACGTGAGCATGCACCAGCTGATCGACATCGCCTCGCGCAACGACGCGGTGATCCGCCTCGTGCACCGCCCCGGCCACTTCGTCGTCGAAGGGGAGCCGCTGGCGAACGTGTGGCCCGCCGCGTCGGCGCCGGACGTCGCCCGCGCGCTCGGCGGTGCGCACGCGACCGGCCCGCACAGGACGCTGACGCAGGATCCCACGTTTGCGGTCGACCAGCTCGTCGAGATCGCGATCCGCGGGCTGTCCTCGGCGATCAACGACACGTTCACAGCGCTCGCGTGCATCGACTGGCTGGGGGATGCGCTGGGTAAGATCGCCGCCCGCTGGAAGCCGCTGGCTGTGCATCGCGACGCCGCTGGCAGCGTGCGCGTGATCACCGTTCCGGTCACGTTCCGCCGTCTGCTCGAGCGCGCGCACGAGAAGATTCGTCAGTCAAGTGTCGGCATCCCGGCCGTGATGATCCGCCAGCTCGACGGCCTGGCAAAGATCATGACGCGCACAAGGACCGACGAGCAGCGCGAGCTGCTGCTCGAGCAGGCGGCAATGATCCTGCGCCTGTGCGAGGCGTCGGTCGCCGAGAAGAGCGATCGCGCTGACGTACGCCGCCGCTACGACGCGGTGCTGCAGGCTGTCCCGTCGGCGACAATGCTCGAGTGGCCGAACAGCGAGGACGCCTGAAGGTCTTCATCGGGATGGCTCCCGGGGTGGGCAAGACGTATCGCATGCTCCAGGAGGGAGCCGCCGAAGCGGAGGCCGGCCGCGACGTAGCGATCGGCTACATCGAGCCGCACGGGCGCGCCGAGACGATCGCGCAGGCCGAGGGGCTGGAGCTGATCCCCCGTCGAGAGCTGAGATACCGCGACAGGCCACTGGCGGAGATGGATCTGCCGGGGGTGCTAGCGCGTAGGCCTGAGCTGTGCCTGATCGACGAGCTGGCGCACACGAACGCGCCGGGCGCCGAGCACGAGAAGCGCTACGAGGACGTCCGCGACGTGCTCGACGCGGGCATCGATGTGTTCTCGACGGTCAACGTCCAGCACCTGGAGAGCCTCAATGACCAGGTGACCCAACTGACGGGTGCGCACGTGCGTGAGACGATCCCCGACGAGGTCCTGTCCTCGGCCGACGAGGTGGTGCTGATCGACCTGACCCCGGAGGCGTTGATCGCGCGCCTGCGCGCCGGCAAGGTGTACGCGCCCGAGCGCGTACCGGCGGCGCTGAACAACTTCTTCAAGATCGAGAACCTCGCGGCGCTGCGCGAGACCGCACTGCGGCAGGTCGCCGAGGACGTGGAGGTCAAGCGCCTCGTGCGTGAGCCGACGCAGGTGCCGCGCCGTGACGAGCAGGGCCTGCCCAGCCTCTCCGAGGCCGGTCCGCAGTCGATCGCCGAGCGCCTGCTCGCGCTGGCGACGCTCGCGCCCCACTCCGAGCGGGTCGTGCGGCGCGCGTGGCGCTCGGCGCAGCGCCTTGATGCGGAGCTCGACGTGCTGGTAGTGCGCCCGCCTGGTCGTCCGCCGAGCCCCGAGGATCGCCGGCGCCTAGAGGAGCTCAGACGCCTGACGGCGATGCTCGGCGCACGGCTGCGCGTCGAGCAGGGAGAGGACGTGGCCGCCGTCGCAATCAGGATCGCCCGCTCGCTGGGCAGCACGTACGTGCTGCTGGGCACGCCGACGCCGCCGCGGGGCCTCGCCCGCCTGGGAGCCGGCGCGGATCGTTCGCTGCTGATGCGCCTGCTGCGCGAGCTCCCGGGCGTCGACGTGCGCATCGTCGCCGATCCCACGCTGCGTGGGCACACGGGCGGGGAGGACCGCCGAGCCGGCGACGAGGATCGCCGTGCTGCGAGTGAAGGAGTCGAGGGGGCGGACGCCGAAGGTGTCGGTGGCTAGAGCTGCGCTTAATAAGAGTTCTCTAGCATCGCGCAACCTGGCTGCCTGAAGCCTGTTCCACCGACTGCATGAAGATCTTGCGTTCACACCTCCGGACGATCCCCCTGGCCCTCGCCACGGTGCTGCTGGCCTGTCTGCTCGCCGTGCCAAGCGCGATCGGCGGCGCTTCCAAGCCTCAGGCGCATGCTGCTAGCTCCTTCCTGACCGGCGTCGGCGACGAGCACGCGCGGATGTTCGCCAACCCGCTGTTCCAGCAGCTGCACACGAAGATCGTCCGCTACATCGCGCCCTACGACGCGGTCGCGCACTCCTACTCGCTCGACCAGGCGATCACGTTCATCCGCGGCGCCGAAGCGCAGCACCAGCAGGTGCTGGTCGCCTTCTACCACTCCGAGTACAGCCCGACGAAGCTGCCGAGCGTGGCGAGCTACCAGCACGACGTGGAGAAATTCATCAAGCGCTTCCCTAAGGTCAGGCAGTACCAGTCCTGGGACGAGGCCAACCGCGGCAACATCCCTCACGTCCTGGCGAGCCCGTCGGCGGTGGCCGCGGCCAAGTACTACCAGGCGATGATCCGCGTGTGTAAAGGCTGCACCGCGATCGGCCTCGACGTGCTCGACGCGAACAACATCTCGCCGACGCTGGCCTACATCTCGGAATTCAAGCGCGAGATCGGCCGCTTGGAGACGGTCATGCCGAAGATCTGGGGGCTGCACAACTACTCCGACATCAACCGGCTGGAAAGCTGGCGTACGCGCGAACTGGTGCGCGCGCTCGGCGGTCAGGTGTGGCTGACCGAGACCGGCGGCCTGGTGCAGTTCGGGGGCGCCTTCCCCAACCGCAACGGCTCGGGCCTGACGCGCGCGTCCAAGGTGCTTAAGTACATGTTCGCCGTCGCCGCCTCGCGTCCGCAGATCAAGCGCCTGTACATCTACGACTGGACCGGCGGCAACAGCTCGACCCGCTTTGACGCTGGGCTGATGAATGCCCGCGAACAGCCGCGAGCCGGCTACGTCGTCGTGTGCCGCCAACTGCGTGCCGCCAAGTGCGGCGTGAAGATCGCCCGCAACTGATCTGAGCGCTAACTCGTCAGAGCCGGCTGCGTCCGCGATTCGGCGCCGGCGCCGCTGCTGCGCTGCTCGGATGGCCGGTCAGGCTGGTTGCGCCACAGCCGCATCGCGCCCAGCGCGAGTAGCCCGGCGGCAACGGCCAGCGGAGCGAGCTTGCGCAGGGGATAGGTGGTGCCGTCGTGCAGCTTCAGGTTGAGCGCCGTGTGGTCGCCCGCGCCGACGATGCTCAGCAGGCCCCGGTGGTCGATGCCCAGCACGGTCGGCGCGAGCAGCGCGAACAGGCCCCACGCGAGCGCCGCGAGCACGCCCGCGCCGATCGTGGCGGCTGACAGCCGCATGCGCGGTGTGGCCCACGCCGCGAGCACCAGACCGCCGCCGGCCGCCAGCAGGAACGGCCAGATGCCGCCCCAGCCGCGGCCGAGGCCGTACGCGGTGGCGATCGTCGGCTGGAAGAAGCCCTCGCCCAGGTAGCGCGCCCACACGACTGTCTCGTTCTCATAGCCGACGAGCGGATGCGTGATCGTCGCGATCACGGTCGTCGCGAGCGAGATGCCGGCCAGCGCGATCGTCGGGCCGGGGTAGCGCTTCAGCGCGATCGCGATCGGGAACGCGACGAACGGAAGCATCGTCGTCAGGAAGCGCGGGCCCATGAAGCCGCCGCCGAACGGCAGGTAGTAGCCGGAGTTGTAGCCCAGGTAGCAGAGGCAGACGCCGCCGATCGTCAGCGCCTCGGCGCGCTTGCCACGCTTGTACAGCAGCACCGTCCCGATCGCGCCCATCAGCAGCACGGGCGAGATCGTCAGCAGCCCGCGCGAGTCGAACAGCAGCGTGGACAGGACCTTGAGGCTCGGCGCGCCGATCCCGAAGAAGCCTTTCTGCTGGCGCGGAACGTCGGAGTAGGCGAGGTGCGTCCACGAGTTGAAGGCGTAGTGGTTGTAGAGCGCCAGCGGGACGATCCCGACGAGGCCGCCGAGGATGTAGGCACCGGCTCGGCGTGTGATCAGCAGCGGCGTAAGCGCGTCGCGTCGCGACAGCAGGTACAGGCCGAGCACGGCGGCGACGAAGAACAGCGGGTACTCGGCGGTGACCGAGTAGCCCATCGCCAGGCCGGCGAGCGCCAGCAGCAGCGGACGCGGCGGGCCGTCGCGCTCGCGCAGCATCAGCGCGAACGCAGCGAATCCCAAGAACGCGGTGAACACGTGTGAGAACAGCAGCGTGGAGAGCGGCAGCACCATCGTCCCCAGCCCGAGCACGACGGCCGCGGCGACGCCGTAGCCGGGCTCGAAGCGGTCGGCCACGCGCCATACGAGCAACAGCAAGAGGATGCCCGGCAGCACGTTGGCCCACAGGCCGATCAGGTAGACCATCTCGTCGTCGTTGCGCAGCGCTTGCGATTTCTGCGCCCAGGAGTCCGCTCCGACGAAGTTGAGCGTGTCGTAGAACGGCAGCGCGAAGATCGCCAGCCCGGGAGCGCGCGCGGAGAAGTAGTGCCCCTTGTAGAGGACCTTGTCGCCCGTGTTTTCCTGGTAGGGGTCGATGTCGGTGTGGCCGTGATCGATCGAGCGGATCAGGTCGTAGTGGGAGGCCTGGTTCCAGGAGAACGATTGGATCATCGTCGCGTACGCCAGACCGACCAGCAGGATCGCCGCGAGCGCGAGCCGTGTGCGCGTCATCAGTCGGATCCGTGCAGCGCCGCCGGGCCAGGGCCGATTTCGTAGATCACGAGCGAGCCGACCCGCCGGCGGGTGACGCCGAGTCCAGCGATCGGCTTTTCGGCTGCGGCGGGCGCGTTCGGTGGCTCGGGCACGACCCAGCCCTGCTCGGGCGGCAGTCCCTTAGGCATCTGGGTATGCAGGACGACCGTGTGGATCCCGTAGTAGCGAAGCTTCTCGATGCTGGCCCGATCGGGGAAGCCGTACATCCCGCCGCGCAGGTCGTCGAGCGCCGGGATGTCGAAGGTACTCTCACCGATTGGGATCTTGTAGAAGCCGTCGGTCGAGTAGTACTGCCACAGGCGATCGAGCGCCCCGTCGGTTGGCAGGTCGAGCACCGGCCCGCGCAGCCCGACCTCAGCTCGCGCCGGCTGGGGAACGACCGGATGAGCGAGGTGTCCCGCTCCTTCGCCGAGGATGCCGATCAGCAGCACTGCTCCGGCGAGCGCCGGCACGAGGCTCCAGCGATGTCGCTTGCTCCACGGGCCAAGACGGCTCACCAGCAGCTGCACACCGGCACCGGCTAGCAGCGCGTAGAACAATGTCGCCAGCGTGAAGATCCTGCCGGGCACGCGCACGCCGTTCCATCCGGGGGCATAGTCGAACAGCAGGCGGTAGGGATACCCGGCGCCCGTCAGCCCGAGTCCCATCGCGAGGATCGAGCAGGTGGCGATGCCGACGGCCAGGCCGATGCGCAGTCTTCGCGTGTACACCGCGCTCGCGAGCCCGATCAGCGCCAGCACGAGGATCGCGCCGCCGGGGAAGAAGACGTCCTCGTTCTTCGAGTGGACGTGGGCGCGCGCGCCGGAGGTGATGCTCCCCCAGACGCGGTTCTCCGAGGAGGCGGACGCCAGCGCGGCGGGGCCGGAGGAGTAGTTCTTGACTTCCTTGAGCGTGCGCTTGGCTGTCGGGTAATGGCTTGCGACCTGCAGATAGGGCCTGGCCTGGTAGATCGCGACGACCCCCAGCACGGCGATCCCGATCAACGTCACCGCGAGCAGCCGGCGGGGAATCAGCGGGCCGCGCGCGCCGGGCTCGGGGGCGCCCGTCTCGGCGCCGTTGTCGCTGGGGTGGAAGCTGTCGCTCTCCTTGCCGCCGTCGCTTTCCCAGGCGGCGCCGGGCGTCAGGCGACCGCGCCACCAGAACGCGAGCACGAGCAGTCCGAGCACGGCGAGCAGGTAGGTGTACTGCAGCCCGAGCGTGAAGCCGAGGCTGACCTGCCACGCGGAGACGAGCCAGCCGGCGAGCACGAGCTTGCGTGAGTCACGCCGGTACCCGCGTACGAGCAGGAACAGCGCGAGCGCGATCCCCCCCGAGGAGATCACGTGCAGATGTCCCGCCTCGGTCACGCGGTATGGCGCGTATGCGAACGCGACGCCGGCGGCTGCGCCCCCGAGGCGCCCGAGGCCCAGCTCGCGCGCCAGCAGGTAGGCGCCGAAGAAACACAGCGACCAGGCGAATAGGAACAGCAGGTTGTAGCGGACGAGCGTGTCGACGGTGCCAGAGCCGAAGAATGCGGCGGGGCCGTAGCCGAGCAGCGAATCGGAGAAAGCGAGGCTGAACGGATGCGGGTAGAAGGTGTTCGAGTTGAACAGGTGCAGCGGGTCGTGCAGCATCGCGTGGCCGACCCACGCGACCTGCCATGCGGTGCGGATCGGATCGCCGAGATCCGGCGAGATCCGGCTCGGCATGTGCAACACCAGCGGCCAGGTCGTGATCAGCGCGAGCAGCACGCCCGCGAGCGCGACGAGCGCCAGTTCGATCGCTGTGAACGAGGGTGAGGGTGCCCAGCGGCCGGACCGTGCGGCCGTCTGCTGCGTGTCCGCGGGCGCCTGCGCCTGCTCGCGCGGCACGCCGTCGGTGCCCGTGGGCGCGGGCGATCCGGGAGGCGTGCGCGGTGGGCTGGGGAGGCCGGTGCTCATCGCCTGCTGGTGTTCGGAACCACGCGGATCGGCGCAGCATACGTGAGCCGCCTGCGACGTTGCGTCGTACGGCCGGGAAGCGCTTGTGACGTTACGAGCAAGCGCTTTGCGTCAGACTGGCTTCGATGAAGGTTCTAGTCGTCGGAGCCGGGGGAGTTGGGTCGGCATTCGCCGCGATCGCGCAGCGCCGCGCGGCGTTCGAGCACGTGGTGATGGCGGATGTCGCGCTCGAGCGTGCGCGTGCCGCGGGCGAACGGCTCGGCGAGCCGGATCGTTTCTCAGCCGAGCAGGTCGATGCCTCCAGTCGTGAGGAGCTGCTGCAGCTGATCGCGCGGGTGCGTCCTGACGCAGTGCTCAACGCGTGCGATCCGCGCTTCAACGAGCCGATCTTCGCGGCGGCGTTCGACGCGAAGGTGACCTACCTGGACATGGCGATGACGCTGTCGCACCCCCATCCCGAGCGCCCTTACGAGCTGCCCGGCGAGATGCTCGGGGACAAGCAGCTGGCCGAGCACGAGCGTTGGGAGCAGGCCGGCGTGCTGGCGCTCGTGGGGATCGGCGTCGAGCCGGGTCTATCGGACATCTTCGCCCGTCACGCCGCCGACGAGCTGTTCTCGAAGATCGATGAAGTCGGTGTGCGCGATGGCGCGGACCTGATCGTCGAGGGCTATGACTTCGCGCCGACGTTCTCGATCTGGACGACGATCGAGGAGTGCCTGAACCCGCCTCTGATCTGGGAGCGCGAGCGCGGCTTTTACACCACGGCGCCGTTCTCCGAGCCGGAGGTGTTCGAGTTCCCCGAGGGCATCGGGCCGGTGGAATGCGTGAACGTCGAGCACGAGGAGGTCGTGCTGATCCCACGCTGGGTGCCATGCGAGCGGGTGACGTTCAAGTACGGGCTCGGGCAGGAGTTCATCGATGTGCTCGCGACGCTGCACAAACTCGGGCTCGACTCGACCGAGCCGGTGTCCGTGCGCGGCACGCTCATCGCTCCACGCGATGTCGTCGCGGCCGCGCTGCCCGACCCGGCGACGCTCGGCGAGCGGATGAGCGGGCGCACCTGCGCGGGCACCTGGGTGACGGGCACAGGCATGGACGGGCAGCCGCGATCGACCTACCTGTATCACATGGTGGACAACGAGACGACGATGCGCGAGTACGGCAATCAGTCGGTCGTGTGGCAGACGGCGATCAACCCGGTCGTCGCGCTGGAGCTGCTCGACCGCGGGGATTGGAAGGGCGTCGGCGTGCTCGGCCCGGAGGCGTTCCCGCCCGCGCCGTTCCTGGAGCTGTTGGCCGAGTACGGCTCACCGCACGGGCAGATGGAGCTCGACGCCGGGAGCTGAGGTAGCTGGCGCTCCCGGGCGGTGTATAGCCATGGTTATACAGTGTTTGTTGTGAGAGAGGACATACCCCTATCACGCTCCCGAGTGGTGTATAGCCATGGTTATACAGCGTTCGTGTAGGAGGACATACCCCCCTGCCTCCTCGGCAGGTCCCATGCCGCCTCCGGCAAATCCGGGCGCCGGCCATCCTCCGCGAGGCCAGGGCGGGGGGTCGTGCCTTGTCGGGCCCCGCTGGTCAGAAGTCGACCGCTGGTCAGAAGTCGACGCGTGTGGGAACTGGCTCGGTGGGCGGCGGCTCCTCGAGGATGCCGGGCGGCGCGGTTTCGGTTTTGCGCGAGAAGAACTCTTTGAAGTAGGGGCGGGAGATCAGCATGATGATCGCGCCGAGAACCATGCCGCCGATGCCCATCCACAGCGGCAGCGTGATGCCGAGAATCGGCTTGGATTCCACGTTTGCGGTGTGTCCGTAGTAGATCGCAGCCTTGATCCCCACGCCGAACAGCATCAGCCCGCCGAGGACCGGTCCGACGCCCAGGAGCAGGAGGTTGCGCGTGCTCTTACCGAGCTCGCGACGGAAGTACCAGGCGCAGGCGACGCCGGTGAAGCCGTAGTAGAAGCAGATCGGGAAGCCGATCGAGGTAAGCGAGTCCACGAGCACGCTTTCGGAGAGCAGCAGAAGCGCGATTGTGATCGCGATCGCTAGCAGGCCGAAGCCGAGCGTTGAGACGGTTGGGGTGAGATAGCGTTTGTGGACGCGGGAGAGCAGGTTGGTGACGGCTTTCCAATGCGCCATCGACAACGTGGTGCGGGCCGTGGGAAGGATCGTGGTCTGCGTCGAGGCCGAGGCCGAGGTGAGCACGGCGATGATCAAAAGCTTGTTCAGGGGTTCGCCGAGCACGCCCGTTCCGAGCGCGCTGAGGATGTCTTCCTGGTTGGCTTCATTGGAGAGGAAGCCGACCCCGTGGAAGGCCTGGGCGGCCGCCGAGACGACGACGTAGATCACGACGAGCAGGATTGTCGAGACGACGGCGGCCTTGCCCGGGCCCTCGGCTGGATCCTCTGACTCCTCGTTGACCGCCACCCCGGAATCCCAGCCCCAGTAGATGAACACGGCGAGCAGCAGCGCCACGACCAGGTCGCCGAAGCTCATCGCGAACGGGTTGATCCAGGACAGCGACGGCTTGATCGAGTCCGCGGGCGGGCTGCTGCCGTAGACCTTGATGAAGGCGACGACGGCGAACAGCCCGAGGATGAAAACCTCCATGCCGAGCAGCACCTGCTGGATGCGCGCGGAGAGCTCGATGCCGCGGTAGCAGATCCCGGTCATGATCGCGATCCACAAGACCGAGGCGATGATGATCGCGGCTTTGGATTCGCCGAGTTCTGTGAAGCCGAAGAGCTGGAAGGTGTAGATCGCCGCGATGTCGGCCAGCGAGGCCATGACGATCACGTCGGAGAGGAAGATCGCCCAGCCGTTCATCCAGCCGGTGGACGGGCCGAAGGTGCGGGTTGTCCAGGCGAACGATGTGCCCGCGTCGGGGTCGGCGCGGTTGAAGTATTTGTAGGCGGAGGCGACGAGCAGCATCGGCAGGAACGCGACGAGCAGTACCGCCGGGGCGTGCACGCCGACGCCTTTGACGACGACGATGAAACCGAGCGTCGTGGCGAGCGAGTAGGCGGGCGCGGTTGAGGCGACGCCGATGACGATGTTGGAGACGTATCCGATGGCGCCTTTTTTCAGCCCCTTGTCCATGACCCCTGATGAAGTGGCCGATGCGGCGGAACTTTCGGTGGCCATCGGTGGCTCCTCTCGTGGCTGCTGCGGATATCGCGCGGTCTTGTGAGAAACGATACGCAGTTGATCGGCGGAGGCCAATGGGCGCGAGGCCCAAAAGAGTCCACTCGGATTGGACGAGATGTACAGTCCAAACTGCGCTTGTTGACCAGGCGGCGCATTGAGTAGCATATTGGGAGCGGCTAGCGTTGTCCTGAGTGTCTAGTCGGCTACGAGAAGAAAGCGTGTGTTGAATGTCCGGTGATCTCCAAGAGCAGGCCAAGCGACACCTGTGGATGCACTTCACGCGGATGGGCTCTTTTGCGGACGCGGAGGTGCCGGTGATCGTCAGGGGCGAGGGCTGCTACGTGTACGACGAGCACGGCAATCGCTACCTGGACGGCCTGTCGGCGCTGTACTGCGTGAACGTGGGGCACGGCCGCGCGGAGCTGGGGGCGGCGGCGGCGAGGCAGGCGGAGGAGCTCGGCTTCTACACGAACTGGAGCTACGCGCATCCGCGCTCGATCGAGCTGGCGACGCGGATTGCGGAGCTGGCGCCGGGCACGCTGGACCGCGTGTTTTTCACCTCGGGTGGTTCGGAGGCGGTGGAGTCGGCGTGGAAGCTGGCGAAGGCCTACCACAATGCGCGGGGTGAGCCGAGGAGGCACAAGCTGATTTCGCGCAAGCTGGCGTATCACGGGACGTCGATGGGGGCGCTGACGGCGACTGGTCTGACGCCGCTGCGCGAGCCTTTCGAACCGTTGACCCCGGGCGGAATCCACGTGCCGAACACGAACTCGTATCGCTGGTCGGAGGACCGCGATCCGCTGTGGGCGGCGGATGCGATCGAGGAGGCGATCGAGTTCGCGGGCCCGGAGACGGTGGCGGCGGTGATCCTCGAGCCGGTGCAGAACGGGGGCGGCTGCTTCGTCCCCCAGGATGGCTATTTCCAGCGCGTGCGCGAGATCTGCGACCGCCATGGCGTGCTGCTGATCTCCGACGAGGTGATCTGCTCGTGGGGGCGGATCGGCGAGTGGTTCGGCTGCAACCGCTACGACTACTTGCCGGACATGATCACGACGGCGAAGGGCATCAGCTCGGCGTATGTGCCGCTGGGGGCTGTGATTACGGCGGAGCACGTCGCGGAGCCGTTCTTGCACGGTAAGGAGATTTTCAACCACGGCTTTACGTTCGGCGGGCATCCGGTGGCGTGTGCGGTTGGCCTTGCGAACATTGAGATCATCGAGCGCGAGGACTTGTGTGGCCGCGTGCGCGCGAAAGAGGGGCGTTTGCGCGAGGTGCTCGACGGCCTGCGCGATCTGCCGATCGTCGGCGACGTGCGCGGCGCGGGCTACTTCCAGGCGATCGAGCTGGTGAAGGACAAAGAGACGAAGGAGACGTTTGACCACGAGGAGTCCGAGCAGCTGCTGCGCGGCTTCCTGTCGGGGGAGCTGTATAGGCGTGGCCTGATCTGCAGGACGGACGATCGCGGCGACCCGATTGTGCAGCTGTCGCCGCCGCTGATAGCGGGAGAGGAGCAGTTCGAGGAAATCGAGGCGATCCTGCGCCCGGTGCTGAGCGAGGCATCGGAGCGGATGGATTCATCACGCGGGCCTCGGCGAGCACCGGCTCTGCGGCGTTGATTTGGGGCGATGGAGCTCACTGTCGAGAGCCTGGTGAGCGAGCTCGGACTGGAGCTCGTGTGCGGAGGCGAGTCCGCGCGGACGCATGTGCGCTGGGTGCACAGCACGGAGCTATCTGATCCGACGCCGTGGTTGAAAGGCGGCGAGCTGTTGTTGACGACGGGCCTGCAGTTGAGCGGCCCGAAGTCACAGCGCGAGCTGATTGGGCGGCTGGCAGACCACGAGATCGCGGGTCTGGGCTTCGGCACTGGCTTCACCCACAAGCGGCTTCCGGCGGCGCTGGTGACGGCGGCGCGGAATCGCGACTTCCCGCTGTTCGAGGTGCCGTACGCGCTGCCGTTCATCGCGATCACCGAGCGGGCGTTTACGCACCTGCTGGACGAGCGCTACGAAATCCTGCAGCGCAACATGGTTGGCGACGTGCTGGCGGAGGCGCTGTCGGGGCACCTGTACCCGGAAGATCTGCAGGCGCGGCTACGCCCGTTCGGGATCGGCGAGCACGTGGCGGTGCTGGCGTTCAAGCTGTCGGACCCGAGCGCGGCGGCGGCGGTCGTGGAAAGGATCCTGCAGCGCGAGCGGATCTCGAACCTGGTGGCGATCCGCGCGGGCTTGCTGTGCGCGGTGATCGATCCGGATGGCGCGAGTGGGTTGGCGGCGCTCGAGCCGATCGAGCTGACGCGCACGATCCGCGGCGAGCTGGCGACTCGCTATGGCGAGGTGCGGGCGGCGGCAAGCCGGCCGGCTGCTAGCCATTCGCTGCGGATGGCGTTCCATGAGGCGCGCTGTGCGCTGGAGGCGGTGCGCTTGCGCAACGGTGACGCGCCGGAGGTCGGCTCGTACGTGGATCTGGGCGCGTTCCAGCTGCTGCTGTCATTGCAGGACGACGACGCGCTGAGCTCGTACTGCCGCAGCGTGCTCGACCCGATCGAGCAGGGCGAGGGGGAGTATGGCGAAGAGCTTGTTCGCTCGCTGGATGTGTTCATCGAGCACAACGGCCACTGGGAGAAGGCGGCGAGCGCGCTGTTCTGTCACCGGCATACGTTGCGCTATCGCATCCGCCGAATCGAGCAGCTGACGGGGCGCGACTTCTCCAATGCGCGCGATCGAATTGAGTTCTGGCTGGCGTTGCGGGGACGGGAGCTAGCGCGATGATCGTGGGCGTGTTGATCGGTTTTTATGGGGACCCCCTCCGGGGGTCGGGTGGGGTGGGCGTGCGTGAGCATGAAGGAGAGGGGCGGGCATGAGGATTGGAGTTCCGACGGAGATCAAGAGTGACGAGTACCGCGTTGCGATCACGCCGGCGGGGGTGCGCGAGCTGAGCAGGCGTGGCCACGAGGTGCTGGTGCAGGCGGGCGCGGGCGAGGGCAGCGCGATGAGCGACGAGCAGTTCGGCGCCCAGGGGGCGCGGATCTTGCGGGACGCGGACGCGGTGTTCGCGGAGGCGGAGCTGGTGCTGAAGGTGAAGGAGCCGCAGCGGGTGGAGGTGGCGAGGTTGCGCGAGGGCCAGACGCTATTCACCTACCTGCATCTGGCTGCGGAGCCGGATTTGGCACGCGGGCTGATGGCTTCGGGGGCGAGGTGCATCGCGTATGAGACGGTCGAGGACGTTGAGGGGCGCCTGCCGCTGCTGGCGCCGATGAGCGAGGTGGCGGGCAAGATCGCGACGCAGGCGGGCGCGTTCATGCTGGAGAAGCCGCTCGGCGGGCGCGGGATCTTGCTTGGTGGCGTGCCGGGCGTGGCGGCGGCGACGGTGTTGGTGATCGGCGGCGGCGTGGTGGGGATGAATGCGGCGTTCATCGCGATCGGCATGCAGGCGGATGTGTTCGTGTTCGACCGTTCGATCGACCGTCTGCGCGAGCTGGAAGTGGCGTTTGCGGGGCGCGCGTCGACGGTGTACTCCTCGATGCTCGCGATCGAGGAGATGTTGGGAGCGGCGGACCTGGTGATCGGCGCGGTGTTGGTCCATGGGGGGCGCGCGCCTCACGTGATCACGCGCGAGCAGCTGAAGCTGATGAAGCCGCACGCGGTGCTGGTGGATGTGTCGATCGATCAGGGCGGCTGTTTTGAGACCTCGCGCCCGACGACGCACTCGGACCCGACGTATGAGGTTGACGGGATCACCCACTATTGCGTGACGAACATGCCGGGGGCGGTGCCGATCACGTCGACGTACGCGCTGACGAACGCGACGCTGCCGTACGTGCTCGAGCTCGCCGACCTGGGCATCGGTGAGGCGCTCGAGCGAAACCGGGGCCTGGGCCTGGGCTTGAACGTCGAGCAGGGCCGGATCACCCACCCGGCGGTCGCGGAGGCGCTGGGAATGACTCCGATCACAGACGCCGTATAGCCATGGTTATACGCGCGTGTCGGCGAGATAGAAGGTATCGGCACACCGAGTGACTCCGGCGACGAACCCCGTATAGCAATGGTTATACGCGCGCGCAAACACGACACCAGAACCCCGGACTAGGAGACCCAAGATGGCGAGCACGACGGACATCCTGAGCAACTTCATTGATGGTGAGCGTGCGCCGTTTGAGGGCGAGAGCGAACCGGTACTGAACCCGGCGACGGGCGAGGAGATCGCGCGCGCGCCGATCTCGAGCGCGGAGGAGGTCGACCGCGCGGTGCGCGCGGCACGGCGGGCGTTTGACGGCTGGTCGAGCACGACGCCGGCTCAGCGCGCGCAGGCGCTGCTGGCGCTGGCGGATCTGGTGGAGCGCCACGGCGAGGAGATTGCGCGCATGGAGGCGCTGAACGCGGGCAAGCCGATCGAGAACGTGATCAACGATGAGGTGCCGGTGATGGCGGACAACCTGCGCTTCTTCGCCGGCGCGGCGCGCTGCTTGGAGGGTCGGGCGGCGGGTGAGTACATGGAGGGCTACACCTCGTTCACGCGCCGCGAGGCGGTCGGGGTGATCGGGCAGGTGACGCCGTGGAACTACCCGCTGATGATGGCGATCTGGAAATTTGGACCGGCGATCGCGGCTGGGAACACGGTCGTGCTGAAGCCGGCGGAGACGACGCCGATCACGACGGTGTGGCTGGCGGAGCTGGCTTCGGAGGTGCTGCCGAACGGCGTGTTGAACGTGGTGACGGGCCCGGGCAGGCCGACGGGTGAGGCGCTGATCAACCACCCGGACGTCGACATGCTCGCGCTGACGGGATCGGTGGACACGGGCAAGCACTTCGCGCGCACGGCGGCGGACACGCTCAAGCGGGTGCACCTGGAGCTCGGCGGCAAGGCGCCGGTGGTGGTGTTCGACGATGTCGAGCCTGGAGAGCGCGATGGAAACGATCGCGGGCACCGGCTACTACAACGCCGGGCAGGACTGCACGGCGGCGACCCGGGTGCTGGCCTGCAGCGACGTGTACGACGACGTCGTGTCCGGCCTTGCCGCCCAGGCGCAGGGTCTGGTGATCGGCGACACGCTGGCGCCGGAGACGACGCTCGGCCCGGTCAACTCGGCGCGCCAGCGTGAACGTGTGGAGGGCTTCCTCGAGCGCCGGCCCGAGCACGCCGAGATTGTGACTGGCGGCGGCGAGCCGGACAGGCCGGGCTTCTACCTCGAGCCGACGGTCGTGGCAGGCTTGCGCCAGGACGACGAGATGATCCAGCGCGAGATCTTCGGCCCGGTGATCACGGTGCAGCAGTTCTCCGATGAGGCGCAGGCGATTGCGTGGGCGAACGCCACCCGCTACGGGCTGGCCTCGTCGGTGTGGACGCGCGACGTCGGCCGCGCGCTGCGGGTGTCGAAGGCGCTGCGCTTTGGCTGTGTGTGGATCAACGACCACATCCCGCTCGTCTCAGAGATGCCCCACGGCGGCTTCAAGGAGTCCGGCTATGGCAAGGACCTGAGCATGTACGGGGTGGAGGACTACACGGTGGTCAAGCACGTGATGGCAAACATCCAGTGATGGCAGACATCCCAGTGATGTCCCGCATCGAGTGATGGCAGACATGGCAGTGATGACAGACGTCCCGGTGATGTCCCACATCGAGTGATGACAGACATCGCAGTGATGTCCCACACCCAGTAAGCGGTGTGTCAGTCGGCGTCTGGTTGCGGACGCTAGAACATGCGTTGAGGATCATCGCCGGGATCTCATCGGATCGCGACTCGCGGCCGAGGTCCCGCGCATGGGATGCAAGGCGCGCGCGACGAGGTGGGGTGTGGACTCAAACCCCGGGCTGGCGGCGAGCCGATGACGGCCGGGCCGGCGGCGAGCCGATGACGGAGGCTGCTCGTGCCACCGCGCCACGGGCGGGCTCGCCGGGTGGGCACACTGCTCACGGCAAGCCGAGCACCCACCACGGGCCACCGGGAAAGCGCTTCAAGCATCGTAAGCGCCGCAAGCATCCCCACCACAGGAAGCCCGTTGCGCCGCTGCCGCATGTCTCGGCGCCGACGAGCATCCCCGCTGCACCGCACGTCGCCGGATTGTCGGGGGTGCCGCTCCCGGCCCCGATCTCGGTCAGCCCACCTCCTCCTTCGGGCAAGCCGGTCTCCGAGCTGCGCGCGGCGATCACGGCTAACCAGGCGCGCCGGTTGCTGTGGCGAGCTGGGTTCGGGCCTGTCCCCGGACAGGCCGAGGCGCTGGCGGGGGCGCCGACCGAACAGGTGGTGCAGGCGCTGACCCGTCCCAGTGGTCCAGCTGTCCTGCGCGGGCGTGAGCCGACTGACGACGACGGCAACGCGCTGGCGCCGGCCGACGCTTGGGGCGAGGATCACTGCTGGTGGCTCGATCGCATGGTCCGCTCGGATCAGCAGCTGGTTGAGCGAATGACGTTCATCTGGCACGACTGGTTTGCCAACTCCAACGAGAAGGTCAACAGCCAGCAGCGGATGCTCGATCAGAACAACTTGTTCCGCGAAAACGCGCTAGGCGGCTTTGACGAGCTGTTTCACGCCGTGACGAGCAACCCGGCGATGCTCGTGTTCCTCGATGGGATCTACAACGACAAGAACGAACCCAATGAGAACTACGCACGCGAGATGATGGAGCTGTTCTCACTGGGGGCCGATCGTGGGGCCTACACAGAGGACGACGTCAGGGAAATGGCCCGAGCGTTGACGGGCTGGACGGCTGACTGGAACGCGAGTACCGGCCTGCAGAACTTTCGCTTCGACCCTTCGCGTCATGACAATCGCAACAAGACGGTGTTCGGGCAGACCGGCAACTGGAACTACGAAGACGCGGTGCGCCTGTGTATCAGCCACCCGCTGCATGCGTCGTTCTTCGTCGGCAAGCTGTGGAGCTACTTCGTCCCCCAGCCGCCCTCTGAGGACACACTGTCCTCGCTTCAAGCCCTCTACAGAAGCTCCGAATACAGCATCAGGGCAGTGGTCGAGGCGATCCTGCAGCACCCCGATTTCCTCGAGGGCCCTGAGATGGTGACCCCACCGGTCGTCTACAACGCTGGGCTGCTGCGCGCGATCGGCCGGCCGATCGACACGACGGCATGGGCCTGGCTGTCGGCCGGCGCCGGGCAGCAGTTGTTTTACCCTCCCAACGTCTCCGGCTGGGACTTCACCCACTGGTTGGACACCTCGACTGCCAAGGCACGCTGGGAAATCGCGACGTATGTGACCGCGAACACCTACCCAGATCCATGGCCCGCGGAAGGTCAGCCCGAGTACAGTGAAACCGAGGGCGCGACGGCGGCGCTTCAGAGCGCCTTTGCATACTGGGGCAACCCACGGCTGTCGATCGAATCCAGAGAATGTGTTGCGGCGTTCGCGCAGTCATGTCTGGTGGGAGTCGCGAATGCCGATTGGGAGCAGAGCGCGTATCGGGCTATGCGCCAGAACGCACTTCGCATGCTGATAGCCACGTCTCCGGATATGCAGGTGAGCTGACGATGGCGCGAAGCTGCTCATGCGAGGACTTCACGCGGTCGCAGTTCCTGCGCGCCGGGATCGCCCAGGCGGGGCGGGGGCTGCCGAGGATCGAGCCGGGGATGCCGTTGCCGGCGGGCAGCGGTATGGACAGGCGCTCGTTCCTGCTGCGCTCAGCCGGGGCGGTGCTCTCGGTCTACGGCGCCTCGGCGCTCTCGCCGCGGCATTTCGAAGAGGGCATTGCGCAGGCGGCCGCGGCGGCGCCGCCCAACCAGCCCGTGTTGGTGTCGATCTTCATGGAAGGCGGCTGGGATGCCCTGTCGGTACTGGCACCTGTCAGGGAACCCAAGTACCACGAACTTCGACCGCAGCTCGGGCTCGCCGAAGGCACCGAAGGTGGCGAGCCGTTCACGGAGGATGAAACGCTGATGTGGCATCCGCAGGCTGCGGGGCTCGCCGAGCTGCATTCGGAGGGCAAGGTCAGCGTGTTCCCGGCGATCGGATACGACCCTCCGGATGAGAGTCATTTCACGAGCCGCCACTACTGGGAGGTGGGCGAGCTGGACGCCCAGACACGCTCGGGCTGGATGGGTCGCTATCTCGACGTCGCGGGTGACGCGGGAAACCCGTTGCAGGGCCTGTCGCTCGACTACTCTCTCGCGCCCGCGCTGGCGACGGCGAAGGTGCCGGTGGCGGCCGTGTCCTCGCCCACCGACTACAACTTCTGGGCGTACGGACTCGATGACCCTTTGATGTCGCCGGCGCTCGACGTGTTCGGTCAGCTGGGTGCGCTCGGAGCACCGTCGCCCGCCCTCGCGCAGGCGCGCAACGCATCGCTCGATACGAGCATAATTCGCAACCAGCTCGCGCCGTTCGGTGAACACGAAGGCAAACCGGGCTTCACCTCACCGGTCACCTATCCGGCGAGTGGTGGTGATTTCCCGCTGCGCCTGGCTGCTCTCGCGGCGATGCTCGACGACGAAGCGCTGCCGATCAAATGCGCCTCGCTGACGGCCGTCGGCTCTTACGACACCCACTCCGATGAGCGCGAAACCCTGAGCACGAACCTCGGCGAGACGATCGAATCGGTGCTCGCGTTTCAGCGCGATCTCGAAGCGCGCAAGCTCGACGGGCGCGTGGTGATCCAGCTGTGGTCGGAGTTCGGGCGCCGCCCACAGGAAAACGGGTCGGGCACCGACCACGGAGCTGCCGGGCTCGCGTTCCTGATCGGCAGCCGCGTAACCGGCAAGATGGTCGGCGAGTTCCCGGGTCTGAGCAAACTTGACAGCAACGAAAACCTGCTCAACACGTCGGACTTTCGTGCGATGTACGCGGCGCTCTTGGGGCAGTGGTTCCAGACCGAGGCCGGCCTGGTGATCCCCGGAGCGGGCACTGGCCAGCCGGGTTCAAGCGCATACGGGGAAATCCCCCAGCTGATCAGCTGATGAGCAACTCGGCTCGACGCGTGTCGGTGCTGCTGGCCTGCGGCCTGGCGGCGCTGGCGCTGACAAGCGCGCTCGCGCTCGCAAGCTCGGTGCCCGCGCGGCCCACTCGCAGCAAGGTTCCAATCGCGCACAGATCGCACCGATGCAAGAAGCGAGCGCATGTGCATGAGCGCCGCACCAGGCACAAGGCTCGCTGTCGCTCTGTGGCGCCCGGCTCCGCCCACCACCGGCCGAGCCCTGTGGCGAGCGCGCCTGCATCGGCCGGCGCTCCCGCGGCCGGGAGCAGCGCGCCCACGTCGACTGTCGGGGCCGGGGTCGGGTCCACCGTCCCGCCGGGCGTCACGCCCCCGCTGCCGCTGGAATCGCCAGAAACGGCGCCGCCGACATCGCCGCCGTCGGTTCCTCACGTGGGGGTGATCGCCTTCGAGTACGGCTTCACTCTCTCGCGCGCCACCGTGCCGGCGGGCAAGGTGCTCTTCGATTTCGTGAATCACGGGCAGGACGCGCATAACCTCAACGTGCAGGCAGGGGAAGAACCGGTGCTCGGCTATTTCGCCAACACACCGTCAGATGGTGTGGGTGAGCAGCAGATGATCATGCGCCCGGGCAGCTACACGCTGTTCTGCTCGCTGCCCGAGCACGAGCAGAGAGGCATGCAGGCGACGCTCCTCGTCGAATGAGCTCCCAGCTCCAGCATCGGCACTGCCAGCGCGGTGCCGGCCAAGGGAGTGCGCCCTGTGAGCAGGCGAGCGATGCCTTGCACCGCGGAGCGCGATCGCGGAAGGCTGCTACGGTCACCCTACGGGCGGCGACGTCGTCCGTGAGGTTCTTTGTCTTTGTTGGCGCTCGAAGCGCGGATGGGGTCAGTCGAATCTCCATCTGCAGCGGCGACCGGACGGTCGCCAGAAGGAGCATCAACACATGAAGCATGCAACTTTCGCCGATCTCGGCGTATCCGAGGTCGTCGTGAATGAGCTCGCCCAGCGCGAGATCACCGCGCCGTTTGCCGTCCAGGGGATGGTCATCCCGGACGCGCTCGCCGGCCACGACGTGCTCGCCCAGTCACCGACCGGCTCGGGCAAGACGCTCGCGTTCGGCGTGCCTGTGGTCGAGCTACTGAAGGACTCCGACGCTCGGCCGTCGGCGCTGATCCTCGCACCGACCCGCGAGCTGGCGATCCAGATCGTCGATGACATGCGCCCGCTGGCACATGCTCGAGCGCTGTCGATCGCGGCCGTGTACGGCGGCGCAGGGATCGTCAAGCAGGCGCGCCTGGCGGCTCGCGCCCACATCCTCGTCGCCACCCCCGGCCGGCTGCTCGATCTGATCGAGCGACGCGAGGTGTCGCTCGACCGCGTGCGGCTGCTGGTGCTGGACGAGGCCGACAGGATGCTCGACATGGGCTTCCGCCCGGTCGTCGACAGGATCGTGAAGATGACCGCGCGGGAGCGCCAGACGATGTTGTTCTCGGCGACGCTGGAGGGCGAGGTCGGACGGATCGCGAAGGCCTACACGTCCAACCCCCGCCGCCACGAGCACGCGCACTCGGCGGAGCGCAAGGGCGACGTCGAGCATCGTTTCGTGACGGTCAGCCACGACGGCAAGGTCGCGCGCCTGGTCTCCGAGCTGAGCGGCGCCGAGCGTGGTTTGACGCTCGTGTTCGTGCGCACCAAGCGCGGTGCCGACCGGCTGGTCAAGCGGCTGGCCTCGAGCAGCGTGCGCGCGGTGGCGATGCACGGCGACAAGTCACAGGGACAGCGCGAGCGTGCGCTGGCCAACTTCGAGGCGGGCGTCGTCGACACCCTGGTTGCGACCGATGTCGCGGCTCGCGGGATCGACGTGGCGGGCATAACGCACGTGATCAACTACGACATCCCGGCGACGCGCGAGGACTACGTCCACCGCATCGGGCGGACCGCTCGCGCCGGCGCGAGCGGCGTGGGGGTTACGCTCGTGGCGCACGATCAGGCTCGCGAGCTGGCGGGCATGGTCCGCGAGCTCGGTCTCGATCGAGAGCTCGGGCTGGCGGGGATCGCCACGGGGGCGCCTCAGCGCGACTCCTCTGGCGGCCGTAGGGACCGTTCGACTGGTGGCAATCGCCGCTCCGGTTCGGCGGCCGGGGGCTCCCAGCACGCAGGTTCGGCGACGCGCAACGGTGCGCGACGGCGAGCGCGCGCGTCCGGTCGCTCGCGCTAGCCGGGCGAGCAATCATGCCGTTCGCGCCGTCAGCTAACGTCGCGAGCATGAGCGAGTCGCATCCGTCGAACCCGGAAGCGCAGGCGGGCGCAAACGGCGATACAGCGGAGGCCGGATCAGACGCCGACCTGCTTGCCCGCTACGACGTTCTGCGTGTGCGTGCCCCCAACCCGGGGCCGCTCACGCTGTCGGGGACAAACAGCTGGATCGTGGGGCGCAGCCCGGCGTGGGTCGTCGATCCGGGTCCGGCGCTCGATCAGCACCTCGAGCGCCTGTCGGGCGCGATCGAAGCCCGCGGTGGGCTGGGCGGCATCGCGCTGACCCACGACCACGGTGACCACTCCGAGGCCGTCGGTCCACTGCGCGAGCGCCATCCGGCGCCGCTGGCCGGCGGACGGGGAGCTGTCGACGTGCTGCTCGGCGAGCATTCGCGCTTCGGACCGTTCGAGGCGGTTGCTACCCCCGGACATGCCGCCGACCACGTCGCGCTGATCGCGGATGGGGCGTGCTTCACCGGCGATGCGGTGCTCGGCCAGGGCAGCGTGTTCATCAGCCCGTACCCGGGGGCGATGACGGGGTATCTGCTGGCGCTGACCCGCCTACGCCTACGCCAGGACTTCAACGTGCTGTGCCCCGGACATGGGCCGCTCGTGTGGGACGCGCACGCGAAGCTCGAAGAGTACCTCGCCCACCGAATCGACCGTGAACACAGCTTGATCCTCGCCCTCGGTGAAGGCCGGCGGACGATCGACGAGCTGCTCGACGCGGTCTGGCCGGAGGTGCCGGCGGAGCTGCGCCCGCTGGCGACCGCGACGTTGGCTGCGCACCTGGACAAGCTCGAAGACGAGCTGATCCTGCCGGCGGGTGTCGAGCGACCGCGCTTCGAACGGACGGAATGGTGACCCAGCCCGATCCTCTCCACGCGGCGAGCGCCGGCCAGGCCGCGGTCGAGTTGATCGGTTCGGAGGCCACATCCAACGACTCGCCGTTCCCGGCGATCGCCGACTACGGCTTCCTGTCGGACTGCCACACCGGCGCGCTGGTCGCTTCGGACGGCTCGATCGAGTGGATGTGCCTGCCGCACTTCGACTCACCGTCGGTGTTCGGCGCGATCCTCGATCGCGGTGCCGGCAGCTGGCGGGTCGGCCCGTACGGCGTGTACGTCCCGGCGGGCCGGCGCTACATCCCGGGCACGAACGTGATCGAGACGACGTGGATGACGCCGCAGGGCTGGCTGCGCGTGGTCGAGGCGCTGACGATCGGCCCGTGGCACGACAACAAGCACGGCTCGAGCCACACGCGCCCGCCGACTGACTACGACGCCGACCACCTGCTGGTGCGGATCGTCGAATGCATCCAGGGCAAGGTCCAAGTCGAGATCGTGTGCGAGCCGATGCTGGACTACGGCTCGACGCCCGCCAGCTGGTCGGTTGCGCAGAGCGGCGAGGACGGCGTGTGCATGATGGATGCGACCGATGACACGACCGCGTTCCGGCTGTTCAGCGACATCCGCATGGGTATCGAGGGCAACCGTGCGCACGGTCGTCACACGATGTCCGAAGGGGAGAAGCGCTTCTGCGCGATCTCCTGGACGGAGGAGCGCGGCGGCCCGCATACGGTCGAGCAGGCCGAAGAACACATGGAGCGCACGAGCCACTTCTGGCGCACCTGGCTGGCCGAAGGCAGCTATCCCGATCATCCGTGGCGGCTGCATCTCGAGCGCTCGGCGCTGGCGCTGAAGGGCCTGACGTTCATGCCGACGGGCGCGCTGGTCGCGGCTGCGACGACATCGCTGCCGGAGACTCCGCAGGGGGAACGCAACTGGGACTACCGCTTCTGCTGGATGCGCGACGCATCGTTCACGCTGTGGGGGCTGCACGCGCTGGGGTTGAACTGGGAGGCCGACGACTTCGTCCAGTACGTCGCTGACATGGAGCGCAACGAGGACGGCTCGCTGCAGATCATGTACGGGATCAAGGGCGACAAGCAGCTCGAGGAGTCCACGCTTGAGCACCTCAAGGGCTACGAGGGTGCGCGCCCGGTGCGTGTCGGCAACGGCGCGTACAACCAGCGCCAGAACGACGTGTTCGGCGCGGTGCTCGACTCGGTGTACCTGCACTCGAAGAAGCGCGACCACATCCCCGAGCGGCTATGGCCGGTGCTGATCGACCAGGTCAACTGCGCGGCAGCTGTCTGGAAGGAACCCGACCAGGGGATCTGGGAGGCGCGCGGCGAGCCCCGCCACTACGTCTCCTCGAAGTTGATGTGCTGGGTGGCGATGGACCGCGGCGCGCGTCTGGCCGAACGCCGCGGGCACGTCGACCACGCCGAGGACTGGCAGGTGCTGGCTGATGAGATCCGCGAGGACATCCTCACACGCGGCGTCGATCAGCGCGGCGTGTTCCGCCAGCACTACGACACCGACGCGCTCGACGCCTCGACGCTGCTGGTGCCGTTGATGCGCTTCCTCGGCCCGGAGGACGAACGCGTGCGGGCGACCGTGATGGCGATCCGCGACGAGCTGACCGAGGGCGGGCTGGTGATGCGCTATCGCACGGAGGAGACCGACGACGGCCTGGACGGCGCCGAGGGAACGTTCCTGATCTGCTCGTTCTGGCTGGTCTCAGCGCTGTCGGAGATCGGCGAGCATCGCGAGGCCGAGCACCTGTGCGAGCGCCTGCTCTCCTATGCCTCGATGCTCGGGCTGTACGCGGAGGAGCTCGAGGCCTCATCGGGCCGGCATCTGGGCAACTACCCGCAGGCGTTCACACACCTGGCGCTGATTAACGCTGTCACGCACGTGATCGCCGCCCAGCAGCAGCGCTCGTGACGGTAGGCGGACGCCGGCCGGTCCGGCGGTCAGTTCGTCAGTAGCCGGGCTCGCCCGGCAGCAGGATGCGGGCGACCTCGCCTTCGAGCACGACCCGCGGCTGCACGGGCAGTACCTCGCGTCCGCGGGCGTACGCGAGCAGGGCCTCGACCGAGCGGAAGTCGCTGAGCTGCTCGAGGTGCTTGATCGTCGGGAACACGAGCACGATCTCGTCGGCGGTGTGGGCCTCGAGCGCGGCGCGCGGTGTGAACCAGCCGAGGTCCACACACTCCTCGCCGTCGACCTTCGGCTCCTGGCCGGGCGGCAGTGCTGCGAGGAAGAAGTGGGTGTCGAAGCGGATCTGCACCTGCGCTGGCGTGATCCAGCGCGAGAACTTCTCCAGCGCGTTGGGGTTTTCGAGCACGATCGACGCCTCCTCACGCAGCTCGCGGAGCGCGGCGGCGCGGTGTGCGGAGTCGCCGTCGCCCTCCTGCGCATCCACGGCGCCGCCCGGAAAAACCCACACGCCGCCCATGAAGCGCGCGTGCGGCGTGCGCCTTACGAGCAGCACTTCGAGCGCCTCGGCGCCGCCTCGCAGCAGGATCACGCTGGCCGCCTGGCGGGGGAGCGTCGCGGCGCCCGGGTTGAGCACCTCTCCCGGGCCGGGACGCTCGCTGTCCTCAGGGGTGCGCATCGGCTGACCCTACCTGCCCGGTAGTCTTTTGGGCATGAGAACTACGAGCGAGACCGCTGGCACATGAGCACTGCGACCGAGACCCTGCAGCGCTGGATCTGCGAGTCCTGCGGCTACATCTACGACCCCGACGACGGCGATCCGGACGGCGGGATTCCGGCGGGTACGGCGTTTGAGGACATTCCCGACACGTGGTTCTGCCCGGTCTGCGGCGCGCGCAAGCGCGACTTCGTCCTCTACGAGTAGGGCCGGCCTGAGCGACTGGGACCGACTGCTCGCGCTCGACTCCGAGCGCGTGTGGCATCCCTATGGCGCGCTGCCGGCGGGAATCGCTCCGCTGCCGGTGGTCTCGGCGCAGGGCGTGCGGTTGTGCCTCGCGGACGGCCGCGAGCTGATCGACGGGATGGCTTCGTGGTGGTGTGCGATCCATGGCTACCGCAATCCGGTCCTCGATCGCGCGGCGCACGAGCAGCTCGAGCAGATCGCGCACGTGATGTTCGGCGGGCTGACGCACGAGCCTGCGATCAGACTCGCCGAGCGGCTGACCGAGCTGGCCCCGCCGGGCCTGCAGCGCGTGTTCCTCGCGGATTCCGGGTCGGTGTCGGTCGAGGTGGCGATCAAGCTGTGCCTGCAGTACCAGCGGGCTCTCGGGCGCCACGGACGAACCAGGCTGTTGACAGTGCGGGGTGGCTACCACGGCGACACGGCCGGGGCGATGGCCGTGTGCGACCCGATCTCCGGGATGCACGGCCTGTTTGCGGGGGTGCTGCCGGAGCACGTGTTCGCCGAGCGTCCGCCTGATGGCTTCGCGGCGGGGCTGGACGAGCAGTGGGCGCGTGGCGTCAGCGAGCTGGCGGCGTCGCACGCGAACGAGCTGGCGGCGGTGATCGTCGAGCCGGTCGTGCAGGGGGCCGGCGGCATGCGCTTTCACTCGCCCGAGTGCGTCGCGCTATTGCGCTCGGTGTGCGACGAGCACGGCCTGCTGCTCGTGTTGGATGAGATCGCCACCGGCTTCGGCCGCACGGGCGCGATGTTCGCGTGCGAGCACGCTCACGTGGTCCCGGACGTGATGTGCGTCGGCAAGGCCCTGACCGGGGGTTACATGACGCTCGCCGCCACCCTATGCACCCCGGCTGTCGCCGACGCTGTCTCGGGGGGAGAGGGCGGTGGGCTGATGCACGGGCCAACGTTCATGGGCAATCCGCTGGCGTGCGCCGTGGCGCTCGCCTCGCTGCGCCTGCTCGACGAAGGCGATTGGCGTGCGGATGTCGGCGCGATCGAGCGCGGCCTGAGCGCGGGACTCGAGCCGGCGCGCACGATCCCCGGCGTCAGAGACGTGCGCGTTCTGGGGGCGATCGGCGTGATCGAGCTCGACCGCGAGGTGGACGTAACAGCCGCGACGGCCGCCGCGGTCAGCCACGGGGTGTGGTTGCGCCCGTTCCGTGAGCTGATCTACGCGATGCCGCCGTATGTCATCGAGCAGCCCGACCTGGAAGCCGTAACCACGGCGATGCTCGCCGCTGCGAGCGCGTCTCTGGCTACTCTGTAGCGATCTCCGACATGCGATCTATCGTGCGCGTGGCGGCCGTGGCGGCCGCGCTTTGCGGTGTCCTGGCCCTGACATCCGCCGGCTCGGCGCTCGCGGCGGCGCCGACGGTCCTCGCGGTCAGCCCGAACAACGGCCCGCTGGCGGGTGGCACGCCGGCGACGGTCACGGGCAGCGGCTTCTTGGCTGCCGGCGCCACGACGGTGCGCTTCGGCGGCGTCACCGCAACCGTCCAGGCGGTCGGCCAGTCGGAAATCAGAGTCACGGTGCCACCGGGCAGCCGCGGCGAACTGGTGAACGTGACCGTAAGCAACTTGAACGGCACATCAGTGCCGGTTGCGAAGGGTCAGTTCGCCTACGACCCGGTGCCGGCGGCCCGCTGGCTCGGGCTAGACGGCAACAGCGCCGGGGTCCGCCCTGAACGACTCGATGACTTCGTCGCGCACGGGATCGTGTACGACCGGGGCGGCGCGCCGGGGATCGACTGGATGGCCGGCAATCTCCTCACCAGCGGCGGGAAGGCGACAGCGGCCGGCACGGCGCTCGCCACGTCGGTGCAGGCTGGAATGGTCCCGGACGTGGTGATCGAGTACCGGGGATACAGGGGCAACTACGCATCCGATCCCAACTTCCCGCAGGAACGCACGAAGAAGGAAGAAGAAGAAGGCAAGCCGACGATCAAGGAATACGTCGCCGCGTTTGTGAAGTCCGCGAAATCGATCCACGAGAAGTACCCGAGCGTCATCTTCGAACCGATGAACGAGCCGTGGGGTTACACGACCCCCCAGTACAACGGCGCCGCGTATGCCAACGTGATCGCGAGCCTGCTCCCGGAAGCCCAGGCGGCGGGGATCCCGCTGAGCAGCATCTACGTCGGCGCGACCGGCAAGGGCTGCGCGAGACCGGGCGAATGCTCGAGCAACGGGTGGGTGCCGGCGATGTATCGCGCCCAGCCAAGCCTGCAGTCGCAGATCCAGGGCTGGTACCTGCACCCTTACGGGCCGCCGAACGGCGTCGGCGAATATGCCGGCGTGGGCATCCAGTCCGTGCCCGTGGTGCAGACGGCGATGACCTCCGGCCAGAACAACCTCATCGTCTCAGAGGTCGGTTATTGCGTCTCCCGCTTGAACAACGGTAAGGGGTGCGGCCGGGGAGAAAAGCCGGCCAAGGCCGCGCGGCATATGACCGAAATGCTGCGAAACGCGCTCCCGTATCACGACGCCGGATGGCTGCGTGCGCTGATCGTCTACGCGCGCAACGACGGCGGCTGGGCGATGCAGCTCTACAACTCGGCCACGCTGACGAAGTCCGGCGGAGCACTCGACGCGTTCGCCGATGCCCACGGACTGCCATCGTCGAGCAGGCCTGGAAGGGGGCGCAGGATCGCCAGGGCCGTGGGCCTGGACGTCGGTGTGTCGTGTGGGTCCTACCTGACCTGTGCCGCCGTTGGCGATCTCGAGCGTTCGAGAACCTATCTGCCGTAGCTGTGCCGGAGGCATGCGCGGCGCACCGGAGATCTACAACCAGCGTCTGAATGGCAGCGCCGAGCCGGCGTGTGCCAGGGCATCGACGGCAGGGCTGTCGAGCTGCTCGAGTGAGTGCACCTCCACGTCTCCCGAGCGAGCGATCGTCTCACGATTGGACAGCGCGACGGCATCTGCGCTCGACGGCCACGGTGTGAGCACGACCGCCGCGACGTGCAGGCCGACCGCGCGGGCCGCCTCGAGCGTCAGCAGCGTGTGGTTGATCGTGCCGAGCCCGGGGCGGGCCGCGACGATCAGCGGCATGTCCAGATCGACGGCCAGGTCGCGCACGCTGTAGTCCTCGGTGAGCGGGACGAGCAGTCCACCGACGCCCTCCACGACGACGGTCCTACGGTCGGCCGGTGCTCCGGCGATCTGCCGGGCGTGCGCGATCAACTGGGCCGGATCGATCGGCGCGCCGGCGAGGGCGGCGGCGAGCTGCGGCGAGGCTGCCGGCCCGTAGCGCAGCGGTGAGACCTCCTCGGGCGCCATCCCGGCGACGCTCGCGAGCAGCTCGTGGTCCGCCGGCCAGACGCCCCGGGCGGCGATCTCGTTCTCGTCCTGCAGGCCGGTCACCGCCGGCTTGTACGCCCGCACGCGGTCCCCGTCGGCCGCCATCGCCGCCAGCAGCGACGCACACACAATCGTCTTGCCGACGCCCGTGTCGGTTGCGGTGATGAACAGCCCGCGCATGCCCGACGCCCGCGTCGGGCGCTATGCCGCGCGCGCGCTCCGGGTCTCGCGCTCGAGGTCGAACGGCGCGTGATCTCCGTCGCGCTCGAGATCGAACGGCCCGTCCGGCGAGGAGGTGCCTGCGTATGAGCGCTCGAGCGCGACCAGCTCGGCCTCCTCGAGCGCGTGTTCGTCGGCCGTGAGGAGGCGCTCGGGGAGTGCCGGAGTCATCGACTCTGGGTCGAGCCCTAGGTCACGCGCTGCCTTGCCGAACACGCCCGCCGCCATCTGCAGCTCGGATGCTGTGTGCGAGGCCATCGCCGTCAGGCGCAGACGTGAGCTACCGGCCGCCACCGTCGGCGGCCTGATCGCCTGCGCGAACACGCCGCGCTCGATCGCTGCCTGGCACAGGCGCATCGCCGCGCGCTCGTCGCCGACGATCAGCGGGACGATGTGCATCTCCAGGTCTGACGCCACGGGGAAGCCCTCGGCGGCCAGGGCACCGCGCAGCGCGCGCGCGTTGGAGCGCAGCCGCTGCACACGGTGGGGGCGCTCTCGCAGCAGATCGAGTGCGGCCAGCGCGCCGGCCACGGCCGGGGGCGACGGTGCGGTCGAGAAGATCAGCGAGCGCGCGGCGTTGATCAGGTAGCGGACCATCTGCGAGCGCGCGCAGGCGTAGGCCCCGTAGGAGCCGAGCGCCTTGCCGAGCGTCCCGACGACTACGTCTACCTCGTTCTCCAGGCCTGCCTCTGCGACTGCGCCGCGGCCACCGGGCCCGAGGCTGCCGGTGGCGTGGGCCTCGTCGACGACCAGGCGCGCCCCGTGAATCTCGGCCAGCTCGACGATCGCGGCGAGCGGTGCGACGTCGCCGTCCATCGAGAACACGGAGTCCGTCACGATCAACCGCCGCTCGTCCCCGTCGCGACGACCATGTCGGCGCATGCTCCAGTCGAGGTGCTCGACGTCACGGTGGCGGTACACGACGACCTGGGCTCGGGACAGTCGGCAGCCATCGATGATTGAGGCGTGGTTGAGCTCGTCCGAGAAGATCGTGTCGCCGCTGCCGGCCAATGCGCCGATCACGCCGAGGTTGGCCAGATAGCCCGAGCCGAACAGTAGGCAGGCCTCGCTGCCCTTGAAGTCCGCCAGCCGCTCCTCCAAGCGCCCGTGGATCGTCATCGTCCCGGACACCAGGCGAGACGCTCCCGCGCCCACGCCCCAGCGCATCGCCGCGTTGGCCGCTGCCTCGCGAACGCGCGGATGGTCGGCCAGCCCGAGGTAGTTGTTCGAGCACAGCAGCAGTACAGGACGGCCGTCGAGCAGCACGGTCGGTCCCTGCGGCCCGCTGACGAGGCGCAGGCGGCGGCCGAGACCGAGCCGCTCCAACTCCTCCAGGCGCGCTTCGATCTCGCTCATGCGCTCGCGCTGCCTAGCCGACCGGCACTCTGTTGGGCGCGCCATCCGGGCGCGGAGGGACCGAGTGCTTGGCTCTGAAGCGCAGCTGCGTCGACGGATCCCACAGCCGCACCTCGAGCTCCACCAGCGCGGCCGGTGCGGCGGCGTCACGCAGCTCCTGAACGACGTCCGGCGTCTCGCCCGCGAGCCAGCCCGAGCGGTTGTCCGGGCGCGGGTTGGCGGCGTTGTCATCCTGGCGTGCGACGTTCAGCCCGAGCTCCTCGAACATCGCTCGATCGGTCTCCGGCTCGTTGCCGAGCGTGGTCAGGAAGTTGCCCATCATCACGCCGTTGATCCCCGCCTTGACCGCCAGCTGCTGTAGCTCGGCGAGGTTCTCGACCCGCCCGCCGCACAGCCGGAACAGCGCCTCCGGCAGGATCAGGCGGAAGATCGCGATCCACTTGACCGCCTCCCACGGGTCCATGTACTCGCGGTCGCCGAACTTGGTGCCGGGTCGCGGGTTGAGCATGTTGATCGGCACGCTCGTCGGGTCGAGCTCGGCGAGCTCGAAGGCCATCTCGACGCGCTGCGCGCGGCTCTCACCGAGATTCAGGATGCCTCCCACGCATGTCTCCAGGCCGGCCTCGCGGACGGCCTGGATGGTGCGCAACCGACCCTCGTAGCGGACAGTGCTCGTCACCTCGTGGTAGTAGCTCTCGGCCGTCTCCACGTTGTGGTGAACGCGTTGGATCCCCGCCTCGCGTAGTGCCTCGGCGCGCGCCGCCGAGATGTGGCCGACCGACGCGCAGCGCTTGAGGTTCGTGTGCTCGGAGACGATGCGCACGCCCTCCAGGTACTTCTCGAAATCGCGCTTCGACAGTCCCTGGCCCTGGGTGACCATGCAGAAGCGGTGTGCGCCCGCAGCCTCAGCCGCCCGCGCGTGCTCGAGGATCTGCTCCGGCTCCATCATCGCGTGCATCGGCGTCTCGGCGTCAGCGAAGCGCGACTGGGCGCAGAAGCCGCAGTCCTCCGCGCAGCCACCGGACTTGGCGTTGACCAGCGAGCACATGTCGGTCGAGTCTGCGAACCGCTCTACGCGCGCTTCCCAGGCGCGTTGGATCAGCGCTTCGATCTGCTCGTGGTCCTCGATCTCGCCGAGCTCGAGCGCCTCCTCGCGTGTGATCAACGGTGCCATGCACAACACCGTACGAGGTGTGGCGGACGGCTATTCCCGGGCGCGCGCGAGCAGCGGCTGGGCGGCTACTGCCCGCGCCAGCGGGGGATGCGCCGCTCGGCGAACGCGCGCATCCCCTCGCGCAGATCCTGCGACGCGAACGATGCGCGGCGAAGCTCGATCAGCTCCTGCTCGACCTCATCGGGGAGCCGGCTCTCGCCGCGCAGCAGCGCCGCGATCACGCGCTTGTTTCCGGTCTGCGCCAGCGGCGCGTTGCCCGCGAGCTGGCCGGCCAGCTCGAGCGACAGCGCGTCCAGCTGCTCGGGCGGCGCAACGCGGTTCACGAGCCCCCAGGCGAGCGCGGTCTCGACGTCGATGTAGCTGCCGAGCAGGAATAGCTCGCGTGTCCTTGGTACGCCGATCGCGTCGATGAAGCGGCGCAGTCCCGTATGCGAGTAGACCAGACCGAGCTTCGCGGGAGGCATGCCCAGTTTGATGGCGCCTTGGGCCACGCGCAGATCGCACGACAATGCCAGCTCGAGGCCGCCGCCGATCGTGTGCCCGGGCAGCGCAGCGATCGTCGGGTAGGGGAACGCTTCGAGCGCTTCGATCGCCCGCGTGAACGGATGCGCGACCAGGCGCTCGGCGCGCTCTTCGAACTCCTCGTCGGGGATTTCGCCGATGTCGTAACCGGCCGAGAACATCCCGTGCGCGCCAGTCAACAGAACGCAGCGCGTGTCCGCCTCCGACTGCGGCGCCGAGAGCTCCTCTAGTGTCGCCGTGATCGCGTCGAGGATCGGATGGTCGAGCGCATTGCGCTTCGCCGGGTTGGAGATCGTCAGCCGCAGGACCGCGGCAGCCGGCTCGTCGATCAGGAGCTTGCCGCCGGCGAGTTCGCGTGGGGGAGCGCTGGAGGACACCGGTCCGACAGGCTAACCGAGCGCTGACGCCCACGGGCCGGCGAGCGCTGACGCCCACGGGCCGGCGAGCGCTGACGCCCACGGGCCGGCGAGCGCTGACGCTGGTGGGCGGGCGGGCATCGAGGCCGGAGACCGATGGGCGTGTCGTTCGCGGGCGCGCTACTCGAGCACGACCAGCGTGTCGCCCTCGTTGACTGCCTGGCCCTCCTCGCAGCGGATCTCCGAGACGGTGCCCGCGTCCTCGGCCTCGACGGGCATCTCCATCTTCATCGACTCGAGGATCGCGACCGTGTCGCCCTCCTCGACGGTGTCACCCACGGCGCACTCGATTTTCCATACCGTGCCGGTGATATGAGCCTCAATCTCAGTCATCTGCTCCTCCATACGCCGATCGCCACCACTGGACCGGGACAATAGATACCGTCGCCGACCGATCCGCACGCCCGGTGGCTGTGGTCGTCGCGGCCTACGACGAGGCCGAGCGAATCAACGCGACGCTACGGGCGCTGGAGGTGGCATTTCCCGGAGCGTCCGTGTGGGTCGCCGATGACGGGTCGCGCGATGCGACGGCCGAGCTCGCGCGGCGCGCCGGCGCGCACGTGGTGCGCAGCGACCGCGTGATCGGCAAGGGCGGGGCGGTGACCGCGGCCGCCGAGCAGGCCGCGGCAGCGCTCGCGGGGACGGCGCAGTCTCCAGCTCAGGGCGGCGCGGACGCCGCTCAGGGCGGCGCGGACGCCGATTCGCCGATCTTCGTGCTCTGCGACGGCGATCTCGCCGACTCGGCGCGCGAGCTTGGCGCGCTTGCCGACGCGATCGCCGGCGGCGCCGCGGATGTCGCGGTCGCCGTGTTCGCCAGGCGCGTCGGCGGCGGCGCTGGGATCGCGCTCGGGTTCGCCCGCTGGGCAATCCGTCGACGTTGCGGCCTGCAGACGATCGCGCCGATCTCCGGACAGCGGGCGCTGAGCGCCCACGCGCTGCGCGACGTGCTGCCGTTCGCGGACGGCTACGGGATGGAGATCGGGATGACGATCGACGCCGTACGCGCGGGACATCGCGTGATCGAGGTCGAGCTCGACCTGGCACATCGCGCGACAAGCCGGACGCTGTCCGGCTTCCTCCATCGCGGACGACAGCTCGTGGACTTCGTGCGCGTGTATGCGTCACGGCGATGAGCGGCGCGTAACCTTGCGCCCCTGCGGACGTAGACCCGTTGCATGAACGATCTCGTCCCGATGCGCGAGCAGGTGTACACCGATCCGCGTCCGAAGGAGTACTTCGACCGTTTCCACGCACGCGCGCGCGCCCGTGAACCGGACTGGGTGTATGAGGTCGTGCGCGTGCTCACATCGATCTACGCGTACACACTGCTGCGCACCCGCGCGATCTCCACGAAGAACGTCCCAGGCAGCGGCGCGGTGATCCTCGCCCCCAACCACTTCTCGTTCATGGACCATTTCCTGATGGGCTGTTACATCCGCCGCAAGGTGCGCTTCATGGCGAAGTCGCAGCTGTTCAAACCGCCGATGCAGTTCATCTACACCCACGGCGGGGTCTTCCCGGTGCGCCGTGGTGCGCGTGACGAGGACATGTTCATCACCGCGGAGGCGATCATCGAGCGGGGTGGGGCGATAACGATGTACTGCGAGGGCGGTCGCTCACGCACCGGGAAAGTCGCTGAGCAGGCCAAGCGCGGGATTGGGCGCCTGGCGCTCGAGACCGGGGCGCCGATCGTCCCGATCGCGATTCACGGATCCTCGCGCGTGCGCAACTGGAAGCGGCTGCAGTTCCCCAAGGTCACCGTCCAGTACGGAGAGGCGATGCGGTGGGAGCCGGTCGAGGGCGCAACGCGCGAGCAGCAGCAGGCTGTCGCGGACCAAGTGCTCGTCGAGATCCGCCGGCTGTACGCTGGCCTCGAGGAGCACGGTCGCAAGGGCATCCTGCGGCAGCAGCGCCGCGCCGAACGGCGGGCTCCCGAGGGCGCGGCCGTCGCATGAGCCGCGGCATCGAGCACGGCGCCGCGGATCGGCGCCCCGCTCGCGCTGAAGTCCGGGTCGTCGGGCTCGTCGCCTAAGGTCATGCCTCGATGAACTGCTGGCGAGGCTTTGGGGGTAGCAATGCAAGCTCGACTTGACGTGGGCGGCGTGATCGGTCGCGTGTGGGCGATCTACGTCGACCAGGCGCCCGTGCTGATGCCTGCCGCGGCTGCCGTGTTCGTGGTCACCGGGGTGATCTCCGCCGTGCTCGTTCTGGCGAGCCCGGTGCTGGCGCTCGTCGCCGTGGCGCTCGATCTGGTCGCCGGTACGCTGTTCACCGGGATGGTCGTCGAGCTGGTGTCCGACGTCCAGGACGGTCGGCGCGACGCGAGCGTCGGCCAGCTGCTGAACGCCGTCACACCGGTGCTCGGGCAGCTGATCCTGGTTGGCATCGTCGCCGGTATCGGGATCGTGGTCGGCTTCATCCTGATTATCGTCCCCGGCCTGATCCTGCTCACGATTTGGTCGGTGGCCGCGCCGGTCGTCGTGCTGGAGAAGCCGGGAGTGCTCGCGGCGCTCGGGCGCAGCCGCGAGCTCGTGCGCGGCAACGGCTGGCAGGTGTTCGGCGTGATCGTGGTGCTGTACCTGCTCGTCGGCATCGTCACGTTCATCATCGACGGGGTTGCCCAATCGGCCGGCTCGGGCGTCGGCATCGTCGTCCGGGTGATCGTCGGCGTGCTAACCGCGCCGCTCGCCGCACTGGCCGCGTCGGTCCTGTACTTCGAGCTCCGCGGTGCAGCTGCGACCGACGCCCCGGACCCGGGGCCGGGCGAGGGGCCGAGCGCGACTGACGGTCCGAGCCCGAGCCCGACCGACACGGACGCCGAGCGCGCGTTCGGCGCCTGAGTCCGGCTCGACGGCGCCGCGATAGAAGCCCTCCGGGGCGTGCTCGCGCAGGCTAGGCTGGCGACGGTCCGATGTCCGCGATAGACGCATCACAGCTGCTGCGCCCGGGTGTCCTGGAGGGGGTCACGATGGTCGTGGCTGGCCCACAGGGGGTCGGCTCGTCTGCCCGCGTGGGACCGGTGGGCGATGCGGTGGGCACGGCGTGTGGGACGCTGGGCGCGCGCGTGTGGGATTGTCCGCTCGCTTCGGATGCCTCGCCGGAGCTCGAGCAGGCGCGTGTCGAGGAGGCCGTTGGCGGCCTACCAGAGGCCGCGCTCGGCGTGCCCCTGCTGGCGGTAGACGGCGCGAGCTTGTTCGGCTTGGCCCGCAGCGAGGAGTCGAACAGCGCTAGGGCCGCGCTGCGGAGGTGCTTGGACGCGAGCTGGAACGTGACGCGCGCGGTCGCGCAGCACGCGTTCCTACCCGATAGCCGCGGCGGCCGGGTGGTCTACATCGCCCCTGCGCCGGACGCGGGCGAGCACGCGGATGCCGCGCGCGCGGGACTGGAGAACCTCGCCCGTACGCTGTCGATCGAGTGGGCTCGCTTTGGCGTCACGGTCGTCACGATCGCGCTCGCCGGCGCGTCCAACGACCCCTCCGGCGGAGCTTCACCGGCGAGCGAGGCCGCTGCGCTTACCGCGTATCTGGCCTCGCCCGCGGGCGCCTACTTCTCCGGGTGTCTGCTGGACCTGCGGGGCCCCGGGACGTCCTAGCGGCTTGATCTGGGGTTCATCGCCCGCCCAAGACAGCGCGCCGTATGTCTGCGCTCGGCCACCGATAGCCATCGTATCTACGGCGTATATACATTTGCTATCGCAGTGCGAAAAACAGAACGCACACAGAGCACACTTGACGCTCCGCTGCCCCCAGCGGCTCAGCCGGTCATGCCGCCGAAGATGCCCCCGGTCACGTGCAGCGTCTGGCCGTGCACGTAGTTGGACCATGGCGAGCAGAGGAAGAAAACGCCACCGGCGGCCTCCTCGGGGGTGGCGGCCCGCCCGAGCGGGATGATCGCGGAGGCCAGCTGGCGCATCTGCTCGGGGATGCCGAGCTGGATCTGCTCGCCGTCCTTCTCCATCGTGTTCTCGTCCACCTTGGCCTGCGTGAGGCGGGTGTCGATGAAGCCGAACGCGACCGCGTTGACGTTCACCTTGAACTGGCCCCACTCCTTGGCGACGGTTTTGGTCAGCCCGACCACGGCGGCCTTGCCGGCCGAGTAGTTGGCCTGGCCGGCGTTGCCGAACGTTCCCGAGGTGGAGGAGATGTTGACGATCTTGCGGAACACCTCCTTGCCTTCCTCACGCTCCTTCTTGGCCGGCTCGCGTAGGTGCGGCGCGGCGGCGCGGATCACGCGGAAGGGGACGATCGTGTGGATGTCGAGCATCGCCTGGAAGTGCTCGTCGGACATCTTGTGGACCGGCCCGTCGATCGTGTAGCCGGCGTTGTTGACGATGATGTCAATCTTGCCGAACGAGTCGATCGCCTTCTGCACGAGCTGATCGGCGGTCCCCGGCTTGGTCAGATCGCCGCTGAACACGGCCGTTTCGCCCTGGATCTCGCCGGCCGCCTGCTCGGCGACGTCGCCGTCGAGGTCGTTAATCAGGACCTGGGCGCCCTGCTCCGCGAGCAGCTCCGCGGTGGCGCGTCCGATCCCGCGTGCCGAGCCAGTGACGATCGCCGACTTGCCGTCGAGTACTCCCATAGTTCGAGGTCTCCTTCTCGTGGTCTGGAAGCGGAAGTTATATACGGCCGGGGCGGCCGGTCCGGCACGGGCCGGGGAGGCAGGTCCGCTACGGCCGGGGAGGCCGGCCCGCGCCGGGCCGAACCGGCCGGCCCGCTCAGCCGCGGATGATGCGGCCGAAGTCCTGCGTGTACACGGCGCCTGCCTGGCCGTGCGTGAGCGAGCTGGGCGCGTGCGGGGAGATGCCGATCCCGGTGTCGCGATAGCGGCGGTCGAGGATGTTCGCCCGGTGGCCCGGCGAGCGCATCCACGCGGAGACGATCGCGCGCGGCGTGGCCATCCACAGCGTTCCCCAGGCGATGTTCTCGCCGACTTCGTAGCCGACGTGCGAGCTGGAGATGTAGCCGGCCGCGCGGATCCGCGCCGCCGGCGTTTGGCCGCGTGGGCCGAAATGTTCGAAGTAGTTCTTCGAGGCCATGCTCGCGGTGTGCGTCTGGGCGGCCCGGTTGAGGTGCATGTTCAGGCGCAGGGGGCGCTCGTGATGGGCGGCGCGCGCGCGGTCGACGAGGCACAGGGTCGCGGCCCGGATCAGCTTGAGGTTGGATTCGGTGGGCCTCAACCCGGCGTTCGCGCAGGCGTGCCTATGTCCGCCACGGCGTTGCTGGAGGCTGGGGCTGTGGGCGGCCACAGCCGATGCGCTCACAGCGCACAGAGCAACCGCGAGGACGGTAGCGAGGACCATGCGAAGGACGCGTGGAGGAGGGGCCACGGAGGCCGTATCGGCCGCTCACGCCGCCGACCTGAGGCCTGCAAGATCGACCTGGACATCTGTACGAGCGCGGGCGGTTGCAGTTGCGCGAGGGTGTGGTCGAGCGCCGCTCTACAGGCTGAGGATGCGACCGAGGATCTCGCGCATTATCTCGTCGCTGCCGCCGCCGATCGGGCCGAGGCGCGCGTCGCGGGCGGCGCGCTCGATCCAGTACTCGCGCATGTAGCCGGCGCCGCCGTGGATCTGCAGGCACTCGTCCATCAGCTCGAAGCACGCCCGTTGCGTCAGCAGCTTGGCCATCGTAACCTCCTTGATCGGCTCCTGGCCGGCGACGAAGCGGCGCAGCGCGTCGTAGGTGACGCAGCGGCACGTGTACACGGACGTGGCCAGGTCGGCGAGCTTGTGGCGGATCGTCTGGTGGCCGGACAGCGGGCGTCCGAACGCGTTGCGTTCGCGGGCGAACTGCGCGGTGCGCTCCCACGCGAGCGCCATCGCGCCGACCGCGCCGAGCGCCATCGCCAGGCGCTCCCACTGGAAGTTGGCCATGATCAGCTTGAAGCCCTCGTTCAGCGGACCGAGCAGGTTCTGCTCGGGGACGAACACGTCCTGGAAGCTGATCGTGGCGGTGTCCGAGGCGTGCCAGCCGAGCTTCTCGAGCTTCGACGAGCAGACCCCCTCGCTGCGGTCGACGATCAGGAACGAGATCCCGTGGTGGCGGGCGGCCGGGTCCGTGTCCTTGGTCTTGACGGCGCTGACGATGAACTGCGCGCGCACGCCGTTGGTGATGTAGGTCTTCTCGCCGTTGACCACCCAGCCGCCGTCGACGCGCTCGGCGCGCGTGGACAGCGCGGCGACGTCCGAGCCGGCGCCCGGCTCGGTGATTCCGAGCGCGCCGATCAGCTCGCCGCGGATCGCCGGCACGAGATACCGCTGCTTCTGCTCCTCGGTGCCGAACTTCCAGATCGGCGGGGTGGCGATGTTGATGTGTGCGCCGATGCCCGCTGCGGTGCCGCCCGAGCCGACCCGCGCCAGCTCCTCGCACAGTACGGCCTCGTGCAGGTAGTCGCCGCCCTGGCCGCCATAGGACTCGGGGTACTTCAGGCCGAGCAGGCCCTGGGCGGCGAGCTTCCCGAACACCTCGTCCGGGAACCAGCGATCGTCCTCCCATTGCTGGGCGTGGGGCGCGAGCTCGCGCTCGATGAAGCCGCGAATCGACTGTCTCAGCTCTTCGTGCTCGTCGGAGAAGGGAGGAGTGACCGTGCTCAAGGCGTTCTCTCGATCAATTGGTAATCTGATGGTATGCGCGTTGCCATCGACGCGGTCGGCCGGATCGTGATCCCGAAGCCGATGCGCGAAGAGCTGGGGATCGACGGGCCGACGGAGCTGGAGCTGACCGAGCGGGACGGCGCGCTCGAGCTGTCGGTGCCGTATACCCACGCCTGGGTCGAGGAGCGGGAAGGGCTCCCGGTGATCGTCACCGAGCGGCCGCTGCCGCCACTCGACCAGGAGGCGGTGCGAGCCGTGCTCGAAAGCGTCAGGAAGTGATCGCGCCCGACTCGAGCGTGGTGATCGCCGCTCTCGGTCAGTGGCACCCCGCTCATGAGGCTTCCCGTGCGGCGATCGCCGGCGGGGAGCGCAGGCTGGTGGGGCATGTCGCGTTCGAGGCCGCGTCTGTGCTCAGCCGGATGCCCGAGCCGTACCGCATGATGCCGAGGGTCGTGATGGACGCGCTCGATCGCCTCTCCGCTCCGCCATGGCTGGCGCTCGATGCGGCGAGCCAGCACTCCTGCCTGCGCCGCGCTGTCGCACAGGGGCTGAGTGGTGGCGCGCTCTACGACGCGCTGATCGCCGCCACTGCGCGCGAGCACGGGGCGACGCTGCTCAGCGCCGATCGTCGTGCGAGCACCGCCTATCAGGCGATGGGCGCGGACGTTTCCTACGTCGAGTAGCGTCGCCCGGCGCATACCCCTTCGGGGCACTTTGCGCCGGTCGTCGGAGCCGTACATGTACGGCTCCGGGGGAGCGCACATGTGCGCTCCCCGCCGGCCGGCACATGTGCCGGCCGGGGCCAGGCCGCATGCGGCCTGGCCGTGCGCGACAGCGCTCACCCCTACAGCCCGTACGAGCGGCCGATCACGTCGAGCATGATCTCGTCGGTGCCCGCGCCGATGCGGTTCAGGCGCGCGTCTCGCCACACGCGCTCGACGCCGTACTCGCGCATGTAGCCCGCGCCGCCGTGGATCTGGATGCATTCGTCGGCCACTTCGCAGAGCACTCGCGAGGCGTGCAGCTTCGCCATCGAGATCTCGCGCACGGGATACTCGCCGTTGTTGAAGCGCCACGCCGTTATGTAGGTCATCTGCCGCGCGGACTCGATTTTGGTGGCCATCTCGGCGAACTTGTGGCGGATCACCTGGAACTTGCCGATTTCGCGGCCGAACGCCTTGCGCTCGTGCGCGTACTGCAGCGTCCGTTCGAAGCACTTCTGGGCGCCGGCCACCATGCCGGCCGCGCCGATCAGGCGCTCGCCCTGGAGCTCCCACATGATGTGGTAGAAGCCCTTGCCGACCTGCCCGAGCACCGCCGTAGACGGGACGCGCACGTCCTGGAAGGCCAGCAGCGCGGTGTCCGAGGCGTGCATGCCGAGCTTCTCGAGCTTCTTCTCGCGGATCACGCCCGACGCGTTCATCGGCACGAGGAACAGCGTGAAGCCGTCATAGCCGGCGTCGGTGTCGGTCTTCGTCACGAGCACGATCACGTCCGCGCGGTGGCCGTTCGTGATGTAGGTCTTCGAGCCGTTGATGATGTAGTCATCGCCGTCTTTCACGGCTCTCGTCTTGATGCCTTTCACGTCCGAGCCGGCGTCAGGCTCGGTGATTCCGAGGCAGAGGATCTTCTCGCCCTTGATCGCGGGCACGACCCACTCCTGCTTCTGCTCCTCTGAGCCGAACGCGAGGATCGGCGGCATCGCCATGTCGGTGTGCACCGCGATGCCCATCGCCAGGCCACCAGAGTTGCCGTTCGTGATCTCCTCTGCGAGCACCAGCGCCGTGTAGTAGTCCCCGCCCTGTCCGCCGTAGGCCTCCGGCTTGTCCAGGCCGAGGAAGCCCAACTCGCCCATGCGCGCGAACACCGAGTCCGGGAACGTCGTCTCCTCCCACTCCTCCGCGTGTGGCGCCAGCTCTTTGATCGCGAAGTTGTGGATCGACTCGCGCAGCTGTTCGTGCTCGTCGGTGAAGATGAAGTGCTTGCGCTGCGTCTTGAAGTCAGGCTTCACGACGCTCTCAGCGGTGGCGGCCATGGCGGGACGGTCTCCTTGTCTCGGTGTCCAGGCTCGTTCGTGGTGTCGAGTCTGGCTCGGGTGTCGAGTCTCGTTCGGGTGTCGAGTCTGGCTCGGTTGTCGAACCTCGTTCGGTCGGTCGATCCGGTTGGTCGAACGTACCCGCCGAGGCTAACGCAGTGCAATCCGAAAGTAAACAGTAGGACTGCTCACTTCCAACAGGTGCGGGTTCAGGCTAGGATGCGCTCGATGGCCACCGAGAAGGTTCTGTACGAGGCCGCCGACAGCGGCGTAGCGACGATCACGCTCAACGATCCGGACACGCGCAACGCGCTCTCGCCCGAGCTGCTCGGCGGTCTGATCGAGGCGTTCGAGCGCGCCCGCGACGCGGAGCACGTGCGCTGTGTGGTGCTGTGCTCCTCGCACGAGAAGACGTTCTCCTCGGGTGCCAACCTCAGCGGCTTCGCCGGCGGCGACTCGCTCGTGCACAGGCACTTCGGCTCCGATCGCTTCGTCGGCCTGTTCAAGCTGATCGGCGAGCTCGGCAAGCCGACCGTCTGCGCCGCGCGCGGCCATGTCCTCGCCGGCGCGCTCGGGATCGCGTTGGCGTGCGATCTGATCGTCGCCTCCGAGGGGGCGAGCTTCGGCACCCCCGAGATCAACGTCGGCACGTTCCCGTTCATGATTATGGCGCTGATCTACCGCAACGTCCCGCGCAAGAAGGCCAACGAGCTGCTGCTGTTGGGCGAGCGTTGGAGCGCGCAGGAGGCGCTCGCCGCCGGGATCGTCAACCGCGTCGTCGCCGAGGACGAGCTCGACGCGGCCGTCGCCGACTGGGCGAGCAGGCTGGCCGGCAAGTCGCCCGTGATCATGCGCCTGGGCAAGGAAGCGATGCGCCGTCAGCTCGATATGCCGCTGGATGACGCGCTCGACTACCTGCGCGCGCAGCTCACGCTGGCGATGTCCACCGATGACATCGTCGAGGGCGTCAGCGCGTTCTTCGACAAGCGCGAGCCGCAGTGGAAGGGTCGCTGATGGGCGCTCGCAAGGCTCCCGTCGCTCCCGAGGCCCCGGCCGCTGCGCCGGCCAGCTCGCTGCTGCGCCCGCTGGTCGAGGACCTCCAGGCGCGCCGCGCCAGGATCCGCCTCGGCGGTGGCGAGGAGAAGATCGCCGCGCAGCACGCGCGCGAGAAGCTCACAGCGCGCGAGCGGATCGCGCTGCTGATCGATGACGGCACGTTCGTCGAGCTCGGCATCCACGGCAGGCCCCACTTCTCCCAGCGCGCGATGGACGGCGTGGACGCTCCGGCCGACGGCGTGGTCACCGGCTACGGCAAGGTCGACGGGCGCCTGACCGCCGTGTGTGCATACGACTTCACGGTGATGGCCGGCTCGATGGGCATGACCGGCGAGCTCAAGGTCGGGCGCCTGCGCGAGCTGGCGCTGACCAAGCGGATCCCGTTCGTCTGGCTGCTCGACTCGGCCGGCGCGCGCGTGCAGGAGGCCGCCGGCGCGCTGTTCGCCGGCTCCGGGCACCTGTTCCGCGAGGAGGTCGTGATGAGCGGCGTGATCCCCCAGGTCGCCGCGCTGATGGGCCCGTGCGCCGCCGGCACCGCCTACATCCCCGGGCTGGCCGACTTCGTGCCGATGGTCAAGGGGCGCGGGTCGATGGCGCTGGCTGGGCCGCATCTCGTGCGCGCGGCGATCGGCGAGGACGTCACGCAGGAGGAACTGGGGGGCTCGCGCGTGCACTGCCGCTCCTCCGGCGTCGGCGACATGGAGGTCGCCAGCGACGAGGAGTGCATCGATCGGATCAAGCAGTACCTCTCCTACATGCCGCAGAACTGCGAATCCAAGCCGCCCGTGCGCGCGGTCGTGGACCCGATCGACCGGCGCGAGGAGGATCTGCTGGACGTGCTGCCGGAGTCCAACCGCAAGCCGTACGACATGTACGAGGTGATCTCACGGATCGTCGACGACGGCGACTACCTGGACATCAAGCGCCAGTGGGCCAAGACGATCATCACCTGCTTCGCCCGCTTCGGCGGCCTGCCCGTGGGGATCGTCGCCAACCAGCCCAAGCAGCTCGGCGGGATCCTCGACAACGACTCCGCCGACAAGGCCGCGCGCTTCGTCAACCTGTGCAACGCGTTCGCGATCCCGCTCGTGTTCATCCAGGACGTGCCCGGCTTCATGGTCGGCACGAAGGTCGAGGCCGAAGGCATCATCCGGCACGGCGCGAAGATGTTGCACGCGGTCGCAAATGCGACCGTGCCGAAGATCACCGTGATCACGCGCAAGGCCTACGGCGCCGGCTACTACGTGATGAACGGGCGTGCGTACGAGCCCGACCTGATCGTCGCCTGGCCGAGCGCCGAGATCAGCGTGATGGGCGCCGAGGGCGTCGTCGAGATCGCGTTCCGCAAACAGGTCGAAGCGGCCGAGGACCCGGCCGCGAAGAAGGCCGAGCTGATCGAGGGCTTCCGCAAGGTGTTCGACGTGTACGTCGCCGCCGGCAACGACGTGATCGACGACGTGATCGACCCGCGCGAGACGCGCGAGACGATCTGCCGCGCCTTGGAGATGGCGGCCGGGAAGAAGGTCGAGCGGCCGTGGAAGCGGCAGGGGGTTGTGCCTGTATGACCTTTTTCATTCACCGTATAACCATGGCTATACACCACGCGCGATGCGAGGAGCACAGCCGATGAGCCTCGAGGATCCGGTCGTGATCACCTGCTCGATCTCCGGGGCGATCGCCAACCGCGAGCAGTGCCCGGCGATCCCGTACACGCCCGTCGAGTACGCCGCGGAGGCGCGGCGGATTGTCGACGAGGGTGGCGTGATGATCCACATCCACGCGCGCACGCCGGATGGCACGCCGAGCTATGAGATCGAGGACTTCGCCGCGATCACCGACGCGATCCGCGCCGAGGTCGGCGAGCAGGTGATCGTCAACTACTCGACCGGCACGATCGGCGTGCCGCTGGAGAAGCGCGTGGAATACCTGCGCGCGTGCCGGCCGGAGGTCGCGGCGCTGAACATGGGCTCGCTGAATTACGCCAAGTACTCGCGCTCGCGCAAGCAGTTCGTGTTCGACATGGTCTTCCAGAACCCGTTCGCGGAGATCATCGAGCTGCTGAAGGCGATGAACGAGCTCGGCATCAAACCTGAGCACGAGTGCTTTGACATCGGCCACGTCGGTAGCCTGGAGCCGCTGATCGACATGGGCGTGCTGAAAACGCCGCTGCACGTCGACTGCGTGATGGGCGTCGTCGGCGGCATCCCACCCACGGCGTGCAACCTGGCGGCGATGGTCGAGAACATCCCTGCTGGCGGCGGGACCGAGGGGGGGCCAGGGAATCATTGGGGCGTGATCGGGATCTCGCGCGATCAATGGATGCTCGTGGCTGCCGCGCTCACGCTCGGCGGCTCGATCCGCGTCGGCCTGGAGGACAACCTTTACCTGCCGGACGGGCAGATGGCGCGCTCTAACGGCGAGCTGATCGCCAAGGCGAGGCAGATGACCGAAGACGTCGGCCGCCGACCGGCGACCGTGCAGGAGGCACGCGCGATGCTCGCGGTTCCGCAGCGCGAGGGGGCGGGCGTATGAGCCTCCCGCTGGAAGGCATCCGCGTGCTCGACCTCTCGCGCCTGCTGCCGGGCGGGTTCTGCTCGCTGTTGCTGGCGGACTTCGGCGCGGACGTGTTGAAGGTGGAGGACACCGGCATGGGCGATTACATCCGCTGGTCGCCGCCGTTCTACGAAGGCGCGCACGACAGCGCTAAGTCGGCGCTGTTTTTGTCGCTCAATCGCAACAAGCGCTCGATCCGCCTGGACCTCAAGAGCGATGGCGGCCGCGAGGCGCTGCTACGGCTGGTACGCGACCACGACGTGGTGCTCGAATCATTTCGGCCCGGCGTGCTCGACCGCCTAGGTGTTGGCTACGAGCGTATGCGCGAGGCGAACCCGGGGATCGTGTTCTGCGCGATTTCCGGCTATGGCCAGGACGGCCCCAAGCGCGATGCGTCCGGACACGACATGAACTACCTGGGGCTGATCGGCCTGCTCGGCCTGACGGGGGAGCAGGGCGGCGCGGCGGGTGGGGGTCCAGTTCAATCGGCCGGTCAGATCGCCGATCTCGGCGGCGGTGCGCTGATGGCAGCGTTCGGGATCATGGCCGCGCTGCGCGAGCGCGACGGCTCGCCGGGGCATCCCGGCTCCGGTGAGGGCCAGATGGTCGATGTATCGATGTCCGATGGCGCGCTGTCGTGGCTGGCGATGGTCGCCGCCGCCCACTTCGCCGACGGGACGGTGCCGCACCGCGGCGATCTACCGCTGGCGGGGTCACTCGTCTGCTACCGGCCGTACGAGTGTGCCGACGGCTGGGTCACGCTGGGTGCGCTCGAGCCGAAGTTCTGGCAGGCGTGGTGCCGCGGCGTGGGCCGCGAGGAGCTGGTCGCCAAGCAGTTCGAGCGGCCCGGCTCCGACGCCCATGCGCAGGTGCAGGAGATCTTCAAGCGCCGCACGCGCGCGGAGTGGGAGGCGTTCGCGCAGCAGCACGACTGCTGCCTTGAGCCAGTACTCGAGCTCGACGAGGCGCTGTCCTCGCAGCTCGTGCGCGAGCGCGGAATGGTGGTCGAGATCGAGCAGCCGGGCGCCGAGCGCCCGGTGCGCCAGCTGGGCGTGCCGGTCAAGCTGGCGCGCACGCCGGGCGAGCACGCGCGCCTGCCCGGACCGGCTCTGGGAGAGCACACCGAGGAGGTGCTGCTCGCCGCCGGATACTCCGCTGCCGAGGTCGCCGAGCTGCTCGGCTCGGGGGCGGCGGCCGGGCCGGCGGACTCCGCCCCGGCCACGACGCTGAGAGTGTGACGCGGTGAGCGCGGCAGCTGCCGCGGAGCACGCCGACGACGGCGGGCGGGCGCTGCTGAAGATGAGCGAGCTGGCCGAACGCTCGGGCGTGAGCGCGGGCACGATCCGCTACTACCTGCGTGAGGGGCTGCTCGGCGGCGGCGAGGACGTGCTGCGAACGTCCCGCAACATGGCCTACTACCCGCCCGAGTACGTCGAGCGGATCGCGCTGATCAAGCGCTTGCAGGAGGAGCGGTTCATGCCGCTGCGGGTGATCCGGGGCGCACTCGAGGAGGACCCCGAGCGCGTGCGCGCGCTGATCGAGCTCGAGGACCGGATCCTCGAGCGGGCGCTCGTCAGCGCCGAGGATGGCGGCCGCGTCTCGCGCCGCGCCGTGCAGGAGCGTTACGGCGTACCGCGCAACGTGCTCGAGCGCCTTGCGGACATCGGCGTGCTGACGCCCACGCGGCGCGGATATGACCGCGACGACGTGAACATCATCGAGGCAATCGCCAACTTCCGCGCCGGCGGCTACGAGGAGGCGCTCGGTTTTACCGTGTACGACACCCTGCGCTACCGCGAGGCGCTGGAGCCGCTCGTCGAGGACGAGGTGCGGGCGCTGCTGGAGCGCCTGGCCGGCGAGGTCGAGGTCGAGCGGGCGATGGAGATCGTCGCGGCGGGGGTCGAGCCGCTGCGCGAGCTGATCGGGGCGATGCACTCGAAGCTGCTGCTCGCCGCGCTGCGCCGTCAGCGCGCGCACGCCGGGGACTGACCGTGCCGCCGTCGGGCGTTATGCTTCAACGCATTGACTGACCAGTCAATCTATTTCTCGGGGAAGTCATGACAGCGCCTGCGGGCGCGAGGTTCGGCAGAGGGGTGCGCTCTTGAGGGTCGCTGCAGTCCAGATGAGCTCAGGCGCCGATCGGCACGCCAATATAGCTGTCGCGGAGCGTCTCACGCGCGCGGCGGCCGCCGACGGCGCACAGCTGATCGTGCTCCCGGAGAAGTGGACCGCGATGGGCTCGCAGGAGCAGTTGCGCGCGGCGGCCGAGTCGCTGGACGGATCGGCGATCGAATGGGCGCGCGGGCTGGCGCGCGAGCTGCAGGTCGAGCTGATCGCCGGATCGGTGCTCGAGCTCCTGGCGGGCGAGCAGAAGCTCGCGAACACCTCCGTGCACATCGACGCGAGCGGCGAGATCAGGGCCGTGTACCGCAAGGTGCACATGTTCGACGTCGAGGTCGGCGGGCGCTCCTACCGCGAGTCCGAGCTCGAGCGGCCGGGGGAGGAGCTGGTGCTCTCGCATACCGCCGACGGCATCGGTCTGGCGATGTCCGTCTGCTACGACCTGCGCTTCCCCGAGCTCTACCGGATCCTCGCGGTCGCCGGGGCGCGCGTGATCTCGATACCGGCGGCGTTCACGCTGGCGACCACGCGCGATCACTGGGAGACGCTGCTGCGCGCCCGCGCGATCGAGAACCAGGCGTTCGTGATCGCCGCCAACCAGGTCGGCGAGCACCCCGGCTCCCAGCAGTCGGGCGGGCGCTCGATGATCGTCGACCCGTGGGGCGTCGTGCTCGCGCAGGCATCAGACGGCCAGTGCCAGATCATCGCCGACCTCGATCTCGAGCATCAGCTCGAGATCCGCGCTCGCCTGCCCTCGCTGGCCAACCGGCGACCGGATGCCTACAAGCTGTCCGCGGAGGCGCCCGCGTGAGCGCCTCGCGCCCCTCGAGCGCCCGCGCCAAGGCAGCCAGCGACAAGCGCCGGCTGATCCTCGACGCGGCCGTGCGCGTGTTCGCGCGTCAGGGCTTTCACACCTGTCGCGTATCGGACATCGCCGACGAGGCGGGCGTGGCGTACGGCCTCGTGTATCACTACTTCGCCTCCAAGGACGAGGTCCTGGACACGCTGTTCCTCGAGCGCTGGGAGGTGATGCTGGAGCTGATCCGCGAGGTGGACGGCGAATCGATCCCAGTGCGCGAGAAGCTGCAGGCGATCGCGTCGTTCATCATCGACAGCTACCAGCACGACCCCGACCTGATGAAGGTGATCATCGTCGAGGTCACGCGCGCCGCGAACTCGTTCGGCGACACCCACATCGGCACGATCCGCGATGCCTACGACCTGATCGGTGGGATGATCGCCAAGGCGCAAGCCGACGGGGTGTTCCGCGGCGAGATCGACGCGCGGTTCGCCGCGATGGCCTTCTACGGGGCGATCGAGCAGCTGTTGACGGGGTGGATCTTCGACCTGCTGCCGCACGGCGAGGACTACTTCGAGCGCGCCAAGTGGCTCGTCGTGGAGACCGTCTGCGGCGGCCTGGAAGCCAACGTCGCCGACGAGGCGAGCGTCGGGTGAGCCGGCCCGATCTGGGCGAGCTGACGCTGACCCAGGCTGCGCGGCTGGGCGACGACCCCCGCGAGCAATAGACTGGCGCGAGATGGAGAACGAGATCGTCAAGCGACTGATGTGGTCGGGGCTGCTCACGGGCGTGACCGCGGTGGTGAGCTTGATCGCCCACCGTCTGGCTGCCACCGTGTGGAGGCGCGTCTTCGACGAGGAGCCTCCCGAGTGAGCGGCAGCTACCCACCGGCTCCGGGAGAGCCGATCAGCGAGGAAACGAAGAACATCGCGAAAGCGATAGGTGACATCTCCGAACGCGCGACGCTGCTCGTTCGCGAGGAGATCGAGCTGGCCAAGGCGGAGATGACGCAGAAGGCGACGAAGCTCGCCCAGGGCGCCGTCGTGGGCCTGGTCGCGGGGGTCTTCTTCTTCACGGCGCTGATGTTCGTGCTGGTCGGGTGCGCGTACCTCCTCTACTACTACCTGCCGATCGGCAACGAATACACGTTCTTCTACGGCTTCTTCGCGATGGCCGTGATCCTCGTGGTGCTCGGCGCGATCGCCGGGCTGATCGCCTACCGCGCGGTCAAAAGAGGCTCGCCGCCGGTGCCGAACATGGCGATCGACGAGGCGCGCAAAATCCGCGAGAGCGTCAGCCCATCCCCGGTGGTGGGAGCGGTCGCGAGCACGACCGGCGAGCCGCGCGTTGCGGCGCCGACCGCGGGTGCGAGCCCCGGGGGTGAGAGTTGATGCCCCAGCCGCGCTCGCCTGCCGAGATCCGCAACTCGATCGAGACCAACCGCATGGAGCTGGCGGTGTCGGTGCAGCAGCTGCGCGGCGATGTAGCGCGTCTGACCGACTGGCGCGGGCAGATCGAGCGCCATCGCGACGAGCTGATGGTCGGCGCTGCAGCGGTCGGCTTCATGCTCGGGACGCGCATGCTGTTGCGCAGACGCAAACGCCGCCGCGCCGGATAGCCGGCGCGCCCTCAGCACTCGCTGAGGACAGACTCACTACAGGCTTAGGACAGCAGCGAGCGGGGAATCGCACCGACCCCGATCAGGCCAGGGCCGGTATAGGTCCCGATCACCGGCCCGACCTCCGACGTGAACAGCGGGTCGGAGTCGAATATTGCGCGACAGCGGTCGATCAGGCGCTGGGCTTGGTCGGGTGCCTGGATGTGCTGCACGACCCAGCCGTCGCAGCCGCTGTCGTGGAGCTCCTGTGCGTAGGCGACCATGCGCTCGAAGGCGCGCCCGGCGGTACGCACGCGCTCGACCGGCACGATCTCGTACTCGAGCGACAGGATCGGCTTGATTCGCAGCGTGCCACCCAGCCAGGCCTGGGCCTTGCCGACGCGCCCGCCGCGTCGCAGGTACTCGAGCGTGTCCAGGCAGAACCAGATCCGCAGCGCCTTGCGCGCCTCGCGCACGCGCGCGCTGACCGCAGCTTTGTCGCCCCCTGCGCGCGCGGCGGCGCATGCGGCGAGCAGCAGCATGCCCATGCCGCCGCACGCGGTTTCGCCGTCGATCACTTCGACACGCTCGCCGAGCCCGCGCTCGGCGAGCAGCTGATGCGCCTGGCGGGCGGCCTCGCACGTCCCCGAGATGCCTCCCGCGAGGTGGATCGAGACGATGTCATGCCCCTCGTCCAGCAGCGGCTCCCAGACGGTCAGGAAGTCGCCGATCGACGGCTGTGAGGTGCTCGGCAGTTCCGGGTCGCGAGCGAGCCGCGCGTAGAACTCGTCGAAACCCTGCAGCTCAAGCTCACGCTCAGGTTGACCCTTCCAGCCCACGTACAGGCTGACCTGGTGGATCGATTCGGCGTCCGCGAGCGCTCGCGGCAGGTAGTGGGTGCTGTCGGTTGCGATCGCTACTGCAGGCATGCGGCGCGGGACGCTACAGCAACGCCTGCGCCAACTCCCCTGACTCGTACATCTCGGTGACGATGTCGCAGCCGCCGAGCAGCTCGCCGTCGACGAACAGCTGTGGGATGGTCGGCCAGTCGGAGATCGCCGACAGCTCCTGGCGGATGCGCGGGTCGGGCAGGATGTCGACCGCCGCGAACGGCGCCTCGAGCGACTGCAGCATCGCCACTGTGCGCGCCGAGAACCCACAGGCGGGGGCGTCCGGCGTCCCCTTCATGAACAGGATCACCTTGTGCTCGTTGATCGCCTCGTTGATCGCCTCGCGGATCGGGTTGCTTTGCACCTCGGCTGGCGCGGCCGTGGGGCTCGGCTGGCCGGCGGACATCGGTAGCGGCTCGAACTGACTGGGCATGGCTGCTCCTGGCTCTCAGGGGGTTTGGATCTTCGACGGGGTCTCGGTCTTCAGCGCGAGGGCGTGGATCGCACCGCCGATCTCCCCGCCGAACACGTCGTACACGAGACGGTGCTGCTGGATGCGGGTGAGGCCGTCGAACGCCGTGGCGGTGACCGTCGCGCGGAAGTGATCCCCGCCGCCCGTGTAGTCCTCTACATCGGCGTGAGCTCCCGGGATGGCGGCCTCGATGCGCTGCTTTATGTCCTCGGGGGAGGGCACTGTGCCCCTAGCGTAGAGGATCGCGGGGAGGTTGCTGGCGCGCTGGAGCGACCGCTATACTTTGGAAAGTCTTGGAGCAAGTACACAGGAGCGAAATGATGATCGAGATCACCGACAAGGGTGCCGAAAAGGTTCACGAGTTCCTCGCCTCCCAGCAGGCCGATGTGAGCATGGCGGGCCTGCGCGTCGGCGTGCGCGGCGGCGGCTGCTCGGGCTTCCAGTACCAGCTGGCGTTCGACGAGCGGCGCGACAGCGACGTCGTGTTCGAGAGCCACGGTCTGAAGCTGCTCGTGGACAACGAGAGCCTCGAGTTCGTGCGCGGCTCGACAATCGACTACGAGGAGAGCCTGCAGGGTGCCGGGTTCAAGGTCAACAACCCGAACGTCGTCGCGGCATGCGGCTGCGGCTCGTCCTTCAGGGTGGCCGAGGAGGAGCAGGTCTCGGCGGTCTGAGCTCGCAGGCCGGCTGCCGGCTGCGTTCGGTGCGCAGCGCGCATAGGCTCCCCGCGTGGCGCTTCTGCCTCAAGGGCTTCGCCGGCTGACGCCGGTTGGTGTTCGCGACGACGTGCGCTTGCGCGCAGCGGCGCTCGGACTGGGCCTGATACCGCCGCGCACGATGCACTCGGACGAGGACGCGCGCGTGCTGCTCGACGCCGCTCGCGGCGCTCGGCGGGTGGTGGAGATCGGCGTCTACGAGGGCGCCTCGGCGGTTGTCCTGCTCGAGGTGCTGGGGCCGGACGCGGAGCTGCACCTGGTCGACCCGTTCGGCGCGCACCCCGACGCGCTGCCCGGCGGCTGGGGGGCGAGCGAGTGGGCCACGCGCCGAACGCTGGTGCGCGCGACCCGCCGCCGCGGCGCGCAGGCCGCGCGCCTGCATTGGCACGTGGCGTTCTCGCACGAGGTCGCCGCCCGCTGGCGGGGAACGGTGGATCTGGTGTTCATCGACGGCGATCACTCGCAGGCCGGCTGCGAGCTCGACTGGAGCAGCTGGCATGACTTCGTTGCGGTCGGGGGACATGTCGTCTTCCACGATGCGCGGGCCGGGGAGCCCGGCGGACGCGGGCTCCCCGGCCCGAGCGCGGTCGTGGCCGGCCGTTTCCGCGGCGAGGGCACACCAGGCTGGGCGATCTGCGCGGAGGCTGACCGTACGGTTGTGGTCCGGCACTTGCCCTGAGTAGTCCATAGGGTTGACGACAACATCGCGGCTGTGGTACGGTCGCCGCGACATGATGTCAAGCGTTGTAAGGGTGCGGACTGCCCGGTTCTTTGGCAGGACACGAGCCGCTGTCTGGAAGCGTCAGCGGAGGCTGTGAATGCGGCCTTGACTTGACCTTGACGCAGAAGATGTTTTCTGCCAAGGTCAGGTGCGTACAACGCCGTTGGCTGAAGTCCAGCCTATGGCAGTGACTGGCTTCGGGGCATTTGTGTCCTGAAGAGGGGGCTCTCGGGGGCCGGTCGTTATTCCAGAGGGAAAAGGAGCAGTGGAGATGAGAAAGACAAAGGTTCTGGGGATGGGCCTCGTTGCCGCCTTTGCCTTGAGCGCCGTGATCGGCGTATCGGGCGCATCGGCGACAGTCGGGTACTACAAATGTGCCGCGCAGAAGAAAGGCGAATACACGACGTCCACCTGCGCGACCAAATCAGTTAAGGCTAAAAAAGGTAAATTCGAATTGGTCCCGCTGTCGACGTGTGTCGCTCAGAAAAAAGGCGAATACACAAACGCCACGTGCACGACCAAATCGGTCAAAGCCAAAAAGGGCAAATTCGAAAAAGCACCGGCTGTGAAACTGACGGCGACGACCGGAACGGCGACGCTCGCGACGCCGGCCTTCGGCCCGAACAACGTCGTCTGCTCGGCCAGCACCACAACAGGGGAACTCACCGGACCGAAAACGGCGATTGAGAAAGCCGTCTTCACCGGCTGCGAAGTTCTTGGCCTGAAATGTAAAAGCGCGGGCCCGAACAGCGTCCCGTCCAGCAAAGAAGGAGAGATCGACGTAGCCACGCTGTCCGGCACGCTGCTCGAAACGGGCGAAGCTGGTAGCGGGTTCAAAAAAGAAAAACCACCTGCTGGCCAGGCTTGGAACCAGCTGATCACCACTGGTGAACACGGTGTCTACTCGTCTGAATTCGAATGCGGTGGTGGAGCCGTTGCGATCCGGACGACGCAGAACCCGTCCGTTGGTTCGGCGCTGAGCGGTTTGACCCTCCCGGTCAACAAAGCGCCCAGCACGACCGGCGAAGTGGTGTTCAACGCCGAAAACGCGGAACAGGCGCTGCTGACGCAGACGCTCTCTGGTGGAGAATGGGTCCCGCCGACAGGCGCCCCGTCCACCGAGACCACGACGGCGACAGTGACGTTCTCAACGCCGATCGAGGTCAAAGCGTAATCGACGAGTCGATCGCTTGACCGACACTCCAGGGTCGGTCGGGAGTGAAAGCGGGTGCGGGGCTTTGTCTCCGCGCCCGCTTTTTTGTGGCAAGCGGCGTGCCCAGCATTTTCTGGCCACGCGGCCAGTCGGTGCTGCCGCGCGGCCAGTGGGTGCAGGGTGGACCGGTGTACGGTTCCGGCTTGACAGGGTTAGTCGAGCGGCTAGACTTCACGTCAAGGCCAGAAGGGAGAAGGCCGGCAGGGGAGAGCACCATGGACGGGCAGCGAGTGAGGGAGAAGCAGTGTCAGTAGGGGTGACGTATGGGGACGGTTGGTCGTGCGGTGACGCGACCGAAGAGCGCGGCGGTAGCCTCTTCGGTCGCGTCGTTTCGGGCCCCTACCGTCAAGCCCGGTCGGCTGCGGTGCTCTGTCTCGCGCTCGGGGCCACGCTGCTTGTCAGTACCCCGGCGTTCGCGGCAGGCCAGCGCGAACACGTCTTCGGTTTTGCATTTGGGGAAGCAGGCACGGGAAACGGTCAGTTCGCTCACCCGTCCGGGGTCGGGGTAAACGATACGACGGGAGATGTTTACGTCGGCGACCGCGAAAACGGGCGTGTCGAGCAGTTCGAACCCGAACTGAGCTCGGGCGGTGAACTGGTTGGAGAGAAGTTCGTCACACAGTTCGCGGTCCCATCGCCAAGGCAGATCGCGGTCGATAACTGCGCGACCGCGCAGGCGAAGCCGTGCTCGGCGGCTGAAGACCCGTCGGTTGGCGACGTCTACGTGATTGGCTCGAAGGCTGGCCAGGGCAAAAACAAAGGCGAACTAGCTCCTAGCCTCGTGATCTACAAGTTCAACCCCGCCGGCGAACCGCTCGGCACGATCAAACTCAAAAGCGCGGCGATGGGAATCGCGGTCGATCCGGCGGGGGCGCTGTTCGTGTACCAGGAAAACCGCGCGATCGTCTCTTATGGCGATGCTCAGCCGAATGTGCCCGGCTCGAGCGTGGGGTCGCGGGCTCATCAACCGCAGCCGGTGTTCGCGGTTGAAGGGAACGGCGCGGAAGACAACTTCTACGTCGGACACCACTACGTGACTACTGGAGAAGCCGAAGGACCGGAAGAAAGCCCTGCGCTGAAGCCCGTGCTGGCCGAACTCGAACAAGCTGAAACGACTCTGATCGGCAAGGTTCAAGGCGCCAGCGGCGAACTGCTCGTGCGTGCGCTGAACTACGAAAGTGCCACCGCCGCCGCGTTCGACCCGGCTGAAAAAGAGGTCTTTGCGGTAGACGTGGCAATCGTCGCCGGAGAACCGTTGACGAGCGTGTCCGTCTTCAGCTCTGACCTGAACAAAGGCCCGGAAGCCGAAGCGCAAGGAGAAGGCACGCTCGTCGAACGCCTGGGCGCACCGGGCCTGAAGGAAGGTGACGGCGTGGCGGTGGCCTCGGGCGCGACCGGCTCGCGCGGTGCCGTGTTCGTATCCGACGGAGTATCCAACCGCGTCGACGTGTTCGGGCTCGAACCCGCTGCAAAGCCCAGGATCGGTGGCGTCTCCTCGCAGTCGCCGCAATCGCTCGAAGCCCCGTCGGGCGCAACCGAACTCGTGGGCCAGCTCAGCCCTGCCGGCTCATCGACCGAGGCCTACTTCGAATACGGGACGGCGAGCTGCGAAGCATCGCCGTGCTCCAAGACGACCCCTGGCGAGGTCGGGGCGGGCTTTGGTGTGAGCAGGGTCGCCGCGGACGTGAGCGGCCTCGCGCCGGGCGCCTATCACTACCGACTGGTTGCCGAAAACGAAAACGGGACCAGCACGAGCTCGGAACAGACCTTCCTCGTGTTCGCCCCCGCCGATGGGCTGCCGGATGGACGGGCGTGGGAAATGGTCTCTCCGCCCAGCAAGCACGGCGCCGAACCGGAAGCCCCGACGAAAGAAGGCGGCCTGATCCAGGCCGCGGCGGACGGGCAGGGCATCACCTACGTCGCGAGCGGCCCGATGCCCTACGAACCGGAACCCGAAGGAAACCGCGGTCCGAACCCAAGCCAGATTCTCTCCCACCGCGATACCGGCGCCCAGGAGTGGGTTTCGCAGGACATCACGACGCCCAACGAAACCGCCCCCGGTGTCGAGCCTGGCCTTCCGGGTGAGTACCAGATCTTCTCCACGAACCTCGCGCTGTCGCTCGTGGCCCCGCTGCTGCCGACGTCGGGCCCGTACGCGAAGCCGCCACTCTCGCCGCTGCTCGAAGGCGAAGAACCGGGCAAGCAGCAGAACACGTTCTACCTGCGCGACGACGCACCGTTCCAGCCAGAGCCCGCCGAAGCATCGATCTATGCCGAAGCGCACGCAAACGGATCGATGATCGGCAACCCCGGCTATGTAGCTGTCGTCAACAAGACGAACACGGGCGGGGAAAACGAGCCGGGCGCCGAATTCGGCGGGCAGATCCAGGAAGAAAACCCCCAGGGGGTTGCACCATCGGCCGCCACGCCCGACCTGAGCCACGTCGTCTTCAGGGCAGAACGGGGCCCGACCGAAGTGGCCCCCGGAGAAGTGCTCCCGGGCAAACGCGGTCTGTACGAGTGGAGTGCCGGCAAGATCGAACTGGTGAACGTGCTGCCGGGTGGGCAGCGTCCTGAAATGACCTCCGCCAACTCTGTGGCACTTCCCCACGCCTATCTGGGCGGCTCACCCAACTCGCATGGGTTGAGCCTGAATACCAGGCACGCGATCTCGGACAACGGCCAGCGCGTGATCTGGACATACGTCCCGGCCCAGAAAGTGCTGCATCTCGAGCTGCGCGAGAGCGAAACTCCCGCGCCGGAAACGATCCAGCTCGATGCCGTGCAGGGCGGCAGTGGAGAAGGCGCGGAAAACGCGGTCTACCAGACGGCGAGTCGCGACGGGTCGAAGATCTTCTTCACCGACGAACAGCGCTTGACGGCAGATTCGGGAGCGACTGCCGGCTCCCCCGATCTGTATGTCGCCGAAGTGGAAGTCGCCGGAGGGGTCGCGACCAGCAATCTGCAGGACCTCACCGCACAGCACAGCGAAGGCGCTGACGTCCTCGTGACGGCTCACGTCGCCGACGGCGTCGTCGGCGCGAGCGAAGATGGCTCGCGTGTGTACTTCGTGGCCAATGGCGCGCTCGCGCCGGGCGCCAGCCGAGGACACTGCTCCAACGTAGCCGGAGGAGCGGAACGGCCTGTCGGGACGACGTGCAACTTGTTCGTGCGTCAGTTCAGCAACGGGGAATGGCAGCCGACTAGGTTCATCGCTGCGCTTTCGACCGAAGACTCGCCCGACTGGGGAGATGCTCAGGAACCCGGCAACCATGCGTACCTGACTTCGCGCGTCTCGCCAAACGGCAACTACCTTGCCTTCATGTCCGATCGCAGTCTCACGGGCTACGACAACGAAGACGTGAGCAGCAAGAAGAAGGGCGAACGGCTTGACGAGGAGGTGTTCCTGTACGACGCTGCCAGGCAACGTCTCGTGTGCGCATCGTGCAACCCAAACGGGACACGGCCGCATGGGGTGTTCGACAACGTCCAGGGCATCGGCGACGGTGAACCGAGCTTTGGGCTGGCCGTCGACAAGCTCGAAATCTGGACGGCGAACAACTCCCAGCACATCGACCATTGGCTCGCCGGCAGTATCCCCGGATGGAACGCGCTCGGACGCCTCGATTCGCAGTACCAGCCCCGCTACCTGTCTGACAGCGGGCGGCTGTTCTTCAACAGCGCCGACGCGCTGGTTGCAGTGGCGCAGCCGCTCAGGAGCGAGCAGATCTTCCGCTCCGAAGGAGCCGAAGGGATCTTCGAAGAAGAACGGCAGGTCGGCGTGGAGAACGTGTACGAGTACGAGCCGGAAGCAGCAGGCGGTGCCTGCCACAGCTCAGGAGGGTGCCTCGGGCTGATCTCCTCTGGCACCTCCGAGCACGAATCGGCGTTTCTCGACGCGAGCGACACCGGAGACGACGTCTTCTTCCTTACCGCGAAGCCACTGACAGCGCAGGACCGCGACGGCAGCTTCGACATCTACGACGCTCATGTCTGCCAAGCGGGTTCGGAGTGCCTTACGCCGCCGGTTGAAACGCCTGCTGAAGGCTGCGAAAGCGATGAATGCCAGGGTCCGTTCTCGCCCGGCCAGACTCCCGCAGCATCAGGCACCGCGGTGTTCTCGGGCCCGGGAAACCTGATTGCTCCGAAAACGGAAGTGCTCGGCAAAACCGAAACCAAGCCGTCCACGAAACCAAAACCGCTCACGCGCGCCCAGAAGCTCGCGAAAGCCCTGAGATCCTGCCGCACGAAATACAGGTCCAAGAGCAAGGCGGCGAAACGGCTCACGTGCGAAAAGCAGGCGCGCAAGAAATACGGTCCGATCAAATCCACGGCCAAGAAGACCTCCTCGACGCGAGCGGGTGTTCGATGATCTCCCCGGCCCTGCGCAAGATCGCGATTACCACGATCGTGAGTTGCGGCGCGCTGCTCGGTGTGGTCGCGCCGGCGCTTGCTCTGGAAACCCGCACTGCCCCCCGCTGGGGTCTGCAGACGCGCGTTGCGCCCGCGTCGCTGCACATCAAACAGGAAGGCTTGATAACCGTTTCGGCAACGAATATCGGCGACGCGCCGATCAACGGCGGGATCGCGAAAAGCACGGTCACGCTGACGGACACGCTTCCGACCGGCGTGAAGCCTCTCAGCGCGGTCGTCAACTCCAACCACAGCCCGCTGAAAGCGGCCCGCAACGGCGCGAGCAAATGCCAGATCTCGGGTGCACAGATCGAATGCACGATCCCCGCGATCTTCGCCCTGAAACCGTACGAACTGCTGGTGATGGAAATCCGGGTGGAAGCCGAAGGGGTCCTGCCTGCTCCGGCTGAGAACCACGCTGCGGTCGAAGGAGGCGAAGCGGAAACGGTGGCGCTCGAAACGAGCATCAAGACCAGCGAAGCGAACCCCTCGTTCGGAGTGGAAGCGCTGGAATTCAGCCCCGAAGGCGAACCGGCAAGCGAACAAGCCGCGGGCGTGGCGCAAGCGGGTGCACACCCCTTCCAGCTCACGACCACGTTCGACTTCAATCAGGGCTTCGAACCGTATGTGACCGACCAAGGCGTCCGACTGCCATCCGCACCTGCGCTCCCCAAGAACCTGGGCTTCCGCCTGCCACCCGGTCTGATCGGCAACGTGAATGCCGTCAAGCAATGCTCGGACGCTTCCTTCGGCGCACAAGGACAAGAATTCGCAAACGCCTGCCCCAACGACACGGCGATCGGGGTCGCGACAGTGGAGATCGCCAACCCGACTGCTTCGGGCGAATTCCACGCCTACTTCGTGGTGCCAGTGTTCAACCTGATCCCAGCGCCAGGTGAGCCGGCGCGCTTTGGCTTCTCGATCACCCACGTACCAGTCGTGCTCGACACGGCCGTTCGAACGGGCGAAGACTACGGCGTCAACGTGAGTGTCCACTACGCCTCGCAATCCGTGCAGGTGCTCGGCAGCAAAGTCAGCTTCTGGGGGATCCCGAGCGACAAACGTCATGACGCATCGCGTGGTTGGGCATGCCTGGGGCTGGGAAAGGTGGGCGAAGTGGAAGCGTGCGAAGCGCCGCACGAACCGGAAGCACCCGAACCGTTCCTGATGCTGCCGACGAGTTGCCAAGAAAGGTTGAACACAGCCGTGAGCGGGGAAGCGTGGAACGGCGACATCCTCAGGGGCCCGGAAGAACGAGCCGGGCTCGGGCAGCCACTGCCGGAAATCCCGAATGTCAGCCCGACGCTGATCAGCGGCTGCGACAGTCTTCCGTTCGAGCCGTCGGTCGAAGTCAAACCCAGCACGCACGAAGCAAGCACCCCTACAGGCATGGATGTATCGGTCAAAGTGCCGCAGGCGAGCACGATGGAACTGAGCTATGAGAACAAGTCCGAGGCCGCCGTCAGCTCGACCGTGTTGGAACTGCCTGAAGGGATCCAGACGAGCGCCGGCGCAGCCAACGGTCTAACTACGTGCGCAGCCGCCGGCGTTGGCTTCAACGGGTTCGAAGTCGGCCTCGGCGAAGGGGCGCAGCTCGAAAACAACCACTTCGACGCGACCACGGCAAGCTGTCCGAACTCGGCGAAGATCGGAACGGTCAGCATCAAGACGCCGGTACTCGAACGGGAACTCATCGGTGGTGTGTACCTCGCACAGCAGAACACGAACCCGTTTGCCTCGCCGTTGGTCCTTTACATCATCGCCGAAGACAAAGCGCCCGATGAAGTCAACACCTCGAAGGTGCTGGTCAAGCTCGCCGGCGAAGTGGGTATCAACCCGACGACCGGCCAGCTCATATCGGACTTTAAGAACACGCCGCAGTCGCCGTTCGAAGAACTCAAGCTGCATCTTTGGGATGGTGGACGCGCCTCGCAGGCCTCGCCCGCGCACTGCGGCACCTACAGCCCGAAGGCGACGTTCACGAACTCCTCCAACGAACTCAAGCCTGAACCGAAAGACGAATTCAGCATCACCTCCGGTCCTGGCGGCACGCCGTGCCCGGGCGCGACGCTTCCGTTCCAGCCGACGCAGCAGGCGGAAAGCACGAACCCCCAGGCTGGGGCGTTCAGCCCGTTCAGGCTGGTGATCGAACGGCCCGACGGCAACGCCGCGCTGAAGTCGATCGTCACGCAGCTTCCGCCGGGTCTCGCGGCGCTGATCGGCTCGGTGACACCGTGCCCGGAACCACAGGCTGCTCAGGGGACGTGCGGGCCGGAAAGTCTGATCGGCCACTCGCTAGCGAGCTCCGGCCTGGGGAGCTCGCCGTACAAGTTCCCCGGTGAAGTGTTCTTGACCGGGCCGTACAACGGTGCGCCGTTCGGGCTGTCCGCAGTGACAGAAGCCACAGCTGGGCCATTCCACCTCGGCAAGGTCGTCGTGCGCTCGAGCATCTCGGTTGACGAGTTCACTGCGGCGGCGACGATCACCACTGCTGCGGCCCAGTTCTTCCCGCTGTCAGGCGAAACACAGCAGTTCGCGGGGCTGCCTGAACTGCTCAAGGGAGCGCCCGCTCAGATCAAACGGCTTGAAGTGAACGTCGATCGCCCGAACTTCGAGTTCAACCCGACGAGCTGCACGCCAAGCGCGATCACCGGGCAGCTGACAGGCTATGAAGGCGTCGCCCCGGTGAACGTATCGACGCCGTTTCAGCTCGCCAACTGCGGCAGCCTGCCGTTCGCGCCGAAACTGACCGCCTCAGTCCAGGGCCATGCGAGCAAAGCCAACGGAACGACGTTCATCGTGAGTGTGCAGTCGCCTGGGGTCGGTGAGGCGAACATCCACAAGGTCGACCTGACGCTCCCCGAAGCGCTGCCGTCGCGCTTGACGACGATCCAGAAAGCCTGTCTAGAGGCGGTCTTTAACGCCAACCCCGCGGCCTGCGACGAAGGTTCGGTGATCGGCGAAGGGATCGTCCACACGCCAGTGTTCAAGAACCCGCTCAGAGGTCCCGCGTATCTCGTCTCGCACGGCGGCGCCGCCTTCCCGGACGTCGAGTTCGTCCTCCAGGGGGAAAACATCACGCTGGTCCTCGACGGCAAAACCGACATCAAAAAAGGCATCACCTATTCGCGCTTTGAAACTGCGCCTGACGCGCCGTTCACGACGTTCGAATCGATCTTTCCGGCTGGGCCGCACTCGGCGCTGACGGCGAACGTGCCGGCGAGCGAAGAATTCAACCTCTGCAAACACGCCCTGACGATGCCCACCGAAATCACTGCCCAGAACGGCGCCTTCATCCCGCAGACCACGAAAATCGAGCTCCTAGGCTGTGGCGGGGTCGCAGGCTTCACGACGGCCGCCGTGAAGATCAGAAGGCACTCGGTCAAGGGCTCGACGCTGACGCTCGTGGTGGCCGTGCCAGGCAGCGGACACCTCACGGTCAAGGGACCGGGCCTGCACACGCTGAAGAAGTCAGTCTCGAAGGCAGGCAACTACACGTTGAAGATCAAGCTCGGCCCGAAGGGCAAGGCTGCAGTCGCCCACAAGCATCTGCTGAAGGTGCGAGTGCGCCTCAGCTTCGCACCGACGCACGGCAAAGCCTCAGCCGCTGCCGTGACCGCCAAGTTCCACTGAGCTACGGCTCGTTGGCCAGCGAGCGCCACAGGTAGCGGCACGCAAGCGTCCGCTGCGGGCGCCAGGGCTCGGCGATCTGGTCCATCGTCGCCGGGTCTGGGAGGCCGTCGAGGCCGTAGGCGATTTCGATAGCGCGGCGGATGCCGAGGTCGCCTGTGGGGAGCACGTCAGGACGATCGAGGTGGAACATCAGGAACATGTGGGCAGTCCACAGGCCGATGCCCTTGACCGCTACGAGCTCGGCGATCGCGTCCTCATCGCTGAGATCGTCGAGGCGCTCCAGCTCCAGCTCTCCGGACAGCACGTGCTCGGCCAGCGAGCGCAGGTAGCTGACCTTCGCGCGCGAGAACCCGGCGGCCGCGCGCAGCTCCTCGGGATCGTCGTTGAGGATCTCCTGTGGCGTGGGCGGGCGCCCGTCGAAACGCGCGATCAGGCGGCCGTAGATCGCCCGTGCGGCGAGCACCGACAGCTGCTGTCCGGCGATCGCCCGTACCAGCGCTCCGTAGTGGTCATCGCGTTCTGGGCGCCCCTCGCGGGCGTCGCCGAGCGGGCCGACGGTGGCGATCAGCTGGGCGAGGATCGGGTCGGCGGAGCGCAGGTGGGCGAGCGCGCGCTTAGACAGCGGGGAGCGCCTCGAGCGAGACTGGCTCGCCGTCGAGTGCGTTCAGCGCCCGCTCGAGCGACATCTTGATGCACGTGAAGCTGGGCGTGTCGCGGACTGTGTAGCGCGAGGCCTCGGTCGTGCGCAGGCGCTGGACGAGGTCGAGGAACGTGCCGACGTCGTCGGTGTCGAAGGCCACGACGAACTCCTGGTCGTCCAGCCCGAACGAGTAGGTCGTGTGGTTGTCCACGCCCGGATATTCGCGGCCGACCTCGATGTGGCCCTGCATGATCCGCCAGCGCTCATCGGCCGGCAACGCGTACCACTCGCGCGACTTGACGAACGGGTACACGAACACGTAGCGGCCGCGAAAGCCGCGCGCGACTAGACGCTCGTCGTCGGAGTACTCGGAGCTTTTGCGCATGCCCAGGAATGAATGCGGGATCTGCGCCCACTGCATCAGGCCGCTCTGCGCCATCACCACGTGGAACTCGTGGATCCGGTCGAGGTTCTCGGCCTCGGCGATCAACAGCAGCTCAGCGTCGCCGCGCGTCCCCACGAGCGAGAAGCTCTGCAGCAGATGGCCGTCGGCGAAATCCTCGCACGCGGCCGCGAACTCGCGCTTGTCCTGCGCGCGCGACTCGCCGTCGCGCCGTCGCCACGCCGGGTCGAGCTTGAGGAACGTGTACTTGACGAAGCGGCGCGCGCTCATGCACATCGATTATCGCACCCGCCGGTTCGCGTCCGCCGGTTCGCACCCGCCGGGTTCGCGCACGCCGGCCCGCGCGTGCCGGTATGCACCCGCCGGTACGCACCCGGGATCGACGAGCCGTCCCGCTCCCGACGGCTGCGGCGGATAAAGTACGAGTCCGTGCGCATCGCGCTGCTGTCGCCGTATTCGTGGACGTACCCGGGTGGTGTCACGCGCCACATCGAGGCGCTCGCCTGTGAGCTCGCCGCGAGCGGGCACGAGCCGCGCATCCTCGCACCGTTCGACCCCGACAACGCGCTCTCCCGCCGGCTGCACCGTGGGGCCCGCCCGCAGGCGCGCCCGTTGCCTGAAGGCTTCGTCTCGCTCGGCCGTACGGTCGGCCTGCCGGCCAACGGAGCCGTGTCGAACATGGCGCTCACGCCGCAGGCGGTGCTCGCGATGCGCCGCGAGCTGAGCGACGGCGGCTACGACGTGCTGCACATCCACGAGCCGGTCGTCCCGCTGCTCTCCTGGGACGCGCTGTGCAGCACCGATGGGCTGCCGATGGTGGGCACCTTCCACACCTACTCTGAGAACCGGCTGACGAACGGGTTCGCGGCGGTTCCACTCGGCGGCCGTCGACGAATGAACCGACTTCACGCGCGGATCGCCGTATCGGAGGCGGCGGCGTGGACCGCCCGCCGTTTCTACGGCGGGCGCTACCGGATCATCCCCAACGGGGTTCACCTGCTCGACGGTGTTGGCGCCTGCGACGCACACCCTGTGGACGTCCCCGGCGAGCCGCCGTTGCGGATCCTGTTCATCGGCCAGGCGGTAGAACGCAAGGGGCTGCCGCTGCTGCTGCGTGCGTTCGAGGCGTTGCGCGAGGAGATCCCGGCGACGCTCACGCTTGTTGGTGCCAGCAGCGAGGAGGTCGCGCACATGATGCTCGACGATCGTGGCGTCCACGCGCTGGGCAAGGTCTCTGAGGAGCACAAGCGCGAAGAGCTCGCGCGCGCCGAGGTGCTGTGTGCGCCCTCGCTGCACGGCGAGAGCTTCGGCATGGTCTTGACCGAGGCGTTCGCCGCCTCTACGCCCGTGCTCGCATCCGACATCGCCGGCTACCGCGATGTCGTGCGTGACAGGCGCGATGGCCTGCTCGTGCCACCGGGCGACGCGCTCGCGCTGGCGGAGGCACTGCGCGCGCTCGCGCTGGACGCAGGGCTGCGTGCGCGGATGGCCGTTTCCGCGCGCGAGCGGGCCGAGCGCTTCGCCTGGTCCCACGTCGCCGCCGAGGTGATCGACTGCTACGAGCAGGCGCGCGCCGTCGGATCGCCCTCGACGCGGTTGGCGCGCGCGGCGGTGCGCCACGGCCTTGCCCCCGCCGACCTGCTCCCACGCATCCCGGCGGAACGACTGCCGAGCCTGGAGGCCGACAGCGCGCGCCGATCGCCTCCCGTCATCCGACGCGGCCGGCGGGCTTTGCGCGGCGGCGCGCTGGCGTTGTCGGGTATCGCCGGCCTCGTGCTGGCGCTGCTGGCTCTGCAGCGGATCGGCGTCGGTCGGGTGGTTGCGAGCTTGGTCGCGTCGCAGCCCGGCCTGGTCGCAGCGAGTCTTGGCCTGATGTGCGCGTCGATGTTCGCCAGGGCGCTGGCCTGGCATGCGATTCTGGCGGCCGCCCCGACGTGGCGCAGAGCCAAACGCAGGGATGCGATGCAGGGCACGTTCATCGGCGTGCTGATGTCGGCGACGCTTCCCGCACGGCTGGGCGAGCCCTCGCGTGCTCTGATCGTCGCCCGCCGCCTCGGGCGCGCGCGCGAGACGCTGCCGGTGGTGCTCGGCACGATGGTCTCCCAGACCTTGCTGAACCTGCTGGCGCTGACGTTGCTGGGGATCGCGATGTTCTCCAGCGTGTATCCGCTCGACGGCCATCACGGGGCCCTGATCGCCGCGGCGCTCGCGCCGCTCGCCACGCTGCTGGTGGTGCTGGTCGCGCCGCTGCTCGTGCCACAGGCGGCCGTCTCGCGCTCGGCGCGCCTGCAGACGCTGATGGCTGCGTTGCGGCGTGCGCTGGAGCGGATGCGCGACGGGCTGCGCGTGTTCGGCCACCCGCGCGAGGCGGTGAGCGCCACGGCGATCCAGCTCGGCGCATGGGGCCTTCAGCTGGCGAGCTGTTGGCTGCTGTTGATGGCCTTCGGCCTTGACTCTCGCGCGGGACTCGGGGGTGCCGCGGCCGTGCTATTCGCGGTCAACGTCACCGCCGTCGTGCCCGCGACGCCAGCCAACATCGGCGTGTTCCAGGCGGCGTGCGTCGCGGTGCTCGCAGGTGCCTACCACGTCTCCACAGCGGACGCGCTCGCCTACGGGATCGTGCTGCAGGCCGTCGAGATCGCTACCGCGCTGATCATGGGCATGCCCGCGCTCGTCAACGAGGGCCTGTCCTGGCGGGACGTGCGCCTACGCACGATGCACGCCACGCCGGTGAAGCTGGCGCCGCTGCCCGAGCGCGGCTTGGCGGTATCGAACCACGATGCCTGACGCCTGGGTCTACATGCTGCGCTGCGCGGACGGCTCGCTGTACACGGGCTGGAGCACGGACGTGCGGCGGCGCGTCGAGCGCCATCGGGCAGGCAAGGCGAGTCGCTACACGGCCAGCCGTCTGCCGGTCGAGCTCGCGCTCGAGCTGCCGATGGCCGATCGGAGGGCGGCGATGCGCGAGGAGGCTCGCATCAAGCGGCTCGATCGTGCGGGCAAGCTCGCGCTGCTCGCCGCCTGCGAGGCTCGTTCGAGCTGAGCTCGCGACGGGGGTGGCCGGCACGGGCGCCGGTTTAGGGCATGATGGGTGCATGGCCTCACGACCTCCAGGGCGCAGCGTCAAGATCTCATCCGATGAGCGGACGGGCTGGTCCTCGGATCGCCCGCGGCGCGACGGCGCGCCTCCGCGTCCGGTCGACCTGACGGTCCATTGCCGGGTGCTCGCGCCGGCCGACCGGCTGCGCTACTCCCCGGGGAGCCTGCTCGTCGTTGCCTCCGCGTCGGGCGCCGAGCGCGACAGCTTCCTCGACCGACTGATCGATGACCGTGCCAGTTTGCTGTCGTTGGGTAAGGTCCGCGCGCTGCTGGCAGGCCGGGTCAGCGAGGAGGAGCTGCCGGCGCGCGCCGAGGAGCTGCTGGCGGCGGCCGTATCCAAGCGTTTGGAGAACCGCGAGACCGTGGTGCTGGCGATCGACTCGCTCGCATCCGACGCGCGTGAGCCGTTCGTGCGCATCGCCGCGACTCTCAAGCGCCCGCGGCACGTGATCCTGCTCGAGACCGCGCGCGAGAAGGTGCAGGAGGAGGACCTCGCGGCGCTGAACGAGCTGCGCAGGGCGCTCGACGCGGGTGAGCTCGGGAATGAGGGCTTCCAGACGGCGCTGCGACTGGGCGGCGGCACGGCGGGCGAGGTCAAGCGGATCCTGTTCCGCCCGCCGCCGCGCGAAGAGTCTTAGCTCGAGCCGTCGACAGAGCTGCCGCGCGGCGCGTTTCTAGGGAGAACGTTCCTCGACGAGGCGCTCGGCGGCAGCACCGGCCTCATCGATGTCGATGAAGTTGAATTGCCGCTCGATCAGGCCTTTCTTCCAAGTCGCGACGGCCGCGAACCGGAATTCGACCTTGGCACTGCTGCCACCTACACGGCCACGAGCGACGATCACAGCGAACGTGACCCCGCGACCGAGATCGAGGATCTCCTCGATGTCACTGTGGAAGTCCTCGTAGGGGGCGACCATGTCTTCCACCACGCCACGCGCCGCCGCTTGGCCTTCGAACTCGCCGATCTCTGCCCCTCGAAGTCGGCAATCGGGGGCGTAGAAGGATTCCACGGCGTCGAAATCACGGCGATTCGAGGGCCTCGACGAGGCGGCGTAGGAGCGCCACCAAGTCGGGGTTCGCGGACCCCTCAGACATCACCCGGTGAGTATCACAGTCGCTATCGATGTGTGCGCGATCGCACAGATATCCCCGTGGGCCAAGTACGCCTTTAGCCGATCCCCTTCCGTGCGTCGGTCAACACTCGAAGCTTCTGATTGATCGTGTTGATGAGCAGCACCTGCCCGCTGGCCTGTGATTGATCTCCCGCCGCAAGCATGAACTCGTCGGCTATGGCTGGGAACTCAGAGTCGAGCCGATTGGCTGTAACCAGATAGAACTCAGCGGCGATGCCGCTCATCGCCATCGCGTCGAGTTGCTTGCCGTAGATGAGTTCGGCGCGGGCTTCTCGGCCATGCCGGATGCAGTCATCAAGAAGCTCCGCCGACGAGACTCGAAGCACATGTAGCGGCCATATGCGGAGGATCGCCGCGACCGTAAAGTAGAGGCCGACTAGAGCGATAGCCCCAAAGACAGCCGCCGGCCACCAAGGAAGTGGACTGTCGGTCGCCGACGCCGCGACGGCCCATGCCGCCGCGTTCGTGCCACACGTAGCTGTCACGACACCTCCGGCGGCACTCCACGTAGCCCGCTGATCCACGGCGCCATGCTAGTCCGACCCGTAGCTGGGGTTCATACGGAGATTTAGGCTGGTTACGCGCCCGCCTAAAACTCGAGGTATGGCCGACCACGAGCGCAAACAGGATCAAGAGATCCGAAATGATCGTGTGGTCTATATGGTTGCCAAGCAGGTAGCCAAGATCTAACGGGGAGGCGCGGATGCAGGTGACGGTCGAGGAGGTGCCGCAGGTATCGGTCGGCAACAAGGGCATCCTGATCCGGATCAGAGACGAGCAAGGGAAAAATCTTGGCAAGCTCTGGGTTGGTCAGGCAAAAGTCCGCTGGGCCAAAGGCTCGGTGCCCGAGAAGAACGCGAAGAGCCTTTCCGTCGAAGACTTCGTCGACTATCTCAACAAACTCTAGAGCGACCGTTAGCAAGCGCTCTGTCCTGACCACCGTCAGTGGTTGCCTTTGCGCGCCAAGTACGCCCTACGAGGACTCGTCGCCCTCGTCCTCAGGTTCATCGGGCCGGCTGACCTTCCGGATCGAGGCCATCACGTCCGCGCGCTTAGGCACAGGGACTCGAAGGCCGGTCTTGGGGAGGCGCTCGGTCGTCTCCTGCTCCTGATCAGGCTTGTCTGGCATCTCATAGGGAGTCTAGGCACGCTGACGACCGGCCTAAATCCCCCTGGTGTTCCGAACAATCCCAAAGGGGTTGACGACCCCTGACAACTTCTCAGACTTCGATTCCTGTGGTACGACTGATGATGTCTAGACACCCCCCGGTGCGAGAGACGGGTCCTGGTATGGGACCAGGTTGCCCGTCTCTCGCCCGGACCGGTTCATCCATTGAATCAGCCCAAGCTCGCGCCCACAATGGGTCGGCTCAGACACCCCGTAGGTCGTCCAGCAGCTTCCCCGGCTCCACACCCAGGCCACGGGCGAGGCGCAGGATCGTCGTCAATCGTGGCTCGCGAGCGCCACGCTCCAGGCGCCCGATAGCGGTGGGATGCACGTCTGTCCGGCTCGCGAGATCGTCCTGCGAGACGCTGCGCTCGGCCCGAAGCTCACGGAGTCGCTGTCCGAAAGCGACGCTGGCGGCGTGCGGGTCCTGATCCAGGAAGTCCATCCGCCCATGCTCGACGGTTGATGCCAGTCGGTCCAGAGCGGACTGGTAGGGAGCGCATTGGTCTGATTGGATCCCGGCCTATGAAATCGACAGCGGCGCTAGCCGCAACCCTTATCGCGGCATTCGTAATGATCGCGGTTCCTGCCAGCCCCTCGACCGGCGAAATCACGAGCGCAGTCGCATCACCGGATTGGATACATGGAAGCGTCGCGGGCTCTGTCGCATGGGATCAATGTCCCGAAGGCTGCCAATGGACAGCCTTCGCCTACGTAGAGCCGAGCCTTCCCGAATACCACTGCGGCTCTGAAGACCTGTTCAACTCCGACCCAAATGTGCGACAGATCTGGAACAGCGGCGCACAGACGACGAACGGCACCACCAGGCTCAACGTAACGAACGCGGCAATCTTGCCGGGCGTATTTGGACAGAAGGCGTGCCTTGTGGTCGTCTATCACAGGTCCTACATCGATCCAATCTGCCGCACGCAAGCCGAAGTGCTGGAAGGCTTCGGTGGGCCACCTTGGGAAACGGTCTGTCTCTCGGAAGACCACACGCTCTTCGAACCACACGGCAGTCGTGTCTTCACGGTCGAACCCGCTACATCGCCCGTAATACCCGCGCCAGTCGTACCACCGCCAGCGGTGATCGTTGCGCCTTCAATACCAGTCGCACCATCGACGCATGTAGTGATACCGAAGCCGCTGACGCAAGCGCAGAAGCTCGCCAAGGCGCTAAAGGCGTGCCGGAAAGATCGGAAGAAAGGCAAGCGTGTCGCATGCGAAAAGCAAGCCCATAGGAAATACGGGCCGCACAAGAAGGCCAGCGCCGGATAGTCGTGGGTTGGCCACCAGATGCAGAAGGTGAGCACGGGGAGCTGATCTACTCGGGAAGCTCCCCGTGCTTTCGGGCGCGCCAGATGTTCGCTGTGAAAGCCGAACATCTCTCTTGACTAGCCGACGCAAGATTCGCGTTCAGATATATGGAATGCTCAGGCCGGGCTTGCTGCCCGCTCGATCAGCGTGTGGAACATCGGCCGGGGGTCGTGCCGGTGGTTGTAGCGCCAGCAGTACTCGTTCAGATAGCCCTGGAGCCAGCGGTGCGACACGAGCTTGTAGTTGCCGCGGATGCCGGTCTTGAGGTTGCCGAAGAAGCCCTCGATGGTGTTCGTGTGGGTGTCCCCGCGCACGTATTCGAGCGCCCCGTGGGAGATGCGGTTGTGCGCGGCGAAGTGCTGATGGAGTTTGTTGTAGGCAGGCCACTCGTCCGTGAAGACGATGGACTCGGGGTCCACCCACTCGATCGCCTGCTCCCGGAGCTTCGGTCCTCGTCGGCCGGGCAACACCGTGGCCTTCACGCGCCCGCCACGCTCCACCGCGGCGAACACCGTGGCTCTGCGGCGTTCGGCCAGCTTGTTCGCCTCCGAGATGTTCACGCTCGCCGATCGACGGCGTGGACCTTGGAACTTGCGGGGCTTGCCGTCCACGGAGGTCTCGTCAATCTCGACCTTGCCAGACAGCGGCTCGTCGTCCTCGGCCATGAGCTTGTTGCGGATCAGATTGAACATCCGTCACGCGGTCTTGTAGGTCACGCCAAGCTCGCGCTCCAGGTGCTTCGCGGAGATGCCACAGCGAGTGCTTGTCATCAGATGGATCGCGTAGAACCAGAGCCGTAGGTCGGTCGATGAGCGGTGGAAGACCGTCCCGGCCTGTCAAGGTCGGTTGAAATGTAGGCCGCGTCGTCAGGGTAGTCCTGCACGAACTCCAGGAAGGAGTATTGGGAGGTCGAGGCGGTGCGTCTGGTGGGGTTATTGCGGTCAGACATTGAGCCGTAGCGTGCGAATTATCTAAATCGTTTGTGTAAGCGAAATTCAATCAGGCAGGTCGGACGGACTCTTGTGCAGAATCGCACAAGGCGCGGGAATCCACGGGGCGCTACCCCCGAGCCCCGGTTCCGATGAGATCAACCCCTTTGCTTGATGGGCGCAAGGGTCGGCTGAATCGGAATCCGATTCAATCGGGGCTCTCGGCGCGAGCCGAGTGGGTCCCTGTAGTTCCTATAGGTGTGGCGTGGTCCGCCACGTAAGGGGGCGACCGGGGCGCTTTCCCGCTATTTGCGACTTTCTGCCCTGACGCCAGTTTCAGCTAGGTCGCTATTTGCGGCCCTTTCTTCCGGCGGATAGTCGGCCTAAATCACACATGTGAGATCACATCGCCACAGCAAGCAAGCAGGCGAGCCCTCGGTTGCAGGTAGGGAGACGCTGCCGCGAGGCGTTATCCAGCCGGGGCTCGCTTCTAGGCTCCGCCCATGGCCAACGATGACTACACGATGGACGCCGACGAACTGGAGCGACTCGATACGTGGATCAGAGAAAAGTGGGAACACGGCCCCTGCTCGATTTGCGGAGCAAATAGCTGGACTACCAACCCGAAGGTTTGCCTCATTCTCAACCCTGCGTCGTTGGTCAACAACTCGTCGTTCCCAGTGGTGCTCATCTACTGCACAAACTGTGGACACACTCTTTTCGTCAACGCAATCGTCGCCGGTGTCACCCCACCGGAGGCGGTACCCCTCAAACCACACACGGGGAGCGGGGCCGCATGACAGGCGAGACTCAAGACGAGTCAAGGGAGGTTGTCAGGCCGAACGTTGGGGCGTCGGCTTCCGAGACCGAAGGACACATCAAGCGTATGGCTGGGAGCCATACGCCAGCGGATGAGACGTTTGTGGACCTCTATGAGCACAACATTCGGCTGCGGGCATTGACTCGATGGGATTGGGCAGCGCCAATTCTAGGTGCTGGGACACTGGCGCTCGGCGCTGCTGCCGGTGCGTGGGCTGCGGGTGCCGATCCCGGTGGCACGGGCGTAGTCGTTTGCCTCGTTGCGGGCGCCATCCTGTTGGCCTGCGGACTCCTTCTCAAGGATGAGCGATCGAAAGATGTGCGCGAGGTCTATGAGGAGTTTGATCGCCGGCTTTGCTTGTACGACGATGAGCCGAGGGCCAAGGCGATCAGGGCTCGGCTCGATGAACGGGCGGCGAAACAAGCGGCCGAACATACCTTGAGCGGAAAAGCAAGGCACCTGCGGATGCGGCTCATCGGATGATGCTCGACACGCATGCTGGATGCCAAGCGAGGTAAGGGCGTACTTGGCCCACGGGTATAAGTGTGCGCGATCGCACATAGGCAGTGGCGCTCATGTAAGAGGATGAGGGCATCGAACAATGAGCCCGAACCTCACAAAGCAGACCTGGCGGGAGTTCTTCTGTCGATGACGGCGTCTCGCTTCCAGCGCTCGTGAGCACGCTCGCTCGTTTCGTACTGCGCCATCCGCGCAAGATCATCGGGTTCTGGCTGGTCGTGCTGATCCTCGGCGGAGCGTTCGCGTCGCGCTTGGGCGACCGCGTGCAGAACGGCGGTTACCTCGCTTCCGGTTCGCAATCCCAGCGGGCGGTTGCGCTCGGAGAACACCGCTTCCACGGCATCTCGACACCGCAGGCTTATCTGTCGGTGCTTGCGAAGCGCGGATCGCGAGCGGTGAGCTCTCGTGACGTCACACTGGCCGCCAGTGCGCTGCGCGCTGTGACCGGCGTCGAGACGGTCGGCCCGCCCACGCTGTCCGCGGACGGACGCGCGGCCCTGCTGCCGGTGGCGTTTACCGGCGGCGTGGGATATGCCCAGACTCGTGTGCCAGACGTCGAGTCTGCGCTCGCCGATGCCCGCCTGGCGGACTCCACTGCGCATCTGATCGGCGAGGCTGGCGTCTATCAGCGCTACATGGTGCAGTCCAAGAAAAGCCTGCAGACAGCCTCGTTCATCTCGTTTCCGGTGACGCTCGCGATCCTGCTGGTCGCGTTCCTGTCGATCATCGCGGCGATGCTGCCGTTGGGTCTTGCGGCCGTATGCGTGGGTGTCACCTTCGGCTTTCTCTACCTGATCTCCTACGCAGTTCAGTTGAGCGTGTTCGTCGAGGACACCGTGCTCGTTCTCGGCCTTGGTCTGAGCATCGATTTCTCGCTGTTCATGGTCACGCGTGTGCGCGAGGCGTTGGCGGGCGGCGCGAGTATCGAGCAGGCGATCACAAAGACCTTGCAAACGACCGGTCGTGCGGTCACCGTCTCCGGGCTCACGGTCGCGACCGCGCTCGCCGGCCTGTACGTCACGGGGCTCGGCATCTTCGCCTCACTGGCCACCGGCGCGATCGGTGCGACGCTGATCGCCGTCCTCGCCGCGCTCACCCTGACCCCCGCCGTGCTGGTGCTGCTCGGCGAGCGGCTCGATCAGTTTTCCATCGGCGTGGCGGTCAGCGCCGCCAACAACGGCAGGTTCTGGCGCAGGCTCGCCGACTTCGTGGTGCGTCGCCGGGTCGCGGTGGTAGCGGTGATCGTGCCGGTCATGCTCGTGCTGTCGATCCCGATCGGCGGTATGCACATCACCTTGAAGTCGATCGGCGTACTACCCAGCTCAGATCCCGTGCGCGTGGCCACTGGCCGCGTCGCCGAGCACTTCGGACCGGGCTCCGGAACCCCCACGATCATCCTCGCACAGACCTCGCCGAGGAAGCTCAGGCAGGTGGTTGCAGCTCAGCCCGGTGTCGTGCAGGTAGGCCCGGCGGAACTCGGAGCGCAGGGATGGGTGCGCGTCCGGGCCACGCTGGACGCTTACTCCGACAGCACCAAGGCGGACCATATCGTCGGTGATCTGCGCACATCCCTGCGCCACGCGTTCGGCTCGCGGGCGATCGTAGGTGGCGCCACCGCGGTAGGGCTCGACCTGATTCAGCGCATCAACGCGCGCACACCGCTGGTCGTGCTCGTGGTGCTGCTCGCCGAGATCCTCGTCCTGACGTTCATCTTCGCCGCGCCGCTGATCGCGCTCAAGGCCGCGCTGACAACGCTCCTGTCGGTATCAGCGGCGCTCGGCGTGATGACTTTCTTCTTCCGCTCCACCGGAGACATCGGCTACTTCGTCCCGCTGTTCCTGTTCGCGACGATCTTCGGACTGTCGACCGACTACGAGGTGTTCCTGCTCTCACGCGTGCGCGAGCACCACCGGGAAGGCGCCAGCAACACGGACAGCCTCAAGCGGGCGCTGATCGGAAGCTCTCGCTCGATCACGCTCGCGGGGATCGCGATGGGCGTGGTCTTCTTCTCGTTCGCGATCTCGCCGCTCGTGCCGTTCCAAGAGCTCGGCGTTGGGATGGGGCTCGCGATCGTGCTCGACGTGACCGTCGTACGCGCCCTGCTGGTGCCCGCCACGGTGGCGCTGCTCGGCGAGCTGAACTGGTGGCGACCGGGAAGAGCACTCCACCGACGCACACGCGCTCCGACCGGCGCGCCACTCGCCAATCCCTCACCTCCGGCCTAGCCGGCTCCGCAAGCCGCCCCTTCAGGCGGAGCTCTCGCCGGCCATCGCCGGCTCATCCTCCGCTTCGACCGCACCGTCGGGCGGGTCGCCGTCGTCGAGCTCGCCGAACAGCGAAGGGTCGCGCGCCGAGCCGCGGATCAGATCGTCGGGCGAGCCGTCGGGCAGCAGCCGACCTTGGCGGGTGCCGAAGTAGATCGCCTGCGGGTGGTGGGCGACGAGCGCGAGCGTCGACTGCTCGGGCTCGGGCGCGTAGCCGTCGGTGATCGTCATCCCGATCTGCTCCAGGTGAAGCAGCTTCTCGACCTTCAGGTGCTCTGACTGCTCGGGTACGGCCGGGTAACCCCAGGAGTAGCGTCTGCCCTGCGTGTCGGGGATGCCGAGCATCTCCCGCACCCGCCAGTGCAGCCACTCGGCCAGCCCCTCAGCGGTCTGCACGCCTAGGCCGTGCACGAACAGTTGCTCGGCGAACTCGCCTTCGGCCTCCAGCTTGGCCATCAGCTCCGTCACCTCCGAGCCGACCGTCACAGCCTGCACCGCGATCACATCGAGCTCCTCTGGTGGCTTGCCCGGCGATCCGGACCCGCCCGCCTCCCCGGGGCGGAAGAAGTCGGCCAGGCAGATGCGATCGCCCTTCGGCTGGCGCGGGCAGACGAAGCGGGTCAGCTCGGCCTCGGGGTCGGCGGCGTCGTGGGTGGCGTCGGGACCGGCGACGGAGGGGTCGAGCACGACGATGTCGTTGCCGAGCGAGTAGCACGGAAAGAAGCCGAGCAGCGCGCGTGGGTGCAGATAGGTCTGCTCGCGCCACATGCGCTCCAGGCGCGGGCGGAAGTCATCGCGCAGCAGCGTCTGCCAGGCCTCGCCTTTGACGCCGCGTCCGCCCCAGTGCAGCTTGAACAGCACGTGCGTGTCGAGGTGCCGGTAGACCTCGTCGAGATCGACGTCGATCTCCTGCACGCCCCAGAAGGGCGGCGTTGGGACCGGCACGTCCGTGCGTGCGGGCGAGCGCACGGAATCGTCGGCGAGGTTGACCACCTCGACCGGCGCATCGCCCTTCGCGCGGAACTCGGTGGCGCCGGCGAGCAGCTTCTCGACGAGCGCCCCGCGCGCGTCGTCGTCGACGAGTTGATCCATCACCGACAGGCCCTCGAAGGCATCCTTGCAGTAGAAGACACCCGGCTTATAGACCTCATCAGAGTCTTTTCCCCCCGGATACAGGGTGCGGTAGCTGAATGCCCGGTTGATCGCGGCGCCGCCGATCAGCACGGGATATGACAGGCCCTTAGCGTGCAGCTCCTGGATGCATGCGGGCATCTGCTTGGAGGTCGAGACGAGCAGCGCGCTCAGCCCGATCGCGGTCGCGTCGTGCTCCTGCGCGGCGTCGAGAATCGTCTGAATCGGCACCTGCTTGCCGAGGTCGACGACCGTGTAGCCGTTGTTCGTGAGGATCGTGTTGACGAGCGACTTGCCGATGTCGTGCACGTCGCCGAACACGGTCGCGAGCACGACGGTGCCCTTCGTGTAGCCCTCGATCTTGTCGAGGTATTTCTCCAGCTGGGCGACCGCGCGCTTCATCACCTCGGCTGACTGCAGCACGAACGGCAGGATCAGTTCGCCTGCGCCGAACTTGTCGCCGACCTCTTTCATCGCCGGCAGCAGCACCTCGTTGAGCGTGGGCACCGCGCCGATCTTCTCGACGCTGCGGTCGATCTGCTGCTCGACGCCATCCCTGCGTCGGCGCAGGATGTGGAAGTGAAGCGCCTGCTCGGGCTCCATGCCCTCGGTGGGATCTGTTGATCCGGTCCCACCCGCCCCGTCCTCCGGGCCCTTGGACTCGAAGTGCTCGATGAACTTCTCGAGCGCATCCTCGCGGCGGTTGAACACGAGATCATCGGCCAACTCACGCTCCTGATCCGGAATCTCCGAATACGGCGTGATGTGGTTGGGATTGACCATCGCGAGGTCCAGCCCGGCGTCGACGCAGTGGTGCAGGAACACCGAGTTGAGCACCGCGCGCGCGCCGGGGGAGACGCCGAAGGAGACGTTCGAGACCCCGAGCGAGGTCTTCACATGGGGGATCCCCTGCTTAATCGCTTTTATGCCAGCGATCGTCTCGACGGCCGACGGCCGCCACTCCTCGTCGCCGGTCGTCAGCGTGAACGTCAGGCAGTCGAAGATCAACAGCTCGGGATCGAGGCCGTGCTCCTCGCAGCACAGATCGCGAATTCGCTTGGCGATCTCGAGCTTGCGCTCGGCCGTCTTGGCCATCCCGACCTCGTCGATCGTCAGCGCGATCAGCGCGGCGCCGTGTGCGAGCGCGGCCGGTACGACGCGGTCGAGCTTCGCGCGCCCGGCCTCCAGGTTGACCGAGTTGACGATCGCGCGACCGGGGATCTGCTCGAGCGCACGTTCGATCACCTCCGGCTCGGTCGAGTCGATCTGGATCGGCGCGGGCTGGGTCAGCGAGACCTTCTTGGCGACGAGCCGCATCTGCTCGTCCTCGTCGGTGCGCTCGGTCAGCGCGACGCACAGGTCGAGCACGTGCGCACCGCCGGTGACCTGGTCCTCGGCGATCTGCACGAGCCCGTCGTAGTCATCGGCCAGCAGCAGCTCCTTGGCCTTGCGCGAGCCCTGCGAGTTGACGCGCTCGCCGACCATCGTCGGCGCCGGCTCCTGCTGCAGCGGTGTGGCGGCGATCATCGAAGACAGGTGGGGGGGACGTGGGGCGGGACGCGCCTGCATCTGGCGGCCGGCCACCCGCTCGACGATCGCGGCGATGTGCGCGGGCGTCGTGCCACAGCAGCCGCCGACGATCCCGACGCCGTAGCGCTCGACGAACTCCTTCAGCGCCTCGGCCAGCGGCTCGGGCTGCTCGGGGAAGATCGTCTCGCCGTCCGGGCCCTGCAGCGGCAGCCCGGCGTTCGGGATGCACGCCACAGGCACCGAGCAGAACTCGCCGAGGAAACGGATCGCGTCGCGCATGTCCTCGGGGCCGGTCGAGCAGTTCAGCCCGATCACATCGACGCGCAGCGCTTCGAGCGTGGTCAGCAGCGAGGAGATGTCGGTCCCGAGCAGCATCTTGCCGCCGTTCGGCAGCAGCGAGACCGATGTGTGGATCGGCAGCGTGCGCCCGCTGATCTTGAATGCGGATCGCGCACCGAAGACCGCCGCCTTGACCTCCAGGATGTCTTGCGCGGTCTCGATGATCAGCAGGTCGGCGCCGCCGTCGATCAGCCCGCCGGCCTGCTCGGTGAAGATCTCGACCAGCTCACCGAAGCGGATCTGCCCGAGCGAAGGGTCCTCGGATGCCGGCAGGAACCCTGTCGGCCCGATCGACCCGGCGACGAAGCGATGCTCGCCGGCGACCTTGCGCGCGATTTCCGCGGCCTTGGTATTGATCTCGACGGTGTAGTCGGCGAGGCCCCACTCCTCGAGCTTCAGCCGCGAGGCCTGGAAGGTGTCGGTCTCGAGCACTTCCGCTCCCGCGTCGACCATCGAGGTGTGGACACCCTCGATCACATCAGGGCGGTTGAGCACGAGCGCCTCGTGGCACTTGCCGGCCAACCCGCCGTAGTCCTCGGCGGTCAGCTCGAACTGCTCGAGTGTCGCGCCCATCCCGCCGTCGTAGACGACGACGCGCTCGGAGATCGTGTTCAGGTAATCGCGCTCTGCCATTGCTCGCCAATGCTATCGGCGATCAGAGGCGCCCTCGGATCGCCGTCGGCACCTTTCGGGCAGCCCTCAGCCCGAAGTGGCCGACACGCTTGTAGCCCGGACAGGACGCCGGCATCGATCAACCGTCGAACATCTTTGCGCGCCGAGCGGGAGGGGGTGCACACTGCCCGCACACGCACAGGATCGGCAAGGGGGATTCACCCATGACACCGGAGTTTCCACTGCATACGCTGTTCAACGACTCACCCGACACGACCGCGCTGTTGGGGCCGGACGAGGCGCTACCGGCCGAGGCGGACGCGGCGGACGTGCTGCTTGAGGCGGACGAGACGAGCGAACTGCTCAGGCCCTCCGACACGACGCTGTTGATGCGCGAACCGCCGTTGAAGACGACATCCAGCGGCGCGCGGATCACGCGCGACGCGGGCCCGGCCCAGCCGCTGATAGCCGTAGTCGGGCTCGCCCACGCGGGATTGCCGAGCGCGATCGCGCTGCGCCGCGCCGGCTTTCGCGTCGTCGGCATCGAGACGTCCGTGGGCAGGCTGAACGACGTCCGCAATGGGCACGTGGAGCTCTCGTCGGTGGACCGGGAGGAGTTGCGTGAGCAGCTCGACAGCGAGCAGCTCACGCTGAGCGACGGCATCGAAGCGGTGCGCTCGGCCGATGCGGTCCTGATTTGCGTTCCCACGATGGTCGATCCGCAGCGGCGCCCGAGCCCAGAGATGCTCAGGCGTACGTGCGCGTCGGTCGTGCGACACGCGCGGCCTGGGCAGACGCTCGTGTTGATGTCGACGGGGTTCGTGGGCAGCACGCGCGAGCTGCTCGTGAGACCGCTGGCCGAGCGCGGGCTGTGTGTCGGTGAGGACGTGTTCGTGGCTTACTCGGCCGACCGCATGGATCCCGGAGTCCCCGACCACGAGCAGCTGACGAACGCACGCGTGCTCGGTGCGGTCACGGAGACGTGCTTCAGACGTGCGTCGGAGCTGCTCGTGCACACCTGCCGGACGATCCACCGCGTGTCCTCGCCGGAGGCCGCTGAGATGGTCAAGCTGTACGAGAGCACCTTCCGGGCTGTGAACATCGCGCTGGCGTTCGAGGTGGCAGACGCGTGTCGAAGCCACGGCCTGGACCCGATCGAGGTGACAGACGCGGCGGCCACCAAGCCGTTCGGGTTCGTCGCGCACTATCCCTCCGCAGGCGTCGGCGGCCACGGCGTGGGCGTCGATCCGCACTACCTGCTGGCGCCGCTGCGCGAGCAGGGCCGCCCGGCGAAGCTCGCCGAGGAGGCGTTGCGGGGCATCGCGGCACGCCCGACGCGCGTTGCGATGCGCGCGCACGAGCTGCTGCAGCGCTCCGGGCGTGCGCTACGCGATGTCCGCGTGCTGGTCGTCGGCGTCTCCTACAAGCCTGGCGTGGGCGATAGCTTCGAGTCGCCGGCCATCGGCATCATCTCGTGGCTCGCAGAGGAGGGTGTGAGCGTCGACTTCCACGACCCACTCGTGCCGATCCTGCGCGTCGACGGCGAAGCGATGCACAGCGTCGACCCGGATCCCCGACGCGACGCTGCAGGCTTCGGTCCCGAGGACTACGACCTGACGATCGTGCTCGCGACCCAACCCGGCTACGACTACGGATGGCTCAAGCGCTGCCCCGAGGTGCTCGACTGCACCTACCGCGAGCACGCCGGCCGCCGGCGCTTCGTGCTCTGAGCTTGCGCGACCGTGATAGCCATGGTAGTTACGCAGGGTGAGCTTGGTGTGTGGTGTATGTGCGCAAACTGTCTCCGATAGCAATCGTATTTACACCGTATATACGATTGCTATCAAAGTCCGTAAAACGAAACACACCTAACACGCCCGTGCGGGCCTGCTCGCACGAAGAGGCTGGAGAAACCAGGCATCCCAACCCAAATCACGCGTCTCGGGCCAAGCTGTGTCTCTCCGAGCGCCCGACGCGCGGGAGGGGCGGCCGCTCAGGCCGCTCAGTTACTTAATGAACAGCATCTCCGAGTACTTCGGCAGCGGCCACAGGTCGTCGGCGACGAGCTTCTCGAGGCGGTCGGCGACGTCGCGGACGTCGTTCGTCGCCTCGATCACTGTGTCGCGCATGTAGATCGCCTCCTTCATCGGTGAGCCGTTGGGGTGGTTTGCGTCGAGATTGGCGTCCTCGAGCTTCAGCAGTGCGAAGTGGAGCTCTTTGATCAGCGGCTCGACCTCGCCGACGAGGTCCTCGAGGCCGCTGAGCTTCAGCTCGTTGAGGTACCTCACGGCGGCCGGCATGAGCATCGTGCGGGCGATCGAGGCGGCGGTCTCGGCCTCGATGTTGATGTTCATCACGTATTGCTCGGTGAACACCTCATAGCGGGACTCGAGCTCGCGCTTCGACAGCACTTTGTATTTCTTGAACGCGGCGATGGTCGATTTCTCGACGATCCACGGCAGCGCGTCGGGTGTCGTTTTGAGGTTGGCCAGGCCACGCTTCTCGGCCTCCTTGTGCCACACCTCGGAGTAGCCGTCGCCGTCGAAGACGATCTGCTTGTTGGCGGCCCACACGTCCTTGACGACCGAGGTGACGGCCTTCTCGAGCGTCGCCCCCGACCGTTTCATTGCGACCTTGAGCTTGTCGGTGAGGTCGTCGACGGCCTCGGCGACGATCGTGTTGAGGACGGTGTTCGGGAACGCCGGCGAGGAGTTCGAGCCGAGCGCGCGGAACTCGAACTTGTTGCCGGTGAACGCAAACGGGCTGGTGCGGTTGCGGTCGCCGCCGTGTAGTGGCAGCGCTGGCAGCACCGGCGTGCCGAGCCCGAGGAACGAGCCGGGTTTTGAGGGCTGCACTTTGCCGGCGGCGATTGCCGTGAAGACCTTCTCGAGCTCGGCGCCCATGAAGATCGAGATGATCGCCGGCGGCGCCTCGTTGGCTCCGAGGCGGTGATCCTGTCCGGCGCTCGCGATCGAAGCGCGCAATAGCTGCTGGTGCTCGTTGACCGCCTGGATCACGGCGGCGCAGAAGAACAGGAACTGGAGGTTCTCGGCGGGCGTGTCGCCCGGGTCGAGCAGGTTCAACCCCGTGTCGGTGCCCATCGACCAGTTGTTGTGCTTGCCCGAGCCATTGACACCGGCGAAAGGCTTCTCGTGCAGCAGGCAGATCAGGCCGTAGCGGCGGGCCGTGTTCTGCAGGATCTGCATCGTGATCATCTGATGGTCGGAGCCGACGTTCGAGTTCTCGAAGATCGGCGCGACCTCGAACTGGTTGGGAGCGACCTCGTTGTGGCGCGTCTTGATCGGCACGCCGAGCTTCGCCAGCTCGAGCTCGACATCGAGCATGTACGCGAGGATTCGCTCAGGGATCGAGCCGAAGTAGTGATCGTCGAGCTCGTGGCCCTTCGGCGGCTTCGCTCCGAACAGCGTGCGCCCGGTGGTCAGCAGGTCGGGGCGCTCGAAGAAGTACTGCTCGTCGATCAGGAAGTACTCCTGCTCGCAGCCAGTGGTCGTGAACACGCGCTCGGCGTCCTCGACCCCGAGCAAATCGAGCGCGCGCACTGCGGCGCCGGAGAGCGCGTCCATCGAGCGCAGCAACGGGATCTTGTTGTCGAGCGCCTCGCCGGTCCACGAGGTGAACGCGGTCGGGATGCACAGCAGCGCCCCGTTGGGGTTCTCCAGGATGAACGCCGGGCTCGTCGGGTCCCAGGCCGTGTAGCCGCGCGCCTCGAACGTGGCGCGGATGCCGCCAGTGGGAAACGATGAGGCGTCGGGCTCGCCCTGGATCAGCTCCTTGCCGGAGAACTCCGCGATCGCGGTGCCGTCACCGGTTGGGCCGTAGAACGAGTCGTGCTTCTCAGCGGTCGAGCCGGTCAGCGGCTGGAACCAGTGGGTGTAGTGGGTGGCGCCTTTCTCCATCGCCCATTCCTTCATCGCCTGCGCGACGGCGTCGGCGAGTGAGGTGTCGAGCGCCTCACCGCGCGCGAGCGTGCGCTGCAGCGCCTTGTAGACGTGCTTGGGCAGGCGGTGGCGCTGGAGTGACGGGGAGAAGACGTTGGCGCCGAACACCTGGTTGTCGGGAAGCGTCAGGTCGGGCGACCCGAGCGCGGAGCCGTTGGCGGTCCACTGCGCGGCGGTGACGTTCTGCTGGCGGGTCCTGGGCATGAGCTGAGTCTTTTCCTCCTGAGAAGGGGTGGCGTGAGCGGGCTCTGGCGCGGGCGCAGAGCCGAAGGCAATCGTAGTGCCAAGCGGGTCGAAGGGGATCACCGCATGGCGAAACCGCGGCGTCGATCTTTCGACAGTGGGCCAAACACGTGTGACGAGCGCGGCGTCCGGCGGGGAAGGCCATGGAGGCTGCGTTGCGCGGCCCGCCCGACGCGGCCGGCGCGGCGCGGCCGGCGCGACCTACGGACTGGCCGGGAAGTTGCCCACTTCGACCCTGCCGGTGTTCGGGTTCACGTGGCTCGGCGGCGGAGCCTTGGTGACCAGGACCGCGAAGTGTCCCGCGACCGGGGCGCCCGAGGAGGTTCGGGCTTTCGACTTGCCGGAGAGCCCGGCGGCGACGCTGAAGTGCACGACGTGCGCTCCGGCCTTCACGGGCACCACCTGCCAGATGAACGTGCGCACGTGCCCGGGCGCCAGCGGCCCGAGCGCCCACGTGTTGACGTAGGCGGTCTGTCCACTGCCGGGCGTGCTCACCTCCTGGCTCTGGACCGGAGGTGAGGCGATCGCGCCTGGGCCGTGTTCAATCACCCACACGGGGCGTTTGTCGGCCGCCAGTTCGGCGTAGTTGGAGGTGTAGTCGAACGAGTCGATCGTGACCGCCACGTTCGGCACGGTGCTCGAGCCGGTGTTGCGGACGAGCAGGGCGAGTCGCGTCGGTCGTGCGATCGGCTGGATCGCCGGGAAGCTCGCGTGCAGCAGCTTCATTTCGAACGTGGCGGCCGTTTCGTGAGCATCCTGGCGGCTGCCGCCGCCGCAGCCGGCGAGCAGCAGCGCGCCTGCTGCAAGTCCGAGCAGCCCGAGCGCGAGCCCGCGCGACGTTCGCGACGACGCGCTGCGAGCGCATCGTCGAACAGCATGCAGGACTCTCCGCCTCCCCCTCACGATCGCGCCACGATACCAGCGGCGGTGCGGGCGAGCGACGGCAGTGGCGCGGATGCGGCGTTGCTGGCGGTGGCACGGGGGCTGCCCATGTCGTACAGTTGGGATGACCGTAATTGTGACCCGAGGAGGGGTAGGCAGAGATGGTTCGTGGCGCCACCGAACGGGTGTACACCCCGGCGCGGAACGTGCTGGAGGAAATCGGGGACATGATGATCCTCACTGGCAGGACGATCTGGTCTGCCATGAGGCCGCCGTATCCGTACGGCGGGGAGTTCGTCTCGCAGTTCCTGTTTGCGCTACGTCTGTGCTGGTTTCCGCTGCTGATCTCGACGGTCTGCATCTGCTACGCGGCGCCCGGGCTGCAGGCGGCGAACTTCCTGACGATCTTCGGCGCGCTCGACCGTCTCGGCGGCTTCTTCGTGCTGGGCGCCGTTCGCGAGATCGGGCCGAGCGTGACCGCGATCGTGCTGGCCGGCGTGGCGGGCACGGCGATCACCGCGGACCTCGGTGCGCGCAAGGTGCGCGAGGAGCTCGATGCGCTTCAGGTGCTGGGCGTCGACCCGGTGAAGAACCTCGTGGTCCCGCGCTTCCTGGCGCTGATGATCGTGACCGGCTTGTTCGACATCTACGCGCTGCTGTTCGGGATCTTCGGTGGGATCATCGCCGAGCTCGTCAACGGCCAGCCGCTCGGCCCGTTCTGGGCGACGCTGTTCGCCAACGCGTCGACCACCGATCTGTGGGGGTCGGTCCTGAAGACGACGATCTACGGGGCGATCATCGCGATCGTCTGCTGCTACAAGGGCATGGCGGCGTCGGGCGGCGCCGAGGGCGTCGGGCGCGCGGTCAACGAGGCGGTCGTGCTGTCGTTCACGGCGATCTTCTCGTTCGACTACGTGTTCACGCAGACGCTGCTCGCGACCCACCCGCAGATCCTGGTGATCAAGTAATGAACGAATGGCTCGCACTACCCCGCGAATGGCTCGGGGCCTCGGGCGAGATCGGCAAGTTCACGGGCGACATCGTCCGCGACGTGTGGGGCTTGCGCGTGTTCAGGTTCTTCGGCGAGGCGCTGCGCCAGGCGGGGATCCTGATCGTCGGCTCGACCGCGATCATCTGGACGTTGATGTTCATCCTCGGCCTGCAGTGTGGGATCGAGGGCGCGTACTTCACCGCGGCACAAGGTGCGCCGGCGTACTCGGGCGTGTTCACTGCGTGGTGCGACCTGCGCGAGATCACGCCGTATGCGTTCGGCTACATGATGGCCGCGAAGGTTGGCACGGGGATCGTGGCGGAGCTCGGGGCGATGCGGATCTCCGATGAGATCGACGCGCTCGAGGTGATGGGCATCAACTCGGTGACGTTCCTGTGCGCGACGCGGCTGCTGGCGGCGTGGATGGTGCTGCCGTTCATGTACCTCGCGGGTATCGGCGCGGCTTTCCTGGCGTCGTACATCGCCGTCGTCCAGCAGATCGGATATGTCTCCTCGGGTGGCTACTTCTTGATCTTCTGGCAGTTCCAGAATCCGCCAGATTTCTTGTACAGCTTGATCAAGGCGATGTTCATGGCGACCGCGATCGTGCTCGTGGCGTGCTACTACGGCTACAACGCGAGCGGGGGGCCTGTGGGCGTGGGGAAGGCGACGGCGAAGTCGATGGTGCTCAACCTCGTGCTCGTGCACGTGATCGGCGCGCTCGGCACACAAATTTTCTGGGGCGCGAACCCCCGAGCCCCGATCGGGGGCTGAGGATGGCGGTCGAGGAGCCAGGCCAGCGCTCGCGCGAGCGCGAGAACGAAGCCGACGAGTTCGAGTTCCACACGGGGACGATCCGTCCGTCAAGAGGGCCGGACGCGATCGAGTTCGTGGACGTGCACAAGTCGTTCGGGCGCAACCACGTGCTGCGCGGCCTGAACATGGCGCTGCCGGAAGACAAGATCTCGATGATCATCGGCCCGTCGGGCACCGGCAAGTCGGTGTGCATCAAGCACATCGTCGGCCTCCTGTATCCGGACGAGGGCGACGTGATCGTGCACGGGCAGTCGATCCCCAGCCTCAAGGACGCCGACCTGTTCGAGCTGCGCAAGAAGTTCGGTGTGCTGTTCCAGGACGGCGCTCTGTTCGGCTCGCTGAATCTCTATGACAACGTCGCCTTCCCGCTGCGTCAGCACACCGAGAAGGGCGAGGAGGAGGTCGAAGAGATCGTCAACCGTCGCCTGCGCGAGGTCGGGCTGACGGACGCCGGCGAGAAGATGCCCAACGAGCTGTCGGGCGGCATGCGCAAGCGTGCCGGCTTCGCGCGAGCGCTGGTGCTCGAACCGGACATCGTGCTGTTCGACGAGCCCGACTCCGGACTGGATCCCGTGCGCACCGCGCTGCTGTGCGAGCTGATTAAGGAAGTGCACGCGGAGAACGGCGGCTGCTACGTGGTGATCACGCACGACATCATGAGCGCCAGGCGCGTCGCCGAGCACATATCGGTGCTGTGGAAGGGCCGCATCGTGGAGTCCGGCCCCGCGCAGGAGCTGTTCGCGTCCGAGAACCCGTTCGTCCGCCAGTTCCTCTCGGGAGAGTCGGCCGGACCGCTCGGCATGGAGTAGCCGTAGGTGGGGTCTCGTTTATGTGGCGAGACTAGCCTTCAGACGTGAGCTCACGACGACTTTTCGCCGCCGTCGCAGGCGCGTGCGCCGGGAGGCCACGAACGGTGATCGCGATCGCGATTGCGCTCGCGCTGGGAGGGGCGGCGCTCGCGCTGCGCCTTCACCCGACGGCGGCGACGAGCACGTTCGTGTCGAGCTCGAGTCCGCAGTACAAGGCGACCCAGCGCTTCTATCGGAATTTCGGCGAAGAGCCGATCGCGGTGCTCGTAAAGGGCAATCTGCAGCAGCTTGTGCTGGGGTCGGATATCGACAGGCTCGTCGGCCTGGAGGGATGCCTGTCGGGCAACGTCCCGGCTAGCGCGCTTGCCTCCGAGGGCGGTGCGGACGGGCCGTGCGGGCAGCTCGCGCGCGCGAAGACTGTGAAGGTCGTGTTCGGACCGGGGACGTTCATTAACGAGGCAGCCAGCCAGATCGATGAACAGCTGACGACGCAGACCAAGCAGGCCCAGACACAGGCCAAGCAGGCACAGCAGGTTGTGACCCGCGCAGCGTTGGCGCGCGGCCTGTCGGCGTCGCAGGCGAGCGCGCTCGGGCACGAGGCCAGCAAGGTCACGCTTGGACGGTTTCAGGAGAGCCTCGTCAAGCTCGCGTTGCAATACGGCCTGACGTCGCGACCGAGCATCGACGATCCCGACTTCGTCGACAAGCTCGTGTTCGACTCGAGCAAGCCGGCAGGCACGCCGAAGGCGCGCTTTGACTACCTGTTCCCGAGTCGAGACGCGGCGCTCGTGTCGGTGCGGATGAAGGCGGGGCTTTCCGAAGCGGCGAGGACGCGGACGATCGGCCTGATCCGCCAGGCGGTGCAGATGCCGCAGTGGCAGCTGACGCACGGAGAGAGCTATCTGGTCACCGGCCAGCCGGTGATCGTCGCGGATCTCAGCAGCTCGATAACCCACGCGATCGAGCTGCTGCTGGTCGCGGTGCTGTTGGTGATGGCGGCGACCCTCGGGCTCGTGTTCACCGGGCGCCCGAGGTTGCTGCCGCTCGCGCTGGCCCTGCTGGCGGCGGCGCTCACGTTCGGCGCGCTGTCGGCGGTCGGCGCGTCGCTGACGATGGCCTCGATCGCCGTTCTGCCCGTGCTGGTCGGACTGGCGGTCGACTACGCGATCCAGTTCCAGGCGCGTACCGGCGAGGAGCTGCAGGCGCGCGAGGGCGGGGAGCTCGAAGCGCGTGCGGGCGAAGGGCTCGAGTCATCGGCTCTCGGAGGACAGGCGCAGGTCGCCGGAGCGGGCGGCCCGCCGGAGGATGTTGCGTCGGTCGTGCAGCGCGCGGCAGCGCTCGGTGGCCCGACGATCGCGACTGCCGCGGCGGCGAGCGCGGCCGCGATGCTCGTGCTGGCGCTCTCGCCAGTACCGATGGTCAGGGGCTTCGGCGTGCTGCTGATCGTCGGCGTCGCGATCGCCCTGTTGTGTGCGATGACCGCGGGCGCTGCCGCGATCTCGCTGGCGGCGCGCAGGAGGCCAACGGTCATCGGTGGGGCACTCGTCGGCGGGCGCCTGGCAGCAGGGTGGAGGGGCGCCCGCGAGCTGCTCGCGGACAATCCGCTCACGCGCCTGATCGCGCGCGCGGCGCTGGTCGGGTCTGTCCGCCACCCGGGGCGGGTGCTGTGCATCGGGCTGGCGCTAGCGGCGCTCGGCTGGGGACTCGACACGCAGACCCGGGTCGAGACGGACATAACCAAGCTCGTCCCCCAGAACCTGAGCTCGCTGCAGGCCCTGAACACGCTCGAGCAGACCACCGGCGTGGGCGGCGAAATCGACATGCTGGTCGAGGGCAAGGACCTGACGAAGCCCTCGACGATCGAATGGATGGTCGCCTATCAGAAGTCCGTGCTCGCTCGATTCGGCTACACGTCGGCCCGCGGTTGCAAGCACGCACGGCTGTGTCCCGCCTTCTCGCTGCCCGACCTGTTCCAGGGGCAGGCTCCCAGCACTGCTGCGGCGGGTTCTGCTCAGCCGACGACCCCGGCGCCCAGCAAAAAGCTGTCCCAGGCCGAGGTGGGAGGCTTGCTGCAGGCGATCCCCGCCTACTTTTCCCAGGACGTGATCACGCCCGACAGGCGCGTGGCGACGCTGGCGTTCGGCATTCGCGTGATGAGCCTCGACCGCCAGCAGCAGCTGATCGAACGAATGCGCGCGAGCCTGCATCCGCCGGCTGGGATCAGCGCGAGCCTTGTCGGCCTGCCGGTGCTGGCGGCGCAGTCCGGCTCGCAGGTCGCCGACCCGTGGCGGCGTCTGGAGACGCTGCTGGCCGGGCTGGCGGCGGTCGCGCTGGTGCTGCTGGTGGCGTTCCGCGGGGACCGCCGCCGAGCGCTCGTGCCGCTGGTGCCGATCGTGCTCGCGACCGGCTGGTCAGCGCTGATCCTGTTCGCGGTGAGGGTGCCGTTGAACCCGATGTCCGTGACCCTCGGCGCGCTGGTGATCGCGGTGTCGACGGAGTTCAGCGTGCTGCTGTCCGAGCGCCACCGACAGGAGAAGCTGGCAGGCTACGACACGATCGAGGCGTTGCGCCGCAGCTACCGGCGGACCGGTGCGGCGGTAGCCGCTTCGGGGGTCACGGCGATCGCCGGCTTCGGCGTGCTCGTCCTGTCGGACATCCGGATGCTCAGAGACTTCGGGCTGGTGACGCTGATCGACCTCAGCGTTTCGCTGGTCGGCGTGCTCGTGGCTCTACCCGCGACGCTCGTGATCGCCGACACGGCCGCCGAAGGCGGTGGCCACGAGCAGCGCGCCGCCGTGGCGCGCGGCGTGCGCGATGCGCCAGGGCGTCTGCTGGCGGGGCTGCGCTCGGTCACCGTCCGCCGCCGTCGGCGCGAGGCCTCAGGGGTCGTGTCGCGCTGGCGTGGGTCCCGTCGTGCCGGGTCCGGACATGAGCCCGTCTGATCCCACGCCAGCTTTCGCCGAGCCCGCCGGCGGCGAGGTCCCGCCGGCGCGTTCTCCGCTGCAGAGCCCACGCTACGGGCGCTATGCGGGCCTGTTGGCGCTCCTGATCCTCGCGCTGATCACGCTGAACACGATCAAGACCAAGCCAAATGGGGACACCGGTATCGCTCCCGGTCAGCCGCTGGCGCCGTTCGCGGTGCCGCTCGTGCAGGGCGATCTGAGCGGCGATGCGAACGTCGCGACGAAAGCCGGCGAGGGCGCCGCCGGCAACGTGCCGGCGTGCTCGGTGCGCAAACCGCAGGTCCTCAACATCTGTGAGCAATACGAACGCGGTCCGGTGGTACTCGCGCTGTTCGTCAACGGGGGCTCCTGTCCGGCGGTTCTCAATGACATGCAGACGCTCGCGCCGTCGTTCCCCGGCGTGCGGTTCGCGGCGGTGTCGATCAAGGGCGATCGCGAGCAGCTGCGGCGCATGGTGCGCTCCTCGCGCCTGAGGTTTCCCGTGGGGATCGACAGCGACGGGGCGCTGGCTTCCTTGTACAAGGTCGCGAGCTGTCCGCAGGTTAGCTTCGCCTATCCCGGCGGAGTCGTGCAGAGTAAGGCGCTGCTGCGCGCGCCGACGCTGGCCGCGCTGCGCGCGCGGGTCGGCGAGCTCGTGGCGGCGTCGCGAGCGCGCGGATGGCGAGCGCCGGCATGACGAGCAGTGCGCCGTCGATCGGCTGGCGCGCGCGCGAGGTCGAGGAGGAGCTGCCCGGGCTACGACTGCTCGTCGGAAAGGCTCTGCCGACCCGCGGGCAGCCGCTCACGGGCGACTCACCGGCGGACATCCAGGGGCGGCTGCGTGAACTGTCCAACGGCTTCAGGGGTGCTCGCGCGGTCGCGATCCGTCGCGAGCCGGTGCCGGCGGCCTACCGCATCTTCTTCCGGCACATCGGCCTCGACCCGGACGTCGTGCGCACGCCGATCGAGGCCGCCGTGCTCGAGCGCATGCTGCACGGCGGCTTTCTGACGGGTGGCCTGATTGAGGACGTTCTGTTGATCGCGCTGCTCGACACGGGCGTTCCCGTGTGGGCGCTTGAGGCGGACGGGATCGACGGCCGGCTCGGCATTCGGGCGAGCCTGGAGGGCGAGTCGCTGGGCCGCTCGGCAGATGCTCCGCTGCTGCCGTCCGGACGCCTCGTCGTCGCCGATCAGGAGGCGGCGGTCGCGGTCCTGTTCGGCGATGTCGCGCCCGCGCAGCGCCCGAGTTCCAGTACCCGACGCGTCACGCTGTTCGCGGTCCAGGTCGCCGGCGTGCCGACGATCTACGCCGAAGAGGCTCTGTGGTCGTGTCGCGCCGCGCTCGAGCTGCCATGAGGCGGCAGACCCTCGACACCGTCGTGCCATGAAGGCGGCAGAGCCTCGACACCGTCCGCGCATCCGCTGGTAAGCGCCCTCGACACGGCCCACGCATCCGCTGGTAGAATCGTCGCTCTGCTGGAGAGGAGGCGGGTGTGACCTACGAGCAGTCAGTCATCGATCGGAGCGATCCTGCGGGTGCGGTTGCAACCGCTACGGATTGCTCGCCGATCGACGGGCGGCGGTCCTCGCTCACGCGCGAGGACCGCAGACAGGCCGAGCGCGCCGCTCGCGCCTCGCTTCGTACGCAGATCTCCCGGCTCGAGCGAGAGCTGTCCGGCATCGTCGCCGAGCGGTTTCCGTTCATCGCCGCTCCCGTCACGCCGATCGTCGCCGCGCGCGGCCCGTCGCTACTCGACATGGGTGAGCTCGAGCGCTCACGCGACCGGCTGGCCGCCCGCGTGCACGAGATGCGAGGGCTGCTCGGCGAGCGCGTCGAGCACGAGCGCCGCGCGCGCGAGCAACTGCAACTGATGAAGCTGGAACCGGGCCGCTACAAGTTCGTCAGGCTGCCGGTCAGCGATCTCGGGGAGGGTGGATGCGGCGTCTGGGAAGTGCGCCCCCGCCTCGGGCTGATCGGCATGCTGGCCGGCTGGTGGCAGCTCACGCTCTCGTCAGGCTGTCCGTTATCCAAGGGGTCGCGCTCCACGCGCGACCCCGACCCGCCGAGGTAAGCATCGCGGCCAGCGTCTGGCGCTGACGATCAGTCATCGAGCCGACGGTCTTCTTCTCCGACATCGGGACCTGCGCGAGGAACTTGCGGCAGCGGGTCTGCCCCCAGCGGCGCTGGCTCATCAGCAGATCGGCAACAGCCATGCTCTCGGCTTCCCACGGGCACTCGAGGATCACCTCGGCCACGGCGATCTCACCGACCGCCACGCGACGCTTGAGCTCGGCGCGGGCTAGCCGAACCTGGTTGGCGCGTTCGAGGGCGCGCATGTACTGAGGACCGGCAGGGGCAATCGTCGCTGTCGCGTTCATTGGGCACTCTCCCCGCTGTCGCCGCCAGTCTCGCGCGGCGCAACGTGCTCGCTTGTTTTTTCCGTTACGCGCCTGCAGGGCCGTGCAAGGACATCTGCGAGCAGTCGCAGTAGTCCTGCCACGTCATCCCTCTCCCGACGGCCTGTGTGGGGCGAGCCCCAAAACGGTCTTGCAGAGCGCATCTGGAAGCTATGCCAGGACGGGGTCGTCGGTCAACTGCCCGAAGGGTGCTTCGTACGCTAGAAGCGACCTTTTTCGATCGCGACGCGACTTGTGAAATATCGGACAAGGACTCCTCGACTCAGCCGTGCTCGGCGCTCGGCAGCGGGCCGTGCTCGGACTCGAACTCGAGCTTGACGCGAGCGAAGATCTCCAGTGCACGCTCGAGCGTCGGCGTGTCGTGGGTCGCCATCACGCTGGTGCGTAGCAGCGCGCCGCCGGGTGGGACCGCGGGATGCAGCGCCGTGTTGACGAACACCCCGGCGTCATACAGCGCTCTCCACAGCAGCGCTGTCTTCCAGTCGTCGCCGACCAGCAGTGGGACGATCGGCGTGACGATCGTCTGCCGGGCGTCGCTGCTGCCCGCGTCTTGCGCCAGTAGGCCCGGTGCGTCCGTCTGTGTACGCCCGTCGGCGGGCAGCGTCTGCGGTGCGACGACCGCGAAGCCGAGCTCATGCAGGCCGTCGCGGAAGAAGCGCGCGTTATCGAGCACGCGCTGCAGCAGCGGCGGGCCGTCGTCCGAGCGCAGCACGCGCAACGCCGCGAGCGCGGCCCCGACCGCTGCCGGCACAGCCGAGGCGGTGAACAGGAACGCGCGCGAGGACACGCGCAGGTAGTCGATCACATCGGCCGGGCCGGCGACGAAGCCTCCGCACGAGGCGAGCGACTTCGAGAACGTGCCCACGCGCAGGTCGACTCGGTCGGCGACGCCGAGCAATTCGGCCGCCCCCGCTCCGCGCGTTCCCAGGACACCCGCACCGTGGGCCTCGTCGACCATCACGCGAGCCCCATATCGCTCACACAAATCGCAGATCTCGCCCAACGGCGCGATGTCGCCCTCCATCGAGAAGACGCCGTCGAGCACCACCAGCACGCCGCCGCCGTCGCTCTGCGCGCGATCGAGCATCTTCTCGAGTTTGTCCAGGCGGTTGTGGCGGAACGGCCGGAGCTTCGCGCGCGAGAGCAGGCAGCCATCGAGGATCGACGCGTGATCGCCCGCGTCGACGATCACCGTGTCGGCGGGGCCGAGCAACGCGCCGAGCGTGCCGACGTTTGCCTGGTGGCCGGTGCTGAACACGAGCGCGTCCTCGGTCTCCATCCACTCGGCGATCTCGCGCTCGAGCTCGAGGTGCAGCGGGATCGTCCCGTTGAGCAGGCGCGAGCCGGTCAGCCCGGTGCCGTAGCGGTGCAGCGCATCCTCGGCACCGCCGAGCACACGCTCGTCCGCGGTCAGCCCGAGGTAGTTGTTCGAGCCGAGCATGATCCGCTCGGCTCCCTCCATCTCGACGACCGGCATCGCCGGCGAGGTGAGCAGGTGGAAGTAGGGGAGCACATCGGCCTCGCGCGCGGCGGCCAGCACCTCGGAGCGATCGTGACTGCGCGCCTTGGCGAACACGTCTATGGAGGTGTGCATCTAGGGTGCCTCCCCAGTGAGCGTCGAAGTGAGAGCGGTGTCCGGGCGAGGAGACCTCAAAGAGAGTTCATCGATGTCCCGTTTCGTGTGCATGCTAACCACCCCGGTCGGTGCGGGCGGGCGGATCGTCAGGCGCTACCCGGTCTAAGAGCGCGAGCTCCAGTAGCGGTCTGGGACTCGGTCTGGGCCTCCCTCTACACTTCGCCTGGTGAGCGAGCCCCAGCAGCCAGCCCCGTCGCGTGAGCTGGGCGCGGGCGAGTCTGGCGAGGTCGAGGAGGTGGACGCGCTGCCCGTACTGAGCGGTCCGCCGCAGCTCGTGGGCACGCCTGGCGGGCAGGGTGCGCTTCCGGTGCAGCGCTCGAGCGTCGGGACGGTGCTTCCGGCCGTGCGGGCCGCCGCCGTTGCCGCGGGCGGCTTCGTCGCAGGGGCGGCGGTCGTTGGGCTGGTTCATCGTCGGCAGAAGCGCTCGACGGCGTTGTCCAGGGGTCGCCGCCGCGCTGCCGATCGAAGCCGCCGCGACGGTCGCGTCGCCGGAGCGGGCGAGCTGCTCCAGATCGTAGGGAGCCGCTCGCTGCTGTTGGACGTGCATCTGCTCGGCGGCTCTGGCGATCGCTGAGTCGGCCACGCTGGATACCACGGCCGAGCTGCGCGTTCAGGTCGCGCCGGCCGGCCCGTTTCGTCTGCCGCAGCGAACCGGCGCCGACGGCATGCTGCGCCGCCGTGGCGGCGTGCTCGAACGCCTGCTCCACCACCACGACGTCCCGATCGTCATACGCGTCGCCCAGTGCTCCGACGGCGAGATCGTGTTCGGTGCCCGCGCGGCGAACGAGCGTGCGGCGGCTTACGGCATCGAGCGGATGCGCTTTGCGCTGGGTGTCGACGAGGACTTGAGGCCGTTCGCGCGCCGCTTCGCGCGCGACCCGTTGATCGGCCGCTCGGTGCGCAGGCGACCGTGGCTGCGTTCAGGGCGCCGCCCGGAGCCCTTCGAGGCGCTCGCGTGGGCGATCTGCGAGCAGTTGATCGAGTACGAGCGCGCGGCCGCGATCGAGCGGCGTATGGTCGCGGCGCTCGGGCGTCGGTGGGTCGACGGCGGCTGGGGTCACAGCGGCCTGCGCGATCTGCCGCCGGTCGAGTTGCTGGCGGGGACCGCGCCCGCCCGCCTGCAGGCCTTCGACCTGGCCGGGAGCCGGGCGCTGGCGCTCGTGCGAGCGGCGCGCGAGGTCGCGCGCGGCCGCGTTGATCTGTACAGCGCCGAGCATGAGCGCGGATGGCGCAGGCTGCGCGCGATCCCGGGCATCGGGTCGTGGACGGTGGAGATGCTCGCGCTGCACGGACAGGGCCGCAACGACCAGGTCCCGGCGGGCGACCTCGGGCTGCTCAAGCTGGCAGGCAGGCTGCTCAGCGGCGGCGATCCGCGCGCGATCGCGCAGGAGCAGCAGGTGCGCGAGCTGTTTGCTCCCTATGGCGAGTGGGCAGGCCTCGCCGCGACCCACCTGCTCACGTCGTGACCGGCACGCGGTAGCGTCGCGAGCGTGGGTCCTGCTCGAGCAGGCCAACCGCCAGAAGCGTCGTCATGTAGCGATGGGTCGTGCTGGGGCTCAGCCCCAGGCGCACGGCCACGTCGGTCACGGCCAAGGCGTCTCCGTCGGTCGGGAAGGCTGCAAACACGGTCAGACCGAGCAACAGGGAGCGCGACAGGCGCGGGCTCTCCGCGAGTGCCTGGTAGCGCGAGGCGAGCTCACGGTCGGCCAGGCCGCGCAGCACGTCAGGCACACCGACTCCGTCGGTGCTGCGGCGGATCACCTTCTCCACCTGCGTGCGGGTCAGCTCTATCGTGATTGTGTCGTCGGTCATGGGAGGTCCGCTCTGGAGGGGTCACTTGCGGGCCGAGCGCTAGATCGCACCCGGCCCGCTTACTGGCGAGACGAAAGCGGCATCCGGGCCTCGCGCGCGCCATGCTTGGCTTGCGCGCGACTCGATGTCACGCAGGCGTGATCATCGCGTAGCCGCCCCCCGCCAAAAAGGGGAAAGTCCAATACTTGAGAGTCGAGCAATTTATGGGCGATACGGCGGGCGCGCAACACGGCCATCGTGGGCGTGGCCAGCGCGCCCATCGCCTCGAGCACCCGCTGCGCGGCCGGGAACGTCGCAGCGGTCGCGGTCGTTGGTGCGGACAGGTAGAAGCTGGACATCGCGGCGAGGATCGCCGCGTGCTGGATGTCGTTTGGCAGACGTTCGGTGGCGCTCATGGCGTGCGCAGCGATCGCGCCCAGACGGCCGGCCGTCTCCTCGGCGGAGGCGTAGTGGGCAACCAGGCTGTGATGGCCGGCCTGAATGTCATCCGAGCGGTCGACCAAGCTGTCGAGCAACACGTGTAGGGCGCCGATCCAGGGGAAGTACGCACTCTCCGTGGCGGCAGCCTCGTCAGCTCCGAGAACCGGCTGCGCGGCAGCGGCGAGCAGCGCGAAGACCGTCAGCGAGGATGCCGCACCGGCGGCTGTCTCCCACCAATGCAGGCCGGCTCCGGGCGGTGTCAGGCCGGCGGCCCAGCGCGCGAGCGGGCCGGGAGTGTCCTGCGCCGTCCCGTGGTTGAGGCTCTGGTAGGTGGCCATGCGCTTTGCGGCGCGTAGCGCCGGCTCGGCCACCGAGGCGTGCCAGGGCAGCGCGGCGAACGCGAACCGGCACGTGTCGACGAGGTTCCTCATGTAGCCGTTGTCGCCGCCTTTGGAGCAGTGCTCGTAGTAGTCGGCGTGATCGCCATCCGGATCCAGCGCGGTGAGCAGCGCGAGATGCAGCTGGTGACCGTTTGCGACCGGGTCGGCATTCGGCTGCTCGGCGAGCGTGTCGATGTAGTCGTAGATCGTCTGAAAGGAGACCAGCGCGCGCACGACACGCTCGCGTTGGGCGCGCGGCACAAGGATCGCGAACGCCGCCGCGCCCTCGAGGTTGCCCCGCTCGGTGTGCTGCGTGATCAGCGCCAGCCGCCGCAGTACCGGGTCCGGTATCTCGCGTGCCCGATCACGCCAGTGGCGCAGCTCACGCCCGACGAGCGGAAAAACGCCGAGCCAGTATCGCGAAGCGGCTCCAGCGAACCCGCCGGCGAAGGCGAGCCGATTGCCGATCGGAGCAGCCATCCGAACAGTTTTGTCTGCCTGAGCAGCGATACATAGTCACTCCTGAAAGCTTGTTCGAGCCGGTGCGCGCGCCGCGGCCAGGCCGGGTAGCGCGATCACCGCGAGGGCGATAAACGCGAGCAGTGCCAGCGTCAGGAGCACACGACCGAGACCGACTTCGAATGGCGCCGGGAAGCCCGTTCCCAGCCGCAGCCAGCGGCTGGCGAGCGCGTGGCCGTAGATCCCGGCAGCGGCGCCGACGGCGCAGCCGACACCGAGCACGATCGCGCTTTCGAGCAGCAGCGCTCGCCACAGCTGGGCGGTGTCGTATCCCTGGATCTTCAGCGAAGCGAGCCGCGCACGCCGCTGCCACACCGCGGCACTCAGGGCCGAGGCGACCGCGAGCGCCGCCGCGATCAGCAGCAGCGCCTCGATCTCGCTCAGCGCGTAGAGGCCCTGGCGCGAGTCCTCCGCGTACTGCGCCTGGCGTTCCCGGAACGTCTGGATACCGAGGCCGGGCCGCCCCGCGATCGCCGTCACGACAGCGCGCCTGCCTGCCGCTTCGCTTATGCCGGGGCGGAAGTTGACCTCTAGCGCCGTGGGTTGGGGCGTCTGCCAGTAGCGCCCGTAGTCGACCGCGTTGACGATCACCGCGCCAGGCGACCATCCCAGGTTCGTCGTGATCGCGGCGACGCCGAAGCGCGCGCTGCCAGACGGTGTGGGCAGCGCGAAGGCGTCGCCCACCTTGAGGTGGTGTTCTTCGGCGAAGCCGATCGAGACCGTCGCCCATCCGTCTGCGCGCAAGAGCCGCGTAGCGCCGATCAGATTCCCGCGCAGCAGCTGGCTCGATGGGATCAGCGAGTCATCGCTCGGTGGGCGGGCGATGATCCACAAGCGCCGAGGCCCGACGTCGAGGAACCCTCCCTGGTAGCTGCGAACGGACGTGACCCCGGGCGCACGTGCGATCGCCGCGGCGCTTGCGCCGTTGTCGAACGCGTTGGTCGTGAGGTCGTTGCCGCCAGTCGTGACCCACACCTGGGCGGTGTGCAGATACTGCGTGAAGTTCGCGTCCAAGCCACGCAGCAGGTCCGCGCGCGCTCCACCGATCGCGACGCTTCCATACACCGCCAGCGCGGCAATACCAGCGAGCGCGACCGACCGGGTGGTGATCGCGCGCAGCTCGGACACGACCACGATCAGCGAGCTGCTGGGCACGCGTTCGCCGGTCCACTGCAATGCCCTCGCGACCCCGACGAACAGGCTCGGGATCGCACACAGCGCCGTCAGCGCCAGCGCCACGCCGCCGAGGACCGTCAGGCCCGGAGCTAGCAGCACCAGCACCGTGATCGTCGCGAGCGATGCCACCGCGACGATCAACAGCCGCCGCGGCGTTCCCGGCGCGAGCACCTCGCTCCCGCCTGAGCGATCGCGGAAGATCGCGTCGGTCGGTCGGCTCGGGCGCAGGTCGAGGGCCGGTGACAGCGACGCCAGCATCGTCGCGAGCACGCCGCAGCCGACCGCCAACAGGCTCGTGCCAACGTGCAGGCTCTCTTGGGTGCCGATCGGGAAGGCGGTCGTCAGGTAGGTCGGTATTCGATGCAGGAAGGCCCGCGAGAGGAGCTCACCGAGCAGCACGCCAGCGGCAGATGCCGCCACTCCCAGCACGGCGGCCTGGAAGCCGAGCAGGGCGACGATCTGACGCCAGTCATAACCCTGCATGCGCAGGTCCGCCACGAAGCGCCGCCGCTCGGGCACCGTCAGCAGCATCGCGTTGAGCGCCAGCAGGAAGCCGACCATCACGCTGATCGCCGCGAACAACGACGTCGACTGGTCATTCGGCTTGACCGCCTCGTCGAGCAGGGCCAGCTCGTTATCGGCTGCCACCACGTTCAGACGGCCGGCAGCGAGGGTCCTCAGCTCGCCTGCAACGCGCCGGCTCGCGCCGCGTTCAGGCTCAATCAGCACCTGCGTCACACGCCCCTGCAAGCCGGTCAGGCGCTGGGCGCTGAGCAGCGGTGTCACGCCCACGGGGCTGGACGCGAGCGGCCCGAACGGCGAGCTTTTGAGGACGGCGCCGACCTTGATCGTGTGCGCCCCGCCGAAGGCGAGAATGGTCACGCGATCACCAGGTTCAGCGCCGATTTGGCTGGCGACGCTTGCCGGCAGGAGCAGGCCGGAGACGAAATGGAAGCCCGACAGGCCGAGCCCCTTGGTGCCGAGGCCTCCCAGGTGAACGACCGAGTTGGTCACCCCGAGCAGCTGGATCGACTGCCGTCCGTGCGGGCCGACCACCTCGACGTTCTCTCGCAGCACCGGTGCACCGACACGGACGCCCGGCAGGTGGTCCGCGGTGTTGGCCAGTCCCTGAGCGAAGCCGTCCTGCGATCGTGCCGCCAGCTGCAGCCGCGCCGAGCCGACCACCTGGTTGACGAGTTCCGCGGCCGAGCTGGTGAGGCTTGCGTTGGCGATCAGCACCCCGAGGACCAGCGCGACGCCCACAGCTATACCGCTACCCGCGAGCAGCTCCTGGACGGCGTGAGAGCGCAGGCGCACTCGGTACAGGTGCACGAGCATGCTCAGGCGGACCCCCGCAATCGGGGGGTTCAGCGGGCTTCTCACAGTGGGGTCGCTGTCAGCTCTCGGTCGATCCCTTCGGTCAGGTGACCGTCGCGCAGCGTGTGAGCGCGATCCACGAACCGCGTCGCGTCGAAGTCGTGGGTGACCAGCAGCCCCGGGATTCCGCGTTCGTGGCAGATGTCGCGCATCAGCGCGAGGATCTCATGGCTGCGCTTAGAGTCGAGGTTGCCGGTCGGCTCATCGGCGAGCAGCAGCCGGGGCTCATTGGCGAGGGCCCGCGCGATCGCGACCCGTTGGCGCTCTCCCATCGACAGCTGCTCGGGGGTGTGCTCGGCGCGATCGCTCAGGCCGACGCGCTCGAGCCACGGCAGCGCCCTGCGGCGGCCCTCGCGCAGCGTGCAGCCGGAGCCGGTCAGCTTGACCGTGGCGTTGTCGAGCGCCGAGGTGTGCGGCATCAGGTGGAAGGCCTGAAAGACGAAGCCGACGTCGGTGCGACGGTAGTGCGCAGCGTCGCGCTCGGACAGCTCGCCAAGCACCTGGCCATCGAACGAGACGCTCCCGCTGTCGGGAGCGCTGAGCGCCGCCGCCAGCATCAGCAGGGTCGTCTTGCCCGAGCCGCTCGGTCCGTACAGCGCCACGAACTCACCACTGCCGACCGTCAGCGAGACCCCGTCGACAGCCTTGACCGTCTCGATGCCGGTCGAGAAGTGCTTGACGACGTCGCGCAGCTCGAGCGCGCTCACTGGTTGGAACGCTCCGCCGCGGGCGGCGGCCGGCGAGCGGGAAGGCGCACCACGTTGTCTCGCTGCTCGTCCTCGGTCGAGACCAGCTCGCCGTCGGCAATCGACATCAGCACGTTCACGCCCTGCAGCGCGGACATCTCCTCGGAGGCCACCAGGAGCGCCATCTCGCGCTCGCGCGCGGCGGTCCGCACGAGCGCATAGAAGGCGTCTCGGTCTTTGAGGTTCGGCATCAACGCCGGTTCGTCGAGCACGAGCAGGCGAGGCTCGCGGGCTAGTGCTCGCGCGAGCATCACGCGGGTGCGCTCGGTCAACGACAGCGACGCGGTCGCCTCGCCGCCGCCCGCCGCGCCCACGCCGACGCTGTCGAGCGCCTGCAGCGCTCGACATCTGGCTTCGCGCATCGTCACGCCCTCGCTCCCCAGCGATGTGGCCACGTGGTCGACCACCGACTCACCGGGATTCGCGCGCCAGTCTTCGGCGGACATGTAGGCGATCTCCCCGCGCAGCAGACGACCGCGCTCGCTGACGCTCATACCGGCGATGTCGCGGCCTTCGAAGCTGATCGTCCCGAAGTCCGGGGAAGCGATCCCGGCTGCCAGCCGCAGGAGAGTCGACTTGCCGGCACGTCTTGTTCCGTACACCCCGACCGAGACGCCGGCCTCGAGTTGCAGCGAGACGCGATCGAGTACGAGGATCTCGCGGACGCCGTCAGGGTAGCTCTTGCTGACGTCGAGAAGGGAGAGTAGCGACGTCATCGCAGCGGGTGAGGCTAGTAGCTGCGTTCCCGAAATTCGTTGATCCTCCGCCGCGTGCGAGCCGCCCAGTCGACGTCTGCCTGCAGCTGCGCGTACACGGCGTCGCGCGTGCACTCCATGCACAGCGCTGTCCACGAGCGGGCCTGGCCGTCTGTCGGCGATACGAGGTGCGCGAGCATCAGGCACTCGCGCTCATATGCCTTCAGCGCCTCGAGCAGGCGGTATGCGTCCTGCTCCCGTGCAACCGACAGCTTCGCCTGTAGCCCCAGGCGCACCGGCTCTCTCGGCAGCAGTGTTTCCATCCACAGAGTGAGCGCGCCGGAGGTCTCGTCGGTCGGGTGGTAGACGAGATGGGTGCGCCGACGGTTGTTGCGCTTCGGTTCAGCGCGCGACGCAGCCAGCCCTGTCTTCTCGAGCTGCTCGAGCAGCCTGTATACGTCGTTCGTGTCGACCCGCCATGTCTCGCCCAGTCGGGCGGCGAGGCGGTTGGCCAGATCCCCGCCGTGGCCGGGGCGCTCCAGCAGTAGGCCGAGCAGAGCCCCGCGCAGCGGCGTTGAAGGGCCCCTCATCCACCTGGTCTTCTCCGGGCTCGCGCTCGCCATCGCTCCTCGTCTCAGCCTGTTTGGCCGGCTGGACAATACATCACGGCCGGAGGTGATGTCGAATTGTTCCGACATCCTGTCCCGCGATAAGCAATCTCCATGGATGCCGATAACCAGACAGAATCGGAATGTCGGGCTTCATCGCTGTACGGCACGATCACGATGCACGGTGCTGGCGTTGCGTCCGCCATAGTTAGGGCAGTGAACCGCGAGCACGCGCCGGGCGCATGACGGGCGCTCTGTACTTCAGCCATCCCGCCTGCCTCGAGCACGATCCACGTGTCCACTCGCCGGCGCACCCCGATACCCCGGAGCGGCTGCTCGCCCTAGAGAGCGCGCTCAGCGCGCACGACTGGCTGGGGTGGGAGCGCAGGGAGGCTCCGGCCGCCGCGGAGGCGCAGCTCGAGCTCGTCCATTCGCGGCATCACGTGCGCTCGATCGCCGAGCAGTGCGCGGCGGGCGGCGGCGCGATCGACGCCGACACGTTCGTCGGCGTGCAGTCCTTCCGCGCGGCGCTGCACGCCGCCGGCGGCAGCTGCGAGATGACCCGCGCGCTGCTCGCCGGCGAGGCGCCCGTGGGTTTCTGCGGCGTGCGCCCCTCCGGGCATCATGCCGAGGCCGGGCGCGCGATGGGCTTCTGCCTGTTCAACAACGTCGCCGTCGCAGCGGCCGCGGCGATCGCCGAACTCGGGCTGCGGCGCGTGTTCGTCCTCGATTGGGATGTCCACCATGGCAACGGCACCGCCGAGATCTTCCGCGAGCGCGCCGACGTGCTGTTCGCGAGCATCCATCAGATGCCCCTGTACCCGGGTAGCGGCGTGCTCGAGGATGCTGGGTCGGGCGCCGGTGAGGGCTACACGATCAACCTCCCCGTGCCGCCGGGATCGGGCGAGTCGTTGTGGCTGGCGTTGCTCGAGCAGGTCGTGCTGCCGGCCGCCGTCGCGTTCGAGCCGGAGCTCGTGCTCGTATCGGCGGGGTTCGACGCCCACGCACAGGACCCGCTCGCGGACTGCCGCCTGCAGACCCGCTCGTTCGTGGAGATCGCTGCGCGCGTACGCGGCCTGACCGTCGACGCCGGCATTCCGCTCGGTGTGGTGCTCGAGGGCGGGTACAACCGCGAGGTGCTCGCCGCGTGCGTGTGCGCGACGCTGCCCGCGCTTGCGGGTCAGGCGCCTGCCCGCGTTGCTCCCCAGCCGCCCGCCCAGGCCGGCACGGCGGTCGCACGCGCGGCTGTCTTCCACAGGGCCCACTGGCCCGTGTGAGGTGTGGGCCGATTGGGCCGTCTGAGGTGTGATCGCCCTGGCCCGTCCGAGGTCCGCCGCGGGTGTCAGCCGAAGAACAGCGCGGCCGTCTCGTACAGGCCCGGATCCAGCAGCTTGGGCTCGCGCAGCGCATCCTCGAGCGCCACCTCGACGATCTCGCTGCCGCGCAGCGCGACCATCGTGCCGAAGCGCCCGCCGGCGACCGCGTTCATCGCCGCCACACCGAAGCGCGTTGCCAGCACGCGATCGAACGCGACCGGCGTGCCGCCGCGTGGGACGTGGCCGAGGATCGTCACGCGCGTCTCGAAACCGGTGCGGCGCTCGATCTCGCCCTCGAGCATCACGCCGATCCCGCCGAGCCGGGCGTGGCCGAAGGCGTCGGCCTCCGCGCCTTGCTGCTGTGTTTGAAGCGTCCCCTCCCGTGGCAGCGCGCCCTCCGCGACGACCACGATCGAGAAGCTGCGCCCACGCTCGTGGCGGCGACGCAGGTGCGCGACAACCTCCTCGATGTCGAACGGCCGCTCGGGCACGAGGATCGCATCGGCGCCGCCCGCGATCCCGGCGTGCGCGGCGATCCATCCGGCGTGTCGGCCCATCACCTCGACCACCATCACGCGGTTGTGGGACTCGGCGGTCGTGTGCAGACGATCGATCGCGTCGGTCACGATCTGCACGGCCGTCTGGAAGCCGAACGTCACGTCGGTCGCGCCGATGTCGTTGTCGATCGTCTTCGGTACCCCCACGATCGGCACACCGGCGCCATGCAGGCGCAGCGCGACGCCGAGGGTGTCCTCGCCGCCGATCGGGATCAGGGCCTCGACGCCGCTGTCCTGCAACGAGCGCCGTACGAGCGCCGTCCCGTCTCGCCCCTCGGCGTAGGGGTTTGTCCGCGAGGTGCCGAGGATCGTCCCACCGCGCGGCAGGATGCCCGCGGTGCTCGCGAGCGTCAGCTCGATCGCCTCGCCCTCTAGCACCCCCGCCCAGCCGTGGCGGAAGCCGAGGAAGCTGTGCCCGTCCTCGGCCAGGCCCCGGCGGACGACCGCGCGGATCACGGCGTTCAGACCCGGGCAGTCGCCTCCTCCGGTGAGCAGCCCGATGCGCGCCATCGGCTCAGATGCCCTGGCCGGGGAGGAACTCGTCGGTGAACGGCGGCAGGCCCCCGTTCGGGTTGCGCTGCAGCAGCCCGTGCGTGAGCATCCAGCTACCGAACGCCGCCCACGCCGGCGGGCTCTGCCAGCCGAACGGCTTGCTCGAGTTGGCCGGCAGGGACGCCGGCAGCGTCTTACGGATCGATTCGAGCTGCAGCTTGCCTTCGAGCGACGGGTTGGCCTTGATGAGCAGCGCGGCCGCCGCGGCCGGGTTCGCGCGGACCGCCTGCTCGCCGCGCGTGAGCGCCTGCAGGAAGCCACGCAGGTCCTGGCCGCGGGTACGCGCCTCGTCCTCGCGCACGACCAGCACGAGCTCGTTGTAAGTGGGCACGCCGGCCTGGTCGACCGGGATCACCACGGGATGCTTGTGCAGCAGGCTCAGCTGGATCGCCTCGTAGTTCCAGAACCCTCCGAGCGTCGCATCGACCTTGCCGGAGAGCATCGCAGGGACGAGGTTGAAGCCGACGTTGGCTTCGCGCACCGTGCTCGGCTCGATCTTGGCGTGTTGCAGGGCGGTGCGCAGCTCGGCGGCCTGGTAGGGGATGCCGGCGGTGCCGACGGTCTTGCCTGCCAGATCGGCGACGCTCGTGACATGCTTGGAAGGCAGCGCGATGATCGAGGTCAGCGGGCGCTGCACGAGCGCGCCGATCGAGACGACCTTCAGCCCCTGATCGCGCGCCAGCAGGACCTCCGGCTCATAGGAGATCGCCATGTCGACGCGGCCGGCGGCCAGCAACTTCAGCGGTTCGGCCGGGTCGGCAGGCGCCTGCGGGTGGACGTCGAGACCCACTTCGCGAAAGTACCCGTGGGCGATCGCCGAGTACAGCGCGGCGTGGTCGGCGTTCGGAAAGAAGTCCAGCATCACCGAGAAGGGCTTGGCGGCAGGCGCCGAGAACACGTCCTGCTTGGTGCCGCAGCCACCGAGCACGATCGCGCAAGCGAGCAGTGCAGCGGCAAGCATGCGGAGGTCGCTTCTCACCCGCGAGCTCGAGCGGCGGGTCTGCGGCGATTTCGTCAACTGATCTCTCCTCGGGGTCGGATGCTCCAGGGGGCAAGTCTGCGCTCGGCGAGCGCAAGAGCGTAAAAGCAAGCGACCGCGAACGCGAACAGCACGGCGGTGCCGGCATACGCTCTCGGGGTCTGGAAGTTGACGTCCGTGATGATCTCCCGCCCCAGGCCGGGATAGGCTCCGGAGGTCGGGGTTGTGGTCTCGGCGATAAACGCCCCGATCACGCCCACGGCGAGCGCGATGCGTGCGCCGCTGAGCGCCGCCGGAAGCGCCGCCGGGAGCTCGGCGAAGCGGAATGCCTGCCAGCGGGATGCGTCGAGCGTCCGCAGCAGCTTCGGCTGGTCAGGGTCGACGGATGCGAGGCCGTCGACGGTCGTGACCAACACGGGGAAGAAGCAGATCAGCGCGATCACGACCAGCTTGGGGAAGATCCCGAAGCCCCACCAGAAGACGAGCAGCACGCCGATCACCGGGATCGGCACGGCCTGTGAGCCGACCGCCAGTGGATACGCAGCGCGACGCAGCAGCGGCGAGAGGTGCAGCGCGACCGCAAGCGTAAATCCGGCTGCCAGCGCCATGCTCAGTCCGAGGACCACCTCCTCGGCCGTGACCGTGAAATTCCTCCACACGAGGCCGCCGTTGTTCCACAGCGCGCTCGCCACGGCGTGTGGCGCCGGGAGCAGATCGCCTTCCACGCCCGCGACGTCGACATACAGCTCCCACGCCCCGAGCAGCGCCGCCGCCAGCACGATCGCTGGGAGAACGCGCGCGGCCGAGGACCTCATCGAAGCCCGCCCGCAGCAAGTGCGTTCAAAGCCTGCTCGCGTAGCGCGATCACCTCAGGGTCGGTGCGCATGCGCGGGCGCCCGAGCTCGATCTCCAGCTCGGCGACCACGCGCCCGGGCCTCGGTGAGAGCACCGCTACGCGATCCGCGAGCAGCACCGCCTCCTCCACATCGTGCGTCACCAGCACGACCGTGCGCGGCTCGCGTGACAGCGTGCCCGCCAGCCATCCCTGCATCTCGCTGCGGGTGATCGCATCGAGCGCGCCGAACGGCTCATCGAGACACAGGACGGGCTTGCCTGCCAGCAGCGTGCGCAGGAACGCGACCCGCTGGCGCATGCCGCCGGACAGCTCGTGCGGCCGCGCCCGCTCGAACCCCTCCAGGCCGAGCTCGGCGAACAGCAGCGCCGCCCGCTCTCTCGCGCGAGCGCGTGACAGGCCGGCTATCCGCAGCCCGAGCGCGGCGTTGTCGAGGGCGCTCAACCAGGGCAGCAGCAGGTCACGCTGGGGCATCAGCACCGCGGGCGCGCACACGAGTGAGCCGCCGTCGGGGGCCTGCAGCCCGCACAGCAGCTCGAGCAGCGTGCTCTTGCCACAGCCGCTCGGCCCGACCACCGCGAGCAGCTCGCCGCGAGCCGCGCGCAGCGACACCCGCTCGAGTGCCCGCACATCCGCGCCATCGCGCGCCCGGTAGCTGCGGCTGACATCCTCGAGAGCGATCTCCCAGCTGCCTGTCACGCGCCTCGGGCGGCGGTCCAGCGGGGACTGCAGTTCGGTCGGCACGTCGCTCCCTCCGCGGGCATTACCCCACAGGTTCAAAGGGTCGGCGCCGGGGGAATCGCTTCCCGTGCGCCATCTCAGCCGGCCTTCCCGCCAGCCCCCCTGGTGTCTGCACTGTTGCTGCGCTGATGCTAGCGCGCCGCGGCGATCACGGGCCGGGTCAGCGCGCGGACGAAATCCTCTAGCTGGCCCGTCGTCCAGCACTCGAACGCCGTGCAGAACTCCTCGTAGGCGGCGATCACCGAGTCACCGTAGTTCCAGTACAGGCGCGGCTCAGGGTTCAGCCAGAACGTGCGCCCTGCCCGCGCGGCGATCTGCGCGAACACGTCTGCCCGCGGGTCGCGCCCATTGGTGCGTGCGTCGCCCAGCACGATCACCGTCGCTCGCGGATGCAGATCGTCCTCGACCTGGACGAGGAACTCCGACCACACGCGCCCGTAGTCGGTGTAGCCGGATATGTCAGCGACGCCCGCGTCGCTGGAGATTCGCTCGCTGACGGCTTTGAAGTTGCGCTCGTGCTCGAAGACGTCCGTTACCTCCGAGATGCGCTCGATGAACACGAACGAGCGCATCTTGCGAAACGTGTCGTGCAGCGCGTGCAGCACCGAGAGGAAGAACACGGACGCCGATGTGACGCTCGTCGAGACGTCGCACAGCACGTAGATCTCCGGGCGTTTGGGGCGCCGCGGCCGGTACTTCAAGACGACCGGTACGCCGCCGGTCTGAAGCGACGCGCGCATCGTGCGGCGCACGTCGACGTGCGCGTGGCGGCGGTGGCCGCGGTTCTGCATCCCTTGGGTGGCCAGTCTGCGGCGCAGCTGGGTCACGACGCGGTGCACGGCTGCCAGGTCGGCCAGCGGACCGGACGGCAGCGCCCGGTCGAGCTCGCCGAGCGGTCGGGCCGCCGGCAGGTTGCCCGTGCGCTCGATCTGGGAGCGCTCGAGCTCGCGCCGCAGCAGCGCCTCGAAGCGGCGTAGGGCATCGCGCGGCACGCCCTCGCGACGGGGATCGTCCTCGGGCAGATCCGGTTGGGGCTCTGCCCGTAGTCCCAGCGCGCGGCGGATGCGCTGCACATCGACGCCGATCACCCCCGAGCCCTCCTGCCTGCGGGCGAACGCCGCGATCGCCATGCGCGCCAGATCGCGCATCGCGCCCTCCGACCCATCCCGCAGCGCGGCCGCGATCTGCGTGCGCAGCTCCTCGAGCTCGTCCTCGCTCAGCTCCCCGAGCGCCGCCCGGTCATCCTCGCGGATGCCCTGCTGCGAGGCCGCGATCTCGACCGCACGGAAGAAGAAGCGGTCGAACACCAGCTCGAACACGCGCCGATCCTCCTGGCTCTTGGCGAGCGTCGCCGCGAGCGCCTCGCGGAAGTCATCCTGCGAGGTCCAGCTGATCTCGCGCAGGACCTCGAACGCGTCGAGCATCTCTGAGGTGCCGACCGCGACGCCTTCGCGGCGCAGCTCCTCACCGAGCTCCAGGATGCGCGCGGGCAGGCCTTCGGGTGTCGCTGCTGGCGCCTGCTGACCGCGCTCAGGCGACATCGGCGGGCGATCGCAGCTTCAATCCCACTCGGTCGGCCACGACGTCCATGTCAGTGCGGTGCTTGACGATCACCGACATCGTTTCCGTGAACGTGTCGGCGTCGATGTCCTGCACCCCGAGCAGCAGCAGCGCGCGCGCCCAGTCGATCGACTCGGCGATCGAAGGTGGCTTCTTCAGATCGAGCGCCCGCACCATGCCGATCACCTCGACGAGGCGCCGAGCTACCGTCTCTGAGAGCTCCGGCGTGTGCATGCGTACGATTTCCAGCTCGTGCTCGAGCGCCGGGTAGTCGAGCCACAGATACAGGCAGCGGCGCTTCAGCGCCTCGGTCAGCTCACGCGAGTTGTTCGACGTCAGCAGCACGACCGGGTGGGTGCGCGACTCGACGCGCCCGAGCTCGGGTATCGAGATCTGGAAGTCGGACAGCACCTCCAGCAGCATCGCCTCGAACTCCTGGTCGGTCTTGTCGATCTCGTCGATCAGCAGTACGACCGGCTGCTCGGAGGCGATCGCGGTCATCAGCGGACGCGCGAGCAGGAACTCCTCGCCAAAGATGTCCTCCTGCACGGCATCCCAGCCTGTGCCCGACGCCTCGGCCTGGATGCGCAGCAGCTGCTTGCGGTAGTTCCACTCGTACAGCGCCTTCGCCTCGTCCAGGCCCTCGTAGCACTGCAGCCGCACGAGCTCGCGCCCGAGGAACGTCGCGAGCGCCTTTGCCAGCTCGGTCTTGCCGACTCCGGCGGGCCCCTCCACGAGCACCGGCTTGCCGAGCTTCGTCGCCAGGAACGACACCAGCGCGGTGGACTCCCCAGGGAGATAGCCGACCTCGCGCAGGCCTGCTGCCACCTCTTCGACGGAGCCTGGAGCCGGGGGTGTAGGGGCGGGCATCGTCCGCGCAATGCTATCGAGGGCGCGTCGGCGGGTCCTCGAACGACAGCTGCTCGGGCGGTGCCGGTGGGTAGCGGCCGCGCTCTCGCGGCCGTGAGGTCGCTCCCGACCCGGGCGGCTTGCGCGATCGGGTCGGCTCGGGCGCGCCGGCGGGCCGCGAGCCCGGCGGCGCTGGGCGTTCGGCGGCGCGCATGCGCCAGCCGGCGTAGGAGAGGCTGCCGGCGGCCACGAACGCGAGGAAGAAGCCCCACTCGATCCCGACCGGGTATACGTGGCCGGTCGGCCGGTCGAACACGCGGTAGAAGATCAGCAGCCCGGCCCAGCTACCGGCGAGCATCACGATTGTCCCGTCGCCGCCGGGAAGGTGGAACTGGCGTCCCTCGGCACGGGCCAGCAGTATCGCGACCACGCCCGCGGCGACAAGGAATATCGCGGCCTCGACGAACGACACGTCGCCGAAGGCGCTGATGCTGTGCGAGTAGATCGCCCCTGTCCTGCGGTTGACGCTCTGCAGCCCGTACCACGGGAAGAACATCGTCACCAGCAGCGCCAGCGAGGCGATCGCCGCGAGTCGCCGCTCGGGCTCCATCACGCCCCACGCGTGCGCCGGCCGATCGAAGATCGCTGTCACGTCAACCTGCCGCTGGAGCTGCTCGCCCGGGTGCCTGACACGCTCCCAGTCTAAGAGTGCCGGCAACGACTTAGCGGCGGGTGACCACGATCGTGCTGCTGGCGGTGGAGAAGTTGCCGGCGAGGTCGGTCGCGGTCAGCGAGACGGTGAACGTCCCGCCCTTTGCCGGGGTGATCCACAACAGCTTCGGCCTGCCGCGTTCGAGCGTTGCCCTGTTCGTCCACACCACGCGAGTGCCTTGGCGAACGGTCAGCCTGACGGTCGAGATCTTCGACAGCGATAGCTGCACGCCCGCTCGTGCGCCGCCGCTGAGCGTCTTGGAGATCAGCGCGACCGTCGGCGGGGTGCGCTGATCGGCTCTGAAGCGCTGTGCGGTCGTGCAGTAGATCTGATCCCCCGGGACCTGCGCGCTCGCCTGGGCGAGGCGTGCGCCGGTGTGGCTGGCGGCAGCGCTCGCGCCGCCGGTGCCGGAGGAAGCCGTCGCGGGGGGCTGAGTGGGGCCCGCCGCGGGAGCGGCGGGAGGGGGAGATGGAGGAGGGACGCTCGCGGGCGTGTACGGCTGGCCTTTGCCGGTGCGTTCGCACAGGTGTTCGAGGAATTCCGCGAGCAGTTCGTGATAGTTGAGGTTGGATTCCCCAAACTGGTCGTACAGCGACCACGCGCCGGTGTCGTATTTCGGCGTCAGCGCGCGACCCTCGGCGTCGCCAGCCTGGAACAGCGTCAGCCCGAGCGGGTCCTTCGTGATGGCGGTGTAGTCGTACAGCCCGACCAGCGATTGGATGAAGCCGTTGAGGATCCTGTCGCTGGGGGCGTAGGTGTACTCGGCGTACAGCGAGCCCGTCGGCGTGTTGACCAGTACTCCCTGCGGGGGCGGAGTCTCGAAGATCCCGAGCGCCTGCTGCGCCGCGGTGAGGTCGGCCGGTTCTTTGAAGCGCGAGAAGGCCCGCGCGAGCACCTGTAGCGCGGTTCCCTGCGACAGGCTGCTCGTCCACGGCGGCGCCCCGCCGTCGAAGCGGAACAGGTACTCCCAGGCGATGCCGCCGGCGCGCTTGGTCGCGAGCGGGATCACTTCGCCCAGCAGCTGGCGCAGGTTGGCGTTTTCGTGCCCGGACAGGTAGTAGCCGTTGGCCTCGCCGAAGGTGCCGAGCCACTGGATCTCGATGCCCTGGCCGGGGTAGTACTGCCAGACGATCCTGCTGCCCGGGAAGCTCACGCGCTCGCCGCTGGACAGCAGCGGTTCGGTTGTCCACCAGCGCCGGTTTCGTTCGAGTGTGAGGAACAGCGCTGCGAGCCGGGAGGGGATCAGGCCGCCGGCCGCGGCGATCGCCTGCACGTTGGTCAACACCGCGCTGAGCTCGGCACGGCGCGTGCCGCTCAGCCTCGCCAGCGAGCCTTTCGCGGCGACGTACGCCGCGTAGTCCTGGCGGTAGACGGCTTCGGTGATCGCGCCGCTGTGCAACAGGCTCTGGAGCGCGGCGCTGACGCTTGGGCCGTGAGCGGCCTTCCGCGCGAGCACACCGCCACGCACCGGCCCCAGCGCGCTGGCGGCCGTGCCCGCGATTGGTCGGCGAGCGAGGGCAGGAAGGGCTGTGGTCCCGCCCGCGGCGAGCACGCCGAGGACGAGCGCCGCGAGAAGCTTGGCGCGCACCCGGCGGATGCTACGTCCGCCCGCCAGAGTCGCTGCAGGGTGGCTTGCAGCTCGACGTCGCCTGAGTGACTGCACACCCCTCGAACACACTCAGACCCGCGGCAGTTGCGCGCGTCGCGCCGAGCACGATCCGCGGCCGCTGACCGCGCTCAGCGCGGCCTTGCTACTCCGGGTCGAGCTCGAGGTCGACGCCTTCGAGCTCGTCCTCGTCGTCGTCCTCGTCTTCATCCTCCAGGTCGTCCTCCGGCAACGGCTCGCCGCCGGCACCGTGAGACAGCTGAAAGCGCTCGACGAGCTCGTCGCGCTTGTGTTCGTCCAGCGGAGAGTCGTCGGCGATCAGCACCCAGTCATCGCCGTCGAACTCGTCGTTCTCGAAGATCTCGTGGTCGACCTCCGGTGAGTCGTCGACCACGATCATGATCTCGGTCTGCGGGTTGAAGTAGGTGCCCGGCCGGAGCGTGATCTCATCGAGCTGGAAGCGGCGCGCGTTGGTCATTGCGCGTTTATACCCCACGACGCGACCCGCGTGTCTACGGCGAGAGCTCGTCGAGCGTTCGTGCGACCTCGGCGTCCACCTCCAGAGGCTCGAGACCCTGCCGTACGCGCCGTTCGTTGCGCGCGAGCACGAGTTGGCGCACCTCCGAGACGAGCCCGGGATCACGATTACCGGCGGCCCGCTCGCCCGCCAGCAGACGCTCGAGCTCCGCGTCGATGTCGAGTGCGGGCTGGCCCCGGCGAACCAGGCGTTCGCTGCGCGCGCTAAGCATCTGGCGGATCTCTCGCTCGCGCTCGGCCGACGCCGCCGGGGAGTCGGGGATCGGCTCCGGGGCGCCGCCTCCGTGGTCGCCTTCGCGGGAGATGCCGCCCTGTCCGATCTGGTCGTACAGGTTGTCGCTGCCGCGGGTGACCAGGAACAGCAGCGACATCACCAGCGAGAAGGCCACCGATCCGAACACGACGAACGTCAGCCCGGTCTCCGCGATTGCAGGCACGATCGAGGACGCGTTGTGCACAGCCCCTGATTCTTGCTGATCGTTGAGCCGTTCGCTACCCTGCGAAGTCGAGATTGACTGACCAGTCAATCTATGACCACGTGCCAGCCCGATAGGAGATCCGAGAATGGTCGATTTCACGCTCACCGATGAGCAGAAGAACCTGCGCGAGATGGCGCACGACTTCGCGGTCAAGGAGATTCGCCCGGTCGCCTGGGAGTACGACAAGGACGGCACGTGGCCCGCGGACATCATCAAGAAGGCGTGGGAGGTCGGCCTGATGAACTCCCACATCCCCGAGGAGTACGGCGGCTCGGGAGCCGGCTACCTCGACGGCTGTGTGATCGAGGAGGAGCTCTCGTGGGGCTGCTCCGGTATCCAGACCTCGCTCGGCTGCAACGGTCTGGCGACCGCGCCGATCGGGCTGGGCGGCTCGGAGGAGATCAAGAAGAAGTACCTGGGCATGCTCACCGAAGCCCCGCTGCTGGCGTCCTTCTGCCTGACCGAGCCGGACGCCGGCTCGGATGTCTCCGGCATGCGCACCACAGCCGTGCGCAAGGGCGACAAGTATGTGATCAACGGCTCCAAGTGCTTCATCACCAACGGTGGCTACGCCGACTACTACACGGTATACGCGAAGACCGACAAGGACGCCGGGCACCGCGGCATCTCGGCGTTCGTGGTCGAGCGCGACTGGGGGGTGGTGGTCGACAAGAAGGAGGACAAGCTCGGCCAGCGTGCCTCCAACACCGCGACGATCTCGTTCAACGACGTCGAGGTCCCGGCCGAGAACCTGCTCGGCGAGGAAAACCACGGCTTCAAGCTCGCGATGGCCACGCTCGACCGGACCCGCCCGGGCGTCGCCGCGATGGCCACCGGGATCGCGCGCGCGGCGTTCGAGTTCGCCACCGACTACGCCCGTGAACGTGTCCAGTTCGGCGTGCCGATCGCGATGCACCAGGCGATCCAGTTCATGATCGCCGACATGGCCACGGAGATCGAGGCCTCGCGCCTGATGACCTGGAAGTCAGCGACGATGCTCGACAACGGCGAACGCAACACGCTCGTGTCCTCTCATGCGAAGCGCTTCGCCGCGGACACCGCGATGAAGGTCGCGACCGACGCCGTGCAGGTGTACGGCGGCTACGGCTTCATCAAGGAGTACCCCGTCGAGAAGCTGTTCCGCGACGCCAAGATCATGCAGCTGTACGAGGGCACCTCGCAGATCCAGCGGCTTGTGATCGCGCGCGAAACGCTGCTCCCGCGGCGCGTCGAGGAGCCGGCCGCGGTGCCCGCCTGATGTTCGTGTTCAAGGCAGCTGTCGTGGGCGCCGGAACCATGGGTGGCCAGATCGCCCAGACGATTGCCGCAGCGGGCATCCCGGTGGTGCTCAAGGACATCGACGACGCGCTCGTGCAGGCGGGCCTGGACGAGGCGGGCAACGTCACGCGTGGGCAGGCGGACAAACTCGTCGAGCGCGGCAAGCTCACCGCCGAGCAGGCCGAGGCACAGGTAGCGGCGGTGCTCGGGCGAATCGTCGGCACGACCTCCTACGACGATTTCGGCGCTGTCGATTTCGTCGTCGAGGCGGTGCCCGAGCGGATGGACATCAAGCAGGCCGTGTTCGCGCAGCTCGACGCCGCGACGCCCGGTCACGCGATCCTCGCCTCGAACACCTCATCGCTGTCGATCACCGAGATCGGCGAAGCGACGCTGCGCCCGGACAAGGTCGTCGGCTTCCACTACTTCTACCCAGCCTCGATCATGCCGCTGATCGAGATCGTCGAGGGCGAGGAGACCTCGGCGGAGACGGTCAGCGCGGCCGTCACGTTCGCTCAGGCGATCCGCAAGCAGCCGATCACCTGCGCCGAGGTTCCCGGCTTCGTCGTCAACCGGATCCTCAACTCCGGCAGCGCCGAGATCTGGCGTGAGCAGGAGCAGAAGGGGCTGTCGATCAAGCTGATCGACGAGGGCCTCGCCGGTGCGGGCGCCGTGCCGATCGGCCCCTACCAGTTGATCAACCTGCTCGGTCTGGATACCGTCCTGCACGTCGCCGAACACCTGCTGGAGTCCTATGGCGAGGAACGCTTCTTCGTCCCCAGGGAGATGCAGAAGCTGGTCGCCAATGGGAAGCTCGGCGCCAAGACGGGCGGTGATGGCTTCTACAGCCCGAGCGGCGAGTCGAACATGCCGGGTGAGGCCGAGCCGGACATCGCCGAGCTGATCGAGCTGATGTCGCTGAAGAGCTTCCTCGAGGCCTGCCTAGTAATGGAGGAGGGCGTGGCGACCCATCGCGACATCGACTTCGGGATGATGGCCGGTGCCGGGATGGACCCCGCCGGGGTCTGCTGCCGCCGTTCATGAAGGCCGACAGCGAGGGGCTCGACACGGTGCTCGAGCGCTTGGAGAACGCGCAGGAGCGCTACGGCGAGCGCTTCGCGCCGCCGACGGTCCTGCGCCGCCTGGTCGCCCAGGGCCGGCTCGGGCAGAAGAGCGGCCAGGGCTTCTACGCCTACCCACAGCCCGACGCCGAGCAGCCGGCGGACGTCATCAAGCTCGAGACGCGCGAGGACGGCGTGGCGATCGCGTGGCTGGCCAACGGCCAGATGAACTCGATCTCGCCGCTCCTCGCGGGCGATCTGGCAAAGGTGTGGGTCAAGGCAAAGGAGTCCGGCGTCAGGGCGCTGGTGATCGCCTCCGCGAACCCGTTCCTGTACTCCGCCGGCGCCGACATCAAGGCGTTCACGACGATGGACGCCGCTTCCGGTGCGAGCCTGGTCAACGAGACGCATGCCCTGTTCAAAGAACTGGGCTCCGGGAGCATCGCCACGATCGCCGCAGTCAACGGCCTCGCCTTCGGCGGCGGCTGCGAGCTCGCGATGGCCTGCGATGTTCGGATCGCCGCGCGCTCGGCGCTGTTCGGCCAGCCGGAGATCAAGCTCGGGATCATCCCCGGCTTTGGCGGCACCCAGCGTTTGCCCCGATTGGTGGGGATCAACAAGGCGCTCGAGATGAACCTGATCGGCGACCCCGTGCTGGCCGATGAAGCCTTCGAGTTCGGCCTGGCAAACCGCGTGGTCGAGGACCACGAGCTACTCGACACGGCGCTCGCATGGGCTCGCAAGCTGGCCGACCAGGCGCCGCTCGCGCTCGCGCAGATCAAGCGGGTCTCCGCTGCAGGCGACCTGGACGAGGGGATCGAGGCGGAGAAGCGGGCCTTCGCCGAGGTCTTCACGAGCGATGACGGCAAAGAGGGGATCGCTGCCTTCCTCGGCAAACGCGCCCCTCGCTTCACGGGTAGCTGAGGCAGCGTGCGCGGTGTCGCACTGCCGGCATGTCGCACTGGCACTGCCGGCATGTCGCACTGCCGCGGTGTCGCACTGCCGCGGTGTCGCACGCCTGCATCTCTCGCGCGGACCGTATAACCATTGTGATACAGCGTTTGTCGTGGTGACGCGCACCTACTCTCCCTTTGCGCGGACCGTATAACCATTGTCATACAGCGTTCGTCGTGACAGACCCGGTATCACACTCGGCATCAGCCCCCGGGCGTTCTTCGCGGTCAGATGATCTCGACAGTCTGGCCGAGCTCGTGTGCGACGCGCGCTCGGTCGTCGCGCTAACCGGCGCCGGCATTTCCGTCCCGTCGGGCATCCCGGACTTCCGCTCGCCCGGGACGGGCATGTGGGAGAAGGTCGACCCGATGGAGGTCGCTCACATCGACGCGTTCCGCGAAGATCCGGTGCGCTTCTGGGGCTTCTACGGCGAGCGTTTCGCGACGCTCGGGCGCAAGCAGCCCAACGGTGCCCACCACGCGCTGGTCGAGATGGAGCGGCGCGGGCTGCTGAGCGCGGTGATCACGCAGAACGTAGACATGCTCCACAGCAGGGCGGGCACCGGCGAGCTGGTCGAGATCCACGGCAGCATCGCGACGTGCTCGTGTCCAGGCTGCGGCGGTCACATCGAGCTCGACGAGGCGCGCGTGCGCATCCGTGCCGACCCCGACGGCGTGCCGCGCTGTGTCGACTGCGCTGAACCGCTGAAGCCGGACGTGGTGCTGTTCGGCGAGATGCTCTCGACGTCGGCGCTCGCCCGCGCGCGTGCCCTGTGCGAAGGGGCGGACGTGCTGCTCTGCATCGGCTCCTCACTTGAGGTTCATCCGGTCGCCGGGCTGCCGCTGCTGACGCACGAGGCCGGCGGCACGATCGCGATTCTCACGCAGGGCACCACGCCGCTCGACCACCTCGCGTCGGTGCGCTTGAGCGGCGACGTGGTGGAAGATCTCGACGCGCTGGTGGCGCGGCTCAGCCGGGTAGGCGCGCGACGCTCAGCAGGTATTCGGCGTCGGCTCTGAACGCGCCGTCGTCTGCCTGGTTGGCCTCGTCGTAGAGGCCGATCAGCTCGGCGCGCAGCTCGCCGTAGCGGCCCTGCGGCTCGAGCGCGTTTTTGGCCATGATCGAGGGCCCCAGGATGCGCTCGTTGTATTCGATCCAGCCGATCGTCGAGTCGTACTCGAACGTCACCATCTGGCGCTCGAAGCTGAGCTCGGCGCCGCTGTCTGCGAATAGCGAACGGACATGGTCCTCGTTGCCCCACATGACCGGCGGTTTGAGCTCGGGCGGTGGGGGTGGCATGTATGAGCCGACGGTCTGGAACATCCTGCCGTTCAGACCCTCGGGTGTCCAGGCGGCGATCGCCAGCGTCGCTCCCGAGCGGGCGACCCGCGTGAGCTCGTTCGCAGCATGCTGCTGGCGGGGAGCGAACATGACGCCGAAGCACGAGGTCACGAGATCGAACGTGCCGCTCTCGAATGGGAGATCCTCGGCATCTCCCTCGATGAATCTCACCTCGAGGTTGGCATCGGCGGCGCGGCGGCGCGCGACCTCGAGCAGCTCCGGGGTTAGATCGAGGCCGGTGACGCTCGCTCCGGCCTGTGCCGCGGGGATCGCGACGTTCCCGCTGCCGGTGGCCACATCGAGCAGCTCGTATCCCGGGCGCGCGCCCACCCGCTGAACGAGAAGATCGGCGACGCCCTGGATTCTCTGGGCGATATCGGGATAGTCCCCGATCGACCACATCATCTTCTGTCCCTGCTTGATACCGCTCACGTCGACGCTCATCGCGGTCCTCTCCTCATTGGCTGGCTGTGGATAGCTCGCGCTTGACCAGGTCGCGGCCGGGGTCGATGCTCCAGCGCTCGGCCAGCGCCGACAGCTGCTCGTCCAGGGCCCAGCGGTCGGCGCGCTCGGGGCCGTCGTGTTCGACGCTGGCCCCCTTCAGCGTCATGCAGCCGGAGTTCTCGCCGATCGCACGAATCGCCTGAAGTTCCTGTGGGCTGAGCGTGAGATCGAGCTCGGCGAGCGCGGCCAGCTCGGCGCGCTTGTGCTCGATCGGCCTCGGGCCGGCTGCAGCGGCCGTCACGCGCTCCTGGATCAGCGTCGGGGCGACGCAGCGGACGGGCTGCTGCGCGAGGTTCCATGCGCACGCGAGCTGCAACATGCTGAGCCGGTGACGCTCGGCGAACGGGCGCATCCGCTCGAGCTTCTCGCGTCCCGCCTCGACCCAGCCGTCGGGGCGGAACTTGCGGTGGTCGTACTCGGCGAACGCGTGGCCGGGGAGCACGTCGTCGTGGAACAGGCCGCCGTAGTCGACGACGCGGGTGATCAGGCTCACTTCGGCGGCGGCGGCCGCCTCGAGCACCAGCTCGCCCGGCCAGGGCTCCAGCGGGCCGAGGATGATCATCGCCCAGTCGATTACCGAGCCGAAGCGCTGCAGGCAGTCGATCACGTCGAGCGTGAAGCCGTTGGCCGGCCCGGGTGCCACGCCCAGCAGGCGGGTGAGACCGGCGTCCCGGACTGCCTGCATCCCGTCCCATACCGCCGGGCTGGTGTACCCGATGCGATCGGGGTTGTGCAGCAGTAGCAGGTCGAAGCGCTCGACACCGCAGCGCTCGAGGCTGCGTTCGGTGGCCATGCGGATGTAGTCGGCGTACCCGTCCGGTCCGCGAAGCCGCGGGTCGGTGAAGCGGGGAAAGCCCTTCGCGCCCTCGCGCTGTCCGGAGTAGAAATCGTGGCCGATCGCACCGACCAGGCAGTAGCTGTCGCGATCCACGCCGCGCAGAGCGGCGCCCAGGGCACGGTCGGCCTCGCCGGCCCCGTAGGCGTCTGCGGTGATCACGGTGTCGATGCCCGCGCCCGGCCGCAGCAGCGGTGTCAGACGCTCGTCGCTGAGTGGCTCGCCGAAGTGCATGAAGCGTCCGCCGCTCCAGGTGCCGATCGCTGTGCTCGTCGGGTCCATCGGCTCTCCAGCCTAGACCCCGCTCGCCGTGCGGGCGCGCAGAGCTGCCTCCAGTCGCCCTAGCGCGTGCGCGAGGACATCTCGATCGGGCTGCTCGCCGTCGCGCCTGAGCGCCGCCTGCGACTGCGCCTGTACGTCTGGTGCGAGCTGCTCGAGCTCGGCCAGGCGGATCGCAAGATCCTGTCGGTGCTCGGCGTGCAGCTCTCCCAGCGCGAGCGTAAGCGCGCGCTCCAGCTCGAGCGCCGCGTGCGCCACGCGGCCGTGGTCGAGGTCCTGGCGTGCTCGCAGCGTCATCTCCTCGCACAGCAGGGCGACGCCGCGCGCCCCGAGTAGCGAGGCCAGACGCTCCTGGGGGCGTAGCGCGGATGAGCGGCTGCGGGCTGACGTGCGTCGTAGCCCGGCGGAGCCGCGGTCGTTCGCAGGCCAGGGCAGCCCGCGAGCGTGCAGCCAGCGCCCGTCGGCGACCTGCTCGCCCTCGCCCCATCCCGCCCGGATCACCAGTGCCTGCGCCGGCGATACCTCGTGCACGTAGGGATCGGCCGAGGCGATCCGGTGTGAGTGGATGACTCGGTTGACGATCGCGACCGCCGCGCCCACCTCGCGGTCGCGATCGAGCTCATCCAGCCACGCTCGCGCCTGGTTCTCGGCCGACAGCGAGACCGGGTCGATCACCGTGACGCGCGTCGTCGCCACCGGCGCGGGCTCGGGCGTCGTGGGGACGCTCGGCGTCCGTCGCTGCAGCCGGCTCAGCAGCGTGCCCGGCGCGCCGCCACCTGCGGAGCGTCCCCCGATCGCCTGGCGCCCGGCTTCCAGAGTTCCGAGCACGACGACGCGCTCGGGCTCGGCGTCTGCGCCGCGGCGGAGCAGGTAGCGCCCGTCGGCGGGCCCGAGGGTCCAGGGGAACTCCAGCTGGATGAACACGAAGAGCTGTTGCGGCATCGCTTCACCGTATCCTTGCAATCCGGCCGTCGGCCGGACAGAATCTCCGCAACCTGCCTTTCTCGCAGGCCATCCGACTCGACGACAGGAGCAGCAGATGTCCGATGCGAGCAATGCCGCCAGCAGCCTGCGCGAGCGTTTGAGCGGCACGACCGAGGATCGTCTCGGCAAGGCGCTGTCGGATCTGCTCGAAAATCCTCTGCTGACCGGAGCGATCGGCCGCGCGTTCGACGCCCGCGAGAAGGCCGTGCAGGCGCAGGAGGTGGCGATGGGTGCGCTGAACATCCCGTCGGCTGCTGACATCGAACGGCTGACCCGGCGTCTGCGCTCGGTGTCGCATCGTCTGGAGGGCATCGAGGACGGGGTTGACCGGCTCGACCGGGCGCTCTCACCGCGCGGGGTGGAGGACCGGCTGTCGGCAATCGAGGATCAGCTAAAGCGCTTGACCGCGCGGCTCGATCAGCCGGCAGAGCCCGTGCGTGTCGAGGCGAAGACGGCTCCCGGCGTCGCCAAGGCACGCAAGGCCGCCGCGAAACCGCGAGCCGCGGGCGCGCGGTCTGCGGCGCCGGCCAAGAAGCCGAAAGGCCCCTGAGCGATCAAGCCGACAGCGCCGCGATCGCCGCGCTGCCCATCGCTTCCGCCACCGTGAGCAGTGTCTCGTCGTCGATCCGCGTGCGCGCGCCGCGCGCGTCGAAGGTGTCCGACACGGCCAGCATGCAGGCCGTCCGGATCCCGGCGGCGGCTCCGACCGCGAATACGGCGGCGGCCTCCATCTCGACCGCCAGGGCGCCATCTGCGGCGCCGGGGAGCTGCGAGCCGTAGAACAGGTCGACGCTCACCACCGGGCCGACCCGCGCTGAAGGCGCCTCGCGTGCGAGCGCGTCAGTCAGGACCTCGTCGGCGCTCGCGCGGCCGTCCGCGCCGAGCGCGAGGGAGGTGCCGTCGGTACAGATCGCCTCGCGTGCGATCACCAACTCGCCGAGCGCCAGGCCTTCGACGAGTGCGCCGCAGGTGCCCACTCGGATCGCGCGTCGGACCCCAAGCGCGATCAGCTCTGACAGTACGATCGCCGCAGACGGGCCGCCCATCCCGGTCGACTGGACCGTCAGCGGCTCACCGTCGGGTGCGATGCCCGTGTAACCCCACAGGCCTCGATGGTGGTTGAACATGCGCGGCTGCTGAAGCAGCGCCTGCGCGAGCGCGAGCGCGCGCCCGGGGTCGCCGGGTAGCAACGCGCGCTCGGCGAGCGGCGCGGTCGGGCGCAGATGGATGGGGTCGCCGTGTGACATCGGCGGCGACTTTAGACTCTGGAAGGGATGCCCGTCCACCGAATGCCCGTCGTATCGCGCGCCTGAGTGGCCGACCCCGCACCCGACCCCGCCGGCGAGACGGGCGAGCTGACGCTCGCGCAGGTCGCCGCGCGCGCAGGCGTCTCGCCCGCGACCGTCAGGCGCTGGGTCGAGGGGGGGTTGATCCCCGGCTACGACGGGAGCTGGACTCCTGCGAGCGCTGCGTACGCGCGCGTGGTCGCACGATTGCGCGCTCGCGGGCACACGCTCGCGCAGATCAAGCAGGCCAGCGACAACGGGCAGCTGGCGGTCGGGCCGCTCGAGAACGTGCTCAGCCGGCCGGGTGGCCGCTACTCGCTGCGCGACGCGGCGCGTATCAGCGGGCTCGACGTCGAGCTGATCGAGCGGCTGTACTCGACGATGGGCCTCGGCGTGCTCCCGCTGGATGGGTTCTCCGACGAAGACCTGGAGATACTCAAATACGGCTCGGCCGTGCTGGACGCCGGGATGCCGCTGCCCGCGTTCCTGCAGGCAATGCGTGTCTACGGGCAGGCGATCGCCCAGATCGCCGACGCGGAGGTGCGCCTGATCCACCTGTACGTGCACGAGCCGCTGATGCGTTCGGGCGTCTCGAGCGTGCAGATCGCCGAGCAGATGGAGGGATTGATGCGCGACGCCCTCCCGTTCGCCACTCCGTTCATGAACTACCTCCATGACCGTCTGTTGGCCCAATTCATGGAGCAGGACATGATTGGCCACATGGAGGCCGACCTCGGGGACGACGCCCTCGAAGAGGGGCGCGTGCGAGTGGCAATCGCGTTTGCCGACATCGCCGGGTATGCGCGTCTGACGGTCGAGCGAGGCGATGAGGCCGCGCTCGGGACCGTCGAGCGGTTCGTCGAGGCCGTCGAGGAGACGCTCCCGGTGGACGCGCGGGTGATCAAGATGCTGGGCGATGAGGTGATGGTCGTAGGCTCCGACGCGGCCGCACTGACCAACTGGGCCGTCGAGTTGCAGTCGGGGATCGCGCCCGGCGAGCCGTTGCCGCGGATCGGGATCCACTACGGCGAGGCGCTGTACCGAGACGGCGACTACTACGGCCGCGACGTCAACCAGGCGGCACGGGTCGTCGCTCGCTCGGGTGGTGGCGAGGTGTTGATCACCCGCCCGGTCGTGGAGATGGCAGCCAGTGTGGACGGGCTCGAGTTCGAGCGAATCGGCGAGGTGCGGCTGAAGGGCTTCGCCGAGCCGACGGAGCTGTTCATCGCGACGTCCCGGACGGGGTAGGCCTTGACGGTCTGCGAGGAGGTCCGCGACGCCGTCAGCAGCGGCGGGCTTTTCGCGCGCGACCGGCCGGTCGTGGCGATGCTCTCCGGCGGTCGCGACTCGACCTGCCTGCTCGACGTGGCCGTCACGCTGCTCGGTGCGCCGTCGCTCACCGCCCTGCATGTCAACTACGGCCTGCGTGTGCAGGCTGACGCCGAGGAGCGCCACTGCGTCGAGCTGTGCGAGACGCTCGGCGTCGAGCTCGAGATCGTCCGCGCTGGCGGACCGTCGGGCGTCCACACGACCGATTCGCCGGATGCTGGCGAGGATCGACCGGTGGGCAACCTGCAGGCCTGGGCGCGCGACGTGCGCTACGAGGCGGCGGAGGAGATGGCGCGCACACGCGACGCGCTGATCGCGACAGGGCACACCGCTAGCGACCAGGTGGAGACGGTCCTGTATCGCCTGGCTGCGTCTCCCGGCAGGCGGGCCCTGCTGGGGATGGTCGCGAGCGAGGGGCGGCTGATCCGTCCCCTGCTCGCGCTCAGCCGTGAGCAGACGGGCGCCTACTGCCGGGCTCGAGGGCTTCGCTGGTGCGAGGACGAGAGCAACGAGGATCGGAGATACGCGCGCGCACGGGTCCGCCATGACGTGGTTCCCGCACTACGCGCGGTGCACCCTGCGGCGGAGGCGAACGTACTCAGGACGGCCGCGCTGCTGCGCGAGGAGACGCTGCTGCTGGACGAGCTCGTCGCCAAGGAGCTGGAGGGCCGCCGGAGCATCGCGCTGGCGCGCCTGGAGCAGATGCCGAAGGCACTCGCTCGACTCGTAGTGGTACGCCTTGCCGAGGACGCGGCCGGGACGTACGTCCCACAGGCGGGCGGCCGCGTTCAGGAGATCCTGGCGCTTGGCCGTCGGGGCGGCAGAGCAGAGCTGCATGTCGGCGGGCAGGCCGGTGCGGTGATCGACCGCGGCCTGTTGGAGATGGTCAAGCTGCCGCCGCGCGCGGTGGCGCCCGATCGTGCCGCCGCCCACGAGGACTAGACTCCCTGGCGTGGCCACCCCCGCGCGCGTGTCAGGTGAGCCCGGTCTGGGCGAGGTGCTCGTCACCGCCGAGGACCTGCAGCGCCGGGTAGTCGAGCTGGGCGAGCAGATCTCGCGCGACTACGCCGACAGATCGCTGCTGCTCGTTGGCGTGCTGAAGGGCGCCGTGTTCTTCCTCAGCGATCTCATGCGCTTCATCGACATCCCGGTCGAGGTCGACTTCATGGCGGTGGCGTCCTACGGCTCTGCGACCGACTCCTCGGGAGTCGTGCGGATCCTCAAGGACCTGGACGCTTCGATCGAAGACCGGGACGTGCTGATCGTCGAGGACATCGTCGACTCCGGCCTGACGCTGCAGTATCTGATGCGCAACCTCGGATCGCGCAATCCGCGGACGCTCGAGGTGTGCGCGCTGCTGACCAAGCCGGAGCGGCGCAAGGTGGATCTTCCGACCCGCTATGTGGGCTTTGAGATACCCGATCGCTTTGTCGTCGGCTACGGCCTCGACTACGCCGAGCGGCATCGCAACCTGCCGTTCGTCGCCGTGCTCGAGCGCTAGAGCGAGACCGCATCGGCAGCCTTCCGATCGTCTGCAACTGCCGGAACGAGTCACCCGCCATGGTACGCTAGGCCCCTGGTGGCAACCACTTCAGACGGTGCCCAGACCCTCGAGAACCAGCCATGAGCCGTTTCTTCAAGAGCGCCGCATTCCCCATCCTCATCGTCGTGGTGTTGGCGTTCCTCGCCGTAAAACTGATCAACCCGCCGTCGCAGAACAAACGCTCGCACAGCTATCAGACGCTGGTCGGCAGTGAGCTCCCGAAAGGTGAAGTCAGCTCGGTCGAGTTCAAGAACAAGGGCAAAGCCCTCGAAGTCAAGCTCAACACCAAGGGCAACAAAGAAAGCTACGAAGTCGGCTACGTCGAACAGGCCTCCCCGCAGCTGATCGCGCAGCTCGAAAAAACGCCCGGCGTCAAGTTCAACATCGAATCGGAAAAGAGCAGCGCTCTGCTGAGCCTGCTCACGTACATCATCCCGTTCGTCCTGTTCTTCGGCTTCTGGATCTTCCTGATGAACCAGGTCCAGGGCGGAGGGTCGAAAGTGATGTCGTTCGGTAAGTCACGCGCCAAGCGGATGTCCGCGGACTCGCCCAAGATCACCTTCCGTGACGTCGCCGGGGTCGACGAGGCTGTTGAGGAGCTCCACGAGATCAAGGAATTCCTCGAGAACCCGAAGAAGTTCCAGGCGCTCGGGGCGAGGATCCCGACCGGCGTGCTGCTGTACGGGCCGCCCGGCACCGGGAAGACGCTGCTCGCACGCGCCGTTGCTGGCGAGGCGGGCGTGCCGTTCTTCTCGATCTCCGGCTCAGACTTCGTCGAGATGTTCGTCGGCGTCGGCGCCTCACGCGTCAGGGACCTGTTCGAGCAGGCCAAGCAGAACAGCCCGTGCATCATCTTCATGGACGAGATCGACGCGGTCGGCCGTCACCGCGGCGCCGGCCTGGGCGGGGGTCACGACGAGCGCGAGCAGACGCTCAACCAGCTGCTCGTCGAGATGGACGGCTTCGAGGCGAAGGACAACATCATCATGATCGCGGCCACCAACAGACCCGACATCCTCGATCCGGCGCTGCTGCGCCCCGGCCGCTTCGACCGCCAGATCGCTGTCGACCGTCCGGATCGCAAGGGGCGCGCGAAAATCCTCGAGGTTCACACTCGTGGCAAGCCGCTGGCGAAGATTATCGATATCGACGCGCTCGCCGGCCAGACCCCGGGCTTCACCGGCGCCGACCTGTCGAACCTGATCAACGAGGCGGCGCTGCTGTCAGCTCGCACGGGCAAGCGCGAGATCGGCCAGGAAGAGCTCGAGGAGGGGATCATGCGCGTGATCGCCGGCCCCGAGAAGAAGACGCGCGTGATGAGCGAGAAAGAGCGGCTGATCACGGCTTATCACGAGATGGGCCACGCGCTCGTCGGCCACTTCCTCGAGCACTCCGACCCGGTGCACAAGATCTCGGTGATCTCCCGCGGCCAGGCGCTCGGCTACACGATCTCGATGCCGCAGGAGGACCGCTTCCTGACGACTCGAGCCGAGCTCGAGGACACGATGGCGATGACGCTCGGCGGGCGCGCTGCCGAGGAGCTGGTGTTCAGCGAGATCACCACCGGCGCGTCCAACGACATCGAGAAGGTGACCGCGACAGCCAAGCAGATGGTGATGCGCTTCGGGATGAGCGAAAAGCTCGGCCCGCGCGTGTTCGGCCATGACCACGGTCAGCCGTTCCTCGGCCGCGAGTTCTCCACCGAGCCCGACTACTCCGATGAGATCGCACGTGAGATCGACGACGAGGTCCGACGGATCATCGAGGCGGCACACCAGCGCGCCAGGAGCATCCTCACCGACCACCAGCACGACCTCACCAACATCTCCGAGATCCTCGTCAAGCGCGAGACGATCGAGAAGGAGGAGTTCTTGGCGCTGCTGGCTGGCAAGAGCGAAGAGGAGGTGTTCGGCGTCGAGGAGGAGAGCAAGCCCGAGCTGCCCGCGCCGCCGGCTGCCGTCGACCGCGCCGAGCGCGAAACCCCGCGCGCGATTCCGCGTCCCGGGCTCGCCGGTGGCACCGCCGAGATCCGCGCCACCGAAAAAGAGCGCCCCGAGCCTGTCTGACGGCCGTATAGCCGCACCTGGCGGCGTCCTCGATCGCTCGTGTGCTGAGCACACTTCGCTCACTGCGTCCTTGCCATGTACGCCTACCCGGCCGTCAGTAGCGTCGTTTTCATGACAAAGCCGTACCGCCTGATGGGGGTCGTGAACGTGACCCCGGACTCGTTCTCCGACGGCGGCGAGTTCCTCGATGCTGACGCCGCGGTCGCGCATGCCAGCGAGCTGGTGGATCAGGGTGCCGACATCCTCGACGTCGGGGGCGAGTCGACGCGGCCTGGCGCTGAGCCGGTCTCCCCGGCGGAGGAGCTACGCCGGGTCGTCCCGGTGCTCGAGCGGATCGCCGCCCTCGACCGGCCGACGAGCCGACCGCTGCAGGTCTCGATCGACACGACCAAGGCAGCGGTCGCGCGGGCCGCGGTCACGGCCGGTGCGAGCCTGATCAACGACGTGAGCGCTTTGCGGGCCGATCCGGCGATGGTCGAGCTGATCGCCGAAAGCGGTGCGGACTGCTGCCTGATGCACATGCTCGGCGAGCCGCGAACGATGCAGAGCGGGGTGGGTGGGCCTCGATATGACGACGTGGTCGACGACGTCAGGGCGTTCCTCGAGGAGCGTATGGCCTTCGCCGTGCGTGGCGGTGTGGCGGAGGAGCGCATCCTGCTCGACCCCGGCATCGGCTTCGGCAAGACCGTGCTCCACAACCTGACGCTGCTGCTCCGACTGCAGGAGTTGGCATCGATCGGACGGCCGCTCGTCGTGGGGACCTCGCGCAAGAGCTTCATCGGCCGGCTGCTGGCGGACGTGGCGGGCGAAGACCAGCCCGCTCCGGTAGCGAGACGGCTACCCGGGACGATTGCGACGAACGTGCTCGCGCTCGAGCGCGGCGCGAGCGTGTTCCGGGTTCACGACGTCGCGGCCGTCGGTGATGCCCTGGCCGTGGCGGCTGCTACGTTGGGCGGCGAATGGACGGCGAGGGCGGCGATGAGGCGGACGACCTAGACGACGACGGTGAGGACCTCGACGAAGAGCGCGAGGACACCGCCGAGTCGGTCACGATCGAGATCACCGGCCTGTCGTTGTACACCCACCACGGCGTCAGCAACGCCGAGCGCGAGGTCGGCCAACGCCTGGTGCTCGACCTGCGGCTGGACATCGGACAGACCGATGCCACGGTCACCGACTCGATCGAGGACACCGTCGACTACGCGGAGGTGTGCCAGTTGGTGGCGCTGATTGCCCAGCAGCGCTCGCACCGTACGCTCGAGCGTCTGTGCAGCACGATCGCCGATCGTCTGCTCGCTGACTACGAGCTCGAGGGAGTGTGGGTCAAGGCCGCCAAGCCCGAGCCGCCGATCGCGCTCAGCGTGGATGAGGTCTCGGTCGAGGTGTGGCGCGAAGCGGAGGCGAGCGCGTGAGCGCCGCGGCCTGCGGCGCCTGTTGCTGAGGTGCCGGACGACGATCTCCCGCGGATGACTGCGGGTGGGCTGCGGGAGGGGCTGCTGGGGCTGGGCTCGAACGTCGGTGACCGCCGCGCGCACCTGCAGGCCGCGGTGCTGGCACTCCCGCACGCGGGCATCGAGCTGCTCGCCTGCTCCTCGACCTACGACACTGATCCGGTCGGTGAGGTGCTCGACCAGCCGGCGTTCCTGAACGCCTGCGTGCGCTTCCGCTGCGCGCTGGCTCCGCTCGAGCTGCTCGACGCGGTCAAGCGCCTCGAGGTCGAGCTGGGGCGCGCGGCCAACGCCAGGCGCCACGGGCCTCGGACGATCGACATCGACATCCTGCTGGTCGGCGATCTGCAGCTGCGCGTGGAGCGGATGCAGCTGCCCCACGAACAGCTGCTCACGCGGCGCTTCGTGCTAATACCCGCGCTGGAGCTCGACTTCGACCTGCGCACGCCCGACGGCAGCCGACTCGCAGACGCGCTCGCAGCGCTGCCGCTCGATGAGGGGGTGCGCTGGGCCGGTCCACCGCTGGAGATCGCAGACGGCTGAGCGGGTGCGCTCAGGCTGCCGTGCGGCCGTGCTCATCCCAGCTCGCGAGCGTCAGCAGTCTCGCGCTGCTGACGCCGCGGCCACCCACCACGCACATGTGCCCGTGGCGCAGCCAGGTGACGATCCGCACGTCGCCTGTGCCGAGCAGCCGGTAGGCCGTTCCGTCGCGCCATACGACCATGCCGCCGCTGGTCTGTGGTGCCGGTGTGCCGGCGACGATCGCGTAGCCGACTCGTTGGCCGCGAGCGTTGCTGTAGAAGACCGTGCGCACCGTCCGTCCGCCCACCCGGTCGATCCGCGATCCGGTCGAGCGCCAACCGAAGCGGTCGGCCCAGTAGGGATACGGGACTCCGTCCACCGCAGCGGCCAGCTGGGTCCCGCCGCTATTGCGGTTCTCGCGCGGTGCGGCGGCGGTCGCCGGGCGCAGCGTCAGCGCTGACGCCGTGTTCACGGAGGGCCCGCCGGTGCCGCCGCTGCCGCTGCTGAGGGCCACGACGAGCACCGCCACCAGAGCGCCAGCGAGCGCCAGTCCTGCCGCGAGCCTGCGGCCGAACGCCGGTTGTGATCGTCCGGATGCCGTGCGGCTGCGCCTTTCAGATCCAGGCGCGGTGCGCTCGGCGATCATCCGCTCGACCCTGTCGTGGAGCTCGTGTGGCGCGCGCACGTCGACCGACCGCACGCGGTCGAGGAGCTCGGCTTCGGTTAGTGGGCGCTGCTCTGTCATTGATTGCTCCCACTGGAGAAGACTCCGTCGGGGCCAGTGTCTTCCCGCTGGTAGGAACCAACCTGCGGCGGGCGCTCCCGCGGCGCGGCGAGCGCCGGCTCCGTGCGCTCAGAGGGGGGAGGGGATGGTGCGGTTGACCCGCGCGGTGTCTGCTCTTGCACGGCCTCGGGCGACAGCCGCGCTGCGACCTGCTTGCGCGCACGGAACAGCCGCGTCGTGAGCGTCGCCTCGCGGACGCGCAGCGCGCGGGCGGCCTCGCGGTAGGAGAGCCCGAGCACGTCCACGGCCACCAGTGCAAGGCGGAAGTTGTCAGGTAGCTCGGCGATCGTCCCGTACAGCTCCTGCACCTCGAACGCCTCCTCAGGCCGGCCCATCGGCCTCGGGTCGGGCGTGACGACATCCTCCAGCTCGGCCACCGCGAGCGGCCGCCGAGACGCGGTGCGACGGCTCGTCAGGAAGGTGTTGCGCAGCACGCGCATCAGGTAGTAGATGTCATCGTCGCCGTGCAGTACCCGTGGGCGTGAGAGCACCCTGGCGAAGGTCTCCTGCACCAGATCCTCGGCGTCCTCGCGCGAGCCGCACAGCGCCCACGCGGCGCGGTACAGGCGGTCCACGTGCTGAGTGAGGGACTGCGGATCGAGGGTGCGCATGGGATCCAGAAGCGTCGCACCTCGAGTTCGCGGCGCGCACTCTCCTGGCACTGCGACTGTAGCGCCGGGAAGGATCGAAGCACGCTCGGCGTCCTCATAGTTGACCGTGGAGTTAGGCGCCCGCTGCGCACACTCGACGGTCGGACTTGAAACCGTCGAGGAAAGGCTGGTGGGGGGACGTGCGACTGCGTAGGCAGCTTCTTCTGGGTATCGCCGCTGTGCTCTGTGCCTCTGTTGTCGTGCTACCGGCGGTGGCAAGCTCGGAAACGAGCCCGACGATCGAAGCGCACAACGTCGGTGTCTACCCCGACCAGACCCATTCCTGGCTGCCCCCGAGCGCAACGATCGCGCCCGGCGGAACTGTGGCGTTGAGCAACGCCACAGCCGTACCGCATGGTGTGAAGTGGGTCGCCGGGCCGGAAACGCCCGCGTGCAGCGGTGGCGTCCCGGTCGGCACGACCGCGGAAGCCAGCGGCCCGAACTGGAGCGGCACATGCACGTTCGTGAAAGCCGGCGTGTACCAGTTCTACTGCACCGTCCACGGGCCGGAAATGACGGGCACGATCACCGTCGGCGCGAACGGGACAACGACGACCACGACGACAGGTGCAACCGAAACGCCTGCTCCGGGCGCCACGCCGGGCAGCGCTCCGGGGTCCGCGGGGCTCGGCTCCCAGACGACGACCGGCTCGATCTCCCCCGGCTCGCTGCTCGCCGGGAACGCCTCGTCGGCGGTGAGGCTGGCGCGCACCCAGCACGGCCACTCAGTGCATGGGTCGGTCGCTGTCTCGGGGGCGGGCGCCGGAGGCACGCTCGCGGTCGAGCTATTGGCTAGCAGGGCGTCGCTCGCGAGCGCTCCTCACACGCCGACGGTGCCGGTGGGGCACTCGACGCGCTCCTCGCTGCGCGCCGGCACGGTTTCGTTCACGGTGATATTGAGCGCCAAGGCCAGGCGCGCGCTGCGTGCCCACGGACGCCTTGCGCTGAGCGTGAGGATCCTGCTGAGCTCGGCGAACGGCGCCAAGCTGACGGTGACCCGCGGTGTCCTCGTGCGCGGCTGAGGTTCTCGTGCGCGGCTGAGTGACTGGTACGCGCTGAGTGACTACGCCGCGGCCGGCGCGAGCCAGTCGGCGGGCAGCACGCCGGCCGGGACTTCGCCGGCGATCGGCCGGAAGTAGCGCGCCAGCTGTGCGGCCGGATGCGGCTCGACCAACGGACGTACGTCGCCCAGGCTCATCAGCAGGCGAATCGTGCTGCCGATCTGCAGGTCGGCAGCGTTCGGCTGCTCGCCTCCGAGCACGCCCTCGGCGATCCAGCCGTCGACTCGTTCGAGCTGCCGTGGGAGCGCGGCGAGGTCGGCGCGGGACGTCTCGTCGTTGGAGCCGCCCCGGAGCGCGATCAGCCGCGCGGTCAGCGGCATCGCGGGCCGCATCAGCGGGATCGGCAACGGCAGCTTGGCGTCTCCGACATAGCTCTCCATCGCCGCCGGCTTGCGAACCAGGCCAGCGGCGATGATGTGCCGGGGCATCGACTGGAAGACCTCATCGCCCCAGCGCTCGGTCTCGAGCACGCGCGCGTAGAGCGGATCGCCGGGCGGAGGCAGTAGCGGCGGCTCTGCGACGAGCTCGTCGAGGCGGCGCATGATCGTCCGTGAGCCGACGAGCCGCTCCTTGTCGATCCGCATGCCCGGGACAGTGTTCCCGCGATAGCGGATCGGGCCGATCAGCAGCTGACTCAGCGGCAGCATGTCGACGCGCTCGAAGGCAATCGACTTCAGCTTCAGCGCAGCTTCGACGGCAGCGCACGGGTGTGAGCCCGGCAACACGTAGAGCTTGGGTGTACCTGCCATAACGATGCTGAGCATAATGGTCGCCGATGCTGTTGGTCGTCGACGTCGGAAACACACAGACCCATTTCGGGGCTTACGAGGGCGAGCAGCTGCTCGATCACTGGCGTTTCGCGACCGTCCGGCAGTCCACCGCGGACGAGCTCGGGGCCGCGTTGCGCAACCTGCTCGAGCTGCGCGGCTACGGGTTCGACGATCTGGACGGGTCGATCGTGTCTTCGACTGTGCCCCAGATCGAGCCCGAGTGGACCACGATGGCGAGTCGCTACCTCGGTCACGAGATGCTGACGGTCGGCCCGGGGACGAAGACCGGGATGGCGATCAGGTATGACAACCCACGCGAGATCGGCGCCGATCGGCTGGTCAACGCGGTTGCGATCCGCGAGCGCTTCGGCGGTCTGGCCGTGTGTGTTGACTTCGGCACCGCGACCACGTTCGATGTCGTCTCGCGTGAGGGCGAGTACGTCGGCGGAGCGCTGATGACCGGCATCGAGATATCGCTGGAAGCGCTCTCCGAACGGGGAGCGCGGCTGCCCAAGGTGGATCTCGCGCCGCCCCGCAGCGTGATCGGCAAGAACACGATCGACGCGATCCGCTCCGGGGTTGTGTTCGGCTACGCGGGCGCGATCGACGCGATCCTGCGTCGCCTGTACGACGAGCTCGGCGAGCGCACCGACGTGATCGCCACGGGCGGCCTGGCCGGGCTGGTGGTGCCTTACTCGGAGGAGATCGAGGAGGTCGATGACCTGCTCACCCTGACCGGCCTGCGCCTGCTGTACGAGGGCAACTGCTGAAGATCGCGACAATGGGGCGATGAGCGCTCCCGCCCTGACCGACTCGTGGTCCCTCGGCACGCTTCACGTGCCCAACCGCGTGATGCTCGCGCCACTCGCCGGGATCGGCAACTGGTTCGTGCGTCTGCAGGCCAAGCGCTACGGGGCTGGCATGGCGGTCTCGGAGATGCTCTCCTCGCACGCGATCCACTACGGGAACGAGAAGACGTGCACTGAGATGCTGCGGATCGACCCGCGCGAGCGGGATCCGGGTCCGCCCGCCGCGGGTGGGCCCGTGGCGATCCAGCTGTTCGGCGAAGACCCGGCGATGATGCGCTCGGCTGCCCGCCATGTCGCTGAAGCGGGAGCCGACGCGATCGACATCAACATGGGCTGTCCGGTGCCGAAGGTGCGCAAGACCGGCGCCGGCGCGGCGCTGCTGGCCGACCCTGAGCGGGCGGTGGCGGTTGCGCGAGCATGTGTTCAGGGCGCCAGCGAAGGGACCGACCGGTCGGAGATTCCGGTGAGCGTGAAGCTGCGCTCGGGCCTGCGGCCCGGGGACACATCCGGGTTCGAGCTGGCTCACAGCCTGGTCGAGCGGGCGGGGGTGGCGGCGATCGCGTTTCATCCTCGCTCGGCGGCCGTCCACCACAAGGGCATCCCCGACTACGAGCTGGCGGCGCGGCTGGTGGACTCGCTCGCCGCGCCGGTGATCCTCAGCGGCGGGCTCGGCGACGCGGCGCAGGTACGCGAGGCATTCGCGTCGACCGGTGCCGCAGCGGTGATGCTCGCCAGGGGTGCGCTCGGCAACCCTTGGCTGTTCGAGCAGTTGCTGCACGGGCGCGAGCTAGAACCGGACCGCGACGAGGTCTCGGCTGAGCTCGACTGGACGATCGAGCGTGCGGTCGAGCATCTCGGCGAGCCGCGCGCGACCCGCTACCTGCGCAAGTTCTATCCGTGGTACGTCGCCCGCCTACGGCTAGAGCCGGCCGCCGCCAGGGCGCTGCAGGAATCGCTGCAGAGCGCCGACACGCTGGAGCGCGTCCGGGCCCTGCTGGATACCGTCCGTCGGCCTGTGGCGCTGGCTGTGTGAAGCCCCTAACGGAGGGCTTGGGCTCCCCGCTATACTGCTGCGCTCGCCGAAGCCTCCGCCCGGCGACATCCCCGCTCACAGCGGGGTTTTGTGTGTCGCGCAGCGGACCTCCAAACCCGCAGAATCGAGTCCCGCCCCAGCCATATGCCGAAAGACGTCATCCTCACCCCAGAAGGCCTGCAGAAGCTCAAGGACGAGCTCGAGCTGCTGTCCACGGAGAAGCGCCGTGAGGTAGCTGAACGGATCAAGGAGGCCCGCGAGTTCGGGGACATCTCCGAGAACTCCGAGTACGACGACGCCAAGAACGAGCAGGCGATGCTCGAGAGTCGTATAGCCCAGCTGCAGGAGAAGCTGCGGATGGCGACTGTGATCCAGGCCAAGGACCTCTCGACCGACGTCGTCCAGGTCGGCTCAGTGGTACACGTGAAGGACGAAAAGACCGGCAAATCTGTGAAATACACGATCGTCGGCTCGGCCGAGGCCAAGCCCGATGAGCACAAGCTCTCCAACGAGTCGCCCGTCGGCCGTGCGCTGATCGGCCATAAACGCAACGAGACGGTCGCGGTCAAGGTCCCGCGTGGACCGGCGCGCAAGCTCAAGATCACGAAGATCGACGTCGGCCTCGAGTAGGCTCGCAGCGCATGAGCGCAAGCGAGGAACGGCCGTCGCCGCAGCAGCCGGGCGAGCCGGGCAGGCATGGCCTCGACGAGCTGATCGCCGAGCGGCGCGCGAAGGCGCAGCGCCTGAGGCAGGCCGACGCAAACGCCTTTCCATATGCCTTCGCTGATGTCGAGCCGATCGCGGCGGTCCTCGCCGCGTACGAGCATCTCGAGCGCGGTGAGGAAACCGACGAGCACCATCGCATCGCCGGACGCATTGCCGCGCGCCGGGGGGCCGGCAAGACGGCGTTCCTGGATCTCGTCGACCGCACAGGGAAGCTCCAGTTGCACGCCCGCGTCGACGTGCTCGGCAGCGAGCGCTTCGAGCTGCTGACGACGCTCGATCTGGGCGACCTGATCGGCGTTGACGGCAGCGCGATCCGAAGCCGCCATGGCGAGGTATCGCTGCGCGTCGAGAGCTTCGAGATCCTGGCTAAGGCGCTGCGCCCGCCGCCGGACAAGCACCATGGTCTGAGCGACGTCGAGACGCGTTACCGCCGTCGCGAGCTCGACCTGATCTCAAGCGCCGACGCGCGTCGGCTGTTCATCGACCGCGCGCGGATCATCGCCGCGGTCCGCGCGTATCTCGACGGCGAGGGGTTCGTGGAGGTCGAGACGCCGGTGCTGCAGCCGCTGTACGGCGGCGCGATGGCGCGCCCGTTCACGACTCACCACAACGCGCTCGACCGCGACCTGTACCTGCGGATCGCTACCGAGCTGTACCTCAAGCGCCTGCTCGTAGGCGGCCTCGAGCGCGTGTACGAGCTCGGCAAGGACTTCCGTAACGAGGGGCTCTCGCACAAGCACAACCCCGAGTTCACGATGGTCGAGTGGTATGAGGCCTACGCCGACTACAACGTCGAGGCCGCTCGCCTGGAGGCGCTCGTGAGCAGGGCTGCCGCGGCGATCGGCTATGCGGGCGAGCTCGATTTCTCCTCCCCGTGGGCGCGTGTCGGCTTTCACGAGGCGATCGAGCGGCACACGGGCATCGACCTGAGGGCCCATACGACCGCGGGCAGCCTCGCGGCGGCGATCGCCGAGCGAGGCCTGCAGATGCAGACCAAGGACCTCAGCTGGGTTCAGCTCGCAGACGATCTGCTGTCCAAGTACGTCGAGCCGAACCTGCGCCAGCCGACGTTCGTGCTCGACTATCCGACAGACATCTCGCCGCTGGCCCGCGAGCACCGCTCCGAGCCCGGCCTGGTCGAGCGCTGGGAGGCGTTCGCAGGCGGGATGGAGATCGCGAACGCCTTCAGCGAGCTGATCGACCCTGACGTGCAGCGCGAGCGCTTCCAGGCCCAGCAGCGCCTGGCGACGCTCGGCGAGCAGGAGGTCCAGCCGTACGACGAGCTGTTCGTGCAGGCGCTCGAGCAGGGGATGCCACCGGCGGGCGGCGTCGGCGTGGGCATCGACAGGCTGGTGATGTTGCTCACTGGGCGCGACTCGATCCGCGAGGTCGTGCTGTTCCCGGCGATGCGCGACTGAGCTCCAGCAGCGCAGCCGGCGATCAAGCCGCGGGGCAGTGCTGCCGATGACCGGATTAGGGCAGGGTGACCGGTTGGTAGACTGCTCCGCAAGGCGTCATTAGGGTCCCAACAGCTCTTGAGGCACCGTCCCGGCAGGAAGGAAGAGCACCATGTTCGAGCGATTTACAGAACGGGCCCGGCAGGTCGTCGTTCTCGCGCAGGAGGAGGCGCGTACGCTCAAGCACAACTACATCGGCACGGAGCACATCCTCCTTGGACTGCTGCGTGAGGAGGAGGGTCTGGCCGCGCGTGTGCTGGAGAGCCTCGACATCACCGTAGAGCGCGTTCGTGCGCAGGTCGTGCGGATCGTCGGCTCCGGCGAGGAGGTCACCTCCGGCCAGATCCCGTTCACGCCGCGGGCGAAGAAGGTGCTCGAGCTCGCGCTGCGCGAGGCGCTCAGCCTCGGCCACAACTACATTGGCACCGAGCACATCCTGCTCGGGCTGGTGCGCGAGAACGAGGGCGTCGCCGCGCGCATCCTGCTCGACTTCGACGCCGACTCCGAGAAGATCCGCAACGAGGTGATCCGCATGCTGTCCGGTCCCGGCGGACGCCGCCAGGGTCAGTCCGGTGGCGCCTCGACGGGCTCGGGCGCGGGCGCGGCGGGCGAGGGCAAGAAGTCCTCCAAGCTGCTCGATCAGTTCGGCAGGAACCTGACGAAGCTGGCCGCCGAGGGCAAGCTCGACCCGTGCGTCGGGCGCGAGACGGAGATCGAGCGGATCATGCAGATCCTGTCCCGTCGCACCAAGAACAACCCAGTGCTGGTGGGCGAGCCGGGCGTCGGCAAGACGGCTGTGGTCGAGGGCCTGGCTCAGCGGATCACGAGCTCCGAGGTCCCCGAGCTGCTGAAGAACAAGCAGATCTACACACTCGACCTGGCCGCGCTGGTCGCCGGATCGAAGTACCGCGGTGAGTTCGAGGAGCGGCTGAAGAAGGTGATGAAGGAGATCACCCAGCGCGGGGACATCATCCTGTTCATCGACGAGCTTCACAACCTGGTCGGCGCCGGCGCCGCCGAGGGCGCGATTGACGCCGCCTCGATCCTCAAGCCGGCACTCGCGAGGGGCGAGCTGCAGACGATCGGCGCGACTACGCTCGAGGAGTACCGCAAGTACCTGGAGCGCGACTCGGCGCTCGAGCGCCGCTTCCAGAAGATCACGGTGGACGAGCCGACGATCGATCAGACGGTCGAGATCCTCACCGGGCTGCGCGACCGCTACGAGCAGCACCACAAGGTGCAGATCACCGACGAGGCGCTGCGCGCCGCCGGCGAGCTCGCCAGCCGCTACATCTCCGACCGTTTCCTGCCGGACAAGGCGATCGACCTGATCGACGAGGCCGCCTCACGCATGCGGATCAAGTCGATGACCTCGCCGCCGGCCAACCGTGAGCTCGAGGGTGAAGTCGAGAGCACGCGTCGCGAGAAGGAGGCCGCGATCGAGGCCCAGGAGTTCGAGAAGGCGGCCGCGCTGCGCGATAAGGAGCGCAAGCTGACGAACAAGAAACGCGAGCTCGAGCAGGCGTGGGAATCCGGCGAGTCCGGCGAGCGCCCGTCGATCGGCGAGGAGGAGATCGCGGACATCGTCTCGATGTGGACCGGCATCCCGGTGTTCAAGCTGACCGAGGCCGAGACGCAGAAGCTGATGCGGATGGAGGACGAACTGCACAAGCGGGTGATCGGCCAGCACCCGGCGATCGAGGTCATCTCCAAGGCGATCAGGCGCTCGCGTGCCGGGCTGAAGGACCCCAAGCGCCCGACCGGCTCGTTCATCTTCCTCGGTCCCTCAGGGGTCGGCAAGACCGAGCTCGCTCGCACGCTCGCGGAGTTCCTGTTCGGTGACGACGACGCGCTGATCCGGATCGACATGTCTGAGTACATGGAGAAGCACGCCGTCTCCAGGCTGGTCGGCTCGCCTCCCGGCTACATCGGCTACGACGAGGGCGGCCAGCTGACCGAGGCGATCCGTCGCAAGCCCTACAGCGTGCTGCTGCTGGACGAGATCGAGAAGGCGCACCCGGACGTGTTCAACATCCTGCTGCAGATCCTCGAGGATGGCCGGCTGACCGATGCACAGGGCCGCACGGTCGACTTCCGCCACGCGATCGTGATCATGACCTCGAACATCGGCGCCGCGGAGATCGCGCGCAACACGCCGCTCGGATTCGCCGTCTCTGACGACGAGACGGGAATCACCTACGAGGACATGAAGAACCGGATCATGGGCGAGTTGAAGAAGGTGTTCCGCCCCGAGTTCCTCAACCGCATCGACGATGTGATCGTCTTCCACAAGCTGCAGAAGGAGGAGATCAAGCAGATCGTCGAGCTACTGCTGCTGCGCATCCGCGAGTCGATGGCCGAGCGCGAGCTGCAGTTGGAGCTGACTGAGCCGGCCAAGGATCTGCTGGTCGAAAAGGGTTGGGATCCGGCGATGGGCGCACGGCCGCTACGCCGGGCGATCCAACGCTACATCGAGGACCCGCTCGCTGACTTCGTGCTGCGCGAGCAGCTGACGCCCGGCGCGACCGTCGTGGTCGACCCGGCCGAGGGCGATCAGGAGGGCGAGGTGCGCCTGTCGATCGTCAACCCGAAGAAGCAGAAGACGCCGGTCGGCGTCGGTGCTCAGGGCGCCGGTGCCGAGGAGATCGTCGAGAGCGACGATCAGCCCGAGGCCGACGCGCCGGAGATCGGCCCGCCCGACGAGCAGTAGGCGCGGGCAGCTGAGCGCCACCGGCGACCGGGTCCTGCTGGCGCCTTTGACGGCGCAGGACTGGCCCGAAGCGACGCGCATCTATGAGGCTGGGATCGCCGGCGGGGATGCGACGTTCGAGTCCGGCGCTCCCAAATGGGAGGAGTTCTCGCGTCCCCGAGCGGGCTATCCAGCGCTGCTCGCGCGCGCGACGGACGGCGAGGTGCTTGGCTGGGCGGCACTCGGCCCGACCTCAAAGCGCGCTGTCTATCGCGGCGTGGGTGAGGTGAGCATCTACGTCGACCCCGCATCCGCTCGCCGTGGGGTCGGGCGGACGCTGCTGGAGGGCCTGATCGAGGCATCTGAGCGTGCGGGCATGTGGACGCTCAGGGCCGGCATCTTTCCCGAGAACCTCGCGTCGATCGCCCTGCACGAGCGCTGCGGCTTTCGCCTCCTCGGCGTCAGCGAGCGGGTCGGGCAGATGCCGGATGGGCGCTGGCGTGACGTGCTGTTGTACGAGCGTCGAAGCACCAGCGTCGGTGCGTGAGCGCCGCGCCCGTGGCGTTCATCGAGCCGTCCCCGCCGACCTCTAGCCTGGCCCGATGCCCCGCACAACCGTCCATGTCTGCTCGCAGTGCGGGCTGCAGTCCGCCCAGTGGCACGGCCAGTGCCCGGGGTGCGAGGCGTGGAACACGCTGATCGAGGAGCGCCTGGCGGCGAGCTCTGGACGGGCCCGCTCGGGCGCAAAGCGCTCCGGAGGCGGAGACGGCGCTGGCGCGCGCGGACGGGAGCGCCGGCCGACGCTCGCCGCGCGCCCGCTGAGAGAGGTCGGCGCAGCTCCCGTACAACGCATGTCGACAGGGATCGGCGAGCTCGATCGGGTGCTCGGTGGCGGCCTGGTTCCGGGGTCGCTCGTGCTGTTGGGTGGATCGCCGGGGATCGGCAAGTCGACGCTCACGAACATGGTGCTCGGCCACCTCGAGGACGCCGGTCATCGCACGCTGTACGTAAGTGGCGAGGAGTCGGCCGAGCAGGTCCGGCTGCGCGCCGAGCGGCTCGGATCTGGTCCCTCGCATCCGGCGCTGCGGGTTCCGATCTTGGCGGAGACCGACCTCGACACGGTGCTCGACTCGATCGCCGCGGAAGCGCCGGCGGCGTGCGTGATCGACTCCGTACAGACGCTCAACTGCGCAGAGCTCTCGGGGGCGCCTGGATCGGTCGGCCAGGTGCGCGAGGTCGCCGGCCGGATCATGGAGCTCGCCAAGGCCCAGGGTGTGGCGGTGATCCTCGTCGGTCACGTAACGAAGGACGGCGCGCTGGCGGGCCCGCGCGTGCTCGAGCACCTCGTCGATTGTGTGCTGCAGTTCGAGGGCGAGCGTGAGCGCCCGTACCGCGAGCTGCGCGCCCTGAAGAACCGGTTCGGCTCGACCAACGAGGCTGGTTTGTTCGAGATGCGCCAGGGCGGGCTGGTCGAGGTGCTCGACGCGTCAGCGCGGTTCGTCGCGGAGGCGACGCGGGCTCCCGGCAGCGTGGTGCTGGCGGCGATGGAGGGATCGCGCCCATTGCTGGTCGAGGTCCAGGCATTGGTGGCACCATCGGAGCTCGAGCAGCCGCGCCGGGTCGTCTCGGGTCTCGACCGCAACCGGCTGGCGCTCGTGCTGGCGATCCTCGGGCGCCACGGACACGTGCGGACCGGCGGCGCGGACGTGTTCGTCAACGTCGTCGGAGGGGTGCGAGTGGACGAGCCGGGCTGCGACCTGGCGGTCGCCCTGGCGGTCGCCAGCGCGAGCCGCGGAGTGCCGTTGTGCGGGACGCCGAGGGCATGCTTCGGCGAGCTCGGTCTGACCGGTGAGCTGCGCTGGGTGGGGCACCCGGAGCGACGCCTGGAAGAGGCCTCCAAGCACGGCTTGCGGGACGTGATCGCGCCGGTCGACAGCGGGCGCTCAGCCTGCGAGGCGCCGACGTTGCGGGCGGCGCTCGCGGCGGCGCTGCCGAAAGGACCGCCCGCCGGCGAGCCACATACGGTGCCGGAACCGATCGGCGCCGCGCTCGCGCATGTCGAGGACCGCAGACAGCCCGCCGGCCAGCGGGCACTGCACTCCGCCCCCGACCCGGCCGCTCGCTCGAGCTGAGCCGACCCGACCGCCCGGGTCGCGCGGGCGGCCGTGAGTTCCCGAGCCGTGGCACCGTGCCGCGAGCCGTGGGACCATGTGTCCCCAGTGTACGTACTGCTAATGGATTGCTAATTGCCCTAGAATTGGGGTGGTGGCTCCACGATCCGGCGAAGACCTAGACAACGAGGTACGACCGGATCCGGGACTGATGAGGGCGCTGGAGATGATCGCGCCGGGTACCGCGTTGCGCGAGGGAATCGAGAGCATCCTGCACGCGCGCACGGGCGGTTTGATCGTGATCGGTGAGCCTGAAGACCTGAGTTTTCTGAACTCCGGAGGGATCAAGCTCGACATCGACTACACGCCCGCGTTTCTCTACCAGATCGCGAAGATGGACGGCGCGATCATCCTCAACGCGAACGCCACGAAGATCACGATGGCGAACGTCCAGCTGATGCCCGACCCGACGATCCTCTCGCACGAGACGGGCACCCGCCATCGCACCGCTGAGCGCGTGTCCAAGCAGACGGACGCGCTCGTGATCGCGATCTCGCAGCGCCGCGAGGTTGTCTCGGTGTACGTGGACGGCGTCAAGTACATCCTCGAGGACATCCCGATCGTGCTGGCCAAGGCCAACCAGGCGCTCGCCACCCTGGACAAGTTCCGCACGCGACTGGATCAGGTCTCCACGCGCCTGACAGCGCTCGAGTTCGAGGGAGGCACGACGCTGCACGACGTGCTCACGGTGCTGCAGCGCTCTGAGCTGGTCACGCGGATGGCCGTCGAGATCGAGCGCTACATCGTCGAGCTGGGCAGCGAGGGCCGGCTGATCGAGATGCAGTTGGAGGAGACGATGGTTGGCGCGGCCGCGGAGAAGGCGGCGCTGGTGCGCGACTACCTGTCCAGCTACTCAGACGAGGCGTTCGCGGCGGCTCTCGAGGAGATCGGCCGGCTCGCCCACCAGGATCTGCTCGACTTCGGCCGGTTGGCGGAGCTGCTGAGCTACGACCGCAAGCTGAACACGCTCGACTATCCCGTCTCGCCGCGTGGCTACCGCGTCCTCGGGCGTATCCCCAGGCTGCCGAAGCTCGTCGTCACACAGATCGTGACCGAGTTCGGCGGGCTGGACGAGTTGCTCGCCGCGACCGACGCGGAGCTCGAGGCGGTCGAGGGTGTGGGCGAGATCCGTGCCAAGGACATCCGCGAGGGCCTGCGCAGGCTGCAGGAGTTGAACCTCGTGGACCGCTACCTACAGACTTGAGTCAACGGCCGCCCGTCGGCGGCCGCAACGAAGGAGGACACCATCCCAGCACAAGCAACTGAAGACGCAGCGCTCACCGAGGAGCTCGAGGTGACCCGCGAGGTCGAGTACATCGAGTTCGAGCTCGGAGACCACGTCGTCTACCCCCACCACGGAGCCGGAAAGGTCCTCAAGAAGGAGGAGATGGAGATGCTCGGCGAACGCCGCGAGTATCTCACGATCAAGATCCTTCACAACGACATGACCGTGCGTGTGCCGACCGAGAACGCAGCCCTGGCGGGGCTGCGCAGGGTGATCGACGAGGAAACCGTCAAGAAGGTTCTGGACGTGCTGCGCGACGACGTTTCCGAGATGCCGAAGAACTGGAACCGACGCTTCAAGCACAACCGCGACAAGATCAAGACCGGCGACATCTACGAGCTCGCCGAGGTCGTCCGCAACCTGTCGCTGCGCGAGAGCGAGAAGGGTCTGTCGACCGGTGAGAAGCAGATGTTCACCCGCACCAAGAAGATCCTCGCGTCCGAGCTGATGTACGCGCTCGACAAGGACGAGGAAGAGGCTGAGAACTACCTCGACGAGCTGCTCGCCGACTCCGCCGATCACCAGATGGCGGCGGCCGGAGTCAGATAAGCGAGGCGATCGCGCACGCGGCAACGCCGATTGCCGCGTGCGCGAGTGCCCCAGGCGATGACCGTCGCGCTGATCGTGGCCGCCGGCAGCGGCGAGCGCTTGGGAGCGGGCCGGCCGAAGGCGCTGGTCGAGCTGGCCGGTCGTCCGCTGCTGGAGTGGAGCATCGATGCCCTGCGCGAGCTCGACGGCTTGCAGCGGATAGTGGTTGCGATGCCGCCCGGTGCACAGTCGCCCGCGGACGTCGTGGCCGTGGACGGCGGGGCCTCGCGCTCGGACTCGGTGCGCAGGGCGCTGGACGGCGCCGGTGAGGGTGATCCGGTGCTCGTCCACGATGCAGCGCGGCCGCTGTTGACAGCGGCGCTCGCCGAAAGCGTGATCGCAGCGCTGGCTGGCGATCCGGATGCCGACGCAGCAATCGCCGCGGTCCCGGTCACCGACACGATCAAGCGGGTAGACCACGCGAGCACCGTGCGCGAGACGCTCGACCGTCGCGAGCTGTGGGCAGTGCAGACGCCACAGGTGTTCCGCCGTGCCGCGCTCGAGCGCGCGCTCGACGTCTCGGCAGAGCAGCTCGCGGGCGCCACCGACGACGCGTGGCTGGTCGAGCGCGCCGGGGGAAGGTGCTGGTCGTGCGCGCGAGTGAGGAGAACCTCAAGGTGACCACGCCGCTCGACCTGCAGGTCGCCGAGCTACTGCTGGCCGGCCGCTCTGCGGGCGCCGAGCGCATGCGGCGTCGATGAATCCTGCTTGAATCGCAGGCCTTCGGATGCTCACCGACTACCACCTCCATCTGCGCCCCGACGGCCAGGACGCCGACGTGAGCGAGTACCACACTGCAGCCAACGTCGAGCGCTACCGCGCTGCCGCGGACGAGCGCGGGATCGCCGAGCTCGGGGTCTCCGAACACATCTACCGCTTCAGGCAGGCGCTCGAGGTCTGGCGCCACCCCTTCTGGGAGCGCTATGCACACGACGATCTCGATCAGTACTGCGGGTTCGTGCGCGAGCAGACCGACCTGCGCCTGGGGGTCGAGGCGGACTTCGTTCCCGGTGGCGAGGATCGGATCGCGAACCTGCTGGAGGCTCGCGACTTCGACTACGTGGTCGGCTCCGTCCATTTCCTGCGCGAGGGCGCGGTCGACATGGACGACTACACGGTCTGGGATCCCAATCACCCTGGCCGCAGTCCCGAGCAGGTCTGGCGGACCTACTTCGAGACGGTCGCCGAGAGCGCCCGCAGCGGCCTGTTCGACATCATCGCCCACCCCGATCTCGTGAAGTACTGGGGCCCCGCCCACCCGGGCCGGCGACCGCAGGGAGACCTGCGTCGCTACTACGAGCCGACGGTCGAAGCGTTCGCCGACGCCGGGGTCGCGGTCGAGATCTCGACCGCCGGCCTGCGCAAGCCAGCGGGTGAGATCTACCCGGCGGGCGCCTTCCTGTCGATGTGCGTGGAAGCCGACGTCCCGGTGGCTCTGTCCAGCGACGCGCACTGTCCCGAGGACGTAGGCGCGAGCTATGAGCGTGCGCTGGAGCTGCTGGAGGAGCTGGGTGTGCGAGAGCTGTGCGTGTTCGAACGACGTGTCCGCCGACTCGAGCCGATCGGCGCGACCGACAGGGCAGGCCGATGAGCCTCGCTGGGATCGGCTATGACTCCCACCGCCTTACGGCTGGGCGCAGGCTGGTGATCGGGGGCGTGCACATACCGTTCGAGCGCGGCCCCGACGGGCACTCCGACGGCGACGTGCTCGCGCACGCGGTGATCGACGCGCTGCTCGGCTCGGCCGGGATGGGTGACATCGGCGAGCACTTTCCCGACAACGACGATCGCTGGCGCGACGCCGATTCGATCCAGCTGCTCGAGAGCGTCGTAGCGATCGTCGGCTCCGCCGGTCTGGAGATCGTCAACGTCGACTGCACCGTGGTGCTCGAGCAGCCGAAGCTCGGTCCTCATCGCGCCGCGATCCGCACGCGGCTCGCCGACGCCCTCGGCCTGGCGCCCGAGCGCGTGAACGTCAAGGCGAGTACCGGTGAGGGCATCGGGTTCGTCGGTCGCGGCGAGGGTGTCGCGGCGCTGGCGATCGCCAGCCTGCAGCCAGCGAGCTGAGACGAGGCGGTGCGCGGGCTCCTCTGCGCCGGCACGCCAGCCGGACGCTAGGGTTGCCCGCGATGCGAGAGATCCGCCTGCATGACACCCTGACCGGCGCGCTTCAGCCACTGCGCACAGGCGACCGTGAGCGGCCGATCGGGATCTACGCGTGCGGGCCGACCGTGTATAGCCGAATCCACATCGGCAACGCGCGCCCGTTCGTCGTCTTCAGCCTGCTCAAGCGCTTCCTTGAACACGAGGGCTACGACGTCAACCTGGTGGTGAACGTCACCGACGTCAACGACAAGATCTACGACGCCGCCCGAGCGCAGGGCCACGCTAGCGCCGAGCTGGCCGCGGATATGACCGAGCGCTATCAGCAAGACACAAGTGCGCTCGGCCTCGGCCGCCCGGACCACGAGCCGCTGGCATCCGAGACGATCGGGCCGATCGTCGAGTACATCGAGGCACTCATCGAGCGTGGACACGCCTACCCGGTTGACGGCGACGTGTACTTCCGCGTGCGCTCGGACGCAGGCTACGGGAGCCTGTCGCATCGCCAGCTCGAGCACATGGACCAAGGTGAAGATGGATCGGGTCCCCAGCTCTCCAAGGCGCTCAAGCAGGACCCCCTTGACTTCGCGCTGTGGAAGGCGCACAAGGACGGCGAGGACACCGTCTGGGAGACACCCTGGGGCGCCGGGCGACCCGGCTGGCACATCGAGTGCTCGGCGATGGCCGAGCAGCTGCTCGGCGTCGGCTTCGACATTCACGGAGGCGGCTCGGACCTGGTGTTTCCACACCACGAGAACGAGGCCGCGCAGACGCGCGCCGCACGGGGCCACGAGCTGACGAAGCTGTGGATGCACAACGGGATGATCCAGTTCACCGGTGAGAAGATGGCCAAGTCGGTTGGGAACATCGCGCTGCTGCACGAGGTGCTCGACCAACGCGGCGCGGAGGCCGTCGTGATGTATCTGATCTCCGGTCACTACCGCCAGCCGCTCGCGTTCTCCGACGCCGCGTTGGAGCAGGCGCAAGCGAACGTGAAGCGCATTCGCGAGGCCGGCCGGCGGCTCTCTGCCGGCGAGTCTCCGCCGCAGCTGGCGAGCCTGCGCGACAGGTTCCTCGACGCGCTGGCCCGCGACTTCAACACGGCCGAGGCGCTGTCGGTCCTCAACGAGTGGATCGGCGAGGCGAGCAGGCCCTCGTGGGACTCGCCCGGCGACTCGCACCTGCGCGAGATGCTCGGCGTGCTTGGCCTGGGAGCGCTGCTGGCGCCGGCCGAGCAGGCGCCAGAGGAGGTGCGCCGGATGGCCGAGCGCCGAGAGCTCGCTCGCAGCGAGCGGGACTTCGCGGCGGCCGATCAGCTGCGCGAGGAGATTGCCGAGCTGGGCTGGGAGGTCCGCGATGTGGCGGACGGCTTCGAGCTGCTCCCATCGTGATCGTCTACGGGCGCAACCCCGTGATGGAGGCGTTGCGCGGGCGCAGGGCCGCGAGCGTGAGCGAGCTGTGGGCGAGCGGCGGCGCAGTCCGCGAGCCGTGGCTTTCAGGCATGAGCGTGCGGACGGTTGCGCCCGAGGAGATCGAGCGCCGCTGCGGCTCGAGCGCCCATCAGGGCCTGTGCGCGCAGGTCGGCGAGTATCCCTACGTCAGCGCCGATCGGCTGCTGGCGGGAGACCGTCCGCTGATCGTCGTGCTCGACCAGGTGCAGGACCCGCAGAACCTCGGTTCGATCTGCCGTACGGCGGAGTGCGTGGGCGTGGACGGGGTCGTGATCCCGGAGCGCAGGTCCGCGGAGGTGACGCCCGCCGTGTGCAAGGCCTCGGCCGGGGCGGTCGAGCACCTTCCTGTGGCGCGCGTGCGCAACGTCGCAGACTTCATCGCCGATGCGAGCGCGGCGGGGTGCTGGTGCTACGGCGCGAGCGCCGAGAGCCAGCCGGACGACGGTCCGGCCGGTCGGTCCAGGCGCGCGGGCGCCCAGGGACCAGTTGCTTACGACACGCCCGACTACAGCGGCTCTGGCGTGGTGCTCGTGATGGGCAGCGAGGGCAGCGGCCTGCGACCGCGGGTGGCCAGCGCGTGCGATCAGCTGATCGCCCTCCCGCTGCTGGGCAGGATCGAGTCGCTCGGCGTGAGCGCCGCCGCTTCCGCGCTGCTGTACGAGATCTTGCAGGATCGTCGCTCGAAGGCTTGACAAGGTTCCATAACTGTGTAAGGCTCCGCCAACATAACGCTGAACCTAAGGTTGAGAAACCAAAGGCAAAGCGCGTTCATAGCATTGGCGCCAGGGGAGGAGTGCGCCACTGAGCAATTTAGGGGGACCCACCCACCCGCCAGGGAGGTGGTCTCTGAAAGAAAGGATCTGCTCGTGGCCCGAATCTTCCATAACTCTAACTCTGAACCTAAGGTCGAGGACGAATTTCTGATCGCCCTGGCCAAGCAGGGAGACCGCAACGCGTACGACCGGCTGGTCAGGCGCTATCACGGCTTCGTGCGCTTGAAGGCCTCGTCATACTTCCTCGCCGGAGGCGACGCTGACGACCTGATCCAGGAGGGGCTAGTGGGCCTGTACAAGGCGATCCGCGACTTCCGCAACGATCGCGAGTCCAGCTTTCGCAACTTCGCCGAGCTGTGCATCACCCGCCAGATCATCACCGCGGTGAAGACGGCCACGCGCAACAAGCACACGCCGTTGAACCAGTACGTTTCGTTCTCCTCGACGCCCGCAGGCACCGGCGATGACGTGCCGACGCTCGACCAGATGCTGCCCGGACCGACCGTCCAGGACCCGGTCAATCAGGTCATCTCCTCCGAGGAGCTGCGCTCGCTGGTCGGGTGTCTGTCGACCGCGCTGTCCGAGCTCGAGAGTCGCGTGCTGTCGCTGTACCTGGACGGCTACTCCTACGAGCAGGTCGGCAGCAGGCTGTCGTGCGACACAAAGACCGTTGACAACGCGTTGCAGCGAGTCAAGCGCAAGGTCGGCGCGCACCTGGAGTCGCGCGCAGTCGCCGCCTGAGACGGGCTCCGGCTCCGCGCCGTGGACACCGCGTGCGGCGCCGCATAGGACGAGCCGCGCGCTGCCTGTGGCCGCCCGCGCGGGGCGGCCACAGGGCGCAACGTACATCCCCCGGCTAGACCTGACCTTCGCTGGGCTGCTTGGGCTGCACCGCCGGTTTCAGTGACGCCGGCGGGGCTGGTGTGACTTCGACCGTGAACGGCGCACTCGCGACCCCCTGGTTGGCAGGATCGCCCGGCACCTTCACGCGGAAGATGGCTTTCCCGGTGCCGAACAGGAAATGCGTCAGCGAGTATGTACCGCCGGCGCTGACGGTCGTGACGTCGGCGACGTGGTAGCCGGTGCCGAAGCTGTTCCGGCGCTCGAGATAGACGACCTTACCCACGTTGCCCGGCGTGACCGTCCCCGCGACCGTCAACGGTTGGCCCGCCTGGATCGTGGGTGATGAGATCCCGTCAGTGAGCACGTATTTCACGCCCTCGAACAGCACTGCCGAGGTGACCGGTCCGGCGATCACCCGATATGCCGTGTCGCGTAGCGGCGTCTGTACGAACGAGTACTGGCCCCCGGCCGTGGCGGTCGTGCTCGCGACGGTCGTGAACCCGCCCCCGAACGTGAGCGCCTGCAGCGTCACCGTCTTCCCGGCGCCCCCGGCCAGGATCCCGCTCAGCGTGATCGGTGACCCGTAGGCGACCGAATAGGCCGTCGTGTTGAGCGTCAGAGCGGGATTCTCACGCTGCGAGATCCCGTAGGAGAGCGTGTTCGAAGCGCCGCGGACGCTGAACAGATTGTGCCGGCGAACGACCACTCGCAGGTTTGCGTCGCCAGGCCGCACGAACGTGTGCGACAGCGAGTACGCGCCGCCCGGACCGACGATGCCGAATCCGATCGCGTGCCATTCTTCGTCACTCGTGGCGGCCTCCCGCTGCAGCACGATTCTGGCCCCGGTGTCGGCAGGGCTGACGGTCCCGGTGAACGTCACGCGGTTGCGGAACCCGGTGAACAGCGGCTGCACTTCCGATGGGCCGCTCAGCGTGACAACCGGAGCGACTCTCACGCCCTTGCGTGGGCTGAGCGCGCCCGCGGCGCCGGCAGCGAACACGCTGTCGGTTGTGACGCTCGGGGCGATGAATGAGTAGAAGCCACCGGGCCCGGTCGTGGTGGTGCCGAGAACCGTCAGCCCCGAGGACCCGAGCAGGCGCGCGAACGCGCGACCGACTGACCGGCCATACACCGTGACTGTCTGGCCTTCGCCCCCGCTGCCGGGGCACTGTAGACGGCCGAACACCTGGACCGATTCGCCGCTCGTAATCGCGTGCGGTTCTGCCACCAGCCCGATGCGGCAACTACCCCCCGGCTTGCCGTGTCGGTGGGCGAATGGGCGGGCCGAAGCTCCCGTTGCGGCAAGCGCCAGCAACATTGCCGCGGCGGCGAACGCCGCGGTCAGCTTGATGGAACGCATCTGTGCCTCCTCCTGGTCGGACGGATGGTTTTCCTTGTGCCCTGCTGTCGACCCTCCAACCCTCCGCGCGGGGAATCGATGCGGTCATCCGGCGCGCGCGAGAAAACCTTCAAGCAGCTCGTTGTACGGCTCGCCGACAGCCGGGATCGTGTGGCCGCGGCCCGCGATCATCGCTCGATCCGCGCCGGTTGCGCTCGCGACGGCATCACACACGGCCTCGAACACGGGGGAGTGGCCTCCGGAGATCACCAGCTTGGGAAACGCGGCGCTCGCGAGCGCACGCAGCGGTGGGTTGCTCTCCCACGGCGGTCGTTCGCGCATCAGCAGGCGCGTGCCGTGCAGCAGCTCGCCGGCGAGGCTCGCGGGCGTGTCGTGTGTCGAGCCGACGCCGCCCCGAAAAGCGTGCAGGAAGTCAAGCGGCTCGAGCGTGGGCGCGAGCTCGTACAGGCGTTCGCCGCCGGCGATTTGGGCATCGACGCGTGGATCGCCGGCTGCCACGCGCAGGCAGCCGGGCTCGGAGAGCGTCAGCGAGAGCACCGCGTCTGGTCGCAGCGCCGCTGCGTGCAGCGCGATCAGCGCGCCGTACGAGTGTCCGACGAGGTGCGCGCGCTGATCCAGAAGCTCGGCGAACAAAGGGGCCTCCGCCTCGAAGTCGCCGCGCGGCAGAGGGGGGCTGGACCCGAAGCCGGGCCGGTTGGCCAGCAGCAACTGCCAGCGACCTGCCAGCGGCAGCTGGTGACGCCAGGTGCGCGAGGCGCCTACGACGCTGCCGTGTACGAACAGCACCGGCGGGCCGCGGCCGACAAGCGCAACATCCAGCTCGGACGCGTTCAACGCAAGCTCGCCGTATCGCTACGGAACGATCACGTTCGCCGGATCGGGCTGTTCCTCCGGCGGCGCCTGGCTGTAGTCGCCGAAGAGCCCGTCGCGACGTTCGACTGCGCTGCGCACGCCCTCACGCTCGGCCAGCTCGATGAAGCCCGCGGCATCGGGGGTGTTGCGCATCAGGCCGTCGAGGATCGGGCCGAGGAACTGCGTCGAGGCTAGCCCCATGTTCTCGTATGCCTGGTTGACGATCAGCTTCATCGCACTCAGCTGGGAGAGCGGGATCGCGGCCAGCTGGCGCGCCCGTTCAGCAACCTCGTGCTCCAGCTGCGCGAACGGCACGGCGGCGTTGATCAGGCCGGCCTCGACTGCCTGCACGCCGGACAGGGGACGCCCCGTAAGTGAGTATTCCTTGGCCTTCGTCAGGCCCAGCCGGTACAGCCACATCCCCGTCAGGTAACAGCCCCACATGCGCGAGTAGGAGGTCCCGATGCGCGCGTCCTCGCTGGCGATCACCAGGTCGGCGCACAGCGCCATGTCGCTGCCGCCGCCGACGCACCAGCCGTGGACCTGGGCGATCACCGGCTTGGGTGAGCGCCACAGGCTCATGAACTTGGGCACCGGGCCGACCGCCTGCGCGGTTGCCATCGCGAAGTCCTTGCCGGGGTCCCACGTGCCGTCTGTCGTGAGTCCCTCGTCCCACTGGTGAAAGCCGTCACCGAAGTCGAAGCCGGCGCAGAACGCGCGGCCCGCGCCGCGCAGCACGATCACCTTCACCTGCGGGTCGGCGATCGCCGCGTGGACCGCCGCCTCGAGCTCCTCGGGCATCGGCGGCACGATCGTGTTCAGCCGAGCGGGGCGGTTCAGCGTGATCGTCGCGATCGCCTGCGCGGTGTCGTACAGCAGCGTTTCATACGGCATCGCGGGTCTCCTCCGGTTGAGGGTTCGGCGAGCACATGACGCACGCCGATCCTAACGTGCATTGTCTGAGCCTAGTTGGCAGGGTATGATCGAGCGTGACCTGCGGGTCGTTTGAGCCGGATCCCATGGGGATGGGGCGAATCGTTAGTAGAGGGAGCTGCTATGGAGGCTGACGTCACAGAGCAGGTGACACACGAGCGGATCGTCATCGAGGCTTCGACGATCGCGGAGGCTTTCAGGAACACGGTGGCCGACCGAGCCGACGAGGTGGCGATTCGCACCAGGGGGGACGCGTTCACCATTACCTGGGGGGAGCTGCGCGAGCGCGTCGACGCGCTCGCCGGAGGGCTCGCCAAGCTGGGCGTCGAGCGTGGCGACACGGTCGCGATGATGCTTTCCAACCGCCCTGAGTTTCACCTCTGCGATCTGGCGGCGATGATGCTCGGCGCGACTCCCTTCTCGATCTACAACACGTACACGCCCGATCAGATCCAGTACCTGATCGAGGACGCCGAGGCGCGCGTGCTGATCTGCGAGCAGCAGTACCTGCCGCAGGTACGCGAGGCACGCAAGTCGCTGCCGGGCCTCGAGTACGTGATTGTGATCGACGGCGAGGCACCGATCGGGACCCTCGCACTGTCCGACGTCGAGGGCACGAACCCCGACTTCGACGTCGAGGCCTCCGTTGCGCAGATTCAGCCCACGGACCTGCTGACGCTGATCTACACCTCGGGGACGACCGGCCCGCCGAAGGGCGTGCAGCTCGTTCACCGCAATCTGCTCGCGGCAGTCGATGGCATCGAGGAGCTGATCCAGTTCCCGCATGACGCGCGCGTGATCTCCTGGCTGCCGGCCGCGCACATCGCCGAGCGAAACGCACACCACTACCTGCCGATCGTCTTCGGGCTGCAGATCACGTGCTGCGATGACCCGCGCGAAGTGCTCTCCTATCTCCCCGAAGTGCGACCCAGCTGGTTCTTCGCTGTGCCGCGCATCTGGGAGAAGCTGAAGGCTGGCCTGGAGACGATGGTCGCGGGCCAGCCCGAGGAGCAGCGGGTGGCGATGCAGACGGCGCTCGACGCGGCCGTGCGCAAGGTGCGCCTCGAGCAGGCCGAGGAACCGGTCCCGCCCGAGCTCGCCGAGCAGGTCGCCAAGGCAGACGCGGAGATCTTCTCAGGGTTGCGCGCGACGCTCGGGCTCGACCAGGTGGAGGCGATCAACGTCGGTGCCGCCCCCACGCCCGTGGAGGTGCTCGAGTTCTTCCACGCGATCGGCCTGCCACTGGCCGAGCTGTGGGGAATGAGCGAGACGTGCGGCGCCGGAAGCGTGAACCCGCCGGCGAAGATCAAGATCGGGACCGTCGGCCCGCCCGCGCCCGGAGTGGAGCTCAAGCTGGACACCGATGGCGAGGTGCTGATCCGATCGGACGTCGTGATGGCCGGCTACCGCAACCTGCCGGGGAAGACCAGCGAGGCGTTCACCCAGGACGGCTGGCTGCGCACCGGCGACATCGGATCGTTCGACGAGGACGGCTACCTCACGATCGTCGATCGAAAGAAGGAGCTGATCATCAGTGCCGCCGGCAAGAACATGTCCCCAGCGAACATCGAGGCGACCGTCAAGAGCGCCTCGCCGCTGATCGGACAGGCCTGCTGCATCGGCGATCGGCGGCCCTACAACACGGCGCTGATCGTGCTCGACACCGACTTCGCGCCGGCCTGGGCGAGCGCTCAGGGGATCGATCAGACCTCGCTCGAGTCGCTCGCGCGCGACGCGCGCGTGCGTGTCGCTGTGCAGGACTCGATGGACTCCGCGAACGCCAAGCTCGCGCGCGTCGAACAGATCAAGAAGTTCGTGATCGTCGAGGGCGACTGGCTACCCGGTGGCGATGAGCTGACGCCGACGATGAAGCTCAAGCGTAAGCCGATCGCCGAGAAGTACAGCGGTGCGATCGACTCGATGTACGCGAGCTAGATGGCTCCGACCAACACGGCGGGCACCAGGGATCGCATCACGGACTCGAGCGCGGAGCTGTTCAGACGCCAGGGCTACGCGGGCACCGGGATCAAGCAGATCCTCGCCGCTGCGAACGCGCCGTTCGGGTCGCTGTACCACTTCTTTCCCGGTGGCAAGGAGCAACTCGGAGCGGAGACGATCCGCACCTCGGGCGCGCTGTACGAGGAGATGTTCGCGACGATCGCCGCGCAGGCCGCCGACGTTCCCGCCGCGGTCGGGCAGTTCTTCAGCGGCGCGGCTGAGACACTCGTGGAAACCGACTACGCCGACGCCTGTCCGATCGCGACTGTCGCGTTGGAGGTCTCCAGCACCAATGCACAGCTGCGTCAGGCGTGTGCCGAGGTGTTCGAGAGCTGGATCAGCGGTTCGACGAGGTACTTTGCCGCGGCCGGGATCGAGCCGCAGCCTGCGCGGGATCTGGCGCTTTCGATGCTCTGCCTGCTGGAGGGTGCGTTCGTGTTCTGCCGCGCGATGCGCAGCACCGAGCCGCTGCGGGTCGCCGGGGTCTCGGCCGTCGCAGCCGTCGAAGCCGCGCTCGCGGACTAGCTTAGCTATCGCTGTCCGCGGGGCTTCAGCGCGCCCACATACAGCACGAAGCGAAGCACGAGACCGAGAACGAGCGCTGAGACGACAGCGGTCACGGCGCCGTAGTAGGTCCAGATCGGGATCACCAGCAGCGCACACAGCACGTCCACGGCGATGCCTCGGCGAGATGTCATCGGCGTTCGGCGCGGTCCACGGGCACAGAGAGATGTTTACCAGCCCGCGGCTGTGCCGCCAAGCCTCGCAACGCGCCGATCCCTGAGTCAGCCAGAAGCCCTCCCGGATGGACGGCTTGTTCGCGTGAAGCGTTCTCGATTTGTTCACCACCACATCACGCGATCGCAACGAGTCACGGCTCATGGGGGCAGAGACTGACCCGGTCCAATGGTGCCCAACCGCAAAAAGGAGATCAGCCCGCGATGAGCGACGAGTCCGGCCGTTTTGCACGCTTCTTGCATCCGCGCAGCGTGACCGGCGGGCGACGACGCCGCAGGCTCGCAGTCTCGCTCGCGCTCGTAATGGTCGCGGTAGCTGTTGCGATCCCGATCGTCTCGGCCAATGCCTCATCCGGTGGTAAGCCGTCGAAGGCCACGGCCGCCGCCGCAGACAAGCTCGGGCTCCGCAAGGGCAGGATCAAGCACGTCTGGCTGATCATCCTAGAGAACAAGTCCTATGACGCGACGTTCACCGGCCTGAACAAAAACACCTACCTCTGGCAGAGCCTGCCGTCACAGGGCGCGCTGCTGAAGAACTACTTTGGCACGGGGCACTTCAGTCTCGACAACTACGTCTCGATGGTCAGCGGGCAGGCGACCCAGCCGGACACGCAGGCTGACTGCCCGTTCTATGACAAGTTCTCAGGCGTCGTTAGCAAGACCGGGAGCGTGAAGACGAACCCGAACTTCGGCCAGGTGCTCTCGCCCGCCGGCGCGAACGCGGCGGCCGGCTCCAACGGCTGCGTGTATCCGGCGGCGGTCCCGACGCTGTTCAACCAGCTCGACTCCGCCGGCACGAGCTGGAAGGGCTACGCCCAGGACCTCGGCAACCCCGACGAAAGCGGACCGACGCACGATGCCGGCACGGAACACTGCGGCGCTCCCTACGCAACACCCGGCGCGAGGGGCAATACGGCCGAGGTGAACCCCGGCAGCGCCAACGGCACCGACCAGTACGTGCCGAAGCATTTCCCCTTTCCGTGGTTCGAATCGATCCTCGACTCGGGCGACTGCGACCCGGCTCACATCGCGAGCCTGTTCGATCCGAGCAACGGGCTGTACCACGACCTTCAGAGCGCGGCGAGCACCCCGGCCTTCAGCTGGATCTCGCCGAACAACTGCAGCGATGCACACGACGCGGTGTGCCATGGCAACAACCTCTCGGGCGGCTTCTCCGACCCGAACACGCCGAACGAACCGGTCAACTACACCGGTGGTCTGTACGCCTCGGATCTGTTCCTCGAACACGTGATTCCCGAGATCGAGGAATCGCCGGCGTTCAAGGAAGGCGGCCTGATCGACGTCACCTTCGACGAGGGCTTCCCGCCGTTCACCTACACGGGCAACAGCTTCGCCAACTCCACGCTAGTCGCGCCGAACGCGGCGACCTCGGTCGCGTCCGACTCGGCCGCCGAGACGCTGTTCGGCAACAGCGTGAACTGGGAGCCGACCGGCCCGAACACGCCGCTTGAAGCCGACGAACACGGCAACCAACTGTTCCCCGGCCCAGGCGACAACGCATTCCTGGACCGCCCGAGCAACTGCGTTGCGCAGACGAGCCCGGCGCAGCCGGCCGGCACCTGCCTGCTCGGTGGCGGCAGCCACTCGCCGGGCGCTCGGACTGAGCAAAGCGACGGCGGGCGAAGGAACGGCGACGATCGCCGACAACTCGATCGTCGCGACGGACGCCGGCCGCTCCGTGACCGGCGACCGGCATCCCGGCCGGGGCGTTCGTCGGTCAGGTCAGCGACACGCCTGTCACCGCGACTGTTTCATCGCAGGCGGCGGGTTCGTCGACACGGGAGCGTTCAGCTTGGTGAACTCACTGGGGAACCGCTACTGACGAACGGAGTCGTCAGCGGCGTGACGCTCGGTGCGACGACGCCGGCGACCGACCCGCTGTATGACGCGACCGACGCGACCACCGGAGGTGGCGACACGGGCAGCGTCCTGATCAGCCCGTACATCAAGCCGGGGACGGTCAACACGACGTACTACAACCACTACAGCTGGCTGCGAACGATGGAGGACCTGTTCAACGTGAAGAGACTCCTCGCCAGGCCTGGACAAGCAAGGCCACATCGGCTACGCCGCTCAGCCCGGGCTGAAGGCGTTCGGCGCGGACGTGTTCACGAACCCGAAGGGGCACTGATGCAGACGCCGACGGGAGACCGGATTCTTGCGTCGGCGTCGACTGTGACAGGTGGCGGGGGGCGGGCCCGATGGCTCGCCCCCCGCGCTGGACTGATCGAGTCCAGGCTCAGGCTCGCGGTCGCGCTGGTGATCGCCGCAGCGTTGATCGCGGTCGGCGCAGTGGCACTGCTCGGCGGCGGCGGTCTCTCGTCTCCGCCCCACGCGGCGGCGAGTGCTCGCTACGGCGGGCTGCCGTCGTGGCTGCCGAAGGCCAGGTCGCACCTCGGACGGGTGTTGAAGGCGAGCACAGCGCACCCTGCGCTGTCTGTTGAGGGCGAAGCCGTTGCCGTCACCCTCGCAAGCGGTCGAGTGCTCGCGACGGCGGTCGGCCCGGAAGTGCCCGAGGAGGGCCGCTTCCCCGTCCCGGCCCTCACGCCGGCCACGTTCATCGTCACGTTCGCTTCCTCCTCGACCGAGATCCCGCTGAGGGCCAAGGCGTTCACGTTGATCGATGAGCAGGGAAAGGTGCATCACCCGAAGATGACTGCGGTCGGCGGCGGCGGACCACCGGCTCACACGACGCCCGGGCGAGCGGTGTCGGTGATGCTGCACGAGATCCTCCCGACCGGCGACGGCGGCCTCAGCTGGACTCCTGAAGGCGCGCGTCCGATCGCCTCCTGGGACTACACCGTCGAGATCGACTAGCAGCAGCTCGTCAGCGGATTGACGCGTTCTCAGGCCGACTCGATCGTCGCGAGTGTGTCGTGGATCTCTGCGGCGACGTCGGCAATGAAGCGGGCGCTGATCGCGATCACGAGCGCATCGGCGGCCCAAGCGATACCGGATGTGCGAGGTGCGCCCTGGAGATTCAGCGGATCAGTGCCGGCGCCGATCCTCAGCGCGCGTTGTGTCGAGGCGTGGACATGACGGGCCGCCTCGAGTCGCCAGGGCCAGCCGGGATGGTCGAGATCGTCGGGCAGCGCTTCGAGCATCCGCCGATGCATTTGGCAGCGCGCTTCGGCTTGCCGGGCCTGCTCGGCGTTACGGACGGTGGCTGGGGTGAAGGTGCCGGAGGATGCTTGCTGCAGTGCCCAGCGGGTGATCGAGTCGAGTGCAACCCGTGTCCACTGCAGCCACGCGCGCTCGCATAGCGCGAAATATCGCTGTGTTTCGCGGTAGGTGTCCAGCCGTGGCGGTGGGGGCCTGCGGAGGGCGCCTTCAATTGCTGCGGTGGTCTGCTCGTCGCACTCGCGTCGCGCGCTCTGGGTGACCTGGGTCGCGAATCGGATCGGGAGGGTTGGCTGGCCGCGCCGCATGGTGGGAGGCTACGGCCGCCTGGCCGACCCGGTCAAGGGCTTTGACGTGAGAGGACATGGGGTAGTCTGCGGTCAGCCAACAGTAAGCAAAGACCACGTTTATTTAGGGCCTCAAAAAGGGCGCGCCAAACCCCACCGTCTATTAGAATCTGGCGCAAAAGGCCTGAAAAGCGGGGGTTCAGGAATCTGGGTTGACATCCATCCACGAGATGAACTAGCCTACTTGGCAGTGTTTATTCTCGGCCAAGACGGCGATCGCCGTATCTGTGGGCAGCAGTGCGTCAGGCCCGCCACACTTTGCTTCATCGACAGGCAAACGCTGCAGGCAATCGCGGTGCACAGAGCGTGAGCGCCACAGCGACCTCACCCACACCTCGCCTTCGCCCCGGCCGCAGCGAGCTGACACGCGGCCAGGTCGACACCGTCCAACGCACGCGGATGATCGCAGCAGCACTCGAAGTGATCGACGACGTCGGCTACGCACAGATGACGGTCGCGCACGTGATCACACGCGCTCGCATCTCGCGTAAGACGTTCTACGACCTGTTCACCGACCGCGAACACTGCTTCCTGGCCGCGTACGAGCACACACTCGCCCAAGCCCGCGAGGTAGCGCTCGCTGCGTACGCTAGCCAGCCTACATGGCGTGCCGGCATACGCGCTGCGCTCGATGTGCTGCTGAACCTGATGGACGAGTCCCCTGCGGCCGCGAAGATCGTGATCGTCGAGCCGCTGTCCGGTGGCGAGGAGATCTACGACCGCCGTACCGCCCTGATCAGCGAGCTTTCGGCCGCCATCGACCAAGGCCGCCGCCAGCAAGGCGCACTCAACCCACCACCGGTCACAGCGGAAGGCATCGTCGGCGGGATCCTCGCCGTTCTGCACCGTCGTCTGCTCGAGAACACCGAGGAGCCGCTCGCGTCGCTCCTCGGATCACTCATGAGCATGATCGTCCTGCCATACCTCGGCACCGCGGTGGCCCGCAAGGAGGCCATTAAGCAGCCGAAGCAGCCACGCCAACACAAACCCCTCGCTCCTCCCGCACGCACGCAGGACCCATTCGCCGGGCTCAACATGCGGCTCACCTACCGCACCGTCCTCGTCCTCACCGCGATGCGTATCGACCCCGGCGCCAGCAACCGCGAGCTCGCGACCGCCGCCGGGGTCATCGACCAAGGCCAGATCTCAAAGCTCCTCGGCCGCCTGGCGAGACTTGGGCTCGCCGAGAATCGGGGCGCGGGCCCATCGCGAGGTGGCTGTAACGCCTGGCACCTCACCGTCCGCGGCGCACAGGTTGAGCAGGCAACACGCCCCCACTAATACGCCCTTCCGTCAACACGATGCCGCTGTCGCAGACTCGCCCGGCCCGCGGTTCGCTCGAGCGTCACCCAACCCCTATTTTGGTGGCGCTCGAAGGAACCGGGCTCTAATACCCGAGCGGGCCCGGCTGGGCGTCGCGGCCGTAACCTCCGGCCGCGACGCCCAAACTTACTACGGCGACGTTACGGCTAAAACAGAGCCGACGTCCGGCCTCGAACCGGAAACCTCCGCTTTACAAGAGCGACGCTCTGCCAATTGAGCTACGTCGGCGTGCGCTCGCTATCGTACAGCGGGACTCTCTGAGCAGCCGACTGCTCTGCCCCCCAGCGCCTGGATCGCTCCCGGAGCTCTCATCGGTAGTCGTGGGATCGCGTCCGTCGCTGTCACCTACGCGCCGCGTGAGGATGATTCGTGGTGCGTCGTGGTCGGACGCTCGCGACACGCTGTGCCTGTGTGGCGCCGAGGAACGGGGCAAGGGCGATGAATGTGGCTGACGTTGTGAGGTCCGGAAGCTCGTGAATCCTGCCTTGTAGGGCGTAGTGGAAACAGAGCTCAAACAGGCCGCCGGCGATCGCCTCGATCGTTACCGCAGGCGGTCTCGTATATCCGGGGGTCATCTCCAGGCCGGGGACGAGCATCTGCGCAAACGCGCTGATGCCCGCGTTTGAGCGTTCGGCGGTCCGCGCGGTGGCGGTCAGTGCGTCTACGAGCGCGACGTGCGCGAACGCCGGCTCGGAGGCCAGGAAGCGAAAGAGGGCCGCGATCCCTGCCCGCACGGCCTTCGGCCACTGGTCCTGTGCGGCGTAAGCCCGCTGCACGATCGCAAGGCCCTTGGCGTGGCCGAGCTCATAGGCCACGAGGAAGGCATCCTCCTTGTCGGCGAAATGCTCGTAGAAGGCATGCAGCGAGACGGCGGCCTCCTCGGCGATCTCGTCTATGCCCACTGCTGCGTACCCGCTGGCGGCGGTGAGGTTGGCTACGGCGTCGAGGATTCGCTCGCGCTGGCTGTGTACGACGAAGCTGCGCGAGACGTTCTGGTTGCCCCGCGCCAGGCCCCGCCGTGCACTCAAGGCGGAGCGTGGTGCGAGCGTCCCGGGCGCGCGACCTCCATCGAGACGGACGTGTGCTCCAGCTTGCTCGGGCCGGGACTCGGCGATTCGCGGTGGGGTGGGGTAGTAGGAGATGGTCCAGCTGACGAGGTCGGGTACCAGCTCCAGCAGCTCTGCCCGCTCGCCCGAAGACACACGGAGGTAAAGGATTCTGTTGAGGCCGCCTACGACTGCCCGCGCGGCTGTCTCGGAGATGCTCCCTCGACCTGGTGCGAGCTCCGCCGCGTCGGTAATAAAGCGCTCGTAGCGGCCGTTCGACTGCTCACGGCGCGCGATTCCAGCGGGCCCGGCCGCGCTGATCTCGACCGTGGTCAGGCGCAGAGCGCCGGGACTCTGGACGACGGACTGCAGCAGCGTTCGGATTGCAGCCTCGACGCGCTCCGGCCAGCCTTCGGCTTCGCGATAAGCGAGCTCCACGCGACGTATAGTCTCGGCCGAGACGAGGTCGTAGGTGGTGAGGAAGCACTCCTGCTTGTTGGCGAAATGCTTGTAGAAGGTCTTGCTCGAAGCTTCCGCACGGCTCGTCACGTCGGCGACGGTCGTGGAGCGGTAGCCGCTCTGCCCGATCGCGTCGACCATCGCCATCACCAGCCGCATGCGCTGCTTGGCCAGGATATCTTCGCGGCTTGGTTTCTGCCGGGCCGAACGCGGCTGATGAGAGGGGGTCCCGGCTGGCGTGGATCTCGATGGCATCGCGATAGATCGGGGAACGTCGCTTGCGAATCGCAAGCACGATGTTCGAACCTGGTTGAGCGCAGGGTACCGATCCCTGAGCGCCCCGACCGCAACGCGACAGAACAGGTCGGCGCCGGAGCGTCTCCGATCTAAGGCGAGCGCCCCGGCACCGATCAACCAAACCCACGCCGATCTTAGGATCGGCGGAGTATCTTCATCATACTCGGACACGCGTCTGCACTGCGGTATTTGCAAGCCCATTGGAGCGCACGCCGATGGGTCCTTTCCAAAGGAGACTCACCCCGAGGCGGGATGCCCATGGAAGGTCGGCTGGTTGGCTGTCCGCGACCGCGTGAACGTCTCGCCGGCTTGTCGCCTACAGATGGACTACTCCATCCGTAGTACTTGCGGAAACATCTGGCTACTTAGCGCTTGACACGATCAGTTCGACCTGTTAGACCACCCCACACTGCTCGTTTGTTCGAACTAAGCGGACAAGCAGGATCGGCACCGGAGCGGTCTGCGATCTAAAGGCGAGGAGGCTCTGGGCCGGTCAACCAAACCCATAGAAAGAGAGGTAGCAATCAATGACACGTGTACGAACACTAGGACTCACACTTGTAGCCGTGTTCGCGTTGAGCGCGGCTGTGGCGGCGTCGGCATCGGCAAGCGGCCCGCTGTGGTACGTCAAGAAAGGGGGATTGGCAGAACGGCTCCCGGTTACCACGAGCGTCGGTATCGAATCGACCGGCGTGCCGGTTGAATTCAAACTCAAGACGTCGATCAAAGCCGCGACCGGCGTCATCAAGTGCAGCGTCCTCACCGTTTCAAACGCGACAATCACGGGCACAAGTCCGGGCACGGACAAATCGACGGAGGAATTCTCGAAATGCAAAGGCGAAGGCTTCGCCGCGCTGTGCGAAGTAAAAAGCGCTACAGGCGTGAAAGAAGTCATCGGGCCGTTTAACGTCGCTACTACCCTGGTGTTCCCAGAAGGGGTTCGCACCAAGGCGCTCGACCGCTTCTTGCCAGAAACGGGCACTACGTTCGTGTCGTTTGAACTCGCGGGTGGGCTATGTCCAAACAAAGGCAAAGTTCACGTCGAAGGCTGCGTCCTGGCGGAACTCTGGCAAGCGGGTGCGGCGTCCACGTCCGGAGCGCTGGCCAAAGAAAATGAACTGAACTTTCCCGAACCGGCTCTCGAAAAATACGAAATCGAGAACGGCTCAGTGTTCGAAAAAAAGACGTGCAACCTAACGTCGAAATTTGAAGCAGAAGCTGCCACGGCTGCGACCCAAGTGGGACGGGTCAAGACCGGCTTTACGGCGGCCGCAAAAACGGCAGGGTACGAAGAAGCTGGCTGGATCGAAAAATAGCCAGCTCTGGAGGCACGCGATCGAGATAGCAGGTAGCTGACAGAAGACGAGCACCGCCGGACCTATCAACAGGTCCGGCGGTGACGTCTACGGCACATAGAAGCGCATTTTGATGCTGACGACGGGAGAGGATGAGGGCAGATGAGAGTAGGCGGAGTCGGGGTCTGGAAGTTGCTGTCGCGGATTCTCGCGGTGGCGTTTTGTGTGGGAGCGCAATCGCTGCTCGCTGGCACATCGCCGGCTCTTGCCAGCGGTGATGGCAATCGCCTTGAATGCGGGAATGAAGCGTTGACCGGGTTCAGGACCTACTTGCCGGACTGTCGTGCATACGAGATGGTAAGTCCCACGTTCAAGCAGGGATTCCAGGTCGAAAGCATCGCAGGCAGTTCAGAGAAGGTGATCGGAGTGAGTCTTGGCAAATTTGCGGAAGCCGAAAACAGCCCAATCGCGCCGCTCGGACATCAGGGCGCCACGTATGAATTCGTGCGAACCGGATCAGGCTGGTCCCCACGGGCGCTGACGCCTCCAGCGGCGGAATTCGCCTTCAGCAGCCTCGATAGCATGAACACGGCCTTGGCGGAAGGGCTGTGGGAAACCAGGGCGAGTGAACTGGCGCTTCCAGAACTGGCGCTGCGGAGCGCTGCCGGAGCATTCACGGCGATCGGGCCCATCTATCCGCGCGGGACCACGGCTGCGCAGGCTCATGGGACCGCAGGGCTCGTGGGGGCCATCGGTGCCTCGGCTGACGTATCTCATGTGATCATGCATCTCAACTCCGGCGCGTCATTTCGCGAAAACGACCCTCTTTGGCCAGGCGATACCACGCTGAGCAATTTTCGCGAATCGCTGTATGAGTATCCCGACGCCGGCCATCCCAGCGCGTCCGCCGAACCCGAGCTCGTCGGCGTCCGCAACGAAGGACCGCTGCAAGGACACCCCGTCAACGGCGCAGCGAAACTGATCAGCCAGTGTGGCACGATCCTCGGCGGCGAACTCGACAAGTACAACGCGATAAGCGCCGACGGGGGCACGGTCGTGTTCACCGCGACGGCCGGTGGCTGCGAAGGAGAATCCAGCAGCGGCGTGCAAGCCGTGGGCACGGGCCCACTCGTCAATGAACTGTACGCACGGATCGACGGTTCGCAGACGGTGGCGATCTCAGAGCCATCGCTGTCGTTGCCAGGCCGCGAATGCAGCGGCGCCTGCGAACAGAACCAGACGATCGAAGCAAATCGCAAGGAAGGCATTTTTCAAGGCGCCTCCCAAGACGGCTCAAAGCTGCTGTTTCTGACGAGCCAGGCGCTGGTCAACGGCGATGAACAAGGGACCGGCGCCGGTCAGGATCTCTACGAGGCTGAAGTCTCGGGAGGTTCCGTCAGGAGGTTGGCCCAGGTGTCCCACGACCCGCACCCGGGCGAAGCTGCCGAAGCGCTCGGCGTGGTCCGGGTTTCAGAGGACGGATCGCACGTCTACTTCGTCGCCAAGGGGGTTCTGACCGAAGGGAAGAACGCCGAAGGGAAGGAACCGGAAAAAGGTGCGGAGAACTTGTATGTCTACGAGCGCGATCCGAGCACCCCCGGAAGCTATGTGACGAGGTTCGTCGCGACGCTGCTAAGCGAAGCCGAAGAAGCCAAGCTGAACGAAGATGCGTTCCATCGACTCGAAGAACGCGTCTTCGTAGAAGGGGAGTCGATCGAACACGCGCTGGCGCTCTATCAAGCCGAACTCGGTGCAATCGAAGAAGCCAAAAGCGTGTGGGCCACCGCCGACAAGCGATCCGCCGAGACGACTCCCGATGGACGATTTCTCGTCTTTCTCGCAGCGGCGCGACTGACGCAGGACGACGCAAGCAGTGTGGGTCAGCTATTCGAGTATGACGCTCAAAGCGGCCACATCGCACGCGTATCGATCGGTGGGGGGAATAGCTTCAACGAAGACGGCAACGTGAACAACTGGCTGGATGGGCCGCACATGGCATATCCCGAGTTGTACACGCAATTCGCGTTCGCGCAGGAAGCGCAGTCTCGGCTGACGATCTCAGATGACGGGTCCCGCGTGTTCTTCGTGAGTAGCGACCGGCTCGTGCCACAAGCCGCCAGCGAGTCCGCGAACGTCTACGAGTACAGCGATGGCAACATCTATCTGATCTCCGACGGCGAGGACACGTCAACCGGTGTGGGAGGCGAAGCCAGTGTACAACTGCTAGGCACAGACGCGTCCGGTGTAGACGTCTTCTTCACGACGGCCGACCAATTGGTGTCGAGCGACACCGATACCCAGGTTGATGTGTATGACGCACGCCAGCAGGGCGGGTTTGCACAAGCTGACGCACCGGAACATTGCAATGGCGACGGCTGCCACGGACCATTGAGCGCGCCGCCCGGACTCGCTGCGCCCGGATCCGCGACGCAGCCTGCAGAAGGGAACTTGCCCAGCCCGCCCGCGGCGCATCGTCCTGGCCACAAGCCCAAACCCAAACACACCCATAAGCACCGAAGGCGAAAGCGTCCGACCGGGAAGCACAACCATGGGAAGCTCGCGAAGGGCGGCAAGACGCCCCACCGGATCGGTCCGGTAGAGGAGAAGAGATCATGACTACGCCCCTACGTAGGCTGGCCCTGCTCGGCGGGCCATTGTCCCTGTGGATCGCGCTGGTACTGGCGAGCCCAACGCCGGCGCTCGCAAACGGCCCTGGTTGGTCGATTCGCTCCGTGGCGCAGCCGAGTAACTTTTCTATCGCAGACAAGGTCGACACGGTGGTTCGGCTCAGCGTCAGCGCGACCGGCGGCTCGTATGAACTAAAACCGAGTCTCGGGGGCGCGAGCACCGGCCCAATCCCATACAACGCGACCGCGTCCGAACTGCAGTCGGCGCTTGAAACCGTGACGACCATTGGCCCGGGGAACGTGACCGTTGCCGGTGGTCCCGGTGATGAAGGAGCTACCAAAGCCTACACCGTTACCTGGGACGGGTCATTCACGGGAGGTGGCGGGCCAGGCTTCCTTGAACTGTTGGCGAACAACCTCACTGGTGGTAGCTCAACGGTCAAAGTGGCACAAGTAAGCTCTGGCGGATCCCTCGATCGCTACGCGCTCTTTATCACAAACGCGAGCCACAGCCCGACGCAGGAAGGCCAGACGATAACGATCACCGACTCCCTGCCACAAGGTGTCATCCCGGTCGACGTCGCCGGTAAGCTTGCCTCGGGCGGTGAACTGGTGTGTAGTCATACAACGATCGTTCAATGCACCTATGGCGAAGTTGTCCCGCCGGGCGAAGTGATCGTCGTTGCAATAAAGGTGGCCGTTACAAAAGGGGAATCGAGCACGGTAACCAATTCAGCGACGATTGAAGGAGGTGGTGCGGCATTTACGAGCGTCTCGACCGGCCATCCGGCCACCGTCGCCAACACGGTCAACGGTGCGCCAGCGAGCTTTGGCATCCAGGACTTCGCGCTCGAAGCGCTTGACGCGAGCGCGGCACCCGACACGCAGGCCGGGGCACACCCATACTCTCTCACCACCAGCTTTGACTTCAACAGCGTGCTGTTTCCAGGCATCGATGCGACGGGTCACAATCAAGTCAATCTCGGCGAAACCCCGGTCACCACGCCGCGGGCGGTCAGAACCGTGGTGAGCTACCTTCCGCTCGGATTGGTAGGGGATCCGCTGGCGACGCCGCGATGCCAGGAGCATGCGGTCGAAAGTGGGCAATGTCCGACCGGTAGCGTCCTGGGAACGAGGCTGTTCAACTTCGAAGGCAACCTGTCCGCCACTAATCAGCCCCTCTACAACGTTCTGCCTGAGGCAGGGTATCCGGCGGAGTTCGCGGCCGACATCAACAACAAGGATGTCGCGATGTACAGCAGCATCGTGCCGAGCGCCGCGGGCTATGAGCTCCGAGTCGCCGTCCCGGCGGTCCCTCAAGCGTACACGTTCAACGGCGTGACGCTCACGTTGTTCGGCAATCCCGCGGAACACAACGGAAGCGGTGATACGCCGGCCGCTTTCCTCACGAATCCGGCGCGATGCTCGCTGGAACCTGGGAAGACCCGACTCGAAGCAAACTCGTGGGAGGAACCCGAACGCTGGGTATCGGCCGAATCGACCGTCTACCCACAGATCACCGGTTGCGACCTGCTTCAGTTCAACCCGGCGATCGAAGTGACGCCGGAAACGACCGAAGCGGACACGCCCTCGGGCTACGAGATCGACGTGAAAGTGCCCCAGTCACCGAACGTGTTTCCAGATCTCGCGACTCCGGAGCTCAAGGACGCAGCGGTGACGCTGCCGGTTGGGCTGTCGGTCTCACCGTCTGGCGCAGACGGGCTAGTCGGCTGCACGGCGGAACAGATCGGCTTGCTGGCCACCGAACAGGGCCCGGACGGGCTACCGCGCGCTGCAGCAGGACATTGCCCCCCGGGATCGCAGCTGGGAACGGTCGAAATCAGGACCCCGCTGTTGCCAGAACCGCTCAAAGGGCACGGCTATCTCGCGCTGCCCAAGTGCGACCCCTGCAACGCAAGCGATGCGCGGGAAGGACGAATGCTCGGTCTGTATCTCGAAGCGGCGGGGTCGGGTGTCCTCGTGAAGCTCGAGGGAACGATCTCGGCGAACCCAACCACCGGCCAGCTCACGGCTCACTTCGATAAAAACCCCCAGCTGCCGTTCGACGAGCTGAAAATGGTCCTCAACGGCGGCCCGCGCGCTCCCCTTGCCAACCCCCAGACCTGCGGAATCTTCACAACGAGCAGCGAACTCGTTCCGTGGAGCTCGCCGGCGACACCCAACGCCGCTCCGTCCTCGTCGGTTGGCATCGGCGGCTGTGCGCCGACGATGCCTTTTGACCCTACGCTCACGGCGGGAACCATCAGGCCCAACGCCGGAGGGTTCAGTCCGTTCACGCTGACGTCTTCCCGGCAGGACGGTGAACAGGACCTCGGCGGGATCGCGGTCCGCATGCCGCCCGGCCTGCTGGGCAGGATCTCCGAAGTGCCCTTGTGCGGCGAACCGCAGGCAGCCGCAGGGACCTGTCCCGCGGCCTCGCGGATTGGCAGCACCAGCGTCGCCGCAGGAGCTGGATCGCATCCGCTCTGGCTCTCTGGTCAGGTGTACCTGACGACCTCCTACAAGGGCGCCCCGTTCGGTCTGTCGATCGTCGTGCCGGAGAAGGCCGGACCCTTCGACCTCGGCGATGAAGTGGTCAGGGCGGCGATCAATATCGATCCGCACACAGCGGCGTTGACGGTCACGAGCGATCCCCTTCCCCAGCACAAGGACGGGGTCCCATTTCGCCTGAAGACCATCAACGTGACGGTCGATCGGCCGAACTTCATGTTCAACCCGACCAACTGCTCACAACAGACGATCACCTCGAGGATCTCCGGGGTTCTGCCCGACGGCTCCGCTGGCGCGAGTGTCCCTGTGTCGAGCGCATTTGCGGTCGCCGGCTGCAAGAACCTGCCCTTCAAGCCAAGACTCACGGTCCTCACCGAGGCGAAGACCTCAAAAGCCGATGGTGCCTACCTGCACGTGAAGGTCACCTCGGGCCCCGGGCAGGCGAACATCGGCAAGGTCAAGGTCAACCTGCCAAAGCAGCTGCCCTCCAGGCTCACCACGCTCCAGAAAGCCTGCATCGCGGCTGTGTTCGAAGCGAACCCGGCCAGCTGCCCCACGGCCTCCGTCGTGGGCACCGCAACGGCGGTGACGCCGGCGCTGAAAAGCCCACTCACGGGCCCCGCCTACCTGGTCTCTCATGGCGGCGCGGCCTTCCCCGATCTGGTGGTCGTTCTTCAGGGAGAAGGCGTCACCATCAACCTGGTCGGGAACATCAACATCAAGAACGGCGTCACGTCGAGCACCTTCAACTCGGTTCCCGACGCCCCGATCTCGACGTTCAATTTGGTGCTCCCAACGGGCCCGCACTCGGTGCTCACGGCGAACATCCCGGCGAAGGCGAAATCGAGCTTCTGCAAGCAGAAGCTCGCGATGCCGACACTGATCACGGGGCAGAACGGCGCCGTGATCAAACAGACCACAAAGATCGCTGTCGCGGGATGTGCGAAAGCGAAGAAAGTGAACAAGGGTAGAAAGCTCAGCGCGCACCGGAAGGCCGGCAAGAAACGGTGAGCCGTGGGCTGCCACATCGAGCGTGGTGCCCAGACCCAGGCCACGGCGCCGGTCCTCCGGCGTTGCCCTGGTGTACAGGGCCGAGTCCTGCTAGTACGCCGCGTCCGTCGCGATCGCCGCTGCCTCCTCGGTACCGACGAACGGCGCGAGAGCGAAGTACGTCGCGTCAGCCGCGAGCTCAGAAAGCTCGCCGATGCGCCCCTTCAGAGCGTAGCTCAAGCAGAGCTCAAAGATGCCACCGGTGAGCGCCTCGATCAACACCGCTGGCGGTGTCGAGCCCTGTGGCATGTTCTCGAGCCCCGGAAGCAGGATCTGCGCATAGGCGCCTACCCCCAGCTTGGAGCGTCCGGCGCTGCGGCGGGTGGCGATCAAGGCGTCCACGAGAGCCAGGCGCGCGAAGGATGGCTCGGAGGCCAGGAAATCAAACAGCGCAGAGATCCCGGCGTGCACGCCGGCTCGCCAGTCGGACTCTGCGAAGAAGGCACGCTCGACAATCGCAAGACCCTTTGAGTGGCCCAGCTCGTAGGTGACGAGGAAGGCGTCCTCCTTGCCCGCGAAGTGCTCGTTGAAGACCCCCGATGAGACACCAGCCTGTTCGGCGATGCCGTCCACCGTGAGGGCGACATATCCCTGCCTTGCCGTCAGATTCGCGACCGCGTCCAAGATCCGCTCCCGCTGAGAATGAACAAGGAAGCTGTGCGAGAGGCCGTGCCCGGGGGTCGTGAAATCGCCGGAACCCTGCTCGGCGGACTGCAGCCAGAGGGTGCCCGGGGCTCGTCCGCCCCACACGTCATTGGACGTGTACGCGCTCTTGCGCCTCCGGTCACGGAAACCGGACGCGGCTGCGGGCGCGGAGTAGCAGCTAGCCCAGTTCATGAGGTCTTCTACGAGTTGCGGGATGTCAGCCTGATGGGCACTGCGCATGTCTGTGCGCAGGACCCGGCTCAAGCCACCCACCACGGCCCGTAGTATCGGGTTAGAGATCGCGCCGGGGCGGGGCTTGAGGGCGAGGCTCTCGCGCATGAACCATTCGAAGCGGGTTATGAGCTCCTCGCGGCGCGCGAGCCCAGCCTCGCCCGCGCCGCCGATCTCGATCGTGACTAGGTGCAGGGCACCAGGGTCAGCGGCGGCTGTTTCGAACAACGCCCGAAGTCCTGCACGCGCGCGCTCGACTGGGTCCCCGTCGGCGGCATACGCGTTTGTGATCGCCGCGATGTACTCAGAGGCGATCGAGTCGTATGCCTCCAGTAGGCATTCGAGCTTGCTGTCGAAATGCCGATAGAAAGTCTTGCGTGAAACCCCGGCGCGTGAGGTTATCTCTGCGATTGTGCTCCGCGCATAGCCCCGCTCGACCACTACGACCGTAATTGCCCGCAGCAGCCGCTCGCGCTGGTCGCCAGCAGTCGATCCGCGCGGCTGCGAGGGGGGTGGGTGTGGTGGACGTGAACCGACGGACGAGGGACTGTGCGGTGTCCTGCCCGCCGTCGGCATGACGCGATTTTACTGTAACGGCGCGGTCGCGCACGGTGTATTTCAAGGCATGGAGCGAATCGTGACCCAGCGGGAGACTGCGCACGCGGACGACAGCGTGGATGGCGATTCGGTCGATCTGGGTGGATTTCGGGAGCGCTCGCTGGAGCGCGGCGTCAACCCGGTGCTGTACTGGGTTCTGCGGGCGGTCCTTCTGCCGTTCTTCCTGGTCTACTTTCGCCTGCAGCGCGTCGGGCGGGAGCATCTGCCGCGCAGCGGCCCGCTGCTGCTGGCGTCCAACCACCGCAGCTTCCTCGACCCGTTCGTGATCGGAGCGCTGGTGCGCCGCCCGGTGTATTACATGGCCAAGCGTGAGTTGTTCGAGAAGCGCTGGCAGGCCTGGGTGCTGAATGGTCTGGGTGCGTTCCCGGTCGACCGCGGTGCGGGTGACCGCGGCGCGATGGAGACCGCCCGTGCGATCCTGGAACGCGGAGACTGCGTGGTGGTGTTCCCCGAGGGCACACGCGTGCGCCAGGGTCCGCTAGGCGATCCCCGGCGCGGCGTCGGGCGCTTGGCGCTGGAGACGGGCGCGCCCGTGGCTCCGGTGGCGGTGATCGGCAGCGACGCCGTGCGACGCGGCTGGCGCATACGCCCGCGCAAGGTGTGCCTGCGCGTGGGTCCTCCGCTGCGCTTCCCGACGGTCGAGAGATGTTCTCCGGCGCTGGCAGCCGGTGTGACCGAGCGGATCTGGGCTTGTGTGAGCTTGCAGTGGGAGTGGCTTGGCGGCGCGCGAGCAGTCGAGCGCGAAGTGGCCGAGGAGGCCCAGGTGCGGGCGATATCCCGAGCCGCCTGAGCGCCGCTGATGGGCGCGGGGGTAGTGTGCAATGAGTGAGCGAGCAAGCCAGTCAGAAGTCGAAGGCGCAGCTGGACGCCGAGTTCTCAGAGCTCTACCGGGCGCATCTGCGCGATGTGTACAGCTACTCCTACTACCGGGTCGGAGACCATCACGACGCGGAGGATCTGACCGAGCAGACATTCCTGCAGGCCTATCGCCACTTCGACCGCGCGCAGCGCGAATCGAACGGACGCCCGCTGCGTCCGTGGCTGATTCGCATCGCGCACAACCTCGCGGCCAACCTGTACCGGGACCGCTCACGCAAGCCGGTTTCCCCGATCGACGAGACGACAACGCCACTCGCCGCGACGCATACGACAGAGCAGCTCGTCGAGGGCAGGGACGAGCTGAGTCGCGTGCTCGACGGGGTGCAACTGCTGCCGGACGACCGGCGCGAGGCGCTGATCATGCGCTTTGCGCTCGGCATGGACAACCGCGAGATCGCCCGCGCGCTCGGGCGCTCGGACGGGGCGACCAAGGTGCTGATCCATCGCGCGATCAAGCAGCTGGAGGAGATCGTCAGTGAGTGAAGCGCTGCCCAACTTCGAGGGGCTGCTGCGCGAAGCGCTGGCCCCTGTCGAGCCGCCGGCCGATCTGGTCGAGCGCCTGGAGGGCACGCTCACGAGCATCACCGAGATGGCGGTCGACGAGCTCGAGGCGTGGGAGCTATCGGCGATGCGCGACCCGCGTAACTGGGCGCGCCCGGCGGGAGCGCTCCTCGTCGGCGGCAGCGCCGGCGCGGCACTCGTGGTGCTGCGTGCGCGCAGGCGCACACACGCCTCCTCCGCCGGAGGCATCGACGGCGTGCGCGACGCGGCCGAGCGTGCGATCCGTGACATCGGGCGCGAGACGCGTCGGCGGCTCGGCGATCGCTGAGCCGCCCGCCCGCCACCCCCGACCCGCCGGGCGCGAGCGCCCTTCTAGATAGGCTCTGTATCCCGGACATGGCCACCTGCTACCGCCACCCCTCGCGCGAGACCGGGGTCTCCTGCTCGAACTGCGGGCGGCCGATCTGCCCTGACTGCATGACCACGACGCCGGTCGGCATGCGCTGCCCGGAGTGCGCCAGCCAGCGCACCAAAGTCGTGCGCATGCGCGAGATGGCAACGATCCCGCGGGTCACCTACGCGCTGATCGCGATCAACATCGCCGTGTTCCTTACCGAGCAGGGGCAGTTCTCGCTGTTCGGCTCGAACATTCACGGCCCGGTGATCGAAAAAGGCTGGCTCGACCGCTACGACATCGCGGTCAACGATCAGTACTACCGGTTGGTGAGCAGCGGCTTCCTGCACGAGAACTTCTTGCACATCGGCTTCAACCTGTACCTGCTGTATTTGCTCGGGATGATGCTCGAGCCGGCGATCGGGTCGGTCAGGTTCGCGGTCATCTACTTCACCTCGTTGCTCGCGGGGTCCTTCGGTGCGCTATTCGCCACCGCGTCGCCCAGCCTGGGCGCCTCCGGGGCGATCTTCGGGCTGATGGGAGCAGCGGTCGTGGAGCTGCGCGCGCGCCGTGTGAGCGTGATGGAGTCGGGCATCGGCGGCCTGATCCTGTTCAACCTGATTCTCAGCTTCAGCTTGGCGGGAATCTCGATTGGCGGCCACATCGGCGGGCTGGTCGGTGGCTTCATCGCGGGAATGGCGATCCGCACGGCAGACGAACGCGGCCTGCCCGCGATCGGGATCATCGCGTGCGTGCTGCTGTGTGCGGCGTGTGTGTTCGGCGCGATCGCCGTCGCCGGCGTGTCCGGCACCGGCATCGCCTGAGCCCCTGGCCCGCGGGGCGGCCGTCAGCGCCCGGACGCGGCCGTCAGCGTTGGACGCCGGCGAGTTCGATTGGGAGCGCCTGTGCGCCGGCCGGGAGCTCGGATACGTACTCTGGATGCAGGATGTGCCCGAGCAGCTCCAACCCATCGATCAGCCGCGGCCCCGGCCGCGAGAAGTAGGCGGACGCGTCCACTGCCACGATCAGCCGCGCGTCCAGCTCCGCCAGTCGGCGTGAATAGGTGATTCCCTCGGCGTGCGCCCGTTGCGCGTCATAGCCGCACGGCATCACGACCACGATCTCCGGCGCAGCGGCTTTCAGCTCCTCCCAGGAGACCGTGTGCGACGCTTCCCCGGCGAGGCCCAGCACGTCTTCGCCGCCGGCCAGCTCGATCATCTGCGGTGTCCAGTGGCCGGCGATGTACACGGGGTCGAGCCACTCGATCGCCGCCACGCGGGGCCGCCGCCGCCCGCGGACAGCGAGCCTGACGCGATCGATCCGGCCCGCGGTCCGCGCCACGAGCTCGACGCCCGCATCGCGGCTGTCGGTCGCCAGCGCCAGCGTGCGCACGTCGCCGAGTGTCTCGCCGAGCGTCTTCGGGTCGAGCGCGATCACCCGCGGGCTGCCCGGGAGCGTGTGTGCGATCTCCGCGACATCCTCGTAGGAGACAGCGCACACCGGGCACAGCGCCTGTGTCACGATCAGATCCGGCTTCAGCGTCGCGAGCGCGTCTCGGTCGAGCTGATAGATCGCCTGGCCATCGAGCGTGCGCTCGCGCACCGCCGCGTCGATCTCGGCCGCGCTCAGACCGCCCGGCAGCACGTCGCGGGTGACCTGCCGACGCTCCAGTGCCGCCGACGGGTGGTCGCACTCGTGCGTAACCCCGACGACGTCCGGGCCGAGGCCGAGCGCGAACAGCAGCTCGGTGGCATGGGGGACGAGGCTGACGATCCGCACACCTCGACTTTACGGTCCCCGGCGCCGGCTGCTCGCGTGGAGGCCTGCAAGGGGTATGTCAGGTGTGTGTTGTTTTACAAACTGAGATAGCCATCGTATATACGAGGTAAATACGATGGCTATCGCGCGTCATTTGCGCGTACACCCAGCCCCCACTACGTAACTACCATCGCTATCGCCGGTCGGCCGCGCACAGGCGCCGCAGGCAGGCCGCTATGCGCGGGCGATCAAACCCCGCATCAAACCTCTAGTCTCAGTTCCAGATGGCAACGCTGACGGATGTCGAGATCGACCAGCAGCTGGCAGCCCTCGAGCATTGGCGGCGCGCCGAGGGCGCTTCCTCCTCCGCGGACGATGCGATTGTCCGGGAGTGCAAGCTCGCGGACTTCGTGGCGGCGATCGCGTTCGTGGACCGCGTAGCTGAGCTGGCTGAGAGGGCGAACCACCACCCGGACATTCTGGTGCACGGCTGGAACAGGGTCCGCCTGACGCTGTCGACCCACTCCGAGGGTGGGCTGACGGGCGCCGACTTCGCACTTGCGGCAGAGATCGACGGCCTCGCATAGGCGAGCGCGTCCGGCGGCGCCGATCCTGCGTCCGACCATCGCGCTTGCTAGGTTTTGTCGCGTCGAACGCCTGATGACCGACGACGAAGAACTTCCTCGAAGTAGCGTGGCCCCGATAGGCCGCCTGCGCGACGCTCGCACCGGCCGGGGCCTGGAAGCTTCTCGTGCTTGTACGCGCGTGTCGGTGATTGCCGGTCGCGTGTGAACGGCTTGAAGCTGATCATCGCGCTGCTGCTGGTGGCGCTGAACGCCTTCTTCGTGATCGCCGAGTACGCGCTCGTGCGCTCGCGCCGCGCGCGCCTGGAACTGTTGCGCGAGGAAGGCGCGAAGGGTGCGGCGCTCGCGCTGAAGCAGATGGCGAACGTCAACGAGTACATCTCGGCAGTGCAGATTGGCGTGACGGTCACCTCGATCGGTATCGGTGCGCTGGCCCAGCCGGCGCTGGCGTCGTTGCTGAAGGGCGCGGTTGGCGGTGGGCTGAGCAACGGCGTGGCGGTTGCGATCGAGACGCTGGCGTTTGTCGTGATCGCGTCCGTGCAGCTGGTGGCAGGGGAGATGGTGCCGAAGTTCTACGCGATCGATCGCGCGGAGGCGGTCGCGCGGCGCGTTGCGGGGACGCTGCAGGCGTTCAGCGTCCTGTTCCGCCCGTTCATCATCGCGCTGACGGCGGTCGCGGATCGGATACTGCGGCTGCTGGGAGTGGACATGAACCTCGAGCGCTCGGGCGGCTCCTCGGATGAGCTGAAGCGGTTGATCGCAGAGTCGCACGAGGGTGGCCACATCGATCCTGGAGAGGCGGGGATGTTGACGGGTGTGTTCCATCTGCACGAACAGGAGGCGCGCCAGGTGATGACGCCGATTCCTGCGGTCGTGACGATCGACATCTCGCAGAACGTGCAGACGGCGCTGCAGCTGTGCGTGTCGAGCGGCCATACGCGTCTGGTGGTGACCGAGGACGAAGACCGAGACAGCGTGCGCGGGCTCGTGCATGTGTCAGAGCTGGCAGGCCAGCTGATGCGCGAAGGGCCCGAGGCGCCGGTTGCTCCGATCGTGCACGACGCGCTGATCGTGCCTGAGACTAAGCCGCTGGACGACCTGCTGGCCGACCTGCAACGCCAGCGCACGTCGATGGCGGTCGTGGTCGACGAGTACGGGCGGGTGGTCGGTGTGGTGACGGTCGAGGACATCATCGAGGAGGTCGTGGGCGAGATCGCGGACGAGACCGATCCGAGTACGGGCGAGGTCCGTCGTCTGGCGAACGGCGACTGGTTCGTGCGCGGGCACGTTGCGGTGACCGACCTGGCCGACTACGGCCTGAACCTGCCGGCGGATAGCGACGCGTACAACTCGATCGGCGGTCTGGTGTTCGCGGAGCTCGGGCGCCTGCCGCGCCGTGGCGACACGGTCAACGCCGAGGGCTTCTCGATCCGCGTGGAGTCGGTGCGCGAGAACCGGATCGAGGCGGTGCGGATCCGCGAACGCCGCCCGGTCCCGCCGCGCGAAAGCCGCCAGTCGGAGGACTGAGGATCGCGACGAGGACCGACGGTCCTCGCTGAAGGGGAGCAGGTCGTCCGACGGGCGAGGAAGCCGTTAAACACCTCCGGCCCGCGGGGGGAGCGGGCCGGAGTGTGTGCACTGGGAGGAGGCGGGTGTGCGATGCGACAGTTGACGTCGCATAGGAAGTATCTCCAGGTTGTTCAACGGCAGCTAAAAGTCTCTTCAGCCTGGATAAATGTTGCGCACGGAGACCTACCCGGAGCTCGTAAGCTCCGGCTTTCGCGCGTCAGTAGGCGTGGATGCCGCGCCCGCTCTTGCGTCCGAGGGCGCCTTCGGCGACTAGCTGCTCGATGCGTGCGGGTACTGGCTCGCCGATCGTCTCGCCGATTGCTTTGGAGACGTCGAGCCCGACGAGATCGAGCAGCGCGAGTGGACCCATCGGGTGGCCGGCGCCGAGGCGCATGCAGGTGTCGATGTCGGCGGGGTCGATGCTGGTCTGTTCGAGCAGGCGCACGGCGTTGAACAAATACGGAAACAGCAGGCGGTTGACGACGAACCCGGGGACGTCGGGGACCTCGACGGGCGTCTTCTCGAAGTCCTCGCACAACTCCAGCGCGCGCTCGCGCGTGGCGGCGCTGGCTGCGCTCGGGAAGACGAGCTCGACGAGCTTCATCTTGGTGACGGGGTTGAACACGTGCAGCCCGACGAAACGGTCGGGCCGCCCGCTCTCCTGCGCGAGGCGCTCGACGGACAGCGAGGAGGTGGTGCTGGCGAGGATCGCGTCGTCTCCGAGGATGGCGTCCATTTCGCGAAGCACGCGCGCCTTGACGTCGTGGTCCTCGACGACGGCCTCGACGACGAACGTCGCCTGTGAGAGTTCGTGCGGGTCGATCGCGATCTGCACGTGCTCGGGGTCGACTTCGGCGGCGAGCCGCGCGAGCGTGATGTCGACGCTGGTGCGCGCGCGGTCGGCGGAGGTCTCGGATCGGGCGAGCAGCAGAACCGGTCCGTGGTGGGCGGCGGTGGCGGCTAGGCCGCAGGCGATGGCGCCGCTGCCGACTATGCCGAGGCGTTTGGTCAAGATGCTCCTTCTGGGGTGGCTCAGGTCCGCCGCAGACTGGCTGACTGACCAGTCAATCTAGGGCTGCGGTACAGTAGCTGGTGCAGGGTCCGGGCATCTTAGTCAGACGCTCCTTAGAGGCTCCTTGATCGCACAGGCGCCGACCGGTCCCCTCCCGTCAACCGCTTGAACACTCCGTAGGAGGACTCCTGAGATGAGGCAACCAGAGGGCCGCGAGGTAGTGATCGTCGAGGCAGTGCGAACGCCTATCGGACGCGGACACAAGGAAAAGGGCTACTACAAGGACACCCATCCGAACGCGCTGCTGGGGAAGACGTACACGGAGGTGATCGCGCGTTCGGGCATCGATCCGGCTGAGGTGGAGGACGTGGTTGCGGGCTGTGTGCAGCAGTTCGGCGAGCAGGGCTTCAACATCGCGCGTAACGCGTGGCTGCAGGAGGGTCTGCCGATCGAGACGCCGGGGACGACGATCGACCGCCAGTGCGGCTCGGCCCAGCAGGCGGTGAACTTCTCGGCGGCGCTGATCGCGGCGGGCGTGCACGACGCGATGATCGGCTCGGGCGTCGAGCACATGGGCCACCTGCCGTTTGCGGCGGGGATGAAGACGCAGGAGGATTTTGGTTACGCGTTTACGCCGGAGCTGATGGCGAAGCACAACATCGTCGGCCAGGGCCTGGGTGCTGAGATGATCGCGGATCAGTGGGAGATCCCGCGTTCGGAGCTGGACGAGTTGGCGGTGCGCTCGCACCGACTGGCGCAGCAGGCGACCGAGGAGGGTCGTTTCGAGCGTGAGATCGTGCCGATGACGGTGGGTGGCGAGACGTACGTGAGCGATCAGGGCATCCGTCCGGACACCAGCCTGGAGACGCTGTCGCAGCTGAAGCCGGCGTTCAAGCCGGACGGCAAGATCACGGCGGGCAACGCGTCGCAGATCTCGGATGGCGCGGCGGCGGTGCTGCTGATGTCGGCTGAGAAGGCGAAGCAGCTGGGGCTTACGCCGCGTGCGCGGATCGTCGACCAGACGACGGTGGGCTGTGACCCGGTGAAAATGCTCGAGGGGCCGATCCCGGCGACGCGCAAGATCCTCGACCGCAACGGCATGCAGATCGACGACATCGACCTGTTCGAGATCAACGAGGCGTTCGCGCCGGTGGTGGCTGCGTGGCGACGCGAGCACAACCCGGACATGGACCGTGTGAACGTGAACGGTGGCGCGATGGCGCTCGGGCACCCGCTGGGCTCGACGGGCGCGCGGTTGATCACGACGCTGCTGCACGAGCTGGAGCGCTCCGACAAGGAGATCGGCTTCGTGACGATGTGCTGCGGCGGCGGCCTCGGCACGGGCACGCTGATCCAGCGCGTGTGAAGTCGTTTTAAGGGGCCGGCCTGCGGGCCGGCCTCGCGGGGTCGCGCGCGGCTCGGATCGGGCTCCGCGCGATTCGGTGGTGTATCGCGATGGTTATACGGGGTGGAGTGATTGGGGATTGTCGCGACGCGACGGTAAATCACCTTGGATCCCGAAGCGGCGGCTTATGGCGGCCCGAAAGGGGTGCCACCTGTCACATCCCCGCCACGGTTGTCGACGCCCCCGCTTCGTCCTTTCTGAAGCGTTCGCACCCGAAGGCCGATAAGGCCAACAAGCGGCAGCGCGGCGAGGATGTAGAGGTACCACGCTGTCGTCGTGGGGTCGCTCACGTAGAAGGTCCCCACCCCCACTACGAGAAGCGAAGCTCCGATCCAGAGGAGCCGAACGATCATGGGCCTATGCTACGGCGTCCTCCGGCATCGCGCGGGTCGCAGCCTTAGGCGTCACGGGGGCGGTGCTCGCGCTGGTCGGGGGTGTCGTGCTCTACACCCACGGCGCTCAGCTCAGCCGCTCGGCCCGCCGCCGGTCCAGTTGACGGCAACCGCGGGGAGCGCCAGCAGTGCGTTCCAGGTCGCCGCTTCCACGACGCCGCTGGGGGCGATCGCGTGGGCGCTCTGGAAGGCCTTCACGTCGGCGGTGGTCTGCGCGCCGAAGTAGCCGGTGGTTTCCTGGGCGGGAATCGCGCTGGCCAGATGCTCCTGCATCCACAGCACCTGGTCGCCCTTGCCGCCGCTGTGCAGTTCCGGGTAGCTCGTGTTCGGCGTGACGCTCGTTAGCGGGGCCAGTGGTGTGGCCAGCGTGCTCCAGCCGCTCGCGGGTGTCTCCTGCCAGTCCCAGTAGGAGGTGCCGGTCGCGCCGTAGTCGACGGCCTCCTCGCGGAAGCGCAGCAGATCTGAGGTGGACACCCCGCCGTAGGTCTGTCCGAGCGGGAAGATCGGCCGTCCGTACATACGGTTGGCGATGTAGGTGTTGGCGTACACGGTGTCGACCGAGACGCCGATGTCCTTCCAGTACATCTGCGGGGCGTTGTACTGCGCGCCGCCGGGGGCCATGAACACCGAGTACGGGAACGAGGGGTGGAAGGACACGTACGGGAACGACGCGAGCGCGACCGGGTAGTTAGGCCCGACCTGCGCGCGCAGGTCGGCGATGTAGGTCTGCGCGGCGGCGTAGCGTCCTTCGTACTCGGCCTCCGCGTCGATCACCAGGCAGTCGGCGCCGTTCGCCGCGGCCTGCGCCCCGAGCGCGGCCTCGCCGGCCGGGTTGGTCCCGTACACGTACTGCCAGGCGCACGCTTTCAGCCCGTTGGCGTGCAGTTCGGCGACCAGCTGCGCGGAGAACTGGCTCCAGTAGTTGCTCGAGCCGTCCGAGCTCTTGATGAACAGCGTGGTGACGCCGGCCGCGCGCGCCTGGGCGACGATCGAGGCGATTTTCCCGCTGTTGGACTGGCTCATGTACCAGATCCACATCCCTTGGCCTTCGAACGGGCTCGGGCCGACCGCGCCGACGCCTACCGCGGTAGGCGGCGTTTTCGGTGCCGGTGGGTGCAGCGCGTGCTTGTACACGTAGATCGGCCCGAAGGAGCTCGTGTAGCGAGCGTGGCTGAGCAGGATCTTGATGTGCCCGGAGTGAGCGCTCTTGGGCACGGTCGCGAGCAGCCCGGCGCTCGTCTGGCGCAGGCGCGCGACCGGCGAGGTGCGGCTGATGTGGGCGCCGGGGGCTTTGGGGAAGCCGACGACCATGCCCGGCTTCAGGCCGACGCCCTTCAGCAGCAGCGTTCCGTGGGTTGAGACCTGGTGGGGGTTGGCGCTGCATCTGGCGACGGGAACGCAGCCGACGCTGGTGATCCGCACGCTCGTGACGTGCGCCGAGGGGGACCCGCCGCTCTTGGCCGTGGAGGTGCTCCCGGCGGCCGATGTGCCGCCCGCGCCTGCGGCCATCGCGGGCAGCGCGCGGGCGCCGAACGCGCACAGCGACAGCGCGAGCGCTGTTGCCGCAACGAACTTCACCCCGTGCGGGGCACTTCGCGATCGCTTGTGAGCGCGTGTGCTCGCCAAGATCTGAACACTCCTCCGTGCGGGATGACGCTCCGGCCGAGTAGGGCAAACAGTGCGCCCGACCGGCGGCCCCCGACGTTATCGCCTACGTGATGCGAAACCGCATAGTGGCACGGAAGTTGCGCTCGCGCGGCGGCGCGCCTGGGCGCAAGCGCGTCGCGGACCGACGCCGCGCGCGCTCACAGCCAGCGAAAGCCGACCGCGTCGGGCGCGGGTGCCAGTGGGCTGGACGGCAGCCCGGCGGCCGGCTGGGGGAGGTTGAAGCCGGTCGGCGCGACATCGTTGGGCGCGTCGGCGTGGAACAGCGATGCGAGGTACTGGTTCTGTCCGCGGCCGACGCCGAGCTCGAACTGCCCGCCGCCGTAGTTGCCGATCTGGCGCTCGGCGCAGTAGTCGTAGGCGTCGAGCAGGTTCTTCAGACTGCCGAGTCGGGAGGGCTTGATGTTGACCATCCGCGGCGGGTAGGGGAGCGCCTCGATGTCCTCGATCGAGTGGATCGGCGCATCCCAGGAGAAGCGCTCGCGGGAGCCGGCCAGCACGGCGTCGGTCTCCTCCGTGAGCTTTGGATCCTCGATCCAGGCGTCGGGAAACGCTTCGACGACCCGCCGGTAGAGCACCGGATCGGCGGCCTGGTCGACGATCGAACCGACGTAGTAGCCCTTGAAGTCGACCGAGTCGACGGCGCCGGTCGCGACGAGCCCGGCGATCAGCTGTGGATCCCAGGAGCTGGTTGGGTCGAGCTTGAAGCGCAGCGCGGGGTACAGCTCGAGCCACGCCAGCAGATGGGCGAGCGACGGTGGCTCGCCGAGCCGCAGCGACACGACGAAGCGCACCGGCTGCGGCTCGCGTGCGAGTGCCTCGTGCAGCGGGACTGCGGCCTGGCGCAGCGCGAGATCGAGCGCTGCCGACTCGTACGCCCACGTTCGATAGCGCGCCGAGACCTCGCGCTGCGGCGGCTCGGGGAACAGCGACAGCGTCGCCAGCTGCTCGCAGAACGAGCCGAGCGTGTAGCGCCCGGCGAGCGGTAGCGTGGCGCCGGCGGCCTGCAGAATCTCGTGGTCGACGGCGTCGTATGTCACGTCCTCGCCGATCCCCTCGTGGCCGGCGCCGCGCAGCCTGATGATCGTGCTCTTGCGCTCGAAGTCGCTGGATACGCTGGCCTGCAGCGGCTCGAGCTGATAGTCGGCGATCTCCACGCTCAGCCCGGCGAGGGCATCCCAGGTGCTCATCGACCTGCCTCCTGTTCCAGCCGGCCGACCAGCTCATCCAGGCGCAGCTCTTCCAAAGCATCGCCGACGGCGGCCAGCTGACTGGCGCACAGCTCAATCAGGCGCTTGCCCTCGCCGACTAGGGCGAGCGTCTCATCTAGGCTCGCCTCGCCGGAGTCCAGGCGGCGAATGATCTCCTCGACGCGGGCGGCCGCCGCCTCGTAGGTTTGCGGCTGTTCGAGCGTGGGCTCGGCGGTCTCGTCGGGTTGCGTGCTCACTGTTCGAGGACCTTCGCGGGCAGCGACCCGTCGGCGAAGCGCAGCCGCAGCTCGCCGGCGTCCAGCGCGCCGGACGCGGTCGTGATCGGCTCGCCGTCGGCGGACTGGGCGAGCACGTATCCGCGCTCGAGCGTCCGCTGCGGGTCGTGACCGGCGAGTGCCAGCCCAAGGCGTTCGAGCTCCCGCGGTCGGCGCTCACGACAGTCGAGCAGCGACGATGAGACCTTGCGCTGCAGCACGACTGCTCTGCGCCCGGTCACCAGACGCTCGGACTCGACCCGCCGACGTGAGCCCGCGCGAATCTCACGCAGCTGCTGGTGCAGCCGCACGCGCTGGCGCTCGAGATGGGCGGACGGCGCGCGCGACAGCGTCGCCAGCAGTCGCGCGCGGGACAGCACGGCACGCCGGCCGTGGTCGCGTAGGCGCGCCGCCGCCGCCGGCAGCCCGGTGCGCGCCTGGAGCGCCCGCCGGCCGTGGTCGCGCAGGCGTACCGCGGCGGCCGTCTGCGATGCGCGGGCGAGCGCGCAGTCGATGCCCACTGCAGCCTCTGCCGCGTGCGTTGGGGTCGAGCAGCTGACCGCGGCGACGTCATCCAGCAGAGTGCGATCGGTGTGGTGACCGACTGAGGCGATCACCGGTGTCCCGAGTAGGGCGACCGTGCGGCACAGCGTCTCGTCGCAGAAGCACAGCAGGTCGGCCAGCGAGCCGCCGCCGCGGGCGACGATCGCGACGTCGACCTGCGCGACCGCGGCGAGGTCGCCGAGCGCACGCACGATCGCCGGCGCGGCGTGGCGGTCCTGCACGGGAGCGAACGCCCACACCAGCCGCCCCGCCCAGCCGCGGCGGGCGAGCGCCGCCAAGACGTCGTCGCGCGCCTTGCCGCCCTCGCCGGTGATCACGCCGATCGTCTGCGGCAGCAGCGGGCGCGACAGGAGCTTCTGGCGCTCGAGCAGGCCCTCCGTATGGAGCTGCCTGCGCAAGCGCTCGATCCTCGCGAGCAGATCTCCGTCGCCGGCCGTGCGCAGGTCGAGGACCGTGAACGAGAAGGAGGGGGAGGAGGTCGCGCTGCCGGGGTAGTAGTCGCAGCCGCCGGCGACCACCACCTGCATGCCCTCGGTCGGCTCGCCGCCACGGGCGACCAGCGCCTCCCAGTCCTGGCGCCAGGCAGCGCAGGAAATTGCTCCGCTGGCGTCGCGCAGCTCGAAGTACACACGCGCGCGCGACGGGCGCAGGTTGACGAGCTCTCCCATCAGCTGCACGCGCGCGAACGAGCGCAGCCGCGAGCGCAGCGCGGCGGCGTACTCGCCGACGGCAAACGGGCCGGGGAGGGCGCTGTCCGGGATGCCCGCAGCCGCGGGCCCGCCGGGGGAGGGAAGCGTGGGCATACGACGCAGCATAGGCGCTACGATCGACGGCAATGCCGCGCAGCGAACCTCGGCCGGGCCTGTAACCGAGCGCCCGTGGCCAGGCGCAACCCCGGACGCAGCGGACGATCGCGGAAGCGCCGATCGAAGCCGAAGAAAGCCGAACTGGCGGCGTCGGCGCAGGGCACCCAAGACGCGCCGCCGCCCGGTCCGGCCGCCAAGCCCAGCGGTGCCGCTACACCCGGCCCGGCAGCCAAGCCAGGTCCAGCCGCCACGCCAGGTCCAGCCGCCACGCGTGCCGCGACGCCGAGCAGGCCGGCCACCCGCGGCGGGCGACGCGACGCGGGGGCGATCGCCGAACTGCACGCATACGGGGAGCGTCCACGTCCGCCCTGGTATCCGCTGCCGCTGTCGGAGCTGCTGATCCTCGTCGGTGGCATCGGCGTGATCGTCGCGTGGGGGCGAGGCATCCAGAGCGAAGCGACGCTGCTGGCGGCGAGCATCGGTGCGGTCGTGATCGGCACGATCGAGGTCACGCTGCGCGAGCACCTGAGCGGCTATCGCTCGCACACGATCATGCTCGCGGTGATCCCTGCGATCGTCTTCCACTCGGTGGTCGTCCTGCTGGTGCTGGCGCTGAGCGGCCGCGTCCCGAGCTGGCTGAACCTCGTGCTGCTGCCGATCGACGGCGCGCTGGTTGCCGTGTTCTACAAACTGCTGCGCGCTCGCTTCGCCGATGCGCGCCGCGAGCGCACGTTCGCGGCCGGCCGCTGAGCATCGAGCGTTCGCGGCGCGGGCGTCAGTGCTCGTCGGGGGAGACGGCTGACAGGTTCAGCGACGGCAGCGGGCGCTCCCCCTCAGCGGCCGCCTCGCCGCGCGTCTCGCCGTCCACGCCGAGCAACTGCAGCCGTGCGATCTCGCGCTCTCCTTCGACGCGCGCCGGGTGCTCCGCGGGCAGGCCGGCGATCAGGTTGGCGATCCGGTTGCGCAACTGCAGCGCGAAGTGGGGCGTCGATGCGCCCATCAGACGGCGCACGTCCTCGACGCGCACGTCGTGGGTCTCCGCCTTGCGGATCAGGCGGCTGGGGTCCTCGGCTTGACTCAAGATCTCGACTCTGTAGGCGGCTATTCGACCTGCGAAACGGACGGTTCTTCGGAGGACTGAGGCTGCGCGGTGATCTCGAGCATAGAATCGATTTCGGCCTGGGTGGCCGCGGAGATCGCATGTTCGTCACCGATCAGCCAGCCGTGATTGTAGGCGCCGCGCACCGGCGGGAACTGCGGGGTGCGGTATGCGGGCCGGATGTCGAACAGATAGCCGGCCAGGGCAGGGGGCACCTGTGTCGCGCTCGTCAACAGCAGCAGCGGGCCGTAGTCCCCGGTTGCCGACAGCAGCGCCGCCGCCGGCGCGTCGAGCGGATGTGCCGCGTTCACGAAAACCAGCCCGTGGCCAGGTTCTTTGACCCCCCAGCCGAACGTGCCATCGGTGAAGCGGGCCACCTCGATCGCGTTCTGCACTGCGTCATCGCCGCCGGCTGGGAGGGTGGCGCTTGTCACCGACGTGACTCGGCCGAACCGACCTAGCCGATCCAGGGTGTGCGCTCCGACCGCAGCGGGATCGATCACATAGATCGACGGGTGGTGCAGGCGGGCGAGCACCGTCGCGGTCGCCGCCGGTACGCGCGCGGGAGTTACGAACAAGATCGGAGCGCCGCTCTCCGCGGACAGTCCGGCCGCGGGCATCGCTAGCGCCTGTGGCGTGCCGGCCGCGAGAACGATCACCTGATGCGGTGCGCTGCCGCCACCGAGGATCAGCAGCAGCCGCTCGACGGCTGCCGCCGCGAGTGCCGGTTCGCCGGTCGCGGGCAGCGTGTGCGTCAGGTACCCGTCGGGGACCGAAGCCGAGTTGCCGATCCGGATCAACTGTGCGCCGCCCAGGCTCCGCGCGCCCGTCGGACGCATCGCTTCGAGCGTTTCGCGGCTGACCGCGGGCAGTGTGTTCCCTTCGGTGAACAGGATCGGTGCGCCGGCTGGTGCGCCTGACAGAACGGACGCGGCGAGCGCGGGCAGCCACTGACGCTGGTCGACTAGGACGACCGCTTGCGGTCGCGTCGACTGAGTCAGCCCCGGGTACACAGCGCGGGCGACGGCGGCGGCGTTGCTCGCGGCGTCCGCACCGCCGAGCCGGCTGGTGTTGCGCGTAGCCACGCTGACGGCGCCCTGCGCGGCCACCGGGGCGAGCTTCGGCGCGGGGCCGCTGCCGGTCGGCTGCTGGGACGATCCGCCCTTGCCGCACCCGTACAGCCCCGCGAGCGAGAGCACCAGAACGACGAGCAGCGGTCTCAAGACGGCATTGGTGCGCATGCAGGCACACTAACGGTCGCATCGGAGCCGGTCCCTTGGGCTCGACCGACGGCGCGAGGCGCTCGAGGGAGCGGGCCTGCGGCGCGATGCTCGCTGCCCCCGGAACGCTCAGCGGACGTCTTCTCGGACGCCGTCTATGACGAAAAACCCCCGCAATTGCGCAAAGAACACGCGATTGAGCGTGCACCCTCTGCAACCGTCATTGCACTCTGCTAGCGTCCCGCCTCGAATGCCGAGTCCTTGACCAGGTGTCAGGGAACGGGGGACCCAAATTGTTGGGGCTAATCCCACGGTAGGACCGTGAGAAGCGCAGGCTCTTTCCGCGCTAGCCCGTCAGCTAACCCCGCAGGCCGACGAAAGAGGTCGTTTTTGTGTTGGTGCGTACGTGCAGCGCGGTTCTCTGCAGCCTGACGATCGCGGCGGCTGGTGCTTCAAGCGCCGTGGCTGCCAGCACCGGCGGGGCCGCCGCCGGCGGAGCCGCCACAACCCCGGTCCCTGCGACGCCGATCCACACGGCGCCGGTGACCGCGAAGACCCCCAAGCTGACCTACAAGGGCCCGGTCTACCAGAAGACCGCGACCGGCGAAATCGTCCCCTACGTAGCGCCCCCGGCGCCCGGCCCCGGCCAGACCGGCGCGGTGACCGGTGGTGCGACCGGCGGTGCCGCGGTCGGCGTTACTGCGGCCACGAAGCCCGATCTGCTCGTCCCGGGCTCGACCGCTCGCTACATCGGCGGTCTCGCAGCCGCGCCGATGTCCGTTCCGGCGGCGGTCCAGAACATCATCTGGGCGGGCAACCAGCTGATCGGGCTGCCGTACATCTTCGGTGGCGGCCACGCGTCGTTCATCTCTCCCGGCTATGACTGCTCGGGGACCGTGTCGTTCGCACTGCACGGCGGGAACCTGCTGACGACGCCCGAGGACTCCTCGGAATTCATGGTCTGGGGCTCCCATGGGGCAGGACGGTGGGTCGCGATCTTCTCCAACGCCGGCCACGCGTACATGACGGTCGCTGGGCTGCGTCTGGACACCAGCGCGGCCGACGATCCGACCGACCAGCAGGGCCCGCGCTGGCGCCCGCTACGTCAGGGCAACGGCGGGTTCACGATCCGTCACCCGCTAGGGCTCTGAGCGCTCGCGGTCGGCTAGGCTAGAAGCCGTCGGCCGAGCTGACGTCGGTCGCGTCCAGAACAGCAATAGGAGGATCAGATGGCCGGCCTGACGGGGCGCATGTCAACCGTGGTGAAGGCGAAGGTCTCGAAACTGCTCGACCGGGCGGAAGACCCGGCTGAGACCCTCGACTACAGCTACCAGAAGCAGGTCGAACAGCTGCAGAACGTAAAGAAGGGCATCGCCGACGTGGTGACCGCCAAGAAGCGTCTGCAGATGCAGGAAAAGAGCCTGCAGCAGAGCGTGGTCAAGCTCGACACGCAGGCCCGCCAGGCGCTCGCTGGCGGCAACGAGGACCTCGCCAGGACGGCGCTCGAGCGCAAGAACGTCGCGCAGACCGAGCTGCAGGGACTCGACACGCAGGTCACCGAACTTGAAGATCAGCAGCAGAAGCTGACTGACTCCGAGCAGAAACTGCGCGCGAAGATCGAGGCGTTCCGCACGAAGAAGGAGGTCATCAAGGCGCAGTACTCGGCCGCCGAGGCCCAGGTGCGGATTTCCGAGGCTGCTACCGGCGTCGGCGAGCAGATGGCCGACGTTGGGCTGGCGATGCAGCGCGCGGTCGACAAGACCGAAAACATGAAAGCGCGCGCGGATGCTGTCTCAGAGCTGGAACAGGCGGGCACGTTCGACGACATCACCCAGATCGGCTCGGGCGAAGACGACATCGACCGCCAGCTCAAGCAGCTTTCCAGCCAGCCGGCGGTCGATGACGAGCTGGCGAAGATGAAGGGCGAACTCGGCCAGGGAGCCGCGCCCGATGCTGCGCAGATCGCTGCCGGCGCCGGGGAGGCCCCTCAGCCGCCCGCCTCGGCTGCGGACGCGCCGCCGAGTGAGAGCGGCCAGGCATGATCGTGCGCATATCCGGCGAGGACCAGTACCGGCTCGTCGAGCAGGACGTGGCTCGTCTGAACGAGCTGGACAACGCGGTCGTCGCGGCCTGCGAGGGTGGCGACGAGCGGGGCTTCGCCGATTCGTTCGCGACGCTGCTCGACTACGTGCGCAGCAACGGCACGCGCGTCGGCGACGACGATCTGGCCGGATCGGATCTGATCCTGCCGCCGCCGGACCTCAGCTTCGCCGAGGCCGGCACGGCGTTCACGGGCGATGGTTTGATCCCGGATTAGCCGACTGAGCTGTCGGTGCGCAAACCACAGGCCCAGGTTACAATGGCATAGACGTGGCACAATGGTGGCATGGCAAGGACGAGAGTAAGCACGACCGTTGACGAGCATCTCTTGGTGAGCGCCCGTCAGGTCCTCGCGCCATTGACCGATGCCGCGGTCCTCGACCAGGCCCTCGCGGCGCTCCTGGACCGCCATCGCGCCGCCGAGACCGACGCTGCATACGTGGCCTACGACGAACACCCGCTCGAGGAGCCCGATGCGTGGGGCGATCTGGCGTCGTTCCGAAAGGCGGCCGCGGCATCTTGAGCATTGGTCCTCTTCCCGCACGGGGAGAGGTGTGGTGGTGTGAGTTGCCGGAAATCGGACGGCGGCCCGTCGTTGTGCTCTCCCGTGATGCGGCTATCCCCCGACTGAGACGAGCGCTCGTAGCGCCATGCACAACGACCATTCGCGGCTTGGCGAGCGAGGTCGTTCTAGAGCCCGACGACGATCCAGTCCCCCGCCGATCCTCGCTTAACCTTGACTCTGTTGAGAGCGTGTCCGTCGCGGTCCTCGTCCAGCGCCTCGGACGACTCAGCGACGATCGGATGCGAGAAGTGTGTGCAGCGCTCGACGTGGCCGTCGAATGCCACGGCTGATGGGGCAGCTTCGATGTCGCGTGGCGGGCGGGTCGCTCAGATGGGAATGCCCCAGAGGGGAAACCAGCGCTCCAGCTCGGGCTCGATCGGAAGTTCGGACGCCATCTGCGCCTTGAGTTGCAGCTCGCGCTCGGTAGCACGCTCCTGGGCGGGGTGGGTGGGATTCGAATCCGGCACGAACGGATACCAGAAGCCGCGCTTGTAGTTGTAGATGAAGTAGATCCTTCGCTCGTGTGCGTCGACGAACGCGAACACGGCGCACAGCAGCCGCTCGCCGTGACCGGCAGTCTCGATCGAGCCCGACACGGCGTTGATGCCGACCGCGAGGTCTTCCACGCTCGGCGCACCGTCGGGGTTGCGCAGCACCATCCAGCGGTAGCCGAAGCTGTCGTCCTCGGTCGATACAGCCGTGCCGGATTCCCCGCCGGTCGCCGTGACGACTTCTTCCATCTCCCGCAGCGTCGCTTCGAACTCGCTCGTCGCGAGCGCCTGGAAGACGATCGCAGCGGTCCCCGCCGGGTCGATCTGGTGTTCGGACTGCAGCGCGACGTAGGCGGTGGAGATCGCGAACAGGTGATCCGGAGCAGGGCCCTTGACCTCGTGGCGCCCCGTGAGGATGTCGCGCAGGCCCACGTCTCAGGCGGCGCTCTGAAGCTGCGACTCCAGCCGCTCGAGCGCCGCCAGACGCTGCTCGAGCGGCGGGTGGTCGGCAAACAGGTTCATCAGCGACTTCTTCGTGCGCGCCGGGATGATGAAGAACGCGCTCATGCCTTCGGCCGTGCGCAGATCCTGGGTCGGGACCCGCTCCATCGTGCCGCTGATCTTCAGCAGCGCCGATGAAAGCGCGCTCGGACGCCCGGTCAGAACCGCCGAGCCGCGGTCGGCCGCGAACTCGCGGTAGCGCGACAGCGCCCGCAACAGCAGGAACGACACCGCGTACACGAGCACCGACACGATCACCACGTACTCGATTGCCTCCTCCTCTTCGCGGTTTCCGTAGCCGCCGCCGAAGAAGAACGAGAACTGCAGGATCAGCGACGCGAGCGTCGCGAAGAAGCTCGCCAACGTCATCACCATCACGTCGCGGTTGATCACGTGCGTCAGCTCGTGCGCCATCACGCCTTCTAGCTCGGCCGGCGAGAGCAGATCGAGGATCCCGCGCGTCGCGCACACGGTGGTCGACTTCTTCGAGCGGCCCATCGCGAACGCGTTCGGCATCGGCGTCTCCATCACGCACACGCGCGGCTTCGCCAGGTCGGCCTGCACGCACAGGCGCTCGATGATGCCGTGCAGCTCGGGCTCCTCGGCCGGCGAGACCTCCTTCACGTGCATCGTCGCCATCGCCAGCTTGTCCGACGCGAACAGCTGAACCAGCAGCAGGATCAGCGCGATCGCCACTACCGCGCCGGCACCCGCGCCAACGCTCACCAGCACGCCCACGAACACCACATAGATGAGGCCCAGCAGGAACATCGTCAGCAGCATCCGCGCCTGCAGGCCGGTGTCCTTGCCGAAGCTCGCTCGCCGCGATGCCATGCGGGTGATTGTCGCAGAAGCAGATACGCGTGCCCTAAAGTCCAACGACCGCACGATGCAACCCGCCGACCGCACGATGCAGCCCGCCCGGACGCCATGAAGCCCGAAATCCACGTCCTCGGCATCTCGATCAAGACCTTCGGCGTGATGTTCGCGCTCGGCTTCCTCGCGTGCGGCGCCGTCGTCGCGCGGCGGCTGCGCGAGCTGGGCAAGCCGGTCGACTGGGCGTACGAGATCGTGTTCGCCGCGCTGCTCGGCGGCGTGATCGGCGCGCGCGGCTACTACCTGGTCGAGAACTACGGCCAGGTCAAGCACGACCTGCTCGGGAGCGTCTTCTCCGGCTCCGGCCTGGTCTGGTACGGCGGCGCGATCGGCGGCGCGCTCGCCGTGATCCTGTGGATGCGCTGGCGCGGCGTGCTCGAACTGCGGATGTTCGACATGTGCGCCACGGCGCTGGCGCTCGGATACGCGATCGGGCGGATCGGCTGCCAGGTATCCGGCGACGGTGACTACGGGATCCACTCAACGCTGCCGTGGGCGATGGGCTATCCGCACGGAACCCTTCCCACGCCGCCCGGGGTTCGCGTCCAGCCGACGCCAATCTATGAGACGGTCGCGATGTGCCTGCTCGCTTACCTGCTGTGGCGGATACGCGATCGCGTGCGGCCGGGCGTGGTGTTCGCGCTGTACCTGATCGGCAGTGGCTTCGAGCGCTTCCTCGTGGAGTTCATCCGCCGCAACAACGAGGTGTTCGTGGGGCTGACCACTCCCCAGCTGGAGAGTCTCGCGCTGCTGGTCATAGGCCTCCTTTGGCTGGGCGCGTTGGTGCACCGCGGCGGCGTCGCGAATCTCGCTCCGGCGACGGCGAGCGCTCGCAGCGCCACCGCCTGACCGCAGCCGCCGACCGAATCCACAAGCGCAAGCGATAATCAGCGGCGATGGCGACCGGGACCAGCCTCTCCGCAGTCTTCCCAACGGGCAGCCGGCTCAACGAGCGCGGACGCCTGGAGGTCGGCGGCTGCGACACGATCGAGCTGGCCAGGGAGTTCGGCACGCCCGCCTACATCGTCGCCGAGGATGACCTGCGCACGCGCGCGAGCGCGTTCCTGCGCGCCGGGCGCGACGCCGGCCACGAGGACTTCCACGTGGTGTTCGCCTCGAAGGCATTCCCCTGCACGGCCGTGCTCGCGCTGTTCGCGCGCGAGGGACTGTGGTGCGACGTCGCCTCCGGCGGCGAGCTGCACCTGGCGCTTGCCGCCGGCTTTACGCCCGAGCGGATCGTGTTCCACGGCAACGCCAAGTCGCAGGACGAGCTGCGTATGGCGCTGGGCAACCGCGTCGGCGCGATCGTGGTGGATAACTTCGACGAGATCGACCGCCTGCAGACGCTCCTACAGGAGGGCGCCGCGGCTGACCGCGACGGTGGCCAGCCGGTGCTCGTACGGGTCACGCCCGACGTACGGGGGGAGACGCACGAGAAGATCTCCACCGGGCAGGCCGACTCCAAGTTCGGCTTCGCGACCATCGACGCGGCCGAGGCGATCGCACGGCTGCAATCGATCGCGGGGCTGTCGTTGCAGGGCCTGCATGCGCACATCGGCTCGCAGCTGCTCGGGCTGGAGCCGTTTCGACGCGAGGTCGCGGAGCTCTCCAAGCTCGGCGAGGGGGTGGGCGGGTTTTCGATCTATGATCTCGGCGGCGGGCTCGGCGTGCAGTACACCGAGCGCCAGCAGGCGCCGCCGTCGATCGAGGAGTACGTCGGCGCGCTCGTGCAGGCCGCCCATGATCACGGGATCGGCTCGAGCAGGCTGATGATCGAGCCGGGCCGGGCGCTGTGCGCGAACGCGTGCGTCACGCTGTACACCGTCGAGAGCGTCAAGCAGAACGTCTCGCGCTGGGTGGCCGTGGACGGCGGCATGTCCGACAACCTGCGCCCGATGCTCTACGGCGCCACCTACGAGGCGCACGTCGCCGACCGGATGGATGGGTCGACCGAGTGCGTGCTCGCGGGCAAGCACTGCGAGTCCGGGGACGTGATCCTGCGCGAGGCGCTGCTCGAGGACCCCCGCCCGGGCGATGTGATCGTCACGCCCGCCACCGGCGCGTATGGGTATTCGATGGCAAGCAACTACAACGGCGTTCCACGAGCCCCGGTGATCTTCTGTCGCGACGGCGACGCACGCGTCGTCGTCAGGCGCGAAACCTACGAGGACCTGACCGCGCGCGATGTTCTCTAGGGGAGTGCGTCCGATGTTCTCCAGGCGAAGGGGAGTGGGTCGTGTCCGCTGACGGCCAGGTGTCCGCGCCGGCGTTCAACGTCGGCCTGCTCGGCTTCGGCACGGTCGGCTCCGCGTTTGCCGCGCTGCTCGACGAGCGCTCGGCGGAGATCGCGCGCTTCAACGCCCGCAAGCCGGAGATCGTCGGTGTGCTGACTCGCACCCGCGGCGACTTCGAGCAGATCCTCGCGAGATCCGATCTGATCGTCGAGGTGATCGGCGGCCTCGAACCCGCGCGCGAGTACCTGCTGGCCGCGATGCGAGCCGGCAAGCACGTCGTTACGGCCAACAAGCAGCTGCTCTCTCAGCATGGCGAGGAGCTGTTCGAGACGGCCCGTGAGCAGGGCGTGCGGCTGCGCTTCGAGGCGGCTGTAGCCGGTACCGTGCCGGTCGTGCGCGTGCTCGAGGAGTCGCTGTCCGCGACGCCGATCGAGCGCATCCACGGGATCGTCAACGGCACCACCAACTTCATCCTCAGCGAGATGACCGCCGGCTCGAGCTACGCCGAGGCACTCGCCGAGGCCCAACGCGTCGGCTACGCCGAGGCCGACCCCAGCGACGACGTCAGCGGCCGCGATGCCGCGGCCAAGATGGCGATCCTCGCACGCCTCGCGTTCGGCTCGCCGGTGCACCTGAACGACGTGAGCTACGAGGGCATCGAGCAGCTGCACGGCGATGACCTCGAGTACGCGCGCGAGCTCGGTCTCGCCCTGAAGCTGATCGGGACCGCCGAGCGTCGCCAGGGCGGGCTGTCCGTACACGTATATCCGACGTTCCTCTACTCCGGCCATCCGCTCGCAGCGATCTCCGGCCCGTTCAACGCCGTCACCGTCGAGTCCGAGACGATCACCGAGATCACGATGTCCGGACCGGGCGCCGGCGGGCGCCAGACAGCCAGCGCGGTGCTCGGGGATGTCGTCAGCGTGATGACCGGCGGCGCCCGACCGCCTGCTCCGCCGCTGGCGCTGACGCTGATCGAGGACGTCGACAGCGCCTTCTACCTGCACCTCGACGTGGCTGACGAGCCCGGCGTGCTGGCCGATATCACTAAGGTGCTCGGTGAGCACGACGTGTCGATCAAGTCGGTCGTTCAACGCGGGATGGGCGAGCACGCACGGCTCGTGATGGTTACGCACCCGGTGCTCGAGTCGAAGCTCAGAGCAGCGATGGAGCGCGTCGGCGAGTTTGAGTTCGTGCGCTCGCCACCGCGCACGATCAGGGTGATCGAAGAGGAGTTCGCATGAGCACGCAACAGACGCAGCCGGTGCCCCTCCCGCTGGTCGAAGGAGCGGCCTTCTCGGGCACGCACGTGCCGCTGATCGAGCGCTACCACGAGCGCCTGCCGTTCGACCCGGGCGACAAACTCGTCAGCCTGCAGGAGGGCTCGACCCCGCTGCTGCGCGCGCCGGTGCTGTCCGCGATGGTCGGCGCGACCGTGCGGCTGAAGCTCGAGGGCGCCAACCCGACCGGCTCGTTCAAGGACCGCGGTATGACCTGCGCCGTGTCCGCCGCCGTGCGCGAAGGCGCCAAGGCCGTGATCTGCGCGTCGACTGGGAACACCGCCGCCAGCGCCGCCGCATACGCTGCACGCGCCGGAATCACTTGCGCGGTGATCGTCCCCGAGGGCAAGATCGCGCAGGGAAAGATGGCCCAGACGCTCGTGCACGGCGCGCGTGTGATTTCGCTGCAGGGCAACTTCGACCAGGCGCTGACGCTCGTGCGCGAGCTCACCGACACGCACCCGATCGTGCTCGTGAACTCGGTCAACAACTATCGCATCGAAGGCCAGAAGACGGCTGCGTTCGAGATCCACGAGGGCCTCGACGGCGGTCTCGAAGCGCTCTGCATCCCGGTCGGCAATGCCGGCAACATCACCTCCTACTGGCGTGGCTTTCAGGAGCTCGGAGCGGCCCCGAAAATGCTCGGCTTTCAGGCCGAAGGCGCCGCACCGCTGGTCGAGGGGCGGGTGATCGAGCACCCAGAAACGGTCGCCAGCGCGATCCGCATCGGCAACCCGGTGCGCTGGGAGGACGCGATGGCCGCCGCGACCGACTCGCGCGGCGCGATCCGGGTCGTCAGCGATGCCGAGATCCTGCACGCCTACCGGCTGCTCGCCTCCAGGGAAGGCATGTTCTGCGAGCCCGCCTCGGCAGCCTCGGTCGCGGGGCTGCTCAAGTACGGAGCCGACGGCGCCGAGCAGGTCGCGTGCGTGCTCACTGGACGCGGGCTGAAGGATCCGGAGACGGCGATCGCCAACAACGATGGCAAGGTGATCCAGTGCGTCGCCGAGACCGCCGCGATCGAGGAAGCGGTCCTGGGTGATCCCTGAACGCGCACGGAGCGCGCGTTCAGTCATCGATCGACGCGCACGGAGCGCGCGTTCAGTCATCGATCGACGCGCACGGAGCGCGCGTTCAGTCATCGATCGACGCGCACGGAGCGCGCGTTCAGTCATCGATCGACGCGCACGGAGCGCGCGTTCAGTCATCGATCGACGCGCACGGAGCGCGCGTCGGTGATCCGTCGACGCGTCGTGCGCGTGCCGGCGTCCTCGGCAAATCTCGGCCCCGGGTTCGACTCGATGGCCGCCGCCGTGGCGCTGGCGCTCGAGGTCGAGGTCGAGGAGACGGGTGAGTTCTCGGTGCAGACGGACCTGTCGGTGGCCAAGGGGCGAGAGAACCTGTGCGTGCGGGCCTTCGAGCGACTGCATCCAGCCGATGGCTTCACGTTCAGGATCAAATCCCAGATCCCGCTGTCAGGCGGTCTCGGATCCAGCGCCGCTGCGATCGTCGCAGGCCTGATGGCCGCGGATCACATGTTCGAGCTCGACGCCGATCTGCTGACCCTCGCGTCCGAGCTGGAGGGCCACCCGGACAACGTCGCCGCCGCGCTGCTCGGTGGGTTCGTCGTGTGCGCGGATGGGCAGGCGACGCGCTTCGATCCGCCGACCGGGCTGGAGGCGCTGGCGGTCGTACCCGAGCAGGCCGTCGGCACGCGCGCGGCGCGCGCCGCGCTGCCCGAGCAGGTGCCGCTGCAGGACGCCGTGTTCAACGTCGCGCACGCCTCGCTGTTGACGCTCGGGTTGGCGAAGGGAGATTGGGACCTGCTCGCGCGCGGGCTGCAGGATCGGCTGCACCAGCGCCAGCGCGCCGACCTGTTCCCGCGCTCCTTCGAGCTGGCCTCGCGCGCACGGGAGTTGGGAGCGCTCGGGGCGACGATCTCCGGTGCCGGGCCGACGGTGCTGGTGTGGTGCTTCTACGAGCAGACCGGGGTCGTGGCTGAGGCGCTCGGCCCCGAGGTCGAGGGCTGGGCAAAGGTGCTACGGGTGACCTTCGAGCCGCAGGGAGCCTACGTCGGCGCGCTCTGAGCGAGCTGCGCGACGCGCTCCCCGGCGCCGTCGAGACCCTGCAGCCGCGCCAGCAGTTCGCCCGCCAGCGCGAGGTAGTCCGCGCCGAGGTCCGGGCGGTGGTCGAGGATCGAGCACGCCCGCTCGGCTGACTCGGCATACGCGATCGACGCGCGGATCACGGTGTCGAACACCTGATCGCCAAAGCGCTCCTTCAGCGACGTCAACGCCTCGCGCGAGTGAACCGTTCGCATGTCGGCCAGGTTGAGCAGCACGCCAAGCAGCGACAGCTGTGGGTTGAGGCTGTCGCGCGCCAGCTCGACCACCTCCATCGCCTGCTCGACCCCCTGCAGCGCGAAGTACTGGGCCTCGGCCGTGATCAGCGCGTGGTCGGCTGCGACGAGCGCGTTGATCGTCAGCAGTCCCAGCGACGGCGGGCAGTCGATCAGGATCACCTCGTAGTGCTCGCTTGCCTGCACCAGCGCTCGTCTGAGCGTCATCTCGCGGCCCATCTTGCCGCCGAGCATCAGCTCGGACTCCGCGAGCGTCAGGTTCGCCGGGATGATGTGCTCGTGAATCGCCTCGATCGCGTTCGAGCGTCCCGCGAGCACGTCGGCGATCGTCGGCTCGACGTCCGTCGGCACGTCGAAGTAGTCGGACAGGTTTCCCTGTGGGTCGAGGTCGATAGCCAGCGTGTGCACGCCGCTGCGGCGTAGGACATCGGTCAGTGTCCGCACCGCGGTCGTCTTGCCGGTGCCTCCCTTCTGCGAGAGGACAGCGATCGTGTGAGCCATCGTCGCCGCGATACTAGGGGACGGCGGGTTTCGAGGAGCGGCCGGGTGTGTGGAGCGTCAGCCGATCGTGTGCAGCGACGGCGCGGAGTCGGCGCGCTCGGTCTCATCGCCCTCCCCAGGCACGCTGACGAAGTCGAGGCGGTAGCGCCCGACGATGATCTCATCACCGTCCTGGAGCGCCTTGCCGTCGACTCGGGCGCCGTTCACGAACACCCCGTTGAGACTGCGATCATCGAGCAGGCGCACGCCATCGGGATGGCGCACGATCAGCGCATGCCGGCGCGAGACGGTGGGGTCATCGAAGCGCACGTCCGCCGCGAGGCTGCGTCCCACACGTGTCCACTCGCGCGTCAGCGCAACCGTGTGCTGCACGCCGTTCTCCTCGAAGCACAGGTACTCGCCGGGCTGCTCGATGCTCGCACGCAGACTCGCCAGCTGCGCGGCACGATCGCGTGCCGGGGGCTCGATCAGCATGCCCTCTCGAGCTGGCGCACTCCTGCCGCCGGGCGCCGCCGAGATCCGCTCAGTGCTGAACAGCGACGCGCGAGCGAAGTCCTCGCCTCCGCAGCCGGGACAGGTGCTGAGCATGTCCGAGCCGACGAGCGTCAGGGTGTAGCCGCAGCCCGCACAACGAAACGACCCGGCTCCGACGAACGTGCCCGAAGTAAGTGTGTCCATGACCTTCTCCTCCCTCTCGTCCCGCCGCCGGTGGGCGCTCTCGGGGGAACTTGTGGCGATCATAACAAGCTTGTCAAGCAGTAGTTGATTCTGAATAGTGGGATCAAGAGGCTGGCATGCCGCCTGGCGCGCCACACCTCGACTACCCGCCCGCAAGCGACGGTAAACGCAGCCGGACGGGCGAGGTCTTGCAGCGGCAGGAGCGACCGCGCGTGCGACGAATCCGATGATCGAAATGGCTTCGCCGATCACGCATGTCGAGCAGCTCGAGCGCGTCCTGCTGCGTCGCGGCCTCGGCGTCCTGGAGGCAGACAGGCATAGCTGCTCTGACTGCGGTCGCACGCCGCTGACCGGCGAGCAGGTCCACGTGTATGCGGGGCGCGAGCAGCGAATCGTGTGCGAGCTGTGCCGCCCGCACCGCCGCGAGGCTCCGCTGGTGAGCCAGACAGTCAGACACTGCGAGCACGGCCAGACCGTACGCCTGATGGCGCGCGCGGCCTGAGCGCGGCCTGAGTCCCAGCACCACGCGCGCCGGGGCCTCGGGGCGTCACCCCGGCCAATAGACTTCGGCGCGCCGTGGACCCAGTGACCGTATCGATCGTCATCTCCGCCCCGCGCGAGGAGGTGTTCGACTACCTCCAGGACATCGCCAACCACGTGGAGTTCACCGACCACTTCCTGGTCGATTGGCACCTCACGAGACTCGACTCGGTCGGCAAGGGCGCCGGCGCGCGCTATCGCGTGAAGGCCCCAGGCAACCGCTTCAGCTGGGGGGACGCGACGTTCGCCGAGGTCGAGCGCCCGCACCGCATCGTCGAGGTCGGCCGCACGGGCAAGAACAACCGCATCCGCACGCGCGGCGTGTATGACCTCGCGCCCGCGCCCGGCAGCGCGACGCGTGTGAGCCTGACACTGCAGACCGTCCCGGCCACGCCGGTAGATCGTCTGATGGAGGGGCTCGGGGGGCGCGGTTGGCTGAAGCGTAAGAACTGGCGTGCGCTGCAGAGACTGCGCGAGATCCTCGAGCAGGGCGGGTCCCGAAGCAGTGATGGCGATCGTGCTGGCCGGCGCGTCACGGTCGCCGGCGGATAGACTGCCGCGTCGCATGTTCAGCCGCTTGCGCAAGCTCCCGTTCCTCCTACTGGCCGTGCTCGCCGTTCTCGCCCTCGGCGCGTGCGGCGAATCGCACACGAAGGTGACCACCGGTACCTACGCCGGCGAGTCTGGAGCGGCCGCGCCATACTTGAACGTCGGCCCGCTGGTCTACCAGGTCCAACTCTCGCGCGAGCTCAATCCCGAAAACGCCGAAGATGTGTCCTACCTGCGCGGGCTCTCACCTGCGCAGCGCGAACTGCGGCCCGGCCAGGAGTGGTTCGGGGTGTTCCTGCAGGTCTACAACCACACCGCGCACCACCTGCCGGCGGCGACCAACATAACGATCAGCGACACGCAGGAGAACATCTACCGCCCGACAGTGCCGCTCGGGCCGAACGAATTTGCTTACCGCGGCGGGTTCGTCGCCGCCAAATCTCAGCTCCCGGCGCCGGGCACGATCCCGTCGGGCGCTCCCACGCAGGGCGCGCTGCTGCTGTACAAGATCCAGATCGTCTCGCTCGACAACAGGCCGCTCGAGCTCAAGATCGTCGACCCGTTCGATCCGACCGAGTCGGCGTCAGCCGAGCTCGACGTCTAGCTCCGAGCTCGACGTTTAGCTGCGAGCCCGACGTCCGGATCCGGGCGCGATGTCCAGTTAGTGCTCCGCGCGCAGCCCCGTTTCGATCACCTCGCGCGCAACCGGGGCAGCGGTGTCGCCGCCGGCGCCGTCTTTGACGAGCAGCACGCAGACTACGACCTTCGGGTGCAGCGCCGGGGCGAAAGCAGCGAACCAGGCGTCCGTGTTGCTCGCTTCGCTTTCGCCCGCGCAGCCTTCTCCGCTCGATTCTGAGCCTTCGCTCGAGGACGATTCCGAGGAGGAGGAGGATTTGCAAGCGCTCTTCAGTTCCGCTGTCCCCGTCTTGCCCGCCACCGTGACTCCCGGGATCGCGGCCGAGGTTCCCGTCCCGCCGCGCACCACGCCGATCATCAGGCGCCGCACGGTGCGAGCGACCGACGCACTCATCGCGCGTGTTGCCGGTGCGCTGCTATCCGCCAGGAAGGTGGCACTCCGGTGGCGCCCGCCGTCAGCCACCGTGGCGGCCACGCCGGCCATCTCGAGCGGGGTCGCGAGTACCTGCCCCTGGCCGATCGCCGTCGAGCCGACGTCCAGTTCCCCCTGTATCTGGTCGGCTGCCGGCAGGGTGCTTTCCGCGGCCCCGGGTACCCCAGGCGCCTTGTTGAAGCCGAGCTGTTCGGCCGTCGCCACGAGGCGTGTGGCGCCGAGCTTCACGCCAAGCGGGGTGAACACCGAGTTGCACGACACGGCAAACGCGACGGCGAGCGTGCCGCCGCATTCCTCGCCGTTGGCGTTGTTCAGCCGGACGCCGTCGAGCGTCGCGTAGGTCGCGTATGGAAAGACCGTTTTGGGGGTGGCGATCTTCGCGCTCAGCGCACCCGTGAGCGTGACCATCTTGAACGTCGAGCCGGGAGGCTGGAGCCCGTCGAGGCCGAGCCCCGAGACCGCCAGGATCTGTCCCGTCCCGGGCTGCAGAACGACGATCCCGCCGAGCTGACCGCCGAGCGCGCTTGCCGCGGCGCTCTGCAGCGCCGGCGAGACGCTCGTGCGCACGGCGAGAGCCGCGCGCGGAGTGGCGTACGCGAGCACGCGCGACCCCGCCAGCAGCTCGCCGCCGGCGGTCCCGCGCAGGCGGTCATCGAGCGCGAGCTCCAGGCCGCTAAGGCCGACGATCGCGTTGCTCGGCACGCCCTGTTCTTCGAGCGAGCGACGCCGAGCCGCCGAGGAGCGTCCGCTTGGCACCTTCCCCACGGTGCCGAGCACGGCATCTGCCGCCGCGCCCAGCGGCGAGCCACGCGAGGATTCACCGGATTCGCCCTCCGGCGTCACGCCGGAGGCGCTTTCCGCGAGCGTGGAGCCGTCTCGCGCCAGCAGCGCTGCGCGCCGCGGCATCGTCATGCGACGGCTCAACAGCTCACCCGGGCGCAACCCGGGAAAGGTCATCGAGTGCGACCACGCGACGCGCGCCGTGCCGCCTTCTTCGACCGTCTTCAGCGCGAACTGCAGCGACAGCGTGCCGAACAGCCGCGTCTGGACGCGCACCGGCACCTCCACGAACCCGTCCGGCAGGCCGCGTGTGCCGCCGACCACACGCAGGCGGGTGGCGGTGGCCGTCCTGAGGGCTTCTTCATAGGCGCTCGCGAACTCTCCCGCGGATGTCGCTCGCCTGGACGCGGTGTCGACTTCGGAGTACATGCTCGCGTAGTCGCCCTTCGTCCAGTGCGCGACGAAGCGATCTGCGAGCGCGTCGCCCGTCGATGCTGCATGCTGGGCGCCGACGATCGCGCCGATCACGAAGGCCACGGCGGCCAGAGCGAACACGGGGCGGGCGCGTCGCAGGCGCTGGTTGTGGCTTTCGGTCACGGAACTTGTAGAACATGACAGGTGACTCAGTTGGACTGGCTTATCGTCGCGTTCGCGTCGATCCTCGCTTTCTTCGGGTCGCGGCAGGGCTTCATCGTCGGTGCGCTGTCGTTCCTCGGGTTCGCGCTCGGCGCGTTTCTCGGCACCCGGCTGGCCCCGCACGTGCTTCCGCAGGGCTCCTCCTCTCCGTATGCGCCCGCGTTCGGGCTGCTGGGCGCGCTGCTCGGGGGAGCGATTCTGGCCAGCGGCCTCGAGGGGCTCGGGTTCAGGCTGCGGCGTTTTCTGATCGTCCCCGGCATGGGCCTGCTCGACGGCGCGCTCGGCGCGGCGCTGGGTGCGGCGCTCGCGTTGGGGATCGTGTGGATCGGCGCGGCTGTCGCCGGCCAGACGCCGGGGCAGGATCAGCTGCGCGCCGACATCCAGCGATCGGCGATCCTGCGCCGGCTCAACCAAGTGCTTCCTCCGTCGGGGTCTGTCCTCGACGCGCTCGCGCGGCTGGATCCGCTGCCGTCGATCACCGGCCCCTCACCGGACGTCGCAGCGCCCGAGCCGGGGGTCGCTCGCTCGCCCGCCGTGCGCCGGGCCGCGCGCAGCGTCGTGCGCGTCGACGGCACCGCCTGCGGCCTCGCGATCGAGGGCTCCGGCTGGGTCGCTCGGAGCGACCTGGTGGTGACGAACGCGCATGTCGTCGCCGGCGAGCAGGACACGACGATCGAGATCGACGGGCAATCGCCGAGCCTGACCGCACAGCCGGTCGCGTTCGACCCGACCGACGACATCGCCGTGCTGCGCGTTCGGATGCTCGGCTTGGCGCCGCTGAGCCTGTCCGCCGACGCCGCGCCGGGGACGACCGGGGCGATTCTCGGCTATCCACAGAACGGTCCCTTCAACGTCGAGCCGGGACGCATCGGGCGCACGCAGACCGTCCTCACCCAGGACGCCTACGGCCGCGGACCCGTCTCGCGGCTGCTCACGCCGCTGCGCGGCCTGGTGCGGCCGGGCAACTCGGGTGGCCCGCTGCTCGACACCGGCGGCGAGGTCCTAACGACCGTGTTCGCCGCGACTGTTCACGGAAGCCCGCGCGGCGGCTACGGGGTGGCCAACGCGACCGTTGCGAGCGTGTTGCGTGAAGCCAGTGCCCGCGTGGGCGCAGGCGCTCAGGTGAGCACCGGGGAATGCTCCCCGGGCTGACTCACGTCCCCGCCGTGGCCGGCCGCGTAGTGCTGCGTGGTCGGCGCGTCCGCTTGGGCGCTGGCGCCGGCGGCTTGCTCGGCTCGATCTTCGTGGTGCGCTGTGCGCGCGGGCTGGTGCGCGCTGTGGGGGTCGACTCCTGCCGGTCCGCCGCTGCCCGCGCATCGATCGCTGCTTGGAGCGCTGAGAGCCGACGCACGAGCAGTCCTCGAACCCGCTCGAGCTCGCCGGCACCGAGCAGCGTCGGGCCGTTCACGCCGCGCAGCTGGGTGGGCGGCGGGGCGGCACCGGGATGCGCCGCTTCCATCTCCCCGAGCGTCCGCTCCAGCGCGGCGATCTCCGCGCGCAGCAGCCGTCGTCGTGTCGGCGCCGGGTCCTCGGGCTCGACCAGAGCGTCCTGCGTCACGTACAGCGCCGCGGCCACCTCGCGCGGGTCGACCCCGGTGTCCCGTGCCTCGCGTGCGGCCTCCGCCGCGATCGTGCCGGCGGCGGACGGCGGGCGGGCGGCGCTGGCGACAAACGTTCCGCTGCCCTGCTGGCTGTCGACGAAGCCTTCCTGCTCGAGTCGCTGGTAGACCGCGCGAACGGTGTTCACGTTCACGCCCGCGTCCTGTGCCATATCGCGCAGGCCAGGAAGCCGCCGGCCCGGCACGAGCTCGCCCGTGCCGATGCGAGCGCGCAGCGACCACGCCAGCTGCACGCCGATCGGCACGTCGGCGTCGCGATCGACGACCACGTCGAGGCCGGCCGTGACCCCGTCCTGGCCTGCCGAGACCTCGTCGGAGGCCGATTTGGTCGCGTCCGTCGACTTGTCGTTTGCGTATGGGCCCATACCCAAACGTTAGCGGCCGTGGGCCCAGATACATAGTGTGCTGATCAACTAGTACACTATAAGAATGGACGGAGGGCTATAGGAATGCATCGAGAGGCCCAGGATGCCGGAGGGGCTTCGCGGGTTGCGGGTGCTCCTCCGGGATCGCCGACGGAAGGCGGAGGCGGAGTGCGCACGGTGGCGCGGCGGGTGGGGCATCCGGCGCGCAACCTGCTCGAGGAATTCGGCGACATGATCCTGCTCACCGGCAGGACCATCTCATCCGCCCTGACGCCGCCGTATCCGTACGGCGGCGAGCTCGTTTCCCAGTTTCTGTTCACGCTGCGCCTCGTCTGGTTCCCGCTGCTGCTCACGACGGTGGCGATCGACTACGGGGCACCGGGATTGCAGGCGGCCAACTTCCTCACGATCTTCGGTGCGCTCGATCGGCTCGGCGGGTTCTTCGTGCTCGCCGCGATCCGCGAAATCGGACCGCTGATCACGGCGATCGTAATGGCCGGGGTGGCCGGTACCTCGATAACCGCGGACCTGGGGGCGCGTAAGGTCCGTGAGGAGCTGGACGCGCTGCAGGTGCTCGGGGTGGACCCCGTCAAGAACCTGGTTGTGCCGCGCTTCCTCGCGCTGATGATCGCGACGGGGCTGTTCGACATCTACGCGCTGCTGTTCGGCATCTTCGGCGGCCTGCTCGCCGAGATCGTCAGCGGGGGGTCGCTCGGGCCGTTCTGGGCCACGCTGTTCGCCAACTCGTCGGTCACCGACCTGTGGGGGTCGGTGCTGAAGACGACTATGTTCGGCGCGATCATCGCGATCGTCTGCTGCTACAAGGGCATGACCGCCTCGGGCGGAGCCGAGGGCGTCGGGCGGGCGGTCAACGAAGCTGTCGTGATCTCCTTTCTGGCGTTCGGAGCGTTCAACTACGTCTTCACCCAGACGCTGCTCGCGACCCATCCGCAGATCCTGGTGATCAAGTGAACGAGCTGCTGGCGCTGCCCCGCGAATGGCTGTCGGCGACCGGCGAGATCGTCGGCTTCACCGGTGAGATAGTCCGCGATGTCTGGAGCCTGCACGTGCTGCGCTTCTTCGGCGAGACGCTGCGCCAGGCAGGGATCCTGATTGTGTACTCGACGCTCGTCATCTGGGCCCTGGTGTTCATCACCGGCCTGAACACCTGCGGCATCGAGGGCGCCTACTTCACCCAGTCCCAAGGCGCGCCCAGCTACGCCGGCGTGTTCGCCGCCTGGTGCAACGTGCGCGAGGCGGTCCCCTACGCCTTCGGCTACATGATGTCCGCCAAGGTCGGCACGGGGATCGTGGCCGAGCTCGGCGCGATGCGGATCTCCGATGAGATCGACGCGCTCGAGGTGATGGGCGTCAACTCGATGACGTTCCTCTGCGCGACCCGGCTGCTCGCGTCGTGGATCGTGCTGCCGTTCGTGTACATCTCGTCGATCGGCGTTGCGTTCCTGGCGTCGTACATCGCGGTCGTCAAGCAGATCGGCTACACGTCCTCGGGCGGCTACCTGCTGCTCTTCTGGCAGTTCCAGAACCCGCCGGACATCCTGTTCAGCCTGATCAAGGGCATGACAATGGCGACCGCGATCGTGCTCGTGGGCTGTTACTACGGCTACAACGCCTCCGGTGGACCCGTCGGCGTAGGCAAGGCAACGGCCAAGTCGATGGTCCTGAACCTCGTGCTCGTGACGCTGATCGGGATGACGGGTACACAGATCTTTTGGGGCGCCAACCCGAGAGCGCCGATCGGCGGCTAGCCCGGGCCGCTACGCTGACCGCCATGTCGAAGACCCTGCTGGTCGCAGAGAAGCCCTCCGTCGGACAGGATCTGGCACGCGTGCTGCCGGGTCCGTTCAAGAAGCAGGAGGGCTATCTCGAGGGCCCGGACCACGTGGTCACCTGGGCGGTTGGACACCTCGTCCAGCTCGCCGAACCGGAAGCGTACGACGCGAAATACAAGAGCTGGCGGATGGCCGATCTGCCGATCGTCCCCGAGCGCTTCAAGCTCGAGGTGCGTGACGAGCGCTCGCGCAAGCAGATGACGGTCGTCACCAAACAGCTCGGCAGAGACGACATCGACGAGGCGGTCAACGCCTGCGACGCCGGTCGTGAGGGCGAGCTGATCTTCGCCTACCTGTACGAGAAGGCCAAAGGCAAGAAGCCGGTCAAACGGCTGTGGCTGAAATCGATGACCAACGCGGCGATGAAGGAGGCGCTCCAGCAGCTGCGTCCGGCGGAGGAGTTCGAGCGCCTGGAGCAGGCCGCCCGCTCGCGCTCGGAGGCCGACTGGATCGTCGGCATGAACGCTACTCGCGCCGCGACGATCCGGCTGCGCAGCTCCTTCGACGGCGCCGTCTCGCTCGGCCGCGTGCAGACGCCGACGCTGGCGATCGTCGCGCGCCGCGAGGAGGAGATCAAGGCTTTCAAACCTGAGCCCTACTGGCTGGTCGACGCGACGTTCGCGGGCGCGCCACTCGATGGGGAGTCGGGCGGCGAGCGCGTCTACGTCGGGCACTTCGCGGCCCCTCCGGGGAGCCCCGGGACGACCAAAGGGCCGCGCATCGGCACCGAGCAAGAGGCGCTCGCGATCGTCGGCGCATGCGAGGGCAGGCCGGGGACGATCACCAAGCTGGAGAAGAAAGAGCAGCGTGAGAAAGCGCCGATGCTCTACGACCTCACGACACTGCAGCGCGAGGCGAACAACCGCTACGGCTTCTCGGCCAAACGCACGCTCGCTGCCGCTCAGCGGCTGTACGAGGAGCACAAGGCGCTCACCTACCCACGCACCAGCTCGCGCTACCTGACGACCGACATGATCGAGGAGATCAAGCCGATCGCTGAGCTGGTCGGGGCACAGGCGGAGTACCGGAAGGGCGCCGACTACGTCGTAGGGCTCGACGTGCTGCCGCTGGCGCGCGTGGTCAACGACGAGAAGGTCACCGACCACCACGCGATCATCCCCACACGCTCCGAGCATAACCTCGAGAAAATGGGCTCTGATGACCGGCGCGTGTACGACATGGCGGTCAGGCGCTTCCTCGCGGTCTTCCATCCCGAGGCCGTGTTCGAGAACACGCGCATCGAGACGACGGTCCTCCCGGCGGGCGCGCAGGACGGCGCCGGCCACGTGTTTCGCACGCGCGGCAAGCTGCTGCAGGTGCCCGGCTGGCGCGGCGTGTACGACGAGGTCGCCGCCGACGCCAAGGGCGCCGACGCTAAAGCCGACGGCGAGGAGGACGAGGAGACCGACCAGCAGCTGCCGCGGCTGCTCGCGGACGAGCAAGTGCAGACGCACAAGATCGACAGCGCGCGCAAGGAAACCAAACCGCCCCGCCGCTACAGCGACGCCTCGCTGCTCGGAGCGATGGAGACGGCAGGCAAGCTGGTAGACGACGACGAGCTGCGCGAGACGATGAAGGACTCGGGCATCGGCACGCCGGCGACCCGCGCGGCGATCATCGAGCGGCTGATCACCGTCAGCTACATCGAGCGCGACGGCCGCGCGCTGGTGGCGACTGAGAAGGGCCTGAACGTGATCCGTCTGCTCAACGAGCACGCCCTGACCTCGCCGGGATTGACCGGCAGCTGGGAGCAGCGGCTGGGCAAGATCGAGCGCGGCGAGGACTCGCGCAAGCAGTTCATGAGCGACATCGCGGGCTTCGCGCAGGAGACCGTCAAAGAGCTCGACGAGACGCTCAAAGACGTGCGCATCCCGCGCGCGCGGCTCGGTCCGTGCCCGGTGTGCGGTCACGAGATCGTCGAGAACCGCAAGGGCTACTCGTGCTGGGCGCGCGATGATCCGGGCTGCGGCTTCGTGATCTGGAAGTCGAAAGCCGGCAAGACGCTGCCGCTGGCGATCGCCCGCGAGCTGATCAAGACCGGCTACACCGCGCAGGCGGTGACGGGCTTCCGCGGGCGCAGCGGGCGCAGCTTCCGCGCCCATCTGGCGCTCAGCCAGACCGACGAGGGCAAATGGCGCGTCGAGTTCGACGAGCTGTGGGCCAAGGAGGGCGCCAAGCCGCCAGACGCCGACGCGGATGCCGGCGCTGGCGCCGAGGTCGTCGATGCGAGCTCCGAGGCCAAAGGCGCCAAACGCCGCTCGCGCCAGCGCAGCGCAGCCTAGGAACCACAGGTAGTCCTCGCCGCTCCGGGCGCGTCTCCCCGGTGCGCCAGGATGGGCACCGATGCCGATAACGCTAATCACCGGGCCCGCCAACGCGGGCAAGGCGCAGGTCGTGATGGACGCGGTGCGTCGCGAGCTCGCCCATGGCCTGGAGCCCCTGCTGGTGGTGCCGACGCGCGCCGACGCCGAGCACTACCTGCGCGAGCTGGCGGCTGACCGGGCGGCAATCGGTGTGCGCGTGCTGCGTTTCGACGGCCTGATCGAGGAGGTGGCCGCTCGCGCCGAGGTCGTCGGGACGGCGCTCGGCGGGCTGGCGCGCGAACGGCTGATCGCGGTGCTCACCGAGCGATCCGCGCGATCCTCGATCACCGGCGAGACGGACATGCTTGCGAGTGCAGGGCGATCCTCGCCGGGCCTCGTGCATGCGTCGCCGGGCCTCGTACATGCGCTCGGCACGCTGTTCGGCGAACTGCGGGTCCGTTGCGTGAGCGCCGCGCGGCTGACGCAGGCACTCGCGAGATGGTCCGCTGAGGATGGGACCGGCGTCTCGCGCGAGGAGATCGGCGCGATCTTCGAGCAGTACAGCCGGACGCTCGAGCGCATCGGTCGCCTCGACGGCGAGCAGCGGGCCGTGCGCGCGTTGGATGGGCTGCGGCGCAGCCCGGCGCTGTGGAGCGCGACACCGGTGGCGTTCTACGGCTTCGACGATCTGACCCGCTTGCAGATCGACACGATCGAGACGCTCGGACGGGTCGTGGGGGCGGCGGTGACCGTGTCGCTGACCTACGAGCCGGGCCGGGTCGCGTTCGCTGGCCGGGCCTCGACGTTCGCCGAGCTGCTGCCGCTCGCCGACGAGCATCGCGCGCTCCCGCCGCGTGCGGCCTACTACGCCGGGCCGTCGCGCGAGGCACTCAGCCATCTCGAGCGCTCGCTGTTCGAGACAGCCGGCGCGCGCGTGGACCCGGCGGGCGCCGTGCGTCTGCTCGAAGGCGGGGGCGAACGCGCTGAGCTCGAACTGCTCGCCCGGGAGATCGCCGAGCTGCTCGCGGGCGGCATGGCGGCGGAGGAGATAGCGCTCGTCGTGCGCACGCCGGGAACGAGCGCGGAGCTGCTCGAAGAGGTGCTCGCGGCCGCCGATGTCCCGTATGCGTTGGAGCGGCGCGTACGGCTCAGCGACACGGCCGTCGGGGCGGCGTTGATCGGCTTGCTGCGCTGCGTGCCGGCTGAGGCCGGCGCGAGCACGACCGCCGAGCTCGGCGATCTGCTGGCCTGGCTGCGTGCGCCGGGGCTGCTCGAACACTCCGAGCTCGCCGACTCACTCGAGGCCAGAGCGCGGCGGCTGGGCGCGACGAGCGCCGATCGGGCGCGCGCGCTGTGGCAGGAACGCCACTGGCAGCTGGACACGATCGACCAGCTCGAGCAGGCCGCCGCACGCGGGCCGCTCGCGCTGATCGACCGCGCCACGCGCGAGCTTCAGTGGCTGTTCGGCGCGCCCCGGCGTGGACAGGCGGTCGTGCTCGAGCACGACGAGCTGACCGAGGCGCGTGCGTTGGCGGCAGGCAGCAGCGCGCTCGCCGAGCTGCGCGATCTGGCGAAGGCCGCGCCGGAGCTCGCACCGGGCAGCGGGCCGGAGCTCGCGCGCTCGCTCGAGCGCGTGGAGGTGTTCAGCGGCCAGCGCCCGACGCCCGGCGCGGTGGCCGTGCTCGACCCTCTTGCGCTGCGCGCGCGGCGCGTGAAGGCGCTGTTCGTGTGCGGTCTGCAGGAGGGTCTGTTCCCTGCTCGCGCGCGCCCTCAGCCGTTGCTGGCCGACGAGGAGCGCCGCCGCCTCGCGGAAGCCTCCGGGCTGCGGCTGGGGGAGCACGAGGACGCACTGGCGGCCGAGCGCTACCTGCTCTACGCGGCCGTCTCGCGCCCTGAGGAGCTGCTGGTCCTGAGCTGGCATGTGGCCGACGACGACGGCGAGCCGACCGCCAGGTCGCTGTTCGTGGACGACATCTGCGATCTGTTCACCGAGGCGCTCGGCGAGCGGCGTGCGCGCAGGCCCTTGGGGGCTGTAGACGCGGCAGCCGGCGCTCTGAGGATCGGCCCACCGGAAGGCTCCGACGGGCTGTCGGATGAGCGCGTGCTGGCCGAGCTGCGCGAGCGGCCGTGGTCGGCCTCCTCGCTGGAGCAGTGGATCGGCTGTCCGATGCGCTGGTTCGTCGAGCGCGTCCTGCACCCGGGCGCGTTCGAGCCGGAGCCCGAGCCGTTCGCCCGCGGCGGGCTGGCACACGCCGCGCTCAAGGACACCCTCGAGGGGCTCAGGAGCGAGACCGGGTCGGCTCGACTCACGCCGGCGCGGCTGACGCGCGCGCGTCAGCTGCTGCGCGAGGCGCTCGAGCAGGGCGAGGCCGAGTATCCGCTGTCGGTCATGCCCGAGCGCCGGCCCGGGGTGCGCCGGCGGCTGCAAGCCGACCTCGAGCGCTACCTCGAGCACGCGGCCGAGACGAGCGGCCCGCTCGAGCCCACGTTCCTCGAGTTCGGGTTCGGCATCGGCGCTGAGGACGAGCGCGGAGAGGAGAGCAGCGTGGGTGCGTTCCAGCTAGGCCCAGGAGTGAAGATGCGCGGGCGGATCGACCGCGTCGACGTCTCCGAGTCCGGCGACGCGGTGGTCTACGACTACAAGAGCAGCGACGCCCCGGCGCAGGCTAAGTGGATCGGCGAGCACAAGCTCCAGGTCGCTCTGTACATGCTGGCGGTGGAGCAGCTGCTTGGTCTGCGCGTCGCGGGAGGCTTCTACCAGCCGCTGTCCGGGCCCGACCTGCGCGCCCGCGGCGTGCTCGACGGCGACAGCGCGGTGGCGCTCGACACCGTGCGAGGGGACACGCAGGAGCACGAGCGGATGCGCGAGCTACTCGGCGAAGCACTGGACGCAGCGTTGCAGGCGGCGTCGCAGTCCTCGCGCGGCGAGCTCGAGGCCCGGCCGCGCACCTGTGCGTTCAGGGGCGGCTGCGAGTTCCCGACGATCTGCCGGTGCGAGCGATGACCGCTGGGCTCGGTGCGACGGCGCCGCCGGTGCTGCGGCTGACCGACGAGCAGGAGCAGCCGGCTGCGCGCCGCGCCGAGCCGCTGCTGTTGTCGGCGGCTGCGGGCAGCGGCAAGACCTCGGTGCTCGTGGAGCGCTTCGTGCGGGCCGTCCGCGAGGACGGTATCGCGCCCGCGCGGATCCTCGCGATCACGTTCACCGACCGCGCGGCGGGCGAGCTGCGCGAGCGAGTTCGCGCCCGCCTGCTGGCGCTCGGCGAGCGTGAGGCCGCGCGCGATACAGACGCCGCGTTCGTCAGCACCTTCCACGGCTTCTGCGCGCGCCTGCTGCGCTCGCACCCGCTGCTCGCGGGGCTCGACCCGGAGTTCACGATCCTCGACGAAGGTCTGTCCGGACGGCTGCGGCAGCGAGCCTTCAGGATCGCGCTGCGCGATTTCCTGGCGGGGGAACGGCCAGACGCGGTCGACCTGGTGGCGGCCTACAGGGTCGACCGTCTCGCGGTGATGATCGAAGGCGTCCACGCGCGGCTGCGCAGCCAGGGCCAGCTGCTGCCGCGTCTGCCGTTGGCGCGGCCGGCCGCCGACGGCTGCAAGGCGCTCGAGGATGCCGAAGCCTCAGCGGCTGCCGAGGCGCTCGACGGGGAGGCGCTCGCGGCGTGCGTCCTGCTCGATCGGCTGCTGGCCGGGTTCGGCGGCGCGTACGAGCAGCTCAAGCGGGCGCGCGGCGCGGTGGACTTCGACGATCTCGAGCTGCTCGCACGGGACCTGCTCGAGCGGCGCACGAGCGTCCGCACGGCCTGGTCGGAGCGCTTCGAGCTGCTGATGGTCGACGAGTTCCAGGACACCAACCGGCGACAGCTCGGGATCCTCGGTGCCCTCGACCGGGGGAACCTGTTCACGGTCGGTGACGAGCACCAGTCGATCTACGGGTTCAGGCATGCCGAGGTGAGCCTGTTCCGCGAACGGCGCGAAGCACTCGCCGCGCGTCAGGCCAGCCTCGCGCTGACGCACAACTTCCGCAGTCGCGCGCCGCTGCTCGACGTCGTCAACGCCGTGTTCGGCGATCGTCTGGCAGGGTTCACGCCGCTCGTCGCAGCACGCGAGCCCGAGCGGGAGCCCGAGCGGGAGGCTTTTGCGGGCGAGCAGGTCTCCCTGTGGTCGGAGCCGGGCGAGCAGCAGGAGCCGCTGGTGGAGCTGCTGCTGACGGCCCGCAGCGGCTGGGAGGAGAGCCCCGAGCTGGCGGACCAGCTCGCCCTCGGGTTGCCCCCCGCGGCGCTCTGGCGCCAAGCCGAGGCGCGCCTGCTGGCCCAGCGCGTGGCGGAGCTCGTGGCGAGCGGACAGGCGCGCGCGGGCGAGGTCGTGGTGCTGCTGCGCGCAGGCGGCGATCAGGACGTCTACGAGCGGGCGCTGCAGCTGCGCGGCCTGCGCACGCTGGCCGCCGCGGGCGGGTTCTGGGCGCACCAGCAGATCGGCGATCTGCTCGCCTACCTGCGCGCCCTGGCGAACCCCTTGGACGAGCTGGCGCTGTACTCGGTGCTCGCCTCGCCGTTGGTGGGCCTGACCCGCGATGGCCTGGCGCTGCTCGCACGCGCGGCGGGCGCCGCTAGGCACGGCGTCTGGGAGACGGCATTCGGCGGGGACGCGGAGGAGCGCCTAGCGGGGCTCGACGAGCGTGATCGCCGACTGCTGAGCGAGTTCTGCACGCGGCTGGCAGGCGAGCGGCGTGGTGCCTCGCGACGCACGATCTCAGAGTTGATCGAGCGCGCGATCGCTGCCACCGGCTACCGCGAGCACGTGCTCGGCCTGGACTGGGGCGAGCGGCGGCTCGCCAACTTGCACAAGCTGTTGCGACTGGCACGGCGCTTCGAGGCGAGCGAGGGACGCGACCTGCGGGGCTTCCTCGACCACGTCGAGCACCTCCAGGACCCGGCCAACAGCCGCGAGTCCGACGCGCCCGTGGACGGAGTCGAGCCCGAGGCGGTGCGCCTGATGAGCATCCACGCTGCCAAGGGGCTCGAGTTCCCGGTCGTGTGCGTGGCGGATCTAGGACGAACCCCGCACACCGGGGTTCCCGATCTGCTCGTGGATGGGGATCGGCTCGGGCTGCGGCTGGTCCGCCTGGACGGCCAGAAGGGGACACCGGCGCTCGACTACGACGCTCTGTGCGAGGAGCGCAGGCAGGCTGAGGCCGAGGAGGAGGACAGGATCCTGTACGTCGCGATGACGCGCGCACGAGAGCGGCTGCTGTTGAGCGGAGCCGTCGAGTTCGAGCGCTGGCCGGCGCCGCGCCAGGGCGGTAGCGCGATCTCGTGGCTCGGGCCGGCGCTGGCGGCAGAGCTGCCGGCGCTCGCGCAGGCGCTGCAGCCGGCGCGGCACGAGCTGGCGGTCGGGCCGCTCGGCGGCGTGCGCGTGCGTTGCATCCTCAGCGCCCCCAGTACATTTGGGGATGTGCTCGGCGAGGACGCCGTCGGGGCTCTGGTAGCTGCGGCGCCCATGTCGCAGCTACCTGCGGCGACGCTGCAGCCGGCCGCGCCGCAGCCGAATGGCTCGCGGATTCTCGACCACGGTCCCGACGGCGGCGGACCTCCTACCCAGGCGGAGCCGTCGGCGCTCGCGGCGCCGGCTTCCACGCTCAGCTACACCGCGCTGGCGGAGCTCGAGCGCTGCGGCTACCGCTACTACCTGGAACGGGTGCTCGGCATGGCCGAGAACCGCGGCGCCGCGCGGTCGCCGGCGGCCGGCGGCGCGCTCGACGCGCGAGCTCGTGGGACGCTCGTCCACGCGCTGCTGGAGGCGCTCGACTTCCGCGCTCCCAGCGTGCCCGCACCGGCCGAGGTCGCGCGCCTTGCTCGTACGCTCGGGACGCGAGCGAACGACGCTGACAGCACGGAGATCTCGCAGCTGATCGAAGCAGCGATCGCAGCTGCGCCGTCACTGCGCGTGGGCGCGGCGCGTCGTGTCCGGCGCGAGTACCCGTTCGCGTTCTCGCTTGCGCCCGAGCAGCCGCTGATCACGGGCGTGATCGACCTGCTCGCCGACGAGGGAAGTGGCCGCAGCCTGGTGCTCGACTACAAGAGCGACCGTGTTGGCGACGACGTCGACCTGCCCGCCTTGGTTGAGCGCGAGTACGCGATCCAGCGGCTGCTGTACGCGCTGGCCGTCCTGCGCGACGGGGCGGACGAGGTGGAGATCGTGCACTGGTTCCTGCATCGTCCACATGAGTGGGTCGGCGCTCGCTATGCCGCCTCGGAGTCGCCGGCGCTCGAGCAGCGCCTCGGGGCGCTGCTCGCCGAGGCGCGGTCACAGACGTTCAGCGTCAGCTCGCGCCCGCACCGTGGTCTGTGCCTGACTTGCCCCGGAAGAGGCGGTCTGTGCTCGTGGGGGGACGAGCAGACCCTGCGGGAGGATTCGGTCTCCGATCGGCCAGGTGCAGACGCGCCGGACGCGCCTGGCTGAGCGCTTTCGGGGTCCCTCCGGCGACCGAAGAACTCGCCACGGCGGCTGGTTCACGCAGCGTCCGCGCTGCTACGCTTTCTGGCTCCGCCTCAGGTGCCCGCCGGCCTGCGCCACGGTGGGTATGCCCGCAGAGTGGTCTACCCACCCACCGCGCGGGATGCACCGCCCCAAGGGAGCACTTCCATGCATTCGCACATCAAGCAGCCGCCAAAGGCCGTCGGACTCTACGACCCCCGCTTCGAGCACGACGCATGCGGCGTGGGCATGGTCGCCCGCCTGGACAACCGCCCGACCCACGAGGTCGTCTCCAGGGCGCTGACGGCGCTCGAGAACCTCGAGCATCGCGGTGCGTCAGGCGCCGATCCCTGCACCGGCGACGGCGCAGGGATCCTGATGCAGATGCCCGACGAGCTGCTGCGGGCGGTCGTCGACTTCGAGCTGCCGCCGCTCGGCCAGTACGGCGTGCTGATGTGCTTTCTGCCGATCGAGCCCGCGGCTCGCGGGCGCCTGGAAGCGCTGCTCGAGCAGATCGTCCGCGACGAGGCCCAGCAGCTGCTGGGCTGGCGCGACGTGCCGATCGACGCGGAGCAGACCGGAGAGGTCGCCGGCGCCTGCCGCCCGGCGATCCGCCAGCTGTTCGTCGGCGCGGGGGAGGCCCAGGCGAGCGACCGGGACGCGTTCGAGCGCAAGCTGTACGTGATCCGGCGGATCAGCGACCTGACGGCCGGCGAGCCCGGGCTGTACGTCACGTCCAGCTCCTCGCGCACGATCAACTACAAGGGCATGCTGATCAGCTACCAGCTCGGTGCTTTCTACCCGGATCTGCGCGACGAGCGCACGAAGAGCGCGCTGGCGTTGGTGCACTCGCGCTTCTCCACGAACACGTTCCCCAGTTGGGAGCTCGCGCACCCCTACAGGGTGATCTGCCACAACGGCGAGATCAACACCGTGATGGGCAACGTCAACTGGATGCGCGCGCGAGAGAGCGAGCTGAGCAGCGAGCTGTTCGGTGACGATCTGCAGAAGATCCTCCCGGTCGTCACGGCCGGCAACTCCGACTCGGCGACGTTCGACAACGTGCTCGAGCTGCTGATGCTGGCGGGCCGCTCGCTGCCGCACGCGGCGATGATGATGATCCCCGAGGCCTACCGTGACCGCGAGGACCTGTCCGACTACCTGAAGGGCTTCTACGCGTTTCATGCGTGCCTGATGGAGCCATGGGACGGTCCGGCCTCGGTTGCCTTCACCGACGGTCGCGTGGTCGGCGCGACGCTCGACCGCAACGGCCTGCGCCCGGGACGCTGGGTCGAGACGACCGACGGGCACGTCGTGCTCGGCTCCGAGTCCGGTCTGCTCGACATCCCGCCCGAGCAGGTGCGCCGCCTCGGCCGCCTGCAGCCCGGCAAGCTGTTCCTCGTAGATCTCGAGCGCGGCCGGATCGTGGAGGACGAGGAGGTCAAGCGCGAGGTCGCGACCCATCGCCCGTACGGCGAGTGGTTCGCGCGCAACTCCGTAGCGTTCTCCGAGCTCCCGCCGTCGAGCGAAGTCACCCTCTCCGACCAGCCGCTGCGGCTACGCCAACGTGCATTCGGCTACTCCCAGGAGGATCTGCGCGTGCTGCTCGCGCCGATGGCGATCGACGGTGCCGAGCCGATCGGCTCGATGGGCAACGACCTCTCGTTGGCGGTGCTCTCCGATCAGGCACCGCCGCTGTTCTCGTACTTCAAGCAGCTGTTCGCGCAGGTCACCAACCCGCCGATCGACCCGATCCGCGAGGAAATCGTGATGAGCCTCGCGACCAGCCTCGGCAACGAGCGCAACCTGTTCGACGAGACGCCCGAGCACGCGCACAAGCTGCTGCTTGACCAGCCAATTTTGCTCAACCGCGAGCTCGAGACGCTGCGCCACGTCGACCACGACGTGTACGCGGCGCGCACGATCGACATCACCTGGCCGGTCGCCGAGGGGCCCGCCGGGATGACCACCGCGATCGAGCGCATCTGCCGGCAGGCACGCGAGGCGATCGCCGAGGGCGTCAACATCATCATCCTCTCCGACCGCCAGCTCGGCCCGCGGCGGGCGCCGATCCCGTCCCTGCTGGCTGTCGCGGCGGTGCATCACCATCTCGTGCTCGAGGGCACGCGCCTGCGCGCCGGGATCATCGTCGAGTCGGGCGAGCCGCGCGAGGTGCACCATTTCGCGACCCTGATCGGCTACGGCGCCAGCGCGATCAACCCGTACCTGATGCTCGAGACGCTCGACATGATGGTCGTCGAGGGGCGCATCGCGCGCACGGTCGCCGACGGGACGAGCGTGGCGATCGGCGAAGCTGATGCCGCCGAGAACGTCGTCAAGGCAATCGGCAAAGGGTTGCTGAAGACGATCTCCAAGATGGGCATCTCCACGATCCAGTCCTATCGCGGTGCGCAGATCTTCGAGGCGGTGGGCCTCGAGAAGCAGCTGATCGACACGCATTTCACCCACACCGCCTCTCGCATCGGCGGAGTCGGCGTGGAGGTGCTGGCGACCGAGGCGCTCGAGCGCCACGCCCGTGCATATCCCGTCCCGCACGACCAGCTGTTGCCGGTCGGTGGTGTTTACGCGTGGCGGCGCGACGGCGAGCATCACATGTGGAACCCGGAGACGATCGCGCTCGTCCAGCACGCCGTGCGCGCGGCCAACGGCGACGTGGGAGCCGCGCTGCAGGGAGACGCCGAGGCCCACCGCGCCGTGCGCGAGAGCCCGGCGTTCGAGCGCTACCGCGAGTACGCGCAGATGGTCAACGAGGACGCGGCGCGGATGGCCACGCTGCGCGGCCTGTTGCAGATCGGTGGCGGCGAGCGCGCGGCGGACGGGCTGGCGATCCCGCTCGAGCAGGTCGAGCCGGCGAGCGAGATCGTCAGGCGCTTCTGCACCGGTGCGATGAGCCTCGGTTCGATCTCGCGCGAGGCGCACGAGACGCTCGCGATCGCGATGAACCGGTTGGGCGGCCGCTCGAACACAGGCGAGGGCGGGGAGGACCCGTCGCGCTTTGAGCCAGACGCCAACGGCGACAGGCGCCGCTCGGCGATCAAGCAGGTCGCCTCGGGCCGCTTCGGCGTGACGATCCACTATCTCGTCAACGCGGACGAGCTGCAGATCAAGATGGCCCAGGGCGCGAAGCCCGGCGAGGGCGGGCAGCTGCCGGGCCACAAGGTCGACTCCTACATCGGCTCGATTCGCCACACGACCCCCGGCGTCGGGCTGATCTCACCGCCGCCGCACCACGACATCTACTCGATCGAGGACCTCAAGCAGTTGATCTACGACCTGCGCTGCGCCAACCCGGCCGCGCAGGTGTCGGTCAAGCTCGTCTCCGAGGTCGGGGTTGGGACGGTCGCGGCCGGCGTCTCGAAGGCCAACGCCGACCGTGTCCTGATCGCCGGCCACGACGGTGGCACGGGCGCCTCGCCGCTGTCATCGATCCAGGCCGCCGGCGTCCCCTGGGAGATCGGGCTCGCCGAGACCCAGCAGACACTGCTGCTCAACAACCTGCGCTCGCGGATCATCGTGCAGACCGACGGCCAGCTGAAGACCGGCCGGGACGTGGTGATCGCGGCGATGCTCGGCGCGGACGAGATGGGCTTCTCGACGGCACCGCTGATCGCGACCGGCTGCATCATGATGCGCGCCTGTCATTTGAACACCTGCCCGGTGGGGATCGCCACGCAGGACCCGGAGCTGCGCAAGCGCTTCAAGGGACTCCCCGAGCACGTGGTCAACTTTTTCTTCTTCGTCGCCGAGGAGGTGCGCGAGATCCTCGCGTCGATCGGCCTGCGCTCGCTCGATCAGGCGACCGGACGGGTCGATCTACTCGGCGTCAGCGAAGCGGTCGAGCACTGGAAGGCGCGCGGTGTCGACCTGAGCCACATCCTCACGCACATCGAGCTGCCCGCGGGAGCCCCGCGGCGAGGAGTGGAAGCGCCGCCAGAGGTCCTCAAGGATGCGCTCGACTGGCAGCTCGTGGAGTTGGCCGCGCCCGCGCTGGAGGGCCGCGAGCGCGTCGACGCAGCGCTCGCGATCCGCAACCGCAACCGCTGCGTCGGCGGGATCCTCTCCAGCCACATCGCCCGGCGATACGGGGCGGAGGGCCTGCCGCAGGACACGATCAACGTCAGCTTCGAGGGCTCGGCCGGGCAGAGCTTCGGTGGCTGGCTGGCCCCGGGCGTGACGTTCACGTTGCGCGGTGACGCCCAGGACTACGCCGGCAAGGGTCTGTCAGGCGGGGTGTTCGCGATCCGTCCGCGCGAGGGCATGGGAGAGCACTTCAAGGCCGAGCAGAACGTGATCGTGGGCAACACCGTGCTGTACGGCGCGACCGCCGGTCGCGCGTTCTTCCGCGGCCTGGCGGGCGAGCGCTTCGCCGTGCGCAACTCGGGCGCTTGGACGGTCGTGGAGGGCGTCGGCGACCATGGCTGCGAGTACATGACCGGAGGGCGCGTGGTCGTGCTGGGCCCGACCGGGCGCAACTTCGCGGCCGGGATGAGCGGCGGCGTCGCTTATGTGCTGGATCAGGACGGCACGTTCGCCAAGCGCTGCAACATGGGCATGGTCGGCTTCGACGAGCTCGCCGAGGCGGACGCGATCGAGCTGCGCGAGATGATCGACGAGCATCGGCGGCGGACCGACTCCCCGGTCGCCGCCCGCGTGCTCGAGCAGTGGCAGGAGCTGCTCACTCGGGGCGCCTTCGTGAAGGTCATGCCGCACGACTACAAGCGCGTGCTGCGCGAGCTGGCCGACGAAGAGGCCCTGACCGCGCGCGCCGCGGACAACGGAGGGGCGGCCTCGCCCAGGCCGCTCGACGCGACCGAACCGGGAGACACTCGCTCCGCCGGACCGCGAGACACTCGCTCCGCTCGCATCCCCGAACCGGCCAGCGTCCCCGAACCGGCCAGCGAGACCGGCGCCTGATGGGCAAGCTCGGGGGCTTCCTGCAGATCGAGCGCCACGGCGTCCCCCAGCGGGACGCGACGGAGCGGGCGCACGACTACCGCGAGTTCCTGCTGCCGCGCCCCGACGCGGAGCTACGCGACCAGGGGGCGCGCTGCATGGATTGCGGGGTGCCGTTCTGCCACAACGGATGTCCGCTCGGCAACCTGATCCCCGACTGGAACGACCTCGTCTACCGCGATCGCTTCGATGATGCGATCGCCCAGCTGCACGCGACGAACAACTTCCCCGAGTTCACCGGCCGGCTGTGCCCCGCGCCTTGCGAGGCGTCGTGCGTGCTCGAGATCCGTGAGGGTGACGCGGTCACGATCAAACAGATCGAGAACTCGATCATCAACCGTGCATGGAGCGAGGGTTGGGTGACGCCGCAGCCCCCCCGTCGCGACCGCGAAACGGGCCAGGCGGTCGCGGTCGTCGGCTCGGGGCCGGCAGGCATGGCGGCCGCGCAGCAGCTGCGCCGGGCGGGCCATCGCGTGACCCTGTTCGAGCGCGACGAGGCGATCGGCGGGCTCGTCCGCTTTGGTGTGCCGGACTTCAAGATCGAGAAGACGGTTGTCCAGCGACGCGTAGAGCAGCTGGTGGCCGAGGGCGTTGAGATCCGCTGTGGCGTGGACGTCGGCAGCGACTTTCCTGTCGAGGAGCTTCGCGCGAGCTTCGACGCGGTCGTGTTGGCAACCGGCTCGCGCGTCCCGCGCGACCTGCCTGCCCCCGGCCGGGAGCTCGACGGCGTGCACTTCGCAATGGAGTACCTCTACCAGCGCAACCGTTGGGTTGCGCGCGAGCTCGGGCCGGCGCCGACGGCCGATCAGCCGCCGATTGAGCGGGAGATCACCGCGCGTGGAAAGGATGTGGTGGTGATCGGCGGTGGTGACACGGGAGCGGACTGCGTCGGCAACTCGCTGCGCGAGGGCGCCCGCTCGATCGTCCAGCTCGAGCTGTTGTCCGAGCCGCCGCCACATCGCCCCGACGACCGCACCCCGTGGCCGCTGTGGCCGCTGAAGTATCGGCTCAGCTACGCGATGCAGGAGGTGCGCGAGCTCGGGGTGGGGGAGCAGGACTACTCGGTCACGACCACCGCGTTCGCCGACAGCGGCGACGGTGTCGTGTCGGCGCTACGGATCGCCCAGGCCGCGCCTGAGCCCCCGTTCGCACCGGTCGCCGGGACCGAACGAGAGCTGCCGGCGCAGCTGGTGTTGCTGGCGATGGGCTTCCTGCACCCGGAGCAGGAGCTGCTCGAGCAACTCGGGGTCGCGAAGGACCCGCGCGGCAACGTCAAGTCGCTCGAGCCGTACACGACCTCGGTCGACGGCGTGTTCGCCGCCGGCGACGCGCGCCGCGGACAGTCGCTGATCGTGTGGGCGATTAACGAGGGCCGCCAGTGCGCGCGCATGGTCGACCGCTACCTGTCCAGAAGACGCGACGCCGGCGATCCCGCCGCGTTCGCCCGCGAAGACGCGGGGCTGGCCGGCCACGCCGACGCGGACCGCGGACCCGAGGGTCCGCCGCAGCACGTCGGGCCCGGAATCAGCGCGCCGGAAAGCTAGGGGCCTGCTGCGTGGATCGAATCCTCGAGCACGGACACGCCGCCGCAGGTGAGCCCTCCGCCGCCGTAGGTGAGGCCTCCGCCGCCGTAGGCGAGACCACCCATGCAGAGTCGGGGAAGGTCTGTCTGATCGGAGCGGGCTCCTCGGGGATAACAGCAGCGAAGGCGCTACACGAGCGGGGCATCGCGTTCGACTGCTTCGAGAAGTCAGACCGCGTGGGCGGCAACTGGGTGTTCGAGAACACGAACGGCATGTCGGCTGCCTACCGCGACCTGTTCATCAACACCTCGCGCCCGCGGATGGAGTACTCGGACTTCCCGATGCCCGCGTCCTACCCCGACTTTCCCCACCACACCCACATCGCCGCGTACTTCGACGAATACGTCGACCACTTCGGGCTGCGCGATCGGATCACCTTCCAGACCGGCGTGGAGCACGCCGCGCGCGATCGGGACGGCATGTGGACCGTCGAGCTGGACACCGGCGAGACGCGCACGTACGACGCCCTGATCGTGGCAAACGGACACCACTGGAACCCCCGCTGGCCCGAACCGGCGTTCCCTGGCGCCGACGGGTTCCAGGGCACCCAGCTGCACGCCCACTCCTACGTCGACAACGCGATCCTCGCGGGCAAGCGGGTGGTGGTCCTGGGAATGGGCAACTCCGCGATGGACATCGCCGTGGAGTCCTCATACGTCGCCGAGCGCACCTACCTGGCCGCGCGTCAGGGCGTGTGGATCGTGCCCAAGTACATCTTCGGCAAACCGGTCGACCAGCTCCGCAACGACCCGCGCATCCCGTTCAAGGTTCGCCAGCGGATCACCCAGCAGCTGATCAGCAGTTACGCCGGGCCGCCGGAGCGCTACGGGCTGCCAAAGCCCAACCACCGCTTCGGCGAGGCTCACCCGACCGTGTCCGGGCGAATCCTCGACCGCATCCAGCACGGCACGATCACGCCGAAGCCGAACATCGCGTCCTTCGAGGGCTCCCAAGTGAGCTTCGCGGACGGGACGACAGTCGAGGCGGACGTAGTCGTGTACTGCACCGGATACAAGATCACGTTCCCGTTCTTCGACGAGCAGCTGATCTCGGCGCCGGACAACCACATCGAGCTGTTCCGGCGGGTCTTCCATCCGGAGATCTCGAACGTCTTCTTCATCGGGCTGCTCCAGCCGCTCGGGGCGATCATGCCGTTGGCCGAGGCGCAGGGCAGGTGGGTGGGCGACTACCTGCTGGGCGACTACGCGCTGCCGTCCGCGGCCGAGATGCACGCCGTTATCGACGCCGATCGGGCGGCGATGCGCGCGCGATATGTGGCCTCCAAGCGCCACACGATCCAGGTCGACTACGAGGACTATCTGCATGCCGTGGCCAAGGAGCGCGAGACGGGCGCCGCACGCGCGCGGGCAAACGGGTATATCCCACCGGCGAGATGCCGACCTTCTGCCGTCACAACCGCTTCATAGAGCGCTGTCCGATCTGCAGCAAGACGCTGCCGGGCAGCTCACCAGGCGCCGCATCCCCGCCGCGCGCAAAGCGCTCGCTCGCCGGCTCCAGCGCAGGCGCTAACGCAGGCAAGCGACGCCGCGTGCGCGGCGACGGCCTACGCGTCCTACACGAGAGCCGCGCCGTCGACGACGGCTACCGCTCGGTGCTCGTGCCCGGCCTGCGCGCCTCAGCCGACGCGATCCGCCTGGTCGAGGAGATCGCCTTCTCCAGCGGTCGTCTGCTCGCGCTCGCGGCCGATCCTCCGGGCGTCTATGCACAGGTGCGCGCGCTGGCCGCGACGGACCTCGAGCACGCGACCTGGGAGTGCTTTCTGCTCGTCTATCTCAGCCCGCTCGAGGGCGCCGATCCGTTCGCCGGGGTCAGCCAGGCGCTGGCCGGCGGCGAGCGCCCCGATCTCGACGACGTGCCGCTCGGTCCTCACACATCCCATGACCCGGCGCGTGGTGACGAAACGCTGATCGCCTACCGCCAGTGGGCGGCGCGCGGCGGATTGGCGAGCGTGTCGGTACCGGTTCAGGGCGCCGTGGGCACGCAGGCACTTGCCTTCACCGGCGATCCCGCGTGGAGTCCGCAGCGACGCTTCGAGCGCCTGTTCGAGCGGCTCGCGCTTCCAGGCTTGGCGCGGATGGGGCGCTATGACCTGCTGGTCACGCTCGGGTACCTGGGCTTGTATGAGCTACTGGCAGACTCGCTGCACCTGGCCGGCGCGCGTGGTGTCCTTGGCAGCGACGACCCGACCACCGTGGCCGCCAAGCGGGTGTTCGGGATCGGCGACCCGCTGCTGCTGGAGCGGCGCGCGGCAGCGCTCGCGCAGGCCTTGTCGGTGCCCGTCGAGACACTCGATCTGGCCCTCGCGAACTGGGGTTCACCCCAGCGCGCGACGCTGGGATTCCCGCGGGAGACGGTCGATCAGCTCTCCTACGAGCGTGCCGCTGGCGCGCTCGGGCTGTGATGCGCCCCAACCCCAACTACTCGGTCATCGACGCGCGGGTCGTGCGCGCGCTGATCGAGGAGAACCCGTGGGCAACGATCGTCAGTCACGGCGGCGACGGGCTCGTGGCGTCCCACTACCCGGTGCTGTTGGACGACGCGAGCGACGAGTTGGCCGTCCTCACTCACGTCGGTCGTCCCGACGAGCAGCTACACTGCTTCGGCGCTCGCGAGCTGCTGCTGATCGTGGCTGGCCCGCACGGCTACGTCTCGCCGAGTTGGTACACCGAGCGCGCGACTCCCGTTCCGACATGGAACTTCAGCGTCGCCCATTGCTACGGGATTCCCGAGATCCTCGAAGCCGAGGAGAACCTGCGCGTCCTGACACGCCTGGTCGAGCACTTCGAGCGGCGCGTGGAGGCGCCCGTCAGCCTCGACCAGCAGGTGGGCGCGCGCATCGCCGCCGGGACCGTAGGGCTACGGCTGCTGATCACGCGCTTCGTCTGCAAGATCAAGATGAGCCAGGACAAGGATCCGCAGAGCCGGAAGCAGATCCTCGAAGCGCTCGACGGCTCCGGCCCTTACGCCAACCCGTCGCTCGCTCAGGAGATGCAACGCGCCCTGGCCGCGACTCACGCGCGGTCGCGGTAGCGCTCACGTCGAGCAGGTGGCCCGGCGTCGACCGAGCGTCGTGGCTGCCTGGCCGCAGGCGTCGCACGAAAATGCCGTCCACACGGACGCCTACAGTGGCGGCAGTCAGTTTGTTCTGAGCGACCGGGAGCCGCGATGCCACTCTGCTTCATCGAGCCACAGGATGCGATCCGCGTCATCGCCGAGTCCGTCGGGCGCGAGGCGCGCCGCCAACTGGTGGGTGAGGTGGTGCGCGCGTGGGTCGACGACATCCCCGATCAGGAACTGTCGGTCCACTACGCCAAGGCGATAGCCGACCTCGATGAGGACGATCTGCACCTTCTTGCAGCCTGGCACGCCTCGCTCGAGGTGGGCCAGCCGATCCCCAACACCGACTTCCTCGTGGGCGTATTTCCGAGCTTGGGCGAGAACCGACGCGAGGCGTTGAAGATCGCGGCCGGCTTTCGCGGCGAGGAGGCATTCCAAGCGGGGGTCGCCGAGGATCAGGCGCTCGACACGGTGCTCCCGCGACTTTCCGGCGAGCGCGCGATCGAGCTCGCCAACGAGTGCATTCAGCTGTACATGTGGGACCGCCTAGGCTGCGACAACTAGCCGGCCGGCTGGGCGCGGCTATGCTGAGCGCATGTCTGAGATGACCGCCGCGCCGAGCGAGGATGACGTGATGGACGCGCTGTCGAACGTGATCGATCCCGAGTTGGGGTTGGACTTCGTCGAGCTTGGCCTGATCTACGGCGTCGAGGTCAGTCAGGGCGACGTGCGCGTCACGTTCACGCTCACCACGCCGGGGTGCCCGATCGGGCCGCAGGTCAACGAACAGATCGAAGAGTTCGTCGGCGAACTGGACGGCGTCAAGACCGTCGAGTCCGAGATGGTGTTCACGCCGGCATGGTCGCCGGAGATGATGAGCGAGGACGCCAAGTTCGCGCTCGGCTACTGAGCCACTTGACGGCGAGCCGGTGCTCGACCCTTCGGCTCAGCTAGGTTGACAGGTTCCATGCCTCGGAATACGCTGCGCGCCGAGGAGACAACCTAGAAGAATCAACGGGGCGGGAATGGGTGCGGTCCACAAGGGCCGGATGCTCCGTTGACTCGAGATGAATCAATGGAGGGTCATATGACTGGACGGATTCAACGACCGTTTGCCAGGCTGGGAGCGGTGGCTCTAGCGGCGATCGCGTGCCTGGGCATCACGGCTGCAGCAGCAGACGCATCGGAAGTGGCCTACGACAACCTGAACACGGTGGCGAGCACCGTCAACGGGCTTCCGAACCAGGACACCTTCTCGCTGGACTACGAATACTTCGCCACCGGTGGCATGATCGAACTGGGGACCACCAGGACCCGCGTGGCGAAGACGCTGACCACGCAGCTCGACGTGTTCGCCTGCGAACACGGGGTCTACAGCCTCGAAAACTGCTTCACGCTGAAGCCGCGGAAGAAGTTCCCGATGCAATGGACAGCGCGCATCTACGAAGTCGGCCCCGGCAACACCCTCGGGGCGCTGCTCGCCTCGTCGACGGCGACATTCAAGCTTCACTACCGTCCGACGACGAAGGTCTCATGCCCCGCCACTCCCGAAGGCAAAGGCTACGGCGCCAACTGTGACGTGGGTGGGCTTCTGCAGACGGTGACCTTCAAGCACTTCGGCGTGTCGTCCGCACTGCCGGGGAAGGTGATCATCCTGCTGACGAACACGTGCGGCGGCTGCGCGGGTGTGCCCGTGAACGTCGGCCTACAGACCTCCTTCAAGGAATTCTCGGAAGGGCAGTTCGTCGAAGAACCGCCTGCCAACGGTGGAGTGCCTGCGGTGGGCGGCGACCCGCTGCCGGAAGACATATACGTGAACGGCGCGCTCAGCGTTGGTGAATGGCAGGGATTCCAGCCCGTGTTCCAGCTGACAGTCGCCGCACACTAAGCGGGGAACCGTCTCCGGACGCGGCCGACGCTCGGTCGCCCCGCGGCGGAAATCACTCGAGCAGGGGGCCTCGCGAAAGCGGGGCCCCCTGTCGTACGGCGGCGCGGCTCGTACGGGTGGCGCGGCTCAGACGGGTGGCGCGGCTCAGACGGCCGCGACAGTCGACTCGCGGGCGAGCGCGACCAGCGTGGCGAGTTCCGCGGCGATGTTCTCGCCGAGCGACTCGATGTCCGGCAGCGCATCGAAGTCGCCGAGCAGACCGAAGTTCATCTGGCCGTTGTAGGACATGATCGCGATCGCCAGGGCGTGGTTCTCGGGAAGGAACGCAACTGGGATCGCCTGCAGCATCTCGCGCCCGAGCACGTACAGCGGGAACTGCGGCCCGGGCACGTTCGTGACGATCAGGTTGAACAATCGGGTAGAGAAGTTCAAGCGCGAGGCCTGCGCGAGGATCGTCGGTGGCGCGAAGTTCTGGGCTCCGGCGATCACCTCGGCGCCCAGCGCCTGCTTCGACTCCTTCAGCCCGTCCATCGCGCCGCTGACGAAGCGCAGCCGGTTGAGCGGGTCGCTGATGTACACGGGCAGCGGTCCGCGCATCACCACGATCCGGTTGCCGCCGCTTTCGTGCTCGCCCTCGGTCCTGACGGATACGGGCACGAGCGCGCGCATCTCAACGCCCGCGGTACGGCGCCCACGGGACATCAGGAAGGTCCGCAACGCCCCGGCCACGACCGCGAGCACGACGTCGTTGACCGTCCCGCCGAACGCGTTCTTGACCGTCTTCAGGTCCTCGAGCTGGCTGGTTATCCCGACGAAGCGCCGATGCGGCCCGATCGGCACGTTGAGCGGCGTGTCCGGGGCCGGGTTGAGCCCCGCCCACACGATCTCCCCGACGCCCTCAGCTGCCTCGCGAGCGCGCGCCAGAGCGCGCTCGGGGTGCGCCAGAGCGTCCAGCGTGCCCTCCGCCAGTGCGGTTCCGGCGCGCAAAGCGCTGAGCAGGCCGGCGGCCAGCAGGTGCGCGGTCCCTGGCTCGGGATGCGGCTGCCACGGACGCCCGGAGTGGGGGATCTGCGGCGGGTTGGGCGAGAGGTCGAACAGCACGGTTGCCAGATCCACTCCCGCGATGCCGTCGATCAGGGAGTGATGGGTCTTCGTGATCAGCGCGAAGCGATCGTCCTCCATGCCCTCGATCAGCCACATCTCCCACAGCGGCTTGGAGCGATCGAGCTGTTGGGAGAAGATCCGCGCCGTCAGATCCTGCAGCTGCCCCCAGCCCCCCGGGGCGGGCAGCGCGGTGTGGCGTACGTGGTACTCGAGGTTGAAGCTCGGGTCGTCTATCCAAACCGGGCGCCCGCTGTCAACAGCCGTGTGCGCCAGCTTGTGGCGGTAGCGGGGAACCAGGTGAAGCCGCCGCCGGATCTGCTCGAGGAACTCGTCCATGCTCGGTGGAGGACCTTCGACGATCGTCAGCCCACCGATGTGCATGTGTGACACCGGGCCCTCCTGATGCAGGAAGGACGCGTCTACTGGGGTCAGGCGATCTAGGTGCCGTTGTGCCATCACGACTTAGCGTACCGGGACGCCCCCTACAATGGCATCCGTGTCCAACACGGTCCAGAAGTTGCTGCTGGCGGCTCCGCGCGGGTACTGCGCGGGGGTTGATCGCGCCGTTCAGACGGTGCAGCGCGCCCTGTCGATCCATGGTGCGCCGGTGTACGTGCGCAAGGAGATTGTGCACAACAAGCACGTGGTAGAGCAGCTGCGAGAGCGCGGTGCGATTTTCGTCGACGAGCAGACCGAGGTGCCCGAGGGCGCCGTCTGCGTGTTCTCTGCGCACGGCGTTGCCCCGAGTGTTCGCGCTGGCGCAAAGAAGCGCGGTCTGCAGACGATCGACGCCACGTGCCCGCTCGTGACCAAGGTGCATCGCGAGGCTCTGCGCTTCGCCGACGATGGATACACGATCGTGCTCGTCGGCCACGACGGGCACGAGGAGGTGGAAGGGACGATGGGCGAGGCGCCCGAGCAGATCGTGCTCGTGCAGAGCGAGCAGGACGTCGAGAAGCTCGAGGTCGAGGACCCGGAGCGGGTCGCCTACGTCACCCAGACGACGCTCGCCGTGGATGAAACCGCCGCAATCCTCGAGCGCCTTCGCGAGCGCTTCCCCAGCATCGTCGGTCCTCGCACCGATGACATCTGCTACGCCACTACCAACCGCCAGGCCGCCGTCAAGCAGATGGCCGCCAGCTGCGACCTGATGCTCGTGATCGGCTCGCGCAACTCGTCGAACTCGGTGCGCCTCGTCGAGGTCGCGCGCGACTGTGGCACCGACGCGTACCTGATCGATAACGCGCGCGAGATCCGCGAGGAGTGGCTGGAGGGCAGACAGGTCGTCGGCATCTCCTCGGGGGCAAGCGCACCCGAGGATCTGGTCAGCGAGCTGGTCGACGCGTTTCGTGCACGCGGTGTCAGTGATGTCTCGGAGTTCGACGTGGTCCGCGAGGACGTCCGCTTCATGCTTCCCAAGCAGATACGAGACGCCGTCGCCGGAGCGCCGCGCCCCAAGGGCGCGGTCGAGGCGCCCTGATCCCCTCGCGCGGGTGCGCGGCGTGCAGGCGAGGAGCGACGCCTGACCGTGTGTTCCAGCCGAGCACGAGGTTTCGCAGATGCGCACGCTGATCGTCTCCGATCTGCATCTCGGCAGCGTCTCCAGCTCGGACCTGCTGCGCCGGGCAGAGCTGCGTGCTCCGCTGCTCGACGCTGTCATGGATGTCGATCGGGTGGTACTGCTGGGAGACGTGCTCGAGCTACGTCACGGGCCGATGCGCGACGCAATGGCCGCCGCCAGGCCGTTTTTCGAAGATCTCGGGCACGCGCTCGGGGGTCGCACGATGAAGAGCACACCCTCTGGGGCGCAGGCAGGTGAGCTCGTGCTCGTCGCCGGCAACCACGACCATGCGCTCGTCGAACCGTGGCTCGCGCGTCGCGGCGACTACGAGGAGCCGCCACCGCTCGGGCTCGAGCAGCTGCTCGAGCCCGCGGACGTCTCGCCGGCGGTGGAGCGTCTTGCGCGGTGGGCCTCGCCGGCCCGGGTTCGCGTGGCCTACCCGGGCCTGTGGGTGCGCCCCGACGTGTACGCCACACACGGGCACTACCTGGACTGCCATCTGACCGTGCCCACGCTCGAGCGACTCAGCGTGGGGGCGATGGGTCGGCTGCTCGGCCGACCGGCCGAGCGGTTCGACTGCGTCGGCGACTACGAGGCGATGGGGGCACCGGTGTTCGCGTGGAGGGACGCGGTGGCCAGAGACGCCCGCACCGGCGCGACGCTCAACGGTATGGCGACCGTCACGGCCTGGCATGCGCTGCGAGGCAGCGATCGTGCCAAGCGCACACGCGTCCGGCCCGTGAGCTGGCTGCGCCGCCGAGCGACCGTGGCCGCCTTTCCGGTGGCCGTCGCTGCGTTGAATCGCATCGGCATCGGGCCACTACACGCGAACGTCTCGACCGCCGAGCTGCGACGCGCGGGGCTCGCGGCGATGGGGGAGGTGGCCGCGCGGCTCGGGCTGGGCGACGCGCACGTGGTCTTCGGGCACACTCATCGCTCCGGGCGTCTGCCCGGTGACGATGAGGGAGAATGGCGCGGGCGAGCAGGCGCCAGGCTGGTGAACGCCGGCAGCTGGACGTACGCGGCGATCTTCCTCACCGACACCCCCGGCGAGAGCCCCTACTGGCCCGGCACGTGCGTCCTTGTCGACGACGACGGGCCTCCCGTGCTGAAGCAACTGCTATCCGACTTCAGTCGGCCAGAACTGGCGCCGTCGCACTAGCCTCAACGGCTCCGGCGCCGCGGAGGTCGAGCTATTTTCCAGGGTTCGGTTGGGGTGCCGGACGCGGTGACGATCCGCCGCGCCCCTCTTCGATACCGATCGAAGTGGAGGGGGGCCTGATCTGATCTGGTGGTATGGGCTTAGGCGCCATAACGCTCAGTCTACCGCCAGCGCTGCCAGCCACGCTAGCGTCTGAATGACCATCAGGAGTCCCAATGCGCCTGATAGCCACGACATACGTCGCACCTTGTCCGCGTTCTCCTCGCGGAGCTTCTGGTAGCCATAGCCCGCGGCGGCAAGCCAGCCGAGTGTGTCGGCTTGCGCCTCAGCAAGCGCTTGATCGTACAGCTCGTCGTACAACTCGCGCGCATCTACGGCGAACTTGAGTTGCCACGGCGCCAACAGGATTGCGGCGGCAATTAGGCCAAGAACAAGCGAGGCCAACGCCACCCAGCCCAACGCGTGCAGCCCTCGAGCCCGCACCGTGGTAGCACCGAGAAATGAAGCCACCAAGGCGAGGGCGGCAAGCAGGGTTCCGGTCCGCTGCCGGATCCCAGCAACGAGTGACTCTTGGTCAGCAAGCGCGGAGCGACCGGCGTCGTAGGTGATCTCCTCAAGTGTTCGCACGTGGCAACCGTAGGGCGCAATCCGGACGAGTTCGGATCACGCGAACAGCCTCGGCGACAATCAATTGATCGTGATCACGCTGCTCCCGGTGTGAAGCACGTTGCCAGGCAGCTGATGCCTGGTCCTGGTTTTAGTTCCAGAGTGCCGTGCGTGTGGCGATCGTGGTCCACGAGCGGATATGCGCCCGGACCGGATATCTCGAGATCCCGGCCGTTCACGTGCGCGACCCCCGCTCCGTCGAACACCCCCCACACGCCGCCCGCCTCGTACGAGCCTGAGTACGCACCGTCCTGATCCTCGGTCTGTGGCGCCAGCACTACGCCGGGCACGTCCTCAGGGCGCAACGGGGCGATCGGCTCCAGCTGCGTTCCCAGGAGCTGCTGGATCGCCTGCTCGGTTTCCGCGTACGCGCCCTCGCCGTAGTGGTACTCGAATAGCCGCGCGTGGCCGTCGAACAGGTAACGCGCCGGCCAGCCCGCATTCTCGTAGTCCTGCCACAGCTCGAGCTCGCTGTCGATCAGCACCGGGTGCGTGATGCCGAGGCGCTCGACCGCGTCCCTCACCGCCTGCTCAGGGCGCGACGCGTCGAAGCCCGGACAGTGCACGCCGATCACGCGTAGACCCAACGGCGAGTAGCGCTCGTGCCACGCCTTCACGTACGGCAGCGTGCGCAGCGAGTTCGGCCGGCAGAAGTCCCAGAACTCCACCAGCATCGGCCTGCCCTGCTGGATGATCGATTGTGGCCCACTAGCGTTCACCCACGGCAGCTTCGTCGGGAACAGCGGAGCAACGATCGTGTCTACAGGCGCTCGCAAGGGCGAATCACGGCGCCGCTAAGGCGTTCGAGGGGCAAGCATGGCAAGGACGCAACGAGCGAAATGTGCTGCGCACATGAGCGAGCGAGGACGCAGCCAGGCGCCGCCCATCGGGCGCCTTAGCCGATGGAGCCGACCATCTCCAGCTGTATCAGGCGGTTGAGCTCGACCGCGTACTCCATCGGCAGCTCCTTGGTCACCGGCTCGATGAAGCCGTTGACGATCATCGCCGCCGCCTCGTCCTCGGTGAAGCCGCGCGAGCCCATGTAGAACAGCTGGTCGTCGGAGATACGCCCGACGGTCGCCTCGTGGGCGACGGTCACGTGCGGGTTCTGGATCTGGATGTCCGGCCAGGTGTCCGATTTCGATTCGCCGTCCATCATCAGCCCGTCGCACTGCACGCGAGCTTTGGAGCCCGCGGAGTTGTGGCCCATCTTGACCAGGCCGCGGTAGCCCATGATCCCGCCGTCCTTGGAGATCGACTTGGCGAGGATGTTCGAGGTGGTGTTCGGCGCCAGGTGCACGACCTTCGCGCCGGTGTCCTTGTGCACGCCTTTGCCGGCGACACCGACGTTGAGGTGGTCGGCGCGTGCGCCTTCGCCCATCAGGAACGAGCCGGGGTAGAGCATCACGTACTTCGCGCCCATCGAGCCGCCGACCCACTCCACCGTGCCGTTCGCGTCTACCACGGCGCGCTTGGTGTTGAGGTTGTAGACGTCCTTGGACCAGTTCTGCACGGTCGTGTAGCGGGCCTTCGCGCCCTCGTGCACGAAGATCTCGACGACCGCCGAGTGCATCGAGTTGACGCTGTAGGTCTGCGCGGTGCAACCCTCGATGTAGTTCACCTCGGAGCCCTCGTCGGCGATGATCAGCGTGTGCTCGAAGGTGCCCTCGCCGGCGCCCTCCATGCGGAAGTAGGACTGCAGCGGCAGGTCGCACTTGACGCCCTTGGGGATGTAGCAGAAGGCTCCGCCGGACCACACGGCGCCGTGCAGCGCCGAGAACTTGTTGTCCTGCGCCGGCACGCACTTCGTCATGAAGTACTTCTGCACGAGCTCCGGGTACTCGGTGATCGCCGTGTCCATCGAGCAGAACAGGATCCCCTGCTTGGCGTACTCCTCCTTCAAGCCCTCGTACACCGGCTCCTGGCGCCACACACCGACCACGCCCGCGAGGTGCTCGCGCTCGGCCTGCGGGATGCCCAGGTCCTCATACGTCTGCTTCATCTCCTGCGGCACTTCGTCCCAGCTGTTGAAGCGCCCCGCCGTGGGAGGGGAATAGAGGACCAGCTCGTCCAGGTTCAAGCCTCCGAGGTCAGGGCCCCATGTCGGGATCGGCTTGCGTTCGAAGATCTCCAGCGATTTGAGCCGTTTCTCGGCCATCCAGTCGGGCTCGCCCTTGATCTTCGACAGCTCCGTCACGACCTCGCGCGAGATCCCCTGACGCGCGCGCAGCTGGCCCTGCTCATCCTCGACGATCGGGCTGGGCTTGGCGATGGTCGTGCGGTCAATCGTGGCCATGGGGCTCCTTAGCGCTGGGTCTCGCGAATCCTTAGCTCTGAACTAGGAATTGTAACGCGGGCGCCAGCGCCTACCTAGATCCCTACGAGCGCTCGTGCTCTTAGTGGCTCTCCGATGGCTCTCCTGGCTCTCCGCGATGGCTCTCCGGCACCGGCCCGGTTGACCGTGAGACAGTGGACGGAAACAGTGCAGCCTGACTCGACCTTGCTGAATCCGCCCATCCTGAGCCGGATCGAGGCGCTTCGCACCGGGCGACGGGTTTCCGCCCGGCGCGGGCCTTGACCGGCTCGGCGACGTCGCCGTATGGTGGGTGCCTCGGAAGAGGTGGCTGCCAGCAGTCCGCCCCATGGGCCGCTCGCCGCAGCTGTCAGGCCATCGGATGAGAGGGGTTGCGATGTTGAAGCTGAAGCCGATCTTGGTCGTTCTGCTCGCCGCCGTGGCGATCGCGATTGCCGTGCCCGCCACGGCGAGCGCCAAATACGCGGTTCCCTATGGCGGCACGGCGTTGGGCGATGCCGTCTGGAATGAGACCTGGGCGCCCGAATCGGTGGAAGGCGCGAACAACAACTGCAAACCGAGCTCAGCGCATCCGTACCCGGTCGTGCTCGTCCATGCCACGCTCGCGGACGAGGGATCCAACTGGGTGACGCTCGCGCCGCTGCTCGCCAACGAAGGCTATTGCGTCTACGCCTTCAACTACGGCGAAACCGCCGCATCGCTCCCGCTGATCCCGTTCATCACCCCCGGTCGCATCGACGCGCTCGGCCACATCGAACGGTCGGCCGAAGAACTGTCCTCGTTCGTCAACAAGGTGATCTCCAAAACCAAAGCCGCCAAGGTCGACCTGGTCGGTCACTCGCAGGGCGGAATGATGCCGAACTACTACCTCAAGTTCCTTGGCGGCGCCGCCAAAGTGAACGAGCTGATCGGGCTCGCCCCGAGCAACCACGGCACGACCCTCGACGGTCTGTCCACGCTGCTCGAAGTGTTCCCGTTCGCCAGCGAAATCGTGTCCGGCCTGCTCGAATTCCTCGGCGCCCCCTCGCTGCCCGAACAGGAGACGAGCTCCGCATTCGTCAAAAAGCTATTCGGCGCCGGCGATCCCGTCGTCGCAGGTGTGCGCTACGTGGTGATCGAGACCGAACACGACGAGGTCGTCACGCCCTACACCAACGCGTTCCTCAGCGGGTCAGGCGTGACCAACATCACTATCCAGGGCCAGTGCCCGCAGGATCCGGTCGCGCACATCGGCATGTTCGACGACTCCCCGTCGCTGCAGAACGTGCTCAACCAGCTCAGCGCGAGCCCCAACCCGTCGTTCAAAGCGACCTGCAGCAACTTCGGTCAGGGGATCTAGCGGGCATCCAATACATGCACGGCCAGGGGATCTAGCGGGCATCCAGTACGCGCAGGCAAGCGCCCGCGCGAAGCGTCCGCACGAGAGCGAGGTCCCGACCCGCGGCCTGCGGGTCGGGACCTACCAGCCCACCCAATCGCGGGTCTTCGCGACCGGCAGCCGATCGGTGTCGAGCGGCAGCCTGAACTTGTCCGGATTTGAGTGGTCGTAGGGGATCGTCGGGAAGTTGATCACCGTCACGTCCGTCTGTCCGATGTTGCGCTCCGCGTGCCACACGCCCGGCGGGATCGTCACCAGCCTCCTGCGCAGCTCGCTGAGGATCAGCGTCGCCGTCATTCCAGCCGTGCTCGACTGCTCGCGCTCGTCGTACAGCACCAATTCCAGCTCTCCTGACATGAACGCATACCGGTCGTGATGATCGCGGTGGATGCCCCACCCCTTTGCCATGCTCGGCCTGATCGTGAACGTGTACGCGAACACCACTGGGTCTGGCTGAACCCCCCAGCGGAGGTCGAACAGCTCGCACACGGTTCCACGCTCATCCGGGTGGGTGATCAGATCGCGCACCTGCACGCCGTCTGGCAGTTGCTCCAGGCGCTCGCCGTGCGGGGAAACCGTCTGGGTATCGCGGACCTCGTGCATCGGGCCACTATATGAGCACTATCGTAAGCCCGTGGCGAGCGGCTTCACGATCGCGATTCCCACGCACAATCGGCGTGAGACCGTGCTCTTGGCGGTATGCAGCGCGTTGATGCAGACGCGTCCGGCCGAGCAGGTGATCGTCCTGTGCGATGGCTGCACCGATGGCACCGCCGAAGCCGTACACGATCTGGGGGACCCACGCGTGGAGGCTGTCGAGCTGCCAAAGCTCCCCGGCTATGCCTACGGGCACCGCAACCGCTCGCTCGATCTCGCCCGAGGTGAGGCCATCATGTGGCTGGGCGATGACGATCTGCTGCTGCCCGACCACCTCGAGCGCGTCGGCGAGTACTGGGACGCTGGCGCCTTCGACGTCGTGCAGACGCCTGCCGTGGTGGTCTGGGCGGACGACTCGCTGACCTGGGTCGGGCTCGACTGGAGCGTCCCCGGTCACCTGCGCACGCTGATGGACCGCAACACGAACGTCATGTCCTCCGTCGCCGTTCGTGTCGAGTCCGCACGCGCGGTCGGTGGCTGGGACGCGAGCGCCGAGCGCTTCGGCGACTGGGATCTCTGGAAGCGTCTGCTCGCCGCGAGCGCACGCACCGCGATGATCGACGAGCCGACCATGCTGCATTTCCGCGCGACCGGGCGCGATCAGCCGTGGCCGCAGCGGATACAGCAGAACACGCGCTGGCTCAGTCGAATCTCCGACCCGGTTGCGCTCGCCGACCTACGGCGCGAGCTGCGGGCGCAGCGAGCACAACGTGAGGCGGAGTGGATGGGCGAGATCGATGCCCTCAAGGCAACGCTCGAGCGCGCCCAGATCGAGCTCGAGCGTCTGCGTGAGGCCGACGCGACGCTCGCTCGCGTCTACGCCGGCGGCTGGTGGCGGCTGCGTGCGCGCCTGCTGCCCGCGCTGCGCCTTGCCGCGCGCGTGTCCCGCCCGCGGGCCTGAGGGCCTCAGTGCGCGGCCGCACCTACCACAGCGTCCGCTTCGGGTCGAACGTGCGAATCGCTTCATCGCGCGTCACCAGACGCGAGCTCGTCGCGCGCGCCGTCGCATAGATCAGCCGGTCGACCGGATCTCCCGGGAACGCCTTCGCATCGAGCAGCGCGGCCGCGATCGCGACCTCCGCGGTCGGCGCGAGCGCCTCCACGCGAGGCTCGGCGAGCGCCTGGCGGACCCACGCGCCGACATCGCGGTCCAACGCGATGCGCTTGCGGACCGCGAGCATCGCCACCTCCCACGCGCTGAGCGTCGACACGCCGATGCTCCGCGCCTCGTCGATCGCGTCCCCGGCTGCACGCGACAGCCGTTCAGGAGCCGACATCCACCAGAGCCACGCGTGGGTGTCCAGGACGATCACCGGCCCGTCACTGCGCTCCAGTCGATCTCGACCGGCTGCACGAGCTCCTCGTCGGACTCGTTGAACGTCACCGAGCCGTGCAGTCCGCTGGACTCGGCCGCGGCGATCACCCGGGCCACCGGGCGGCCGCGCTTGGTGATCACGATCTCCTCTCCCGTGTCAGCGACCTCGTCAAGCATCGCCAGGCAGCGTGCCTTGAACTGGCTGGCGGAGACAGTACGGCTAGAGGTACGACCCGACATGACTATGGTCACCATACCATAGTCATCTGGCCCTCATCTGGCCCTCATCTGGCCCTCTGCTGGCTCTCAGCTGGCCACTATCTGGCATTCCTACCGTCAGGTCGGCCAGGCGTTGTCGCCCGTCACAGCGCCCTTCACGACCTTCAAGTTCAGCAGCGCGCACTTCCGCCGCGTCGCCGACACCGGGATGCCCAGCAGCTCGATCATCCAGTCCGCGTCCAGCTTTCCAACCTCCTCCAGCTGCATCCCCTTCAGCTCATCCGACGCGATCGACGCCGACGCCTGTGAGATCGCACAGCCGTGGCCGTGGAAGCGCAGGTCCTCGATCCGCTCGTCCTTCACGCGGATGTGCACGCCGAGCTCATCGCCACAAAGCGGGTTGTGCTCGAGCGCCTCCAGATCGTGGGGGTCGAGCTCGCCGAAGTTGCGCGGGCGCTTGTAGTGGTCGAGGATGTAGTCGCGGTACAGGTCGTCCATGTCTACCTACATTTCATCTCGCCGTATAACCATGGTGATACGGCGTGTGTGTTCGGCCGAACAACCACTGCCGACTGGACCCCTCATCCCCGGGTGAGCCCGAAAACCTCGCGCGCAGCTAGCAGTGCGTCCACCAGCGCGTCCACGTCCGCCGCGTCGTTGTACACGCCCACGCTCGCGCGCGCCGTCGCGCCCACACCCAGGCAGCGCATCAGCGGCTGCGCGCAGTGGTGCCCCGCGCGCACGCACACGCCCTCACGGCCAACCAGCTCCGCCACGTCGTGCGGGTGCAGGCCCTCGATCGTGAACGACGCCAGCCCGCCACGCCGCTCGGGCTGCCGCGGTCCGACCACGCGCAAGCCCGGGACCTCGCTCAGCCGCTCGAGCATGCGCGCCGTCAGCGCACGCTCGTGAGCGCGCACGCGCTCCATGCCCAGCGCGTCCAGGTAGTCCACCGCAGCAGCCAAGCCCACCGCCTCCGCGATCGGCGGCGTTCCCGCTTCGAACTTATACGGAAGCTCGTTCCATGTCGCCGACCCGAAGTCCACCGACGCGATCATGTCGCCGCCCGTCAAGAATGGCCGCATCCGCTCGAGCACCTCCGCGCGCCCATGCAGCACGCCAACACCCGTCGGACCGAGCGCCTTATGGCCCGTCCACGCGTAGAAGTCCGCGCCGATTGCATCGACGTCCACCGGCATCTGCGGCACCGCCTGCGCGCCGTCGATCAGCGACAGCGCACCCGCCGCGCGGATCCGCGCCGTCATCTCTCGCACCGGGTTGATCGTCCCCAGCACGTTCGACACGTGCGCAAACGCCACCAGCTTCACGTCGCCGCGCGCCAGCTCCGCGTCCAGCCCGTCAAGTGACAGCTCGCCCTGCTCGTCCACCTCCAGGTAGCGCAGCTCAGCCGAGCGCTCCTCGCACAGCACCTGCCACGGGACGATGTTCGCGTGGTGCTCCATCTGCGTGATCAGCACCGCGTCCCCCGCGTTCACGTTCGCCCGACCCCACGAGTAAGCGACCAAGTTGATCGCCTCCGTCGCGTTCTTCGTGAAGATCGTCGTACGCGGCTGCCCGCCCACGAACGCCGCCACCCGCTCACGCGCGCCGTCGTACGCCGCGTCCGCCTCCTGCGCCAGCGGGTACACGCCGCGATGGATGTTCGCGTTGTGCTCGCGCAGGTGAGCCGCCATCGCCTCGATCACCACCGCCGGCTTCTGCGACGTCGCAGCCGAGTCCAGATAGATCAGCGGACGACCGTCGAACGTTCGCCCGAAGATCGGAAAGTCCGCGCGCACACCGGGCGGGCCTCCCATAGGCGTCCTCATCAGAAGGTCGTTCTCAGCGACTGGTGGCATACGTCTCGATGTCCTCCCGAGCGGCCGCCAACTTCCGCGCGAGCTTGCCGCGCACGATCTCCTCCAGCGCCTCGTTCTCGATCTCCGCCACCAGCGGCTCGAAGAAGCCCTCCACGATCACCCGCACCGCCGCCGCGCGATCCAGTCCGCGCGTCTGCATGTAGAAGATCGCCGTCTCGTCCAGCTCACCCACCGTGCCGCCGTGCGACGCCGACACATCGTCCGCCGACACCAGCACCGACGGGATCGCGTCGATCCGCGCCTTCGGCGACAGCATCATCGAGTGGAACTGCAAATACGTGTGCGTCTGCTGCGCGCCCGGGTCGATCTGGATCAAGCCCTCGAAGCTCGCCCGGCTCTCGCCCGTCGCCGCCCCGCGCCAGTGCACGTCCCCGCCCGACGGCCCCGTCTCGTGCAAGTCGACCGCGAACACGTCCAAGTGCTCCTGCTCCTCCGTGAAGAACACGCCGCGGAACGCCATGTCGCCGCCCTTCTCCATCACCGCCAGCTCTAGGTGCTGACGCACCAGATGGCCGCCCAGCAGCGCCGGCAGCCAGTGGCAGTACGCGTCGCGACCCACGCCCACGAAGCGCGTCGAGCAGTCGAACACCTCGCCCGAGCCCCAGTCCTGCAGCTGAGCCACGCGGCAGCGCGCGCCGTCCTGCAAGTACAGCTCGAACGCGCCCGCGTGCAGCGACTGGCCCGGGCCTGCCCCCTGGGTATCGAAGTCCTCCGCCAGGTCGTACTCGTGCACCCGGAACTCGCTCGTCGGGCCGCCCAGCACCAGCGTGCGCCCGTACTGGGCCACGCCAGGTCGATCGATCGCGTACACGATCTCGAACGGCTCCTCCACGACCACGCCCGCCGGCACGTACAGGAACGCCCCCGCGCGCCAAAACGCCGCGTTGCCCGCCTCGAGCTTGTTGCGATCGATCGGCAGGCGCTTGCAGAACCACTCGTTCGCCAGATCCGCGTGGTCGCGAAACGCGTCCTCCAGCGAGCACAGGATCACGCCGCGCTCCGCCAGCGTCGGGTCGAGCTCCAGCTGGACGATCTCGCTCGCGCTCTGCACGATCCGCCCCGCACGGGGGCCGTCCGGGAGCGTGCGCCCGACCACGTCCGGGACGCCGTCGCCCTTCGCCTTCGCCTCCGCGTCCAGCGAGTCGAGGTCCAGGCTCTGCAGTGTCGTCGTCCAGAAGCCCGAGCGTCTCCACACCGGAAGCTCGGACGCCTCGTACGCTTCCCGCGCCGCCTCGCGCAGCTGCTCCAGCGTGCGGCCATCGCCAGCTCCTGTGCCCGCCAGTGCGTGGTACAGGCTTGCCTCGCGGTGGCGCCCCGGCTTCATCTGCATCGGCGCCGTCCCGTTACCGTTGCCCGTCACCGTAGTCGTGCTCGCTTCGCTCGGTGTGCTCGCATCGCTCGGGTCAGACACCGCTGTCACCGGCCGCCACCGTGTCAGCTGCGCCAACCTCCTGGCGGATCTGGTCATAGCCCTCGCGCTCCAGGCGTTCCACCAGCTCCACGCCGCCCTCCAGCACGATCTTGCCGTCCATCAGGATGTGCACGAACTCCGGCTTCACGTAGTGCAGGATGCGCTGGTAGTGGGTGATGATCAGCGCACCCAGGCCCTGCTCGTCGTGCAGCCGCTGGACGCCCTCCGCCACCGTGCGCAGCGCGTCGATGTCCAGGCCCGAGTCCGTCTCGTCGAGGATCGCGATGTCCGGTGCCAGCATCGCCATCTGCAGGATCTCCGCGCGCTTCTTCTCGCCGCCCGAGAAGCCGTCGTTCAGATGGCGCGACGTGAACGCTCTGTCCACATCCAGCAGCTCGATCGCGTGCTGCAGCTGGGTGCGGAACTCCTTCACCTGGATCGGCTCCTCACCTGCGCCCGAGCGCTTCGCGTTGATCGCCATGCGCAGGAAGTTCGCCACCGACACGCCCGGGATCGACACCGGGTACTGGAACGCCAGGAACAGGCCCGCCTTCGCGCGATCGTGCGGCTCCGCCTCCGTGATGTCCTCGCCCTTGAACCTGATCGAGCCCTCCGTGATTGCGTAGGAGGGATGGCCGAGCAGCGTGTTCGCCAGCGTCGACTTGCCCGAGCCGTTCGGGCCCATCAACGCGTGTATCTCGCCGCGGTTGATCTCCAAATCGACGCCGCGCAGAATCTCGCGCTCGTCCGTTCGTACGTGCAGGTCCTTGATCTCTAGGTCGGCCATGTTCGGTGTCAGGCTCCGGTCGTCAGGGGGTTTGTGGTCGTCAGGGGTTCGCTCGTCAGGGGTTGCATGTCCAGCGTCGGCAGGGGCGATCCGGTCGGCAGCGGCGGTTCGGCGGAGCTGACCACCAGGTCCGCCAGCGTCGTCTCGCGCAGAGTGCGCACGATCGAGAAGCGCACGCGCGTCCACAGCAGCTTCGTCGGGCACACGTGGTTTGCGTCCGACTCGCGTGAGCACACGATCGAGCCGTCCGCTGCCTCGGAGATGCACTCGATCGGAGCGATCGAGCCCTCGAGTGCCTCCACCACCTCCGCCATCGTGATCTCGCTCGACGGGCGCGCCAGCATGTAGCCGCCGCGCGAGCCGCGCCGTGAGTCCACCAGCCCGGCCTTGCGCAGACGTGCGACCAGGTGCTCCAGATACGCCAGCGGGAGACCGTCGTGCGACGCGATCTCCGCCAGCGGGACGGGATCCCCGCCCTCCCTGCCCGCGCGTCGAGCAAGCTCGACCATCACGCGTACGCCGTACTCGGCCTTAGTTGAGAACATCATCGCAAGATTTCCTACCTGCGAGCTAGGGTATCAGGGGTCGGTGGGGGCTCCATCCAGCTTGCCGATGTCGTGGCTCAGCGATTCCGGCGTCAGCTGTTCGGACTCGAACAGGACCCGCTCCTCGCCCTTCGCGTCGATCAACAGCACCGACGCCACGCGGTCGAACGCCGCCGCGCCCGACGTCGCCGGGGTGATGTCGTACGAGCGCCAGATCGGCCGCAGGCGCCGAGCCGGGCCTGTCAGGTACCGCACGCGTCCGCTCAACGATGTGCTCGACAGGAAGCGCGACACGCGTGCCCGCGTGTCCGCCGTCGGGTCTGCACTCACGATCACAACCGCCGGTCCGTGGGCATGCTCGTCTTCGAGTTCATCCAGCGCGCCGCGGATCTGCTGCGCGATCACGATGCACGTCGCGCCGCACGTCGAGTACAGGAACGCGACCACCACCACGCGGCCGCGATAGTCGCTCAGCGACACCGGAGCTCCGCTCAACCGGTCCGTCAGCCTGAAGTCCCGTGCCAGCGTGCCAGGCGGCAACGCCGCCCCATCGAAGCCCGACGCAGCTCCCGCAGTGGAGGTTCGCGACGTGGTCGACGAGCCTCCCGGTGAGCTCACAACAATCGCCACGACGACGATCGCCGCGGCCAGGGCGGCCGCGAGCGACAGGACGGCCGGTGACGGTCGCTTGCGCATCCCGCTGAGCGTATGGAAGTCGATCCCGGTGGAGAACAGTCGTTGATCCGTAGGGGGAGGAGGAGAGGGGGAGTGTGTGTCGCAAAACGAACTCTGTATTACCATGGTTATACAGAGTTCTTGGCGGAGAAATGCAGTCGTGCTGTGGCGATCGGCGGGTCCGGTTACGCGCGACCGGCGGGCTCCGGCGACGCCGTTGGGTATCGCTACACTTTATGAAGTCCCTGAATTCCGACCTTGGTTTAGGAGTTTCAACGATGAGTCCGTCTGGCGCAGAGCTTCTCCGCGATATCAAGAGCCGGATCGAGCAGATCGATCCGTCCAGGGTGCACGAGCTCCTCGACGAGGGTGTGGCGATCATCGACGTGCGCGAGACGGAGGAGTATGCGGCCGGCCACCTGCCGGGTGCCAAGCACGTGCCTAAGAGCTATCTCGAGACGCGCATCGAGGGCGTCGTGCCCGACCGCAGCGCCCAGATCGTCCTCTACTGCCAGTCCGGTAATCGCTCGGCCTGGGCAGCACGAACGCTCGAGGAGGACCTCGGCTACGAGAACGTGTCCTCGATGACCGGTGGCATCACGCTGTGGAAGGACCGCGGCTACGAGGTGCTGGTGCCTCGCTCGCTGACGCCCGAACAGCGTGAGCGCTACTCGCGCCACATGCTCGTGCCGGAGATCGGCATCGAGGGCCAGCAGAAGCTGCTCGACGCCAAGGTGCTGCTGCTCGGTGCCGGCGGGCTCGGTTCACCAACCGCGCTGTACCTGGCCGCCGCCGGCGTGGGCACGCTCGGGATCGTCGACGACGACGTGGTCGACCTGTCCAACCTGCAGCGCCAGGTGATCCACTCGACCGCAGGCATCGGCACGCCGAAGGTCGACTCCGCCGAGGAGGCGATCCACGCGCTGAACCCAGACGTCAAGGTCGTCAAGTACCCCGTCCGGATCGACGCCTCGAACATCGTCGAGATCATCGAGGGCTACGATGTGATCGTCGACGGCGTCGATAACTTCCCCACGCGCTACCTGCTCAACGACGCGACCGTGCGCCTGAAGATCCCCGTTGTGTCCGCCTCGATTCTCGGCTTCGACGGCCAGCTGTCGGTGTTCAAGCCCTACGACGGCCCGTGCTACCGCTGCCTGTTCCGCGAGCCGCCGCCCGCCGAGCTCGCGCCGTCGTGCGGCGCCAACGGTGTGCTCGGCGTGCTGCCCGGCACGATGGGCCTGCTCCAGGCGACCGAGGTCGTCAAGCTGATCGTCGGCATCGGCGAGCCCGCGATCGGGCGGCTGCTGCTGTACGACGCGCTCGGCGCGACGCTCACCGAGGTCAAGGTCCACCGCGACCCCGAGTGCCCGATCTGCTCGCGCGACCCCGAGGACATCGCCGACGAGGAGCTCGGCGTGTTCCCAGACTACGAGGCGTTCTGCGCCGCCGCCGGGTAGCGGCCCGCTGACCTGCGCCATGCTGCGTCCTCGGTCGCTCGCGTGCTGGCCGATCGACGATCCCATCGATCGACGATCGGTACGCCACGCTCCCTGCGTCCTTGCCTGGCTTGGTCAGCGAACCGCTAGATCTCTCGAGTCCTGCTAATCATTCCCTGATGGCCACGATCAAGATTCCCCCAGTTCTGCGCGCGTCGGTGGGCGGCGAGAAGCAGGTCAGCGCCGTCGGCGGCAACGTCGGCGAGGTGTTGGAGGACCTCGCCTCGAGCCACCCCGCCACGCAGAGTCAGCTGTTCTCTGCCGAGGGCGAGCTCAACCGCTACGTCAACGTGTACCTCAACGACGAGGACGTCCGCGTGCTCGACGGGCTCGACACGGCGGTCGGCGAGGCCGACACGCTTGTGATCCTGCCGGCCATGGCCGGCGGGCGTTGCTAACGCCAGCTGGCTTGCCATAAGCAGTCGGCTGCCGTACGCGTGCGCGCTTCCGCCGAAGCCGTCTCTAGCCTTTGCGTCCAGTTTTGACGCTTGGACTAATTCGCCGCCGTCCGCCGCACGATTGGAGTGGCTCTGCCATGAGAACAAGCAGTCTCTGCACTCATTCCCTCCCAGGTGGATCAAGGACAGGCCGCGCAAGCGTGTGTCTGACGTTCGTCGCGCTGATCGCCAGCTGCGTCCTGGCTGCGCCGGCGTCGGCGAAAATACAGCCGCCGGTATACACCCTGAAAGTGACCGAGGGCGAGACAACTCTCCCGGAATTCTCGATCGTCCAGACGAGCGCAAGCGTTCAGCCGGACAACTCGATCGCTTTGTCGATCATCCGCAACGGCACCGTTATCGCCAGGGACTCCGGAAACACAAACGCGGGAACCTCGCAGGTGCCGCAGGTCGGCGACGTTCTAAACGTGGAATCTCCGGTTGGAACGACCGTTGGGACGGTTGTTTACGACGGGCTGCCATCAATGGACCCGACCGTATGCGCGGGCTCCGCGAACTTCTCGGGCCAGAACTCTCCTGGCGAGATAGTCAAAGGCAGCTTTGTATCGCTCGCGCTGAAAGCCGAACGGTACGGCTCGCGGGTGGAAGAATCGAACTTCGGCCGCGCGCAGGTCACGATGCTGTCGGGCTCCACCTTCGGCGGCAGCTTCCTGGCACCGCTGGCGATCGGTCAGACCATCACCGCCACAGAGTCGCTCGAAACAGCGCTCGCCGGCGGGGCGGTGTTCAAGTACGTCAGCGAAAACGAGCGCCCGGTCGGCGCCTGTCCTGTGCCGCCCGCGCCGCCTCCACCGCCGCCCGCGCCGCCGGCACTGCAGGGCTCGATCATCAAATTCCTACGCACCACGATCCACAACCTGCTGACGCACGGCTGGCGCAACCGAGTGACGATCAACCAGCCGGGCACCGTCACGCAGGATCTCTACCTGAAGGGCGGCAAACTACCGGCGTTCGCGGCAAGCAAGCACCACGCGAAGACGCCGCCGGCGCTGCTGCTGGCGCGGGGCTCGAAGACCGCCGGCAGCGCTGGCGTGGTCAGCGTCCTGCTCAAGCCCACCGTCAAGGGTCGGCGCCGGCTCAAGGCGGCCAAGAGCTTGACTGTGGTGCTGGTCACGACCCTGCGCAGCCGCTCGGGAGCCAAGCTCAATCTGGCGCGTCACACGATCACGCTTCATCACTGAGGCTTCGCTGATACTCAGACGAGCGCTCGGATGCGCGTTGTCCGCGGCGGTGCTACTGCCACCTTCGGTTCTTCCGACCCCGTCGCACAGCGGCGCTGAAGGACCGCCGCGACCGTTCGGGGTCGAACCGCCACCGGGGGCGCTGCCGGCGCCGACCAACCGCGGGCTAGAGCGCGCGCAGGACCGCATGATGCTCGACGGCCCCTTTCCACGCGGTGGTCTCGCGCGCGGTGTCTCCGAAGGCGTTCTGCTGTTGGACGAAGATGCTCGCGTCCGCGAACTCTCGCTGGCGCGCGTCCGCCAAGTGGGGGGAGCGTCGTCCGCATCCCGCTCAACTGGGCCGACACCGTCGTCGCCGATCCGCCGCCCAGCTTCGACGCGCGCGATCCCGCGAGCCCGGACTACCGCTTCGCGCGGATCGACGCAGCGGTCGTGAGTGCGGCATCAGTCGGGCTGACCGCGATGCTGGTTATCTCCCACGCTCCCGCGTTCGCGGAAGCGCCGGGTCGTTGGCCGTACGCGTTTCGCGGCAGCTGGGCGCCTAGCCCGGTCGCGCTCGAATCGTTTGCCGCCGCGGTCGCCCGTCGCTACGACGGCAGCTTCCCGGACCCCGCGATCCCGGGGGCGACGTTGCCACGCGTGAGGCTGCTGCAGGCGTGGAACGAGCCTAACCTCGCGCGCTACCTGGAGCCACAATGGGTCGCCCAGGATGGGCGTTGGAGCACGTTCTCGCCGCTGCTCTATCGCCAGATGCTCAACGCGTTCTACGCCGGCGTGAAGTCCGTCCAGCCGACCGATGTGGTGGTCGCCGCGGGCGTCGCGCCGGACGGGGATCTCGCCGGTGTCGGGCGCATGGCCCCAGTGCAGTTCCTGCGAGGGCTGCTGTGCGTGGTGCCCTCTTCTGGCTCCCATTTGCGTCCGAGCCGGGGTCCGAGTCGGGGTCTAAGCCGGGCTCCGGGCCGGGGTCCGTGTCCCGATCCGCCGCACTTCGATGTGTTCGCGTTTCACCCGCTGTCGGTGGGGGACCCCGACCAGCCGGCAGCGTCGTCGCTGGACGTCGCAATCTCCGATGCCGCGAAGGTGACTGGACTGTTGCGGCAGGCCGAGCGGCTGCACACGGCGCTCCCAGCTGGCTTCAAGCCGGTGTGGGTGACCGAGCTCAACTGGGAAAGCGGACCCGGATCGGCTCGCGGCGTTCCCGCCGATTTGCAGGCTCATTGGATCTCGCGCGCGCTTCACCGGCTGTGGGTTGCCGGCGTGAGCCTCGTTCAATGGCAGTTCCTGGTCGATCCATTCCCCGGAGTCCGCGCGAGCACCCCGACCGGAGGGACGATCGAATACCAACGCCCGGCGGGTCTCTACAGCGCTGGCCCAGGCGGCGACCCGGCGAGCGCCATACCCAAGCCCTTCGTGCGTGGTTTCGCGTTCCCGTTCGACCCGCTGCGTGTCGACGCCACACACGCACGCGTATGGGCGCTGCTGTCAGGGCCGGGTGTGCCGGCGACGCTGCAGCGACGTACGCGCGCCGGCGTTTGGCGGACCGTCATGCGCCTGCGGGCCGATCGCCAGGGCGTGCTCAACAAACTCGTGCCGATCACAGGCCACGCGACTCTGCGCCTCCTCAGCGGCAAGCTCAGCAGCGCGGCCGCGTCCCCGGCGAGGGGGCTTTGATCGGGCTGACCGGCCTGGGTCCCTCAGCCAGCTATCGACAGCGGATCGGCTTCGCCGCCGCCCGTTGCTGAGGGCGTATCAGCGGCGGCGGTGACGCCGCCTGCCACCGGCACATGGCTCATCGCGTGCTCCGCCAGAGCGGTGATCGTCAGCGACGGGTTCACGCCGACGTTGGCCGGGATCGCCGAGCCGTCGCACACGAGCAGGTTCTCGTAGCCGAACGCGCGCTGGTGCTGGTCGACGACGCCCTGCTCCGGATCGGGAGCGATCACCGCGCCGCCGAGGATGTGGGCGGTCGAGGGGATGTTGAACAGTGCCTCCGTGAGCGAGCTCTGGGCGACCCCGCCGGTGCGCTCCGCAAACCATTCGGCGGCCCGGTTGGCGATCGGGATGAACGTCGGGTTGGGGCGCTCGGGGTCCTGTTCGGTGCGCATCCAGAACGTGCCGAACGGGCCTTTGCGCAGCCGCAGCGCGATCGCGTTGTCGAGCGTCTGCATCACCAGGATGATGATCGTGCGTCGCGACCAGTGCTTGGGGAACATCACCTGCGCCAGGCGCTTCGGGTGCAGCACGATCTGGCCGAGTAGCTTCAGCGGACGCGTCACGCGCGTGCCGTCGCCCACCAGCAGCGTGTTCAGACGGTGCATCGAGTCGCCGTCGTTGCCGTACGTGACCGTCTCGATGTGCGTGTTCGGGTCCGGGTAGATAGATGAGGTGATCGCCACGCGTTTCGCGAGGTCCGCCGGATAGTGCTCGGGCACGGTCACAGCGAGGATCGACTCGGAGTTCGTGCGCACGAGCTCGCCCAGGCGCCGCGACAGGCGCGGGAGCGAGCCCTGCATGCGGCAGCGCTGCAGCAGCTTGTTGGTCCCGAGCGGTCCGGCCGACACGACCACGCCGCGCGCCCGCTGCACCCGCCGTTCCTTGCGCAGCCAGGCACCCGAGCGGATGCTTTCCACCTCATAGCCGTCGCTTCCGTCCGGCGCGCCGAGCGGGCGCACGTCCACGACCGTGCGTTCCGGCATCACGCGCGCGCCGAGCTTCTCGGCGAAGTACAGGTAGTTCTTCACCAGCGTGTTCTTCGCGCCGTGCGGGCAGCCGACCATGCAGCGCCCGCACAGCTGACAGCCGGTGCGGTCTGGGCCCTCGCCGTCGAAGAACGGGTCCGCCACGGTCTTGCTGGGCTCGCCGAAGAAAATGCCGACCGGTGTGCGTTTGTAGGTGTCGCCCACGCCGAGCTCCTCGCCCAGCTCGCGCAGCAGCTGGTCGGCCGGGTCCTCGTGCGGGTTTTCCACCACGCCCAGCATGCGCTGGGCCTCGGTGTAGTGGGGTGTCAGCGCGCTCTCCCAGTCAGTCATGTCGGCCCACTGACGGTCCTCGAAGAACTTCTTCGGCGGGACGTACAGCGTGTTCGCATAGCCGAGGCTGCCGCCACCCACACCGCAGCCGGAGACAACTGAGACGTCCTTGAACGTCGTCAGTCGGAAGATGCCCTTCATCCCCAGCCGCGGGTTCCAGAAGTAGCGCTTCAGGTCAGCCGTCGAGCTCGGAAATTCGTCGTCCGCGAAGCGCCGCCCGCACTCGAGCACGCCCACCGAGTAGCCCTTCTCGGACAGCCGCAGCGCCGATACGCTGCCGCCGAACCCCGAGCCAATCACCAGCCAGTCGAAGTCGAAGGTGTCCTTGGTTGTGGCCATGCTTACGCGTTCCTTCCGGCTCGTGTGGCCTGTCCGCCCCGATACTAGTCGCTACCTGGCTGTCTGGCCAAGCCCGCGAGGCGATGTCGCGAGCTGTGACCGCCCTGTGGCTTCCCGACCTCGCTATATTCCGTGAAGTAATGGCGGCTCAGCGGCTCAGGAACCGGCCCTGCGGAGGCCGCTACGGGGACATCGTGCAGTCGATCGGCAACACGCCGCTGATCGAGCTCCCGCGGCTGTCGCCGAAGCCCGGGGTGCATATCTGGGCGAAGCTCGAGTCGCACAACCCGACCGGCTCGGTCAAGGACCGGGTGGCCCGTGCGCTGATCGAGGACGCGGAGGAGAAAGGCGCTATCAGCCCAGGGCAGACGATCCTCGAACCGACGTCCGGCAACACCGGCATCTCGCTCGCGATGATCTGCTCGCGCAAGGGATACAAGCTGAAGGTCGTGATGCCCGACAACGTCACCCCGGAGCGCACCCAGCTGCTGAGCATGTACGGCGCCGAGATCGTCTACTCCGATGGCAGCCAGGGCTCCAACGGGGCGGTCGCCAAGGCGTTGGAGATGGCCGCCGAGGACAGCTCCTACTACATGCCCTACCAGTACGGCAACCCGGCCAACCCGGGCGCCCACTACAACGGGACGGCGCTCGAGATCCTCGAAGAGCTCGACGAGGTCGCCGCGTTCGTCGCCGGGCTCGGCACCGGCGGCACGCTGATGGGCAACGGTCGGCGCCTGAAGGAGACGCTCGGCGACTCCGTCAAGATCGTCGCCGCAGAGCCGATGCAGGGCGAGCCCGTCCAGGGGCTGCGTTCGCTCGACGACGGCTTCATCCCACCGATCATCGACATCTCGCTGCTCGACCGAAAGATCTTCGTCACGAACCGCGATGCGATCGTGTGGACGCGCAAGCTGCTCGATCAGGAGGGTGTGTTCGCGGGCGTCTCCAGCGGCGCGATCGCGAGCATCGCCGTACGCATCGCCGGCGAGCTCGATGAGGGGAACGTGGTGTTCGTCGTCGCCGACGACGGCTGGAAGTACCTGTCGAGCGGCGTTTACACGCTGCCCGTCGAGGAGATCGAGAACCTCGAGTCGACCGTCTGGTGGTGAGCCGCCCGCCCGCCCCGCGGTCCGGCCGCACGCTCTGGACATGGTGATCTCGGCCGACCTGCTGGAGGACGTTATCGACCACGCACGCGTCGAGTACGACGCGGAGTGCTGCGGCATGATCGCCTATCGCGGCGAGGGCTCCGACGGGGCGGTGCGTGCCGTACGGGTGCATCGCGCCACCAACGTGTACGCCTCGCGCAAGCGCTTCGAGATCGACGGCAAGGAGCTGTTGAGGACGCTGACCGCGTTCGAGGACCAGGACTCGGAGCTCGGCGCGATCTACCACTCCCACACCCACACCGCTCCCTACCCTTCACAGACGGACATCAACTTCGCGGCCAACTGGCCCGGCTTGGAGTGGGTGATCGTCGGGCTCGCCGGCGAGCAGCCCGAGGTGCGGTGCTACTTCATCGAGGGCGCCGATGTCCGGGATGTCCCCTTGGAGGTGCACTGATGGGCGCCGAGAGGTGCTGTGATGAGTGCTGATCCTGTCGTCTGCCCGAGCTGCGCGCGGGCGCACGCCTCCAGCGAGCGCTTCTGCGAGGCCTGTGGGATGCCGCTCGTGCACAGCACCGGCACCGCGCCGCAGGCGAGCGAGCGTCAGCAGACAGCGCGCAAGATCAAGCCTCAGTACGCCGAGGGCCCGCTCGTCAAAGTCGCCCGAGTCGCCAACCAGCCGGAGGCCGAATTCATCGCGGGACTGCTGCTCGAGGAGGGAATCCCGTGCCTGCTACGCAACTCGATCGGCGGTTACTCGCCGGTGATCGGGCCCCGCGAGATCATGGTCCCCGAATCAGGCGCCGAAGCTGCCCGCGAAGCCTTGAAGTGGGAGCGGCCGTCCTGACGGTCGCTGGTCAAGCGAGGCGCGGACGCAGCGAGCGTGGCGTACTTGGTACGCGAGTGAGCGAGGACAAGCCTCGCGCCGGCCAGCGGCCGTCAGGTTAGACGAGGACTGGCTGGCCGGCTGCTTCAGAGGTGATCGAGCGGATCTCTTCTGAGGCACGCTCGAACTCCGCGTCGGACAGCACCGGCGTGCCCTCGAACGGGAGTTCGCGCTGCAACTCGATCCACGCGTTCGGACCGATGTAGTCGTCCTTGACCTTGACCGTCACCGGTCGCGGGATGCGGTAGGTGCGCAGCAGCAGCACGTGCAGCGGTTGGCGTCCGCGCCAGCCGAGGCGCTTTTCCGCGTAGTTGGGCGTCCACACGTAGAACGGCGACAGCGCGTCCACGCAGCGCGGGTCGACGATCGTGAAATGGTCTGTCACTTCGGCCCACGCGCGGATGCGAACGCGGTCCGGCTGCTGCAGCGGCGCGCCCGACACGAACGAGTGCAGGGGGGGCTCGCCGTCGCTCCACACGCCCTCCTCCAGTGCTCGCCGCAGCTCGGGCTGGTGGGACTCGCGCACCAGGTCGCCCGGCTGGTGGTCGAACGTGGGGTACAGAAAGAAACGCTCGTGGGCAAGCTTCAGAGGCTTGTTTACCCTGGGGTCGAGGCCCTTACGGAGAGTTAGGAGCTGCTCACCTTCCGCCAGCGCGCGGACGGTGACCGCCCATTCTTTGAAAGCAATTGGCATGAGAAAAAACGAAACGAGATGACAGGGAACGTCTGGGATGAACATCGTGCATTCGTCCGGAGACAAACGCTGACGATGCATTAAAGATACGAAACCTGAGCGAAAATCCCAAATGACCTGCAAATGCGGGGTTTTTTTGGCTGCCTGGCCAGTCTGGGCGGTGTTATCCCGCTACAGGCGGCGACCCGCAAACCCCTCCGCGGCCTCGATCATCGCCGCGTAGTCCTGCTCGGCGTAGCCGCGTGCGATCGTCGCCGCCAGCACGTCGCGAGCGTGCGCCGCCGCAGGGAACGGCACGCCCGCCGTCTCCGCCTCCTGCAGGCACAGGCGCACGTCCTTGAGCATGTGCGCGGTCTTGAACAACGTCGTGTAGTCGTGCTCGCGCATCGGCCCGGACTTCAGCTGCAGCTGGGCCGATGCTCCCGAGCCGGCCGAAACGACATCCACGAACGCGTCCAGGTCGATCCCGCTCGCTCGCGCCAGCAGCAGCGCCTCGGCAAGCGCCGCCGCGTTAGCCGCGCCGAGCGAGTTGTTGATCAGCTTCAGCATCTGTCCCTGACCGAGCTCGCCGACATAGGCGATCAGGCTGCCCATCGCCTCGAGCAGCGGACGAACGCGCGCGAACTGCGCCTGATCTCCCCCGACCATGATCGTCAGCGACCCGTCCTCCGCACGCGGTGAGGAGCCCGTCACCGGGGCGTCCAGCATTGCCACGCCACGCTCGCTCAACGCAGCACCGATCGTGCGCGTGTCCACAGGCCCGATCGTCGACATGTCGACGCACAGCAGCCCCGGACGCGCGCCCTCGGCAGCTCCCTCGCTTCCCAGCAGCACCGAGGAGACCTGCGCTCCGTCGACGACCATGCTCAGCACGACGTCGCTGCTCGCGGCTACCTCCGCCGGCGTTCCGCACGCCTGCGCACCGTGCTCCGCGGCCCATCGCTCCGCCTTGCCCGCGGTGTGCGTCCACACCGCCAGCCGGAAGCCCGCGCGCGCGAGGTTGGCCGCCATCCGCGAGCCCATGATCCCCAGCCCGAGAAAGCCGACCGATCCGATCTCGGGTGTGTCGCGACCGTCGTTCTCAGGCATTCCCGAATCCTCCCCCACCGGGCGTTTCGATGCGCAGCCGCTGACCAGGCAGCAGACTGCCGGTGCTCTTCGCCGCCAGTCGATGGCCGTCGAGTAGGTCGCATCCCGGCTCGCCATTGCCACCGCCGTGCGCGCCACGCGGGCCGTGGCGGCGACGCTCGGCGATCAGCGAGAACGTCATCTCCGCGAGCGCTTCCAGCTCGCGCACCACGCCGTCCCCGCCCCTATGGCCGCCGGAGCCGCCGCCGGGGCTGCCGGGGCTGCCGGGGCTGCCACCACCGCCGGAGCCACGACGCAGCGCGTACTCCAGGACGCGTAGCGGGAATTCGCGCTCGAGCGCCTCGATCGGCGTGTTCAGGGTGTTGCTCATCGCGACGTGCACGCCGCTCGGGCCGTCCGCGTCCGCGCACGCTCCCTGGCCGCCGCCGAGCGTCTCGTAGTAGGAGAAGTCGGCGTTGCCGAGCGTCAGGTTGTTCATCGTTCCCTGACCCTGCGCGCGACCAAACGCCGCCAGCACCAGGTCGGCCACGCGCGATGAGCTCTCCACGTTGCCCGCCGCGACCGCAGCGCCCGGCCGGGCGTTCAGCACCGTGCCCCGCGGCGCCCGCACCTCGATCGGGCGGTACGCGCCAGCCGACGGCGGGATGTCTGGGTCGGTCAGCACGCGCACCGCGAACAGGCACGCCGACTTCGTCACCGCCAGCGGGCAGTTGAGATTTCCCTCGTGCTGGGGCGCACTGCCGGAGAAGTCCAGCAGCAGGCTCTCCCCGTCGATCACCGCGCGCACGCGCAGCACCAGATCGCGATCCGCTGCCTCCAGCACGTCCTGCGCGCTGAACGTGCCGTCTGGCATCGCCGCCAGGCAGGCGCGTGTTCGCCGCTCGGAGTAGTCGAGCACCGCCTCCGTGATCTCACGCAGGCGCTTGAGCCCGACACCGGCGGCCAGCTCGCTCAGACGCAACCCGCCGATCCGGTTGGCTGCCAGTTGGGCGCGCAGGTCTGCCCGCCGCTCGCGCGGCTGGCGCATGCGTCCTACGAGCTCCTCGATCGCCGCCGCGTCCAGCCGGCGGGGTGCGATCACGACGCCCTCCTCATCCAGCGTGCGACTGTCCGCCGGCATCGAGCCCGGGACCCGCCCGCCCACGTCGGCGTGGTGGGCGCGGCTCGCCGCGAACCCGATCAGCGTCTCGCCAGCCGCGAAGATCGGGCTGATCACAGTGATGTCGGGTAGATGGGTGCCCCCAGAGAACGGGTCGTTGAGGATCCACGAGACACCCGGGACGTGCTCCTCATCGAGCACCGCAGCGACCGCCGCCGGCATCGCCCCAAGATGCACCGGGATGTGCTCCGCCTGCATGATCATCTGCCCCGTCGCGTCGAACAGCGCCGTCGAGGCATCCCGGCGCTCCTTGATGTTCGACGAATGGGCCGAGCGGACCAGCACCACGCCCATCTCCTCACACGCCGAGCGCAGCGCGCCGGTCACCACCCGCAGCTCGATCGGATCAAGTGTGCTCACTCTGTGACCGCGGCGGGGTGGAACTTGCTCTGCGAATGCTGTATCACCATGGTTATACGGCGTTCGTTGTCGGAGGGTTGGCGGCGCGGCCCTCGAGACGGATCGTCCCGTACTCGTCGACCTCTCCCGACCAGCCTGGAGGGATCAGCAGCGTGGCCTCCGGCAGGGCGCATAGCGCCGGCCCGCGAACGAGCATTCCCGGTGGCGGCTCGCCGGCGATCACGCTCGCCTGCACGCGCTCGCCGTCGAACACGATCGGGCGCTCGAACCGCGCCGGAGCGGCGCCCGGCGCGACGTGTGGCCGCAGCACGGGGGACGGACCCCACACCGACACCCGCACGTTGACCAGCTCGACCTCGGCGTGCTCGTCGCGATACCCATAGCGCTGCTCGTGTGCCGCATCGAAACCCTGACGGAGCGCGCACGAACCCAACCCCGCAATCCCTAGATCGACGTTCTCCCGCTTCGACGGCTCCACCGCTGCCAGATCCTCCTCCACCGGAAGCTCGAACGATTGGCCGCTGTAGCGCAACTCGTAACGCACGCGCACACGCGACGGTGTGCCTTCGAGCTCTCTGCCCGCCTGCGCCAGCAGTGCCGAGCGCTCCGCGGCCAGGCGCTCGTCCGACAGGCGCTCGCCCGCCAGCATCACCGTGCGCGCGGCGTCGCGCCGCGGTGCCGCGGCCGCCAGACCGAGTGCGCACAGCACGCCAGACGCTCGTGGGCACAGCACACGCGAGATGCCAAGCTCGCGCGCGAGCTGCGCCGCGTGCAGCGGCCCAGCGCCGCCGAACGGCATCAGCGCGAAGCCACGCGGGTCGATGCCGCGCTCGACCGTCATCACGCGCAACGCACCCAGCATCTCCGCCTCCGCCACGCGCACGATCCCTTCCGCACACTCGAGCAGCCCGACGTCCAGCTCGTCTGCCAGCCGCGAGATCGCCCGCTCGGCCGCGCCCCCGTCGAGCGACAGCCCACCCGCCAGGGGCGAGTCCTCGAGCAGCCGGCCCAGCAGCACGTTCGCGTCCGTGACCGTCGCCTGCTCGCCGCCGCGCCCGTAGCACGCGGGGCCAGGATCCGCTCCCGCCGACGCAGGCCCCACGCGCAGCGCGCCACCCGGGTCACGCCACGCGATCGACCCGCCGCCCGCCCCGACCGTGTGGATATCCAGCGCCGGCAGCGACAGCGGGCGTCCGGCGATCATCCGCTCGGCCGTCTCCGGCACACGCGAGCCCTCGATCACGCACACGTCGCACGACGTCCCGCCCATGTCGAAGCACAGCACGTCCGCCTCCCGCGCAAGCGCGGCCAGCGCGAGCGCACCGCCGACGCCGCCCGCGGGCCCCGACAGGACCGTCAGCGCGGCGTGTGCGCCCGCACGCGCCGGGTCGGTCAGGCCGCCCGAGGACTGCATGATCTGCGGCTCGCGCAGGCCGATCGCGCGCGCCTCGCGCGTCAGCCGCGCCAGGTAGGCACCGAGCGGGGGGGACAGCGCCGCGTCGAGCACCGTCGTCGCCGTACGCTCGTACTCGCGGAACGTGCCCACCAGGTCCCACGACAGCGACACGTGGGTATCCGGCAGCAGCTCTCCGATCAGCTCTCCGATCAGCTGCTCGTGAGCAGGATCGGCATACGAGTGAAGCAGCGACACGGCCACTGCCTCGGGCTGCGCGCACGCGAGCCGCTCGATCAGCTCGGCAGCCGCGTCCCGCTCCAGCACCTGCAGCGGGCCGTCCGGCCCCATCCGCTCGGGCACGCCGAAGCGCAGCTCCGCTGGCACCAGCGCCTGCGGCGCTGCCGCACACAGCCTGTACAGGTGCGCACGGTTCTGGCGAGCCAGCTCGATCACGTCCGTGAAGCCCGCCGTCGCCAGCAGCGCCGTGCGTGCCGTGCGTCCCTCGAGCAGAGCGTTCGTCGCGACCGTCATCCCGTGCGCGAAGCGCTCCACGTCCTGTGCCCGCGCACTCGCTCTAGCGAGCACCAGCGCAACCGCCGCCAGCACAGCCTTCGACTCCTCCGACGGCGTCGAGGCGACCTTCGCCGTGTGAACCGCCGAGTCTTCGTCCACCAGCACCGCGTCGGTGAACGTCCCGCCGACGTCGACCCCCAGGAGCATTCGTTCACCCTACGGAAGGCGCAGCCGCCTGCACGCGGCGCGGGCCTTCGGTGCACGTGCTCACCGACGCACGTGCACCGGTCCAGCTCGCTATGCGGCCGCCAGCTCGCGATCCTCGGTGTCGGCCAGATGCTGGTGAGACGGGCAGTAGCCGTTGTGCGGCAGCGGTGTGCGCTGGCAGGCAGCGCCCTTGCGCGTGGTCGCCCGACACTGCGGAGGCGCGCCGCTCACCGCGGTGTAACCCTCGTGTGGGTGTTCCGCCAGGAACAGCTGCGCGTAGCCGATGTAGCGGCAGATCACACGATGGACGTCGCCCTGCGCCGACATCGGGAAATAGCTACGGACGTCGAAGAACAGCGTCCGCGCCGGGCGCGCGAAGTAGTGACGGTCCGTCGCCATGCGCGTGATCACGTCCTCGCACGCGTGCAGTACCGCTGCGTGGTTGCTTGACGCGGGGACGCCTGCAGGTGGCGCCAGTATCCGAGGAGCAAGCTCCCGGTAGATAGCTCGGCTGAATTGGTACATGGTGAAGACTCCTGCCGCTCTCGGCTGATCTCGTGTTTGGAGCACACCCGCCATTCCTCAGAGACTCCGTCGCCTCCGGGAACTTCCAGAGCTAGGAACACGCACACGATCAGAAAAGATCGAGATAAAGATCACAAGGCCAACTTCTTATGAACGGGCCTGGAAAACCAGGTGTTCGTGCGCTCAGCGCCACGTCTCCCAGCAGATCGCATCCTCGCGCGTGACGAGCACGTGGCGCAGGTCGAAGGTCGTGTCGCGCTCGGGATGGTCCGCGCGCAGATGTGCGCCGCGGCTCTCGGTGCGCGCGAGCGCGCAGCGAGCGATCTCCCGCGCCAGTGGGTGGGGGTCCTCGAGCAGTCGGCTCAATCCCGCCCGCGTGCGTACGACACCGGCGTCGCACCACAGGGCGGCACGCGTCGATGCTTCGGCCGTCGGCAGCGGCTCGAGCTGCCGCAGCGCGTCAGCCTCCGCGTCGCCCGGCGGCGCGAGTCGTTCGGCTGGCGCTGACAGCGCATCCGCGATCGCACGGCGTGCGAACACGAAGCACTCGCTCAGCGAGTTCGACGCAAGCCGGTTGGCACCGTGTAGGCCGGTGCACGAGGACTCGCCGACCGCATACAGCCCGGGGAGCGTCGAACGTCCGTGCAGGTCCGTGACGATCCCGCCCATCATGTAGTGGGCGGCCGGCGCGACCGGGATCAGCTCGCGCGTCGGATCGAGGCCGGCCTCGCGCAGCGATGCCACGACGTTCGGGAAGCCGGCCGGGTCGATCGCCCTCATATCGAGCCCGACCGATCGCTGCCCCGACTCCTCCAGTAGCGCCTGGATCGCGCGCGAGACCTCGTCGCGCGGCGCGAGCTCATCGACGAACCGCTCGCCGTTCGCGTCGAGCAGGGTCGCGCCCTCGCCGCGGATCGCCTCCGTCACCAGGAAGCCCTCGCGTCCCGGTACGCCGATCACCGCGGTGGGATGGAACTGCAGGAGCTCCAGGTCAGCGAGCGCGGCGCCGGCCGCGTGCGCGAGCAGCAGGCCGATCCCCTGCGAGCCCGGCGGGTTCGTCGTTCGCGACCACAGCGCCGCCGCACCGCCGGTGGCGATCACAACGGCGCGCGCGCCGATCACCCGGCCGTCGTCGCAGACCACGCCACGGCAGCGATCCTCCGAGTGCCACAGCGCCTGTGCGCGGGCGCCCTCGAACACGGTGATCCGCGGCTCCTCGACCGCGATCGCCGACAGCTGGCGAACCACGCGCCGGCCGGTCGCGCTGCCCCCGGCGTGCACCACGCGCCTGACCGAGTGCCCGCCCTCGAGGCCCAGCGCGAGGTCGCCGAAGCGGTCGGCGTCGAAGTGGACGCCCAGGTCCTGCAGGTCGCGAACGCGCTCCGGCGCCTCGCGAACGAGCGTCTCCGCGGCCGAGCGGCGCACCAGACCCCGCCCCGCGAGCTCGGTGTCGCGCAGATGCAGCTCGAAGCTGTCGTCCGGGCCGAGAGCCGCCGCCAGCCCGCCCTGCGCCCAGTAGCTGGCCGTCTGCGCCAGCGGCGTGGCCGACACCAGCACCACGTCCGCTCCGTCGCGCGCCGCGCACAGGGCCGCGTACAGGCCGGCCGCGCCGGCGCCCACAACTGCCACATCGGCCTGGTGGGTCCCGGCCGAAGGAAGGACGGACATCGCCGGAACCGTATCTGGCCGCGCTACGCGGCCGACCTACGGGCCAGTCTGATCGCCCGTGTGTTGCGGCTCACCGGCCTGCGGCGCTCATTTCGTCGCGGTTCCCGACTGGACTTTCCCGGCCCCGTGTTCGCGTAGCCCCTTAGCGACCGCGCGTTTGATTTCCGCTTCCGCTTTCGGGGTGAGTTTGATGCGTTCCGTCGGCAGGCGAGGGGCTTTCGCGAAGGGCTTGCCCGGTAGCGGAGCTTTCGTGGGCACCGTCGTGCTCGGCTTGCCCGTCGCGGGAGCGCCGGCGCCGGTGGTGCTCGTCGTTGCCGGGGTAGCGGGCGTGCCAGCCTGGGGAGTCGTGGCGCTCGGCAACGTCCCTGTCGGCGACGCGCTCGTCGTCGCCGGCGTCGTGGCGGCCGGGCTCGTCGGGCTCGTCGGGCTCGTCACGACGGTAGTCGCGGGCGCGGCGGTCGTCGAGCTTCCCGCGAGCGCGACCAGCGCAACCGCGATCACGCCCAGGGAGAGCGCCATGACCGCGGCGAGTGCGGCGATCGGTTTCTTCCAGTTCGGGGCAGCCGCCAGACGTGTGCGGGCGGCCGCGCCGCAGCGCACGCACCACTCCTGTTCAGGATGCAGTGGCGCCCCGCACAGCGGGCACGCTTCGCCCGGTGCCGGTGCCGGTGCCGGTGCCGGTGGGGGCGAGGGCAGACGGGGCGACGTGGGGACGCTTGAGGAGGTACCGCCGGCCGGCTGCGTGGTCCCGACGCTCACGAGCCCGACACAGGGGGGTGGAGGATCTCGGTTGGCCGATCTTCCTCAGGCGGATCCGCCGGTGCTCCGGCGGGGCTCGCGGAAGCCGCGCCGCCCGTGTTCGGCGGCGGCGTCGGGGAGCGCCCGGCGGGCGCCTCTGCCGGCTGCCCATCGGACGGGCCAGCGCTGGGCGTTGCCACAGCCGCGTGGGTGGCCGTGACCTGAGCCGGTGGTGGGGTCGGGGCTGCCGGGCCTGCCGGCGATGTCACCGGCGAGAAGCTGGCATTCGGCGCGGCGACCACCTGCTGGGGGCCGGTCGTGGGCGCCCCGGCGACCACGGGCTGCGGGCCGGGCACCCCGGCGGGCGCGGCTGCAGGCCCGGCGGCGGACTGGAAATCCGCGGGTAGGTCGACGCGGCGACTGAGCGGCATCCCGCAGTTCGGGCAGAAGCCGTCTTCGCTGCTGTGGATCGCGGCGCAGCGCGGACAGGCTGTGACTCCGGCCTCGCGCAGCACGGTGACGGGGCGACGCTCGTCGAGTGCGCCTTCCAGTGCTCGCAGCTCGGCGTCGATGTGTCCGATCGTGGTCAGCTTGGCGAGCACCAGCGCGTCGTTGCGCTGGCCGAAGCGATGCAGGTTGAACACGAGCCCGCCGAGGTCCCGGTAGGCGAGCTCGCGCGCCTTGCGCAGGAAGCGTGCGCGCCGACGTGCGCGACCGCGCGAGCGAAAGCCCGGAGACTCGCTCGCCGGCTCGCTACTCACGGTCGTCGGTACGTCCCCCACGGGCGGCGCACCCACCGGCTGCGCGGGCTGGCTCTGATCCTGGGCCTGCGTCGGAGGATCGGTTGGGGTCGTGCCGGATATCTGATCCACAGCCGATCCATGCTACCCAGACCGTTACCCGGAGCGCTGCAGCGCCTCGCGCCAGGCATCCGCCACCCTGATCGCCATCTTCCGGTCGGAGAAGCGTTCGGCGCTTGCGCGCCCGGCGACGTGGGGGTCGGGCGCCCGTATGTGCGGTTCGAGCGCCGTGCGCCATCGCTCGAGCTCGAACGGCGCGCACAGCGTGCCCTCGACGTGTTCGAGGGCTGCAGAGTGGATCCCGACGGGCGTCGCGAGCACGGGCACCCCGCAGGCGAGCGCCTCGAGCACAGCGAGACCGAAGCCCTCGTGCCCGGAAGGCATCAGCACAGCGTTGACCGCGTTGAACCACAGTGGCGCGCTCCTCGGGTCGACGCCGCCGAGCACCAGCAGCTCGACATCGACGGCACGCGCGAGCGCGAGCGCGAGGTCGTAGCGCTTGATCGTCCTGGTCGGGTCGGCGGCGAACAGCAGGTAGGGCTTGTCGTGCTCGAGGCCCAACTCGCTACGCGCCTGTGCGCGGGGCATCGGTTGAAAGCGCTCCAGGTCGACGCCGCACGGCAGCACCTGGGCGCGCGCTCGGGCGCGCTGTCCGGGTAGTTCCTCGGCGAGCGAGGTCGAGACTGCGGCCAGCAGGTCGATCCGGCCGAGCGCGGCCCACGTGATCGCGCGCGTGCGCGGGTGGCGCATGTCGTTGCCGTGCACCGTCAGCGCGTGAACGCGAGCCGGGATCGCCAGCGCCGGCCACGCGGTGAGCCCGTAGTGCGCGTGCACGATGTCGAAGCGCGGAGGAGTCGAGCTGCGACCGGAAGCCGAGCGGGCTCCGTCCGGGCGCGTGCCGTAAAGGCGGCGCAGGTCGCGTGCCGCGCGCGTGAGTGCGCCGAGTCCCGGGGCGAACTCGTGCAGCTCGATCTCCAGCCCGTCAGACCCGTCGTGCCCGTCGAGCCGGCGCAGCGCGGCGACCTGGTCGCGGACGAAGCTCCCGCGCTCGGGGTGGGCGGCGTCGGGCAGCATGTTGGAGAGCACCAGCGCACGCACGATCCGTCGACCGTAGCGCTCTGGAATGATGGCTCGCGTGAACGCACAGCCGACACGCAGCTACGGGCGCGGAGCAGACGAATCGCGGCCGAGCACGATCGAGCCCGGGTTCGTCCGCACGGCCACCGGCTCCGCGCTGATCTCGATCGGCGAGACGCGCGTCATCTGCACCGCGTCGGCGCAGGAGAGCGTGCCGCGCTGGATGGCCGGCCAGGGTCGTGGTTGGTTGACGGCCGAGTACGGGATGCTGCCGGCCTCGACCGGGGATCGCAAGCAGCGCGACGCGACGCGCGGGCGCCAGGACGGGCGCACGATCGAGATCCAGCGTCTGATCGGCCGCTCGCTGCGGGTGATCGTCGACTTCGAGGCGCTCGGTGAACGCACGATCTACCTCGACTGTGACGTGCTGCAGGCCGACGGGGGTACGCGCTGCGCGTCGATCACCGGTGCGTACGTGGCGCTGTCGCTGGCGTGCGCCAGGCTGCAGGCAGAGGGACGGCTCGAGCGCTCACCGCTGAGCGGGTCGGTCGCGGCGGTGTCCTGCGGGATCATCGACGGCGCGGCGCTGCTCGACCTCGACTACTCCGAGGACTCGACCGCCGAGGTGGACGCGAACGTGGTGATGACCGGCGACGGCGGGCTCGTCGAGGTCCAGGCGACCGCCGAGCGCACGCCGCTGTCGCGGGCGCATCTGGACGAGCTGCTCGTGCTGGCGGCCGGCGGCATCGAACGCTTGCGAGAGGTGCAGGATCGTGCGATCGGCGAGCCGCTCGCCGCGAGCGCGGACGAGCTCCCGTCCGCGACGAGCCAGACGTAGGCGTCGGTCGCGGCTCGTGAAGCTGCTCCTGGCCACGCACAACGACCACAAGCGCCGCGAGTTCGAGCGGTTGCTCGGTGGATCGGTCGCACCGTCCGGATCAGCCGCACCGTCGACAGCGGGCTGGGAGCTCGACGCGCTCCCGGCGGAGGTAATCCTGCCGCCCGAGGATGCTCTGACGTTCGCCGCGAACGCGCTCGGAAAGGCTCGCGCGGCAGCGCGCGCGAGCGGGCGGGCGACGATTGCGGATGACTCTGGCATCGCCGCGGTGGCGCTCGGCGGGGCGCCGGGGGTGCGCTCGGCGAGATACGCGGGCGAGCACGCGACCGACGAGCAGAACCTGCAGAAGCTGCTGCGGGAGGTGCCCGCGGACAGCGCGCTGGAGTACGTGTGTGCGATCGCCTATGTCGATCCGGCCGAGGGGGCGGAGCAGGCCGAGCAGGTGTTCGAGGGGCGCTGCGCAGGGCGGCTGGCCGCACGCCCGCGCGGCGAGGGCGGGTTCGGATACGACCCGGCGTTCCTGCCCGACGACGGTCCTGCCGGCCTGACGATGGCCGAGCTGTCGGCCGAGCAGAAGGACGCGATCAGCCATCGCGGGCGCGCCGCACGCGCGCTGACGGCGTGGCTCCAGAGAAACGCCGCACCCGCGGAGGGCTGACCGGCGTTGCGAGCGGCCCCACTCTGGGTGTGCCCGCGCGCGCTCGCGCCGGCTACAGCAGGTTGATCGAGGCGGCGGCGGCGACCGCCACGCCCAGCCCGGCGTAGCCGGTGTATCCGGACAGCAACAGCAGCAGCGCGGTGATCAACGCCACGAGCACGGTCACGATCCATGCGATGCGGTCGATTGCCATCGGCCTATTCTTGCGGATGCGCCTGTCCGCGCGCGGTGTTAGCTTCGATTACAACGTTTTACGAACGAGGAGGGCGAAGTGACAAAGTCCGAGCTGGTCGACCAGGTGGCTGATCGCGCCGATCTGACCAAGCAGGATGCCTCGCGCGCGGTCGATGCGGTGCTCGCGACGGTCGAGGACGCGCTGCGGCGTGGCAGCGAGGTAACGGTTTCGGGATTCGGCAAGTTCCACGTGAGCGAGCGCGGTGCGCGGTTGGGGGTCAACCCGCGCACGGGGGAGCGCATTCAGATCGCGGCATCGCGAGTGCCCCGCTTCACGGCGGGCAGCGGCCTGAAGAGCGCGGTGAAGGGCCGCTGAGGACGGCAGGTTCTTTCGGGGACACGCTGGTCGCTCGAGTCGCCGAGCGCGAGTCGCAGGTTGTGCTCGGCCTCGACCCCGACCTTGGGGCGCTGTGGCCGGGCAGTGGGGGCGACGCGGTGGCCGGACTCGCGCCGGCGCAGGCTGCGGCGGCGGCGGTCCTCGACCATTGCCGCGCGCTGATCGACGCGACGGCGCAGGCGTGCGTGGGCGTCAAGCTTCAGCTTGCGCGCTTCGAGCTGCTGGGTGCGGCCGGATGGACGGTGCTCGAGAAGGTGGGCGCGCACGCGCGCCATCTCGGCCTGCTCGTGATCGCCGACGGCAAGCGCGGTGACATCGACGTGAGCGCCGGTGCATATGCTGCGGCGCTGATCGGAGGCAGCGCCAGCCCGTTCGGATGGGTCGACGGCCTCGGCGCCGACCTCGTGACGGTCAACCCGTTGATGGGGCGGGACGCGGTCGAACCGTTCGTGCAGGCCGCGCGCGAGGTGGGCAGCGGCGTGTTGGTGCTGGTGCGCACGTCCAACGCGGGCGCCGCCGACGTCGAGGATCTGGAGCTGCGGGAGTCGGGGACGGTGTGGGAGCGGATCGCTGCGCTCGTCGACGAGCTCGCAGGACCCGGCGTCGGCGACGCCGGCGTGAGCGACGTGGGCGCGGTCGTCGGCGCGACCGAGCCGGGCCATCTGGAGCGCGCCCGCGAGCTGATGCCCAACGCGAGCTTCCTGCTCCCCGGCGTGGGCGCCCAGGGAGGCCGGGTTGAGGATCTCGCGGCGGCCTTCTCGCTCGGGCGCGCGGGCGGTCTGGTGACCGCGTCGCGCAGCATCGCCGGGGCTCACCGGGTGGCCGGCGGCGAGCCCGCTGCGGCTGCGCGAGCGGAGGCCGAGCGGCTGCGCGAGGTCGCCTGGAAGCTCTCAGATCGGGCGCTCCGCGCCGTGTAGCGAACGCGCGGATACGCCCCGGCACACGATCCGTCCAGCACCCGTGGGGCCGGCCGGAGGGGCGGCAGCGTTCCGCTAGCCTCTGTGTCGTGCACGCCAGGGCATCTTCCGCCGATCGGGCGCGCCGGAAGGTGGAGAGGGAGCAGGCATGATCATCACGGTCACGCTCAACGCGGCGATCGACAAGTCGCTTGCGGTTCCGAACTTTAGGCTTGGACGGCGCCACCGCACGGTCGAACAGCGCACGATGGCCGGCGGCAAGGGCGTGAACATCGCCCGTACGCTGAAGGCGCTCGGGCAGCCGGTGATCGCGACGGGGTTCGCCGGCGGCACTACCGGCACGCACATCGTCGAGCAGCTCACCGAGGAGTCGATCCTCAACGACTTCGTCCGGATTCGCGAGGAGTCGCGCACGAACACCTCGGTGCTCGACCCGACGACCGGCGAACAGACGGAGATCAACGAACGCGGACCGTCGGTGTCGGCGCGTGAGATCGAGCTGTTTCGCGACAAGCTGTTGTACCTCGCACGCGGCGCCGCGATCGTCGTGTTCGCCGGCTCGCTGCCGCGCGGGGTCGACCCGGACGTATACGCCTCGCTCATCAGGGACCTCGAGCGGCTCGACGTGATCACCGTCGTCGACGCCGACGGCGAGCCGCTACGCCTGGCCGTTCGCGCCGAGCCGGATGTCGTCTCGCCGAACGTGCTCGAGGCCGAGGAGCTCGTCGGCCACGAGTTCGCGGGCGAGGATGAGCGCTCGCTGGCGGTCGCGGAGATCGCCGCGCTCGGACCGCGCGAGGCGATCATGACGCTGCCCGACGGCTGCTTCGCCCAGGTACTCGTCGACGGGCAGCGACGGCTGAAGCGCGCGCGCATCGAGCCGCGCGAGCCGGTCGCCAAACGCGGCTCCGGCGACGCCTTCCTCGCCGGGTATCTGGCGGCGCGCTACGAAGGTCGCGCTCCCGACCAGTGCTTGCGGTTCGGCGTGGCGTGCGGCGCCGAGTCCACGGCGCGCCTCGGTGCCGGGCTGATCGATCTGCGCGAGGCGCGGCGGCTGATGGGTGGGGTGGAGCTGGCGGTGGTCGAGCTCGCGGCCGAGGTCACCTGAGACGATGGCGTATATACATTTGCTATCGCGGGGCAAAAACAGAACACCGTACACCGCCTGAAGCGGTCGATCGAATGCTCCAGCGCTACCCGGGCCGCAAACCGGCGTCGTTCGGATTCCCGGGTCCGGCGGAGTGAACCTCCTTGGTCAAGGCCAACGTATGCCTCGCGAGGTCCAGCAGTTCCGTGTTCTGCGCGTTGTCCGCCCGCGCCATCTCGGCCAATGGGCGGACTTCCTTCGTTAGCACGAGAATCTGATTGGAGATCTTGAGCAGCTCGTTGTTCTGGCGATCCTCCTCCTGCACCGTCCTCCATTGCTCGTCGGCGAGGACCTGCCGCTTCGCGTCCCCTCGGTTCTGACTGATCATCACGAAGGTCGACAGGAAGATCGCCTCCAACGACACGATCATCGTCAGAAGGCCAAACGGATACGCCTCGACACCAAGGCCAATCCAGCACGCAAACCAGATGATGTGAAGGTAGACGAACGCCATCGAGCCTGCGAACGCGGTAACACGGTCCGCGACGCGGCTCTGCCCGTTCTCCGCGCGTTCCTGGGCGTGTCTTAGCAGCGCGGGGTTGATTGGGCGAGGAGGCTTGATGGGATAGATCCACCCGCGGCTGAGACGCTCCACACGCGAGCCGCGTTGACCGGCTGGTTGGGTGTTTTTCGCGGACGAGTTCGTCGTCATGGCAGCTCCGATCTCAAACAGCGCAGAGTGTGGGCTCGTGCTTTCTGGTTTTTGAAGCAGGCGACTCGGCTTGACCGTCACGAGACGCTCGCCTAGGACGATACGCGCCGGCTCCAACTGCGAGCCCTAACGGAGACACCCCCACACTGGGCGAGTTCCGGCTTCTAGCCCCCGGCGACGTCCCGCCGCAGGAACACCAAGTAGGCGGCGAGCAGTGCGGGCACGGCGTACAGCGCACAGACCCAGGCGGAGTGGCCGATCGGGGCCCAGTCGGTGGGCGTGCGCAGCAGGCCCTGCCAGCTCTCGAACTGCTCGGTCAGCAGGTATGGCTTGATGCCTTCGATGCCGGGAATGCCGGAGACGATGTACAGCAGGATCACCAAGCCGACGGTGCCGACGACGGCGGCGGCGCTGTTGCGCGTCGTCGTGGACAGCAGCACGCCGATGCTTGTGACGGTCAGCAGCGGAATCAGGTAGCAGGCGTTGGCGGCGAACACCAGCAGCAGGCCTTCGGAGGCCGGGACGACCGATCCGGAGAACGTGATCACGTGGTTGAAGCCCCACGATGCGACTCCGGCTGCGGTCGCGACGGCGGCCGACAGGAACACGGCGATCGTCGCGTAGGTCATCGCGGCGAGCGTCTTCGCGGCGAGGATCTGGCCGCGGTCGACGGACCGCGTGAGGATCGTCTTGAGCGTGCCATTGCCGTCCTCGGCGGCGACGATGTCGCCGGCAACCAGGGCGGCGATCAGCGGCAGCATGAAGACGGACAGGAACAGCAGCATCAGGACCGGCGTCGCGAGCCCGGACTGCGTGATGTGCGACGCGAAGATGTTGTCGCGGCCGTGGTCGTGGTTGTTGTTGTGCAGACGCTCGACGAGCACGAAGATCAGCGGCAGGATGACGGCCAGCCCGAGCCCGAGGTAGGTGCGCTTCTGGGAGACGAGCTTGCGCAGCTCCCAGCGCCAGACGGTCAGTGTCGATGGGCGCCGCCGTCGTGCTGTCAGCGGAGCGCCCGCGCCCGGTGGATCTGCGGCTGCGCTCGGTGGAACTGCGCCCGCGCCCGGTGGAGCTGCGGCTGCGCTGCTCATCCGATCTCGACCGCCCTCGGCCCGGAGGTCTGCGAGGCCTGTGTGCCGACCTCGGCAGGGACGCCGCTGCTCGATCCGTCGCGGCCGGGCCTACTCGCGTCGGTGCCGTCTGCGCCTGCGCCGCGGGCCTCGGTCAGCCTGAAGAACAGGTCCTCGAGCGTCGCCAGCTCGGGCGTCAGCGAGAGGATCCCGATGCTGGCGCGGCCGAGCGCGAGCGACAGCGGACCGACGTCGTGCTCCTCGGCCTGGAAGACGACGCCGTGCTCGCCGTCGGCGGCGGACTGGATCCCGGGCTGTTCGCGTGCGAGCGCCAGCGCGCGGGCGTCGTCGGTCGTGTGCAGCCGGTAGCCTGCGCCGCCCTGGCGGCGCAGGTCCGACAGGGCGCCCTCGTAGACGACGCGGCCGGACTCGACGATCGCGACCCGGTCGCACAGGTCCTGAACCTCTGGGAGCTGGTGGCTCGACAGCAGCACGGTGATGCCCTCGTCGGCCAGCCGGCGGATCAGCAGGCGCATGTCGCGCATCCCGGCCGGATCGAGGCCGGTGGCGGGCTCGTCGAGGATCAGCAGGCGCGGCCGGCGCAGTAGCGCGGCGGCGATCCCGAGCCGCTGGCGCATCCCGTGCGAGAAGCCGCCGACCCGATGCTGGGCGCGCGGGCTCAGCTCGACGATCTCGAGCACCTCGTCGATCCGCTCGCGTGCGTCGGCTCCGTCGAGCGCTGCGAGCAGCTGAAGGTTCTTGCGCGCGCTGAGGTAGGGGTAGAAGCGGGGCGCCTCGACGAACCCGGCGACGCCCTCGAGCGCGCTGGCGCCCTGACGCATTGGGTCGCGCCCGAACAGCTCGACGGTTCCCTCGCTCGGCACGATCAGGCCGAGCGCCATGCGCAGTGTGGTCGTCTTGCCGGCGCCGTTTGGTCCGAGGAACCCGTACACGTCGCCTTCGCGGACGTTCAGGTCGATGTGGTCGACCGCGAGGACCTCCTTGTAGCGCTTGACCAGCCCGCGCGCCCTCACGGGCGGGGCCTGCGCGTGCTCGCTCACGCTAGAGGCCTCGGGCGAATGCCTCGATCGCGGCGGGCGTGACTGAGCCGGCGATGAGATAGCGCACGCCGGAGCGCTCGAAGCTGAGGACGGTACCGAGCTCTGTGCCGAGCTCGGTTGCGCTGACGCCGTTGATCTTGACCTGCGGCAGTCCTTGCGAGGCACCTGCGGCGTCCTGGCCGCTGCCGGCCTTGGCGGCGGCTTCGACGACGGTGATCGCGGCGAGCCCGTGGCCGTGCGTGGTGATCTTGGGCTTGTCGGCCGAGCTGGTAGACGCGGCGGAGGGCTTGCCACGGTCGGCGCCGTCGCCGGCGGGGGTGCGGATTTCTTCGACCTTGGCGTTGGAAGGCGGCGTGAACGCGAACACGGAGTCGGCGACGGGGCCGTAGGAGACGTTGCTCGCGGCCAGTTCGATCGCCGGCGCGGCGCTCTCGGTGGAGTAGACGGCCGCGCGCAGCGGCACGCCGTGAGCGGCGTCGAAGGACAGCTCTGCGCCGCCGAGCAGGCTCCCGCTTTCCTTGGGCGATACGCGCACGGTGTACGCGGGCTGGCCGCCGACGTTGCCGGGCGTGGCGCCGGACACGTTGGCGTGTTGGCTGAGTTCGGCGATGCCTTGTTCGATCTTCGCGACGCTCGGCACTTCGTGCTGGCCGTGCTGGCGGTCGGTCGAGGTCCCGGTGTCGTTGCTCTGCGGCGGTGGCGTGTAGCGGTAGAGGGTGTTCGACGCGGCGTCGTACAGCGACAGCGTGTGGCCGTCGTAGAGCACTTGGGTGTCGCCGTGTTCGGACTGCAGCTCCAAGCGGACGCGGCCATCGTTGGAGATCCACAGCCGTCCGGAGGCGCCGGTGACGAGCGGGTTCGACGTCAGTTCGCTGCCCTGTCCGCCGGTGGTGAGGTTGGCGCCTTCGAGCAGGTGGTCGGTGAGCGTGACGTCGGCACTGACGCCCTGGATCGCTTCTCGGTTGGCCCCGCTGAGCGAGTCGTGGACGGCTTGGGCCAGCGGCTTCGGCGGCGGCGTCGGCCCTCCCGCGAGCGCGAACGCGAGCGCGGTCAGCGACGCGCCGAGCGCGATCACGAGCACGCAGACGAGCAGCAGACGGGAGAGGGGGAGGCGGCGGAGGATGTTCACGGCGGGTGCGTTGAAGTCCTTGAGGTTGTCCCTGGGTTTCCAGGGTAGCGCGCAGCCTTCAGGGCTCCTAAAGGTGAGAGAGCTCTCATCCGCGCTTCGGCGCCGCAGTGAGGGTGGGGGCGCCCGTCGCCCGTCCGGCGGCGCCAGGCGATATGTTCTCGCGCGCATGGTGTACCTCGTCCTCCTGTTCTGGATCGTCCTCGGCCTCGGGGTGTTCTTCCTCGCCGTGCGCGGCGGTGCACGCGGCGCACGCGCGTCGCTGCACACTGAATCGAAGGCCAGTCGGCGCGCGATCACGCTCGGGGTGATCGTGCTGTTCGCGTTCGGCTTGGTCGTGCCCGCGCTGGTGCTCGCGTTCAACGCGCAGAACAAGGCGAGCGTGGCTGTCGGCGGGGTGCACCTGAACGGCCAGCAGCAGAACGGGCGCGAACTGTTTGCGCGTTCGTGCGCGGTGTGCCACACGCTGGATGCGACCAAGTCGGTCGGTCGCATCGGTCCGAACCTCGACGTGCGGGTGGGCGACGACATCGCGACCGCGGCCGGGCGCAAGGCGCTCGTGCTGAACGCGATCGCCGAAGGCCGCGCGCGCGGCCTCGGGCAGATGCCGGCGCTGCTGTACCAGGGCAAGGAAGCTGAAGAGGTTGCGAACTTCGTAGCCGCGGTAGCGGGCCACTGACTGAAACGGCCGATGGCCTGCGCGGGGCGGCGTCCTCACCCCGTGCGTCCGCGATCGCCGGCTTTGGCCAACCGTCGATAGCGAACGTCGCCGGGCATCGTTAGGGTCCGCCGGGATGCCAGATCAGCCACAGACGGCGGAGGACGTGAAGGCGCTTGTCGAGGAGCGCGACATCCGCTTCATCCGCTTCTGGTTCACGGACATCCTCGGGCAGCTGAAGTCGTTCTCGATTAATGCGGCGGAGCTGGACGACGCGTTTGAGGCGGGGATGGGCTTTGACGGCTCGTCGATCACGGGCTTCAATGCGATCGAGGAGTCGGACATGATCGCGATGCCAGACGCGAGCACGTTCGCGGTGCTGCCGTGGCGCCCGGAGGAGCAGGGCGTGGGGCGGATGTTCTGCGACGTGATCACGCCCGAGAGAACGCCGTATGAGGGCGACCCGCGCCATGTACTGCGCAGGGCGCTGGAGCGCGCGCGCTCGATGGGCTTCGACACGTTCAACGTGGGGCCGGAGCTGGAGTACTTCCTGTTCAAAGACTCGCGCTCGACGGAGGTGCTGGACGAAGGCGGCTACTTCGACCTGACGACGCTGGACGCAGGCTCGGACGTGCGCCGCGAGACGGTGCTGGCGCTGGAGCAGCTGGGTATCCACGTGGAGTACACCCACCACGAGGTGGGACCGTCGCAGCATGAGATCGACATGCGCTATGCGGACGCGCTGAAGATGGCGGATGACTGCATGACGTACCGGATCACGGTGAAGGAGTACGCGATGAAGTACGGCTGGCATGCGACGTTCATGCCGAAGCCGCTGTTCGGCGAGAACGGCTCGGGCATGCACACGCACCAGTCGCTGTTCAAAGAGGGGAGGAACGCGTTCTACGACCCGGACGACCAGTACTTCCTGTCGGACGTGGGCAAGGCGTTCATCGCGGGCCAGCTGAAGCACGCGCGCGAGATCTGCTCGATCTTCGCGCAGTGGGTGAACTCGTACAAGCGGCTGGTCCCGGGCTTCGAGGCGCCGGTGTACGTGGCGTGGTCGCGGCGCAACCGCTCGGCGCTGGTGCGCGTGCCGCTGTATCACCCGGGGAAGGAGAAGGCGACGCGCATGGAGCTGCGCTGCCCGGACCCGGCGTGCAACCCGTATCTGACATTCGCGGTGCTGCTGCAGGCGGGCTTGGAGGGGATCGAGAAGGGCTACGAGCTGCCGGAGCCGATGGAGAAGAACCTGTACCACCTGCCGGGCGAGGAGCGCAAGCGCTTGGGCGTGGAGCAGCTGCCGGAGAGCTTGGGCGAGGCGATCGAGCTGACAGCCGAGTCAGAGCTCGTGCTGCGAACGCTGGGCGAGCACATGTTCAACCGCTACGTGGAGATCAAGCGCCAGGAGTGGGACGACTACCGCGTGAACGTGACGCAGTGGGAGCTCGACCGCTACCTGTCGATCCTGTAGGCGATCGATCTGTTGAGCGGCCTCCGTCCTGCCCGTGCCCCGAATGGGGCAGCGGGCTACGGCTGGATGTTGACGACGATCTCGCGTACCGCGCTCACGCCCTCTCGCTGGCGAGCAGCGTGTCGATTTGGCCGAGGGCTTCGACCATGCCTTGTTCCATCCCCTCGCGGCTGGCGAACTTGGATTCGATCGCCATCGTCGTGACGCCGTCGGCCTCGGTGATCGTGACGGTGATTCCGGCGGGGCCCGGCATCTCCTCGTTCGGACTGCCCTCCTCGTCGGCGAAGCGATCTTCGATGCGCAGCCGCTTGGGCGGTTCGGTCTCCTCGATTCGCCACCAGCCGTGGTGCTTCTGCCCGTCCGGCCCGGTCATGAAGTAGGCGGTGCGGGCGCCGGGGGTGAGGTCGTGTTCGACGAAGGTCGCCGGGAACGAAGGCGGGCCCCACCAACGCTCCAGCTGCCGCGGGTCCGACCACATCTCCCAGATTCTCTCGGCCCCGGCGTCGAACTCGGAGGTGATCGTCATCGTCAGGGCGTCGGGGTCCTTGTCTACGTTGGTGACGGGCATCAGCTGTCTCCTTTGTCGTTGTCGAGTATGCGGTCGATCCGCTCGATCCGGCCGCGCCACTCGGACTCGATCCGGTCGAGCGCGGCGCGGGCGCGTTTCAGGGCGTCGGCGTTGGCGTGCACGATCGACTCGCGCCCGACCCGATGCTTGCTGACGAGTTCGGCGTGCTCCAGCACGGCGACGTGTTTCTGCACTGCCGCCAGGCTGATCGGGTACTCGCGGGCCAGGGGCGCGGGCGTCAATGCGGGATTGGGTTAGCATTGAGGGACGATCGTGCTACGCAACGTCGCGCTTTGGCTCAGGCCGGCAGGGTGGCCGCTTCTGCAGGATGTGGCGCGCCGTCGCACGTTGCTGCTGGCGTGGGCTGTGATCCTCGCGCAGGTCGTGTTCGTCGGCGGATGGGTACTCGCCGGCGTTCTCGAACCTCATTACTCGGCGGTTCGCCAGTACATAAGCGAGCTCGGCCGGGAGGGCGCGGCGAACTCCTGGATCTTCACAATTTTCGTCGGGATCTGGGGATTGGGCTTCATCGCGCTCGCGGTCGCTCTGGTGCCGTCGCTGCGTACGCGGCCGTGGCCGTTGGTGATGCCGGCGTTGTTCGTGCTCGCCGGTCTGTGCGCGAGTCTCGTCGGACCGCTGCACATGGATTGCTCACCGACGGTGAGCGCCGTGTGCAAGTCACGCGAGGCCGCGGGCGCGCTCTCCTGGCATCACTACGCGCACGAGTGGCTCAGCCTCGGCATCAACGTTTCGCTGCTGCTGACGGGCTTCGCCTTTGCCCGTTCGGCGTGGCCGAGCCGGCTCGGACGACTCGTGTTGAGCGGCGCTCTCGTGCTCTTGGCTGCGTGGCTCGTCACGTTTTTTCTGCACGACTCGTTCGTCGGCTACCAGGGGCTCGAAGAGCGCCTGTGGGCGCTCGTCGCCCAAGTCTGGTCGCTGGTATGCGCGACGGTGCTGATCCTCGAGGCGACGCTTAAGCCAGACGTGCTGCGGGCACACGAAGCTTCCATGCAGCGTCATGCGTTGGGCGAGCTGAACCGCAGTTGTGACCGTCTGCCCGACCGACACGGCAGCAGGTCGTGTGCGGACGTCTGTGCGGTGCTCAGCGGTCGAGGGTCGCGCGAGCGGTTGTGATCTTCATCACTAGCCGGCGTGAGCCTTGAATCGGTTGGAAGTCGTGGTGGCGGTAGAAGCGGTGTGCGGCGTCATCGAGCGCGTCAACGGCAATCAGGCGTCCGCCGGCGTTGGTCGCGGCAGAGACGATTCGCTCGAGTGCGTCGAGTAGAAGGTGCGTACCCAGGCCTTGCCCGTGCAGGGTTCGGCTGAGCGCGAGCCGCGCAATGAGGTAGCCCGGGATCATGCTGTAGCCGGCGCTGAGTGAGCGCGACGGCAAGTCGGTGCGCATGAATTGGGTCGGAGCGATCGCGTAGAACGCGACCACAACCAGATCGTCGCGTCTGGTCCACACCGTGGTGTGGGCGACGCCGGCCGCCTGCGCACGCGATGCGTCGTGGATCAGCCATCGATCAAGCTCAGCGCGCCCACAGTCCAGCTGCGCGAGTTCGTGATGCTCACCGAGCTGCTGGGATGTCCAGTCGCTCACGCGCGCCGGTATCGGCGAGCGCTGTGAGCTGCTTGTTCCAAACGAGGAGCGGGATCACCCTGATCGAGCGCAGCAACCAGCGCGTCGAACTGGCCGGCCGGGATCAATGTCTGGTCAGCTCGGCCGAGCACGCGGTCGGCCTCGCGCGTCGCCGCTCCCAGGACGAACGCTGATATCGAGAGGTCTCGTGCCTGGGCTGCGCGCGAGATCCGCTCCTCGCTCGTGGGGTCGGCGCGCATCTCAATCCGTCTAGTCCGAGTAGCCATACCTCAATGGTACGGCACTTGTACGGTGCATGCAAGATCTGGGCAGAAAAGCTCATCGCTGGATCAGAGCTTGTCGATCGCGCGGTGGAGGTCACGGCGGTCTATTGCTCGCGCGACCAGGTAGCGCGCATCCGCGTCAGCTGGAAGTACGCGGTAGAGCACGCGGTACTGATCAACGCGCAGTCGGCGCCACGGCGCGTGTCCGGCGACCTCTATCCGGACGCCCCGCCGCTCACCGAAGTCGGTCAGCGAGACGCGGGCGGCACCGCGCAGGCGATCGGGCGCGCTGGTGCGAGATGCCAGTGCAGGGCCTGCAGCAGGTGCCCGAACGCGGTCGGATGGCGGGGAGCGATCTCGTGCAGCAGGCGCAGCACGGAGACCCCGTGGCGTTCGTAGGTGTCATCTCCGCTCAGCTGCGCGAGGCGCAGCAGGCCGACGGCCGCGCTGGAGGCGCCTGAGGGGATCGGCGAGTCCTCGAGATCCTTGCGCCGGGCGATCAGCGCTTCGCCGTCCGCGGCGGTGGAGAAGAAGCCGCCGCGCTCGGGATCGGCGAAGCGGGCGATCGTCTCGTCGGCCAGCGCGATCGCCTGCTCGAACCAGCGCGTTTCGCAGGTCGCTTCGAACAGCGCGATCGACGCCTCGAGCAGGAACGCGTGATCCTCGAGATAGGCCTCGATCTTGGCGCGGCTGTCGTTGTAGGTGCGCAGCAGACGGCCGCGCTCGTCACGCATGTCGCGCTGCAGGAACTCCGCGCAGGCGACCGCCGCGTCGAGGTACGCAAGCCCGCCGTCCTCGCCGAGCGCGGCGCCGGCATCGGCCAGCGCGGTGATCATCAGCGCGTTCCAGCTGGTCAGGCGCTTGTCGTCGAGCGCCGGGCGCGGGCGTAGCTCCCTGGTCGCGAGCAGCGTGCGGCGGATGCGCTCGGAGGTCGCGTCGTCCGGCTGCGGGCCGCGATCCTGGAGCACGTTCAGCCCTGGACCCAGCGCTTCGCGCTGTGTGCCCGGATCGTGCGGGTCCTGGAAGTTCCCCTTCGCGGTCGCTCCCAGCCAGGCGATCGCCGCGGGTGCGTCCTCGCCGAGCACGTCCGTCAGCTCGGCGACGCTCCACACGTAGAAGCGTCCCTCGATGCCCTCGGAGTCGGCGTCCAGCGCGCTGTAGAAGCCGCCCTCCGGGCCGCGCATCTCGCGCAGCGTCCAGTCGAGCGTGTCGCGACACACCTTGAGCAGGCGCTCGTCGTGCGAGGCCTGCCAGCCGTGCAGATACGCGCGTGCGAGCAGCGCGTTGTCGTATAGCATCTTCTCGAAGTGCGGCACGGTCCAGGTGGCGTCGACGCTGTAGCGGGCGAAGCCACCGCCGAGCTGGTCGTGGATGCCCCCTGTGGCCATCGCGTGCAGTGTCTGCAGGGCCATCGCGCGCCCCTCACCGGCGGCGCTGGCGTCGGTCAGCAGGAACTCGATGACCGGCGCCTGGGGGAACTTCGGCGCCCCGCCAAAGCCGCCGTTGCGCGCATCGAACTCCCCCGCCAGCTTGGCGATCGCGGCGTCGAGCGTCGCCTGCTGCAGCGGCTCCGTGGACGGCGACAGCTGCGCGCCGCCGCTGAGGCGCTCGCGCAGCTGCTCACCGCCGGCGCGGATCTGCTCGTGGTTCTCGCTCCAGGACTCGGCGATCGCCTGCAGCACCTGCGTCCACGAAGGCATGCCGTGGCGCGGGTCGGGCGGGAAGTACGTGCCGCCGTAGAACGGGATCTGCTCGGGCGTGAGGAACACGTTCAGCGGCCAGCCGCCGCGGCCGGTCATCCCCTGGACCGCCTCCATGTACAGGGCGTCAACGTCTGGACGCTCCTCGCGGTCGACCTTGACGCACACGAAGCACTCGTTCATCAGCTCCGCGGTGCGCGCGTCCTCGAATGACTCGCGCTCCATCACGTGGCACCAGTGGCAGGCCGAGTAGCCGATCGAGACCAGAAGCGGCCTGTCCTCGGCGCGGGCGCGCGCCAGCGTCTCCGGTCCCCAGGGCAGCCAGTCGACGGGATTGTCGGCGTGCTGGCGCAGGTAGGGGGAAGTCTCCTGGGCTAGCGCGTTGGGCACCCGCTCAGGGTAGCCGTGGCGGGATGGGCGCGAGAGTCGGTTTGCCCCGGCCGGGAGCGTCGGGCGTCGCTTAGGGCAGCCAGGGCGAAGAGGCTTCGCCGGCAAACGCGCCCCCGCCGCCGAGCAGCGCGCCGTCCGCGCTCCTTTCGAGCAGCCGCCCGACGGCGCTCAGCGAGGGCCAGCCGCCGCTGACGCTCGACAGCCTGACCCTCGCGAGGTTGACGTCGAAGTGCCGGCCGCCGAGCGTGCCGGGGATCAGCTTGGCGCCGGAGCCGAAACGGATGCTCCCGCGCGCCGCCTGGGAGCCGGAGATGTGGATGTTGCTCGCCTGCAGCATGCCGTGGCGTACGGGGAACGTGGCCGTCAACTTGACGCCAGGCACGAACGAGAAGTTCTTCAGGATCGCCGCCGAGGAGCTCAGCTTGGCAGAGCCGCCGCGCAGGCCGCCGAAGCTCGAGCCGCTCGGCAGCTGCTGGTCAGCCTGGAGCGTCGCGGCGACCACCTGGCGGTTCAGGTCGACAAGCGTGTCGAGCGCCGCGACTAGCGTCCGTCCGGGCCTGCCGCCCAGCGCGCCCGGGGGGCGCACCTGCGCGAGCTGCCGTGGCGTGAGCGGCGTGGGGCCGAATTCGTCGGTCGCCGGCTGGCATGGCTGCACGTGGTTGCCGGCGAAGAACGCGCTGACTGCCAGCGAGGCGCAGTCGCCGAGGTCACTGCCGATCACCGAGTGCCCGGTGAACGGCACGAGCAGCAGCTGGGCGTCGGCGATCATCGCGGCGACACGCCGCGCGCCAGAGGTCGGGGTCCTCAGGTCCTGCTCGCCGGACAGGATCAGGGTCGGCACGTTGGGCAGCGGGGTCTGCGCGGGGGGCGCAGGCGATGCATCAGGCCAGAAGGCGCACACGGGCGCCGGGCTGTTGCCGAACGCGGTCGGCGCGTCGAACGGGTAGAAGTCGCTGGCTGGCTGGGCGGTCAGGAAGGCGATCGCTTCGGACAGGCGGGTGCTCGACGGGGCGCCGCGCAGCCACGGGAACGGGGCCTCCTCGCAGGTCGTAGCCACGAACAGCGCTTCGTCGACCTCCGGTTCGCCTTCGCCGCCGCCGCGCCCGTGGGGAACGCTCGGGATCAGCCCCTCCGCGAGCAAGTGCAAGCGCAGCAGCGGGTCGGGGTCGCCGTTCAGCGCGGAGCGTACGGCCGCCGGCAGCAGCGCCCGCAGCGCTGGGTTCAGGTCGCCCGCGACGAGGATGTTCAGCAGGCCGCCCTCGTCGAGCGTGCTCGCGTGGTGCTTGCCGGCACCGTCGTACACCGAGCCGCCGAGCGGCCGCTTGCGCAGCCGCGAGACCAGCGAGGCGAGATCGTGGAGCGGGCTCGCGCTGATCCCCGCACAGGCCCCGTCGGCGCACAGCTCGCCCAACACGCCTCCGATCGCCTGGAAGGTGGGGATCGCGAACGGTTCCGGCCCATCGGCCGGCACGACCGAGTCGAGTACCAGCGCTTCGACGTACTGCGGGTAGCGCTGGGCGTACTCGAGCGCGACCTTGGTGCCGTAGGAGGTGCCGTACAGAACGAGCTTCTCGTAGCCGCCTGCCTGTCGCAGTGCCTCGATGTCTTCGACGGATTCCTGTGTCGTGAAGCTTCCCCGCGCAGCCCCAATCTCCGACGCGCAGCCTTCGAATACCTGGGCCGCCGATTTCGAGCCGGGTTCTTCGAAGGCCCGGCAGCGGAGCGGGTCCGATGCGCCGGTACCGCGCTGGTCGAACACGAGCAGGTCGCGCGTGGTCAGGGCCGGCGCGAGCGCCTGGGCGATGAATTCCGACAGTGGCAGCGCCGCCTGGCCGGGACCGCCGGCCAGCGCCACGACGGCGGTTCGGCTTGGCGTGGTGGCGGTGCCGGCGAGCTTGCGCTGTACGCTCAGCGAGATTGTCCCCGGCGCCGTCTCAGTGCGGTCGAGCGGGACTGCCACAGACGTGCACGTGAACGCCGTGTTTTCAGCGCACGGGGTGAGGCCGAGGGTCGATGCGTTCGAAGAACTGGAAAAACCGGCGAGCAGCAGTACGGGCAGCAGGGCCGCGAGGGCCGGGGTGGGGACTCGCCACCGCATCGCTGCCGACAATAGCTGCCCTCGCCTTGAAATCCGCTGGCAGCAGGGGACGGCATGTAGGGTCTGGGCGATGGCAGACGAGCGCCAGACGGTCGACGCACCAGGGGCGCCGCCCGCGATCGGCCCTTACTCCCATGCCGTGCGCGCGGGCGGGCTGCTGTTCTGCTCGGGGCAGATACCGCTCGACCCGGCGACTGGGGAGCTCGTCGGCGCGAGCGCCGCGGAGCAGGCGCGTCGCTGCCTGGAGAACCTGCAGCTGGTGTGCGCTGGCGCCGGCACCGGCCTGGAGCGTGCGGTGCGCGTGACCGTGTACATGACCGACCTGGGCGCGTTCGCCGAGGTCAACGAGGTGTACGGATCGTTCTTCACGCACGAGCCGCCGGCCAGGGTGACCGTGGGCGTGGCCCAGCTGCCGAAGGGCGCCTACGTGGAGATCGACGCGATCGTCTCGCTGTAGGGCTCGGCCGTCTCCGGCTCGGCGCCCTGCAGCGCGCGCGTCAGTAGCTGCCACAGCGTCGCGCGCTCGTCCGCGTCGAGTGCGTGCAACACGTCATCCTCGATCGCCGCCTGTGCCTGCTCACTGCGCGCCAGCGCGTCACGACCGGCGCTCGTCAGCTGGACGACGTGCCTGCGGCGATCGTGTGGGTCGCGTAGGCGCGTCGCGTAGCCCAGCTGCTCGAGCTCGTTCAGTAGCAGCACGACGTTGTTAGCGTCCATGCAGAACGCGTCCGCGAGGTCCTGCTGGGGGCACTCGTCGTGGTCGCGCACGTATGCCAGGGCGACCAGGTGGCGCAGATGCATGCCGAGTAGATCCTCGTCGCTGCGTCGGTAGAACTGCTTGGCCAAGCGCGAACACAACACCATCGATCCGGGTGCGCAGTCACTCCCCTGTCCCATGCCTTCAAGTGTACCTGTCATTGCATCATCTGTCATCAGGTTAGCAGCGATTATAAATTTTCCAGCGATCATCCATGCATCAGGGATGATCCATGATATGGTGCCCCTACCGCGTAACCGGAAGGAGCAACATGAGCAACACGATCACCAGCCGCAGTCACAACCGAGCACCCCGAATCGCCCGCCTGAGGGAGCGCGCTTCCGCGCGGTCGCTCGGCTCCGAGCGGGCGCACCCAGCAGAGCAGGCGTACACCGCGGAGCTCGCACACGCTGAGCGCACGCACGCCTCCGACAGCTCAGCGGAGCGGCCCGCGAGCACCGTTGAGCAGCCCGCGAACGCTGTCGAGCAGCCCGCGAGCGCTGTCGGGCAGCTCGCGAGCGCCGCGGGGCAGCCCGCGAGCGATCGCGTGCCGGCAGGCGACGGCGGCGCGCCGAGGAGCGCCGAGGAGCGCCGCGAGCGCCGCCGCTGGCTGGCGCTTGCGGTCCTCTGCCTGGGCCAGCTGATGATGGTGCTCGACGCGACGATCGTGAACGTTGCGCTGCCGTCGATCCAGCACGAACTGAACTTCACTCAGGGAAACCTCACCTGGGTGATCGACGGCTACCTGATCACGTTCGGCGGCTTCCTGCTGCTAGCAGGACGGCTCGGTGATCTGATCGGTCGCAAGCGCGTGTTCCTGTCGGGGCTCGTGCTGTTCACGGCGGCTTCGATGCTGTGCGGGATCGCCGACAGCCAGGCGCTGCTGATCGGCGCGCGCCTGCTGCAGGGCGTCGGCGGAGCGGTCGCCTCGAGCGTGATTCTCGCGATCATCGTGACCGAGTTCCCCGAGCGCGCCGAGCAGGCGAAGGCGATGGGGATGTACGCGTTCGTGTCCGCCGGTGGCGGCTCGATCGGCCTGCTCGCCGGGGGCGTACTGACACAGTCGCTCGACTGGCACTGGATCTTCTTCGTCAACGTGCCGATCGGCGTGTTCGCGTTCGTGCTCGGATGGGCGCTGATCGAGGAGAACGAGGGCATCGGGCTGGCCGGCGGCGTCGACGTGCTCGGCTCGGTCCTGATCACGCTCGCGACGATGGTCGGCGCGTTCGCGATCGTCAAGTCGACCGAATATGGCCTGCTGTCGGCGCGCACGCTTGGCGCCGGGGGCCTGTCGCTCCTGCTGCTGGGCCTGTTCCTGGCGCTCGAGGCGCGGATCGAGAACCCGATCATGCCGCTGCGGATCCTGCGGCTGCGCATGCTGATGGGTACCAGCCTCGTACGCGGGCTGCTGGTCACGGGCATGTTCTCGGCGTTCTTCCTCGGCGCGCTGTACCTGGAGCGCGTACTCGGCTACAACGCGATCGACACAGGCCTCGCGTTCATGCCGCTGACGATCTCGATCGCCGCGCTGTCGATGGGCATCTCGGCCAGGCTGGTCGGCCGCTACGGCCCGCTGAACACGCTGGCGGCCGGTCTCGCGGGGATCGTCGCCGGCTTGGTGCTGCTCGCGTTCGACGGTGTCGGCGCCAGCTACTTCCCCGGTCTGTTCTTCGCATTCCTGCTGCTCGGGCTCGGCGCGGGCGCCTCGTTCCTGCCGCTGCTGACGATGGGCATGTCGGACGCGCCGGCGCGCGACGCTGGTCTGGCGTCCGGGATCATCAACGTCTCGGTCCAGCTGTTCGGCGCGATCGGCCTCGCAACGCTCGGCGCGATCGCGACCGACCACACCAAGTCGCTCAGCGCCGGCGGCGACTCGCTGGCGAGCGCGTTGACCGGCGGCTACCACCTCGCGTACCTGGTCGCCGCCGGGTGCGTGACATTGGGGATCCTCGCCTCGTTCCTGTTGCTGCGCCCGCCCGCCTCGGGCGAGCGTGAGCTCGAGCAGCAGGCCGCGTCTGCCGGCGAGGCAGAGCTGGTCGCCGCCTAATCGGGTGGGCGCCCGGGTGGGGCGCCGGAGCTCCGTGGTCCCCCCGCCATGGAGCTCCGTAGTCCCCCCGGGCTGGAGCTCCGTGGTCCCCCGCCACGGAGCTCTGGCAGCCCGCAGGGCTACGCCCGCCTGCGGAGCTCCGCACGCTTGATCTTGCCGCTCGAGGTCTTCGGCAGCTCCGCGGCGAACTCGACGATGCGGGGGTACTTGTACGGGGCGGTCTCGCGCTTGACGTGCTCCTGCAGCTCGCGCACGAGCTCGCGCGAGGGCGCGTATCCGTCCTCGCGCAGCACGACAACCGCGCGCACGACCGCCCCGCGCTCCTCATCCGGCGCGGCCACCGCGGCCGCTTCGGCGACCGCTGGGTGCGCGACGAGCGCCGACTCGACCTCGAACGGGCCGATCCGGTAGCCCGCGGAGACGATCACGTCGTCGTTACGTCCCTCGAAGTACAGCCAGCCGTCCTCGTCCTGCGTGACCATGTCGCCGGTGTACCACGCGCCGCGATCGCGGCGGTCCTCGATCTCCCACGTCCCGTCCGAGTCATGGTGCACGTCCTCATCCAGATAGCCGAGGAAGAACGTCGGCGCGGTTACAGGGTCGAGCGTCAGCTCGCCGTCCACGACGCTCACGCCCACGCCGGGCAGCGCTCTGCCCATCGAGCCGGGCCTGGCGCTCCCTTGCAGCGGCGTGCCCGTCGTCTGTCCGGTCTCGGTCTGGCCGTACCCGTCGCGGATCTCAAGGCCCGTCGCGTCGTTCCACGCGCGCAGAACCTCCGGGTTCAACGCCTCGCCCGCCGCGACCATCCCGCGCAGGTGCGCAGGCGCGCGCAGCGTCGAGCGCTTGGCGATCACGCGGTACTCGGTCGGTGCCATGCACAGCACGTTCACGCGCTCGCGCTCGAGCAGCTCGAGGCGCTCATCGGGGTCGAAGCGCGCGTCGTGCAGCAGCGCGCTCGCGCCCGACAGCCAGGGTGCGATGAACACGTTGCGCGCCGACTTCGACCAGCCGCTCGCCGCGGTGCACCACACCAGATCGCCAGCCCGCGCGCCCAGCCAGTACTCCGCCTGCACGCGCTGGCCGCTCAGATAGCGCTGCGCGTGCACCACCGCCTTCGGCTCGCCCGCCGTGCCGCTCGTGAACGTGATCAGACAGGGATCCTCGTCTGAGCACTCCACGATCGGCGCCGCCTCGGCCGCGAACAACGCCTCGTCGGGCACGTAGACGATCGGGACCGCGGTGGGGACGGCGTCGGGCGTCAAAACAAGCTCGTGATTGCGGAGCCGCAGCCCGCTGGTTGCCGCCTCCAGCTCACCGGCGTTGCGCTCGTCGGCGACGATCAACGTCGGGCGGGCCACGTCGATCCGCAGCCGCAGATCCTTGGCGCGTAGCTGCTCGGTGCACGGCAGAACGACCGCGCCGATGCGAAAGCACGCGAGCATCGTCAGCACCCACTCGGGGCGGTTGCCGACCAGCGTCATCACCACGTCTCCGCGGCCGACACCGCGCTGTTGCAGCGCGCCGGCCATCCGCGCCGAGCGCTCGGCGACCTCGCCGAAGCTCCACTCGCGCCTCGCGCCATCGCGCGCGAGCTCAACCAGCGCGAGGCGCTCGGGCGCGATCGCCGCGACCACTTCGCGGGTGAAGTTCATCTCGCGCCGAGCGGCCGCCGGGTCACGCCGAGCAGTGGCCGGGCCGCGTCGGTCGGCGATCGGCGACAGCTCGCTCGCTCGATGATCGTCACACCGATGATCTTCCCTGATGCGAAACAGGTGGGGCTGCCGGTCGCCGCGTAAGCGGCGGCCGGTATCCTCCGTCGCACACACCGGACAGCCCGACCCCGACCCTGGAGCGCAGATCAGAATGGCCGTAGCCGCCTCTCCGAGCAGCGACATGAACGACGAGCAGAAGGCGATCACCGAGATGGTGCATCAGTTCGCCGACGAGCAGATCCTGCCGAACGCAGAGCACTTCGATCACGAGGACGAGTTCCCTGAGGCGATCGTCGAGCAGATGAAGGAGCTGGGGCTGTTCGGCGTCACGATCCCCGAGGAGTACGGCGGAATGGGCCTCGACTTGACGACCTACGCGATGATCGTCGAGGAGCTCTCGCGCGGCTGGATCTCGATCTCCGGCGTGATCAACACGCACTTCATCGGCTCCTACCTGCTGATCAAGTTCGGCAGCGAGGAGCAGAAGCAGAACTACCTGCCGCGGATGGCCACCGGCGAGATCCGCGCCGCCTTCTCGCTGTCCGAGCCCGAGCTCGGCTCCGACGTGCAGGCGATCAAAACGTCCGCCAAGAAGACCGACGCCGGCGACTACGAGATCAACGGCCAGAAGATGTGGGTCACCAACGGGCTGCGCTCGGACCTCGTGTTCGTGCTCGTCAAGACCGACCCGAACGCCGAGAAGGCGTACAAGGGCATGACCTGCTTCATCGCCGAGAAGGAAGGCGGCGTCAGCGAGAACACAGGCCCGTACGCGGGCCTCACGGTCCCGCCGCAGCTGCGCAAGATGGGCTACAAGGGCGTCGAGTCGACCGAGCTCGTGTTCGACGGCTACAAATGCCCGGCCGAGAACATCCTCGGCGGCGAGGACGCCGGCCTGAACAAGGGCTTCCCGCAGATGATGGACGCGCTCGAGGTCGGGCGCGTGAACGTCGCCGCCCGCGGCGTCGGGATCGCACAGCGGGCGCTCGAGCTCGCGCTGCGCTACTCACAGGAGCGCAAGACTTTCGGCAAGCCGATCGCCGAGCACCAAGCGATCCAGTTCAAGCTCGCCGACATGGGCACACAGGTAGAGGCTGCCCGCCTGCTCACACAGCGCGCGGCTCGCCTAAAGGATGCCGGCGTGCGCTCCGATCTCGAGGCCGGGATGGCCAAGCTGTTCGCCTCCGAGGCCGGCCGCTTCTGCGTCGAGGAGTCGTTCCGCATCCACGGCGGCTACGGCTACTCCAAGGAGTACGAGATCGAGCGTCTGTATCGCGACGCGCCGCTGCTGCTGATCGGAGAGGGCACCTCGGAGATCCAGCGCATGGTGATCGGGCGCAAGCTGTTGCAGCGTCATAAGATCTGACGAACACCACGGACCGCGGTCCAAGAGGGGAGAGCAGCCATATGGCCGAGGACGCCAAGTCCCTGATCGAGCTTGCGACCCGCAGGTTTCTCGAAGAAGTGCCTGCGCTCGAGCCGATCAAGCTGGTCGTCGGCATCGAGCTGCGGGGCAGGGGCGACGTGCAGCAGTTCCGTCTGGAGATGCCCGGCGTGAAAGTCACCAAGGGACCGGCAGCGGACGCCCGCCTGCGGGTCGACACGCGACGCGAGTTCTTCAACGTGATGGCCCGCGAAGGCAAGGTCGCGGACTGGATCGAGGCGTTCACCTACGGTCAGGCCAAGGCGTCCGGCCCCGAGCAGATCGTGCGCCTGATCGTCAACGTCGTCGAGCGCCAGCAGGAGCGCGAGCGCACGCCCAAGGCGCGCAAGCACGCCTAACGTCCAAGTAACGAACGCCTACCACCGTCCAAGCAGCGCCTAGCGTCTAGCGTGAGGGCCGCTGGTGTGCGGGCCGCGGGCGCGCGTTCGTCCGGCCTAGTGGTACGACGTGATCTGCTCCGCCAGGAACGCCAGCGACGCGAGCAGGAACAGACACATGACGATCAGTGAGAAGTTTTCGTTCACCGGCTTACCTACCAAGATAGTCGACAGAGACATCGCCAGGCGCCGAACCGCGCTCAGGGCGCCGCGCCGTCCGCGCTCAGCGCGCCGCCGCGCTCACAGCGCCGCGCCATCCTCGTACAGCTTGAGCACCCGCACCGGGATCGGGTCCCACCCGGCCACCGCGTCGAGGCACAAGCGGCACAGCACGCACTCGTCGAGGTTGCGCTCGACCAGTTCCACGCCGCCGTCGGCCACCGCGAAGATGTCCACCGGGCAGACCTCCGCCAGCTTCGCCGCCAGCGCCGCGTCCGACGCAGCCGCCTCATCGACCTCAACCGCGATGAAGGTGCCGTCCTTCCTCACCGTGCGCTCCGCTCAGCGATCTTGCCGCGAATCATCTCCGGGATGTCCTCGATCCGCTCCGCCACCGTGATTCCAGCCTGCGCCAAGCGCGCGATCTTCTCCGAGGCAGTGTCCTCCTTGCCTTCCACAATCGTGCCCGCGTGGCCGAAGCTCATCCCCGGCATCTCATCCATGAACCGCCCCGCCATGAACGCGACGATCGGCAGCCGCGAGTCGTGCTCCGTAACCCAGCGCGCCAGCTCAGCCTCCATGCGCCCGCCCGGCTCCGTGTAGATCACGATGCCCTGCGTCTGCTCGTCCGCCTCGAACAGCGGCATCAGCTCCGCATAGCTCTGACCAATGATCGCATCGCCGCCGATCGACACGGCCGTCGACTGCCCAAGGCCGGCCGCCGACAGCGTCGAGGACATCTCGGTGGTCATCCCGCCGGAACGCGAGATCACGCCGATCGGACCCGGCGAGTAGGCCTGCGCCGCGTTCTTCGCCGGGCCGCCAATGCCGCCCATCTTGATCACGTCCGGGACGATGATCCCGAGGCAGTTCGGCCCAATGATCCGCGCGCCGCGCAGCGCCGCCAGCTCGACCATCTCCGCCACGTCGCGGCGCGGGATGCGCTCCGTCACGATCACCGTCAGCTTGATCCCGTTCTCGATCGCCTCGAACACCGCATCCTTCGTAAACGCCGGCGGCACCGTCACAACCGAGCCGTAGATCGGCGCACCGTGGTGCTCGACAGCCTGCGCGACGGTGTCAAACACCGGTACCCCGTGCACCTCACGGCCGAGACGACCGGGAGTCACGCCTCCAACAACCTTCGCGCCAACCCCATAATCCAGGCACTCACGCGTCAGGTTCACCGCCTCGCGGCCGGTGATCCCCTGGACGATGAACGTCGTCTCCCCGTCGATCAGGATCGACATCAGGCGGACGCTCCTTGGATCTTCTCGACCGCGCGGCGGGCCGCCTCGTTCAGCGACACCGAGCGGTCGGCGTACTCCACGCCGTACTGCTCCAGGATCTTGAAGCCCTCTTCCTCCCACGCGCCCGGGATGCGGAAGATCGCGATCTTCTCCGCCGGGTCGTGGCCGAGCTCCAGGCACGCTTTGATCACGCCGCGCGCCACGATGTCCACGCGCGTGTTCGACACGATCGACATCATCACCGCGATCTTGTCCACGCCCGGCTTCTGCAACACCAGCTTCGCCAGGCCACACGCCTTCGACACCGACGGGTTGCCGCCGATCTCGCAGTAGTTCGCCGGCCTGCCGCCATGCGCACGGACCGCATCAAACAGCGTCAGCGAGCCTCCGCCCGCGCCGATCACCAGGCCCAGGTTGCCGTCGAACTCCGTCACGTTGCCCGCCACGCCGCGGTGGTCCTGCGAGTCGACCCGCTCGCCCGCCAGCTCAAACGGCGTCGCCTCGCGCGCCTGGCGCGTCTCCTCCTCGCCCACGCCCAGATCCGCCAGCAGCTTCCTGTGCCGCCCGCGCGCCTCGTTCTCGATGTCCATGTGCGCGTCCAGCGCCACGAACGAGCCGTCCGCCAGGCGCCCCAGCGGGTTGATCTCCGCCAGCACCATGTCGTTCGCCACGAACAGCCTCGCCAGGCGGGTCACGATCGGGACCAGCTTGTTCAGCGCCGAGCCCGTCACCCCCGTCGACGCGATCACCTCCTTCGCCTGGAACTCGCTCAACGGCAGGATGTTCGAGAAGTGCCGGCGGCCGACCTTATCCGGCTGCTCCTCCGCCACCTGCTCGATGTCGATGCCGCCCACCGGGGAGAAGATCATCACCGGCTGCTTGCGGATCCCGTCCCACACCACGCCCGCGTAGTACTCCTGCTCGACCTCCGCCTTCGGGTCCACCAGTACGCCGCGCGGCATGTGGCCGTTGATCTCCAGCGCCAGGATCTCGCGAGCGTAGGTCTCCGCTTCCTCCGGCGTGTCCGCGAACTTCACCCCGCCCGCCTTCATCCGCCCGCCCGTCAGCACCTGCGACTTGATCACCGTCGGGCCGCCGATCCGCTGCGCGATCTCGCGCGCCTGCGCTGCGTCGGTGGTGAACCCGTAATCCGTTACCGGGATGCCGGCGCGCTTGATGACCTCGCGGGCCTCGAACTCGAAGAATCTCATCGCGGCGCGGAAGACTACACGGCGGCGGTGGGCTCGGTCAGCAGTCGGCCAGCGCGCGCAGCGCCTCGCAGATCTCCTGGTATCGGGGGCCGAGTGTGCCGGTTCTTTCTGTCAGCGCCGATCGCAGGATCGGTTGAAGGTTGTCGAACGAGGCAGCGCAGTCGTTTGAAAGACCCTCGCTTGGCCCAAGTCCGATCTCGGTCGGAATGCCGCGCACAGTTCGGCTGATCGGCGCCACCACAACGCGCTTGAGCACGGATATCGCGTGCGACCGCGTGATCACCAGCACGGGCCGGCGCTTGTCTTCAGTCTCAGCCCACCAGACGTCCCCCTGCTGCGGGATGCTCACCAGGGCTCTTCTTCTATCAGCGCACGTGTTGCCTGCTCAGCTCGTGCGAGCTCCTCCTCAGTCTCGGGATAGCGTTCGTACCCCGCGACGATTTCAGCTCCTATCCGCTGCCTTCGATGATCCTCAACGAGCTTCTCAAGGCCCATGCGCACGGCCTCCGAGCGACTGCTAGCGACGCCGTCTGCGACAAGACCATCGAGCTCGGCAGTAAGTGCATCATCCAGTCGCGTAACTACCTGTGCCATGCGTTTAGCATAGCAAGATGCAATGCTAGCGGACCCCGAGCCGGGACCGTACCCGGCGCGCACGCTCACACCGGCGCAGGCTGGATGAATCCGTACGCCTCCGCCAGCTCCGGGTCCTTCTTGGCCAGCATTTCCGCGAGGTTCACCATCACCTTGCACTGCTTCCACGTGGCGTCGTCCTGCATCTTGCCGTCGATCATGTGCACGCCGCGGCCGTCCGGGATCGCGGCGATCACCTTTTTCGCGAACGCGACCTCGTCCGGGTCCGGCGAGTACACCTTCTTGGCAATCGCGATCTGCACCGGGTGCAGCGACCAGGCACCGACGCAGCCCAGCAGGAACGACGCGCGGAATTGCGTCTCGCAGCCCTCCACGTCCTTGATGTCGCCGTACGGGCCGTAGAACGGCAGCGCGCCCACCGACGTGCACGCGTCGACCATACGCGCGATCGAGTAGTGCCACGGGTCCTGCTGGTAGCTCGCCCGCGGCGCGTCCGGGTTCTCCGGGTCGGGGTCGGCGATCGTGCGGTAGCCCGGATGGCCGCCGCCAACGCGTGTCGTCTTCATACGCCGCGACGCCGCGAGGTCGGCAGGCCCGAAGCTCATCCCCTGGATGCGGGGGGAGGCGCACGCGATCTCCTCGAGGTTCGCCACACCCTGCGCGGTCTCGAGGATCGCGTGGATCAGGATCGGGCGGTCCAGGCCAGCCTTCGCCTCCAGCTGCGCGAGCAGGCGGTCGACGTAGTGGATATCCCACGGACCCTCGACCTTCGGCACCATGATCACGTCGAGCTTGGAGCCGATCTCACTCACCAGTTCGGTCAGATCGTCGAGCACCCACGGCGAGGCGAGTTCGTTGACGCGTGTCCACAGCGCGGTGTCGCCGAGCTCCATCTCCTTGCCGACCTTGATCAGGCCCGCGCGGGCTGCCAGCTTGCGGTCGACCGGGACTGCGTCCTCGAGGTTCCCGAGCAGGATGTCCACCGTTGGTGCGATATCCGGCACCTTCGCGACCATCTTCTCGTTCGAGAAGTCCAGGAAGTGGATCATCCGGGACGGCTTGAAGGGGATCTCCCGCACCGGCTCGGGCGCATCGATGGCGAGTGGCTTGAAGAAGTCTCGGGGGTTGCGCAAGGGCTCTCCTGGGTCAGCTGGCTTTTTTGGCCATGTGGTTTCGGTCATAGCAAGTTATCGATGATCAGTGTGGGTAGGTGGGTGATGAGGGTGGGTAGGTGTGTATGGCTTTTCAGACTGCGATAGCAATCGTATATACGATGTAGATACTATGGCTATCGCGCGCCGTTTGCGCGATACACCAAGCCCTCACGCTGCGTACCTACCATGGCTATCACTATGGCTATCGCCGGTCGCACAGGCGCCGCAGACGGTGCCGTGAATGCGCGCGGACGATCAAATCCGCATCAAGCCTCTACAGTTGGCCTCGACCAACCTGCCAAGGAGACCCCGAAGACCAATGAGCGAGACCCAGACCGTCGAGACCGAGCAGGCCGCACGCGAGGCGAGCGGCGCCCACCCGTATGGCCGCTACCTCGAGGAGTTCGAGGTGGGAGCCGTGTACAAGCACTGGCCGGCGAAGACCGTCACCGAGTCCGACGACCACCTGTTCTGCCTGATCACGATGAACCACCACCCGCTGCACCTGAACGACGTGTACGCGGCCAAATCGCAGCAGGGCCGCAACGTGGTCGTCGGGCCGCTCGTATATTCGTTGGCGCTCGGCATGTCCGTCAGCGACGTCAGCGGCAAGGCGATCGCCAACCTGGCGACCGAAGAGCTGAAGCACCCAGCGCCCGTGTTCCACGGCGACACGCTGTTCTGCGAGTCCGAGGTGCTTGAGAAGAAGGAGTCGAAATCCAAGCCCGACCGGGGCACCGTCAAGGTGCACACCCGCGTGCTCAACCAGGATGGCGTGCTGGTGGCCGAGTTCAAGCGGCTCGTGCTCGTTCCCCGCAAGAACCCTGGCGGCAGCTCGGCCGAAGGAAACGTCGATTAGCTGCGGCTGCGCGCCCGAGGCCCCGCGAGCGCCGGGGCCGAAGATCGGGGCCAGTGCGCCCCGAAAACGCCTGGCTTGAGACGTGCGATACGCTTTGCTGGTTCGCCCGTTAGAGGGCGTTTTTCTGTTTCCCCGGAGCCAATTCTGGCCTGGCAGCAGCGCCGACCGGCGGATCGCTCGGCGCTGGCGCGATTCGTGCACTCAACCGAGGAGCCGCTTGGACCCCATGAACACCACAGTTCCAGCCCCCACTAAGAACGAGCGCCTGCTGGCATGGGTCGAGGAGGTCGCGACGCTGACCGAGCCTGACCAGATCTACTGGTGCGACGGCTCCGCCGAGGAGTACGACCGGCTCTGCCAGGAGATGGTCGACGCGGGGACCTTCGAGCGGCTGTCGGATGCGAAGCGACCCAACTCCTACCTCGCCCTCTCCGATCCCGGCGACGTTGCTCGCGTCGAGGATCGCACCTACATCTGCTCGGCGACCGAGGAGGAGGCCGGGCCGACCAACAACTGGTGTGACCCGGAGGAGATGCGCGGCACGCTCAGCGGGCTGTTCGGCGGCTCGATGCAGGGCCGCACGATGTACGTGGTCCCGTTCTCGATGGGCCCGCTCGGCTCGGACAAGAGCCATGTCGGCGTGCAGCTGACCGACTCGCCGTACGTGGTCGTGAACATGCGCATCATGACCCGCATGGGCCAGGGCGCGCTCGACGCGCTCGGCGACGGCGAGTTCGTCCCCTGCTTGCACTCCGTCGGCATGCCCCTGCTGGGCGGCGCCGAGGACGTGCCGTGGCCGTGCAACGCCGAGAACAAGTACATAGTCCATTTCCCCGAGACCCGCGAAATCTGGTCCTACGGCTCCGGATACGGCGGCAACGCACTGCTCGGCAAGAAGTGCTTCGCGCTGCGCATCGCCTCGGTGATGGCACGCGACGAGGGCTGGATGGCCGAGCACATGCTGATCCTCAAGCTGACCTCGCCCGAGGGTGAGGTCAAGTACGTCACCGGTGCCTTCCCGAGCGCCTGCGGCAAGACCAACCTGGCGATGCTGATCCCGACGCTCGAGGGCTGGACGGTCGAGACGATCGGCGACGACATCGCCTGGATGAAGTTCGGCGAGGATGGCCGGCTGTACGCGATCAACCCCGAGTACGGCTTCTTCGGCGTCGCTCCCGGCACCGGCGAGGAGACCAACCCGAACGCGATCCGCACGATCGAGCGCAACTCGATCTTCACCAACTGCGCGAAGACCGACGACGGCGACATCTGGTGGGAGGGCCTGACCAAGCAGCCGCCCGCGCACCTGATCGACTGGCACGGCAACGACTGGACCGCCGATGCAGACAAGCCGTCAGCCCATCCGAACGCGCGCTTCACGACGCCCGCGTCGCAGGACCCGGCGATCGCGCCTGAGTGGGAGGACCCGGCCGGCGTGCCGATCGACGCGATGCTGTTCGGCGGACGCCGCTCGACGGTCGTGCCGCTGGTCACCGAGGCGCTCGACTGGGAGCACGGCGTGTTCCTCGGATCGGTGATGAGCTCGGAGAAGACCGCCGCGGCGGCCGGCACCGTCGGCGAGCTGCGCTTCGATCCGTTCGCGATGCTGCCTTTCTGCGGCTACAACATGGCCGACTACTTCGCCCACTGGCTCGCGATGGGGCGTCGCCAGGGCGCTGTGCTGCCGAAGATCTTCTACGTCAACTGGTTCCGCAAGGACGACGACGGGCGCTTTTTGTGGCCGGGCTTCGGGGAGAACTCCCGCGTCCTCTCGTGGGTGTTCGCCCGCTGCGCCGGGCATGGCGCAGCGACCGAGACGCCGATCGGGCTGATCCCGCCGGTCGGCGGCGAGGGGATCGACACCCACGGGCTGGACGTCTCCGACGAGGATATGGCCGAGCTGCTGCGCGTGGACGTCAGCGAGTGGCGCGCCCAGCTACCCCAGTTCCGCGAGTACCTGTCGAAGTTCGACAACCTACCGCCCGAGCTGCTCTCCCAGCTGGACGCGCTCGAAGCGCGTCTGGGCTGACGCTAGTCGTGGCCGTGCATGTCGCCGCCGCCTGCGGCTGGCGGCCGTGACTCCTCGGCCAGCGAGGTGATCGCCAGCGCGCCGCGCGCCGAGGACTCGAGCACGTCGGTGGCCTCCTCCAGCGAGCGCGCGTACAGCTCGACTAGCAGGTGCACGATGATCCGTGCGTCGTCTTCGTGCTTGTGGAAGCGCACGTGCGTGAAGAACTCGCGCACGCCGTGCTCGCCGAAGGCGGCGTAGGAAAGCGCGTCGCCGGCCTCCGGCCCTGAGCAGCTCTCGACGTCTTCGGAGTCGACGGTCACCGTGCACGAGGCGACCCACGGCGTGCCCGCGATCATCCTTTCCCAGCGATCCTCGATCGGCTCGACGCGTCCGTTGCTGAAACCCAGGTGGGGCTGATCGTGCATGCAGTCCAGGCACTGCACAACGGCCTCCTGCAGCTCGTCGACCACTTCGGCGCGCTCGCCGCTGTCGGGGTCGATCTTGTGGATGCCCTCGTAGTGGACCTGCACCTCGAGGTCCTGCGACCAGCAGCGGTAGCAACGCAGCCAGCTGCGCGCGCTCGTCTCGGCCATCGAGCCCTCCATGCAGACCATTGTAGGCGGCGAGGGCGTCCCGTCGGATTCGCGCACGCCGCGTGGGTGCCGCCGGAACGCAAACGGGGCGCTCTGGGCGCCCCGCCTGCGTTGCCGTATCTGGCCCGACTACTTCTTGTGCTTGGGCTTTTTGCCCTTCACCCTCACGTGGAAGGTCTGCACCGTCGGTTTACCGCCGAGCTTCGACTTGTAGGTCAGCTTTGCCGTCAGCAGCACCGTCTTGCCTTTGGCGAGCGCCTTCTTGACCTTGCTCGAGGGCTTGACGGTGAGCTTCAGCGCTACCCCTGCCTTGCCAGTTGCCGAGATCTTGCCGGACAGCGTCGTCTTCGGACGGCACTTGCCTTTGATCCTGACCTGGTTCTTCTTGCATTTCGCGACCTTCGCCGCGAGCGCTGCGTTGCTTGAGATCGTGGCCGTCGGGACGGTCACTTCGACCACCGCTGTGCCTTCCTGAGACGGCACGAACGTGATCGTGACAGTGCCGTTTGAGTTGGCGTGGATGCTCTGGACTTTGTATGTGCTGTCGGGGGTCGGCGGAGCCGGAGCCCAGGTGATCTGGGCAGCAGCCGCCGGGTCCTGGGAGCTCTGCCTCCCGGTTCCCGCCAGGTCGAGGAACATCTGCATCGTGTCGAGTCCGGCGTTCGTGCCGACGTAGCTGATCGTCGCCACGCCAGCCGCGTTCGTCGTCACGCTGCCCGCTTTCGGGTTCGCTCCGCCGATCGAGTAGACGAGCGGACGGCCGGCGTACGGCGTCCCCACGTTGTCGGTCGCCGTCACGGTGATCGTCGCGGTCTGCCCGACCGTGTGCGACTGCGTGACCGGCTGGACTCCCAGCGAGGTCGGCACCTGCGAGCGGTTGACGATCGTGTAGCTGGCGGTTTCTCCGGATTTCAGCGGGTTGGAGCTGAAGTGTTCGTCCCAGCTGACGCCCGCCCCGTTGTCGATCAGGGCAGGATCGATCGTGTCATTGAACACCGAGTTCGCGTTCGCGGCTGTGCGCACGGCGTTCCAGATCCCGTGGTCTTCGGCGAATTCGGTTTCGAACACGCCCGGGCCGTTCCAGTAGCCCTCCTGGTAGTTGCTCCACGCGGGGGTCGCTTCGATGAAGCCCCCGAGCGTGCCCGTATGCGGGTTCTGGCCACCGATGAACTTCGGCGGTCCGCCGAGAAACACACCGGTGCCGTGGTCGTCGTTGGCGACGAACAGGTCGCCCGCGACGATCGCGTGGAAGAACAGCGGCGCGGTCGGCGCGTTTTCGCCCCCTTTGCCGGTCGTGTTTTCGACCTTGTAGGTCGAGGTGAACTGCGGGTCGCCGTTGACGTAGGTCGTGGTGTCGGTGACCAGCGCGTAGTCTTCTCCTTCGAAGCTGACCTTGTACTTCGTGACCTCGCTGTAGGGATCGCTCGAGATGCCGCTGCCGGTAACGGGACCCTGTTCGATGGCCGTGTATTCCTGTCCGCCTTCGCCGTCGCCGGGAACTCCCGGTCCGGCTGATCCCTGGAAGCCGTAGACCGTCTTCTTGAGCTTTTCAGGCTGCCCCGAACCGCTTTCCGGGAACGCGAGGAAGAAACCGCAGTCCCCGACGGTCGAGGCGGGCGGGAAGAAGTTCGTTCCGACGTTCGGGTAGCTGGACTGGCACTCGCCGAGCGATCCGACGGAGACATTCAGAGGGCCTCCCGGAAGCGTCACCGAGCCGTCGGCGCTCGCGTTGGCCGCGAGCGCGCCGAGGCCCGCGAGTGCGAGCGTGACCGTCGCGAGCGACTTCGATCCTCTCAACAGGCGCCGTGCGCGCCCGCGCGCCCTGCCCGGTCCTCGGGCGACGCTGCTCGCCGTGAGCGAGCTTCTTCCATCGCTTGCGCAATCAGTCATGCGTGAAACCTCCTTGTGTCCCGTGCCGCAGGTCGAGTTGAGCACTTGACAGTTGCCGTTAAGCGCGGAGACTATACGGTCACGGGGCGCCAGAATCCGACTGTGGACGGGTTGGCAGCGTCTTGCCGCGAAGGTGCTGCAAACGGGGGGGTTTTGCGTTTTGCCCGGTTCGTGGCCCAAGTCGGGAGGGTGTACTAGCCGAACGTGAACGCGAAGCCGGTGACGCCCGGGGCGAAGCGCAATGTCAGACGGTGGCGTTCGGCGCGCGGCAGCGACACGAGCGTGTACAGGCGCTGGCGGCGCACCTTCACGACGCCGCCGTGGACGTCCGCGCCGGCGTCCGCGGCCGAGATCGGTCGTCCGTCGAGCAGGACCTGGACGGGTCGTGGGCGTTCTCCGTGGGAGCTGAGCACGAGATACACGTGCTTGGCCTGGAACTCGAGGTCGATCGCGGCTTTCGAGACCGCCATCGCCGGCTGGGGAGCGATGTTCCACGAGCCGCTGTAGGCGAACTGGTTGAGCGATAGGGGCCCGGCGACGGGCCCGCCGTAGTCGTGCAGGCCTTCAACCGGAGGGTGGACCCAGCCTTCGGCGCGCGCCGTTCCCAGGTAGGTCTCCGGTGTCGCCTGTTCGGAGGGCACGATGACGTGCGTCGGGTCGCTGTGAGCGCCCACGTGACTCCCCGATTCGGCAAGCAGCGCGCGGATCGCCGTTTCGGTCTTGTCGTAGTCGCCCTCGCCGATCGCCCCGTAGCGAACCTGGCCGTGGGCGTCGATCAGGTAGTCGGCAGGCCAGGACTGGTTGCCGTATGCGTTCCAGGTGCCCATCTTGTTGTCCTGGACGACCGGATAGTGCAGGCCGAACTGGCTGATCGCGTTCGCGACGTTGCCGGCGTCGTGCTCGAAGGCGAACTCGGGGGTCTCCACGCCGACGATCGTCAGTCCGTCCTTGCGGTAGGCGGCATCCCACGCCTTCAGGTAGGGCAGCGTGCGGATGCAGTTGATGCAGGTGTATGTCCAGAAGTCGACCAGTACGACACGCCCGCGCAGCGAGGCCAGCGAGAGTGGTGTGTTTGCGTCCCCGCCCGCCCCCGTGTTGAACCAGTCCTCGGTTTCCGTGAATTCCGGTGCCTGCCCGAGTACCGGCAGTCCCTGGGCGTCGGCCAGCAGCGTCGCCTGGCTGGCGTTGGCCGCGGCCGGATGCACGCTCGAGGCGGAGCCCTTGCACGAGGACGAACCGTTGGCGGGCGCGAACTTCGCCCGGTGGCCGGTGATTTCGTGCAGCCGGCCGGTCACCGTGCTGGAGCACTCGAGCGAGGCCGTCAGGTTGACGTCGGGGATGTGCTGGGCGACGAACTGGTCGAAGTTGACGTCGAGGTTGGCGAGCATCGCGATCGCGGTGACGATCATCACCGTGCCCAGGCCACGCTGCAGCAGCGGCCCGCGGCCTGCCTTGCGGACGCGATCGAACAAGCTCCTGCCGCCGAGCATCAGCACCAGTAGGACGACCGCTGAGCCGGCTGCGTAGGACAGGGCGATCAGCACCGTTTTGCCGGACGCGGCACTGACGGAGATGACCGCCGCGAGGATCGGGCTGGCGCACGGTGTGTACACGAAGCCGAGCGCGCCGCCGACGAGCAGGCCCGAGAAGAAGCCGTCGCCGGTGGAGCGCGGGCCGAAGCGCGCCAGGCGCGACAGCGGCGCCTCCAGCCGCGCGGCGACGTCGGGCAGTAGCAGGGCGAGCCCGAAGCAGAGCAGCACGACGATTGCCAGGTAGCGCAGCGGATCGCTCCCCAGGCCGACGCCGTCGACCACGCTGGCAACCCCCACGATCGCGACGGTGAACGTCACCGACAGGCCGATCACGACCCCCAGCGGCCGGCGTCGACCCCCGACGCCGCCAGCCGACAGCAGTGCCGGCAGTACCGGCAGCACGCACGGCGAGAGCGCGGTCCCGGCGCCGGCCAGTACCGCGAAGCAGACAAGGACGATCATGTGCTCTGGAAGTACAGTCTGCCGGCAGGCGCGTCCGTTAGGTCGCACTCCCCGAGCGACACCGACCGCGGCCTGGCGATGGCGCTGCGATGCGCGCCGTGCGATGCCCGCTGGTAGCCGATGCTGCTCAGGATGCGATACCCGCGCGCAGGGTGGCCTCGAAGTCTGTTTTCGGGATCGGACCGATGCACGGCGAGCTGGCGCCGGCGCGGCGATATCGATCGATCCCCTCCCGTAGGCGCGTCTCGTCTCCGACTGCGGTCAGTTCGTCGAGGAACTCGTCGGAGATCGAGCCCTGCATCGCGTCGAGGTTGCCCGCCGCGCGATCGTAGGCTTCGATGTCGGGCGCGAACCCGGTGCGCTCGATCATCGCCCGATAGAACGGCAGCCCGAAGTAGGGGAGCAGGTCTTTGCGCATCGCCTGGTAGGCGCCGGCGCGGTCGTCGGTCAGCGCCGCGGGCACGGCGGGGACGATGTCGAAGCCTTTCAGCGGCAGCCCGGCGCGCTCGCGCCCGGCGCTCACCTCGGGGATCACGACGTCCTCGATGTAGCGCGGGTTGCACAGCCACAGCAGCACGCCGTCGGCGAGCTCGCCAGCCAGGCGTAGCATCGCGGGGGAGAGCGCGGCGATGTACAGCGGCAGCGCCGGGCGCGGGTCGAGACCGACCAGATGAAAGCCGGTCTGCCACTTCTCGCCGCGCGGGGGATCCTCGCCGCGCAGGATCGCCCGCACGATCAGCGCGTATTCGCGCATCTCGGCGACCGGGCGCTCGATCGTCTGCCCGTGCCAGCCCTCGACCACCATGCGGTGAGACACCCCGAGCCCCAGGGTGAGACGCCCATGCGACAGCTCGTCGATCGTGGCGGCCGTCTGCGCCATCGTGGCTGGCGTGCGCGTGTAGATCGGCACCACGCCCGTGCCGACCCGGATGCTGCTCGTGGACAGGGCGTACGCCGTGATCACCGTCAGCGACTCGCGCCCGGCGATGTGCGTCACGTACACCGACTCGTAGCCGAGCGACTCGGCCAGCTTCACCCGCTCGATTGCCTGCTCGAGCGAGCGGCCGGTAGATATGAAGCAGCCGAGGCCCATCGCCGGCGCAGCATATGGGACTCGCGGCGCAACCTCGCGTCGGTGTGCTCGCTCAGCGCTTGAGCATCACGTACACGGTCATCGCCGCGAACGCCATCTGGCCGAACGCGAGCGCCGTGCCGAGGTTGGCCGCGCCGAGCGCGCCCGCGAGCGCGCTGGCGAGCACGAACGCGCCGAACATGCTCAACAGGTCGCGTTTCATCGGATGCTCCGCTCGAGTGCAGCCACGATCGCCGGCACGTCCATGTCCGCGTCCTGCTCGTCCAGCAGGGCCTGCGCTGCTGGACGCCCGCCGAGCGCGCGCAGACCGCGTTCGCCGTGCTCAAGGGTGAACTCGGCGAGCGCACCGGAGCGCCTCGCGCGCAGGCGACGCTCGCGCAGATCCAGCATCGCGTGCTGCTCGTCGAGCGCTGCCACCAGCTCTTCGATACCGCTCGGAGGGGGCAGCGAGGACACGGCCAGCACGCTTGCACGGCTCGATCCGAGCGAGCGCAGCGCGGCCGTCAGGTCGCGTCTGGCGCGCGTGGCGATCTGGCCGAGGTCGGCCTTGGTGACGACCAGCACGTCGGGTATCTCCATGATCCCGGACTTCAGGAACTGGAGCACGTCGCCGCCGCCAGGCTGGACGACGACGAGGACCGTGTCCGCCACGTCGGCCACCTCGATCTCGGCCTGTCCGACGCCGACTGTCTCGATCACCACGATGTCGAAGGCCGCCGCCAGTGCGTCGGTCGCGCTGCGGGTCGCCCGCGCGAGCCCTCCAAGCCGCTCTCCGGCGGCGGTCGAGCGGATCAGCACCCCGCTGTCGGTGGGGTCGAAGTCGACGCGGGCGCGATCGCCGAGCAACGATCCGCCGGACCGACGCGAGCTCGGATCGACCGCCAGCATCGCGACCGTGCGCGCTGGCGAGCCCTCGCCGGGCGCTCCGCCGCATGTCCCGCCCCGCCAGGCGTGCAGCAGTGCCGAGAGCAGCGTCGACTTGCCAGCGCCGGGCGGCCCGGTGATGCCGATCACGTGCGCGGGTGCCTCGTGGCCGAGGGCGGCGGGGGAGACCTCGGCGAGCAGCGCTCGCGCCTGCTCGCGATCGGCGGGGGCGATGCTCTCAAGCAGGTTGAGTGCCGCGGGCGCCGCGCTCAGGTCACGCGCGCGCAGGCGTGCGCCGAGAGCGGCCCCGACCCCGCCCGCCGAACCGGGAGACACTCGCTGCGCTCGCATCCCCGAACCGGCCAGCGGTGCCCCGCTCACGCCGAGCCGTTGGCGGACGAGCCGCCGGCGGCCAGCAGGGCTGAGTCGGCGCCCGCGTCCAGCAGCGCGACAATCTCGCGCATGATGCGCGTGATGTCGAAGTCCTTGGGTGTGTAGACGGCCGCCACGCCGGCCTGCTCGAGCGCCGCCACATCCTGCTCGGGGATGATCCCGCCGACGACGACCGGGGCATCGACGCCGGCGTCGCGCAGCGCGTCGATCACCGCGGGGATCAGCTCGCGATGGGAGCCGGAGAGGATCGACAGGCCGATCACGTGAACGCCCTCCTGCAACGCCGATGCGGCGATCTGGGAGGGCGTCAGTCGGATGCCCTCGTAGACCACGTCCATGCCTGAATCGCGGGCGCGCACGGCGATCTGCTCGGCGCCGTTGGAGTGCCCGTCGAGGCCCGGCTTGCCGACGAGGATCTTCGGCCGGCGTCCGAGCTTCTCCTGCAGCCGCGACACTTCACCGCGCAACTCGCTGAGATCGCCGGCCGGCGACGCGGCCGCCTCGCCAACGCCCGTGGGGGCGCGATAGCTGCCGAACACGTCCCGCAGGGTGCTCGCCCACTCGCCGGTCGTGGCGCCGGCACGCGCGGCGGCGATCGTCGGCGTCATCAGGTTCTCCGAGGCACTCTGGTCTCGCGCGACCTCGGCAAGCTGGGCGAGCGCGCGATTAACGCTCGCCTGATCGCGCTCGGAGCGCCAGCGGCGCACCGCCTCGACCTGCTCGGCTTCCAGCGCCGGGTCGACGACCAGGATGCCGCCCTCGGCGTCGGCTGTCAGCGGCGACACCTCGGACTCGGTGAAGCGGTTCTGCCCGACGACCACCAGCTCGCCGTCCTCGATCCTGTGGATCCGCTCGCGGTGGGAGTCGACCAACGCGGCCTTCATGTACGGAACCGCCTCGACCGCGCCGCCGTGCTCGGCCACGACGGCCATCTCGGCGCGCGCGCCTTCGAGCAGCTCCTCGACTAGGCCCTCCATTACCTTCGAGCCCTCGAAGATGTCGGGGTACTCGAGGATGTCGGTCTCATACGCCAGGATCTGCTGGATGCGCAGCGACCACTGCTGATCCCACGGTCTGGGTAGCCCCAGCGCCTCGTTCCAGGCGGGCAGCTGGATCGCGCGTGCGCGCGCGCCTCGCCCGAGCGTGACCGCGAGCGCCTCGAGCACGATCCGCTGCACGTTGTTCTCCGGCTGTGCCTCGGTGAGGCCGAGCGAGTTGACCTGCACGCCATAGCGGAAGCGCAGATGGCGCTCGTCCTGCACCCCGTAGCGCTCGCGCCCGAGCTCTTCCCACAGGATCGACATCGCGCGCAGCTTGGCGTGCTCCTCGATGAAGCGCACGCCCGCGTTGACGAAGAACGAGATCCGTCCGAACACCTGCTCCATGCGCTCGGCCGGGACGCGCTCGCGGGCGGCGTCGAGCACCGCGATCGCGTTGCTCATCGCGTAGGCGATCTCCTGAACGGGCGTCGCGCCGGCCTCCTGCAGGTGGTAGGAACAGATGTTGATCGGGTTCCACTTCGGCACGTGCTCGACCGTGTAGGCGATCATGTCGGCGATCAGGCGCATTGAGGGCGCTGGCGGGAAGGCGTAGGTCCCGCGCGCCAGGAACTCCTTGATGATGTCGTTCTGTGTGGTGCCCTGCAGCTGCTCCTGCTCGACGCCCTGCTCCTCGGCGGCGACGATGTACAGCGCCAGCAACCACGCGGCGGTCGCGTTGATCGTCATCGAGGTGTTCATCGCATCGAGCGGGATGCCGTCCATCAGCGCGGCCATGTCGCCGCGGTGAGAGATCGGGACACCGACCTTGCCGACCTCGCCGCGGGCCAGTTCGTCGTCGGGGTCGTATCCCGTCTGCGTGGGAAGGTCGAACGCGACCGATAGGCCCGTCTGGCCCTTCTGCAGGTTGCGCCGGTACAGCTCGTTGGAGGCCCGCGCGGTCGAATGGCCCGCGTACGTGCGCATCATCCACGGCCGGTCGCGCTCAGGCAGCCGCGGGTAGCGATCAGCGCTCATGTAGTGAATTGTACGGTCGCGCCGAGGGCTTTATCCTCCGGCGATGGATCAAACGATCGAGATGCCGCAGATCGGCACCCCGGGAACGGGCCTCGGCGGTGAGTGGAGGGTGATCGTGCGCAACGACGATCACAACACCTTCGATCACGTCGCCCGCACGCTGGCCAGGTTCATCCCAGGGATTACGCTCAAGCGCGGGATGGAGATTGCGAACGTGATCCACGGCTCCGGGCGGGCGATCGTCTACACCGGCCATCAGGAGGCCGCCGAGCATTACTGGGAGCAGCTGAAGGGCGCGGGGTTGACGATGGCCCCACTCGAGCAGGGCTGAGACGGGCGTGGGCGCCGCGCCCACGCCCGTCGCAGGACCGTTACGTGGCGCGAGGCGTCAGGCGCTGGCCACGCCGTGGCCGTTGCCGTGCCCGTTGCCGCTGACGAGCGGCTCTCCCGACACTGCGCCCTGGACGGTCAGATCCCACCATCCGTACAGCACGGGCACCTGGTACCAGCTGGAATGGCTCGTGCGGAAGAACGTCATCTCCTGCCCTTCCCAATATCGTTCCCAGTCGAGGTGCTCGTCGAAGCAGGCGAGCTGCTGGAACTTGTAACGGTCATCGCGCGCCCGGTACACCGCGTAGGAGCTCGCGCCATAGCGCAGCGCCGTGGCCGCGACCTCGTTCAGCGCCTCCTCGAAGCCATCGGGGCGGAAGCCCGTGGCGTACCACGGGACGATCACCGTGCCGGCCATCAGGCACCGACCTCCGCGTGGATCGCGCCGGGGCCGTCCGCGGTCTTGCCCTGGCCCTCGGCATCGGCGCCGACGAGGATCGAGATCTTGCCGAGATGCTTGTTTTCGAGCATCAGCTGGTGCGCTTCGCCGACACCCTCGAAGCCGAGCGTGCGCCACAGAACCGGACGGATCTGCCCGCTCTCGATCAGCTCGTTGGCCTTCGTGCACTCGTACGCGTTTGCGAAGTGCGAGCCGAGGATCTCCTTCTGGCGCATCCACAGGTAGGCGACGTTGAAGTCGAGGTCTAGTCCTGTAGTCCCGGCGCAGATGACGACTTTGCCGAACGCCTTGACCGTGAACACCGACGTCGGGAACGTCGCTTTGCCGACGTGCTCAAAGACGATGTCCGGTGCGTCGCCGAGCAGCTCTTTGACGCGCTTGGCGAACGCGCGCGAGACGCCGAAGCGCTCCTTCTCCTCGTCCGGGCTCTCACCACCCTTGCGCATCATTCCCGCGAACTCGCCGCGGTCGATGTAGTCGACGGCGCCCAGGCGCTTGACCAGCTCACCCTTCTCGGCTGAGGAGACGACGCCCACGCAGTGTGCGCCGGCCGCCGCGCAGATCTGCGTGGCGAACACGCCGAGCCCGCCCGCGGCCCCCCAGATCAGGACCTTCTGGCCAGCCTGCAGTTTGCAGCGCGTGATCAGCATCCGGTACGCGGTGAAGTACACGAGCCCATAGGAGGCCGCCTCCTCCCAGGTCAGCGCGGCCGGCTTGGGCAGCAGTTGCTGGGCCTGCACCTTGGTGAACTGCGCGAACGAGCCCCAGGTCGTCTCATAGCCCCAGATCTTCTGCGAGGGGGCGGCCAGCGGGTCGAGACCGTGGACCTCGGGGTCCTCGTAGGAGGCCTGGTTGCAGTGCACGACGACCTCGTCGCCGGGCTTCCAGCGGGTCACGCCCGCGCCGACCTTCCAGACCACTCCGGAGGCGTCCGAGCCGCCGATGTGGTGGCCGAACTCGGGGTGGTCGCCGTACTTCATCACCGACACAGGCTTGCCGAGCGCCGCCCACACGTTGTTGTAGTTGACCCCCGCGGACATCACGCGCACGATCACCTCGAAGGCGCCCGGCTCGGGCACCTCGATCTCCTCGATCTGGAAGGCGTCCTTCGGTTCGCCGTAGCGCTCCTCGCGGATGACCCACGCGGCCATCGTCTTGGGCAGCTCGCCCGGCTCGACATCGACGGCGGACACTTGTTGAAGATCGATTGCCACTGGCTCTGAAACCTCGTCTGTCGGGGGTCAAGGACGAACACGAATCCTACCCGCGGCTCGCTACCACGCGCTCGGCGGCTGCGTGTCGCGCCGCCCGGCCATCGCCGTGGCGCTCGCCGGCGCTCCGCTGCGCGACTGTGTTGTAGCTTGATGATCATGCGCAGATTGCTGGTTTGTGGGGTGGTTGCGTTTGCGCTGATCGCGCCATCTGCCGCGGCGGCCAAAATGTCCGTGTCGTGCGCCAAATTGCCGAAGGCGCTGGAAAAAGCGAGCGCCGGCGAAGTCATCACGCTCGGTGGACTCTGTACGGGCCCGTTCCCGTACAAGCTGCCTGAAGTGCCGATTACGCTGGCCGGTACCCCGGGCTCCGGCTTCAGCGGCGGCAAAACCGCGCAGCTGGAAGGCAAATCGGCTTCCGCGACGATCGAGGGGCTGATCTTCGAGAACGCCAACAACGCCGGCAGCGGCGGCGGCGCCCTGAGCATCAACGTCGCAGGAAGCCCGCCCACGTTGACGCTCTCGAACGACTCGTTCATCAACGACAGCGGCAGCGAAGGAGGCGGCGCGCGGATCAACACGGCAACCGGTGCGGTGACAGTCACCAACTCCACGTTCACCGGCGACAGCGCGACCGGCAACGGTGGTGGGCTCGCGATCTACGCGACCACCGCGAATCTGACGGGGGACACCTTCGATGAAGACAGCACCGGGCCCAACGGGAAGGGGGGCGGGCTGTTCCTGGCCGCCGAAACGAGCACGCTGTCGGGCTCTCAGTTCAACAACGACACGGCCACCGACGCGGGCGGGGGCGCCGAGATCTCGGCGTCTGCCTCCGGCGGCCTCGGGCTCACGTTGAGCGGCAACGGCTTCGCCCACAACAGCGTGGCCGACCCGGAAGCCACGAGCACCGATACGGACGGCTATCTCGGCGGAGGGCTCGCGGTGCTCGGCGTCGGCGGCGAACCGACCACCGTCGCCCAGAGCGGCGACACGTTCGACTCGAACGGCGTGAGCTTCAAAGCGGCACCGACATCGTCGGCGGGCGCCGGCGAGGCCGTCGCTCGGGTGGCTCTGCAGAGCACCGGCGATCACTTCACGAACAACACGTTGCAGCCGCCGAGCGAAGCGATGAACGCGAAAACGGAACCCGTTTTCGGCTGGGGCGCAGGGCTTTCGATCGTCCAGTGTGGGGACACGATCGTCGAACCGCCAGCAGCTCCGACCGTCGTCTCGACGCTGGCAGACGCGGTCGTCGCCGGGAACAGGCTGATCAGCGGCCCGAGCGCCGGCGGCGCCGGCATCTATGTCGGAGCCACGTGCGCGACCGCGTACACGACCCTGCAGCTCGAGGACTCGACCGTCGCCGGCAACGTCGTATCCGGTCCGAGCGGGCCGACCGCCGGGATCAGCGGGGGGCCGAACGACGTGCTGTCACTCGCGAACACGATCGTCCACGGCGACAGCGCAGGCGCCGAGCTGAGCGGGTTCGGGAGCCTGGCAGGCGTGAGCGCTGCCTACAGCGACGTCTGCTCCGGAGGCTCGCCGTTTCCCGGCACCGGCGACATCTGCGCCGATCCCAGGCTCGTCGGCCCCGGGCCAGGTACCGCGGACGTCCATGAGACCAGCTCGAGCCCGACGCTCGAAGCCGGATCGAACGCGCTGATCCCCAACGGCATCACGACGGACGCGTTCGGCGGGCTTCGCATCGCGGGGCCGCTCAGCTGCACGGCCAGCCCGGCTCCGATCGTCGACATCGGCGCCGGCGAGCTCGCCTATGCGGCGCCCGCGTGTGTGACGGTGCATCCGCGCCTGTTCTTGCGCCTGTTCTCGTTTCAGGGCCTGAAAAACCCAGTCCTCACCGCTTTGAGCCAGACGGCCAGGACCTGGCGGGAGGGCAGACTGCTCGTGCATCTCAGCGCGAGCGGGGACGTCGCTAAGAAAAAGCCCCCCGTCGGCACGACGTTCTCGTTCAGCCTCAACGAGCCGGCGGGCGTGACGTTCACGTTCACCAGGTCCGTCAGCGGCCGCAGAGTTGGCAGTCACTGTGTCGCGCCGACCAAGAAGAACATGGGCAAGCACCGCTGCACGCGCACCATAATCGCCGGCGAGCTGCACCTCGCCGGGCACAAAGGACTGAACAAGGTGCGTTTCGAGGGTCGCATCTCCGCGCGCAAGAAGCTTGCGCCGGGACACAGCTACACCGTGCTCGCACTTGCGACGGCGTCAGGAAAGCGCTCGACGACGCAGACGCTGCACTTCACGGTCGCCCACTGAGCACTCGCTCAGGCGGTCGGGAACGGCAGCACGAGCACCTCGGCGTTGGTGCCGTGCTCCCCGACGCTGAGGACCGCGCTGGGCTGCGCCTCGCGCCGCACAAGTGCCAGCGCGATCGGTCCGAGCGTGGGGGAGACGACCGTGCTGGCGATACGCCCGACGGGGCGGTCGCCGAGCCGAAGCTCCTCTCCGGTAGCTGCCGGCGCGGACAGGCGCAGGCCGCGCAGATAGCGGTTCGGCTTTCCCCTGTAGTGCAGGCGCGCGACTGTCTCCTGGCCGACATAGCAGCCCTTGGTGAAGCTGACGGCGCGCTCGTTCAGACCGGCCTCCTGCGGGATCACCGTGTCGTCCAGGTCGATCCCGTAACGCGGGCGGCCGTGCTCGATACGCAGGCATTCCGCGGCGTCCTGCGAGACCGTCACCGCGCCGCGCTCGCCGAGCGCCGCGGTCAGGCGCAGCGTGTCGCCGGCGTCGCACAGCAAGTCCACGCCCAGGTCCGTGCGGACGGCCAGCGCGTCGATGCCGTCGATCTTCACGCCGGTGTTTCGATGCTCATCCTCGCCCAGATTCTCGGCCGTAGCGACGGCCTGCGCCCGCGGGCCGATCAGTGAGAGCAGGCCGCGCTCGACGGTCCGCTTGTGCAGGTCGACTCGGTAACCGACCTTGAAGCGGCGGATCATGTCGAACAGCGCCTGCAGCGCCGAGCGCTCGGTGTCGAGCAGCAGTTCAGCCGGTGCCCCGTCCCCGTCTCCGTCCCAATCCCCATCCCCGTCCTCGCCGACGGCCAAGATGCGCAGATCGCCGAGCATCTTGCCCTTGTGGGTCAGGAACGCCGCGTAGCAGCCTTCGCCCGGGCGCAGCGTCGCTAGCTCGTTGGTGACTTGGCCACCGAGGAACTCGACCGCGTCGGCTCCGCTCAGCGCCAGCTTGCCCCGCTCGGACCGGTCCAGCATGCCGCAGCCTTCGATCAGCGTCGCGTACTCGGCGTCTAGGGTCTGTGTGTCGGTGCTCGCCACTGACTCGAGAATAGCCGCGCTAGGCTGTCGGCGATGGGGCTCGCGGACACCTTCCAGCAGATCGTCGACTCGCTGCCGGAGGACTGGACCGACCTCGAGCTCGACCTGCGGATCGCCGACGAGGCGCGATACGTCGAAGGCGCTTTGTACCTGGCCACGTGCAACGCGCGCCCGTACTCGCACAACGACTGGCACTGGCGTCTGCTGGTCGCGCATCGCTTTGGGCACGCTGCCTCCGCGCCCACAGTTCACGGTGCGCTCGCGCTGCTTGACGAAGCCGGGATCGAGGGCGAGATGGTGGTGCGCGAGCTACGCAGCGGACGGGCGGAGGTCACGCAGATGTGGGGTCGGCCGGAGTCCGCGCGCGAGGAGTTTCGCCGCTTGCGGGCGCAGTAGCGATGGCGTCGGTGCTGGCGCTCGTGCCCGATCTGCTGTTCGGGTCGCGTCTGCAGGGGGCGCTAGCCGCCGCCGGCGAGCAGCTCGAGCTATTGGCCGCTGAGTCGTTGCTGCGGGCGCGGCTCACCGCGGGTCCGACTCCCGACGTGCTGATCATCGACCTTACGGACCCAGAGCTCGACGGCGCGAGCATCCTCGAATCGCTTCTCGGCGCCAACGAGCTCACGCACACGCGCACGCTCGGCTTCTACTCGCACGTGGACACAGAGGTGCGCGAGCGTGCCGAGCGCGCGGGCTTCGACTTGGTGGTGCCACGATCGCGCATGGCGCGCGAGGGGGCGCAGCTGGTCGCGCGCTTGGCCGCGCCGGCTTGACCGCGGGTCGGGTCGAGGGTCGGCCGTGCGTTACGCGGCCGGGCGGCGCTCGGCGCGACGAACCAGGGGGTGATCGGAGCTCGCGCCCGGCCCGGGCAGCGCCCGCGATTCGCGCACCGTCAGCCGCGCGCCGCACTGCTCGCAGACGCAGTGCTCGTCGACCTTGCCGCCGCAGCCACGGTGTTCGAGTAGGACCGGCGGACCCGCCTCTGTCGCGGCGTGGTGATCGCCCCAGCGCATCAGCGCGACGATCGTCGGCCACAGGTCGAGGCCCTTGTCGGTGAGTCGATATTCGTAGCGCTCGGGTCGCTCTTGGTAGCGGGTGCGCCCGAGCACGCCCTCGTCGAGCAGTCTGCGCAGGCGCGTCTGCAGGACATTGCGCGCGATGCCGAGGTCGGCCTGGATCTCGTCGAAGCGGCGCAGGCCGAGGAACACGTCGCGCACGATCAGCAGCGACCAGCGCTCCCCGATCACCTCCAGCGCACCGGCGACGCTGCATGTCTGGTTCTCGTAGTCGTTGCCGAGCATCACACACCAGTCTAGCCGCCTAGGTTGCATCATGCAACTCTTATGGTAGGGTGAGTTTCATCATGCAACGGAAATGGCGAATCTCACTGATCGTGTGTGTCGGAGTGTTCATGTCGAGCCTCGACCTGTTCATCGTCAACATCGCGTTCCCGTCGATATCCAGGTACTTCGGCGGGGCGTCGCTCGGCTCGCTGTCGTGGGTTCTGAGCGGCTACGCGATCGTGTTCGCGGCGCTGCTCGTGCCGGCCGGGCGCTGGGCGGACGCGTTCGGGCGAAAGCGCGCGTTCCTGCTCGGCCTCGGTGTGTTCGTGCTCGCCAGCGCCGGTTGCGCGCTCGCGTCGTCGGTGGAGGTGTTGATCGCAGCTCGCATCGTCCAGGCAGCCGGCGGCGCGCTGATGGTGCCGACATCGCTCGGCCTGATGCTGCCGGAGTTCGGGCCGCACGAGCGTCACGTGGCGATCGGCGTGTGGGCTGCCACCAGCGGCATCGCCGCCGCTGCGGGTCCGCCACTCGGAGGGCTGCTCGTACAGGCCGATTGGCGCTTGGTGTTCCTTGTCAACGTTCCCGTCGGCCTCGCCGGCCTCGCTTTTGGCTGGCGCACATTGGTGGAGCGTCGTGAGTCCGTCGGCGCGCGCCCCGACCTGCTCGGCGCCGCTGCGTTGATCGTCGCGATCGGCTCGCTCGTCGTGGCGATCGTCAAGGGCCAGGAATGGGGCTGGACCTCTACATCGATCCTCGCCCTGCTGGCAACCACCTGCGTGCTGCTTCCCGCGATCTGGTGGCGCTCCGAACGGCACCCGGCGCCGATCATCGAGCCGGCGATGCTGCGCGTACGCAGCTTCGGCCTGGCTGTCGGTGCCTCGGCGTTGTTCTTCGCTGGCTTCGGGGCGATGCTGCTCTCGGGCGTGCTGTTCCTGACGTCGGTGTGGCATGAGAACGTCCTGACCGCCGGCCTGATGCTGTTCCCCGGGCCGGCGATGGCCACCGCCTTCAGCATTCCCTCGGCACGGCTCGGCGGGCGTGTCGGCTATCGCATCCCCGGCGTCGTCGGCTCGCTGGTGTTCGCCGCTGGGTCGGTCTGGTACATCACGCAGACGGGCGATCGACCGGCCTACCTTTCCGAGTACCTTCCCGGGATGCTGATCAGCGGCGCCGGCGTCGGGCTCGTGATCCCGACGCTCACCGGCGCCGGCGCGTCGTCGCTCGCTCCCGAGCGCTTCGCGACGGGCGCAGCCGTGCTCACGATGGGTCGGCAGATAGGCGTGGCACTCGGCGTGGCGCTCGTCGTGGCAGTGCTCGGCACGGCCACCAGCACCGCTGCTGCGTTCCACCACGCCTGGTTGATCACGGTCGTTGGGGGGCTCGCGGCTGGGCTGGCGCTGGCGGCGATCGGGCCGCCTGTGCGCGGTCTCCTCGCCGCCGGGATCATCGCCGAGCCGGTCATCGACCCTTTGATCGCCGAGCCGCTGGTGGCCGAGCCGCTGGTGGCGGAGCGCGCGGCATGAGCACGCTCGAGGAACCGCGCGCGCAGACCCGCACCCGCAGCTTCAGCTGGGAGGACCCCGGGGCGACCGCCGAGGCCGGGCTGAAGCTGTCCGGTCTCGAGTACATCGCGGCGATCATCGAGGGAACGCTCCCACCGCCGCCGATCGCTCGGCTGTTCGGCTTCGAGATCGTTCAGGCTGAAGCGGGGCGCGCGATCTTCGCGCTGCAGCCGGCAGAGTGGATGGGCGAACTCAACTGGTCCTCGCAACACGTTGATGGTGGAGGTGGTGTTGATGGGCAGGCCAGCTGGGTGGATGACGGAGTTGACGGGCAGGGCGCCGATGAAGTCGCCGGGGAAGCCTTCGCTTCGTCGGGACGTGGAGCGGTTGTTTTGGCATGAGATCGCCAAGGGCTTGAGCAGTGAGGACGCTGCGTTGGCTGTCGGCGCGTCTTCGGCTGCGGGCAGCCGATGGTTCAGGGAACGTGGCGGTATGCCAACGTTCATGCTTGCCCCGGTCGCAGGCCGGTATCTGTCGTTTGAGGAGCGCGAGGAGATCGCGGTGTTGAGGGCTCAGGGCGCCGGTGTTCGGGAGATCGCCCGCCGGCTGGGGCGTTCCCCGTCAACGATCTCCAGGGAGCTGCGCCGCAACGCAGCGACTCGTGGTGGGAAGCTCGACTATCGCGCGTCGGTCGCGCAGTGGAAGGCGGATCTGATGGCGCGTCGCCCGAAGGCAGCGAAGCTCGCCGCTAACCCGCGGCTGAGTGAGTACGTGCAGGAGCGGCTCTCCGGGGAGGTTCGCCGGCCGGACGGGACGGCGGTGCCGGGGCCCGCTACGGCGCGTTGGAAGGGCCGGAGCAAGCCAAGGCGCCAGGACCGCAAGTGGGCGAGCGCGTGGAGCCCGGAGCAGATATCCCACCGGTTGAGGATCGAGTTCCCCGATGATGAGTCGATGCGGATATCGCACGAGGCGATCTATCAGGCGCTCTACGTGCAGGGTCGCGGCGCGCTTCGACGCGAGCTCGCCGGATGCCTGCGGACCGGCAGGGCACTCAGAGTCCCCAGAGCCCGCGTGCGTGGACGTGGCAAGAGCTTCGTCACCGAGCAGCTCATGATCAGTGAGCGTCCCGCCGAGGCCGCGGATCGTGCTGTGCCTGGCCACTGGGAGGGTGACCTCATCCTCGGCGCCAACCAAACAGCGATCGGCACGCTCGTCGAGCGCAGCACCCGGTTCACCATGCTGCTTCACCTGCCACCCATGCCCGGCCACGGCGCGCCAAGAGTGAACAACGGGCCGCCGCTCGCCGGGCGCGGAGCCGAAGCAGTGCGTGACGCCATCACCGCTCAGATCACCACGTTGCCAGAGCAGCTGCGCCGCTCGCTTACCTGGGACCAAGGCGCGGAGATGGCACAACACGCAAAGATCACAATCGACAGCGGGCTGCAGGTGTATTTCTGTGACCCTCAAAGCCCTTGGCAACGAGGCACAAACGAGAACACAAACGGCCTACTCCGTCAATACTTCCCCAAAGGCACGAACCTCGCCAGACACACCGCCGAGGAGCTCCAGGCGGTCGCTGCCACCCTGAACAGCAGACCACGCAAGACACTCCGCTGGCACACACCCGCCGAAGCGCTCGACGAGCATCTACGATCCCTCCAAACACAAACCGTTGCGACCACCGATTGAATCCGCCATGTACAACCCGATCGGCATGGTGCACGGCGGCGTGGCCGCGACAGTGCTGGACTCGTGCATGGGTTGCGCCGTGCACACGACGCTGCCGGCGGGCGTCGGTTACACGACGACCGACCTGCAGGTGCGCTACATCCGCGCGATGAGCGACGTGACCGGCCGCGTGCTGGCGGAGGGCAAGGTCGTGCACGCCGGCAGGCGCACCGCGACCGCGGAGGGCCGCCTGTTCGGGGAGTCCGACGAGAAGCTGATCGCGCACGCGAGCACCGGCTGCGTGATCCTGCGCTGAGCTGGCGCTCAGCTCGCCGGCGCTCAGCGGGCCGTGAAACGAGCCAGCACGTCCGCGAGCGCCTCCGGCTGATCCTCCGGCGTGAAGCTGTAGGCGTCCTCGATCAGCTCGACGTCGGCGGATCGCAGCTGCTCCGCATAGCTGCGGGCGTGCGCTAGCGGGAACACCCGATCCTCGGGACCCCACGCAAACAGCACCGGCCGCTCGAACCCGGCGATCAGCGCTCGGCCGGCCGCATGGACGGGTGCAGAGCTCGCCGATGACATGACCTTGCTCGTGTCGCGCAGGATCGCCGGGTCGTGCAGGCACGGCAGTGCGTAGGAGTCGGACACGAGCTCCTCTAGCGGGTGCTTGATCAGCAGCCCGTACGCCGCGTCGCTCGCGCGAATCGTGCGGTCGCGCAGAGCCCCCAGCAGTCCGAGCAGCGCATCGGGGTCCCGGGCGAGATCGGGCAGCCCGTCGAACGGCGGTGGCGGGAACTCGTCGAACGGCGTCTCGCACGAGTTCAGCACGAGCTGGGCTATGCGCTGCGGTCGCGAGGCGGTCGCGATCTGCGAGTAGGCGCCGCCGGAGTCGTTGCCGATCAGCGTCACGTCCGCGAGATCGAGCGCGTCGAGCACGTCGGCGATCAGCGCTCCGCAGCCGGCCGGCGTGAGATCGGCGTCGGCGGCCATCGCCACGCGGTGGGAGCCGAGTGGCAGGTCAAGCGTGATGCAGGTGTGTTCCCTCGCTAGGCGATCGACCACGCCGCGCCATAGGTTCGCGTTGGCGAGCCAGCCGTGGCAGAACACGAGCACCGGCCCGGCGCCGCGCGCGAAGTACTCGAGCGTTCCCTGCTCCAGATCCAGCTCGCCGGGCTCGCCGAGCAGCGTCGAGCGCCATCGATGCGCGGGCGTCACCGCGCGGCCGTCGCGCTCGCCCGTGCGAACACGCCGTCCACGAATGGGACGAGCTCGGCGGCAAAGCGCTCGGGGTCTGAGGTGTGCGGCACGTGTCCGGTGTCGAGCGCTACCAGCCGCGCATCGGGGATCGTGTCGGCGATTCGCGCACCGACCTTCAGCGCGATTACCGGGTCGCGTCGTCCCCAGATCACCAGTGTGGGGGCCGTGATCGAGCTCGCGTCCGCTCGCAGGTCGTGCTCGAGGGAAGCGAAGCTGCGCCACAGCTCGCTCGTCGCACGCAGACCGGGGTCGCGGCGGGTGTTGGCCACCGCCGCGTCTCGTGCGCGATGGTCGGCCGCCGTGCGAGCTCGCATGTAGCGAGCGCTGAACGCAGGGTAGATCGCTCGCAGGAAGCGGGGGCGTGCCATCAGAGCGCAGAACGCGCGCACGTGCGGGGGGCGCCCGGCGAAGCCGCCGCCGTCGACGATCACGAGTCCCTTGACGAGCTCGGGTCGGCGGACTGCCATGCGCGCCGCCGAGAAGCCGCCCACCGAATTGCCGAGGACGATCGCGCCGTCGGGGGCGAGGCGCTCGAGGACCGCCTCGGCGACATCGGCGAGATGCATCGCGCTGCCGGGGCGTTCGCCCGCAGGAGACTCTCCGTAGGCCGGCCAGTCGATCGCGACCGTGCGCAGTCGCGGCGGGATCAGCGCGCGCAGCTCGTCGTAGTCGTGGCGGTCGTGCGCTCCGCTGGGGAGCAGGACGATCGAATCGCCGGCGCCGCGTTCGTCATAGGCGATCGGTCCGGTCGGGGTGTCGAGTAGCGGCACGCGCGTACCGTACCAGATGACTGACCGGTCGGTCATAGGACATGACCGGTCGGTCAGCTAGGCTGAGATAGGCATGCCTGCACAGCCGGTCGAGCTCGTCGATCCCATTCCACGTGCGGCCCACCGCACGCAGCAGCTGCTGCTCGACGCCGGCGTGGCGGTCGCCGAGCGTGAGGGTCTGGCCGGCTTGAGCGTCAACCGCGTGGTCGCCGAGGCGGGTGTCGCCAAGGGGACCTTCTACGTGCACTTCGCCGACAGGGAGGCATTCGTCGATGCACTCCACGCTCGCTTCCACGACCGCGTGCAGGATGCCGTCGCGGAGGCGACAGCCGGTACCGCGCCGGGGGCACAGCAGATCGTGCGCGGGGTGGAGGCCTATCTCGACGTCTGCCTCGCCGACCGTGCCGTCAAGGCGCTCGCGCTGGAGGCGCGCACGGACGCGGCGCTCACGGCGTCGATGTCAGCCCGTCACGAGCGCTTCGCCGCCACCGCGATCCCGAGCTTCAAAGCGATGGGCTGGCCCGATGCCGCGGCGGCCGCGCAGTTGCTGGCCGCGATGACCGCCGAGATCGCGATCCGCGAGCTGGAGGCCGGCCGACGGCTCCCCGGTGCTCGGCGCGCTCTGCGGCGGTTCCTCGGTTCGTAGGCTTCCCGGGCGACCGCTCAGCTCGGCATCGTCGCGTCGCCGCCGCCGAGCTCGGCCTGCTGTGCCTCAGCTGGGTCGAGCGGCACGATCGCGCCGTTGGGCACGCGCTCGAAGCGCTCCACCGGACGGCCCGCACGGCCGGCCAGCGCGGCGCGGATGACCATCCCGTGGCACACGACCAACGCTGGCAGCTCGCCCCGCGCCACGTCCTCCAGCCCCGCGCTCACGCGCTGCTCCTGCTGGGCGAAGGACTCGCCCCCGGGGAACGCGAACCCCGGGTCGGCGGCTGCGAACGCGTCGAAGCGCTCGCGCATCTGGGCGCGCACCTCGACGAAGCTGCGGTCGGTCCAGTCGCCCGCGTCGGTCTCCACGAACCGCGCATCCTCGATCGGCGGCAAGCCGATCCTGCGTGAGACCGTGTCGGCGGTTTCGCGCGCCCGCAGCAGCGGGCTGCACCACAGCGCGCGGAAGCCGTAGCCGGCCGCGCGCTCGGCCAACTCGGCGGCCTGCTCACGGCCGGTCTCATCGAGCGGGACGGGCAGATGGCCCTGGAAACGACCCTCGAGGTTGTACGCGGTCCGGCCGTGACGGGCCAGGTAGACGCCGCGCGCCGGGGTCACATCCACTCAGGGTGCGGCCGCCGCCCCGGTCTCGGGGTCGGCGTCGGGCGCGCGCATGAAGAGGAAGTGGTAGAGCAGTGCGGCGACCGTCGCGCCAAGCACCGGGCCGGCGTACCAGACCCAGCCATTGGACCAGTGATCGCCGACCAGCTGTGGTCCGAAGGCGCGTGACGGGTTCATCGCCGCGCCGGTGAACGGTCCGCCGAACAGCACGTCGATCGAGATCGTCAGACCAATCGCGAGCCCAGCCACGGAGTTGAACGGGTTGCGTTCGTCGACGGCTGCGCCGAACACGACGAGCACGAGGAAGAACGTGAGGATCGCCTCCAGCAGGAAGCCGGAGCTGGCGTCCACGCCGTTGCCGAGCGCCGGCACGCCCAGGTTCACGGCTTCGGTCGTCGCGCGTGGCAGCAGGTCTCGGACGAGCAGTGCCGCGAGCGCCGCGCCGCCGAACTGGAACAGCCAGTACACGCCCGCGAGCGCCGGCTTGATCCGCCGGGTGATCAGGAAGCCGAACGTGATCGCAGGGTTGAAGTGGCCACCGGAGATCGGGCCGAGCGCGCAGACCATCACCCCGATCGCGAGACCGTTGGCGATCGCCACTCCGATCAGCGCGGTGTCGTGGATGCCACCGGCCGCCGCAGCTGCCCCGGCGCCGATGAACGTGAGCGTGAACGCACCGATCATCTCGGCGAGCGCGCGGCGCAGAGTGTCCTCGGACATGCACGACAACGTAGGCGCCCGATCGGACGGATCGGCCGGCCGGTCGCCAGCCCGCGCCCAGCTCTTGTGTCGGGATGTCGGCTTGGCGGCACTGAGTGCATACACTCGGGGAATGCGCCGCAGGGTCACCTTCTCGCGCAACCTGACGCTGTCGCTGTCGCGAACCTGCCGCTGCTACTGCAAGTACTGCGCGTTCGCCACGCACACGGCGCATCTGCACGCGCCCGACGAGGTGATCGCGCTGCTCGACGGCGCCGCGCGCCGCCAGGTCAAGGAGCTGCTGGTGCTGACCGGCGAGCGACCCGAGGTCAACGCCGAGGTCGCGGCGCGGCTGCGCGAGTACGGCCACGCGGACTTCACCTCCTACGTCGTCTGGACGTGCGAACGGGCGCTCGAGCGGGGCCTGTTGCCGCACACCAACCTCGGGGTGCTCTCGCGCGAGGATCTCGCGCGCCTGCGCGAGGTGACCGCCTCGCAGGGGCTGATGCTCGAGTCGGTCGCCGAGCGCTTGATGGAGACCGTGCACGCGGGCTCGCCGACCAAGCATCCGGCCCGGCGCCTGGAGACGATCCGCGCGGCAGGAGAGCTGAGGATCCCGTTCACGAGCGGCATCCTCGTGGGCATCGGGGAGACCGAGCAGGAGCGCGTCGAATCGCTCGAGGCGCTCGCGGTGGTGCACGCCGAGCACGGTCACATCCAGGAGGTGATCCTGCAGAACTTCGTGCCGCACCAGCGCTACTACGGTCGTGAGCCCGCGCAGATCGCGGATGCGGCCGCGCGCGAGTACTGGCGTACCGGTGTCGCCGACGGACGGCCGGACCTGCCGCTGCCGGACTGGGCGCTGGCGGGTGGGGGTCCGATTCAGATCGAGGATATGAAGCGGCTGATCGCCGAGACCCGGCGGCTGATGCCGGACGTCGGCATCCAGATCCCACCGAACCTCGCTGACTGGTGGGGCGAGCTGGTGGCCGCCGGCGCGACCGACCTGGGCGGGCTGAGCGCCAATGGCGACCACATCTCTCCCGAGCATCCGTTCCCCTCGCCGCACCAGGTGCGAAAGCAGCTGCAGAGCGATGGATACGCGCTGACCGAGCGGCTGTGCGTCTACCCGCAGTACATCGACGCGCAGTGGATCGCGCAGGGGGTGATGGACACGATCAAGGTCAAGTACTGGAGCTTCATCCCGCGGCGTGGGTCCGGTCGCACCGACCCGCCGACGCCGATCCGCCCGGACTTGGTGTCCGCGGCGACCGCGCGTGCCCGCGACGGGGTGGCGCTGGCGCCCGCGGAGCTGACCGCGATGTTCGCCGAGACCAGGCCCGAGGCGATCGAGGAGATGCGCCAGGCGGCCGACGAGCTGCGCGCGGAGCTGGCCGGCGAGCAGGTGACGTTCGTGGTCAACCGCAACATCAACATCTCCAACGTGTGTACCGTCGGGTGTGCCTTCTGCGGCTTCGGGCAGGGCAAGCGCTCGCCTGACGCCTACGAGCACGACCAGGACGAGTTCGTGGCGCGGATCCACGACGCGCTCGAGTTCGGTGCCAGCGAGCTGTGCATCCAGTCGGGCATCCACCCCGACTGGCAGCTCGAGGACTACCTCGGCTGGCTGCGGTTGGCCAAGGACACAGCCGCGGGCGCCGGCGCGGAGCTGCACCTGCATGCCTACAGCCCGATGGAGATCGCGCACATGTGCGACATCTCCGGGTTGCAGCCGGCGGAGGTGTTCGCGCGGCTGAAGGACGCTGGGCTCGGCTCGACGCCTGGCACGGCCGCCGAGGTTCTGCACGACGGCGTGCGCGAGCGGATCTCCCCCAACAAGCTCCCGGTTGCGCGCTGGGTGGAGATCATCGAGGCCTCTCACGCGGCCGGACTGCGCTCGACCGCCACGGTCATGTTCGGGCATATCGAGGAGCCGTGGGAGCTGGCCGAGCACATGCGCGTGATCCGCGAGCTGCAGCAGCGCACGGGCGGCATCACCGAGTTCGTGCCGCTGTCGTTCATCCCGTTCCAGACGCTGCTCGGTCGCACGCATGGCGTCGAGGAGATCTCGCGCGAGGAGAACCTCAAGCACACCGCCGTCTTCCGGCTGGCGCTCGGGCGCACCGTGCCGAGCCTGCAGGCGAGCTGGGTAAAGATGGGTCTGGACGCCGCCACCGAGTCGCTGCGCTGGGGCGTCAACGACCTCGGCGGGACGCTGATGGAGGAGTCGATCAGCCGCCTCGCAGGCAGCTACCACGGCACCCGCCTGGAGCCCCGGCAACTGGTCGCCGCCGCGCACGACGCCGGGCGTCCTGCGGCCGAGCGCACCACGCTGTACGAGATCCGGCGCCGCCACCCGCTGCAGGACGCCGGCGAGCTGCCGGTGGCCGTCTGAGCTCAGCGGAACATGTCCTGCTCGAGCGGGCGCAGCAGCGCCGCCGCGCCGGGGCCGTCCTCGGCCGTGAGGAACCGCTCCAGGCCGTCGATCACGACGATCGGCTCGCGCGAGTCCTTCGCGCGCGCCAGATCTGCCGTGGCGGCTGCCGCGTCGGCGATCGCCAGCCAGGTGGCCCGCAGCTCGAGCCCGTTGGCGTCGGTTCGCCCGCGCCAGTCGTCCAGCGGTTGCATGCCAGCGAGCCCGATCGCGACATCCAGCTGACCGTGGCGCCATGCACGCCCGAAGCTGTCCGTGATCAGCACCGCCGGGGCGCCGCGATCGCCGCACATCGCCGGGGCGCTGCGATCGCCGCCGTCCGCATCCGCGAGCTCACGCAGGCGCGCACGGATGCGTCGCGCTGAGGCGTCCGGGTCGCGCGGCAGCAGCACGAGCGTCTCGCCTGCGCCGCTCCCAGAGGCGTTGGACGCGTCGACGCCTGCGTTCGCGCACACGAAGCCGTGTCGCGTGCGGCAGATCAGCACCCCGCGCTGGGCGCGCAGGATCTCGACGCTCTCATCGAGCACGACCTGCACAACACGCGGGTCGTGATCCTGGCCGTCCTCGGCGGCCGCGCTCGCAGCGAGCTCTAGAGCGCGCTCGCCCGCGACAACGTCCGCGAGTGCCACGACCGCGCCCTCGGCCTTCGAGACCACGGTGTGCGCGATCGCCACCAGCTGGCCCTCGTGCAGCGCCCGCCCCTCGAGCGCCGCGAGGATCAGCTGCGCCAGGTCGTCCCCCGCGCGTACCTCCGGGACGCCGCCGAGCGGCCATGCGGACAGGTTTGCCACGATCGCCCGCGGTCAGGCGTGGGTTGTGATCGAAAGCCCGCCCGCGTGCTCGGGCTGACCGAGCACCGCTCGCGTGCGCGGGGCCGGCGCGTCCAGCTGGGCCAGCCGCACGCGCAGCTCGGCGAGATCGGCGCCCGTGTCGATGTCCAGCAGCAGCGACTCCGGCCGCGCGATCCGTGCGACGATGCCCGCGGCCAGCGCCAGTTCGCGGTGGCGATCGCAGCTGTCCGCCCCGAAGCTCGGCGATATCGCCTCCGGCGGGCTCAACAGCAGGCCGTTCGTGCCCGTCCCGTGCCGGTCGGGGATGATCACGACGCTCCGCTCGCTCTCGCGCGGGGCGGTGCCCTCACGTGGCACGCTGCCCTCGCTCCTGTCCTCGTTCTCGCTCTCGCCCACGCCCACGCCGAGCAGCGCCTGCAGCTCCGCTGGGTCGAGCGCGGGGCAGTCGCCGGGCACGCACAGCACGCGCTCGATCCGCTCGGCTACCGCGTGCCGGATCCCGCGCGCGGCGGCTGCCGACTGGCCGGACTCGGTGTCGTCGTCGACCACGATCGCTCCCAGCGCTAGTGCCGCGCTCGCGACCTCCCGCTCTCGCGTGACGACGATCGTCAGCTCGATCGCGTCGGTGTGCTCCAGCGCCAGCAGCACGTCGGCGACCATCGCACGCGCGAGCTCCAGCCGCAGCCGGTCGGCGACGCTTTCGCCGAGTCGCTGCTTGGCACGCGAGAAGCTCTTGACCGGCAGGACCGCGGCGGTGCGCATGGCAAGAGCCTAGATGGTGATTCAACCATCTGGCCCGGGGGCCAAGATCTGGCCCGGGGGCCGAGCCGAGCCCGTCCGCCCAGCGGCTCACCAGCCGAGCAGCATCATCCCGACGGTCACCCCGGGGCCGATCGTGACCATCAGGGCGCGCTCGCCCGGCTTCGGCTCGTAGCGCTCGATCGCGTCCCTGAGCACGTACAGGATCGACGGCGTGCCGACGTTCCCGTGGTCGGCCAGCGCGCCCCAGCTAGTGGCGACGTCCTCGTCGGAGAGCTCGAGCGCCGTCTGCACGTTCTCAATGATTCGCCTGCCGCCGGGATGCACGATCCAGTGATTGATCTCCGAGCGCTCCACGTGGTGCTGGCGCAGGAAGCTCGCGACAACGCTCGGCAGCCCCGCCCCGGCGAGGTCGGGCAGCTCGCGCGCGAGGTGCAGGTAGGTGTCCTCGCCGGCCAGGTCCATCTTCACCGCGTCGAGCGTGCCCTCGATCTGGTGGACCTGCGAGGCGAGGATCGCCGGGCCCTCGCAGTGCGGATCGCCGGACAGCAGCACGGCCGCGCAGCCGTCGCCGAAGATCGCCGCGCCGACCGTCTTGGCCTTCGGGTCATCCGGTCCGGCCTTCGACATGATGCCGCTCATGCTCTCCGCGGCGACGATCAGCGCCTGACCTTCGGGGTTCTCGCGCAGCGCCTGAGCAGCCAGCCGCATCAGCGGCACGCCGCTCGCGCAGCCGACTCCCGTGAGGTGGTACTTGTCGGTCGCCGGGCCCATCGCGAAGTGGTCGACCAGGCGATGGGCAAGGCTGGGGCAGCCGAGCGAGTACAGGCTCGCGCTGATCACCGTGCCCACCTCCATCGGGTCGAGCTCGAGCGCATCCACGGCGCTGATCGAGTGTCTCAGCAGGTCGCGCTCGATCTGCGGCGCACGGGCCTGCAGCGTCCCCGCCAGGAAGTCCTCGCTCAGCTCAAGGTGGCGACGCTGCACGCCCGAGCGTTTGAAGATGCCTCTGGCGAACTCGCTGTCCGACAGGCCGAGACGGTCGAGCACCTGCTCCTGCGAGTACACGGTCTCGGAGTGCGAGCAGGCGATCGCGGCGATCCGTGGCCCAGCCTGCCGCGCGGCGCGGCGCGGCGCGACGATCGGATCGGCCAGCACGGACGACCCTCCCCTGCGGAACGTGCGGTGCGAGCGGCTCTGCAACGTTGAGGCTCCTTCGGTGGCTAGGGGGATGGTGCCTTGGGGATATTTGCCCGGGGAGGTCCGGCGCGATTCTCGACGATAGGCGCAGCAGACAGCATTCCCTCGGATGCAACCCGACGTTCTTATCGACTTCTTCGCGGGACAGGCGACCGTCCAGTGCGATAGAAACCAATAATGCGCAGGGCGACAAACAGCAGTTTACAGCGCTTGCTGGACGTGTCCGCATGCGGCTGATCGGCGCGGGGCTGCCGCGCACGGGCACGCTGACGCAGAAACTCGCGCTCGAGGAGCTGGGGCTTGGCCCTTGCTACCACTGGGTCGACGTGCTGGCGGACCTCGATCGGCAGGTGCCGCTGTGGAACCGCGCGCTCGACGGCGAGGGGCCGTGGGGTGAGGTGTTCGCGGATCGTGCCTCGACGGTCGACTGGCCGGGCGGCTACTTCTACCGCGAGCTGATGGACGTCTACCCCGACGCCAAGGTTCTGCTCAGCGTGCGCAACCCCGAGTCGTGGGAGCGTAGCTTCAGGCAGACGATCTGGACGATGTCCTACGGCGACAGCGTGATGCCGCTGGTGTCCCGCGCCCGTGCGCAGGTCGATCCGCGCTGGGAGCGCTATCTGGCGCTGGTCGACCGCATGTTCTGGGGGCCGCAGGGCACGTTCGCCGCCGGGCACGCCGAGCCCGCGCAGATGATCGAGCAGTTCCTCGCCCACAACGCGCGGGTCGAACGGGAAGTCCCGGCCGAGCGGCTGCTCGTGTGGGAGGTGGGCGAAGGCTGGGAGCCGCTGTGTGAGTTCCTCGGCGTCGCAGTCCCCGCCGGGCCGCTGCCGCATGCCAACGATCGCGAGGCGTTCGTCGAACGCGTGATCGACGCCGGCCTGGGCGCGCTCTCAGAGTGGCGCGAGCGAAGCTCCTCGACGCCCGCCTGAGATCGCCTGGCTCTCAGCCGGCGAGCGCCCGCGCGAACGACAGCGTCTGCTCGGCCAGCCGCGCGCGGCTGGACGCGTCGTCCATGCGCGTGTCGGTCTGCAGTGTGGCCAGGCGCCCGACGTCTTCGTCGGCGACGATCCCGTCGAGCAGCTCGCCGTAGAAGTCGGCCACGCCGTCCGCGTTCAGCTCGAGCGCGCCGAACGCCATGAACGACGCGGTCGGGCCCTTCAGCACCTCGCCGCCGACGATCGGGCTGACCGCGACGACCGGAGCGTTGCAGGCGGCCAGCGCGTCGTGGATCCCCGGCACGGCGAGGATCGGCGCGATCGACGCGAGCGGGTTGGACGGCCCGATCACGATCGCGCTCGCGCCGGCGATCGCCTCGAGCACCCCCTCGCCGGGGCGCGCCTGCTCGGCGCCGCGGTACTCCAGGCCCTCGAGCAGCCCCTGCGCGCGCTCGCGGATCATGAACTCTTGAAAAGCGCACCACCCGGCGGTGCCCGTGCGAACCCACGTGCGGACCGGGTCATCGCTCATCGGCAGCACGCGCGTGCGCACGCCGATCGCCTCGTTCAGGCGCGCGAGCGCGGCGCTCGGGGAGAGACCCTCGGCGAGCATCCGCGCCCGCTCGATACACCACGCGAGGTCGCGGTCGCCGAGGTTGAACCATACGTCGACGTCGAGCGCGCGCAGCGCGTCCATGACCGCGAACGTGTCATCGCGCAGGCCCCAGCCGCGCTCGTCGATCGTGTCAGCCAGCCAGAACGACACGAGGTCCGGGTCCGGCGAGACGTGTGCGCCGTAGATCTCGATGTCATCGCCTGTGTTGACGATCACGGCCAGTCGCTCGGCGCCGACCACGTCGAGCATCCCGCGCGCCAGCTTGGCGCCGCCGGTGCCGCCTGAGAGCAGCACGACGTCGACGTCGTTCACTCCCACAGGCTCTCCGGCAGGTCGGTCAGCTGGATACCGGCGTGGACCTTGTAGCGGACGTTCACCGCTATCAGCAGCGCGGTCAGCGACTCGGTCGTGCGCGACATCTCCAGGCGTCCGCAGTCGACGCAGCGCAGGCCGTCGATCCGCTCGATCAGGCCCGCCGCCTCGCGCTTGTCGGCGCGCGCGTCGCCGCACACGAGCACGTCCTGGGCGAGCGGGCGCTCGAGGTCGCTGAGTGCGGTGGCGCTCACGGTGTGCAGCGCGGAGACCACGCGCACGCCATCCGGGACCATCTCCAGCGCCTGCTGGGCGGCGGATCCCTGCCACACGCCGAGCATGCGCGTGGCCTTGCCCGAGACCGCCGCGGCGAGCGGCACGGTCGCGTCGATCAGCAGCTGGCCGGGGGTCAGCGCCTGCTTCAGGTTCGTCAGCGTCTCGGACTGGTTGCGGAACTGCACGCTCAGGATCACGCAGCCACTCGCGCCGGCCGCGGCGACGGCGCCGGCGTTGTCGTGAGCGGAGAAGCTCCCGCCGGGGACGAGCGCCCTCGCGCGCTCCGCGGTTTCCTCGCCGCGAGCCGCGTCGCGCGAGCCGATCGCGACCGGCACGCCCGCGAGCCCGAAGCGCAGCGCGAGGCCGAACCCGAGGGCGCCTGAGGCGCCGATCACTGCGACGGGGTCGGGGGCGGGCGATGCCAAGGCGGCCGAGTATAGGCTGACGGCTGTGACACTCGAGCGACCGAACGAGCTCCCCACGGCCGTGCGCATCAGGGAGGTCGGTCCGCGCGACGGCTTCCAGAACGAGCCCGAGGTCGTCCCCACCGAGCGCAAGGTCGAGCTGATCGACGCGCTCGCACGCACCGGCCTGCGGCGACTGGAGGTGAGCAGCTTCGTGCGCGCGGACGTGATCCCGCAGCTGGCCGACGCGCGCGATGTGCTCGCGCGGATCGACGTGCCGGCAGATGTGAGCGTGTCGGTGCTCGTGCCCAACGAGCGCGGGCTAGACGCCGCGCTGGACGTGCTCGACGCGCACGACGGCGCGCGCCCGGCGTTCGACGAGGTCAACGTCTTCCTGTCCGCCTCCGAGACCCACAACGCCAACAACGTCAACCGCACGATCGCCCAGTCGCTGGCCGGCCTGCAGTCCGTGCTCGGTCGGGCGCGCGAGGCGGGCCTGCGCTGCGAGGGCGTGATCTCGACGTCGTTCGGCTGTCCGTATGAGGGTCACGTGTCGCCGCAGCGCGTGCTCGAGATCGCGGCCAGTCTGCGCGACGCGGGCGCCCAGGAGGTCGGCTTCGGCGACACGACCGGGATGGCCAACCCGCGCCAGGTGCGCGAGTTCTTCACCGCTGCGCGCGTCGAGCTGGGCGAGCAGCTCGAGCTGACGGCGCACTTCCACAACACGCGCGGACAGGGTCTCGCGAACGTGCTCGCCGCGCTGGAGGCCGGGGTGGACAGCTTCGAGTCGAGCTTCGGCGAGCTCGGCGGTTGCCCGGTGCCGGCGGGGGCGACCGGCAACATCGCCACCGAGGACCTCGTCTCGATGTTGCACGAGATGGGCATCGACACCGGCGTCGAGTTGCCCGCGCTGCTCGCGTGCGCGCGACGCGTGCAGGAGATCCTCGGCCGCCCGCTCGGCAGCCACACGCTGCTGGCCGGGCCGGTCGACTGGCAGGCATAGCTGGGCATATATCCAGCTATGCGCCGAGCAATGCGGCCCCTGCGGCCGCTCAGCCCGCGAGCGCCTCCTCGGGCTGCGGCGGCACGTCGGCGCGGGCGCTCTCGCGCGCGGCCGCCACGCAGTACTCCTGCACGGAGATCTCCAGCTCGAGGCTCTGCGCGATCGTCGGACGGGCGGACGCGTCGATCACGCGCTTGGCGCGGCCGACCGCGACGTGAGAGTTGGCGAGCAGTTCGTCGACGAGCGCGTGCGTGGCCTGCTCGAGCTCCTCCGGCGCGACCACGCGGTTGATCAGGCCGATGCGCTCAGCCTCGACGGCGTCGATCGTGCGCGCTGTCATGATCAGCTCCTTCGCGCGTCCGAGCCCGACGACCGCGGGCAGGCGCGTCGAGCCGCCGACGTCGGGGATGATCCCGAACTTCACCTCCGGCAGGCCGAACTGCCCGTCGCTCGATGCGATCCGCAGGTCGCAGCCGAGTGCCACCTCGAGCGCCCCGCCGACGCACGTGCGGTGGATCTGGCAGACGACCGGCTTGGCCATCTCTTCGCAGATGTTGGGGCAGTCGAGGAACACTTTTCTGAACGGGCGCAGCATGCCCGGCGTGCCTGCCGATGAGGCGAGCTCGACGAGATCGACACCCGCCGAGAAGACCGGTCCTTCGCCACGCAGCACCACGCAGTGGACCTCCGGCTCGGCCGCTGCCTCGCGCAGCGCCTCTCCGAGCGCCAGCAGCAGCTCCTGGTTCATCGCGTTGCGCTTCTCCGGGCGGTTCAGCACCACATGCCTGACGTGGCTGTGGTCCTCGGTGAAGACGATGCTCATGGCGCGGTCCTCCTGTCGATGAGCGTCCCGTCGGGCATCGTCCGGTCGGATGAGCCTCGTACAGGGCCATTTGGTCATCACAGCGTACGGAAGGATGCCACTGCTAGCATGATTGCAGGATGATGCAGCGGTTGATGATCCAGGCTGAGCCGGAGCTCGTCGAGCGCGCCAAGCGCCGCGCGCGCGAACGCGGCGTATCGGTCGCGCAGGTCGTACGCGAAGCGATGGAGCGAGAGCTGGGAGAGCCGACCGGCGAACAGCAGCCGCCGCTGGGCATCATCGGCATCGGGCGCTCCGGGCGCTCCGACCTGTCGCGCCTGGCGAGCGAAGGCGTCTACGAGCCGGCGCCATACCGCTCGTCCTAGACACAGGCGTCCTGCTCGCCGCGATCGAGCCAACGGACGATGCCCATGCGTCCTGTTCGGCGCTGTTGCAGACAGCTCGAGAGCGGCGCGTGATTCCTGCTCCGGTGATGGTGGAGCTCGAGTACTGGTGTGCGAGGTCTTCATCAGCAGAATCCTTCACGCGGTTGCTCGACGAAATCGACCGCGACCATCTCTCGATCGAGGACCTCGTCGCGGTCGACTACAGGCGTGTGCGGGAGTTGCTCATCACGTACGTCGACCTGCGCGTCGGCTTCGTCGACGCCGCCGTGCTCGCCGTGACCGAGCGACTGCGCGAGACCAAGCTCGCGACGCTCGACCGCCGCCACTTCTCCGTCATGCGCCCGCGCCACGTGGAAGCGCTCGAGCTGCTGCCCGCCTGATTTCCCTGGCCCGCGCCACGTCGACACGCTCGAGCTGCTGCCTGCCGGCCGAGGTCTCGCAGCTCTCCGTCCCTCCCCGGCGGAGCCGGTAGGCGGAGCCCCTTAAAGTCTTCCTCAGCTCAGATCGAGCACGGTGGTCGGTGCCTGGATCTGCTCGTCGTGGCCCTCGCGGGGGATGATCGCGGTGCCGACTGCGAAGAACTCGATCGTGTGGCTGCCCCAGCCGTGGCTCTTCTCCTGCAGGTCGACGCCGACGATGCCCTCGGCTTTGATCTCCTGCGCCTCGCTCTGCATGCGCTCCATCGCCAGCTCGCGCGCGTCGTACAGCGCCTGGGTGAAGTTGGACAGCTCGACGTTGCGCCCGGTCTGCGCCATCGACTGCAGCATGCCGCGGTGCGCGACGTGGTACACGCAGCTGCCCATCACCATGCCGACCGGGCGGTGGCCGGTGCTCAACAGCGTCCAGAAGTCCTGACCGGACAGGTCGCTCGTGAACGGCCGTCCGTTCGGCGCGCGGTGCAGCTCGCCGTCGCGGTGCTTGACCGCGGTGCCGATCGCGATGAACTCCGCCATGTCCTGGCCCCACTCGTAGCGCCCGATGTCCAGGCGCACGCCGACCACGCCGTCCGCGCCGAGCTGGTCGGCCTCCTCCTCCATGCGCGTCATCGCCAGCTGGCGCGCCCCGTACATGGCCTCTGACAGGACGGTCATCTCCTGGCTCTTCTTCCAGCTCGAGAACTGGATGCCGATGTGGTAGATCGAGCTGCCGACCACCAGCCCGAGCGGCTCGAAGCCGGCCTGCTTGACGAGCAGGAACTCGTTCACCGACAGGTCCGAGGTGAACAGGCCCTCGCGGTTCTGCGCAAGGCGTGCGCGGCCCGCCTCCGGCACCCCCTCCAGGGACGTCGGGTCGTAGGTGCTTTCGCTGCCTTCACCGTCGCTCATGTGCTCTGCGCTCCTCTGTATCGGTGCGAATGGGATGCGGATCGGGCTGGTGCCGGCTCGGTCACGTCGTCAGGTCGATCTTCGTTTGCGGGGCCTGGAAGCTCGTGCCAGCTGTTTCGCGGATCGCGGTGCCGATCGCGTGGAACGTGACCATCAGCCCGCCGCGTTCGTAGCGCCCGCCGCCGAGCGAGACGCGTTGGATGCCGTGGCCGATGTGCACCCCGATGACGCCGCTCGCCTGTGCTCGCACGGCCTGCTCGCTGATCCGCTGCACGACGATCTCACGCGCGCCGTAGATGCCCTGCGTGAATTCGCTCAGCTCCTGGTTCTGCGTGAACCGCCCTGCGGTCAGCATCTGCGTCGAGTAGGAAGCGGCGACGAAGAACACGGAACTCCACGCGACGATCCCCAGCGGCTCGATCCCGGCCTGCGCGAGCTTCACGTAGTCGGCCACAGACAACTCTGTAAGGACGGGTTTGCCGCCTGTCGTTCGCGGCTTGCCGTCATGGTGTACCGCGGTGCCCAGGACGACGCACTCGATCGAGTTTTCCGCCCAGTCGTGCTCGTTCGTGCGTAGCTCCACGCCGATCACCGCATCCGCGCCGACGTGCTCGGCCTCCTGCGCCAGTCGCGACAGCGCCCGCCCGCGCACCTCGTTCCACGCCTCGGACAAAGTCTCCAGCTCGAACATGAAGCCCCCGCCCACGGTCGGTGCCCACGGCGTCGACTGGTAGCCGACCTGGTAGACCGAGCTGCCCATCACCTGCGACAGCGGACGCACGCCCAGCTGATGGCACAGCGCGAAGTCGCCGACCGACAGGTCTGAGGTGAACGAGCCGCGCTGCTCGGCCAGCTCGCGCAGCCGACGCTCGGCCGCGAGCGGGATGCCGCCCGCTTCGATGCGGGCGAGCGACTGCTCCTGCTCGCGCTCCTGCTCACGCTCGAAAGTGAGCGCTTCGTCGCTGTTCGGGCGGCCGTCCTGCTGCTCGGGCGGGGACGGGCTCATGTCACTGCAGCAGCCGCTCGAGCGCCGCCCTGGCCTGCGCGCTGTCCTGCGCCTGCGCGCGCAGGTCCGCGGTCAGCGCGGCGAGCCACTCGTCCGTGGACAGTGGCTCGCGCTTGATCGCGATGCCGCCCACGTTGCGCTCGCGAAAGCCCTCGACGCGGTCGCCGTCGACGGCCAGCTGGTAGCAGTTGGAGCCGAGCTCGACGCGCACTGTGCGCACGCGCTTTGCGCCCCGTCCGAGCAGGCCGCCGCCGCGGCGCTCCACGCTCGCGCGCCCGGGCAGCGCCTGCTCGAGCTTGCTCGCGAGCACCTCCACGGACCTCGCGAGCTCCGCGCCGTCGCCACGCAGGCCGGCTGCCGCGAGGTCGAAGGTCTCCTCGTCGCCCATACGGTGCAGGGTAAGCTCTCGCGGACAATGGCGCAGCAGATCAACCAGGTGGGAGTGCTCGGTGCCGGGCAGATGGGCCACGGCATCGCCCAGGTCGCCGCCCAGGCCGACTACCAGGTCGTCGTGCGTGAGGTCGACGAAGCGACCCTGCAGAAGGGTCTCGGCCAGATCGACAAGCAGCTCGCGCGGGCGGTCGAGAAAGGCAAGTCCTCGCAGGAGGACGCCGACGCGGTCCGCGCGCGCATCCGCGGCGTGATCGACTACCGCGAGCTCGCCGACTGCGACCTGGTGATCGAGGCGATCACCGAGAGCCTGCCGCTGAAGCTCGAGATGTGGCGCGAGCTCGACAAGCTCGTCAAGCCGGAGGCGCTGTTCGCGACGAACACGTCATCGCTGTCGGTGATCGACCAGGCGGCCGTCACCGGGCGTCCCGGTCAGTTCGTCGGGCTGCACTACTTCAACCCGGCGCAGGTGATGAAGCTGGTCGAGGTCGTCCGCTGCATCACCACGACCGACGACGCGTTCGACAGCGCGCTCGAGTTCGCGCGCTCACAGCGCAAGCTCGCGATCCCCACGAGGGACAGCGCCGGGTTCATCGTCAACCGCCTGCTCGTGCCGTACATGCTGGACGCGATCCGCGCGCACGAAGAGGGCGTCGGCTCGGTCGAAGAGATCGACGAGGCGATGAAGGCCGGGGCAGGGCACCCGATGGGGCCGCTGACGCTCGCCGACTTCGTCGGTCTGGACACGCTCGGATCGATCTGCGACGTGCTGTTCGAGGAGTTCAGCGAACGCCGCTTCGCGCGACCGCCGACGCTGCGCAGGATGCTGATCGCGGGCTGGTTCGGGCGCAAGTCCGGCACCGGCTTCTACGACTACACAGGCGACGCTCCGCAGCCCAACCGCGCGTTCTGAGGCCGAGCGCTGGCGGGTGGCGCCCGTGTGGACTACATTCTTGAGCATGAGCGAGTTGTCGAGACTGCGCGTGGCGGACGCCGAGCGCGAGCAGGTGATCGATGAGCTGCGCGAGCACGCGGGCGCGGGCAGGCTGACCTCGGATGAGCTCGAGGAGCGGATCGGTGGGGCCTACCAGGCGTCCACGCGCGCTGACCTCGACGTGCTGCGCGCGGATCTCCCGGTCAGCTCGACGTCGGTCAAGCTCGCGCTGGTCAAGCGCAAGGGGCGGCTGCGTCGCCGCCTGCTGCAGGAGTCAGGCGGATCGATCGGCGTGTCCGCGCTGGCGGTCGGCATCTGGCTGGCCACCGGACCGACCGGCCACTTCTGGCCCGGCTGGGTGATCGCTGTGACGCTGCTGCCGGTCGTGCGCGACGCCTGGCGCCTGTTCGGCCCGGCGTCCGATCTGGACGTGGTGCAAGCGCGCCTGCAGGCGCGTCACGAACGCCATCTCTCGCGCGGGCGCGGGCGCGGGCGCCACCGGTATCGAGGGCTGCCGCGGCCGTGAGCGCACTGGGTGGGGCCGCCGAGCGCGCGCTCGGCGGTGGTCCCGAACGCCATCGTGAGAAGGCGCGCGAGCAGGGCAAGCTGCCCGTGCGCGAGCGCGTGGCGCTGCTGCTGGACGACGGCTCGTTCGCCGAGGAGGCGCTGCTGGCCAACTGGCAGGAGGACGGCCTGGGCGCTGACGGCGTGGTCACGGGGGTGGGGACGCTCGACGGACGGGCGGTCGCGCTGATGGCGAACGACCCGACGGTCAAGGCGGGCTCGTGGGGGCCGAAGACCGTCGAGAAGATCCTCCGCATCCAGGAACGCGCGCTGTCGCTGGGCATCCCGATGGTCTACCTGGTCGACTCGGCCGGCGCGCGGATCACCGAGCAGGGGCAGATGTTCCCCGGCCGCAGGGGCGCGGGGAGGATCTTCCACAACCAGGTTAAGCTGTCCGGCGTCGTCCCGCAGGTGTGCGTGCTGTTCGGCCCGAGCGCCGCCGGCGGCGCCTACATCCCCGCGTTCTGCGACATCGTGATCATGCGCGATGAGAACGCGTCGATGTACCTCGGCTCGCCGCGCATGGCCGAGATGGTGATCGGCGAGAAGGTAAGCCTCGAGGAGATGGGTGGTGCGCGCATGCACACCGGCGTCTCCGGCTGCGGACACCAGCTGGTCAAGAGCGACGAGGAGGGCATCGCGCTCGCCCGGCGCTACCTGTCGTACATGCCGGGGAGCTGGCGCCAGGACCCGCCGCCGGCGGTCCCCGCGCCGCCCGCGGGCGCACCGGGCGGGAGCGAGATCGCGCAGCTGATCCCGGACGACGAGAACAAGCCGTTCGACGTCAAGACGCTGATCAACGCGCTGGTCGATGAGGGATCGCTGCTGGAGATCCATCCGCGCTGGGCGAAGGAGCTGGTGGTCGGTTACGCGCGCTTGGACGGTAGGGCGATCGGGATCGTGGCCAACCAGCCGAAGCACAAGGGCGGCGTGCTGTTCTCCGACTCGGCCGACAAGGCCGCGCGTTTCATCTGGACGTGCAACGCGTTCAACGTGCCGCTGCTGTTCCTCGCGGACGTCCCCGGCTTCATGATCGGCACGCAGGTCGAGCGCGGCGGGATCATCCGCCACGGCGCGAAGATGATCAGCGCGGTCAGCGAGGCGACCGTGCCGAAGATCTCGGTGATCGTGCGCAAGGCCTACGGAGCGGGGCTGTACGCGATGGCCGGCCCGGCCTTCGACCCCGACTGCTGCCTGGCGCTTCCGCGCGCGTCGATCGCCGTGATGGGCCCGCAGGCGGCGATCAACGCGGTGTACTACAACCAGCTGCAGGCGATCGAGGACGAGGACGAGCGCGCGCGGCGCACGGAGGAGCTGCGCACCGCGTACGCCGAGGACATAGACATCCTGCACCTCGCCTCAGAACTGGTGATCGACGCGGTCGTCGAGCCCGGCGAGCTGCGCGCCGAGCTCGTACGCCGCTTCGCCCACGCCGCATCCAAGCAGCGCGACTGGCCGCCCAAGCGCAACCCGGTCACGCCGGTTTAGCACGTTGGCAGGTTGGCCGGGCCCGCCGTCCGGCCTCGCTGCAGCTGACGCGTCGGGCCCGGCGTCCGCGCTCGCGCTATACGGCGTCGACCGTACCGGCGGCGCGCGTCTGCTCGTCCTGGAACGGGGGGTAGGTCTCGGTCAGCAGGAGCGCGTACGCGTCGCTGCGCGCGGTGTAGGAGTTGGCGAGCACCATCAGGTCGAACAGCCCGCGCGGCATCTTGCCGGTGATCAGGATCACGAACCAGGCGGCGACCGCGCCGATCTCGAGCAGGATGCCCATCACGTAGCGCAGGATCACGACCGGGATCACGAGGATGAAGCGGAAGAACGTCTTCACGCGGCTGTACTGGTCGAGCGGCCCCGAGAACTCCATCCGCACCGGGTAGGCGGGATCGTCGGCGCCCATGAAGCCCGGGTAGGGGTCGCACAGCAGCGCGGCGTACGCGGTGAGCGTGGCGAGGAAGCGCGTGAAGCTGGCGACGAAGTCGTACATGCCTTTGGGGTAGCGCCCGGTGATCACGATCGCGAACCACGCGATCACGATCACGACGAACGCGAGGATCTCGAAGATGTAGACCCAGATGAACAGCGGGATCGCGAGGATCAGACGGAAGAAGGCCGTCAGCCTGTTGCGTCGCTCTACGTAGTCCACATGGAACGTGACTGGATATGGCACCGCTGTTCCCCCTTGTTTGTACTGAGCCTGCTCGATCGAGATCGCCCGCGATTCGCACCGACCGTCCGTGGCACGAGTGGATCTCGCGCGGCGAGCTGCTCATCCTATGGGGGAGGGCAGCGGAGTGCCGGCGCGCGGCGGAGCGCCGGCGATCTCGACTAGATTGAGCACCGGATGGGTCCGATCGATCTCGCGTACGCCGGAATCGCTCGTCAGGCCGAGCTGATCGCCGCGCGCGAGATCTCCTCGCGCGAGCTGGTCGAGCTGTACCTCGAGCGGATCGCCCGTTACGACTCTCAGATCAACGCGTTCCGCGTGGTGCTCGCCGAGCGGGCTCTGCTGGAGGCCGCTCAGGCGGACGCGCGCCGCGGCGCGGGCGGCGAGCGTCCGCTGCTCGGGGTGCCGATCGCGGTCAAGGACGACATCGACGTGGCCGGCGAGGTCACCGCGTACGGCACGAACGCCCACGGCGGCCCCGCTGCGGCGGACGCTGAGGTCGTGCGCCGCCTGCGTGAGGCGGGGGCGGTGGTGATCGGCAAGACGAACGTGCCCGAGCTGACGATCTGGCCGTTCACCGAGACGGCGACGTTCGGCGCGACGCGCAACCCGTGGGATCTGCAGCGCGCGCCAGGAGGCTCGAGCGGCGGCAGCGCCGCGGCGGTCGCGGCAGGTCTGGTGGGGGCGGCGCTCGGCTCCGACGGGGCGGGCTCGATCCGCATCCCGGCGGCGTGGTGTGGGCTGTTCGGGCTGAAGCCTCAGCGGGGACGCGTATCGGTCGCGCCGCGCGACAGGCCGTGGCACGACCTGTCGGTCAACGGCGTGCTCACCCGCCGCGTGGCCGACACGGCGCTGTTCCACGACGTCGCGTCAGAGGGCCTCGGCTCGACGCCGGGAAGGAGCGGCCAGGACGGCGCGCCGCCGCTGCCGCAGGTGCCGTTCGCGCAGGCCGCGAGCACACCGCCGCCTCGTTTGCGGATCGCGTTCTCGCCGCGCTTCCCGGTCGGCGTGGTCGCGCGCCTGGACGACGATGCGCGCCGCGCCCTGCAGGAGACCGTCGAGCTGCTGCGCTCGCTCGGCCACGAGGTCTCAGAGCAGGACCCCGACTACGGGCCTGGCGCGATCCCGGCGGTGCTCGCGCGCTACCTGCGCGGGATACACGACGACGCGCGCGAGATGGCCCACCCAGAGCGCCTGGAACGGCGCACGCGGGGAACGGCACGCCTCGGCGGGCTGATCCCGCAAGCGGTCCTGGAGCGTTCGATCGCCGCCGAGGGCGAGCTGACGCGGCGGCTGAATCGGGTACTCGCGGATCACGACGTGCTGATCACCCCGACGACGGCCACGCCGCCGCCGCGCATCGGCCAGCTGCAGGGCCGGGGCGCGCTGTGGACGCTCAACGCGGTCGCCGGGATGGTCCCGTACAACGGCGTGTGGAACGTCACCGGCCAGCCGGCCGCGTCGGTGCCGGCCGGCTTCGGTGCCGACGGCCTGCCGCGCGGCGTCCAGCTGGTGGGCCGCCCGAACGACGAGGCCACGCTGCTGTCGCTGGCCGGGCAGCTCGAGCGCGAGCGCTCATGGCCGCAGCTGCGCCCGCCTGAGTTCGCGTGAGCGAGGCCGACGCCGAGCAGCTGCTGGCGATCGCGGTGGAGGCCGCCACGACGGCCGGCGCGCTGCTCGCCGAGCGCGTGCTGCGCGGCGCCGAGCAGGCGGTCAGCAGCAAGAGCACGCCGACCGATCTCGTCAGCGAGGCCGACCTGGCCTCCGAGCGCGTGATCCGCGAGCTGCTCTCGCTGCGCCGTCCGGCGGATGGCTTCGTCGGTGAGGAGGGCGCCAGCTCGCAGGGCACGAGCGGGCTGAGCTGGGTCGTGGACCCGCTCGACGGGACGGTCAACTTCCTGTTCGGCATCCCGCAGTGGTGCGTCAGCGTCGCCGTGCGCGACAGCGAGGGGACGATCGCGGGCGCGGTGTACGACCCGAATCGAGACGAGCTGTTCAGCGCCAGCCGCGAGGGTCGCGCGACGCTCGTCGGGCCGCGCGGGGAGATCGTGCTCGGTGAGCCTCACACGACCGGTCCCGGCGGTGGCGAGCTGGCCACGGCGATGGTCGCCACTGGCCTCGCCTACGACGCGGACGTGCGCGCGGCGCAGGCGAAGGTGCTCGCGCGACTTGCCCCGGCGGTGCGCGACATCCGCCGCTTCGGCAGCGCGGCGCTCGATCTGACGTGGACGGCCGCCGGGCGCTACGACGCGTACTTCGAGCGCACGGTCAAGCCGTGGGACATCGCCGCCGGCGCGCTGATCTGCGAACGGGCGGGGCTGCAGGTGATCGAGCTCCCGGTGCACGAGAAGCTCCCGTGGGGGATTCTGGTGGCCGGACCGGCGATCGCCGGGCGCTTGCTTGCGCTGGTCGGCGGACCGTAGGTCCCGCTCGGGACGCGCACGCGCGAGGGCCGCCTCGGCAACGCGGCCTGCGTCCCCAGCCGGGGCTAGACTTGGTGGTCGCGCGGCGGTGGAGGAACGGCAGACTCGATGCGCTCAAAACGCATTGTCCGAAAGGACGTGTGGGTTCGACTCCCACCCGCCGCACCTCAAGATGCGTCCGAACGCTGAGTACGCCGATGCGCTTGCTCTGGTTGCCCAGGGGCTGAACAACAGCGAGATCGCTCGGGCAACCGGAATCCCCCGCTCTACGGTTCGTGATTGGCGAAGGCGGCCGCGAGATGGGCGCCGAGCCGTCTCGAGACCCGCCTGTTTGATCTGCGGCTTTCCTTGCCACGACTTTGGGCAGCTTCCGCGATCAAGCTACGCATACCTGCTGGGGATGTATCTCGGCGATGGCTCGATCAATCGACAGCCACGCACATGGCGGCTGAGGATTGCGCTTGATCGCGCTTGGCCCGGAATTCTCGGTGAGTGCGCGGGCGCAATGCAGGCCGTCTTCCCTCGCAACAGAATTCTCGTCTACCAGCCCGACCCTCGCAGCCAGTGTGTCGTGGTGAGTGTCTATTCGAATCAGCTTGTATGCCTCTTTCCGCAGCACGGGCCAGGCGCCAAGCATCTACGTCCGATCCGGCTTGTTCGCTGGCAGACGGAACTCGTGAAGGATCATCCGGGGCAACTGCTCCGGGGCCTCATCCATTCCGACGGATGTCGCTTCGTGAATCGCGTTCGCGTCCGTGGTAGGACCTATGCGTACCCACGCTACAACTTCACCAACGCCTCAGAGGACCTCCTCGCGCTCTTCACGGCGACCTGCGACAGTCTCGGGATCGAGTGGCGGCGGATGAACGCCCGGAACATTTCAATCGCGAGGCGTGGGTCGGTCAAAAGCCTCGACGTGTTCGTCGGTCCGAAGCTCTAGACCGAAGAGCGAAGCGGAGACAGGAGTCGGGTGCGCCGCTCAGGCGGGGTGCGGCGGCGCGTCGGAGAAGGAGTCCGCGTCGGAGAAGGAGTCAGCGCCGGCGTTCGGGTCGCGACGCTCGAGCTCGACGTTCCAGCCCTGGGAGAAGCCGCGCATGGCGAACGCCACGAGCAGCATCTGCACGGGGACGATCAGCAGCGTGATCAGCCCGAGCAGCCCGGCATCGAGTTCCGGCTGTGCGAAGCCCGTTTTGTCGCGGTCGAACCACGCGGGCCCGGCGACCAGCGCGAAGATCCCGAGCAGCACGGCCAACCCGGCTGCGACCGGCAGCACGCCGCGGTTCCAGCGCGCGGCATAGAACGCGAACAGCAGGTACACGAGGATGTATGCGATCTGGATCGGGATCGCACCCTCGAGCACGCTCCAGCCGCCGACGGTGACGATCAGAACCAAGCCGGCGCTGACGAGCAGCAGCAGCACGACGGTCGCACGCGTCGCCTGCACGACAGGCTTGTCGCGGTTGGGATGCGTGATGATCACGCCCTGCTGCTGCTCCGGAGCCGGCATCGAAGACATCACAGTTGGGACGATACAAGCTCACGCCGAGCGCGTGTGGCGGGTAGCCTCAGGGATCCACGCGGGCGTGGTGGAACTGGTAGACACGCCGGCCTTAGGAGCCGGTGGGCGAAAGCCCTTGGAGGTTCGAGTCCTCTCGCCCGCACTTCAGTCGCGCCAGAAAACCTCGAAATGCCGGATCGGCTCGTCGAAGCCCTTTACGACGATGGTGTCCGCGTCGGAGAACCGGATGCCCTTACCGCGGCAGAGATCCTGCACGCCCGATGAAACGAGGATGCAGTCCGGTTGTGCGCACGAGCAAAGCCGCGCGGCCTGCTGGACGGACGCGCCGAAGAGATCGTCTTGCTCGGTCACGGGCTCGCCGGCCGCTAGCCCGATGCGCACGTGCAGTGACGATTGCTCGGAGGCGCGGTGCTCGTGCAACCTCCGCTGGACTTCCACCGCGGCACCGACTGCCTGGGACGCCGCGGCGAACGCGGCCATGATCCCGTCTCCCGTGTGCTTGACCTCGCTGCCCCCAAACCGCCCGACGGCGGAGCGTACGATCGAGTCGTGCCCGTGCAGTAGCTGCATGACCGCGCGATCCCCCAGTTCCTGGGTCAGGCGAGTGGAGTCGACCATGTCGGTAAAGAGAATCGCCCGGAAGGCGCTTTCCACGTAGGGCTCGCCGGCCGGGTGGCTGTTGAGACGCCCGAAGAAAGCTCGAACGCTCGTCTGGTCAACCTCGATCACGTTCGACGGAAGCAACCCGTGAGACTCACGGTGGGCTGCCTCGACGGACTCCGCGTCCGGGCCTTCGACGAGGCAGAAGCCGCTCCCTGCCCCCTCTTCGAACCAGTAGGTGACGAAGCGCACTCCATACGTATCCTCGACCTCGAGATCCCGCAGGTGGGCGGCCGCCACATCGGCCGCCGTTGCGTCCTCGAGGTCATGGCGGTCCATGAAGAGCGGCATCCTGATCGCATCGTAATGACCCAGACATCCCGGGGCGTGCCCCCGGGGTCAGCGCCGATCAATACGGGCAAGCGATCAACGCCGGTAAGCGGACTCGCAACGCTCACGCGGACAGCGATGATCCAGTCACAGCGGTCCCTGGTGCCGACGAGCCGGCACGCTGCTGATCGCGTTTCTAGCTGAACGCCAGATACTGATGGGCGGAGCAGTTCGCCGTAGACACGGAACGTCGCCTGCCACGCGCCCTCGTATTTGGAGGGGGTGGCCCGGCCGAGAGCCCGTGTGCGTCGCTATCCCGCCTTGGGGGCGGTCTCGCGGATGATCCGCCAGCCGGCCTTCAGCGGGGCGAGGAAGTACGGCGGCTCGTCGGTCGCGAGACGATCGTCGTATTTGTAGTCCTTCAAGTAGCCTTCGCCGCCGGAGGTTCCGACCGGTCCACGGTAGTTCTGTGCGATCGCGCCGTACTCGTGCAGTTTGCCGAGCGCTTCGCCGCAGCCGTAGTTGTCGACGATGAAGGAGTGGTTGGTCGACAGGATCCCGGCGTAGATCCAGGGGTTTTTCAGTGAGCCGCTGCCGTTTTTGTTGTTCGGGCACGGGTGGTAGACGCGAACGTATTCGCCGGCGATCAGGCCGAGGACCGCGGTGCCGGTGGGTTCATTGCCGAGTTTGCCTTCGACGCTCGTGGGGTAGAGTTCACCGTTGATCACGACGTTGTCTTCGCCGGCGACCGTGAGCGATTTGCTGTACGTGCCTTCGACGTACACGGTGCCGCAGTCTTTCTCTTCGGATTCCTCGGTGCTGGTGTCCGCGTTTTCGGCTTCGAAGGTGTAGCCGCAGCCGCTTTCGGTGTGCGTCACGTAGATCAGCCCGTTTTTTGGCCAGTTGATCGTTTCTTTGACTTCTTCGGCTTTGTTGTTGTAGCGCTTCACGGCGATCGTGTTAGCCGTGCCGTTCAGCTTGAGCGTGGTCACGCCTTCGAATTTGTTTGCGGCTTCGACGTAGAATCCGAGGCTGGTGTCCCCTTCGGGCGGAATCAGCGACGGCCCTTTGTCGGTGTAGCATTTGGTCGCCGTGTTGTAGACGGGACCGCCCGACGCAGGGCATTCCTTGGAGGGGTAGGTGTCGCCGTTGATTTCGACCGCGTCCGACGGGCTGCGTCCTTTGCGTCCGAACGACGGGGTGCCTTCGACCCGGGCTGCGTCGTTGGTGTGCATCGGGCCTTCCACGCTGTCTCCGGTGATGAATTTGATCGATTGGCAGGAATATTTGCCATTCCACTGTTTGTAGTAGGCATTTTCGCAGCCCGGCGGCGCGTTGTACAAGCCCGGGTCCTCGGTTTCGTAGTTCGTGAAGTAGATGAAGTCGAGGAAGCCCGTCACCTGGAACGTCGCGACGATCCTGCGCACCGCGACGGTCTTGGCGGGCTGCCCTTCGCAGGATGTGAGCCCGGAGATGCCCGCGCAGCCGACTGATTCGACCCTGAACGTGTTGGCCAGCCCGTTTTTGGACTCGATCATCGTCGTGATCGGGTTTGAGGTGCTGCATTTGGTCCCAACGGGCTGGGAGCTGGCGGCCAGCGGATGGACTTCATAGCGCTCGCCCGATTCTTCGGGCACCGTGCTGGCGGGTTCCGCGCAGGTCTCCCAGTAGTCCGGTTCGGCCTCGAGCTTGTACTCGTAGTTCTGGATGCCGGCGAGCGCCGCGTAGTAGGCCTGCTTCTGGGTGGTGTCGCGCTTGGACGACGACACGTCGCCGTTGGCGACCGTGAACGCAGCCACCAGCAGCAGGCTCGTGACGAGCATCACGCCGAGGGCGATGATCATCGTGAAGCCGTCTTGGGCGTGCGCGCGACGCCTGATCCTGTAGACGAGCGGGCTCATTCGCATGGGGCCGCCACGATTGGGGCTTCAGAGCTCGGCGCCTCGAACGCGAACGTCGTCTGACTGCTGAGGCTCACGCCTCGGCCGAGTTCCGCTTTGCCGTCGTTCGGGGCAGCCTTGAACGCCACGAGTACAGATGCGACGGTCGGGGCTTCTTTTTCTTTGAGCGTGCCTTTCAGCGGTTTGCCTTCTTCGAGGGTGCTGGACGGCGCCGTAGGCGTCGTGCTCGATTTGGTGGCGTAGGCGTAGTAACGGAAGATCGGCACCGTTTTGCCTTTTTCGGTTTCGCTTTCCGCTTCTGATATGTGTTCGGCGATCCGGACCGGCGAGGGCGGGTTTTCAAATTTGAATGTGGGCCAGCTACCGCCGCTGCTCAGGTAGACGTTGTCCGTGAGCGTCCCGGTCGCTTTGTTCCAGACGATCTTGTCCTTGCGCCCGCTGGGGATTTCGGCCTGTTCGCTGTACGCGCTTTGGAAGATGAGTTCGTTTTCGTTGCTTCCTTCTTGGATGGGGGTGAAGGCGGCGTTGATGCAGGTGGAATGCAGCTCGTCGACGATCCGCGTCATCGCGGTCCTTCCGAGCTGGGTCGCCTGCGCGACGTCCGACAGCCGTGTCGACTGGGTCATCGAGACTTCCAGGATGGCGAACAGGGCTCCCGTGACTACCACGCCCGTGATCATCGCCACCAGGGTCTCCATCAACGTGAAGCCGCTCGTGTCGCGAGCGATACGCCGAAACGGGAGGGCGCTCAACATGAGCTCTTTCCTGTTTCGATTGTGCGCGTCGATTCGGCGGCGACGATCGTGTTGCGTTCGGTTGTCTGCGTGGCTTCTTTGGCCTGACGCTGCGCCAACGTGATTTTGCCGCTTTTTTCTTCGTTTTTCCAGGTGGTTCGTTCGCTAGCTTCGGCGGTTTCACGTTCAGATTTGGTGAGTTCGGCTGGATATAGCGTGACGGTGCTCCCGCCGACGGTGGAGTTGGTGTAGGGGGCGGCCGTGTAGGTGCGTTTCGACGCGGCGTTGTAGAGGCAGAGTTCGGCCTTTCCAAACGGCTGGTAAGGAGTGCTCAGGTGGCCTTCGGTGCTCGACGTCTGGGTGTGTTCGAGGTTCGCGGCGAACGCGTTGTTGGGCGTGCGCGCCGATACGCATTCCGTGTCGGTGATCGTGACGGGATAGGTGGTCGATTCCAGCGCGCCAGGTTTGGCGACGGTTCCGCTCTTGACGTTCAGCGTCACGTAGCTGAGCGGCACTTTCACGACCGCGGTCAGGCCGGGTTCGACGAGCGTGTTGGGGTTCGCGAGTTTTTCGGTTTTTTCAGTGGCGATGGAGATGCTGTTGGCGGGGCAGTCCCCCGCGTATACCTGCCACTTTTCCGGGAACGGGAAGAGATCGCCGCGGGAGTACTTAATCCCATGGGGAGTGCTCGGGGTGGTCGAGATCGTGGTCGTGCGCGCCTTATACTGTTCTTCGCCGCTGACTTCTTTGTATTCGAATTCCGGGCTGCCGACCTCGAATTTCGGTTCGGCCGGGATTTTGGCGTTGTAGGCGACGAAGGTGTCGCTGCGAACCGGTTTGCCGGAGATGACCGTTTCGCCTTTGTAGGTGAATTCAGCGGTGATCTTGCCCGCTTCGTTGTACGTGACCGGATAGTGCGTGGTGATGTTCGGCGCGATCGAGACTTCTTTGGAGGGCACCTTCAACGTTCCGTTGGGGGTTACGAACCCCGATTTTTCGGCGATCGAGACGGTTGCGCTGGTGGAGGGGATCCCGGTCAGGACGACGCAGCCATTGGACCCGGTGGTTCCTTCGATAGAAGCGAGTGTTTCGGCTTCCGCTGGGATGAAGCTTGCGGTCGCGGTGACGCCGGAAACACCGGAAGCGGGGCTGGCTCCGTTGCTGACATCGACCTCGAGATCCGATCCGGTGGGCGGCGCGATCAGGCTCGCCTGTTTGACCGCCGGCCGTTTGGCGGCCGTGAGCTGAGGCCACGTCACGGTGGAGGTGATCTGGATGTAGGCGCCGTTCTGCGCGGTCGTTTCGCTGAACTTGCAGACCGCCGCCTGCCCAGCCGAGTTGATCGGTTTGGCTTCCTGGACGATCGTGTAGGTGGTTCCGCCGGCTGTCTTCGTGAAGCTGTGCGCCGAGGTCTCGAGTGTGTCGAGCGCGCTGGCGGGGTCGCTGCGCAGTTGCTCTTGAGATTGCGCCGCGAACAGCGTCGCCTGGCTGTGGTGGCGCTGATCGGCGGTAACGCGCGTGGCTGCGTCGAAGCCGTTCAGTGTGGCGACGACGATCAGCGCGACGAGCAGCACGCTGACGAGCACCTCCACGAGCAGGAAGCCATCGTCGGCGGCAAGGTGCGCTCGCTTAGCGGCAAGGCGCCGTCGAGGTGTCGTGGGTATGCCTCGAGGGTGCGTCGGGTCCGGTATCCGAGGGTTCGTCAGCGGTCGCCGGTCGGGCCGGCGGTCTGTGAGCAGCGTTCCAAGAAAGGTGTGCATGTCGAAGGAGAAGTTCCGGACTACGTAGCCTTCGGCACGTCGCCGCCGGTGCTTTAGCCAATCCGCGTTCGGTCAGCGCTTGCGCAAGCCAGCCTCGAACGCCCGGTCGCCGCGTCCAACGGGCGCCGATCAAGACAGAGCGCATATGCGCTCTGGCGTCGAGCGCCGGTGCAGGGGGCCTGCACGAAATGCCGCACAGCGTCAGGCGGCCGGCGAAACCCTACAATTCCGCTCCCCGGGGGACTGGTGTATCGGTAACACGGTGGTCTCCAAAACCGCAACGCGAGGTTCGACTCCTCGGTCCCCCGCTCGAGCCTGGCCCCGGAAATCCGGGGCTTTTGGCTTTCCAAAGCGAATCGCGGGGTGATGCGGCGCGGACGCGGTTCCGCATGGATCCGCTGAAATCCGCTCTGCCAGCAGCGCTTTGGTCCCTACGTTGGTCCCTCAGTGCAGCGTTGCCGAAGTGGCGTGTCGATTCGCGGCGCTGGTAACGATCGCTCGCACGCCTCCTGTTCGTCCGAGGCGACAGCGCGCTTGCGAACTGCGGCGTGCCTCGTTGCCGCGGAATAGCGCGGTGTGGCCGGGTGGCTTGCCCCACCTGCGATGCGGGTGGTGCGGATTAGCGACGTAGCTCTGCCTGTAGCCGGGTTGCGAGGCGGACGGAGGCGTCGATCTCGACTTGGCGGATTGAGACGCTCTCGACGCTGACCCCGAATGGGACGCCGACGCGCCGGCAGAATGCGATCAGCTCGACGGCCGTAGCGACGGCTTGGTCGTAGGACGCTTCTAGGGTGTCCTCCGCGTGGCGCAGCTCGTTCTCGATCCAGCGCGGCACATCGACACCGAGCCACTGAACGAACTCCAGTGTCTTCACCGACCCGCAGACCGAGAACGTAAAGACGATCGGCGCCGGCTTGAGGCCACGAGCGGCGCACTCGTAGTGATAGTCGGAGACCAGGTCCTTCGCGGCGTTGATGTCATAGACGATCTGGGTGACAAAGAACGAGCAACCTGCAGCCTGCTTCGCAAGCAGACGGAGGTGCTCCGTGCCTCCGCGCGCGTGGCGCTCTGGGATCGCCACACCTCCGAGCAGGAGATCCGGGCGCACCTCACTCCGTAGTTCGTAGGCGAGCGGCAGAGAGGTCGCGACCGGCTTTCCACGGGACGACGCACCGACGAACACCGACAGCGCTTGGGTTGGGGCCTGTTCGCTGAGCCACGACTGAAGCTGTTGCTCTGGGTACTTGCTGACAGCGCGGTACACGATTGCGGGCACCTCCAAGCCGACGAGGTAGCGAGCGAGGTAGTCGGCGGGGTCCATCGTGGGCAGGAACGGAAAGGGCCGTTCCTCGGGATTGCGGTCGCTCTCGTCATCAATGTCGTAGAGCACGAGGCCGTCGATGCCCACGGGGCGCAGGCGCTCAAGCGTCTTCGCGGCTATCTGACGGGCGTGCTCCGGTTCGGTCGTCAGGCGCGGTGGCGTCAGCGCGAAGAGCAAGAACTCACCCGTCCCCTCCGCAATGCGCCGCTGCAGCTCCACGCGCCGAAGCGTAGCCAAGCGCCTGTGCACTACGACTTGGCGCCAGCGGTTGTGGCCTCCGCTAGCAGCCACGCAACGCGGTGTCTCGCCTGCACAAGAGTCGCGTCGAATGCTGCTTGGACGCGCCATCTCGCGTGAGTCGCCGCGACTCACGCGAATCAGGGCGACCGTGCCGTAGCCAATCGCGCCCGGTCCCAACACGCAGCACGGCCCGAGAGTGGGCACGAACCCCGCGGTAGCGGGGCTACGCGTCGGGGGAGCGGTCGTGGCGATCGGCGACGGAGCGCAGCTCCCCTCGATCGGTGCTGGCGGCTTGTTCGACCGGCTTGCAGAGATCACGCCGAGCGCGCAGCTATCGAACGTGCGACGCACTCTCCGAGGACAAGTTGCGTTGCGGGCTCGCCAGCCCACGTTCGAGGTCCGTGAACGCGTCGATGATCTCCGGTGCCTCGTAGGCGCGGTTGCGACGGCCAATCGTGATCTGGTGGAGGACTCCCGCCTGCACGAGCCGCTGTATGGCGTCGTTAGCTGGCTTGAATGTACGGCCGATCAGCGATGCTGCGCTCTCGGCCGTGAGTACCGGTGCGCCCGGCAGACGGTGCAGCAGCAGGTCGGTAGCCGAGTTGGCGCGGACTCGGCCGAGGCGCTCGCGCCACTGGCGCTCCAGGACGACGGCGCGCGACTCAAACGAGGCGGCGTGGTCGACTGCGCGGACGCAGGCAGCGGCAAACGTAGCCAACCAGGTGTTCACGCCCGCGGTCGCGTCGGATGAGCTTGGCGAGCCGATGTACCGGGATGCCGTCAGCCCACCGACGTAGTCGCGTGTCAGCGTCGCGAGGATCAGCGACACTGGCGGCAAGACGCGTCGAGCGAGCCCCCTACGACGCAGCACGAGGTGAATGAGCACGCGGCCCGCGCGACCGTTGCCGTCAACGAATGGGTGGATCGTCTCGAACTGTGCGTGTGCGATCGCGGCTTGTGCGACCGCGGGCAGCCCCTCGGTGTTGCAGAACTCGCAGAGGTCGCTCATGAGATCCGGGACGAACTCATGGGGCGGCGGGACGTAGTCCGCCGAGCATGGGTTGTAGTCGCTGCCGCCGATCCAGTTCTGAACTTCTCTGAAGCTGCCTCCGTAGGCCTCCAGGCGCGTGCCGGCGAGCAGACGCTTGTGGAGCTCCAACAGCAGATCCACCGTGATCTCCTTCCCGATCCCAATCCGCTGGACGCCGTACAGCATTGCGTCGATATTGCCGAGCACCTCGGTAACAGTCACGTCAGACGACGGCTCGTGTGTCGAGCGGACAGCCTCAGCACGAAGGAGCCCGGTGTACCGGAGATCTGCTGCCACTGTGCTAATCTCCATAAAACCGATCGAGAATCTGATGAAGACCGATGTGCACCAACACCTTTGGACGGCGCCGCTCGTGCGGGCGCTCGAGCGGCGCCGCGCGCTGCCGTTCGTGCGCCGCGAGAGCGGGCTGACCGTGCTGTATCTCGCCGGCGAGCGCCCGTACGTGATCGATCTTGCCAGTGAGGCGCCGGCCCATCGTGGCGAGCTCGTGGAGCTCGACGGTCTCGATCGGGCGCTGCTGTGCCTGTCGAGCCCGCTCGGCATCGAGTGGCTGGCGCGCGAGCAGGCGGTCGAGCTGATCGACGCCTATCACGAGGGAGCGCTTTCGCTCGATCGTCGTTTCGGCGTGTGGGCTGCGATCGCGCTCGACCGCGCCGACCCCGATGACGTCGATCGCGCCCTGGAGCGCGGATGCGTGGGCCTGTCGCTCCCGGCCGGCGCGCTCGCCGCCGTCGACGCGATCGCAGCAGTCGGCCCGATTCTCGCCCGCCTGGAGTCGCTCGAAGCGCCGCTGCTCGTGCACCCCGGTCCGCGGCGGTCGGCGCTCGCCACCGCGGGCAGGGCAGATGAGCCTTCGCTCGGAGACCCTTTGTGGTGGCCGGCTCTCACCGGCTACGTCGCCGGTATGCAGGCCGCGTGGCTTGCGTTCCTCTGCACCGGACGCGCGCGCCATCCGCGCCTGCGGGTGATCTTCTCGATGCTGGCGGGGCTCGCGCCGTTGCAGCTCGAGCGGCTCGCCTCGCGCGGTGGCCCTTGCCCGCCCGCTCAGGACCCGCTGGTGTTCTACGAGACCTCCTCCTACGGCCCGTCTGCCGTGCGCGCCGTGACGGACATCGTCGGGCCGCGGCAGCTGCTGTACGGGTCCGATCGACCGGTTCTCGAGCCTGGCGAGCTCGGTACGTCCGGGTGGCTCGACTGGGATTCGATCGTCGAGACCACGAACCGCGCGCTGGGCATTCCCCGGGCGCACGCGGTGGCGAGATGAGCGCGCACACGCTCGCGTCCGTCGCGAGCCCTAGCGCGGCCCCGCACGCGGTGGGCCAGTCGCGCGGGCTCGCGAACGTTCCCCGCCCCCGCGGGCGCGACCTGTCGGGGCCTGAGCTGCAGAGTTTCGTCTCCGAGCTGGCGGATCGGCCGGAACTGTGGATCGACCTGGTCAAGCACGACGCCACCCAGCGTGTATACGAGGAGCTGCTCAACGACGACCACGTGACCGCGTGGCTGATCTGCTGGATGGACGAGCACGACACCGGCTTCCACGACCACGACGTCTCCTGCGGCGCGGTCGCGGTCGTCAGCGGTGCCGTGCGCGAGCAGCGGCTGTCCGTCGCCGGCCCGCCGCGCGAGCGTGTCGTGGCGAGCGGCGGAAGCTTCCACTTCTCGGCCGCGGACATCCATCGCGTCTGCCACGAGGGGCGCGATCCGGCGGCCACGCTGCACGTGTACTCGCCGCCCTTGCTACGCATGGGTGCCTACGTGATCGGCGAGGACGGCGTGCTGGCCCGTCACCCGATGTCCTACGAGGAAGAGCTACGACCGCGCGCGCAGGCCACGCAGGCCACGCAGGCCGCGCAGGCCGCGCAGGTCCCGCAGGCCGCGCAGGTCCCGCAGGCCACGCAAACCGCGCACGCGGCTCCGGTGGCGGACTAGCGGCCGCTGTCCGGCTTGGCGCCGGTGCGACGCTCGATCGGACCTTCGCCGGCGATCAGGACCAGGCTGACCAACTCGGGCTCGAACAGGCCGTGCTCGACCACTCCGGGCGTGGCGCTCAGCCGCCTGGCAAGCTCACGCGGATCGCCGATCGGGCCGAGATAGTCGGCGATCACGCCCCCGTCAGGGCTCCGTTCGATGTCTCTCAGTTGTGCCGGTCCAGCGGCGGCCAGCGTGTGCTCAACCGCGAACGGCACCAGCTCCAGCGGCACCGGTGGCGCGAGCGCGTCGACAGCCTTGTTCGCTGAGGCGATCACCACGAAGCGTCGTGCGGAGACGGCGACGATCTTCTCCCGCGTGTGCGCTCCGCCGCCGCCCTTGATCAGCCATCCGTCGGGATCGATCTGGTCAGCGCCGTCGATCGCCAGATCAAGCTCACCGACCTCGTCGAGTGTTTCCACGGTCAGGCCCAGGGCACGCGCCGCGAGCTCGGTAGCCGGCGAGGTGGCGACGCAACGCAGCTCCCGATATTTGCTCGCGGCGAGCGCGGGGAGCAGATACGCGACCGTGGAACCTGTCCCGAGGCCAAGGCGCATGCCGTCTTCGACTAGCTCAGCGGCCGCTCGCGCAGCCGCGCGCTTCTGCCCCGATGCGGCGGACTCTTCGGCGCTCAGCCGCGCCGGTCGCTGCCGCGCAGTCGCACGAGAGGACGCCATGGCGCGGACGTTACCGACCCAGCCGTACCTCTGAGACGCACGCGATCGGCCGATGCCGGCCCGTGCAGCAGGAACCCCTGCCCGATGGAGCAGTCGAGCTCGCGCGCCAGCGCCAGCTGGCGGTTCGTCTCGATGCCCACCGCGACCGCAGTCAGGCCGGTCTCCTTGGCCAGCGCGATCGTCGCGGCGAACATCGCGCGGCGATCCTTGTCCTGGTGGAAGCTGCCGGTCAGCGCGCGGTCGAGCTTGACCACGTCCAGCGGCAGGTTGCTCGGCAGGCCGAGCGAGGACTGGCTGTAGCCGAAGTTGTCGAGCGCAAGCAGCACACCCAGGCGCTTGAGGTCCTTCAGCGCCTCGCGCGCCCGCTCAGGGTCGCGCAGGACGGCCTGCTCGCGGATCTCCAGGCACAGCGCCCGCCCCGGCAGGCGGAAGTAAGCGAGCTCCTCGCGCACGCGCTCGGCGAGGTCCAGCTCGGTCAGCTCACGCGCAGAGATGTTCACCGAGATCGGGATCGAGATGCCGTTGCGACGCCAGATCTCCGCCTGTTCGCAGGCCGCATGCAGCACCCAGCTGCCGATCTGGACGATCAGCTCGCTCTCCTCGGCCGGCGGCAGGAACGTCGATGGGAGCACCTCGGCGTTGGCCGAGCGCCCGGCGGCTCGTGGGCGCCAGCGTACGAGCGCCTCGCAGCCGATCGCCTGGCCGCCTGAAAGTCTGAGGATCGGCTGATAGGCGAGCAGCAGCTCGTGCTGGGGCAGCGCGTTGCGCAGGCGACCCTCGATCTCCAGCTGGGCGTTCAGCTCGCGGCGCAGCGACTCGTCGAACAGCTCCAGGCGGCGCCCGGCGCTGCCCTTCGCGCGGTACATCGCGACGTCAGCCTCGCGCATCATCGTCTCCGGGTCGCAGTCGGGGCGGTGGGCGACCGAGATCCCGACGCTCGCGAGCATCGCCACTTCCGAGGAGCCCAGCGGGAACGGCACCTCGAGCGCGTCAAGTACGCGCTCCGCCAGCGCAAGCGCCTCGCCGTCGTTCTCAATGTCCTCGGCCAGGATCACGAACTCGTCACCGCCGAGCCGCGCGACCGTGTCGCTGTCGCGCATCAGCTCTGCCAGCCGCTCGGAGACCGCGATCAGCAGGCGGTCGCCGACATCGTGTCCGAGGTTGTCGTTGACCGCCTTGAACTTGTCGAGATCGATGAACAACATCGCCGTCACACCGTTGCTGCGGTGCAGTCGCGCGAGCGCCTGGCGGGCGCGGTCCATCAGCAGCAGCCGGTTGGGCAGGTGCGTCAGCGGATCGTGCAGCGCCTGGCGCTCCAGCCAGATGCGGTCGGTGACGTCCTTCGCCGCCGCGTACCAGGTGTCGCCGTCACGGCGTGCGCTCCACAGCAGCCAGCGCCACGAGCCATCCTGGTGGCGATAGCGGGTCGTGATGTTCTCCAGCTCGGTCGCCAGGCCGCCGCCACCGAGCATCGGCTCGAGCGACTGGTCGAGGTCGTCGGGGTGCATCAGCTCGCGGATCGGCCGCTCGCGAAGCTCCTCGCGCGTCCAGCCGAGCAGCTGCTCCCACGCGGGGTTCAGCAGCGTGAAGCGGCCGTCGGGGGAGATCGTCGCGAGCAGATCGCTCGTCATCTCGAACAGCCGCGCGATGCGCGCCTTGCCGTCGAACGCCGACTCGATGCTCGCGTGGATCTGTGTACTCGTAGCGTGGGAACCCATTGCCTGCTCAACGAGTCGGCCCGCACGCTCGCTTACTCGCGCCCGCCGGCTCGCAATCGACGGATCAACGACGAGCGGTGTTCAGGAGGCGCTGAGCGGCTCGGCGCCAGCGCTCTGCCCGGCGGGCGCCGCGTCGAGGCCTGTCGCGTCCGCGTCTCCGCGCAGGAAGCGCCAGACCGACAGGCACATCATCACCGTCATGATCACGGCGCTCGACGCGCACCACTCGCAGATCGCGTGGATCGAGAACAGCTCGCGATAGGTGAGATACGCGCTGAAGCCGAAGCCGACCAGCGTGAACGCCATCGTCGCGAGCCTGCTCGTCTCGCTTTCGGGCACCAGCAGCGAGCCGAGGATTGCGATGTAGCCGAGTAGGCCGATCAGCGCGACCGGCACGCCCGCCAGCTCCGCGTAGATCGAGCTCTGGACCTTCAGGCAGCTGCCGCCGGCCGTGCACACCGGCTTGATCCCCGCGTAATGGATGTAGGTCAGGTAGCTGGCGACCCCGAGGCCGACGACCGTGAGCGCGATGAGCGTGATCCTCAGGCTCCGGGCGCTCATCGCGGCTACGCCTGCAGAGCCTTTTCGATTGCTTCGTTGAACCCGGCGGGATCGGTCAGCGAGCTGTAGTCGAGCTTCTGCAGCGCGCCCCCCGTCTTGCCCACGAGGAACGACGGTGTTCCCGTGAAGCCCTGGTTGTTCGCCGATTGCGCATCGGTGGCGATCTGGTTGGCGAGCGCCGGTTCGCTGCGATCGCTGCTCCATTTCGAGAGGTTCAGCCCGGCCACCTGGCTGGCGAGGCCCTGCAGGTATTTTTCGGTCACGTAGCCCGAGTCCTCTTCGCCCTGCTCGTGGTAGAAGCTCTCGATGAAGTTCCACAACTTCTGCTGCTTGCCGGCCGCGAGCGCAGCGACCTGCTGCGTCTTGAACACTTCAGGTTCGCGCGTTGCCGTCTCCAGCGAGCGATATTCGATCTTCACCTTGCCCGTGCGCACCCACTGCTGGATGATCGGTTTCAGGGCACCGAGCGTGAAGTCCTTGCAGATCGGGCACTCGAGGTCTCCGTAGTAGACGAGCGTGACCGGCGCCTTCGGGTTGCCCAGGACCGTGCCGCTCTGGGGGATGCCGCCGACCAGCGTGTTGACTTCGTTGGCCACGGCCGTCTGCCCGGTTTTGCTCGCCGGGATGCCGGATTTCGAACCGCCGCTCGTGGCGATCAGAACGACCACGATCGCGACCACGACGACCGCAACCACGATTCCGAGCTGCGTCATCCGTTTGCGGCGTGCCGCGCTGGCGACCTCCGCCTCCTCCATCGCCTTGCGCTCTGCCCGCGCCTGCTCGCGCCGCTGCTTGCGAGTCAGGTCCTCCTCGTCGTTGTCCACGGGACTCATAAGCGGAACTTTTACAGATTTTGGCTCAAGCGCGTCTAAGTACGAGCACGCGCGTGCTGCACGCGCGTGCCGCGAGCGTCCTCACGCGGCGTCGCGGATTGGGCATCGGCCTTCTAATCCGCTCGCCCAGGCGCGAAGATGATGCGGCTCGCCCCTGTAGCTCAACTGGATAGAGCGCCGGCCTTCTAAGCCGGGGGTTGCTGGTTCGAGTCCAGCCGGGGGCATCCACGGGTTGTGGGGCAGCGCGCTTTACCATCGCGCCGGTGTTCCTTGCCACAGCGCTGCTCTACCCGTGCGTGCTGGCGGCACTGTGCGCGGGGGCGGGACTGCTCGTCGACAGGTGCAGCGGCGAGTTCCTGCCCGCGTCTTTGTTGCTGGTCGTCGGCGCCGCCGCGCTGATCGCGCTCTCGCAGTTGATCACCTACGTCTCGCCGCTCGCACCGGCTACGCCGTACGCGCTCGCCGGTGTCGCGCTCGCCGGATTCGCGGTGGGGTGGGGGAGGCTGCGCGGTCTCGCGCTGCGCTGCCGCGAGCGCCCATGGTTGCCCGTAGTGTCGGTGCTCGCGTATCTGCTCGCGCTCGCCCCTGTGCTCGTCGCGGGGCGGCCGAGCTTCTCTTCGTTCATGGCGCTGTCGGACTCCGCGGTGCACATGCTGGGCGCCGACTACCTGATCGATCACGGCCGGGACTATTCGCAGCTGGACCTGGGCAACTCATACGGCCAGTTCGTCAACGACTACTACAACACGAGCTACCCGTCCGGCGCCGACACGCTGTTCGGCGGCAGCGCCCTGCTGCTGCGCCTGCCGTTGATCTGGGCCTTCCAGCCGTTCACCGCGTTCATGCTCGCGCTCGCAGCCGGACCCGCGTGGCTGCTCGCTCACACGATGCGACTCTCCGGTCGATGGGCCGCGGCGGCCGCGCTCACGGCCGTGCTGCCGGCGCTCGTCTACGCGTACGCGCTGCTCGGTTCGGTCAAGGAGATCACCGCGCTGTCGATGCTGCTGACGCTCGGCTGCCTGGTCGTCGTGCACCGCAGCTGGCTGCGCGGCGCTCCCGCGCGGGCGATCCCGTTCGCGCTCGTGCTCGGCGGCGGGGTCTCCGCGCTGGGGGTCGCGTTCTGTGCGTGGGCGCTCGCGGCCGTCGCGGTGCTCGCGGTCGTGCTCGCCGGAGATCTCCGTGCTCGACGGCTGCGCCCGAGTGCCACCACCGCGCTCATCGGCGTGGCCGCGCTGGCATTGCTGATCGCCGCGTGGCCGACCTGGGTCGACGCATCCGGGTCCCTGCGGGTCGCACAGAGCATCGCCTCGAGCAGCAACGCCGGCAACCTGCACGCCCCGCTTCGCGCCGTCCAGGTACTCGGCGTGTGGCTGCGTGGCAGCTACAAGCTCTCGCCGGCCGGCGCCGCGCTCGCGGCGACCGACATCCTGATCGCGATCGCGATCGCCGCCGCGCTGCTCGGCGCCGTCCACATTGTTCGTCAGCGCGCCTACGCGCTGGCCGGGTGGATCGCGCTGACGTTGCTCGCATCACTGGTCGTCGGGGAGACGGTCTCCACGTGGGCTGAAGCCAAGACGCTCGTGCTCAGCTCTCCGGTCGTCGTGCTGTTGGCGTGGGGAGGGGTCGCAGCGCTGCTGTCCCTGCCGCGGCGATTCGCATCGCTGGCGGCCGCGGCGTCGCTCGCCCTGGTCCTGATCGGCGGGACGCTCGCGTCCGACGCTCTGCAGTACCACAGCTCCGACCTCGCGCCCACCGCTCGCTATCAGGAGCTCGCCTCGCTCAACTCCCGCTACGGCGGGCGGGGACCGACGCTGTTCACGGACTTCGACGAATACTCGATGTATCAGCTGCGTGACCTGGACGTGGGGGGGCCCGACTTTGTGTATCCGCCGCCGACGGTCGCAGACGCGGCCGGCGGGTACGGCGATCCGGTCGATCTTGACCGGGTGCCACCCGCCGCGCTGGTCGCCTACCCGCTGATCGTCACGCGCCGCGACCCGACGGCGCATCGGCCGCCATCCGCGTACCGCCTTCTGTGGCACGGCTCCTACTACCAGGTGTGGGGCCGGCGGCCGAGGGCGCCCGCGGCGCTCGCCCACGTTGCGCTCACTGGTTCGCCGTCCGCTCAGTGCGCGCGCATCGGCGCACTCGCCGCAGGAGCGTCTTCGACGGGCGAGCGGCTGGTGGCGGCCGCGTCATCAGAGCTGGTCGAGGTCTCGCTCGCGCACTCCACGCACCCGGCCCGTTGGGGCCACGAGCACCGCGGCCTCGTGATGCGCACGCCCGGACGGCTCACAGCTGCGTTCGCCGTGCCCGCGGCCGGCGAATGGGATCTGTGGGTCCAGGGGCAGATCATGCCCGCCGTGCAGCTCGCCGTGGACGGTCAGCCAGCCGCTTCGATCGCCGGGCAGCTCAGCGGCAACTCGCTCGTAGCGAACACTGTCCCGCCGATCCGCATCAGGCTCGCCGCGGGAGCGCACCGCGTGTCGGTGACGCGGGCGGGCTTCACGCTCGCGCCCGGCGACGGCGGGCGCGCGGTTCTGGACGCGATCTTCCTGACGCCCGCCAAGGCCGACCCGCAGGGAGAGCTGCGTGTCGTTGCGCCCGTCCGTTGGCGCGCGTTGTGCGGGCGCAGCTATCAGTGGGTCGAGCTCGTCCGCTCCATCGGGGGGCAAACGTAGTCTCCTGCGCTGTGGCGCAGTCGAGTGAACCGGACGCGATCGACGAGATCCTGCTGGGGGAGAACCTGGAGCTGCTCCCAGGGCTCGCTTCCGAGGCCTTCCAGCTGGTGTACATCGACCCGCCGTTCAACACCGGGAAGGTCCAGGCGCGCAAGACTCTGCGTGCGACAGCCGACCCGGATGGTGAGCGCTTGGGCTTCCAGGGGCGGCGCTACAGCACGCGCCTGCTCGCCGAGTCGAGCTACCGCGACGCCTTCGAGGACTATCTCGCGTTCCTGGCGCCGAGGCTCGAGCAAGCCCACCGGCTGCTGAGCCGCGAAGGCACCCTGTACTTCCACATCGACTACCGCGAGGCGCATCACTGCAAGCTGCTACTCGATGAGATCTTCGGCCGTGAGTGCTTCCTCAATGAGATCGTCTGGGCCTACGACTACGGCGCCCGCACGAAGCGGCGCTGGCCGGCCAAGCACGACACGATCTTCGTCTACGTCAAGGACCCGGCGGCGTACTTCTTCGACGCCGATGCGGTCGACCGGGAGCCATACATGGCTCCCGGTCTGGTCACCCCCGAGAAGGCCGCCAGGGGCAAGCTGCCGACCGATGTGTGGTGGCACACGATCGTGCCCACAAACGGTCGCGAGAAGACCGGCTACCCGACGCAGAAGCCCGAGGGCATCGTCCGTCGGATGGTGAGCGCGTCGACGCGCCCGGGCGAGCGCTGTCTGGACTTCTTCGCCGGCAGCGGCACGCTCGGCGCGGTCGCCGCCCAGCTCGGGCGCCACTACACGCTGATCGACTGCAACCCCGAGGCCGTCGCGATCATGCGCCGGCGGCTCGGCAAGCGTCGGGGTCCGCGCGCCGCCGCCTGATCGGCTGCCGGACTGCGGCTCGTGTACAGCCGCAAGTCGTCGTACGGCCTGACATGCGAGCCTTCGACCGATGTACCACATCGAGCTGCGCCAGTCCTTCCATAACTTCAATCAGTTCAACGTCAGCGCAGAGGAACTCCGTGCGCTGGTCGAACCGTGGGTCCGCGACGAGCGCGTCGAGATCGGCGAACGCCGATGGGACCCCTACGAGACCCAGTTGATGATCCTCGAAGGCCCCCATCTGCCGGTCGAGGAGCTGTCGATGGGTCGTGGCTGGCGTACCGCCGAACGGGAGAGCGAGGACGTCACCGAGCGCGTTCTCGCCGAAGCCAGAAACGCCCTCGCCGCCGCCCCTGTACCGGTGCCTGCACCCACACCCGCCGGCTCGCAGGCTCCACCTCCGGGGTCGGCGCTCGCGGACCCGCTGGCGCTCGGCGTGGCGCTCGCGTCGCTGCTCGGCGATGACCCGGGAGGCCTGTTGGCCGCATGGCGGGAGGTCGCGGCATGCTCCGCCGGGCAGGCTCCGAGCGAGGCGCTCGCGATCGCCGAACGGCAGCTTCGTGCCTCGGGCGCTCGCGCCGGCGCCGAGCACGGCCGCTAAACTCGGGGCGTCGATTCGTGGTGGGCGTAGCTCAGTTGGTAGAGCTCCTGGTTGTGGTCCAGGCGGTCGCGGGTTCAAGTCCCGTCGCTCACCCTTCAACTAGTGCTTTCGGGCCGATTCCGGCCGGAGTGCGTTTGAGCTGTGCTCGTTGCGTGAAGAACTCAGTACCAAACTGCTGCGCATTGTAGAACTGGCCACGGGCGCATCTTGTGCGTAGCGGTGGGCCTCGAAATACAGATACGGCTACCGGATCGCAGGTGCGCGCGCTGCGGTGATTCGGGCGCTGGATCGTTGTCGGAGTGCCCATGGTTGGGGGTGTTCGCGGGCGTAGGCGGAAAGGAGGGGGTCGGCGATTGCCCATGTGCGCTTGGCTGGTTGCCAGGCCATGCCTACGTCTCGTAGTCGGTTGAGTGCGTCGTCGATCGTCTTGCTGGCGGCGGGAGCGTTGTGTGGCTTGAGTCCGAGGCTAATGGCGCCGACGATGGTTTGAGCGGCGGGGTGAACGCGACGCAGTAGATCCCACTCTCGTCGTACTGAGACCGCTGTTGCGCGGCGCAGTGCTTCCCATCCGGTTAGCGCGCGGGCTGGGTTTTCACCTTCGTTGGGTGCCATGGCTATTGCTTGCCAGGTGAGGGCGGGCACGCCGGCAGCGAGCTCAGCCGCGCCGAGCAGCAACGGGACGGGTGTCTTGACGAGCGGCTTTGTGATCGCTAGGTCCTCGACGATGCGATTCGGGGTGGGGCGGCGGATACGTAGGCGCTCGCCGGCACGGTATAGGGGGTGCTGGTGGTCGCTGAGCGCCAGACTGATCGGCCCGTCGGGATGGTCAACGAGCACAAGGTCGAGGCTGCTGGTTTGCTGCCGCGCCGCCCTGAGCTCGCCGAGGATCTCTCTGGTGGCGGTGCGGCGGAGGTTCGCGAGCATGTATCCGAGGTGGTCGATCGCGAGGGTGATCGGGCTTTCTGTGAGCGCGGTGGTGAGCTCGAGTGCCTCGTGGAGTCTGCTGACGTTTTGCCCTTCGCCGGAACGCAGAGCCTGTGGATCGATGCGACGTCCGTTCAGGAGCCGCGAAACGCTGAGGCCTGCTGTGCTGCTCGGCGGTGCTGCTCCCATCCACCATGCGCTCGCGTCCGGTGCGAGGGCGGCGATCGCTCCATCCGCGATCGCCATCGCCAGATCGAGTGAGTTGGCGCAGCGGCGGGCGTCGACGAGCACGCTCGGCGGGGTGCTCTCTTCCAACGCCGCGTCCAGGAGCGCGCTAGTGCCGCTGAGCGGGTCGGCGACGATGACTGTCAGTCCGCGACGCTCCTCTAGGATGTGTAGAAGCTCGCCCCACTCGGCTACGTGCCCGGCGAGAAGCTGGCCGTCGGGGAGGCTCTGGGTGGCGTGGCTAGGCGCCATCGTCGTGCAGGTGTCGGTCCGCCTCGTCGATGCCCATTTGCACGTCGAATCCGGTCGCGGTGCCCGAGCTCGTGCGACGGGCGCTCTGTGCGGTGTAGCGTGCCGCGGCCATCGTCGCGTATGGACGTCCCTCGCTCCACTTCAGGAGCTCTTCTCGCGGAGTGTCCTCGAGCATCAGCCCTGCTCGGGAGAAGCGCTCGGTCAATGGCTCGCGCCAGCTGGTAAGCGGAATCCGTGCGTCTAGCTCGATCCGCTTGACGAGCTTGCCGAAGTGCACCGGATCTCCGAACATGCCGTCCAGAGCGCGCTCGTTGCTGCCGTCAACGAGCACTACGGCATCGGTGGAGGCGCCGTAGAGGTCGATCAGGTCACGCAGGATTGTCTCTCCGTCGGCGTAGTCCACGATGCGCTGGAGCTCGTCCAGGAAAAGCAGGGCTCGCTTGCCCTCGCGTCGTGCGAGCTCGGCCGGCAGGGACAGCACCGCTCGCGATGGCAGCGGCAGCTCCTGTGGCTCACGACCGAGCGCACTCAGGTCCAGGGGCACGCCGTTTTCGGACAGGAGCTTCTCGATCGTGGGGCGCGCGAAGCGCAGAGCAGCTCGTCCGGCTTGCGCAAGGGAGACCCTGCTGCACGCGTCGATGATGAGTTGCAGCAACGCTCGCGAGTCGGGCCGCTCGGGGACATCCACTTCGATGACGAGCGCACCTTGGCTCTTTAGCCGCTCACAGACCGCGGCGCAGACGGTCGTCTTGCCGATCCGCCGTTCGCCGGCGAGCATCGTGCTCATCCCCTCCTGTAGCCGTCCGGTGATCTCGTCGATCTCGCCACGACGCCCAATGATCAGATCGGATGGCACCGGGCCTCCGAGGGGGAACAGCGTGCCGATCAGCTCAGGTTTTGTGCTCATGACTCATCATGATACTACGGTTTAGTGATAAGGACATCACTTTTTGGTATCAAGCGGGTGCCGGTCCGACACCCGCGCGAATGCTGCTTGGGTTTGGCTTCCGTGGCTTGGCCCCGGGAAGAACGCCGGTCTATGGCTGAACGGCTGGATCCGGGGTTGATCTCGTCTCTGACTCTGCTGAAGGCTTGTAGAGGGTGTTGCGTGCCGATGCGATTAGCGCGTCGAATGCTGTGCCGTGGTCGCGCTTGCACGCAGATGTCCGCCATCTCCTGCCGAGCCCGTGCCTCTGTCCAGCCCTCTACATCTCGGCCGAACACCACAGGCGCCACATTCCGCTGCTGGGTGATTCATCGCCCCCCACGACAGGGCCTCCGGTATGGCTGCGGCCACGGCCAGTGATAGCCATAGTATCTACGGCGTATATACATTTGCTATCGCGGAGCAAAACAGACCACACAACATCCCCGCCCCTGGGAGCCTTCAACGAACAGCCGCTTCCAAAATCGCGTTCACGGTTGCGCCCATAGCGCTTGGAGCGGTAGGGCCCAGAGGCCTTTCCCGAAGGGGAGTGTGCGCTCTCCGGTGTAGAGGATGATCCCGCACGCCAGACGCGAGTCGAGCTGGGTGCGCATGTGGGCTAGACCGCGGAAGTCTGCAGCGCGAACGGTGGCGCCGGCCTTGACCTCGATGGCAATGACGTCCCCGTTGGCGCGTTCGAGGATCACGTCGACCTCGCGCGTACCTTCGCGGTAGTGCCAGAAGGTCACGGGCTCCTCTAGCCATGATGCCTGGCGCTCGAGCTCGGTCGCGACGAATGTCTCGAAAAGCGCGCCTGCGAGCGCGGCGTCGTGTGCCATTCGGTCGGTGTCGGCGCGCAGGACGGCGGCCATCAGGCCAGTGTCGGCTAGATACAGCTTCGGTGTCTTGACCTGGCGCTTGCCGAGGTTGACGTGCCATGGTTGACGGACACGGATGAGAAAGAGGCGCTCGAGCACTTCGATGTGCGACTTGGCGGTCTTGCCGTCAATTCCGACCTCTCGCGCGATGGAGTCATAGCGCGCGAGGCTGCCGGAGCGAGAGGCGATGAGTCGTGCGAGCGTTCCGACTGATCCCGGATCATGCACATGCGAGGTGTCGGCCACGTCTCGCTCGATGATCGTGCTCAGGTAGCTGTCGAAGAATCGCGTGCGCGACGTCGGGCGCTCGCGGCGCGTTGCCTCTGGAAACCCGCCCTTGAGCAGGCGCTGTGAGTAGTGGGTTCGTCCTACGGGAGCGTTGGAGATGTTCGGTACGTCCTGCGCGAACAGGCGGGAGATGACCATGCTAACTCGGAATATCAGGCCCGCTAAACCGGATATTCTGTCGTGCTTAACCCGGAGGACGAATCACGCCCGTGGGGCGGAGGCGAGCCCGAGGAAGACGATCAGCGAGACGCGGTGGCGTCGAAGCGACGGCCTGTTTCCCGGTGGGTCGCCGGCCCTGCAACGCGGTCGAAGTCGTGGGCGATGCAAAGAAGTTACTTTTCGTTTACTCTTGACAGTTATGGGAGCGGAGAGGGTCGCTCAAGCAACCCCGATGCAGTCGCCGGTGAACTGGGCTCTGCTGAGTCTGGTGATCGAGCGGCCCAGCTATGCCTATGAGCTGGCGAAGCGCTTCGAACGCACCTATGGCTCGGTGCTCTCGCTGTCGAGCGTCTCGCATGTGTACACCGCGTTGGCCGCGCTGCGCGAGCGAGGCTTGATCGAGGAGCTCCCCGGCTCGAGGAAGGGACGCCAGCCCAAGCCGCGCTACGAGGCGACGGCGCGGGGCCTGGAGGAATACGAGCACTGGCTGGTCGGGCAGCTGGGTGAGGACGGCCGCCGCCAGCGGCTGTTCGTCCTGCAACTCGCGACGTTCTCACGCGACCCGCAGGCTGCGCTTTCGATCCTCGGCCGCTACGAGGAGGCATGCCTGGCGGAGGCTCAGCGCACGCCGATCCCCACCCGCGACAGCTCGCAGCCGGACGCCGCGGGTGAGCTGGCTGCTCGCCTGGCGGGTGAGGACAGGCGACTCGCGCTCGGCGCCAAGCTGCAATGGGTGCAGTACGCGCGGCGCGAGCTGAGCGCGCTGGCGGAGGCACGGGGAGCGTGGCGATGAGCCTGCTCGAACTCGACGGCGTAGGGCGCTGCCACCGCGATGGGCAGCTCGAGCGTGTGATCCTGCGCGACGTCTCGCTCGAGATCGACGCCGGTGAGCTGACAGTGGTGTGGGGCCTGCGCGGCTCGGGACGCTCGACGCTGCTGCGCGTGGCCGCCGGGATCGAGCGCCCGGACACGGGCACGGTCCGCTTCGACGGGCGCGATCTGACGAGCCACGGCGAGGACGTGCTCGGCGCGGGCGTCGGGTTCTGCCAGAAGACGCTCGCTCCGAGCGGCTCACAGCCCGTTCTGGATCTGGTGATGGTCTCGCTGCTAGCGCGCGGCGTGCCCGCGTCCGAGGCACGTTCGCGTTCGCGCGAGGCGCTCGAGCGCACGGGCGTGAGCCGCTGTGCGCAGCTGCGCACCTCAGCACTCGACACCGCCGAGGGGTTGCGCGTGGCGCTCGCGCGGGTGCTGGCGCTGGCGCCGCGGCTGCTCGTGGTCGATGACCCGATCCAGGGGGTCGATCTGCTCGAGCGCGACGAGATCCTGTCGCTGCTGCGCTCGCTCGCCGACGAAGGCGTGGCGGTGCTAGCGAGCACGGGCGAGACGACGGCTCTGTCGGGCGCGGACCGCACGCTGAGCCTCGCCGAAGGTGTGCTGCGCGGCCCGCAGGCGCGCGAGCTCGCGCCGGTGCTCGAGCTTCGCCCAGCCGCGCGGCGTGCCGGCGCGTAGGCATGCTGCAGCTGGAGGCGGTGGTCAAGCACTACCGTGGCACAGGGGAGTCGGTCCGTGCGATCGACGGTGTCAGCCTCAATGTCGGCGTCGGGGAGATGGTCGCGGTGCAGGGCCCTTCGGGGTCGGGCAAGACGACGCTGCTGCTGCTGATCGCCGCCCTGCTGCAACCTGATCAGGGCACGATCAGGGTCGCCGGCCGTGAGATCTCGCGTCTGTCCGAGGACGAGGTCTCCGACTACCTGATGCGCGATGTGGGGTTCATCTATCAGAATTACCGTCTGATGCCCAAGGTTTCGACAGTCGAGAACGCGGCGTTGAAGCTGTTGCTGGGGGGGATGAGTATGCGTGAGGCCAAGCAGCAGGCGCTGCCGTGGCTCGAGCGTCTGGGGCTCGGCGATCGCCTCGAGCACACGCCGGAGCAGCTCTCCGGCGGCGAGTGCCAGCGCGTAGCGATCGCTCGTGCGCTCGTCGGTCAGCCGAGGCTGATCCTCGCGGATGAGCCGACGGGCAATCTCGACAGCACGCGCAGCGTCGAAACCGTCGCACTGTTGGCCTCGCTGGCGCATGAGCAGAACGCCGCGGTGGTGCTCGTCACCCACGACGCGGAAGGGGCTCGTCTGGCGGACAGGTGCTTCACGCTTCGCGACGGGCGGCTGCGGGGCAGCGAGGAGGATCCGATCATGGGGGAGCTCGGCGAGCAGCACCCGCGCTCGCAGGCCGTGGGGGGCTGACCGATGGCGCCGGCCGCCGGCCTTCGCTCGCGTGCGCTCGGCCCGTTCGCGCTCGCCTACATCTACCGCCGGCGACTTCGCGTCCACGGCCCGCAGGAGCTGCTTGCCGGTGTCGGCGTCGCCGTCGCCGTAGCGCTGGTGCTCGCGGCGACCGTAGCGCAGGGCAGCATCGCGGGCTCCACGCGCAGCGTGGTGAACGCCGTCGTCGGGCAGGCGACGCTGCAGCTGCGCGCGCAGGGCGGCGGCGGCTTCGATGAAAGGATCCTGGCGCGAGTCGAAGCGATCCCGGGCGTCAAGCAGGCCGCGCCGCTGTTGGAGCAGACGGCGACCGTGCGCGCTGGTCGACGGCGTGTGACAGTCGATCTCGCCGGCACGGACGTGAGCCTCGCGGTGCTCGACGGCTTGGCGCACACGCTTCCACTGGACGCGCTCTCGCCCGGCGGGATCGGCCTCAGCCGGGCTTCGGCCGACGCGCTCAGGCTTTCCCCATCGCCTTCGCGCAACCAGGAGGTCAGCCTCGATCTGCGCGGTCGCTCCTACCCGTTGCGCGTCTCCGCGGTGCTCGGCAACGAAGCCGCGGGCGCCGTCTCGGGCGCCGCTGTCGCCGTGATGCCGCTCGCCCGCCTGCAGCGTCTTGCAGGAGTGGGGAGGACCGTCACGCGCATTCTCCTGCAGACCGAGCCAGGGCGTGAGCAAGCGGTGCGCGCCCGCCTGACGGCGCTCGCCGCGGGCCGCCTGACCGTCTCTCCTGCCGATCACGACGTCGCGCTGCTGAACCAGGCGCTTCGCCCGAGCGCCCTGGCGAGCCAGCTGTTCGCCGCGATCGGCGCGCTGCTCGGGTTCCTGCTGGCGTTCAACGCGATGCTGCTGACGGTACCCGAGCGTCGCCAGGCGATCGCGGATCTGCGCCTGGCGGGCACGCGGCGCTCCGCGATCATCCAGATCGCCGTCTTTCAGGCGCTGTGCCTCGGCTTGGCCGCGACGACCGTCGGGCTCGCCGCCGGTTACGCGCTGTCGGTCTGGGTCTTTCACCAGCCGACGGGCTATCTCGCGGAGGCGTTTACCCTGTCCAGTGGCACGGTCGTCGGCGTAGGGCCGCTGCTACTGGCGGGGCTCGGCGGTCTCGCGGCGACGTTCCTGGCCTCCGCCGTGCCGCTGCTCGATCTGCGCAAGGGACGGCCCCGTGATGCCGTGTACCGCGAAGGCGGGGTGCCCGGCAACGCGCTCGGCCCGAAGGCGCAGCGGATCCTGTTCGTCACGGCGCTCGCCGTGTTGGGCGCAGCTACCGCGGTGTTCGCGCTCGCGCCGTCCGCGTCGATCCTCGCCGGGGCGATGCTCGCGCTCGCCACGGTCCTAGCGGTGCCGCTCGCGTTCGCCGCGGTGCTCGCGGCTGCACGCCTGCTCGCCGAGCGCCGCCAGCAACTGACCTCGCTGCCGGTGGCGCTCTCCTCGCTGCAGGCCTCGACGCTGCGTTCGCTCGCGCTCGCCGCGACAGGAGCCGTCGCGCTGTTCGGGAGCGTCGCGCTGGGCGGCTCGCGCGACGATCTGCTGCGCGGCATCCACTCGTTCTCATCCAGCTATGTCGCCGACGCCGACATCTGGGTGTCGAACCCGGACGACAACCAGGCGGTGCAGGAATTCTCACCCGATGCTCACGCCGCCACGATCGCGCGCGTGCCGGGTGTCGCCGGCGTGAGCAGCTTCCAGGGCGGGTTCATGCAGCTCGCCGGGCGCCGCGTGTGGGTGATCGCCCGTCCGCCCGGCGCGAGCTCGCACGTGCTGAGCACGCAGATCGTCTCCGGCTCCGAGCGCCAGGCGAGCGCCCGCCTGGCGCAGGGGGGTTGGGTCGTGGTCTCCGCGCAGATCGCTTCCCAGCAGCACACCGGGGTGGGGCGGACGCTGGTGCTCCAGACGCCGACCGGCCGGCGGGCGTTTCGCGTCGCGGCCACCACGACAAACCTCGCGTGGCCGCCAGGAGCGATCTTCATCGGTACCAGCGACTACGGGCGCTACTGGCGCACCAGCGCGCCCACCGCGCTCGGCGTCACGCTGCTGGCGCGCGCCGATCGACCCACCGTGCGTGCAGCGATCGAACGCGCGCTCGGGCCGTCCAGCGGGCTTGAAGTGCAGCTTTCGGGCGCGCGCGCAGCGCGCATCGACGCGCTCGCCGGCGAAGGCCTCGGCCAGCTGTCTGAGATCTCGACGTTGCTGCTGCTGGCCGCGGTCGCGGCGATGGCCGCGGCGCTTGCCTCGAGCATCTGGCAGCGCCGCCCGTCGCTCGCCGGTCTGCGCCTGCTGGGCGTCAAGCCCGGCCGTCTGCGGCGGATCCTGTTGCTGGAAGCGATGCTGATGCTCGGCGCCGGCTGTCTGGTCGGCGCGGCCGCCGGCGTGTACGGCCAGCTGGTGCTCGACGGCTACCTGAAGCGTGTGACCGGCTTCCCGCTGGAACGCGTCGCGACCGGCGCTCGTCCCGTTGAGATCTTTGTGTTCGTGTTGGCGTTGGCGCTCGCTGTCGCGAGCGCACCCGGCTGGGCGGCCTCCCGTGTCTCGCCCGGGCTCGCACTGGAGGATCGCTAGCGCTCCGCACGGCGGAGGAGCGCGGCGAGCGAGTGGATCGGCATGTCGATTCCGACCGCAGGAGACGCGGGCGAGCGCCCATCGTTTGCCCCAGGCACGTCGCTCGAGGGCGCGGGGCCCGATCGCGTGGCGATCATCGCCGACGGTAACGCCCGCTGGGCTGAGCAGCGTGGGCTGCCGATCGCCGCTGGACACGAGGCGGCTGCGGACACGCTGAAGGCGCGGCTCACCGACGTGCTCGAGCTGGGTATCTCAGAGCTCGCTGTATACGTGTTCTCGACCGAGAACTGGTCTCGTCCGCCCGGCGAGGTGGCCGAGCTGATGGCCATGTTCTCCCGGCGGCTCGCGATCGAGGCGCCCGACCTGCACGCCGCGGGCATCAGCGTACGCTTTCTCGGTTCGCGCGAAGGGCTCTCGAGCGAGCTGCTGAAAGAGATGAGCCGGGTGCAGTCGCTGACCGAGTCCAACCGGCGCCTGAGGTTGTTCCTGGCTTTCAACTACGGCGGGCGCGCCGAGATCGTGCACGCTGCCAGGCGCTTTCAGGGCGGCAGCGAGGAGGACTTCAGGCGCTGCCTGTACGCGCCTGAAATGCACGATCCGGACGTGATCATCCGCACCGGCGCCGAGCAGCGCCTGTCCAACTATCTGCTGTGGCAGTCGGCCTACGCCGAGCTCGTGTTCAGAGACGAGCTGTGGCCGGACTTCACCCGCCAGGCGCTGGTGCAATCGCTGCTGCAGTACCACGAGCGTCGCCGGCGCTTCGGCGGACGCGAGGATCTGCTTGCCGGGCGAATCGACTGAGATGCTGGGTGCAGCGCGACCGCGTCGAGCGTCCTCGCTCGAGCGCCCGCGGCTGGAGGGTTGCGCGTCGGCGGTCCGCGCAGGTCTGCGCCTTGCGCTCGCCAACGTCCGCTACTGGAGCACCGTCTCACCGCTCGTGCGCGAGCAGCTGACACGCTGGGCTGCGCGTGCCGATGCGATCGCGGACGATGAGTTGCGCGAGCTCGCGCTCGCGAAGCTCGAGCACGAGGGCTTCAACGCCGAGGCCGGCGCGATGCTCGCGACGTTCGCGCCGCGCCCACAGCGAGCCAACGTCGTGGAGGCGATCGTCGCCCTGCAGGTGCTGTTCGACCTGCTGGACGGGCTCAGCGAGCGGCTCTCGCCGGATCCGCTCGGCGACGGTCAACGGCTGTTCCTCGTGTTCACCGACGCCTTGCGCTATCCCTCACCTGCTGCTGCTGCTGCTGCCACCACCACCACCGCGACCGCCGCGCCAGCCTCGGCATCCGGCGAGCAGGACGGCTATCTGCGGGAGCTGTCTGAGGCTGCGAGCCGCGCGTTCACGCGGCTGCCAGCCGGCGCTGCGGTCGCGCAGGTTGCGCAGGCCGGCGCACGGCGCGCCGCCGAGGCGCAGATCCGGATGCATGCCGCGCCGACGCTCGGAAGGGGACAGCTGGAGAGCTGGGCACAGACGCGGGCGCTCGGCACCGGCCTCGGCTGGCGCGAGTTCGCCGCCGGGGCAGCCTCCTCGGTGCTCGCCATCCATGCTCTCGCTGCCGCCGCCGCGCACCCGCACACGACCGCGGCGGACGCCGCCCAGCTCGACGGCGTCTATCTACCCACGTGTGCGCTGCTCACGCTGCTGGACAGCCTGACCGACCGCGAGCAGGACGCGCGTGGCGGCGAGCAGGGCTTCATCGACCTCTACGACGATCCCGAGCAGCTGGGCCAGGCGCTGCTCGACGCCGCCGAGCTGGCGCTGCGGCGCACGAAGCTGATCGCCGATGGTGCCGAGCACGAGCTGATCCTCACGGGTGTCGTGGCCTACTACAGCTCGACGCGTGGAGCTCGCAGCGAGCTTGCGCGTCCGCTGCTCGCGCGTGTGCACCGCAGCCTTCCACCGCTGATCGCACCGACGTGGGCCGTGATGCGCATTTGGCGGCTGATGAAGGAGTTCAGGACGCTTGCCACCCGGCGCCCGCGGGGCGAGCGAGGGCTATCATCAGACGCTGCCGCACGGCCGCACGACGGTCGATCTCGACCATCGCGCAGTGCGCCCGAAAGCAGGAGAGGGACATGAAACGCAAGCAACGATCGCCGATCGACGGCCTGTACTCGTCGCCGCTCGCGCTGGGCGTCTTCGTCCTGCTCGCGCTGGTCACCGCGCCGGCCGGCAGCGCGGCATCAGCCACCGCGCCGGCCGGCACCGCCGCGCGTGCGTACGGCGCGCAGCCGCTTGCGCATGCGGCACGGACGCTGAGCATCCACGACGTGGGACACCTGCACTTCGTCCATGCTTCAGGCTCGTTGCTGATCGATGAAGGACGGGTGACGGGGACGTTCCCGGGGTCGGTGAAGGTGCGCTTCGTATATGACGGTGAACCGAACGTGAGCGCCCGCTTCACGATCTCGGGCGCCGGCGGCTCGATCAGCGCCAAGGGCACGGGCAGACTCTCCAGCCCCACCTCCCCGAACCCGAGCTTTCGTGGACGGATGGTCGTCACCGGCGGGACCGGTCGCTACACGCACATCCACGGTGGCGGGGAACTGTTCGGCGTCTTCAACCGTCGCAGCTACGCGATGACCGTCCAGGCCATCGGCAAGCTGCCCTACTAGCCCTTGGCCTGGGGGTATCGCAGGCAGATGACGCGCCCACAAATAGTCTTCCCGGCTCTCCCGCTCGCACTCGCGCTCTGCGCATGTCTGGCGCCGGGCGCCGGCGCCGCGCAGACCGCGAGGATCAACGCCAGGTTCACGCCGGAGCGGCTCGGTGGCGCAACCGCGATGTCCTTCGGCTTTCAGATCACAGCGAGCCGCGCCCCGCCCGCGCTGAAGCAGGTCGAGGTCTCCTATCCGCGCAACCTCGGGTTCGCCACGAGCGGCCTCGGACTCGCGGCGTGCCAGCAGCGGGTGCTGGAAACCGCGGGGCCGTCCCGTTGCCCGGCGAACTCGCAGATGGGCTCCGGCAGCGCGATCGTCGAGATCCCGATCGGGCCCGAGCTGATCAAGGAGAGGATCCACCTGGCGGTGTTCGCGGGCCCATCGTCGGACGGCTACCTGCATCTGCTCGTGTGCGCAACCGGGGTGACCCCGGTGATCGCCGTGGTCGTCCTGCGCGGCGTCGTGCTCGCCGGCCATCTGCGTATCATCGTCCCGCCGATACCCAGCCTGCCCGAAGCCCCATACGTGTCGGTCGCGCAGATGCAGCTGACGCTTGGCGGCAAGCTCACCTACTACAAGCAGGTTGACGGTGAACCTGTCCCCTATCGTCCCGCGGGGGTGGGGCTTCCCGATCGCTGTCCGCGCGGCGGCTTCGCGTTCGGTGCGACGTTTGCGTTCCTCGATGGGACTCACGCGCGCGCCCGTACTACGGTGCCGTGCCCTCGCCGCCGCTAGTGGGTTGACTTTCGAGCGCCAGTCAAGGCTTAGAACGTTGCATGCCATGACTAGGCGGGGAGTGCCGTCGGCTGGATGATCGGCGTCGTGGCGGGATATGCACACGCTGACACCCCAGGGCGCAGACGAAGTAGAAGAAGTGGAGCGCCGAGGCAGTCGAGCAACCGCGCTCACAAGCGCGAGACGGCGTCGCACAGGCTCGCCGGCGTGAGCCCTGCGGCAACGACGACGCTCGCGCCCTGGCGCCGGCGCCTGCTCGCTGAGCTCGAGGACCGCGTCGCCTGCCGCCCGCCTGAGTGGGCGGCGGGTGCGCTCGTGGCTGGGCTGGTGGAGTTCGCGGCGGCTGAGCCGAACACAGCTCGCGTGCTGCTCAGCGACCCGCTGGCGGGCGGCGATCGGATGCTCGAAGCCCACGCTCGGCTGCTCGCCGAGCTCGCGGAGATCCTCGATCGCGCGTTCGCCGTCACGCCCGCCGGCGCGATGACCCCGGATATCTGCCCGCGGCTGCTGATCGGCGTCGTCTGCCGGCTGCTGGCCACGCGGCTGGGCAGCGGGCAGATCCCCGATCGCGAGATGCTCGAGCAGCTCCTGCGTTGGCTGGCCTGCTACGAGCTCCCCGCCGGCGAGCAGCACTGGCGAACGCTGACCCCGTACATGGCGCCCGCACGCTCGCCCTACCTGCTGCCGAGCCCGCTCAGGCCACCGCCGCCGCTGCCGCCGGGCGGGCCCCGTGTCGGGGAGGACGCTGTCAGCGAAAACCACTGGTTGCGACTCGTCTTCGCGACCGCCGAGATAGTTGCCCGCGACGGGTACACGGCGGCGACCGTGTCACAGATCGCCAGGACCGCCGGCCTCGAGCGCCGCGACTTCTATCGTCTGTTCGCGTCCAAGGGCCAGGCGCTCACGGCTGCCCAGGAGCTGTTGTTCCGCCATCTGATGGCTGCGAGCGCCGGCGCGTTCGTCACCGGCGAGAGCTGGCCCGAACGCCTGTGGGAGGCAGCCCGCGCGCTCACGCAGTCGCTCGAGCAGAACCCGACGCTGGCATATGTGTCGTTCATCGAGAGTCACGCTGGCACAGCCACCGGCTTGCACCGCTCGCAGGGCCTCGTGAACGCGTTCACGATCTTCCTGCAGGAGGGCTGCACGCTGCTGGACGCCGACGCCGCAGTGGCCGATCGGACCTGCTCGTCGCTCGCCCAGGAGGCGATCGTCACGTGCGTGTTCGAGCTCGGCTATCTGCACGCTCGCGAGCGCGGCCCGCACGACGCGAACGGGATCTCAGGCTTGCTGGCGCACGTCATGTTCATAGGCCTCGCGCCGTTCCTCGGTGCGGCGCACGCGAGCGAGTTCATCGCTCACAAGGGTGCAGCGGACGCGGCTGTGCCGCGCGAGCATGCGATCACGCCTGACGTTCGGATCGCAGCATCTGCTCGATGAACGTGTCGGTCTCGACCGGTCCGAGGAACGGGGTCAGGCTGAGGTGGATCAGCGCCGGCAGGCTGGCGGCGATCTCGGGCTCGCTGCGCTCGCGAATCTGCCGATAGAGGACCTCGAACACGCTGGTGACGATCGCTTCCAGGCCGACGCGGCTGACGGGGACGGGTGCCGGCCGGTACTGGAAGCCCTCCTCGAGGAAGATCGTGAACGCGATCAGGCTGTCCTCGACCCGCTGAATCGCGCCGGGGCCGACGGCGTAGGATTCGACGAACCCCACGCTCGCGATCGTCGGGTTGCTCTCGAGCCATCCGCTCAGCGCGCGCAACGCCTCCCACATCCGCTGCGGCCACTGCTCGGGGGCGAAGAACGCTCCCGCGGTACTCGCCATCAGCTGCTGAAAGCCGAGCTCGTGAATCGCGCCGAACGCCTGCTCCTTGTCGGCAAACAGGCGGTAGAAGACACGCCCGTCGACGCCCGCCAGCCGTGTGATGTCCGCGATCGTGGTGGCCGTGTAGCCCTGCTGATGGGCGAGCTGCGCGGTCGCGAACATGATCCGCAGCCGATGGTTTTCGGCGACCGCATCCTCGTCCAGGCGGGGGCGTCCCGGTGGCAGTGGTGGCGGCGGATACAGCGCCCCGCCGATCGTCGGCGCGGCGCGCACCGATCCGTCGCAGGCGATCGCCGTGCGCCAGCGATGCTCGCCCGCGGGCAGCGTGTACAGCGCGATCCAGCTCAGCAGCTCGCCGCTGAGGCCGCCGATCGTGCGTTCGCCGCGGCGTAGGCGAGCGGCCAGCAGCCGGTAGACGCAGCCGACGAGGGTTGCGCTCGCGAGATCGGGCAGCGCCGCGCCACCCTCCGCCTCGACGCACGCTTGGTCGATGATCGCAGCGATCGCTCCTACGCTCTGATCGCGCGCGTTCAGCGTGCGCGGTCCGCCGGCGAGCGTCTCGCTCATCAAGAAGCGCGCCTGCGCCGGCTCGTTTTCGGCGAACTCGACGAGTGCCTGGATTGCTGTGCCCGCTGTACCCGCTACACCCGCCGTGCTTGCCGTCGCCGCGACTGGCCCGCGCGCGACGGCGCGTCGAACCTCGTGACAGACCCGCTCGCCGATCTCGAGCACGGCGGCGATGAAGCAGGCGTCGCGGTCGCTGAAGTACTCGTAGAAGGTCGGGCGTGAGACGCCCGCCTCGTCGATCACGCTGGCGACGTTCGCCGCCGCGTACCCGTCGCGGTTGGCGGCAGCGACGATGCCCGCGAGCATCCGTTGTCGCTGGCTGCGCCTGCGCTGTCGGTGTGGCGCGCTGTCGTTCAGGTGCGCTCCGCCTCACGCTGTCTGGAATCCCGCTCGCTCTGGGTGCGAGCCAGCTGCCCGATCAGCTCGTCGGCTCGTGCCGGCCCGACGAACGGCGTGAGGCACACGTAGGTGAGGTGGGGGAGCAGGCCGGCGATCTGCCCGTCGACCCCGGCGCGGGCCTGTCGGTAGAGCGCCTCGATGTTGGCGGCGGCGATTGCCTCGAGCGCCACAGCCGATGGGCTGCCCGGCCGCGTAGCGGCCTCATATTGGTATCCCTCCTGCAAGAAGATCGTAAAGCCCGCCATCAGATCCTCCAGGCGCTGCACCGTGTCCGGGCCGCCGGCGTGACTCTCGATCAGCGAGCTGTGGGTGAGCGTGGGGTTCTGCTCGAGGTGCCCAGTGAACGCCCGGGCGGCCTCCCAGATCCGTGCCGGCCAGTCCTCGCCGGCGAAGAAGGCGCCTGCGGTTATCGCCATCGCGTGCTGGAACCCGAGCTCGTGGACGGCCATGAAGGCGTCCTGCTTGTCGGCGAACAGCTCGTAGAAGACGTGGCCGTCGAGTCCTGCGGCGCGTGCGATCTGCGCGACGCTGGTGTCGAGGTAGCCCTGCAGCTGGATCACCTCGGCGGTCGCGAACATGATTCGCAGCCGCTGGTTTTCTGTGACTGCGCTCGCGGAGTTCCTCGGGCGCCCCGGCGTGAGGGCCGGCGGCGCTCGCAGCGGCGACTCGGCAATGAACGGCGAGCGGGTGGGCGGCGGCGAGAGGCTCAGCGTACGCCAGCGATGCTCCGCGCGGGGGCGTGCGTAGGCCTCTACCCACTCGAGCAGGTCGTGCTCGGCGGCGAGCAGGCCGCGCTCCGCGCGCCGTAGGCGGGACGCGAGCATCCGCTGCACGGCGCCGAGCAGGATCTCGGACGGGATGTCGGGGATCTGCTCGTCCTGCGGCAGGTCCCGGTAGGCGTGCTCGATGATCGCCGCGGCGGCGGCGATCGACTCCTCACGCGCCTGCCGCAACAGCGGCCCGGCGGCGAGCGTCTCGTTGGTGAAGATCCGCGCGGCCGCCGGCTGGCGGTCTGCGAACGTGAACAATGCCCCGATCGCGCCCGCCGCCGCGAGCCGGGGTGGCTGCCCGGCGATCCGCTCGCGGATCTCGCTGAGCAGCCGCGCGTCGATCTCGCTGTGCGCCGCGAGCAGGCACGCCGCGCTGTCGGGGAAGTGCTCGTAGAACGTCGCTCTGGAGACGCGCGCGTGAGTGATCAGGCGGGCTACCGTGGCCCGCTCATACCCGTGCTCCGCGGCGACATCGACGACCGCGGCCAGCAGGCGCTCGCGCGGCGTGTCTGCGGGATCGTCCGCCGCGGACGCTCCCATCAGGCGCCGCTCCCGCAACTCCATGAGGCATGTTTACCACAAGCGTGATGTTGGGTGTATGCGATGGCCATGTGGCGGGGCCGAAGGATGCGCTGACCGACATCGATCGCGCACAGTTGCGTGCTTGCTGACGTTTATACAGCGCTCTGCGGTCAGCGTGCCAGGCTGGCGGTGTCGATCAGCTCGCCGGCGGCGTGCCCGCCGATGAATGGCGCCAGGCAGAGATGCACGGAGTGCCCGAGCACACCCGCCATGCGCGGCGTGGCGCTCGCGCGGGCCTGCTGGTAGATCAGCTCGAAGTTGGCGTGAGCGATCGCTTCGAGCGTGACCCTCGGGTGCGGCTCGACCCGTTCGGCGTAGCGATCGCCTTCGGTCAGGAAGATCGTGAAGGTGCGCGTGAGTTGCTCCATGCGCTGCGGGGCACCGCGCTCTGACGCATAGGACTCGATGAAGCATGCGCGAGTGGCAGCCGGGTTCTGCTCGACGCACGCCGCGAGCGCTAGTTTCGCCGCGAGCACGCGCCGGGGCCACGGCGCACGCGTGAAGAACGCGCCGGCCGTGAGCGCCATGGTCTGCTGGAAGTACATCTCGGTGAGCGCGGCGAACGCCTGCTGCTTGGAGTCGAACAGCCGGTAGAACGCACGGCTCTCGATGCCGGCACGCTCGGCGATGCGTCTGATCGTGACGGTCGCATATCCGTCCTGTGCGGCGAGCTCGGCGAGCGCCAGCAGCACCGCTCGGCGACTCTCCTGTGCGATCTGCGCGTGCGATGCCCGCGCGCGATGGCGCGACGGCGGGTACGGAGGGCGGAGCACGCCGTTGACGGCGGCCGGCCAAGCCGGCGGCGGTGAATCCTGTGGGCTCAGGGTTCGCCAGCGGTGCTCGCGCACGGGACGGTCATAGCGCTCGAGCCAGCTCTGCAGCTGCGCCTGCACCTGCTCGAGTGGCTGGCGATCGTCGCGCAGCCGGTAGCCGAGCACGCGAAAGCTCGCGCCGAGGGCGATCCGCGGGGCGAGGTCGGGCGCCGTGGAGCAGGCGGGAGCCCGCTCGAGCTCCTGCTCGATCAACCGCTCGAGCGCCAGCAGCGTCTCGTCGCGCAACTCGAGCGCCCGCGCCCCCGCGGCCAGCGCCTCCGCGAACAGGACTCGTGCCATCGCGGGCTCGGCCTGGGCGAACGCTGCGAGCGCCGCGAGCGCCACCTTTAGGCCATGCTCGGGCGGCTGGTGCTCGACGGCGCGGCGCACCCGCGCCAGCAGCTGGGCGCTGGCGTCGCTGAGCGCGGCGAGAAAGCACGCGTCACGCTCGGCGAAGTACTCATAGAACGTGGGGCGCGACACGCCCGCCCGGACAATCACGCGGGCGATGCTCGCCGTCGCGTAGCCATCCTCGGCGGCGATCGCAAGCATCGCGTCCTGCAGCCTCTGACGCTGGGTGGCCTTGCGGTTGCGCTGCAGAGTGGTGTTCACGATTTCCGAAAGAGGGCGGGGACGGGTCGGACCCTCCCGGTGGCCGGTTCGGCTAACTGCACCGCTGGCGTTTATCCGAAGAGAATACAGCAGGCAACTGTTCCTGTAAGTCAGGCTCCGTCATCCGTACGGCGCCGCAAAGGCGACGTTTATCGAGTCCGTGGACCGTTGCCGGCGGACCGCTCGGCTGCGGGTTCGAGCGTCGTCTTCGCTTTGACCTGCTTGGCCCGGGCCGGTTTGCGCCCGGCTGCCCGGCTGCCCTTGGGCGCCTCTGAAAGCTTGGCGTCGATGAACGCGTTGGCCGCCTCGGGGCCCATGAACGGGGTCAGGCAGAGGTGGATGACGTCGGCCAGCAGCTCGGCGGTCCGCGGCTCGGCTCTGGCGCGCGTCTGGCGGTAGGCGATCTCGAAGATCGCCGTGATGATCACCTCCAGGGCGACCCGCGACGGCGGAGCGCCGGCGGCCGGCTGATAGCGGTAGCCCTCCTGCAGGAAGATCGCGAACGCGACGCGGCTGTCCTCGACGCGCTGGATGCCGCGCGGTCCGACGGCGTAGGCCTCGACGAACGCGACGTGCGCGACGGTGGGGGTCCCGTCGACGGCCTGCGTCGCGGCGCGGAAGGCCTCCCACATCCGCTCCGGCCAGCTGGAGCCAGCGAAGAACGCCCCGGCGGTGACCGCCATCAGGTACTGGAAGCCGACCTCGTGGATCGCCGAGAACGCCTCGTGCTTGTCGCCGAACAGCCGGTAGAACTCGCGGCCGTCGACGCCCGCACGGCGGGTGATCTCCGCGACCGTCGCCGCCCCGTAGCCGTGTTCGGAGACGATCTGGCTGGTCGCGAACATGATTCGCTGGCGGTGGTTTTCGGCGACCTCGTCTTCGGGGATCCGCGGGCGTCCGGGCCCGAGCGGCTGCGGCGCGCGGAGCGTCGTTCGTGGCAGGAAGGGGGAGGGGGGAGGCGCGGGTCGCGCGGTCAGCGAGGCCCACCGTCGCGCGGCGGCCGGGACGCTGTAGCTGTCGACCCACGCGAGCAGCTCCTCGAGCAGGCCCGCGAGCACGCGCTCGCTGCGACGCAGCCTCGTCGCCAGCAGCCGTTGGATCGCACCGAGGACGGCCGTCAGCGGCAGGTCCGGGATCGCGACGTCTGCTGGCACCGAGGCGAAAGCGTCTTCGACCAGTTGCACGGTCTGCTCGATCCCCTTGTCACGTGCGTTGAGCGCGACCGGTCCGCCCGCGAGCGCCTCCTTCATTACGAACCGCGCCTCTGCGGGCCGGCTGCTCGCGAATTCGACCATCGCCTCGATCGCTGCTGCCGCCGCACGCTCCGGAGGGCCGGCGGCGACCCGCTCACGCACGTCCGCAAGCAGTCGCTCGTGCACGTCGATCGCGGTCGCGACGAAGCAGTCGTCACGGTCCTCGAAGTAGTCGTAGAAGGTGGGGCGCGAGACGCCGGCCTGCTCGATCACGGCCGACACGTTCGCCCCGGCGTAGCCGTCGCGGTTGGCCGCCGCGATCATCCCCGCCAGCAGGCGCTCGCGCTGCGTGCTCTTGCGCCCCTTTTGCAACGGCGTGTTTATCGGTGCCCTGGTCGTCGCGCGACGTGCCATGAACCGTTAGACCCTACCGCGCTGAACTGCAGATCGCCAGAAAACACGCGGAATCAGCTTCCGCGGGCGTTCCGGTTCGATTCACGCGTACATGCATCCCGATATCCGGAGCCTGGTGCGTTCGCGAGGAGAACTTCGGTGTAGGTGTTTATGTGTGGCGGAGGGCCGCAGACCCCCGGCTTGTCGAGCTCTGAGTCTCGTCTCCTGGTCCTGGCTTGCCGCATGGTCGCCGCGCAGCGCCGGTGCAGCAGCCCCGAGCCGACAGTGCATGTTATCGGATCTGATAACATCCGGATATGGCCGTGACGTTCGATGACGTTCTCGCGAAGGTCGCGGAGATGCTGGCATGACCGTCTCCTTCCGTAATCTCGAGTTCGACCAGCACGAGCCGCTGGATCGCTGGCCCGCCGAGGCGATCGAGATAGTCATTGACCGCGGCTCGATCGGTGACTGGCGGCGCCTGGCTGAGGCGATTCGAGCCAGCCCCTGGGGGCCCGCTGCTCGCAACGCCGAGAACGTGATCAGCTGGGGCGGGCATTACGGAATCGACCTCTCACTCGCCCGCGTCATCGAGCAGGCGCGTGCCGATGTCGCGCGCCACGGCCGCGAGCACTACGCCGAGCGAATCAGAGCCTGGCGTGCACAGACAGGAATGTCGTTGCGAGAGTTCTCGCGCCTCGCCGGCACTTCCGCGCCCCGCCTCTCTGACTACGAGCGCGCGAAGGTCGCGCCCACGACAGACGCGCTCGGACGCCTGGAACACGTCGCCGAGACTTACGCCACCCCAGGGTCCTAACCTCGCCACCCCTGTTTGAGGACACCGCGATGCGCCGGACGCCCGCGCGGAGCTCACACAGTTCCGGGCTGGGCGGCTATGCCCTCCCGCGCCTGGACCGCGCCGCCGTCCCGAACTCCCGCCGCGCGGCCTTCGCGCACCCGGCCCGCTTGCCTTTGGCCCTGCGCTTGCAGGCGTTCAGCGCTCTGGCGAGCTTCTGTGCCCTGCTCAGCGAGGCTTTCGCGCAGCTGGTCGTGGTGATGTGAGTGTTCTGGTGGATCTCGGCACCGTTCTGTGCGATGAATTCGCTGGGCATTACGAGTTTCTGGCCACAGAAGCTGTATTTCGTCTTGGCGGGTAGGTTCGCGCCGAGTGCCGAGTACTTGCCTTGGGGGAGCGTGAGTTCGAAGGTGCTGAACGGCACGTCCGGCACCGTCTTGAACGTGGTGCTGGTGATCCCGGTTTTGCTGATGAAGGTGGTCCCGATGAGTTCGACGGTGATGTTGTCTCCCTGGAGCACCATCACGAGGCTCGGGAATGCTTCGCCGCCGTGGGAGACGAAGATCGCGGGACCGGTCAACGGGACCGGGAGGACCGGCGTCTGGACCGTGGCGTGCCCGACGAAGGAGCCGGAGGGGCACCCTGCAGGGTTCGCTTCGAACTGAGCGGACGTGCAGGCCTGCTGCAGCGTCGTGAGCCGTGAGGGCAGCTGCTTGGGGAGTTCGACTTTGACTCTGGCGAGGTTGACGGCGCCGTTCGCTGAGTACGGGTAGCTGACCTTGGCGGTCAGGCTCGCACCGCCTGTTTTCGAGGCCTGCCCGGTTGTGGAGACCGTGAACTTGGGCGCGAACCGCAGCGATTCGCAGCCGCCGACCTGGAAATGGCTGGACAGCGCGGCGCTCGCGCCGGAGGACCCGACGGCTTCGCCGGTGACTGCCATCGAGTTGCAGTTCGTGGGGTTCATCGTGAACCCGGGGCGATCGATGTGCGCGACGATCGACCGGAGCCTGAGCGGCACTCCGTCGATGATCTGCGGGATCGGGTCGGTCTTGACGGTCACCTGAGCCGTGCTCTTGTCGATGTACACGGCTGCTCTGACGACGACGGTTCCGAGGTCGAACGGTCCGGCGACAGCGGGTGTGATGAACACGAGGCTGAGCGGCCCCCCTTTATACGGGCCAGCGAGGTAGGCGGTCCCGTTGACGTGGTAGGGGTTCGTCCCTGGTCCGGCGCCGGCCGTCAGGGTCCCGACCTGGCTGGCGACGGGGCATGACGGGCTGGCCTGCTCTTCTTTGCCTGTCCGCCCCGAGGCGGCGGCGATCGCGGCCTCGGAGCAGTAGGGGATCCCGGCGAGCTTCGCGGTGAACCCGGGCGGGGTCGTCAGGTTGAGCGCACCGATCTCCTGTTCGCCGTCGTTGCGGTTGAAGCTGACGACGAACGGGCTCGCCGCCCCGGCGCTCGTGCTTTCCGTCCCGGCGGTCACGCTCGGGTTGAACGGCCGTTGCGACGGGGTGCTGGCGCACGCGGCCCCTGCGGGCCCGGAGTTGATCTGAAGGCTCGAGGACGGTGTCGCGTCGGGTGTCCCGGGCGTGCTCCACGGCACCATGTCGGTGGTCGTCGTGAACGTCCCGCATGTGACGGGGGTGGCGAGCGGCGCCCTTGGCCCGGGCTTGAAGTCGAGTTCGAGGTGGCTGACGGGTAGCTGCGGGTTTTCCGTGAACGTCGCTGTCAGCTGACCTGTCGTCTTGTCCGCGACGACGGTCCCGGGGACCTTCACGTTCACTCCATACCGTGCGCTTTCGATCTGGATCAGCAGGCGATAGGTGCCGTCCTGTCCGCTGCCTGTCGGCAGGTCCCCGGCGTGCGGCTTGAGCAGGTAAACGTCGCCGTGCAGCGGTTCGGCCCCGTTCACCGCATCCGTCACCGGGTCGTGCGAGGCGAGCAGGGGGGAGGTGGCGGTGACGGTCCCGATCTTCGAGTCGTCGGGGCACATGACGGGGTTTGTGTTGTCGTAGTGGACCCGGTCGCCAACCGAGTCACCGGCCTGATCCGAGCAGGCGCCCAATCCGCCGGCCGACGATGGCGAGATGCTCAACCCGGCCGGCAGCTTGACGGTGATGTCCTTCAGCTCCGGTGCCTGCGGCAGCGACGAGTCGAACACCGTGTTCAGGTCGGTCGGGTCGTTCGACTGCGGGAAGTCGAGCGCGACGTGCAGCCCGGAGGGCTGGTCCGCCTGGACGGGCGCGGTCGCCTGGACCGGTTCGACCTTGATGCTTGGTTTGAACTGGGATGCCAGTGCTGGGCTTGCGCAGCCGGTGACGGCCGGGGCGGCGGAGACGGCGGTCGTCCAGAATGGGTCGCTGAGGTCGGGGGTGCCGAAGTTCAGGCCCGGGAACTCTCGTGCCGGATGTTCCCATGTATCGGCGATGATTCGCGCCGCAGGGTGGAGTTCTTGGCAGTCGACCGGGTTTGACAGAAACGGGACTTCCGGGCCGCCAATCCCGTTGTGCAGCGACGGGATGCCGAAGAACTTCAGCGACGTACCCGTGATCGCCAGGCGCGACGCTCCGGGTACCACGACGTTCACCCCGTAACGACCGGTCCGTGGGCGCAGTTGCGCGTACAGGGCAATCGAGTTGTTGGTGATCTTGAACGCGAACTCTGCTGCGTAGCCGTATTCCGGCACCATGTTGTAGATCGGCTGTTGGGCGGTCAGGCCGCCGTACGTGTACAGGCTCAGTTCGCCGATCTTGCTGGCCGCCGGGCATAGGGGGACAAGTCCCGACTGCAGCAGCGTCAACGGGCACCGCGGCATCGAGCTGGCATTGCCGATCACCCCGGGCGGCAGTTCGGTGAAAGCGTCCTTGACGTTTTCGACCGGCACCGGTGTCCCTGTTCCGGCGTTGAATTCGGTTGGAAAGGTGGAGGAGGCCGCGTCTTCGTACGGGTGCCCCCCGGCGGCCGTGTAGTCGTGGCCGCTTTCGTCGAGCGCGGCGATGGTGAAGTTTTCCACGCTGAACGGTTCGGGTTCGGCGCCTTGCGCGGCGTCTGCGGTTCCGCCCAGCAGCAGCGCGGCGGTTGCCAGGAGCGCGATCGTGGTCCTCGTGCGGGTGGGGGTCATCGTGCTCCTTGGGGAGGTGTGGGCGGCGGCGGGCATCTACTTGCCGCTCGCGTAAGCGTGGCGGGCGTTCTTTTCGCATGTTCTGCGCTTCGTCTTGCGGTGTTTGTTTCGGCAGGCTTTCAGGGTTTTCGCGAGCTTCTGTGCGCGAGTTGGGTGCGAGGCTGTGGTTGCCGGCGTGCTCGGCGTGAGGGCTGCGAGGGGCCCTTCCCCGAGGAAGGTGGCGCTCGCGGGCGCGTCGGGTGCCTGCGGCTGCGGCCCGGCGGCTTCCTGGCAGCTTTCGCCTGTGCATGGGGTGGCTGTGGCGTAGCTGTACCCGCCTTGGACTCGGGCGTCGTATACGTCTTCGTTGGTGTCGGTGTCGTTGGGGGTGAGCTGCGCGGTGCTGCTGAAGTAGATGTCTGTCCCTGTGGCTGTGATCAGCGCGTATGGTTGTGGCCCGACGGACGTGAGTGAGGGCCGCCCGCTTGAGATCAGGGCCACGTGCCCGTCGTGCCACTCGTACACGTCGCTGGTGCCGTTGGTGTCGGCGGGCGAGAGGGCCTCTGTAGTGAGGAACACGACTGTGTCCCCGTCGGCACTCATCGCGATGCGTGTCCTGTTTGCGACGGACGGGATGTGCATTTCGGCGTTCAGCCCTGGCGTATTCCCGCCGGTGCCGGATATGTCTGTGGAGAGTCGTTGTAGGGTTCCGGTGTCGGCGTCGTAGCGGTAGACGTCTTGTGCTTCGTCCGTGTCGGAGGGCAGGAGCCGGTTGGCCGTGTTGAACGCGAGGTAACGTCCGTCGGCTGTTGTCTGTGCGCCGCCGGTGCCGAGGGTCGTGGTCCCAGCGCTCAGGTCGTTGGTTTCGAGTCTGGTGATGAACTTGACTTGTCCCGTTGGATGTTCCGCGTCCTTTTGCCACAGGTACAGGTTGTGCACTCCTGCGACTGCTGCCGCGTCGTTGGTGCCGAGGTTGGTGGCGAGTGCGCCTTCGGCGGTGAAGTAGACGTGCGTCCCGTCTTCTGAGATGCTGACTACGTTCTCGACGTTGGCGCCGTGTCCGCCGCCGGAGATCTCTGTCAGGGAGGCGCATGCGTTGGCGGTCCCGCTCGGCGCGGGTGTCCCTGCCGGGATGTCGCATTCGTAGAGGTCGTTGGTGTTGTCGGTGTCACTGTCTATGAGCTGTTGGGTTGTGGTGAAGAAGATGCGCGAGCCGTCATTGGCGGCACCGAGGAAGGTGGCCGGCGCGGTGGCGTTGCATGGCCCTCCGGGTTCGCTGGCCGTCCTTGTGCATTCGGAGGCGGATGCGTGGATTGTTGTGGTTGCGTTGATGCGAGCCCATACTTGCGGGGTCCCGCCGAGGCATCCGGGGTCGAAGTACACGACTCGCCCGTCGTTTGAGATGCCGTTGCCGCATGTTGCGCTCGTGCCGATCTGGTGCCCGGTGTTGTCGACGCCGACCAGGATCGGCTGTTCGTTGCCTATGCCGATGTACTCGTAGAGGGTTGAAACGCCGGCTGATGCGTCGCCGGGATAGTCGAATGCCGATACGACGGTGAAGGTGATGTGCGTCAGGTCTGTTGATGTTCCGGCGAGCGCGGGGAGGGCGGGGCCGTCGTAGACTGACGAGGGTGGCTCGGGGCCGAGTTTGGCCGGGTTGTTTCCAGGCCCGATGCGGATGAAGGTCCCGTCTGCTTCTCGCTTGTACAGTTCCTCAACATTCGCTGGCTGGTCTGCGAGGCGCATGAGCCAAATCGATGAGCGCAGATCGGCCGACATCGTGAAAGCCTCGCCGTTCGCGGCAGCGTACGTCGGCCCTGAAGGATCGGGTGACTTCGTCGTCCAGCCGGTCACTGAGCGCGTCGCGACGTACTGGTTACCGAGCCCGTGGCCCATACCGTTGTCGTCGAAGTTTCCGTGCGAGGTGAAGCCAAAACGACCGTCGTCGGTGTAGCCGTACAGGAACGGGGCGAAGCCCTCCTTGTACGGTGGCGTCACTAGCTCATACGCGCGGCATTCGGGCAGTCGCGTCGAGTTGTTTTCGATCCGCAGCTGTTCGTTCGCGCATTCGCCGGCGAGCGCGGGGGCACTGGAGATGCCCCCCACTGCCACGACCGCCCCGAGGGCACCCAGCGCACGCGCGGCGCAGATGAACCTGTACGCACCGGCGGTGATTGGGCGCTGGACGTTCGGCTCCTGACGCATATGCGGGTCCTTTCCTGGGGAGATCGACAGATCGGTTGCCAGGGCGCTCTCGAGCGGCCCGGCGGGACAGCGGTCGGAGTGCATCGCACTGCGGCCGCGGCTGAACAGCGTCGCCTCGGCCTCGGGTACACCCGACTCTCCTCGACGGGTGGTGCTGGTGTCGCCCATCACTTCCCGCCCTTCCGGGTGAACGTGACGGTCGCCGTCTGGCTGGCGGTGCTCCCACCCGCCGGTGTGAACCGCAGCGCCACCTTCACCGATATTCGCTTCTTCGCTTTCTTCAGCGCCTTCGCCCCGGCCTTGCTGAGTGTCACTTTCACCGTCTGCGTTTCAGCGGCCGTCACCTTCCCCGCGGTGCCCTTCGTGCGTGAGCCGGAGGTCTGGAGCGCACCGGGACCGGGGAGTTCGACCGTGAACGTCGCGGTCTGGCCCTTCACCGACTTCTTCGTCACCGTGAACGCGTTCACCGGCGAGCCGCTCGTCACGACCGCGACCGTGTTCGACGCGACCCCGCAGTTCACCGTCAACCCGAGCGTGCCCACGGCGTCGCCGGGTGCTTGGATCGTGAACCCGGTGGAGGACCAGCCGGTCGGGTTGAGCGTTTCTTCACCGAGCAGCACGCTGCCGTTCATCCCCAGGTCTGAGCCCGTCACGGTGATCGTGCTCCCGGGTTTGATCTTCCCGTTGACGGGGTTCAGCCTCGGCGCGGTGCACCCGTACACGCCCGCCGGCGCCGGTGGTGTTGGGAACCCTCCCGTCGGCAGCGCCGGCGTCGAGAACGTGGCGTGGTTGCTGTACGCCGTTGCTTCGTTGCTCGCGACCACGATCCGCGCATGGAACGTCTCACCCGCCGGCAGGCCGCCCACGCTCGCAACGACCGCCTGCGCTCCCGACACGGCCTGCTCGCCCGTGTTCGCCGTGTAGGAGCCGTCCAGCGCGGAGAGCTCGAAGTGGTAGCTGCCCGCCAGCCCGTTGGTGTCGACCGTCCCGTTCAACGTCGCCGAGCCGCTCGTCACGGCCGTCGGATCCGTCACTTCCGCGCTAGGCGCAGGCGCCGTCGTGAACGTCCCATCCGTACCCGCCCTGCTCACACCGTTCGTGACTGCTACCACCCGCACGTGGTATGTCGTCCCCGGTGACAGCCCCGTGACCGCTGCGCTGACTTCCTGGTCGCCTTCGCCGGAGCCGCCTTCGCGCTCCGGCGTGCTGACCCCGTATTCGCTGCTCGGCCCGTAGTTGAAGTGGTAGGTCGTCGCCGACCCGTGCGGGTCGATCGTCCCCGTCAGCGTCGCCTTCGCCGTCGTCAGCCCGTTCGCCCCGGCGGGTGCCCCGGGTGCGGTGACGAACGTCCCGTCCGCCCCGATCTGCGCTTCTTCGATACCGTTTTCCGCGCTCACCCGGTAGTGGTATTCCGTCCCCGGTTTAAGCCCGCTCAACGTGGTGGCGACCGGGGTGTCGGCGGACTGTTCGCCGACTTCCGCCCCCGCTTCCGGCGCCGAGGACCCGTAGGCCGTTGTGGTGCCGTATTCGATCTTGAATGTGGTGGGGCTGTGGTCCGGGTTCACGGTCCCATGGATGCGCGCACCGGTCGGGGTGATCGTCGTGACGAACGCGGGCGACCCGTCGACCGCGGGCGGCGCGGCGACCGTCGTCAGTTCCCGGTCTTCCCCGGCGATCGACCCGGACGCGTTCCTCCCGACCAGCCGGTAGTGGTAGGTCGTGTTCGGCACGAGGCGTGTGATCGCTGCGGGCGCCGCTTCCGCGGTGCTCCCCGACCCGGCACTGACGGACGCGGTCGTGTTCCCGTACGTGTTGTCGAGCCCATATTCGTAGTGGTATTCCGTGGCGATGCTTTCCGCGTCGACCGTCCCGTTCAAGGTGGCGGTGGTCCGCTGCACTTCTTCGGCGGCCCCGGTCGTCACGGTCGGCGCTTCAAATGCTGTGAACCGGTCGATGACGGCGTTGGTGCTGTCGCCCGTGTAGACGGTCCCGTCTGGTCCGACGGCGAGCCCGTTCGGCCCTTCATCCGCAGTGACTGGGAATGTCGTCACGGCGCTCGTCCCGCCGGCGGCGAAGTTCGTGACCTGCAGCCCGGACGGCCCGTTCTCCGATACGTAGATCTCGCCGGTTTCGGGATTGCTGGCGACCGCCTGCGGCGCCCCGCGGCTGCCGCTGTCAACGGTCGCTTCGAATTCCCCCGCGCTCGAGTACTTGTCTACGCGGGCCTTGCAGCCGTCGAGGACGTAGATGTGGTGGGTGCTGTCGACGGTGAGGCCGGAGGGGCATTGGAACCCGCCGTCGGGGGACCCGGTTTCCCCGCCGAACGACGCGATGAGCGCACCTGTTTTCTGGTCGAAGGAGTCGATGACCGGCAGGAACGTTTCGTTGCTGGTGGCGGCCGCGTAAACGGTGCCATTGGAGGGATCGACGGCGACGGGCCCACCGCTGAGGCTGGTGGCTGACCCGGGGTTCAGTGTGTATTCGAGCGCCCCGGCAAGGCTGTATTTTGCGACGGCCGGGGTGTACGTTTCGAGACTCAAGGCACCGACGTAGACGCCACCACCGGCCGAGGTGTCGACAGCCGCCAGACGAGCTGCGGCGAATGCAGCCGAGTTGACGGGGAACGCGGACACGAACGTCCCGCCCGAGTCGAACCGCTCGACCCGCCAGTGGACGGCTCCTCCTTCATCTTCACCCGAGTCAACGGCGTACACGTCACCGGAGAGCCCGACCCCGACTCCGACGGGCGAACGCCTACTGAACTGCCCGTCTTCGAGCCCGTGTCCGCCGAACGACCCAGCGAACCCGTGCCCGGTCGTGGCGAGCGCGGACCCGGGGACGCTCAGCAGGAGACCGAGCAGGACCGCCGTAAGTGTTGGGGCGAAGAGGCGGGGGAAGGTCCTCACGCCAGGCGCACCAATCCCACGACACCCGTGCGAGCCGCAAGACTCGGCTGTGGCCCTCCCCGCGTAGCTCCGGCGCACGCCGGCAATACCGATCCTGCTCGCGAGTCGTCCCGTCAGTTTCACGTGCTCTCCTTCGTGGTGGTGGCCGTGGCCGGCGTGCGTGTGGAGGGTCAGTCGGTTCACGCGCAAGCGCCGCGGACGTCACGGCGGCGAGCGGCGCGGCGGCGGGTCAGTGAGCTTGCCTCGCAACGAGTCACAAACCCCGGAAATCCGGGGGCTGGGCCGGCGAAAACCCGTAGCGGT
>CAVRHJ010000004.1:0-424817 GCA_963720975.1 uncultured Solirubrobacteraceae bacterium
CGACGAGGCCGTCGTTGGGGTCTCCGCCGGCCTTGAACACCGGCATCTCGATGTACTCCTCGGTGCCGCAGTCGGCCTCGCGGATGATCACGTCCTGGGCGACGTCGACCAGACGCCGCGTCAGGTAGCCGGAGTCGGCGGTGCGCAGGGCGGTGTCGGCCAGCCCCTTTCGCGCGCCGTGCGTGGAGATGAAGTACTCGAGCACCGACAGGCCCTCCATGAAGTTGGCCTTGATCGGGCGCTCGATGATTTCACCCTTCGGGTTGGCCATCAGGCCGCGCATCCCCGCCAGCTGGCGGATCTGCTTGAAGGAGCCACGGGCACCCGAGTTGGCCATCATGAAGATCGGGTTGAGCGTGTCGAGGTTCGCGATCATCGCCTCGGCGACCTCGTCGGTGGCGGCGTTCCACTGCTCGACGACCGCCTCGTGGCGCTCCTCTTGAGTGATCAGCCCGTCGTCGTACTGGCTGGTGATGTCGCCGACCAGCTTGTCGAACTTGTCGAGGATTTCCTGCTTCTCGGGCGGCACGACGACGTCGTTCTTGGAGATCGTGATCCCGGCCTGGGTGGCGTACTTGAAGCCGAGGTCCTTGAACGCATCGAGCACGAGCGAGATCGTGGTGGCGCCGTAGGTCTGAACGAGCATGTCGATCAGCCGTGTGGTGTCGCGCTTCTTCATCGACTGGTTGACGAACACGTACTTGGACGCGTCGAACTCGTCGCCCAACGCCTCTGCCAAGGCGCGCTCGATGCGGTCGTTGTAGATGATCCGCCCGATCGTGGTGAGCACGTGACCACCCTCACGCCCGTACGGACGGAACTCGGCGATGTCGTGCAGCTTGACGACGTTGCCCTCGTAGGACAGCTCGGCCTCCTGCGCCGTGCGGAACACGTGCGGGCGCGGCTCGTGCGTCGCCCGGTCGATCTTCGAGAGCTCCTCGGCTTCGGGCCCGTAGGTCAGGTAGTAGGCACCGAGGATCATGTCCTGCGTCGGCGTCGCCAGCGGCGCGCCGTGCGCGGGGCTGAGGATGTTGTTGGAGGACAGCATCAGGATGCGTGCCTCCGCCTGGGCCTCAGCGGACAGCGGCAGGTGCACGGCCATCTGGTCGCCGTCGAAGTCGGCGTTGAAGGCGTGGCAGACCAGCGGGTGGACCTGGATCGCCTTGCCCTCGACGAGCAGTGGCTCGAACGCCTGGATCCCCAGACGGTGGAGCGTGGGCGCGCGGTTGAGCAGCACGGGGTGCTCGTGGATGACCTCCTCGAGCACGTCCCACACCTCGGCGATCATCGAGTCGACCATCTTCTTGGCCGCCTTGATGTTCTGCGCGGACTTGCGCTCGACGAGGCGGGCCATGATGAACGGCTTGAACAGCTCGAGCGCCATGATCTTCGGCAGGCCGCACTGGTGCAGCTTCAGATACGGACCGGCGACGATCACCGAACGGCCGGAGTAGTCCACGCGCTTGCCGAGCAGGTTCTGGCGGAAGCGGCCCTGCTTGCCCTTGAGCATGTCGGACAGGCTCTTCAGCGGGCGGTTACCCGGCCCGGTGACCGGGCGACCGCGGCGACCGTTGTCGAACAGCGCGTCGACGGCCTCCTGCAGCATGCGCTTCTCGTTGTTGACGATGATCTCCGGCGCGCCGAGGTCGAGCAGCCGCTTGAGGCGGTTGTTGCGGTTGATCACGCGGCGGTACAGGTCGTTCAGGTCTGATGTCGCGAAACGCCCGCCGTCGAGCTGGACCATCGGGCGCAGCTCCGGCGGGATCACGGGGACGGCGTCCAGCACCATCATCTCGGGCTTGTTGCCGGACTGGATGAACGCGGAGACGACCTTCAGACGCTTGACCGCGCGGGCCTGCTTCTGGCCTTTGCCGGTCTTGACCTGGTCCTCGAGCTCGATCCTTTCGGCCTCGAGGTCGACCTGTTGGAGCAGGTCACGGATCGCTTCCGCGCCCATGCCGCCGCGGAAGTACTCGCCGAAGCCGTAGGAGGAGCCGAAGCGCTCCTTGAGCTCGCGGAAGGTGGTCTCGTCGTGCTCGATCTGCTTGGAGTCCATCGTCTTGAAGAGCTCCCACACGTTGCGCATACGCTCGGCCGCATCCTCAATGTAGGCTTCGGTGTCGGTGATGTCGGCGTCGAACGCCTTCGTCAGCTCTTTAGTCTGCTTCTCGCGCTCCTCGTCGGACAGTTTCGACAGGTTGATGTCGAGCGAGTCCGCCCACAGGTGGTCTTCGTCGTTGAAGTTGGTCTGTTTGCCGTTCTGCAGGTACTTCTCGCGACGCGCGAGCGACTCACGTAGTTCGAGCACACGCTCCTCACGCTCGGCGGCGTAGCTGTCGAGGACCTTGTTGACCTCCTTCTCGAGCGAGTCGAGGTCCTTGACGCGCGCCTCGTCGTCCACCCACGTGACGATCGACGCGGCGAAGTACAGGACCTTCTCGAGTTCCTTGGGCGCCATGTCGAGCAGGTAGCCGATCCGGCTGGGAACTCCCTTGAAGAACCAGATGTGGCTGACCGGAGCGGCCAGGTCGACGTGACCCATGCGCTCGCGACGAACCTTCGAGCGCGTGACCTCGACGCCGCAGCGCTCGCACACGATGCCCTTGTAGCGGACACGCTTGTACTTGCCGCAGTAGCACTCCCAGTCCTTGGTCGGACCGAAGATGCGCTCGCAGAACAGGCCATCCTTCTCCGGCTTGAGCGTGCGGTAGTTGATCGTCTCCGGCTTCGTCACCTCACCCGAGCTCCAGGAACGGATCTGCTTGGAGGAGGCGAGGCTGATCTCGATTGCGTCGAAGTTATTGATATCGATCATCTGTGTGTGCTTTCGCTCGCGGGTGAATCAGGCAATTGACTTCGCCGGGGCTGCGCCTACGGCGCGTGCCCGACTTTTGACTTCGCCGGGGCTGCGCCTTACGGCGCGTGCCCGACTTTTGACTTCGCCGGGGCTGCGCCTTACGGCGCGTGCCCGACTTTTACTCTGCAGGCTCGTCGGTGACCAGGCTCTCCAAGTCGACTGCCTCGGTGGCGTCGACGTCGATCAGCTCCTCGACCGCTGAGGAGTCCTCGTCGGTGCTCTCCCCTGTGCCCTCCTCGGCCGCATCCGTGCTCGCGGCCGCATCGGTTGTGTCCTGGCCCTCAAGCTGCTCGTCTGAGCCCTCGCCTGCGAGCGCTCGCACGCCGGAGAGGTCGATGCCGAGCTCCTCGGCCGCGCGCAGCAGGTCGTCGTCCTCGTCACGCATCTCCGTGCGCTGGCCCTCCTCGGAGACGACGTTGACGTCGAGCGCCAGCGACTGCATCTCCTTGAGCAGGACCTTGAAGGACTCGGGAATCGACGGCTCGGCGATGTTCTCGCCCTTGACGATCGCCTCGTAGGCCTTGACACGTCCGACCGTGTCGTCGGACTTGATCGTGAGCATCTCCTGCAGCGTGTAGGCAGCGCCGAACGCCTCGAGTGCCCAGACCTCCATCTCGCCGAAGCGCTGGCCGCCGAACTGCGCCTTGCCGCCCAGCGGCTGCTGGGTGACGAGCGAGTACGGACCGGTCGAGCGGGCGTGGATCTTGTCGTCGACGAGGTGCAGGAGCTTGAGGATGTACATGTACCCCACGGTCACCTGTTCCTCGAACGGCTCGCCGGTGCGGCCGTTGAACAGCGTCATCTTCCCGGACGCCTGCTCGCCGACACGACGGGACTTGTCGACATCCATGCGGATGCGGCCCTCGTGCGCGTCCTGCCACTTGACGAGCGCGTTGTCCACGTCCTCGACGGTCGCTCCGTCGAACACTGGGGTCGACACGTACACGCGGCGCTTGCCGTTGGCGGCGTCCGCTTCCTTGTAGGCCTCGGTGCCGTCGTCATACCAGCCCTGCGCGGCGGCCCAGCCGAGGTGGGTCTCGAGGATCTGCCCGACGTTCATGCGCGAAGGCACGCCCAGCGGGTTGAGGATCACGTCGACGGGGGTGCCGTCCTCGAGGAACGGCATGTCCTGCTGGTCGACGATCTTGGAGATCACACCCTTGTTGCCGTGACGGCCCGCGAGCTTGTCGCCCTCGGAGATCTTGCGCTTCTTGGCGACGAACACGCGTACCAGGTCGTTGACGCCCGGCGGCAGGTCGTCGCCGGCGTCGCGGCTGAACGTCTTGACGTCGATCACCACGCCGCCCTCGCCGTGCGGAACCTTCAGCGAGGTGTCACGCACCTCGCGCGCCTTCTCCTTGAAGATCGCGCGGATCAGCTTCTCCTCGGCTGTCAGCTCGGTCTCGCCCTTCGGCGTGACCTTGCCGACGAGCAGGTCGCCGGAGATGACCTCGGCGCCGACGCGCACGATGCCGCGATCGTCGAGGTTGCGCAGCGACTCCTCAGAGCGGTTAGGGATGTCGCGTGTGATCTCCTCCTCGCCGAGCTTGGTCGTGCGGGCGTCGATCTCGTACTCCTCGATGTGGATCGAGGTGAGCTCGTCGTCCTGCACGAGGCGCTTGGACAGGATGATCGCGTCCTCGAAGTTGTAGCCCTCCCAGGACATGAACGCGACCATCAGGTTCTTGCCGAGCGCCATCTCGCCCTTGTCGGTCGAGGAGCCGTCGGCGAGCACGTCGCCGACGCCGATCTTCTGACCGGTGTTGACGAGCGGCTTCTGGTGGATCAGCGTGCCCTGGTTGGAGCGCATGTACTTCTGCAGCTCGTACTCATCTTTCGTGCCGTCGGTTCCCTGCACGACGATCTGGTCGGCGTCGATGTAGTCGACCGTGCCGCCGTTCTCGGCGAGCAGCACATCGCCCGTGTCGAGCGCGGCCCTACGCTCCATGCCGGTGCCGACGAGCGGGGCGTCTGACTTCAGCAGCGGCACGGCCTGGCGCTGCATGTTCGAGCCCATCAGCGCGCGGTTGGCGTCGTCGTGCTCGAGGAACGGGATCATCGCCGTGGCAACCGACCAGATCTGCTCGGGCGAGACGTCGACCAGGTCGACGTCTTTCGGCCCCACGGTCACGTACTGGCCGGCCTGCGTGCGGCAGAGGATCTCGGTGCCCTTGAGCTTGCCCGTCTTGGCGTCCACGGGCGTGTTCGCCTGGGCGATCAGCAGCTCCTCTTCCTGGGTGGCGTCGAGGTGCTCGACCTTCTCGGTCACGACGCCGTCCTTGACCACGCGGTAGGGCGTGGTCACGAAGCCGTACTCGGAGACCTCGGCGAACGAGGACAGCGAGCCGATCAGGCCGATGTTCGGTCCCTCGGGGGTCTCGATCGGACACATGCGCCCGTAGTGGGTCGGGTGCACGTCGCGCACCTCGATCGGGGCGCGCTCGCGCGTCAGGCCTCCCGCGCCCAGCGCCGATAGACGGCGGCGGTGCGTGAGCCCGGCGAGCGAGTTGGTCTGGTCCATGAACTGCGACAGCTGCGAAGAGCCGAAGAACTCCTTCAGCGCGGCGACCACCGGGCGGATGTTGATGATCGTCTGCGGCGTGATCGTGTCGGCGTCCTCGGTCGTCAGGCGCTCGCGCACGACGCGCTCCATCCGGTAGAGGCCGATGCGGAACGCCTCCTGGATCAGCTCGCCGACGGTGCGCAGGCGACGGTTGCCGAAGTGCTCGTACTCGTCGAGGTGCTCGGCGACCGGCTCGCGCGGCATGCTCAGCGCCTCCGCGGCGTAGTCCTTGATCTCGATCTCGCCGTCCTCGGGCAGACCGAGGCGCTTGGGCAGCGAGACGAGCTCGCGCACGAGCGCGAGGATGTCGTCGTGGGTGAGCGTGCGCGTGTCGATGTCGACGTCCAGGCCGAGGCGCGAGTTGAGCTTGTAGCGCCCCACGCGCGTGAGGTCGTAGCGCTTAGGGTCGAAGAACAGCTGGTTGAGTAGCGCTTTGGCGTTGTCGACGCTCGGCGGCTCGCCCGGGCGCTGCTTCTTGAACAGCTCGATCAGTGCGCCCTCTTCGGTGCGTGTGATCTCGGTGTCGGCCTCGATCGTGTTGCGGATGTACAGCGAGTTCTCGAACAGCCGCAGGATCTCCTCATCGGAGGCGTAGCCCATCGCGCGCAGCAGCACGGTTACGGGCAGCTTGCGCTTGCGATCGATGCGCACGAAGACCTTGCCCTTCTTGTCGATCTCCAGCTCCAGCCAGGATCCGCGGGCGGGCATCAGGTTGGCGATGAACACCTGCTTCTCGCGATCCTTCGGTTCCATCAGGTACGCGCCCGGGGAGCGCACGAGCTGCGTCACGACCACGCGCTCGGTTCCGTTGATCACGAACGTCCCGCGCTCGGTCATCCACGGGAAATCCCCCATGAACACGGACTGCTCGCGGATCTCTCCGGTCTCCCGGTTGATGAACGCGACCGTCACGGTCAGCGGGCGGGCGTACGTGAGGTCCTTCTCGCGACACTGGTCGAGCGAGGCGACCGGCTCGTCGAAGATGAACTCGCCGAACTGGACGGCAAGGTTGCCGGTGTAGTCCTCGATCGGGGAGATGTCGTCGATCGTCTCGCGCAGGCCGCCCGTTGCCGGGTCGGTAAGCCACGCGAACGAGCGGCGCTGGATGTCAATCAGGTTGGGGACGTCAACGGTCTTGTTCAGACGCGCGAAGGTTCGGCGCGTCCGGAGAGCATCTGCAGCAGCCAAGAAATGACTCCTTCGGAGGGCGATACACGGGCAGAGGAGGGCGCCGAAGCGCGACTAAGAAAGATAGCACAGGCTATCCATACCCTGAAGGGCGGCCAGCGCTCACGGACCCCGCCCTTCGAGAATTCGCGTATGTGGCGCGACCTCGGCCTGTTGGGCGGCTGCGACTATCGGCTAGCGCGGGGCACTTTACCGGAAAACGCGGGGAATTGTTAGCCATGCATAAAGAGGACCCCGCGCAGGCGAGGCCCTTCCCACGCCCGCATCGACAAGCGTCCGACGATCGCGTCCGCGTCAGCTAAAGCGAAGCCGTCCGTCACGACGGTCGCCGCGAAGTCGCGACCGTCGTGACGGACGGCGAAGCGCTACTCGGCCGCCCCGAGCGCCCCGAGCGCTTCGCCGTGATCGAGATAGTGCCGCTGCCTGACGATCTTGCCGCCCTTCACCGTGTTCACGTTGGTGATCGCGAGATGCGTGTCTATGCCGCTCGTGCGCCCGCGCACCTGCCAGTCCATGCGAACGACGACATCCTCCCCGGCATGGGACAGCTCCAGCAGGACCGCCACGTCCTCGCCGTTCCAGGCCTCCTTGAGCCCCTCGAAGAACCGACGGATCGCTGGGCGGCCCTTGAAGATCCCGGCCTCGACCCACGTCGGCGGCGCCGTCATCTCCGCGTCGAGCGCGTACAGGTTCATGAACGCATCGAGGTCGCCGCGGTTCCACATCTCGAACCAGCTGTGCGTAACCTCGATGCTCTCCTCGGACACGGTGCCGGCAGTATCGCGCAGGGCGGGGGCAATCACACAAGCAGGATGCAACTCGGCACGAGCCACCGCACCAGCCAAGCGAAGCCGGTCCGTCACGACGGTCGCCGCGATGTCGCGACCGTCGTGACGGACCGGCGGAGCGCTACTTCAACTCGACGGCCCCGCCTGCCTCCTCGAGTTCCTGCTTGAGCTTGTCGGCCTCCTCGCGCTCGATGCCCTCCTTGACGGGCTTGGGAGCCTCGTCGACGAGCGCCTTGGCCTCTTTCAGGCCGAGGCCGGTCGCGGCGCGCACGACCTTGATCACCTGGATCTTCTTGTCGCCGGACGCGGTCAGGATCACGTCGACGGTGCTGCTCGCTTCCTCCTCGGCACCTGCGCCGTCGCCGCCGCCGGCGGCAGGAGCGGCGGCGGGAGCGGCCATCGCGGCTGCGGACACGCCGAACTCCTCCTCGAGCGCCTTGATGCGCTCGGCGAGCTCGAGCACCGAGATGCCCTTCAGCTCCTCGATCCAATCCTGTGTGCTGGTAGCCATGTGGTTCAGTCCTCCTTGGTGGGATTCGTCTCGGAGTCCTCGGGCTGTTGGCCGATCTCCGATCGGTCAGCCGAGACGTCCGTCTGTTTGTCGTCTGCTTGGGCCGGCTGGTCGTTCTCCGGCTCAGTCTTGTCCTCGGGTGGCGGCGGCCCAGCGGCTGTCTCCTCAGCCTTGGCCAGCTCCTCCGGCGGCTCTTCCTCGGTAGCGAGCGCCTCGGCCTCGGGAGCCGCCGCGGCCTCAGGAGCAGCCTCGGCCTCGGGAGCAGCGTCGGCCTCGGGAGCAGCCTCGGCAACGGGCGCCTCGCCGGCGGGGATCTCGCCGGATTCCTTCTTCTGCTGCACCTGGCCGAGCGAGACGGCGAGGCCGCCGATCAACGCGCCGAGGGAACGCACGAGGCCGGTGACGGGTGAGGCGACGAGCCCGACGAGCTGGCCGTAGAGCACGTCGCGCGACGGTAGGCGCGAGAGCGAGCGGATCTGCTCGACGTCGAGCGCGTCGCCTTCCATGAGCCCGCCCTTGAAGGGCAGCAGCTGGGTCGCGCGGGCGTAGTCGGCGACTGCCTTGGCGGCGGTGGCGACGTCGCCACGGACGAACGTGAGCGCGGTCGGCCCGGTGAGCAGCTGCTTGAGCGGCTCGGCGCCGACCTGGTCGGCGGCGCGCTCGGTGAGCGAGTTCTTGACGACCTTGAACGTGGCGTCGGTCTCGCGCAGCTTGGCGCGCAGCTCGGCGACTTGCTGGACGGTGATGCCGCGGTAGTCGACGGCGAAGATCGCGTCGGACTCGTCTATGTGGCTGGCGATCTCGGCGATCGCGACGGCCTTTTGCTCTCGGTTCATGGGGCTCCTGTCCCGGTCTTCTACCGCCGCGTCCGATGGTCGATCGGCCGGCGGCTGCCGGGGGTCTCTGGTGGCCTGTGGGGATTGGCGCTAGGCGGCGATGGTAGCCGCGGGCGCCTCCTCGAGGATTTCACGTGTCTTGGATGTGTCGACCTTGACGCCGGGACCCATGGTCGAGGCGATCGTGATCGAGCGCAGGTAACGGCCTTTGGCAGCGGACGGCTTCGCGCGGACGAGCTCTTCGATCACAGCGGCGTAATTCTCGAGCAGCGTGCGATCGTCGAAGCTGGCCTTGCCGATTACGAGATGCACGATCGCGGTGCGATCGGTGCGGTACTCGACCTTGCCGGACTTGGACTCCTGAACGGCCTTGGCGACGTCCATCGTGACGGTGCCGACTTTCGGGTTTGGCATCTTGCCGGACGGCCCGAGCACGCGGCCGAGGCGACCGACGATGGACATCATGTCGGGGGTGGCGATCGCGACGTCGAAGTCGTCGAAGCCCTCCTCGATCTGCTTGGCGAGATCCTCGCCACCGACGAAATCGGCGCCGGCGTCTTCGGCCTCGCGGACCTTGTCGCCCTGTGCGAACACGGCGATTTTGACGTCCTTGCCGAGGCCGTTGGGCAGCGCGATCGTGCCGCGCAGCTGCTCGTCTGCGTGGCGGACGTTCAGGCCCGTACGTACATGCACCTCGATCGACTCGTCGAATTTGGCGGCACCGAGCCCGCGTACGAGCGAGACGGCTTCGGCGGGTGCGTATTCGCGCTCGCGGTCGACGGTGTTCAGCAGCTCGGAGTAGCGCTTGCCGTGTTTGCTCATGAGGCGACCTCGACTCCCATCGAGCGGGCGGTGCCGGCGATGATCTTGGATGCTTGCTCGACGTCGTGGGCGTTGAGGTCGGCGAGCTTGCGCTGAGCGATCTCGCGCAGCTGGTCCTGGGTGATGGTGCCGACCTTCACGCGGTTGGGCTCGCCGGAGCCCTTGTTGATTTTGATCGCCTGGCGGATCAGCACGGCAGCGGGCGGCGTCTTGGTGACGAACGTGAACGAGCGGTCCTCGTAGACGGTGATGACGACCGGGATGACGGTCCCGGTTTCGCTCTGCGTCTGTGCGTTGAACGCCTTGCAGAACTCCATGATGTTGATCCCGTGCTGGCCCAGCGCAGGACCGACGGGCGGCGCAGGACTGGCCTGCCCGGCGTTGGCCTGCAGCTTGATTGTCGTGAGTACCTTCTTGGCCATATCTGTCTTCAGTTCTTCTAGCTAGTAGTTCTGGTCGTTCTCGGGCTTGTTGGTAATTGCGCGTCTGAGCGGGTCGAGGATCAAGCGAGACAAGGATATGAAGGCCCGCCCACCCCGCGAAGTGTGCTTCAGCACACGAGCGACCGAGGACGCAGTATCGCGCAGGTCATCGGCCCGCTCAGAGCTTCTTGACTTGGTCGAAGCCTACCTCTACGGGGGTCTCGCGACCAAAGATAGATACCAGCACCTTGAGCCTGGCTGCGTCCTCGTTGATCTCGGAGATCTCGCCGGAGAAGTCGGACAGCGGCCCGGAGACGACCTTGACGGACTCGCCGATCGTGAACTGGGCGCGCGTGCGGGTGGCGGTTGCGACCTCCTTGTGCAGCAGCCGATCGACCTCGCCCTGGGTGAGTGGGACGGGCTCTTGGGAGGCACCGACGAAGCCGGTGACGCCGGGGGTTCCCTTGACGACGCCCCAGGAGTCCTCGTTGAGCTCCATGTTGACGAGCACGTAGCCGGGCATGGTGCGCTTCTCGACGGTGACCTTCTGGTTGTCCTTCATCTCGGCGACGGCTTCGGTGGGCACGACGACGGAGCGCACGGCGCGCTGCTGCCCGAGCGAGACGACGCGGTGCTCGAGGTTGTGCTTGACCTTGTTCTCGTGACCGGAGTATGTGTTGACGACGTACCAGCGAAACATTCAGGTTCAGAGTCCCTTACAAGATGAGTTCGACGAATTCCTTGGCGACGTAGTCGGCCAAGCCGAGGTATAGGCCGGCGATGGCGACGAAGCCGAGTACGACGGCGGTCGCCTGCGTGACCTGCCGGCGGTCGGGCCACTGCACGCGCTGGAGCTCGGCCCAGCTGGCGCGCAGGAAGCCGATCGCGCGGTTGCCTTTGCGAATCGGAGCACCGGAGGCCTGCTCGGGGGTCGCGGCGTGCGCGCCGCCCGCAGGGCCGGAGAGCTCCTGCACGGCGTCCTCGCTGAGGTCGCCCTCGCCCTCGGCCTCCTGCTCGATTTCTTCCTCAGAGAGCCGCTCGGGGGAGTCGGAGATCGGGTCTGGCGCCTCGACTCCGCCGGCGCCGCGGATGAGCGCGGCGTCGAACTCGTCGGCGTCGCCGGCGTGCTGCAGCGAGCCGGGCAGGTCGGCGCGCTCGATCGAGCCGGTGCCACCGTTGGGCGCGCCGGCGTTGGCCGCCTCGTCGGCGTCGGCGCCGGCGCCGTTGGCTTTGCCGTTGGCGGCTGCGTCACGCCGGCGGGCGGCCGCGCCACCGCCGCGGATGCGGCGCTGCTTTGCACGTTTGCGGTCACGGGCCACGGCAGCGCTCCCGCGCTAACGGGTCTCCCGATGGCTGGTGTGCTTACGACACCAGCGACAGTACTTGCGCAGGGTGATCCGATCGGGGTTGTTGCGCTTGCTCTTGTTCGTCTGGTAGTTGCGACGCTTGCAGTCCTCGCAGGCGAGGGTGATAGCGATTCGAACGTCTCCGCGGGCCATGATCAGAAATCCCTGCGTCGTTGTGGGCGGCGGCTCTGGGCGAAGAAAAACCCCGCCCAGGCGCGAGGTGCAAGCAGTCTAGCGCGCTTCGGGTGAAAGGAACCCGCGACCCCGGATGTGAAGGCGGCGGAGACGGGGCGGCGTTGACGGCGTCCGCCGCACGCGCGAAGCTCGGACGGCGAATCCGCGAACACGAAAGAAGGAGACACGCGCCATGCACCTGCCCGAGCCGATCCCGGCGAGCGTCCACGACGAGTCGTTCGCTGGGGTCACGTACCACATCCGCGGCGAGCTGGTCCCGGAGCTGCAGATCGAGATCGGCGGGCGGGCGGTGATGTTCGAGCACCACGTGCTGCTGTGGAAGGAGACGCAGCTGAACATCGAGCTGAAGAAGCTGCCGGGGGCGATCAAACGCAAGATCGCGGGCCTGGAGTTCTTCGTGACGCGAACGAAGGGGTCGGGGCGGATCGCGTTCTCGCGCGACTCGCCGGGCCAGTGCGTGCCGATGCACTTGCGCCAGGGTGAAGGGCTGGACGTGCGCGAGCACCAGTTTGTGGCGGCGACGGACAACCTGGACTACAGCTTCGAACGGATCAAGGGCGTGCAGAACATGGTGCTGGGCGGCTCGGGCTTCTTCATGGACAAGTTCCGTGCGACGGACGGGGATGCGCTGGTGTGGCTGCACGGTCACGGCAACGTGTTCCTGGTGCAGCTGCAGGACGGCGAGCAGCTGGACGTGGAGCCGGGGGCGTGGCTGTACAAGGATCCGACGGTGAAGCTGGAGGCGGTGACGATGGGGCTGAAGACGGGGATCTTCGGCGGCGGCGGCAAGCTGACGTGGAACCGCTTCACGGGCCCTGGCCGGCTGGCGATCCAGACGCTGTTCATCTCGCCGCTGGAGGGCATGGACGGGAACATGGGCGCCGCGGCGACCGGCGGCGTCGCCGGTGCACTGATCAGCGGCCTGGCGAAAGGCTGAGGCGGGTCGGGTCTTAAAGAGGCCCGCCTGAGGGCGGGCCGGGGAGGTTGGCGCTGCTGTGAAGCTTCGCCACGAGTCTGCTCCTGCGTTCGCCACGAGTCTGCTCCTGCGGGGCTGTGGGGCGCGTGCGGTTTCGTACTACAATTCCCGAGTGGAGATCCACTCGGCGGCGCGCAAGCATGGCATCGCCGATGCCGACATTGACCACGCTGTGGAGCATGCCGTGACGATCGAGGACCAAGACGACGACACCCGTCTGTATCTGGGCCCAGCGCGCAGCGCTGCGCTTCTGGAGGTCGTGACGATCGTGCGCGACGACGGGTCCGAGATTGCGATCCACGCGATGGGCATGAGGACCAAGTATCAGCGGCTGCTACCGGAAGGCTGAGCATGGCCAAGAAATCGCATCGCAATACGGCGAGCGGGGTGCCGATCACAGACGAGTTGATAGGCAAGCTCGCAGCGAAGGCCGAGGCCGGCTATGACGTAGAGGGGACGATACGTCGACGTGGTGGGCGGCCGCCTATCGGCTCGGCGGCTGCCAGCGTCGAGTCTGTGCGCCTTGAGCCCGAGTTGCGCGAGGCATTGGCGCTGCGCGCGGAGCACGATCACGAGACAACGTCATCCGTGATTCGCAAGGCGCTGCGCGAATACCTCAAGGTCGCCTAGCACCAAGCGCACGGTCCTGTCCGTAGGCCTACTCGTACAAGGTCAGCGTGGCCAGGATCACGTACAGCGACACGAGCGCCCAGCCCTCGAATTCGGCTGCCTCGCCATCGCCGGTGACCTGCCAGAGCGCGAGCGCGGTCAGCGCGAGCGCGCCGGTTAGCACGGGCGCGAGCGAGAACGTGAGCGTGGTCGCCAGCGCGAAGGAGACGAGCACGAGTAGCGGGAACAGGAACGCGGCGATCTGGGCGACGGAGTTTTTGACGACCGAGATCGCGAGGTCCGAGCGGCCCTTGTAGGCGAGCACGAGCCCGGCGGTGTTCTCGACGGCGTTGCCTGCGATCGCGACGATCACCAGCCCGGCGAACGCCTGTGAGAGGTTCAGCTGCGCGATCGCCGGCTGCAGGCCGTTGACGAACCAGTCCGACACGAACGCCGACGCGGCGCCGGCTACGAGCAGCAGTGTCAGCGTGAACCGCAGCGACAGCCGTGGCTCGCCTGTAGTCGAGTCGGCGGCGTCGAGGTCCGGCGTCTCGGCGCCGCCGAGCGCGGGGCTCGCTGCGACGGCGCCGACCGCAGCGCCACCGTCGGCTGCTGCCGGCTCGCCCGCAGCGGCGCCGCCCGCCGCCGTTGCCTCCCGGCCCTCGCCGGGCGCCTCGTCGGAGCGCAAGTAGGGCACGACCCAGGCGATGTAGACGATCAGCAGGCACACCGCGCCGACGGCGGAGATCGTCTTGACGTGGTGGCTGGCCGGGTCGTGCGAGGCGAGCGACAGGCCGAGCAGCACGATGATGAACACAGTCACCTGCAGCAGCGTCGCCGTGTCGCGCGGCAGACGCTTTGAGAAGCGCATCAGACCGTCGGGCGCGCGGCGGGCGCCGACGACGATCACGAGCCCGAGCACGAGCAGCGCGTTGGCGAGGATCGAGCCGACGATCGCGTACTGGGCGACGATCAGCTCGCCTTTCTGCAGCGCGAAGATCACCACGAACAGCTCGGGCAGGTTGCCGAGCGTCGACTGCAGCATCCCGGTGACGCCCGGCCCGAAGCGTTCGCCGAGTTGCTCGGTGGCGAACGACACGACCCACGCGAGGCCGGCCAGCGCGAGCGTGGCTAGCGCGAAGCGCGGCACCGCCGCCCACGTCTGGTAGTCGGCCACCCCCGCCAGCGCAGTCAGCGCCACGATCAACACGAGCGCCCGGCGCTCGAGAGAAGTCAGGGCCGACATCGCGCCGGAGAGGCGTCAGTGACTCTCGAGCACCCGGTCGACCAGGCCGTACTCGACCGCCTGCTCAGCGGTGAAGAAGCGGTCGCGCTCCATGTCGCGGCGCACCTCCTCGGTCGGTTTGCCGGTGTGCTCGGCGTAGATCTCGTCGATCCGCTCGCGCACCTTGAGGATCTCGCGTGCGTGGATCTCGATATCTGTCGACTGCCCTTCAAAGCCGGCGGACGGCTGATGGATCAGGATCCGCGAGTTGGGCAGCACGGCGCGCTTGCCTTTCGCCCCTGCCGCCAGCAGCAGCGAGCCCATCGACATCGCGACGCCGACGCACATCGTGCTGACGTCCGGCTTGATGAAGTTCATCGTGTCGTAGATCGCCAGCCCCGAGTAGATGCTGCCGCCGGGCGAGTTGATGTAGATCGAGATGTCCTTCTCCGGATCCTCGCTCTCCAGGTGCAGCAGCTGCGCGACGACCAGGTTCGCCACCTGGTCGTCGATCGGCGTGCCGAGGAAGATGATCCGCTCGTTGAGCAGCCTCGAATAGATGTCGAACTCGCGCTCGCCGCGGGCGGTGCGCTCTATAACCATGGGGATCAGCGGCATGGCTCCCCACCCTAGCGCTCGACGCGCACTGTCCGCGGCTGTGCTGTGCACGCTTGCATTCGCAGCGCCGGCGCTCGCCATGACAAGCCATGCCGGCTGGCCCCCGGACCAACACCTCGTGATGGACAAGGGCCCCGCCGGCCGCCAGCACACCCTGACCGGTAGGCAGGGCGTCCACAACTACCTGCTGGGCGGCTACGGCGACGACACGATCTACGGCGGCTCTGCCGGCGACGTGATCTGGGGCGACTACCACCCGTCCGGCTGGCCGGCCCACCAGACCGCAGTGATCCACGCGGGCAACGGCAAGAACTACATCTACGCGAACGACACGCTCAACTACGTGTGGACGGGGACCAACCCCGACACCGTCGTCCACGCCCACGAGGACTCCGGCATCATCCACTGCGAAAACCCGCACATCGTCGTCTACACCAGCCACCATGCCCTCCCCCACTACAAGCTCGACGGCTGCCGCCACGTCAGCTTCTACTCGGTCGGATACTGAATCGAGCGAGGCGGTTCGAGCCCGCGGCGATCTACCGGATAGAGGCGATGAAGGCTTCTACGACCTCGGTCGGGGTGCCCGTGGAGAAGTAGGGCGAGTGTGTGCGCTTGATGGTCTCGATGGAGTCAGCCCCGACGAGCACCACCTCATATTTGCCGCCGGCGTGCTGGTCCTCAAGAGTCGAATAAGCAGCGTTCGCCCGCTCGACGTCATCGCCGTACTCATGAACCTCGACGTGGCGCATCGCCAGGTCGTAGACGAGGATGAAGTATTGCGTAGGACCGGTCATTCGATTTTGGCTCCGCCTGCTAGCTCAAGGATGGGTCTGAGCGACGAGTTTAGATCCAGGACCAACTGAGGTCGGTCGATCTCGCCGAGTTCATATCGTCGCATATCGCTGGCGGCTGAAGCGACGGACTCGACGGCCCATCGCTCAGCACGCCCCGACTTCAGGCCCAGACCCAAGGACTTGTCGAGGCTCTCAACAAGCTCGGCCCAGTTGTGTTGAGCCGACGTGCGGAACTGCATCTCAATCTGTACACCGTGCTTGCGGACGATCACATGCTTGGCGCGGTAGCCATCTGGTCTTGTGCGCTCGTTGACGTAGTCGTCGATATCGACGATGTCCCACGACGAGCCGCGCCGTGCCCGGTTTTCGATCGATCCAATCGCCACGTCAACTGTGGCTTGGTCGAGGAATGTCGCCCGACAGCCACCGATGTCCTGCATGCGTGCGAGATTCGTTTTCGGCATGCGAACCAACTTGTCGGTAATCGTCGGGAGCTGCTTGAGGCGTTGGCTGATATCGAGCCACTCCCCGTTCGCGGCCTTTTTCGCATGGTGTCGCAAGCCCATGGTGACGCTTTTCAATGGGTAGGCATGAACAGAGCGATAGGCTCGAACGAGCTCAAGGCTCGCGCGATATTCGACGCTTGCACGACTCCTTTGGAGCGCCGCCTGACGGAGCACTTCACCGGCCTTGTTGATCCGCGTCTTCGACGCGGGAAGCTGTACATCAGGCGCGATTGAGTCAGATGGCGACATTCAGGCCCGAGTTTGGCAGCGAGCCCCGCCTCAGGCCCAATGCGGCGAGTGCGGCGAGTGCGGCGTGTGTACTCCGACGCCCCGCGATCGCGCGGATTCTCCGCACATCGTCTCTATCCATCAGAGGTTGACCGTCCGCATTCCGTGCTCGTCGTAGCGATCTCCGCTCGCAGTGGGGATCTCCGCGGCGATCCGTGCGACCTCTTCGGAGCTCAGCTGGACATCCGCGGCGGCGAGGTTCTCCTCCAGGTAGGACACGCGCTTGGTGCCGGGGATCGGGACGATGTGCTCGCCGCGGTTCAGCACCCACGCGAGCGCTAGCTGCCCGGCGCTGACGCCCTTCTCGGCGGCCAGCTGCTTGACGCGCTCGGCCAGCTTCAGGTTCTGCTGCAGGTTCTCGCCGGTGAAGCGCGGGCCGTAGCGACGGAAGTCGCCCTCGTCGAGCTGGTCGGGCGAGGTGAAGCGTCCGGACAGGAAGCCGCGCCCGAGCGGCGAGTAGGCGACCAGCGCGATCCCGAGTTCCTCGAGCGTCGGGAGGATCTCCTGCTCGAGGTCGCGTGTCCACAGCGAGTACTCACTCTGCACAGCCGTGATCGGATGCACGGCGTGCGCGCGGCGGATCGTCTGTGCGCTCGCCTCCGACAAGCCTATGTGGCGGATCTTGCCCTCAGCGAGGAGCTCGGCCATCGCGCCGACCGTCTCCTCGATCGGTGTGCTCGGGTCAACGCGGTGCTGGTAGTAGAGGTCGATGTGCTCGACGCCGAGGCGGCGCAGCGAAGCCTCGCACGCGCTGCGCACGTACGTGGGGCTGCCGTCGATCGAGCGAACGGGAGGCCCGCCCGCCGTACCCGGCTCGAGCCTGATCCCGAACTTGGTTGCCAGGAACACCTCGTCGCGGCAGGATGAGATCGCACGGCCGATGAGTTCCTCATTGGTGTGCGGCCCGTACATGTCTGAGGTGTCGAGGAAGTTGCAGCCGAGCTCCAGCGCGCGGGCGATCGTACGCAGCGCCTCCTGTTCGTCGGTCGCGCCGTAGAACGCCGACATGCCCATGCAGCCGAGGCCGATCGCGGATACCTCGGGGCCCTGCGGTCCGAGCGTGCGCTTGTTCATCGCGCTGTTCCTTTCGTACGAAACGCCAGCAGGAGATCGGCCGGCGCTGTGAGTACATAATGTCCGCTGCGTGTTCCCCCTGAACCTACCCAACCTGCTGACGGTCCTACGCATCATGCTCGTGCCGGTGCTCGTGGTGGCGCTGCTCGGCAACACGCCGGCCGGCGACGTGCTCGCGGCGGTCGTGTTCGCGCTCGCCTCGCTGACCGACTTCGTCGACGGCTACCTGGCTCGTGCGCGCGACTCGGTGACCACGTTCGGCAAGCTGATGGACCCGCTCGCGGACAAGCTGCTGATCATCGCCGCGCTGATCTCGCTGGTCTCGCTGCAGCGCCTACCCGCGTGGGTGGCGATGGTGATCATCACCCGCGAGCTCGCAGTCACGGTCCTGCGCATGGGCGCGACGCAGGCCGGCGTGGTGATCGAAGCGAGCCAGTTCGGCAAGCTCAAGACGTGTATGCAGATCGCCCTGATCCTGTCGTTGATCGCCGTGCAAGGCACGCCCGTATGGCTCCAGGCCCTGCTGTACGCGACGGTCGCCGTGACCGTGCTGTCCGGCCTGGACTACTTCTTCGGCCTGCGTCGCAGGATGGCCCAGGTAGACGCCCGCACCGACGGCTGAGGGTTACGGGCCCGGCGCCGAACGGGCCGGCGGCCGACCAGGCAGGACCTACGGGCGGGCGCCCGCGTTCAGCCACTCCTCGAGGCTCGTCTGGTGGGTGCTCGGGGCGCCCGAGTGGACCTCGTTGCGCAGCTCTGACAGCAGCCCGTGGCGCTCGGCGACGACGTTGTGTTGGTGGATCGTCTCGAGGTTCTCCTGGCGCGCGGCGATGAAGCTCGCCCCGTCGAGCTCCGGGAACGCGTCGATCACCCCGGCGATCGACTCGCGCACGCAGTCCTCGACGAAGCGTGGGCGCCGATGCGCCTTCTCGACCACCTCGACCTCGTCGCTGCGCTTCATCAGCTCGTAGATCTCCGATGACATGCTCGCCTCGGCGATCTCCAGCAGCGCCCTGGCGTCGATCTCCGCCACACACTCCTCGATGCAGCCGATCTGCAGTGTGGCCAGGCCACGCTGGTTGTGGGTCGCCACCGGAACCCGCTCGAGGATCCGATCGATCTGCTCCGGCGAGAACTGATCAGCGCTCAGCCGCTCGCGGGCGCGTGCGGCGATCAGCTCTTGAGCGCACGGGCACGCGGTGATCCCCGTGGCGGACACGCCGACGATCCGCCGCGTACCGTGCTCGAACGCGACGGCGCGCCCGTGCAGCGTGTAGATCTCCTGCGTCTGCACCCCCGACACGGGTGCCGGCTTGTGCTCCGGATAGCGCGCCGCGATCGTCACCTCCGCGCGCTCGGCCCCCTGGCGCTCGCGCACCAGCTCGGCTATGTGCCGGGCGAGCGTCTCCGCACGAAATGGCGACTCGCTGAGCAGAACCTCGCCGATCGCCTCGTTGACGACCTCGTCAAAGCGCGACATGTGTGCGCCCTTCTGGTCGCGGCTGAGATCCACGAAGCAGTCCAGCGTCGCGAGGAACAGCTCCTCGCGGATGCGCACGACCTTCTCGACGCCCGTGACCCCCACGCGCGAGAGCCCAACCGGGATCGCCGGGCGGCGTCCCTGGACGTCGTCGCCGGAGCCCATGGTTGGAGACGGCGTGGAGATCGACCTGCTTGCCAGCACCGTCGCCAAGCGTAGCGTGCGCGCGCCAGCGCACCCCACCGGGTGGGGTGCTGCGCCCCTCGAGCGCCGATCTGGTATCAATCGGCACTCGGCTGATCGAGCCGCATGGCCGGAGCCCGTCGACGGGCCGTCGGCGGGAGGCAGGAGGTAGGAGGAGCAGGCGGGACGCGACGAGACTGCTGATGTAAACGCAACGCACGGGAGGCTTAGCGTAGGTCAGGGAGGTCGGGGCGGATGTCGCTCCGATGGGGAGTCGTATAGGTCCTAGGGAGGCCAGTTGAGCGAGAAGCTTGAGGGTCTGATGACCACCACCACTGAAACGCCGGTGGTCGAGCTGGAGGAGTTGCAGGGGGTAATCGCGGAGTCCCACGAGCGGGGGTTCCTAGCGGCAAACGCGTTGGCCACGGCGCTCGAGGAGGCCGAGGCGTCGGCTCAGCAGACGCAGGATCTGCTGAGCTATTTGGAGGAGCACGGGATCGAGGTTCTCGCCCCGGGCGAGTCGGGGCCTGAGCTGGCCCTGAGCGCGTCTGTCGGCCCGGGCGCCCACCACGACCCGCCGGCGGACCCGCTCGCGGGGAGCACGTCGGCGTCCGACAGCGCCGAGGACGACGGTGGCCAGCAGGTGCGCGATCTACACGTGCGCCTCGAGGAGCTCAAGCGCCCGGAGGTCGACCTGACCGTCGAGCCGAGCCTTGACTCGCTGCGGCTGTATCTGCGCTCGATCGGGCGCGTACCGCTGCTGAGCGCGGAGGAGGAGGTCGCGCTGGCCAAGCGAATCGAGCGCGGCGACGTCGCCGCCAAGCAGCACATGGTCGAGGCGAACCTGCGCCTGGTGGTCTCGATCGCCAAGGGCTACGTCGGCCGCGGGCTGACGCTCTTGGATCTGATCCAGGAGGGCTCGCTGGGCCTGATCCGCGCGGTCGAGAAGTTCGACTACCGGCGCGGCTACAAGTTCTCCACGTACGCCACCTGGTGGATCCGCCAGGCGGTCACGCGCTCGCTCGCGGACAAGGGCCGCACGATCCGCATACCCGTGCACATGGTCGAGCGGCTGAACAAGCTGATCCACGCCGAACGGCGGTTGATCCAGCAGATCGGGCGCGAGCCCAGCCCGGCGGAGCTCGCCACGGAGCTCGACTGCACGGTACGCGAGGTGCGCGACATCATGCGCATCACCCAGCAGCCGATCTCGCTGGAGAAGCCGGTCGGCGAGGAGGACGACTCCGCGCTCGCGGACTTCGTCGAGGACGTGTCCGCCGAGTCTCCGTTCGAGATCGCATCCGAGGCCCTGCGCCGGGAGAACGTCACGCGCGTGCTGTCCTGCCTGCCACGGCGTGAGCGCGAGGTGATCGAGATGCGCTACGGGATCATCGGCGGGCGCTCGCGCACGCTGGAGGAGGTCGGCCGCGCGTTCAACATCACGCGCGAGCGCGTCCGCCAGATCGAGAACCGGACGCTGAAAAAGCTGCAGACGCTGCCGGAAGCCCAGCAGCTGCGCGAGGCCTCCTAACCCCGCGACGACCGCACGAGCAGCCCGAGCGGTCTCGCGCGGGCGCAGGACGTAAACTTGACCGGCCCCCGGCGGGGTTCCCGAGCGGTCAAAGGGGACGCGCTGTAAACGCGTTGGCTCTGCCTTCGCAGGTTCGAATCCTGCCCCCGCCATCTCCGTGCGCCGACGGACAGGGATGTCCAAGGACGGACGACCAGCCAAGAGGCCAGGAACGGTGGGCTTTTGGGCGGACCGTGGGGCACTCTGAGAAACGCGCGCTGCACGCAGCCAGTTCTCAGCAGCATTTCGGGAGCAGAGCTGTCTCGGGATCGGGAGCATTTCGGGAGCCGCGCCGCTAGCGTGTCCACAATGCGAAAGGTCGTAAGGGTCATCGGCGGAGTTGTGGGATTCGTGGGCGCAGCAGTGGCATCGCCACCGCTCCAGCGTGTGGGAATGGCTATATACGCTTCCTCTGATTAGCGTCCTCGCTGTGCTCTTGGCGCTCTCCCTCGTGTATATCGGCCTTGCCAAACGCAAAACTTCGCTGACAGACCAACAGCGGCTAGATCGGGTCCTATCGACGCTGCCCAGGGAGGACTTCGTAGCTGCTTGGCGCGCACGCATCGTCTATCCCGTGGCTAAGTAGATCAACGAGATGGATGGCAGCGAGGAGCATTTTGACTCGCGAGCACTTGAGAAGCGCCGTCGAAGCTTGTACGCAGCGGTCGGATCGGCTCACATATGCCGAGGCTATGACAGGCTTCGCACACCACTCGCAAATGGCTTTCGCAATACCGGCTGGTCGGACGGCGAACTCGATGTGGACCCTGAGACGCTTGCCCTCGCCGAGGAGCGGGGTCAGGCAATCCGGTCCGCCGCTGCTGCATTTCTCCAAGCCCATGAGAATCGGATGATCGGGGCCTGATTGCTTCGCGCCCTCAAGACTGAAACCGCACGCCCGTGTGGTTCATAAATTCCGATATGTCTATTTATTGTCATTTTCGGACTTCGCGCATCTGAGACACTGCCTCGACCGCGAACTGACGACTGCAACTCTTGGAGGCGGCATGACGGTAGTTGAAAGCGTGAACACACAATCGGGCGTCGTAGTGCTTGATGCTGAAAATGTCGGCGCCGTTGCAACCACCGAACTCGGCCAGCCAGAAGGCGTAGCGACGCTCAACGAAAGCGGTGCTCTAACGAGTGCGCAGTTGCCGAGTTCGGTGGTAAGCAGCAGTCTCGCGGCGCTCGGGGAAGTCTCGGGAGCCACGAACCTCGACTTCTCGGCCGGGACGTTTCAGACGGCGACGCTGAAAGGGGCGACGACCTTCGCGGTCAAAAATGCCCCCTCGCGCCCCGCGCTGCTAGAACTCCTGGTCAATGTGGGGACTGGCGGCTATACCTTCGCAATCGAAGGGATCACCTGGATTGGTTCCGAACCGACCTTTTCGACCACCGCAGGCACTCGCTATCTAGTCACGCTTCTGCTAGTGAACGGCGAAGTCTTGGGCATCGTGGGCCTGCAAGGGGCCACGGGGGCCAACGGCAACACGATCCGTTCTGGTGAAGGCGCGCCCGCCGAAGGTCTGGGAGTCAGCGGCGATTTCTACATCGATACGACCGCCCACAAACTCTATGGCCCGAAGGTCGGGACCGCTTGGGGGGCGGGCACGAACCTCGTGGGTGAAAAAGGTGGGACGGGATCAAAAGGCGAAACTGGCGAAACCGGCCCTTCAAGCATCGAGTCAATTCTCGGCCTTTGCCTCCCGCTTGCCTATGGGCCGCAGGTCAAGATCGGGACGGCCAGTGAAGTCATCGCCGTTGCGAAGAAGGCTCGTTTCATGCTCTTTGTCATCCCCAAGGCCACGACGAAACTGAAGATATGGGTGAAGAATGGCACAGTCGTAAAAGGCAACACCCGCGTAGGAGTCTACGACACCGGCCAAGCAGCGGCGAATGAATATACCCCCCTGGTGCAGGTCGAAGCGGCCCAGGCGGGCGCGAGCGCTTGGCAGCTATTGGAACTTGAACACTCCTTCACGGCGGGGCAGATCGTGGTGATCGGGGTGATGAACAGCACCACCGAAGGGACATATGCCCTGTATGCCTCTCTGCCAAGTGCCCTCTGCGCCGAATGCCCAGAAGGCGCGTTCGGCAGCGGAACCGCCGTGACTATCCCCAAGCTGCTCGCCGTCCACGAATTCGCCGCGATGGAATTCGTCAAACTTACGGCGGCGCAGATGGAAGCGAGCGGGGCGGCTCCGATGGCTATTATCGCGCACGCAGTATGAGTGGCAAGACATCAAGCATCGTCCTTCTCCCGTCGCGGCCGTCGATCTATAGCTCCGCGAGCATCTTTCGCGAGGACGCGACCGCACTTGCCCGCTCGGGGAGCCAGGTCAGCAAGGAAAAGCTCGCTAACCAGTGCTTCTACAATCGCGCGAGCCAGAGCGGGAAATTTTACGGCTACTCGGGTATGGGATATGGGGGCAGCGCGGAAGCATTTAACGTCTTCCTCAACTCGCGCGGTAGCACCGTTGCCGTCTACTACGTGCTGCCATCGACGCCCCGCGTCAAGGTGTGGCTCGTCGAAGGCGGCGGCGTTGAAGAAACCCTGCGCGGTGCGGGCGCGGCGGCAAGTCTGCAGAGCAAATGGGAATCGGTTCCGCTACCCAACGTCGGTCTGATTCCACATCGTCAGATATGGCCCACGGGGGGGGATAAGAGTACGATCATCATCTGCCCGGCGACGGGAGAGATGTGGGAGTTTTGGCGGCTGGGTCAGTTCCTTGCCGGATCACGCCTCGGCGAATATAAGGCCACGTACGGGGCCTACACCGCCTCAGCCTCCGGCTTCAACGGTGTGTGGCCGAACAGCTGGGGCATCGCGGGGTGTGGCTTGGGGCTGCAGGGTGGCATCATCACGATGGCCGACATTGTGAGGATGCAACGGAGTGAACCGCTCGGCCACGCGCTCCGCATCGCTGTCAGCGTGGCGGCGAATGAACATGTCGCCCCGGCCGTCCGCAACGACCACACTGAAAACACCCATGAAAAGCTTGAAGACAACGTGACGGCCAATCCGGCCTTTGGCATGGTCGATGCTGTGCCAGAGGGCCTGTGGTGCGCGTTCCCCGCAGCGTCGAAAGCAAGCGACTTCGGCATCACGGGGACCATCGCGATCGCGCTCTTTGAAGCGATGCGCGAGTACGGCCTCGTTGTGGTGGATAGCTGTACAAACGGGGTCAACTTCGACTTCGAGGACCCGCGAACGCTGGGCACGCCCTACTGCAGCACGACCATCAACCCTTTTGCGGGAGCCACCTATACCCATGAAGCGGCCGAACGGGAAAGCTACATCAACAGTCTCGTGCCCGCTGGTTGGGCCGACTCGACGCTGCCTGTGATGACAGAGAACCTCAACGGAGCAGGGAGCGTCTTTTCGGCAATGCCCTGGCGTGAACTGGAACAACTCGAACCGAGGGCATCGTGACTTCCTCTATTGCGTGATAGGCAACAGCACTCTCATTGACCGCAACGTGGCACTCGATGAGATCCGCAGAGCCTTCGAGCAGACGGATCTTCAGACGCTCGCCGCCTAACTTCGGGAGCAAATCTGGAGCATCAGGGCAACGAAGCAGTGCAAAGCCAAATCGAAGCTGCCCCCGCCATGCCCGTTAGTGCAAACACGGACGGTAGATCGGTCGCGCCTCCGAGCGCAGTCGCTACCGCCCGTCCACCCGCAGAGTTTGACGTTGCCTTGCCTGCAGCCCTACTCCACGCGCAACGCGAAGGCGTCGAAAACTGCGTGCTCGGTGCTTGGCTGCTTCGCGCAGGGCTTCTCTTAGGTTTGGAAGGGCCGCCAGATTTTGCGCCGCGTGACTCACTTGCGCTCACGCTCCAGCAGCAGCGCGAAGGTAGGACAGGCGGCCGCCGCGCGCTTGGCGTGGCTGACGAGCGCGTGCGGCAGTGGCTCGTCGTCGATCACCGGGTAGCCCCACTCGTCGAGCGCGATCCGCTCGGGAAGCAGCTCGGCGCACATGCCGTGGGCCTCGCAGGTGATCGGGTTCAGGTGTAGGCGGTGGCTCATCGGGCGAGCGCCTCCCGGGGCCGGGAGCTGCGCGCGCGTGCGGATGCCGGAAGCAGAAGCTGCGCCGCGCGCTCGCACGCGTCGCACGGGCCGTGCCGGGCGTGATCGGCGAACTCGTCCGCGAAGGTCTGCAGCGAGCTGAGGATGAACCTGACGGCTCCGTCGGGATGGCCGCACGCGCCGCGCCGCCGGGTCAGCGAGGCGAGCCGCTCGATCCGCTTGCCCGCGTTGCCCTGCACGTCGCCGGCATGGATTGCCTCGAGCGTTCCCGCGAGCGCGTCGAGCCCATTCAGACAAGGGCCGCACTGTCCGGCGCCCTGATCGGAGAGCCAGCGTGCGACGCGCACTACCTCGGCGACCGGGCACGCGTCGTCCGACAGCAACGCGACGACGCCCGCCCCGAGCGATGCGCCGTGCACCGCCAGGTGCTCGTCGGCCAGCGCGACTCCGCGCAGCAGCGCGCCGTCGATCCACGCCCCGGCGTATCCGCCGATCAGCGTCGCACGCAGGCGATCGGCTTGGCCACCGGCGGCGTCAATCAACGACGACAGCGAGGCGCCGTGCTCGATCTCATACACGCCCGGATGCGCGACTGGTCCCGACAGCGTGACGAGCGCCGAGCCGGGCTGGCTCGGCGTGCCGAGCTCGCGGAACCACGCCGGCCCATGGCGCGCGATCAGCGCGACGTGCGCGAGCGTCTCGGCGTTGTTGATCAGCGTCGGGCGGCGCCTGACGCCCTGCTCGAAGGGCATCGGCGGCGTGAACCTCGGTATCGCCGCGCCACCGCTCAGATGACTCACGAGCGCGGACTCCTGACCGGAGACGTAGCCGCTAGGCACGATGCTGAGCAACATCGGCACGCGGCCCTGCGACGAGCCGCGTTCCGCGATCGCTGCCGCGACGATCTCGGCGCTGTCGGGAGCGGTCTCGCAAATGCAGACGATCGCCTCGGCGGCGCCGATCGCCTCGGCGACGAGCTGCGCGCCGTCGAGCAGCAGATGCGGCGCGAGCTGGCACAGCGTGCGGTCCTTGAGGCTCGCCGGCTCGCCCTCGGCCGCGTTGACAACGACAATCGGGCGCCCGCGCGAAGCGCCAACGGCGCGCAACTTCCGCGCGATCGGGAAGCTCGCGCCGCCGTGCCCTCGCAGGCCGGCGTGGTCGAGCTGACCGATCAGCGCCGGCTCGCGGCGCCTGTGCCTGCGCTCGTGCGGCAGCTCCCCGTGGATACGCAGATGGCCGTCGAGGTCTACCGGGCCGTGCGCCGGGATTCCCGCGAGCAGCCTCGGCAGGCTCATCGCCGCGCTTCCCTCGAGCTCACGTGGGTCGCGTGGTGTCCGAGCAGCGACTTGGGCGTCCCCGCGCGGCGCGCCCATTCACTGCCGAGCGGCCCAACGGGTAGCCACACGAGCAGGAACAGCGAGAACGCACCCGTCCCGCCGAGTGCCGCGGCGCGGCGCGCCAGGTGCTCCGGCCAGCCGGCGGCCACGCGCACGAGCACGGCCACGAGCACGACCGCGGCGCAGAGCGCCGAGAGCGCCAGCAGCCACGTGCTCGCCCCGTCGCTGCCCGTGCCGAGCCCGTGCAGCAGGGCGATCGGCCAGCACGCGTACGTCAGCCAGTGGATCGCCCGCCAGCTCGCGTAGCCGAAGCGCTGGCGCAGTACGCTCGTCAGCACGACCGCGATCAACAAGTCGAACGCGACCGCGCCGAGCCCGAGCCAAAGCGGACGATAGGACCCCGCGAACGGGATGAACGCGTCGAGCAGCGAGATCGGGGCGAAGCCGTCGAGCACGGAGGTGAGAATGTGCAACGCGAGGAAGATCATCGCCAGCAGCGAGACGTTGCGGTGCAGCGAGTCGACGACGAAGCGCGGCCAGCGCGGCGTGCTCCAGCGGCGCACGTCGACGACGCCGAGCGCGATCGCGAGTGTGAGCAGCAACAGCGCGACGGCGCCCGTCGAGCGCGTCAAGTACCAGTACGTGCTGCCACCGGTCGATGCCGCGAGCACGTTCATCCGTTCACTGCCGGCTTGCGCGCCTCGTCGCGATCGAGCTTCGCCGGCCAGTTGCCGATCGTCCGCACGCGCCCCTCGAAGTCGACCAGGCGCGCCGGCAGTCCCTGGCGTGTGAGCCAGTCGAGCGCGCCACCGCTTCGCACGAGCGACGCCGTCGTTGCGATGTTCGCCTGCGCACAGTCCTCCGCGGCAACGCTCACCGTGCGCCAGTGCGAGTGCGTAGGTGTCGCGGTGCGTGGGTCGATGATGTGATGCCTGGTGCGCCCCGCGTGGCTCCAGCGGCGTACGGTTGTGCTCGACGTCGCCAGCCCGCCCGAGACGATCGAGACGGTCTGCCCCGGCGCATCCAGGCCATTGCGGTGATCGTCTGTGACCCTGATAGGCCAGCCGCCCACCGGGGCTTGCCCGCGAACGGCGATGTCGCCGCCGAGGCTAACGAGCACGCCGCCGCCGGCTACGGCCGCGGCAGCCGCAGCAGCGCGATCCGCCGCCCACGCCTTCGCCGTGGCACCGAGATCGAGCCTCACGCCGGCCGGCACGCGCACCGTCGAGCTCGCCCGGTCGAGCACGATCGTGCGCCAGCCGATCAGCACGTAGAGCATCACGCCACTCGCTCGCGGCTCTTCCTGCGGCGGTGCCAGCTCGCGCCAGTCACGGTCATAGCCGTTGAGCTCGAGCGCTCGCCCGACCGTCGGATCGACATCGCCTTCGGTGAGTGCCGCCGCCGCGACGGCCAGCTCCAAGGCTTCCATCAGCAGGCAGCTGACGTGGATGGGGCGCCCCGCGCGCGCGTTCAGCTGTGAGAGCTCAGAGTCGACGCGGAAGCGGCTGCACGTGCGGTCGATCGCGTCGAGCGTTAGCTCGACCTCGGTGCGTGCCGCCGAAAGCTCGTGCGGCTCGCCGACTCGCAGCTCGACGCTCGTGCCGAGCGCCTCCCAGCGCGCACGGCCGGGAACGTCCCGATCGTCGCGATTGCGTAGTCGCGGCTCCATCACGAGCCTCCCGAAACGACCGGTGGCGCTTCTGCGACCGGCGCGGTTTCGTGCGCTGGTTCCGGTTCAGCTGCCGGTTCCGGTTCACGCGCCGGGACCGGCGCGGATTCCTGGGCCGACGCCGCGTCGCGGGGCGCTTCTTCCGCGGGCGCCGCTTCATGCGACGGAGCTTCTGCTACCGGTGGCGCCGATTCTGTCGTGGCCTGCGGCGACTGCTGTGGTCGGTGAAGCGACCGCGCGTGCATCGAGCTTGTTCGGCCGGCACGACGGTGCGCCGTGTGCGTGCGCGCTCGATTCGTCGTGGCCGGCGAACGCGCTCCCTTCTTGCCTGGAAAGGCATGCGCTGCGGCCTCGGCGAAGAGGCCCGTGAGCGCGACGCTCGTGGCGATCAGCCAGCGATTGACCCTCGTCAGCTTGCGCAGCGATCTGTCACGGGCGTGGGTGTTATGGGAGCGCATTGCGGACGTCAGTGGTGAAGGTGGTGGGATGCAAGCCACGGGGCAAATTGCGGGATCACGAGCATCGCGAGCACGACCCCCGCGACAAGCGCACCGAGCAGAGCCAGCGCGCGCCCGTCGCGTCCCGGTGTTCGATGGGCACGCAGCGCCGGCCCGGAGTAGTCGGCCTGCAATGCATGCGCCGTCGCCGGCAGGTGGGCGAGCACGTGAACGACCATGAAGGCGATCCAGACGAAGAAGCTGAGCTTGTGGATCGGCAGCAGCGTGTTGCGCGAGCTCGGCCCGATGAATAGCAGCGCGACGCCGCTGGCGAACACGGCCAGCGTACTCGCGACGACGACTGGCGCGATCACGCGCAGCGGCATCGGCGGCGGTCCCTTCTGCCGGTAGCGCTGGTTCGCCGTGTAGTAACGCGCGAAGCGATAGCCCGTGCTGCTCAGCTTCAGCACGAGCGGCCCGATCAACAACATGCCGACAAACAGGTGAACCCACAGCAGCCGCGTCAGCGAGATGATCGTCATCCCGATGATGGCCAGCAGCAGGATCAGCACAACGCCGGTCACCGCGGTCAGCCGCTCATTGCCGGCTGTGCCGCCACCGCGTATGCCGCGCAGCTGCGGTCTCGTCAGCGTGGATGCGCCCGCTTGGTGCTCGACAGCCATGCGAGCAGTGTTCGAGACAGGATTAACGACTTGATAACCCGTTGATGAGAAAGCTCATCAAAAGGCACTCGTGCAATAAGCCCTGCATGTCGGCACGCCTATGCTTGAGCGATGAGCATGGCTGCGCGCCCAGAGCGGGGTGAGCCGGTGCGGGATGCGCAAGCCGAGGGCTCGCTTGTGCCGAGTCGCGTTCTGGTGATCGAGGACGAGCCCGGCATCGCCGACTTCCTGCGCCGCGGGCTGTCGGCCAAGGGGTTCGCCGTCGAGTCGAGCCTCGACGGGACGCAGGGCGAGCGGCTCGCGCTCGGCGGCAGTTTCGATGCGATCGTCCTCGACCTGATGCTGCCCGGCCGCTCGGGCCTGCAGATCCTCGCGTCGATCAGGCGCGCGTCGCCGACGCTGCCCGTGATTGTGCTGAGCGCGCGCGGAGAGATCGAGGATCGCATCGCCGGGCTGGAGACGGGGGCCGTCGACTACCTGGTCAAGCCGTTCTCGCTGGCCGAGCTCGTCGCGCGGCTGCGCGCACAGCTACGGGTCGTCGTGCAGGCATCGGCGAGCACGTTGCAGGGGGAGGACATCGAGGTCAACCTGCTCACGCGCAAAGCGCATAGAGCCGGCCGGGAGGTGGCGCTCTCGGCGACCGAGTTCGAGCTGCTGGTTTACCTCCTGCGCCATCGCGGGCGCGTGCTCTCGCGCGAGGAGATCCTCGCCGCCGTGTGGGGCTACGAGCACGATCCGGCGACGAACGTCGTCGATGTCTATGTCGGCTACCTGCGCCGCAAGCTCGGCCGCCCTGACGATCCGGCGCCGATCTTCACCGTGCGCTCGGTCGGCTACCGGCTGGGCACGAACGCGAACCCGCAGGCGGCATGATGCGCGCGGCGTTCGGCCGCCTCGGGTTGCGCTGGCGGCTCGCCGGATGGGTCGCGCTGGTCGTCCTGCTCTGCACAGCGATCTCCTTCCTCGCCGTCTACCGCGGCACCGGCGCTCAGCTGCGCCGGCAGATCGACACGGAGCTCGGCGGCGACGGGAGTGAGCTCGCCCGCAGCCTGCAGCTCGCCAGGCCCGGGACGCCACGGGCCGTCTTCGCGGCGTCGGATCGCTACGTCCACAGCCAGCCGTTCGCGGCCACCTCGACGCTGCTGTTCACGCTGACCCCCGGTGCGCGGACGAGCACCAACCGGCCGGAGCTGTTCACCGCCGAGGCACCGGACAACGGCGAGACGGCGGCCGAGCAGACCGCCGAGAACCATCTCTCGCGCGGCCTGCTCAGCTCGCCGCTCGGCTACTCAACGCTGACGCTTCCGGACGTCGGCGAACTGCGCCTGCTGAAGCGCTCCGTGCGGCTGCCGGACGGGCGGCGAGCGACTGTCGGCGTGGGGGAGCCGCTGCTGACCGTCTCGCATGCCCAGGCCGGCGTCGCGCGGGCGTTCATCCTCGCCGGTGCGCTGGCGCTCGCTGTGGCGCTGCTCGGTGCCTATCTGATCGGCACCCGCGTATCGCGCCCGCTGCGCCGGATGGCGGGCGTCGCCGCGCGCGTTGACGCGGGTGACCTGCATCCGCGGATCCACGACCCGGGCGGGCAATCGCCTGAGGTTCGCGTGCTGACCGATGCGTTCAACCACATGCTCGATCGGCTGACCGATGCGTTCGCCGCGCAGCGCGCGTTCGTCGCCGACGCCTCGCACGAGCTGCGCACGCCGCTGACCGTGGTCGCCGGTCAGCTCGAGGTGCTCGCCGCACAGGCCGATCCACCAACGCACGAGGTGCGCCGCGTCGAGCGCCTCGTGCAGGCCGAGATCGCCCGCATCAGCCGCCTCGTCGACGACCTGCTGCTGCTCGCGCGGATGGAACAGACCGAGTTCCTGCAGCTCGAAGCGATCGACCTCGCCCCGTTCGCCGGCGAGCTGTGGGACGGCATGAGCCTGCTCGCCGACCGTCGCTTCGAGCTCGCCCCGATCGCACCTGGGGTGCTGCGCGCCGACCCCGATCGCCTGGCCCAGGCACTGCGCAACCTCGTGCGCAATGCGATCGATCACACGGATTCTGGGAACGGGATCGTGCGTATGCGCGTCGAGCCGCTAGCCGGGGGACGTGTGCGCTTTCTCGTCGAAGACAACGGCCCGGGCATAGCCTCCGACCAGCGCGACCGTGTCTTCGAGCGCTTCCACCGCACCGACGCGGCGCGCGACCGGGCGTCGGGAGGGACAGGGCTCGGTTTGGCGATCGTGCGTGCGATCGCCGAGGCCCACGGAGGATCCGTGACGGCCGAGCAATCGCCTTACGGTGGCGCGAAGCTCGTGCTCGAGCTTGCGCACTTCTCCGCCCCGGCTGGTGCGCCAGGACCCACGCCCGCTGGTTGACTTGTTGAAGCTCTTGATGGGCATGATCGCGGTCACCATCAAGGCCTGATGGCGAAAGCCGTCGGTCGGGATCCAGTGACGAAGGTGTCTTTCTCGCTGCCGTATACGGGATTTAAGAAATCCGCGAAGGCGTCGTCGAAGCCGCGCGCCCGCAGGACAGAGTGTTCAGCTGTGGCTCATAATGATCGATATATAGTGCAATATGATCTATAGTGCTCTATATATGGAGCGTAAAATACGCCGAACCACACCGATCCCAGTTCGCCGTGCTCAACGGGGCCTGGCAGAAAGTATCGCGACCTGGCGCAAGCTGCGCGGTCTCACGCAGGCTCAGCTGGCCGAGCGCGCAGACATCTCGCGAGGAGTAGTCCGGCGGATCGAGGCAGCCGATGGAGGGGTCAGCGTCGAGAACCTGCTCCGAATCCTGAGGGCACTCGGCATTCAAGACCTTCTGACCGAGGCGTTGGACCCGCTAGCCAGCGATGTCGGTCGTCTGCGTTCAGACCAAGAGCTCCCCCGTCGTGTGCGACCGAAGAGGCTGGCGGACGATGGCTGAGCAGCCAATCCAGGTCGATGTGCAGATCGCCGGCCTAGATGTCCCCGCCGGGCGGCTCTGGACGCATCGGCGCGGGCAGAGTGAATCGGCCACATTCAGCTATCGAGAGGACTACCTCCAACGAGCCGACTCCTATGAGCTCGATCCCGGCCTGCCGCTCCAAGCCGGTCAGCATCACACAGCGCTGGGCCGTCCACTATTCGGGTCGATGTCCGACTGCGCCCCCGACGGGTGGGGACGGCGTCTCGTCAGACGCGCGGAGGCACAGCGGGCCCGCGACGCGGGCGCCCAGCAGCACGGGCTCACCGAGGTCGACTTCCTGCTCGGCGCGCGGGATGACCTGCGCCTGGGCGCGCTGCGATTCCGCAGCCACGACAGCGAGCACTACCTGATATGTCGTGTTGTTTGTCAAGTGGGCAGGGTTGATCGCGTCCGTGTGGCGGGCGGTTTGGGGTGGTCGGGAGGCCGGGGCGTCGGGCTCGGTGTCGGCGTTGCCAGTCTGATGATGCGGGGGTTGGCTACCCCAGGGCCCGGTTTCGTGCTGCCAGCGTGCGCTGTCTAGGAACGGGCGTGGCACTCCGGTTGGGGTGCTGCCCATAGTAGTTCCGCGCGTGCTGGCCGCTGATGGCCCGGCGCCCCGGCCTCCCGACCGTGGGGCTGTCGACCGGGGTCAGTCGGCGGTGGCTGCTGCCCAGAGGAAGCACGACAGCTCGCGTGCGCACGCGACGACGGTCACGTTGTGCGGCTTGCCGCGGCCGCGCATGCGGTGATAGACCCGGTGCAGCCGTTGCTGGGCACGGTTAGCGATCTGCAGGACGTGCTCGGGCTGGCCAAGCTGGCGGTTTTGGAGGGTCACCCCGATCCGTGGCGGGCGTCCGTAGTGCCAGGCTGACTCGACGAGCAGCCGGCGAGCGAAGCCCGATCCCGTCTTCGTGATCGACCCCTGGTGCGATGACTCGCCGGACTGGTGAAGGGACGGGATCAGCCCGAGCCACGCACTCAGCGCGTTCGCTCGCTGGAAGCGCTGCCAGTCCCCGCCGAGCTCGAGGTGAAGCGCGAACGCTGTCAGCGTGTCAACGCCCCGGAAGCAGCGGAGCCTCGCGACGGTCGCCCACCACGCATCGTCTTCCGCCAGGCGTGAGAGTCGCTCAGCGATCGCCGCCTTGCGCGCGGTCAGCCCGTCGACGGCGGCGATCAGATCAGCGAACACCAGCTCTGATGCCGTCTCATCGAACTGCTGGGCCGCGAGCCAGCGCCGGTGAGCCACAGTCCAGGTCGAGGACTCGGGATAGACCCGGCCGTGGCGCAACAGCATCTTCGAGACGCGGTGACGAGCAGTCATCAGATCCCGCCGGCACGCATCGTGAGCGCGCACCAGCTCGCGGGCGGCCTCGACCTCGACAGGCGGGACCACGACCGTGGTCAGCGACCCGGCCAGCAGCAGCCGCGCGAGCAGCTCTGCGTCCTTGCGGTCAGTCTTCACCCGATCTGAGGGGCCCCGGGGTGTCTTACCCGGCGCGATCACCTCGACCGCCACCCCAGCCGCGCTCGCGGCGCGATACAGCCCAAACCCGGTCGGCCCCGCCTCATAACAAGCACGCACCGGGCCACGCAGACTCCGAAGCCACGCGACCGGCTCCTCCACGCCCGGCCCAAACCGCGCCCGCCGCAGCTCACCCGTCGAGACGTCAATCGCCGCAGCATGCGTCGAACGGGCATGGACATCAAGCCCCGCATAAGTCACCATTCCAGTCACGGCCGGACCTCCTCACATTCCTGGGGTCAGCCGGAGCCATTCTCCGGCCAGACAAACCCCCGCGAGGAGTGTCCGGCCTACCCCGGCGGTCAACCCAACGGGCGACCTACGACATAGGGTCTAGCAGCCGACACCGAGGGAGTTCCGCATCTGATCGGGCTTGCACGTCTGCTGAATGCAGCCGAAGAGCTCGAACGCGACGAACCGACCAGTGAAGATCTGCGGCTCCTCCTTCACGGCGGCAGCTCGCTCGGCGGCGCAAGGCCAAAGGCGCACGTGCTCGACACCAAGGGGCGTCTGGCGATCGCCAAGTTCCCATCCCCCCAGGCCGACGAGTGGGACGTGATTCGGTGGGAGGCTGTCGCGCTGACGCTCGCAACGGACGCGGGAATCGCAGTCCCCGAGCATGAGCTGCACGTCATCGAGAACCGGCCCGTGCTGGTGGTGCGCCGGTTCGACCGCAACGCAAATGGGCGCATCGGTTACCTGAGCGCAATGTCCATGCTGCAAGCGAAAGACGGCGAGCAGGCGAGCTACCTGGAAATCGGACAGGTGCTCGAAGAGCGCTCGTCCGACACCGGAGCGGATCTGCGTGAGCTCTGGCGGCGTATTGTCTTCACGATCCTGATCTCTAACACCGACGATCATCTCCGAAATCACGGCTTCCTGCGCATGAGCACGGCGGGGTGGTCGCTGTCGCCGGCGTTCGATTTGAACCCCAACCCCGAAGGCGGAGCTAAGCAGTTGGCGACCGCCATCGACGAGACCAACGCACAGGCAAGCCTCGCGACAGCAATAGAAGTTGCCGACCTCTTCAGAATCTCAGAGGCACAAGCCCGGGCAATCGTTGGGGAAGTATTGGCTGCGACCGCGCGCTGGCGAGATGTCGCACGTGCGACGGGCCTCGGTGGTCAAGAAGTCGAGCGGCTCAAGTCGGCGTTTGAGCATGAACAGAGCGCCGCCGCTCGCGAGCTCCTAGCCACGCCAAACTGATCGGATAGGAAAGCGCCGCCAACTACCTGCGCTTCGGCGGCGAAGCGTCGAGACTCTCGCTAGGACGATTCATCGCGCACCTGGCAGGGGGTCCGGTGGCCCGGCTGCGCGCATACGCCCTCGCGGATGCTCAGTGCGAGAGCGGACAACGCCGGTGCATCGGCGGGCTGGGGGGCGGCGAGACAGCTCCACGCCGCGAGCAGCTTGTGCTGCGTCCACGAAGCCGAACATCCCGATCGAGCCGGCAAGCATGTGAGCAGAGCGCTCGGCCTCACGTCTGAGATCCGCATCGAGGCTGCCGTGCGCCAACTCGTCGACCGCGCACTCGATCACGCAGATCCGCCCGTCAACTCGGTCACGCTGCTGTTCCCAGATCGTGCGCAACACGTCGACCAGCCACGCGGCGTTGTCCTCGTTGATTGCGTCCGTGTCAGTTGTGTCGGTCGCGTGTCGCATCGGATCTGCTCGAGCATCGGCTGTGCCAGCGAACGCGGCAAGGAGGGTTGGCCGCCAAACTCGTTGCGGCCAACTACGGATCGCGTTAAAGAGCCACGTGACAATGCCCTCCTGGCATTCTGGTGTAGCCGCTGGATCGCGGCGAAGCCGGGACGAGACCCGCCTGGCCAGCGAGCGCGCTGCGGACAGCTGGCGCTTGAACCGCTTGCGAGGTATCCCAGCCTGTTGAGGATGAGCCCGTGAAGCCGCGCACCGCACGGCCTATCTCCCAGACCGACGCGTCCGCACAGCCCCGGCCGCGTCGCGGCGCATTTCGGATAGGTGCGGGGGGTGACGTTGTATGAGCCGGCGACTGCTGCTTGTGGACGACGCCGATGACATCCGCACGATCGTGTGCTTGAGTCTCGAACGGATCGGCGACTAGGCGGTCCTGCCGGTCGCTTCCGGACAAGCCGCGCTCGAGGCGGCAGCCGGCGAGGACGCCTTTGACGCCGTAATGCTCGACGTGATGATGCCTGGGATGGACGGGCCGAGCACGCTCGTGGCGCTGCGGGAAGGCGGGCTACCGGCGGACGTGCCGATCGTCTTTCTCACCGCGAAGGCACAACTGCAGAGCGCCGGCACCTTAGCTCCCTCGGGGCCGTAGGAACGATCGCCAAGCCCTTCGACCCACTCACACTCGCGGACGAGCTCCGGCGACTGCTCAAAGACGAAGCCTCCCCGATCGACGGCGGCCTTCCGCGCAGCGGGTAAAGCAGGCTGTGGCGCAAGCTACGCGGTCGTATTCAGGACCTTCTGACCGAAGCGTTGGACCCGCTTGCCAGCGACGTCGATCGCACATCAAGCATCGAGTGGGTTGGCGCGCAGCAGCTCCGCGAAACCGAGACGCTGCAGGAAGGCCGAGCGAGACTGCGGTCTGATCTCGGCCTGCCGCTTGGTCGCGCCCGCCAAATACTCTGCGAGTTCCTCTCGTGGCCAGCGCTGATCGACCTTGCGGACCGACGTCAGCGGCAGCTGATGCAGCCGCCGCCCGATCGTGTCGAGCGAGACACCCTTGCTCAGCAGGTGCGCCTCGACGCCCAGCCGGGTCGGCACGGTCACATTCAAGTGCAGGGTGATCGCCTCCGCGACAGCCTGCGCGCGGGTCCGCGAAGCGCCGTGGCTGCAGACCAGATCGTGTGCCGCTCGTGCTCCCTCCACCGCGAAACACCGCGCGGTGAGGTCCGCTCCGTCATGCGCACTCGTCAGGCCAAGGTCGTGCAACACGCACGCCAGGTACAACAGCTCCTGATCGTGCTCGACCCGGTTGCGCTCGGCGAACATCGCGGAAAACGCCCAGGTGCGCAGGCAATGCCCGTACAGCACCGGCGTGGAGAGTTCCTGCACGCGCTCGTCAGCCGCGCGCGTCAACGCACTGTCCGGCGCAACGGGCATCTCGATCGACAGGCTTTCGCTCACAGACCCTCGCAGCCGGGCGGGTATCTGACCGAGGCGCGCCAGCACGCCCTGTCGCAGGAGCTCCGCGCGATCGCGCCTGCGCAACCGTCCGTCCGTTCGCTGGGCCCAGGCCCACGTGCCCACGGAGCTCATCTCTGTCGGGCGCTCGCGATCACGCGCTCGAACGCCTCCGCCGCGCGATCGAGCGTCTCCTCGCCGCCGAGCAGCTGACGCTGCCAGTTCGTGGCCAGCCCGATCGCGTTCAGCTCGAACGCAAGCTGGGACGGATCCCCCTCGAGCCGCGACTGGCGCGCAAGGCCGGTCAGCCACTGCAGCCACTGGCTCATCACCTCAACGACACGCTCGCGCACGGCACCAGGCCGGCCGTCGAACTCCAACGACGCCGCCTGGAAGAAACAACCTCCGGGGAACACGTCGCGGCGAAAATAGTCGAGCCACGCGGCGAGCGTCGCGCGAAGCCGGGGCAGGCCCTCGGGCGCGTCGAAGGCGGGCTCCACGACCTCCTCGAGAAACACCTCGCGGGCCGCCTCGACGGTTGCCAGCTGCAGCTCCTGCTTGCTGCCGAAGTGCGCGAACAGCCCGCTCTTGCTGACCCCGGCATGTGCTGCCAGCCCGCCGATCGTGAGCGCTTCAAGGCCCTCGCGCGAGCCGAGATCCACCGCGCTCGTGAGGATCTCCTGGTGCGTGCGCTCGCCGCGCAAGCGCCGCCCGTCAGAGCGGGCAACGGGCACGGCGCCACTCATCGCGCAGCACCTTCGTCGGGCTCAACCAGAGGCCCGACAGCCGCCACATCTCTCTCCTGTTGAGTCGGGAAGTGCACCGGCAAGACTTATAGCACGACCGTGCCGCTAGTTTCGGGAGATGGCAGAATCCGTTGCCGGACCTTCGAGGCGGCGAGTAATGTCACTCTGAGGAAGGACAGCGCTGACTCTCGGGTGGCGCGGCGGCCCGGATCGTGATCTTGTGGATTGGGGCATCGCTGGTGTCGTCCACGCGATGGCGTTACGTGCCGGAGGAGCGATTGGCGTGCCCTTGGCGCACGCTAAGCACCGACCCTGATTACGCGGCCACGAGGATCGGCCTCAGAGCATCTGCGGCCAAGTGCTCGGGAGGGAGCGTCAACGTCAAGCCGCCATCTCGTTCCAGGGTATGCCGGACGTTCAACAGCGTGAGTCCGATCACGGCGCCGGACTCGTCGTAGTGGATCGCGTGCCCATCAGCGGTCTCAAGACCTCGGGAGGCCGGACGAGGCTCCCCCACGTTCAGGTACAGCACATCTCCACGCTCGTCGTAGTGGTGATGATCGAATGAGATGCCGGCAATTGTGATCGTCATGGCTGCCAGCCGCGCGGGGGATTGTTCTGGACGAGTGCAGTTACGACCCACGCAGGCTCGTCATTGAAGTCTACGACCACGCGCAGCCAGCGCCGAGGATCGAGGTCGCGGCGGTAGAAATGCTCACGTCCAGGCAGGGCGTTCGGCGCCCTATGGTCGGGATGAGCGACGGTCCCAAGGATCAGCTCGACCTCATCCATGAGCTCTGGCCATGGCAGCATGCTGGCTCCCGTACACATCGTGCGATCCGACTTCGTCGGACGTCCTCCCTGCGAGTGGATCGCATGGCGCCGTGGTGATCAGAACGCGACGGTCCGATCGCGCCATTGCTCTTGGGTGCGGCCCTCAGGCCGGCCCGGACGAGTCGGGGGAGTCGGCGGACAGGCCGGGGGGAGTCGCCGCTCAGGCCACGCGCTGGAGCATCGCGATCGGCTCGGCTTCGCGTGTCGGCTCGGGTGATGGCACCGCCACGTCCGGCACCGCCACGTCCCCGCGCGCAGCCTCTGCGCACACCTCGGGCCATGCCGGCCCCGGGCGGCTGAGCAGGAAGCCCTGCACGAGTGGCACGCCCAGCCGTCGCACGACCTGCAGCTCGGCGTCCGTCTCGACGCCCTCGGCGACGAGCAGGCAGCCCACCTGGGCGGAGTAGCCGGCCAACGCACCGACGAGCGCGGCGCGCTCGTCGTCGCCGTCGATCCCGGCGACCAGCGAGCGGTCGAGCTTCAGATACGCGGGATGCACGGTCGTGATCTGGCGCAGCCCGGAGTAGCCGGCGCCCATGTCGTCCACCGCCAAGCACGCGCCGCGCTCGCGCAGCGGCTCGATCGCGCTCAGCAGCTGCATGTCGCCGTGGACGAGTGTCTCCTCGGTGATCTCGATGATCAGCCCGCGCAGGTCGTGCGGCAGGCCGTCGCCCGCGTCCTCGAATATCGCGATCGTCTCGCGCTCGAGCAGCACTGGCGCGGACAGGTTGACCGTCAGGCGCGTGCGCGCCGGGCGGCACGCGTGCAGCTCCAGCGCCATGCGCAGGCACGCCCGCTCGAGGTTCGCACGCTCACCCAGCTGATCCGCCAGCGAGAACCAGTGCAGCGGGCTCGCGCCCTCGCGTGGCTGACCGAAACGGGCGAGCGCCTCGAACGCGTGGATCGAGCCGTCGCGGATGTCGACGATCGGCTGAACAACCATCGACAGGCCCTCGCCGGCCAGCAGCTTGGCAAGCGCGCTGCGGGCGCTGGCCCGCTCCGCCGCGCTGAGGCCCGCAGGCGTCTCGCCGGCCGGCGCGGGCGCCACCACGGGAGCGTGCTCTCCCAGCTCGCCCATGCGCGCCGCGATATCGCCGGCCAGCAGCAGCGTCTCCGCGCTTTCGGCCTGCAGTCGCGCCTTCTTCAGCAGGTGGTTCAGCTCGCGCGTGAGCCGGCCGCTCGTCAGCAGCAGCCCCATCGCTGCGACGAACAGCGCCGCGTATTCGGCGTTGATTGACCCGTACCGCGCGATCGGCATCGCCAGCGCCGCGAGCACTATGTAGCGCCCCAGCCAGTGCACCCGTCCTCCGCGCGCCAGCACGCCGCTGGCCACGGCGACCAGCCACAGGATGCTGAGCACGCCGACGCGCTGGCTGCCGAGGCCGACGATCAAGACACCGGCGATGCCCGACAGCGACTCCTCGATTCCCAGCCACGACGCCGGTGGTCCCGCGAACTGCACCACCGAAGTCAGCCCGATCACCGCGAACCCGATCATGCCGAGTGCCGGGTACGGCAGCAGGCTTGGCTGCACGACGATCACCAGCACGCCGATCACACCCATCACAATCCGCGTGCACGCAGCCGTCCTGCGCGCGCGCAGCACATGGTCGTCGCGCTCGATCGGAATCGTGCCGCTCAGCAGGCCCATCGACGTCAAGTCGACCGCTCGACGACGGTTCTTGACGTTTGAGCAGATTCCTCGGCCTGTGGGCGAGCTACCTCGGCCTGTGGGGAGCTACTCGGCCTGTGGGGGAGCTACTCGGCCGCGAGATCGTGCGGGCCGTGCGCTTCGTGAACCTCCGCCTCGTGCATGTGTGCAGCGTGCACAGCCGGCGGCACGCCCAGCCGCCCGCCGACCCGCTGCAGCAGGTCGAGCAGCAGCTCCCGCTCGTCCGCGCTCAGCCCAACCGACAGATCGAGCTCCAGCGCGACAGCCAGCTCGAGCGCCCGGGCGAGCAGCTCACGACCGTCGCCGGTCAGATACAGCTCGCGCGTGCGTCGATCGTCGGGGTTGTGGCGCCGTTCGAGCAACGCGCGCGCCTCCAGCGCGTCGACGAACGCGACCATGCGGCTCGGTGGTATGTGCAGCCGCTCGCCGATCGCCTGCTGGGACTGGCCCTCAGCGAAGCTGACCGCGCGCAGCAGCGCGAACTCACGCGGCTCGAGCGCCAGCGGCGCGAGCGTGTCGCGGAAGCGCCGTGCGACCGCGTATCCGATCGAGGACAGCGTGAACCCGACTCCGCGGAACGGCCTGCTTGAATCAGGGGACAGCCCGCCCTCGACGACCGAGGCGGGCACGAGACCGGCGGGCCAGGATCCGTCCGCACACTCACTCGAGCCGAGGTCCGAGCCCTCGGCCGGTGGGATCTCGCCGTCGGTCTCGATCTTCACACGGAGATCATACTTCAGTGTAAAAGATTATGGTATAGATTGTTCTGCCCGGAACGATTCTGTGCCCGAAATATTGGAGACGTTGCGATGACCGACTCCCCCCGAAGCGGCGACACACTCTCCCAGCCCCCATCACCTGAGTCCGCCGGCCCCTCCCGGCCCGCCGGCGCCACGCCGGCTCCCGGAGCGATGACGCGCCTGACCCACTGGGTGCTCGCGCACAAGCGCATCGTCGCCGGCTTCTGGGTGATCCTCACGCTCGTCGGCATGGCCACCGCCGGCACGTCGACGAAATCGCTCAAGCAGAAGTTCTCTGTCCCCGGCAAGGAAGGCTGGGTCACCAACCAGCAGATCCAACGCGACTTCCACGGCACCGGCGGCAACAGCGCACCGCTGCTGGCAGTCGTCACGCTGCCCGCCGGAACGTCCGTCAGCTCGTCCGCCGTACAGCAGCAGCTGCGAAGCGTCGAAGCGCGGCTCGAGCGCGCGCTGCCCGGGACGCGCCTGGCCGGCTACGCCAGCACCGCGAACCCCGCCTTCCTGTCTCACGACCGCCAGACGACGTTCGTCGTCGCCTACCCGCCGCCGGACCGCACGCAGGCGTTCGAAGACAACCCCAAGGCAGCCGAACACGCGAGCGCCGCGATCGCCGGCGCCACCGTCGCAGGCGCACCGGTGCACCTGACCGGCTTCGACGCGCTGTCCGTTCAGAGCGGCGGCGGCAACGGCCCCGGGGTGCTGCTCGAGGCGATGCTCGGCGGGCTCGGAGCGCTGCTCGTGCTGGCGTTCGTGTTCGGCTCGTTCCTCGCGATCGTGCCGATCGTCATGGCGATCGTCTCGATCCTGACGACGTTCCTCGTCGTCTGGGGGCTGACGACGGTCACCGAAGTCTCGCCGATTGTGCAGTTCCTGATCGCCCTGATCGGCCTCGGCGTGTCGATCGACTACTCGCTGCTGGTCGTCGTCCGCTGGCGCGAGGAGCGCGCGCACGGCCTGGACGGCGACGCGGCCGTCGAGCGCGCGATGCAAACGGCCGGGCGCGCGGTCGTGTTCAGCGGTACGACCGTCGCGATCGGCCTGTTCGCGCTGATCGCCCTGCCCGTGCCGTTCCTGCGCTCGGTCGGCTACGGCGGAATGCTGATCCCACTGGTCAGCGTGATCGTCGCGCTGACACTTTTGCCAGTCGTGCTCAGCAAGCTCGGCCCGCGCCTGGACTGGCCACATGTGCGCAACGACGACAAAGCCAGCCGCGCCTGGACCGGCTGGGCCGAGATGGTCGTGCGCCGGCGCTGGATCGCCGCGCTCGGCGCCTCGTTCCTGCTGGCCGCGCTGGTGCTCGCCGCCACCAGCCTGCAGCTGGGTATCTCCAACGTGAACACGATCGCCAAGCAGGGTGATGCCAAGCAGGGGCTCGTCGCACTCGAGCGATCGGGCATCGGCTCCGGCGTGCTGCTGCCGGACGAGGTGCTGCTCGTCGGCTCGACCTCGCCCGAGCACGTCGCCCGGACGCTCTCAGCGGTCCCCGGTGTGCACGGCGCGGTGGCGCCCACCGGTCCCGCCTGGCGGCGGGGGGGAGCGGCTGTCGTCGATGTGTACAGCACCCCCGACGCCTCGACGGCGGGCGGTCGCGCGACGCTCGCGCTGGTGCGCTCGGCGGCGCGGGCGGAAGGCCCGTCCGTCCGCGTCGGCGGACTGCCCGCGCAGAACCACGACTTCATCGAAGCCGTGTACGGCAACTTCCCCCTGATGATCGCGCTGATCGCCGTGATCACGTTCGTGCTGCTCGCGCGCGCGTTCCGCTCGCTGCTGCTGCCGCTGAAGGCGGTCGTCCTGAACGTGATCAGCGTCGGCGCCGCGTGGGGCGTGCTCGCGCTCGTCTGGCAGCACGGCCACGGCTCCAGCCTGATCTGGGGGATCTCCGCGACCGGCTCGATCACGGCCTGGATACCACTGATGTTGTTCGCGTTCCTGTTCGGGCTGTCGATGGACTACGAGGTGTTCATCCTCTCGCGCATGCGTGAGGAATACGACGCGACCGGGTCGACCGACATCGCAGTCGTGCGCGGCATCGGGCGTACCGGGCGCCTCGTCACGAGCGCCGCGATCATCCTGTTCCTGGCGTTCGTCTCGCTCGCCTCCGGCCCCGAGACCGAAGTCAAAGTCCTGGCCACCGGGCTCGCCGCCGGCATCCTGATCGACGCGACGATCATTCGGGCGCTGTTCGTCCCAGCGGTCGTCTCGCTGTTCGGGCGCTGGAACTGGTGGCTGCCGCAGATGCCCGCGCGGCTGCTGCGCGTCGAACCTTCCCCGGCTGCCAGCTCGGCGACCACACGAACCGCGACCGAGGGGGCTGCGTGAGCGAGCGACCGATGGGCGAGAACGGGATCGAGGTCGAAGGCCTCGTGCGCGACTTCAAGGGCGGCATCCGCGCCGTCGACGGCATCGACCTGCAGGTCGCCCCGGGCGAGATCTACGGGTTTCTCGGCCCCAACGGCGCGGGCAAGTCAACAACCGTGCTGATGCTCACGACGCTGCTGCCTCCCACCTCCGGGTGCGCCAGAGTGGCAGGGCTCGACGTGGTCACGCAGGGCGCCCAGGTCCGCGGCGCGATCGGCGCATCGCTGCAGGAGTCCGCGCTCGACCCGTTCCTCACCGGCCGCGAGCACATGCGCCTGCAGAGCGCGCTGCACGGCCTCGGTAAGGGCGAGCGCGAGCAGCGCGCAAGCGAGCTGCTGGAGCGCGTCGGCCTGACCGACGCGGCCGATCGCAAGGTCGGCGGCTACTCCGGCGGGATGAAGCGCAGGCTCGACCTCGGCCTCGCGCTAGTGCACCGGCCGCGGCTGCTGTTCCTCGACGAGCCGACCACCGGCCTTGACCCGCAGAGCCGCGCCGCGCTGTGGGATGAGGTTCGGCGGCTGGCCGGCGACGGTGTCACCGTGTTCCTGACCACGCAGTATCTCGAGGAGGCCGACGTGCTCGCCGACCGCGTCGGGATCATCGACCGCGGCACAATCGTCGCCGAGGGCACGCCCGCCGAGCTGAAGGCGGAGATCGGCCGCTCGAGCGTGGAAGTCGTGCCGCGGGACCCGGGCGACCGCGAGCGCCTGGAAGGAGTGCTGCACCGCTTCGGCGAGGCCGGTGCCGCGTCGCCGAACAGCGCCTCCGCGCGCCTGCCCGAGGGTGTCAGCGACTTGGCCGAGATCGTGCGCACGCTCGACGCGGAGAACCTGCCGATCGCCGATCTGCGGCTGCACACGCCGTCGCTGGATGACGTGTTCCTCGCAAAGACCGGCCGCTCGCTGGAGGGCGCCGGCGATCAGACCGACGAGCAGGGCGGGCAGGCCGTGCCCGCCGCCGCCAGCGCATGAGCGGAGTGCACTCGGCACAGATCAGCGTGCTCGCGCGGCGCTCGATGCGCAAGACGCTGCGCCAGCCGTTCCAGCTGTTCCCGATCGTGTTCTTCCCCGTCATCCTGCTGGCCGTCAACGCCAGCGGGCTGAAATCGGCGACCAAGCTCGTCGGCTTCCCGACCGACTCATACGTCTCCTTCGCAATCGCCGTCGCCTTCCTGCAAGGTGCGATGTTCGCGCTGATCAACACCGGCACCAACCTCGCCGAGGACATCGAGAGCGGCTTCTTCAACCGGCTCGCGCTGACCCCCCTGCGACGCGTGTCGCTGATCGCCGGCCTGCTCGTCGGCGTCGCTGCGATCGGCGCCGTGCAGTCGACTGCCTACATCCTGATCGGCCTGGTCGCCGGCGCCCATCTCGAAGCCGGCATCGGCGGCGCGCTCGTCGTGATCGCGCTTGGCTCGCTGACCACGCTCGCCTTCGGCGCGCTCGGTTGCGCCGCCGCGCTGTGGACCGGATCAGGCGAGGCGGTCCAAGGACTGTTCCCCCTCTTCTTCGTCTTCGTTTTCCTGTCCTCGAGCAACCTGCCGAGGAATCTGCTCGGAACCGGCTGGTTTCACACGGTCGCCAGCTGGAACCCGATCTCCTACCTGATCGAGGCGTTCCGCAGCCTGTACATCTACGGCTGGGACTCGACCGCGCTGTGGCGCGGCTTCGCCGTCGCCGTCGGGCTCGGCCTGCTCTCGCTGCTGGCCACCAACGCCGCCCTGCACAAGCGGATGCAGCGCACATGAGCACGACGACCCACGCAGTGAACACGACGACCCACGGAAGCCTGTGGCGCGTGGCCTGGACGATCGCTCGGCGCGGGCTGCACACCTACGTCCGCCGGCCCGACCTGATCTTCCCGTCGCTGATCTTCCCGCTGGTGTTCTTCGCCAGCTTCGCCGGCGGCCTGTCAGCGCTCGGCAAAGTCCCCGGGTTCACGTTCCCCGCCGGCTACACGGCGTTTCAGTTCGTGTTCGTGATGTGCCAGTCGGCGATGTTCTCCGGCCTGTTCACCGGCTTCTCGCTAGCGTTCGACTTCGAAAGCGGCTTCGCTCGCAGGTTGATGCTGGCAGCCGAGGACCGCCGCGGCATCGCGCTCGGCTACGCGCTCGTCGCGCTGTCGCGTGCCGCGATCACGCTCACGCTGATCACCGTCGTCGCGCTGGTCTCGGGGATGCAGATGACCGGCGACGGCGTCGACCTGTTCGGGCTTTACGGCCTAGCGCTGCTGCTGGTGCTCGTCGGCTACGGCTGGGCGGCCGGGATCGCATTCCGCTTCCGCACGATCCAGGCCGGCCCGCTGATGCAGACGCCCGTCTTCCTGATCCTGTTCCTGGCGCCCGTGTACGTGCCGCTGGAGCTGCTCAGCGGCTGGATCCACTCTGTCGCCAGCATCAACCCGGCGACCGCGTTCCTCGACGCCGGCCGCGGCCTGATCTCCGGGGTGCAGGACCACACCGCGCTGGCGTTCGCCTGCGCCCTCGGGCTGATCTTCCTGTTCGGCGTGTGGACGCTGAGCGGGCTGCGCAACGCGGAATCCTCGATCTAGGACGCTTGGTGTGGGTTGCGCCGTGCAGACGCGCGGCGCTGACATCAGATGACGGCCTTCGGTCCTCTTATCTGGGGTGATTTTGGGGGCGGCTGTTCGTTGCAGGCTCCCAGGGGCAGTGTGTGGTGTGGTCTATTTTTGCTCCGCGATAGCAAATGTATATACGCGGTGGCTCTCTCAGATAACTGTCGCGCTGGCTAGCTGTTGCTCTTTTTGGCGCCCTTGCGCCCGGCAGCGGCCTTCTGTGCTTTGGTGCCACCCTGCGAGGTGGCTTTACGTTTTGTGCCTGAGCCCGAGCTTTTGCCGCCTCGTTTGGAGGCGTCGGGACTGTTGGCGATCTTGGCCGCGCGTTCCTTGCTCATGCCCTTTGCGCGCAGTCCTTCGTACTGTTTGTCGTTCTTGATGCTGGGTCCGTGATCTTTGGCCATCGTCGATCCTCCTGTATTCGTGGGACAGGGCTGCATCTACCCGCTTGTCGGTCGCGCGAAAAGGCGATCGGCGCCCGGACCGAACGCCCGGTGATGCCCCGGAAGAGCTACGATTCCTCCTCAGCGCCGACGTAGCTCAGCTGGTAGAGCGCGTCCATGGTAAGGACGAGGTCAAGGGTTCGAGCCCCTTCGTCGGCTCTCCGATTTCGTACCCTGAACTCGCCGCTCACTCCCGGCCTGTCGGAGCAGCAAGTGCGACGGCTGTTAGCACCAGCCCGTTACTCACGAGCCACCGACCCGAAAACACCACCACTTGCCGGTCTCCCAGCATCGGCCCCGGGACCAGCAGCCGGGCGGCGAAGGTCTCTGCTGCTGTGTCGAGCGTAACGACTGCATCCCTAAAGCCGAGCCACCGTTCCGCGAGCGGAAACCAAGCCTTATAGACAGACTCCTTCGCGCTGAAAAGCAGGCGATCCCAGTGCAAGCCTGGTACATGGCGCGTTCGCTCGCTCAACCAGGACAGCTCCTGCTCCCCAGCGATGTCAGATAGCACGCCCTTTGGCAGCGCAGCATGAGGCTCAGCGTCGATCCCTACGGTGGCTATGTCGGTTGACCGTGCGACTGCGCACGCGCGGTAGCCGTCGCAATGCGTGATGCTTCCAACCACCCCGGCGGGCCAGCGCGGCTCACCGCGCGCGCCGCTTGTGATGGCAGTAGGAGGTAAACCGAGTTCTGCGAGTGCCTCGCGCGCGCAGGCGCGTGCGGTGGTGAACTCGCGCCGCCGCTTCTCGACGGCCCGCTCGACCATAGCCTCCTCCACAGGGAACAGAACGACATCAGCAAGGTCGTTGCGAGCCTCGACCGCAACCACCGCGTCGGGCAAGATAGCCTCAATCATGAGTCGTCCAGTGGCAAGATTTGTCGTAGGACTTTGTGGGCGCTCCGATGCTGGCGCTCACGCGGATAACCGAGTGAGACCTCCTCAAATCGCACCCCATCGTGCCAACTGGTGCGCGGGACATGCAGATGACCGTACACGACAACGGACGCACGGAACCGTTGATGCCAATTAGCGGTACGCTGGGTGCCGCACCATTGAGCAAACTCGGGATGCCTGAGTATACGAGTCACGTCGTCAATCAACGGGAAATGAGTGACCATGAGGGTGGGCAGTTGTTCATCACACGCCGCTAGGCGGCACTCTGTCGCTTTCACTCGTGCGTGGCACCACTCCTCCCGGGTCGCATATGGGTCCGGGTGTAGCAAGAACTCATCACTACAGACGACTCCAGCATCGTGGGCTTGTGCAAGTGACTCCTGCTTCGTTGGGGCGATGTTGTGTCCGAAGGTGTAGTCGTAGAGTAGGAACAGTGGTGCGATCGTTATCGGGCCACCGCTTCCCTCCCAGATCGGGTACGGGTCGTCCTCCGGTGTTATGACTCCGACACGTCGACACATCTCTACTAGATGCAAGTAGCGGTGCTCGCCGCGTAGGCCGGTTGTGTCGTCGGGAAGGGTCCAGAGCTCGTGGTTACCAGGTACCCATACAACCGTCGTGAAGCGGTCCTTAAGCAAGGTTAGTGCCCACTCGACGCCCTCTATCGTGTCACTGACGTCGCCGCACACGAGCAGCCAGTCGGCCGGGGAGTCGGGCGTCAGGCGTTCGACAACCCGGCGGTTATCAGCGTGCGACACATGCAGATCGCTGACCGCAAACAAAATCCCCGGAGGCGCTGGACGGATAGGCACTGGACGCGATCAGCGGGTGGAGCGCAGGAGAAAAGGCGGAAGTCGCTGCGAACACGGCCACCTGTGGTGGCTCGTTCTCTAGAGCATACGCTCGTATACGCGGTAGCGGCGCTTGATCTCGCCGCCCATTCCTTCCATCGCGCGGTTCATCGGCTTGTTGGTCTCAAGGATCCAGCCCATCTCGCCGCCCTTCTGGGGTGTGCGTTCGGCCGCGTCGAAGTGCATCTGGTAGAAGCGCGCGGCCACGCCCGTGTGCTGATACTCCGGCTTGACACCGAGCGCAAACACACGTACCGCGTCGATCTTGGCTTTCGCGCGCAGGGCCGTGATCCAGCCAAACGGCAGCAAACGACCGTTGAGCCGGGCGAGCACTTGGTTGAAGTCAGGCAGCGTCAGCGCGGCCCCCACGACCTCGCCTGTGTCCTTCTTTTCGGCGACCATCGCCCAGTTCTCGTCGAGCACGGGCTTCAGGTCCTTGGCGTAATGGCGGACCTCCTCCTCGTTGAGCGGGACCGACGCCCAGTTCGTTTCCCACGCCGCGTTGTAAACCTCGAGGAAACGGGTGACCTCGTTCTGTAGGTCCTTCTTTCGGAAGTTGCGACAGACGATCCCATGTTCGGCCTCGAGTTTGTCAGCCGCCTCCCAGATCGCGGGGTGGACCTTCTCGCGCTTGTCCACGTACAGGCTCCACATATAGAGGTCCATCGCCTTGCTCAGCCCCGTATCCCCCTCGAGAAGACGTTGGTAGTAGGGGTGGTGCCAGGGGCAGAGGATGATCGGCCGGTGCTCGTGACCGACGATCAGCAGACCGATCTCGTCATTGGTCGTGAAGTCCATCGGGCCGACCATCCTGTCGCGACCGCGCTCGCGCAGCCACGACGCGGCGGCGTCGAGCAATGCACGAGCGGTCCCGGGGTCATCCTCGCACTCGAACCAGCCGAACAGCCCCCACTCGTTCTGCTGGAAGCTGTTGAAGTTGTGATCGATGTGAGCGCTGATCCGGCCGACCGGCTCGCCGTCGCGGTAGGCGAGTAGGTACTGCGCCTCGGCGTGCTCGAAGAACGGGTTCTTCTTCTGGTCCAGACGCTTCTTCAGGTCCATCAGGAGCGGGGCGACCCAGTTCGGCTCGTCTCGATACAGGCGCCACGGCAGCTTGATGAAGGTATCTAGCTCGCGCTTTGACGATACGGGGCGGATCTCCACAGCCATCGTTGCGCGGTGACTCTACACGCCGACGCCAATCCACGCGGCGGAGGTACTTCAGATTCCGCCGAGTACTTCCTGCTCCGGCTCGGAGGAGTGGCCTACGGTTGCAACTGCGACGTCCTCGCTGGCCCCGCTGTCGGCACCCTTGGTGGTGACAGCGTCGGCGGGTGGCGCAGGCAGGAAGCCCGTGCCGACGAAGTAGTCGAAGTAGACACGCAGCAGTCGATCATCGACGGCGGGACATTCGATGCCAGTGCCGGCCAGCGCTCGATCTGCGTTCTGATGGTCGAAGGTTGAACGTGGCACTCGGTCGAGAGGAAGAGCGCCGACGATCACGGGCGCAACCGCGGCTGCGGTTCCGCCTGGGAACTCGACCGCGCGTGCGATCGTTCGCTCGCGCCATTCGTGGAAGCTGATCCGCTCGCCGCTGTAGCCGTACTGCTGCATCCAGGCAATCAGGTGAGCTTGATCGAACTGCGTATCGGACACGATATGGAAGATCTGGCCGCGGAGCTCAGGATTAAGGGAGAGGCGGACGAGCGCACTCGCGGCAAAGTCGACCGGTGTCATGTCGATCTCCAGATCGATGTTCGGTGCGGCTCCCATCTCGATCGAGAGCTTGATCAGTTGCCAACCGAAGTCGTGAGTCTGGCATACACCCGTGACGCTGTGGCCCGTTACGCGCCCCAACCTGTAAGCGTTGACTGGCACTCCGCGCCGCCCGGCCTCGAGGACCATCCGCTCGCTAACCCACTTGCTTTGGGTGTAACCGAGGGTGTACTTCAAGTCAGGGATTGGCAGCATCTCCTCCGTGAACACGGTGTGTGCCGGGTAGGCAAAGCGTGGGAAGACTCCTACGGTCGAGACGAAGTGAACAGGCTTGGTGGTACCGGCACATGCAAATCGCAACACCTCCTGAGTTCCGAGCACGTTGCTCGACCTGAGCACGTCGTAGGTGCGCAGATAGTCCACTTCAGCGCCGCAGTGGTAGATCGCGTCGACCGTCGCCGCCAGACGATCCCAGTCCGCCGTGGCCAGACCCAGCAGCGGTCGGTCCAAGCGGCCAGGAACCGGGATTATGCGCTCGGCGAAAGCCTCCTGCCAGTTCCCGTACTCGACCATCGCACCACGGATGCGCTCGTAGCCCTGCTCCTCCGACGGTGCACGCACGAGACAGAATGCGTTGGACTCGGTGGTTTGGAGTAGCTCGGCGAGAAGGAAACTGCCGATGAAGCCGGTCGCCCCTGTTACAAGCAGGTGGGACGCGCTCTCTGTAGAGGACTTGCCATCACCGCGGATGTCCTCTGCCAACCGAGACTCGGCTACGAGGTCGAGCTGCGTGCTTCCAAGCTCGGCGATCGCCGCGGGGTCACCGTCGATTACGGCCGCCAGGCGCGCGACGGTGGGCTCACGCAGAAACAACACCTGGAGCGGCAAATCGAAGCCGACTACTTCACGTATACGGAACACCAGCTTGGTTGCAAGGAGCGAGTGACCACCGAGCTCGAAGAATCCATCGTTGACCCCGACGCGGGGCAGATCAAGTAGATCTCTCCAGATCGCGGCGAGCAGCTTCTCGGTATCGGTGCGAGGAGCGACGTAGCCGGGAAGCGACGTTCGCCGGTCGACATCGTCGGCCTGATCAGCCCGGCCTATCGTGCTGGGATCGGGCAATGCGGCGCGGTCGATCTTGCCATTCGTGGTAGTCGGCAGCTCATCGAGGATGATCACCTGAGCCGGCACCATGTACGTTGGCAGTCGCTCGCGCAGGGAGGAGCGGAGCACGTCGGCAGCTGGCCGCCCAACGTCTCCGTTGCCGCTCTCCGGCGCAGATGGCTCCACATAGGCGACCAGCGACTGCGTGCCGCTACGGTCCTCGCGCAGGATCGCCACAGACCGTGAGACACCGGCGTAACTATCGAGTGCCGACTCGATCTCACCGAGCTCTATGCGAAACCCTCGGAGCTTGACTTGATCGTCGATCCGGCCGAGGAACTCGAGAGACCCGTCGTGTCGCCATCGCGCCAAGTCTCCCGTGCGATACATACGCGAGCCGCTCCGTGCGCTGAACGGATTTTCGACAAACCGCTCGGCTGTGAGCTCTTCTCGGTTCAGATAGCCGCGAGCCACGCCGACACCTCCGATACATAGTTCCCCCACAACTCCCGTCGGCACGGGACGAAGCGCGTGATCGAGCACGTACGCCTCTGTGTTTGGCATCGGACGACCGATTGGTACACGCCCGCCCAGCTCGCCTTCATCTTCGACGGAGAAGACGCACGTTCCTACGGTCGTCTCGGTAGGTCCGTACTCATTGAGGATGACGCACTCAGGCGCGGCGCGCCGCCACGCCTGTAGGTAACTCGAATACGACAACGCCTCGCCCCCGAGGATCAGGGCTCCTATGGAGGGCGCCAACTCCCGTGCATCGAACTCTCTGCCGAGCGCCTCAAACAGCGACGGCGTCGTCTTCAACAACGCCAACGCCCCCGCATCCTTGAGCAGCTCCCCCAAACTCTGTGCGTCAATCTCACCGCTCAGCATCACGATTCGCTCGCCCGCGGTCAGCGGGTGCCAGAGGGACGTGACCGTGAGGTCGAACGCCAGCGACGATGCAAGCAGCGCCCCCCCACCGGTCCCCGGCGTCGAAGGTACTGCATGAGAAATGTAGTTGCTGAGGCTTCGATGCTCGACCATCACCCCCTTGGGTTTGCCGGTCGAACCAGAGGTGTAGATCACATACGCGAGATCGGATGGCTGCGCGATCTGGCCGATGGCCTCGTTGGAGACTGTTGCGATCTCGGACCAGTCACTGTCGATGCAGAGCGGACGTGTGAGGTCAGCCGGGAGTTGGCCCAGAAGTGCGCTTTGAGTGAGGAGCACGGCGGTTGCGCCATCTTCGAGCATGAAGGCGATCCGCTCGCTCGGATAGGACGGGTCGATCGGCACATACGCGGCGCCAGCCTTGAGGATTCCAAGCACGCCGATCACCATCTCCAAGCCGCGCGTCATACATATCGCCACGCGCGACTCGCGTTCGACTCCTAGTGAGCGCAGGTAATGCGCGAGATGATTGGCCTTCGACTCGAGTTCGCCGTAGCTGAGTGTCTCTCCGTCGCACTCCACGGCTGGGGCATCCGGGTGCGCGGTGGCATGGTCCGAGAAGCGATCGTGTACGCATCGCTCTGGCAACTCGCCAGCGGTGTCGTTGTATTCCACGAGCAGCTGTTGGCTTTCTTCGTCGGCTAGCAGTGGCGTCTCGCTCAACGGTTTGTGCGGATCGGCGATAACGGCCTTGAGCAGCCGAACGTAGTGCTCGGCCATGCGAGTCATCGTCTCGCGCTCGAACAAGTCACGCGCAAAAAGGACCTGTCCATGCAGGGCGCCGTCCTCTTCGCGCAAGCTCCACTCGAGGTCGAAGCGCACAGTCGGCTCGCCTCCGTAGAACAGCTCCAGTGCCGCTTCAGGGAACTCGGGTGTCGTCGCGGCGAGCGCTTGACCATCTACGGCGCCGCCCGTCTGGCCGGTCTCATACAGCTGGAACGTCGCCTGCACCAGCGGGTTTCGACTGAGGTCGCGCACCGGTTCCAGATCGTCGACAAGCCGGTCAAACGGCAGATCCTGGTTGGAGTAACCGTCGAGCGCCACTTTTCGCGTTCGTCTGAGGACCTCTTTGAAGCTTGGGTCGCCGGAGAGATCCGTGCGTATTGGGATCATGTTGACGAAGAAGCCGATCAGGCCCTCGAACTCCGTGCGGAAGCGATTTGCGACAGGGGAGCCGACGACCACATCCTCTCCCGCTCCGTGGCGGGACAGCAGGGTCGCGAAGATCGCCGACAGAGCCATGAAGATCGTTACTCCCTCGCGGCGGGCGAGCTCCGTAAGTCGATTGCCCGACTCGGCGTCAATCGTGAAATCAACCCGGCCGCCGCGATGAGTGGCCACCGCCGGACGCGGGTGATCGGTCGGCAGGCCCAGCGTCGGTGGCGCGCCTCGAAGCTGTCCTCGCCAATAGACAAGCTGAGGTCCGAGCCGCTCCTCCGATAGCCACTCCTGTTGCCATATAGCGAAATCCGCGTATTGCAGCGGCAAGGGCTCAAGCGGGGAAGGGAGGTTTACGCGGTGGGTGTGGTAGAGCGCCGAGAGCTCGGCGAAGAGCACCTTCACCGACCAAGCGTCGAAGACGATGTGGTGCACGACCAGCCAAAGGACGTGATCGTCTGGGCCAAGTCGCAGCAGGCCGGCCCGGAGGAGTGGGCCGGTGTCGAGGTCAAAGGGGCGGGCTGCCTCCTCGCCGAGGAAACCGCGCGCGCTGCCCTCGATCTCCTCTGGTGTCGCGTCTCCGGCTAGATCGACTAGCGGGAGCGGCACATCGGGCGAGTCGGCGATCACCTGTCGGGGAGTCCCATCGATGTTGATGAAGCGTGTGCGGAGCACCTCGTGGCGTGTAACGATCTCGGCAAGCGCCTTCTGGAGGGCCTGCGTGTCGAGCCGGCCACGTATCCGTATGGCCCCGGAGATGTTGTAGGAGGGGTCTTGCGGCTGCAGTTGAGCGAGGAACCACAGTCGCTGCTGGGCGAGGGACAACGGCAGCACATCGGGTCGCGTTGCCGGGAACTGCGTCTGCGCGAGATGCGCGGTGCCAGCGTCGTGTTCGCCCATTCGGGCTGCCACGGCGCCCGCGACCGCTCGGAGAGATTTCGCCTCGATGATCTCTCGGGCGGTTACCTCAAGTCCGCACCCGTCTGTCAATGCGTTTGCCAAGCGTGTAGCGGTGAGCGAATCGATGCCGATGGCGACGGCTGAGACCTCTTGGGCGAGGTCGATTTTCTCGGCTGTGGCGTGACCGAACTCTGACGCCAGCTCGTTTCTGATCAGGTCGAGGACAATGCCCTCCCTCTCAGACGGTGCTGCCTGGGCGAAGCGTGGCCTCAGCAGATCATCGCGAGCTCCTCGACGTCTGGGCAGACGGACGAGTTCTTGCAGGATGGGAGGGAGTACCCCAGATCGGCCGGCGGTGCGCAGCACAGAAAAGTTAAGCCGCAGCGGTAGAAGCAGAGGTAGACCGACGGCGCGTGCTGCGTCAAAGAGTTCAAGACCTTGCCTTGAGGAAAGCGCCGATACGCCAGACTGCTCGAGGCGCGCCAAGTCGGAACCGCTGAGGTGGCCGGTCATGCCACCCGCCTCGGCCCACTGACCCCACGCGAGAGCGATGCCAGGCAGCCCTTCTGCGCGGCGACGGCAGGCCAACGCATCGAGAAACGCGTTTGCTGCCGCGTAGTTGGCTTGACCTGGACCACCCAACGCCGCAGCTGCGGAAAACAGGACGAAAGCGGACAGATCTAGATCCTTGGTCAGCTCGTGCAGATGGATCGCAGCGTCGACCTTGGGGGCCATTACGCGTCGTAGTCGCTCTGCGTTCAGCGATGAGACCACGCCATCATCGAGCACGCCGGCTGCGTGAATCACCGCCGTGAGGGGATGCTCGGCGGGGATCGAGGAGATGAGTGGCTCCAACTGGTCTCGCTTGCTGACGTCGCAGGCTGTGATCTGCACTTTGGCGCCGAGCGTCTCTAGAGCGGCCGCCAGTTCGCTGGCGCCGTCGGCCTGGGGTCCACGTCGGCTTGTCAGTAGCAGGTGGCGTGCACCGTGTTCCTTGGCCAAGTGGACAGCGAGCAAAGCGCCCAGCCCACTAGTTCCACCAGTGATAAGGATCGTGGCGTCGCGGTCAAACGGTGGCGCTGACCCACGATCTCCTGCGCTCAGAAGCTTGAGCCTTGGGGCAAGCACCTTGCCTTGCCTGATCGCGAGCTCTCGTTCATCGCTCATCAACGCGCCGCGAAGCGAGGCGTGCGAGCTCTCGGTTTCGTCCACGTCTATCAGTGCGAACCGCCGAGGATGCTCCGAATGAGCGCTGCGCACCAGGCCCACAACAGATGCAAGAGCGAGCGTTGGCGTCTCTTCTACGTTCGTCGCGAGCGCTCGTTGCGTGACGAAGATGAGGCGGGTCTTTGCGAAATGCTCGTCGGCGAGAAACGCCTTTGCGAGCTCAAGAGCCGATTGCGTAACAGCGTGGGTGTTTGTGAGCAGATCATCCTCGGCGCCTACCGCTTGGGGGTCACAGCCGGCGAGCACAATCGGGGGAGGCTCGGCGCCTTCGCCCACCGAGTCCGCCAGCCCAGAGAAATCTGGAAAGCGCTCGCCGTCGATGCCTGGTAGGTCGAGATCGCCTACAACCGCGATGTGACGCGGGACGCCGCGAGGCCTCGCAGCGGTTTCAACCCATTTCAGCTCGAACAGCATGTCGTGCAGCTTCGAGCGGCCTACAAGGTCGTACGGTTCAGCAGGCTGCGCCAACACCGCGTCGATCGAGAGGGTGGCATTGCCGTCCTGATCGACAGCCTCAAACGCAACCGTCTGCTCGCCCGTAGAAGTAACGGAAACGCGCCAGCGCGTGCTACTCGACTGCTTTAGGCGAACCCCGCGATAGGTGGAAGGAAGGTACAACCCATCCTCGTTCTCGCGGTCGCCGGCCACTACCTGTGAGAGCACGTGTAGCGCGGCGTCGGTGAGCGCCGGATGAACACAAAAGCTGTCGGCTTCGCGAGCCTGTTCGTCATCCAAGGCGACCTCGGCGAAGAACTCCTCCCCGCGCCGCCACGCCGCCTGCAGCCCTTGGAACGCCGGCCCGTACTCGATACCCCGCTCGACCAACCGATCGTAGAGTCCATCAACATCCACAGCCACCGCACCCTCCGGCGGCCACTCAACGAGATGCTCGTCGCCGCTCGCCGTCTCCTCGTCCTCGCAGCCAAGCACGCCGGTCGCGTGCAACGTCCAGTCTCCCTCGTGTAGATCGCCGGCAGCAGCCTCTGGGCGCGAATGGACGCTCAACGAGCGCCTGCCGCTGTCGTCGGGGCCCTCCAGTGCGAGTTGTAGTTGCGCTGGGTTGTGGCCGTCGAGGATCAGCGGTGTGTGCAGGACCAGCTCGTCGAGCACACTCGCGCCTATCCGCTCGCCCACCGCCAGCGCCAACTCCAGGAACGCTGTGCCTGGCAGCAGCACCGCCCCGAGGACAGCGTGATCCGCGAGCCACGGGTGCGAGTCGAGCGAGATACGGGCGGTAAACACCACGTCGCCTCGCTCTCCAGCGAGCGACAGCGCCGCGCCGAGGAGCGGGTGATCGGTGGCATCCTGGCCGAGGGATACGGCATCAGCGGCACCCAGCCCACTAGTCAGCCAGTAGCGCTCACGCTGGAACGCGTACGTCGGAAGCCCAACGCGCTTCGCGCCCGACCCCTCGAACCACACACCCCAATCAACATCAACACCATCCACCCAAACCCCCGCAAGAGAACTCAGGAAGGTCTCGGGCTCGGCTGCGCCTGGCCGCAAGCTGCTCGTGAGGAAGATCTCCCTCCCGCGCCCAGCTAGCGACTGTATTGCCATCGCGCAGAGACCGCCGTCGGGGCCTATCTCTAGGAAACGAGTGACGCCCAACTCCCCCAAGAAGCCAATGCCGTCCGCGAAACGCACGGTCTCACGGACGTGTTGCGCCCAGTAGTCAGGCGACGCCGCCTCACGTGCCGTCAGCAGCCGGCCGCTCACGTTGGAGACGACTGGAATGCTCGGCTCGCCGAAGTCCAGTTCCCCAGCGATCTGGCGAAACTCTGAGAGCATCGGCTCCATGAGCTCGGAGTGAAAGGCATGGGAGACCCGGAGCGGCTTGACCTTCTGCCCCCGCGCCTGCCAGATGGCCTGGAATCGCGTAACCGTTTCCTGATCGCCTGAGACGACGACCGCCTGTGGACTGATTAACTGCTGCAACCGACAACTGATCGAAGGCAGCGAGAACCTCTCGGACGTCCATCTCCGAGCCTTGAATCGCAAGCATCGCGCCCGTCCCCGGCAACGCTCCCATTAGTCGACCTCGCGCGGCGACGAGCGCGCAGGCATCCACGAGTGAGAGGACGCCCGACACATGCGCGGCTGAAACCTCTCCGATCGAGTGCCCAACGAGATAGTCGGGAATGACCCCGAACTGGTGAACGAGCCTGTAGAGCGCCACCTCGAACGCGAAGAGTGCGGGCTGGGTGAACTCGGTCCGATCGAGCAGCGACGCCTGATCGCTGTCCTCACACGAGAACATGAGCTCCTTCAGTGGCCTACCGAGATGCCGGTCAAACTCCGCGCAGATCTCATCGAGAGCCTCGGCGAAGACCGGGAAGGCCTGGGTTAGGTCCCTGCCCATCCCTGCCCGCTGCGAGCCCTGGCCAGAGAAGATGAAGGCGGTCTTCGCCCAGCGCCGAGCGGTCCCTCTCAGCGCGCTTGAAGTATCGCCGCCCCAACAGATGGCATCGAGGCCCGTGAGCAACGAGTCACGGTCAGGGCTGATGATCGCTGCACGGTGTTCGAGCTGTTGGCGTCCAACGGCCAGTGTGGCGGCAATGTCCGCGGACTCGAGCTCGGCATGTGCCTGCAAGAAGGTGCCGAGCCGGCCCGCTTGTGCAGCAACGGCGTCGTCGCTCTTAGCCGAGATCAAGAACGGCATCGCAACCGTGGGCAGAGTCGGAGCGTCCTCTGCCGAGCTCGGCTGCTGCCCCTCTGGTGCCTCTTCGAGAATGATGTGTGCGTTGGTGCCTGAGACACCGAACGAGGAGACGGCGGCCCGGCGCGAGCGCTTGCCCCGTGGCCACTGTTGCGACTCGACCAACAGCTGTACGCGTCCCGCGTCCCAATCGACGTGACGAGTCGGCGCGTCGACGTGCAGCGTCTTTGCCAGCATCTCGTGACGGATCGCCTGCACCATCTTGATCACACCCGCGACTCCAGCAGCAGCCTGGGCATGACCGATGTTGGACTTGATCGAGCCGAGCCACAACGGCCCGTTGCCGCGGTCCTGGCCATAGGTCGCGATCAGCGCCTGCGCCTCGATCGGATCGCCCAGAATTGTCCCGGTGCCGTGAGCCTCCACTGCATCCACATCGCTCGCCGACACACCAGCATTCGCGAGCGCCTGACTGATCACTCTTTCCTGGGAGGGTCCGTTCGGTGCCGTCAGGCCGTTCGACGCACCATCCTGGTTGACTGCCGAGCCACGCACCAAGGCAAGCACGCGATGGTTGTTCTTCTGTGCCTCCGAAAGACGCTCGAGAACCAGGAGTCCCGCGCCCTCAGACCAGCCGGTGCCGTCTGCGCTGTCGGCGAACGAGCGGCAGCGTCCGTCTGGTGATAGCCCATGCTGACGAGAGAACTCGATGAAAGCGGCCGGCGTGGAGATGATGGCGGTACCGCCGGCCAGCGCTAGGTCGCATTCACCCTGACGCAGCGCCTGACACGCCAAATGGATCGCGACTAGCGAGGACGAGCAGGCAGTGTCGATGGAAACGGCTGGCCCCTCCAGGCCAAGCGCGTAGGAGATACGACCCGATACAACGCTCGTGGTGGAGCCGGTCAGGCGCAACCCTTCAAGGTCCTCGCGCTGTTCGCCCAAGCCGTAGCCGGCGAAACCGACTCCAGCGAACACTCCGGTCAGTGAGCCGCGTATCCCTGCTGGACTGATCCCGGCGTTCTCCAACGCCTCCCAGGCGCCTTCCAGCAACAGCCGTTGCTGAGGATCCATCGCCAATGCCTCACGCGGTGAGATACCGAAGAACGAGGCGTCGAACTCGCCAGCGTCGGCGAGGAATCCACCATGACGCGTGTAGGTCGTGCCGGGATGTTCTGGGTCGGGGTGAAAAAGGCGCTCCAAATCCCAGCCACGGTCGGTCGGAAACTCGCCAACCGCATCTTGCCCGGCCGCAACGAGCTCCCAGAGGTCATCCGGCGAGTAGATCCCACCCGGAAAACGGCAACTCATGCCCACGACCGCGATCGGCTCCTCGAGGCGCATCACCAACCGTCGATTGATCTCCCGCAGCTTGGCTGCTTCCATCATTGCTGCGCGGAGTGCCTCCGCGGTTCGCATCTCTTCCGCGGTCATATGCCAAGCTCCTCTGTGCTGCCGTTTGTGCTGAGCGCAGCGTCTACAAGGCTCTTCAAATCCATCTCCCGAATGCTGTCCACGTCGTCGGTGGTCGCGCTGGACTCGGTGGTGAGGTGCTCGGCGTCAGAACCTGCGACCTCTAGGAGCATGCTGAGCAGTCCGCTGCTACGGAGCCGCGCCAATGGGATTGACGCGATCGTCTTACGAATCTGGGTATCGCGAGGATCGTCCTGCTCAACGGTGTTGGGTGAGAGCTTCGTCAGGAGAAGCTGTGCGACTGCGTGGGGCGTCGGGTGGTCGAAGATCAGCGTGGCAGGCAAGCGCAGGCCCGTCGCGGCGTTCACGCGGTTGCGCAGCTCCAGCGCTCTCAGCGAGTCGAAGCCCAGGTCCTTGAAGTTACGTTGGGTGTCGATCGCCTCTGGTGAGGCGTGACCAAGGACCGCGGCTACGTGACCTCTGAGGAAATCCAGCGCGATCTCGTCTCGCTCGGACTCTGGCGCCTGTACCAAGCGCGCCGCGAGGAAGCCGCCGCCGGACACGCGACGGGCTGGGACATGTACGAGTGATTGCATGAGCGGGGGTAGTACGCCAGCTCGGCCGAACGTGCGCAGCACCGAGAAGTCGAGCGCCACGGGCAATACCAACGGTCGATCTATCGACACGGCCGCATCAAAGAGTTCGAGACCCTGCTCAGTTGAGAGCGCCGAGACGCCCGAGCGCTCGAGGCGCGCTACATCAGACTGATTGAGATGCGCGGTCATGCCGGTTGCCACGGCCCATGGCCCCCACGCCACCGACACGCACGGCAGACCCTGCGCTCGACGGTAGTAAGACAGCGCGTCGAGCGCAGCGTTCGCCGCGGCGTAGTTGCCTTGGCCGGGGGCGCCAAACGCAGCCGCGGCCGAAGAGAACATCACGAATGTCGCGACTCCCAGTTCGTTCGTGAGCTCGTGCAGATTGATCGCGGCATCGATCTTGGGCGACATGACATTGAGGAGTCGCTCCCCGTCGAGTGATTCGATGATGCCGTCATCAATCACGCCAGCTGCATGGATCACGGCAGTCAGCGGGCGCGTCTGCGGGATAGAAGCAATCAGCTGTTCGAGCTGCGGCCGGTTTGCAGCATCACAAGCCGCGATGTGCACGTTTGCGCCAAGCGCCTCTAGCGACGCTGTCAGTGCGCTCGCCCCATCGGCGCTCGGGCCGCGACGGCTCACAAGCAACAAGTTCTGGACGCCGTGCGCTTGAGCCATGTGCATGGCGATTAGCGAGCCCAAACCGCCCGTGCCGCCAGTGATGAGGACGGTGCCTGCGCTGGTCATCAGTGACGGTCGATCCTGATATTGCGCCTGCACTCGAACGATCCTTCGCGCGTGGAGCACCCCTGCTCGCACGACGATCTCGGGTTCGTCGCTCAGGAGTGCACAGTGAACTTGGGCGAGCGAAACGAGGCTTGAATCTCGGTCAATGAGAGCGAAGCGTCCGGGGTGCTCGGATTGCGCTGTTCGCAAGAGGCCAGGTAGCGCTGCCTGGACGAGGTTTGGTGTGTCACCCGGAACCGCTCCGATCGCTCCATTTGTCAGGAGCACGAGCTTGGAATCAACCAGTTGCTCGCACGCGAGGAAATCGTTTAGGACTGCCAGCGTCCGCTGCGTAACCGCGTGTACGGCCTCGATCAGGTCGCGTCCGCTGAGCGATCCTGTGCCCGTAGCCTGAGACAGCGTGCTGGCTTGGACGAGCACAACTCCGGGGGCAGGCTCGCCAGCCTCAACTTGCTCCGCGAGCGCCGTCAGATCGGTGTAGCGCTCTGGCTGCAGGCCCGGAACCTCGACCGCTTCGCCTAGTAGCGCCACATCTAGCCCAGGCTCATCGGGCGACGCTGGCAGCTCCTTCCAGTCGAGCTCGAACAGCGTGTCGTAGTGCTTGGGCCGAACCTGTATTTGGCTTGGGTCAACCGGACGCACCTTGATCGAGTCGATGCTGAACAACGGTTGCCCGGACTCGTCGAGCGCGACCAGCCGTGGCCTCTCCGTGGCCGTCGTCAAGCAGACCCGCAGCATGTTTGCACCACGAGCATCGACACGCACACCTGAGAAGAAAAATGGAACTTCAGCCTCGCTGGCGCGTGCGCGCCCGGATGCTTGCAGCGCGGTGATGTGTAGTGCCGAGTCCATCAGTGCGGGGTGGACACAGAACCGTCCGGCTTCGCGGGCCTGCTCATCGTCAAGGGCGATCTCGCCGAAGAAGTCATCCCCGCATCGCCAAGCCGCGCGCAAGCCTTGGAACGCCGGCCCGTACTCGTAGCCCTTGTCGGCAAGATCGTCGTAGAGCGACTGGGTATCGACAGGCTCCGCGTCCTGGGGCGGCCACGCAGCGACCGGCCACGCGTCGACGCCGCCTGGGTCCTGCTCGCTCTCGCCAAGCGCACCCGAGGCGTGCAGCGTCCACTGACCGCCCGCAAGCTCATCGCTCTCGCCCTCCGGGCGAGAATAGATCGACAGCGCCCTGCGCCCGGCCTCGTCAGCCGCGGAGAGCACGAACTGCAGTTGCACGGCGCCTAGACCTTCGAACACCAGCGGGGTCTCCAAAACGAGCTCCTCGACCACCGAGGCGCCCACGCGCTCACCGACCGCCAACGCCAACTCCAGGAACACCGTGCCCGGCAACACTGCTGTGCCTAGCACCGAGTGATCAGCCAGCCACGGGTGAGAATCGACCGACACCCGCGCCGTGAACACCGCGCTGTCTCGCTCGCCCGCCAATGAGAGGGTCGCCCCCAGCAGTGGATGATCCCCTACACCGAGCCCGAGCGCCGCTGCATCACCCATGCCACCTTGAGAGGTCAGCCAGAACCGCTCCCGCTCAAACGCGTACGTCGGAAGCTCGACTCGCGTCGCGCCAGACGTCTCGAAAAACACGCTCCAATCCACAGCAACGCCATGAACATGAGCCTGTGCGAGCGAGAGTAGAAAGCGATCCATGTCGCCCTGGTCGCGCCTGAGCGATCCGAGAACCATTATCGCGTCCGCCGGATCGTCGCTGGCCTCGATCGTTTCTTCCAGCGGCATGGTCAGCACCGGGTGTGGGCTCACCTCGACGAACGTGGTGAAAGAGTCAGCCAGGAGCGCGCGGCTAGCCTGCTCGAAAAGGACCGGCTGGCGCAGATTGCGATACCAGTACCCACCATCGAGCCCGCGGGTGTCAAGTAGATTGCCCGTGGTCGTCGAGTAGAAAGGGATCTCAGAAGGGCGTGGGCTTATCCCAGACAGTTCGTTTTCCAGCCGCTGTTGAATGAGCTCGACCTGCGACGAGTGCGACGCGTAGTCGACCGGGATCTCCTTCGCGCGGATTTGCTGTGACTCACAACGTGCGATCAGGTCGCTCAGCGCGTCGGGCGGGCCGGATACGACGACCGACGACGGCCCGTTGACGGCAGCGAGCGAAAGCTGCTTACCAAATGGTGCAAGCAAGCGCTCGACCCGCTCTGCAGGGACCGCGATCGACGCCATGCCACCGCGTCCGGCAAGCTCATCTGCCAGAGCCTTACCGCGCAGCGCGACGACACGGGCGGCGTCCTCGAGCGATAGGCCGCCGGCAACATGAGCCGCCGCGATCTCGCCCTGAGAGTGGCCGACCACTGCCGAGGGCTTCACACCAAACGAGCGCCACAACGCAGCGAGTGAGACCATCACCGCAAAGACCGTTGGCTGAAGTACATCCACACGATCCAGCGAAGGCGCACCCTCTGTGCAGCGGAGAACGTCCTCCAAGGACCAGTCGCAGTAGGCGGCAAGCGCGTCCGCGCAAGCCTGCATCTGCTCCGCGAAGACAGGCGAACGATCCCACAAGCCGAGTGCCATCCCGTCCCAGTGGCACCCCTGGCCGGAGAACACGAACACGGTCTTGCGGGGCGCACCAGCGTTTCCGTGGACCAGCCGGTCGTGGTACCCGCCTTCCGCGACAGCGTCGAGTAGGAGAGTCAGCTCGTCTCGGTCGTTGCTGACCGCTACGGCTCGGTAGGGCAGATGTGCTCGATGTAGTGCCAGCGTTGCCGCGACGTCGCAATCCTCGGCCTGTGGCTCTGTGGCGAGATATTCGCGAAGACGCGCAGCCTGCCCCCGCAGCGCTTGCTCCGACCTAGCCGAGAGCAGAAACGGCTTGGCCCCCGGCACGCGAAGCCGTGTGTCGTCGCGCTGCTCGCTGGTCTGCCGTGGTGCTTCCTCGAGGATGATGTGCGCGTTTGTGCCCGATACGCCGAACGAGGAGACGGCCGCTCGGCGGACGCGCTCACCCTGCGGCCACTCCTGCGGGTCGACCAGCAGCTTCACCTGGCCCGCGTCCCAGTCGACATGACTGGAAGGCGCATCGACGTGCAGCGTCTTCGGCAGCACTTCGTGGCGGACAGCCTGGATCATCTTGATCACGCCCGCCATTCCCGCGGCGGCCTGCGCATGACCGATGTTGGACTTGATCGACCCCAGCAGGAGTGGCGTCGCGCGATCTTGCCCATAGGTTGCGATCAATGCCTGCGCCTCGATTGGGTCTCCGAGGATTGTGCCGGTGCCGTGAGCCTCGACCACGTCTACGTCGCTGGCGGCCAAGCCGGCGTTAGCGAGTGCCTGGCCGATCACTCTTTCCTGGGAGGGGCCGTTGGGCGCCGTCAGGCCGTTCGACGCGCCGTCCTGGTTCACTGCCGAGCCACGCACGACGGCAAGAACAGGGTGACCGTCGCGCTGAGCATCGGTGAGGCGCTCGAGCAGCACGAGCCCTGAGCCCTCAGAAAAGCCGGTGCCGTTGGCGCTGTCTGCAAACGATCGGCTCCGACCGTCCTGTGAGAGTCCCTGCTGACGAGAGAACTCGATAAAGACGCCGGGAGTGAAGAACACTGTGACCCCGCCGGCGAGCGCGAGTTGGCAGTCGCCCTGGCGCAGCGCCTGGCACGCCATGTGGATCGCTACCAATGACGAGGAGCAGGCCGTGTCGATCGACACGGCCGGACCCTCCAGCCCAAGGGCGTAGGCCACGCGGCCAGACACAACGCTCGTCGCGGAGCCGGTCAGCCGCAACCCCTCAAGATCGCTTCGCAGCTCACCGAGGCCGTACCCGGAAAACCCAACCCCTGCAAAGACTCCCGTTTGTGAGCCGCGTAGCTGAAGCGGGTCGATCCCTGCGTGCTCGAGTGCTTCCCACGCGCCTTCGAGCAACAACCGCTGTTGGGGGTCCATCGCCAGTGCCTCGCGCGGCGAGATATTGAAGAACGCAGCATCAAACCCGGCTGCGTCGTCCAGGAACGCACCATGACGGGTGTAGCTCGTACCAAGGCGCTCACGGTCGGGGTCAAACAGCCGGTCGAGGTCCCAGCCGCGATCGGCAGGAAAGCTCCCAACCACATCCCTGCCGTCGGCGACCAACTGCCACAAATCCTCCGGCGAATACACGCCCCCCGGAAAACGACAACTCATCCCCACAACTGCAATCGGCTCATCCAGCTGCGCGGGTCTGCGTGAGACAGCTTTCGCGCCTCTCGCCTGGCCCTTCATCCTCCTCAGCAAGAACTCCGCGATCGCCGCAGGGGTCGGGTGGTCGAATACGAGCGTCGCAGGAAGACGCAGGCCGGTACTCCTATTCAGGTGATTACGCAGCTCCACCGCCGCCAACGAGTCGAACCCCAGCTCCTGGAAGTTGCGTTGTGGGTCGATCGCCACTCCCGACTGGTGCCCCGCGACCGACGCCACGTGGCTTCTCACGATCTCTAGGATCACCTCTGGCCACTCGTGCTCGGGCACCTGCGCCAAGCGCATCGCCAGCAAGCCACCGTCGGACGCTCTCCGAGCAGCGGGTACACGCACAAGTCGTTGAAGAAACGGAGGCAATACGCCTGCCTGCCCGTAGCTCCGCAGCACAGAGAAGTCAAGCGATGCCGGTAGGAGGAACGGCCGATCTATCGCCCGAGCCGCGTCGAATAGTTCAAGGCCCTGCGCCTCGGACAATGGGACTATGCCCGCTCGCCGGATGCGCGCAACGTCGCTGTCACTGAGCTGAGATGTCATCCCGGTGGTTTGTTGCCACGCGCTCCATGCCAGCGAGACGCCGGGCAGGCTGTTCACGTTGCGATATGTCGCCAGCGCGTCGAGAAACGCGTTAGCAGCGGCGTAGCTGGCTTGGCCGGGACTACCGAGCGAGGCCGCAGCCGAGGAAAACAGGATGAGCTCGGCGTCGCGTGCCATATCGTGCAGGTTCACCGCGGCGTCGACCTTGGGCGCCAGCACACGCTGTAGACGCTCGCCGTCCAGCGAGTCGAGCATCGCGTCGTCAATGACGCCTGCCGCGTGCACCACAGTTACAACGGGATGCTCCTTGGGGATGGAGTCCAGCAGCGCTTGCAGCTGCTCGCGGTCCGACACATCACCCGCGACGATTCGCACCTCGCAGCCGAGGGCTTCGAGCTCCCCTTGAAGAGCGTCTGCGCCTGGGCTGTCCAGCCCGCGGCGGCTGACGAGAACCAGTCGTTTAGCGCCATGCTCGGCCGCCAAGTGACGCGCTACCGTGGCGCCTAGCCCGCCGGTGCCGCCAGTGATCAACACCGTGCCGTGCGGATCGGGCCGCTGCGGGATGTTCAGCACGATCTTGCCGACATGTGTGGACTCGCGCATCCGTCGAAACGCGCCTGGGCTGCGTCGCACATCGGTGGTCGATAGTGGGAGATGCTTGAACACGCCGCGCTCGAATAGAGCGACTATCTCGACCAGCATCTCCTGTATCCGGCCGGGTCCAGCTTCGGCTGTGTCAAAGGGCCGGTAGCTGACGCCTTTGTGTGTGGCGGCGAGTTGGTCCGGCGAGCGGACATCAGCCTTTCCCATCTCCAAGAAGCGCCCGCCGCGCGGCAGTAGCTCTAGCGAGGCCTCGACAAACTCACCGGCTAGAGAGTTCAGTACCGCGTCCACGCCGCTGCCGCCGGTCGAGCCCATGAACTTCTCTCTGAAATCGACCGTGCGTGATGAGGAGAGATGCGCCTCGTCGAGACCAAGCTCTTTGAGCACCTGCCACTTATCAGGGTGCGCAGTTGCGAAAACCTCTGCGCCGAGGTGGGACGCCAGCTGAAGTGTCGCCATCCCCACGCCGCCGGCGGCTCCGTGCAGGAGCAGCTTCTCCCCCTCTTGTAGAGCGGCGAGATCAACGAGCGCGTAGTAAGCAGTCAGGAACGCGACCGGGATGGACGCTGCCTGCGGGAAGGACCAATCCGCCGGCATCTTCACGAGAAGGTCTTGCTCAGCGACAGCGACGGGCCCGAACGCCTCCGGCACGAGTCCCATCACGCGGTCCCCGACCGCTAGATTGCTCACGCCTGGGCCGATCTCCATGACCACCCCGGCGCCCTCGCTGCCGATCGGCGCCTCGTCGGGATAGATCCCGAGCGCGATCAGCACGTCGCGAAAGTTCAGCCCTGCAGCGTGCATCCCCACCCGCACCTGGCCCTCGCCGAGCGGCTCCAGTGTGCGTGGATTGGCACGCAGTTCAAGGCCCTCGAGGGTGTCACGCGACTCGCTGGCGAGACTCCACGCCAGCGCATCCGCCGGCGGCAGCAGAGAACATGAAGCGCCCGATCCGAGCCGCACGAGTCGTGGCGCGTAGAGCCTCTCGCCTCGTATCGCTAGCTCTGGTTCATTGTTCTTGAGCGCTGCGTGAAGGATGCTCATGGAGGACTCGCTCGTGTCTCGGTCTCTGAGCGCGAAGCGATCGGGGTGCTCGGAGTTGGCGGTTCGCAGGAGACCGGGCAATGGCGCTTGCACGAGGTTCGGCGAGTCATCTGCTGTCACGGCGAGCGCCCCCTCGCTCAACAGCACGAGCTTCGACTCCGATAGCGGCGCCGAAGCGATGAACTCAGTCAGGAGCATGACCGCACGCTTCGTCACCCGATGCACGGCCTGGATCAACTCGTCACCAGCGGGTGCTACGGCGCTCGCGTCATACAGCGTGCTGGCCTCGACAACCACTAGTCGTGGGGCAGGTCGACCTCCCTCGATCTCCTCGCTAAGCGCTGTGAGGCTCGCGTAGCGCTCCGCTTCCGCGCCGGGCGGCTCAGCCGTAGCTCCCAGCACCACCACGCTCGGCTTCGACTGGTCCTCCGACGTGGCTGGGAGCTCCGTCCAATCGACCTCAAAGAGCATGTCGTACGTTCGCGACCTCGCGGCGTGAAGCCTGCTTGCGTCGAGTGGGCGGACGTCGATCGCGTCGATCCCCAACAGAGGCCGGCCCGCCTCATCAAACGCAAACAGGCGCAGCTGTCGATCCCCGCCAAGGCGGACACGCAGCACGCTTGCACCGTAGGCATGGACACGCACGCCCGAGAACGAGAACGGTACATCGAGCTCGCCGGTACGCTCCCGCGCCGGCGCCCGTAGCGCCAACGTGTGAAGCGCCGCGTCCATGAGCGCCGGGTGAATACAAAAGCGGTCGGCTTCACGAGCCTGCTCGTCACCAAGCACGATCTCGCCGAAGACCTCATCGCCGGAACGCCACGCGGCGCGCAGTCCTTGAAATGCAGGTCCGTATTCGTAGCCCGCTTCGGTGAGAGCGTCATAGAGGGATTTAGCATCGAGCGGCTCCGCACCCGCGGGCGGCCACTCGGCGGGCAGCTCGTCCTCGCCCACGCTCTGCCCGTCCTCGTGGCCAACCGCACCCGAAGCGTGAAGCGTCCATGCTCGCTCGCCCAGATCATCCGGCTCTCCCTCTGGGCGAGAGTGAATCGACAGCGTTCTGCGCCCGCCCTCGTCGGCCTCGCCGAGCACGAGCTGTAGCTGAACGGCGCGTTGGGCATCGAACACCAGCGGTGCCTGCAGGACAAGCTCCTCGACGACCGGGGCGCCGACTCGCTCGCCAGCGGCAAGAGCGAACTCTAGGAACGCGGTGCCTGGTAGCAGGACCGTGCCGAGTACGGCATGGTGTCTTATCCAAGCGTGAGTGTCGCTGGAAATGCGGGCCGTGAACACCGTCTCGTCGCGGTCTCCGGCCAGCGACAGCATCCCGCCGAGCAACGGGTGATTCGTAGTGGCAAGGCCGAGTGATCCTGCGTAGGCGGCGCCGCCGGGCGCTGACAGCCAGTAGCGTTGGCGTTGGAAGGGGTAGGTGGGGACTTTGATGCGTTTTGCGTCTGGGTCGAAGAGGGCGTGCCAGTCGATGTTGATGCCGTGCACCCATGCTTGTGCGAGTGCGGTGGTGAAGCGTTCGGGGCCGCCTTCGTCGCGGCGGAGCGTGCCGGTAACGAGTACGTCGCTCGGATCCTCAACGACCTGCTCGACAGTTTCCTGGACACCAATCGTCAGTACGGGATGCGGACTAACCTCGATGAACGTCCGACGCCCATCGCTTAGCAGCTTGCTAGTGGCCTGCTCGAACTGGACAGTCTCGCGGAGGTTTCGATACCAGTAATCCCCGTCAAGCCTGGACGTCTCAAGCAACCCACCCGTCACAGTCGAAAAGAACGGAACATCACCCTCACTAGGCGTGATCGTCGAACACGCATCCAACAACTCCTCACGAATCTCCTCAACATGCACCGAATGCGCAGCGTAATCAACCGGGATCTTACGAGCCCTCACACCACCGGCCTCGCAATCCACCAGCAGCTCCTCCAACGCAAGCAGCTCACCAGACACCACAACCGACGAAGGACCATTCACAGCGGCAATCCCAATACGGCCCCCCCAGCGCTCCAACCGCCGCTCGAGCTCTCCAACCCTCGAAACGACCGAGACCATACCGCCCTTCCCAGCCAGCTTCACCAACGCGCGGCTACGCAACGCCACCAACCTCACAGCATCCTGCAACGACAAGCCACCCGCGACATACGCAGCCGCAATCTCACCCTGAGAATGACCCACCACCGCCGACGGCACCACACCACAAGCCCGCCACAACCCCGCAAGCGAAACCATCACCGCAAACAACACAGGCTGCACCACATCTACCCGCTCAAGACCCGGCGCACCCGACACACCACGCAACACATCCTCCAAAACCCAATCGACATACCCACCAAGCGCCTCCCCACACACACCCACCCACCCAGCAAACACAGGCGAACACTCCAACAACCCCACAGCCATCCCAACCCACTGCGAACCCTGACCAGGAAACAAAAACACCGACGACCCACTAGCGCCGAGGAACTGCGCGACACCGCCGGTTGTGCCCGGTGATGACTCGCCCCGCGCGAGCGCCGAAAGCCGCTCCGAGAGTACGTTCAGGTCGCTGCCGTGCACCACAGCCCGGTGCTCGAAGGCCGCCCGGCCAGCCAGAGAAAAGCCAACATCTCTCGCATCAACCTGCGGCGACTCCCCGACAAACTCACACAAACGCTCGGCCTGCGCGCGCAACGCCCCCTCACTCTTACCCGACACAACCCACGGAACGATGCCCGATCCGAGCACGTTGCCACCAGCACCAGCACCAGCACCAGCGCCGTCGCTCTCGGAGATGTCGTCGTCAGCATCATCCTCCTGGGCAGCAGGCGCTTCCTCGAGGATCACGTGTGCGTTGGTGCCGCTGATCCCGAACGAGGAGACCCCGGCACGGCGAGGCTCACCGTTGCGCTCCCATGGCCGCTGCTCGGTCAGCAGCTCAACGTCACCCTTTGACCAATCAACATGCGAAGACGGCGCACCGACGTGCAGGGTTCTAGGCAGCACGCCGTGACGGATCGCCTGCACCATCTTGATCAGACCAGCGGCCCCCGCAGCCGATGCTGAGTGTCCGATGTTCGACTTGATCGACCCCAACCACAACGGCCGGCCCTCAGGACGCTGCTGGCCGTAGGTGGCGAGCAGCGCCTGAGCCTCGATCGGATCACCCAAAATCGTGCCGGTGCCATGCCCCTCGACCACATCGACCTGGCCTGGTGAGAGCAGCGCGTTCGCGAGCGCCTGCGTGATCACCCGCTGCTGGGAAGGACCATTCGGCGCCGCCAATCCGTTGGTCGCGCCATCTTGGTTCACAGCACTCCCACGCACCACAGCCAGCACGTTGTGGCCATTACTTTCAGCGTCAGACAGGCGCTCTAGTAGTAGGACGCCGATACCCTCGGACCAGCCGACGCCGTCTGCCGCGTCACCGTATGACTTGCATCGCCCATCAGGAGAAAGGCCGCGCTGGCGACTGAAGCTCAGGAATAGACCCGGCATCGCCATGACTGTCACGCCGCCCGCTAGGGCCAGCGAGCATTCTTCCGAGCGCAGGGCCTGACACGCCAAATGCAGCGCCACCAACGACGATGAGCACGCCGTGTCGATCGACACCGCTGGGCCCTCGAACCCCAAGGAGTAGGCCACGCGGCCGGAAACAACGCAGTCCATGTTGCCTGCCAGCCCGTAGCTTTCGATGTCCTCGGAGACCGCTCCGAGAAGGCCGGCGCCGTAGCCTGATGAGCTCACGCCGGCGAACACGCCGGTCTGGCTGCCCTTCAGGGTGGTCGGGTCGATGCCAGCGTCTTCGATTGCCTCCCAGGAGCCTTCGAGCAGCAGTCGCTGCTGTGGGTCCATCGTCAGCGCCTCCCGGGGATAGATTCCAAAGAAGTCAGCGTCAAAGTCGCCGGCGGTGTCGATGAATCCGCCCTCGCGTGTGTAACACGTGCCAGGGTGCTCTGGGTTGGGGTCGTACAACGCATCCAGATCCCAGCCGCGATCGGCGGGGAATCGGCCGATCGCGTCGGTACCAGAGGCCACCAGTTGCCACAACTGCTCAGGCGAGGTCACGCCGCCCGGATACCGGCAACTCATCCCCACAATCGCCAACGGCTCGTACTGATGGTCTTCGACCTCCCGCAGACGTCGCCGCGCCTTACGCAGATCAACCGTCACGCGCTTCAGGTATTCGCGAAGCTTCTCGCTATCTGTTGATCCGTTGTCAGCCATTCAAGATTGCCCCAGTGACCTGCACTCGTGTCTCAGGATTCGGCCAGCTCCCGATCGATGAGCGCGAACATCTCATCGTCGGAGGCAGAGTCCAAATCCTCCTCATCAGCACCACCAGCGTCGGTGCCTTCGAGCCCGCCAAGCAGGACGCGTAGCCGGGCGGCGATTCTGCCGCGCTCGGCCTCGTCGTCAGTGATCGACGGGAGCGATCGCTCAAGCCTTTCGAGGTCCCGATCGACTGGTGCGCGCGACACCGAATCATTCGACACCTCGCTCAGCAGGTACTCAGTGACCGCAACAGTCGTCGGATAGTCAAACACCAGGGTTGCGGGCAAATTCATCCCGGTCGCCGCACTCAGACGATTGCGCATCTCCACCGCACCAAGCGAGTCGAAGCCGAGATCCTTGAAGACCATGCGCGGATCGATCGCGTTGGACGACGAGTGCCCGAGCACGACGGCAGCCTGGGCTCTCACCAACTCAAGCACGAAGCTCTCGCGGTCGGCCTCGGAAATCGCAGCCAAACGCTGTGCCAAAGACTCGTCCCGGTCCCTCGAACGGCGACTAGGCGACCGTAGGAGATCAGCAAAGAGTGGGGGAAGGATTCCGCTTCCGGCGAGGGTGCGCAGCGCTCGTACGTCGATTGGCGTGGCTACCGCGAGCGACTCGCTGGAGGCGGTGGCCAGGTCGAACAGGTCGAGGCCCTGCTCCGCCGAGAGCATCGCTATGCCTGAGCGGCTCATTCGGTCTCGGTCGGCGTCCGTGAGATCGCCGGTCATCTCGCTGGCTTGCTCCCACAGCCCCCAGGCGATCGAGACGGCGGGAAGCCCTTCGCTGCGGCGCTGTGCCGCGAGGGCATCGAGGAACGTGTTCGCCGCGGCGTAGTTGCCTTGACCAGGGCTACCGAACGTACCGGCAGCGGAGGAGAACAACACGAACATCGATAGGTCTAGATGCCTCGTGAGGTCGTGCAAATGCCATGCAGCGTCTGCCTTCGGCTCGAGCACCCAGTCAAGACGCTCCGACGTCAGCGAATCGATCACACCGTCGTCCAACACACCCGCCGCATGAACCACACCCCGCAATGGCTGCTCAGCAGGGATCGCGTCGAGCAACACCTGCAGCGCGGCACGGTCACTCACATCACACGCCGCGATCGTGACCTCCACACCAAGCAACTCAAGCTCGGCCCTCAGCTGAGCCGCGCCCTCAGCGTCCCCGCCCCGCCTGCTCGTCAACAGCAGATGACTAACACCGTGCTCTGACACTAGGTGACGCGCGAGCAGCCCACCCAGCGTGCCCGTCCCGCCAGTGATCAGGACCGTTCCCCCGACACCGATCGGCACCGGCATGCTCAACACGAGCTTGCCCGTGTGGCGCGCCTGGCTCATAAACCTGAACGCATCCGGCGCATGACGCACGTCCCAACTGCGTAGCGGCAACGGCCTCAGCTCCCCAGCCTCAAAGAGCTCGACTAGCTGCGCCAGCATCTGCTCAATGCGATCCGAGCCAGCATCCACGAGATCGAATGCCCGGTAGAGGACGCCCGGATGCTGCTCCGAGACCTCCTCGGTGTTACGGATATCCGTCTTACCCATCTCTACAAACCGGCCACCACCGCGCAGCAACCTGAGCGAGCCATCGACAAACTCGCCGGCAAGAGAGTTCAACACCACATCAATACCCGACGCCTCGAAGCGCTCGCTGAAGTCGAGTGTGCGTGAGCTCGCGATGTGGGTGTCGTCGAGACCCAGCGCGCGCAGGCTGTCCCACTTCGCCGGGCTCGCCGTCGCGAAGACCTCGGCGCCGAGGTGCTTAGCGAGTTGCACTGCTGCCATGCCGACGCCGCCAGCACCGGCATGCACAAGCACCTTCTCGCCCTCTTTCAGGTTCGCGAGATCCAGCAGACCGTAATACGCAGTCAAGAACACAGTCGGCACCGACGCGGCCTGCGCAAACGACCACCGATCGGGCAGGCGTGCGAGGAGTCGCTGATCGGCGACCGCGACCGGACCAAACCCCCCGGCCATCAACCCCATTACTCGATCGCCGACGGCCAAGGCCTCGACGTCGGGGCCGAGCTCCAGCACAACTCCGGCGCCCTCGCCACCGATCGTGGCGTCGCCCGGGTACATCCTGAGTGCGATCAACACATCACGGAAGTTCAGACCCGCCGCCCGAACACCAACACGAACCTGCCCAGCCGCCAACGGCTCTGCCACATCAGGAGCAGCTACGAGTGATAGATCCTCAAACGTGCCGCCGGCACCGGCCTGCAGCCGCCACTCAGACACACCCTCCGGGACCGCCAAAACCCCCGATCCCGCGCGTGCGAGCCGTGGTACCAGCACGCTGCCGGCCCTGATCGCGAGTTGTGGCTCATCGAGAGCGAGCGCGTTTGCGAGGACGTCAGATGACGCGGTCTCATTGTCTGTGTCGAGAAGCGTGAGTCGTCCTGGGTTCTCGGTTTGTGCACTACGGACGAGCCCCCAAGTAGGTGACTGAGCCAAGCCCGGAAGCAGCGTACCCGCGGTGACAGCGACAGCGCCCTTGGTCAGCGCCACCAAGCGCGCGTTCGCAAAGCGAGGATCGGCGAGCCAGTCCTGGACCAGCGCGAGCACCCGATTGGTGGCGTCGTGCATCGCCGCCAACTCGCCAGCATCGGTGTTCTCGCCAGGGTCGCAGTCGGCGAGCACGATCGACGGCAACGACGCCCCATCCTCGAGCGCCCGGCCCAGCGCTCGCAGATCCGGATACGCGTCGACCGTGCAGCCGGCGCCGGCAAGAGCCTCGGCCAGCGGCGAGCCGCCGATCAGCGCGAGCGCGGTGGGCAACTCGGGTACTGACGCCGGCACGGCGGTCCAGCTCAATCTGAACAGAGAGTCGCTGGGAGCACCGGCTGGCTGCAACTGCCCGGCTGGTATCTCGCGTGTCGTGAGCGAGTCGATCGTGGCGACAGGGTGGCCAGCGTCGTCTGCGACCACTAGGCGGATCGCGTTCTCGGCCGTCGGTGAGAGCGCGACTCGCAGAGAGCTGGCGCCAGCGCTGTAGAGCTGCACACCGTTCAACGAGAACGGCAACCGCACACCACCCTCGTCTCGGCTCTCTCGCGAACCTGCGAATGCGGCGTGCAGGGATGCATCCAACAGCGCGGGGTGCACCCCGAACGAGGACGCTTCGCTGTGTTGGTCGGGCGCGAGCGTGACCTCCGCGAACATCTCCTCACCACGCCGCCACGCCGCCTGCAATCCCTGGAATGCCGGCCCATACTCGATACCCCGCTCAACCAGCCGGTCATAAAGCCCATCAACATCCACCGCTTCCGCACCATCTGGCGGCCACGACTCGTCAGCGAGCGAAGCCGCGTGATCATTTAGCGCGCCGGCCTGGCCGTTCAGAGAAGCATCTGCTGGTGTGAGCATGCCAGTCGCGTGACGCGTCCACGCCACCTCGTCAACCTGATCAGACCCACACTCGGGGCGGGAGTAAATACTCAGCGAGCGCCGAGCAGCGTCATCTGGATCGGTGATCGAGACCTGTAGTTGGGCTGCCCTCTCAGCCGAGAGCAGAAGCGGGGCCTCCAAGACCAGCTCTTGAACTATTGGGCAGCCGGCCTGCTCGCCAGCGTGCAGCGCCATCTCCAAGAACGCGGTGCCGGGCAGCAGCACTGTGCCAAGGACCATGTGGTCGGCGAGCCACGGGTGCGAGTCGAGCGTGATGCGGGCGGTGAACAACCACTGCTCACCGTCGGCCAGCTCGACCATCGCACCCAGCAGCGGGTGGCCTGACGACGACAAACCACTCGCGCTGACATCCCCAGAGCCGACACTGGGCGTGAGCCAGAACCGCTCCCGCTGAAAAGCATACGTAGGCAGCTCGACTCCTCGCGCGCCGGCTCCTCCCAGCATCTTCCCCCAGTCAATCTCGACGCCCCGCACCCAAATCTCAGCGAGACCTCTGAGCACCGAGGCGAGCTGCGGACGATCGCCCCGCAGGAGCGAGACCGCGACAACGCCTTGGTCGTCGACTGCGGTTTGTGTTGTTGTGCTGAGTGTGGTGTCGGGGCCGAGCTCGAGGTAGTTGTTGGCGCCTTGGGAGTGGAGCCATTGGACGCCTGCCATGAAGCGCACCGCTTCGCGCACGTGGCGCACCCAGTAATCAGCGGTGCAGATCTGCTCGTCGGGCGCGGGCTCGCCGGTGAGATTCGACACGACTGGTATTCGCGGCGGCGAGAACTCCACGGTGTTGGCAACTTCGGCGAACTCGTCGAGCATCGCGTCCATCCGCGGAGAATGAAAAGCGTGGCTAACGCGCAGGCGCTTGGTCTTGCGATCCCGCTGCTCCCAGACCCCCTGCAACTCAACAACCGCGTCTTCCTCGCCCGAGATCACTACCGACACCGGGCCGTTCACCGCGGCCAGCGACACACGATCCTCATAGCCATTGAGCGTCGGGGCTACCTCTTGCTCAGACGCCTGGATCGACACCATCGCTCCACCCGCCGGCAACGCGCCCATCAGCCGTCCACGAGCCGCGACTAGCCTGCACGCATCTTCGAGCGAGAAGACGCCAGCGACGTGCGCGGCGGCGAGCTCCCCGATCGAGTGGCCCAGCAGAAAATCAGGACGCACACCCAAGCCCTCGATGAGCCTGAACAACGCGACCTCGAGCGCGAACAAACTGGCCTGGGTGAACTCGGTGTGATCGATCAGCTTCGCCTCGAGCGTGTCCTCCGCCGCGAACAACACCTCAACCAATGGCCGCTCCAGATACTTGTCGAACTCGGCGAAGATCCCATCGAGCGCGTCTCTGAAAACCCCAGACGCCTCATACAGCTCGCGGCCCATACCAACACGCTGCGAACCCTGACCAGTGAACAAGAACACCAGCCCACCACCCGACCGAGAACCCTCAATCACACCCGCCGCCGGCTCACCCACCGCCAGCGCGTCCAGCCCAGCGAGCATCTCCTCCCGACTCCCACCCAAAACCACCGCACGATGCTCAAACACCGAACGACCCGCCAGCGACACCGCGACATCAGCACTATCTAGCTCAGGCGCACCCCCCAGATGAACCCGCAAACGCTCAGCCTGCCCCCGCAACGCCCCCACACCCTTACCCGACACCACCCACGGAACCAACCCACCAACAACGCTGGTATCCACGACCAGAGCAACACCGTCATCGTCGGTCGCCGTGGTCGCTGGCGCCTGCTCAAGGATCAGGTGTGCATTGGTGCCGCTGATCCCGAACGACGACACACCAGCACGACGAGGCTCGCCGTTGCTTTGCCACGGGCGCTGCTCGGTCAACAGCTCAACCTCACCCGTCGACCAATCAACCTTCGAGGACGGCGCGTCGATGTGCAGCGATCGTGGCAGCACGCCGTGGCGAATCGCTTGCACCATCTTGATCACGCCGGCGACGCCCGCCGCGGCCTGGGTGTGCCCGATGTTCGACTTGATCGACCCCAACAGCAGTGGGCCGTTCGTGCGGTTCTGGCCATAGGTCGCAAGCAGCGCTTGCGCCTCGATCGGATCACCCAAAATCGTGCCGGTGCCATGCGCCTCAACCACATCGATCTGCCCAGGCGAGAGGCGCGCATTCGCGAGCGCCTGCGTGATCACCCGCTGCTGAGAAGGACCATTCGGCGCCGTCAAACCGTTGCTCGCACCGTCCTGATTCACAGCACTACCACGCACCACAGCCAGCACGTTATGACCACTACGCTCAGCGTCAGACAGCCGCTCCAACACCAACAAACCCACACCCTCAGAAAACCCCGTCCCATCAGCAGAATCAGCAAACGGCTTACAACGTGCGCCGCGAGACAATCCCTTCTGGCGAGAGAATTCGGTGAAGACTCCGGGTGTGGCAAGGACAGTCACGCCGCCCGCGAGTGCCAGCGAGCATTCACCGTTCCGTAGGGCTTGGCACGCTAGATGCATCGCCACCAGCGACGATGAACACGCGGTGTCTACCGATATTGCCGGCCCCTCGAGCCCGAAGATGTAGGCGATGCGCCCGGAAGCGACGCTACTGATGGTGCCTGTCATCCCATAGCCCTCACCTGCATCGGCCGTGCCGCCGCCGGAGGTCAGACCGTAGTAGGACGAAATAACGCCAGTGAACACTCCGGTTTGGCTGCCTGTAAGGGCCGCTGGGTCGATGCCGGCGTCTTCGATCGCCTCCCACGCACCTTCCAGCAGCAGCCGCTGCTGCGGGTCTATCGTCAACGCCTCACGCGGGCTAATCCCAAAAAAGGCAGCGTCAAAATCGCCGGCCGTATCGACGAAGCCTCCCTCACGCGCATAACACGTGCCAGGCCGCTCCGAGTCGGGGTCGTACAACGCGTCCAGATCCCAGCCGCGATCAGAGGGGAAATCAGCAATCGCGTCAGTACCAGTGGCCACCAGTTGCCACAACTGTTCAGGCGAGGCCACGCCGCCCGGATACCGGCAACTCATCCCCACAATCGCCAACGGCTCATCTAGTGCCATAGTCGAATTCGCCGGCTTCACCGCACTAGTGGTGATCCCTGAAAGCTCGTTGAGGACGTGCTCGGTGACGGCCGCGGTGTTGGGATAGTCGAAGACGAGCGTTACGGGGAGTCTCAGTCCGGTCTCAGTGTTCAGTCGGTTGCGCAGCTCTACGGCTGTGAGCGAGTCGAACCCGAGATCCTTGAACGCTCTCTTCGGGTCGATCTGGTCCGGTGAGGCGTGCCCGAGCACGGTGGCGACTTGAGTTCTGACGAGGCCGAGTACGACGTTTGCCCGCTCGGTCTCGGGGGTTACGGCCAGCCGTCGTGCCAGTGATTTGGCCTCATTGCTCGCTCTACGTGCGGGAACCAGCACTAGGTCGGTTAGTAGTGGGGGAAGGATTCCGCTTCCGGCGAGGGTGCGCAGCGCTCGTACGTCGATTGGCGTGGCTACCGCGAGCGACTCGCTGGAGGCGGTGGCCAGGTCGAACAGGTCGAGGCCCTGCTCCGCCGAGAGCATCGCTATGCCTGAGCGGCTCATTCGGTCTCGGTCGGCGTCCGTGAGATCGCCGGTCATCTCGCTGGCTTGCTCCCACAGCCCCCAGGCGATCGAGACGGCGGGAAGCCCTTCGCTGCGGCGCTGTGCCGCGAGGGCATCGAGGAACGTGTTCGCCGCGGCGTAGTTGCCTTGACCAGGGCTACCGAACGTACCGGCAGCGGAGGAGAACAACACGAACATCGATAGGTCTAGATGCCTCGTGAGGTCGTGCAAATGCCATGCAGCGTCTGCCTTCGGCTCGAGCACCCAGTCAAGACGCTCCGACGTCAGCGAATCGATCACACCGTCGTCCAACACACCCGCCGCATGAACCACACCCCGCAATGGCTGCTCAGCAGGGATCGCGTCGAGCAACACCTGCAGCGCGGCACGGTCACTCACATCACACGCCGCGATCGTGACCTCCACACCAAGCAACTCAAGCTCGGCCCTCAGCTGAGCCGCGCCCTCAGCGTCCCCGCCCCGCCTGCTCGTCAACAGCAGATGACTAACACCGTGCTCTGACACTAGGTGACGCGCGAGCAGCCCACCCAGCGTGCCCGTCCCGCCAGTGATCAGGACCGTTCCCCCGACACCGATCGGCACCGGCATGCTCAACACGAGCTTGCCCGTGTGGCGCGCCTGGCTCATAAACCTGAACGCATCCGGCGCATGACGGATATCCCACGCTTTGACCGGCAGCAGGTCGAGCACGCCCCCGTCAAACAGCGCTATCAGCTCACGGAGCATCTCTTGGATGCGCTCCGCACCAGCTTCGATCATGTCGAATGCTCGGTAGGTCACACCTCGGTGGCGCTCGGCGACCTCCTGCGCGTCACGGATATCCGTCTTGCCCATCTCGACAAACCGGCCACCCGTTGCCAGCAGTTCGAGCGACGCATCCACAAACTCCCCAGCGAGGGAATTCAAAACAACATCGACGCCCCGACCATCCGTCTGATGGAGAAAAGGCTGCTTGAAGTCGAGTGTGCGTGAGTTGGCGATGTGGGTGTCGTCGAGACCCAGTGCGCGCAGGGTGTCCCACTTCGCCGGGCTCGCGGTCGCGAAGACCTCGGCGCCGAGGTGCTTAGCCAACTGGACCGCTGCCATGCCGACGCCGCCAGTGCCGGCATGCACAAGCACCTTCTCGCCCTCTTTCAGGTTCGCGAGATCCAGCAGACCGTAATACGCAGTCAAGAACACAGTCGGCACCGACGCGGCCTGCGTAAACGACCATCCATCAGGCACACGCGCCAGAAGACGATGATCGGTAACTACGACCGGGCCAAACCCACCAACCATCAACCCCATTACTCGATCGCCAACGGCCAAGCCCTCGACGTCGGGACCGAGCTCCAGCACAACTCCGGCGCCCTCGCCACCGATCGTGGCGTCGCCCGGGTACATCCCGAGCACGATCAACAGATCACGGAAGTTCAGACCCGCCGCCCGAACACCAACACGAACCTGCCCAGCCGCCAACGGCTCCGCCATTGCAGGAGCGGCTACCAGTGAAAGGTCCTCGAACGAACTATCGGGCGCAGCCTGCAGCTGCCACTCTGATGCACCCTCCGGAACCGCCAAAACCCCCGATCCCGCGCGCACCAACCGCGGAACGAGCACGCTGGCGGCCCTGATCGCGAGCTGGGGCTCATCGAGCACGAGCGCACCAGGCAAAGCACCCCACGATGCCTGATCACCATCAACATCAACCAAAACGAGTCGTCCTGGGTTCTCTGTTTGTGCGCTACGTGCGAGCCCCCACAGAGGTGATTGGGCCAAGCCAGGCACACCCTCACCAGCACCCGCCGCCACAGCACCCTTGGTGAGCAGCACCAGGCGCGCGTTCACGAAGCGGGGATCAGCGAGCCAGTCCTGGATCAGCGCGAGCGCCTGATTGGTGGCGTTATGCATCACCGCCAACCCGTCGACCTCGGTGCTCTCGCCGGGGTCGCAGTCGGCGAGCACGATCGACGGCAACGACGCCCCATCCTCCAGCGCCCGACCCAGCGCTCGCAGATCCGGATACACCTCGACCATGCACCCGGCACCAGACAGCGACCGCGCCAGCAGCGAGCCGCCGTTGGTGTCGAGCAGTGCAAGCGCGGTGGGCAATTCGGGCGTTGACGGCGAAACGACGCTCCACTCCAGCCCGAACAACGAGTCACCGAGAGCGCCAGCTGGCTGCAACTGTCCCGCTGGTATCTCGCGTGTTGTCAGCGACTCGATCGACGCGACGGGATGACCAGCATCGTCAGCGACGAGCAGCGAGATCGTGCCATCTGTCGGTGAAGTGAGCATCACCCGCAGCGACGAAGCACCCGCGGAATAAAGCTCGACGCCCGTCCAACAGAAGGGCAGACGCACACCCTCTCCGACTGCTCCCTCGTTCGATGATGGGGTGAATCCGGCGTGGAGCGCTGCGTCCAAGAGTGCTGGGTGCACGCCGAACGATGACGCTTCGCTCTGCTGCTCAGGCGACAAAGCTACCTCCGCGAACAGCTCCTCGCCCCGCTGCCACGCCGCCTGCAGCCCTTGGAACACGGGCCCATAATCGATCCCCCGCTCAGCCAGCCGGTCGTACAGACCATCGACGTCGATAGCCTCGGCTCCCGCTGGTGGCCACGACGCGTCCGCGAGCAGAGCAGCACGCGCCTGTAGTGCCTGCGCCCGGTCATCGACGGCGACCGCTTGGGCCAGCGCGCCGGTGACGTGGCACGTCCACTGCTCTTCGATGCTCTCGACCTGCTCCGGTCGAGAGTGAATCGTCAACGACCGCTGGCCGGCGTCGCTAGGCTCGCCGACCGAGATCTGCAGGTGCACGGCTCCATGGTCCGCCAAGACCAGCGGTGCCTGCACGACCAACTCCTCAACCACGTGGGCGCCCACCCGCTCACCCACCGCCAGCGCCAACTCCAAGAACACTGTGCCTGGGAGAAGCACGGTCCCGAGGACAGCGTGGTCGACCAGCCAGGGGTGGGACTCCAGCGAGATACGAGCAGTGAACAGCCACTGCTCGCCATCAGCCAGCTCGACCATCGCGCCGAGCAGCGGGTGATCGGCTGAGGACAGCCCGATCGACGCGGCATCCCCAGAACCAGTCGTTGGAAGAAGCCAGAATCGTTGGCGTTGGAAGGCATAGGTGGGGAGCTTGACCTTTGCGGTGTTGGTGGTGTCAAAGAGCTGCTGCCAGTCGATGTTGATGCCGTGCACCCATGCTTGTGCGAGTGCGGTGGTGAAGCGTTCGGGTCCGCCTTCGTCGCGGCGGAGTGTGCCGGTAACGAGTACGTCGCTCGGATCCTCAACGACCTGCTCGACAGTTTCCTGGACACCAATCGTCAGTACGGGATGCGGACTAACCTCGATGAACGTCCGACGCCCATCGCTTAGCAGCTTGCTAGTGGCCTGCTCGAACTGAACAGTCTCGCGGAGGTTTCGATACCAGTAATCCCCGTCAAGCCTGGACGTCTCAAGCAACCCACCCGTCACAGTCGAAAAGAACGGAACATCACCCTCACTAGGCGTGATCGTCGAACACGCATCCAACAACTCCTCACGAATCTCCTCAACATGCACCGAATGCGCGGCGTAATCAACCGGGATCTTACGAGCCCTCACACCACCGGCCTCGCAATCCACCAGCAGCTCCTCCAACGCAAGTAGATCACCAGACACCACAACCGACGAAGGACCATTCACAGCGGCAATCCCGATGCGACCCCCCCAGCGCTCCAACCGCCGCTCGAGCTCGCCAACCCTCGAAACGACCGAGACCATACCGCCCTTCCCAGCCAGCTTCACCAACGCGCGGCTACGCAACGCCACCAACCTCACAGCATCCTGCAACGACAAACCACCCGCGACATACGCAGCCGCAATCTCACCCTGAGAATGACCCACCACCGCCGACGGCACCACACCACAAGCCCGCCACAACCCCGCAAGCGAAACCATCACCGCAAACAACACAGGCTGCACCACATCTACCCGCTCAAGACCCGGCGCACCCGACACACCACGCAACACATCCTCCAAAACCCAATCGACATACCCACCAAGCGCCTCCCCACACACACCCACCCACCCAGCAAACACAGGCGAACACTCCAACAACCCCACAGCCATCCCAACCCACTGCGAACCCTGACCAGGAAACAAAAACACGCTGCCAGCATCACCAGCCACCGAAGCCAAACCCTGCACCACACCCGCCGCCAGCTCACCCACCGCCAGCGCGTCCAGCCCCGCGAGCATCTCCTCCCGACTCCCACCCAAAACCACAGCACGATGCTCAAACACCGAACGACCCGCCAGCGACACCGCGACATCAGCACTATCTAGCTCAGGCGCACCCCCCAGATGAACCCGCAAACGCTCAGCCTGCCCCCGCAACGCCCCCACACCCTTACCCGAGACCACCCACGGAGCACCCGAGTTGAGTAGGCGCGCGAAGGCTGGATCGTCTGTAGGGGTTTGTGCGAGCTTCGGGGCGGTCTCGTTTCCGTTGTCGTGCTCCGCGAGAGTTGTTCCGGAGGGGTCTGCGGGTGGGGCTTCTTCGAGGATTGCGTGTGCGTTGGTGCCGCTGATCCCGAACGAGGAGACCCCGGCACGGCGAGGTTCACCATTGCGCTGCCACGGCCGCTCCTCAGTCAACAGCGAAACCTGGCCCGCTGACCAATCGACTTGCGAGGAGGGCTTGTCCACGTGCAGGGTTCTGGGCAGCGCGCTGTGGCGCATCGCCATCACCATCTTGATCACCCCGGCGACGCCTGCTGCGGCGACGGAGTGTCCGATATTCGACTTGATTGACCCGAGCCACAAAGGCCTGTTGCTACGGTTCTGACCATAGGTAGCCAGCAGCGCTTGTGCCTCGATCGGATCGCCCAGGACCGTGCCGGTGCCATGCCCCTCGACCACATCGACCTGGCCTGGTGAGAGCAGCGCGTTCGCGAGCGCCTGCGTAATCACCCGCTGCTGGGAAGGACCATTCGGCGCCGTCAGACCGTTGCTCGCGCCATCCTGGTTAATGGCGCTGCCGCGCACCACCGCGAGCACGTCGTGGCCATTGCGCCGGGCGTCAGACAGCCGCTCTAGCACGAGGACGCCCATGCCCTCGGACCAGCCGACCCCGTCTGCCGTCTCACCGTAGGACTTGCACCGCCCATCGGGAGAAAGGCCGCCCTGACGGCTGAAGCTGACGAACACCCCCGACGCTGCGAGCACCGTCACACCCCCCGCGAGTGCTAGCGAGCATTCACCTGAACGCAGCGCATTGCACGCCAGATGCAGCGCTACGAGCGACGACGAGCACGCCGTATCGACCGAAACCGCCGGCCCCTCCAACCCAAACGTATAAGAAACACGACCCGAAACGACGCTGTCCGTCGTGCCAGTTAGCTGATATCCCTCAAGGCCCGCGACAGGTGTGAACGGACCCGGGCCATAGCCCGAGCTGCTGACGCCGGCGAAGACTCCCGTTTGGCTGCCTTTCAGGGCCGCCAGGTCGATCCCGGCGTCTTCGATCGCCTCCCACGCACCTTCGAGCAGCAGCCGCTGCTGCGGGTCCATCGTCAACGCCTCACGCGGATTAATCCCAAAAAAGTCAGCATCAAAATCACCCGCATCACCAAGAAACCCACCCCGCTGGGTGGACGAGGCACCAAGGCGCTCGGGGTCCGGGTCAGAAAGCCGCTCTAGATCCCAGCCACGATCAGCGGGAAACGGGCAGATTGCATCGACGCCCTCGGCAACAAGCTCCCACAGATCCTGCGGCGAGTGCACCCCGCCGGGATACCGGCAACTCATACCCACGATCGCCAACGGCTCACGATCCTTCCCTTCCAGGTCCTGCAAACGCTGGAGGGCATCGTGCAGATCGACCGTGACCCGCCTCAGATAATCACGAAGCTTCTCCTCGTCAGCCATCGTGATCCCCTCTAATTCCGGTACTGGGCCGGAGGTTGTCAATGAAGTCAAAGACCTCATCGTCTGACGCCACCCCGATCCGCTGCGCAATCGTGACGCCCTCTGCAGGTTGGCCGTTGCTTAGCCCGGCCACGAGAGCCTGGAGGCGCCCCGCGACCCTCGCCCGCTGCGGATCCTCAGCATCCATAGATGACACGGCGACCTCGAGCTTGTCAAGTTCGAGATCGACTGAAACGGCTGTAGGGCCACCAGGCGGCAGGACGGCCCTACTCAGCAGATACTCAGCAACTGCGGAGGTGGTGGGGTAGTCGAATACGATCGTCGCGGCGAGTTGCAGCCCCGTCTGGACGTTCAGGCGATTGCGTAGCTCTACAGCAGTCAGCGAGTCAAACCCGAGATCCTTGAAAGTTCGCTGCGGGTCGATCGCCTCCGAGGAGGCGTGCCCCAGCACAGTCGCCACCTCAGCTCTGACCAAGTCGAGCACGACGCTTCCGCGCTCGGATTCAGGAGTCACGGCCAGTAGTCGCGCCAGCGACCTACTAGCTTTGCTCTCGCGACGAGCGGGCACAACCACGAGGCCGCTGAGCAGCGGCGGCAGAATCCCAGTGCTTGATTGGGCGCGCAGAGCCGCTAGATCCAGAGGGACTGGCAGCATCAGCGCGTCGCCTGCAGCTAGAGCCCGGCTAAAGAGCTGAAGCCCCTCCTCGGAGGAGAGCGGACGAATGCCTGTACGCGCCATTCGTTTCCGGTCAGCGTCCGTGAGCTCGCCGGTCATATCGCTGGCCTGCTCCCACAGTCCCCAAGCGAGCGACATACCAGTAAGACCTCGCGCATGACGGTACGCCGCCAAAGCGTCCACGAAGGCGTTTGCCGCGGCGTAGTTGCTTTGGCCGGGGCTGCCGAACGTTCCCGCAGCGGAGGAGAACAGCACGAACATCGATAGGTCAAGGTGCTTGGTGAGGTCGTGTAGGTGCCATGCGGCGTCTGCCTTGGGCGCAAGCACAGCGTCGACGCGGTCTGGGGTGAGCGAGCCGATCACACCGTCGTCAAGCACACCGGCTGCGTGCACCACGCCTCGCAATGGGTGCTCGGCGGGGATGGTGTCGAGCAGCGCCTGCAGCGGCTCGCGCTGGGATACATCGCACGCCGCGATCGTCACTGTGGCGCCGAGCGCTTCGAGGTCGGCTTTCAGCTGCTTGGCGCCCTCGGCGTCCTCGCCCCTCCTGCTCGTCAACAGCAGATGATTGACGCCGTGCTGTGAGGCTAGGTGGCGCGCGAGCAGGCCGCCCAGCGTGCCCGTGGCGCCTGTGATCAACAGCGTGCCTTGAGAGTCGATTGCCGGCGGCATGGTCAGCACGAGCTTGCCGACGTGCCGCGCCTGGCTCATAAACCTGAACGCATCCGGTGCATGACGGATATCCCAGGCACGTACCGGAACCAGCCTCAGCGCCCCGCCGTCAAACAGCTCGACCAGCTGCGCCAGCATCGCCCGGATGCGCTCCGGGCCAACGTCGTTCAAGTCGAATGCTGTATAGGCAACGCCGGGATGTTTCTCTGAAATCTCATCGGCATCACGAATGTCGGCCTTGCCCATCTCGACAAACCGGCCATCCTTCGCCAGCAGTTCGAGTGACGCATCAACGAACTCGCCGGTCAGAGAGTCAAGCACGACGTCGACGCCGCGACCGTCGGACGCATCGCGGAAGCGCTGCTTGAAGTCGAGTGTGCGTGAGTTGGCGATGTGGGTGTCGTCGAGGCCCAGCGCGCGCAGGGTGTCCCACTTCGAGGGGCTCGCGGTCGCGAAGACCTCGGCGCCCAGGTGCTTGGCGAGCTGGACCGCGGCCATGCCGACGCCGCCAGCACCAGCGTGCACGAGCACCCGCTCGCCGGGTTTCACTGCAGCGAGATCGACTAGTGCGTAGTAGGCGGTGAGAAAAGCAACTGGGACCGATGCGGCCTGCGCGAAGGACCATCCGTCGGGTATCCGAGTAAGCCAGTGGTGGTCAGCGACAGAGACATTGCCCATCGACGTCAACAGCCCCATCACTCGATCACCAACAGCCAAGCCCTCCACGCCCGGACCAACCTCAAGCACAACCCCCGCACCCTCACCACCAATCGTTGCGTCGCCCGGATACATCCCGAGCGCGATCAGCACATCGCGAAAGTTCAGCCCCGCCGCGCGAACAGCGACACTGGCTTCGCCAGCGCCAGGAGTCTCACGAGCGGGCACGAGTGAAAGCCCCTCAAATGTGCCGCCTGGATCGGCCCGCAACTGCCATTGGGACGCGCCGTTGGGGGTCATCAAGGCGTCGTCCGACCCTGCGCGTGCGAGTCGCGGGACCAGCACGCTGGCGCTCCTGATAGCGAGCTGTGGCTCGTGGTGTGAGAGCGCGTCGGGCAGAGCACCCCACGATGTCTCATCACCATCAACATCGGCCAAGACGAGTCGTCCTGGGTTCTCTGTTTGTGCGCTACGAACGAGTCCCCAGATCGGTGACTGGGCGATGCCGGGAAGATGCTCGCCCGCGGTGACTGCGACAGCGCCTTTAGTGAGCAGCACCAGGCGTGCGTCTGCAAAGCGGGGGTCGGCGAGCCATTCCTGGACCAGCACGAGCACCTGATGGGTGCTGGCGTGCATCGCCGCCAACTCGCCGTCCTCGCCGGGATCGCAGTCGGCGAGCACGATCGACGGTAGCGACGCCCCGTCCTCGAGCGCCTGACCCAGTATTCGCAGATCGGCGTACGCCTCGACCGTGCACCCGGCGCCAGCAAGAGTCTCGGCCAGCGGCGAGTTCTCTGCGCCCAACACAACGTGCTGGAGTGTCTGCTGGACCGGAGAGGTGATCGTGTTCCAGCGCACCGTGAACAATGAGTCGCCTTGAGTGACATTCAGTGCTCCGGCGGGTATCTCGCGTGTTGTGAGTGAGTCGATGGTGGCGACGGGCTGGCCGGTGTCATCAGCGACCGACAGGCGGATCGCGTTCTCAGCCGTCGGGGAGACCACAACGCGCAACGAGCTGGCGCCTGGGCTGTAGAGCTGCACACCGTTCAGCGAGAACGGCAGCCGCACACCACCCTCGTCTGTGTCCGGGGCGACGAATGCGGCGTGCAGGGCTGCATCGAGGAGCGCGGGATGCACGCCGAACGAGGACGCTTCGCTGTGCTGGTCGGGCGCGAGCGTGACCTCCGCGAATATCTCCTGACCACGCCGCCACGCCGCCTGCAGCCCCTGGAACGCCGGGCCGTATTCGATGCCCCGCTCGATCAGCTGGTCGTAGAGACCGTCGACATTCACAGCCTCCGCACCCTCCGGTGGCCACTCAACAAACTGCTCGTTGACGCCCGCTATCTCCTCGTCCTCGGGCGAGAGCACACCGGTCGCGTGCAACGTCCAGTCTCCCTCGCGCAGATCGCCAGGCGTGGGCTCCGGGCACGAATGGACACTCAACGAGCGCCGACCAGCGTCATCTGGATCGGTGATTGAGATCTGCAGCTGGACGGCGCTGTCGCCTGAGAGCAGAAGCGGGGCCTCTAGGACGAGCTCGTGCACGGTTGGAGTGCCCACGTGCTGACCGGTGTGCAGCGCGAGCTCTAGGAACGCGGTGCCCGGCAGGAGGGCGGTGCCGAGCACCGCGTGATCGGCAAGCCACGGATGCGACCCGACCGAGATACGTCCGGTGAACACCACGTCCGCTCCCTCTGTGGCCGGCGAGAGAGCCGCACCCAGCAGCGGATGATTAGCCGACAACAAACCGCTTGCAGTTACATCTCCGGCCCCCGAGTTCGGGAGAAGCCAGAAGCGCTGGCGTTGAAAGGCATATGCGGGCAGCGTGACTCTGCGGGCGCCGGAGCCTTCCAACAAGGTTCGCCAGTCAACGTCAGCACCGTGTGCCCACACCTGTGCCAAGGCCGCCAAGAGGGCCTTGACCTCTGGACGCTCTCTACGCAAAAGCGCTACCGAGAGAACGGGATGTTCACTATCGGTTTCTAGGCACATTGACGTTGTTGTGCTGAGTGTGGTGTCGGGGCCGAGCTCGAGGTAGTTGTTGGCGCCTTGGGAGTGGAGCCATTGGACGCCTGCCATGAAGCGCACCGCTTCGCGCACGTGGCGCACCCAGTAATCAGCGGTGCAGATCTGCTCGTCGGGCGCGGGCTCGCCGGTGAGATTCGACACGACTGGTATTCGCGGCGGCGAGAACTCCACGGTGTTGGCAACTTCGGCGAACTCGTCGAGCATCGCGTCCATCCGCGGAGAATGAAAAGCGTGGCTAACGCGCAGGCGCTTGGTCTTGCGATCCCGCTGCTCCCAGACCCCCTGCAACTCAACAACCGCGTCTTCCTCGCCCGAGATCACTACCGACACCGGGCCGTTCACCGCGGCCAGCGACACACGATCCTCATAGCCATTGAGCGTCGGGGCTACCTCTTGCTCAGACGCCTGGATCGACACCATCGCTCCACCCGCCGGCAACGCGCCCATCAGCCGTCCACGAGCCGCGACTAGCCTGCACGCATCTTCGAGCGAGAAGACGCCAGCGACGTGCGCGGCGGCGAGCTCCCCGATCGAGTGGCCCAGCAGAAAATCAGGACGCACACCCAAGCCCTCGATGAGCCTGAACAACGCGACCTCGAGCGCGAACAAACTGGCCTGGGTGAACTCGGTGTGATCGATCAGCTTCGCCTCGAGCGTGTCCTCCGCCGCGAACAACACCTCAACCAATGGCCGCTCCAGATACTTGTCGAACTCGGCGAAGATCCCATCGAGCGCGTCTCTGAAAACCCCAGACGCCTCATACAGCTCGCGGCCCATACCAACACGCTGCGAACCCTGACCAGTGAACAAGAACACCAGCCCACCACCCGACCGAGAACCCTCAATCACACCCGCCGCCGGCTCACCCACCGCCAGCGCGTCCAGCCCAGCGAGCATCTCCTCCCGACTCCCACCCAAAACCACCGCACGATGCTCAAACACCGAACGACCCGCCAGCGACACCGCGACATCAGCACTATCTAGCTCAGGCGCACCCCCCAGATGAACCCGCAACCGCTCAGCCTGCCCCCGCAACGCCCCCACACCCTTACCCGACACCACCCACGGAACCAACCCACCAACAGCGAGATCGAGTGGGGTGAGGTTTTCGGGCTCAGTGATGGGCTGCTCGTCTGTGGAGGTCTCGTCGGGGTCTAGCAGCAGCTCGGGTTCGTCTGGATCTGCCTCTGTGGTGAGACTCGCGGCCGGCGTGACAGCCGGGGGTTCTTCGAGGATGAGGTGTGCGTTGGTGCCGCTGATACCGAACGACGACACACCAGCACGACGAGGCTCGCCGTTGCTTTGCCACGGGCGCTGCTCGCTCAACAGTGAAATATCGCCCGCGGACCAGTCGACTTGCGAGGAGGGCTTGTCGATGTGCAGCGACCGGGGCATCCATTCGTGGCGCATCGCCATCACCATCTTGACCACGCCGGCCACACCAGCCGCTGCGACGGAGTGCCCGATGTTCGACTTGATCGACCCCAACCACAACGGCCGGCCCTCAGGACGCTGCTGGCCGTAGGTGGCGAGCAGCGCTTGTGCCTCGATCGGATCGCCCAGGACCGTGCCGGTGCCATGCCCCTCGACCACATCGACCTGGCCTGGTGAGAGCAGCGCGTTCGCGAGCGCCTGCGTGATCACCCGCTGCTGGGAAGGACCATTCGGCGCCGTCAGACCGTTGCTCGCGCCATCCTGGTTAATGGCGCTGCCGCGCACGACCGCGAGCACGTCGTGGCCATTGCGCCGGGCGTCAGACAGCCGCTCTAGCACGAGGACGCCCATGCCCTCGGACCAGCCGACCCCGTCTGCCGTCTCACCGTAGGACTTGCACCGCCCATCGGGAGAAAGGCCGCCCTGACGGCTGAAGCTGACGAACAATCCCGACGCTGCGAGCACCGTGACGCCGCCCGCCAGCGCCAGCGAGCACTCACCATTTCGCAGGGACTGGCACGCGAGATGCATCGCCACCAGCGACGATGAGCACGCCGTATCGACCGACACCGCTGGCCCCTCGAACCCAAACGAATAGGCCACACGACCGGAAACGACGCTGTCCGCGGTGCCGGTGAGCTGATAGCCCTCTAGGCCCTCGACTGGCGTGAACGGGCCCGGCCCATAGCCGGAGGCACTGACCCCGGCGAAGACTCCTGTTTGGCTGCCTTTCAGGGCCGCCGGGTCGATCCCGGCGTCTTCGATCGCCTCCCACGCACCTTCGAGCAGCAGCCGCTGCTGCGGGTCCATCGTCAACGCCTCACGCGGATTAATCCCAAAAAAGTCAGCATCAAAATCACCCGCATCACCAAGAAACCCACCCCGCTGGGTGTTGCAAGTGCCGGGTTGCTCACGGGTCTCGTCATACACGAGGTTCCAGCCACGATCTGACGGGAACTCGCCGCTCGCGTCCGTACCGCGGGCCACCAGTTGCCACAGCTGCTCCGGCGAGGCCACTCCTCCCGGATATCGGCAACTCATACCCACAATCGCCAACGGTTCGTGGTCTTTTCCTTCGACCTCCCGCAGCCGTCGACGAGCCCTGCGCAAGTCGACGGTTACTCGTCTCAGGTACGCGCGGAGCTTCTCGTTGTCCGTCAGCCCCTCAGTGGAAGCGCTCATCTAGGTTCACCTAGCTCCCGGTCAATAAGAGCGAATACCTGCTCGTCGGAAGCGGTGTCTAGGAGCGCGTCGTCGCCGGGGTCTTCCAATCCGGCGAGTAGGACATGGAGTCGTGCGGCAATTCTGGCGCGCTCGGGGGCCTCGCCAGCGATCGACGGGAGCGATCGCTCAAGCCTTTCGAGATCCCTATCGACTGGCGCGCGCGGCACCGCATTTGTCGATACCTCGCTCAAGAGGTACTGAGCCACAGTGGAGGTGGTGGGATAGTCGAATACCAATGTCGCAGGCAGGTTGAGACCAGTCGCCGCACCGAGGCGGTTGCGTAGCTCTACAGCAGCCAGCGAATCAAAGCCAAGATCCTTTAGCGCGCGCTCCTCGTCTACGGCGTCTGGCGCGGCGTGCCCCAACACGCCAGCAACATGGGTACGGACGAGATCGAGCACAACACCTTCGTGCTTGGCCTCGGTGAGCTCAGCCAAGCGCCGAGCCAGCGAAGCGCTCTGCCCGGAACGGCGCCGAGGAACGCGCACCAAACCCGCGAGCAGCGTGGGCACCACGCCGACCGTAGCCTGGGCGCGCAACGCTACGGAATCCAGAGGGACCGGGAGCATCAGCGCCTCGCCCGCGACAAGGGCGCCATCAAACAGACCCAAACCCTGCGCTGTGCTCAGCACGCCGATGCCCGAGCGTGCCATTCGTTGCCGGTCCGTGTCGGTGAGCCCGCCGGTCATTTCGCTGGCCTGCTCCCACAGCCCCCAGGCGATCGAGACGGCGGGGAGTCCTTCCGTGCGGCGCTGTGCCGCGAGGGCGTCGAGGAATGTGTTCGCGGCGGCATAGTTGCCTTGGCCGGAGCTACCGAACGTGCCGGCCGCGGAGGAAAACAACACAAACATCGATAGGTCTAGATGTTTGGTGAGATCGTGCAAGTGCCACGCGGCGTCAGCCTTGGGCACCAGCACAGCATCAACGCGGTCTGGGGTGAGCGAGCCGATCACACCATCGTCAAGCACACCAGCGGCGTGGACCACGCCTCGCAACGGGTACTCGGCGGGGATCGTGTCGAGCAACGCCTTGAGCGGCTCGCGCTGGGAGACGTCGCACGCCGCGATCGTCACCTTGGCGCCCAGCGCCTCGAGGTCGGCCTTCAGCTGGCTGGCGTCCTCGGCGTTCTCGCCCCGCCTGCTGACCAGCAGGAGATGGCTCACATCGTGCTTGCTGGCTAGGTGGCGCGCGAGCAACCCGCCAAGCGTGCCCGTACCGCCCGTGATCAACAACGTGCCGTGCGGATCGATCGCCGTCGGCATGGTCAGCACGAGCTTGCCCGTGTGACGGGCCTGGCTCATAAACCTGAACGCGTCCGGCGCATGACGGATATCCCACGCTTTGACAGGCAAAGGCTCGAGCACGCCCCCGTCAAACAGCCCGATCAGCCCATGGAGCATCGCCCGGATGCGCTCTGCACCAGCCTCCACGAGATCAAACGCTCGGTAGGCGATACCACGCTCAGCGACTTCCTGGGCATCACGGATATCCGTCTTACCCATCTCGACAAACCGGCCGTCCTTCGCCAGCAGTTCGAGCGACGCATCCACAAACTCCCCAGCAAGGGAGTTCAGAACAACATCAAATGACTGTTCCAAGAAGCGCTGTCTGAAGTCGAGTGTGCGTGAGTTGGCGATGTGGGTGTCGTCGAGACCCAGCGCGCGCAGGGTGTCCCACTTCGAGGGGCTCGCGGTCGCGAAGACCTCGGCGCCCAGGTGCTTGGCGAGCTGGACCGCGGCCATGCCGACGCCGCCAGCACCAGCGTGCACGAGCACCCGCTCGCCGGGTTTCACTGCAGCGAGATCGACTAGTGCGTAGTAGGCGGTGAGAAAAGCAACTGGGACCGATGCGGCCTGCGCGAAGGACCATCCGTCGGGTATCCGAGTAAGCCAGTGGTGGTCAGCGACAGAGACATTGCCCATCGACGTCAACAGCCCCATCACTCGATCACCAACAGCCAAGCCCTCCACGCCCGGACCAACCTCAAGCACAACCCCCGCACCCTCACCACCAATCGCGATCCCGAGCCCGCGATCAACAGACACAAGGCCCAAAGTCACCATCACATCACGGAAGTTCACCCCTCCGGCGTGGACGCCAACACGAACCTGCCCCCGCTCGAGCGGCGCCGCCATGTCAGGATCAGCTACGAGCGAGAGGTCCTCAAATGTTCCCTTGGTGCCTGTGTGCAGCCGCCACTCAGATACACCCTCCGGAACCGCCAAAACCCCCGATCCCGCGCGCACCAACCGCGGAACGAGCACGCTGGCGGCCCTGATCGCGAGCTGGGGCTCATCGAGCACGAGCGCACCAGGCAAAGCACCCCACGATGCCTGATCACCATCAACATCAACCAAAACGAGTCGTCCTGGGTTCTCTGTTTGTGCGCTACGTGCGAGCCCCCACAGAGGTGATTGGGCCAAGCCAGGCACACCCTCACCAGCACCCGCCGCCACAGCACCCTTGGTGAGCAGCACCAGGCGCGCGTTCACGAAGCGGGGATCAGCGAGCCAGTCCTGGATCAGCGCGAGCGCCTGATTGGTGGCGTTATGCATCACCGCCAACCCGTCGACCTCGGTGCTCTCGCCGGGGTCGCAGTCGGCGAGCACGATCGACGGCAACGACGCCCCATCCTCCAGCGCCCGACCCAGCGCTCGCAGATCCGGATACACCTCGACCATGCACCCGGCACCAGACAGCGACCGCGCCAGCAGCGAGCCGCCGTTGGTGTCGAGCAGTGCAAGCGCGGTGGGCAATTCGGGTGCTGACGGCGAAACGACGCTCCACTCCAGCCCGAACAACGAGTCACCGAGAGCGCCAGCTGGCTGCAACTGTCCCGCTGGTATCTCGCGTGTTGTCAGCGACTCGATCGACGCGACGGGATGACCAGCATCGTCAGCGACGAGCAGCGAGATCGCGTTCTCGGCTGTTGGTGAGAGCGCGACCCGCAGAGAGCTGGCGCCGGCGCTGTGGAGCCGCACACCGTTCAACGAGAACGGCAACCGCACACCACGATCGTCTGTGTCCGGGGTGGCGGCATATGTGGCGTGCAAGGCTGCATCGAGCAGCGCGGGGTGCACCCCGAACGACGAGGCTTCGCTGTGCTGGTCGGGCGCGAGCGTGACCTCCGCGAACATCTCCTCCCCGCGCCGCCACGCCGCCTGCAGCCCTTGGAACGCCGGCCCGTACTCGATACCCCGCTCAGCCAGCCGGTCATAAAACCCATCAACATCCACCGCTTCCGCACCCTCCGGCGGCCACAGACCCACCAACACGCTCGGGCGCGAGACCACGGTCTCGCTGGAACCCAGCACGCCAGTCGCATGACGCGTCCACGCCGCGTCGCCAACCTCGCCAGGATCACGCTCTGGGCGAGAGTAGATACTCAGCGCCCGCCGACCAGTGTCGTCGGGGCCCGCCAGTGCGAGTTGTAGTTGCGCTGGGTTGTGGCCGTCGAGGATCAGCGGTGTGTGCAGGACCAGCTCGTCGAGCACACTCGCGCCTATCCGCTCGCCTACCGCCAGCGCCAACTCCAGGAACGCTGTGCCTGGCAGCAGCACCGTCCCGAGGACAGCGTGATCGGCGAGCCACGGGTGCGAGTCGAGCGAGATACGGGCGGTAAACACCACGTCGCCTCGCTCTCCAGCGAGCGACAGCGCCGCGCCGAGGAGCGGATGATCGGTGGCATCCTGGCCGAGGGATACGGCATCAGCGGCACCCAGCCCACTAGTCAGCCAGTAGCGCTCACGCTGGAACGCGTAAGTCGGAAGCCCAACACGCTTCGCGCCCGACCCCTCGAACCACACACCCCAATCAACATCAACACCATCCACCCAAACCCCCGCGAGTGCGGTGGTGAAGCGTTCGGGTCCGCCTTCGTCGCGGCGGAGTGTGCCGGTAACGAGTACGTCGCTCGGATCCTCAACGACCTGCTCGACAGTTTCCTGGACACCAATCGTCAGTACGGGATGCGGACTAACCTCGATGAACGTCCGACGCCCATCGCTTAGCAGCTTGCTAGTGGCCTGCTCAAACTGAACAGTCTCGCGGAGGTTTCGATACCAGTAATCCCCGTCAAGCCTGGACGTCTCAAGCAACCCACCCGTCACAGTCGAAAAGAACGGAACATCACCCTCACTAGGCGTGATCGTCGAACACGCATCCAACAACTCCTCACGAATCTCCTCAACATGCACCGAATGCGCAGCGTAATCAACCGGGATCTTACGAGCCCTCACACCACCGGCCTCGCAATCCACCAGCAGCTCCTCCAACGCAAGTAGATCACCAGACACCACAACCGACGAAGGACCATTCACAGCGGCAATCCCGATGCGACCCCCCCAGCGCTCCAACCGCCGCTCGAGCTCGCCAACCCTCGAAACGACCGAGACCATACCGCCCTTCCCAGCCAGCTTCACCAACGCGCGGCTACGCAACGCCACCAACCTCACAGCATCCTGCAACGACAAACCACCCGCGACATACGCAGCCGCAATCTCACCCTGAGAATGACCCACCACCGCCGACGGCACCACACCACAAGCCCGCCACAACCCCGCAAGCGAAACCATCACCGCAAACAACACAGGCTGCACCACATCTACCCGCTCAAGACCCGGCGCACCCGACACACCACGCAACACATCCTCCAAAACCCAATCGACATACCCACCAAGCGCCTCCCCACACACACCCACCCACCCAGCAAACACAGGCGAACACTCCAACAACCCCACAGCCATCCCAACCCACTGCGAACCCTGACCAGGAAACAAAAACACGCTGCCAGCATCACCAGCCACCGAAGCCAAACCCTGCACCACACCCGCCGCCAGCTCACCCACCGCCAGCGCGTCCAGCCCCGCGAGCATCTCCTCCCGACTCCCACCCAAAACCACAGCACGATGCTCAAACACCGAACGACCCGCCAGCGACACCGCGACATCAGCACTATCTAGCTCAGGCGCACCCCCCAGATGAACCCGCAAACGCTCAGCCTGCCCCCGCAACGCCCCCACACCCTTACCCGACACCACCCACGGAACCAACCCACCAACAACGCTGGTATCCACGACCAGAGCAACACCGTCATCGTCGGTCGCCGTGGTCGCTGGCGCCTGCTCAAGGATCAGGTGTGCATTGGTGCCGCTGATCCCGAACGACGACACACCAGCACGACGAGGCTCGCCGTTGCTTTGCCACGGGCGCTGCTCGGTCAACAGCTCAACCTCACCCGTCGACCAATCAACCTTCGAGGACGGCGCGTCGATGTGCAGCGATCGTGGCAGCACGCCGTGGCGAATCGCTTGCACCATCTTGATCACGCCGGCGACGCCCGCCGCGGCCTGGGTGTGCCCGATGTTCGACTTGATCGACCCCAACAGCAGTGGGCCGTTCGTGCGGTTCTGGCCATAGGTCGCAAGCAGCGCTTGCGCCTCGATCGGATCACCCAAAATCGTGCCGGTGCCATGCGCCTCAACCACATCGATCTGCCCAGGCGAGAGGCGCGCATTCGCGAGCGCCTGCGTGATCACCCGCTGCTGAGAAGGACCATTCGGCGCCGTCAAACCGTTGCTCGCACCGTCCTGATTCACAGCACTACCACGCACCACAGCCAGCACGTTATGACCACTACGCTCAGCGTCAGACAGCCGCTCCAACACCAACAAACCCACACCCTCAGAAAACCCCGTCCCATCAGCAGAATCAGCAAACGGCTTACAACGACCGTCTGATGCAAGGCCACGTTGATGTGAGAACTCCGTGAAGACTCCAGGTGTAGCGAGAATCGTCACACCGCCCGCCAAAGCCAGCGAACACTCACCATTTCGCAGGGCCTGGCACGCCAGATGCACCGCCACCAAAGACGACGAGCACGCCGTATCCACGGTAAGCGCTGGACCCTCGAACCCAAACGAATAGGCCACACGACCAGATACCAGACTGCCGAAGGTGCCTGTCAAGGCGTACCCTGCGGCGCTCTCTGATGCTTCATGCAGACGCGGCCCATAGTCTGAGGAACTGATTCCTGCGTACACGCCCGTTTGACTGCCTCTCAATGTTGCGGGGTCGATACTGGCGTCTTCGATCGCCTCCCACGCACCTTCCAGCAGCAGCCGCTGCTGCGGGTCCATTGTCAACGCCTCACGTGGGCTAATCCCAAAAAAGGCTGCGTCAAAGTCGCCGGCTGTATCGATGAACCCGCCCTCGCGCGTGGAGCACTTGCCGGGCCGCTCAACCTTCTCGTCATACACGAGGCTCCAGCCGCGATCAGATGGGAATCTACCGATCGCATCGGCAGCACCAGAGGCCACGAGTTGCCACAGCTGCTCAGGCGAGGACACATCGCCCGGATACCGGCAACTCATACCCACAATCGCAACAGGCTCTCGGAGCGACACCGTCGCAGATGCCAGAATCGCGTGCTCATCTCTCACACCGATCGCGGCGTCTCGCAGATACTCGGCGATCGCAAGCGGCGTCGGATAGTCGAACGCGGTCGTGGCCGACAACCGCAAGCCGGTGATCTCACTCAAGCGACGACAAAGCTCGACCGCAGCGAGCGAGTCGAACCCCAACTCACGGAAGCTCCGCGTTGCCTCGACGATGCCAGGAGCGGCATACCCGAGTATGGCGGCCGTCTGGGTACGAACGAGCTCCAACAGGTAGCGATCGCGGGCGGCCTCGTCGAGACCTATCAGACGTTGCCGCAGGGAAAAATCAATGCCGCTTGTATCCTCGCTGGACTGCGCCTCGGGGTAACCGTCGGACTGCACGCCGATGTCAGTAGGCAAGTCCGCAAGCGGTCCTTTGTGCTCTGCAAATAGAGCTTGCCAAGACACGCTCACGCCACGGACGTGCGCTTCGGCGAGTGACGTTAGAAGACGGTGTATGCCGCCCTGATCACGACGCAGCGAGCCCAGAATTGCTGTTTCAGCACGTGTTGTGTCCACTATTTCTTGCAGCGCAACGGACAGCACTGGGTGCGGACTAATCTCGATGAATGTGTTGTGACCATCGTTGAGTAGCGCGCGTGTGGCCAGCTCAAATTGAACCGTTTCTCGAAGGCTTTGACTCCAGTACGAGGCGTCGAGTTGGCTGGTGTCAAACAGCCGTCCATGTAGCGTCGAATAGAACGGAATGGCTCCGAGCTGCGGTGAGACCGGGGCGAGCTCAGTCAACAGCCGCGAATGCAGAGTGTCGATATGCGGTGAATGTGCAGCGAGACCGACCGCAATCATACGAGCCCGAACGCCTTCCTTCTTGAATTCACCTACTAGGTGGCGCACAGGGTCGGCATCGCCAGAGATCGTGGTCCACGCGGGGCCGTTGATCGCTGCAATGACCACGCGGTTTCCCAAGGATCCGAGGCGACGTTCAACCTCGACATGGGACAAGGGGATCGACGCCATCTCGCCTTTGCCAGCGAGCTCTGCCTGAGCCTGACTCCACATTGCTACAACGCGCGCACCGTCATTCAACGACAGGGCGCCTGATACACACGCCGCTACAATCTCACCCATGCTGTGCCCGATCACAGCGGCTGGCTTCACTCCAAAGGACACCCAGACTTCCGCGAGCGATGCCATCACAGCGAACAGGACGGGCTGGACGACGTCCGCGCGATCAAGCTCCGGCACACCCGGCCGACCTCGCAGCACGTCCTCGACAGACCACTCGACATGCTCACTCAGCGCGTTGCTACATGCACGGATGTGGGCAGCGAATACACGCGAGCAGTCCAGCAGTTCAAGAGCCATTCTTGGCCACTGGGAGCCCTGCCCAGGAAATACGAATACGACCTTGCGTTCGTCTTGTGCCAGGCTGCCAATCAGATTTGCTGCGTATTCCCCATTGGCCAGCGCATCCAAGCCATTCAACAGGGCGTCGCGATCGCTTCCTACCACAACAGCACGATGCTCTAAGAGCGAGTCGGACATCGCAAGCGAATAGCCAATATCGGTGAGATCCAGCTCCGGCCGTTCTTGCAGATAGGTCAGTAGCCGCCGTGCTCGCGCCCGCAGCGCAGAATTGCTACCGGCCGAGACCGTCCACACCCCAGTCGCTGGAGTAAGCCTCATTTACGCCTCTCGGGACCGGTGATAAGACTCTTTAGCCAGGGCAACACCGCCGTGTTCGCGAAGCGCGTCATCGTCGTGCGCCGCCTTGAGAAGCAACGGATTTCGCTTGGTAGGCCCCATAACGCTTCACAGGCTATCTCGGATCATTTGATGCCGGGAGTTTGATAGGTTCACTGAGCGCTAGCTACGCGATGAGGATCGCTAGAGTGAGGATTCGGGGTCGCCAAACTGCGAGATGGGAGCCATTTCCACGCGTAGCGCCGCACCGAGCTGGTGGGCTCAGACAGCCTGCGGGTAGTGGCGAGCGCGAGCGAGCGAGCCCCCAACGCGATCCAGAAGTTCTGCGCAGCGAGGGACAACAGAGTCCAGCAGGAGAAACCCGTGCATCTGATCTTGCGCGTGGATACGGTCGACCATGACGCCGGCGGCGCTAAGGCGATCGGCATATGCAATGCCCTCATCCCTGAGAGGATCGAACTCGGCGCTCACCATCAGGGTGGCAGGGAGACCACGAAGGTCGGGCTCTGCCAGCGGAAAGAGCATCGGGTCCTCGGCGGTCCACGACTCTGGCAGATAATGGCCGAAATACCACTGGATGAGGTCGCGATCGAGGAGGTAACCGCTGCCGTAGCGCTGGTAGGAGGGCCACCGGTCGAACTGGTCAGCGACCGGATAAGCAAGCACCTGGTAATCGGGCATCGGTCCCCCGCGCTGTCGGAGCAGCAGCGAGAGCGCTGCCGCCGTCGTAGCACCCGAGCTCTCCCCGATCAGCGCTCGTCGAGCCGGATCTCCGCCGAGCTCTGATGCGTTCTCGAGAAGCCACAGATAGCCGCAATAAGCATCTTCGAGTGCTGCCGGATGACGATGCTCCGGGGCGCGCCGGAAGTCCAACGAAGCGATCAACCATCCCGAGCTCTTCGCGAGCTTGCGGCAGAGGTGGTCGTGGGTATCGAGATCGTTCACCGTCCACCCGCCGCCGTGCAGGAACAGCGCTACCGGAAGCGGTCCGGCCGCGGGTCGATAGGCGCGAAGCCTCAAGGGTCCACTGGGCGTTGGAACCGCATGGTCCACAATCTCCTGCAAGGCGACGGTGGGCCTCCGCAGGACGAGTGCTGAGCGCGTTCGCTCGCGAGCCTCAGCCACAGAGAGCATCTGCAGAGGCGGCAACCCAGCCGCATCGATTACATCCAAGATGGCTCGCGCATCGGGATCTAGGCCAATCATCGGCAACCTTCTCCCACGCTCACTCGGGAACTGGCTGGCTAACATCAGCCCGCGGTCGCGCTGTCGCGAGTCTTCTGAGCGGTGTGGGTAGCCACCAGCTACGATCGCCGAGAAGGACCATGATCGCCGGTACAAGCACTAGGCGAACAAGCGTCGCGTCGATCGCGATCGCGACCGAAGCTCCGAGTCCAATCTCCTTGATGATCGGGATTCCCGTCGCAACGAAGATCCCGAATACGCAAACGATGATGGCCGCGGCGCCCGTAATGGTCCTCGCGCTCGCTGTGAGTCCTTCGGCGATCGAGCGTCGCGAATCGCCCGACTCGAGCCACTGCTCACGAATGCGGCTGAGCAGAAAGACCGCGTAGTCAGTCGAGAGACCGAACACAATCGCGAGCAGCAGCGGAGGAACCAGCGTGTCTACATGTCCAGGGGCGTGGTAATTGAACAGTGAGTCAAACCAGCCCCACTGAAAGACGATTACAAGAACGCCATAGGCAGCACCTACTGAGAGCAGATTCATGGCAATCGCCTTGATCGGAAGGATGGCCGACCGAAGCAGCAGAGTAAGCGGCACCAGCGAGATGATGAGAACGGCGATAAGGACCTTCCACATACTGGACGCGACGCTTTGCACCTCGTCGAGCTGGGTTGCTGGAGCGCCGCCCACACTGACGTGAACTCGTGAGGCGGCCACCGCCGTAGGCAGCGCGCTTCTGAGCCGTTCGATCAGTTTCTCGGCCGCCGCGGACTCAGGTCCAACCGAAGGCACGACGGTGAATGCCGCGTAGGAGTGGTCTCGGGTTGTTTCGACGGGTCCGAGCTTCCGGACGTCCGATAGCCGCTGCGCTCGCGTGCGCGCAGCTGTCACAGCACGGTCGAGCACAGCGGACGAAACGCCTCGAGGTGCGTAGAGTACAACGTCAGCCGGTCCAAGTATTCCTGGGCCCGCGATCTGCGCGGCCTCTGTGAAGCCAATCCGCGTCTCGCTCTTCGCGTCGAGTTGCTGCAGCACACCGGTGTTCGTCTTGAGATGAACCGCTGGAATACAAAGAGCAAGCAGGAGACCGCCAACGATCACGATCGCGATCACCGGACGCTTCATCACAGTCGCCACCCACCGATCCCAACTCCAACTGCGCTTCCGTGCTCGACGCGGAACCCGGTCGAAAAGACTGGTGCTCACCCGCTTACTACCCAGCAGCGTGGTGAGCGCCGGCAGGAGTGTTATCGCGGCAAGGACCGAGACAGCAATGATGATCGCCGCCCCCAACGCCATCGACCGGAGAACACCGATCTGGATGAACAGGACCCCTGCGAGCGCCGCAATACAAATCAGGCCCGAAACCGTCACCGCGACTCCAGAGGTGACGAGCGCCGTGCGGCGAGCGTCATCGAAGGATCCGTTGCCGATCTCTTGCCGCATACGGGCAAGCACGATCAGCGAGTAGTCCACCGCGACACCGATCCCGAGCATCGATGCGGCATCCATTGTGAACAGCGAGAGGCCGAAGGCTAGGGAAAGGAGATACACGAGCGCGCCCGTAATGACGAGAGCGACGACGCTAACAGCCAGCGGTAGTAGTGCCGCCGAGATCGACCCGAAAATCGCGAGCAGAACTACGAAAAGGATCGGGAAACCGATCACCTCGGCCCGTGTCAGCTGGTCCTTTGCGGTTTCCTCCAGCCCTCCCCAGAGTGCTGCCTCACCGAGCAGGTGCATTTCGACACCTTTCACCGGCCCCTTGCCCACCCCGAGACGAGCACGCAGAATCCGAACGATGTTCCGCGCCTCGTCTTCGCTCACCGTCACCTTCAGCGGAAGCACGACGGGTTCGCCGAGTCCTGCCGCGTACGGCGCCAGTTCTACTACCTGACGCGGTAGTTCGGCGCCGGGAAGGTGACGCGAGGCGCGCTGCACTCGACCGATCCCTGCTTCTAGCGCTGCCGGTGTAGCTCCCTTTCCCGGCCATAGCAGCACAGCAACGACGGAGCGGCTCGCTTCAGGGAACTCTCGGTCTAGGGTGGCATTGACTTTTGCGGACTGTGAGCGAGGAGCGCTGAACCCGCCGGCCGTCAGATGCCTGGACTGGTGCAGCGCGAATGGCACGGCGGCCACCACGATGAGAAGCCACGCGAGCGTGACCGCCACATAGTGGTGACGCACCGTCCGGTCGATTCGCAGTAGGAGAGCTCGCATTCCTCAGCATCAAGTACGTCTGAGCAGCCCAAGCTCGCCTAATACCGCATTTTCCCTTCAACTTCTACAGTGAAGGAGTACGTCCTTTTGACGAGCGTACCCCTAAGCTTGACCCCGTGGGCCGACGCGTGGGCGTACTTTCCTGTACCTCCGGTTATGGTCGCGGTGCCATTAAAGTGGGCGAGATGCCCAGCGGCGTAGGTATTTCCTTCTCCGGTCCCGGTAATCGTGCCGCCTGATGTGTAAGCGGTGAATTTCACCGAAGCCTGTGTGTAGGCAAGGTTTAGCTGCACAGTTATGTGCCCGTTGAGCGTGCCGGTTCCATTGCCTTGCTCCTGCAGCATCTCGTTGTGGTGACTGACGAGGTGCAGCTGCCCCTTCTCGCGTAGATTGACTTCTCTTGTTGCAGCAGTTGCGATCGGACCGCCGCGTCCTCCGGCAGTCTTTGAGCTGGCTTGAGCCACGCCGCCAGCGATGAGGATTCCCACGACGACGGCCACAGCTGCAGAGACGATCAGCTTGTGAGCGCGCCGGTCGCCCGCGGCGTGTTGTGCGTTAGTTGGGTGCTTCATAGCTCTCCTCATTGGACGTGTGGATTATGTTGGTTTCTTCGGGATAGATATGCAGCCGTGAGCGATGAGTGGTGCGCCCAGACTGCATAGTGCAGCAGTGTCATCGGCGGGGTCAAGCTGTTGTCTTTTCCGCGCTTATCCCCGCTGTCGGAGTCGCGTCCGATATCGAGATCAGTCGTTCAAGTGGTCTGGGCAGCCACCAGTTCCAGCGGCCAAAGAGCGCCATGGCGGCTGGCACCAAAATGAGGCGGATCAGAGTTGCGTCGACGCCGATGGCTACTGCGGCTCCTAGTCCTAGCTCCTTGATGATCGGGAGGCCCGTCCCCACGAATACCGCGAACACGCAGACCAGGATCAGGGCGGCGCTGCTTATCGTGCCGGCGCTGGCTGCCAGGCCTTCGGCGACGGCTTGGGTGGAGTCACCGGTGCGGAGCCAGTGCTCACGGATGCGAGCGAGCAGAAAGACCTCGTAGTCCATTGAGAGGCCGAACACGATGGCGAGAACCAGTGGCGGTACAAGCACGTAGATACCGCCTGGAGAGTGGTAGTGAAATAGCGAGTCAAACCATCCCCACTGAAATACGATCACCAGCATTCCATACGCGACACCCACAGAGATCAGGTTCATCACAATAGCCTTTAAGAGGAAGAAGCAGAGATCGGAAGACGAACATGAGGATCACGAACGCTGTGGCCAGCAGCACTGCGAGTATCTTCCACATACTGGCTGCCACCGTTTGTGCTTGGTCCATGATGCTGGCCGGGGCTCCACCGATTGCCGCGGTTACAGACCTGCCCGCCAGGAGCTGGGGGGCAGATCTGCGGAGGCTCTTGACTATGTGCACGGCACCCGGAGATTCCGGGTTCTCAGTGGGTACGACTGTGAAAGTGGAGTTGACGTGATTGCCTGCGATATGTATTGCGCCCACTTCCTGGACGCCGTGAATTTCAGTAGCTAGGCGTCGGAGCTCGACTGTCCCGTGATGCAAGCGTGACTGGGAGGAAGTGCCTGCGGCGTGCAGCGTGACGACGACGGGCCCGAGCGTTCCGGGGCCCTCTTCCTTCTGCGCCTCTGTGAAGCCGAGCCGCGTCTCGTTTCTGCTGCTTAGCTGCAGCAGCGTGCCTGTATTGGTCCGCATATGAAGTGCTGGTAGACAAAGCACTAAGAGCACGCCCCCGACCAAGACGACTGCAGCCACCGGGTGCCCGACTACCGTTTCAGTCCACCGTTGCCAACTGAAGTTCGTCAAGAGGCGCGGCCGTCGCCGAGCGAGGACGCGTCTGCTCAGCCGTCGAGCACCAATCGCAGACATAAGAACGGGCAGCAGCGTTGTAGACGCGAGCACGGAGACAGCAACAACGATCATGGCTCCAACCGCCATCGAACGAAGCGCGCCAACCGGCACTACCCATACGGCCGTGAGCGCCGCGACGACCGTGAGCCCGGAGAAAACTACAGCCCTTCCCGCGGTCGCAGATGCTATAGCTCGCGCCTCGGGAAGATCTCGGCCTGCCTGCAACTCCTGCCTTACGCGCGCCAGAACGATAAGCGAGTAGTCCACTGCTACACCGATGCCGAACATTGATGCCGTGTTGACACTGAACACCGAGAGTTCCGTAGCGAGTGAGAGAAAGTAAATCAACGCACCTGAAACGATGAGCGCGGCCGCCGCTAGCACGAGCGGTAGGGCCGCGGCAGCGAATGAGCCGAAAATCAGCAGCAGAACAATCAGTAGTACGGGCACGCCGATGCGCTCCGCCTTAGCAAGTTGCTGCCGTGACGTCTGGGCGACAGCTGCGGCGAGGGCGCTCTCGCCAAGAAGATGAACTTCGACATGACCAGGAGTGCCGTCGCCAATCTTCAAGCGGGTCCTCAGCCGCTGCACAATGTCAGGAGCGCGATATTCCGTGGCGGTAACTTGCAACGGGATGATAATTGGGCCCACTAGCCCCGACGCGAAGCGGGCCTGTTCCCTCGCCTGCTTGGTAAGTTCAACACCAGACAGATGGTGCAGCGCGACTTCGACACGATGGATATCGGCATTGATCGCCGCGACCGTCGCGCCGCGACGCGGCCAAAGAAGGACCGCGAGGTTGCTACGGCTGATGCGGGGAAAGTCCCGTCCGAGGGTCGCGTTGACCCTCGCTGATTGAGACCCAGGCACTTCGTATCCGCCAAGCGTCAGATGGTCGGACTGACGTGCGGCAAAGGGCAGAGCGACCGCGACGACCGTCGCCCAAACAACAAGGACGATGCGAGGATGAAGACTGAGCCGGGCGCTAAGAAGCCTCATCAACCCAGAGCTTCCTGTTGATCCCGGCGGTCGCTTCTTCCCCGTTAGGTCTTGTCGTCACACTTATGGCTTTGAAGAACGGCTGGTGCTGGCAAGACGCTTAAGTTAGCGATGGCGCGGCGTCGCCCTCGCTGCGCGTCTCGGAGAACAGGGTACCCGGGTTGTTGCCGCCGTTGTACTACCGTCGCCAAAGCGGTACCGCGCGCTGAACGGAAAGCCACCCCGGGGGCATCGGTCGGGCACAGCCATCCCTTCTGGCTTATAGGACACCACTTTGCCATGCCTACGTGCGTAATAGGTCAGGTGACTCGGCCCAAGCGTGGTTTCCATGTGAACGATCGCGATGGGCGGACCCTCGGGCCACGACGCAATGAGGGGCAACGAAGTGTGAAGCTTGGCACCGTAGAGACCACCGGTTTGCAGCAGTTCGGACGGGAACACGAACTGCGAATACACGGGATAGCGGGTTTCTGCGTAAAGGAGCAGGGTCGTGTGTTCTTCATGCGGCACCGCCATGTAGACCGTCACGTTGGCGGAGAACCTGGCGGGGCCAAATTCATTCGGTACTTCTACAGCGGCGTCCCCATACCCCATACGCGAATTCGGAGAGCATCCGTCGGGGCCATCGGCGAAGAGCATCGCGGGATTGCATGTTTCTTCCCCTAGGTCGGTTGTCCCTAGCCCCATGCCGGCTGGGAGTTCTAGCTGAACATCGGTCAGGGCCGACGGGAGGCGGCTGGTAGTTGAGGTGATGTCGAAGCCGAAACTGACCGTTGTGCTCGCCCCCGGCCGATTAGGAGAAAAGCCCGCGGTCAGCTTCACCTTCTGCCCAGCGCGTGCCGCGGCTGGGAGAAACGCAGCGAGCCAGAAGGGAATCGTCGCAATTAGTACTGTCCGCCGAAACACGCTAGGACCTGAGTTCCCCATCGACGGTCATTTGAGCTTCGTAGTGTACCCGTTTGATTAGTCCTGTGCAGCGGAGACTCGAGCCGACCGCGTGTGCGTAGAGACCAGTCCCCCCCGTCACGGTTACATTGCCTTTGAAGTGGCCGATCTTTCCAGAGACGTAATATGACTCTTCGCCGTGTCCGCTAAGGGTGCCTGATGACGACCGGGCGGTGAACGAGACCGTTGCCTCGGAGTACCCGATATTGATCGTGGCGGTAATTCGACCGTGGAGTGTGCCCGACGCTTGGCCTTCCTCCTGAAGGATCTTAGTTCCCCGGTGACTTACGAGGTGCATGTTTGCCGTCTCGTGGATGGCCATCGCTCTCGCTGCGAGAGCAACCGGGGCCTGGCTTGGGGCAACCCGAGCGTGGCTTGGGTGAAGGGCCGTCAGGGTAAAACCATCCGCGCATGGAGAGGACCCAGCGAGCAGCAGCCCGATACATGCAATTCCTGCCGCCAAGCCAGAGGGCATCAGATGCGCCGAGGCGGTGAGAGTGAACATGCGCATCTCAGCCTCCTTGGTGCGGGCATCAGCACAGGGGATGCAAGGCAGGTTGCGCTAGAGCCAGAAAGAAGCGTTTGGGGTCGGTCTGACTCGGGATGTATGAGTTGCCGCCTGGCGCCATGGGCGGTGATGCTAACCGAAGTTCGATCCCGGCGACCACCTCTGGCAACGAGTGGCGACTCATAGCAAACTTAGGCTGCTGCGGCGGCGGCTATGGGAGAAATTGAAGGCAGTGGCTTGTCGGTAGGGATGGGGACCGGCGAGCCGCAATTCGGGCAGATCACGCTTGCCGATGTTTGAGCTAGCGAGTCATCGTCTTTGAGGTCTTTCGGTTCGCGGTTGCGTGACCGCATTTCGGTTCTTATATCTGCTACTGAAAGCCGATCACGGCTGGCACGGTCAAGCCACTCGTCCTGCTCGACGGGCTCAAGTGTCGCGAGCTCGGCGTGATGGCTCCAAGAGAGATTGTCCCGACGTCGGGACAAATCGAACGCTCTTGCGACGTAGGCCATGTTCCTCAGAGTCTTGACGTCATAGCTGGTGATGCGAGCTGCCTCGGCGTACTTTTCCCCCCACTTCGACGCCCCGTACTGCAGCCAGTCGCCCACCCACCAGTTGCTCACCCGGCTCATGGCACCTAGCCGGCGGCCCCACTTGACCCAATCCGGGTGCTCGAGGTCACGGTCAGGCGCCCAAGCTACATCAAGGCCAGGAGCTCGTCGCACGCCGACGTCGCTGCTCCTCGCGTCTGGCGTCCTCGGCGTGACTGCTTGGGTGGGGATTGATTGCGTGGGCATAGAAACGGACACGGGGCACGACTTAGCCCCAATCGGGGGGGTCGGCTACTTGTACCACGCCCAGAGTGGCGGCCGACCAGCCTATGTGGACTACGCCACCGGCCATGTTGGACGCTGGACCTATCGGTGCATGAGGACGGCGTGAATACTCAAGCTAGTGCCTTGGCTCGCCGTCGAGAAAGGCGTGATCTAGTTGGTCCATTCGGAGTGCGACGTCCAACTCGGGGAGGCACTTTCGAAGGGTGGCACCGATCAGACGCTCGGCGGTGTGTACGCGACTTTCAACCGTGTGCCTTCCGATTTGCAAGCCGTGGGCAGTAGAGGTTGCGTTGCATTCCGAGTCTATGTAGGTCCGCAACGTGTGACGTAGCTTCGCGCCGCCGTCACTCTGGCTTCTAAGTGGCCCTAGATACTTCTGTGCTAGTGAACGTGCGAGTGTCTCATTCTGCAGGGCCGCTGCGAGTAGGCGCGAATCGGCATATCGTGCGACTTGCTGAGGTCTGCGGAGCGCGACGGCGAAAGCGGCTCGAGCTTGCTGGTGAGTGAGGCGCCAGCCATCGAACCCCCGCCCCGGTTCGCCGATCGCGAGCGCAACCCCAGAGCGTCCAGTCACTGACAGATGCTCGCCTTCGGTGGAAGACGCGTCTTGTGCGCCCAGCCACGTGAAAACCCTGTCGTTGAGCTGAACACAGAGGATTTTGCACCCCTGGGGTCTCCCCAGGGTCTGAGCGATGTCTTCTGTGCTCAAACCGGAGGAAATCAACCCTAGATGCCAGTAAGCGTCGATTTCATAGTCGAGCTCAGCAAGTTCGGCTGGCTCGACTGGCTCACCCGAAAGCAGTCTCTGAACTATCGCGGAGCGGCGGAAGCCGCCAATCGAATCCTGCTCTTGATGGTACTCGTGCTCGATCGCAGCGGCCAGATGCTCCAGCAGCGCCTCTTGTGCTCTGTGTAGGTGATGGACAACCTGCCCGCTGTTTAGGAGTTCGAGGTGTTCAATCTCCTGTGTGACGAACTCTCCGAACACTCGATAGCCAACGAAGTAGCGCCGCTGAATCGTGCCGGGACTCACCCCGGCACGCGCGCCGCGCCGCGCCTGGGCGGCCACGGCAGGCGGAATCGGCTCCGAGTCCTCGCCGCACTCGATTGCGTTCATGGCGTAGTCCAGCACTGAGGCGACAGTCGCTGGCAATGCCTCGTGATACTCGGGGCTCTCGTCACCGATTGAATTGGGCACATCCCGTTGTATGCGGGAGTAGACGGCCTCCTCGATCTCCGAGTGACGTGACCGCAGTCGCTGGACGATGCGGGCACGAATCTCATCAAATGCTTTCTTATCGCCGCTCGTATCTGAACTCATTCACGCTCACCAGGTCTGGGTGCGCATCGCGGGATTGGTTGGGTGTGGGCGATCTTGAGCCGCCCGCGTGTGCCTGGTGGGCTCACCGGCGCTCGTGAGCGCCGGTCAAGGGGGTGGCCGGCACCGACACCGGCGCACCGCCGCCGAATCCGCAAGACCCGGGCATCTTCGCGCTGGCGGACCCCGGACGGGTGCGCTCGCGCTTGCGGGGCGCGGGCTTCGGCGAGCCGCGGCTCGAGGAAGTCGAGGTGAGCTGGCACTTCGAGCATTTTGATGCCTACTGGCGGTTCGTCACCGAGTTGGCGGGCGGGATCGCGATCGTGCTGCAGGCGATGCCCGAGGCAGCTCGCGAGGCCGTACGCTCGCTGGTCGAGCGAGCCGCCGAGGACTTCCGCGCCAACGGCGGTCTGGAACTGCCGGGCATGGCACTGAACGCGTCGGCGGAGTAACGCCGGCTGTCCCTGGCGGTCGAACCGGCTCAGTTGATGTCTTTGAGCAGGTCGTAGGGCGAGCTGAGCTTCAGGCCGCGGGCGAGGATCACGATCGTCTCGAGCCGCGGCGAGCGCTTGCAGCGCTCCAGCAGGCTGATCTCGGTGCGATGCAGCCCGCACAGGTCCGCCAGCTCCTCCTGCGACAGGCCGGAGTCGGCGCGAAATTGGCGCAGGTTGGCAGCAAACTGGAGGCGGACCTCATCCACCGAGTGAACTCTCCTGCCGCGCAGACGAAAGTTCCACAGACAGACGTCTGCGCAGCTAAGCGGCGTCGTCCTGCGGCGTGACGGTCCTAACCGGCAGGCCCATGCCGGAGACCTTGCTGGGAAGGTCGAGCTTCAGCCACCTGGACAGTCGCGGCGAGAGCGTCGAGATGATGATCTCGTCGAAGCCGCGGAGGTTGATCGCGTCGTGGACCGCGGCCACCGGGTCGGGGTCGCCGACGACGCCCTCGACCGGTGAGCCGGCCGCAGCGGAGAGCTTCGGCAGTGCCCCGTCGAGCACGCCCTGCGCCTCGGCCGCGTCCTGATCCTCCGCGTCGACGACCTTGTGTAGGCCGTGCGTCGTGTTGGGCACGAGCAACGTGAAGGTGCAGCTTCCGCTCGCTGCCCGCTCGCGTACCGCGTCGAGTAGCGGCGGGGTCGCTGCGGTCTTGTGCGCCACGACGAGGACCCTGGTGGCTGGTTGCGAGGACTCCATGATCGGCACTCCCTTCTCGACGCAGCGTGTAACGCCGCGTGATCGCTGTGCGTCACCGGCGCCGTTCGCACCGTGCACGCTCGTCTCATTTCTACCCCAAACGCCGAGCGCCATGTGCGGCTTGCCGTGGCTAGGCTGTCGGTGATGCGCATCGAGCTCACGGAGGACTCGGTCGAAGTGCGTCTGGCGGCATGGCAGAAGGCGCTCGGCCTGATGCGCGACATCCGCGTCGCGCGCGCCGACCTCAGCGACGTCGAGGTGGTCGAGGACCCGATCAAGATAGCGATGGGGGCCGGAGTGAAAGTCGGCCTGCGCCTGCCGTGGCTGTACTTCGTCGCCCGCACGATCCGGCTGGACGAAGCGTTTGTCGTGCGCCGCGGCGTGCCCGCGTTGGCGTTCGCGGTCAACGACGCCGGCAAGCTATGTCGGGTGCTGCTGAGCACCACTCGCGCGCGGGAGCTGGCACGCGAGCTCGGTGGCTGACTGAGACGGCTGACTGAGCTTCTGGCGGGGCTTGATGTGTGGATTCATCGCCCGCCGACGACAGGGCTTCCCGTATGACTGCGCCCGGCCAATGATAGCCATAGTATCTACGCCGTATATACATTTGCTATCGCGGAGCGCAAAAGCAGACCCACACCCCACCATACGATGTGAATACAATTGCTATCGCACGTCATCTACGCGCACACATCAAGCCCACCTACGCGATCGTGCGGTGGGCGAGCGCGGAGCGGCACTAGCCGAGCGTCGCGGGCGCTGTAGGCTCGCCCCTAACCGATGCGAATCCACGCGCTGAGAACTGGGACCGTCCGCCTCAAGCATGCGTTCCTGTTCGCCCGGAGTGGCGCACGGCGCCAGCTCGACCTGCTCCTGCCAGGCCCGTGGTCTGATCCGATGCCGATCCATTGCTGGGCGATCGAGCATGGCGACCGTCTGCTGCTCATCGACAGCGGCGAGACGGCCGCCGCGCGCAACCTTCCGTTCGCGCGCTTCGACGTCACCCGCGAACACGAGCTCCCCGCGGCGATGGCGGCGGCAGGCCTAGCGCTTGATGACGTCTCAGAGCTCGTGCTGACCCACCATCACGGCGACCACGTCGACGGACTGGCTCACGTTCGCGCCCCGTACCTGATCAACGAGGCCGAGCTGCGGTTCGTCGCAAAGCCCGTGCAGCGGGTCACGCGTCGCGTCATGCGCCAGCCGCTGCCGCCGGGGTTCGCGCCGCGGCCGTTTGTGCTCGACGGCGGGCCCTTCGGCGCGTTCTCACGCAGCCGGGCACTGAGCGAGGATGGGCGCATCGTCGCGGTCGAGACCCCTGGGCACACGCCGGGCCACATTTCGGTGATCTGCGTGGACGACGCGGGCAACCACGTGATGCTCGCCGGCGACGCCACCGACTCGCTCGAGCAGCTACACGCTCGCCGTGCCGACGCGGTCGCGCCGGACCCCAAGACGCATCTCGCCACGCTCGAGACGATCCTTGAGCACTGCGCGCAGCACCCGACCGTGTACCTGCCCTCACACGATCCTGAGTCAGCAGCGCGGCTCACCGACGCAACAATCGTCAGCTGACGGCTGTCAGCCGGCTCAGGGCGGGCGCCGCGTAGGCATGAACGGCGCACGTTTGGGAGGAGTAGCCTGAACCGCATGCATGGACTGGCCACCCCCTTGTACTGGCTGCTGCGCCGCTGGACGGGCTACCGCCTGTACCACCTGCTCGCGCTGGTGGCCGTGCTGCTGGTGACGCTGGGCGGCATGGCGGTCCCGTTCTGGTGGCTGGGCGAACAGGCCGAGTCTGTCGCCGGCCTGACTGGCTTCGTGATCGTGTCGCTTCTGTACCTGTACGCCGCGGCCCTGGTGCTGGTGTTCTCGGCGATCGTCGTCGCGCGTCTGGTCGTCCGCCGCTTGCGCAGCTTCTTCCAGACGGGTGCGGCCGGTGGCCGGCGGGGCGCCGGCCGGCGCTCCTCGCACGCCTCGCCACTCAGCCGATAGCCTCGGCCTCGCCGCCGTCGAGCAGCCGCCCGTACGTGACGCTCAGGAGGTTCTCGAGCTCCGCGAGGATGTCCAGATGCCGTTGTGCCCACGCGATCGCGAGGCCGGGTTGCAGCCCGCCGCCAGCAGCGCCCTCGAGCACGACCGAGCCAACCTCGCCGTTCGCCCGCGCCTCAGAGCCGGGCTCATGCTCTGGCGGCGGCGGCGGGGCTGACCGCGAGATCGATTGCCCCAGCGACTCGTACCAGTCGACCCGCGCGCGGCGTTCGGCGTCGAACGCGTCCCGTGCGCGCGCCAGCCGCGGAAGCCGATCGTCGACCGGCGCCAGGCGGACGAGCGTGCCCGGGTCCTCGAGCAGACGTGCGACGCGACGCAAACGTCCGGCACCCGTGCTGAGCACCGTCAGGTCGTGCAGGCGCCCGCGCCCGGCGCTGCGATTTGCGAGGTAGTCGCGCACGGCCGTGTCGAGCAGCTGCGCCGAGTCCGACGCTTCGCGCGCGGCGGCTCCGAGCAGCTGCGCGGAGCCGCCGCCGAGCAGCGCTGTGACCGTCGCGTCGAGGTAGCGGGCCGCATCGACGTACGCCGCGCCGATTGCACTGCGCACGATCGCGCGCGCGCCGCGCGGCCACAGCAGCACGCCCACGAGCAGGCTGACGCCGGCGCCGATCGCGACGTCCTCGACACGCACGAGGCCGACCTTCCAGCCGCTCGGCTGGAGCAGGTTGAACAGCACGAGCACGACCAGCGTGAACGCGGCCTGTCCTGCCGCGAAGGAGATCGCTTGCGGCGCATACGCGGCCAGCAGAACGGCGAGCGGCAGTACCGCCCACAGAACCCCATGATCGCCGCCAACGGCGATCACGATCAGGCCGCCGACGACGATGCCCGCGAGCGTTCCCAGCAGCGCCCAGGCGACCGTCGCGCTCGTCGAGACCGCGCTCGAGCGCAGCACCGACATCGTGCCGAGCACGATCCAGAACCCGTCCTGCAGGTTGCTCAGGCGTCCGACGAGCACGGCGAGCGCCAGCCCGAGCGCCCCGCGCAGGCTGTTGCGCATCCACACCGAGTTACGACTGGCGTGGGTACGTGCCAGGCGCCCCGTCGCACCGGCCCACACCCGCGGGCTCGGCGTCGATGCGCCGCCCGCGATGCACGCCTGCTTGACGTCCTTGCCGAGCTGCAGCGTGCCGGCCGAGAGCTCGCGCGCCCGGTAAGCCTCGTCGAGCTCGATCGCCGCCTCGACCTCGTCGCGGTCGGGCTGCAGACGCTCGAAATGGGCCAGCTGCGCTCGCCCGAACGCCTCGTGCGCACTCGCCAGTCGTGCCAACTCGAGCGTCGCCTGCGATGGACCGCCGTCGAGCCGGGCGGCCACGTCGCGTAGCGCGCCTGGCGCCGCGGCGGCAATCGCGGCATGCTCCACCGGGCACGGGGCGTCGGTGCCGCCGAGCGCGGGGGCGCGATCGGCCGCGCGGTTCAGCCAGCCGAGATCCTCGATTACGCGAGCCAGCGCAGCGGTCGGCCCTGCCGTCCCGCTCGGACGCTGGGCCATCGAGACGAACCTGTCGCGCACTGCGGTCGTCGCCTCGTGCGCGGCCTGAGCCGCCGATTTGGCCGCTTCGCGATCTCCCCGCGACCTGGCTTCCGCGAGCGCGGCCAGCGCGCGTGCCGCGTTCGCCGCGCCCCGGCGGATCGCGCTGCGCGGTCGCCCCGGCCACAGAAGCATCGTCGCGGGAATACACAGTGCTCCCGCGAGTCCCCAGCCGGCGAGCCGAGCGGGAATCTCCGCCGCGTCGGCCTGGACCATCACCGGCAGCACGAACGTGAGGATCGCCGCCGCGTGCGCCGCGGCGACGTAGTCGTTGAGCACGCCCGCGAACAGGATCGCGAACGCGACGAGTCCCATCGCGAGCGTCGCAAGCCAGGTCGAGTGCGAGCACAACGTTCCCAGCACGATCAGCACAGCGCCCGCCGCCAGCAACAGCAGGTACGCGCGCAGCCGGGTGCGCCGGGAGCCGCCGAAGTCGACGAACACGAGCAGCGCCATCGAGCCGAACGCCGCGAATAGCGCGGTCTGCTTGACGTCGATCACCAGCAGCCCAACCGCGAACGCCGACGGCACCACGATCGCCGCCCGAAGCGCGCTCTTGAGCACGAACTTGCCCGGGTCCGCTGAGCCCACCCGGGCGATCATAGGTCGCCCTACGTTCGCGAGACCGGCCTACCGACGATGTAGGCGTCGTTCACGACGAGCGGGCAGTCGACGCGAACATCTGCGAGTCCTTCGAGGCACCGCTGCTCCGCGTAGGCCTGCGCGAGCCAGCGACGGCGGATACGCGACGGCGAAACGCGGCCACGACGGCTCGTGGTCGCGATCGTGAGAACGCCTTCGGGGCCGATTGCGATCGGGCCAGTGCACGGCTCGCCCGCCATGCTCGACGGATCGGCAGCTGCGTTTCATCACTTGAAGCCCTAGCGCGCGCTTTCAGCGCCCACTACTTTTCCTGCCCGCCCGGAGCGCATCGCCCTGCGCCGCAGCGCGACACACTGAGACCGAGCACGTTGCCACGGTCGACCAGCTGAACAAGATCAGGATGAAGAGCACGATGACGAGAGGATTCGAGCGATTGGAGGGTTGCCTCCAGGGGCGCCTAGCTGCGCGAGACATTCCTGCAGTTGGCGTCGAAAGTCAAATAGATATTGATGATTCTGATATAAGGAATTCAGATGCGCGGCCGGATCGAGCGCTCGGTACATACCTCCCCCGCCCGACGGCGCCGGATGCCGGGCTGGCACGGCGAGTAGACTTCGCGTCATGCGCAGGGTTCGTGCCACCAGAACCACCCCGACGAGCGTTCGCGAGCCTGATTAACGATGCCGTTCAAACGCGGTCAGCTGCGGTATTTCGTGACGGTCGCCGAGGAGGGTCAGATCACGCGTGCCGCGCGACGTCTGAACGTTGCGCAGCCCGCGCTCTCGCACGCGATCGCCCAACTCGAGTCCGAGCTTGGGCTCGAGCTACTCGAGCGCCATCCACGAGGCGTGACGCTCACGACCGCCGGTGAGAGCTTCTACGAGAAGGCATGCCTGGCCGTGGCGGCCGCCGAGGATGCAGCCCAATCCGCGCAGTCGTTCTCGCGCGCGCAGCGAGGAACGATCGAGTTCGGGTTCGTCGGCACCCCGCCGGGGCTCGACAGCCCTGCACCGCTGGAAGCGTTCGCGCACGCGCACCCCGACATCGACATCCGCTACCGGGAGCTAGCGTTCCCGTCCGCCCCGACGTCGTCGTGGCTGTCCCAGGTCGACATCGCGGCCTGCCATCGACCGCTGGCCCATCCTGAAGTGTGGGCTCAACCGCTGCGCCTCGAGCCGCGTGTCGTGCTCGCACCGCACCGGCATCCGCTTGCCCGTCGCGAGGAGCTGACCGTCGCCGAGGTACTGGACGAGACGTTCATCGGCCTTCACCCATCAGTCGAGCCTTCCTGGGCGGGCTTCTGGAGCCTCGATGACCATCGAGGCTCCCCGCCGCAGAACGTGACCGTCGACCGGGCGTCCAGCGCACATGAGGTGCTGGCCGCCCTCGCGGTGCGTCGCGCGGTCACCACAGTCCCAACCACCGTCGCCAGCCTGATCCCGAATTCCGTCACAGAGGTGGTGGCGGTGCCGCTGCGCGACGCTGAGCCGGCCGCGATCGTGCTGGTCGGACACGCGGACCGTCGAAATCCACTGGTCGGCGCCTTCAGCACGTTCGCGCGGAGCATCGTCGAGGGCGCAAAAGATCGCGTCGCGAGCGCCTGACGCGAGGCGGCGGGCGACGGTGGATTTCAAGCGTGGGCAGTTGCGCTACTTCCTCGCGGTGGCCGAGGAGGGCCAGATAACCCGCGCGGCGACAAAGCTCCATATCGCGCAGCCGGCGCTCACGCAGGCGATCCGCCAGCTCGAGTCCGAACTCGGCGTCGCGCTGCTCGAGCGTCACGCGCGCGGCGTCACCCTGACCGCTGCGGGTGAAGCGTTCCTGCCGAAGGCGCGCGCCGCGGTCGCCAGCGAGCAGGCCGCTGCGCTAAGCGCCAAGACACTGTCGCGCAGCGAGCGGGGCGTTCTCGAGATCGGGTTCGTCGGGCCGCCGCCGACGATCAGCGCCCCCGGGCTGTTCGCCGCGTTCGCCGCGGCTCACCCGGAGGCCGAGTTGTCCTTCCAGGACCTGCCGTTTCCCCGTGGCACGACCGCTACGTGGCTCCAGGACGTCGACGTGGCCTTCTGCCATGCACCTGCGCCCGACCTCCGCGTGGAGATGCTGGCGCTGCGCGCGGAGCCGAGAACGGTCGTCGCGCAGGCCGCGCATCCGCTCGCGCAGCGGGCCGAGCTGAACGTCGCGGACGTGCTCGACGAGACCTTCGTCAGCTACCACCCCGACGTTCAGCGGGAGTGGGCCGGCTTCCACAGCCTCGATGACCACCGTGGTGAGCCGCCTCGCTCGGTGACGGTCGATCGCGCTGCGACGTCGCTGCAGATGCTCGGCGTGATGACAACGCGCAAGGCGATCACGACCGTGCCGCGGTGCGATGCGATGCTCGTCCAGCAGGTGATGCCCGCACTTGTCGCGCTGCCCGTGCTCGACGCTCGCCCGGCGATCCTGTCGCTCGTCTGGCGCGCGCACAGCCCAAACGCGCTGGTCGATGCCCTCGTCGCTGTCGCGCGCGCGATGGCACCCGGCAACGCTGGGCCCGCGTCCGATCGTTGACCCGAAGCCCGACGCCCTCCGCCCTCCGGCAGGGTCGGCCTTGACCCCGCGCCCGGCCTCGACCCGGCGCCCGGCCTCGACCCGGCGCCCGGCCTCGACCCGGCGCTCGGCCAGCTCAATCGACGATCGAGAACCGCAGACCGGCGCGAGCGAAGCGCTCGATGCAGGCAGTGCCCAGGGCGGCCGCGGGAGTCAGGCAGCCCGCACGCTCGGGCGTCGCTCCGTCTTCGGCCAGCAGGATTCCCGCCTCGCCGAGCAGCCTCGCGGTCGAGAGGTAGCCGGGATGCCCGTCCGCGTCGAGGCGGACATCGACGCGGCGTCCTGAGCTCGTGTGCCCGTGCGCGACCATCGTCCAATGCCATGCCTCGAGGCGGTCGCCCTTGGGGCCGAAGCCCGACCGCGGTCCGAGCTTGCCGATCGCGCTAGCCACCGGCCCGCGGACCGCTGGCCTGGCCCGCGCGAGCGCGCGAATCCCGGCCTGGCTCGCCGACAGCGCGCCCGCGACCGTCCACCTGAGCGGCAGCGTGAGCATGCCGCCGCCGAGCGCCATCGCCTCTCGGTAGCGAAACGGCTCCGCCGGGCGCCCTGCGGCAGCGGCGATCAACACTGCGCTGCGATGGATCACTGCGGGGTTGATGAACGCGGCGGGCGACATCGGCGCGAGCACCGCTCCGTCTGCGCCTCGCCTCGGCGCCAGCGTGATCGGGCTGACGCGACGAACGGCCGCGGCAACCGCCGGGTCGGTGATCAGCAGCGCCGGATCGGTGATCGACGCCGCGTCGGGCGCCCGCGCAGCGACAGACAGGCTTTGGAACGTGCCACCGGACACGCCGTCCGAGGGGCGCGGGAGACCGGGCGGCGGGACGATCGTGACCTCGATGTCGGCCTCCGCCAAGCCCTCCCCCCAGCGCTCTCGCGCGCGCTCGTCGGCGAGCGCGACCATCAGGTCAGGTGGTAGCGCCTCGAAGCCGCAGACCTGTACGAGCTTGACGCCGGCGGCGGTCGCGGGCGCCTGGAAGTCGGCGATTATCTCGCGTACGAAAGTGAGCTCGCCGGTCAGGTCAACGTAATCGGCGCCGGCGGCCACGCACGCCTCGATCACCGGCCGCCCGTACAGCGTGTAAGGGCCGACGAGGTCGAGCACGACGCGGGTGCGCGAGGCCATCGCCGCCAGCGATGCCGGATCGCCGACGTCCGCGGCGATCGTCTCCGGAGGGCGCACGCCGATGTCGCCGAGCACGCGCGTCAGCTTGCCCGGGTTCCGCGCTGCGGCCGCCCAGCGCACGCCGGTCTCGCTCGAGCGCTCGGCCAGATACGCCGCGACACTGCGCCCCGTCAAGCCGGTTGCGCCGAACACGACGACATCGAGATCGCGATCGCTCACCGACGCTGACGATACCGCTCGCGCCTCGATCGGATGCGGGAGTTTTCTAGCCCGTCGCCTGTGAGACGGTCAGCAGAGTGGCGTTCGACGGGTTGAGACCGACGGTGATCACGCCATTCCTGTTCGGCGCGACGGGCAGCCTGGACGGCGCGCTCCAGATGCCGTTGGAGGCGACCGCGACGCCCCCCAGGCGCACTCCCGAGAGCGAGCTCGGCGACGGTGCGGTCAGCGACATGCTGCTCGCTCCGGCGAAGTGGCTGCCGACATGCAGACGCACCGCCACGCGGCGCGATTTCGGCGGATCGTCGTCGACGACCACGAACCGCAGGGCGCCGTCCGGGGCGATGAACGTGGTGACGACGACGTTCGGCTTGGCTGGCGCGCTGATGCTCGTCAGGACGGGGCGCTCGCCGATCAGTTCGCGGGCCAGCAACAGCGCGTACCACACCGGCTGGGCGCCCAGCGCCCCGGCCGCGAGAGCTTCGGGGGTCGCGGCGCACACGGGCGAGTAGCCATTGCAGTTGGCGGGGTTCCCGTGCAGGTTGACGCCGGAGACGCCCAACGACATCGCCTGCGCCAGATAATTGACCGCCCACAGAGCGGAAGCGAATGTGTTGCTCACGCCGGCCACGCCACCGCAGGAGACCGAGTTCGTCTCATCCATGCGGAACGGAACTTCGCTCTGGCGCGCGATCGTGACGTAGCGGCGCACCGAGTTGCCCTCGCGCTGACGGATCTTCGGGCTGAGCAGTCGTTCGATGCTCGGCGCCGGCTGTTCTGCGCAGCCGAGCGGATAGTGGTGTCCGGTCAGCAGCGCCGGCTTCTGGTCGATCGCCTCATCCAGCCCCCAGCTTTCGTAGGCGCTCGAGCCGGACGAGTCGGGGCCAGCGAGCGGGATACCGGGGGCGGCCGCTTCGATCGCGTTGCGGTACGCGGTCACCTGTTCGTCGTACTGGATAAACGACCATGGTTCCGGGCGCAGGCCGTGCAGCGCGTAGGCGTTCGGCTCGTTGCCCAGCTCGATCCCCTGAAGCCACGGGCCGAGGGCGGCCTTGGCGGCCGCCGCCTCGCGCGCGGCGGCTTCCGGTTCGTAGTGCCCGAAGCCGATCGTCAGCAGCACGTGCCAGCCACTCTCGGCGGCCAAGTTCGCGAGCTCGCGCAGGTCTCCGGCTTCGAGCACGTGCAACGCCCACGCCGGGCGGGGCGTTTCTGCGTCCGTCCATGCGACCTGGGTGTCGGCGGACACGCCGCCGAAGCGCAGCACGCCGGTCCCGAGTGAGCGCAACATCGCGACCAGGTCGCCGCCGCCTGCGTACCCGGCGATCTGGCGCAGGCTCGAGACCTCGAACGAGAGCCCAAGAAATTCCTGCCCGACCATCATCCCGGGATGACTGGCGTCGACCGACACCGATACCCCGAGCGGGGCCAGCCTTGGGTGGCGCGGCTTGCGCTTGTCGCCCTGGGCGACGCCTACTAGAGCGAGGACTAGGACGAGGGTGAACGTGACGCACAGCGCCGTGCGTAGCACCACGCGGCCGCGCTCGGGCGCTCCGGGGGAAGCTTGTGCGCGGTCTCGCACGCCGGCCGCGTGTTGATCGCCGCGCCTCATCGACGTTCCCAGTAAACACGTCTGCGGCCGTCGCTGCGCCGGTGCTGGGAAGTCTGGTCTCAGGAACGATCAGCGTCGCTTGGAAGTTGGAGATACAACAGGCGATCATCGAGCTGTTGATCCGCTATTGCGCGGATCGCGGAGACGATCGCTCGGATGCCAGACGGTCGGCGCGAGAATAGAGACGAGAGCGCGATCAGGACGCCCGGGTGATGCCGGCCAGAGCTGAGATGTTCGCCAGAGATGCGCGCGAAGTCGGCGACGTTCTCCGTGAGGAGCGTGTACCGGCCTGCGATCGCAGCCGCGAGGATCTCAGGATCGGGGGTCCCGGCGAGCCCGAGCTCGAGCACCGTGGCGACACTGATGTCCGCGTCTTTGAGTGCATCGGCCAAAGCGGCCTGATACATCTCGTCCAGGAGCAGCCTCAATGCTGGTCAGCGGATGCAGTCTCGTGACGGTGCAGCTCGATGCGCGCCGCGATCTCGTCGGGGTAGGCGGCGCGGTAGCGCAGAGCAGCGTCGACCTGCGACCGTGTGAGGATCGAGTCCTCGACGAGCGTGGCAAGCGGATCCGGCTCTCCTGTCAGATCCTCCATCCACATCACGACCTCCCATACGTCGGGCCCGCCAAGCAGCCCTGCACGTCGGCCCGCCGGTCCATCACGAAACGTGATCAACGGATGCTCCTCGCGACGCGTTCCTTCCTCGGCGTAGCGACGCAGGCGATCTGAGAGGGTCTCGCCGGCTGCTCGCGCCCGTAGCCGTAGGCTCTCGGCGAGGGCGTCATCAAGGCGAACAGACACGTTTACCGACATGTATGCACCGTAGCACGGTGTCCGCGTTGCTACCCCTCGAAACTGACCGCGAACCAGTCCGATTGCAGCTCGGGCGAGCCTTCGCAGACATCGATCACGATCGCCAGGACCGCGCGGCGGCCGATGTCGACGCGTTCGTCGCTCGTCATCGCGACCGGGGAGTCGTCTTCTGTGGCGGCCTTGATGACGGCGCCGACCTTGGCGAACGACACGTCGTCACGGCTCGGGCCCAGCCGCTGCGCAAGCAGCTCGAGCGCGTCGGCGGGCGGTTTGAACGTCGAGTGGTGCGTGATCTTGAATGTCACGCGGCTAGCCTATCGGCGCGCCCACGGAGGCGGCGGCTGACCGTCACAGGCCGTGCTCGGCGACCAGCCGGCCGCTGGCCACGGCGTCCTGCAGCGCGCGGTAGTCGAGCTCGTTTTGCTCGGCGTAGGCGACCGAGAACGCCTCGGTCGCGCGATCGAACGCGTCTGACTTCCCCAGGTAGGAGGAGATCGCCACGCGGTCGCCGGTGCGCGCGTGCGCCCGTGCGAGCGTCCAACCGCACATCTCCCCCCACAGCTTCATCCCGGCCGCGGTCATCCCGCCGATGTCCGCCGATCCCTTCCAGTCGCGCAGCTGGCGGAGGTAGTAGTCGCGTGTGTCGCCGTCCCAGTCGAAGCGCTCCCAGCCGAGGAAGATGTCGCTCGAGGCCTGCATCAAGCGCTGGCCGACGACGACCCGGCGACCGTGGTCGGAGACTCGCTCTTGGAGGTGAACGGCTCGAGCACGGACGCTTCCGCCTGCTTGACCTGCAGGAACAGCGGCGAGCCCTGGTCGTCGACGAGCAGCAGGATCCACGCGTCGGTGCCGACGCTGCCGACGCCGACGACCTTGCGCGCGAGGTGCACGAGCCGGTAGTCGTCGAGCAGGTGGCGACGATGCGGGGACAGCGTCCGCCGATAGGAGCGGATGATTTTGCTCATCGTCTGCTCCAGCACCTCGGGGTCGACGCCGTCGACGAACTGCTCGACCGGCATGATCAGCGGCGGGTCGCTGATGATCCGCGCCTCGCCCTGGTCGAAGTGGCACAGCTTGTCGAACGCCTGATGGCTGTCGTGGGCGCGCGCCTTGTTGATCGCCTTCCACACGCTGGGGGTCTGCTTGGCGTTGAGCAGCGAGCGGAACCGCGGCAGCATCTCGTCCATGTCCAGGTGCGCGTACCAGACCGACAGCATCGCCATCTGCGCGAACTGCGCGATCGCCTCGCGGTAGGAGCGGGCGGCGCGACGCACGATGCTCGCGCGCTGCTTGCGCGTGAAGCCGTTCTCCCGCCCGGCGATCTCGAGGCTGGCGGCGAGCCGCTTGACGTCCCACTCCCACGGGCCGGGGGCGGTCTCGTCGAAGTCGTTGACGTCGAAGAACAGGTGGCGCTCGGCCGAGCCGAAGATGCCGAAGTTCGACAGGTGCGCGTCGCCGCATGCCTGGACGGTGAGCCCTGAGCTGGGCGTGTGGGCGAGGTCTGCGACCATCGGCAGGGCGGCGCCGCGGAAATACGTAAACGGCGACACCAGCATGCGCCCGTGGCGGATCGGAACGAGCTCGCCGAGCCGCGTGCTGGCCTGTCCCTCCAGCAGCTCGACCGGGTCGCTCCTGCCGGCCGCAGGCTCCCACGCGGCGTGGCTCGCGCGTGGAACCTGCTCGCGCGCGTCGCGGCCGCGAGCGACGCGCTCGGCAATCGAAAGGTGATTCGCCGTCACTGGCCAGCTCCCGGCTCGCTCGTGGTGTACGTGCGACCATAGTCCGCCGGCGACCCGAGGGGAGGCATGGATTCCAAGCGATGAGTCATCTGGTGTGAACGGTCGCAGCCGGGCCGCCGGCGACGTGTTCGGCGTGGTCGACCAGCTGAACGGCCTCGCGCCGGCGCCCCACGACGCGGACGCCTCGAGATGACCGCGCTGGAGGAGCTGCGCAGGCGTGTGAGGGATGTGGGCGAGCGTGGCGAGGATCTGCGCGAGCGACTGGAGGGCTCGCCGGCGGGCGAGGTGCTCAACGAGATGGTGCGCATCGAGGTGATCGACCGCGCGCTGGCGCTGGCGTCGAAGCTGTTCGTGGCGGTGATCCCGCTGAGCATCATCCTCAAGGCGATCGTCCCGGGCTCGGATAACTTCGGCCAGGATCTGGTGCTGCGACTGGGTCTGTCGGGCATGGGTGCACAGGCGACGCGAACGCTGTTCGCGAGCGGCGGCGAGGTGCGCGGTGCGATCAGCGTGATCGGCGTGGTGATCCTGCTGTACTCGGTGCTGAGCTTCACGCGCGGCATGCAGCGGATGTACCTGACGCTCTGGCGGCTGCACCCGGAGACGTTCGAAGCGCTGGCGCGCCAGGCGACGTGGATCGTTGGCTTCATCGTGTACACGTCGCTGCTGTCGCCGATCCGCGACCTCGAGCACAGCAGCAACATCGGCTTCCTGTACGGGGCGACGGTGATAGCTGTGGGCGCGGTGTTCTGGGTGTGGACGCCGTACGTGCTGCTCGGGCGCCGCGTGCCGTGGCGGCGGATGCTGCCGACGGGCCTGTTGACCGCTATGGGGATCACCGTGTACTCGATCGGGACGGGTCTGTTCCTACCGGAGATCTTCACGCACAACGCGGAACGCTACGGGCTGATCGGGATCGCGTTCGGGATGGTCACGTGGCTGTTCATATACGCGGGCGTGGTGATCGTGTGCGCGGTCCTCGGCCACAGCTGGGACCGCTATCGCAACGCCGAGACCGAGGTGAGGACAACCGACGGCACGGCCAGCAGCTCCTAGCCCCCCCCCGACAGGAGAGACAAGCCCGCGCATAGCAGCCTGCCTGCGGCGCGTGTGCGCCCGGCGATAGCCATGGTAGTTACGTAGTGTGGGCTTTGGTGTAGCGCAAATCGCGTCCGATAGCCATCGTATTTACACTGCATATACGATGGCTATCGCGGGCCGAAAAACGCTACACACCCCCCACCCCGCTGAACGAGCCTCTGCTCGCGAGGCCTGATCGATACAGCGGCCGACGGCACGGCCCTCCGAGCGGGCCATGCGATGCGTTGCGATGCAATGCGATGCGACCCGGCTCACACCCCGATGCGACCCGGCTCACACCCCAGTGACAGCGCTCACGCGCCCGGAGCTGACGGCCTTGGCGAACGCCTGATAGTCGCGCTCGTTCTGGTCGGCGTAGGCGGCGGAGAAGTCGGCGATGGCGCGGTCGAATACGTCGCCCTTGCCGAGGTAGGCGGCAATTGCGATGCGGTCGCCGGAGCGCGCGTGGGCACGGGCGAGCGTGAGCCCACACATACGCGCGTACAACGTCGCGCCGGGGACGCGGAAGGTGTCCTCTTCGGCGCTGCCCTTCCAGTCGTGCAGCTGGCGGACGTAGTAGTCGCGGGTCTGGCCGTCGACGTCAACGACGCGCTGCCAGCCGAGGAAGATGTCGCTGGCGGCCTGCATCAGGCGCTGGCCGGCGACGACGCGCTGCCCGTGGTTGGGGTGCTGGCTGCGCCCGACGAAGCGCTCGAGCACGGACGGCTGGGCCTCCTTGGCTTGCAGGAACAGCGGGTCGTTGTGGTCGCGGCCGAGGAGCAGCATGATCCAGGCGCGCGTGCCGACGCTGCCGACGCCGACGACCTTGCGCGCCATGTGCACGAAGCGATACTCGGCGAGCGGGTGCGGCTGGTAGAGCAGCGTTTGGCAGTAGGAGCCGAGCAGCTGGCGCATCGCGTGCTCAGTTTGCTCGCGGGTGCTGCCGGGCGGGGTGAGGTCCTCGAGCGGCACGATGAGCGGCGGGTCGGCGACGATCCTCAGCTGGCCGTCGACTTCGCGGATCCGTTTGGCGAACTGGCGGGCGCTGTCGCGTGAGCGCGCGCGGGCGACGTCTTGGCGGGCCTCTTTGGCCTCGCGCTTGCCGAGCCGCTGCTGGCGGACCTCGCGGCGGACCCAGCCGAGCACCTCGCCGATCTCGAGGTGCGCGTACCAGGCGTCGAGCGTGGTCATGCTGGCGGCTTGGCGCATCGCCTGGCGGTACTCGCGCACGCAGGCGATCACGACGGCGCGTCTGTCAGAGCGGGCGAAGCCGAGTTCGCGCCCGGCGATCTCGAAGCTGGCGGCGAGCCGCTTGAGGTCCCACTCCCAGGGGCCGGGGAGCGTCTCGTCGAAGTCGTTGATGTCGAACATGAGCTTGCGCTCGGGGGAGCCGAAGACGCCGAAGTTGGACAGGTGGGCGTCGCCGCAGGCCTGCACGGTCAGCCCGGATGATGGCGTGTCGGCGAGGTCGGCGGCCATGATCAGCGCGGCGCCGCGATAGAAGGCGAACGGCGAGGCGAGCATCCGCCCGTGGCGAACTGGCACGAGCTCGGCGACGCGGCTGTGCGCCTGCTGTTGAAGATGATGAATGGGGTCTGCGCGGTGGGGAGCCGGCTGCCATCCGCCGTGGTCCGATCGCGGTGCGGCGACCCGCTGCTGCTTGCCCAGCGCGACACGTTGGGCGACGCTCATGTGTACGTGCGCGGGCGCGCCTTGTATCGCTATCCCGTCGTCTGAGTTCATGCGCGCTTCGCTATAGCATGCGGGGCCGTGACGGCGCTCCTGCACCGGGTTGGGCGCTTCTGTGTGCGCAACAGGTTCGCGGTGATCGGCGTGTGGCTGGTGGTGACGATCGCGCTGGTGGCGGTGTCGCACAGCTTGGGCGATAACACGAACGACAACTTGTCGCTGCCGGGCACGGACAGCCAGCGGGCGACGGACTCGTTGAGTGCGTCGTTCCCGGATCAGGCGAACGGGTCGAGCCCGATCGTGCTGCGTGCGTCGAGCGGCAAGCTGACTGACTCCAAGTACGCGGGCGCGGTGGAACAGGCGGCGGCGGATGTGGCGAAGGACCGGAACGTCGCGTCGGTGATCAGCCCGTTGACGGCGCAGGGCTCCTCGGCGCTGAGCAAGGACAAGGCGACGGGCTACCTGTCGGTGACGCTTGCTGTCCCCCCTGGCGAACTGTCAACGGATGAAGCGCAGGCGATCATCGACCGCGCGGACCCGGCGAAGTCGGCGGGCCTGCAGGTGGAGACGGGCGGCCAGCTGGGCCAGAAGGTGTCGAAGCCGGCGACCGAGTCGAGCGAGCTGATCGGGATCCTCGCGGCGATGGCGATCTTGACGTTTACGTTCGGCACGGTGGTCGCGATGCTGCTGCCGATCGCGAACGCGATCCTGGCGCTGGCGCTGACGCTGGCGATCATCCGCATGCTGGGTCACGTGTTGACGGTGCCGACGGTGGCACCGACGCTGGCGACGATGATCGGGCTGGGCGTGGGCATCGACTACGCGCTGTTCATCGTGACGCGCCACTTCCGCGGCATGTCGGAGGGCCTAGAGCTGGACGACTCGATCGCGCGCGCGGCGGCGACGTCGGGCGGCGCGGTGTTGTTCGCGGGTGGGACGGTGACGATCGCGCTGGTGTCGCTGGCGGTGGCGGGCATCCCGCTGGTGACGACGATGGGCCTGATGGCGGCGATCGCGGTGGTGGTTGGAGTGCTGGCTGCGCTGACGCTGCTACCGGCGGTGCTCGCGGCGACGGGCGGGCGGATCAACTCGGGGCGGGTACGCGACAACGATCCCGGCGCGCAGGCGACCGCGCAGGCGACGGGACAGGCCGCCGACGGGCTGTGGTCGCGGTGGGCTGACTACATCGCGGGACATCCGCTGCTGGCGGGGCTGGCGGCGCTGGCGATCTTGCTGCCGCTGACGATCCCGCTGCTGTCGCTGACGCTCGGCCAGCAGGACGTCGGCGCGCTGTCGAGCACGACGACGGCGCGCCGCGCGTATGACCTGCTGACGCAGAGCTTCGGCCCGGGCGTGAACGGGCCGCTGCTGATCGCGGTGACGCTCGGCTCGCCGGCGAAGGCGGCGAGCGATCCGCGCCTGGCGAGCCTGCAGCAGGACATCTCCTCGACGTCGGGAGTGGCGGTGACGACGCCGATCCAGATCGACAAGGCGGGCAGGGGCGCGTACTTCAACGCGATCGCGACGACCGAGCCGTCGGACGCGGCGACGGCGGAACTCGTGGAAACGCTGCGTTCGAGCGCGATCCCGAAGGCCGAGCAGGGCAGCGACCTGCGGGCGCACGTGGGCGGCAGCACCGCGGGGTACGTGGACCTGGCGTCGAGGATCTCGGCGAAGCTGCCGCTGCAGATCCTGGTGGTGATCGCGCTGAGCTTCGTGCTGCTGATCCTGGCGTTCCGCAGCCTGGCGATCCCAGCGCAGGCGGCGGTGATGAACCTGCTGTCGATCGGCGCGTCTTATGGCGTGTTGACGGCGATCTTCCAGTACGGCTGGCTGAGCGGCCTGATCGGGCTCGACGGGCCGGTGCCGATCGTGTCGTACGTGCCGCTGTTCATGTTCGCGGTGCTGTTCGGGCTGTCGATGGACTACGAGGTGTTCCTGGTCAGCCAGATCGAGGAGCATGTGCACGCGGGGGAGGACAACCGCAGCTCGGTGGTGTCGGGGCTGGTGACGAGCGCGCGGGTGATCACGGCGGCGGCGGCGATCATGGTGTTCGTGTTCGGCAGCTTCGTGCTGAACGGCGACCCGACGATCAAGCAGTTCGGCGTCGGGCTGGCGGTGGCGGTGGTGCTCGACGCGACTGTCGTGCGTTGCCTGCTGGTGCCGGCGGTGATGATCGTGACGGGCAAGGCGAACTGGTGGATCCCGCGCTGGCTCGATCGGGTTGTGCCACACGTGAGCATCGAGGGGGCGGAGTTCTTCGCGGTTGACGATCTGCTGGCTGGGGCACGCGAGGCGGAGCAGGCAGAGCACGCGGCGGCCGGCACCGGCGAAGCGCGCTAGCGCCCTGGGATTTCACGGTCGACGAGCACGCCTTCGGCGGCAGAGTACGGAATCCCGACCGCGTCGAGCGCCTCGTGGAGCCCACCGAACCAGGCGATCGAGACGATCTGATCACCTCTAAATTCGTATGTGGCGACGAGTCGTTGCTCGACCACCGCCTTGCTCGCCGCCGAGACCCCGCGCCACAGCAGCGGCGCGACGAGTATGTCGCCCGCCTCGAGGAACGCCTCCGGGATCAGCTCGTTGCGCTCGAATGCACCCATGATCGACTCGAACACGGCCATGATCTGATCGACGCCCTGCACCCCACCCTTGCCCTCCGGCCAGAGCAGACCTCCGTCAGCGATCAGATCCGGCGCACATAGCTCGCGAATCGTTGAGACGTCACCTTCGCCCCAGGCCCGGCACGCGCGTCGCACCGCTTCGACATGCCTCGACATGCATTCCAAAGTATGACATTGCTTTCTACCAATCGGAGTAGACTGCCGCGTCTACACGAGCGCGGGAGGCGATGGAGCCGCAGAATCGACGCGAGAAGGTCGCGGTGCTGGGTGGCGGCCCGGCGGCGATCACGGCCGCGTTCGAACTGACAGCGACGCCCGAGCTGCGTGAGCGCTTCGAGGTGACCGTTCACCAGCTCGGCTGGCGCCTCGGCGGCAAGTGTGCGAGCGGTCGCAATCCCGAGCGGTCCTGGCGCATCGAGGAGCACGGGCTGCACGTGTGGTTCGGGTTCTACGAAAACGCCTTCCGCGCGATGCGCGCTGCGTATGAAGAGCTGGACCGCCCGCCAGGTCATCCGCTTGCGAGGATCGAGGACGCGTTCAGAGGCTGCGACGAGGTAGTGCTGTATGACCGTCAGGGCGAGGGGTGGGAGGCGTTCTCGCTGATTGCACCCCCGAACGGCGAGACTCCGGGTGCCGTAGATCAGCTACCGGACTTCTGGGAGCTCGCCGAGCGGACGTGCCGATGGGCGGTCGAGCGCTGGGAGACGCTTGCCGCGGAGCGGCCCGAGGTCTCGCACGCCGCGGCAGGCCACCGGCGCCTCTCGCCGGCGTGGCTGCTCGATGCTGCGGCCACGCTGGGGGCGGGCGCCGGGATCGTCGAGCGCGGCGGTGAGAACCTGCTGCACCTCTCCCACCATGTGGCGCGCGCGGGCCGCCAGCTCGGCACGCTGCGGCGGCCGTGCCCGCTGCCCGGCGTTCCGAAGCTCGGCCCCCTGGGGCAGCCGTGGGGCGAGCATCTGCTCGCGATCCTCCTCACGAGCTTCCGCGACTGGCTGTGGGATTTCGTCGTGCGTGAGCGCTGCGAGGAGGACCCGCACCTACGGCTGTTCTTCACGATCTTCGACACGTTCGCCTCGGCGACCGCGGGGGTCGTGGAGGACGGCGTGCTCGAGCACGGCTGGGAAGTGATCAACGACCGCGAGCTGTGCGAATGGCTCGCCGCACACGGCGCCAAGCAGGTGACCGTCGGCGCCACACCGGAACTTCGCTCGCCACTGCTGCGCTCGATCTACGACGTCGCGTTCGGGTATCCGGAAGGCGTGATCGCCAACGCCAACGTCGCGGCCGGAACGGCGATCAACGACCTGCTGCGGCTGATCTTCACCTATCGCGGCTCGGTGATCTACAAAATGCAGGCGGGCATGGGCGACACGGTGCTGACGCCCTTCTACGAGGTTCTCAAACGGCGCGGTGTGAAATTCGAGTTCTTCCATGCCGTCACCAATCTGGGGGCGAGCAATGACGGACGACTAATCGATTCAATCCAGGTCGTACCTCAGGTCGAGTTGACCAAAGGCACCTACGATCCGCTGGTTGAGATCGAGGGCCTTGAATGCTGGCCGAGCGAACCGCGCTGGGAGCAGCTCAAGCACGGCGAGCGGCTGAAGCAGGACGGGGTGAACTTCGAGAGCGAGCCGAATCCGTTGAAACGCAAAGCCGCGACGCTGCGCCGTGGCAGCGATTTTGACTCTGTTGTACTCGGGATCCCCGTCGGTGCACTGCCGCCGCTGTGCGCGGAGATCGCCGAGCGCCATGAGCCGTTTCAGCGGATGCTGAGTTCTGCAAGGACGGTTCGCACGCAAGCCTTTCAGTTGTGGTTGACGAAGACGACGCCGGAGCTCGGCTGGGCGTACGGCACCGACTCCGTAGTCGGCTGCTACGTCGAGCCGCTGGATACGTGGTGCGATATGAGTCACCTGATCCCGCGCGAGGGATGGTCAGATGCCGACGGCGTCCACGGGATCGCCTATTTCTGTGGCGTGTTGGACGAGCGCGAGGGTGAGGACCAGCAGGCGGCGACCGCGCGTGCGAAAGTCAACGCCCGCGCGTTCCTCGAGGGAGACGTGGGCCCGCTGTGGCCGCGGGCGGTGCGACCGAGCTCTGGTGCGATCGACTGGCGGCTGCTCGCCGATCACACGCACGCGCGCGGCGCGGCGCGCCTGAACTCGCAGTACTGGCGGGCGAACGTCACCGGCAGCGAGCTGTATGTGCTGACGCCGGCGAAGTTGGTGGCCGATCGGCTCGCCGCTGACGAAGCGGGCGTCGAGAACCTCGTGCTCGCCGGCGACTGGACGCGCAACGGCATCGACGGCGGCTGCGTGGAGGCGGCGATGACCTCTGGCATGCAGGCTGCTCGCGCGCTGATCGGCCACGAACGCGGCTTCACGGGAGAGAGCCCTACTTGGCTTACCGATCCCCTGACCGGTCCCACACGCGGCGCGTCGAAGCAGCCCGACTCCCGTGTCCGTCAGCCCAAGCCCAAGCCCCCGCCCACCCCGCCGCCCGGCTCAGCTGGGAGCGAGCCGGCCTCCCAGCTCCGATACATCGAGTACGGCACGCGTACGACCGCGCCGCCGCCGTTCGCTTGCAACAAGGGACGCTTCCAGGGTTTCGTGCTGGAGGGCGACCGCAAACTCATCGAGACACTGTGCGACGACGTGTTCAATGCCGCTGCCGACGGCATCGTCGAGTACAGGCCGTTGAGCAGCCACGTGCTGATGTTGACCGGCTCGTTTGGCGAGCTCTCATCGTTGGCGCCCGGCTTCGAGCGCATGGGGTTGATCGCCGAGACGCAGATCTCCTTGTGGCTGGCGCTCGCAGCCGGACACCGCGAGGGCTCGAGCTTCGTCGCCGATCGACTCTGCATGGCGATCCCGTACATCTTCGTCGACAACCCGATGTCATACCTCGGCGGGCGCGAGGATTTCGGCTACCCGAAGGCGATGGGGCGCTTCGACCCGACGGGCGGCGTCGGCGACCCTGTGCAGATCGAAGTCTACGGGGGCGATTTCAGACGGCAGAACCAGGCCGCTTGGCACCCGCTGCTCGAGCTCGCGCGCGTGCGTGAGTCCGCCGGGGAGACGACAGCGGGACCAGCGAGCACCGGCAGGGACGACCCCGAGGCGGACTGGCAGTCGGCGGAGGATCTTGTGCGCCTGCTGTTGCGTCCGTCTACGCATGGCGGAGCGCACGCGTGGCCGGATTTCGCGTTCGTCGAGGACCTCGTCAAAGACCTCCTGCACAAGACCTCCACGCAGGTGTTCCTCAAGCAGTTCCGCGACGCGGGGATCCCTGGCGGCGCCTGCTACCAGGCGCTCGTCGAGGCGCCTGTTCGGGTCACGAGCGCTTCGATGCGCCCCTCGCTGCTCGAGTGGCAGGTCACGGTCCGTCACCTGGACAGCCACCCGATCGCGCAGGAGCTCGGCGTCAGCACTCAGACGACGCGCATGACGTTCGAACTGGAGATGGACATGGTTGTCGAGCCGGGCACGATCATCGCTCCGTGAGTTGCCGCGACCCTCGCCGGCGGGCGAGCGGACGATGCACACTCGGGCGGCCGCTCAGCCGCGCCCGGCGGCGATCGCGACGAGCTTTCGCAGGCCGCCCCACACGCCGTCGGGCTCAATCGCGGATGGCGAGGCGCCGGGGTGCGCGCGGGCGATCCTGACGCGCAGCGCGTTCGGCCGGATGCGGAACTGCAGCGGCGGCTCCAGCTGCGCGGCCTCGCCGTCGATCCCGGCCGGTACGAGCGCGTCAGCCTCGACGGTGAACGTCGGCGCCGCCCACTCCTGCCACGGTCGCTCGGCGATCCCCAGTCGAGCTCCACCGTCGGATCGCTCGCGCACCACCGCCACGCCGAGCTGCCCCTCATCGAGGCGCGGGCGCGTGTTCGAGCCGATCAGCTTGCCCATCCGGTAGCGGTTGTTGGACACGAGCACCGTCGCGCGACTCTCGCGCTCGGTCCCGTCGGCGTCCGTCCAGCGCAGCGGCTGCAGCTGCGCTTGCGGTCCGAGCGCGTCGGGGATCGCGTCGAGCAGCGTGCGCAGCTTGGCGTCGCGGTACTCGGGCCGCTGCACGGCGTCCGCGTACATACCGAGCGAGACGTTGTTGACGAACACGCGGCCGTTGACCTCGGCAAGGTCGACGATCCGCTCGCCTCCGTCGACGAGCGCGTCGAGCGCGCCGACTACGTCGTCGCGGTCGACGCCGAGATCGAGCGCGAAGTGGTTGCGGGTGCCGGCGGGGATGCACGCGTACGGCAGCGCCAGCTCGGCGGCGATCGCCGCGACGACCGCCTGGGAGCCGTCGCCGCCGGCCATCGCCAGCGCATCCGCGCCGCGCTCGACCGCGCCGCGCACGAGTCGCTCCAGGTCGCTGCCGGGCGCCAGTTCGATCGGCTCGATCCCCCGCGCCCTGGCCTGCTCGGCGAGCGCGAAGTGCCCGGCCTTGCCGCCGCCGGAGCGTGGGTTGTAGAACAGCACGGCGTGCCGCGGGCGCGGCGCGTCGGCGAGCAACACGCGGACGCGAAACGCGGCGCGCGCGGCGGTCAGGCTCGCCAGCACCCCGACAGCCACGACGATCGTGAGGATGCCGTCGTGCGCGGCGAGGATCGCTACGGAGACGCCCACGAGCGCGAGCGCAACGAGTGGCCCCACGATCCGTGCGATGCCACGACGCACGAGGCCGTACAGCGCGGCGAGCAGTGCGAGCGGTACGCACGCCAGGAACAGCGCGCCGCGCGGGAACTGGCTGAAGGCCGCGAACACGGCGACCGCGAGCGTGGCCGCGGCGAGCACGAGCGCGGCCAGCGCCTGCAGGCGCGCGCCCGCGCGCCAGTCGATCTGCTGCTCGGCTCGGTCGGTCATGCACCCATAGGATTGCCGCTGGTGCCGATCTTCGCCACGAACACCCCGCCGACGTCGCGCTCGCGGAGCCTCCCCGCGTGGCTGCTCGACGCCAAACGACTGGACGAGGCGCTGTACACGGCGATCACGCAGACCCCCACCCCGAGCCTCGACAGGGACATGCGCAGGCTGACGCAGGCGGCCAACCTGTCGCGCATCTGGCTCGGCTGCGCCGCGCTGCTGGCCGTCACGCGTGGCGCTCGCGGGCGCCGAGCGGCGGTCGCGGGCCTCAGCTCGGTGGCGGTCACCTCGGCGGCGGCGAACCTGCTGATCAAACCGCTCGGCCGTCGCGATCGGCCGGATCAGAGCGACGTCCCGCTCGCCCGCCGCGCACCGATGCCTGCGAGCACGTCGTTTCCGTCCGGCCACTCGGCGTCGGCGTTCGCGTTCGCGACGGGTGTCGGCTCGGTACTGCCGCGCGAGGCGGTCCCGATCCGTGCGCTCGCCGCGCTGGTCGCCTACTCGCGCGTTCACACCGGCGTTCACTACCCGGCCGACGCGATCGCCGGCGGGTTGCTCGGCGCCGCGCTCGCCAGGGCCACAGTGCTGGTGCTTGCTCGCAGACGGTGACGCCCTTCGCCCGCGTGACGTTCACTGGCGACCACGGCAATGATCAGTCGCCAAGCGTGCGCACCGCCCGCTCCAGATCGCGGCGGTGTATGACGCGAGCTCCGCGCCTGTGCTCGCCCTCGCCAACCGCGCGCCAAAGTATGCGCAGCTCGCCGACTCGCAGTCCTCGCCACGGCGATCGTCCCTTCAGTGCGCGATCATTCGCGTTGGCCGGCAGCGGCTCGTGGGTGAGTACATCGGCCATCGAGCGCAGGGCTGCGCGATGATCGTCAGGGTGGAGCTTGCGAAGATCGCGCTGGGCCTGGCGGTCGAGTTCGACCGCGACCTTCGCCATGTGGCCTCAGCTCTTGTCTTCTAGGGGGCTGTGCTCGGCCTCGAACTCGGCGATCGCGTCGGCAAGTGATATGCCGGACTCGCCCCGCTCGATCGCCTCGTCGGCAGCGCTCATCGAGGCAACGTACTCAGGTGCGTTGGCGAGCACGTAGTCCTCCAACTGCTCCGCGTCAACCGGCAGCAGGACGGCGACGGGTGTACCGCGATGGGTGACGAACGTCGGTCGTCCGGTAGTTCTGACCTCGCTGACCACGCCACTGACCTGGCGGCCCAGCTCTCGAATCGTGACTGTAGCCATAACGGCCATTGTACGACAGATTGCCGAACATCGCGGGACGTCCCCGTCTCGGCATGTCGAGGCGCATCAGCTTCCAGGCAAGAATGTCGATGGCGAGAATCAACTGGACGATGAGCTGCTCTCTGCGCGCGCCCCGTAACGAGCCAGGCTCGGCTCAAAGACCCGTTCGACAAGGCAGAACTGCACCATTTACGCGCTCGTAACTCGATGCGCCAAACGCCCGGCGACCCTCAGCCGAGCAGGAAGCGACCGCGCCCCACGCGCACCGTCGAGCCGCCAACCTCGACGCGCTCGATCCGTTCGGCCGAGCCTTCGACACGGGCGCGCAGCAGCGACGGGCGTGACAGCTCTGCTCCCTGGTGAACCTCGATCTCCGCGCCGAACGCGATCCTGCCGTGACGCGCGAGGTGCACGGCCAGCGGCCCGGCAGCCGACCCGGTGGCAGGGTCCTCCGGCACTCCCAACGCGGGCGCGAACATGCGCGTCTTCCAGCGCGTCCCGGCGCCGGCGAAGCAGCTGACGCCGATCTCCCCGAGCGCCACCAGCGCGCTGAGATCCGGTCCCAGCGCGGCGACCGCGCGCTCGCTCTCGAGCTCCACGTACACATGGCGAGGGCCATTTACGTACGCCTCGACCGGCAGTCCCGAGCGCTCGACGCCGAGCGCGACCAGCAGCTCCGCCTGGCGCTCGAACGGTCCCCACGTGGGAATCGGCTGGCTCATCCAACCCTCAGCGAGCCGCTCCGAGCGGTGGCTCAGGCGCACAGGCACAGGGCCGGCCGCGGTCTCCAGCGTCACCTGCTCGAGCCCGAGCGCGGAGCTGACGAGAACCGCCGAGCCGAGCACAGGGTGCCCGGCGAACGGCAGCTCTCTCGCCGGCGTGAAGATCCGGACGCGCGCGTCGCCGCCGTGTTCGGGAGCGATCACGAACACGGTCTCCGACAGGTTCATCTCGCGCGCCAGACGCTGCATGTCTTGCGCTGACAGGCCTCCTGCGTCCGAGAACACCGCCAGCTGGTTGCCCTGGAGCGGCGTGTCGGTGAACACGTCGAGCAGGACGTAGTCGTGGGAGCCGCTCACGCGCCACAGCTTGCCACCGGCGCGCCGCGACCGGCGTGATGGCGCCGGCCACCGCGCGCTACGCTCGACGGACGGACGCACCGCTAGCGGGAGGAGCAGGGATGAGCGAGGTCGTGCAGATGCAGGTGCAGGACGGCGTGGCGCTGTTGACGCTCAACCGCCCCGACCGCCTGAACGCGTGGACCAGCGAGATGGAGAACGCGTACTTCGGGGCGCTCGAAGCATGTGCGCACGACGAGGCGGTCCGCGTGATCGTCGTGACCGGCGCCGGCAGGGGCTTCTGCGCGGGTGCCGACATGCAGCAGCTGCAGGCGATCGGCGACGGCGGCGTTCAGGACGACGACGCCGAGGAGCGCATCGAGCAGACGTTCCCGCTGTCGATCCCCAAGCCGATCATCGCCGCGATCAACGGCGCATGCGCCGGGATCGGATTGGTGCAGGCGCTGATGTGCGACGTGCGCTTCGCCGCCGCGGGAGCCAAGCTGACGACCGCGTTCGCGCGCCGTGGCCTGATCGCAGAGCACGGAATCTCATGGATGCTGCCGCGGCTGATCGGGCCGGCGCGCGCGCTGGACCTGCTGCTTTCTGGTCGTGTCGTGCTGGCCGAGGAGGCCGGCGAGCTCGGCCTGGTCAACCGCGTGCTCGCGCCCGAGGCGCTGCTGGACGCCACGCTCGACTACGCGCGTGCGATGGTCGTCAACTGCTCGCCAGCCAGCATGGCCACGATGAAGCGCCAGGTGTACGCCGACCTGCAGCGCCCGCTCCCACAGGCGCTCGCCGAGGCCGACCGGCTGATGTTCGACTCGTTCGCCGCACCGGACTTCGCCGAGGGGGTCAGCAGCTTCCTCGAGCGCCGCGACCCGCGCTTCGCCGGGCTGGGCGCTCAGCCAGCCTGATCAGCGCGGCAGCCCGACCTGGGTATGGCGAAGCACTGGGTGGACCACTAAATCCGATAATCGGCACAGTTATCATTCATTGACAGGTTGGTGCCGCCGTGGTTGAGTCCGGCGGTCGGCACTACGCCGGCCTGGGGGTCCACACACGCCCATATGGGCAAGGAGAATGAAATGAACCGAAGACTGGTTCCGGCAGCGCTTGCCGTCTCGGCTGCGCTCCTCGGGGCATCCTCGTCCGTCGCGCTCGCGAACAGCACGCAAGCCGCCGGACACAGGCTCAACGCAGGACCGACGAAAGTCAAGGCGATGAAGGCCCACTACTCGCTCGCCTACAACGACGAAAAATTCGGGCCCGTGAACTGCAAGGGCGTGCACATCACCTCCACGCAGTACCCCGGCACCGCCACTTCAGGCGGCGCCGACAAGTTCGTCTGCAAGAGCGTCGGCAGGGAACGTCTGCTGTTCGGCAGTCCCGGCGAAACGCTCGTGAACTTCACCGAGTGGCAGTCAGACTACTTTGCCACCAAAGGCGAGTCCGTGCTCGCGAAGTCGCTGACCGCGACCATATCGGCCGGCGGCAAGGCCTACCGCGGCTTCGCCGTGTACCCGAGCCCGGAAGAAGAAGCGCAGAAAGCCAAAGAAGCGAAAGAAGCCGAAGAAAAAGCGGCTGAAGAAAAAGCGGCCAAAGAAAAACAAGAACAGGAAGAAAAAGAAAAAGAAGGCGAAGAATAGGGGCGCGTATCCGGCAGCCGGGCGGCGCGAGCCAGCGTCGCCCGCGGCTGCCTAAGCACCGCCGCTGACGAGCCCAGATCGCGCTCGTTGCGCGATCTGCCCCGGCTATCGTCGCGCGATCTGCCCTGTTGTCGTCGCGCGATCTGCCCTGGCTATCGGCCGCGGGCGTCGGCACCCGTCGAGTGGGCTATCTGGTCGATCGCTTTGCGCACTGCGGCAACGCAGTCCCCTAGCGCTGGAACGTCTCGCCGAGGAAGCGCCACCCCCGAGGCTTCAGCATCCTGCAACCTTGCGACTTCGAGGTCGTACTGCAGCTGAAGAGCTCGAAGCACCAGATCCGGCGAGTCGCTTACGTCAAGCTCAACGTCCCGCTGCAACCGATCGTCGGCCACCCCGATCACATCCAGCAGCATGCCGGTCGCTGTAATCGACGCGAACGCCTCGCGATAGGCCTTTGCCTCGATCGGGTCTCTTTCGAGCTGGAATCGGAGCTGCTCGGTCGCAGCATCGAGCTCCCCGATCAGACCGCGGCGCAGGTAGCGCACGACCGCGGCCGGGATCGTCAGCCTGTCGCTCACGCTGCAACCTCCGGCGACAGCATGACCCTGCGATATCGGCGACTGTCCGGGTCGCGCTCAAGCATCCCAACCGCAACCCATGTGCCGACATAGCGGTGGGTCGTACTCGGCGAGCAGTCGACCGCTTTCGCCACGTCCGACAGCGAGCGGAGCGTACCGTCTGCCGGGAACGCTGAGAGCACAAGTAGCGCCCGCAGCGTCGATCGCGAATAGCCACTGTCCTCGATCAACGGACCCAGCGCCCCAGGAACCGCCTCGGGGCTGTGAGCCCAGGCGAGCAGCCCGATCAAATCCGCACCGTCTGTCGCAGCGCGCATCACCGACGCCACCTGTCCGCTGGTCAAGGCAATCGAGACGCTAGTCGGTTTCGTCATCCGTTCCATCAACGCCACGCAATGATGGCGACTGCCGACGCCCTTGAATAGTCACGCATTACGGGTTGGCGGTAATAGACGCGACTCCGAATAGCGCGCCGCCGCCCCGCCGCTCGGGAGATCAGCCGGAGGGACGTCGAGTAGCCCGATGCCCGGCCGGGCATCGGGAAAGCAACAGGCGCATAATCCGGCCTCCGGAATGCCCGGTGGTCGAAATCTTTTCGGCCAAGCTAACGCGGAGCGCGAATGAAGCGTATCGTTCCCAATGGCTAGGGGAATGGCGAGGGGCCGTCTTTTTGATGAGGTGCGATGACTCAAGAAAGCGTGGATAGAGAGCAGTTGAGCGGTTCGCCGTTGCGAGGGGTGGTGCTCGCCCTGCTGGTCGGCGAGCGTGAGCAGGCGCTGCACGGGTACATGCTGACCACGTTGGTCGAGCGGCGGCTCGGCCCAGCGTGGGGCGTCACGCGCCAGAGCGTCTACGGGGCGCTCAGACGCCTCGAAGAGGAAGGTCTCGTGTCCTCGGCGTCGACCCCCGGGGCCTCGCGCGGAGGGCACGGCCACGGGCGCCAGATCTACACCGCGACAACGTCTGCCGAGGCAGCGCTGGCGGCGTGGATGGAGGGTCCCGTCGGCCGGGAGCCTGTGCGTGTAGTGCTCCAGGCGAAGATTGCCGTGTCGCGTGCGCAGGATGCGCCGCGGCTGCTCTCCGCACTCGACGCCTATGAGCGCGAGTGCTTCGAGCTGCTGCGCCGAACCAACGAAGCAGAGGTTCCGATCGGCTCGTGGGCAGCGCTTGCGATCAACCTGACGCGAGCCGCGGTAGACGAGGGCTTGCAGGCCGAGCTGAGATGGGTGACGATCGCGCGGCGATGGATCGAGGACTACCTGGCTGAGAACAGGCGGACGGCGCGGTGAGCCTGCTCTCGCTCGAGCACGTCAGCAAGCGCTATCAGGACGGCAGACGGCACAACTCGGTGCTCGACGACGTGTCGCTCGAGCTGTACGACGGCGACATGCTCGGAATCTGGGGCATGCGACGTTCCGGCAAGACGACGCTGCTGCAGGTTATGGCCGGTAGAGAGCAGCCCGACGAGGGGACGGTGCGCTTCGACGGCCAGGACGTGACGAACATGTCCGCAGATCGCCGGACGCGACTGCAACGCCGCGGCGGGATCGGCCTGCTGAGCTCGGATTGGCGTCCCGCGCGCAACAAGCCCGTGGTCGAGCACGTCGCGTTGCCGCTGTTGAGCGACGGCATGAGCCTGCGCGAAGCCCGGGCGCCGGCGTGGCAGGCACTCGAGCGCGTCGGCGTCGCGAGCTGCGCGCACATGCCAGCAGAGCGGCTTTCGGCGGACGAGCGGATTCGTGTGGCGCTCGCGCAAACGCTGGTCCACGAGCCCAGGGTGCTGCTCGTCGATGAGCCCGCCGTGCTGCTTCGCCCCAGCGAGGGGGTCGAGTTCTACGAGCTGCTGCGCTCGCTCAGCCGTGCATCCCAGATCGCGATCGTGATCGCCGCGGAAGAGCTCGCTCCGATCCGCAAGGCGCGCCGCGTGATGTCGATCGACGGCGGCAGGTTGCGCGCGATGGAGCAGCCGGGGACGCTCGTGCAGTTCCCCGAGAGGCCGCGGTCGGCGTGAGCGCGCTGGAGCTTAGGGCTCTGGTCAAGCACTATCTCAGCGGCGAGGAGACAGTGCGAGCCGTCGACGGGATCTCGCTGACCGTCTCGCCCGGTGAGCTGGTAGCCCTGTACGGCCCGAGCGGGTCAGGTAAGACGACCGTACTGCAGCTCGCCGCCGGGCTGCTGCGTCCCGACAGCGGGAACGTGCTGTTCGACGGGCACAGCATCGCCGAGCTGTCGGAGAGCGAGAGCGCCGCGTACCGCCTGCGAGATGTCGGGCTCGTCCTGCAGACGTTCCATCTGATCGCCGGCGCATCCGCGCTGGAGAACGCGGCCATCAAGCTGCTCGGCTCCGGGTTAAGCCTGCGCGAGGCCAAGCTCCGCGCGCGCCCATGGCTGCTCCGCGTCGGTCTCGGCAACCGTATCGAGCACACCCCCGGGCAACTGTCGATGGGCGAGCGCCAGCGCGTCGCGATCGCCAGAGCGCTCGTCAACGAGCCACGACTGCTGCTCGCCGACGAGCCGACCGGCAGCCTGGACACCGCGCGCGGCCGCGAGATCCTGCAGCTGCTCGCCGACATCTGCCACGAGCGTTGCGTACCCGGGCTGCTCGTCACGCACGATCCGCAGGCCGCATCGCTCGCGTCCGGCGTCCACACGCTCAGTGACGGACGCCTGCGCGAAGGAGTGGACGCCGCGCTCGGCGTAGCGATCTGATGAGCCGCCGCGCGCTCGCAGGGCCGCGGATTCTCGGTCTGCGACCGGGCGCGCTGCTGGATCTCTACCGCTGGCGCGTGAGCGACCACAAGGCCCAGGAGCTGCTGGCAGGAGCAGGAATCGCGATCGGCGTCGCGTTGCTGTTCGGGGTCCTGGTCGCCAACTCGAGCCTGATCGGCTCGACCGGACAGCTGATCAAAGGCGTCAGCGGCGCCGCACAGCTGCAGCTCGCCGCGCGTTCGTCACAGGGATTCAGCGAAACCATCGCACAGCAGGTCGGTGACCTGCCGGGGGTCAAGGTCGCCGCGCCTCTGTTGCGCCAGAACGTTCAGATCGTCGGTCCGAAAGGACGCGACTCCGTCCAGTTGATCGGGCTCACCGCCAAACAGGTCGCGCTCAAAGGCGAAGCCACCCGCCAACTCGGGGCGGGGGCGCTGCTGCTCCACGGCGGTGTCGGTCTGCCGGCCGGGGTCGCCGAGGCGGTCGGTGCTCAGCCGGGCCAGCAGGTGACAGTGCTGGCAAACGGAGAAGCCCACCCGACCCGCGTGCGCGCCGTGCTCGGCAGCCAGGCGGTCGGGCCGATCGCCAGCAACCCAGTCGCCGTCTCGCTGCTCGAGTTCGCCCAACAACTGACCGGCAAACCGGGCCGAGTCAGCGAGGTGCTCATACAGCCCCAGGCCGGCGCGAAGAGAATCGTGGAAAGGGCGCTTCTGCAGCTCGCCGCAGGACGACTGAACGTCGAGCCGGCGACACACGAACTGCCGGTTCTCGAAGCCACCGCGACCCCCACGAGCCAGTCGACCAGCCTGTTCGCCGCCGTCAGCGCGACCGTCGGCTTTCTGCTTGCGCTCAACGCGATGCTGCTGACCGTGCCCGAGCGCCGGCGGTTCATCGCGGAGCTGCGCCAGCAGGGATTCGCTCCGCGACAGGTGCTGCTGATCTTGGTCTCCCAGGCGGTGCTGCTGGGGCTCGCCGCATCGATCGTCGGGGTACTGCTCGGCGATCTGCTCTCACGCTCGCTGTTTCAGCAGGTACCGAGCTACCTGACGTTCGCCTTCCCGATCGGGACTCACCCCGTCATCCCGCTCACGACCGTCGCGCTGTCGTTGGCATGCGGTGTGCTCGCAACGGTCACCGCCTCGCTGCTGCCGATGGTCGATCTACGTCGCGGGCGCCCAGCCGACGCGGTGCTTCGCGAGCGCGGGGAAGCCGGCCAGCGCATCAGCAGGCGCACGACGATCACATTCGGGCTAGTCGGCGTCGGACTCGCCGCACTCGTCAGCATCATCGTCCTGCTCGCGCCGGGCCTGAGCGCGGTCGGAGGAGCCGTGCTCGCGCTCGCCGCGTTCTGCCTCGTCCCACCGATCTTCGTGCTGGCGATCAACCTGCTTCGACCCCTGACCGAGCGGATGCGAGGGAGCATGCTCGCGCTCGCTGTCGTGGAACTCGATGCAACCGCCACGCGATCGGTCGCGCTGGCCGGCATCGCCGCGCTGGCTGTCTACGGCATGGTCGCTGTCCAGGGCGCGCGCCACGACCTGATCGCCGGCCTGGACTCAGCAGTCGTGCAGTACCTCGACAGCGCCGACATCTGGGTTACCACAAATGACAACTTCCTGACAGTCGACAGCTTCAACGCCGGCGGTGCAGCTCAGGCGATCGCGCAAACGCCCGGCGTTGCGTCCGTGCGTGAGTACCAGGGAGACCTGCTCGACGTCGGTACACGCCGGCTGTGGATCCGCGCCCGCCCAGCAGGTGACAGCGCGTTGATCCAAGCGAGCCAGATGCTGCACGGCGAACTAGCTCAAGCGACGCGAAGACTGCGCGCGGGTGGATGGGCCGTGCTCTCCAACGGATTCGCCCAAGAACACCACCTGCAAGTTGGAAACACCTTCGCGCTGCCAACCCCCGCTGGGCTCGCACCGCTCCGAGTGGCGGCAATAACGACCAACGTCGGGTGGCCGCCCGGAGCGATCACGCTCAACGCTGTCGACTACCGCCGTTACTGGCAGACCACACAGCCAACCGCGCTCGAGGTCAAGCTCAAGCCCGGCACGCCGCCAGCAGTCGCCCAGCGCGCCGTCAGACGGGCCTTGGGCGCGCGGCCGGGACTGCTCGTCGAGACCACCGCTCAGCGCAAAGCGAGTTTTCAAGCAAGCGCCCGGCAGGGCATCAAAAGTCTCACCGAGATATCAACGCTTCTACTGATCGCAACGTCGTTGGCAATCGCTGCCGCGCTCAGCGCAGCAATCTTCCAACGGCGCGCTCGGCTTGCCTCACTGAAGTGCGATGGCTTTGACGGCGCACAGCTATGGCGCTCACTGCTGCTCGAGAGCACGATCTTGATTTGCATCGGCTGTCTCGACGGGGCGATCCTCGGCGTCTACGGACACGCACTCGCCAGCCGCTGGCTGAAGCACACCGTCGGCTTCCCGGCGCCTTTCTCACTCGGACTGGGCCTCGTGCTCCTTACGCTCACGATCATCACATGCGTGTCGCTTGCAGTAATTGCAGTGCCCGGGCGAGTAGCCGCGCGCGTGCCCGCGCGCGCGGGCTTTCAAGAATAACCGTGAGCCACCGAGTCCACCCGCAATGCTGTCCCGATGACGGCGAACAAGCCAGCCCGCCTCGCGCTCGGCATCTGCTTCCTGACAGCAGCCAGCCGCTACTGGCTTGACATCTTCCCCCGCGTCTGTTGCGAGACGCGCCGTTGGCGTGAACGCGCCGAAACGATCCCCGACCCCGAGCTTCGCCGGCTCGCACTGCAAGCACAGCACATCAAGCGCGGGAACATCGAGGGCTCGGCCGCGCTCGCCGCGTTCGTGCCGCGACGCTGGCGCGCGACGGTCGTACGCGCACAGGTCGCCTTCCAGGCCGCGTATGACTACGTCGACACGCTCTCAGAGCAGCCGAACGAGACCCCGCTGCAGAACTCCAAGCAGCTCCACAAGGTGCTGATCGTCGCGCTCGACCGCGACGCCGCGCATCCCGACTACTACGCCCACTACCCGCACCAGGGCGACGCCGGCTACCTGCAAGAAATCGCCGACACCTGTCGATCGGCGATTCGCGCCCTGCCCTCCTATCACTCGATCGAGACATCCGCCCGCAGAGTCGCGCAGCGAATCGCCGGCTATCAGAGCCTCAACCTGACCGAGCCGCAAGGCGGCCACACACATCTGAAGAAGTGGGCGTTGAGCGAAACGCCACCGCGCACAGAGCTCAGATGGTGGGAGACCGCCGCCTCGACAGGCTCATCGCTAGCCCTGTTCGCGCTGATCGCCGCAGCAGCCCAGCCGACCCTCGCGCCCGCCGAAGCCGTCGCGATCGAAGCCGCCTACTGGCCGTGGATCGGCGCTCTGCACTCACTCCTCGACAGCCTGATCGACGAGGCACAAGATCGAGCTGCCCAGCAGCGCAGCCTGCTCTCTTACTACAGGACCCCACAACAAGCCACCTCGCGCTTCCACATACTCGCCAGAGAAGCCAGGCAGGCCGCCGAATCGCTGCCCAACGGACACGAGCACACGCTGATCCTCGCCGGAATGGCCAGCTACTACCTGACCGCCCCGGAGGCATCCTCCGAGGACGCGGGGTGCGTCTCAGCGACCGTGATCGAGACGCTCGGACCGATCATCGCGCCAACCATGCGTGTACTCGCCGCCAGACGTGCCGCGAGCGACATCATCAATCGCAAGCGCTCTAAGCGCCGCTGAGCACCTGTCGCAGCCACACGCCACCGACCTCGACCGCGTCCTGCTCGCCAGGCAGCCCATCGGGGATCGCCACCGTGATCTCGACCAGACCTTCCGCCTGCTCGTCCGCCGCGGCCTCAAAGCGCACCTCGCCTGCGTCCAGCTCCAGCACCGTTCCGTCCCCGCCGCTCAGCGGGACGCCCAACACCTCGCCCCAGCGGGATGCCGTCGCGCGCGGGTCGGCGACCGCGAGCGTCACGCCCAGCAGCTCGCCCGGCGCGCCCGAGCCGGTCGTGCCCGTCCACTGCGGGCCACCCCAGCGCCACGTGCCATACGGACGCGAGCCATCCAGCGACACGATCGCACCGCGCATGTCCGCCGGGTGCAGATGCGTGCCCGAGATGTCCTCCAGATCGATCTGCCACACCACGCGCACCCCCAACCCCAGCGCGCGCGAGCGCGCCCCCTCAAGATCCTCCAGGTCGAACATCACCATGTAGCCACCGTCCCCGCCATGGCGCGCCAGATAGCGGCCCGCCGGCGTGTCAGGCCGGGTCGGCGAGACGATCTCCAGGAAGCGATCGCCCAGCGCGAACACCACGTTCGCCAGCCCGAACTCACCCACGCCCGGGTCGCGGAACGGCTCACCCAGGCCGAGCGCCAAGCGCAGATCCGTCGCCGTCGCCTCCAGCTCGCTCGCCACCAGCACCGCCTGGCGCAGCCTGACCCTCGATCCGCTCGCGTCCATCCGTTGCTCCCCTCCGCTTGAAATCGGTTGTCGGCCCTCCGCGGCCGGTCTCGTTACCCCGCGAGGGCCTTCTGCTTGATCTGGTCGAACTCGGGCTGGGTGATCGTGCCCTGGTCGAGCAGTGCCTTCGCGTTCGCGATCTGAGCGCTCGGGTCGCTTGCGCCTGCCACCGACTTCACGTACTCGTCCATCTGCGTGTGAGCCGCCTGCTGCTGGTTGATGGTCCGTTCGTTCATTCCCCTGTGCTCGACGATCAGGTACACGAACACGCCCAGGTAGGGGAGGATGATGACGAAGATGATCCACGCCGCCTTACCCCAACCCGATATGTCGTCGCGGCGAAACACATCCGCGAACACCGTGAACAGGATCCAGATCCAAATGAAGAACGCGAAGAAGATCAGCATCGTCCAGAACACTTCGAGAAATGGATAGGCGGTTGCGATCAAGACGTGGCTCCTTTTCGGGGGTCTGCTTCCACTCGCCGGCGGTGACGGCGCTCCAACTGTGCCGTCAGGACGACGCTAGGTGCGAAATCGGATGCTGCCGGCCAGCCGACCGGCTGAAGACTATCCGCGGATGATCCGGCGTGCATGACAACAAGCCGCTCGACCTGGCGCGTCAGACCATGACGCGCCGCAGCTCGACCACAAACGAAGGGAGACCCGATGGACATCTTCGAGATCAAGCAGACGGACAGCGTCAGCAGGGAGGAGGTCGCGGAACGCCTGCGGCTGCTCGCTGACATGCTCTCGCGACACAACGACCTGGAGTTCGACCGCGGCGGCATGCATTTCACGGTCCACATCCCCGATCAGGTGCAGCTCAAGGTCGAGCTGGAGGTGGAGAGCGACGAGCGCGAGCTCGAGATCGAGCTGAAATGGTGATCGCGGCGCGCATCACCGACCGCCGACTCAGCCTTCGAAGTCCACTCCAGCATCTGCGCACACTTGGCGAACGAGGTCTAGGCCAGGCTCTCGATCCAAGGCCAGCGGATCACCTTCCAGCTGCAGCCACCCAGGCCTCACCCTCGTTCCACCCCAAAGGATGAACGCGCGAGATGTGTCGTTCTGTCGAGACATCCAGACCAGCCCGTGGGGTCTGCTCTGGTGGCCGTACAGCGCCTGCGCCCACGCCGCCGTGTAGTCGTACTCCGACTCCCGGCAGTCGAGCACGTGCTCTCTCAGGAGATTCAGGCGGGTCAATCCGAGGCCATGCAGCCGTACGAGCCGCAATGACCTAGTCGTGCTCAGCCGTGCCATGTCCAAGCCTTCTACCTCCAAGCGGAACAAGCGTCTCCTCGGAGAACCGCGGTTCAGCGCGGACACGCCGCGGAGGACAGCCTCTGCGATCGCCGTCTCCTGGTCGTAAGCGCCGTAGGCGGTTGGCACTATCGCGCCCGATGCATTCCCGATTGGCCGGAACCGCGCCACCGCGTCCCCCGGGTTGAAATCAAGCGCGCCAAAGCGACGCTGGTAAACCCGAATGATGGTCGAGCCAGCGTCCAGGACTTCGATGTTCGGGGAGAGGTCCCCCGGCCGGGGGATGACCGGACGGCCGGCGCTCACAGCTCCCGCGGCGCTCCAAGCCGCGCTGCAGCAGCAGCGACGGCCTCGGGTTCATCATCGAGGACGTCGACAGGGCGCCGTCCTCCGAGCCACCCATTTGCCGCACTCCACCAGAGCGCACTCTCCCAGTCCGACATACGATCACGCGGCAGTTGCGCCAGGACATCGCGGATCGACGGCTTGACCTCGCCGCCTACGACATCGAACTGGAACGCCGGGTAGAGCGTCTGCCCACGATACGGAACGCCGAAGATTCGGCCCTCCTTGCGCCAGCGCGCAGCCAACGCGTGGCGATTCCGCGCCTGCGAGTGCTGTTCTCCAATTTGGTCGCCCGTCAGCGCGCCGAACTCTTGAACGAGCTGCGTGCGGGCCTCCGCGTTTCGCCGAACTTGGCGGAGCTTCGGCTCGCTTGGAAGCGAGAGCTCAGGAGTCATCTGCTCAACCAGCCGCTCAAGCTGGCTATACCACTCGCTGATGCCCTCATCTCGCGGGCCCACCGGCGCTATCTGCACTACGACGCGCATGTGGTGGGCAAGCACATCGCGCATGAGGTGGAGCAGCTCGACGAGCGCCGGAGATGCAGCAATCGCTGACTCCCCGCCAAGGCTCTCGACCAAGTCGCCGAATCCCGGCAGATCAAACGTCAGCGTTGATGCCTCGCCAATGCTCTCGCTCCTGGGCGTGAGAGACGGATCTATCCGCGTAGCGCTCACAATACTCATGGTAGATCATTGCAGCGACATGAGAGCCATACCAGCCGCTCTACGCGCTCGCTCGGTACGCTGTTCGCATGGCACGATCGAACGAACCGGCGCGCCTGACCATCGAGCCGCTCGTGGCTGCCGCGCCGCTTGCAGCTGGCGTGCGTGACCCGCTGGCAGACATCGACGCCGTCCTCGCGTCGCGTCGGCGCCCGATGTCCGAGCGCTTGGAGCTGGCGCTGAGCTGGAACGAAGTCGCCGCGGAGCTTCGCTTCGGCATGGCCCGCGCGACGAGGCCAGCACGTCTCGACCGGTGAGCGAGCCCGGGAGGTTCGACGCCCGCGAGCTGTTCGCCGCGCTCGCCCGCCACGATGTCGAGTACGTGACGATCGGCGGCATCGCCGTCCAGGCATACGGGGGCCAACGTCTGACGCAAGACCTCGACGTCGTCATATCCGCGTCCAGCGAGAACGCAGTACGACTGGCCGGGGCGCTAAGCGATCTCGATGCGCGAGTCCTCGGCCCCGATGGCCAGCGCTCGACCGCCGCGCCCAGCGCGGCCCTGCTCGGCTCCAGCGATCAGTGGCATCTGACCACCGCCCACGGGTTGCTCGACGTCCTCACACTCCCCGCCCACCTCGGCTCGTTCGCCGACCTGCGAGCCCGCGCCGTCGAAGTACCGCTCGGCCGACTGTCGGTCCCGATCGCACACCGCGAGGATCTGATTAACATGAAGCGCGCCGCCGGGCGGCCGCAGGATCTCGCCGACCTGCGGCTGCTCGAGTCGCTCGATGAGACGCTCTGACGCGGATCGAATCGCCACGACTTGATCCTCGCAACCACTGCGAGCTTAGACAGCCTTCGCAAGTCTGTAAGCTTAGGACACTATCCTTACATTGCGTAAGGTACTCTGAAAGGAACTGCCGTGTCGGCTGAGACCCCGACCGCAACGTCGGGCCCGCTGGGGCATCACGAGGATCGCTTTTGGCCCGGCGACCCGGCGGCCCCCTCGTGGGGTCGCCGCGGAGGGACATACCGGGTCTTCCTCCCTGACTCGGTTGCCCAGCGTGAGTTCGTGTTGGATGGCGCGGCGGTCGCTGCCGTCGCACAGGCCAGCAAGGCCCTCGGCCATCTCAACGAGACGCGTCCCAAGCTGGCGACACTGGCGGCGCTCGCAGGCAACCTTCTGCGCTCTGAGAGCGCGGCATCCTCGCGCATCGAGGGAGTGAGAATCTCGCACAAACGGTTGGCGCGGGCGTCCTACGCACGTGCCGGCGGCCGGCGCGGCGATAACCGTGCCGCGGAGGTTCTTGGGAACGTCGAAGCCATGGAGCGAGCAATCGAAATCGGCAATAGGGCCGCAGCGTTCTCCGTTGAGGACATCCAGGAGCTCCACCGGACACTTCTTCGCTTCACCGAGGATCGGGAGATCGCCGGGTTCATCCGCACTTCACAGAACTGGATCGGAGGGAACGATTATCACCCGATCGACGCGACATACGTAGGGCCGCCGCCCGAGCATGTTCACGTGCTACTCGAGGACCTCTGCCGCTTCATCGCCCGCACCGACCTCGCGCCGATCGTCCAGGCGGCGATCACACACGCACAGTTCGAGAACATCCATCCGTTCGCCGACGGGAACGGACGCGTCGGGCGAGCGCTCATCTACACGGTCCTGCGCCGTCGCGGCGAGATCAGCAGCTACATACCGCCGATCAGCCTCGTGCTCGCAAGCCAACCGCGGAGCTATGTCGGCGGACTCGGCGCCTACAGCTCGGGGAAGCTCAGCAGTTGGGCGGAGCGTTTCGCGGAGGCGACCGCCCGCGCGGCCGGTGAGGCCGAGCGCTTGACACAGCAGATCGAAGCTCTCCAGGCGCAGTGGCTGGAGCGCCTCGGGCGCCCACGTAGCGACGCCGCGGTCCGGGAACTCGTTGGCGCCCTGCCGGGTCAGCCCGTGATCGACGTTGCCGCCGCCCAGCAGCTCACTGGCAAGTCACATGTCGCGATCGGCAACGCGATCACCCAGCTGCAGGATGCAGGCATCCTGCAGAAGCTGAACGAACGCAAATGGGGCCGCGTCTGGGAGTGCGACGAGCTGCTCGCACTCGTCGACCAGTTCGAGAAGACCGTCAGTGGCGCTGACCGGCGCGCCTCTTCAGCGAACCAGCTTGCGCTCCGGCGTGGGTTCGGCGAACTCGACGGCCTCGTCGGTCCCCAGATTGGAGATCAGTGAGTCGACGGCATCGGCCGGTACCCCGTCAGCCTTGTAAAGGGAGGCGAGCTCGGGATCCTGCTCGTCTGGGAACAGGGGCTCCACCCTCTCGGCGCCAAGCTCTGCTACCCGCGTGACCACGTTTCGCCGCTCGCCGGGCGGGGCGGACTCACGGAACTTGAACTCGACACGCATCGCCATTCACGATAGCGCGCCGGTCAGATCCAGCAGCCCGCTTCCGTATTCGTCCGTCCGCGCCTTGCCGTGCATCGCGCTCAGCTTCGCCGCCGTGTCGCGCAAGTGGGCGGCGACGTTGCTCGCGCTCATGCCTCCGTTCTTGGCGGCGACGAGCGCGGCGGCGGCGGCCACGTGCGGCGTGGCCATCGAGGTGCCACTCCACGACGCGTACATCTTTTCGTTCGGTCGGAAGGCCGAGAACTGCCTCGGCAGCGTCGACAGGATGTTTGAGCCTGGCGCGCACAGGCCGATGTGACTACCCGTACTCGAGAAGCTGGAGCGCTCGCGGTTCTCGGCCATCGAGCCCACGGCCAGCACGTCTTCGTAAGCGGCTGGATATTCAGTCGGGTTGCCTTCCTGGAAGGCGTTGCCCATAGCCGCGACGACCACCACGCCGCTCCTGATCAGGCGACGAATCAGGAGTTGCTCGGTCTGCGAGGAGCGGGGGCCGCCGATGCTCAGATTCAGCGAGCTGATCCCAGCGTCCGCGGCCGCGCGCAGCGCGTCCGCGAATAGGTCTGGGTCGACGTAGTACTCGCCTTCGTGCGGCACGTCGGTGTCGAACGCCGGCAGACGTCTGATCGCCGTGGACGCCCTCGATGACGCCGCACACCGCTTCTACCGCCATCACGAATTCCAGTCGATCCAAGGCTCACGCCGACTAGTGATGAAGATCGCGACCGCTCGCGCAGCCCTCGACCGCGGAGCACGGCCTTCGGCATGATCGTGCCTCGTGAACGCAGAGGTTGAGCCCGCAAGCCGCGCCTCGCCACTTCCGTGGCGCGACCAATCGCCGGGATAGTTCCGATCACGAGACCATGGCATCATTTGTAGGTGTGGAGAACGCCGCATCACCGAAGCTGACCGTTGAGCTTGTACCTCGGACGTGCTGGTTCTCAAACGTCCGTGAGCGCGTGTCTCATCAGGAGTGGGATCGCATTCGATCACAGACCTATGAGAATGCTGGGCGTCGTTGTGAGGTTTGCGGCGGGCGCGGTAGCAAACATCCGGTGGAGTGCCATGAGGTGTGGGAGTACGACGAAGCCGTGGGGGTCCAACGTCTTGTCCGAATGATTGCTCTTTGCCCGGCTTGCCACGAGGTCAAGCACATCGGCCTTGCCGGGATCAAGGGTCGTGGCGATGTCGCGCGTGCGCATCTCGCGGCGGTCAACGGCTGGACTGCGGCGGTCGCCTCTCGATACGTCGATGAAGCGTTCGCGGTCTGGAGTGCTCGGTCGGGTAGAGCGTGGTCGCTCGATGTCTCTGCGTTGGCCTCCTATGGCGTTGATCCCGCGATCATCGCTGAGGCGGGCGAGATGCAGGCCGAGAATCGAGCGCGGTCCGCATCCTCGGCAACTGTAAGTGTTCGGCAGGGTTCGCGGCGCTCTCGGCCGGCATAGCCGCTTCCTCGGTCTGTCTGACGACCTCGCTACCCATCTGGCCGACCGCGCAGGTGAAGCCATTCGGATAACTGTCCGAACGGAGCCAACCGACCTCAAAGTCGCCGCCGAGCTTAGTGCGGGTGTCCGCCGAGGTGACAGAGCGCACCCACGCCGGCCAGCCGCAGGATCTAGCCGACGTCCGGCTGCTCGAGTCGCGCCCCTGACCCACGCGGCTGACCGCCAAAACGATCACGCGACCTCCGTGGAAGAAACGCACATCGCTCCCGTTGATAGACCGTGATGCCGAGCAAGGACGCGGACAGGCACCTTCGCACAGGGGGGCACAAGCTCGCCAAAGGGCGCAAGCTGCTGCTGATCGCGATGACAGCGCTGGCGCTGGCGCTAGGCAGCGCCTCGGCAGCCGGCGCTTCGAGCATCGAAGGCGTGTGGTCCTTCCAGAGCGGCCAGATCGCGATCCAGCCAGTCAACAGCGACACGTTCGTGGGCACGGTTGTTGTCGCAACGCAGTTCGCTGAATGCCCACACCCGGTCGGAGAACAGATCTGGACCGGCATCACCCCTCAGCCCGACGGCTCCTTCTGGGGCTTTCATCAGTGGTTCTTCGAAAAAAGCAGCTGCCAGAGAAACCCGCAGCTCGGGCTGACCGCGTGGCGGGTCCTCGAAGAACCCAACGGGTCGAAATACCTGATGGTCTGCCTGAGCGCCCCCGGCACCACGCAGCCGATGGTCACGGCCGACGGGTCCGCCAGCGGCGCGACTTACGGCTGCATCAAATCGGCGCTGACGGCTCCGCTGCCAGTCATCACCCCGCCCCCCTCAAACCCCGGCTCCAGCCCGGGCGCCACGCCGGGCGGCGGCGTCGCCGGCGAAGTCGAGAAGCTGTCGCTGCCGAGCGCCAAGAGATGCCTGAGCCTGCGGCGCTTTCAGATCCACCTGCTTGAGCCAAAGCTCGACCCTTTCAAGACCGTGACCGTCACGATCAAAGGGCGCAAGATCACGACCACGCGCAAGGGCAACTATCTCGTCGCGACGGTCAACCTGAAGGGCCTGCACCGCGGCGCGTTCACGATCAAGATCCACGCGGACACTGTGCTCGGACACCACCTGACCGCCAAGCGCACTTACCACACGTGCGCGAAGAAACCCAAAAACCGGAAACCAGCCAAAGCGCACTGACGCGCGTGGCGGAAGAATCCGCCACGGGGCGGAGTTTATCCTGGGCATGAGGATGCTCTGTGCTGCCCACGGCCTGCGGCTCGACTGCTCGTTTGCGCTGCCCGGGATGGTCGCCGCCGACGGGCCGACAGACGGCCTCCCCGCGCTGACGCTCGCGCTGCGGGACCCCGATGAGCTGCAGCGCGCGTGGAGCGGGGCCGGCTCAGAGCCCGAATGGCGCGGTCGCCAGGGCGACGGGCGCGAGCTGGCGATCGAGCGCGGAACTGCCGGGGACGTGCTGTTCACATACGGCGACCTCGCCCGCTTTCTCCTGCACGCGCAGATGCAGCGCCTGGACTGCGCTCCGACGGACTCCGGCCAGGACTGGCAGCGGGTGCTGATCGGCAAGGTGATCCCGGCGATCAGCGTGATGCTCGGCTACGAGGCCCTGCACGCGGCCGCGATCGATTCGCCGGATGGCGTCGTCGCGATCATGGCACCGAGCGGCTCGGGCAAGTCGACGCTCGCCGCCGAGCTGCTCAGCCGCGGCTGGCCGCTGTTCGCCGACGATCAGCTGACGCTCGGCCGCGTCGCCGATTCGGTCCTTGCCCATCCCGGCACGGCGCACATGAACCTCGCGCAGAGCCTTCCTGGCGAGATCAATCCGCACAGCCTCGGCGACACGCTCGGGGTGCTCTCGGGAGAGCTGTGGCTGACGGCGCGGGCAAGCACCACGCAGCCCCGGCCGGTGCGGATGCTGTGCCTACTCGAGCGCGGCGCCGATCTGGCGCTCGAGATCCACATCCAGGCTGCCAACCCCTTGCAGCTCGCGCCGTACATGCTCGGCCTGTCCAGCGACCCCGAGCGCGGCCCGAGCCGCTTTCGTCTGTATGCCGATCTCGTCGAGACGACACCGCTCACCCGCCTGAGCGCCGGTCTCCAGTACCCCCCTGGGCAGCTCGCCGACCTGGTCGAACGGGCGCTCGAACAGCAGCCGCAGGTGCTCGCCGGAGGCGTGCGATGACGCAGCGCTCGCTGGAGATACCGCAGCCGCACCTGCACGCCGGCAACGCCGACGCGGGGTCGCCGAACGGGCACCTGCCGCAGACGGACGCGGCGCCGATGGTGCTGCGCGGGCTCAGCAAGCGCTGGCGTAAGGACCTCCCGCTCGTGCTCGACGACCTAGATCTGACGCTAGAGCCTGGGACGACGACCTGGGTCGGCGGGCGCAACGGCGTCGGCAAGACGACAATGCTGCGCGTGGCCGCTGGGATGATCGAGCCGGACAGCGGCCGCGCGGAGGTGTGGGGGGTCGCGCCACACGAGAACCGCGTGCGCTACCAGGAGCTCGTGTCGTTCCTACCGGCCGGCGACCGTGGCCTGTACGCGCGGCTCACCGTCCGCCGCCAACTCGAGTTCTGCGCGAAGATCACGATGATTCCCCGCGAGCGGGTCGCAGAGACCGTCGAGCACGCGATCGCGACGTTTGACCTCGGCGAGCTGGCCGAGCGCCGCGTCGATCGCATGTCGATGGGTCAGCGCCAGCGGCTACGGATCGCGATGACGTTCATGCCGAAACCCGAAATCGTGCTGCTGGACGAGCCGCTGACGAGCCTCGACTCCGAGGGAGCGGTGCTGACCCAGTCCGCGATCGCGGAGGTGCTCGCGCGCGACGGTGCGGTGCTGTGGTGCTCACCGAGTGGCGAACACGTGGACATGACCTTCGACGCCCACTGGATGCTCGAGTCCGGACGGCTGGTGGCGGCGTGAACGGCGCGCTGACGGCTGGCAGCGCGTTCATGGCGGTGCTGCGCCGCGACCTGCACGTCTACCTGTCCTATCGCACGCGCATGGTCAGCCAGGTGCTGACGATGCTGTTCAGCCTGACGCTCTTCTATTACGTCTCACAGCTGGTGCACGTCAGCGGCTTCACCTCCCCGGGCTCCTATTTCGGCTTTGTCGTCGTGGGGATCTCGCTGGTGAGCATCCTGTACTCGTCCTTCGCGATCCCGGAACTCGTGCGCCAGGAGCTGATCGCGGGGACGTTTGACCGCCTGCTGCTGTCCCCGTTCGGCGCGATCCGCGCGGTGATCGCGATGTCGCTGTTCCCGATGATCATCTCCTACGTGCTGGCGACGCTGACGCTGGTCCTAGGCTGCGTGATCTTCGGCCTGAAGCTGCACTGGGCGACGGTGCCACTGGCAATCCCCGCGACGTTTCTAGTGCTGCTCGCGTTCCTGCCGTTCGGCATCCTGTTCGCCGCGTTGACGATCGTAATCAAGCAGGGGACCGTCGGAACGAGCTGGGTGATCGCGCTGCTGTCGATCATCGGCGGCCTGTACTTCCCGGTTTCGCTGCTGCCCGAATGGGTGCAGACCGCCTCGAAGCTGCAGCCGTTTACGCCGGGGACCGACCTGCTGCGCCACCTGCTGGTGGGAACGTCCGTGGGGGAAGCCCCACACACGGCGCTGCTGAAGGTCCTGGGGTTCGCGATCGTGCTGATACCCGTGTCGATCTTCGCGCTCGCCCGCGCGATCCGTTCCGGCCAACGACGTGGCACGATCATCGAGTACTGAGGGGAGGGCCATTCACTTGAACCCCAACACCGTGACCGATACTCCCTCGCTATTGGCGTCCAAGGTGAAGGTGCCTCAGCACGTGGTCTACCGCAGCTTTCCGTCGGAGACGGTCGTGCTGAACCTCCAGACGGGCAAGTACCACGGTCTGAACGCGACCGCCGGGCGGATGCTCGACGAGCTCGAACGCGCGGCCTGCGTACGCGACGCGGCGGCCGCGCTCGCGGACAGCTACGAGCAGAGCCAGAGCGTGGTCGAGAACGACGTGTGCGAGCTGTGCCGTGCCCTGCTCTCACGAGGGCTGGTCGAAATCGACACCAGCCACGCCTCCTGAGCGCCGTCCGTTGGCCGCCCGCGCGATGACCGCCACGGAGGGCTTCCACAAACCCGAGCGCCTCCGCCACGGCGAGCGGCTGCGACTCGCCGCCGAGATCCTTGCGGCGTATGCGCACGCGCGCCGCGCGCTGCGACGCGCGCCGATCGACGACGTCGTCGCGGGGCTGCGCTCGCATGCCGCCGTTCCCGGCGCGAGCAGCTATGTCAACGCCAGCGCCACCGACGCGAACACCGACACCGACACCGACGAGGGAACGCTCTACGAAGCGCGCCGGCTCGGGCATGCGGTCACACGGCTGCTGGTGCTGCTGCCGGGCGACACGCGCTGTCTGATCCGCTCGCTGGTGCTGACCCAGCTGCTGGCCAGGCGGGAGATTTCGGCAACGCTGGTGATCGGGACGCGCCCGGCGCCGGACTTCCTCGCCCACGCGTGGGTCGAGCACGATGGCAATCCGGTGATCGATCCCGGTGACGGCTCGTTCGGCCGGCTCGTCGAGTTGTAGATGACCGTCAGAGCGACCGCGTTCGGCCTCGACATCGAGTGTGAGACCCCAATCCCGCTGCTCGCGGGCTCTGCCGCCGAGGCAACCGGGCGCACGCTCGAGCTCTCGCTCACGGGATCGGGCAAGGCGCGGCAGGGCTGGCCGGCCTCCGCGAGCCTGATCTGCGACGAACGAGCACCGGACGGCAGCTCAATCTTCCAGGTCGAGCTCGACCCGGACGCCGGCTATCTGATCTCGGGACCGGAATATGGCGCCCACAGGCTGTCCGCCAGGGCGACACAGTTGCGGTGTGACCCGGAGGGCGTGGCCGCGGCAGCGTGGCAGCGGCTGCTGATCTCCCAGGTGCTGCCGCTGGCGACGTTGGTGCGCGGCCAGGAGGTGTTCCACGCAAGCGCGGTCGTGTGCGCCGCCGGGGCGGTCGCATTCCTCGGCAATTCCGGCGCCGGCAAGACCTCGCTGGCGCTGGAGCTGTGCCGACGCGGAGCAAGCTTCCTGGCCGACGATGTGCTCGCGCTCGAGCTGCGCGAGCGGCGGCTGCTAGCGCATCCGGGGACGCCGGTCGCGGGCATCGCGCGCACACAGGCGGGCGCTGTCGAGGAGACGAGCGACCCGGCGGCATACGAGACGCTCGCCGTCAACGCCAGGGAGCGGCTCGTCCAAGTCGCGGGCGCGCGCGAGCCGGCGGAGCTGGCCGCGCTGTTCTTCCTCGAGCGCCGACCGGATGGCCCCGAGCGCCCGTGCTTCGAGCCGACCGCCGACGCCCAGATGCTTCTGGGAGCGACGTTCAACCTGCTCGTTACCACGCCCGAGCGCCTGCACCGCCTGCTCGAGGTGTGCGCGATTGCGGCGCGGCTGCGCGTGGAGCGGATCGTGTGCTCGACGGCAACGAGCGTCGTGGAGCTCGGCGCCGCGGTTGATCTGCGGCTCGCCGAACAGCGATGACGCGCTGGCTCGCCGGCGTGTTCGATCCGCGCGGCGCCGCGGACCGCGCGCGGCTGGCGGGAGCGCTGGCGCCGTATGAGACGAACATCCTCGATCAGGGCCCGCTGCAGATCGCCCACAGCGGCCCGGCTAGCGCCGCTTCGGTGCCCGTGTGCCTGCTGGACGGCTTCCTCGACAACACCGCCGAGCTAGGCATTGCGCTCGAGCTGCCGACCGATTCGCCGCCGGAGGTGCTGCTGGTCGCCGGCTGGCAGCGCTGGGGGAGCGGGCTGCCTGCACGTATGCGCGGGGAGTTCGCGCTGCTGGTGTGGGATCGCGAGCACCGCGAAGGGCTGCTCGCGCGCGACCAGATGGGCGTGCGCTCGATGTTCCTGCACGACGCCGGAGGGGGCCTGCGCTTCGCCGGCGAGATACGCCACCTGCTGGCGCTGCTGCCGCGGCGCCCGCCACCTGATCCGGTGAGCGTGGCGCACTGGCTGACGATGGGCCATCGGCCGGGGTCGGCGACGCTCTACGCGGGGGTCCGCCGCCTGAATCCGGGCGCGATGCTGGTACTCGATCGCCACGGCGTGCGCGAACGATCCTATTGGGCGCCCCACTACACCGGAGCGCTGAGCGACTCCGAACCGCAGCTCGCCGCGCAAACGCGGGCAGCGCTCGACCGCGCGGTCGAGCGGCGGATCCCCGCCGGCGGACTGGCGGGCGTGCTGATGAGCGGGGGCCTGGACTCGGCGTCTGTGGCCGCGCTCGCGACGACCCAGGCACCCGGCCGAGTCTCAGCCTACTCGGCCGTGTTCCCGGAGCACCCGGCCGTGGACGAGTCTACGCTGATTGAGGAGCTGCGCGGCGAGCTGAACCTCGGCGGCGACACCGCGGAGGTGCGCGCCGGCGGAATGCTGGCGAGCGCGCTGGAGTCGATCGAGTCCTGGGGTCTGCCGCTGCTGAGCTGGGGCGACTTCTGGGCGGTGCCGCTGCTGCGCGCGGCGGCGGCGGCAGGGGTCACGGTGACACTCGGGGGCGACGGTGGCGATGAGCTGTTCGGCACGCGCGGCTTGCTGCTGGCCGACCGGCTGCGCGCGGGACACCCGCTTCAGGCGCTCGCGCTCGCGCGCGAGCTACCCGGGGCTGGGGACCGACCGGCGCGGCGGGATCTCGCCAGGGTGTTCGGTAGCCTGGCGCTCGCCGGCGCGCTCCCCTACCATCTGCACGAGCTCGCGCGACGGCGCTCCATACGCGTCGACGCGCCCGATTGGCTGCACCCGCGAGTCGTGCGCGACCTGCTCGACTCGGCGGACCCGCTGGCGTGGAAGTGCATGGACGGCCCGCGCTGGTGGGCCGAGGTTGCCCACAGCCTGACCCGCGGGATCGAGGAGATCGGCGTGTTCGAGCACCAGCGCCGGCGCGCGGCATCGGCGGGCCTGGAGGCGCGTCATCCGCTGTTCGATCTCGATCTCGTCGAGCTGTGCCTGCGCCTGCCGCCACAGACGACATTCGACCGCTACCGCAACCGTCCGGTGCTCCGTGCCGCGATGGCCGGGCTACTCCCGGACTCGGTGCGGCTGCGCCCACAGAAGGCCCTGTTCGACTCGGTGCTGGTCGACTCGCTGGCCGGGCCCGACAGGGCCGCCGCACGCGGCCTACTGAGCGATCCCACGGCCGAGATCCGGGCCTATGTCGACCAGCGCGCCGTCGAGCACGCCCTGTTCGACAGCGATTCGCAGCTGCGCGAGCAACCGTTTCGGTGGATGTGGCAGCTGTGGCGGCTGACGACGACCGAGTGCTGGCTGCGCGCCGAGGCGGGCCGTGGCGAGGAGTTGCGCGCGGTGGCCCTGCAGGCGAGCCCGGCGCGCGTTGCTCTGAGGTCCACGGCAAACGCGACGACATAGTCCGTCTCGTCCCTTTTTCCACCTTGACTGAAAGGGCGCACGCTCTAAGCTACGTCGCATGGTTTGGGCCGTTCCGTCATCGGCGGGGCGGGGTGCCAATCGACAAGGAGTAGCTGACATGGATGACCAGATGACCCTCCAGCCGTACGAGACGCCCCGCGTTGTGGACTACGGCGACCTCCAGGAGCTGACCGCCGCGTGTGCCGGCTCCTCCGGAGGCGACGCGTTCACGGCTGCTCACCACGGCGAAGGTGCCGCGTTCCTCGGTACGAGCAGCCCGGCTTACGGGTGCAAATCAAACCCGTAGCCCCGGCCTCGCAGACCGACTCGAGCAGTGTCTACAGTCGCCCGCGTGGCGGCTGTAGTGCGTTCTGGCGGGGCGCACGCACAAAATCAGTCGTGATGAGCTATAGATTCGTGCGCGTCAGTCCCGCGAAATGCGTGCTCAGGTTGGTGTGACCAGACGGGCGACATGCTCTGCTGAGATGGCCACAGATGTTGCTACTTTTGCGCGATGCCCGACCGGATAGAGCAACCAACGCCGTTGGCATGCTTTAGGGCCGATCGCGCCCGATACCCCCGCAACGCATGGTTTGCCGAGCGCTCGCTTTGGGCGATCGCGGTCTACAGATTTGGCCAAGCCGTGCTCCAAACGCCGGCGCCCGCCCGGTGCCTGCTTCGTCCGATACACCGCACGATGATTCTGCTGTCCCAGATCTTGACGAACATCGAGATCGGTTCGCGCGCCAAGATCGGACCTGGGCTGCGCATCCATCACGTAGGACCGATCGTGGTCGGCGATGTCACCATAGGCTCCGAATGCACTCTTCGAGTTGGCAACATCTTGGGCAACCGGAACGACACTGCTTGGCCGGTATTGGGAGACCGCGTAACGCTCGGCGCGGGAGCACAGGTCCTGGGTGGCATCGTCCTCGGGGACGACGTCACCGTCGGCGCCATGAGTCTTGTGATTCATGATGTTCCGTCCGATTCGGTCGTGGCTGGCATTCCAGCTCACGTCGTCGGCTAACGGCGCTCGACACGGACTTCTCGCCGCTGTCCAAGTCGGATGACGGGATCGATATGGCCTGGCATCGAGTGCAAGTCGATGGCTCCTAGAGTCGTTGCTATGGGAGACTCCGATGACCTTGTGCCCGCTCCTCAGCCCGACGCTCTCCTCACGTGATCGGCAGCCGCGAGGCGGCCGGCAGTCGCGACCCCGTGCAGCGCTGTGAGCGAAGCCGCGCCAGAGGCGAGCGTGATCGTTCGGACGAAGAACAGCGCTCGCACCCTCGGTCGCGTCCTGGCGCTGATCCGAGCGCAGACAGTCGCAACTGAAATCATCGTCGTCGACTCTGGGTCGCACGATGAAACCCTGCAGATGGCGCGGGACCGCGCCGATCGCGTGATCGAGATCGATCCGGCCAGTTTTACCTTTGGATACGCCCTCAATGTCGGCGCCGCTGTGGCCCGCGCGCCGATCCATTTCGCGATCTCCTCACACGCGTTTCCACCGGACGATCGTTGGATCGAACGCTCGCTGTCGAAGTACGACAGGCCGGACGTGGTCGCTACCAGCGGAGCCCCGACGTATCCAGACTCGCCGGAGCCCCTGCTCGGAACCTTCTACCAGACCCTGACGATCGCGCGGGATCATCCCTCGTGGGGGCTCTCGAACACGGGTGCCTCGTGGCGAGCTGACATCTGGGCGAGCTTTCCGTTCGACGAGACGCTGGACGCTTGCGAGGACAAGGAGTGGGGGCTCAGGGTGCTCGCCGCCGGGGGGACGATCGCGATCGACGCCGCGCTACTGGTCACCGACGGGCATCGCCGCGCAGATGGCATCGACCAACTGCATCGACGGGTGCGACGGGAGTTCAGAGCGATCGGCTCTTTCGCCCCGATCTCACGATTCACCACCCGCGACCTCATCCATCAGTGGGCAACCGACGTGCCGGGTGACGCTCCCTATCGTGGCTGGCGTCGTCGACTGAACTACTACCGCGTCGTGGAGCTACTGGCGAAGTACCAAGGCCTCAGGGAATCCCGCCGGCAGGCCTCTGCTCCGCGGGATGCTGCCCCCACGCACCAGCCAATCAGCGCACCAGCACCAGCCCACCAACACCAGCGCCTGGACGCGACCGATAGCCGATGACTGGGCCATCATCGCCGGCAGACAAGGCACAAGCGGGCTCATCTTACAGCGGGGGCTTGGTGTTCAGCCTCGCCAGCTTCGGCCTGATCGGAACCCTTACCCTGTTCACGAGCGTCCTCTCGGCGCGGCTCTACGGAATCGCGATCGTTGGTGAAGCCGCGCTTGCCCTCGCACCGGTCGCCATCGTCACGCTCCTGTCGACGGTTCGCGAGCAGCCGTCGATGGTGCGCGAACTTGCGAAGCTCAAACCGCGACACCCCCAAGTGACCGGCATTTTCCTGGCGGTGTTCACGTTTTCCTTTCTGCTTACCGCAGTCGCCACCGCCCTCGGCATCGTCGCTTGCTACTTTGCCTTCCACGGGCCACTGCACAACCCCAGCCTGATCGCACCGGCGACCGTTGGCCTCTGTGGCTACCTGCTGATAATCAACACATGCTGGAACATCGACGGCGTATTCGGAGCCTTCCGTGCAGGGCGAGAGCTATTTGCTGTTCGTCTGCACCAGGCCGCCATGTATGGTGCGCTGCTCGTTGTTTTCTACTCCGTAGCGGACAATGTCTGGGGAATGGTGTGGGCGCTTCTCGGCTCCTGGTTCACCGCTCTGATTCATCGGTCGTTTCTCCTGCATCGGGTCGTGCGCATTCGGGTGCCCCGGGCTGCGATTCGCGCAGGCTTTTTAACGCTGCCGACGATCGTCACTTTTGGCCTGAAGATGACACCCGGCTTTCTGGCATCGGGCCTCAGCGAAGCGGGCGGTACATGGATCGTCGGCGCTACAAGCTCTGTCAGTGCCGTCGGTGCCTACACCCGCGCATGGAACTTTGCTACTCGACTCACCGAAGTGAATTGGCGGATCACCGAGATGTTGCTGCCCACACTTGTGCAACATCGGCACGCCGGAGATACTGACGAGTTCGATCGCGTCCTCAGGGAATCGCTTAGGTACGCCGCCTTTGGCATGCTACTTCCAGCCGCGGTCGGCGGAGGCGCGGCGGAGGCGATCATGCATATTTTTGGCGAAGGCTTCAGCACAGCTGCTCCCGCGCTGCGACTCCTCCTCTTGGTTCCGCTGTTCCAAACGTTGACTGCTATTCAGGGCGCCGCGCTCACTGCATATGATCGCCCACTCCTGACCTCGTTCGCCCAGGTCGTGAGACTAGGAGTGACACTCATCGGCGGGATCGTTCTCGCGCGCGCGTACGGCATAACCGGCATGGCTGTTGCTATGGCAGCCGGATCACTCGTGTGTTTTGGTGTGTACACCGTCGTTCTCCAATTCCGTATGAGGGCCTCGATGCCGGTGCCACTTAGCTCACGCCAGCTTGTCGGGTTGGGTGCCGCCTATCTCAGCGGGTTTGCGACCTCGCACGTCTCGCAGCAGCAGATCCCGGGCGCGCTCGGGCTGATCGTCGCGCTCTGCGTCGGATCCGCTTCGTACCTGGCTGTTGGTATCTACCTCAGCGGCACGACTAGTCGAGATCGGGCTCGCCTGAAGATCGCGAGGGACAGAATCACCAAACGAGGGGTATCCCCCGTTGAGATCTCAGGTGCGGCATGACCACGCAACAGCCCGCTCTCTCGGGCCCAGCGAATCGGCTGGGATATCACGTAAGTTCGCTGTTGATTTGCTCGTTGATGCCTCATGGCCACTGACGACGGCGATGCTCGCCCATCGGTCGCGGCGCGGCCGGCGGTCGATGCTCGGATTGCGCTCATCACAGATCACGACTCGCGGAAGCTGCTCGTTGCGCCGTTGAAGCAGAACGGACTGGCGTTCGATGCATTTGACAGCGTCGATGCTCTGCTCGAGCCTCAACGGCTCAACCCCGCTGCAATCGTACTGTGGGCCGACGATGACGTTCCCGAGCTCGTCCGCTCTGTCAGCGCGCTAACGGAGCGCTTCGCGGAGGTACCGATCGTCGCTGTCTGCTCGAGCATCGAGCGGTGGGGGATTCGCGCAGCGCTGGCAGCTGGATCGGCGGGGATCGTTCTTCGCGGGGAGATCGAAGCCGCCCTGTGTCCCTGCCTCGATGCTGTGCGCACTGGCCAGACGTGTGTGCCTCGAGGACACTGGCGACAGGTGGAGCCCCCTGCGCTGTCCACGCGCGAGAAGCAGATTCTCGGGCTGGTCGTAATGGGCTTTACGAACGGGCAAATCGCCGAGCAGCTGTTCCTCGCCGAGAGCACCGTCAAGAGCCACCTTTCGTCCGCGTTTGGAAAGCTCGGGGTGCGGTCCCGCAACGAGGCCGTAACCGTCATTCTCGATCCGGAGCGCGGCCTGGGCATGGGTATCCTGGCGCTGGGAGGCGAGCCCCTCGAGCCAAGCGCCCCCAGCGCGCGATGACACTTACCGGGAAGACCGCCACGGCGCCATCGGCACCGTGTCAGCCGAGCAGCCATACGTTTGCGTTCATCGGTGGTCTGCATCGGAGCGGAACCACGCTGCTCGCACATTGCCTCGCCGCTCACCCTGCGGCCAGCGGCTTCATCAACACCGGAGCAAGCGAAGACGAGGGGCAGCATCTCCAGTCCGTCTACCCGCCGGCAGACAAGCGTGGGGGACCGGGCCAGTTCGGCTTCTCTGCGGAGATGCACCTGACTGAGCGATCGCCGCTGGTCACAGACGCGAATCGCCGTCGACTGCTCGCCGACTGGAGTGCCCATTGGAACAGCGAACGCACCGTACTAATCGAGAAGTCGCCCCCAAACCTCATCAAGACAAGGTTCTTGCAGGCGATGTTTCCCGATGCTCGCTTTATCATGATGATGCGCCATCCGATCGCGAACGCGTTTGCAACACAGAAGTGGAGCGGCACCCGCCTGCACAGCCTCATTCGTCACTGGCTGGTATGCAGCGAGATGATGGCGTCCGACATGGAGCACCTACGGCACGTCACGGTCGTACGGTATGAGGATCTTGTGACTGACTGGGACAACGAACTCACACGCCTGCAGGAGTTTCTCGCACTGGCGCCTCAGCCGCACGATCTTGAGCTCCGTCAGGGACTTAATAGCACATATCTCGCGCGATGGGACCAAATGCGACGCGACATGGTCCAGTCCCTCTATCGCAGGCTCATCGTGCAACGATATGAGAACCGTGTGAATCGGTTCGGGTACTCGCTGAGGCACCCAACGGAGCTGGCCGAGCGACAGATCATTCTCGACAGATTCAGTCGAACAGCAGAGCGAGCTCAGGCATAGCGGCGAGCTGGGCCGGTGCAAATGAGGCCGGACGAAAGCGGACCCTCTCCGTCCCTGCGAGAGACAGAAGGCGAACTCCCCGCGAGAGCACGATAGAGGACCGTCTTCTACTCAGATGCCGGCATCGATGCCGGCATCGATGCCGCTCGCGTCCCCGACTCTCGCCAGTCCAGGTGCGTTGTTGGGCGATGCGACGCCATTTGCGGACGCCACAGCGGGAGGGGCCTTGTCGTTGCGTGGCTGGGCATACGCACGGCTATCGTTCGACTTTGAGCCGTTCGCGATAACCCCGAGCAGAGGCGCACTGCTGGTCGTGAGGATCTGGCGAAGTCGTTCGGCCGCATCACGGCGGCTGCGTCCGATCCAGCCTACGATGACAACCCCTTCGACCTTGGAAAGCACAGGAAATGCATCGGAGACAGCCGTTAGGGGCGGTGTATCTATGACAACGAAGTCATACTCAGATCGCGCCCGCTCGAGTACGACATCGAGTGCGCGGCTCTCGAGCAGCTCGCCCGGATTGGGAGGCAACATCGCACAGGCGCTCAGCACGTCCAGTCGATACTCCTTGCCAGCGCCGCCCGACGCGCCCAAGTCGATCGACCGTATCGCATCAGCCATCGACACCGAGCCGATGAGAACCTCGGCTAGACCCGGTCCCGGTTCGATACCGAGCTGCGTGGCGAGCGTCGGGTGTCGGAGATCCATCTCAAGCAGGAGCACACGCGTTCCGAGCCTCGCGGTTGCCTCGGCGAGGTAGCGGGCAGTCGTCGTCTTGCCGTCGCCGATCCCAGCCGATGCGATCAAAACAGTACGCAGCTCGTGATCGACGTTGAAGAAGCGCATGTGGGCGCGGATCAGATTGAAGGCCTCAGCGTCCGACGGCGGCAGAACTGCCGGTGACTCACCGGGCCGGGGCTTCTTCGATAGCGCCCGACTGTCCGGAACCATGCCCAGCATCGGCAGGTTGTAAATATCCTCCAGCTCCTCGGGCGTTCTGATCCGGCGGTCGAGTCGCTCCAGGAGGAACGCAAGGCCTACGCCGATTAGCAGCCCCACCAGAGCCGCCAGAATTGTGCTTCGCGAGGCTCTCGGCGACGATGGGCTGGTCGGCGCAGTCGCTTCCTGCGCTAGCTGGACACCGCCGTAGTCAAGTTCTGCCAAAAGGCTCAGCGTCTGTGCTCGGTCTTGGAGCTCGATGCCGGCGGGACCGAGCCTCTGCTGTTTGGAGAGCTTGGCAAGCTGCCGGTTGACAACCGCGAGAGCCGACCTGAAGTAGCGACGATTAGCGCGTCGCTGCTCGGCGACGAACCGCCGGGTGTACGTGTTGGCAATTGCGGCCGATAGGGCTGGCAAACCCGTCGTAGCCGAGACCGCGACAACACTCGATTCGCCCTCCGCCCCAATCGCCAGGCTACTGGCCACCTTCTGCTCGGTCAGTCCATGATCGAGAATGCGAGCCGTTTCCGCCGCCATGTCGCCGAGCTTGACCAGTTCGAGGTCGCTGGCCTGCTGAGCCGGTACGTCTCCCGATACAACCGGTAGCCCGGCGACCTGCTGGCTGAGTTGGTTGTTGTTGAAGACGACCGATGCCGTAGCGGTGTACTTCTTCGGCTGGTGCTTGGTGTACGCGTAGGCCGCGCCTGCGACAATAGCGACGCAAAGAACGATCAGCAGCCCGCGGCGGCGGATGATCTCCAGAGCCTGTTCGAGACTGAGCCCTTCGGAACCTTGTTGCAAGTTTGGAGCCTCCAGCGAGGATTGCTGCGGGTGGTCGCTCCTACAAACCGTTTTTGCGCCCCGGAACTTTTGGCTGGCGCATAAGAAATCCTCGACGCCTAGCGTTGTAGGATAGCCGAGCCCAACTCGCGTCTCTAGGGAGCATCGCATAATAGCGCGCACGAACAACCCGTCGATGGCCAGCCTGGACCTTGGCACAGCGCGCTCATCGTCGCGGCTTAATCAAGCGCGTCCACCTGCTGCGCTACGCCTATGACCGCCAGCCGGCAGGCACGGACGGAATGATCTCTTGAATGCGACGCCTTCACCGACGGTCACGCTGCCCCGCCGGCCTCACCGAGCAGCGTCGCCGGCAGAGCGCTCCGTTCGCGGGCCTCGATTCAAACCCCGCACGGCACTCTGGCTCGTATGCTTGGCCTGCTTTCTCGTCGCCCAGGGTGTGGCGATCGCGCACTCATATCTGTGGGCAGCGCCTATAGCTTGCGTATTTGTCGTCGTTTTCGCGACCGACATCCCTCTGGTTCCATTTCTTGGGGTCACGTTGCTGGTTCGCGTTCTCACCGACGCATCGTTGTCGAAGCCAGGAGCCGGTTCGGGAACCGTCAACCTATCGGGAGGGATTGCTCTACTTCTCATCCTCGTGGCAGTCGGCTTGATACTTCGTCGCCGTCGCGGCGTCTGGCCCGCGGCCCTGGCGACACTCTGGCTCTGCTTGTGGACGGTGATCGCCCTCGGATTCTACGATGCATCCAGCGAAACGATCCGCCAAGGCGTCCGTGAGGGAGCCGTCGTCGCGCTTGCGGTGATCGTTTATAACTCCCGCGGAGTAGTGACCGTCCCCGTCGCCACGAGGCTTGTTCAACTGTTCGGCATCGCCCCGGCTCTCATCGCGATCTATCAGTTCATAACCCATACCGGACGCGATATCGAAGGACAACTCCGTGCGTATGGCACGTTTAACCACTCCGACGGTGCGGTCATGTTTTTCGCCATCGCGGCTGTCGCGTCGTTGTGGCAGTACACAGACAACGGCCGGCGCCCCGCCGACCTGATATTGACAACGATTTTCGGGGCTGCCGCCTTGGCAACGATCAGCCTCACAGGCCTAATCGCCCTGCTCGCCATGCTCCTGGCATTCGGCCTCGTGCGACCTGGGTCTTCGCGGATCAAGGCACGCTCGTTCGCGCTCGCGGGCCTCCTCGTAGTCGTGTTCCTAGCCTCGCCATACGGTGCGGCGCGCATCGCCAACGAGTCCTCGACTCAGCTCGGTTCTGGAACGACGCGCGGGCTCGCGAGCACTTCTTTCGGGTGGCGCATTTACAAGTGGGGCACACTCCTTCCCAAGTGGGAACAAGCACCGTTCTTTGGGCAAGGCCTCGGTACGACTGTGAGCGCTGAAGGCACCGCGTTCCTGTCGACAGCCGGCAAAGCTCCGCACAATGAATACCTCCGATTCCTTGTGGAGACTGGCGTGATCGGTCTCGGAGCACTGCTGTGGGCAGTTGCGATCCTCATTGGCAGGCTCGCGCGAAGGCGACGTGGCCCTCATACTCTCAACGCGGGCGCACTGGGCATCGCTATCGTCGTCGGATGTCTCGTCGACTCCCTGGCGGACAACACGTTCCTGTACACGACCACGGGTTACGCCGCCGCGTTGATCATCGCAGCTGTACTGGCAGTGCCGGCTCTCGCGCCCCGCTCTGCAGCGCTCGCCCAGCCATAGCATGTTGTCAATCCTCCGCCGAGCTCGACTGTGATACTCCCACGCGCGCCGCGCTCATCTCGCCGCCGCTGTCGATGATCCATCCGGTGGAGTCGTCAGATCGCGGTCCAACACCGACCGCGATCATCGTGATCTGTACAAAGGATCGGCCGCGCGAGATCTCGATGTCGTGCGCGGCAGCTAACAAGGCAGCGAAGAGCACAACGATCCTGGTACTCGACGCGAGCGCAACACATGCCACTCGCGATGTCTGCGAGTCACTCATCGGCCAAATCGGGGCATCTTTGCGCCTCATATACCGCCGCGCCAACCACGCTGGACTAGCTCGTCAGCGCAACGAGGCGGTCGCCATTTGCCGGCAACTCGGAGCAGAGATCATCCATTTTATCGACGACGACACTGAGGTCTCGGCTGACTATTTTGCCGCGATCGAGCAGCGCCTCGCCGCCGACCCCGCGATTGCGGGCGTAGGCGGCATTATCGTCAATCAACCGACGGTCCGCTTCGTGGGCTTGAAGCGCCTGTTTCTGCTCGGCAGCCGCAAACGCGGCACCGTACTTCGATCGGGACGCAACATACTCGGTCAGTATCCGGGGACAGCTGCGTCGGATCACGTCGACTGGCTATCAGGGTGCAGCATGAGCTTTCGCATCACCGCATTCGACGGTCTCGCATTTGACAGCGCCTTGCAGGGCTACTCCTTTGGCGAGGACTATGACTTTACATTTCGAGTCAGCCGAAGGCACCGACTGGCAGTCGAGCCCTCGGCCTTGTGTGTACATCACCTCACGCCAACGATGCGCGGCTCGCGGCGCACCCATGCGCGCCTACGCACCGAAGCTACCCACCGATGGGTCAAGCAGAACAGGATCTTCGGTATGTCAGCCGCGGCCTTCTGGTGGTCCGTACTAGGCGAATTTCTGCTTTCCCTGGGCCATGGTGTTTTCTACGGCGACCGCGACTCACTGCACACGGCCCGCGGCGTAGTTGATGGCGTCCGCGCCATTGCGTTGTCCGCCGGGCACACCTAGCTGGGGCCTAGCTGGTTCGCGCCGCTCGACGAGCCTGTGGGCACCGACGACAGCCTCTCAGCCGTCACACACTGCGATGCGCGCCCAAGATATAACGCAACGAGCTCGCGCGTCCAACATTCACCCGCTTGCGCGCGTGGAAATGCATCGGCTCGGTGACGAGCTTCCTTGCCAGATGGATCGTGTCCGCGGCAAGGTTGTTCGTGGTAGAGGGCACCGCATTCAGGTCGGCGTACAGCCGATCGGCATCATAGCCCATAATCCGGAGCCGCTCTCTGCCGATCCAGGCCAAATATCGACGTGCCGCCTCCTTGCGGAGCGGATTTGCCAGCGTTCGTTGCCACTTGCTCAGCGGCTCGCTGTTGAGCGTTTGATAGAGCTTGGCGCCGTGCTTGTCCCCCATGCGCCCATCGAGTTCCACCTCAGCGAACTCGTCAAATGACTCCGGTCGGAACTGCATCTGAAGATAAGTCATCAATCGATCCCAAGTTGCGGCGTCGCGGCTCACATAGTCCTCGAAGCGCACCGCGCACGAGCGGTCTTCGTTGCGACGATAGGCATCGATCAGGTTTGCAAGGCCAAAAAAAAGATTCTCGCGGTACAAACCACCCCAGTTACCCTGAGGCCACTCGGCGAGTGATGCCGCGACTGCAAGAGGATTGCGCCACAGGAAGATGAACTTCGCGTCCGGAAAGAGTTCGAAGATCTCGTCCACGATTAGAAAATATGGAGGAGTCTTGTCCAGGAAGTATCGGTGTTGAGCGTCAAAACTATGTTGATATAGCCTCGTCACTAGGCCGCTGACCTCCGCCTGAAAGTCGCGACGCCCATGCGGCAGATCGTCAGCGAAGTCCTCCATCGCCGAGACCATCGTGCCGTGCTCGTACTCGGCATAGACGCCGTTTCGGCGAAACGCATAGACCAGTGGGATAAGCAACCACGGCTCGGATACGGTGGCGATCTCGGGGTATGTGCCCAGGATGCGCTGCAAAAGAGTCGAGCCGCACCGCGCAGTCGAGAACAGGAAAATTGGGGTGACGGGAGGTTCCGACGTCATATTTCCTGTGACTTTCGGGACGTGACCATAGTCAAGCTAACTCGCGGCGTGAGACCGTTGCTGAGCGGCATACGCGTAGAGCTCCCGGAGGCGGGCACCTACGACCTGTACACCCCGAGTTTCGGTGCAGAACTTTCGTGCCTGCTCGCCCATGCTACGCGCAAGCTCTGGATTTGCAAGGAACTCGATCAAACACCGCGCGAGGCCTTCCCGATCTCCAACGTCAACGAGCATCCCTCCCCCCTGCGCAAGCTCGGGTATGCCCCCGACCGGCGTGCTTACAAACGGCCGCCCGCCACCCATCGCCTCGGTTAGCACCATCGGCATGCCCTCCGCCCGAGATGGTAGAGCGACCACTCTGGCGGAGCGCATAAGATGCTTCATTTCGGCTGGACTCGCGGGCTGGCGAACCGTCAGTCGCTCGACGCGTGGCACCACGAAGTCATCGATGGGCCCAACCATGATGCACTCTGCGTCCGGACGGCGCTCGAGAACGAGACGCCATGCCTCGAGCAGCACGTCAGCTCCCTTACGAAGGCCGATCTCACCAGCAAACAGCACCCGTTCGCGTGTTTGATCCGCACGAACGGCACCGTCGTCAATCTGCACTGGATTCGCGAGGATCTCCACCCTTACCAGCGGGGCCAGGCTACGCACGCGCGCGAGGACCTCACGATCCAGGCACGTGATGACATCCGCTTGCTTGAGGACCGTCGCCGTCAATCGCGAATGCCGAGATGCAAAGCCCAGGAAGTCTGCGCCATGGAGCGTCGCGACGGTGATCAGGCGGCGCCGGCTGGCGAGGAGGAGAAGCGCTCCCTCTCGGAGGAATGACCCTCCCTCCGAAAGATGAAGATGCACGATTTCGTCGGTTTTCATCCGGCAAATCCTGAGCGCTGCATTCGCTGTAAGACGCAGGGTCCGGAGCTTCGACTGCCGCCTCCAGGTCGGATGGAGGACAACGACATCGCCACCGACCTGGTGTTCGGTGAGAACGCGTATGACGCTTCCCATGCCGCCCACCTCTGCGGGATCCGGGCCAAAATGACGGACGACGACGTCAGTCATAGCCCCACGGCGCATGCCCAGAGGCTATGTTCAGGCGGGTACGTGCTCGATGCACGACCGCCGAGCTCAGGAGTACCGTGGCGAACGGCATGCCGTGAATCATGTAACGGCGGACCAACCGCCCTGGCTCGTGTAGAAGCCGGTGAAGCCACTCCAGTCCGAGTGCTCGCGTCCAGGCGGGAGACCTCCGGAGATCTCCCGCTACATAGCTGAGCCCAATGCCGATGCCGATCAACGACGCGTCCGGCACGATCCGGCGAAGGCGTTCGATCAACAGGTCTTGCTTAGGGAAGCCTAGCCCTACGAAGACGATGCCTGGAGACGCACTGGCGACTGCCTCTTCAATGCATGCAAGCTGCTGTTCATCGCTGTCGAAGCCATAGCGCGGACACAAGGTGCCACATATATCGAGACCAGGAAAACGAGTTCGCAAGACCTGCGCAGCATGATCCGCGACCCCCGGATTCCCTCCGAGTAGATAGAGCGAGACGCCTGCGCGTCTCGCCGCGTCGCTAATCGACCAGACCATATCGGCACCCGCCACGCGCTCGGGAAGAGGCGTCCCGGCGATGCGACTGGCCCACACCAGCGGCGCGCCGTCAGCGACGAGCGTGTCGGCGCTCTCCAGCAATCGACGAGCGAGCGGTTCGCAATGGTAGCGACGCAGATGGTCCAGATTTGCAGTGATCGTCCAATGACCTCGACGCTCAACTGCAGCGTCGATGACTCTGGCAACGGCCTCCTGCTCAGTTAGCGACGCGATCCGCAGTCCCATGATGCGGACGTGCGTGCGGCCTGGCGACTCTCGTACGCGGCGCCTTGCCCGATCGGGCGGACTATCGTAGATGGAATTCAAGTAGGTCTGCCTCGTCCACGGTCGTACTCGAGTGGAGTCGGCTATGCGCTCGCCCGAGCGGTTCAAGTACAGTCCGGTCCACCCTCGGCGGCATGGCCAATCAACGATGGATCGGCCATGAAACTTACGGGATGCCAAGCAAGCGCCGATCAGGCGATTGGCTCGATACTTGAGGCGTCTCAGCGCAAGGCTTCAGGACTACGCCACGCACGTGCGATCGTCAGCCCATACCGTGCCAAAACGCCGGCGCAGTGACCAAGGGCCGATCTTGGTCGCGACTTCGCCGCGTGCCGCGCCTGTTCGATGAGCACCGCACGTGGGGGGAGGATCTGACGCCGCACAAATGCACGGCTTCCCCCCGCAGGCATGAGCAGCCCGTCTACGAGCCCCATGTCCGCATACAGCTGCGACGAGCTGGCGTCGGGGTTGGGGTTGGCAAGCCGCCAGGCCATGCGTTCGCGGATTCCAGGCTTTGGCCTGTCTATGACGATCTGGTTGGCCGGAAGGCCGACGACTCGCTCGGCCACCACCGCAGCAGTCGGTATCACGCGCCCAAACGACGGAAATGACTGGAGCACCTCGTCGAGCGCACCACCTGGCAAGTCGGATCCATAAACGTCCCACCAGGCACCGAGGTCCGTGGCCAGGCGGAGGTCGATGAAGCCATCTCTTGCGTAGAACAGCAAAAGAGAGGCAAGTTCGTCGGCGGGACCCGGATGCCAGTTGTCCGCCCGGCTCTCAACCGGCGGCAACAGCCGCTCACGCGCGAAGCTGCGCTCATACCAATGAACGCGCCAATGGAGCTCCACGGTTGGCAATTCGCCCCGTTCGTGAATCAGCACAAAGTGCAGTAGCGGAAGCCCGCAGTCCTGTGTGTAGTCGGTGGGAGCGTGGTAGCCCATCTCCCGCACCACCTCAACCGCGGCCGACAGTTGCTCTGCCGACACGAGAAGATCGATGTCGCTGGACGGACGTCGACCAGGATCCCCGTAGATAGCCTCCCCAAGCATTGGGCCCTTCAGTGCGCTACAGAGAATGTCCTGCTCGGCAAGCGCGGACATTAGACGGAGCGAAACAAGCTGCAGCAAGGCTCCCTGCCGACGCCCAGCCACGACCGACTCCTCGACCGCGGAGACAAAGTCATCACTCACGTCCTCGGTCAACTCCAGGATGCGCGGTCCCAGCCTAGGCAGCAGCTTGCGAGAGCGAAGCGTCTCGCCGAGACGCTTCCAGTTCACGTGCGCGATCAGCGGATCAACCCGCTCGTGCATGGTCTGACGGCGGGCGACAGTACCGGCACTGAGCAGGATGAGCTGCCGTTCGGCTTGGGACCCGCCCACGGCGGTCAATTCCGGCGACGCCGAGATCCGGTGCGATACAAGCTCATCCTGACGACCCGCAAGCGGCTCCACGGGAAGGACGCCAGGAGTTGAACGGGCGTCTGGCCTTCAAAATACCCGTGCGGGCCTTTGTACGGATTGCTACCAGTCGGCGTCGGGTCCTGCGCATAAAGCGTTATATGCGACGCCGTGTCGCGCACGACGATCCCGTAACGCTGCGCAGCTTCAGCAATCATCAAGGTCACCCGCGGAAGATGCAGACTAGCCAAATTGAGTGACGGGTCGAGCCGCAAATGCGCCCCCTCAGGCAACGCAAGGGGACCAGCCGTCTTCCCGTCAGTCCGCTGCGCAGGCGCCGCATACACCCCCGCACGGGTGTCCGGTATCGCCATCGCCAAAGCATGGTTGATGCTCCCCAGAGCCAGATCTTCCAAAGAGATCAAGCCACCCGCAATCGACAACGAAGACGCAGACGCACCCCACGACCGCTTCGCACCGGACCAAGCCTTCGGTCCATAGATGCCCTGGCTCGAGGACACATGCCGCATGGCTCCCCCCCACTCGGCCTGCCATCCGCTGGCCCCATGTTCCAGTTGCCAGAACTCCCATAGGCGATTGGTGCTCGGCTGCCACACAACAAGATGCTTATCGGTTCCGGCGGCCGGGATCGCATCTGGCGGCAACGGAACAGCCCTCCAAGCTGCGCGCAGAGCCGGTTCGCGTGTCACGCTGACGAGGCGAACCCGGACTGCAGGCTGATCCGCCGGCACTTCGTAGATCGGAACGCTATAGGTCATCGTGTTGATGCCGGGCCCACCCAATCCAGCTCCCCCTCCGGCCAGCTGTTCTTCGGCGATCCTCTCAGTGAGGGCACTTACCAGGATGGGCGATCGAGGATCGAGCGGCGTATTGGCAGGCAGCGACTTGTTCCAGATGCTGCTCGCCGAGAAAAAGCGAAACGGGACGCTGGAGGCAGCCGTTCGTGCTAGGTCGACCGAGGTTGTGGTTCCACTCTGGGACGGCGCGCTCAGAGCGTCGCTGCCGCAGCCCACACTGCCACCCAACGCGAGCAGAAGAACGACTGTTGTCGCAGCTCTTGAGATCGAGGCCGACACCTTGGAATAAACAGATCAGGCAACACAGTCGCCGTCGAACGCGGTCAAACCACGATGACGACTGTTCTAGACCACCAATCTACACCTTCGGCTCTTGCGGAGCGGAGGCTGCATGCCCGGGCGACGTCGGGCAGGAGATTACCTACGACGAGTTGGCCAGTTCCATATCCAGAACCTGCAGGTGCTTCCACGGGAAGGACGCCAGGAGTTGAACGGGCGTCTGGCCTTCAAAATACCCGTGCGGGCCTTTGTACGGATTGCTACCAGTCGGCGTCGGGTCCTGCGCATAAAGCGTTATATGCGACGCCGTGTCGCGCACGACGATCCCGTAACGCTGCGCAGCTTCAGCAATCATCAAGGTCACCCGCGGAAGATGCAGACTAGCCAAATTGAGTGACGGGTCGAGCCGCAAATGCGCCCCCTCAGGCAACGCAAGGGGACCAGCCGTCTTCCCGTCAGTCCGCTGCGCAGGCGCCGCATACACCCCCGCACGGGTGTCCGGTATCGCCATCGCCAAAGCATGGTTGATGCTCCCCAGAGCCAGATCTTCCAAAGAGATCAAGCCACCCGCAATCGACAACGAAGACGCAGACGCACCCCACAGACGCTCGGCATCTGGCCAACCCACTTGCGCGGACCAAGCGCTTGGTTCATAGAAGCCTGGGTCAGATGCCGCATTCTGCATTGCCCCTCCCCAGGTCGCCGTCCAACCTCCTCCCGCGCGAGCCAGTCCTAGGAACTCCCATAGGCGACCCGTGGTCGGCTGCCAAACGACGAGATGTTTGTCAGTGCCCGCAGCCGGATGCGCAGACGATGGCAGCGGGACCGCCTCCCACGCCGCCTGCAGGGCAGGCGCGGAGGTATCGACGAGCGCGACTTTCACCGTCGGTTGATCAGCTGGCACGGTGTATATCGGAACGCTGTAGCTGATCGTGTTTATCCCAGGACCCCCCACGCCCGGCCCGCCCCCCGAGAGCTGTTCGCTCACGAGCTGTTCGTCAAACGCCCCAATCATCGCTTTCGAGCTCTGGTCCACTGGCGCAGCTGCGAGCACTGGCTCGTTCCAGATGCTCGTAGGAGCGAAGAATCGGAAGGGAGTCGCCGGTTCGCTCGGCGCTACAGGTTCGCTCGGCGCTACAGGTTCGCTCGGCGCTACAGGTTCGCTCGGCGCTACAGGTTCAGCCGGCGTGATCGGCTTGCTCGGCGCAGATCCAGCGAGCTGCAGGAGGATGGTCCGTTCCGAACCAGCGGGGACGGACGGTTGCGGGGCAGGAGCTGAAACGCGCCCGAGACCCCGGGAGTCTGGCTCGGTCAGGCTGGCCTTGGACTTCTTGACTGGACAGAGCTTGCCCGCCTTTCGGTGCCCGACGGCAACATGCAGGCGGTGATGGCGTGTCGCGACACACGGCTTCCGCCGCGACGGTGACGACTTGTTGCCAATCGGCCGTCGTTTAGGGACGGCGGACAAAGAGGTGGTCGCACGTGCGCCGGCCGAAGTACCGATCGAGCGGGCACTGGCACCATAGGCGGTGCTCGCAATGCAGAGAACGATACCCGTGAATAGTGGGCTCAGTCTGAGCGCCAATAGATTACGGGCACGCGACACGAAGCGGGGATCCTTTGTCAGTTATCAGACCGTTGAGCACGAGGCACTGTTCGCCGAGGCAATCTAGAGCCTTGTCGGCTTCCACGCGACGATCTAGGAGGCGCGATGCCGGGTCTGGACGTTCGTTCGCTTGCTGGGAACGGCACTCTCGTTTGGCTCCACTGCGAAACCTTGATTTGGACCCGCCAGCGCGAGACGCATTTTGGACCGACATGGGTTGCCCGCGTAAGCTCTGCGCACCGCTCGCCGTTGTACGGGCGTGTGTGATGATCAATCGGGACGACCATGAGCCCTCCACGCTCGGATGATAGGCAGGATCTCGACGCTGATCACAGCGTGACGTTGCGTCTCGAGGGCTCCGCCTGGGAGGCGATCAACGAGGAGGCCGCACATGAGGGATCGACCGTCGAGGAGCTGATCGTCTTCTCAGTCCTCTACTACCTCGCCGATGCCGACAGTGGACGGATCTCGCGGCGGATCTCCAGGAGCCCCTATCCGCGATCGCTCGACGATCAGTACGAACGGGGGTGGCGGTCGCCAGCGCTGTCCGGAAAGCCGCTCAGCGAGCGTGGACCACAGCGCGCTGGCGCGGACGAGCCAGGGTCGCCGGCGCAGCGCCGCGACTCGTCAGCTCGGCCTTGAGGGCCCTGCGAGCGCGATGATGCAGGCCATGGATGGATCCCTCTGAGCGACCCGTCCGAGCCGCGATCTCCGTAGGCGACAGCCCAGCGAAATGGCGCAGGACGAGCACTTCGCGTTGGTCGTTTGGCAACTCGAACAGGGCTTCGCGTAGGTCGAGCATCGGACGGCCCATCCCCGGGTCGCCAACGCCCGCATCGCTCACCCTGACCTCCTCGACGGGCACCAGGCGTTGATAGCGCAGGTGATCGACAGCCAGGTTGCGGGCCACACGCAGGACCCAGGCAAAGAACGGCACGTCGCGCTCCTCGTATTTGCCGATCACGTGGATCAGCTTGGCGAACACCTGCTGCGTCACGTCTTCGGCCTCGTGGGGGTCGTGGACGATACTCCGCACGTAGCCATGGACGTTGTCGGCGTAGCACGCGTACAGGAAGCCAAGCGCCTCGCGATCACCATCCTGGGCGCGGCGCACGGCCTGCGACACGCGCCGCGTCATCAACTGCTCGCTCGCAACGTCCGTTCCTGTCGCGACAGCCGGCCAAGGCCGCTTGATCTCCATCGGGTTAGCGACGAGCGCCATCCAAAACCACCCCTCTCGTTTGAGTTCATCCTTGTCCTCTGGCGGAGAAGCGAAATCAACGCCGCCGCGTCCAACTCATGCAGATCCAAGCCCTACGCTTTCTATCTCTGACGCTCAGAAGATCGCGCCGCGTAGCTGTCCTCCAGAAGGACCCGCGCCGCGCGTATCGCCAAGCGCGGTCCACCACCGATGAGACCGACCATCGTCACGTCGATGATTCCTCGCACCGCCGCCGATTCCGAGATCTTCGGAAACCGCGCAGGTCGTATGAGATGCTCCTCGTCAAGCGGGAGGCTCGGGCTGCTTGCATTCATCGACGTCAAACCGTCTGTGCTCATCCGCATCTACTCCCAACCTCCGATGTACCAGACACATCCTCCTCTCGCCACCTGACCACTCTCTCAGCAGAGAAGCTATCGACTCCGATGGCGGGCAGATAGCGGATCTTGTGGCAAGTTCGGCCCACGAATCTAGACTGATGTCCAAAGGAAGGAGTCATGTACCGAATGCATCAATGCGCCGGTTGAAGATAACAACTTGGCAACAGGAAATCAAAAAAAATAGGAAAAAATATGGGTTACACAAAGTCGACTCGGTGTTTCATATTCACAAGCCACGGCAGCCGATCACGTAGGAAATCGTGCGTAGCAGGATCTTGATGTCGGCCCACAGCGACCAGTTGGCGACGTACAGATAGTCAATCGCGACCATTTCGCGCAGCGGCACGCGCGTCGGTCCGAGGATCTGCCACGGCCCGGTCATACCCGGCGTGAGCTCCAGACGCCGGCGATGCCATCCCTGGACGTGCTTGTCCTCGTCGACGACCAGCGGGCGCGGACCGACGAGGCTCATCTCGCCTCTGAGGATGTTCAGCAGCTGGGGCAGCTCGTCGAGCGCCGTCTTGCGCAGCAGACGCCCGACGCGCGTGACACGTGGGTCATCGGCGATCTTGAATAGCCCATCCTGTGCCTCGTTGCGGTCGCGCAGCGAGTTCTTCATCTCGTCCGCGTTCGCAACCATCGTGCGGAACTTGAGGATGTCGAAGTGTTTGCCGTGGCGCCCGACCCGCTTCTGGCGGAAGAACACGGGCCCGGGGCTGTCCAGCTTGATCGCGACCGCAGCGATCAGCATCAGCGGCGCAACTGCGAGGAGGCCGATCGAGGTGTAGCCGAGATCGAACGCACGCTTGACAGCCGCCGAGGAGCGTGTGAGCTCAAAGCGCCTCACGCCCATCAGCGTGACGCCGTGCAGGTCGTCGAACACGACCGACGATCCGACGACCTCCAGCAAGCGAGGCAGGATGCTCACCCTCACGCCGACGGCCTTCAGCGTGCGCACCAGATCAAGCATCTCGCCACCGTCCGCGCTGCGCGGGACGACGATCGCTCGCTGCACGTCGAGCCGCTGAGCCAACTCGCGAACCTCCTGCAACTTCTCCGCCGAGCGGGCGTCGGTCGACCACGCGTCGATCTTGTCGAATTCCAGGTGCGCGACCATGCTCGCCCTGATCCCACGGTGGTTGGTGAACTTCGAGTCGATTGTGCGAGCGCCGTCGGCATCACCGATGAACAGGCAGCGCTCGGCCGGCGCGATCCGCAAGGCGAAGGCTCGCCCGATCGTGCGCATCAGGATCAGCAGGGCCGCGAGCAGCAGCCACAGGAACAGTGCCTGATGACGGTCAAGCGTCCCCTCGACGATCAACCCGCCGGTCAACCACGCGAACAGCGCGCACAGCGTGGCCGCCTGAAACAGCTTCGGCGCCTCCTCGAGCGTCGTCTTGCGCAGCAGCGCGTCGTCGCGGTCATACAGCCCGAACACCTTCGCCCCCAGCAGCAGGATCGGCAGCCCGACGATGCTCGCCCAGGTCAGCTGTAGCGATCGCGAGGACAGCGCGATGGTCACCAGGAACGCGGTCAGGATCGCGAGGCCATCGGCGACGACCAGCGTGCGGCGGAAGATCGAGTCGCGCAGCAGGCTCGCCGCCGGGCCCCTGCTCTCGGTGATCGCCGACGCCATACGGAGCGTTCCCATCGGCCCGAGGTTGCGCGTCGTGCTCGACATGCCCCCAGGCAGCGCGGCGACTGCTGGATCTGCGGTCTTGCTATCCATAGCTGCCTTCCCCCCAGCCCGGTGAACGAGTTCACTGGAGCCGCCGGAAACGACCGGTGATCGATTGTTTATTTCAGGCGGGGACTTGCTCGTTGAAAACGACCGCGAATCCCGCCCCCCAGGATGCCCGCCGACTTTGCTGACCTACCTGACCTGCTACGAACTCTCTCGTAGCGGATTACATACCATCATCGCTCTTTGCGCAAGGCTTGCATATGTAAAAACGTGTTTGGACATCTGTAGTCAATGCCCTTCAACGGCCACGGACACCAGATTTTCGGTCGATAAACATCCATTGGGTTAATATGTAAGAACGGGTTTTGCCTGACCAGTCAATGGCATCTGCGTAACTGGTTCTGCGTGGCTAGTCAATGGTTCCGCGTGAGACATGGCCCCTCGAGTGAGGGAGACCGTATCCGCCGGTCAATCCCATCGGGTCTTTTCTGGACAGATGTCCTACACGCCCACCCACGGCGCACGTCATGTGGGCTGTCTCCGGGTGCTCCCGACGGTTGGGGGCTCGATAGGTCATTGAGGGTTGGACGGGTTCTCTGTAGGGAATCCGTCCGTGCCTCGGCTCAGGCCGCCTCCTTCACCGCCAAGTGAAGAGGCACGGCTTGGAGATGCTGCGCCCCAGGGAGCGCCGTCGGCCGCAGATGCCCAACGCGTTCCCAAAGATGATCGAGGAGCGGATCGTGCCGTGTCGTTCTCGAGCGCTCACCGGGGCTTGGACCCAGACGGGTGTCCTCGGAGCTGCCGAGGGAGACGCGGGGCGGGATGATCGTCTCGGCGAACGGCGTGTGGAAGGTCATCTGCCGCCACGGGCTGAACACCTGCGCCAAGCGCCTGGGGCTGATCGCGGCTATGCGGCGCCCTATGAGCCGCCTCGCGACCCTGGCCCAGAGCAGCACATCGACGTCGATCGTCCCGGGGAGTTGGTCGGGATCGACTGCCTCTACGTGGGCGACTGAAGGGCACCGAGGGCGGGATCTGGCAGCTCACCGCGATCGCCATCGCCTCCGCCCACGCGTGGGCGGAGCTCGTGATCCGCAAGCAGGGCAACCCCATTGTCCGGCAGGCCTCGAAGCTCGCTCGCCGAGTCGCCCAGGAGCTAAAGACCGCTGGTTGGGCGGCTGGAGCCCATCCTCTCAGATAACGGCAACGAGTTCCGCGGCAGCGACTTCGCCGCGACCATCGAGCGTCTCGGCTCTCGCCACAGCCGCGCCCACGCCTGCCATAGCCACTATGTCTGTATTATTTTGCTCCATCGAATTTCGTCGAGGGCGCCGATCGCCTCTCGGCTGTGGTGATCCGCGAGCGAGGCGAGGATATGACCGAAGTAACCAGCGTGAATGGGAAAATGGGTGCGGTGGTCTTGGCCGCCACCGATGTCGAAGCTGTTTCAGAGTCGCAGGCCGGACAGCCGAACGGCGTCGCGACGCTCGACAGCAGCGGCAAGTTGCCCGAAGCACAGCTTCCACCGTCGGCCCTAACCAGCAGGCCCAAGGCCCTGGAAGCGTCTGGCGAAGTGACGCCTAATATCACCGAAGGGAACGCCATCTCGATCACGGTGGCGGGGAATGTCACGATCAATCCCCCGATCAATGCGATCGCTGCCGAAGAAGCAATCCCGCTCTATTTGATTCAAGACCCGACCGGAGGGCATACCGTCACGTTCTCCGGTGTCTTTGGACTCCTCGGCAACAAAGCGCCCGTAGTCAGTACCGCCAGCAACGCGCGGACACTCGTGACGTTGCTCACCCAAGACAAAGGCTCCACCTGGTACGTCGTCGGGCTTCAGCCCGGCGAAGAAGGCCCCAAAGGCGAAAAAGGCTCGACCGGATCGGAAGGCTTCGTCCCCGATCGAGTGCTCCTGCCAAGCGAATTTTCGCTCTGGAAAGGGGTCGCCGAAGCCGCTGAAAAACGACAGGTGCTGTTCGAGGCCTACCAGCGCGGTGATGCAAACACGACGTTGCTGCTGACGAGCGGTATCCCGGTCGCCGCGGCTGTGCCAATGAAGGCCGGCGAAATCCTTCGTGGGATCGGCTTCATCGCGCAAACCGCCGAGGGGACACCGACCAACCGGACGCATCTTTGGGCGGCGCTCCTGAATGCCACCGGCGAAGTCCTCGCCGTATCCGCGGACTACACCTCCTCGGCGAGCAACTCGATTTCCAATGGCGAAGACCGCGGCCTCAGATTCACGAGCAACTACGAAACCACCATCACGGGTGTCTTCTACGCGGTCCTGTGTGAGGCCATGAGCTCGACCAACCCAATCACGATCGTCTCAAGGAACCTCAACGAAGTAGCGGGTGCTAAGGCGCCGATGCTCACAGCGGTCGCGGGAGCGGCTACTACGCCGCCGGCTGTCAAAGCGAACCTGACGCTCACGAAATCAGAACATCGCCCGTATCTCGTATTGCTCTGATGCATCGTATTCTCACGCCAGCGAGCGGCCACGGGCCAGGCGCCTTCAGGCTGATCGCCCCGAACGCGATCTTTTACAGGCCCGTCACAGGCCTTTCTGCGGCGGCGAGCCAGGTCCCAGCTAAAAAGATCGCGAACCAGCTTCGCTACAAGCTCGGGTCATCCGGTAGCTTCTACGGCTACTCCGGCGTCGGGTATGGCAACGTGGTCCGCGCCAACATCAGCGACTTCTCACCGTCGCTGTTCGTCGTGCCTCCCGGGCAGACCCGCCGGAAGGTCGCCTACACCAAGACGTTCACCGAAAGCGGCGAACTCAGGACGGAAAGCGAAAACACGAACCTTCGCGTATACCTGGAAGAAGGCATCCCGCTTCCGACTCGTAGCAAGGTGCCATCGGGTGTCTTTGCCGTCGATGAAGCTGGCAGTGGCGGAGGCGAAAACACCGACAGCGAGGTCACGATCTGGCAGCCATCGACAGGGTTGCTGGTGGAGTTGGCGGAAGTTAACATGCTGAATTACAGCGGAAAAGTACACGCCCACGTACCCCCTGAAGTCTTTGGCATGAGCTGTGGTTACTACGGCGGCGTGCTCCAGGGTGCTGCTGTCTGGGACGGAGTGTGGACACACCCAGAATGGGGCTCGCGCGCGACAGGACTATTTATGCACGGAGGCATTATCACGCTGCAGGATCTGGTTGAAGTGCTCGAAGGCAAGAAGATCAAACACGCGATCGGCGTGGAGCTACAGGTCGTCGCCGAAGAAGTATGCGCCCCCGCGATCCGGCATGACACGGTCGTCTCGACGAACAAACAAGAACTGATCCCGGCTGGCTCACCGGAAGAAGGGCAGCCAAACCCGGCATATGGCAGCGTCGATGCGGTGGCCGAGGGGCGATGGTTTCGGTTTCCGCCCGCGAGCTCCGCGAACGAACATTTCAACCAGAAAACGGAACCGCTTGCGTGGGCGATCTATGAAGCGGTCCGCGAATATGGCATGTTCGTGTCCGATGGCGCCGCTGCCCCAGCGTTCCAGATTGAACCACCAGTCGCTATGGGTTCCCCATACAGCCTCAACGCCATCAACCCACTCACAGGTGCGGAAGGCGAAGGCTGGCCCTCAAAATCGCAGCTATCTTATGTCCCGGCTGGGATGACGAGCGCAGCCCTGGGTCATTTCAAAGAGAGCATCGGCGGCACATCGAGCTGCCTGACGAAACAGCCATGGGTCGAACTGGAATCGATCGAACCAAGAGCGAGTTGATGCAAGAGTCGGTGTCTCGTCAGCAGACCCATCTCGACCCTTCGCACCCGGCGGGCCGCCTCAGATTCGGTTCGCGACACTCGCCGACCGCGACACCGTGCTCGCCGCGCGCAAGCGCCCGATGTCCGAGCGCCTGGAGCACGCCTTGAGTTGGAGTGCGCTCGCCGCCGACCTCCGCGCCGGCCTGCTCGTGGTGGGCGGGCGTATCGACCCCCGCCCGTGACCCACCCCGGCAAGTGGCCGACATGTAGGGACGCGCTCATCAAGTGCGAGCGTTCGGTCTAACTTAGGGTACCCTAATGCGCTGCAGGCTGAACGGACGGGCTCGCAAATTTAGGAGTAGTCGATGCAGAAGGTCCTGGTACGAGCAGCCGCAGCTGCAGCGATCACGACGGGGGTGCTGGGTCTGATCGCCTGCGGCGCTGGGCGCGATGACCCAAGCGGGCGCTCACGGGTGCTCAAGGTGACGTTGACCGACCACGGCTGCTCGCCCGTCAAGCTGACCGCTCCCGCGGGCCCGCTCACATTCACGGTCGTGAACGGCGGAACCTCGACGGTGACGGAGCTGGAGCTCAAGGACCCGACGGGGCTGATCCTCGCCGAGCACGAGAACGTTCGCGCCGGCCGGCCGGGAGCCTTCACGCTGAATGTCGCGCCCGGCAACTACGTCATGAACTGCCCGAACGGAGAAGAGGAAGACAACGGCGCGCTACACGTCACCGGCAAGGCCTCGGCGGCGGACAGCGTGACATCCGATCCGCTCGTGGCCAAGGCGCTGGCAGGCTACCGCGCGTACATCAAGAAGGAAGTCGAACAGCTGCTCCGCGGCACGCAACGCTTCAAGGCATGGCTGGAACTGAACAGCCTCAAGCACGCAAAGGAAGCGTTCGGCCCGACCCGCCGCCACTACGAGGCTATCGAGCCGGTGGCCGAGAGCTTCGCCGAACTAGATGCAGCGATCGACGCGCGGGTCAACGATGTTGCGAACGTGAAGCAGTTGACGGGCTTTCATCGCATCGAGCAGATCCTGTGGGTCAAGCACACCACCCAGGGCACCGAGCCCTACGCCGACAAGCTGCTGGCCGACGTGGTCAAGCTGGACGAAAGGGTCGCCACGCTGAAGCTGCAGGCGCCGCAGTTGGCCAACGGCGCGGTCGAGCTGCTCAACGAGATCGCCACGTCGAAGATCACCGGCGAGGAGGACCGCTACTCGCACACGGATCTGTCTGACTTCCAAGGCAACCTGACGGGCGCCCGCGTAGCGTTTGAACTGCTGCGCCCGGTGCTCGTTGCGCGCGGTGACGGTGCGCTCGCGGACGAAATCGCGCCGCGCTTTGCCGCCGTGCAACGCGGCCTGGACGGCTATCGCCGCAGCACGCCGCTGGGCTTCGCCTACTACGGCGCGCTGACGCCGACGGACCGTAGACGACTGGCCCAACAAGTCGACGCGCTGGCCGAACCGATGTCCGAGGTCGCCGCCAAGGTGTCCGACTGAGCCATGAGCGAGGTCACACGACGTCAGCTGATCGCCGCCGGTGGCGGCGGCGCGCTCGGGCTCGCGCTCGGCGGCGGCTACGCCTTCGGCCATAGCCAGGGTGCGCACGGCCAGCGCTCAGACCAACAGGACACGGTCCCCTTCCACGGCGCCCACCAGGCGGGCATCGCAACCCCGGCCCAAGACCGCCTCGTGTTCGGCGCTTTCGATCTGACGGCTGAAACGGCAGGTGAACTGCGCGAGCTCTTGCGCGCATGGACCGCCGCAGCGCTCGCGATGACCGCCGGGCGCACCGTCGGAGCGATCCCAGGACCCCCGCAAGCTCCGCCCGTCGACACCGGCGAGGCGGTGGGACTTCCGGCGTCGCAGCTGACGATCACGTTCGGCCTCGGAGCGAGCGTGTTCGTACGTGACGGCAATGATCGCTACGGCCTGGCGGACCGGCGCCCGGCCCTCCTCACGCCGCTCGGCCCACTGCCCGGCGAGCAGCTCGAAGCGCAGATCAGCGACGGCGACATATGCGTACAGGCGTGCGCGAACGACCCGCAGGTCGCCTTCCATGCGGTGCGCAATCTCGCGCGCTTGGGACGCGGCGCGGCCGTTCTGCGCTGGGCGCAGCTCGGCTTCGGTCGTACCTCGTCCACCACCAGCGAGCAGGTCACGTTGCGCAACCTGCAGGGCTTCAAGGACGGCACCAACAACCTGCACGGCGATGACGCGCAACAGATGCGCGAATTCGTCTGGATCGGCCCGCAGGAGCCGCAGCGCTGGTTTCGCGATGGCACATACATGGTTACAAGGCGCATTCGCATGTTCATCGAGGCGTGGGACCGCGACGAGTTGAGCGACCAGGAGAGGGTGATCGGTCGCTTCAAGGCCAGCGGCGCGCCGTTGACCGGCCACCACGAGCACGACACCGTCGATCTGAGAGCCCGCAGCGCCGACGGCGAGCTGGTCATCCCTGCGAGCGCCCACATCCGTTTGGCTGCACCGTCCAGCAACGGCGGTCAGCGGATCCTGCGCCGTGGCTACTCGTTCACCGACGGCATCGACCCGATCACAGGCGAGCTCGACGCCGGGCTGTTCTTCATCTGTTTTCAGCGAGACCCGCACCGCCAGTTCGCAGCGATTCAGCGGCGTCTGGGTGCGTCCGATGGGCTAGACGAATATATACAGCACCGTTCCAGCGCGCTGTTCGCGATCCCGGCGGGTGTCCGACCGGGCGGGTTCATCGCGCAAGAGCTGTTCTCGGCTTCCTGACCCACCTAACGCCTCGCACCTCGCTGCGCTTGCGATGGAAGCGTGGACGATTGCGCGTTCACGACTGAACGCTTGTCACGAAGGTCGGCCCATTGTGCGATTCAGAGCACCTACCCATTATCTCGTTGCGTACACGGATGACCGACGACAAGAGGGGGGATCGAGTGCACAACAGCCTTGCTTCCACGGATGGGCACGCAGGCTTTCGTTCCCGCAGGACGCTCGACGAGTCACCGGAGGTGACACGCGAAGTTCGCCTCGCGATCGCACGAGCGAAGGAGGGTGACCGCGAGGCCCTACGTCTGCTGTATGTCCGTTACTCGGACAACGTGTACGGATATGTGCGCTCGATCGTCAGAGACGACAAGGAGGCCGAGGATCTGACACAGCAGGTCTTCCTGAAACTGATGACGGTGATCGCCAAGTACAGCGATCAGGGTGTGCCGTTCTCAGGCTGGCTGCTGCGGCTGGCGCGCAACGTCGCGCTGGATCACCTGCGCAGACGCCGCCCGATGCCCACCGAAGACGTGCTCGGCGCCGACACCCACGCCGACGAGGATTCCCGCGAGCGCGCTCGCGACCTTCACGCGGCCCTCGCGACGCTGCCGGAGGAGCAGCGCAGCGTGATGATCATGCGCCACGTGGTGGGACTCTCGCCACCGGAGATCGCGCAGCAGATGGGACGCTCGGAGAGCTCAATCCACGGCCTGCACCATCGTGGGCGGCGAGCGCTACGCCAGGAGCTGCGCAGGCTCGGCGCCGCGCCCTCGACGAGCGCCGCCAGACCGATGCGAGCCGCATGTTGAGTGCGAACGCAACAGCTTCGGACGTCGCCGAGGCGCCGGTCCCGCTGACCCGGCTGGACTTCGCCGACCCGCTGCTGCTGGAGGAGTTGATGGGCTCGGTGCGCGAGGTCGCCGAGCGTGGCGCGTTCACGCTCGGCGAGCCAGTCGAGAGCTTCGAGCGCGAGTTCGCCGCCTACTGCGAGACCGAGTTCGCGGCAGGCGTGTCCTCGGGCACCGAGGCGCTCGCGCTGGCCCTACGCGCGTTGGAGATCGGCCCCGGCGATGAGGTGATCGTGCCGAGCAATTCGTTCATAGCAACGGCCGAGGCGGTGAGCGCTGTCGGCGCGACGCCGCGCCTGGTGGATGTCGACCCCGACTCTCACCTGATCACTGCGCAGATCGTCGCCGAGCACCTCGGTCCGCGCGTGCGCTGCGTGATCCCGGTGCACCTGTTCGGGGCCACGGTCGAGCTGGACCCGATTCTCGCGCTCACGCGCGAGGCGGGTGTTCATTTGATCGAGGATGCCTGCCAGGCGCACGGCGCTCGCTATCGCGGACATCGCGTCGGCAGCCTCGGCGTGTTCGGCTGCTTCAGCTTCTACCCGACCAAGAACCTCGGCGCCTGGGGCGACGGCGGAGCGCTCGTAACGTCCGTCGCGGAGCTCGATGACCGTGTGCGGCTGCTGCGCGCCCATGGCGAGCGCCCCCGCTACCACCATCGTGTTGTTGGCAGCACCGCACGGCTCGACGCGCTGCAGGCCGCGGTGTTGCGGCGCAAGCTCACTCGTCTGGAAGGCTGGAACGACGAGCGCCGCCGCCTCGGCGCGGCGCTGCGCGAGCGACTGCTGGGCGCGCTGCAGCAGGAGGGTCTGGCGGGCGAGATCGAGATCGCACAGGCGGCGCCGGCAGAGGGCGACCACGTGTATCACCTGTTCGTGATCCGCTGCGAGCAGCGCGATGCGCTACGTGAGCATCTCTCACAGCGCGGCATCGCCTCTGCGATTCACTACCCGACCCCAATCCACCTGACCGAGGCGTATGCCGGCCTCGGACTCGCGCAGGGAAGCCTGCCCGTGAGCGAGCGGCTGGCAGAGCGGATGTGCTCGCTGCCGCTGTTCCCGGGTATGAGCGAGGCCGAGCTGCAGCGGATAGTCGCGGGCGTTCTGAGCTTCGCGCAAGACCGGGCGACCACGGCGCGTTCATCGTTCAGATGACCGGCTGGGAGGGTGCACACAACGAGATGCGAGCACCGCGGCGGATCGTGCCGCGCTCGGCGCCGATCGGCGCCGCGGTCGTGGGCTGTGGCTACTGGGGCCCGAACCTGGCGCGCAACCTGGCCGAGGCCCCCGAGTTTCGTCTACACGCGCTGTGCGACCGGGACGCGGGCCCTCTGCGTGCACTCGGCCGCTGCCACCCCGACGCACGCGCGCTAAGCGACTACGAAGAGCTGCTGAGCGATGACGCCGTCGAGGCAGTGATCATCGCGACCCCGCCACAGACTCATTTTCCACTCGCCAAGCTCGCGCTGCAGGCGGGCAAGCACGTGCTCGTCGAGAAGCCGCTGGCGACACGGCTGGCCGATGGCCAGGAGCTCGCCGACCTGGCCAGCGTATCCGGGCTCACGCTGATGCCGGGACACACGTTCATCTACAGCCCAGCGGTGAACATCGTGCGCGACCTGATTCAGACCGACGTCGTCGGCGATATTCATTTCGTGACCTCATCGCGGATGAACCTCGGCAAGTACCAGCGCGACGGGGTCGTCTGCGACCTCGCGCCGCACGACATCTCGATCCTGCTCTACTGGCTCGGCCAACCCGTCGTCGAGGTCGCGGCTTGCGGAAGCTGTGTGTTCCGCGAAGGAGTGCCCGAGACGGCGTTCTTGACGCTCACCTTCGCGAACGGCACCACGGCCAACATCCAACTGTCGTGGCTGGCGCCGCGCAAGGTCCGCCAGATGATCGTCGTCGGCAGCAAACGCATGGTGCAGTACGACGACACCGCCTCGGATGAGCCGGTACGCGTGTATGACCGCGGCATGGACGTCGGGCCACCGTCGAACTTCGGCGAGCACCAACTCGTCTACCGCAGCGGCGACGTCGTGATCCCGCGCGTCGAACCACAGGAGCCACTGCGCCTCGAGCTGCAGGACTTCGCGAACGCGATTCGCACGGGCGAGGAACCCAGCTCGAACATCACGCTGGGTCTGGACATCGTCGCAGCCGTCGAGATGGCGGAGGCCTCGATCCGCGACAATGGCATCCCGGTCGCGTACGCCTCGATGGTCGAGCCGGCCGCCGCATAGACCCTCCAGGTCTGTCTCGCAGAGCGTCGCGCGTTTCTGTTCGGCCATCCTCGGCACGCTGGCCGCCACTGGTACAAACGGGTGAGAGCCCGGAAATTGTTCTTGCTTGCAGCGCATTCGCGCGCAAATACGGACCCGCGCCATCCGTTTGATCGACGTGCTGAGAAAGGGGATCGTCATCGTTCCTAACACGACCACGTGGACGGGGCCGTGGCTGGGCGCGACGCGCAGGCCATCGCTGCAGCGGGTTGCAAACCGCCCGATCATCTGCCACGTGCTCGACCGGCTACTCGACGCCGGTGTGGTCGACGTCGCCGTGGTCGCCCCACGCGACGGATCAGACGAGATCGCCGCATGCATCACGAGCGAGGGGCCTGGCGGCGTGAGCGTCCAGCATCTCCACAGCGATCGCCGCGGGGAGAGCGATGGCGCGCTGCTCGAGGCGGCGAGGTTCGTCGGCGAGGACCCCTGTGTTCTGCATCGCGCAAACGGCGTGCTGGGGCAGGCGCTGCGCCCATACGTAGAGCTGCTCGCAGACCAAGACATGGACGCCCTGCTGCTGGTAGACGACGGCGGAAGCGATCCAAAGCGTCTCAGGCTGGTGCCGCAGCCGCTGGCGAACACCTTCCAGGACGACCCGAACCCGACGAACCCAGGGTTCGCAGGCGTGTGCCTGCTCGGCGCCGGCGCGCTCTCGCGCGTGCCGAATCCGGAGCGCTCCACGCAGTTGCACGACTTCTCCGCCCTGGCCGAGCAACTGGTGCGCGATGGCGGACGCGCTCACGTGCGGATGGTGCGCAAGTGGCGACACTTCGCCGGCGAGGTGATCGATCTGCTCGACATGAACCGGATGATGCTCGACACGCTCGATCACGAAGCGATCCCGCGCGCAGACGACGGCAACCACTTCGAGGGGGCAATCGTCATCCATCCCACCGCGCGGGTGACGACAAGCGTGATCATCGGGCCGGTGATGATCGGTGCCGACGCGCTGATCGCCGACTCCTACATCGGTCCGCACACCTCGATCGCCGAGCGCGTGCGGATCGAAGGCGCCGAGCTCGAGCGCTCGATCGTGTTGGCCGACGCGAGCGTCCGCCACGTCGGCGGACGCCTGGTGGCAAGCGTGGTCGGGCGCAACGCGCGGATCTTCCGCGACTTCTCGATGCCGCGCGCACTTCGCCTGCAGGTCGGCGACGGCGGCGAGGTCGCGTTGTGCTGAGGACGGCCCTGTGCTGATCTCAAGGACGCGGCTCGCGCAGCTGGCACAGTGGCCGAGGATCGCCAAGTACCGCGCGCTCTCGAACTGTCGCAGTGTCAGCGGGTCGGCGTCGGTACTGCAGCCGCTGTTGCTGCTCGGCGACGGCACGATCGCGCTCGGAGACGACGTCGAGTTCGGCTGGCCCACCTCGCGGGCCTTCTACAGCGGCTACTGCCACCTCGAGGCCTCGACGCCGAGCTCGAGGATCGAGATCGGAAATGGCGTTCAAATCAACAACAACGCCTTCATCAAGAGCGAGGGCCCCGGGATATCGATCGGCCCCCGTGCGCTGCTGGGGTCCGAGGTGACGATCTACGACAGCGACTTCCACGAGCTGGGCACCGAGCACAGGCGCGGCGGCCGGCCGAGAATGGGAGCTGTGGTGCTCGGGGAGAACGTGTTCGTCGGCGACCGCGTCGTGATCCTGAAGGGCGTCACGATCGGCGCGAATGCGGTCATCGGCACCGGCAGCGTCGTCACAGCTTCGATTCCCGAGGACACAATCGCGGCGGGCAACCCCGCCCGGGTGATCGGCGAGCTTGGCGCCGAGAACCGCGGCGACCGGGAAAGACGGACGGTCGCGGCCGTTCGCTAGATACAGAACCTGAGGACGTTGAACTTCGCTTACGGCTGGGCCTTCTCAAAGCCCGTCCGCAAGGTCTTCTACAACATCACGATCACTGCACTTGCGGTTTGGCATCTCGGCCACATTGAGGAGCGCTGGAGCGCCCATCTCGGTGACTAGTAAGCGCAGATCTGGCTAGCGAGCATCGGCTGCGGCCACGCGCCGCTTGATGGCACGCGGCCTGGAAACCCCCGGGAGGATGCGCTCGAAGATCGCCCGTTGATTGAGCCATGTCGCGGGAAAACAGATCCGCAAGGTCAGCAGATATGGCGGCAGCGCAACCAGGCCGAGCGTGGCAAGCCACAGCGCGGCTGGTAGATCGGCCGCCGTCAACGCCAGGCTGGCCGGCAGGGCGACCGCGACCAGCCCCAGGCAGGAGACGCTGGCCGGCGCGATGTCATCCCAGAGACGGTGCAGCGGGCGTTCGGCCGAGCCGCGCAGCATCAGAGCGTAGGCGAGCACCAGGAAGAGCGTGTGCACGACCGCCGCGTCGATCGCGACCGCCGCGATGCCGAACGGCACCACCAGGAACACGGTAAGCCCGTACACGATGAAGTGCGCGCTCCCGAAGCCGAACAGCGCGCGAGCCCGGCCGGTGGCCATCAGCACCGTTCCCACGGCGTTGATGACGACTGTCGAGGCACCGCCGATGGCGAGAATCTGCACCGGTACCACCGCCGGGGTCCATCGCGGTCCGAACAGGAACGGAACGGCGACCGGCGCGGCGATCGCCAGCAGCACGAGCAGTGGGAACAGGATGACGGTGAGCAGCCTGACCATCTGCCTGTACATCTGTGTCAGCTCGGCGGCGCCGGGGGTGCGCGCCAGCACCGGGAAGCCCACCTGGGTCATCACGACGCCAACCTTGCTCTGATATTCGACGGCGAGCGTGTAGGCGCGGAAGTAGAAGCCGGTCTGCAGCGCGCCCAGACGCGCACCGATGATCGCGTAGTCGACGTTGCTGAAGCCGATCCAGGTGATCGACGCGAGCGACACGGGCAGGGCGAAGCTCAGCAGTTCGCGCGCCGCCGCCAGGTGCAGGCGCGGAAGCGGCGGTGGCGCGCTGATCCACACGACGATCGCGGCCGTGCACGAGCCTGCCAGCACGCCGATCACGAGCGCCTCGCCGCTCAATCCGATCAGCGCCAGGCTGATGCAGACGACGACGCGAGCGACCGTGCTGAGTACTTCGACCTCGCTCAGACGCCGAAACGCCATGCGCCGCTGCAGGGTCGCCATCGGCACGGTGCTCAGCGACGACACGAGGCACAGCGGCGCCATCATCCTCACGAACTCAGCTGTGCGCGCGCCGAACACCGGCGTCACGATCACGCTGGCCGCCACCAGCGTGATCGCCGCCAGCGTGAGGCCCGCGATCAGCCCCAGCGCCATACCGCTCTGAAGGTGCTCGCGCCCGATCGTCTTGCGTTGGACCAGCGCACTGGACAGCCCCGCAGAGATGATCAGATACGCCACTTCCTGGGCGATGACCGCGATCGCGAAGCGGCCGAATTCGGCAGGCACGATCAGGCGCGCCAGGATCACGATCGAGCCCAGCTGCAGGATCTCGGTGGTGGGGCGGGCGATCGCAGACCACCGGAGCCCGTGCGCGGCGGCCGTCCGGAGCTCCTCTCCTGACGGCGAATCGCTCATCAAGCCGCTCGCTCTGGATGCCACGCGCGTCGTATCGAGACCAGGCGATCGCAAAGTGGACGGCGGCATCGATGCGGCATTGAGAGCAACGCGACCCACACCAGCGCACGCAACGTCGGCCGACGGCGCAAGGACGATATGAACGTCGCTCGCGCCTCGAGCGGGCGATCTTCATCGACGAGCAGCCGTGCGATCTTGCAGAGGTCACTCGCCTGCACCTGCTCGACGAGCGCGCGGTCTTCGAGCAGACCGGAGTGCAGGCGGTGCACCTCGTACTCCGCTTCGTGCATCGGCAGCAGGTTGTGCGAGACCTGCTGCGGGTGGGCCCGGTAGCGAACGAGCGTGCGCTGGTCGTAAAAGAACACTGCACCGAGCGCGAGGGCGCGTAGCCAGTAGTCGTAGTCCTCGCACGCGAGGCCTTCGACGAACGGCTCCAGCTGGCAGATGAGTCGACGCCGGACCAGCATCGAGGACGCGCACACGAAATTCTGTCGGTAGAGCCTGCGTGCGAGCTCGCGCGGCTCGAGGATGCCCTCACCGGGGTATGGGAAACGGGGACCGTCAAACAGCCCAAAGCACCGAGCACCGCCGATCGCGACGTCGATCTCGGGATGCGCCAAGAGGGCCGCGACCTGCCGCTCGAGCTTGTCCGGCTCCCAGATGTCATCGGCGTCACACTTCGCGACGTATTCTCCTCGAGCCTCATCGAAGCAGCGGTTCATCGCTCCCGCCACGCCTAGATTGGCCTGTTTGACGACGCGGATCGCGCCGCGGAATTGCAGGAGCACATCCTGCGTGCCGTCGGTAGAGCCGTCGTCGACCACGACTACCTCATCGGGGGCGCGGGTCTGGGAGAGGACCGCAGTCAGGGACTCAGCGATGTACGCCTCGGCGTTGTACGCCGGGACAACCGCGCTGACCGTCAGGGATTTCATGGCAGAGATGGATGCCGCCCGCCCCGCACACCGTCGAGCGCGCGGCTCGCGCCGGTCAGCATGCGGCCCAAATACTCCCGCGCGCGGGTCGGCAGGCCCAACACCGCGACCCACACCAGCGCCCGCACATTGGCCGCGGAGGCAATGTCGCCGAACCCGTACCGCAGGGATCGAAGGAACGCCCGGCGTGCCTCACGCGTATCGCCCGCGTCGACCAGCTTGCGGGCGGTCCTGAAGAGGTCCCACGCGCGCGCGCTGTCGGACACTTCGGCCTCGTACCACCTGCGCACCTGCGCAGCCGACTCGTCCATCCAGGCGGTCTGACGCGTGAGGTTGCTCTGATGCTGGCGCCAGCTGACGAGCTGGCGCGGGTCATAGTAGAAGCGAGCGCCGGCGCGTAGACAGCGAAACCAGTACTCCCAGTCGTCGGCGCCGAAGTCCTCGACGAATGGCCCGAGACGCTCGAACAGCGCGCGCCTGATGAGCACCGACGGCGCGCACACGCAGCATTCTCTGAACAACGCATCCCTGAACGGAGCGCTGTCGAGCAGGCCGACGCCCGGCGGGCGGCCGTGCTCGCACTCGATGCGACCAAACAGGCGCGCGTGCCCGAACAGCACATCGGCCTCGGGGTGCGCTTCGATCGCCTCCACCTGCCACTGAAGCTTGCGTGAATGCCAGATGTCATCGGCCCCGCACATCGCCACGAAGTCGCCGCGGGCTGCCCGGAACGCCGTGTTGAACGCCGCCGGACAGCCGCGATTTGGCTGGCGCACGACGCGGATCTTCCCCGCGAAGCGCTCGAGCTCGCGCGCGGTGGCGTCCGTCGAGCCGTCGTCGACCACCACGACCTCCTCGGGCGGGCGGGTCTGAGCGAGGATCGAGTCGAGCGCCTCGGCGATCCACTCCTCGGCCTGATAGGCCGCCACGACGGCCGAGATGGATGGTCCGGTCTTCGTCGGCATCTAGGCAAAATCAACGGCGTACCACCGGTCGTTCTCGCGTGCGCTCGGCGCCGTTCACCAACTCACCACCCCGTCCACAAAACAGCGTCCCGCCGGTAACGTGAAAACTTGACGGGTCAGGGCTCGTTGACTGACCATGAGGTGTCCCGACCATGCGCGGTGAACGCGCCCTGATCACCGGCGGAGCCGGAGCAGTTGGCTCAAACATCGCCGACCAGCTCGTACGAGCCGGCGCGAAGGAGATTGTCGTGCTCGACAACTTCGTGCGCGGCAGGCGCGAGAACCTCGCCTGGGCGACCGCCAACGGGCCCGTGCGCCTTGTCGAGGGCGACATCCGCGATCGCGAGGTGGTCGCTGAGCTGACCCGCGGGATCGACGTCGTGTTTCACCAGGCGGCGCTGCGGATCACTCAATGCGCAGAGGAACCTCGCCTCGGCCTCGAAGTGATGGTGGACGGGACCTACAACGTGATCGACTCGGCTCTACGCGAGGGGGTTCGCCGGATCGTCGCCGCATCATCCGCGTCGGTGTACGGCCTCGCCGAGGTGTTCCCGACCGACGAGTCACACCATCCCTACGCCAACGACACGCTCTACGGCGCCGCAAAGACGTTCAACGAGGGTCTCCTGCGTAGCTTCCACGCGATGGCGGACCTCGATTACGTCGCACTGCGCTACTTCAACGTATACGGCCCGCGCATGGACATCCACGGCGTCTACACCGAGGTGCTGGTGCGCTGGATGGAACGCATCGAGGCCGGCGGCTCGCCGCTGATCCTCGGCGACGGCTCGCAGACGATGGACTTCGTCTACATCGAGGACGTCGCTCGCGCGAACCTGCTGGCGGCGGCGATCGATACCAATGACGTGGTCTTCAACGTCGCCAGCGGCGTGGAGACCAGCCTGCTCGACCTCGCTCGGATGCTGACCCACGTAATGGGCTCGGATGTAACGATCGAACATGGCCCCGAGCGCGGCGTCAACAAGGTCCCGCGGCGGCTCGCCGATACGACTCTCGCGCACACCGAGCTTGGCTTCGAGGCGGCGGTCGGGCTCGAAGAGGGCCTACGCCGACTCGTTGAGTGGTGGCGCGCCGAACGCGCGCAGGCAGTACCGGCGGCGCTCGCGGCCACGTCATGAACGAGATCCCGATCACGCGCCCACACCTCTCCGGCGGAGAGGCCGAGGCAGTCGCGCAAACGATCGCCTCGGGCTGGCTCTCGCAGGGACCGCGGGTCAGGGAATTCGAGGACGCGTTCGCGGCACGGGTGGGAGCCACAGCCGCCGTGGCGACGACCAGCTGCACGACCGCGCTGGCGCTCGCGCTGCACGTGTCCGGGGTGGGGCCCGGAGACGAGGTGATCGTGCCCTCGCTGTCCTTCATCGCAACCGCCAACGCCGTCTGGTATTGCGGCGCTAGGGCGGTGTTCGCCGACATCGACCCCCGCACATACAACCTCGACGCAGCCGCGACCGAGCGGGCGATCACGCCTCGCACGAAGGCGATCATGCCGGTCCACCAGGTCGGCCTGCCGGCAGACATGGATGCGTTCTTCGAGCTCGCCGAGCGCCACGACGTGACGATCCTCGAGGACGCCGCCTGTGCGATCGGCGCGCAGTACAAGGGACAGCCGATCGGCTCGCTGCGTTCGCTGGCGTGCTTTTCGCTGCATCCACGCAAGGTGATCACCACCGGCGAGGGCGGCATGATCACGACGCAGGACACGGATGTCGCAGACCGGCTGCGGCGGCTGCGCGGGCACGGCATGGACATGTCCGACCTCGCCCGCCACACGGCTACGGACGTCGCCTTCGAGGCATATCCGGAACGCGGCTTCAACTACCGGATGACCGACCTGCAGGCAACTCTCGGGCTGTGCCAGCTGGAAGCGCTCGACGCGATCTTGGAGCGCCGACGCGAGCTCGCCGAGCGCTACAGCGCCGCGCTCGAGGGGGGCCCACACCTCCAAGCACCGTACGACCCGCCGTATGCAAACCGTACATGGCAGTCCTACTGCGTACGCATCGCCCCCGGCGCCCCGATCGGGCGTACCGAGCTGATGCGGCGCCTGCTGCGTGAGGGGATCGCCACGCGCCGCGGCGTGATGGCCATCCACGAGGAGCCCGCCTACGGCCAGCGATCGGACATCGCACCACATCCTGGGCTGCATCACACCGAGGCCGCATCCCGCGAGACGCTGATGCTGCCGCTGTTTCCGGACCTCACCAATGAGCAGCAGGACCACGTGATTCGCTGTCTGCTCGAGAGCACCCTCGCGCTCGCCGCGTGACGGCCGCGGGCCGAGACTATCCCCCTGCACGGTGCTTTCCGATTCGCTCGCGCCAAGCGCAAGCTACGGGGAGGACCGCACGTTACGTTCGCGTGTCAACGCGCGTAATCGATGAGCACGCGGTTCCCCATCGCGGCCAGTACGCCGCGGCCCCGATCGCCGTCGCGCAACGTGGTGGGCGCCTCGTGGACGCCAGCTGCCGGGCGTTGGACATCGTCGGCTCGGTGTGCCTGTTGGTGATCACCGCCCCCCTGCTCGGCATGATCGCGATCGCGATCCGGCTCGACTCGCGCGGGCCTGTCATCTTTCGCCAGCGGCGCTTCGGGCGCAACCTCGAGCCGTTCACTGTCCACAAGTTCCGGACGATGGAGGATGGAGTCGCCGAGGATCAACACCGAGAGTTCGTGACGGGGCTCATCAAAGGCGAGGACCGAGCGCCCGAGGCGCCGGGGCCGCGCTACAAGATGACCGAGGACCCGCGCGTGACCCGTTGCGGTCGGATGTTGCGGCACTCCAGCCTCGACGAGCTGCCCCAGCTGTGGAACGTGGTGCGCGGCGAGATGTCGCTTGTCGGACCCCGGCCTCCGATCGCCTACGAGGTCGAGCAGTACCCGTCGCACTGGTTCGCCCGATTTGCCGTCAAGCCCGGGGTGACCGGCCTGTGGCAGGTCAGCGGTCGCTCGGAGGTCACGCTCGAGGAGATGGTGCGACTCGACGTCGAATACATCTCGCGACGCTCGCTGTGGCTGAACATCGTGATCCTCCTGCGCACCGTACCCGCGGTGCTCAGTGCTAGGGGCGCATCATGACGCGGCCACCTAGCGCCTGGCTGGTGGGAGCACAGTCGATCGCGCGCAGGCGGCGTCTGCTGGCGCCTCTGGCGGCGCTCGCTGTCGCCGCCCTCTCACCGGTCACCGGAGCCTCGGCAGCTGAAACGGAAGATAACTGCGCCTCGGCGCCAAACCCGATCGTGTGCGAGAACGCGCTGCCGGGCTATCCCGACACCAAATGGCAGATCGAAGGTATCGGCGACCCGACCATCCAGGGCTACGCCACCGCGATGAGCGTCAACGTCGGTGAAACCGAGAACTTCAAGATCAACACGCCGGCGAGCGCCTATCGCATCGACATCCTGCGGCTGGGCTACTACAACGGCAATGGCGCACGGCTCGTCTCCTCCAACATCACACCGACGGCATCGTTGCCGCAGAGTCAGCCCGAATGCCTGAAGGAACCGTCCACCGGTCTGATCGACTGTGGAAACTGGGGCGTCTCGGGGCACTGGACCGTGCCGAGCACGGCGGTCTCCGGCGTCTACATGGCCCTTCTCACGCGCAACGACACGGGCGGCAAAAGCCAGATCCTGTTCGTCGTGCGCAACGACGCGAGCCACTCGAAGATCTTGCTGCAAACCTCCGACGCCACATGGGAGGCGTACAACGCCTACGGCGGCAACAGCCTGTACACCTGCACGGTGGTCTGCCCACCGGGCAACCCGAAACAGTACAAGGGGGCAGACGCGGTCTCCTACAACCGACCCGACGACGGCAGCCTGGTGACCGACGGCGGGGCGTCGTATCTCTTCTACGCCGAATACCAGATGATGCAATGGCTCGAACGCAACGGCTACGACGTCAGCTACACGAGCGACAACGAAGTCGATCACAACGGCGCCCGCCTGACCAACCACAAGATCTTCATGTCCAGCGGCCACGACGAGTACTGGTCGGCAGGTCAACGTGCCAGCGTAGAAACGGCGCGTGAAGCCGGCGTGAGCCTCGCGTTCTTCAGCGCAAACGAGATCTTTTGGAAGACACGCTGGGGGCCGAGCATCGATGGCTCGGGCGCGCCCTACCGGACGCTGACGAGCTACAAGGAGACCCACTACGAAGGTCCCGTAGACCCGCAGGACCCGGGCACATGGACGGGCGCATGGCGGGATCCGCGCAGCCCGCACGCGGACGGTGGCAAGCCGGAAAACGCCCTATCCGGCCAACAGTTCGAGGTCAACTCGGGAACCTCTGAAATCACCGTGCCGTCTCAATACAACAAACTGCGCGTCTGGCGAAACACGGAAGTCGCCAAACTGGAAAGCGGGCAGACGCTGACACTCGATCCGGGTGTAGGCACACTGGGCTACGAGTGGGATGAAGACGTCGACAACGGCTTCCGTCCGGCAGGTGAGTTCGATCTCTCCTCGACGACCGTCACCGGCCTGCAGTCGTTCACCGACTACGGCAGCACCGTCGATGAAGAAAGCACCGGCACCCACCATCTCACGCTGTACCGAGCACCCAGCGGCGCGCTCGTATTCGGCGCAGGCACGATCCAGTGGTCGTGGGGTCTGGAAAACGAAAATGCCTGGAAAGTGGCCTCGACAGACCCCACAGACGAAGTCCCAGATCCGAACATGGAGCAATTCACGGTCAACCTGCTCGGCGAAATGGGAGCCCAAGCGGGCTCGCTCTCCAGCGGCCAGGTCGCCGCAACGCAGTCGACGGACACAACGCCGCCGACATCGACGATCACCTCCCCCTCGAACGGTGAAGCGCTCGCAGGACGGCAGCCATGTGATAATCACCGGCGCCGCCACCGATGCCGGCGGCGGAGTGGTCGCCGGGGTAGAAGTCTCGACCGACAGCGGCGCGAGCTGGCACCCGGCCACCCTCACCACGCCGGCCGAACACTCCGCCAAATGGTCATACAGCTGGGCAGCACACGGATATCCGACGACCACGCTCAGATCGCGTGCGGTCGACGACAGCGGCAATTTGGAGAGCCCCTCGGCCGGCGTGTCCGTCACCGTCGCATGCCCCTGCTCGATCTGGGGCGCAGCCGTCACGCCGCCACTCGCCGACGCGGGCGACCCCAACGCGGTCGAGCTGGGAATGAAGTTCACCTCGGAATCGTTTGGCCTGGCGAAGGGTGTTCGCTTCTACAAGTCGGCCGCCAACACCGGGACGCACGTCGGCAGCCTGTGGAGCGCGACGGGCCAGCTGCTCGCAAGCGCGACATTCACCAGTGAATCGGCTTCGGGCTGGCAGCAGGTCAACTTCTCAACGCCCGTCCAGCTCTACCCAAACACCTCCTATGTGGTCGGCTACTTCGCCCCGTCCGGGCATTACGCGGCCTCACCGTACTACTTCTACACTCCGCCTCCAACGGGCGGGAACGTCTTGAACAGCCCGCCGCTGCACGCCGCGTCGGCCAGCGCGGAACCGCTGGGCGGAGTGTTCACTTCCGCAAACGGCCTGTATTCCTACGGCGCTGCCAGCACGCTCCCGACCAGTAGCATCAATGGAACCAACTACTGGGTGGATGTCAGCTTCGAACCGAACCCGATCACGGCGCCGGGGCAGGTCACCGGGGTCACGGCAACAGCTGCGGGAGGGTCCGCGACGGTCAACTGGACGGCGCCGGCGAGCGGCGGGCCGGTCACGACCTACACGATCACCCCGTATGTCGGCCTGGAAGCACAGACGCCCACAACCGTGACGGGCGCCCCGCCGGCCACCGGCACCATCGTCGGCGGGCTGAAAAACGGCACGAGCTACACATTCACGGTGACCGCATCCAACCCCGCGGGCTCCGGTGCGCCCTCTGAACACTCCAATGCGGTCACGCCGACGACAGCGACGGCGCCGTCGGCGCCGACCGGGGTGAGCGCGATCTCCGCGACGGGTCGAGCGCTCGTGAGCTGGAGCGCACCTTCCAACAGCGGCGGCAGCCCGATCACGAAGTACACGATCACACCGTTCGTCGGCGCCGAAGCCAAGCCAGCAACCACAATCACCGGCAGCCCACCCGCCACCGCCACCACCATCACCGGGCTCACCAACGCCACCAGCTACACCTTCACCGTCACCGCCAGCAACGCGATCGGAGAAAGCCCGCAGTCCACCGCCTCAAACGCCGTCACACCGCAGGACACGATCTTCAACTTCGCGGCGCCCACGACGCTCGACTCCGGCGATGCCTCCTCAGTCGAGCTGGGCGTGAAGTTCAGCTCGGAAGTCGCGGGCAACATCACCGGCATCCGCTTCTACAAGGCCACCACCAACACCGGCACACACATCGGCAGCCTGTGGAGCACCAACGGAACACAGCTCGCATCCGCAACGTTCACCGGCGAGAGCGCCTCCGGCTGGCAACAGGTCAACTTCTCAAAACCGGTCGCGATCGAAGCCAACACCACCTACGTCGCCGCCTACTTCGCCCCCTCCGGCCACTACTCCGACACACTGTCCGGGTTCGCCAACGGCATCAGCAGCCCGCCGCTGACAGCGCTCGCGAACATCTCGAGCCCTGATGGTGTGTATGCCTACACCAGCGTAAGCGCCTTCCCCAACAACACTTTCAACGCGACCAACTACTGGGTGGACGTCAACTTCGAACCCACGCCGATCCTAGCGCCAGGTCAGGTCACGAGCGTGAGCGCGACCGCTGGAACCGGATCCGCGAACCTGACCTGGAGCGCCCCGGCCACCGGCGGACCCACCACCAAGTACACAATCACGCCCTACATCGGCTCCACCGCACAGCCGACAACCACGGTGACGGGGACTCCCCCTGTGACCGGCACGACGGTCACCGAACTGAAAAGCGGATCCGGTTATACCTTCACGGTCACGGCGTCCAACTCCGCCGGCTCGGGAGCCGCCTCCGAACCCTCCAACGTGGTCACCCCCACGGCCCCCACGGCCCCTTCCGCCCCGACCGCCGTCACCGCCAGCGCCGCAAACGCCAGTGCAACGGTGTCGTGGACCGTTCCGTCCAACAGCGGCGGCAGCCCGATCACGAAGTACACGATCACACCGTTCGTCGGCGCCGAAGCCAAGCCAGCAACCACAATCACCGGCAGCCCACCCGCCACCGCCACCACCATCACCGGGCTCACCAACACCACCACCTACACCTTCACCGTCACCGCCAGCAACGCGATCGGAGAAAGCCCGCAGTCCACCGCCTCAAACCCCGTCACACCGACAGCACCAGTGGTGGCCGACACGATCTTCGCCTCCGCGACGCCTGGGACGCTCGATTCGGGCGATACTGCCTCGGTTGAGCTCGGCGTGAAGTTCAGCTCGGAAGTCGCGGGCAACGTGACCGGCATCCGCTTCTACAAGGCCACCACCAACACCGGCACACACATCGGCAGCCTGTGGAGCACCAACGGAACACAGCTCGCATCCGCAACGTTCACCGGCGAGAGCGCCTCCGGCTGGCAACAGGTCAACTTCTCAAAACCGGTCGCGATCGAAGCCAACACCACCTACGTCGCCGCCTACTTCGCCCCCTCCGGCCACTACTCCGACACGCCGTCCGGGTTCGCCAGCGGCGTCAGCAGCCCGCCGCTGACAGCGCTCGCGAACGCGCTCAGCCCCGACGGCGTCTACACCTACAGCGCGACGAGCGCGTTTCCCTCGAACAGCTTCAACGCGACCAACTACTGGGTGGACGTCAACTTCGAACCCACGCCGACCGCACCTCCAGGACAGGTCACGGGCGTAAGCGCGACCGCCGCAACGGGGTCCGCGAACCTGACCTGGAGCGCCCCGGCCAGCGGCGGACCCACCACCAAGTACACGATCACGCCCTACATCGGCTCAACCGCACAGACGACGAGAACGGTGACCGGCTCGCCTCCGGCGACGGGCGCAACCGTCTCGGCGCTGACCGGTGGAACGAGCTACACCTTCACGGTCACGGCGTCTAACTCCGCCGGCTCGGGAGCCGCCTCCGAACCCTCCAACGTGGTCACCCCCACGGCCCCCACGGCCCCGTCTGCCCCGACCGCCGTCACCGCCGTCGCAGGAGGCCACAGTGCCACGGTGTCGTGGACGGCCCCGGCTAACAGCGGCGGCAGCCCGATCACGAAGTACACGATCACACCGTTCGTCGGCGCCGAAGCCAAGCCAGCAACCACAATCACCGGCAGCCCACCCGCCACCGCCACCACCATCACCGGGCTAACCAACACCACCAGCTACACCTTCACCGTCACCGCCAGCAACGCGATCGGAGAAAGCCCGCAGTCCACCGCCTCAAACCCCGTCACACCGCAGGAAGTGGACACGATCTTCGGCGTCAAAACGCCGGCAACGGTCGACTCCGGCGACACGAACTCGGTTGAGCTCGGCGTGAAGTTCAGCTCGGAAGTCGCGGGCAACATCACCGGCATCCGCTTCTACAAGGCCACCACCAACACCGGCACACACATCGGCAGCCTGTGGAGCACCAACGGAACACAGCTCGCATCCGCTACGTTCACCGGCGAGAGCGCCTCCGGCTGGCAACAGGTCAACTTCTCAGCGCCGGTCGCGATCACCGCCAAAACCACCTATGTGGCCGCTTACCTTGCACCCAAAGGCCACTACTCCGATACGCCCGCAGGGTTCACCAGTGCCACTAGCACTCCGCCGTTGACGGCGCTCGCGAACAGCTCCAGCGCCGACGGTGTCTACATCTACACCAGCGCAAGCGCCTTCCCGACGAGCACGTTCAACGCGACCAACTACTGGGTCGACGTCGTCTTCCAGCCCGGCTCATGACCATGGCGCGACTCAGCCACGGCTCCAAGTCGCTGCTGGCAGCTCTGCCGCTGGTCGCGGCGGTGCTCCTGGGCGCATGCGGCGGGTCCTCGCCCTCGACGTCCTCAGCAGGAGCACCGGTAAGTCCAGGAGCCCGAAGCGCCCAGAGCACAGCCGGCGAACCAGGCGCGCACACGACCGCGAGAGCCCATCGCGACGTGGTGAGCAGCGGCGTGCATACCCGTCAGCCGATGCCGGGGACCGGAGGCGGCCAGATCAACGACGACAATCCCGGCACGGCGGACACGGGCGGCCGCGCCGCGAGCGCCAAGAGCAACCCGTGCGCGCTCGTGTCAAGGACCGAGGCACAGGCGATCGTCGGCAAGCCGATCGCCACCCCGGTCGACGCGCCGCTCGGTCCGACCTGCATCTACCGGCTCGCCGGCACCCAGCGCGTGATCACGGTGACCGTCCAACGGGTGAGCTTTGCGGCGATCAAGCCGCACATCCGCAATCGCACGCAGTCCAAGATCGCTGGCCACACGGCCTACTGCGGCACATACGGACAGCCGACGACTTTCGTCCCGCTCGCCGCCGGACGTGTCCTGACCGTCACCGCGCCGTGCGCGCTCGGCACGAAGTTCGCCGCGAAGGCCATGCCGCGGCTGAAGTCCTGACGCCGGCTACGCTCCAACGCTGATCATGATCGGCAAGGCCCTCCACATCCTGCGCGAGGACGGGGCGCTCGTGCTTCGACGCAGAGCAGGCCGCGCCGTCCGACGCGGGCTGACAGGCAATCAGGAGGTCCTGCTCCAGGTTTCGCAGGACGATGTCCTACGGGCAGACTGGAGGTCGCGGTCGGTAAGCCGCCCCGCGAACCGCCCCGCCGTGCAGCCAACGATCCCGGAGCAACTGGTCGTCAACTGGGTGATACCCCCGATCGCAAAGGGATCGGGTGGCCACAACACGATCCTCCGCTTCGTGCGAGCGCTCGAAGAGCGCGGACACACATGCAACATCATCATCTACGACGGTCGGGACATCCAGTCGGCGGAGGAGGCGCGTGTGATCATCCGCCGACACTTTCCCGCGATGAAGGCGGAAGTGTGGGCCCGCCGGGAGCGGCTGGCTGCGTGCGACGCTTTGATCGCCACGGCATGGCAGACCGCCTATCCAGTCCTCAACACGACGACGACGGCCGGGAAGTTCTATTTCGTCCAAGACTACGAGCCGCTTCTCTTTCCCGTGGGCACGGAGAGTGTTCTCGCCGAGAACACCTACAGATTTGGCCTCCACGGCATCACCGCGGGCCGGTGGCTCAGCCTCAAGCTCGCGAGCGAGTTCGAGATGCACTGCGACCACTTCGACTTCGGGTCTGACGCCAGCAGCTATCGATTTGCCAACGACGACGAGCGGACCAAGGTCGTCTTCTACGCGCGGCCCTCGACGCCCCGCCGCGGGTTCGAGCTCGGCGTGTTTGCGCTGCAAATCTTCGCGCGCGAGAATCCCGGCTATGAGATCCACATGGTCGGCGCCGACCTCAGCGACTATCGACTCCCGTTCGAGTTCGTGGACCACGGCGTCCTCGCAGCCGCCGAGCTGAACCGACTCTACAATGACGCGGCGGCTGCGCTGGTCATCTCACTGACCAACATGTCGTTGTTGCCTTTGGAGCTGCTGTCGGCGGGCTGCATTCCGGTGGTGAACGACGCACCCAACAACCGACTGGTGAGCGATAACCCGTTCATCGCTTACGCTGAGCCCTCGCCGCAGGCACTTGCGCGGCGCCTGCAGGAGACGATCAAGCGGGTCGACCTGCCGCGCTACGCTCGCGAAGCCGCCGACTCTGTCCAGATGCTCAGCTGGGAGACCTCGGCGCGGCGCGTCGAACAGATCTTGATCGAGGGCCTCGGCGAACGCGCTGGCTAGAAGCCGGCGGTTCGTTCGAGCGGGCGCGTGGTGGCAAGCCGGTCGCCGACGCTCCGGGCATAGAAAGTACCAGCGCCCTTGAGCAGCGCAAGCGATGCGCGCGGCGGCGAGCTGTGGCGCTCAAAGGCCTCGGCGACGGCATCGCGAAGCCTCGATCCCACACCGCTCCAATGGCGCTGCGCCGCGAGCCCGTGACCGGCGGCGCGAGCCCTCGCCAGCCGCTCTGGACTATCGGCGAGCGCGAGCAACGCCGCGCTCAGGGCGGCCGGGTCGGGCTCTTCCAGCAGCGTCGCGAAGCCGCCCGCACCCAGCTCCTCAGCCGTCTCATCGCCGCGACCGAGAACACACGGGAGCTCGGCTGAGAGGTAGTCCATGTAGCGTGCGCGGGCGGCAAGCCGCGCCTCCTCGGCATTACGGTGCAGGGTCAGCCCGATATCGGCCTCGCGGAGGTAGTCGTGGCGTTCCTCGTAGGGAATCCACGTGTCGAGGAACAACACCGTGCGACCGAGGACTCCCAGCTCGCCTGCCAGCGTCCGCATCTGCTCCGTTGCTTCGAATCTCCGCTCGACGCTCTTGCTCGGAGGTGTGCCGGCGGTGATCACCAGCTTGACGTCCGCCCGCGACTTGGCCATCTCGGCGAACGCACGGATCGGCGTCTCCGCGTCGAGCCAGCGCCAGACGCTGCCCCACCACAGCACGATCGTGTCGTTCTCGGCGATCTGTGGAAAGTGCTCGCGCAGCGGGCGGCGCCCCGACGACGGAGGTGGGTCGGGGATCCCGAACGGGACGACCACGGGATCGAGCGGCGACTCGACGCCCGCCGCAGGCAGCGCGTCGGCGGTGCGCATCAGCTGAGCGCGCTGACGGCTGCTGGCGCACAGGACGAGGTCGGCGTGTCGGAGCTGCAGAGCCTCTATCGCGGCGCGGGCTCGCAGCTCGCGGTCGCGCTCGCGGCCCGCGGCAAGCGCCGCGAGCTCGTGCTCGTGCGGGTCGTACTGATCGGCGATCGTCACCAGCCGGTGCAGCGGTCGCGACGCGAGAAGATAGGGCGGCAGGCAGGCCGAGATGATCGCGTCGTGGCGCATCGCTTCGCGCAGCAGCCGCGTTCGGTTCGACGGAACGACGCGGATCCCGTCTCGCTCACCGCCCGTCGAGCGCTGCGCGGCGAGCGTCACCGAATACTCCGTGCTGAGCGCCTTCGCAAACTCCAGGGCGCGGATCTCAGGTCCGGCAAGACGCTCCCCCAGCTCACCCGCGGCGTGCACCAGCACACGGCGGGGCGCCGTACCGCTCACGTCGCCTCCGCGACCGCGTTCGCGGGCCAGGACGGCTCACCGGCGACCCGTCGTCGGCCCTGCTCCCGCGCCGGTTGCACGTTCCCGGCGGGCCCGGCGGCCACAATCGTGGTCAGCGCGGCAGCCACGAAGAACATGTACGGCGCCTGTGGGAAGGAGACCGCGTCGAACAGCGCGTTGACGACGAAGTACGCGACGCAGCCCGCCGACGCGGCGAGCGCGAGCGAGGCGACGTTCGGATCTCGCCCGCGGATCGCGCGTCGGGCGAGCAGCACCGGCGCGATGATCATCGACAGGTACGCGAGCAGTCCGATCACACCGACCTCCCACAGCTCGTCGATGTACTCGTCGTCGTTGATCCGGAACTGTTTCGGCTTTTCTGTATCGAGCGTGCCGAAGCCGCGTCCGAACGCAGGGTGCGCGAGCACGTCGGGGGCGACGTTGGCCAAGTCGCCGGCGCGATGGGTCGTCGAGCTGCTGCTGAAACCCGCGGTCGGGGTGAATACCGTGCCGAGGGCGCCGGGCGCCGCGACGTGCACGAGACCGACGAGCGCGACGAGCCCGATCGGGGCCAGGCGCAGGACCTCGCGCGGCCGGTAGCACGCCAGGTAGAGCGACGATCGCGACAGGCGCAAGCAGCGCCGTCTTGCGATCGGTTGCGGCCGCCGCGACGACCATCAGGGAAGCGCGGTCGCGTTCAGGCACCATGACCTGCGCGTGACGGCGTCGAGTATGCGCACGAGCGCAAACGGCATCACTATCACGAGCATCGTAGTGGCGGCTAGGCCGTGAAGCGTCGGTCCGACGACCGATACGCGCCCGTCGCTGCCGACTTCGGGATGGATGTTCGTCGGCGAAGGCGCGACCGTCGCGATCGGTTTGAGGATCACGGCGCTCCAGTTGTAGAAGACGTTGTAGCCCGTGTGACGCTCGATCAACATCCCGATCGCCATCACCGTGGCGATCCCGATCAGGTATGTCGAGAAGCCGCGCACGTCCTCGAAGCGCAACGCCGTGAGCGTGAACCACGACAGCAGGAGAAACGATCCGAGCAGCGCGAAGCGCTTCTCGGCCAGCGTGAACTCGTCGAGATTGACGATCCGCCCGACGTCGAACAGCAGGCTGGCGACGGCGACCGTGACGAACAACAACGCCGCGCCGACGTAGAGCTTCGAGCGCTTAGTGCGCAGGAACGCCCGTTGATCGCCGCCGAAGCAGATCCACGCGAGGACCAACCCGATGACGGCGAAACGGTCGATCTGCGAGCCCACCGGCAGGTGCACGCGCAATTCGGTCGAGTCCACCGGGATGAAGAACAGCATCGCGAGGAACGCCGCGAGCAGCCACGGCAGCGGCCGGCGCGTGTGCGGGAAGGCGTCGCGCGGTCTCGAGATCGCGGCACGCTCGGGCCTCGCCCGCCGCGACACACCGGCGCGAACGGCACCGGCGCGAACGGCACCGGCACGATCGACGCCGACTCGATCGACTGTCGCCACCCCGGCCATGACCTACCAGGCCGGCGACATCGGCGAAGCGCTCACCGAATGCTCCGCGCCGGCGCCACAGGATGATCGTGTTCGCGTCGGGACGGTGCGTCAAACGGGGAGTGCTCCGGAGCATCGGCGTCACGGTCCCACAGCGGCAGCGAGCCAGGCACCCCTCGGTTGGGCTCCTCGTCGTACGCGTCGCCGCTCGCATCGGGACGCACGAGCTGCGACGCACTCGCGCGCCACGCCTCGAGGAAGCGCGAGGACACGAGCATCAGGATGCACCACAACAGGAAGACGCCGCAGAACACGATCAGCGCAAGCGACTTGCGGATACCGGCATCGGCGACGCCGCCGTGAGCAGGGCCCAGCTGGCGAATCACGACCCTAGAGGCAGGCGGAACCTTGTTCGCAGCCTCGGTGTTCGCGACATATCGCTGCATGCCGATGGCGGCGGCGTTTGCAAGCGCGATCGCCTGGCTCGTCGTCGGAGCCTGCGAGCTGATGCCGATCGTCGGCAGGTTACCTTGGCTTTCAAAGTCCAATCGATAGGGCGTGGTCTCCCCGGTGATCTCGACGTTGCGCCCCACAGCGGTCGGCTCCTGTTCGATCCGCGGCTCCTGGGCGCTGACCGGTCCGGCGGCGTATATCTGTCCGCCGGACAGCCCGACCTGCTCACCGATGAGGTTGAGCACGACCGGGCTGGTCATGAAGTTCGCATAGACGAGAGCGCGGGTGGCGAGCGGTTCGAAGGACTGGCCGACGTTGCCGATCACCGACGACGGTGAATCAACGAGCACCTGGGTGCTCGCGCTGGAGTGCTGCAACGAGCGGGGCTTGAGCTTGAGGCCATCGACGCGATACACGCTGAAGACGGCAGCGGCCACAGCCACAAGCACACCGAGCACCAACAGTCGGCGACGTCTCGCGAGCTCTCGTAGTACGAAGGCGAACTCCATTTATTTAGACCCTTCCCTTGCTATCCGCTTGCTATCGGTTCGCCCAAGCAACGCGCCTGCCTGGATGTTTTTTGCGACACATCGATGTGTCCGGCACGAGCGATCGAGCCAGGCCGCGAGGCGCTCGCGCAGCGGAAGAACCCATCCGGGGCTTGCGTTGGGTATCTGGCGGGATGAGAACGACCACAGACAGGTAGGCAGACCGCATGAGCACAGCCGGGACAGACGAGGCGGGCGCAACAGGGATGGCGCGTTCGACGCAGGACGACGTCGCCGACCTCGCGATCGTGATCGTCTCGACCAACGAGGCGCAGTGGCTGCAGCCCTGCCTGTCGACGGTCTTCGCGCACGCAGGAGCAGCCACTTTGCAGGTCATCGTCGTCGACAACGCCTCGACGGACGGGACTCGCGAGCTGGTGGAGTCGCGCTTCCCGCAGGCCCTCGTCGTCAACTCAACCAACGGAGGCTTTGCGCACGGCAACAACCGCGGGCTCGAGCGGGCCGATGCGCGGTACTCGCTGCTGCTGAACCCGGATACGGAAGTCATCGACGGGACGTTCGGAGACCTCGTCGCATTTCTCGACGCGCGGCCTGAGATCGGCCTCGCGGGCGTCCGTCAGGTCACGGCCGACGGCGCGCTCTCGCCCACGATCCGACGCTTTCCGAGCGTTACGCGCGCCTTCGGCGAGGCTCTCTTCTCCGAGCGCTGGCCGGTGCATCCCGCGTGGGCCGGGGAGCGTGTGCTCGATCTCGACGCGTATGAGCGGGAGGGCGAGTGCGACTGGACGTCTGGCTCCTTCATGATCGTGCGCCACGAGACGCTGCTGGGCGTCGGGCTGTTGGACGAGCGCTATTTCCTGCAGTCGGAGGAGCCGGACCTCTGCCTGCGCATCAAGCGCGCCGGCTGGCAGGTACGCCACCTGCCGCAGATGACGATCGTCCATCACGCCGGCAAAGCCGGCATCCAGCCGCGGATGGTTGCCCAGAGCGCCTACGCACGCAAGCAGTACGCCCGCAAGTATTTCGGACCCGTGCACCGTTGGCTCTACCTCTCGGCGCTTGGCATGGGTCACCTGGTGCGAGCCACCGCCGCGGGTATCTTCGGCACGGACGCCGCCGCTCGGCGCGAGGCAGCGCGGAGTGCCCTTGGCGCTCTCGCACCTCGCGCCGAGCCTCCGTTCCGACGTCCACCGGCCACGGCGATCGCCCCGTTTGCCAACTCAGCTCCGTTTGCCAGGTCAGCCGAGGCGCGCGCTCCATTTGCCAGGTCAGCCGAGGCGTCCGTACACCGCTCGTAGGGCCTGCTCGGAGCGCTCCCAGGTCAGCTCCAGCGCGCGCTCGCGAGCGAGGTTCCCGAGTTGCAGGCGCCGCTCATCATCACGCACGAGCTCGCAAATCAGATCGACGAACGCCTGACGCTCGCCGCACGGCGCGTACAGAGCCGCCGCGCCCGCCGTGCGACGAGTCTCGAGCAGGTCGTAGGCGACGACTGGGCGTCCGCACCCCATGTACTCGGCAATCTTGATCATCGTCGAACCTTGGTTCAGCTTGGTGCCCGGGGCGGGGTCGAGACCGATGTCGGCCGCGGCGATCAGGTCGGGTACACGCTCGTGCGGCACGTGCCCGGTGAAGGTCACGCGTCCGGCGAGGCCCGCCCGCTCGCACCGGGCGAGCAACTCCGCGCGTGCCGCTCCGTCACCGACGATCGTGAGGTGAGCGGCGCTCAAGCTGGGGGCGCACAGCAGCTCTGGCAGCTCGAGCACGCCGTCCTGCACGTCGAGCGTCCCGACGTACACGAGCCTCGGCGCGATCAGCGCACCTGAGCGTCCGGCCGGCGGCGCGGGAAACTCGCAGCTGCGTGGACCGTTGCGCACGATCGTCACCTCCTCGGGGGATCGGCCGCCGCGAGCGATCACCAATTCTCGCTGTGTCTCGTTGGTCACGATCACCTGATCGGCGCAACCTATGGCCACCCGCTGAGCGACGCGCAGCATCCCAAGCCCAATCGAGGCGCCGAACTTCGCCTCGAACAGCTCGGGACCTGAGTCGTGCATGTCATACACGACGCTTGCCCCGAGCAGGCGCGCGGCGATACCCGCCAGCGCGAGCGTGTCCGGCGGCCCGTTGAAGTGCAGCGTGCGTGCGCCCATCAACACGCCCAGCAGCGCCCGCACCAGCAACTGAACATGTGCGACGCCATACTCGAGCACGTAGGACCAGGACGAGCGGCCGGCCCAGATCGTGCGGTAGCGACGCACCTCCACCCCACGTAGGCGCTCGCGTGATCGCTGACCGGAACCGCGGGGGGCGAGTACGACGACCGAATGGCCCGCGGCCGCCAGCGACTCGGCCTCGTTACGGACGCGGGTGTCCTCGGGATAGGTGAAGTTCTCCAGCAGCACGAGAACTCTCTGCTGCGCTGGATGCGCCCGGTGGCCACCGGTTCGGGCCCGCTTGAGATCCATGGCAGAATCAACGGGGGCCCGCTCGACCGACTTGCAGAGCGACCGCAAGACACCGTCGACGGCGAGCGTTTCATTGAAACCGGGTCCTTTGCCGACACCCGGTCGCCTGTGGCCGCGAGACTTCCGATGACGATAGACCTGTCAGAGCTGGATGTGAATCAGCCACGCAAGCGCGTGGCTGTCGCTGCGTCAGCCCACACCGACACGCGCGCCGCGACGGCGACGAGCGCCCGTCTGCACCTGGATCCCGGGCACGAGCGCTTGCTGGCTGCGCTCGAACGCGTGTTCCCAGTGCGCTTCGAGCCTGCCGACTCGACCGATCTGAGCCGAGTGGATGGCGTGCTCGCGCTCGGTTCACAGCCGGGCGCGGAGATCTCCGCCGCGGCGCCCAGGCTGACTCTCGCCTGCGATCCCGAGCGCCCCGACGCACCCGTGCCGGGCGGCGGCGCCGAGCGCGCAGGCACCTCCGCTGAGCTTCACCGCGTCGCTCTCGCCCACGATTCCTGCCTCGCCCGCCCGCTGCGCGCTCGAGTAATCCCGGAGCACTCCGCTGCCGGCGCGCTGTCACTCACACCGGACGGCAGTAGGACGCTGGCCACCGTCGACGGCAGACCCGTATGGTGGCAACTGGAGGACGCCGGCGTGGCGCGAAGCACGAGCGCGTATCCACTTGCGCAGCTGCACGACGGTGAGACGCTTCGCGACCATCTCCGAGCCGGCAGCTTCATGCGGCTGCTGCCGCTCGTGCAGTTCCTCAAGCAGGTTCTAGGAGATCGGGCCTGGAGGCCGCCACCGCTGCGGGCCTCGTTCGTCGTCGATGACCCCAACCTCCACTGGCCCTCGTATGGGTTTCTCAAGTACCGAGAGCTGGCCGCTCACGCCGTCCACCACGGTTACCACATCGGACTCGCGACTGTGCCGCTCGATGGATGGCTGGCCGATCGACGCGTCACCGCGCTGCTCGCGGAGAACACGTCGGCGCTCTCGCTGCTGATGCATGGCAACGACCACGTCGCGCGCGAGCTGGGTCGCCTGAGCACTGATGATCAGGCGGTGCCTGCGATCGCGCAGGCGCTGCGCCGGATCGCGGCGCTGGAGCGCCGCGCGGGCGTCTCTGTCGAGCGTGTGATGGCACCCCCGCACGGTGCCTGCTCGGAGGCGGCACTGCGGGCGATGTTCAGGTTGGGCCTCGAGGCTGCGTGCAGCACGCAGCCGCATCCGTGGCGCGACCGCCTCCCGGCCTCGACGCCACTCGCCGGATGGCATCCAGCCGAGCTCGTCGCCGGCGGGCTCCCGGTGCTTCCGCGCTATCCGCTAGCAGCCCCCAGGGAGGATCTCGCCCTGCGAGCGCTCCTCGGCCAGCCCCTGATCGTCTACGGGCATCACGGAGACTTCGCACAGGGCCTCGACATCCTCGCTCAGGCTGCTGCCGACATCGACGGGCTCGGCGAGGTGCAGTGGGGCCCGCTCGGCTCGATCGCGCGCCGCAGCTATTGCACGCGGACGCTGGATCAGACGCTGCTCGTGTGGATGCACGCCCGGCAGATCCACGTCGAGGTGCCCGCCGGCGTGCGCGCAGTGCGGGTTCTCGTTCAGGAGCCGCTCGGCGGAGCCACAGGGCATTCACTGATCCATCGCGGCGGATCTCTGGCCATGTCCTTCGAGGGCGGCTTCGGGACATCGGAGATGCTGGCGGTGGATGGGCCTGCGCGCATCGCGCTGACGCTGATGGCAGACAAGCCGCTCAGCCCGCACGACATCCCGTCGCCCGCAATCAGGCTGTGGCCGGTGATCAGGCGTGCCCTGGTCGAGGGACGAGATCGCATCGAGGCACTGCGCTAGCACGCGGCGGCCGGTCGTTTGCGCCTACAAGTTCGAGCTGGCCTGGGCCGTTCAGTAGTGAATGGCCCAGCGGCTACTCATCGTCTCTCCAATCCGCAACGAGTCCGCGCAGATTGAGCGTGTAGCGCTGGCGCTGGCAGCGCAGACACGTCGGCCGGATCTGTGGGTTGTCGTCGATGACCACTCCACCGATGAGACCCCGCAGATCATCGCGCGGCTGGCCGAGCAGTTCGAGTTCATGTCGGTCATGAGCGCCCCGCCGCCCGTCGGCGAAGCCGCACCCAAGGACCGCCTCGCCCTGGCAGTCGAGGCACGTGCGTTCAACGCGGGGCTCAAAAGCGTGCCGTGGCAGGACTTCACACACATCGCCAAGCTCGACGGCGATATCGAGCTGCCGCCCAGCTACTTCGAGCTGCTGCTGGACGAGTTCGCGAACGACCCCACGCTCGGCCTGGCCGGTGGCGTCCTGCGGGAGCGTGACGGCGACAGTTGGGCGCAGGAGCACCCCGCCAGCGACTACCACGTACGGGGGGCCCTCAAGTGCTACACGCGCGAGTGCCTACAGGCGATCGGCGGCATCGAAGAGCGTATGGCGTGGGACACGATCGACGAGGTCTACGCGCGTATGCGGGGATACAGGACGCGCACGCTGTCGCAGTTGGTCGCGCTGCACCATCGCCCGTGCGCGAGCGCTGACGGCGTTCTTCGCGGTCGCGCCCGGCATGGCCGCGGCTTTTACATTGCGCACTATCCCCTCCCGTGGGTCCTACTGCGCGCCTTCAAGACCGCGTCCCGCGAACCGCCGGTCGGGCTATCGGGGCTCGCGTTCCTGGGTGGCTATCTATGGGCGAGCATCGTCGGCGTTGCGCGAGTCGAGGACCCCGCGTTCCGCGCATTCGTACGACGCGAGCTCGGCGCTCGCGCACGCCGTGCGCTGCGACTGCGTGCACCGCTCACCCCGGCCTCGCTGCGGCCGGACGCCGGGTGACGGGCTCTTGACCGCGGCGCAGACAGCTCGGCGCCTGCGCGGCATCGACATGGATGACCAACAGACCACCAAGCTGAGCCCCTCGGTCGCTGAGGGCCTGCCGGTCGCCCGCAAGCTCAGTGAGGGCGTGCAGCTCTTCAACGAATACCGCCATAGAGCACGATCCGGCTACGGGTTCGAGGAGTTGTTCGAGAACGTCGAGGAGTACGACACGTTGCTGCACAGATATGCCGGCCTTGGTCTGCGTGAGGCGCGCGTCCTCGAGATCGGCTTTGGAGCGCGACCGTATCGCCAGATGCTGCTCCACAGCATGGGCATAGATGCCAGCGGCGTCGACGCCGAGGTGCCCGTGCTGAGCGGTCGTCCGGCTGAGTTCCTGGCGATGATCCGACGCAACAACGTCGAGCGCGGCGCGAAGTCGCTCCTGCGTTATGCCCTGTTCGACCGCGGAGAACGCGCGGCGCTGAGCGCGGCCATATCCCAGCATGGCCTCGTGCCGCGACTGGATCCTGCGAGGCTGCTCGTCAGCGACGCCGGCGAGCTGCAGCTGCCGTCCTGCTCGCTCGAGCTGGTCTTCTCCGAGGACGTTTTCGAGCACATCACGCGTACCACGCTCGAGCGTCTGATGTCGCGGATGGCGGGTTGGTTGCGCCCCAACGGCCTCGCACTGATCCGGCCCAACATCTTCACCGGTATCGCAGGCGGACACCTGCTGGAGTGGAGTCGCGCGTCGCTGAGAGAGCCACCGGCTCAGCGTCGCAGCGAGCCTTGGGAGCATCTGCGACGGCGGCGGCTGGCACCCAACACCTATCTCAACGAGATGACCCGCGCGCAGTACCGAGAGCTGTTCAGCGTCCACTTCGAGATTCTCGAGGAGCGCGTCACGCAGCCAGACCTTGGTCGCGAGTATTTTGACGAGCGCGCCCGGCAAGACCTCTCCGACTGGCGTGAGGATGAGCTCTTCTCAAATCAGACGCTGTTCGTGCTGAAACGCCGCGCGTAGGGGCAACCACCCGGCGCCGAAGCCACCGGCTACCCGGCGCCGAAGCTGATGTGCGCGTAGTCGACGGAGGTGACTTGGTTACCGGAGAGGCTGCCGCTTCCCTGCGCCGTGTTGATGATCAAGAACATCGGGTTGAGCGGCACGTTGCTTTTGAACTGACAGGTCTTCGCCCCGTCGATCTTCCAGGTCACAGACGCTGCGGTCCATTCCAGCACGTATGTGTGGTAGTTGGCGCTGGTGTCGCTGGTCGTCGGCTTGCACGTCTGCGTGCCAGCGCCTGTGATCAGGTTCTGCCAGACCGTCTTCGGACCCGTGCTCGCACTGTTGATCTCTGCGATGTCAATCTCGGCCGCATCCAGCGCGTCAGACGGCCAGCTGCATCCAAAGCCCGGGGCGGTGAGCCAGTTCGGCTGCTGGCATGCGCCACCCAGCAGCCAAATCGCCGGCCAGGCGTTGCTGCCGCTGCCCATCTTCGCGCGCACAGCCACAGTGCCATAGCTGAAGCTCACCGACTTCATCTGCACGGCGCCCGATTCGTAGGGCAGCGGATTTTTGCTGTTCGGCGTCCCCGCGGGGCAGGTCACCGAATGCGCGGTCAGCGTCTCGGTTAGGAACCCTCCGCTCTCTCCAACGCGCGAAGGCAAGTAGCACTCGAGCTCTCCGTTGGTCGTGTCGCCCTGCTGGTTCATCACGGTCCAAAGGCTCGTCTGGACACCCGAACCATTGAACTCATCGACCAGCGGCACCGGTGAGGCGGAGGCAGAGCTGGCCCCGTTGGCGTTATGCGCGGTCACGACGGCGGTGACCGTGTGTCCCGAATCAGCCGAGCCAACGGCGTAGGTGCTCGACATCGCGCTGGCGATATTGGAACAGCCGGTGCCATCGGTGGCACAGTCCTGCCACTGGTAGCTGAAGCCCGTGGGAGCCGGCGTCCACTGGCCGTCGCTCACGGTTAGTTTCTGACCTACCGCCACCGTGCCCGTAACGACCGGTCCGCCGATGTTTACCGGCGCACCCGGGGTCGAGGTTTCGACGAGTGCCGTGGCGGAGGACACCGACGACGCGAAGCCTCCCGCGTTGGTCGCAGTCACCACCGCGATGATCGTATGGCCCACGTCACTGCTGGCGAGCGTGTAGCTACTGGCGCTCGCGCCGGCGATGCTGGTGCAGTTCCCGCCAGAGATATCGCAGTCCCGCCACACATAGGTGTATCCAGTGGGTTCGTAGCTCCACGACCCGCTGGAGGTCGTCAAGGTATCGCCCTGGGCAGCCGTGCCAGTGATCTGCGGCGGGGCAGTGCTGATCGGCGCCGGGATCGAGGCCGTACCCGCGACGTACGCCGAGATCGGGCAGGTCGACCAGGTCGGCCCGCTCGTCCATGTCGAGGGGAGCGAGCCGAGCTTGGTCCGGCTGGAGCTCTCACTCAAGCAGCTACTGGCGGAGCCGTCGCGGAAGTACAGCGTGCCGTGCTTAGCTAGAACCGCGATCCAGTACTTGTTCCCGGCGGTAATCGTGGCAGGTGTGACTTTGACGGTGTCCCACGCGGCCGCAGTTGGCGAGCGCAGCGATCCCGATGCCAGACGTGCGCCTGGGTGACCGTTGTGATCCGCGTACACGCCCGCGATCACCGTCTTTGCCTTGTTGCCTGAGCCGACGTAGAGGATCACTGACTGGACCGTCCCGCCCGTCGAGTCCACGAACGGGAAGGCCTCCGCGGAGCGCGCCACGCTGTCGATATTCGCTTCGACGGTTTGACTGCCGAACAGCAGCGTCTCACCCTCGGCAGCCGTCGATCCTACCGCTCCCGTGGCCATCATGGCCAGCGACAGAGTGCACAAAATCTTTACGACCCGCATCTCCATCCGTCTCCTTTTTGACTTCCTCACAGGTTAGCGCCAATCTCACGGTGACGCGCGGCGCGTAGGGGTAGAGGCCGCCGAGCATCAGGGCTGTGCGGGTTCGAGATTGTCGTCCCACACGTTGCCTTCCCACCGCTGCCCCGGACCGGCGAAGATGTCGGCGGTCTTGTAGAAGAAGCCTCCCCGGGGCCAGAATCCACCGAAGCCTTCATCCTTCTCGCATTCCCATCCACCTTCGCCGTATTGACCCGCGGGTATCTGGTGTTCACTTGTGGCGCACCTCATTCGAGCAAAGCGATTGCTCTTGATGGTCATAGTGCTCGTACCTACCGACGAGGCGTTGCCACACGGGTAGATCATCGCGCCGCCGCCCGCGATTAGGCTATTGACAACGGTGCTGTGATTCTCACATCCTCCCCCGCGGCCGTCGCTCGCGTTACCGAAGAGAACGGCGGTCTGTTTGTACGGATTGAGCATCGTATCGTCGTCGGCGCTGATCACATTGTTGTTGAAGTACCAGGCCTCGTAGTGAGCAGCGGTGTTCTTCATGCCGTTGGCCAGGACATACGTTTCATCGACCGTCCAGGCGTAGTGAATGCACTCTCCGCAGTTATAGATATAGTCTTTCAGCGCCACAAGACCGCTCGAGCCGTAAGCGTTGCTCAACGCGATTTCAACTGATTTGGTCGCATCGTCTTCACCGCGGATCGTCGAGTTGGCGACGGTGAGCCGATCTGCGCCGGCTTCGACTCGGATGGCTTCCGAGCCTGCTGCCGCCTGCCCGTCGTAGGTCACACAGACGTTGTTGATCACGACCCCGCTCGCCGCGACGGTGATGGCCCCTGTGACGTTGAGGTTTTCGATCCGCTGCCCCGCGGTGCTCGCAGTCACCGGTCCCGAGGGCGCAAGCGAGGCGCAGCTCGCCGCTCCTTCCCCCCTCGGGCCTGTGTTGTGAGCGCCCGGGTAGCCACAGCGTTCGGGCTTAGCGAAGCAGTTTGTCGCCGTCCTGCTGGGAACCGTGCCGGCGCTGTGCAGCTCGCTCGGCCGGGCGAGCTGGCGCGGGCTCTGGAGGTCGCTGGGCCTCGCCTGCCCGCAGCCCCCGACCGTGATCGCGATCGCCATCAGCGACAGCGACAGCGACAGCCAGCGTTTCCGTCGCATCACCCGATCGGTGCGGCGCATCGGGGGCTTACGCCACCGTGGCCGAGCCGCGTTTGGCGCGCTCGGGCCGAGCTGGGGACTGCTCGCGCCCCATCTATCCCTCGTAACGGAACGGCAGCTCGGCTGTAATCTCGCTCAGGCGCGGTGCGGTCGCGTCGCGTTCGGAGGGCACGAGGTCCTCCGTCGCCAGCGGCCACTCGATCCCGACCTCGGGGTCGTTGTATGCGATCCCTCGCTCGGTCTCATCGGCGTAGTAGTTGCTTTGCTTGTACATGACGTCGGCGACGTCGCTCGTCACGCAGAAGCCATGAGCGAAACCAACAGGGACGTAGATCATGTGCATGTTCTCCTCGGTCAGATTGAACCCCTCCCACTGACCGAATGTGGGCGAGCCTACGCGCACGTCGACCACCACGTCGTAGATTGCCCCGCGCCCGGCGCGCACAAGCTTCGCTGCTCCTCGCCCGACCTGGAAATGCATCCCGCGAACGATGCCGCGTCGTGAGCGGGAGTGGTTGTCCTGCACCATCTCCTCGGGGATGCCGAGCTCGGCGAAGATCGAGCGACGATACGTCTCCACGAAGAAGCCGCGCTCATCTCCAAGCACCTTCGGCGCGAGTAGCATCGGACCGTCCAGGCGAGTAGCGACAACTTTCATTTGGCTTCCTCCGGTTGGCTGATTGGAAGGACAGACTTATGACTTCGCGAGACCCGCTTGACCCACCGCGAGGCCCGCTTGGGCCATGTAGTCGGCCAGAGCCTCGCGCCAGCCGCGCAGTGGGGAGAGCCCGAGCGAGTCGGCGCGCGGACGGGCAAGCACGCCGTTCAACGGGCGGTCGACGCCGCCTGCGGGGATGCTTGTGGTGGCCGCCTCGATCGGGACCTCGATGCCGGCCTCCTGCATGATCGCGCTGGTGAAGTCATGCCACGAGCACGCGCCCGTCGCGGTCAGGTGCAGCACACCGCTGGCGTCGGCTTCGACGGCAGCGAGGATCGCTCGCGCGAGGTCTGCCGTAAAGGTGGGCTGCAGGCGTTGATCTGCAACGACGCTCAGGGCGCCCTGCTCGCCGGCACGGGTGATCATGCGTTGGACGAAGTTCCCGCCCTTGCTGGCGCTGCCGTGAAGACCGTAGAGGCCGGAGCTGCGAACGACGAGCGCACCGCTGCCATAGGCGAGCGCCGCATACTCACCGGCCAGCTTCGTCAACGCGTAGATCGAGCGCGGCGCGGGCAGGTCATGCTCGGAGTACGGCGCCTCGCGCTGGCCGTCGAAGACGTAGTTCGTCGAGAGATGCACGAGGCGCGCGCCGCGACCCGCAAGTGCCCGAACGGCCTTCACGTTCACCGCCCAGGCGGAGTCGGGCTCCCGCTCGCACACATCCACGTTGTGAAACGCGGCGCAGTTGAGCACCAGCTCGGGCTGGATCTCCGCAAAGACCCGATCGAGCGCGCGATCGTCCGTGATGTCGAGCTCGTCATGCGAGTATGCCTTTGCGGATTCGCCGAGCAGCGCCATCAGGTCGCTGGCGAGCTGCCCGCCCCCCCCGGTGATCAGCGTTTTCACAGAACCTCGGGGAACGCGTCGAGGAGCGGCTTGACGTCGTACAGCAGCTCCAGCCAGCGGATGTTGTAGCAGCGCGGATCGGTGAGACCGGCAAGGTTATCGCTCTCGATGCGGGTGAGCAGATCGCTCACCGCCCCGAGCACCGAATGTCTGGGTATGAAGCCCAGCGTCGTGGAGAGCTTGGCGTTGGCGCACTCGTAGTCGCGCATGAGCTTGGGCGCGGGCACCTCCTCCAGGTGCACCGTACGACCGGTCAGCTGCACCGAGCCGGCGACGATCATCGCGAGCTCGCGGATCTGGTAGTTGGAGTGCACGACGTTGAAGATCTCGCCGCGGACCTTCTCGGGCGGCGCCTCGTAGGCGGCGATCATCGCCTCGGCGCAGTCGCGGATGTCAACCAACGGCCGCCACACCCAGCCGCCGCCGTGCAGCTTCAGCGAGCCCGAAAGCAGTGCATCCTTCACGAAGGTGTTGACCACCAGGTCCAGCCGCATTCGGGGACTCCAGCCATAGACGGTGCCGTTGCGCAGCACCACCGGGCACAGGCCCTCCGCCGCCATCTCGATCAGCTTTTCCTCGCCGTAGCGCTTGGAGGTGGCGTAAGCGGCTCGTGGCTGTATGTCCGCGTCCTCCGCATGCATCCCGGGAGGCATGCCGTCATACAGCGAGCAGGAGGAGGCGAACACGTAGCGCTCGATGTCGCGCTCGAGACAGGCGCGTGCCAGCGTCTCGGTCGCGATCGCGTTCATCTGCCAGTTTGCCTCGGGCTTGAACTCAGCCGTCGGATCGTTGCTCAGCCCCGACAGGTTGATCACGCCGTCGATCCCGTCAAGCGCATTGGCCGGTATCTCGCGCACGTCCGCAACCAGGAGGTCGATCCGGTCGCGTACACCCGCGAGACCGTCGTCGCCGAAAAAGAGTCGATCGAGCACGCGCACCTGATACCCGCGATCGAGCAGCTTCGGTACGAGGACGCTGCCGATGTAGCCAGCTCCGCCGGCGACGAGGATCGTCTGCCCGGGACGTGGGGCCGCGGGCGCGAGGCCGTTGCTTCGCTCGCCTGTCGGCGGCACGTGGTTCGAGTTGACGGCGGTCACGGTAGGAGCGCGATGCGATCGGAATGGTCTCGTGGCATTTCGGCTATCCCCTCGTGCTCTCGTAGTCGGCCGTCTCAGACTTTCTTGCATACCCGAGCTGGCTCGTCCAGCCGCCGATCTCTGGGTCAAGTCCCAACCCGGTGCCAGCCCCGACCAGCCCCGGAGCACCGCTGTCGAAGTTGCGCTTCCACCAGTTCTCGTCGAAGAACAGAGACGCAATCTCATAATGGCGGGCCTCGTGCACAAACAGTGCTCCGCCATCCACCATCAGCGGCCAGATTGCCTTGACACACGTCTCGAGCGAGCTGCGAAGGTCTACGTCGACGAACGCCGTGGCGCACGGCGTCGAGAAGTCAGGAAGGGTGTCCTCGAACCATCCCTTGTGAAAGTGGCAGACGCCGAGATCGCCGTGGCGTTGGACGTTCTGTCGTACTTCCTCGAGCGAACCGGCGTACATCCCCTGCTCGTAGGTGTTTGTCATACGGTCGTGGTGCAAGATGTTCTCAGCGTCGCCGTTGGCAGGCGCGGGAAGGCCTTCAAAAGAGTCGAACACGTGGAGCTCTCGTCCGGTCAAGGCCGAGACAAGCGAAAGATTGACCGTGCTGCCACCCTTGTAGCAGCCGCATTCGATGACGCACCCCTCGGTCTGCGCAGAGACACCGATGACCTGCGCAGCGATCGCCAGGTGCTCGGCGTAGCGCGAGGCTGTCTCCACTTTGTGACAATTCCACATGAAGCGTGGCGCGATCGACCAGATCGCCGAGTGCGGCAGCGGGTCATCGCGGCCACTGTTGCTGCGCCGTACGGACTCGATGAACATTGGCGTGCTCGAGTACAGGAGCGCGCGTCGATAGATCCTCGCCAGCATCTCGCTCAGGCCTCAGACCCGCAGGCATCCCCGCGCGTGGAGGCCAGCGCGCACCGCCGGCACTTGGCCTTTGGGCAGGCTGAAACCGCCGCGTGTACCTCAGAACGCCGTCGCTCACGGCTCGGTGGGCTCAATTGCAGCATCGTCCGACGAACGGATCAGGGGGCCGCCTTCTTTCGCCTGAGCCGCGGCAATGCCGCGCGCACGCGCCCTGACCGACACGACAGACGCCAACCTCCGCGCCGTGGCGCCGCCGACGCCGGCGCCTACAGCCTCGCCATGCGGTCTCGAGGCGATCCGCAGATGGCCGATCCGCACACGATCCCGATCAAGGTGCGATCGGTTCGAGATTGTCATCCCAGAAGTTGCCTTCCCACGACTGTCCCGCGCCCGAGAAGATATACGCGGCCGTGTAGAAGAACCCACCCCTTGGCCAAAAACCTCCCGTGCCTTCATCTTTTTCGCATTCCCATCCGCCTTCGCCGTATTGACCGGCGGGTATCTGGTGTTCTTTTTTCGCGCATTTCATTCTCGCGAAACGATTGTTCTTGATCGTCATCGTGCTCGAGCCGACCGACGAAGCGTTGCCGCACGGATAGAGCATCGCACCACCACCAGAAAGGAGGCTATTGGTAACGGTCATGTGGTTTGTACACCCACCCCCGCTTCCATTGTTGGCGTTGCCGAAGAGCACCGCCGTCTGTTTGTACGAGTTGAGCATAGTGTCGTCGTTGGCGCTGATCGTATTGTTATTGAAGTACCAGTCCTCGTAGTGATCATTTGTATTCGCCATGCCATTGACCAGGACATAGCTTTCGTTGACCGTCCAGGCGTAGTGGATGCACTCTCCACAGTTGTAGATGTAGTCTTTCGTCGCGACCAGACCGGTCGAACCGTAGGCATTGCTCAGCGCGATCTCGACCGATTTCGTCGATTCGTTTTCGCCACGGATGGTGGAGTTGGAGATCGTGGCTTCGTTCGCCCCGTCTTCAATTCGAATCGCTTCTGAGCCTTCGATGGCTTTGCCGTTGTAGGTCACGCAGACGTTGTTGACCGTGACTTTCGCCGCAGCAATCGTGAGCTTCCCGGTGATGTTGAGATTTTCGACCACCTGGCCGGCTTTCGTGATCGTTTTTTCACCTGAGGCCGGCAGCGATGAGCAGTGCGCCGCACCTTCTTTGTTCGGCCCCTCGTTATTGGGCCCGGGATAGTGGCAGCTTTCGGGATTGGCGAAGCAGTTCGTGGGGGTGCCAGCTTCTTTTTCCTTGGCCGCTACAAGGCCCGTGGCAACCGACGTCGCCTGGGCAGCTCCACCCGCGTTGCTCGCCGCCACAACCACGCGCAAGGTGTGCCCGACGTCACTGGATGACAGTTTGTAACTGGATGCCGCCGCTCCGCTCAGATTCGCGCAGCCAGCACCCGATGCGTTGCAGTCCTGCCACTGATAGGAAAACGACGTCGGGCTACCCGACCACGTACCCGCGCTCGCCGTCAGCGCTTCGCCTTCAACCACCACGCCACCGATCGACGGCAGCACGGTATTCCTCGGCGCCAGCGGCACCACCACGCCCGTCGCAGCCGACGACGCCGAACTCGAACCGCCTGCGTTGCTGGCCGTCACGACCACGCGCAACGAATGCCCGACATCACCAGCCGCGAGACTGTGGCTTGCGCCGGTGGCGCCGCCGAGGTTGGAGCACGATTCGCCCGCCGCGTTGCAGTCCTGCCACTGATATGAAAACGACGTCGGGCTGCCCGACCACGTACCCGCGCTCGCTGTCAGCGCTTCGCCTGCGACCGCCACGCCGGCGACGGTCGGAAGCGTCATGTTCGTCGGCGCCGGCGCCGGCGGCGGGTCCGGGGCGATCACTTCGGTCGCAGCCGAGCTCGCCTGGGTCGACCCGCCTGCGTTGCTCGCGCTCAGCACCACGCGAATCGTGTCGCCTACATCGACGGCGCGCAGCGTGTAGCTCGACGCCGTCGCGCCGCTGATGTCGACGCAGCCTCCACCCACCGTGTTGCAGTCCTGCCAGCGGTAGGAGAATGAGCTGGGGCTTCCCGACCACGTCCCGTTGGACGCGCTCAGCGTTTCCCCTTCGACCGTCGTCCCGCTGACGCTCGGGGGCACGGTGTCCGTCGGTGCCTGCGGCAGAACAATCGCGGTGGCGGACGAGCTCGCCGACCCGGCTCCACCCGCGTTGGTTGCCCTCACCACCACGCGCAGCGTCTCGCCGACATCTGCTTCGGCCAGCTTGTAGCTGGAGGCAGTCGCGCCGGCGATGCTCAGGCAGGCTTCACCGAGCGCGTCGCAATCCTCCCATTGGTAGACAAACGAGCTCGGGCTCCCCGACCACGCGCCGCTGGACGCGCTCAACGTTTCCCCGTGCACCGCCGACCCAGCGATCGACGGCGGCCCCGTGTTCGCCGGAGGCAGCGGCAGCACGGGCGCCGTCGCGGCTGACGAAGCCGAGCTCGAACCGCCTGCGTTGCTCGCCGTCACGACCACGCGCAACGTGTGACCAACATCCCCGGCGGACGGCGTGAAGGTCGATTCAGTAGCTCCGTTTGCGTTCACGCAGGCGCCGCCAGCCGTGTCGCAATCCTGCCAGCGATAGGAGAACGACGTCGGGCTTCCCGACCAGACGCCGGGCGAGACGCTGAGCACCTGCGCTTCGACTGCGGTGCCGGTGATCGCCGGAGGCGAGGTGTCCTGCGGCGCGGCCGGAGATACCGGCGGGGTCGGTTCTTCGGGTGCCACGGTCAGGGGTTCAGCCGGTACGACCGGCACGGACGGTGCCAGCGAGCTGCCGGTTTCCTGGGGCGAGCCCAGCACCTGGGGCAGCGTCAAGGGTTCCGCGGTCACGTACGCCGAGGCCGGACAGTCCTGGTAGAGCGTGCCAGTCTTCCAGGCCAGTGGCAGCGTGCCGAGCGAGGTTTGAGCACTGGTCTCGCTCGGACACGGCCCCCGCCAGCGGTCGCGGTAGCGGAGCACTCCGCCCCTGCCAAGGACGGCGAGCCAGTAGGACCTCCCGGCTAGGAGTTCGAGTCTGGATATCGGTACGGCAGTCCAAGTCTCCGCCCGGGATGCAGGAGCCGAGCCCGTGCTCAGCAGGACGCCCGGATGGCCGTTCGCGTCGCTGTACAGCCCCACGACCAATGTGCTAGCCGCATTTCGCCAGCTGATGAACACGTGTACGGCGCCCGCGGCGCCGGAGACGTGCGACCGTAGCCGGAACGCTTCAGCCTGGCCGGTCGCGAGCGAGTCGTACTCGGACTCGACGGCGTCCTCCCCCAACAGCACGGCCGAAGTGGTGATGTCGGCGAGCTGACGCACTGAGCGATGCACCACTGCGCCGCTCTTGCGGCGAGCCCTGCGCCCGATCTCGTGCGTGACCGGCCCGCCGCGGGCTGCACGTTCTTGTGCAGGGCGCACGAGGCGGGTGGGCAGCGCCGATGAGCTAGCGACGGCGACGATGAGTGCGACCGCGATCAGTGCGGCCGCTGTTGCAAAGCTTCGCGTGAGCTGCTTGAGCATCGAGATCCTCCATGGACGACGCGGGCTGATGCGTCTGCTCTCGACGCCCTCACACGAGGACTTGACACTCCTATTGTCCTTTCTGGACGTTCGACCTCAACGTCGTGCTAAACGGACGACGTCGGTGTAGGCACAAACCGACGACGCCGCGGTCGGCCGAACCGGCCGAACCGGCCGATTTACGTCAAACGATGTCTAGGCTAGGGCGCAACGGTTTGCAGGTTGTTGTCCCAAAAGTTGCCTTCCCATGTCTGATTCGCACCGGTGAACAGGTACGCATCTAGCTCGAAGAACCCACCTCGCGGCCAGAAGCCACCCGTGCCTTCGTCGTTTTCGCATTCCCATCCACCTTCGCCGTATTCACCGGCGGGGATCTGGTGTTCTTTTTTCGCGCATTTCATTCTTGCGAAACGATTGTTCTTGATCGTCATCGTGCTCGAGCCGACCGACGAAGCATTGCCGCACGGATAGAGCATCGCACCTCCGCCGGCAAGGAGGCTGTTGGTGACAGTGATGTGATTTTCGCACCCGCCCCCACTTCCGTTGTTGGTGTTGCCGAACAGAACCGCTGTCTGTTTATACGAGTTCAGCATCGTGTCGTCGTCTGCGCTGATCGTGTTGTTATTGAAGTACCAGTCCTCGTAATGGTCGTCGGTATCCTTCATCCCGTTGACGAGGACGTATGTTTTGTTGACCGTCCAGGCGTAGTGAATGCACTCCCCGCAGTTGTAGATGTAGTCATTCATCGCCAGCTCGCCGGTACCACCGTAGTTGTTCGAGAGTGCTTCATCGACCGATTTGGTCGATTCGTTTTCGCCCCGAATCGTGGAGTTTGAAATGGTGGTTTTGTTCGCTGCACTTTCAAGCCGAATCGCCTGGGAGCCTTCTTTTGCTCCGCCGTTGTCAGTCACGCAAACATTGTTGATCGTTACGTTGCTCGCTGCGACTGTAATGTTGCCCGTGACGTTCAGACCTTCGATCTTCTGCCCGGAGGTGCCGGCCACGATCGAGCCGGAGGCAGTCAACGAGGCACATTTCGCGGCTCCTTCCCCGTCGGGACCTGTGTTGTGGGGGCCCGGATATCCGCAGGCTTCGGGTGTCGCGAAGCAGTTGGTCGGCGTGCCTCCTTTCTGCCCTTGTTCTGGTGTCACGACGCCCGTCGCGCCCGACGTCGCCTGACCGGTCCCTGCGGCGTTGATGGCCTTTACGACGACCCGTAGCGTGTGCCCGACATCGCTCGAGACCAACCTCCGGGTGTTGCCCGTCGCGCCCGCGATAGCCGTGCAGCTCGCTCCCGATGCGTTGCAATCCTCCCACTGATAGACAAACGACGTTGGGCCCCCCGCCCATATGCCATTGCTCGTGCCGAGCGTCTGGCCTTCGACCGCCGCCCCACTGATCGAGGGTGGACCGGTGTTCGTGGGAGCCGACTGAGACGCCCCGGAGACAAGCGCGCTCGCAGCCGAAGATGCGGCTCCGGTGCCCCACGCGTTGCTCGCCGTGACGACCACGCGGATCGTCTGTCCGACATCCCCCGCCTTCAGCTTGTAGCTCGACCCGGTCGCGCCGACCAAATGCGAGCAGTCGCCGCCCGATGCGTTGCAGTCCTCCCACTGATAGGCGAAGGATGTCGGGCCGCCGGTCCAGGCGCCGTCTGAGGCACGGAGCGTCCGTCCTTCGCTGGCAGCGCCGGCGATCGTCGGAAGGACGGTGTTGACGGGCCTTGGAGGGGGAGGCGACGGCGGTTCTTCGGGCGCGGGCGCGGGCGCGGGCGCACCGGTGGGACTCGCGAGAGGTGGGCTTTCGGACAGCTCAGCTGCGAGATACGCCACGTGGGGCGCGGCAGCAACCAGGTTCGTCACATAGGCGGAGATCGGGCAACCGCCGTACCACGATCCCGCTTTCCAGTGCGGGGGCAGCGTGCGGAGCGCGCCCTGGGCGCTGGTCTGACTGCTGCAAGCCCCGTGCGCCCGATCGCGGTAGCGCAGGACGCCGCCCCGGCCGAGCACCGCGAGCCAGTAGATTCCGGGCGACTTGAGCTGCGATGACGTGACCGGCACGGTCGTCCACGTCCCGGGCCCGCTCGTTGCTGCCGCGCCTGTGCCGAGAGACGAGCCAGGGTGTCCGTCGACGTCCGTATACAACCCGACGACGACCGCGGAGGCGGCATTCCCAGCGCTCATGTAGATGTGAGCGAGGCTGGCCACGCCGGAGGCGCTGGCGTGAAACCGGAACGCTTCGGCCCGACCTGCCGGAAGCGAGTCGTACTGCGACTCCACCGCGTCGTTGCCCAGGAGCACCGTCGCGGACCCGACGGGCTCGCCCCCCGTCCGAAAGCCATGGACGACGGCACCAGTCTTGTGGCGCATGCGACGTGCGGCCTTGTGCCTGTGGCTCACGCGGTGACCGACGCCGGTCGTTGCGAAGTGAGCGCGGTACGCGCCGAGCGCCGGCGATTGGGCGAGCACGAGCAGCAACACGAATGCTGCGAAAAAGCTGCGCGCGATCCGCTCGAACATCAAGGGCCTCCTGGCACGAAAAGTGCGTATGCCACTGGTCTCGACGCCCTGGCGCCTCAGCTTGACCGCTGAAGCCCAGATACCACTGTGTGACCGACGGACGACACCACCCTACGACAGAACAGCGTTCATGGTGCCGGTCGTCTCGGACGACCATACCCGCAGCTTCTGGACGCTAACCCATCGACGTCCACGACGCGGGCTCGATCGGGCCCGCGGGTATCCACCGCCTCGCCGGAACGCCGTCGGCCGACACCGCGCCGCCCTACGGCTGATTGGTTTACTTTTTCCCTGTGGAACAAACAGGCGACGCGCTTCGGGTAGTGCTCGTCGACGACCATGGGTTCTTCCGCGAGGGACTCCGGGGGATGCTTGCAGCAGACGGTATCGACGTCGTCGGCGAGGCCACCGACAGCGGCGACGCGGTTGCGCTCGCACGCGAACTTGCTCCGGATGTCGTGGTCATCGGGCTCAACGGGCCTGACGCGTCGGGCCTCGACGCCGTACGCCAGCTCAGCATCGCCAGCCCTCGCGCTCAGGTCGTCTTGCTTAGCGCGTCGGTCAACGAGGGCGACGTGCTCGAGGCGCTCGCCGCCGGCGCGTGCAGCTACGTGCTGAAGGACTCGCGCGCCGAGGAGCTCGTCGGGTGCATCCGCCTGGCCGGTGGCGGCCACGGCGTGCTCTCGCGCGAAATGCTGAGGGCGCTGGTAGCGCGCGCGGGTGCCAAGAAGCACACCGCCGCACAGGCTGCCAGCGACGGTCGAGCTCTGACCGCGCGTGAGCTCGAGGTCGTCCGCCTGATCGCCGATGGCGCGGACAACGCCGCCATCGGTCAAACGCTCTCGATCAGCAAGCACACGGTCAAGCAGTACGTGACGAACATCTTCGAGAAGCTCGGCGTGCACAGCCGCGTTCAAGCTGCCGTTTATGCTGTGCGCAACGGGCTCGTCTAAAGCTAGAGCCTGTTTGTCAAACGCGCGCTGTCGGGCCGCCGGCGGCGTTACGCGGCGTTACGCGGCGTTGACCGGCTCGATCGCGAGCACGGCAGCGGTACGGTCGGCGACACCCAGCTTGGCCACGCCGGTGGAGATATGGCGGCGCACCGTCACGGGCGAGAGCGAGAGCATCTCGCCGATCTCCATCGTCGTCAGGCCCGAGCGGAGCATGCGCATGATCTCCGACTCGCGTGATGTCAACTCGACCTCGCCGACGCGCAATCGATCATCCGCAGTGGTCGCGTAGTCGCGAAACTCGCCCAGCACGAGGCCCACGAGCGTTCGCGGCAGCGCCGCCTCACCCTTGAGCACCCCGCAGAGCGCCGCCGGGAGGCGATCAGGGCGCGTGTCCTTCGGCAGGTAGCCGACCGCCCCAGCGCGCAACGCCGCCAGCAGGTCATCGGTGCTGTCGGAGACCGTCAGCATCACAACCGACGTCGACGGCGCGACCCGCGACAGCCGTGCCGCCGCCTCGATCCCGCCACCGGGCATGCACACGTCCAGCAAGCACACATCCGGTCGCTCGCGCAGCACGGCGCTCACCGCACCCTCGCAGTCGGCGGCCTCCGCGACCACGTTGAAGCCCCCCCGCATCAGCGCCATGCGCACGCCCAGGCGAAACGCCGGGTGGTCGTCGGCGATCACGATGCTCGGCCCGCGGGGGTCGCTGGTCGGCACCGCGCTCACGGCAGGATCGCCTGCACCGTCGTCCCGACGCCCGGGACGCTCGTAACCCGCAGTGTGCCCCACAGCGCCTGGGCCTGCCGTCTCATGCTCTGAAGGCCAAAGCCGGCGCCGGCGGCTTCGAAACCACGGCCGTTGTCACGCACCGTCAGCTGCCACTCATCCGCGTGCTCGAGCACGACCTCGACGGCCCCCGGAGCGGCGTGCTTGACGGCGTTGGTGACGGCCTCACGGCCGATGTGCACGAGCGCCTCAAGCGTTGGACGGTCCGGCTGCGCGCCCTGCGGCGTGCCGGTCGCGTCGAAGATCAGCCGCGTGTGCCTCGCGGCGACGCGCACGCTCGCTCCGACAGCCTCGATGATCGGCTCGCGATCGTCGTCTGCCAGGCCACCCACGATCTGGCGTGCGGCGGCAAGCGCGCGCTCGCCTGCCGCCACGACAGCCTGCGCCTGCGGCGCCGGCGATGGACTTTCGGCCAAGTCGCGGGCACTCGCGAGCGCGAGCGCGAGGTCCTGCATGATCAGGTCGTGGACATCGGCGGCCATCCGGCGGCGCTCGTGTCTCAGCGCGTCCGCAACGGCCCGGCGCTCACGATCTCCCAGCTCGGCAGCTGCGGCGCCGAGCTCAGAGCCAAGAACGGCAGCCTGAAGAGGCTGCTGGATGCTCGCGATAGTGATCATTCCTTGGATATCTCCGCCTTCCTTGGCACCTTGAGACTAGAGCCTCGGTTCGATCAGCTCGAATTGAGTCCCGCCGTCGGCCGCGCCTGGACGCGGAGCGGCTTTCCCCTTCGTCTGACTCGAGGCTTCGCCCCCATACTCATAAAATCATACGTGCTGAATCCGCATTTTGCAAGGATTTCTTGAATCTATCAAGCTACTTTCCGAAGAATTCGGTCAGTCGGATTTTTGCTAGCCAGATTTTTGAGGACCGCGGAAACGGGCTCTCGCCCCTCGCAGCGTCAGCCGAGAAACGTCTGCGACCGGTTGACGCACTGCTCGACCTCGACATCTAAATCCTCGGCAGCTTGAGCACTGATCGATCAGGGTATGGTCGTTTTATGGACAAACATCACTACGCCTCTTCCTCTCCCTGCACGCGCACATCCCGGCGACTGCTCACCATCGGGCTCAGCGTCCTTGGCCTGAGCTCCCTCGCGAGCGCGCTGGCCCCATCGATCGCCGCCGCCGCCCCGAGCGCGGCGACCGGCGGCACCTCGCACGTGAGCTTCTCCTCGGCGATCCTGTTCGGCTCGGTCAACCCGCACGGGCAGGCCACCGACTACGTCTTCCAGTACGGCACGACGCGCGGCTACGGCGCGCAGACCCCACTCGCCCCGGCGGGCAGTGGCGAAGCGTCGATCAAAGTCAGCCAGACGATCACCGGCCTGCAGCCCTTGACCACCTACCACTACCGGATCCTCGCCTCGGGACCCGCGGGCGCGACGCCGGGTGGCGATCGAACGTTCGCGACCGGGCCGGTGCCGCTGTCGCTGGCGATCGTCGGCACGCCCAACCCAGTGCCGTTCGGTAGAGCGTTCCTCGTCGAGGGCACGCTGTCGGGCACCGGTGCGGCCAATCACGCGGTGATGCTGCAGGCCAAGCCCTTCCCCTACCTCGGCGGCTTCCAGACGGTCGGCAACCCCGAGCTGACGAATGCAGCGGGCGGCTTCTCGTTCCCGTTCCTGGGCCTGGTCCAGAACGCCCAGTTGCGCGTCGTGACCGTCGGCAAACCGGAAATCTCGAGCCCGGTGATCCTCGAGGGCGTCGCGGTGCGAGTCTCGTTTCACGCGCGCGCGACCAGACGCCGCGGCTTCGCTCGCCTGTACGGCACGGTCGCGCCCGCCGAGGCCGGCGCGCTCGTCGGCTTCCAGCTGCTGCAGCCGCGTCGGTCGCTGAACGTCGGCGGCACCATCGTCAAGCCTGGGACTGCGTCCGTCTCGCGCTTCAGCCGCGTCGTGCGCGTGCGCCATCGCGGTCTGTACCGCGCCCTAATCAAGATCTCCGACGGAGCGCACGTCTCCGCCTACAGCGCGCCGATCCTGATCCGCTGAGCGCTCGCCGATAATCCCTCGATCGAGCAGCCGTCCGGCCCCGATCGAGCACCGCGTAAGCCGCCGCCCGCCCCGCGCGGGTGGCTGGCGCGCGCTGGTAACGCGATCGCGCCGAGCGAGAACCCGGCGCGCGTCGTCTATGGGCTGATCGTCCTCGGAGCGCTGCTCGCGGCCGAGAGCGGGTTCCACGAGAGCTACCTCGACACGATCGCCTCCGCGGCGATCGCTGTAACGGTGTACTGGCTGGCGCACGCGTACGCGGACGTGCTCGGCCGTCGTCTAGCGGTGCACGAACGCCTGACGCTCCGGGCGCTCGGTCAGGCGCTCGCGGAGGAATCGGCGATCCTTCGCGGCGCTGCCCTGCCGCTGGCCGTACTGGTGCTCGGATGGATCCTCGGTGCCGGCCAGGAAACCGCGATCACGATCGCGCTGTGGAGTACGGTCGCCGCGCTGATTGCATTCGAGCTGATCGCCGGCGTACGCTCGCACGCGACTCGCGGCGAGCTCGCGCTCGACGTCGCCGTGGGCACGACGATGGGCGTTGCGATCATCGCGCTGAAGGTCATTCTCCACTGATCGCTCGACCAATCCGAGAGGGTCGACTCCTGCGAGAGCCAGTTCTCTGTAGACAAAAAATCGCTGACATGAAATGATCCTGACTGCCAGACCACATGACACTAGTCGGCTGGCTCGAAAGTTCGGTTTCGGAGAGGGGTCACATGTCATCGGGAAGCAGATCGTCGCTGTCCGCGCGCAAGCAGCGCACGCAACGAAGCAAACGAAGCACGGGGTCCACACGGGTCGCACCCCTATACAAGCGCCTGCCACACGGGCCGCATAGGCTCGACCGCGACGAGGTCATCCACAACCAACGCTCGCGGATCTTCGGGGCGATGATCGAGGTCGTCGGCACCGACGGCTACGAAGCCACGAGCGTCAAGCAGACGATCGCTCTGGCGGGCGTCTCGCGCCGCTCCTTCTATGAGATGTTCGCCAACAAGGAGGAGTGCTTCCTCGCGGCGTTCGATCTGCTCGCCCACCGCGACGTCAAGCACCTCAAGAAGGCCTACCTGGCAAGCGACGGCGGCCTCGAGGACCGCCTGGGCGCGGCGCTGCGGCGCTTCGCGCAGATGACCGTCGAGGACCGCAAGGCGACGGTGCTGGTCATGCTCGAGGCCCAGCGGGCCGGGCCGATCGGGGTCACGCGGCTGCGCCGCATGCTCGCCGCCTGCGAGCAGCTACTGACGCGCAGTTTCACCGAGACGCCCGGCGCGAGCCAGCTGCCGCAGCCGATCATCAGAGGCATCGTCGGAGGGCTGCACGGGAGCGCCTCGGCGTTCCTGCGCGACCCAGACGCGAGCGGTGAGCTCGACATCGCCGCGGAGATGCTGCGCTGGACGCTGCTGTTCCAGACGGCCGGCGCCGAGCGCATGGCCGAGAACATGGCCGCGGAGCTGAGGCTGCGCATGCGCGAGATCTCATCGATCAACGGACCCGGGCTGGTCGGCGCGGAACCGGCCAGTCGCGACGAGCGCACGCGCTCGATGCAGGCCGTGCTGCGACTCGCGTCGCAGGAGGATTACCGCGAGCTCAGCGGGCCGCAGATCGCCGACGAGGCGAACGTCTCGATCGACGTCTTCTGCGAGCTGTTCAGCGGCAAGAGCGAGTGCTTCCTCGCGGCGCTGGAGATGATCGGCGATAAGCTGCTGCGGATCGCCGCGGACCCGGAGCTGATCAGCGCCGACTGGCCCGGCGCCGTCCGCCGCGTGCTCGGCGAGCTGATGGCCTATCTGGCAGAGCACCCGTTGCAAGCGCGGACGCTCACCCAGGAGGCGTTCTTCGCGGGTCCCGAGGCGCTCGAGCACACGATCGAGCTCTCGCACAGCATCGCCACGCTGCTCACCGAGGGCGCTCCCGGGAAGTCCGACACGTCGCTCACGACCGAGGCGATCGCCGGCGCGATCTGGCACACGATCCGCTGCCACGCGACAGGCGAGCGCCCACAGCTGCTGGCCGCGTTGTCCGACTACCTCGCATACATCGTGCTCGCGCCCTACCTCGGCGCCGACGCAGCCGCCGAGATCCTCTCCGAGCGGGCGGCAGCAGGGGTCACTCGATGACCGCGGCGCGCGGGACGCGGGAGGCGACCACCTCGAGGATGCGCTCGATGCATGGGTCATGCCACCCCTGTTCGAGTGCCTCCTCGCGCAGCAGCCGGGCCTGAGTGGTGACTCGCTGACTCAGATCGCGACGCTCGCGCGCAAAGGCTGTTGCGTTCAGCGAGAAGTCGTCGGCCAGGTCCGCGAAGTGGATCGAGGTGATCGAGTCGGGGTCGAGCTCGTCGCCGATGCTCAGAGCCAGCTGCGTGTCGAGCTCCGGGTAGACGGCCGTGCAGACGACGTCATACAGCGGCGCCAGGTGCACGCCGCCCTCGCCGTGGATCAGCGAGATGTTCTTGGCGTGCGCGTCGGCGTTGCCCACGAGGTAGTGGAAGACCGCCGCATGGGCGCCCGCGAGACGATCGAGGCCCGGTGAGGGCGAGTGCTCGTCCAGCAGCTCGGCGAGAGCGGCGTAGGAGGGTAGGCTCCAGCCCTCCTTCTGGTACTTGAAGTCAGGGGTCAGACCGAGCGCCTGGCAGAGGTCCTCCTGGTGCACGCGCGTAGGCGGGAAGCTCGAGAGCTCGCGATCGAAGCGCTGCACGACCAAGCACGGGCGACTCGCGAGCTCGATCAGCTGCACCTCCGCAACAGACAGGCCGCAGCGCACGGCCAGGCGCATGCAGAAGTACTCGTTGGCCGCGAGGCCCGGATAGTCGCCGTCGGGCGGCTCGGGCTTGAGTATGTGGGTGCTCGGCATACCGTCCAGCGGCTTGCCGAAGACACCCGCTTCGTCGCGCAGGAGCACGGCCTTGTTCTGCACCCCGGCGAGGCTGAGGCGCAGACGCTGATCCTCGGCATGCATTCCGAGCGGATGGCGCGGGAGTTCTTCAATCAGTGCGTCGAGCTCGTTATCGTCGAGCCAGCGGACCGATGCAGTCTCTGACATGCGCTTGGCCTCGAGGATCTGCAGCGCCCCCGCACAGTCGCGGCCGAGCTCTGCGAGCAGGCCGTAGGAGTCGCTGGCGGCGAGTTTGAGCTGGCCTGCAATCCGCTCGCGCACTGCACCCTCAGGCAGCAGAGCCTCAAAGAAGGGGCGGCTCTGAGCGAGGGTGAAGGCCTCCCCGGAAATCGGCAGCGAGAGCGAGATCGCGCGCGCGGCGTTGCTGTACTGAAAGAAGTACTCGCGCGAGCGCGCGTCGACGCGCTGCAGTTTGCCGACCTCCTCGCCTCCCCAGTAGATACCAAGGCTCATCCGCCGCTCCGGCGGCGCACCTCGAGCTCCAAACCCAGCGCGCTGAGAACTCGCGTGAGGACATCGAGGCGGACCGTCGGCTCACCGTTCTCGACGCGATGGATCGAGCGCACCGCCACGTTTGCGACCAGCGCGAGCTTGGCTTGATCCATGCCCTGGCGACGGCGTGCCTCGCGGACGCTTCGTCCGATTCGCTGGGATGTCGACTCATCAAGGGCCATCTGCGCGATCGCGCATATTATACTTGATTTCGTAGATTCCGCCAAAAATATGCGTAATCGTGCAGATTTCTCGCATGGCGGGCAAGCAGACGGGTGATCTGCGCGATCGCGCAGACGAGGGGTCCGGCGTAGCCTCAACTCGCTACGGTGGCATACTTTGGATAACAGATATCAGTAGTGATGCCTTATCGCTGTTTTTGCACATAATTCATCATAAATGATGGCCTTATCTCCTAGATGCTATTCTCTGCATCAGATATGATGTACAATGGTTATATCAGCCTCTAACAAATCATAACTGATGCGCCTTGACGAGATAATGACCGATGCTGCTGTGCTCGCCGAGCTTGGGCGCAGGCTGGAGCGTCATCGCCTGGAGCGCAACTGGACCCAAGCTGATCTGGCCGCCAAGGCTGGAATCGGCCAGGCGACCGTGCAGCGCGCCGAGCGGGGGAAGTCGGTTCAGATGACCTCGATGATCAAGCTGCTACGCACACTCGAACTGCTCTCCGGGCTCGACGTCGCAGTGCCCGAGTCGATCGATCTGCCGATCGCTCAACTGGAACGCGAGCGGCGCAGGACCCGACGGCGCGCCCGCGGTGGCCGCGGCGGTCGACCCAGCGAGCTCGGCGAGCAGCCGTGGACGTGGGGCCAAGAGCCGGGGCCGGGCGAGTGACGGTTGCGGCGGTGATGCTGTGGGGGACACGGATCGGCGCCGTCTCGATCGATCCGGGCGCACGCAGCGCAACGTTCCAGTACGACCCAGCGTTTGCCCGCAGCGGCGTTCAGGTTGCGCCCGTCCGGATGCCGCTGCGCGAGCAGCCCTACAGGTTCCCCGGCCTGCCGCAGGACGCGTTCAGCGGGCTGCCAGGGCTGTTGGCTGACTCGCTGCCCGATCGCTGGGGCACGGCGCTCGTCAACGCGTGGCTGGCCTCCCAGGGTCGTGCGGAGTCGAGCTTCGACGTCGTTCAACGCCTCTGCTACGTCGGCACTCGCGGCGCGGGTGCACTGGAGTTCGAGCCGGCGCACGAGCCAGCGTTCTCCGGTGGCGTGGATCTGCAGGTGGACGCGCTCGTGCGACTCGCCAGCGAGGTGCTCGCCGAACGCGCCGAGTTCGTCGCCGAGCTGAGCGAGAACCCTGACGAGGAGGCGATGAAGGCGATCCTCGCGATCGGCAGCTCGGCCGGTGGCGCGCGCCCAAAGGCGTTCATCGCGTTCAACGACCTCACCGGCCAGGTCCGCTCCGGCCAGGTGCAGGTCGAGGCGGGCTTTCGGCAATGGCTGATCAAGTTCGACGGGGTGGCGCGCTCCGGCGACCACGGACTCGCCGATCCGCAGGGCTGGGGCGCGGTTGAGTACGCGTACGCGAAGATGGCCCGGGAAGCCGGGATCGAGATGACTGAGTGCCGACTCCTGGATGAGAACGGCCGCAGGCACTTCATGACCCGCCGCTTCGACCGACCCGAGGACGGCGGCAAGCTGCACATGCAAACGGTCGGGGCGCTGGAACACGTGAGCTACAACGAGCCGGGCACGTACAGCTACGAGCAGGTGTTGCTACTGATTCGCCGACTGGGCCTCGGCACGCCCGTCGCCGAGCAGCAGTTTCGGCGCATGGTGTTCAACATCGTCGCTCGCAATCAGGACGACCACGTAAAGAACATCGCCTTCCTGATGGATCGCGAGGGCGCGTGGTCGCTAGCTCCGGCCTACGACGTGGTCTGGGCTTGGAAGCCCGGCAACCCGTGGCTGGACAGTCACCAGATGTCGGTCAACGGCAAGCGCGACAGGTTCACCGTCGCCGACCTGCGCGCGGTTGCTGACGTGGCCGGCCTGACCCGCGGCCGCTCGAAGACGATCCTCGCGGAGGTTCACGATGTCGTCGCCGGATGGCGCGGCGTCGCCGACGAAGTCGGAGTCGACGAACAGATGGCCGAGCAGATCGCCCGCTCGCACCAGCTAACGCTGCCCGCCGATGCTCAGTAGGGAGCTCGCAAGCCTGTGAACATCGGGAAGTGCTTGATGTTGCAGGTTGCCAGTGGGGCGCTCATGTGCTCCGCTGTGGCGGCGACCGCGAGGTCGGCTACGCCGATCGCAGGATGGCTCGCACGCCACCGTCGCCCCAGCTCGCCGGCCCGCCTGGCGATCTCCTCGCTGACGGGCAGCCATTCGATCAGAGCGAACAACGTCTCTGCGGCCGCGCGCTCAGCTGAGCGCAGCCCCTGGATGATCTCGATGCGACTGACCTCCGAGCAGACTGGCCGCTCGTCCAGCGCCGCGATGTATGCGCTGGCAGGCGCAAGCGAACGCAGATGGTCGACGAGCACGCTCGTGTCGATGACGATCTTCAGCGCTCGAGCCCTTCAAGACGCTCGGCGTCGACCTCGCGAACGCGCTCCACGTAGTCGGCGCCAGCAGACAGGTACGGCGCGATACCGGCGGTTCGCTGAACCGCCTCGCGCCAGCGGGCCTGCCAGGTGGCGGTGTCGAGCTCCTCTCGCACGAGGAATTCCTCCACAGCACGGCGGATCAACACCGAACGGCTGACGCCCTCCACGCCTGCACGTGCGTCCAGTCGCTCGGTCTGCTCGTCGGGAAGGTAGATCTGGGTTCGATGCACGATGTATACCTATACATCATCATAAAGACCGCGCCGCTACTGGCGGCGCCTGCGGCTGAGGCGGTCGGCCAGGTACGTGAGCACGATCCCGACCAGCAGCGAGATCACGATCACGATGATCAGCGGCGCGCGGCCCGAGCCGATGATCCAGTGGACCTTCACCTCGTTCAGGTTGGTCAGCGCGAACGCGATGAACAGCGCGGCCAACCCGACCAACGCGCCGGCACGCGCCTTCTCGCGCGTGTCGCGCCGCCCAGCCTTCGGCTGACCGTCCTTACCCTGCTTCTGAGCTGGCGAGGCCGACATCGCGGGTACCGCCGTCATCGTAGCTCAGCTCCTCGCGCACCCACTCGCTCTGAACCGACAGATCCGCGACGCCGAGCGCGGCCGCCACGTTCAGCGCCATCCCGCCACCGATGAACTCGTCGAGGCGCTCGGCGTCCGCACCCGACAGCCGCCCAGCGAACGCCACCAGCTGCGCGAAGCGGCCCCGCACGCGCGCGCGCACGACCTCGTCGTCGCACGAGGCGTAGCTCTGCAGTTGCAGCATCAGGCTGTCGCGATCGCTCAGCAGCAGCTCGGCGTACGCGCGACCCATCGCATCCAGCGCATCCTCGCAGTCGGCCGGCGCGCGTCCTTCGCGGTACTCGCTCGCAGCGCGCTCGAACGTGGCAGCGACGAGCTCGAAGCCACGATCCAGAGCAGCCAGGAACAGCTCGTGCTTGGTCGAGAACAGGCTGAACACATACGGCTGCGCGACGCCCACGCGGCGTGCAATCCGCTCGACCGTCGTCCCGTGCAGCCCCCCCTTGGCGAACTCGTGCACCGCCGCCGAGATCAGCTCCTCGCGCCGCTGTGCCGCGGGGACCCGCCGGCGGGGCGTCGCGGGCGCCGGCTCGAGCACCTCAGCGTCCGCCGGAGCGCTCGAGCCAGCTCCGCTCACACGGCCTCGCTTGACAGCGCCGGCAGCGCGCGCTCGGCGATCGACTCGCGGCCGACTGGAGCCTGCTCGGGCTCGCCGTCCACAGCATCGACCGTCGCGCTCGCACCGAACGGGAGCGCCAGCACGATCAGCGCCCCCGCCGCGAGCACCGCCACGCCCACCCAGATCGCCGGCAGCAGGCCGTCGACGAACGCCTGCGGCGAGGCGTAGCCGCCGGCGCCCGTGAACACGCTCGCCAGCACCGCCACGCCGAGCACGCCACCGAGCTCGCGGATCGCGTTGTTGGCACCGGAGGCCTGGCCTGCCTGCTGCGGAAGCACCGATGAGAGTATGGCGCTCGCCGAGGGCGCGAACACGAGCGCCATGCCAGCGCCGGCCATCACGAACGGCACGATCATCTGCGAGTAGTGGGTGTGGGTCGAGGTGATGCTCGCCAGCCACGCCAGCGCACCCGCCTGCAGCGCCAGCCCCACCGCCATGAACGGGCGACTGCCCAGGCGCTCGGCGAACACGCCCGCCAGCGGCGCCACGACCATCGTCGCGCCCGTCCACACGAGCAGCTTCAGCCCGCTCTGCAGCGGCGTGTTGTGCAGCACGTTCTGCAGGTACTGCGAGAGGAAGAAGATCGAGCCGAACATCCCGAAGTACATGCTCAACGACGCCACGTTCGTGACCGAGAACGAGCGCTCGGCGAAGAAGCCCATCGGCAACATCGGCTGCTTCGCACGCAGCTCCCACGCGACGAACGCCGCCAGCAGCAGCACGCCAGCGATCAGGCTGACCAGCACGCTCGCGCCCGTCCAGCCGAGCGACTGGGCGCGCACGAGCCCGAACACAACGCCGAACCCGCCGGCCGAGGCGAGCGCCAGGCCGGGAAGGTCGAGCGAGTCGTTCGGGCCGTAGCTCTCGGTCAACATGCGCGCCGACAGCGGGATCATCGCCACGCCGATCGGCACGTTGATCCAGAAGATCCAGTGCCACGACAAAGCCTGTACGACCGCGCCGCCGACCAGCGGCCCGAGCGCCACCGCGATCCCGCTGATCCCCGACCACACGCCGATCGCCATCCCGCGGCGCTCGTCCGGGAACGCTTCCGCCAGCAGCGTCAGCGTCAGCGGCGTCACCAGCGCCGCGCCCGCCCCCTGCACGACACGTGCCGCAACCAGCGTGCCCGTGCTCGGCGCCAGCCCAGCAGCCGCCGAGGCCGCCGTGAACACCGTCATGCCGAGCACGAACATCCGCTTGCGCCCGAAGCGGTCGCCGAGCGCCGCCCCCGTCAGCAGCAGCACCGCGTACGCCAGCACGTAAGCGTTGACCGTCCACTCCAACGACTGGATCGACGCGCCCAGGTCGCGGTGGATCGTCGGCAGCGCGACGCTCACCACGAGGTTGTCGAGCACGACCATGAACAGCGCTACCGAGACGATTCCCAACGTCCAACCGCTTCTTCCAGATGGTCTCATTCGAGGCTCCTTGCTGGTCGTGTTCGGCCTCCCTCGGCAGATATTAGCAGTAGCTAATAATCGTCAAACGGGGACTTCCCCCGGGGGCGCCGAATACGATGCGTGGAATGACTCGACGCCCACTCGGAGCCCTCGCCACAATCGCCCTCGGCGCGCTGGGCGCACTCGGCGTCGCCCCGCTCGCCGGCTGCGGCTCTGCCACCAAGACCGTCTCCGTCGCCGAAAGCCCGCCCGCCGCGCAGACCGGCTCCACGAGCACAACACCGACCACCACCGCATCGAACAGCAAAACCCCGACCACCGGCACAAACACGACACCCAGCAGCACCACCGGTGGCACCGGAGCGCCGAGCACGACCCGCACCGCTCCCGAGCCCGCGTTCGCCCAACCGACCACGCACGCCGAAAGCGCCAACCAAGCCGCCTCGCTGCTCAGAGCCCGCGGCTACACACCGAACGAAACCTCGCAGTACCACCCCAACCAAACGCTGCGCGTGCTCGTCGGCACACGCACCGGCTCCGGCGACGGCTACGGCCAGCAAGCGTTCTTCTTCCTCGGCGGGCGCTACATCGGCACCGACACCAAGGAACCCAGCGCCACCATCAAAATCGTCTCCCAGAGCGACACCGAAGTCACGCTCGCCTACCCCCTCTACCGCAGCAACGACCCGCTCTCCACCCCCAGCGGCGGTCAGGCAATCGTGCACTTCCAGCTCAACAACGGCAAGCTCACGCCGCTCGGCACGATCCCGCCCGCCAACTCAAACAGCGGGCTGGCGCGGAATTAGATGATCCGCGCCGCTGCGCGCGCGAGCAAGCCCTCGTGCTCCTCGCTCTGCGTAACGAGCGCGAGCGCGGTACCGAAGCACCGGAGCGACATGGCTCCCTGCGGGAGCGCCAGCTCAGACCAGCACACAATTCCGATCGGGGCCCGCGAGGCGGACGTTAAGGCCCGCAAGTACGTCGAGGATCGGGACAACGAATGCTGGATCCTCAACGCGCAGATCTCGACGAGTGTCGGTCCTGAGCGCCACCACCAGCGCCACCACACAGTCGTCCTCGTCGGTGACGATCGAGCCAGAATCTCCCTGCCTGGCAAACGGGTGCTCGTCGCCGTACACGAACCAGCCCCGCATGTAGTCCCGAACGATGGGCGGACCTGACGGCTGCGGAAGATCCACCTTTAGTGACACCGGCGTTGGGTCGAGCAGCCCGCGGGTGAGTCCGGGATCCCGGATCCCTCGCTTGTAGACCGTGACGAGGTCCTCCACGCCCATAAGATCGCGGGCTCGCCCGGACATTGCCTGCTCGCGCACGACGCTCCCGAGACTCACGTGCTCACCGACCCGCACGATGCACGCGTCCAGCTCAACCTCCTCGCGGGGTGCGGGAGGATGGCTCTCGATCACCTCACCGATCAATGGGTCCCCCGATGAGGTACTTGCCACGCCAGTCCGCAACAGCACGTCGATGCGCCCCTGTGGATGCGCAGCGCATAGGCTGCCGACGACGTGTGCGGCCGTCAGGAGCAATGGCCGCCGCTCGCCGCTGCGCAGGACGGGCGCTCCGAAAGAGCCAACCTGGTGTGGCTGTTCGTAAACCGTAAGGCCGCCCGGGTAGATCCCGCTGCCGGGCCCGACGTTGACAGGTGCCGCGCTCAGAGCGCGGCGAGGCTAGCGAACGGTGCCACGGCGTTTACCGCGCGCGATGTCTGCTTGACGCGCACCTGCAGCCCGCGGTAGCTCGAAGGCATGTCAACCTCGCCGGTTGCGCCGACGTCCAGATACCAGATGCCGTCGTCCTCATCGCGCCGCAAAGCAACGGAGGAGAACCCGCTTTGCCCCTTGTGGGCACGGTAGAACCCGAGCCGGACCTCGTCGCGCTCGCGCGCCTGAAGTTGTGCGGAGACCATGTGGCACATGCTAGCTCCATTATCGGCCAAGCTCATCGGCTGCTGAACATGATGGTGTGTACCTATGCGCCAAGCCGCACCGGCTCCTCGCGTTGGCGGCGGCTCGACGCGCTGAGCCCCCAGTAGAAGCCCCTATCGTGGTGTGCACACGACCACACCGCGAGCAAGGGAGCCTCTGATGAGCGTAAAGATCGACGGCCGGGCCGAGGAGCTGCTGAGGGCCAAGAACTTCTGCAACGTCGCCACGCTGCGCGCCGACGGCTCCGTGCACTCCGCGCCCGTGTGGGTCGACGTGCAGGACGGCATGCCCGTCGTCAACACCGCCGAAGGACGCGTCTGGCCGCGCAACCTCGAACGCGACCCGCGCGTCACGCTCACCGTGCAAAACATGGAGAACCCCTACGAGTACCTCGAGGTCCGCGGGCGCGTCGCCGAGCGCACCACCGACGGCGCCGACGAGCACATCGACTCGCTCGCCAAGAAGTACATGGACAAGGACTCCTACCCCTTCCGCCAGCCCGGCGAACAGCGCGTCATCATCCGCGTCGAGCCCGAGCACGCGAAGGTGTGGGGCGGCTGAGCGCCAGCGCCGCGCCAGTCGTTCACGCGCGCCGCAACAGCCGCGCCCACAGCGATCGTGGGCGCGGCCGGGTGCGCTGCCAGTCCTCTTTCAGCGGCAACTGCCCGCGCGAGCGCGCCTGCAGCACGCAATCGGTGTGCGCGTGACGGCGCCGCCGGGTGTCGCCTTCCGGCGCTATCAGCATATGCTCGCTCAGGGCGGCTAGATGATGACCACACAAAGGACAGCGATACGTAGCCGGCTTGCGATTCGCAGCGCGACGCACCGTCCACCACGGCGCTCGCGGAAGGCTGGGCATCACTCCATTGTCGCGCCACTCGCCGCCACGCTCGCCGCCAGCGTCGCGCTCGCCGTCGCCGTCGCAGTCGCCAAGGCCGACCGCGAGCGGCGCCACGAGCGCCGGCGCCGCCCCGATCGCAAGCTCGGCCTGCTGCCCGACGAGCAGCTCGCCGACGGGCTGCAGCGAATGGCGCTCGGCCAAATCGACCTCGCAATCGAGCAGCTCTCCCGCGATCGCGACCATCAGCCCGGCGAGAAGGCCGTGCACGAGACGCGCAAGGCACTCAAGCGCCTACGTGCGCTGATCAGGCTGCTCGAGCACGAGCTCGGCGAGCACGCCCACGCGCGCGAGAACGCCGCGCTGCGCGAGATCGCCCAGCAGCTCGCCGCCGCGCGCGACGCCCAGGTGATGCTCAGCACGCTCGACGCGCTCATCGCACGCCATCCGCGGCAGCTCAAGCGCAGCAGCATCAGCAAGCTGCGCAAGCGCCTACTCGCCCAGCACGCCCAAACGCAGCAACGCACGCTCGGCGACCCCGCCACGCGCGCCCAGCTGCTCAGCCAGCTCACCGCCCTGCGCATGCGGGTCGAGGCCTGGAAGCTGCGCGACCGCCACGGCCTGCAGCTGATCGAAGCAGACCTCAGCCGGCTCTACCGCCAGGGACGCAAGCGCTACACGCGCCTCGCGCGCCGCAAGCGCCCCAGCACCAACGCCATGCATCAATGGCGCAAACGCGTCAAGGACCTGCGCTACACCGCCGAGATGCTTCAGCGCCGCCAAGCCAAATCAAAGGCCGGACCTCGCCGCAAGAAGCGCCCACGCAAGCACGCCCAAGCACTGCGCGACATGCAGCGCCTGCAGCTGATCGCGCAGCGCGCCGATCAGCTCGGCGAACTGCTCGGCGAGGACCACGACCTCGCCGTGCTCGCCCAGCACATCCGCGACGGACGCCGCCGCCACGGCGACCGCGATCACACCTGGCGCCTGCCACCGCGCACGCGCAAGACGCTGCTCGCGCTGATCTCAAAGCGCAGACGAAAGCTCCGCCGGCAGGCAATGCGCGACGGCCAGCAGCTCTACCGCGCCAAGCCCAGCAAGTTCATCCGCCGCCTGCGCAAAGCCCACGCCAGCCGCGCGCGCCCGCTCAGCTGACGCTCAGCACCGTCAGCCTACGCCTGCCCTTCGGCAGCATCACCGACGTCTCATCGCCCTGCGCCCGGCCCAGCAGCGCCACCGCCATCGGCGATTCCGCCGACAAGCGACCCTCGCGCGGCGACGCATCATGGGAGCTCACGATCCGCCAAGTCTGCTCCCCGCCATTCTCGTCGCGCACCACCACCGTCGAGCCGAAGCCCACCAGCCCGCTCGCCGTGTCCGGGGTCTCCTCCACGACCACCGCGTCCGCGATCTTCTCCCGCAGCCTCGCGATCTTCGTCTCCAGATGCGCCTGCTCGTTCTTCGCGTCGTGGTACTCGCTGTTCTCCTTCAAGTCGCCCCATTCGCGCGCCGTCTTGATCCGCCCCGCGATCTCCCGGCGTCCCCCGCCTTCAAGCTCCGCCAGCTCCGCCTCCAGCGCCTCAAGACCCTCCGCCGTCGTCAAGTTCGTGCCCTCGCTCATCCCACAGAGCCTACTTACTCCCAGCCCGCACCCCCCTCCCCGCCGGCGCGCCAGCGCCGGCCATCTCAAAAGAAGCTGCTCGCCGGGGTCGACAGCAGCGCATACACCTGCACGATCGCCGCCTGCACCAGCAGCTGCGCCGACGCCGGCGAGCCCGCCACGAACACGTTGTCCTTCAAGCGCAAGTGCTGCCACGCGTAGTTCACGTAGTTCTGCGCGATCGACGCCCCCGGAGGATCGTGCGTCACCGAGTCCAGGTACAGCAAGTTGCGCAAGTACACCGACACGAAGAACGGGATTTCCGAGCCCAGCCGTTCCGGCGTGAAGTACGCCAGCGCCGCCTTCGCAGTCTGACGTGCCTGATACAGGTACGCCGCGTTGTGCGTCGCCTGGTACAGCAGCGTGCCCGCGCCAATCATCGAGCCCTGGTTGTAGCTCCACAACATCGGTTCGATCGTCCCATGCCGACCAATGTGATCCGCATACAAGTTCGCCGGCTTCATCAAGCAGTGGCGCACCCATTCATACGCCATCTCCGCGAACTGCAAGTACTGCAAGTTGTGCGTAATCCTGTACAGCTGCACCGCCAGCTCCGCCGCCGGCGCCGTCGTCACCGTGTTCCGCTGGTTGTTTTCAAGCGTGTTCGCAAACGGGATCCCGCCCGCGCACACCAGCGTCGGGCTCGTCTGCCAGCCCGCCATCTCAAACGCCATGATCCCCTCCGCCGTACCCAGCGCGCTCGCTTCATGCGTCTCGCCGTACAAGCGCACCATCTCGATCCCAATCCAGTCGTTGTCGTCGTAATACTTCGGACCGCCCGACCCCGTCGGCGGCGCCACCTCGCCATCAAACGCCGCCAACGAGCTCGTATACGTCCCTTCCACCGCGCCGCCATTGTCCGTGTCCAAGTACGTGTTCAAGCCCACCAGCCGCGAGTGCAATTCATGCGCAAACGTCGACGGCAAATGCGGGATGTTCGCCATGCTCACCGTCGCCGCCAGCGCCTGCGAGAACGGGAACAAGTACGCATAAGGTTCCCCCACGTACAAGCCCGAGCCTTTGATGTAGTAGCGCTTCTGCATCGCTTCAAACGCCAGCAGCGCCCGCGCCGGGTTGCCACGCAGCAGTGACTTCGGCTTCTTCGTCGGCTTCGTCGCCGGCTTTGTTACCCCGCCCGACCGCGAGCCCGGGGCCACCGAGCCGCCGCTCGAGGCCGCCTCGTGTGCGCGCGCCGCGGGGTGTGCGCGCACGTATTCCGACGCTCGCGCGCGGAACGCCGGGCGCGTCGCCGCCGCCGGGTACGAGGATGCAGTCGCGGCTGGCGCGGATCCGTGCTTGTCGGCCGCGGCCGCCGCCGTGGCCGAGGCCGAGGCCGAGGCCGGCGTGGCGTACACAGCGAGCGCCGCGCACAGCGCCAGCGCGAGCCGCAAGGATCGGAACCTGCGTGTGTGATCGAAGTCGTGAATCATCGCCTCAAGGAGCAGAACAATCGACATCCGGATTCGATTTGGTGTAGGCATAGCCTCTGCCGCCGAGCCACGGCGCCCGTGCCCGCGAGCGACCGCGAGCGGCAGGCAGGCAGGCAGGCAGGCAGCCGCCGGCATCGTCCCACAGGCTCGCCCGAGACGGAGGGGGTGAAAAGCGACTTGCACTACGACTACACCACCGTCGGCCATGTCACCCTCGACCTGCTCGAGGACGGGTCGCAGCGCGCCGGCGGCACCGCCTTCTACAGCGCGCTGCAGGCCGCCAGGCTCGGCCAGCGGGCGCTCATCCTCACGCGCGGCGTACCCGAGGAGATCGAAGCCGCCCTCCGCGCCCATCGCCACGAGTTCGATCTGCACATCCAGCCCGCCGCGCACACCACCACGCTGCGCACCGTCGGTATCGACTCCGCGCGCTCGCAGCGCCTGCTCTCCTGGGCCGGGCCAATCGAGCCGAATTCAACCGTCGTCGATACGGCGATCCTGCACATAGCCCCCGTCGCGCGCGAGTGCGAGCCGGGCTGGACCGGGCCCGCCGACTTTGTCGGCCTGACGCCGCAGGGCCTCGCGCGCGAGTGGAACCAGCCCGGCGGCGAGGTCACGCTCGCCGTGCCACACGCCCGCGTCGCGGAGGAGCTCGCCACCGCTTGCCACGCCCTCGTCGTCAACCAGCAGGAGCGCCGCTTCTGCGCCCGCCTGATCGCCGCCGCCCGTAGCGCCGGTGCCACCATCGCAATCACCGACGGTCAGCGGCCCAGCACGATCCTCGCCCCCAACCGCTCCCCGCTCGAGCTCGACGTTCCGCCGCTCGCGCGTCCCGCCGACGACCTCGGCGCCGGCGACGTGTTCGCCGCCGCCCTCTTCATCGCGCTCGCCCAGTCGCGCTCCCCGCGCGACGCCGCCCGTTTTGCCAACGCCGCCGCCGCCGTGCGGATGCAGGGCCTGGGGGCCGACGCCATCGGCCGGATCGCCGCGATCGAGGCGCGGCTGCGGGAGGCCAGGGCAGCGGTCGACGCGGGGACGAGGACGGAGGCGGAGCCGGGGCCGGAGGCGCTGGGGCCTGGACTGGGGTCGGAGGCGGCTACCTAGACTCCTCTGTCGCGCGCTGTATCACGATGGTTATACGGGCGGTTTGAAACTCGCTCCATAGGGCAGCCGCACGCTCTACGGTCGCTGGTTCATAGCGAAGCGGCCCGGGCGCGAGTTGCTGAGGCTCGCTGGGCACGTAAGGCTGAGTAGAGACCTAGCGACGTACCAGGAACGGGTTTAGTCCGTCCTCGCAGCGCTCAGCTACAAGCGCGTCCCAATTTACCTCGGATAGAGGGCACTCGATGAGTTCCCAGAACTCCCGCAGGTTGAGGCAGAGTTGCTTCCCCATGAGGCGGCCGAGCCCATCATCAATAACTTTGGCGTTATGCGAGATCCGAGTGACTAGCGTCGTCACACCTCCAACCTGCTTACGAAACATGTGATGATGGCTCTCATCACGTTCCATCCCCTTTGCTTCAAGGGCTGCCGCGACCTTAGCCGCCCGTTGCGTCGCCATATGGCTATCGACGCTGCAGATACCTGAGCTGCTTTTCGAGCGCGGGCGAGAGGCTCTCTTGCGCTTCGAGCACCTCTCGGTGCTCCTTCTGCGCATGCGCAAGATCCTTCACAGCGTCGATCGGTGTGTCGCCGGTACCAAAGATCCCACTGACCGGATCAGCGACCGTAAAGACCAGTCCACCGTCCTCCGTGCGGGTACGTTCCACGTATAGGGCCTGCCGAGCCGGCGCCGCGTAGTTAGCTTCCGAGCTCCACGCAGGCGATTCGACCGCCGCAATTGCGGGAGACGCGGTTACAACGCCTGTGATGTCGATGGCGCTCATGAATCCTCCTCCTCTGGCTCTCCTGGCCGCTTCAGCTTTCCGTAGAGTTCTTCGTATTGACCGAGATTTTGGTTAAGAGCCTGTAGGAGATCGAAGACGAGTGTCGGTGGAATCCGCACTCGCGCGACCACCTGAACGGCCATCTCACCCGGCCCCGCCGCGTACGGCTGATTGATGCAGAAGTCGATGGCGAAGTCGTAGGGCGTGTTCCACACGCTCACGACGTTCGCGTAGTGGCCGGCAATCTTGTCCGGCGGAACGTTGAGCTGGACTTGTGGCTGAGGCTGATCGTCCATGGTTGGGCGGTCCCAGCCGGTCCTCACAGTCGGCGGGCATTCGGAGGAACCTGTAAGGAAGTCTAGAGCAGCAGATTGGGGATCGCAATGGGGACGGGATAGGCCCGCAAGTACGGCGCGCGCCCAGGCCGATGAACGCGCGGGCTACCCGCCCACGGCGGCGTCGATCAGGCTCGTCAGCTCCACGGCGTCGAGCATGTCCTCTGCGTGTCCGCACGCCTGCGCGGCCAGCATCAGGCTGCCGCCCACCGGAGCCAGCTCGACGGCCTGCACCGATGCGCCGGGCGCGGACTCGTGGATCACGCGCTCGAGCGGCTCGACGAACACCGCCCCGGCCTTGAACGCGCTGCCGATCAGGCCCACCGGGAAGTCGCCTTCCAGTCCGGTCTTGCGGATCACCGCGACGATCTGCTCACCCAGCTCGCCGGCCCCGCGCTCGTACAGCGCGCGCGCGACCGCGTCGCCGCGCTCGGCCAGCTTGGCCGTCTCGATCCCGAACGCCGCGATCTCGCCCTTGGTCAGCGGCTTGGAGTACACACGCGCAGCGACCGCCTCGACGCTCGGCTGTTCGAAGAACGCCGGCGCTGCATCGCTCAGCGCGGTCGCCGGCCCCGACCCCTCGCGATCGCGCAGCGCCGCCTTGATCGACTGCACCCCCAGCCAGTAGCCCGAACCCTCGTCGCCCAGCAAGTGGCCCCAGCCCCCCGCACGCCAACCGCGACCGTCCGGACCGACGCCGAACACGTTCGAGCCGGTGCCCGCGATCGCCGCCACGCCGGGCCCGCCGCCGGTCGCCGTCGCCCACGCCGCGACCACGTCGTTGACCACGATCCAGTTGTCTGCCCGAGCCGAGCGCACGTTCTGCGCGAGGTCCTCGGTATCCGTGCCCGCGACCGCCAGCACTCCTGCGCCCAGCCGCTCGGAGGTGATGCCCGCTCGCCCGAGCGCCTCCTCGGAAGCAACCAGCAGCGCCTGGACCGCGGCCGCCGCGCCGACAGCGTCCTCGTTGCTCGGCCCGCCGCGACCGAGATGGATCGCTCGACTCTCGAGGTCGAGCACCGCCGCGAGCGTCTTGGTCGCGCCACCGTCGACCCCGAGCACGAAGCGCGCTTCGCCGCGCGGCTGGGACTGCATCAGCGCGGCGGGCAGCTCGACGAGGGACTCGCGGTTCATCGGCGGCATCCTCTCAGGATTCCCGGCGCGGGGTTGGATCGCCCACGCGGCCGGTGCGCATCTCGGGATAGGATCGCTTCAGTGGGCACGCAGGCGATCTTCCCGCAGGCGCCGCTGCGCAAGGGGATGTACGAGTCCTTCTACCTGCGCGCCGTCTCCCCCGACGAGCCCGTCGGGGTGTGGATCCGGCTGACCATCCACAAGGCCCCAGGGCACGCACCGACAGGGTCGGTGTGGTGCACCGTGTTCGACGCACGACGCGGGCGGCCATTCATGCACAAGCTGACCACGCCCGAGCTGCGCGCGCCGGCCGGTGGGTGGATCGCGTGTGGGCAAGGAGCACGCTCGGCGCCGACGGCGCCGAGGGCGAATGCGGCGAGGCCCGCTGGTCGCTGCGCTTCGACACCAACGAGCCCGAGCTGCACCATCTCTCCCCCGAGTGGCTCTACCGCGCGCCGCTGCCGCGCACCAAGCTGACCAGCCCCGCGCCGGCCGCCAACTTCGACGGCGTCGTCGAGCTCCCCGGGCGCGAACCGATCGACGCTGCGCGAGCTGGCCCGGAATGGTCGGGCACAACTGGGGCTCCGAGCACGCCGAGCGCTGGATCTGGCTGCACGGCGTCGGTTTCGCCGGCAGCGGTTCCGGCAAAGGCGCCGGCTCTGGCTCCAGCGCTGCGTGGCTGGACGTGGCACTCGGGCGCTTGAAGCTGGCCGGGCGGATGACGCCGTGGGTCGCCAACGGCGTCCTCTCGATCGACGGCCGCCGCCACCGTATCGGCGGCGTCACCGCGCGCGGCACCCGCGTGCACGAGAGCACCGAGCGCTGTGAGCTGCAGCTGCCGGGACAGCAGGGCCTGTCCGTGCACGCGCTGATCGACGTTCCATCACAAGCAGCCGCCGGTTGGCGCTACGCCGATCCCGACGGCGGTCGAGCACGACGTCGTCAACTGCTCCGTCTCCTCGCTCGAGCTGACCGTCACAGGCGCCCGACCGCGCGCCCCCACGGACGCTGCACAGCGAGCATGGCTGCGTGTACGAGCTCGGCATGCGCGAGCGCGACCACGGCGTGCCGATCGCGCCGTTCACAGACGGCTGAGCGCAGATCGCCGCGCTTCCGATCGAGAAACGCGACTCGGCCGGCTAGAAAACGCGACTGGGCCGGCGAGGGGGGCCGGCCCAGTCGTGTGGAGGTCTCCGAGCAGCTGCCAAATGGCCGCTCCCCGGAGGGAGGAGAGAAACGTCAGGTACGTCGCATTGCCCGGTCGGCGCCAGCCGAGCCCGCAGGCATCGACCACCCGGAGCGCTGAGACGTCGCCGCCGCCGCGTTCCGGAATGCGTCTTCCCAGACAATGCTCATGAAGCTTATCAGGATTATCCGGAACGTCAAGGCCCCCCATCCGCGGAGGGCATGTCGAGGACGAACCGGGAGGGCACTTCGGGGACGAACGGGGGAGGGCACGTCGGGATGGACCGGGAGGGCACGTGAGCGATAAACCGGGCTTGATAGCAGTACTCAAGCGCCTCGTCACCCTGTCCAGGCACCCGTTCGACGCTCACGCTGGAGCTCGCCGCGGCCGATCCAACCCCGTCATGGGCACATCGACCCTCAAGGACAGTCAGACGGTAGCGACCGAGACCGAAGCGCTCCTGCGGGAACATCCCGACGCGCTCGTGTGCGGCCTTGCCGGCAACGGGCTGACCGTCCCGGTGCCCCAGTCCGTGGCTCTGTGGGGCCAGGGTCCGATCGAAGGACGCGCGCTGATCGACAGTGTGGTCGCGGCGGACCGTACGACGGTCGCCCGCACCTGGGTTCGCGCGCTCGAGGAGGGAGTTGCAGCCGACAAAGTCCGCCTCCTGCGAGCGCCCTCCAACTGGACGACGCTACATTTCATCGACCTGCGTGACGTCCACGGCGTGCTGCTCGGTGTGGTGATCCCGAGTGACGAGGAGGCCGAGGAGGACGGCGGTCTGGGAGAGCTCGCGCCCGCAGCGCCACGGTTCTGCGCGCTGATGGAGGACGAGGCCGCGAGGGTGCTCGGCTGTGACGACGCGTTCACCGAGATGTTCGGCTACACCGCCGAGGAGCTGCGCGGCAACTCGGTGCTCGACCAGATCCACCCCGATGACCAGGGACGCGCCGTGGAGGGCTGGCTCGCGGTCGTGGCAACCCGCCGCGACCAGCAGACGCGGCTGCGGCGCAGGCGCAAGGACGGAAGCTGGATGTGGGTCGACACGACCCTGCACAACTTCCTCAACGACCCCGACCGCAACCACGTGCTCGTCGAGATCATCGACATCTCCGCCGAGATGCAGGCCCAGGAGGCGCTGCACGAACGGGAGGAGCTGCTGCGCCGGCTGACCAACGCGATGCCCGTCGGGCTGCTGCAGCTGGACACCGACAGCAATGTCGTCTACCACAACGCCCGCCTGCTCGACATCTTCTACGGCCCCGACGCGCCCGTCGACGGGCTCGGCTTGCATGACGGCGCAAACACCGGAGAGCTCACGCCACCGGCGGACACCCCGCGGACGAGCTCTACGTCGTTGTGGCAGCTGCTGCAGACGCTCACCGACGAGGGCAGAGTGTCGCTCGACGCGGCGCTCGCCGAGGTGCTCAGCGAGGGCCTCGCGCCGCGAGGTCGAGGTCGACATCGCGCTGCCCTCAGGGGCGTGGCGCCGGGTGCTCGTGAGCCTCCACCCTCTGTTTCGCCAGGACGGCGAGATCAGCGGCGCGATCGGCTGCGCGCTGGACGTCACCGACAGCGCTCGCGCGCGCCAGGAGCTCGAGAAGCGCGCGACCTTCGACCCGCTCACCCAGTGCCACAATCGTGCCTCGATCCTCGGCGCTCTGCAGCGCGAGCTGACTCGCGAGCAGCCGCTCAACACGGGCGCCGTGTATCTCGACCTCGACGACTTCAAGCCCGTGAACGACACGCTCGGACACGCAGCCGGCGACGAGCTGCTCGCGCTGGTCGCCGATCGTCTGCGGCTCGCGAGCCGCGACAGCGACCTGGTCGGACGCCTCGGCGGCGACGAGTTCCTGATCGTGCTTTCCGATGTACCCGACTCGGAGATGGCGATGCGCGCCGCGCACCGCATCCGCGATGCCGCGTGCGGGACGTTCGAGCTCTCGTGCGGCACTGTCGAGCTGAGAGCCAGCATCGGCGTCGCCTGCTCAAACGGCGGACAGCTCGACCCGGAGGAGCTCATCAGACGGGCCGACGAGGCGATGTACCGCTCCAAGGAGCGCGGAGAGTGCATCCCTGTGCTGGCCGGCGTTTAGACCGGCCCTGCGTGTTCAACGACGAAAGGGCGGGAACCCTAGCGCTGCTTGCGCCGGCTCCCGCCCCTTCCGCTCCAGCAGCTGTGCGATCAGCCGCTGGAGGACTTCGCGATCACCCCTACGGTTTCGGTTCGAATCCGATGTTGCCGTTCTTGATCGAGATTTCTTCCAGTTCGCCTTCGAACACGCCTTCTTTGTACACGACGTAGCCGAAGTTCGGGCTTTCCGGTTCGTTGTCCAGAGCCCCGCCTTTGTACGTGCAGTTCGAGTTCGGTTTCACGAGGCTTTCCAGTTTTTTGTATTCCCATTCGATGTACAGCTCTTCCTGGAGGCCGCTCGGGAATTTGCTCAGCTGTTTTTTCTTCACCGGCGAGAATTCGGATTCATAGCCAGCAGCTTCGTATTCCTTTTCCGGTTTTTTTTCTGCTTTGACCGGGACCGTCTGGGCCGGGATCACGACGGAGCACGTGGTCTTGCCAATTTTCACCGATACGCTGCTCGGGCGGACGATTTTGAGATTTTCTTCTTCCGCTTCCCCGATCACAACCGAGTGGTTCGAGTGGAATTCCATCGCCAGATGGAACGTCGGGACCTTCATCTTCGAGGTCAGCCCGCTCTTGCCGATCGTGACCTTGGCGATGCACTTCTTGTACGTGACTTCCTGGAGCAAGGTTTCCGAGGATTCCGAGACGACGGTCCCCGTCGATCTCGCTTCCTTGCTGCATTCGTTGATGAACAGCGCGCCGCCCGCGAGTTCAAGTTCGTCGATTTCCCCGGTGCCGGTCGCGGTTGCCGGGTTGGCTGGGCTTATTTCCCCGCCGGGGAGGTTCGCCGTGAACTTGCCGAACACCGGCGCTTTTTTTTCTTTTTTGGCGAATGCCGGTCCGGCGAATACGCCAAATACGCATACAACAGCCGCGACAATCCCCACAGTGATCCTGACGTGTCTCATTCTCCTGGGTCCTCGCTTTCGCCTGGAAGCTAGATTGGGTCCTTCGTGGTCGACCGGCGAGTACACGGGGGGCATCCATCCCTCAGCCCTCCCGCGGGTCGAGGCGCGAGAATACCACGATAACCGGGCCCATGAGCCCAGCAGACACTCACCGGCGCGAGTGTCTGGCGTGACTACCTGGAGTGGCCCGTCGCTGGACGGAGCTTAGATGCGCCTTAGAGGACCGTGAGATGCTTCGGGACTCGCTTCGCAGCAGGCTCCGGTGGGAGTCGTTCGAGGAGATCGACAGGCTCGACAGCATGAGACGAAACTGGAAGTACAAGGCGCTGATCGCCGTGGCTGTTGCCGCGCTCGTGGCCGGCGGGTTGACCGCGATCCTCAGGAGTGGTCACCATCACAGCCATCCCGCTACCGCTCGGGTGACGGCGGTACATCGCGTTCACAGCGGGAACCTGGCGGTCGCCTCCGACTACCTCGGCGTGAGTCGAACCCAGCTGCACCACGAGCTGCAGGTCCACCACACGCTCGGCCAGGTCGCAGAAGCGACGAACGGAAGATCAGCCACAGCGCTCGTCGCTGCGCTTGTCAGCGCAAAGACGAAGAAGCTTCAGGCGGCCGTCGCGAACGGCAAGCTGACCCCGGCCCAAGAGCAGGCGAGCGCCGCCCGCCTACACGCGCGCGCGGCCGCAGTGGTCGCCCGGGCACACGCCGCCGCGGCCACCGGCAGCGCGGTGGCGATCGCGGCACGTTATCTCGGCGTGAGTTCCCAGCAGCTTCGTCGTGAGCGCCAAGCCGGCCGTTCGCTGGCCGAGCTCGCCGACGCGCGTGCGGGGAAGTCCGCCGCCGGCCTGATCGACGCGATCGTCGCGCGCAAGACGAAGCTGACCGCGAGCGCTGCCGGCCCCCATCTCAGTCCCGCGCGCAAGCGGATGCTGCTCGCGCAGCTGCGGCGCCGTGTCACCGCCGAGGTCGACCGCGCGCCGGGCAAACACACGGCGCCCTAGAACCGCTCGACAGCCGCGCTCGACAGCCGCGCTCAACAGTCGCCGTAGACTGGCGTTGAGTTCTCGAGGAGGTGCGTCGAGCGAAGGAGGCCGCGTTGAGCGCGATACCCGACCGCCGCAAGGCGGTCCCCGATCAACAGACAGCGGCGCCCGCACGGCGCCTCGTGTTCGCGGGCCTACTGCTGGTTATGCTGCTTGCCGCGCTCGACCAGACGATCGTGGCAACCGCGCTGCCGACGATCGTCGGCGACTTCGGCGGGCTGAGCCACATCTCGTGGGTCGTGACCGCCTATCTGCTCGCGCAGACGGCCGTCACGCCGCTGTACGGGAAGCTCGGCGACATGTACGGGCGCAAGATCGTCCTGCAGGCCGGGCTGATCGTGTTCCTGCTCGGCTCAGCGCTGTGCGGGTTGAGCCAGAGCCTCGATCAGCTGATCGTGTTCCGGGCGCTGCAGGGGCTCGGCGGCGGCGGCCTGATGGTCAGCGCGCAGGCAGCGATCGGCGACGTCGTGCCGCCCCGCGAACGTGGCCGCTACACGGGTCTGTTCGGCGGCGTGTTCGGCCTGGCCAGCATCGCCGGCCCGCTGCTCGGCGGTTTCCTGACCGGTCATCTGAGCTGGCGCTGGATCTTCTACGTGAACCTGCCGCTCGGGGTGCTCGCGCTGTTCGTGCTCGGCGCGACCCTGCCGGCTGTGGCGCAGCGCGTGCACCACAAGGTCGACTACCTCGGCACCGCCCTGCTCGCCGGGGGTATCAGCGCGATCGTGCTGGCCACCTCGCTCGGGGGTAATTCCTACGCGTGGGGATCGCCGTTCATCGTCGGCCTGGGCATCCTCGGTGTGCTGCTGCTGACGGCGTTCCCGTTCGCCGAGCGCTCGGCTGCCGAGCCGGTCCTGCCGCTGCGGCTGCTCGCGAACCCGGTCTTCTCGGTGACCAGCGCGGTCGGGTTCGTCGTCGGATTCGCGCTGTTCGGAGCCGTCACCTACCTGCCGCTGTTCCTGCAGGTCGTCAAGGGTGCCACCCCGACCGGTTCGGGGCTGCAGCTGGTGCCGCTGATGGGCGGGCTGCTGGTCACGTCGATCGTCTCCGGGCAGATCATCACGCGTACCGGGCGCTACAAGCCGTTCCCGATCGCCGGCACGGCCGTGATGGCGATCGGGCTGTACATGCTCTCGACGCTCGACCCCACCAGCAGCCGGAGCGCGATCTTCCTGTACATGTTCGTGCTCGGGCTCGGGCTCGGGATGGTCATGCAGGTGCTCGTGCTCGCTGTGCAGAACGCGGTCGACTACTCCGACCTCGGCGTGGCGACCTCCGGCGCGACGCTGTTTCGCTCGATCGGCGGCGCGCTCGGGACGGCCGTGCTCGGCGCGATCTTCTCCAACCGCCTGGCCACCGAGCTGCGCAGCGTGTTCCCCGCGGGCGCGGCCGGACACGCCGGCACCGGGGCGCAGGTCAGCCCGAAGGCGATCGCACACCTGCCGCCGACGTTGCGCAGCGGCTATCTGCACGCGTTCACGAACTCTCTCAGCACTGTCTTCCTTGTCGCTTGCGCGTTCGCGCTGGTGGCGTTCGCGCTGTCGTGGTTCATCCGCCAACTGCCGCTGCGCGAGACGGTCGCGAGCGCCGATCTGGCGGAGACATTCGCCGCGCCGCAGTCGACCGACTCGCTGACCGTGATCATCACGATGATCGGACGTCTGGACCGTCGCGAGGGCGCGCGCGAGATCGTCAGCCGGATCGCCGCACGCGCGGGCGTCGATCTCGATCCCGCCGCCTGCTGGCTGCTGGCGCGCCTCAGCGAAGCCGCCCCAGCCGACCTCGACAGCCTCGCCTCGCGCGCACAGCTCGAGGTCTCGACGCTGGCGCACGCCAGGGATCGGCTGCTGCAGCGCCGGCTGATCGCGCTGTGCGCGGGCCACCAGGACTCCTATCAACTGACCGACGAAGGCCACGCGACGCTCACGCGCCTGACGCAGACCGGCGAACAGCGCCTCGCGGACCTACTCGAGGACTGGCGCCCGGAGGAGCACCCCGACCTGGCCCAGCTGATCGTCGACCTCGCGCGTGCGTTCTTCATCGACGCCTCCGCGATTCGCGTGCCCGTGGCGACCCCCGCCGGATCGCCGACGCCGGCCTGAGGCGTGGAAACCCTGATCGAAAACCCCTGCAAATGGAGCTGCATTCGTAAAGCCTGTGTAAGTCAACGTCGATTTGCCCCGCGAAGGACACGTCCAGTGTCCACGACAACAAAGGGGGCCCGACGTGTTCACGGGTTTTGGCAAGCGAAACAGCGGAGGCCGCAGGCGTAAAATCGCCGGGCTTTCCGCATTTGCAGTGGCGAGCGTGATCGGGGTCAGCGCGTATGCGTTTACCGCGAGCAACACGGTCGCAAGTCATTCAGCAGGTGCCGGTTCGGCGACGGTCAGCGGTTACACCGTCGAATCACCGACCAACTACACGTTCAGCGGCGACGGGCTGACGATGACCAAAGTCACGTTCGACCTCGACAAGGCTGCCACGGATGTGGCGGTAGCCCTGACGGCGGCCACGCCTGAAGGAACCGACTGGACGCACTGCGGCGCCTCAGAAGTCGCGACGCCGTTCGCGGTCACCTGCACGTTCGGGACACCGATCGCCGACGCGGCCGGCCTGAAGCTATCCGTCGCCGCCGTAAGCAGCGGCACGGTAACGATCGAATAAGCAGCATCGAATGGGCCACGCGGGGCGGGCGGCCAAAGCTGCCCGCCCCGCGCTTCGGCCCCGACTTCCACCCACGCCCGATTCGCCATGCGAACTCGTCACACAGCGAAGCTCGTCTCCAGCGGTCTTGGACTGATCGTCCTGGCGTGCCTGTGGTTCTGCTTCGCGCCGGTCGCGCTCGGTGGCTCCACCAGCTACGTCGACACTGACGGGATCAGCATGGAGCCACGTTTTCACTCCGGCGACCTGGTGCTCGTGCGCAGCCAGAGCAGCTACCGCGTCGGCCAGATCGTGGCCTACAAAAGCAACGTCTTTCACACGATCGTGCTGCACAGGATCATCGCCCGTGACGGCAGCCGCTACGTGTTCAAGGGCGATAACAACAACTTCGTCGACTTCGAGCACCCAGCCCGGAATCAGCTGATCGGCGCCCTGTGGATTCACCTCCCGGGCGCGGGCGCGCGCCTGCAGTCGCTGCGCTCACCCGCGCTCGTCGGGATGCTGGTGGCGATCGGGACGCTGCTGCTCGCCGGAGCCGCGTTCACGCAGCACCGCCGGCGCCGCCGGCGCCAGCGGCGCGCCGGCGAGCACACCGGCGCCATGCCGACACCCGCGTTGCAGTACCCCTCGGCACCTGTGCTCGGCGTGCTGGCGGTCGGGCTGCTCGCACTGCTCCCGTTCCTCGCGTTGGCGCTACTCGCGTTCACGCGCCCGACCACAGCGCTGCTACCGGCCAACGTTCCGTATCGCCAGAGCGGTGCGCTGTCCTACTCGGCCGATGCGACGCCCGGCCCGGCCTACCCGGGCAACCGCGCCGTTACCGGAGACCCACTGTTCACGCACGTGCTCAGCTCGGTCGACCTTCGCTACTCCTATCGCTTTCACACCGCAGCCGAGCACTCACTCGCGGGTAGCGCCGCGCTGTACGCGAACGTCTCCTCGACAAGCGGCTGGCAGACGACGCTCCCGCTCGGCAGCGCGACGCACTTCCATGGCGACCGCGCGCTCGTGACCGCGCAGCTCGATCTGCCGTCGCTGCTCGCGCTGATGCAACGGGTCGAGACCACCACGGCGGTCGGCGGCGCGTACACGCTGACGATCGCTCCTCACGTCCGCACCGCCGGGAGCGTCGGCGGGGCACCGCTGCACACGACCTTCTCGCCGCAGGTCCAGTTCTCGATCAACCAACGCGAGGTGCAACCGATCGCCTCCGCGGGTGGCTCGCCTGCCGGGGGCACGCTCGCGGGCGGACAGTCCGCGACGAGCCGCTTCGTGCAGTCGAGCGCCGGCTCGGCCACCGGCAAGGTCGATCAGCCGCTGTACCTGTCGTTCAAGTTCACCCAGCTGTCCGTCGCCACCGCCCGCTGGATCGCGCTCGGTGGGATCGCCTTCGTCTCCGGCATCCTGCTGCTGACGCTCGCGTTCATCCGACCGCGAGGCTGGCGCGAGGAGCCGGCTGCGATCCAGGCACGCTACGGACGGATGATCGTTCCCGTGGAGCGCGTCTGGCAAGAGCCGGGCGTGGCTGTGATCGACGTCTCGGACATGGACTCACTGGTGCGGATCGCCGAACGCTACGAGCGCTCGATCCTGCATGAGGCGACCGACGAGGGCGACGCGTTTTGGGTCACCGACGAGAGCGGCCAGTTCCGCTACGCGATCGGCGCGCCCGCGTATCCGACGCCGCTGCCGGCGTACACCGATGACGCGCCGGCCTACGCCGACCACGCGCCCGTGTACGAAACTGAGACACCCGAATATGAGGTCGCGACCGCCACCTACGCGGTCGCCGTGCCGGCGGATCCTGCGGGCGAGGCGCTCGCGGACGCTCCGCGGATCGATCCCCTGGCGGCTGAGGTGTATGCCGACGAGCTCGCGCTCGGGGGTGTGATCTCGGCGTCGGAGACCAGGGCGCCCGCTCGGGTTCCGGCGCCTGGGCACGCCGCGACTAACGGCCGGGGGCACGCCGCGACCAACGGCCGGCAGAGCGACGATGAGCTCGACGACGTGAGCACGCGCGAAACCAACGAATGGCGCGCGGCGTGGGACAGCACGGATGTAAACCGCGCGCGAGCTCGCGGTGCGTTCGCCGGGCTCGAAGGCTCGTGACCGCGGCGCGGCGCTCGATCGACCCCTGCGACCGGTGAACGCCGCGCGGCGCCTGGTCGAGCACTGCGACCGGCGATCGCACGCCTCAGATGGGCGCCACGACGTGCCGCCGCGGAGTGAGCGCCGCGCCTGAGGCACGATGTAAGGGAGGATGTACGCGATGAGCACGGTTGCCCATCCGGTGAGCGTCCCGGCCGCAGCGCACGTAAGCGAAGACTCGTGGCTGATGCGTTGGTGGCCCTTGCTCGCATTGACCGCCCTGGCGGCTGCGCTACGGCTCTCGACGCTGAACCTGCAGAGCTTCTGGTTCGACGAGGCGTTTACGCCTGTCCATGTCCTGCGGGCGAGCCTGTTCTCGACGCTGCGCGAGGTGAGCCACACGGAGAGCACGCCGCCGCTGTGGTACGTGCTCGCATGGGCGGACTCGCGCGTGTTCGGAACGGGCGAGATCGCTCTGCGCCTGCCGTCGGCGCTCGCGGGGATCGCGACCGTGCCGGTCGCATGGGCGATCGGGCGAGAACTATCCGGCAGGCGCGTGGCGATCGTCTGCGCGGCGCTTGTCGCCGTCAACCCGCTGTTCGTGTGGTACTCGCAGGAGGCCCGCTCCTACGCGCTGTTCATCCTGATGTCCTCGTTGGTGATCCTGTGCTTCCTGCGCGCGATCGACGAGCCAACAAGCAAACGCATGTGGGCCTTCGCGCTGACCGGCTCGCTGGCGATGCTCAGCCACTACTTCGCGGTCTTCCTGCTGATCCCGATGGTGTTGTGGCTGCTGTGGGAGCGGCGCGCGCGAACGATGGCCTTGCCGGCGATCGCAGCGATCGCGGTGGTCGGTGCCGCGCTCCTGCCGCTGGTCGACGCTCAAGGCGGGACGAACACACAGTGGATCGGTGAATGGCCGCTGGGGGATCGCCTGCAGGCGATCCCCCAGTATTACCTCACCGGCTACAGCGGCTCAGCGCTTGGACATCGCATCGAGCTGCTGGTGTTCCTGCCGGTCCTGGCGGGCCTCGCGTTCGGCTGCCGGCAGATCGTCAAGCGAGCACGCACGAGGGCGATCGACGGATCCGCGGGCGCAGACGACACGCGCGAGCTACGCGGCCTGATGTTGATGATCTCGGTCGCCGCCTGCGGCATGCTGATTCCGCTCGTGCTGGTGGCCGTGGGAGACGACTACCTGGGGCCGCGCAACCTCGTCGGCGCGATGCTCGCAGCGCTGTGCGTGATCGCGCTGGTGACGCTGTGGCCGGGCACGGGTCGCGTCGGCGTCGTGCTGGCGTGCGCGATCGCAGTGGCATCGTTGGCGATCTCGATCGACGTGAACTTCAGCCCGAGCCTGCAGCGCTCGGACTGGCGCAAGCTCGCCACGACGCTCGACGGCGGCACTCGCCAGCGCGTGATCGCCACCGCCGAGCTGGGAGCCGCCCCACTCGAGTACTACCTGCCGACGCTACATCTGCGCAAGCTCAGCCCGAGTCGATCGGTGACGGTGAGCGAGATCGACGTCACGGGCGTGCAGTCCTCGGCGAGCGAATTCTACGAACCGTTCCGCTCCTCCGCGACCGACCCGCCCGCGCCGGGCTTTCGCCTGCTCTCACGCACCGAAGTCGCCGGCCTGGTCGTCGACCGCTTCGTCTCGCCGGTGCCGCGCTCGGTCAGCGAGCCCGCGTTGCGACGTCGCGTGCTCCTGGGACCGGTGTCGGAGATGCTCGTACCGAGCGGCGCTCAGTAAGTTCGATCATCCATCGTTCTTTGCCAAGCTGGCGAGGAACTCGACTGCATCGTCCATCCGCTGGCCGGCTCGCAGCTCAGCGGCCAGCCGTTGTGCCGCGTCGCGGTAGGAGGGATCGTCCAGCAGCTCCGCGGCTGCGTCGCGGATCGAGTCCACCGTCGCACTCCTGAGACGCACGCCCGCTCCTGCTCGGACGACGACGTCGGCGTTGAGCGCCTGCTCGAACATCTGCGGGTGCAGCAGCAGCGGCACCCCGGCGGCGAGCCCCTCCTGCTCGCTGTTGAAGCCGCCGTGAGTCACGAACAGCTCGGCTCTGCGCAGGACGGAGAGCTGGTCCACGTGGGCATGCGCGCTGACTCCCGCCGGCAGCGGCTCGATCGTCTCGGGCGCCAGACGCCCGACCGACATGATCACGCGGCGACCGGGCCCGGACAGCGCGAGCGCGGCGGTACGGAAGAAGTCCGGCCGCTGCTCAAAGACGGTGCCGAGCGAGACGTAGATCAGCTGGTCGGTCTCCGCGATCCCCTCGAGCGCGGGCTCGGACGCGCCTTCGGTTGGGCCGAGGGCTCGCAGCGGGCCCATGAAGCGCACATCCTCGCCGCGCAGGCCATCCGGGCGCAGCTGCAAAGCGGGGACTGTCAGGACGAGCGTCGGCGATCCGTGGCGCCCGGCAAACACCGAGAGCGGCCCGCCGAGCGGCTCCCCGTAGCGCTTGCCGAGCCGGCGAGAGATCCGTCGCAGGCGCACGGCCCCGGGCACGCCGGCAGCGAGCTGCACAGCGAACGACGGCATGTCACGCACGCTCGGCCGACAGCCGCGATGGAAGGCCATCATCGCCGGGATCACAACCTGGCGCGTGCCGTTCGCCCGCGCCGCGTAATGGCCGTACTGGGCGAAGGAATCGCGCAGTACGACATCGCAGCCTGCGTCCGCCAGCTGCTCGCACATCCACGGCGCCAGGCGCTCGGTCAGCCCGCCGAGGAACTCGGCGATGCGGAACGGAAGTGGCGGCGGCCACGCAAGGTCGCTGAGGTCGGGTAGCGGGCGGAACTCGCCACCGGCAGATAGGCACGCCTGCTCCCACTCGGCGGGCGCCCATTGCACCGTGCGCAGCCCCCGCTGCCCGAGGGCGCTCACCAACGGCAGGATCGGGCGTATGTGCCCTCCGGACGGGAAATGGATGACAGCGACGGTCGGGGGCGTGGTCATGAGTGGTTGGTCCGCGTCGGTCGGAGCCCGCGGCTGATGCTAATAGGATCGGCGAGCATGCCTCACGCCAAGGAGCTGCTGCGTCGTGCGCTGAGACGCGCGAACCTGGATGTCCGTCGCGGTGATTCGATCCCGTTTGGCGTGCAGTGGAGCGATGACATCCGGCATTACCTCGCAGGCCGCAGCCTGCGCGTCGCCTTTGACGTCGGTGCGCACAGGGGCGAGACGACATCGACGCTGCTGCGGGCTTTCCCGGGGGTACGCGTGTACTCATTCGAGCCTCTGCCGGAGAATTTCGCTGCTCTCCAGCAGGCCGTCGCCGCGGGCGACGTGCACGCTGTCAACGCCGCCGTATCGGACAAATCAGGGTCGTTGACGCTCGCGCGAGGCGAAGCGAGTTATCAAACGAGCGTTCACGGCAGCGGACAGAAGGTGGACGTGCAAGCGATAACTGTGGACGACTATGCGCTCGAGCATGGCGTCGAGCGGATCGACCTGCTGAAGATCGATACCGAGGGCCACGAGGAAGCTGTGCTGCGGGGAAGCGTCAAGCAACTCGAGAGCGCGAGCGTCGAGTTCGTCCTGTGTGAGTGCGAGTTTACAGCCAGGCCCGAGGAGCGCCACGCCGACTTTCGCGCAATCCAGGACCTGCTCGAGCCGTTCGGCTACAGGGTCGTATCGTTTTACACCGGTGGCGTGGACAACCTCGGTTGGATATGGGGCGACGTGCTCTTCCGGCATGCGCCCGGCCAACGCGATCGAGCATCCGGGGCGATGTCTCCCCACGCCGAGCGGCGCGCGCTCGGTTTCCGGTAGCCCCGGTCGCGCCCCGACTTCGTCTACTGCTCCAGCTGCGCGCTCGACAGGACGGCGGTATCAGCGCTTTAGCGAGCTCGCGTTGCGCGCAAGGTATTCCCGCATCGCGGCGCCCGCGCTCAGGACACCCGGTCCACTCCCCGAGGGAGGAGCGGCACTTCCCTGCGGAGCCGACGGTGTGCTCAGCTGCGGGGCCGACGGTGCCGCCTGCGAGTTGCGCAGCGTGGCGGGGTGGGCCCGCTGCTTGAAGGCAATTCGCTTTTTTCCGCAACAGCTCATCGCGGCCCGAGCTCGGGGTCGTGGGTGCTCGTGCGCGTGGCCTGCTCGAGCAGGCAGGCGGCGCCGGAAAGTGCGAGCCAGGCGAGCGGGTTTGCGCGTTGCTTGCGCGCGACGGCGATGCTCAGCGGTGCGGCAACCCAAATGCTGATGCAGTTGAAGCAGTCCATCAAGCTCCCGAGCTGGCCCTCGCCGGCGCGTACCCGCAGGCGCGCGACGAGGTCACCCGGGCCGTCCTCCTCGGCAAGCAGATGGGTGATGCGCCAGGTGGCCAAGGCGACCAGCAGGAAGCGGGCTTCAGATTGCCTGCGACGCATCGCGGTTGTCGGGGCTCGGCCTATGGACGCAGGCAAAACCCGGTGTAGCCTTCTCCGGTCCAGCCCACGTAGCCGCTGTTGACGATCGTGTTGTCGCCGGCGACGGCTCTGATCGTGTAGCCGCACGGGTCGGTGCTCGCGAGGGTCTGAAGCGTCCACGACCCCGACTGGCTGGTCAGCGTTTTCGAGGAGACCGTCTGCCCGAGCGTCGCACCGGGCATCGGCATCTCCACCTCGATGCTCACGCCGTTGAGGTCCTCGTTGTCGACGGCTGAGTAGTTACCTTCGATCAGGGCGCCCGGTTTGAAGTCCCCGCAGGAGCCCCCGCCGGAGGTGATTTCGACCTCGACCGGAGACGGAGCGGTGTTGTCGAGCTGGATCAGCGTCCACGATGGCGCGACCGGCCCGATCGGAGTCAGACCGTGGCGAGCCTCCATTGCGATCCACAGCTTGCCGTTTCCGGCGGTCCACCAGTGCCCGAGCACGTTCCCGACGACGGCTACATGCGCGTCGTAGTCCTCGACGCAGTTGCACCATCCCTGGGCATCGGGTTTCTGCAGAACCGGCGCGTAGGAGTCCGTCAGCCAGTTGTGCGTCTGGACGCTGAATTCTTCGGTCATCGGCGTGTAACTGGCTCCACCGTTGGTAGAGATCAGGACCCGGTACTGCAGGCCGCTGCCGCCGACGCCGCCGGAGAGATTGATCACGTGTCCGGTGAAGACGACCTCGCCACCGAACGGACAATCACTGGCGATGAAGGCCACCAGCGACTGCCCCGTGGCCAGGCCGGTCCCTTTGTCGATCAGATCCAGCGGCATGCTGCCGATCGATTCGAGGTCCGGGCCGGCCCCGACGACGGGCTCACCTGGCGTGAGCAGGACGTTCGTTTCGAGATGCCCACCCCACACGGGGACGGCATAGGGGTCGGTCTCGGAGGGCATAGTGGCCCACGAGAGCACCGCCCTGATCGGCACCTCGACCGGCCCCTCGCTGCAGGGTCGGCGGTGCGTCAATGCCTGTTCGAACGGCAGCGCGGCCGAGTACTTCAGGCCATCGGCGGGAATTGCGGCGATATCGTGGACGGTTACGGCGGTCGTGCCGACGTACTGGAAGCCGGATCCCCAGTCCGCCCAGAACGCTACGTACTCGTTGCTGCCCTCGCTGCAGAGGTTCCCGGAGTAGCCGCTGGAGAGCTTGACGTCGATCGTTGCCACGAGCGTGTCGGCGTTCGGATTCAGCCCGACACAGCCGAGCTGCTCGTAGGCCTGATCGCCCTGCGGGTCGAGCAGGATCCCGATCAGGGCTCCCAGATCGATCTCATCCTTCAGCCCGAGCCCGAGCGCCAGCTCGGGCTCCTTCGCTGCCGCGCTGAGTGCAAGCGGATTGGCGAGCAGCTCGGAGACCTCGCTGAGCAGGTAACGGTGGGGAGGAACCTTGGTGTCCTTGTACAGCTCATGCAGCTGCAGCGCAGCCAGCGTGTTGTCCCCACCAAACTCGATGACCTGATCGAGGTTGACTATCTCGCCGAGCGTCTCGAGCTCGATCGGTATCTCCAAGCACTCCCACAGCTGCGCGAAGCTCCCGAACGCGAGCGGGGCGACCTGGACGTGTGCGTCTAGCCCGTTTCCCCAGACGACCGGGTCGGTGGCGTCCCCCGGCGGGACCTCCCAGGAGAGGATCGCGCGGATTAGAACGATGTTTTCATCCTTGCAACACGATTTCGCAAGATCCACGGCGAGCGTGACGTCGAACTCCAGCGGTTTGACCCCGTCCACGTCCCAGGCGGTAAACGAGCTGATCCCGAGCTCGGTCCAGGTTTCCCCGTCGTCGACCGAGGAGAAGAACTTCACGTACTCGGTCGAGCCGAGCGTGCAGATGTCGCCGGAATAGCCGCTCGAGCGCTTGAGGTGCACGACCGCGTTCAGCTGCCCCAGCTGCGGCTGATAGCCGACGCACATCAGCTGCTCGTACTCCGTGTCGCCTGTGGGCGGCTCCGGCGGCGTGGGCTTCTTGGGCAGGTCTTTGAAGTGACCCGCTAGCAGCAGCTCCTTGAAATGGGCGCGCTTGTGCGGGACATCCGCCCCGGCCGACGTCGTGGACTCACCTGTGGTTGACACGTCTGTCACCTTTCGTATGCACTGAGTCAGGCCGCACGCGCAGAATCGCAGTACGAGGTATCGCTACCTCACACGGGCCTCTCGGGAGAGTAATTCCAACTGCCGGACTACTCCTATCGCCCGGCCCGAGCGCGGTCAAGCGGAGTGGACGAATGATCGAGAGCCAGCTGATTGCTTCAGGGCCTGCCACGGGTGCGCTCGTACACAAGCAGAGCAACATCTTCTGCGAACCTGACTATTTTCTATCGATATCGCCGCTGTCGCCGCGTGCAAGCCCTCCGCACAATCTCCACGTCCTGCGACATCGCCTACTCCTCCAAACCCGCGGCTTTGAGGGCCTCGTCATGATCGAGATAGGAGTGCATCCGCGAGATCTTCCGGTCACGAACATCGAAAAGGACGTCCAGCGGCGAGGTGACCGGCACGCCACTGACGAGTCCCCGTCCCTCGATGCGCCCGAGCCACAGGACACGGTCGCCGAGATCACGGTATCCGCTGGCGTGGGCGCGGAACTCGTCCCACACCTCGCGCATCCGTTCGAAGTAGGTCTCGATGCCTTCGCGCCCCCAGAAGACCTCTCCCTCGACGGCCATCATCGACGTGGTCCATTCGAAGTCCGGCGTGGCAAGCCCAGCGAAGCGCTCGAGATCACGCTCGTTGAAGGCGCCGATGAACTGCTTGACGAGCTCGACGTTCTCCTGCGACATCACTTGCCTCAGAGGGCCCGGGTTCCTACGCGAGCTCGGGAGCCCGCGAACAGCTCTGCAACCGTGCGGAGGATGACCCCCTGCTCCTCGGCTGCTGCGGGAGTGAGCAGCGCGTGAGTGCGCGATATGGCGGTTGTGCCGAAGAAGACCTCGCCTTGATCCTCGAGCGAAATACTTGTCTTAGTAGGTCCAACCAACGGGGGCCGGCCAAGCCTACTCGGACCGATCGGTGCCGGCAAGCTGCTTGAGCATCGCGCGTATCGAGACGCCCTGCTTCTGTTTCTTCTTCTTGGGCTTAGGGGAGAGGCCGGGGGCTGGGGGCGGTTTGCGCGGGGAGCGTGCGGGCTTGACAAGCCGCTCGAGAATGCCCGACTCGTACAGGAAGATGCTGGGACACTCGACCTCGTAGTGAATCTCTAGGCGCTTCTGCGCGCGGGTGAATGCCACGTAGCCGAGGCGGCGCTCAGCCTCGATGCCTTCGCCGCGGGCGCGGTCCTCATTGGTGAGGCCTTCGAGCGCACGTTTGTGCGGCAGCATCTTCTCATCGCAGGCCACAACGATCACATGCGGCCATTGCCGCCCCTTGGCGCCGTGGATCGTCGACAGCTCGACGCCTTCCTTTGTGTCGCGGCACGATTTGAGCCGCTGCGTCTGGCCTTTGAGCTCGTCGAGGTAGTCGCGTGGGCTCGTGCCCTTTGCGTTCTGTTCAGCCTGCTCCAGCGCATCGCAGTCGAACTGGTCCAGACCGCCCATCTGGTCTTCGTTCTCGAACCATTCATCCAGCCCGCCGGGGCCGCGCAGTAGCGCCACTGCCTCTCCCGCGTCTTGGCATTGCGCCAGTTGTGTGAAGAGCTCGCCGGGTGACAACAGCTTCCCGCCGCCGCGCCGGGGTGCGTCGATCCCTGCAAATGCCGCAGCGAATGATTCTCTGCCCTGCAGCCGGGTAGCAATGGGCACGCGATCCTCGGGTGAGACCGACCGGCCGGGTGTCTGGCAGACGTTGCGAATCAGCTTCTCGTCGGCCTCCTGCGGAGCGAGCACGAGACGCAGATGGTCTTCCAGCGCCTTGCGTGCACCGGTGGGCTCGAACAGCTTCTGTGGCCCGTCGATCTTGACGCCCATGTCCGCGCAGGCGAGCGCCACTGGACGCAGTGCATCGGTCGTGCGCGCAAGGACCACGATTTCGCCGCGAGCTTTGTCCTTCAGCGTCTGTGCGACCACAACCGCCGACTCGGGCTTTGACGCAAAGCCCGTTGCGCGGATCGCGCGTCCCTCCGCGTCTGGCTGCGCAGACGCAATCTGCTTGGAGAAGCGGACTTTGTTGTGCTCGATCAGTGCTCGCGATGCGTTCACGACCGCTGGCGGGCAGCGATAGTTGACGCCCAGCGCCACTCGCTCGAGGGCTGGATAGAGGTTGTCGAGGAGGATGATGCGCTCCACGCTCGCGCGGCGGAACGCGTATAGCGTCTGGTCCTCATCGCCGACACAGAACAACTGGTCCTGCGGCGCGGCGACGAGTCGCACGAGTAGCTCCTGTGCGGGCTCGATGTCCTGGTACTCATCAACCAGCACATACTGATAGGTGCTCTGCCAGCGACCCCTCACGCTCGAGTCCTCACGCAGGCGCTGCACCGCCCGCAGGATCATGTCGTCGAAGTCGATCCGCCGCCCGCTGTGACGCTGCAGCTCCTCATAGCCGGTGTAGAGCGCCGCCACAGTGCGTGCTCGGGCGTCGCTTTTCTCATCGAGCGTCTGCGCGTACTGCTGGGCGGTCATCATCCTGCCGAGCTTGATGTTGCTGATTTCGCTCTTGGCTTCAGGCGACTCCAGCCAGTACCCGTCCTCGCCGACCGACCGCTTGGCGTCAAACGCCAGCTTGCGCCACTGCCCAAGCGATGGACTCCACAGCTCTTTGTCACGCGGCAACGCGTTTGCGGTCCGGAGGATCTGAAGGCCGAGGCTGTGGAAGGTTCTGGCGTTGACCTCGCCCACTCCAGCTGCGGCGAGGCGCTCCCGGAGCTCCTTGGCCGCAGCTTGATTGAACGTCAGGCACACGATCGCCTCTGGTGGAGCGCCGCGGCGAAGCAGCTCGCGTACCCGCTCGACTAGCACCGCAGTCTTGCCACTGCCCGCTGGCGCGATGATCTGCACAACCCCCTCGCCGGCTCGTACCGCGCGCTCCTGCGTCGCGTCGGGAACGAAACCGGTCTCGTTCAGCAGACGCGTGGTCGTGGTCGCCGTCGCCGGCCTTCCGCCTGCGAGGCACCATTGCAACCGCTCAAAGGAGTAGGGGTAGCCGAAGTAGGGCTCCATGAGCCGCGCCGGGTCGAGCTGCTCAAGTTCGACTTCGTGGCCGATCACAAGCTCTATGCCCAATCGGGCCGTCGGCTCCACGACGAAGCCCAACAGGTCGGCCACTGCGTCAGCGTCATCGGTGCCAACGTCGATGACTGCCAGCTTGTCAACCTCCGTCAGCCAGGCGAGCCATTCATGAGCGGCACTCAGCAACGACAGACGGCGCATGTCCATCTTGCGCGTCGGCGCGACCCAGCGTTCGCACAGCCACGGCCACTCGACGACCGTGAACCCCTCGGCTTCCAGGCCTTCTCGCGCAGGCGCGACCCTCCAGTGGGCTGGTCCTGTGTAGAAGCGCTCGTCGGATTGCGTGCTGTCCATAAGCCCCGATCTGCCGGCTAGCTGGAATCCTAGATCGGCATGATGTGTCAGGAACTACAGCATGAGCCTGCCGCTACCGTAGATGGTCCAGCCAGGACGCCGTCAGTACCACAGCGATCGTGGCACAGGTACGGCGACTGGCCGGTCATCGTCATCCACATGTCGGGATTCGAGTCCCTGCCCGGGATCCCTAGAGCGGTGTACATGATTCGGTACACTGATCTCGTGGCCAAGACGATCCCCGTGCGCGAGTTCCGGAGCAATCTCGCTGAGCTGCTCAGCGACGTGGCCGACCGACGTGCTCACGTGGTCGTGACGCGTAACGGGCGCCCGGCGGCGGCCCTTGTGCCAATCGATGAGTACCAAGCACTCGAGGAGACAGCCGAGATCCTCTCGGATACGGCAATCGTGGACTCGCTACAAGCGGGTCTTGATGAGCTCGCGCGCGGCGAAACGATCGAGCTAGATGATTTGCGCCGTGATCTGGCGGAGAAACGGGCCGCGAGATAGCTGGTGGCACGACTGGTACTCGCGCGTCGCGCGCGTACAGAGCTGCTCGCGCTCGACTGGCCTTTGATCGATGCGATCGAGGAAGCCCTTGCGCTGCTTCAGCGCGAACCCGATATCGGCTATCCGCTACACGGCAGACTTCGCGGTCTGTGCTCGCTCCGGGTCGGTTCGTACCGGATCGTCTACCAACTCGCAGACAACGGCAAGATCATCCGAGTCGCAACGATCCGCCACCGCTCAGTCGCATACGGCAGCGATCCACGCTAGCCGTCGAGCGGCATGTAGCACGTCTCAGCCACACGACCCGCGCCCAGCGCCTGCTGACGCATTTGCCGCGCGACGGGCTCGACTATCGCCTCGACCAGTGGCTCTAGGTTGCGACGCGCCCGAGAGGATTCGAACCTCTGACCTTCGGTTCCGTAGACCGACGCTCTATCCAGCTGAGCTACGGGCGCAGGCCCCGTAGTCTAGAGAGCCGGCAGCGCTCCTGCGCGGGCCCCGTGGAGCGTAGATCACGATTACGTCGGCGTTCCTGGCGCCAGCCACTATGGAACCTGTAGCTTGTGAGCCATGCCAAGCGGCTCTGCTGGTTGCGGGTTCATTCTCAGCACAGGGCATACTGTGATGGCACGAATACGAGTCCTTTTGGTGTTCGCTGTCCTGGCGGGAGCGTTCGGCGCTACTGCGTCGGTGGCTTCTGCGTCTTCACATTGGCGGGCAGCGCGGTGCAGGTCGACGTACAGCGCGTGGCGTAAGCATCATCGGCAGGCGAACGCGACGCGAAGGCTCGCTGTGATGGGCGCACTCGATGTACATCACGGGTGCAAACTGGCGCCACCGCACCGAGCGGTTCCGCCGACGCCGACGCCGATTCCGATTCCGACGCCGATTCCGGCTACAGCTGCCCCTACCCAGACGGCTGTGCCCAAACTAGCTCCGACGCCCCTGACTGTTGCAAACGTTTGCGGGATCAACCCTGGGATTGGTCAGGCGCAGTACACGAACGACGACGCATATGGATACCCGGCGGTGTATTGGGTGAACAGCAAAAACCAGATCACCGTACTTGCTTACTCCGACAACGGCGACACTGCGGTCGATGTCGCGGCGGTCCTTCAGCCGCAGCCCAACGGGGAAGACCCGATCGCCTTCATCGCTGAATGCAGCTGGAGCCAGTGGATAAATGTTGCGGAGCTCGAGCAGCAGGAGCAGCAGGCCGGCATCACAACGTACGCCCCTGGCTCCGAGAGTTGGTGGGCCCAGCTGGCTCCCTCGATGGAGGCTTTGAACGGACTCGCACTGGAGGACTATGAGCCCACCGTGGGCGTGTCGGTATGTAACTACGACACGAGCCAGGAGTGCGACTACGAGCTGGGACCCTAGCCTGGTTCGGCTGCGGGGAGCGAGGTAGTTACCGGGGGTCGGCTGGCTCGCCGGAGAGGGTCGCGATCAGCGAGCGCGGGCCACCGTGGTCGCGGTGCTCACACAGGTAGATGCCCTGCCAGGTCCCGAGCGCGAGCCGGCCGCGACTGACGGGCAGCGTGAGCGAGGGCCCGAGCAGCGATGCCTTGACGTGCGCGGGCATGTCGTCGCTGCCCTCGAGCGTGTGCGTCCAGAGCGCGCTGCGCTCGGGGACGGCGTCGTTGAACCACGCTTCGAGGTCGTCGCGCACTTCCGGGCTGGCGTTCTCGTTGAGCGTCAGCGACGCGGACGTGTGGCGGATCAGCAGGTGCAGCAGGCCGACGGCCACGCCCTGCAGCTCGGGCAGCGCGGCGTGCACCTCGCGGGTTATCAGGTGGAAGCCGCGCGGTCGCGGATCGAGCGCTAGCTGTCGCTGAAGCCACATGGCGTAACCGTATGGGTTGACTAGGAGATTTATGAGGGTCGGCGTGCGGCGAGCGGCGCGGCCTGGTGAGGCGTTCGGCGCGCGCGGCAGTACAGTGGCGGCAGCCGGCTGATGCAACCCAAGACCCAGTACGCACGCAGCGGCGAGCTGAACATCGCGTATCAGGTGGTGGGCGACGGGCCGATCGACCTGGTGTTCACGTTTGGCTGGGTATCGCACCTGGACTTCCAGTGGACGGACCCGACGTTGACCAGGTTCCTGCGCCGCCTGGCGGAGTTCGCGCGCGTGATCGTGTTCGACAAGCGCGGCGTAGGGCTGTCCGATCCGGCGCGGCGCATGCCGACGCTGGAGGAGCGGATGGATGACATCCGCGCGGTGATGGACGCGGTTGAATCCGAGCGCGCGGCGCTGCTCGGGTACTCCGAGGGGGGCATGATGGCGGCGCTGTTCGCCGCGACCTACCCGCAGCGCACGGCGGCGCTGGTGATGTACGAGGCGTGGGTGTGCGGGCTGCTCGACGCACAGCAGAACCCGGGCGGCGAGCGCTGGCTGGAAGTCGATCGCCGCTCGCGTGAGGCGATCGCCTGCTGGGGGGAGGGCGCGTCGCTCGAGCTGGTCGCGCCGAGCCTCGCGGGGAGCGCGCTGGACAGGCGCCTGTACGGGGCGTTCGAACGCGCGTCGATGAGCCCGGGGATGGCGCTGGCGATGTGGGACTCGTTCGTGCGGGGTGACGTGCGCCACGTACTCAGGACGATCACGGCGCCGACGCTCGTGATCCACCACACCGGCAGCTCGATCCCGGTCGAGAACGCACGCTATGCGGCCGAGCACATCCCGGGTGCGCGGCTGCTGGAACTCGACGGGATCGATCACGCGCCGTTCACGCACGACGCCGACCGGATCGCCGAGGAGATCGAGCAGGCGCTGACGGGCGGGCGCGGCGCGCACGAGCCGGACCGCCTGCTGGCGACCGTGCTGTTCACGGACATCGTCGGCTCGACCGACCGCGCGGCCGAACTCGGCGACCGCCGCTGGCGTGAGCTGTTGACCCGTCACGACACGCTCGTTCGCAGCCAGCTGGAGAGCTTCGACGGACGCGCGGTCAAGCACACGGGCGACGGCTTCCTGGCGACGTTCGACGGCCCCGCCCGCGCGATTCGCTGCGCGTGCGCGATCCGCGATCAGCTGCTCGAGATCGGGGTCGGGATCAGGACCGGCCTGCACAGCGGCGAGTGTCGCCTGCTGGCCGGCGATCTGGGCGATGATCTGGGTGGCATCGCCGTGCACATCGGCGCGCGCGTGATGAGCATGGCCGGGAGCGGCGAGATCCTCGTGTCGAGCACCGTCAAGGACCTCGTCGTCGGATCAAACATCGAGTTCCAGCCGCGCGGCACCCACGTCCTGAAGGGCGTACCGGGCGAGTGGGCGCTGTTCGCGGTCCAGGACGGCCGCGGCGAGGACCGCGCGGGCGCGCTCAGCACACTGGCCCCCGTTCGCCCGGCGCTCACGGACCGCTTGGCGCGGACGATCGCCCGCCGAGCCCCCGGGCTCGCGCGCGCCGGCGCAAGAGCACGCAGGCACTGAGCACCACAACAGCAGCCAGCCGCCGGCGCACGCGCACACGCGGTGGCGCCGAGCCGCGATCCAGGCGCAGACGCGCAGCCGGTGTCCGGCCGCGCGTCTCGGATCGTCAGGTCGCTAGCGCCTCACGCAGCGCTGAGCGCTGTCACGGCCGCGCCTCGAGCACCAGGTTGAACGGCGTCTCGGTCGCGCGGCGGAAGCGCGTGAAGCCGCCCTGCTCGACGACGTCGCGCAGACGCGCCTCGCCGGCCTGCGCGCCGAGCGCCAGGCCGACCTCCTGGTCGCGTGACGCGGGCGTGCAGATCATCGTGGAGGCGCTGTAGAACACGCGCCCGACCGGGTTGAGGTTGTCCTCGAGCCGGTCGTTGGCGAACGGCTCGACGATCAGCCATGTCCCGTCCGGGTTGAGCGCCTTGTGAACGTGCGCCGCCGCGCCGACCGGGTCGCCCATGTCGTGCAAGCAGTCGAACATCGCGACCAGGTCATAGCCCTCGCCGGGGAAATCCTTGGACGAGGCGATCTCGAAGCTGGCGCGATCCGCGACGCCGGCGTCGCGAGCGCGCGCACGTGCGTGCTCGATCGATTCCGGGTGGTAGTCGTAGCCGACGAACTTCGAGTTGGGATAGGACTGCGCGAGGATCACCGTCGAGGCGCCGTGGCCGCAGCCGATGTCCGCGACCGACGCGCCGGCTGTGAGCTTGTCGTGCACGCCGTCGAGCGCGGGGATCCAGCTGGAGACGAGGTTGGCTACGTATCCCGGTCGAAAGAAGCGCTCGGTGCCGCAGAACAGGTCGCCGTCGTGCTGGTGCCAGCCGACGCCGTCGCCGGAGCGGAACGCGGCCTCGATCTTCGGCTGGTCCTTGATCACCGACGCGGCCAGCTGAAACGCCCCGGGGATGAACGCCGGGCTGTCATCCTGGGCCAGCGCCATCGCCTGCTCGGGCGGCAGCGTGAAACGCTCGCTCGTCGCGTCGTATGCGACGTAGCCGCCGGCCGCCTGAGCGGACAGCCACTCGCGTACGTAGCGCTCGTCCGTTCCTGTGCGCGCGGCGAGCTCCGCGGCGCTCACCGGCTGGCTGTCGGCCATCGCCTTATACAGGCCGAGCTTGTCGCCGATCACAACCGTCGCGACGCTCAACGCCGCTCCGAGATCCTGCACGAACTTACCCATGAACTCGTTCAAGCGTCCTTCGTCGATCGGCGGCGCTGCATCAGTCGCTGACATGGTGCTCTCCTCTCGCCGCTGCCGTGCGTCGGACCCGGACGCGGCGCTGGTTGACTAAGTGTGAGCGTCACATTACGCCCCTCACGCACCCCACGACCACGTCGTCGTGCACGTCCCCAATGTGTACTTCGACACGCTCCCGTACGACGTCCTTGACACGCAGCCGTACGGCGTCGCTTACATCGAACGCCTGCGCAACGCCTCCAGATCGATGACCGTCACGCGGCGTCGCTCGGTGATCAGCCATCCGAGCTCGCGCATCGTGCGCAGCGCCTTGGCGACTGCCTCGCGCGAGGCGCCTGTGAAGCCTGCCAGCTCCTCCTGCGACAGGGGCACAGTTATCTCGTAGCCGTCGGTGACGGCCTTGCTGTGCTCCTGCACCAGCTCGACCAGGCGTGCGGCGACCCGGCCGACCGTGTCGTAGGCGGCGAACTCGACCAGCTTGCGGTCGGCGTCACGCAGTCGGGAGCCGATCAGTTCCAGTAGCAGCAACGCGACGCGCGGGCTGAGTTCGAGGAACGCACGAAACTCTCCGCTGGGAATGACCAGGATCTCCGCCGGCTCGAGTGCGCTGACGGTCGCCGAGCGCGCGATCCCATCGATCGCCGACAGCTCACCGAGCAGGTCCCCCGGGCCTCGGATCGCCAGCAGAACCTCCTTGCCGGAGCCGGTAACCGTCGAGACCTTGACTCGGCCGCGCACGATCGCGATCACACCGTCGGAAGCGGTCCCCTCGTGGAAGATCGTTGCGCCGCTCTTGAAGCGCCGGGTACGGGCGCGCCGCTGTAGCTCGACCCGCTCGTCGGCGGTCAGGGCAGACACGAACCCCCTCGCCGCCGACAGCGGCTGCTCTGCAGTCGTGGCGTCGCCGGCCATCAAGTCGCTCCTATGTCGAGGGAATTTTGTTGGCTCGCTGCCCGGACCGTCCTCTCGAGCAGCAGCGCGATCGTCATTGGCCCCACGCCGCCCGGCACGGGCGTGATCATCGCTGCCCGTTGCAGCGCCTGTTCAAAGGCGACGTCACCGATGTTTCCCTTGTTGGCTCCGGCGTCGATGACAACCGCGCCGGGCTTCAGCCAGTCTCCGCGCACGAACTCAGGTTTGCCGACAGCGGCAATCAGGATGTCGCCGCTGCGAACGATCGAGGGCAGCTCTGTCGTGCGCGAGTGGCAGTAGGTGACCGTGGCGTCGCGTGCCAGTAGGAGCATCCCGACGGGCTTACCCAGAATCGGGCTGCGTCCCAAGACGACAGCACGCTTGCCGCGCTGCTCGACATCGTGAGCGTCGAGCAAACGCATGATCCCGCCGGGCGTGCACGAGACGAACCCTGGCTCACCGAAAGCCATCGCCGCAAATGAGTGCATCGTGACGCCGTCGACGTCCTTCGCTGGCGCGATCGCCTCGAAGGCCTCGCGCTCGTCGATCTGTCCTGGCACCGGGTGCTGGAGCAGGATGCCGTGGACATCGGGATCGCGCGAAAGCGTCGCGAGGACCTCTACCAACTGCGCGGTCGTTGTCGCTGCCGGGAGTGGCGTGTGGCGGGACGCGATGCCCGCTTGCTCGCATCGGTTTCGCTTCATCCTGATGTAGGTAACCGATCCCGGGTCCTCGCCCACCAGCACTGTCGCCAGGCATGGCTTGCTGGCGGTCCGCTGCGTGAAGGCCGCCGCGTGCTCCGCGCTGCGTTGCACGATCGTGCGCGCCAGTTGAGCGCCATCCATGATGCTCGCAGTAGATACGCGTTCGCCGCTCGGTGTGGCCATGCTGGCGCGGACCATAACGCCTACCGAGAGCCCGGCTCACAGTGATCCGTTCGGCTCACAGTGATCCGTTTCGGGCCGGCGCACGAATCACAGATACACGCGGCCGAGGTTGATGGGGCCGCACAGGCAGTGGTCTCGGGGCGGTGTGTGCCGTCGTTTCGAGGCATCGCGCCCGGTGTCCATACCGGCGTGGTCACGGCACGCCGCAGTTGAGATCAAAGGAGCCAGAGCGATGGACAGCACGCAAGACCGATCCGAAGCTAAAACGCAGACCGCGAACGGCGACACGTGGAGCGCACCGACGACACGCAAGGACTTCCTCAGGGGAGCTGCCGTCGCCGGAGCCGGCGCTGCCGGCCTCGGCGTGCTCGGTCCGGCCGCGGCGTTCGCCAAGGGCAGGCCGAAGGGGTTGACGCACGGCGACCTGCAGATCCTCAAAGCAGCACAGATCGCCGAGGCGCTGGCGGTCACGACGTACACGAACATCATCAACAGCGCGCCGTTCTTCAAAAACCTCGAGTCCGACGACCAGGGTTACCTGAAGGCGGCCGTGCAGGAGGAGATGTCCCACTACCTGCTCGAGCAAAGCCTGACCAAAAAGCCCACCCCGTTCACGATGTTCTACTACCCGCCGAAAATGTTCGCCGACGCACAGACCACGCTGAACATTCTGGTGACACTCGAGGACGCGTTCATCGCCGCGTATCTGGTCGGCGTACGCAACTTCAGCACCGCTGACTTGCGCGTGACGGCCGCCAGGATCATGGGCATCGAGTCCGACCACCGCACGCTCGCGCGGGTCGTAGGGCCGGGCGTGGCCGGCAGCGACGGTGGGCCGATCGAGCAGATCACCGGTATCCAGAAGACGGCTGAGTCGGTCGACCCGCCGAACAACAACGGCTACGAGCGCACGCTGCTGCTAAAGAACATCGGCCAAGCGGTGCAGGCGCTGCTGCCGTTCGCCGAAAAGTCAGCCGCTGAAAAAGCCGGGTTCGACACCACCAAGCCATACAAGTTCGAACCGTTCACACCGACGCTCGCCAACCCGCTTGGTGAATTTCACTCGCTGAAAGGCTGAGCTCTCAGGACGACCGCTATCGATGCGGTGATCGGCGGCAAGCACACGTGCCACCGATCACCGCAGCCGTCGCTAGCTCGGCGCACTCGCCGACACGATCCACGTGGAGGCCCGGGCTCGCAGCTCCCCGTCGACCGCAAGTTCACCGAGGCCCTCGCGCAGGGCCGCCTCGACGCGACCGTGCAGGTGGGCCGCCCGATCGCCGGCCAGGCGGAGGATCTCACCGGCCGGGCCGAGCGCCATCACCAGCTCGATCGCTTCGTCGAGGTCGCGGCCGATCACGATCGGCAGATCGCAGCGGCGCAGCGTCACATCGGCAAAGCCTGCGCCCAGCAGGACGTCGCTCGTGGTGTCGGCGTCGGCCATCGAGAACGGCCCCGGCCCGCACGTCGGCTCGTCGTACTCCTCCGGGCGCTCCACGATCCCCTCGACGATCGTCTGCGCGCGGTACATCCACTCGTTGTCCATCCGCCGGCGCCACACGACCATCAACAGCTGCCCGCCGGGCACCAGCGCGTGGCGCACGTTGCGCATCGCGGCGACCGGGTTGGCGAAGAACATCGTGCCGAAGCGCGAGAACGCGAGATCGAAGCCGCGCTCCCCCAGTAGCGACTCCTGCGGGTCGGCGACCAGGAAGCGGGCGTTCGCCACGTGCTCCTCGTCCGCCTCGCGGATCGCGTCCTCGATGAAGCGTGGCGCCGCGTCCACGCCGACCGCCTCGCCATCCGCACCGACCAGTTCGGCGATCCGCTGGGTCGTGTCGCCGAAGCCGCAGCCGATGTCGAGCACCCGCTGCCCCGCTGTCGGCGGATACATGCGCAGCGCCTCCTCACCGTGGGCGCCGAGCCCAGTGGTCAGGATCTCGCGGAAGCGGACGAAACGGTCATACAGCGGCCCATCCCACGCTCGGATCGCCTCGTCGTTGGCGCTCGTCGAGAGCTCTGACTCAGTTGCGCTCACTGTTCTCCTCCTGCCTGCTTGAAGACCCGTTCGGTGATTGCCGAACGATAGCCCTCCAAAGCGCCGCGTGGGCGTGTTCTATGCCGGATCGGCTTGTTATATGCTCGGCCCTTGAGGACGCAGGTCGGCATCGTCGGCGCCGGACCGGCCGGCCTCACGCTCGCGCTGATGCTCGAACGCTCGGGCATCCAGTCGGTTGTCATCGAGAGTCGCTCGCGCGCATACGTCGAGCAGCGCGTGCGCGCCGGACTGCTCGAGCACAACACCGTCGCGCTGCTGCACGAGCTCGGCGTCGGCGAGCGGCTCGCGCGCGAGGGCCTCGAACACCGCGGCATATACCTGCGCCACCCCGGGAGCACCCAGCACATCGACATGACCGAGCTGACCGGCCGGGGAATCACGATCTACGGCCAGCAGGAGGTCGTCAAGGACCTGATCGCAGCCCGCCTGCGCAACGGTGGTGCACTGCATTTCGAGGTCTCAGACGTCGCGGTCCATGGGCTCGACGGCGCGGTCCACAGGCTCGACGGCGCGGTCCCCGAGCTCGACGGCGAGCGGCCTCGCATCACATACACACACGACGGCGCACCGCAGGAGCTCGAGTGCGATCTGATCGCCGGCTGCGACGGCTTCCACGGCGTCTGCCGCCCGTCAATCCCGGCCGGCGTGCTCAGCGAGCATGAGTACGTGTACCCGTTCAGCTGGCTCGGCATCCTCGCCGAAGCCGCGCCCGCCACAGACGAGCTGATCTACGCGTGGCACGAGCGCGGGTTCGCGCTGTACTCGATGCGCTCGCCGAGCATCAGCCGGCTGTACCTGCAGGTGCCGGCCGACGCGCGGATCGAGGATTGGTCGGACGAGCGGATCTGGGCGGAGCTGCAGATGCGGCTCACGAGCGAGAACTGGCGCGTCAACGAAGGCCCGCTGATCGAGAAGGGCATAACGCCGATGCGCAGCTTCGTGTGCGAGCCGCTGCAGCACGGGCGGCTGTTCCTGCTCGGCGACGCCGCGCACATCGTCCCGCCGACCGGAGCCAAGGGCCTCAACCTGGCGGTCAACGACGCCCGCCTGCTGGCCGGCGCGATCGCCGACTGGCACATCGGCGGCTCGAGCTCAGCGCTCGACGCGTACTCCGAGACGGCGCTGCGCCGCGTGTGGCAGGCGCAGGACTTCTCCAACTACATGACCCAGCTACTGCACGACCTCGGCGGCGGCGTCTTCCAGCGGCGGCTGCAGCTCGCGCGACTGGACTACCTCACACGCTCGGACGCCGCCGCGCGCACGCTCGCCGAGAACTACGTCGGGCTGCCCGCCACGTCCGACTTCTGAGCTGCGCCCGCAGCTCCGGGGCTGTGCCCGCGACTCCGGGACTGTCCCCCGCGACTCCGGAGTGTGCCCGCAACTTCTGAGCGGCGATGCCGAGCTCCGAGCGCCTCAGGGGCTGACCCAGGCCTCGGCCGTGGCGCCGTGCTCCCAGCCGATGTTGCGCGGGTCCTCCATCGCGGCCGGATCCTCGAGGATCCAACGCTCGTGCAGCGCGGCGAGCGTATCGTGGAGATCGTCCACGCCAGCGAGCTCGCGCGGGTCGATCGAAGCCTCCACGTCGACCCACACCTCGTGCCCGACACGTCGCGCGCGCAGCGGAAGCACGAGCGCGTCGGCGCGCACGGCCAGCTGCGCGCTGCCTTCGGCGAGCGTCGCCCGCTTGCCCAGGAAACGCGTCTCGCGCGGCCCGGGCATGTCGAAGAACAGGAACACCGGCTCACCCCGCTCGAGCAGCGCCTGGATGATCCGGAAGGATCCTTTCGCGGGGACCGGGTGGCTCTTCACCCCTTTGTGCCAGCGCGCCAGGCGCCGGCCCCAGTAGTCAGCGCTCGGCGGCTCGAAGTACCACGGGCCAGGGACGATGTACGTGACCTGCTGTTCGAACGGGGGAGCGCACTGCAGGCGGTAGTACGCGCCCACATGACAGGCGCTGAGCAGCACCCCGCGATTCCTCGACAGCGCGTGGCGTATGCGCGCGGCTGACACCGCGTCCACTTTCGCCGACCACGGCCGCTGCCAGAACAGCGCCCTGCCGATCCCTTCCTCGATCACGTGCTGGCGCGCGAGCGCGTCCAACTCATCTGCGCGGGAGGTGCCGGCGACGATCGTCTCCATCGCGGCCAGCGCCTGCTCGCGCGCTTCGACGCTGTGCTCCCAGATCTCATCCCCACGGCGCGCGGCCCTGCTCACCGCCAAGCGCGGCGGCACAACGCCGTGCAGCAACGGCGAGGTCTTGACGCGCACCTGCAGCGGAGCCGCGGGCATGCGCGGTGGCGTCGGGCGCCGCGCAACCGCGTCGAGCGCCCGGGCGGTGTACGAGGCCTGCTCGGAGGCCTGCCCGGCGCTCCCGCCGCCGCCAGCCCCCGCCGCTCGCCCGTTCGCGCGGCCCGACTCACTTGGATCCTCCTCGACCCCTTCCAACCGCCGGCGCAGCAGTTCGGCGACGGCCTGCGGCGTCGGGTAGTCGAAGATCAGCGTCGAGGGCAGCGCCAGATCCGCAGCGTTGCCCAAGCGGTTGCGCAGCTCGACCGCGCTCAACGAGTCGAAGCCGAGCTCCTCGAACGCGCGCCCGGCGTCGGCCGCGACGAACGGGCTCTCGCCGAGGACCGCGGCCATCTGCGCGAGCACCACGTCCATCACGGCCGCGTCGCGATCAGCCCTCGGCAGGCCGGCCAGCGTATCCGCCAGCGAGCCGGACGCATGCTCACTCGAGGTCTGCTCGGCTTCGATCATCGCCCGCAGCTTGAAGCGCTGGGGCTTGCCGTTGTGGGTTCGCGGCAGCTCGTCAACGAAGCGGATCAGATGCGGGTATTCGTGGTCGTGCATACGCTCGACGCACCATGAGCGCAGCACGTGCCGCAGCTCGTCATCGCCGCTCACCTCATCCGCGCATTCGACGAACGCCGCCAGGCGGCTGTAGTCGTCGATGCTCACGCCGACGACCGCCACGCCCGCCACCGCAGGGTGTTCCAGCAGCACCTGCTCCATGTCCACCGGAGACACCCACAGGCCGCCGACCTTGAACATGTCATCGGCGCGACCGAGGTAGGAGTACGTGCCGTCCGCGCGACGCAAGAAACGGTCGCCGGTCACGAACCACTCGCCGCGCATGTTGCGCCTCGTGCGCTCGGGCTGATTCCAGTAGCACGCGGCACGGGAGCGTCCGCGTACCTCCATCGTGCCCTCCGCCACGCCCGCCAGCTCCTCGCCCTGCTCGTCGGTCAGCCGTATATCATAGCCCGGCAGCGCGCGACCGGTCGTTCCCGGGACGACCTCGCCGGGCCGGTTGGAGCAGAAGGACACGACCATCTCCGTGCACCCGATCCCGTCCACGATCTCCAGCCCGAAGCGCTCGCGCCACTGCTCGTAGGTCCGTACCGGCAGCGGCTCGGCGGCCGACACACACAGGCGCACGGACTCGAACGCCCCGTCGGCATCCCGGTCGGCCACCAGCTGCCGGTACAGCGCGGGCACCGAGAAGTACATCGTCGGGCGCAGCTCGCGCAGCGTCGCTAGCAGCCGCTCGGGCGTCGGGGCGCCGTCGAGCAGGACCGCCGTCGCGCCCACGTACAGCGTGTAGGAGAGGCAGTTGCCGAGTCCGTATGCGTGATACAGCTTCGTCGTCGAAAACACGCGGTCCTGCTCGCGCATCCCGAGCACCTGGCGCCCAAACGCCTCGCCCGTGACGTCGATCGTGTGGTGCAGGTGGACGACGCCCTTCGGCTTGCCGGTCGAGCCGGACGTGTACAGCCAGAACGCCATGTCGTCGGCGTTCGTCGCAACGGCCTGCAGCTCATCCTCCTGGGCCGTCAGCGCGGCTTCCAGCTCGATCGCTCCATCGTCCGCGCCGCGAGCGATGTAACGCACGTCGAGGCCGCGCAGGGCGACGCGTAGTTTCGCAACCATCGCGGCGTCGCACACGATCAGCTGGGCGCCCGAGTCCTCGATGAAATGCCTGAAGTTCTCGTCCGTCTCGCGCACGCTGACCGGCACGGGCACCGCCCCGATTCGCATCGCACCGAGGAACGCGACCGGGAACACGGTCGTGTTGTCGAGCACCAGCAGGACCCGCTGCTCGCGCCGCAGCCCAAGGCCCTGCAGCAGGTGGCCCATGCGGTTGACCCGGCGGTACAGCCCCTCATAGCTCAACGATTCGCTGCGCGTGAGGTAGGCGATGTTGGCGCCACGCCCGGCTTCTATGTTGCGGTCGACTATCTGGCTGGCATTTCGGCGCTCGGCAACGCTCATCTCAGTCCGAAGCCGATGCCGCGCCGCCGCGGGCACTGCGATCGCCGACGATGATCCTCGTCCGCAAGCGTGGCTGCGTGGTCGCACTCGCCGGGTCGACGGTCGCACTCGCCGGGTCGGCGACTGGCCTGCCCGCACCCGCCAGCCGATACTCGCCGAGGTGCAGCTCGACCGCGAACGCCTCGGAGATCAACAGCGCCGGCAGGCGCTTGGTGATGATCCGGTAGACGCGTGTCAGAGTGATCGCCGCCGCCTGATCCTGCGACCACGATGGCGAGGCGCCGAGCCCGAACCACAGCAGCTCGCGCCAGCTCTCCAGCTTGAGCTGCCGCAGTGAGCCGCCGATGCCATGCGAGCTGCTGTCGAGCACGCCGACGAAATCCGCAGGCAGCCTGCTCGGGAGGACGTAGGACTCAGCCCACACCGACGGGGAAGGGCCGGCGATCCTCATCACCACGCGTCGCCTGACGCACTCCTCGGCCTCACCCACGTCCAGGTAGCGGGCGGCGCGCGCGGGCGCTGTGGTCCGCGCCTGCTCGACCGCCTCCAGCGTGACCGGCGTCAGCGTCTGCGCCTCCAGCGCGCGAGACACCGTTCCATCGGTGAACAGCAGGCCGCGCAGGAACGGGTCCAGACGCGCGACCTCCACCGGCTCGAGCTCGGCTGCGGCCTCGTGCTGCGCGTTGAAATGGAGCTCCGTCAGGCGGTCGGCCACGATCATCTCTCTACCTCGTCGTGCGGGATCCGGCGCAAGCCTCTGTCGCGTGGGAGCCCATGGCGTACAGCGAGCTCCTGATCCTCGACGCGAAGCGGGCTTGGGGATCGTCCGTCATGGTGGGGCGGGTGATCACGTTGTACATATTCCGTCCGTGGACTATGTCCCATGTCCCCGCAGGAGCACAGCTCCACCCGGGGCTTTCCGTTCTTACACAAAACTTAGCCCAGGCACCGGAGCTAGTCAAGCTGCGCCGCCGGCCGCCCGCGCCCTACGCGCGGTCGACCCTCGTAGTCAGCGCCGGCGCGCTCGCCAGCGTCTGGTAGACGACGCAGTAGCGCTCCGTCAGGCGCTCGAGCGTCGCCAACTGCTCCTCATCGGCATCCGAGTCGAGGTCGAAGGACAGGCGGATCGCCGAGAACCCGACCGGCGCATCGCGGTCGACTCCCAGCGTCCCGCGAAAATCGAGGTCGCCCTCGGCGCGCACCTCCCCGGAGCTGACCGCGATCCCCAGCGACGTCGCGACAGCCCGAAGCGTCACGCCGGCGCACGCGACCAGCGCCTCGAGCAGCATGTCGCCCGAGCACAGCTCCGAGCCATCGCCACCTGAGGCCGGGTGCAGTCCGGCCTGCGCGATCGCGCGGCCCGTCTGCACCGAGCACGACACGCCCTCGCCGAGGCTGCCCGTCGCCGACAGCGTTATCTGCGCTGCCCGCGGCTCGCCCTTGTAGCGCTCCTTGATCGGCGCCTGGACAGCGCGCAGCTCGGCCTGATCCATCCGTCAAGCGTAGCGGCGAGCGTCCGCTCCGCCCGTGTGCCGGATCGCCCGACGCAACCTGGAACCGCGCTCCGAGGGCCAGGCCGCAATCCCCGATCATCGTCAGCGCCATTCACAATCAGTTCACTTTAGTAGACAAATTCGATTGATTGACACTCCTGCGGGAGAGGTATAAAGTCGCGCTCACCCGCAACGACTACCGCCAGGGGGAAATCGATGCACAGCCCAGGAAGCTCTCGAAGCAGCGGCCAGCCAGCGCGAATCTTCGCCGATCCGCAACCCGGCTCGACCGCGCAGACCTTCCAGCTCGACGGCGAAGGCCTGAAGCCAGGCGAAGAAGAAGAACTGCTGCAAGTGCCGCCACCACGGCTCGTTGAGCCGCGCATGGCGCTCGCCGACGTGATCGGCGCGCAAGCCGTCGAGCAGATCACAGACAGCAGAAAGATCTCCTTCCACGCCGTCGGCGACACCGGCGACGTCAATCAGTCGACCGCCCCCTACCAGGAATCGGTGATCGACTCGATGATCAGCGACCTCACCGCCAGCGGGCCCTCGCCCGAGTTCCTATTTCACCTCGGCGACGTCGTGTACTTCTTCGGCGAAGACAAAAAGTACTACGAACAGTTCTACAGCCCGTTCCGCGCCTACGACCGGCCGATCTTCGCGATCCCCGGCAATCACGACGGCATCGTCATCGACCGACGCCACAAAGAAGAATCGACCGAGCCCAGCCTCACCGGCTTCCTCACCAACTTCTGCGCCAAGGTCCCCGGCCAGTCCCCCGACTCAGGCGGCATCCAGCGAGAAACCATGGACCAGCCCGGCGTCTACTTCACGCTCGACGCCCCGTTCGTATCGATCATCGGCCTGTACACGAACGTGCTCGAGGGTCCCGGCATCATCTCCTCGAACAAACTCCTCAACGCCGCCGCCGCAGCCAGGGTCGGAACCGCCCAGCTGGAATTTCTCGAACGCGAGCTTGCCCGCCTGAAGCCGGAACGAGAGGCCAAAGAACGCGCCGTGATCATCGCCTGCCACCACCCGCCGGCATCGATCGACGAGACGCACGGCGGCAGCGCGTACCTCACAACCGACCTCGATCACGCGTTCGAAGCCGCCGGCCTGTGGCCAGACGCGGTGATCTCCGGCCACGCCCATCTGTACGAGCACTGGCACCGCGTCGCCGCCGGTCACGACATCCCCTACCTGATCGCCGGCAGCGGCGGCTACGGCCTCGGCCACCCCAAAAAAGTGAAACTGCCGGTCAAATGGGCCGGATTCGAGCTGCACAAGAAGCCGATCGTCGACTACGGCTACCTGCAGTTCACCGTCGACATGACCGCCTCACCGCCGAAGCTCACGATCGCCTTCAAGCGGCCCTCCGCGCCCGCCAAAGGAGAAACGCTCAAACTGACCCTCCGCTGACGCGAGGGGGAGGGGGGGGTCAGCCGACCCAGCGACCGGGCGATAGCCATGGTAGTCACGCCGTGGGGCTTGGTGTGTGTTGCGCAAATTGGCGCGCGATAGCCATGGTAGTTACGAAGTGCGGGCTTGGTGTATGCGCATATGGGGCGCGATAGCCATAGTGTTTACGCGGTATATACGATTGCTATCGCGGTCTGTAAAACAGAACACACCTCACGTGCCCCTGCGGGCCGGCTCGCGACAGGCTGGAGCAACCCACGCTTCAACCCACGTCACGCCACTAGAATGCTCCTCGTGCTGCGGTTGGCAGACATCAACGGTGTGGTCGCTAGGCGTCGTCGCCTGGTCGCACTTTTGGGACTGACCCTCGTCCTCGGCCTACTCGCGCTGGATATCCACGGCGCGATGTGCGACTGCTGTCACGATCAACAAGAGAAGGCCGCGCTATGTATAGCGGCCGACGCCATAGCAACCCTGGCGGCCCTCGGCTGGTGCAAGATGCGGCCATCGGGCGTGCTCACGCGCCTACACACCGTCACGCGTTTGCTGGCACGCAACTGCTTTGCCGCCTCTGGCGCATCAGGGGCAAGGGCGCGCGCCGGCCCCGTTACACCGGCCGTCCTTCGACTGTGAGTTGACCCGACGCGGCTGAGTCGCCGCGAAGAGTCCGAGTCCTCAGCCCCTCTCCGCAGGGGCCGCTAACGCATGTCGAAGGAGTTGCATTGCACATCAAGGAGTCCCTCAAGAGGTTCATCGGCCCCGAGTGGCGTTTTCGTACGCATCGCCTGGGCCGCTTTCGCTGGCGCACCAAGTACCAGCTGATGCGTAGCTTCAACGCAGACGTCAGTCTGCGCCGCCAACTTGCTTACGTACTGTTCGATCCCGAGATCGAGAGCTTTTCCTTCCAACTGGCCAATCAGGCAGAGCTGATCGCCAGACTTGCCGCTGCGCTCGCGCGCCCCGTCAGCGAGCTGGCCGGCTATGCGGCCGAGACCCACCAAGATCCCGAGCTCAATGAGCTACTCGCTCGCCACCTTCGCGGGCGACTCGACATCAAGCGCCGACTGCCTCTCGGTAACCGGCTCGCCTGGTATGTGATCGCGCGCACCTGCAAGCCCCAGCTCGTTGTAGAGACCGGGATCTACCTCGGCCTGGGATCACTCGTACTGTTGCGAGCGCTCGAGCGCAACCGCCAAGAAGGCCATCCCGGCGAGCTGATGTCCTTTGACACTCTCCCTAGCGCCGGCAGCATCGTCCGAGCGCAGTTGCGCCGCCCCTGGCACCGATTCGTCGGCTCCACAGCCGATCTACTTTCGCCGGCGCTCGAGAACCGCCGCGTGGACATCCTTTTCCAGGACACACCGCACACCGAGGAGAACCAGCGCTTCGAGTTCGAGGCAGCACTCGCGCACGCCGCTCCCCGGCTGCTTCTGCTCGATGGCAGCGGCGGGACAGCGCCGACGCTCCAAACCATCTGCGCAGAGCACAACGGGGTCTATCATCGCGCGCCGCTGCGCTCCCGCGACCACATTAACCCCGGCGTCGACATCACCTTCGCCGTATTCGAGCAATGCCAACAGACGGAGCGACCGGCTTCACACGATGTGAGATCCCTGGCTTCGCGGCAAGCTCAGCTTGAGCCGTGAGAGCGGTCGCGGCGGCTTCCGCCGTCAGAGGCGCGTGAGCGAGCGCATCGAGCCGCTTGGCCGTGATCGCGAACCCATCGCTGTCCCGAGCGCTGTAGCGCATCTCCAGCAGTGTCGGTGGACACGTCAACAGCTCGTTCAGGGTCTTTGAGATAGGCCAGCAGCCCGACGCTGGGTGTTCGTCTCGCGCCGCGCAGGCCCCTCACCGCGCGCGTGCGCGTCGCCGTGCGCGTGCGCGTCGCTATGCGTGTGCGCCGCGTCGTGCGCTCCCGCGGGCGCACGACCGGGCTCGACCGTCACGAGCACGACGACCAGCGCGCAGCCCACGAGCGCAGCAGCAACCCAGAACGCGAGGTGGTAGCCGGCGGTCAGTGCAGAGGCGAGCGGATGCCCGGCCGCGATCAGCGCGTTGCTGCGGGAGGTCGAGAGCGTCGCGAGCACCGCCAGCCCGAGCGCGCCACCGACCTGCGCGGTCGTGTTCACGAGCCCCGAGGCCAGACCGGCGTCCTGCGGCGTCGCGCCCGACATCGCGAGGTTCATCAGGGTCGGGAACGCGATACCGGCACCGAGACCCAACAACAGCATCGACGGCGCGACCTGCGTCACGTAGTCGGCGTGCACAGGCGTGAGCGCGAATACGACAAGGCCCGCCAGCACGAGCGTGAGGCCCACAAGTAGCGCACGCCGCGCGCCCAGCGCCATCAGAATGCGCTCTGAATAGCGGATTGAAAGCGTCCCCATGGCGATCGTCACCGGCAGGAACGCGAGGCCGATTCCGAGCGCGTCGTAGCCGAGCACGCGACGCAGGTACAACGCGCCGAGGAAGAACATCCCGAACATCCCGGCGACCGACAGGATCTGGATCCCGTTCGCCGCCGCGACAGGCCGCGAGCGGAAGATCCGAAGCGGCATCAGCGGACTCGCGGCACGCATCTCACGCAACAGGAACCCGACGAGCAGCGCGATCGAGCCGGCGCCGAGCAGCAATGCTTCCCCTGAGCCCCAGCCGTGTTTCGCAGCCGGGCCCACGATCGTGTACACGCCGAGCATCAGCGCGCTCGTGATCAGCACCGCGCCCGGGACGTCCGCGCCCTCGCGCAGGCCCATGCCCGGCTCGTTCGCGACCAGCCGCCGCGCCGCAAACACGGTCGCGATACCGATCGGGAGGTTCACGAAGAAGATCCAGTGCCAGTTGATCGACTGCGTAAGGATGCCACCGGCGATCAGGCCCACAGAGCCGCCCGCCGAGGCGACGAACGCGAACACGCCGATCGCCTTCGCCTGCTCGCGGGCGTCGTGGAACATCGTCACGATCATCCCGAGGATCACCGCCGAGGTCATCGCACCGCCGACACCCTGGACGAAGCGCGCCGCCACCAGCCACCACGCCGCCTGAGCGGCGCCGCACAGAAGCGACGCGCACGTGAACAGCACGACGCCCGCGAGGAAGATCCGCCGCCGGCCGACCAGGTCGCCCAGGCGTCCGGCGAGCAGCAGCAGTCCTCCGAACGCGATCAGGTACGCGTTGACGACCCACGCGAGGCTCGACGTCGAGAAGTGCAGGTCTTCCTGGATCGACGGCAGCGCGACGTTCACGATCGTCACGTCGAGCACGATCATGAGCATCCCCGTGCACAGCACGTAGAGCGCCAGCCAGCGCGAACGATCGCTCGCGCCCTCGGCGCCGCCGAGCTCGATCGGGCGCGAGGTCGTGCGCGCCTCACCGGTTGCGCCAGCGTCCGCACTCATACCGTCGCGGCCCCCTGTGTGAGCGTCTCGCCGAGCTTGTCGAGCATCTCCCCCGTGCCGTGCTCGCGCAGCTCCGGCTTGTCCTCGCCGTCGAGGAACACGCCCTGCTCGGTGTAGCGCAGGTGCGTTCGGCCGCCGTCGGCGAGCAACTCGACGGTTGTCACGGAAACCGACATCCGTATGCCGTCACGGCACATGTTGTAGGTGTAGACGATCCGCTCGTCGGAGACGATGTCTTCGTAAAGCGCGTCATAGTAGTAGACCGCGCCCGCGACCGCCGCCTCGAAACGCTCGCGGCCACCCTCGCGGAAGTCGAGCGCGTGCCCCTGGTCACCGCCCGGCCCGAACCACTGGCCCTTGGCGTTCACATCCGCCCACGCCGCGAACACGCGTGCGGGGGATGCGTCGTAGTCGCGCTCGATCACGAACGTCGAATGTGTTGCTGACCTGTCGCTCATTTCAATCTCCTTTTCGGTCTTGTCTTCTTGGACTGTGTGGAGGGCTCCGGCTCATCCGTCTCCTCGGCCAGAAAAGCGCCGAGTCGGTCGAGCCTGGCCTCCCACGTCGCGCGTCGCTCGCTGATCCAGCGCTCGGCCGTGCTCAGCGCAATCGGCTCGATCTCGCACGTGCGCACCCGCCCCGTCTTGTGCGAGCGCACCAGACCGCCCGCCTCCAGCACGTGCAGGTGCTGGACGACCGCCGGCAGAGATATGGCGAGCGGCCGCGCCAGCTCGCTCACCGATGCGGGCCCGTCGATCAGGACGTCGATCATCGCGCGCCGGTTCGCATCTGAGAGCGCGTGGAAGACCACGTCGATCGGAGGCTCGGGGGGCGTCAGCCGAGTGGGCAGATGCTGAAGCATCCACTTAAGTATTGCAGAAGCGCAAGCAGGTGCCACACGCACCGCTTCGGCTGTGACAGCGCTTCTCCATGTGTAGTGCGCTTCGCGCTACACTTCGCAGGTGGCGCCGGCCCCTAATCCGCTCTCACTGCGCCTCGGACGCGACGGGCTGAGCGCACTTGATGAGATCGCACGGCGGCGAGGCTTGAGCCGCGCCGAGGCAGCCCGGCAGGCAATCACCGAGACAGCCGAGCGCGAGCGCAGGCGCAATGGACTGGCAGCGGAGGTGAGATCCCTGATGCAGGACGAGCACTATGTGCAAGAAGCGCGGGACGTCGTCGATCTCATGGAGACACTGCGTGGTCCGCGGTGATGTCCACCTAATCAAGCTCCCCGGCAAGCGCGGTCACGTTCAGGAGGGACGCCGCTACGCGGTGATTGTCCAAGCCGACGATCTGCTCGCCCTCTCAACGGTCGTCATCTGCCCAACTTCGCGCTCGGCGTTCGCGGCCAGCTTTCATCCAGAGGTCGAAGTTGACGACCGACCGACGCAGGTCCTCTGCGAGATGGTTGGCGCTGTCGACGCACGTGCGCTCGGTGAGCGCACCGGGCATCTGACGCATGACGAGTTGCGCTCAGTCGAGGATGCTTTGCAGTTGGTGCTCGATCTACCTTGAGCGCTTGATACCGCGTTGACCTAGCCGTCCTGCACGCGCCCATTTGACGCCCACGGCTACATGGGACGTGCTGGTGACGCCACCCGCGCGTCGTCAGTTCGACCGCCTGCCGATCTCGGTAGCCGCGGCAGTCATAGAGACGCTCGACGCGGCTGACTAAGCCAGGGAGCGCACCGGCTGACTCATCCGATCGGCGCTGAACTCGGTCCCTCGAATCCACTAATCGGCCCTCGAAAACAACCGGAGCTCTGAGGATGCTTGATCAATGAGCTATCCAGATGAGACCATGAGGCTCGCTCGTGACCTCGCCGAAGAGGTCGTGAGGCTGGCGAGGGAACTGCTGCAGGCAGGCGCTGACCTCACGTACGCGCAGACCGTCTACACGATCGCCGCAATCGAGATACTCAGCGAGGCCGAGGCACTCGGGGTGCTGGCCGCAACCGGCGACCAACACGCCGGTGCAGCGCTCGATGAGACCCTGTCCAAGCTCGTCAGCCTGAGAGACCGAGCACGCCGGGAGAGAGACCAGGGACGATCAGACAGATGAAGGCCGTGAATGCGCACCGGCCCGCGACTCGAAGCGACGCGCCATCTCCTCGGCGACCTGGCGTTGACGCTCGCCCGACAATCGCGGCATCGCTTCCCGAAGCAGCGCAGCGGCACCACGACTGGTCTCGGGTGCCGTCGCAGCGAGCCACTGCTCGCTCTCTCGAGCAGACCGGCGGCGGAGTTCCTCATTGGCCGCCACAAATAAAGCATACGCCGCTGCGCCGCAGCAGGTTCGAGCGCCTCGTCGGTCGCTAGCTCATCGGTCAGACTCACAGCCTACATACGAGCAGAGCCAACGCCATCGAGTGTGAACTGCACAACCAGACGACGGCCGTGCGAAGCCTCAACGACCTGGACGTGCATTGGATCTAGATCCCTGAGCTCCTCATCGAAGTGAGGCGCTCTGCGCTGCCTCGGCGGTTTCGGATCACGACGTAGCGATTCCAGATCACCTGCCCGGCTTCGCCGACCGAGATCCCGCGAGCCCCGAGCTTGTCGATGGCCGCTTCGGTGGCGAGCGGCCCGTTGATGAGATCAGGCACGCGTCAAGCATGAACGGCGCTTGGGACACCACAGGAATGCGAGTTCGAACAACAGCTACAAACCCGGCGAAAACGGGGATGGCGGGAAGGTTCTCGAAATCTCCGTGGCCCCTGATCCGAAGGCTCCACGAGGAGAGATATGGTCCGGATGCTGCCCCAGCACAACCGCCGGAGCCGCGAGCCTCGTCTTCGGCGTGCTGCGCGGCTCTAGTGATGCGCGAAGCGTGAGGCCGGCTCGAAGTCGCCGTGCAAGACAAGCGGGTCGAGGTCGACACCATTGGGCCACACGACCGTTCCAAGCTCATCATCAACACGAACCTGGGCAAAGAACTCGGGATCTGCAAGCGGCTCGAACACAGGACCGCGTAGCTCCCCTGCGAGATCGACATCGCGGGAAACGCCATCGCTGAAGCCGAGCCGCAGTCGATAGTGGCCGAGAACCTCAACGGATGTGATCTTCGTGAATTGCACGACTCTCATCCTACGGCAGCGGGTCGATCGGCTCAGGAGCACCACCATTCTTCGCCCGGCCCCAGTTCGCCTCCAGCTGCGAGCGATGCAGTGTCGCCCACTCGCTCACGAGCCTGAGCGCACGACTCGGCAAGTCGCCCACAAGCACCGCGCCGGATTCGATCGCGACCACCGCATGATGCTCAGCGTATTGAGCATGGAAATGAGGCGGTTCGTGATCGTAGAAGTACATTGTGATCACGATGCCGTAGAAGACGCTGATCCGGGGCACCGCACCATCATGGGCGGCGCTTGGGACGGCTCCGCTCAAAGACCGCAGCCGAAGTCGACCAACCGCTACAAACCCTTCGAAAACGGGGATCGCGGGACGAGCTCGAACTCGTACCTTGTGTGGAAGCACATCCGTGAGCTGCACGCGCGGCGCTTTGGACGGTAGTGACGAGGCTACGATGCGCAGGTGGAGGCCTTTCCGATGAAGCAACGCTAGAACGATGCTGTCGGCTCGTCAACATCGAGATTCATGCTGTCGCGCTCCAACGCCGCCGCCTGCGTTCGGTCGAGCCCGAGGACGAGCAGTTCGTCATGCGCTGGTGGACGGATCTCGGCTTTCTGATGGTGGCATTGCTCAGATTGCGTCGGGCGGCGAGGCTTCTGCTCAAGGCCGGCTATGCATCCGACGAGTTGCGCTCTGCGCTCAACGCTTTCGACGCCGCGCCTTCGCTTGATGCGCAATGTCGATGAGCACGCCGACAGCTACGCAATCGACCATCCGGAGCGCCATGTCAAAGCGATCGACCGCGGCAATTGGAGGTCGGCGAATGGGACGGAACGACATTCCGCTGGCTCCATCATCAGCTCAACGTCGATCAAGCGCTTTCAGCCGCCGAAGACCTTTGGACGGTGCTGCGCGCAACCAAGAGCAGGGCTGCGCACGCGCGTCTGCGCGCACAACCATGACCTTTGCTACCCCATACCTAACCCCTAGCTTCCGTCGCGTTCCTCAACGAAGGGAAAGCCATATCGCTGTCCCCGCTTCTTTTACGCCTGCGCCCCTCCCTCAAGTAGCGCACAACGTCGTCGCGCGTCTCAGGTCGATCGACCGCTCCAACAGCTGAGATGGTGGAGCAAGCAAGCACAGGCTTAGCGTTATCCCTCACGGCGGTGCTGCTGCCACCGGGCATTTACGGACGAGGCTAGGATGCGTCAGGCGGTCCGGCATATGCTCGACGCCCTTCGAGATACGAGGCAATACCTGTCGCGATACCAAACGAACCAGTGACGAGCGGGATCGTTTTGTGCGCGCTGTCGAGGTAGCAATAAACGGTAACAGCGATCAAGACGACCGTTATGCCGAAGAAGATCGACCGCCACATCAGCGCCACTTTTCGTTCTTTCAGACCATATTCTCGTTCGGTGGTATCGAACCGCCGCGCCACCACCTCGGCTTCAAGCAGCTCGTTTTCCAAGTCCTCCTTGCTTTTGACGACGCTTGGTGGACGCAGGAGTGCTGAGCGTCGGGGACGCACTCGGAGTCGGCAAGGTTTCCGTACCATCGGGGGCAAGTAGACAGTTCTGTCTGCGCGAATAGATTGTGCTCATCTATTCGCCCTTTTGCCCCTAGTTCCTTTCGGGCTGCGTGGCAAGTCTCCTGCCAGCTCATGCAAGATTTATTGCAAAAGGAAGGGTATACCTATTCCGTCCCGGTCAGCACCCTTTGTCTGTATTTGCCGCAATTTGCAGTGCACCTTATGGGACGATATCGGCTGAGTTTGGCTCTATTACTCACGATTTAGCCCGTGAGCATCAGGTTTACCTGACGAGATGCGGCGGCTCGGCTCGACTTGATCGTCCGGCGAACGACGGGAGCTGACGGGCAGATCCCAGGCATTCCGGTCTAGGAACCCCTCCCTATGCCGCTGCTGCCACGGGCATTGACGCTCGGCGGCGTGCAGCTCAGCCCAAAGTGCTCGTTGAGCACACAGCACACGCCTCTGCGGAGACGTCAGCGCAGATCGAGATAGCCCCAGGATGAGGACCAGGGTGAAACGGCAGTCTGGAATCAGCGGCGTCGAGCTGAACGAGCCGTATGCGCTCCTTCTAGCTCATGCTCTAATCGAGCGGTCGAGGACGCGACCGCTGCCCTCGAAACAGACCCGCCACGCAAACAGGGCTGGTGGCACGGATGAGTGCGTCGCCAGCCCTGTTTCGACCTACGAACAAAAGGCGGGGCTAACGGGACGACTCTCGAGACATGCCGCTGCCTGGGAGCGCGTCCGGGAGCTGCATACGGAGCGCTTCGGATGACTATCGCCAAGTGACTACCGTGTGATTCTCATGGTTGGACTGCCGGCTCATTGCACTCGGTGCGGATACACCTTCGATGGTCGAGGTATCGCCATAGAGGGCGACGTGCAACACCTCGTCCTCGAAAGCAACATCGAGTCGTGTCCTAGATGCGGCGGAGCGGCCCGAATAGTCGAGGGCGAGTTCAACGTGCGCAACGGCGTTTTCGAGGTTCTGCGCTCCACCCCACTTGACCGGGAGCTGCTTCAACGGTTTGCGGGAATCGCCCGGCAAGCAAATGACGGCACGATCTCGATTGAGGAAGCGGCCGCACACATTGCAGAGGACGCCCCGGCGCTAGGCCGCTTTCTTGAGCGCGTCCCGATCAGCGCGCGGAAAGCCTTTATATGGGTGCTGCTTCAAGCGCTTGTGATCCTAACCACCCAGATAGTCGCCGAATCCCGCGATCACTCAGCGACCACTGCGGCAGTTGAGCATACGATCCAGCGAAACGACGCGATCGTCCATAACGAGGTGCAGCGGGCAGTCGAGCAAGCCCTTGAGGACTTCCGTAGCCACCAAGACGATCTACCAGCCGCTACACACAAGCCCAAACCTGGGCGCAATGACGCCTGCCCCTGCGACTCGGGCCAGAAGTACAAGAGATGCTGCGGCCGATAGCCGATGCGCAGGCGGGCAACGTGCCAAGCCCTGTAATCGCCCGCTCGTGCTCGTTGGGGAGGCTCAATCCCCAGGCGCTGCGCGCGCTACCGCCACGAACCGCGAAAGTCACTCCCGCTGACATCAGCCTGGAGTGAGCCGGTATGGATTCAGCCGGGTCTGAGGCGTCGTGAGGGCGTGTTGTTATCAAACTGAGAGAAGGTCTTGACTGATGCTGTGGCGTCGGTACCTTGAACGGCAGGGCTGTCGCCGCCTCGTCGGGCGAGGTCCGTAGCGGGGCTCGTCCAAAGGCTGCTTTCGAGTGTGCACAACCCCAAGGGTTTCGTTAGCGCCAGGACGGGTCCCCTGATTCCGTCGCCATTCACATTCCGTTAGCACAAACGAATACTGCGCAGCAGACGGACTACTAAAAGATCGAAGTGCCGCCGAACTGGACAGTGCCAACGCTCATCACGAACGCCCCGACGAGGAGAAGGAAGCCGGCAAACCGAAGCCGGGCCGGAAGGGCATTTAGAAGGCCTTCCATATCTTTCACGGCGTCTTTCGTTGCTTCTCCTGTCGCCGCAGCGACAGTCGCCGCATCGGGGTCTTTGCCCTCTGTATTGGCCGCGTCTACTGCTTTCGCAGTGAGGTCGGAGACTTTCCCGACTGCCAGATCAACCTTGGCTTTGACCTGTTCGCTCGCCGAGCTTCCGGCTTCTTGCACGCCAATCACGGCGCCGATGATGAGACCAACCAAGAACGTCGCCACGCCGAGCCCAAAGCAGATCCAGCCGGTCAGGTCCATGTTCGAGGCTATTGCTAGCACTCGCCAAGTCTTTACCAAACAGGAGCTTAAGTCAAGAGCGTCGTATTGACCCGATTATCAGGCATCACGCGTCGCACAAATGCCCACTATGCGAGCACGCGCAGCTACCGCTGCTGCATCCGGTGATACTCCGTACCCTCTCCGGTTTCGTCGTCTATCTCGAAGATGACCGCGGTCCTCCATGAAACGAGGTTCGGATGAATCGCGCCCTTCATAAGCGCGCTCCCGATAGTGTGTTTCATGCGCACCGAGGGGTTCTGCTGCGCGAACTGCATGGCTAGGTCTGGACTCTGAAACGGCGTCGTAAGAATCTCGCGGCCTTTGCGGTCGAGCAGCATCAGCTCGTATGAAGCAGATCGAGAGCGCTGCACTGACGTAACAGCCTCGACCGCCGGTGCCGCGGGAGGCGCGGAAGGGGGCGGCGGCACAACGGATGGGCTATATGGTGAGGTGCTTACCTCACCGGCGTCACTTACTTGATCGGTCCAGCTTACGCCGTCCCAATAGCGCCACTCGTGCTGCTTATTTGGGTCCGGCTTCCAGCCTGCCTCTGCCACTCTCGCCTCCTTTATTTACCGATCTCAGTGTGTGGCGGCTCATATGGGCGGCGGTCTGTAGGTACGCGGCTCAACGAGCTGCTGCGGCTCGGTGATGGGGCGCCAGCATCATAGTAGGCTCAGTGCGCGGCAATCTAGCAGTTTGTGCAAGTGCGGTGGGTGGTGCGAATCCGAGTAGCCGAACTGTCTAGCAAGGTTCCCAAGTCGGACGCCGCGCCCTGTCCGAGCAGCGCGACGCTCGTCCGTGGGTTCAGATGACCTGGCCGACCATCTCCACCATGCGCACCGCGGCGCGAGTGGCGAACACGTAGCCGTCGCTGGTGCGGTGAATCAGCCCGGCACGGTGTAGACCTCGGACTGCATCGATCGCGTGGATAGCACGGTCGGGCAGTTCCATCTCGCGGCCGATGTCCTCCACCGACCAGACGGGCTGATTGTCGTTCGAGCCGGTCAGGAGGTAGAGGACATCGTGTTCGATGGTGTCCCACCTGTCGGCTAGACCCTATGTCGTGGGTCGCCCTGTTGGGTTGACCGTCGGAGGTGGGCCGGACACTCCTCGCGGCGGTTTGTCTGGCCGGAGAATGGCTCCGGCTAACCCCACTGGCCTTGGAGCTGGTCGAGGACGTGCAGGCCGTCTACCAGGCTGCAAGCGAGCAGACACGGCGCGGCTACAACCAAGCCTTCTTTAAGAAGCTCTACGTCATGACCGAATGGGATGACGGCGAAACCGTGGCTTGGATCAGCAGCGTCGAGCTGACCGAGCCTTACGCTCTGCTGCTCACTGAGGGCTTGTTCGAGCAGGCCGAGGCCGAGGCGCGAGCCATCAAGGCAGGCCCAACAACGAGAAACAGGGCCGGGAGCTCTATAGACACGCGCTCCGCTGGCCCTGTTTCGATCTACGAACAAATGGCGGAGAGGGTGGTGTGTGGTTTCAGCTGATAGGCGACACATGTGTCAGGACATAGGAGACACCAACGTGATGGGGGTCTTCTGTGGAGTTGGCGCGGTATCTGGTCGAGGCGCATGTGCTGGAGGGACGCTCAGTTAGCGAGCTGGCGGCTGCGCATGGCGTGCATCGCAGCTGGATCTACAAGCTCCTGGCCCGCTACCGCGTCGGCGGCTAGGACGCGCTCGAGCCGCGCTCGAGACGACCAAGCTCGTGCAAGCACCAGACCCCGGCGGAGATCATCGAAGCGATCGTGGCGCTGCGCCGCCAGCTGCAGGCAGATGGCCATGACGCCGGCGCGGCGACGATCGCCTACCACCTCGCCCAAGAGATCGACGGGGTGGCGATGCCGTCGATCTCGACGATCTGGCGGATCCTCAAACGCAAGGGATTGATCGTCCCCCAACCACAGAAGCAACCCCGCTGCTCGCTGATCCGCTTCCAAGCGGAACTACCAAACGAGACATGGCAAACAGACATCACGCACTGGCAGCTCGCAGCCGGACAGCACGCAGAGATCCTCAACTTTATCGACGATCACTCCCGCCTGTTCCTCGCCTCTGAGGCCTACCCCACGACCAAAGCCCAGGACGTCGTGGACAGCTTCCACAAAGCCGCCAGCCTGCACGGCCTACCCGCGTCGCTGCTATCCGACAACGGCGCGGTCTTCACGGCCACCCCCCGCCACGGCAAGATGCTGCTGCAGTCAGAGCTCGAACGGCTCGGGATCACCTCCAAGAACTCACGGCCCTACCACCCCCAGACCTGCGGCAAGATCGAGCGCCTACACCAAACACTCAAGCGCTACCTCGCCAAGCAGCCACCCGCCAACAGCCTCCCCGAGCTACAAGACCAGCTCGACACGTTCCTCCACTACTACAACGACATCCGCCCCCACAGAGCCCTCGACGGACGCACACCACTACAGGCCTACAGCACCCGCATCAAGGCCAAACCCGCCACCGGCGCCTCCCAGACACCCACCCACTTCCGGGTCCGCCAAGACAAGGTCGATGAGACCGGCAAGGTCAGCCTGCGCTACCACAGCAAGCTCTACAAAATCGGCCTCGGCAGAGCCCACAAAGGCCGCACAATCAAACTCCTCATCGCCGACCAGAACATCCGCGTCATCGACCTCCAAGGCCAGCTCATCCGCGAGCTCACACTCGACCCCACCCGCAACTACCAGCCCCTCACACACACCTAACCCGTCTACCATCACCCGAGACATCAGTCTCCGATGTCCTGCGACACAACAAAACGGAGAGGGAGGGATTCGAACCCTCGAGCGAGGTTTCCCCCGCTACGCGATTTCCAGTCGCGCCCGTTCAACCGCTCCGGCACCTCTCCCGGTGCTTGTCCGTCGGTCACGCGATCGACGGCGGTCCGCCCTAGCCTACGACACTGACACGCGACGCGGTTGCTAGGCTCCCAGTCGTGCTCATCGCGGCCGACGAAGCGGCAGTCAAGACCATCGGGCTAATCGTCACCTTCGGGGGGATCGGCGTGATCGTCAACGTGATCCTGATCTACGTCGCGATCCAGATCCGCGGCGAGCGCCGGCAGAACCACGCGTATCTGGAGTCCCGCCGCCCGCCGTCAGCCTGACGGCGCGCCGGATCGCCTCTCGCGGGGCGGCTCGTCTTTGGGCGCGGCCACTCAGATGATGTAAACGGGCGTGCCGACCGGCGTGTGGCTGTACAGGTCGATCACGTCCGGGATGCGCATGCGCACGCAGCCGTGCGAGGCGTCGTGGCCGATCGATGAATACTCGCTCGGGTCGATGCCGTGGATTCCAGCACCGCCTTCGAACGACATGAAACGCGCCTTCAGCGGGTCAGCCGGGCCCGGTGGGACCACCGTGCCCGCGAGCGAGCCAGCCCACGCTTTCTTAGGCACATACCACGGCGGGTCGACCTGCTTCCATTCGATGTGGTGCAAGCCCGGAGGCGTTTCAAGCCCTTCCATGCCGACCGCGATTTCGAACGTTTTCGCCAGCTTCAGGTGTTCGTAGAAGCGCAAGCGAAAGTCGCTGCGGTCAACCACGATGTACGCAGGAGTCTTCGCCGCCAACTGCGCCGTCGTCACAGCCGGCTGCAGCCGGTGCGTCGGCACCCGCACCGTGCGACTCGCCGTCGCCCCGACCAGCGCGGCCTCCACGCGCGCGCCGAGGGACGCGTTTTCGACCGTCAGGCCAGGCTGTCCCGGAACCTCCTCAAGGCCGCTCGCGCCCGGCTGTACTGTCGCGTTGCGCGGCGGACGATTCAGGCCCGCCCGTACCTGCGCGGTCACCTCGCGCACAGCCTGATGGGAGTACGTGATGACCAGCGGGATGTTGCGATTCACACTGCCGCCGAACACGCCGCGCACGGTGCGCGTCACGATCGAGCCCTGCCGGCTCGCGCTCACGGCCTGGTCGACCATGTTGCTCACGCCGACGTTCAGATGCGCCTGACGCGCATCGAGCGTCCACGTGTGGGAGCCGGAGCGGACCGTAACCTGCCGGTTCAGGCGCGCGAGCAGGTCGTGTTCGACCTTCGTCCTCGCAGCCGCCGCGTGCAGTCCGCCAACCGCCACGCCATCGACACGGACGCCGTTCGCGATCACGTCCCGCCGCGAATGGTCGTACAGGTATGCGGCGAGGGCCAGGGCGAGCACGAGACATACGCCGCCGATCGCGACGATCGTCACCGTCCCCAGTCGCGCCGGCGACATACGCGTACCTCCAGATGAAGAGGTGACCATCAGAACCTCACTCGAGCTCGCCTGCAACGGTTGCCGACCGGCTTCGCCGACCGGCCGAGTGTAGCGAGCCGTCCGGGCCTCGCACGCCGGCTTGCAGCCGGGCGGGCGCGGGTCTTCTCAGCCCGACGCCGGAGTTTCGTGAGTTTCCATCCGTGCGCGGCGGTACTCGTTGACCACGATATCCGTCAGCTCCTCGACCGACGTCTCCGCCGTCGGCTTGTCCAGCGCGATCGCGCCGTCCTGGATCATGCTCACCCGGTCGCACGCCTCCAGCACGTGCACGTAGTTGTGCAGGATCATGATGATCGACACCCGCCCCTCCTGCTTCAGGCGAGCCACCAGGTCGAGGATCATCGACCCCTCCTTCGCGCCCATCGCCGCCAGCGGCTCGTCCAGCAGGATGATGTCCGAGTCGGAGTTCACCGTCCGCGCCACCGCGATCGCCTGGCGCTGCCCGCCCGACAGACGCGCCACCGCCACGTCGATGCGCGGGATATTGATCCCGATCTCATCCAGCGCTTTGCGCGCCTGCAGCTTCATCTCACGGTTCGCCAGGAACGGCAACGGCCGCAGCACCTTCTCGCGGCGCAGGAACAGGTTGTGGTACACGGACAGTTCGTCGATCAGCGCCAGGTCCTGGTAGACGGTGTCGATGCCTTTCGCGCGGGCATCGTCCACGCCTTTCGGTTCATACGGCTGCCCGTGCAGCAACATCTTCCCGCCGTCCTGCTTCTGAAAGCCGCTGATGATCTTGATCAGCGTCGACTTGCCCGCGCCGTTGTCGCCGAGCAGACCCAGCACCTCACCCTTTTTCAGGTGCAGGTTGACATCACGCAACGCTGTCACCGGACCGAAGCGCTTGGAGATGTGTTCCACGCGCAGCACGTCGTCCGGCGCGGAGGTCGGTCCGACGATCTTCTCCGCTGGGGGTGCCCGATCAGCCACGATATGTGCCCTGGCGAACGCGCTGCACGTACACGTTGATCGTCATCGCCACGATGATCGCGAGTCCCGTGTAGAACAGCAGGTAGTTGGCGTTCACCCCTTGCAGAATCAGCCCGTCCTTGAGGATGCCCAGGAACAGCGCACCGATCAACGCGCCCACGACGGTGCCCGCGCCACCCGCGAGCAGCGTGCCACCGATAACCGCCGCGGCGATCCCGTAGAACAGGATTTCGTTAGCGCCCGCGGTGTCCGGCTGGACCGTCTGCGAGCGAACGGCCTCGAGGATGCCCACCAGACCGCCCGCCAGCGCGCACAGGATGAAGTTGCGGACTACCACCAGTCGCACGCGCACGCCCGCCTCTGACGCGCCGAGCTTGTTCGATCCGACAGCCACCGTGTACAGGCCCCAGCGCGTGAACGTCAGCACCACCTGCAGCACAACCACGATCGCCACCGCCCAGAGGATCTCCGAGTATGTGCCCGCGCCGAACACCTTCGCGAACGTGCCCACCTCGCTGCCCACTTCGTGCAGCGTGACGTGCACGCCGTTGACGACGTGCGTGACCGAGTGCGTGACTTTCTGGCCCTGCGCACCCGGTGTCGCGACCGGCTGGCCGTGAGACAGGATCAGCGTCAGCCCCTCCAGTACGAACAGCATGCCCAGCGTTGTCACGAACGAGCTGATGCCCACCACCGCCGTGAAGAAGCCGTTCACCACGCCCACCGCTACACACGCCAGCAACGCCACGATCACGCTCGGCACCAGCGGGAAGCCGCCGCTGGCCACTTTGTAGAACAGGTACGGCGCCAGCAGGTACGTGCCGCCGATCGACAGGTCGATCTCGCCGAGGATCATCACGAACACCTCGCCGGCGCCCAGGATCGCAAACGGCGCGACATACGGCAGCAGCGTCTTGAAGTTCGAACTCGTGAAGAACGCGCCCGTATTAATCGAGAAGTAGATCGCCACAATCAGCGTGACAACGATGATGCTGCCCTCACGCAGGGCGATGATGCGCTCCAGCAGGTTACTGCCGTCGCGCGCGGGGGAATCCCGCCCGGGCGGAGGGGCGACCGGGGGGGCCGGTCTCTCTGGGGAGGCCGACCCCCCTGCCACGGTCGCCATTGCTATGCGGCCGTGCCCGCCTTGATCGCCACCACTTTGACCGTCGAGGAGGTCCCCTCGTAGCGGGTCTTCGATTCGACGTACGGCGCGACCGTTTCTTTGTTCAGGAACTTCAGGCCCGTGTCAGTTTCCGCGGGGCCTGTCAGCGTGCCCGACGCGTGCCACATGTACAGCTGCAGGATCGGCAGGAACCCCTGCAGATAGGGCTGCTGGTCGATAGTGAATTCGATGTTGCCTTCCTGCAGCAGCTTCTGCGTCTGTTCGGTCAGGTCGAAGCCGCCGGACTTCACGCCTTTGCCCGCCAGGCCGAATTTCTGCATCACTTTGGCGAGGCTTTCCGTGCTGCCGCCGTCGACCGCGTACATGCCCTTGGTGCTCTGGTGACCCTGCCAATACGCTTCGATTGCCGACAGCTCGCCCGGTACCGCCGCACCCGTCGCGACCGTGTGCACCGTAATCGGCTTGCCCGAGTCCTTGATCGCCTTTTCCGCACCTTCGATGCGCGGCTGCAGGTTCGCCGAGCCAGGCGTCGCGATAAACAGCGCCACGTCCCCCGACCCAACCGCCGCCACGATCCGTTCACCCATTTTTTCTCCCGCCAGTTTCAGGTCCTGGCCGATATAGGCGAGTCGCTTGTTGCTCGGTGCGTCCGCGTTGTACGCCACAACCGGAATTCCCGCCTTCAGCGCCGATTCCACCGGGCCGTTGAACGCGTGCAGATCGATCAGCGCGACCGCGATGCCATCCGCCCCGCCAGTGATCGCCGTGTTGATCGCGTTGACCATCTGGTTCACGTTGCTGCTTTCAGAGCCCGTCCACTGGTAGCTGCAGCCGAGCAGGCTGCAAGCGTCCGCCGCGCCGTACTGCGTCGGCACGAAGAACGGGTTCGTCGTCACGTGGTTCACGAACACGAATTTCAGTTTCGGGACCGAGCCGAACACCGCCACCGCTCCGCCGCTGCCGCTGCTCGAGGCGCTCGATCCGCACGCAGCCAGCAAGGTGCTCACGCCGCCAACAGCCGCACCCGTCAGCGCCGTGCGCTGCAGGAACGCCCGCCGATCGAACCCCGGTCTCTCCACCAAAGACCGCTCAGCACTCCCGACGGGCTCCACCGCTTCGTGGACCTGAGTCTTATCCGACATGTGGGCCTCCCTTTGATCGATCCGGCCGCGTGTCGCGCGCAATGTCAACCACTACCCTCGCGGCGCGCGCACCCATAGTCAATCCCCTCATTGACGCAAACTGCGTACTTTGATTTCGCGAAGCCGCCACGCCGGCTCCTTTGGCATCGTGACGAAACGCACGTTGCCTTGGGTATACCCTCGACGCATGTCCGCGAAACCCGACCAGCCGCAGCCAAGCCGCCGATCAGGGCCGGCCGCGGACGGCGCACATCATGCCTCCGGGCGTGCGCACGAGCACATCGGGCCGGTCTCCGTGGTCCGCCACGTCAAAGACGACTGCCGCGCGCTGATCCTGTACACGCACGCCGAACCCAACCCGCCGTGAAACAGGTTGCCCCGTGAGAGACGTTGCCCGATGAGAGACGTTGCCCGATGAGCGATCTGCGCTTCGAGGAGCTGCGCGGCGAGCACGTCGTGTACGCGATCCACCGCCAGGAGCGCACGTTCCTACCCTCGCGCGACCACTGTCCCCTCTGCCCGACCCTTCCCGGAGATCCACAAACCGAGATCCCGTTCCCCGCGTTCGAGATTGCCGTCTTCGACAATCGCTTCCCCGCCTTCGAGGCGCCCGAAGGCGCCGCCGAGGTCGTCGTCTACACAGACGATCACGATCAGTCGTTCGGCACGCTCGAACCAGCGCGCGCCGAGGACTTGATGTGGGTGTGGCGCCATCGCTACGCCGAGCTCGGCGCGCGCGAGGACATCGATTACGTGTTCATCTTCGAGAACCGCGGCGTCGAGGTCGGCGTCACGCTGCATCACCCTCACGGCCAGATCTACGGCTATCCGTTCCTGCCGCCCGTGCCGCGGCTCGAGCTCGCCGCCGACGACCGACTCGGTGGCTGTGCGCCGTGCTCGCTGCTCGCCAGGGAGCTGCAGGACGGACAGCGAGTCGTACACGAGAACGACGGCGTGGTCGTGTACGTGCCCTACGCAGCCCGCTGGGCCTACGAAGCGCACGTCGTCATGCGCGAGCACCGCGCCAGCCTGCTCGACTGCCAGCCCGCGGAGCTGCGCCTGCTGGCCGACGCGCTGCAAACGCTCGTCCGCGGCTACGACGCGCTGTTCGACAGGTCGTTCCCCTACGTGATGGCCGTGCACCAGGCTCCGACAGCCAGCTGGGACGCGGAGGTGGGGACCGGACACGGGCACCTGCACGTCGAGTTCTACCCGCCGCTGCGCACCGCCGAGAAGCTCAAGTACCTTGCCGGCTCCGAGCAGGGCGCCGGCACGTTCATCTCCGACACGCTGCCCGAGGAGTCCGCAGCCAGGCTGCGCGAGGCGATCATCCGTGCCGCGTGAGCACAGCGCCGCGTTCGCGCCCGGGCGCGTCAACCTGATCGGCGAGCACACCGACTACAACCAAGGCCTCGCGCTGCCGTTCGCGATCGCCGATGGCGTCACCGTGCGCGCCGAGGCGCAGGCGGCAGACGTGGACCCACCCGAGCGCGAGCGCGTCAGCGCGTACGCGCTCGACCTGGGTGAGCGCGTCAGCGCCTACGCGCTCGACCTGGGTGAGCGCGACGAGTTCGCCCTTGTCCATCCCGAGCCCGCGCACGGGTGGCGGGCGTTCGTCCGGGGAACCGTCGCCGAGCTCACCCGTGCGGGCTTCCCACTCGTCGGCGCCCGCTTGGAGATCAGCGGCGGGCTGGCGCCCGGCGCCGGGCTGTCCTCCTCCGCCGCGCTCGAGGTCGCGCTATGCCTGGCGCTGATCGAGCTCGGCTCGCCCGACGCTGCCGACGCTGCCGACGCTGCCGACGCCGCCGACGCTGCCGACGCTGCCGACGCCGCCGACGGGGCCGACGGGGCCGATCGAACCGAGCTTGCACGCCTGTGCGCGCGCGTTGAGAACGACTGGGTAGGCGCGCGCACCGGCCTGCTCGACCAGCTCGCGTCGCTGTACGGGGCGCGTCAGAAGGCGCTGTGCATCGACTTCCGCACGCTCAGCGTCCAACAGGTGCCGCTGCTACTCGGCGACTGGCAACTGGTCGTGCTCGACTCCGGCGAGCGCCACGTCCACGCCAGCTCCGGCTACAACCAGCGCCGCGACGAGTGCGCGCGGGCGTGCCGACTGCTGGGTGTGGAGTCGCTGCGCGACGCCGACCGTGCTGCCGTCGAGCGCTTGCCCGAACCGCTGCGCCGCCGAGCGCGCCACGTGCTCGGCGAAAACGAGCGTGTGGAGCAGGCGGTCAGGGCGTTGGAAGTCGACAATCTGCCCGCCGTCGGGCGCCTGCTCGCCGCTTCTCACGAGAGTCTGCGCGATGACTTCGAGGTCTCCACCCCAGCCGTCGAGGCCGCCGTTCAGCGGCTGTGCGACGCCGGCGCCGTTGGCGCGCGGGTGGTCGGAGGCGGCTTCGGGGGCAGTGCGCTCGGCCTGTTCGCACCCGGCGTCAATCCACCCGTCGAGGCGCTCCAGGTACACCCCGGTCCGGGAGCCCATCTGCTCGATCGGTAGCCCAACTGCGGCAGAGCTATAGCCCCCAACTGCGGCAGAGCTATAGCCAGTCCTCGCTGTTCGCCAGGCCGTCATCTCCCGGATGCGCCACGAGCTTCTTCTCCAGGGACGCAACGATCCTCCCAGTGTCTGCACGTGTGCGACGGCGAGAACCGGGAATGAAGATCATCCCGAGATCGCCCCGACCGCCGGGCGTGATCGCCGCGAAATGCAGGGGTCTCATGTCGACGAGGTTGTCGGTGACGATCACTCGGTGCTCATCACGAGCTAGGTCAACGACACGACGGTCATCGAAGGAGCACCACTCAGGATGCTCCTGGATCGCCTGCACGTCGTGACCACGTGAGCGCAGCTCCCGCGCAATCGCCGGAGACAGCATCTCATCCAGCAGCAGTCTCAACCGCCGAGAGCGTCCCGCGCCGCGAGGAATCCACTGTGGGCGTCGTGTGCCTCGCGGCGATTGCGCGCGACACGCTCGTCCACCTCCGGTGGATAGGCCGCGTAGTACGACGCTGCGGCTTGCACGAGACCCAGCGAGAGCTCGAGGTAAGCCGCTGTCTCGGCGAGATCGCCGTCGTTGTCGCGTGCTACAGCGATCACCTCCCATACGTCCGGACCGCCGAGCAGCCGCGCGCGACGGCCTGAGGGGCCGTCCGCGAAGTGGATCAGCGGGTGCTCGTCCATGCGCAGGCCCTCCTCGACGTAGCGCTGCGCGAGCGTGCGCGGCGGCATGTTCGAGCGGTCAGCGCGATCGGCCAGCCGGTCAACCGTTTGTTCGGGAAGGCGGATGCTGATAGGTACTGCCGCCATTCTGTATCGCATTGTAACACTGCACGATACGTACGCGGGAGCGTAGGTCCTCACAGGCGGGCAATCACCAGCGCGCACGCCGTCACGACGATCGCCAGCGACAGTGCCGCCAGCGCTCCGTCCAGCGGGCGCAGCAATCCGTCCAGCGACAGCGCCTCGGTGCTGCCGTCGCGCATCGTCTGAGTGCCGCTCACCGCCAGCGTGCGCCTGCGCAGCTCGCGCGCCGGCGAGCTCAAGCGTCGCTGAGCGACGCTCATCACCAGGCAGCCCGCCGCGATCAGCACACCTGCAAACGCCACCTTCTCAGCGTTCACGAAGTACCCCGTGAACGCCGGGAACGCGCCCCAGCCGACCGCGAACCACAGATCGCTGTGGAAGCGCCCGCCCGCCAGCTCGAGGTTGTACGCCGGCAGGAACACCGCGCCCGCGATCACCAGCGGCGCCAGCCACGCCGACACCGTCACCACCCCCGCGACCCCGATCGCCACCGCACCCAGCAGCGCCACCACGCCCACGCCGAGCAGCGTTCGGTCAGGGAAGCTCGTGCGCAGCGGGCGATCGTGCAGCTCGTCCAACGCGTGCGCCGCAACGCCCACCGCCAGTGCGAACGCCGCCAGGCCCCACAGCAGACGGTCCACGTACAGCCGCGGCGCTGCCGCCGCGCCGAGCGCGAAGTAGCTCAAGTGCCACGCCGTGTACGGCGGATGCAACAGCGTCACCACCTCGCCCGCGCGACCGCGGCCGATCGCATAGAAGGCCGGGCGCTCGCGGGTCGCCATCGCCGCTCAGCCCCCGTGTTCGCGCTCGCGCTTGCGCGCCGACATGACCACGCCGCCGCCGAGACTCATCCGCCGCACGCGAACGTCCTCCAGGCCGGCCTGCTGCCAGTAGCCAACCAGGCTCTCCAACGGATGGCGCTCGTAGAAGCCGCGGATGCTCGGCCCGAGGAAGCGCCCGACCTCCGCCCATTCACGAGACGCCAGCCGCCCGAGCGTCGGCAACCCGACCGCCGTGTAGAACCGCCACGCCACGTACGCCGGCCGCCACGGTGGCACGCCGAACTCCAGCGACGCCACGCGTCCGCCCGGCCGCACGACCCGCGCGAGCTCAGCCATCGTCGCGCGCGGATCCTCGACGTAGCGCAGCAGGTACGTGACCGTCAACGCGTCAAAGCTCTGATCGGCGAACGGCAGCGCCTCCGCCTGCCCTTCCACAAGCTCCACCCGAGCACCCGGCGCCGCAGCGAAGCGCGCCCGCGCCGCCGCCAGCATCTCCGCGCTCTGATCTATGCCCACGACCGAGCACTCGCAACGCGAAAGCAGCTCCGCCGCGACCATCCCCGTGCCCGTCGCAACGTCCAGCACGCGCTCGCCCGACTGTGGCGCCACCGCGCTCACCAATGCGCGGCGCCACCGCGGGTCCTGCCAGAAGCTCAGCGCCGCCGACAGCGCGTCGTAACGGCGTGGCAGCCCGCGAAACAACTCCAGCGCCTGACGCTTGCGGGGAGACGCGACGCCCTGGGCGTCGCTGGAGGCGGGCCAGCTCATCGTGTTGCCGATCTGAAAGGCTAACCGGCATGCACCCCAACAGGTAGCGACAGCCACCCAAGCTGGTAGTTGCACGCACCCAAGCTGGTAGCGAAAGGCACCCAGGCCCGTCGCGGCAGGAAACAACCGGTCGCGGCGAGCAGCCGAGCCCGTCACCGTAGGCACCGATCCCGCCGACGCCCCCAACCCGAACCGAGGAAGCCATGCCGCAGCGCATCCATCCAGCCGGTCAATCCCGCGTCATGCTCGTGACCGGTGCATCCAGCGGGATCGGTGAAGCCACCGCCCGACGGCTCGCGCGTGAGCCCGGCGGCTCGCTCGTGCTAGTCGCCCGACGGGAGGAGCGTCTGCGCGAGCTCGCCACCGAGCTCGGCGAGCGACGCGTCAGCTTCATCGCCGCCGACCTGCTCGACGACGACACGCCAGAGCGCATCCGCGCGCACGTTCAACAGCATCACGGCCGACTCGACCTGCTCGTCAACAACGCCGGCGCCGCCTGGCGAGCGCGATTCGCAGACGGCGGCTACGAGAACGTCCGGCGCACGATGGCGATCAACTTCGACGCCCAGCTGCGCCTCACCGAGGCGCTCTTGCCGCTGCTGCGCTCGAGCGCGCCCTCAGCGATCGTCAACGTCTCCTCCACCGCCGGCCGCGTCGGGCGCGCCGGCTCCGGCGCCTACAGCGCCTCCAAGTTCGCGCTCGCCGGCTGGTCTGACTCGCTGTGGGCCGAGGAGCGCGCCAACGGCGTGCACGTCGGGCTCGTCCTCCCCGGCTTCATCTCCACCGAGGGCTTCCCCCAGTCCGAGCTCACCGCCAAGCCGCTCACACGCTGGCTCGTCTCCACCCCCGAGCGCGCCGCCGAGGCAATCTACCAAGCCGGGATCGGCCGCCGACCCGAGCGCTACGTCCCCCGCCCGTACGCCGTCGCCGCCGCGCTGCGCGTGCTCGCGCCCGCGCTCGTCCGGCGCGCGCTCGGCGGCGCCAGTGCCGCGGTCATCACCACGACCACAGGCCCCGACCTCGCCGAGCGACGCAACGGCACCGGCGGCGGCAGCAGCGGCAGCGGAGCGGTCCCACACCAGTAGACCGCCGCGCCACTGCAGCTAACCTCGGCAGATCGCAACCACCGCGCTCGTCACCGGAGCAACCGGCTTCATCGGCCGTCGTCTCACCGACGCGCTGCTCGCCTCCGGTGTCAGCGTCCGCTGCCTCGTGCGCGATCGTGCTCGCGCTGCCAGCCTGGAGAGCGCCGGCTGCGACGTCCGCCAGGGCGACGTCACCGACGCGGCCAGCCTCGACGGGCTCGGCGAGGGAGTCGACATCGCCTACTACCTCGTCCACGCCATGGCCGGCGGGCAGGGCTTCCAGGAGCGCGAGCACCAGGGGGCCGTCAACTTCGCGCGCATGCTCGCACGCGAGGACGTTCCGCGCAGCGTGTACCTCGGCGGCCTCGGCGACCACAGCACCTCCGAGCACCTGCGCAGCCGCCATCAGACCGCCACCACGCTCGCCGCCGAGGGACCGCCACTGACCTACTTCCGTGCCGCAATGGTCGTCGGCGCCGACAGCGAGTCCTACCGCACCCTGCACCACCTAGTCAGACGCCTGCCCGTGATGATCGCCCCCAGCTGGCTCAGAACCGCCACCCAGCCAATCGCAATCGACGACGTCGTCGAGTACTTGCGGCGTGCGCCCGAAGTCGCCGAGTCAGAGGGCCGCGAGGTGCAGATCGGCGGGCCAGACATCCTCGCCTACGGAGAGATGCTCGACCGGATGGCGATCGCGATGGGCATCCGCCCGCGTCCCAAGCTGCCCGTGCCGTTCATCACGCCCTGGCTCTCCGCGCTATGGCTCGGGCTCGTCACACCCGTCGACACCAACGTCGCCCGCCCGCTCGTCGAGGGGCTGCGGACCGCGACCGTCGTCACCGACCCCTCCAGTGCCGCGCCGTTCCAGATTCCGGCGACGCCGTTCGACGATGCGCTCACGCGCGCCCTCGATGAAGAACGCGACCGGTCGCACGGGTGAACCAGCGGCCAATCGAACGGGTGAACGAGCGGCCGATCGAACGCGCTCCGCAATGAGCGGCGCACTCGTGCTGTTCACGCGCGACCTGCGCGTGCGCGACCAGCCCGCGCTCGCCGCCGCCGTGCGCGAGGCCGAGACGGTCGTGCCAGCGTTCGTGCTCGCCCGTCAGCTGCTCGCCCGTCGCTGCGGCGCCCCCAACCGGGTCGCCTTCCTGCTCGACAGCCGGGATCAGCTCGCGCACGACCGGACCTCGCGTCTGAGCCCCTATCTGCACTTCGGCTGCCTCTCGCCCGCCACCCTGCTCGCGCGGGCCGACAACCGCGCCCACAGCTACGCCCACGCCCGCAGCGACGACGCCCACGCCGCCAGCAACCCGCACCAAGGCAGCGACTCCCACGCCGACAGCTTCGCCAGACAGCTCTGCTGGCGCGACTTCCACCATCAGGTGCTCGCCGCGCGGCCCGACCTCCCGCACGCTGACTACCGCCCGCGTAGGGATCGCTGGCGGCACGATCCGCAGCCCGCGCCCAGCAGCGCGGCGGGGCGCTAGATTCGCGCACATGATTCGCGAGATCCCGATCCGCGGCGAGACCATCCGCCTCGGACAGCTGCTCAAGCTCGCCGGGATCGTCGACAGCGGCAGCGACGTCAAGGCGCTGCTCGCCGCCCAGCCCGTGTCCGTCAACGGCCAACCCGAGACCCGGCGCGGGCGCCAGCTGCGCCACCGTGACACCATCCGCGTCGGCGAGCACGAGCTGCTTGTGAGCGCACCCGCCGCAGGTCGCGCGCACCCCCGATAGGCGCGCAACCAGATAGCCGCGCGCCCGGATTTTACGCAGCGCGCCGCCAGCACATGGACCGATCGGGCGGCCGCCGCCGGTTCCCGAGGACCCGAGAATCCCTGGCGGCACGCCCTGTCGGACCATCCGGCCGACCCTTCTCCTACATCACCGGGAACGTCTCATACACCTCCACGCTGCCACCCGCCGCCAGCACCGGGCAGCCCTTCGCCAGCGTGCTCGCCGCCGACAGGTCCTCCGCCGTCAGCACCGAGTAGCCCGTCAGGCTCGACGACGCACCATCGCTCACGCTGCCGCCCGCGCTCACCGTCGCCGCCGGGCCGAACGGGTTGCCGCCGTCGACGACCGCCGCGCCCAGCTCGCCGAACCACTTGCCCCACGCTGCCATCACCGCCTCACGCTCCTCGTCCGTCTCCGCCATGCTGCCGCCCTTATACGCAAACAGGTACGTCGCCATTCTGATCTCCCTTGGTTGTTTTGCCGTCAGTTTGCTGCCGCTCACTCGCCGACTTATCAAGATTGCGCCAGCGGCGCGAACATCCGCGCCTCCAGCATCCGCATGCACGCCTCCCAGCCGTGGCTGTGGCGCTCCGCCGACTCCCGCGATTCCAGCTCCGAGTGCTCCAGCACCACCGTCGTGCGCTCGCCCTCGCCCACGAACTCCACCGTCACCATGCTCACATGGCCAGTCCGCCCGTCCTCCTCCTCCCAGCACCAGCTGTACACCAAGCGCTCCGGCCGGCACACCTCGCGGTACTCGCCGCGCACCGTGTGCTTCGTCCCCGCCTCCCCGTCCTCCATCGACAGCCTGTACGAGCCGCCCACGCGCAAGTCCACCTCCGCGATCGGCGTCCTGCCCGACGGCGTCACAGACCACCAGCGCCGCAGCACCTCCGGGTTCGTCCACGCGTCAAACACCTCCTCCCGTCGCGCCTCAAACGTGCGCTCCAGCCGCACCGTCGTCGAATCCGTCGCGCTCATCTCCGCTCCTTCTCTGGTCCGTTGTCCATTCGCTCGCCTCGCCCGTTGTCTCTCTCCTCGCTCTGCTCGCGCAGGTACTCCTCCACCGTGTCCAGCTTGCGCTCCCACAGCTCGCGCTGCGCGCTCATCCACGCCGCCGCCTCCCGCAGCCGGCGCTCCTGGATCCGCAGCCTGTGCGTGCGACCGTCAATCACCCGCACGATCGCCCCCGCCTCCTCCAACACCTTCAGATGCCTGCTGATCGCCGGCTTCGACACGCCGAAATCGCCAGTCGCCTCCGCCACGCTCAGCTCGCCGTCCGTCAGCCGTTCCAAGATCCCGCGGCGGATCGGATGCGAGCACGCCGCAAACGTGCGATCCAGGACCGTGCTCTCCGGGAGGACATGGTTAGCCATCTGGTTAACCGTACCAGGATGTCAGCGGAGGAAGCTCCCAGCGTTCGCTGCACGCAATCTCCCCCACGGGAGCCCATCCATCGTCATCGTGGGTTCGTCGCCCGTTCACCGCAGCGTGCCGTCCGGGCTGAATTTTCACCAGCGATAGCCATCGTATCTACGTTGTATATACATTTGCTACCGCAGTGCGAGAACACAAATACACACACGCACTTGCTGCACGGCGCAACTCACATCAAGCCTCCAGGCGTCGCGCCAGGCTCTCTCAGCTGACGCGCGCGATGATCAGCGGCAGCGTCGTCGGAGCGCGGCTGCCGCCCTTCGGCTCCGAGGTCACCATCACTTCTTTCACGCCGTCCACGCCGCCCGGCACAGCCACCGTCGCCGCGCCGCCCGAAGACACCGTGAACAGCGCGTCCGTCGGCAGCGCGCCGCCCGCTCGTTTCACCCACACCTCATACACACGGCCCGGCGCCGACTGCGGCATGCCCGCGATCTTCAGCTCCGCCCGTCCGCCGCCGCTCACGTCCAGCGACGCACTCGCGCGCTCCGGGATCACCCGAGCCTGGATCACGCGGCTGCCGCCGCCGGTGCCCGACGTGAACGACCCGATCGCCACCAGCGCGATCACCACCGCCGCGAGCGCCGCCACCGCCGTCACCGCCAGCGCCGGGCGCCATCTCAACCACCCGCGGCCTGCCGAACGCCACCCGGGGCCGGCGGAACGGGCGCCTGAGCGCGCCGACTCGGCCGCCTCGCGCCGGCGAACATCCTCGTGGACGCTCGACATCACCCGCCGCTTCAGCTCGGAGGGAGCGTGCACCTGGGGCGCCGACGCCGGCAGCGCCGCCGTCACCAGCTGTAGCGCAGCCACCTCCTCACGGCACACCGCGCACGACTCCATGTGGGCTACGAACACCCCGTGCTCCTCCTCCATCAGGGCTCCCAGCACGTACGGCGCCGCGTTCCCACCGCAACCCTCGGGGATGATCGGAGGCTCTTCAGCTTTCATTGCACGACCTCCGCCGGATCCCCCAGCGTCATCCGCATCTTCGCCAGGCCAAGGCGCATCCGCCCCTTCACCGTGCCCACCGGCGTGTCCAACATCGACGCGATCTGCACGTGCGTCAGGCCGCCAAAGTACGCGAGCTCGATCACGCGGCTCTGCTCGTTCGGCAGCTGCTCGAGCGCGTCGCGGACCTCTCGTGCCTCGTCGCGGCGGGCGAACTCGACCTCGGTGCGCTCCGGCGCCTCCAGCCGCTCCTCGATGCCCTCTTCGCTGACCAGCCCGCGGTCGCGCGTCGTGCGCCGCCGCAGCGCGTCGATCGCGCGGTTGTGCACCACGCCCAGCACCCACGTTCGCACGCTGCCACGCGCGCGGTCATAGTGGGCACCGCTGCGCCACAGCGACAGGAACGCCTCCTGAACCACATCCTCCGCCAGCGCCCGCTGGCCACACATGCGGTACGACAGCGAGAACGCAGCGTCCGCATGACGGTCATAGATAACCTCGAACGCGGCCGCCTGGCCCCCGTATACGAGCCGCATGAGCTCCTCGTCCGCGAGCACCCGCAGGCCTGCAGCGGAGCGATCCTTGGAAGAGCGCAGCGGTTTGAACATCTCGCTCATTGTTACGGCACCGACACGCATCCGGATCACCGCGATCACCGCGCCTCCTCCCGCGACCGGCGCCGCGGCTAAACCAACGCTCAGGGCGATCAGCCGCCATCGAGCGCAGCACGGCGCCTCTCGCGCCCGTCGATCACCCTGGCAAGCAGCACGCTCAGCTCGAACAGCAGGTACAGCGGGACCGTCTCCAGCAGCAGCGTGATCGCATCGCCCGGGAGGAAGGCCGCGATGGCGCCGCACGCGACGATCGCGTAGCGGCGGTTCTGGCGCAGCTGGATAGTCGTCACAACCCCCGCGCGCGTCGCCGCCAGGATCGCCACCGGTACCTGGAACACGAGCCCCATCGCCAGCAGGATGATCGCCGCGAAATGGTAGTACTGGCTTGCCTGCACCAGCACGTTGAACTGGCCACTGTTGAAGTTCTGGAAGAAGCGCACCGCCGCCGGCAGCACGACGAAGTAGCCGAACAGGACGCCGATCACGAACAGGAACGGGATCGCCAGCATCAGCGGCGTCGTCACCCGCTGCTGCTCCGGGCTGAACGCCGGCAGCAGGAAGCCATACAGCTCATACAGCAGTACCGGCAGCGACAGGATCAGCGCGAAGATCAACGCGATGCCGATCGTCGTCGTGAACGGCTCGCCGATCCCCAGCGTCACCGGCTTGTTGCCCTGCGGGGCCGCCGAAAGACGGCCAATCGCGCCGCGCAGCTGTGGGTTCACATGCGCAAGCGAGTCCTTCACAGCCGGCGACACACCGCTGTTCGGACGCTGCAGCGCCTGCACGACCACCTGCAGCTGGGTTGCCACAGTGCGCGCGCTGCGCTGGACTTCATACGTCGCGCCCAGCGGCCCGTTGCCCGCGCGCACCTGCTTCTGCGTCTCGTGCGCCAGCGGCCTGTTGATGATGTTCAGCAGCGCATGGTTCTGCCACATGCACAACCCAAACGCCACGCCGACCACCGCCAGGCACACGAACAAGCGCACGCGCAACTCCTGGAGGTGATCGACGAGGCTCACCTTCTCCTCATGTCCGATGCTGCCTACAGCCACAGCCATGATCTCTCCGTCATCCAGTTATTCATTTGAAAATCTCCCACCAGAGGCAGCGTGAAGCGTGTTCTCTGCCGGTGGGTGTGGGTGGGTGGGTGGGTGTGTATGTGTTCTGTTTTACGCACTGCGATAGCAAAGGTATACACGCCGTAGATACGATGGCTATCGCTGGCGCGAGCACAGCCATACGACGCGCTGTCGTGGGCGGACGACGACCCGCATATCAACCCTCCAGAAGACCGATCTCTAGACGGTGAGCTTGTCCGCCGCCACAGGCTGGCTGTCCTGAGCGGGCGCAACCGGCACCACCGGTGGCTGCTGCACTGCCAACAGCGACGGCTGTGTCGTGAGCCCCGGCTCGCTGCTCTCGCCGCTGATCGCATCCTTGAAGCCGCGCATCCCGCTGCCCAGCGATTTGCCCATCTCCGGCAGGCGCTTGGCCCCGAACACGAGCAGCAGCAGGATCAGCAGAAAGGCGATGTGGATCGGATTGTCTAGTCCCACGGTGTCTGTTACCTCCTAAATCGGTTCGCCGTCGTTCCGACGGTCGTTCTGACGGTCGTGTTGGCTACTTCTTGATCAGCGGAGTCACCCTCGCGAGCACCTGCGCCTTGGTCAGCGGTACGTCGAATCCGCCATTCGGCGTCGGGCTCTTGCCAATCAACAGGTCGATCGCTGCAGCGTGGCGGCCCTCGATCTGCACGATGCTGCCGGCAGCCGCCAGCACTTGCTTGTTCGAGATCGACGGCGCCGCGCCGTTGTACGCGCCCACCCCCGTGTTCTCCAGCACCGACGCCAGCTTCAGGAACGAGCTCTGATTCGTCACCGGAAACACGAACTGCGGCTTCGCCACGGGCGTGCCGCCGAGTTGTTTGATCTGTCGACGTCAGCGCCTCGACGTGGTCTGCCTCCTGTTCGCCGAACTGCTTGGCGTAGGTCTTCGCCTGGCCGCTCAAGCCGACGTCCTTGCCCTTTTCGTTGTAGAACGCCGACTCCAGATACTCGAGCGTGAGGGCGAAGTTGAGAATTTCGACATCGCCACTGCCGCCCGCCGCCAGCGCCTGCGATACGAACGGCGCCACAGTGGAGACCCCATACACCGAGCCCGCCGCGATCGCGCCGCGCAGGATGAAGCTCGAGCGAGTCATGCCCTTTACCTCTACGGCGCCCAGCTCGGTATCTACCGGCCCGGCCGCCGCGATGTCGGTGAGTGTGTCATTCGACATTGCTTTCAGCTCCTTTTCGTTTGCGCTCAGGGCAGGAACGGCTTGACCGCCGCCAGGACCGTTGACATGTCAGCCGGCTTGGCGAACGCGCCATCCGGTGTGATCGATTTCTTCACCAGCGTGCCCAGCGACGCTGCGTGGCGCGCCTCGACCGAGTGAATCGCCAGCGCCGTCGACAGCACGGCCGGGCTCTGGATCAGCGGTGCCTGGCCGAGATACGCCGCAGCGCCGAGGTTCTCGACGGTGTACGCCAGTTCCGCGACCTGCGTCGCGGAGTTGATCGGGAATTTGCCGTTCGGGTTGGGCGACGGCGTGCCGCCCATCTTTTCCACAGCACCCTTCAGCGCTTCCACGTGCTCGGCCTCCGTGACGCCGAAGCCCTTCACAAGGGCTCCGACCTTGCCCGAGAACAGGTCTGCCGCTATCACCTTCTTGTAGAATTCACGCTCCAGGTACTCGAGCGTCAGCGCGTAGTTGAGGATGCCGATGTCGGTCTTCACGGCGCTCGCGCTGCTCGCCGCTGTCGCGGTCGTAGCTGTGCTCGAGGTGCTCGAGGTACTGCTGCTACTCCCGCACGCCGCCATCACGAACGCGCCGAAGCTCGCCGCGCCTGCCGTGCCTGCCATCTTCAGGAACCGCTTGCGGTCGACGTCGTCGCGCACGAGGCGCTCGACCAGGCCGGTCGGTCGGGGCCGCACGTGCTCACCCTCCGCCGCTTGGGTAACTGTGTCACCACTGGGTGGACTTGACATCTCTATACCTCCGCCTTGATCCGTGTTCTTTTCTGTGAATACGGGAGGCGGCCACTCACGGATCAGCGCGCGCGTCAATTGCACAAAAAGCGCAGCACGTCGCGCGCGTCGGCCCGCAGCGCCCGTTCGTGGGCGCCCGCGAGGCCGGGGAACGGCTTCAGCACGACCTCGCCCTCGGAGATCGTCCACGTCGCCATCGCGCGTCCCTTGACCAGCGCGAACGCGCGGAACAGGCCATTGACGGCGACGATCGGCGCGTCCGCGTCCAGCAACGCCTCGCGCGAGCGCCAGCCGAGCAGCAGCGGCTCAAACGCGCCCAGTAGGCGTGGAGGCGGCAACGGCGCCCGTGCGTGCTTCTCTGCCAGTGCCTGCGCCGAGCTGCTGTCGAGCTCGAGCAGGCCGTCCCCGCGCTCGCGCAGCCGCGAGGCGATCGCTGCGAGGCCCGCGCGCGCATCGCGCAGCGGCAGCCCGGCCCATCTGGCGAGGTCGCGGTCGTCCGCCGGGCCGTGGCCCACGAGGTACCTGCGCGCGAGCTCCGCCAGCGCTCGCTCACGATCGATCGACGCCCGAGCGGCCGGTAGCGCGCCCAGCCAGTCGCGCACGAGCACGTAGCAGTGCTGGCCGTCGACCATCGGTCCGCGCACAGCCAGACCGCGCAGGGTGGCGAGCATCAGCAGATGTATCAGCGCCTGCCCCGCCGTCCTCACACCGGCCGTGTCCAGGCGCTCGCGAAGCTGCACACGGCTCAGCGGACCCTCGTCGGCGAGCGCGCGCTCGATCGTCTTCACGCCGCGCTCGGCCGCGTCCGGGGTGACGCCCTCCTGGGCGAGGCGCCGCGCGTTGCCCGTGAGCAGCGGTGGCGTCGTCAGGTCGTGCAGCCAGTGGTAGTCCTCGCTCGCGATCAGGTGCAGCGTGCCGCGGTTCAGCCACGTGATCAGCAGCGAGCGATCCTCGCTCAGCGCGCGGTCGACGTCAGCCACCGTCAGCCCCCTGCTACGAGCCCGGATCGCCAGGCGCGCGCCGCGCTGGTCCTGCCCCTGGATCGCCAGCAGCTGACGCGCGACCACAACCGGATCGTCCGGCCGCTCGCCCGCCAGCAGCTGAGCGCGCAGGCGCTCCGCGATCACGGCCTGCGCGGCGTTCACGTGCGGCTCACGGGCGTCAGTCGCTCACGAGCGCAGGTCGTCCGCAGGCGCGGGTCCCTCACGGGCGCGGGTCGCGCCACATCTTCCACATGACCGGGCCGCGCAGCAGCCGGATCTCATCGAGCACGCGAAAGCCGTGGCGAGCGTAGAAGTCGACGTTGCGCTCCTTCGAGGACTCCAGGTACGCGCCGACGCCGTCGCTGTCGCATTGCTCGAGCACGCCCCCCAGCACCGCCGAGCCGAGGCCGCGGCCCTGCGCCTCCGGCTCGGTGCCCAGCACCGCGAGATAGAAGTGAGGCGGGCGGCGAGGGTGCGCGCGCTCGAGTTTGTCCCAACCAAGCGCCACCAGCGGCATACGCGCGAACAGGCGCGGATGCCGGAAGCACGGCACGAGCATCGCCGTTTCGCGCAGCGGCATGTGCCAGCTTCCCGGCGGCGCCCACAAGGCAGCGCACGTCAGCTCGTCGGTCGTCCAGATCTCCTCGCCTGCGATCAGCTGACGCAAACGGACCGCCTGGAAGCGCTCGAGCGCGTTCAGTCGCAGAGCGTCCGGCCGCCACGCCCAACTGGCGACCGGGTCATCGAAGAACGCGCGTGCCAGCATCCGAGCCAGCGCCGGTATGTCTTGCACGGTCGCACGACGCACGGCCGGCGAGTCGCTCATTGCTCGAGCGTAGCTGCGCCGCCGCGGAAGGCCCCGACGCCGTCGAGGCCGAAGACCTCGGCCAACAGCTCGTAGGAACGCCGGCGGGCCTCGTGGTCGTAGGTGATGCTGACCACGATCGCCTCCTCCGCTCCGTAGCTCGCGACGAGCGCCTCCAGCCCCGCGCGCACGGTCTGTGGCGAGCCGAGCACCGCACGCCGCTGCGACTGGCGCTGCTCGCGCCCGCCGCCCGCTGCCTCGTGTTCCTCGCGCGCGAGGAACACGAGCGCTTCCTCAGGCGGCGGCACCGCGATCAGCTGGCCGCGCCGCAGCAGCTTGAAGGCCATCCGCGAGCTGGCCGCCAGCCGCGTGGCCTGATCATCGGTGTCAGCGCAGATCACCCACACGGCGACCGCCGTCCGCGGGCGGGCGTCGGCGTGTTCGTGTTCGGCGAAGCGCTCGCGGTACAGCGCCGCGATCTCCGCGCCGGCCGGGTTGATGAAGTCCGCGAACGCGTACGGCAGCCCCAGGTCGGCAGCCCACAGCGCGCTCTGCGGCGAGGAGCCGAGCAGCCACGGCTCGGGTCGCTGCGGGCGCCCGGGGAGCATCTCCGCCAGACGCGCGAACGGATGGTCTGCCGGAAGACTGCTGTCGAGATAACCGAGCAGCTCGGCGAGCTGCTGGGGAAAATCGTCGGGCGCGGCCTGGCGCCTGTCGCGCTGCAGCGCGAACGTCGTCATCGGGTCCGTGCCCGCCGCGCGCCCGATGCCGAGGTCGACACGATTCGGAAACAGCCCCGCGAGCAGGCTGAACGTCTCGGCGACCTTGAACGGGCTGTAGTGGGGCAGCATCACGCCGCCGCTGCCGACACGGATGCGCTCGGTCGCCGCGGCGAGCGGGCCGATCAGCGCCTCCGGGCTCGGGCCGGCGAGCATCGGCCCACCGTGGTGCTCGGCAAGCCAGTAGCGGTAGTAGCCGAGGCGATCGGCCAGGCGGGCAAGGTCGAGCGTGTTCGCGAGCGCCTGCGGCCCGGAAGACCCCTGCGAAATGGGCGACTGGTCGAGTACCGAAAGGCGGAAGCGCACAGGAGGACTCGCCATCGTCGCCGTCAAGGTTATGACGGAGCACCGGCCAGCGCTGCGAGCGCCTGCCGCGCGATAGGGTGGTGGCGGTAATTTCGGGGAGGAGCCAGATGTACGACCCAGTTCTGTTGCGTGATCGTCCGCGCCCTGCGCAGGTGGTGATCGGCGGCGTGATCCCAGCGATCGCCGGCGTGGTCGCAGGGATCCTGATCGGCGTCTCCCCCGGCGCCTACTACGGCTACGGCGGGTTCGTCGCGATCGCTACCGTGTTCGGTGGCTTCGAGCATCAGGACGGCTGGGGCGGCGCAGACCGCGGCCTGGTCGGGGGCTTCATCTACGGCGTCATGCTGCTCCTGACCCACGCGATCACGGGCGTCGAAGCGAAGGTCTCACTTGGCAGCTTCCCGCCGTTCCTGGCGGTGATCACCGCGATCATCGGGATGCTGCTCGCCGCGCTCGGCGGACGGATCGCGCGCGGCCAGCGTGAACGCGCGCAGGCGCGGGCCGCGGCCCCCGTCGACGTTCCGATCGAGGAGGTCCCGGTCGATGAGCGACACCGCGCCGGAGCCTGAGCCCCCGTACCACCTGTTCCTCGCCGAGGACGAGGTGCCCGTGGCAGCCAGCGCTCTGCGGCTGCTGATCTCCGACGAGGCGCACGAGCCGCAGATCCGCCGCCTGGCGCGTGAGGTGATCGCCGGCCTCGACGTGGCCCCCGACGCGCAAGGGCTACGGACCGTATCGCTCGCGCCACAGCAGATGAAGATCACCCACAGCGCCGTGCGGCTGCTACTGAACGACCTGCAGCGCGAGCAGGAGCCCGAGCGCGAGATCCTTCGCCGGATCCTGGACAAGCTCCCCGACGAGCACACGATGCGGGCGATCGAGCTGGACTGAGCGTCAGCGCTCCGCGACCTACAGTGGTTCGACCGTGACGATGGTCGACTCCGATCCGTCGAAACCGACGCGCCTGACCGCGAAACCACTCCCCGCGGCGGACGTCAGCGCGAGCGACCTCGCGGTTCCCGAGGAGCTCAGCCAGCGCCGGCTGCGATCGCGGCTGCTCGCGGCGGGCGCCCTGGTGCTCGCGGTGATCGCGGTCGTGACGCTGCTGCCCGGCCTCGCCGGGCTGCGTACGCACCTCGCCAAAGCCGACCCGGGGTGGCTGTTGTTGGGCGTCGTGCTGAAGGTGCTCTCCGGGATCGGATATGTGGTCGTGTTCCGGGAGGTCTTCTGCCGGCGCATGTCGTGGGGTGTGGCGACCCAGATCGGCATGTCCGAGCTCGGCGCCAACGCGCTGTTTCCGACAGGCGGCGCGGGCGGCCTGGCGCTCGGAGCATGGGCGCTGCGGCGCGGCGGGATGACGCTCGAGGACATCGCGCGGCGGACTGTCGCGTTCTTTTTGCTGACGAGCGTGCCCAACGTGCTCGGCGTGATCGTCATCGGGCTGGCGCTGGGCGTCAGGGTATTCCCAGGCGAGACGAACCTGGCGCTGACGGTAGCGCCGGCGATCGTCGCGATCATGGGGGTCGTCGGGGCATTGCTCGCCGGGCGTATCGCCGCCCGACTGCACGATCGCCTCAGCCCGGACAGCGACGGCGACGGCGACGGCGCTTCCTCGCACCGCGCGAGCTTCATCTGGAAGTCGCTGGCCGCGATCGCCGACGGGGTCGATGAGGCGGTCGCGCTTTTGCGCGAGGGCAACGTTCTGCTGGTCGCCGGCTTGCTCGCCTACCTGGCGTTCGACGTGATGATCCTGTGGACGTCGTTCCGTGCGTTTGGCCCTGCGCCGCCGCTGGCTGTCATCTGGATCGCCTACCTGGTCGGCGAGCTCGGGGGATTGATCCCCGTGCCTGGCGGGATCGGCGGCGTCGACGCCGGTCTGGTCGGGACGTTGGCCCTGTACGGCGTGGCGATCACCCCCGCGACCTCAGCCGTGCTCGCCTACCGCGCGACCGCGCTGCTCGTCCCCGCGGTGCTCGGCGCGGTGGCGTTCGTGCTGCTGCGCCGCACGCTGCGCGACGAGTCCTCAAAGATCGCCGTCTGTGCCCCTCAGACGGAGATCGAGGTCATCGGACGAGGCCGCGTCGTGATCCGCTCATCCTGAGGGGCGAAGATTGCGGCCGGAGGATCATCGCGGAGCAACGTCAGGAAGGCTGCGACGACAGCAGGGTCGAACTGGCGTCCGGATGCGCTGCGAATCCTGGCGATCGCCTGGCTCGGCGGCCACGCGGACTTGTACGGGCGCTCGTGGGTCAGCGCGTCGAACACGTCGGCAACGGCCACCACTCGACCGACCAGCGGTATCCGCTCACCGGCCAGCCCGCTCGGGTACCCCGTGCCGTTCCACCACTCGTGGTGGGTCGCGGCGATCACCGCCGCCATCTGCAGCACGGGCGAGCTGCTGCACGACAGCAGGCGCGCGCCCAGCGCGGTGTGCGACTCCATCATGCGCTGCTCCTCCACGCTCAGGTTGCCGGGCTTCAGCAGCACACGATCAGGGATCGCGATCTTGCCGACGTCGTGCAGCGACGCCGCCTCGCGCAAACGCCTGGCCTTCTCCGGTCGTACGCCCAACTGAGTCGCGATCTCGGCGGCGATCGCCCCAACGCGCTCGGTGTGCTCGAAGGTCTCGTCGTCGCGGTACTCGACCGTGACCGCCAGCAGCGCCAACATCTCCGCACGTGCCTGATCCAGCTCCCACGTTCGTTCGGCCACCTTCGCCTCGAGCCATTTGGCGCTGTTGGCGAGCTGCTGCTCGGTTCGGCGCTGCGCAGTGACATCGCGCGCGACCGCGCGGATCGCGCGACCGGAGCGCAGCGCCGACGCGTTCCACTCCAGCCAGCGATATTTCCCGTCGGTCATCCGGAAGCGGTTGCGAAACCACACGCTGTCCCGGGAGCCGTCCAGGATCGCGACCAGATGCGCGCTCGTCGCCTCGCGATCGTCGCGATGGACGAACTCGATCAGCGGCCGCGAGCGCATCGCCTCAGCCGGGTGCCCGACCGCGCGCTGCCACGCCGGGTTCACGCGCGTGAAGCGCCCACGCCTGTCGACGGTCGCCAGCAGATCCAGCGACGCGTCGTAGTAGCCGAGGATCTCACGCTCGGAGATGCGCGCGCGGACGATTACGACGCCGAGCGCGCCGATCACGAGCAGTGCGAACGCCTGCGCCACCATCGGTTAAAGGAATGCACGCAAACGCGCTCTGCATACGCCGCACTGCTCGAATCTGGACGAATGTACGAGTCGCTCAGGCGCGCGTGTGAGAGCCGTCGGCGACCGGCTCGTCCACCGCCGGCGCGGTCAACCCGAGCTGGTCGAGCACCTCGTCGCGGTCGGTGCCGTGGGCCCGCAGTGCGCGGTCAAACGCCGCGCCGTACACATGCATCACGGCCAGCAGAACATCTGTCGTGTCGAGCGCCTTGGCACCGCGATCGGCGGCGATCCGAACCGCCTGGTCGGTCACGTGCGCGACCGCGTCCGGGTCGCCGCCCGCACGCGTCGCCGCCGCGTCGAGGCCGGCGTCCCGCTTGGCCGCCAGGAGCGTCGACTCGCTCACGCCGAGCGCCTGCAGCGCGATCCCGACCTGCCCATGCAGGCGCAGGACCCGCAGCCAACGCTCGACCTCGTCCTCGGGGGTGCGAGCAAACGGCATCGCCGTCGAGGCGATCCCCAAGATGATCGCCGCATCTGGTGCCAGTACAGGGCCAGAGTTCATCGCAAAACCTCCACATTCGCTCGCCGTACGTTCAGATAAGCGAGGTGCTCGCGTTGCAGCGTCACCTCGGGTGCTCCGTCGCCGTGGCGCAACTCGAGCACGACGGTTCCAGCACGCCCAGCCGCCGATCGTGCCGAGCCGATCACCTCGGCCACTTCGTGGTGTTCCAGGCCGCAGGCCAGCAGGAAGTCCTCGGTGCGCTCGCTCGCGATTTCCTCGCGGTCGAGCTCGAGCTCCTCGAGCAGCACGCGCGGCTCGCCGTCCTCGCCCTCGACCCGCAGCAGGCACGCCGCCATGTCATCGGGGCGCGCGTCGGCCTGCTCTGCGACGCTGTCGAGGATCGTCGCGGCCGTCGCATCCACGCCCACCGCGGCGATCGTGTCGAGCAGCCGCTCGCTGCCGAACAGCTCCGCGCCGATCCGCGCCTCGGTCACACCATCCGTGTAGAAACAGATCTGTGCGCGTCCCGGTACCGACACAATCGTCTGGCGCGCACCAGTCCGCATCCCGACGCCGATCGGTGGCGATGAGCAGACAGTGACTGGGGTGATCGCCGCGGCGTCTGCACCGAGCACCACCGGGGGAGGATGGCCGGCGCACGAATACACCAGCAGGCGCTCGCGTGGGTCGTAGGTGGCAGCGACGACGGTCGCGAACAGGCCGCCGAGTTGGCGCTCGAGCACCGCACCGGCCGTCTGCACGGCATCGCGCGGCGACATCCCCGCCTCGAGGTAGGCCCGCAGCGTGAACCGCAGCAGCGCCGTGTGCGGAAGCGCCTGGCGCCCATGGCCGGAGACGTCGCCGACGATCACCGCGATCTGGCCGTCCTCGAGGGCGAACACGTCGTAGAAATCCCCGCCCGCGCCGGGGCCCGCGGCCGGCTGGTAGGCGACCGACGTCCCCACCGGGCCGAGGCGCGCAGGCGGAGTGGGCAACAGCGCCGCCTGCAGCAGGCCAACATCCGCGAGCAGCTGGGTCCGCTGGCGCTCGAGACGGCGCGCGCGTAGCGCGACCATCCGCGAGCGGATCGCGAGCGCCAGCGCGAGCGCGAGCAAGCCCCCGATCAGCAGCCGAATCGGGGTCGGCACGACGTCGACGAACTTGGTGATCGTCGTAACGATCGGCGAGGCGCTGGTGGGCTTCGCGGTCCCGTGGGAATGCCGATCAGCTCCCGGGGCGCCACCGCCGGACGCCGACGGGCTGCCCGTGGCGAGCGCGAGCGGTGCTACGCCCGCCGCCGATGTCGCGATGCGCGCGCCCGCGGATGCGCCGCCGTGCTGCGCGTGGGATGTAGCTCGTGTGGCGTGGTGCGGACGGCGGGAGATCGTCGGTGTCGAAACGTCGGTGACCGCCGTCGGTGTGCTGCCGGTCGTCGCGGTCGCACCCGCTGCCTGCGTCGAGCTCGCCGCGGCGACGCTGGCGGCATCCAGCGTCGACGTGCTCGGGGTTTCTCCGCTGGACGCAGCAGGAGGCTGCGGCGAACGCGCTTTGCCTTTCCCGCCGTGCGCACGTTCTTTGGAGACTCCTTTTCGGCGCCCTGAGCCTTCCTGACGTCCGGGGCTCTGACGTCCGGGGCCTTTGCGAGCCGCACCTTCCTGCGCGGGGGAGACCTGCTGAGCAGCGGAATTTTGCGGCTGTCCGGAACCTTGTTTGGCCGCGTGCTGGCGATGCCCCGAGCTCCCTTGGGTCCCGGCTGGGCGTCCGGCGCCCGTCTGCTGGCCGGACTGTTTGCCGGAGCCGGGGGCGTGGTGGGCTGCGCCGGAACTGCCGGTGTGTTTGGAATCCGCCTTCGGGGCTTTCCCCTTGGCGGGGGTTTCTGCCGCGGCCGGGGACCCCGTCGCCGAGCAGCAGGCTTCCGCGCCCCCGGCCTGTGACGGCGCGACCGACGGTTGCGCCGGGCTCTGGACCGGCGCCGACTTTGCGCGCGCCGCGCTCGCACGCTCCGGCCTGGCGGTGGCGGCGGGGATCAACGCCAGGCACAGCACCACGCAAACACTGACGATCGCCGCCGCCACGCCCCTCGGGGTGCGGGTGGAAGTCAGGTGCCTGCGGGTGTCGCTTGCCATATAGGGATCTCCCCAATCAGCCGGCTTCGGCCGCGCTTCCCTGGGCGTGTGCGAGCGCGTCCTGCAACGTCGGGAAGATCGCGAACGCGCCATCCATTCCCGAGAGCTCGAAGATCTTCAGCAGGTTCGCCCGTGCGCAGACGATCGCCAAGCGCGCACCAACGTCGAGGTTGCGGTTCACGCCGATCAGCACGCCGAGCGCCGTGGAGTCCATGAACGTGACCTGCGACAGATCGACGACCAGCTGGCTGTGGCCGGCATCGAGCGAGTCGAGCAGCATCCACTTCAGCTGCGGCGCCGTCGAGAGATCGAGGTCCCCCTCGATCGAGATCACGCTCGTGTGGTCGTCCAGCTCGCTCCGAGCGATGTCGAACGCGGTCGGGATCGGAAGGGAACGGTCTGTCTTGTCAACTTGACTGGGCATCGTGATCCTCGCTTGTGTCTCCCCGTCCATGGGCCGGAATTCGGCGTTAACAGCCTCGTACGCCTAGCTCGGGCATACACCATGGTCATCGGCAGCTCCCCCCAGGTCCATAAGCGCCAGATCGAGGGTCGAACGAACGTCCAGAACCGGCTCGCGGTGCTTGAGTGCTGGAGAGGCGCGCGAGCACCCCGCGGCGCCAGGCGTGTGATCCGCTACAACTGCGCGGTCTTGCTGGGCAGCTCGAGCAGCAGCCGCCCGGCGAGCTCCCAGGTCGCAGGATTGACCTGGAAATGGGCGGTCGCGGTGTGCGCGTCGCGGAACCGTCGCTGCAGCGGTGAGTCCCGATAGATCGCCGTGCCGCCCGCCAAGTCGTACATCGAGCGGGCCACCTCGGCGGCGGTGCGGACGGCATGGGTGGCTGCAAGCCGCAGCCCGAGTCGCAGGGACACGCTCACGGGGGCGGCCGTCTGAGCGACGATCCAGGCCTGCTCGATCGCCTCGTAGTACAGGGCGCGAGCCGCCCGCAACGCAGCCTCGGCTTCACCGACGGCCGTCTGCGTGACCGGACGCTCGGCCAGCACGCGCGTCGATCCCAGCGACCGCTTACCGGCCGCCAGCTCGAGTAGCTCGTCGATCGCGCCGCGTGCGTTGCCGAGCGCCGCGGCAGCGATCGACAGGGCGAAGAAGCCGAACACCGGGAAGCGATACAGGGGCGCATCGACGCGCGGCGTGGCGTCCAACAGCGAAAGCAGGTGGCTGTCGGGCACGAACAGATCCTCAGCCTGCGCATCCTGGCTGCCCGTCCCACGCAGACCGCTCGTGTGCCACGTGTCGAGGATCTCGAGCTCGGCGCTCGGCAGCGCCGCGACCCGCATCACAGGAGCGCTCGCTGCTGGGCCCGCGTCGAGCAGGCATCCAGCGAACAACCAGTCCGAGTGCGCGATCCCACTGCAGAACGACCATCTGCCCGACACCCGTACGCCGCCGTCCACCTGCACGGCAGTTCCGCGCGGCGCCCAGACCCCCGCGGCCACCGAGTCGACGCCGCCGAGCACCTCGGCCGCGCCCTGCGCAGGGAGGTACGCGGCCAGCAGGCTGCTGGTGGCCGCAATCGAGACGCACCAGCCGGCGGACGCGTCGCCGCGCGCGATCTTCTCGGCACACGCCAGCGTGACGGCCGGTGGTGCCTGTGCGGCGCCGAGCTCAGCCGGAGCGCCCGCACGCAGCAGCCCCGAGCTGCGCAGCTGCTCGAGCAACGGCTCGGGCAGCGCGCGCTCGCGCTCTGTGAGCGGCGCGAGCTCACGCGCCAGCGTCGCCGCGCGGTCGGCAGCGGCGTGGAGCTCGTCTTGCGAATCCCGCACACGGGTGATCGTACGCGCCGAAGCTCGGTAGCCTGCCCACGTCAGCCGCCTTTGCTGGCGCGCCAATCGAGCAGTGGGGAGAGCCGCAGCATGAGCACCGTCCGTGACGCCGCATTCGAGTTGTTCCGCACCCACGGGATGACCACGATCTTCGGAAACCCAGGCTCGACCGAGCTGCCGATGCTCGGCCCGTTCCCCGAGGACTTTCGCTACGTGCTCGGGCTTCAGGAGGCAGTGGCCGTCGGGATGGCCGACGGATACGCGCAGGCAAGCGCGCGCATCGCGCACGTCAACCTGCACACAGCTCCCGGCGTCGGCAACGGCGTCGGTGCGATCTTCAACGCGCGTGCAAACCGCGCGCCGCTGCTGGTGACCGCCGGGCAGCAGGCGCGATCACTGATGACGATGCAGGCGACGCTCACGAACACCGACGCGGTGGAGGTGCCAAAGCCGTTCGTCAAGTGGAGCTACGAGCCACCACGGGCGCAGGACGTGCCGTTCGCGCTCGCTCGGGCGATCCACCACGCGACGCTGCCGCCGGCCGGGCCGGCGTTCGTGTCGGTCCCGATGGACGACTGGCTGGTGGAGCTGCAGCCGGTCGACTTCGCCAGCCAGATCACGCGCACGGTCGGGGGCAGAGCACAACCCGACACCGAGCGGATCGCGGCTCTGGCGGCGCGGCTGAGCGCGGCGCGCTCGCCGGTGTTTGTGGCGGGCCCGGACATCGACGCCTCCGGAGGGTGGGACGCGGCGGTCGAGCTCGTCGAGTCCCAGCGCCTGCCCGTCTGGGCCTCACCCCCGACGGGCGGCAGCCGGATCGGGTTCCCGGAGAGCCATCCCGCGTTTCAGGGGGTGCTCCCGCCGGCCGTCGCTCCGATCGCACAGGCACTCGCCGGCCATGATCTGATCCTCGTAGCCGGGTCTTCGGTGTTTCCGTACTACCCGAACATCCCCGGCGACTTCCTCCCCGCGGATGCCGAGCTGGTCGCGATCACGAGCGACCCCGACGAGGCCGCGCGCGCGCCGATGGGCGACGCGATCGTCGCCGACGTCGCGCTGACGCTGCGCGCGCTCGTGGAGCGACTGGCCGAGCCCGCCGATCGCGAGCGGCCGCCGGCGCGCGTGGAGATCGAGCCGCTGCCGTCGGGCGAGCAGCTGTCCGGCGCAGACGTGCACGGGACGCTGGCCGAGCTGTTCCCGCGGGACGGGATCGTCGTGCTCGAGTCTCCGTCGAGCACAGCCGCGCTGCGCAACAAGCTGCGCCTGTCACAGCCCGGTTCCTACTACTTCAGCGCCAGCGGCGGGCTCGGCTTCGGCCTGTCGGCCGCGGTCGGCGTGCAGCTCGCACAGCCGCAGCGCCAGGTTGTGTGCGTGCTCGGCGAGGGCTCCGCGCAGTACGCGATCACGGCCTTCTGGACGGCCGCCGCGTACAACGTGCCGGTCAAGTTCCTCGTGCTGCGCAACGGCGAGTACTCGATCCTCAAGTGGTTCGCCTCGCTCGAGAACGTCACCGATGCGCCCGCACTCGACCTGCCCGACCTCGACGTGGCAGCGACGGCCGCGAGCTACGGCGTGCCGTCGGTATCCGTCACCGAGTGCGATCAGCTCCGCGTCGCGCTGGCCGACGCGCTGGCCCAGGATGGCCCGCGACTCGTCCAAGTCGACGTCGCCGCCGGGATGTCGCTGGCCTGATCGCTCCGATCAGGCAGCGCGCACCGGGTCAAACCTGCTCTGCGAGGAGCTCGAGCACCGCTGCCTCGACGCGCCGGCGAACGCTGGAGTCGGAGAGGTCCGGGCCGCGCGCGAGCAGCGATCCGATCTGCTCGGCGATCGTGATGCCGGCGTAATAGCGGTCGATCACGCGCGGATCGATGTAGGAGGCGCGGCAGACCGCCGGCGTGTTCCCGAGGTAGGCGGCCACCCTCTTGATGGCCACGCTGACAGCGCGCTCGCCGGCTGCGCGGCTCTGTCGCGGCTGCTCGGCACCGGCGAGCGCGACGGCCGCGAGCACGGTCGCGTTCCAGGTGCGGAAGTCCTTGGCGGTGAACTCTCCGCCGCTGCTCCGCTTGACGTAGGCGTTGACGTCCTCGGCGTGAATCTCGACCCACCCACCGTCGCGGTATGCGAGCAGCTGCGAGCCGCTGCGCCTGCGCTTCAGCGCGCTCACGACCGCCAGCGCGTCGCGGTCGGTGATCTCCTGCACTCGTCGCTGCCCGGACTTCGCGGGGAAATCGAATACGAGCTCGCCGTCACCGATCGTGACGTGCTCGCGGCGCATGGTCGTGAGCCCGTAGGACTCGTTGCGCTCCGCGTAGTCCTCCGAGCCGATGCGGAAGAACCCCACGTCGAGCAGCCGGACCGAGCACGCGAGCACTCGTTCGCGTGTGAGGTCATCCGCCGCCAGCGCGCCCGTTCGTGCGCTTCGACCGGCGCGCAGCTCGCGGGCGACACGACGGCGCAGGCGCGGGAGCGCCTCACCGAAGTCGATCATCGAGTCGAACTTCGCGCGGTCGCGGTGCGCGCGCCAGCGCTCGTGGTAGAGATACTGCTTGCGGCCCGCCGCATCGAGACCGGTGGCCTGGAGATGACCGTGAGGATCCATGCAGATCCACACCTCCCGCCACGCCGGCGGGATCGCGAGGTCAGCGATGCGCTCGAGCACCTCGGGGTCATCGATGTGCCCGCCGGCCGGGTCGAGATACTCGAAGCCGCGCCCGCGTCCGCGGCGGATGATCCCGGGCGCCGCGCAGCTGGATCTTCGCAATCGCGCAGTGCTCATCGGCTCGCGGCCCGGCGCGTCTGCGTGAACCTTCCCGTCTTGGCGGAGCCGACCCGCTTGGCGTCGAGGCGCGTTACCCGCTCCGGCTCGACATCTCGAACCAGACGCAGGTGCCATCCTCTTGCCGCACATCCCAGCGCTTTGCCTGCTTGTCGATCAGGTAGAGCCCGTATCCCCCGCCCTGCTGGTTGGGGTCGCGGACTTCAGGAACAAACCCGCTGCCCCCGTCGGTGACCTCGACACGCACGCCCTCTGCCCCCAGCAGCCGTACGCAGAGCACGACCGCGCTCGACGGCGGGGCATCCGAATGCGCAACCGCATTCGACACGAGCTCCGAGACGAGCAGCGTGAGCGTGGCCAGCGTGCCCGGGTCCAACTCGCGCTCCACGAAGAACCCTGCGATGGCCGCCCGCGCAACCGACGGCGCTTCGGGATTGCGCTCGAGCTCTACTCGGAGAGCTGGCGTGCCCTCGACGCGCCGCGGCTCTCTCTGCAGGCCCATCATCAGGCGGTGAAAGGCAGCGCTGTATCGGCTCCTGTCAATCGGAGCACCATGTTTGTCGACTCGTGTCGCGACGGCACGAGCGCGAAGGTCCACGCCTCATCATCAGCGCGACGGTTGAGTTCGATCAGCAGGCGCAAACCTGAAGAGTCCATGAAAGTCAGGTTGCTCAAATCGAGCGTCAGCAAACTAACCTCCTCGCGAAGCGCCTCCTCCACACGTTGCGCCAGGCGCGTGGCCGTGTTCAGGTCGAGCTCGCCGGCGATCGTCAAGATCACCTCGGTACCTCGGGTCTCCGGCGTTATTTCGAATCGTGTTGGTCTTACCATCATTCCCCTATGTCGCCATGATAATCGTGTCTTTTCGTCCCGACACGGTGTCCGCGTCCGGACGCCGTGTCTTTTATCGGAACGATGCCGGCTCCCTCGCCGGCGCCGGTTGTCCCTGCTCTCGCTCACCGTCAGCGGATCGACGCAGGACGATCGCTGCGGCGTCATCCGCGTACCCACTGAGCTGAAAGTCCCTCAGCGTGCGGGTCAGGCGCTCGACCACCGCGGCAGCCGAGCTCGTGCCCAGATCCTCGAGCGTGCCGCGCAGCCGCTCGAGCCCGAAGCGCTCACCTTCCCGGTCCCGCGCATCGGTGCACCCGTCCGTGTAAGCAACCAGCGTGCTTCCTGGCGCCATCGCATAGGAGAAGTCCCGCCACAGAGCATCCGGAAAAGCTCCCAGCAGAGGGCCGGGCTCGCCCAGCTCGGCAATCCCGCGCCCGGTGAGATGCAGTGGCAGCGGATGACCGCCGACCGCGAACGTGATCTGCCCGTCGTCGAGCCGTAGGCACAGCGCGGTGCACACCGACAGCGTCGGTCGCTGCGCGAGCGTGCTGTCGACCAGCGCCAGCAGCTCCGCCGGGCTGCTCTCGAAGCGCGCCGCAGCACGCACCGTATGGCGAACCGTCGCCGTCAGCGCTGCAGCCTCTATGCCCTTGCCCGTGACGTCTCCGATGAGAATCATCCAGCTGTCCCCCGCGGCCCAAACGTCGTAAAAATCGCCACCCACAATGCTGCTTTCCAACGCTGGCACATAGATGCTGGCAAGCTCATATCCGGGAATCTGAGGCAGCTGCTCGGGGAGCAGGCTCCGTTGCAGCGTGCGGGCGATCGAAGAGCGCTCGCTGTAGAGCCTCGAGTTCTCGATCGCGACGGCCGCTCGCGAGGCGACCTGCGCAGCCAACCGCAAGTCGGGTTGATCGAAGACCCGGCTCGACTCGGCGCTGACGAGCGTCATCGCACCCAGCACCCGGTCTGCGACTCGCATCGGCACGATCACAACCGAGCGAAAGCCGACGGCGCGAAGGAGCTCCAGATGGTGGGCGTCGACGGCGGCCTGCACGAGCAGCTCGTCGCCGATCTCGGGATACAGCACCGCTTCGCCGCCGTGCAGAGCCCTACCGAGACCCTGCTCCGGATCGAGTCGATCGGGCACATAGCCGCGCAGCGCTTCGGCAAGGCTGAGCCGACCGGGATCGATATGCGCCACCGCGACCGTCCGGCGATCTCCGTCCTCATCCAAGAGATCCACAGCGCACCAGTCGGCGATCCCGGGGACCGCCAGCTCGGCGACGTTGCGAAGCGTCTGCTCGTAGTCCAGAGACGTGGCGAGCTCCGCGCTGGCCTCGGAGAGGAACGCGCTGGCGAGCTCGGAGCGCTTCTGCTCGGTGACTTCCTCGATGATCGTGATCGTCGCCTCGATCTCACCGTCCTCGTCGAGTAGGGGCGCCGCCTTCAACAGGTTCCAGCGCTGCGCACCCGTGGTCCGGTTGACGGTGCGGATCAGCAGCGGCTCGGCGCTCTCCCCACGCAGAATCCTGACCGAGGGAATGTCCTCCATGGTGATCTCGCGGCCATCCTCCCCCCACACCAGATAGTCATCCATGATCTGCGACGGCGGCGTATCCCGCAGCTGCTCCCAGGTCTCGAACCCGAGATGGGCGATCGCAGCGCGATTGGCGTACACGAAGCGGTGTTCGCGATCGCGGATCGTCACCGAGTCGCTGAGCGCACCGACGATCGCATCGAAACGCCGTTAGCTGCCATGGAGCGCCACACGCAGTTCACGAACCAGCTGCTCGCGCCCGACACCTACGCTCATGCTTTCCATTATTCAGCACGGCGCTTCAGCACGGCGCGTGATTGGGATATCCGGCAGAACGGGTAGAGACCTAGTGACTGCTGATGACCAAGTTGATCTTCCGACCGTTCGGCCTGACCGCGGCCATCCTCGCGGGGATGATCGGCAAGCGAATCTTCAGACTCTTCTGGAAGCTGGTCGATGACAAGCGCGCGCCAAAGGTCGACGAACGCTCGATACCGGTCCCCAAGCTCGCGCTCGCTCTGCTCGTCGAAGGGGCGCTGTTTCGCCTCGTGAAGGGATTGGCCGATCACGGATCCCGCCGGGCGTTTGCTCAAATGACAGGCTCGTGGCCTGGCGAGGATGACGAGCCCGCGACCGAGACACGCGCCTGAAGTCCCGCCGAGCCGACCGCCGTTAGCTTCGCCAGCTCCCGAAGCAGCCCATTCATGCCGGCGATCTCGAACGTCGCACGCTGACGACCGGCCCCACCACCGCTCCTCAGCAGCGAGGCGAGCCAGTCGAGCTCGCTCTCGCATTTGAGCTCTGCGGCGTGAGCTCCGGCGCTCTCAAGCGCATCCTCGAGCAGCTCCTCGACCCCCGCAACCTCCCCTCCGCGTCGGGCAGTCGTGCGCGCACACCGAACCGCGCCGCCCGGAACGCTCCCTCCTCGAGCACCTCGGCCGGCGGGTCCGGCTCGGGATCGGCCTCGGCCACGTGGCGCGCCAGGCAATGGATCAGCGCGACCAGGCCTGCGGTGTCATCCAGCGAGGCCTGAGCGTCGAGTGCGCGGATCTCGACCGTTCCCAGCCGCGGATGCGGGCGCAGCTTCCACCAAAACCATGTGTAGTCGGGTACGTCCGCCGCGCGCGCGAGCAGCCGCGCCGTCTCCAGAAAGTCCCGATAGTCGTGCATCGCGCGTGGTACACCGGAGCGTGGCCAGCCGCGGACCGTCACCTCACGTGCAGACGCCAGACCCGTGTCGCGCCCGTGTCGATACGGCGAGTTGGCTGCCAGAGCCTGGAGCAGCGGCAAGTGACCGCGCAGGCCGTTGAGCGGACCGAGCCGCTTCTGCACGGCGTCCGACGCGTTCGTCTGGCGCCCGGTGACCGGGTCGACGAGAAACAGCTCCTCCTCCACGCCGATCGTGAACGGCTCCCCTGAACCGAACGCATCGGAGGCCTGCTCCTCATGCCCGCTCATCATCGCAGACGATTCCGAGGCCTATTCCTCGATCTCGTCGGCGTCACGCCGCGCGAGCGGCGCACCTTAGCGACCCGTCGTCGACGATGCCTTCGCGCGAGCAGCAGGTTTGCGACGGGGGGCCGATTTGCGCTGGCTGCGGACGGGCTTCCGTTGCGAGGCCGGGATCTCCGCCTTTACCAGCGCCTTGGTCTGGCGGACGATCTCTCTCTCCAGAAATCTGCGCATGCGTTGCTCCTCGCGGCCGATCGCGCGGGCGAGGGTGAGGGTGTCCCTGTCGCCGAGCGCCTCGGCGAGCGTCTCGATCGCAGCGTACGTGGCGATCTCCTCGGACTCGCTCGTGTACTCAGTCTTGGCGTTCTTGAGCTGCTTCTCCTCCTCGCCGGTGCCTCGCAGAGCGTGCAGCGGGCCCTGGCTGAGCGCGGCCGCCTTCTGCGCGCCGCCCAGCACGGCTCGAGCGGCATCTCCAAGTGGCGCGGGACCAGGAGGGTCGATCGTCGTCGCCTCGCCGCCAAGCTGCTTGATCCGTTTCTTGACCTCGCGAGCGTGGCGCTTGGTTTCCGTCAGGTGCTCGCGCAGACGCTTCTTGTAGGTGGCCTGCGCGGTCATCGCGGCGTGAGCCTCTAGCGCCGTCTCCAAGCGCTTCTCGAGCCCGTAGGCCTCGTTCAGATACTGGATCAGCTTCATGTCGCTGGCAGAAAGTTGAACCATTTGTCTCCTTTGTCGGCAGCGCGGTGTCGCTCACGACATCCTCTACCCAGATCGCGCGGGTCCTACCCCGATCGCTTTCCGTGCGGTGTCCGAGCGCGCCAGTCCCGATCGCGGCGGGTGCGCGTGCTGACAGAGCGCGCAGGGCAACGGACGACAGCGGCGACAGGGACTCGTTCGCCACTCAGGAACTCCATTTCCATCTTCACCGGGAATCCGCCGCGCGGGCATTTCCTCGGCTGGGTGAGATAGGAGACCGTTTTCCCACCCCGCTTGTACGCCGCGCCGACCTTGACTTTGAAGGAGAGGATCGATGCGTCATTCGCGCCGGGCACTGTTTCGACGAGCGGCACCTCGACGATCAGCTCGTGTCCGAATGGAGGGCTCGCCGGGACCCAGTGCGCTGGTTCGAGGAATTCGAACGAGGCGGGGGTATCGCCTTTGGCGAAGAAGGTCAGGCCACCGCCGGGAGCGAAGAAAGGCTGAATCGAGACGGTCTCCGGCACGCGTTCGTTGCCGAAGCTGACGACGCCGAGTCCGACACCCTGCGGCCCGGCTCTTGACCTCTTGGGGCACCCCAGCGCTCCGCGGACTTCGAGCACCGACGGCGCGCACGTCGGGAAGCCCGCCGGAGTCACCCTGCCGCCCTCTGGCGCGAAGATATTGATCCCCGTAAGGGGAGACGGGAAGCCTCCATATTCCGTGCCGCTGATCGTGACCTGGGTTTCCACCTCGGTGCCCGCTCCCAAGATGTCGCCCGTCCCACCGAAGCCCGGGATCGGGATTGCGTTCACCTTGAGCGTCACCACGGGAGCCGCCGAAGCGTCACCCGCCAGGGCGAACGACGCCAGCAGGAGCAACGTCAGGCACACGATCAGCGCTCTGCTGCTTGCGTTGGGCCCGGTCATCTAAGCTCGCCTCCAAGCATCGACCATGCACATACGGTCCGAAACAGACCGTATGGATCGGACTATAGCAAGGCTTCACACGCATGCCCGAAGAGATCGAGCTCACGCCCACCTCCCACATCGTTCTCGGACTCCTGTCGATGTTTGGCGAGGCCACCCCGTATGACCTCAAGCGAATGGCCTCGGCGTCGGTCGGCCAGTTCTGGACGCTGCCGCACTCGCAGCTGTACGCGGAGCCTGCACGTCTCGCACGCGCCGGCTATGTGACGGAGCGCCAAGAGCAGGGGGGCAGACGCCGCAAGCGCTACAGCCTCACCACCCGCGGACAGGAGGCATTTGAGGCCTGGCTGGAAGTGCTCACCCCCGAGCCGTATGTACTGCGAGACCTGGCACTACTGAAACTGTTCTTCGGTGCCGACGTACAGCAGCTGGCCGAGGTCCAGCTAGAGACCCACCGTCAAAAGCTCGCCGAATACGAAACCTACGGCGAGCACGACGACGGAGCCGGCCGGCGAGGGCCGTGGCTGGCACTCGACCTCGGCGTCAGGCATGAGCGCGGGACGGTCGACTTCTGGGCGGAGCATGTCGCAAACGACGATGGCGGACAGAAGCCCGACTAAGAAGCCCGGCTAAGCCGCGAGCGCCTCGGTCTCCTCGCCGTCGACGGGACCGACGGGTACGGTCGAGAGCGAGCTGGGGGCCGGTTGGCGCAGGAGCAGGCCCGCGACGAGCGCCCCGATGAGCGTGAAGGCAGCGCCGACGCCGAAGGCGAGATCGAAGCCGCTGCTCAGCGCGTGAGCAGCGCCAACGCCTACGTCGTGTCGGCTGCGTGCGTCGGCGATCGTGGACAGCACCGCGAGTCCCAACGCGCCACCCATCAGCCGCGAGGTGTTCAGCAGCCCCGAGCCGAGCCCGCTCTCCTGTGGCGGCAGGCCCTGCATCGCGACGATCGTCGCGGGTACGAGCGAGAGGCCCATCCCGATCGCCGACAGCAGCGATCCGGGAAGCACTGTCGAGAAGTAGGAGCCACCTGGGCTCACGCCGACCAGCAGCGCCATCCCGACAGTCGCGCACAGCATTCCTGCGGTGATCACGCGCCGCGCGCCAAACCGTCCGACCAAGCGCGGTGCGAAGGTCGAAGCGAAGAAGATCGAAAGGGTCATCGGCAGGAACGACAGCCCCGCCTCGATCGCGTCGTAATGCAGCACCTGCTGCAGATAGAGGGTCAGGAAGAACCACACCGGGAACAGCGCCGCGTACAGCAGCACGACGATCACGTTGGCGACCCGCAACTGCCCGACGCGCAGAATCGACAGCGGCACCAGCGGCGCCTTCGCCACGCGCGCCTCCACCAGCAGGAAGGCTGCGAGCAGCGCAAGGCCGCTGAGGAGCGGGACGAGCACTCCCGGCGCCCCCCATCCGAGGGTGTCTGTGCGGACGATGCCGAAGGTCAGCGTGACGAGGCTCGCGGTCACGAGCACCGCGCCGGTGACGTCGAAGTGGCGCGTCCCCTCGCGCGCGCTCGAGGCTGGTATCACGCGCAGGCCATAGACGATCACGGCGAGCCCCAGCGGCACATTGACCGCGAAGATCGCCGGCCAGCCGAAGCCCTGGGTCAAGAGGCCGCCCAGCAGCGCACCCGAGGAGGCGCCGAGCGCGCCCATCGCGCCCCACATGCCGACCGCACGATTGCGGGCCGGGCCGGCCTCGAACGAGCTCGTGAGGATCGACAGCGTGGCCGGGGACAGGACCGCGCCGCCGAATCCCTGCAATGCCCGCGCGCCGAGCAGCAGACCACGCGTGCTGGCGAGTGCGCACGCGAGCGAGGAGAACGTGAACAGCGCGGTGCCGGCGATGAACACGCGGCGGCGTCCGAGCAGATCAGCACAGCGTCCACCCAGCATCAAGAACCCGGCGAACGTGAGCGTGTACGCGTTGACGACCCATTGCAGCCCCGTGGTCGAGAACCCCAGGCCGTCGCGGATCGAGGGAAGCGCGACGTTCACGATCGAAACGTCGAGCAGCACCATGAACTGGGCCAGGCACACCACCAGCAGCAACGCCGATCCGGGCGCTTGACGTCTCGCGGATATCCTCTGGATTGTGCTCATACACTCAGTGTGGGATGCTTTTATCCAAGTAGAAGGGAAGGGTTTATCCTGGTAGAAAATATGCCTGCTTTGATCGCCTCCAACACTAACAACGGCCGCAGCACCGCCGAGCGCGAGAAAGCCCGTCCGGGCGAACGGCGCCGCGCCGAGCTGGCGGACTTCCTGCGCAACCGGCGCGCCAGCCTCAAGCCCGAGGACGTCGGGCTGCCCAACGGAGGTCGTCGCCGCACGCCGGGCCTGCGCCGCGAGGAGGTCGCGCAGCTGGCAAGCGTGGGCGCCACCTGGTACACGTGGCTCGAGCAGGGTCGCGACGTGCGCGCATCGCTGGATGTACTGGAGGGGCTGGCCCGCGCGCTGCGCCTGAACCAGGCCGAGCGCACTCACCTCGTGCTGCTCGGTCGCGGCGAAGAGCCGCCGCCGTGCAAGTCGCCCGCCGAGCGCGTCTCCCCGACGTTGCGCCGCCTGATCGAGAACCTGGGCGCCAACCCGGCGTACATCCTCGGCCGCCGCTGGGACTACCTGGCGTGGAACGACGCGGCCTCCGCGCTGCTCGGCGACCTGGCAGCGATCCCTCGGGCATCGCGCAACCACGCCTGGCTCACGTTCACCGATCCCGCGCGGCGCGAGATGTTCACCGATTGGGAGCGCAGCTCACGCCTGCTGGTCGCCAAGTTCCGCGCCGACCACGCACGCCACCTCGGCGATCCCGCATTCGAGTCACTGATCGCCGCGCTGCGTAAGACGAGCCCAGAGTTCTCGCGGGCATGGGACCGCCACGAGGTATCCCAGAGCGGCGAGGGTCGCAAGGACCTGCGCCATCCGACCGCCGGGATGCTGTCGTTCTCACACGCCGTCTTCCACCCCGCCGAGTTCTCCGAACAGCGTCTAATCCTGTACTCGCCGCTGCCCGACCACGACACGCCGGCGAAGCTCGCCGCGCTGCTCGTTCGCTAGCCCAAATACTCGCTGGCCCAATACGATGACGAGCCCAGGACGCCCCCGCTGAGGAGAACTAAATGGACCCACTCGAGAATCCGCCCGAGCGCTCGGCCGAGCACAACGGTCAGCGCTTCGTTTACACCGACTCCGGCGACGGGCCGCTGGTGGTGTTGTTCCACGGGTTCCCTGACACGCCGAACGGCTGGGCCGGGACGCGCGCTGCGCTGAACGCCGCCGGCTACCGCACGGTGGTCCCGTACCTGCGCGGCTACCACCCGGACACGATCGTCCGCGGCCGCGGCTACACCGGGCATGAGATCGCAGAGGACGCGGTCCATCTGCTCGACGCGCTGGGCGCCGAGCAGGCGGTGCTGGTCGGACACGACTGGGGCGCCTCGGTCGTCTACCGTGCGACCGAGCTCGCGCCCGAGCGGGTACGCGGCGTGTGCGGGGTAGCGATCCCGCATCTGCGCCTGCTCGAACGTTCGCCGGGATTGATCTGGCGCGGGCGGCACTTCATCACGCTCAGCCTGCCGAGCGGTCGCTGGCTGGCGCGCCGCAACGACTTCGCCTACCTCGACGTGCTGATGCGCCGCTGGGCGCCCGAATGGTCGGGCCCCGAGCGCGACGCCACGCTCGCCGACGTCAAGCGCGCGTTCGCCGATCCGCTCGTACTGGACAGCGCGCTTGGCTACTACCGCGACTCCAAACCCGCCGATCTCGGCGTGCTGTCAGCACCCGCGCTGGTCGTCGGCGGCACCACCGACATCCTCGATGTCGAAGCGTTCAAGCGCTCCCCTGAGGGCTTCGAGGGGTCGTGCGAGGTGCTGATCGCCGATGGCACCGGGCATTGGCCGCATCGCGAGGCCGCCGAGCTGTTCAACTCGCGGCTGCTGCAATTCCTCGCCGAGCTCGCCTAGATAGAGGCGTGATCTTGGGGTTGGGCCTGGGGTTTTCTCCAGCCTGTGGCGAGCCGGCCGCACGGGCACGTGTGGTGGGTGTTTCGTTTTACGGACTGCGTTAGCAATCGTATATACGACGTAAATACTATAGCTATCGGCCGTCGTTTTGCGCACATAGCCCCCCCCTGCGTAACTACCATGGCTATCGCCAGTCGCTCTAGCGCCACAGGCGCGGTCGCACGAGCGCCGCAGGCGGTGGGCTACGCCGCCGCGCCAGCCTCGCGCAGCGGGTGAGCCTTATGCTCGAACAGGGCGGCGTCGGCCTCCGCAAGCAGCTCCTGCGCGGTCATTTTGGCGCGCAGCTCGGCGACGCCGGTCCCGATCGTGATCAGACAGCCGGTCTCCCGCGCACAGTCCTGCGTGACAGCTTCGCGCACCCGTGCGGCCATGCGCCCGGCACCGGCCGCGTCGGTGGCGCTGAGGATCAGTGCGAACTCGTCGCCGGCCCAGCGAAAGGCCACATCCGGGCCGCGCATCGTGCGGCTGAGCGCGGCTGCGATCGCCTGCAGCACCCGGTCTCCGGCTGGGTGACCGAGCGTGTCGTTGACGCGCTTGAACAAGTTGACGTCGCATAGCAGCAGCGACATTGGGGCATCGGCGAGACCCCGGCCTGCGATCTCATGGGCGAGCGTCTCATCGAACGCCCGGCGGTTGGGCAGGCTGGTCAGCGGATCGATATGGGCGAGCTCGTTGGCGTATTCACTGGCGTCCTTCAGACGAGCGCGATGCGTGCGGGTGCTGGTGATCACAGCCGCCAACATCAGGCTGATGAAGCTCAGCAGCGCGAACTCCGTGACGGTCGCGGCGACGTCGGTCGTGCTGTACAGCAGCGGTGACAGAGCAGCAAGTGCAGCCGCGATCAACACGGGCACACAGCGACGTACGGATTGGCTGGCTGAAGCGCCGAGCGTCGGCAGCAGCAGCAGCTGCGTGTACGGGGCCCTGCCGCCTCCGGCCAGCCATTGCAGCAGCGCGATCTGAACCACGCCATTGAATGAGCTGGCGTACACGGCGCGCGGACTCGGGCGCACGCTGAGCGTGGCGTTGAGCGTCCCGAAAACGATCGACAGCAGGCTCCCTGGCAGCGCCAACGCCAGTCCGACCGTGCCGATCGCCACGGTCGGCGGATAGAACGGCATCAGCGCCAGCGCGGTGAGGCCGCCGACGATCGAGAGCAACCCCGTGCCGCGGGCCACCAGGTCGGCCTGAGCACCGCGAAAGGCTTCCGGTGCGGATTGGGCCTCTTTCTTGGGGTGCGTCGTGAACATTTGCGCTCACGTTCAGCTTCGGCGGGACGCGCTCGGATCTATATCTGCGGCGCCCGCCAGCGGACGCCTGTCGCGGCGCTCGGTCAGGCGATGACCGGCTCACCGACGGCGTCTGTCGCCTGCTCGTGGACCTGGTCGACGTTGCGGACCAGCAACAGCGCCAGCACGGCACCGATCAGCGCCAGCGCGCTGCCGGCGAGCAGGATCGTCGAGAAGCCGTGCGCAAAGCCCTCGCGTGCGGCGTCGACTACACGCGCGGGCGCGCCGTGCGGGAGCGTGCCCGAAGACACGGCCTCGGCCAGGCCGCGCGCCTGGCCGCTACCTACCGACGGCAGCAGGTCTTCGATTCGCTGCTGGGAGAGCGCGAGAAACAGCGCCCCAAGGCCGGCCGTGCCGGACGCGATCGCGACCTGGCGGAACGTGTCGTTGATGCCAGATGCGACGCCACTCATCCGCTCGGGGACAGTCGACAGCGCGACGTTTGCGAGCACCGGGTTGACGAGCCCGACGCCGAGACCGCCGACGATGAAGCCGGGCAGCAGCACGGTCCACGAGTCGTTCGCCTTCGCGCCGCTCATTAGCGCGAGACCGATGCCGGTGATCGCCAGGCCGGCCGACAGCAGGAATCGCGGCGCGACCCTGCCCTCGAGCGACGCTGTGGCGCCGGCGACGAAGAACGAGCCGACGGTGAACGGCAGATAACGCAGCCCAGCCTGCAGCGGCGAGAGATGCTCGATCTCCTGCATGTACAGGGTGATGTACAGGAACAGCGCGAACATCGAGCCGCTGAGCGTGAACGCGGTGATCTGCGCACCGGTGAACGCGGGGTTGCGAAACAGGTGCAGCGGCAGCATCGGCTGTGCGACGCGCAGCTCGATGATCACGAACGCCACGAACAGGACGACCGCGGCGATCAGCAGCGCGAGGATCTTCGTCGACGTCCAGCCGTCGTCGTTGCCGCGCAGCAGGCCCAGCACCAGCAGGGCGTTGGCGGCAGAGAACGTGACCGTGCCGCCCCAGTCGATGCCGCGAGCCGTCTCGTCGCGCGATTCCGCGACCTTGAGGATCGTGACCGCGATCGCGGCGATGCCGATCGGGATGTTGAGGAAGAAGATCGACTGCCAGCCGATCGCGGTCGTCAGCGCGCCGCCGACGAGCGGTCCGAGCGCGACGGCAACGCCGATCGTGGCGCCGTAGATCGCCGTCGCGGTCGCGCGCTCGGCCCCGCGCCACTCCTGCGCGAGCAGCGCAAGCGACACCGCGAACATGATCGCCCCGCCGACGCCCTGCAGCGCTCGCGAGAGGTTGAGCACGGTGGCCGATCCGGCCAGGCCGCACAGCAGCGAGGCGAACGTGAAGATCGCGACGCCGATCGTGAACACGCGCTTGCGCCCAACACGGTCGGCGATCGAGCCGGACGTGAGGACGAACGCGGCGAGCGTGAGCGCGTAAGCGTCAACGACCCACTGCAGGTCGGTGAACGAGGCGTTCAGATCCTTGCGGATGCTCGGCAGCGCGGTGTTGACGACGGTGATGTCGAGCAGCAGCATGAACGTCGCCACACACACTGCGATCAGCGTCCACCACTTGCGTTCCATCTTGAAGTCCTTCCCGAGGGGGCACTAGAATAGTAAGGAGCCCTTGTAGTCAGGTCACCTTACCAAAGCACCAAAGTAGCAGTCCACCGAAGCAGGAGCCGAGTTCCGATGGCCACCTTCACCACCACCCAGCACATCGTCGCGCTGCTCGGCTCCGTCAAGGAGGATCTGGTCGAGGAGATGTACCGCCGCCTCATCGCCGCCGGGTACCCCGGCCTGCGCCCATCCCACGGCTGCATCCTGCGCTACCTGGAGGTGGACGGCTCGCCGCTGTCCGAGCTGGCCGAGAAATCCGGGATGAGCAAGCAGGCGTTCGGCGAGCACGTAGCGAACGTCGAGGCGCTCGGCTACATCGAGCGCGTGCCCGATCCGCGGGACGGCCGCGCGAAGCTGATCGTGCCGACCGCCCGTGGCCGCGAGATGCTGCTGCTCGGCCGCGAGATCTTTGCCGAGCTCGAGCGCGAGTGGGCCGACGCGGTCGGAGAGGATCAGGTGATCGCGCTGCGCGAGACGCTCGAACAGATCCACGCGCTGCAGACGCTGCGCGGGGCGTCGGTTTCCTAGCTATGGAGCGGCGCTGGCTGACGCTGATCGCGGTCTGCGGCTCGACGTTCATGCTGCTGGTAGACGTGACCGTGGTGCAGGTGGCACTGCCCACGATCCAGCGTCATCTCGGCGGCAGCTTCACCGACCTGCAGTGGGTGATCGACGCGTACGCGCTGACGCTGGCGGCGTTCATCCTGACGTTCGGGTCACTTGCTGACCGCTTCGGGCGCAAGCTGGTGTTCGTCGTCGGCATCAGCGTGTTCACGGTGGCCTCGCTGCTGTGCGGGGCGGCGAACAGCGCGACGGTGCTGATCGCAGCACGCGCGCTGCAGGGCTTCGGCGGCGCGGCGATGTTCGCGACGGGCCTGGCGCTGATCGGTCAGGAGTTCCAGGGGCCGGAGCGCGGCAAGGCGATCGCCGTGTGGGGCGCGACGGTCGGCGTCGCGGTGGCGGTCGGGCCGCTGGTGGGCGGAGGCCTGACGGACACGCTCGGCTGGCGCTGGATCTTCTTCGTCAACGCGCCGGTCGGCATCTTCACGATCGCGCTGGCGGCATCGCGGATGGTGAACATCGGCGACCCGGGAGCGAAGCGGCTCGACTGGGGCGGCCTGGTCACGTTCTCGGGCTCGCTGTTCCTGCTGATGCTGGGACTGCTGCGCGGCAACGAAGAGGGATGGGGCAGCACGCTGATCGTCTCGCTGCTCGCCGGATCCGTGCTGCTGATGGTCGCGTTCGCGATCGTCGAGCTTCGCCACCCGCGGCCGATGTTCGATCTGTCGCTGTTCCGCAACCACGGGTTCGTCGGCGTGTCCGCTGCGACGTTCGCGATCGGCGTGGGCATGTTCGCGATCTACCCGTACCTGACGTTCTACCTTCAGAACGACCTCGGCTACTCGCCGCTGGTCGGCGGCCTGTGCCTGCTGCCCTCGACCGTGCCGTGCTTCATCGTGCCCCTGGCGACACGCTCGCTGGTCGAGAACCGCCCGCCCGGGATGGTGCTCGGCGCCGGGCTGGCGATCACGGCCGCGGGGCTCGCGCTGATGCACGGCCTGACGGTCGGCTCGACGTGGACGGCGCTCGTCCCTGGTCTGCTGCTGACGGGCGTTGGCATCGGGCTCGCCAACCCGGCGATCGCCAAGACCGGGCTGGGCGTCGTCCCGCCGCAGCGCACCGGCATGGCGTCAGGGATTAGCAACACGTTCCGGATCGGCGGCCTGGCGACCGGCGTGGCCGCGCTGGGGGCGATCTTCCAGCATCACCTGACGACCTCGCTTGGGAGCCAGCTCGGACACCCCGCCGGGGGAGTCGCAAAGGCGCTCGCATCCGGTGGAACGAAGGCCGCGCAGAGGGCCGCGCCCACCGATCACGGAGTTCTGGGCGCCTCACACCATGCGTTCGTGTCGGGTATGAACGAGCTCTTGGCAATCGGAGCCGCGGTCGTGCTGCTGGGGGCAATCGCCGGGGTAGTGCTGGTCCGCGCCCGCGACTTCTATCGGCCTCCCGCCGTCGCGCCGGCACAGCCGCCCGAGCCGGTGGCGCAGCCGACGGCGTCCTGATTCGCCGCGGCGGCGCCGTTTGCGGTTTCGTTGATCCACCCACGCCACACACGTGACATATCGCAGTCAGACGACTGTCTAGAAGGCTTTACGGTCACAGCCGCTCTCTAAAGTTTTATCGCCCATCCTTTACAGACGTTAGTCTAGATCTATGGATCTAGATCGATATGTGAGGAGCGCCTTCGGCGAGCCCCGACGCACCCCGGGCCGCCATGGGTTTGTCGCCTACTTTCCAGCACCAATCCCACGGGAAATTGAGCTCCCCGGCCGAGCGATTAAGCTGCTTGCTGATGCCGAGGCCTCACTCGGACACCTAGCAGGGGTGGGGCAGCTCATGCCAAACCCGTATCTGCTGATTCGTCCGTACTTGCTGCGCGAGGCACTCTCCTCGACTCGAATCGAGGGGACACAAGCCTCGCTTGCAGATGTGTTCGAGGCCCAGGCCACCGGAGATCAACCAAACCCGGATGTGGAGGAGGTGCTGAACTACATCGACGCCCTCGAATGGGGACTCAGTCAGCTGGAGCGACTACCGCTCGGCGTCCGCCTGATCCGAGAGATGCATCGTCGCCTGTTGGCCGGCGTACGCGGACGTGAGCGTATGCCCGGCGCGTTCCGCACGACGCAGAACTGGGTCGGGGAGGGTGACTCGACTGTCGCAACCGCAAGATTCGTACCCCCGCCGCCAGAGGAGCTCTCCGCACTGCTCAGGGACTGGGAGCGGTATGCGCACGAGGATGCGGAGGTCCCGCTGCTGATCCAAAATGCGCTGTTGCATTACCAGTTCGAGACACTGCACCCATTCCTGGATGGGAATGGGCGGCTGGGCCGTCTGCTTTCGGTGTTCATGCTGGTGGAGCATGGTCGACTACCCGCCCCCCTTCTCTATCTCAGCGCCTATCTCGAGCGCGAGCGTGACAGCTATTACCAAGCCCTTCAGACGGCCCGAGAGCAGGGCAACATTCTGCCCTGGATCGAACTGTTCCTGACTTCCGTCCGCACTCAAGCGGCTGACGCCGTGGGGCGAGCCCAGCGGATAGTCGAGCTCCGTGAGCGCTACCGGGCTGCTGCTTCGACGATCGCATCGAGCAAGGCGATGCTTCTCGTCGATCTCGTCTGCGAGACCCCGATCGTGTCTTCGCGGGCTGTCGAGGAGGGTCTCGGCGTCACTAGGCCCACTGCACTTAAACTACTGCGCCAGCTAGAGGATGTCGGAGTGTTGGAGGAGGGAAATGCCGGACCTCGAGGCCAGCGCCGATATCTAGCGCGCGAGCTCATGACCGCGGTCACCGACAACGACGCCGGTTAGGGTGAGCCGTCTACACATTCGCGTGACCAAAGCCGATTCGTCGCTCTCTGTTGGAGAGGCGATCTAGGCGTACTCCCCGGGCTACACCACGTCGTCGGCTGCCCTGCGGATCGACAGCGCCAGCAGCGCAAGCGTGGCGCCCGGCATCACCCACCAGGCTCGCAGACCGGCGGTCACAAGCAACGCGGTCAGCGCGAGCGCGAGCGCGACGCCAAGGGCCATGCGCCAGTCGTCGCCGACGACGAACTCCCACGCCGCCAGGATGAAAGCCGGTACCCGCTTGCTGTGCTGAGCCTCGCCGATCCGCGCGATTCGTTGAACGTGGGTGGATCGACTCTCGCGCGATGCTCGATGCGCGGTTCGTCCTGCGGTCCAAGCGATCGCGAGCGCCGCGATCGACACAACCGGGATGATCGCGAGGAGTGCTGCGTCGCCGGCGGGCCAGTCAGCTCCCGCGCCCTCAGCTCCCCAGAAGATCCCGAACGAGCTGAGCATCACCCCGACGGCGAACTTGATCGTGTTCTCCGGGACCCTTGCCAGTGGAGCCCGAGCGACGATGCCGACGAGCACGACCACGAGCACAGCGAGCGCAGCCGCCACCGCGGCCAGGCCGACGCGATGCTGGTTGGCGCCGAACGTGAGCACGATAAACGCCACCTCGAGCCCCTCGAGTAGCACTCCTTTGAACGAGATCGCAAACGAGTAGCCGTCGAAGCCGGGAGCCGGCATGCCGGCGGCCCGGGCCGCCGCGACCTCGTGCTGATAGGCGTCGAGCTCGTCGTGCTTGGCCCGCAGCCCGGCCGACCGCAGGATCGCCTTGCGCAGCCACTGCAGCCCGAAGGTCAGCAGCAGGCCGCCGACCACGACGCGCAGGGCATTGATCGGCAGCGACGTGAGCGCCGGCCCGAGCAGCGCGACGATCGCGGCGAGCGCAACCGTGGCCGCGCCCACGCCGCTGATCGCCGATGACCAGCTGCGGCTGGTGCCGACGGCCAGCACGATCGTCAGCGCCTCCACCGCCTCGACGGCGCAGGCGAGGAACACAGAGAGAGCGAGCCCGAACTCGGCGCCGCTCATGCCACTGGAACGCTCATCGAATGCGGCTGCCCGGTCAGGCTCGCGATGGCGTGATCAGCCCTGTCTCGTAGGCGAACACGACGATCTGTACGCGGTCGCGCAACTCGAGCTTCGCGAGGATGCGACCGACGTGGGACTTCACGGTCGCCTCGGAGAGCACCAGCCGTTCGGCGATCTCGGCGTTCGAGAGACTCCCAGCCACGAGCAACAGGACCTCGTGCTCGCGCGGGGTCAGCGAGTCCAGGCGCTCGTGCTGCGCCGGGTCGGGATGGCCAGCGGCAGGGAGACGGTGGGCGTAGCTCGACAGCAGCCGGCGGGTGACGCTCGGCGCGACAACGGCGTCGCCGCTGGCGACCGCGCGGATGCCAGAAAGCAGGTCAGCCGGCGGGGTGTCCTTGAGCAGAAAGCCACTCGCTCCCGCGCGCAACGCCGCGTACACGTACTCGTCGATGTCGAAGGTGGTGAGGATGATGATTCGCGCGCTGCTCTGGGACTCGACGATCAGGCGGGTGGCCTGCACGCCGTCCATCTCGGGCATGCGCACGTCCATCAGCACGACGTCCGGCGCCAGCCGCCGTGTGGCCTCGACGGCCTCGCACCCGTTCGACGCCTCGCCGACGATCGAGAGGTCGGGCTGGGTCTCGATCACCATGCGAAACGCCATTCGCATCAGCTCCTGGTCATCCGCGAGCAGGACCGCGGTGCTCACGGCGCCGCGACCTCGACGTCGGGCTGCAGGCTGAGGTGCACGCGCCAGCCGCCCTGCGGACCGGGGCCGGCGTCGAGCATGCCCCCATACGCTGCCGCGCGCTCGCGCATGCCCCGCAGCCCGCGCCCACTGGACACCGGCATGGACGCCGGCGTCGACTGCCCATCCGCGCGCTCGCGCGTCTCGCCCGTGTCGGTCACCTCGAGATCGAGTCGTCCAGGGCGACAGCGCAGCGCCAAATGCGCGCGGGCGGGACGCGCTGCGTGCTTGAGCGTGTTCGTCAGGGCCTCCTGGGCGACGCGGAAGACGGTCAGCTGAACGCCGTCGGGCAGCGCTCGCGGGTCACCGTCCAGCTCCAGCGTCACCGGGATTCCCGCCGCGTTCACCTGCGCAAGCAAGTCATCAAGTCGATCGAGGCTCGGCTGCGGTTCGAGCGGCTGCGCCGAGGAGTCCTCGCGCAGCACACCCAGCAGCCGGCGCATCTCCAGCAGCGCCTGACGACCGGTCGCGGATACCCGCTGCGTTGCCTGAGCTGCGCGCTCGGGCGAGGAGTCCATCGCGTAGGAGGCGCCGTCGGCGAGTGCGATGATCACGCTCAGGTTGTGAGCGACAATGTCGTGCATCTCGCGCGCGATCCGCGCTCGCTCGGCGGCAGCGCCCAGGCGGCCCTCCTGGTCGCGCTCGAATTCGAGTCGCGCGGCCTTCTCGTGCAGCGAGATCAGCATCGCCCGTCGCTGACGGATCGTGACGCCGAGCACGCCGGCCGCTACTGCCAACCCGGTCAGCCCCACCCAGGCCTTCAGCGGCTGCACGGTCGACCAGCGGACGGCTGCCATGATCGCGCCGATCTCGACCGTGACGGCGGCGACGAGGACCTCCGCGAGCGTTCCCTCCAACGCGACCCAGTAGAGCGCGACGAGCACTGCCGCGTCAGCCAGCAGCGGCCCGGCGAGCAGCCACTGCGCGAAGGCGACACCGGCGACCGCGGCGAAGCACAGAAACGGGCTGCGACGATGCAACAGCAGCGGCGTGCACACGGCGACACAGAAGACGAGCGGTAGCGGTTCCAGGCGCCGCTGGCTCGCCAGCCCGACGAAACCCAAGCAGGCGAGGCCGACGACGATCGCGAGATCGATCGCGAGCGGGTGGCGAGCGCTCAACGACACCAGGCGCTGGACCCGCTGGGTCAGCAGCCTGTCGAGCAGCTCATCCGAGTCGTCGCTCACGGGTCACATATTGCCGGTTCAGCGCTGCGCTGCTACTCGGACTCTTGGACGAGCAGCGGCTGCATGCTCGGGTGCGTGACTGGCTCGTGTTCGCGCTGGACGTCGCATTTGGTGACCGTCACGTAGGCGACGAGCGCGATGAACACGATCAGCGCCAGCGCGCTGACGGTGCCGTCCCCAAGGCCGAGGCCGGTCTTCGACTGCGGCTTGCTGAACCAGTCGGCAAAGGATGCACCGAGTGGCCGTGTGACTATGTAGGCGAACCAGAAGGCGAAGATCGGGTTCATGTTGAATCGCCACCAGCCGATCGCCGGGATCGCGATGATCGCGGCGAACAGCAGGACCGACGGGAAGTACCCGAGGTTGAGCGAGAGGGCGGTGAGGTCGCCGGCGGCGGTGCCCAGCGCGAACGTCCCGAGGACGGCCGCCCAGTAGTAGCACTCGCGCCGGCGGGTGGTGATGCTGTGAATCGACAGCGTGCCCTCGCTGCGGTGCCAGAAGTAGAAGATCCCGGCCACGAGGATCGCGTACAGCGGGGTCGTGACCGCGTACGGCAGGCTGGCCCCAATATGAACTCCGTCGGCGGCCATCGTGCCGAAGATCGCGACCATCATCACAGCGAACCAGTAGTACGGCGCGCGGTATTCCTCGGTACGTAGCTGGAGCCACAGCGCGAGCAGCAGCCCGAAGATGCCGACCAGCGCCGCCAGCGGGACGCTGTTCTGGCCGAGGAAGTCCGACATCGCCTCCCCCATGCCCGTGGTGAGAAGCTTCAACACCCAGAAGATCGCTGTGATCTCGGGGACCTTGGTTAGCGCGCGACGGTTGCCAAACACGCCAGCAACCGTACGAGTGAGTGCTCGCGCCCACAACAACCGCAAGAGTGATCTTCGGCGCCGGCTTTCTCCGTCTCAGGTCGTGGCGTCCGACTACCTGAGGATGACACGCACCGCCCTTGAGGTTGAGTGGCACTGCCCTGAGGGCGAGGCGCACTGCCCTCAGGGTGAACGGCACTGCCCTGAGGATGAGGCGCACTGCCCCTGAGGGTGAGCGGCACTGCCGATCGGGCTCAGATCTGCCGCAGGCACCTTTCGTAGCGCACGAACAGCTCTGAGGGGCGCACGCCGAGGCCGCTGGCGAGGCGTAGAAGATTGGTGAAACTGACGTTGCGCTCGCCCCGCTCGATGCCGCCGACGTACGTGCGATGCAGACCGCATTGGTCGGCGAAGGCCTCCTGGGACATGCCGGTTGCGAGACGGAACTCTCTGACCGCGAGACCCAGTGAGGCGTGTTCTGGAGATCTTGCTGCCACCGTCATCATCGTCGCAACATGCAGCCAATGGGTCTACAGACGATAGGTAGCGCCGGCGGCACGCCGATCGATTGACAACGCCCGGGAACGCTTGGCGGATGCCTTGGGAGTGATTCTTGAAACGCGAGTCCCTAATGCTACTCATAGTATGCAATACTGGACGCCATGAACATGATCGTTGGAGAAGCACTCAACCACCGGGCCGACCTGCAGAAGCGGATCGCCCAGCTGCAGGATCGCCTGCGAGCGTGTGTGGTGGCCCAGGAGGGCGAGGAGCCACCCGAGAACCCGAACGAGCTGCTGGCGGAGATCGACCAGCGGTGCGATGAGCTCGAAGTTCTGATCGCGAAGATCAACCACGCAAACGCCCAGGCCAGACTCGCGGACGGGGAGACGGTGACCGAGGCGCTCGCGCGCCGTGACGTGATCGCGCTGCGTCAGGGAGCTCTGCGCGCCGCGATCAAGGCAGCCACTGGCGACGATGGCTTGCTGAGTAGAGGGTTCTCGCGGTACAGCCGCTCGGAGATCCGCACGGTGCGCCACGTGCGTGTCAGCGAGTTGCAGAATCGGCTCGACGATCTGTCGCGGCATCGTCGCGAGCTCGACAACCGCGTGCAGGAGCACAACTGGCAGTCGACATTGATCGAGTGAGATAAGGAGAAGACGAAAGACGAAACGAGATAGCAGTCGGTAGCCGAACAAGAGCGAGCGTCAAGGCCAGCGACCGGCCAAAGGGTCGCACGCATCCATAGATCCTCGGCAAGGAGCGCCGCGGGCAGGCGCAAACGGGATCGAAACCCCGAGCACCGTCAGCCCAGCAACCGGCAGCGCGCACGAGGCAACGGGAATCGAGCACCACCTGACGCTGACTTGCCGGTGAGGGTGGGTACGGGGACTGTGAGAATTCGGGGCGAGCGTACAGGCCGGAGCCTCAGCCGATCCGTTCCGCCAGCTCGACGATGATCCCCTGCGGGCCATCGATAGGGCCATCGACGCGCCCGAGCGCGAGAGGTTACGGTTGGGCGCATGTTTCGTCCCGTGATTCTCGCTGTTGACGAAGACGAGAAATCGCTTCACGAGATCGAGCGCGAACTGAGCGATCGCTACGCGCGGAGCTACCGCATCGTCTGCCTCGGCTCAGCGCCAGAGGCGGGGGCCGAGCTCGCACAGCTCGCGGACGCGGGCGAGGAGGTCGCGCTGGTCCTCGCCGGCGATTCGCTGGGTGGCGCACCCGGAAGTGAGTTCCTCGGCGCGGTGCGAAAGCGCCACCCGCAGGCGCAGCGCGGCCTCCTGATCGACTACGCCACTTGGGGCGACGGCCCGACCGGCGAGGCGATCTTTGCGGCGATGGCGCTACGCCAGATCGACTACTACTTGATCCGGCCGACGCGCGCCCCGGACGAGATGTTCCATCAGGCGGTCTCTACCTTCCTGCTGGAGTGGGCGCACGCGCGGCGGCTCTCCTCACACACGGTGCACATCGTCGGCGAGTCCTGGACGGGGCGGGCGCACGAGCTGCGGGAGGTTCTCGGCCGATGCGCCCTCCCCCATACGTTCTGCCTCGCTCGACTCGCCCGAAGGGCGCACGCTGGCCGCGCAGGCCGGCGTCGGCAAGCCACTACCGCTGGTCATATTCCCGAACGGTGAAGTCCTCGCCGATCCGAGCAACGCGGAACTCACGATCGCCGCGGGCGGCCCGGTGAGCCCGGAGGGCCGCGACTTCGACCTCGTGATCGTCGGCGCCGGGCCGGCAGGGCTCTCGGCTGCGGTCTACGGCGCCTCCGAAGGGTTCCGCACCCTGGTGATCGACGACGGCGGTATCGGCGGACAAGCAACGCTGAGCTCGCTGATTCGCAACTACCTCGGGTTCCCACGCGGCATCAGCGGGCGACGGCTGGCCGAGGAAGCCTACGAGCAGGCGTGGGTCTTCGGAGCGCACTTCGCCTTCATGTAGCAGGCGAGAGGCCTGGAGCGGGAAGGCGAGCGGATCATCGTCGGCCTGTCCGACTTCCCTGACGTCAGCGCACGCGCGGTGATCGTCGCAGCCGGCGCCGCGTACCGCCGACTCGAGGTCGAGGACATCGAGTCGCTGGCCTTGACCGGCGCCGGCGTCTTCTACGGCGGCCCCGCGACGGAGGCGCCAGCAATGGCAGGCCGAGACGTGTTCGTGATCGGCGGCGCCAACTCGGCCGGGCAGGCGGCCTTGCACCTGGCCGAATATGCGCGAGCAGTCACGGTCGTGGTTCGCGCGTCATCACTCGCGGCGGGCATGTCGCACTACCTGGTGCAGCAGGTCGAAACCGCGCCGAACATCGCGGTTCGACTGGAGACCGAGGTCATCGGCGGGGCGGCGACGGCTGGCTGGAGCGGCTGGATCTGCGCGCTCGCGGCGATCGCGAGGTGGAGACGATTCGCGCCGATGCGCTGTTCCTGATGATCGGCGCGCGTCCCAACACCGACTGGCTTCCCGCCGAGGTCCTGCGTGATGAGCGCGGCTTCATCCGCACCGGCGTCGAGCTGGCGGACACGTCCTCCTGGCCCCTGCAGCGCACGCCGTTCTCGCTGGAGACCAGCATGCCGGGCGTGTTGGCCATCGGGGATGTCCGCGAAGGGTCGATGAACCGTGTCGCCTCCGCGGTCGGCGAGGGCTCAATCGCGGTGCGGCTGGTCCACGACCTGTTCACGATCGACCGGCTCGGTTCTGTCGATCCCCCGAAGGCAGCACCGCAGACGCCGTAGCCGATCTGAGCGCTGCCCTGACGACCGCGCAACGGCCGGATCACCAGCCGCGAGATCACTCTCGTCCGCCGACCCGACGCCTTGCCGCACGCGTGCGGCCTTGCCCGTCCGCTCAGCCTCCGAGGTCGACGAGCAACTCCTCTACGACGTGTTCCTCCTCGACGCACCGTCCAACGCGAAGCATCGCGTCGGTGAGCGCCGGATCCCAACTGGCGATCGCATGCCGACCACGGAACTGCTGGGTCGAGGTCGTCTGATGCACCGCCCGCAGATACGCCCGTGCGTCGAACCGCCACGAACTCATAGGAAGCCTTGAATGCAGCACATTGCCGATCCGCACGCCGCCCCAGTCGAAATCGGCATGGTGCACGAGACGTGCGCCGGCCATCGACAGCGAGCGCAGCAGCAACATCGTCGCGGCGCCCGGCTGGCCGTTTGTGCACACGAGCGGCGCACACCGCCGTCCTAGCCGGTCGGCAGCGAGCATCACGACGTTGGGATTCTCACACACGTAAACCCGCTGTCCGGCCACGCTCTCGCCCGTCGTTCCCGTCCATGCCGGCGGATCGCCCACGAGCTGACGCAGCGTGAGCCACACCGGCTCTCCTCCGTCCCGCGCGGCTTGCAGGATCCGCCCCGTGCCCGTTCGCAGGTCGCCCGGCAGCGCGAGCGTGAGCACCACGCTCGAGACCGCGTCGCACATCACCCCCACCGCCGCCCACGCCTCGCGCCGCGACTCCGCCCTGGACTCTCCGCGAACAGGCGGCCGCAGACCGGCGAGCGCCCTCGCCGCGCCGAGCGCGAGCGTGCCAAGCGGCTGACCGTCGTCGAGTGCGTGCGCCCCGCCGGCCACGCGCGCCGCGAAGCGGCCAAGCGGCTCACCTTCGGCGGGCAGCGCCGCGAGCACCTGCGCGAGCGTGCGCAGCAGCGCGCGCGCCGCACGGGGATCGCGCGCCAATCGTTTCACTGTGCCCTGGCGGCGCAACCGCTCCAGCCATGCGGTGAGCCGCGCGCGTTCTCCGCTCGTTCGCTCCACACGCTCGCTGACGATGTCCGCGAGCAGCGCGAACGCCTGATCCCACGCAAGGCGCTCGGCGGCGCGCGCGTCGCTGCTGAGGACCACGGGCCCCGTCAGCGCGAGCACAGCGGCGGCAAGCCCGTCTGGGCTCACGCCAGAGCGACGCAGCACCCCGTCAACCGCATCCAGGCGCACATTGAGCTCCTTGCCGGCTCGCGGCGGCTGGCCGAGCAAGCGACCGACGGCTTGCCGCTGCGCGGAGGACGGCTCTGCCAGCACGACCGTGCCCTGAAGCGCTCGCCCTTGCTCCAGCCGACGGCGCAGCCGGGTGAGAAGCCACTCCAGCTCGAGCGAGCCGAGCAGGCGGCCAAGCCGCTCGGCGTCCAGATCGCCGGCGCTCGCGTCGGCACTGCGAGCAATCGCGTCGCCGGTCGGCGCCTTCACGTGCCCGCCTGCCACAACTCCTCACCGTGTGCGTGCCCCCCGTTGGCGGGATTGTCGATTGGGGCGCCGCGCGTCGCCGGACGTTCGACCGACGTACGCGTCGCGCCGTCCCACTCCCAATGGCTGACGAGCACCGCCGGTATGTCCTGCACGCGCGCGAGCTGCGCGATCGCCAGGCCCGGCACCTCTCGATAGCAGCCCCACTCGCGCTCGCTCGTCATCACGACGTCCAGATCGAACGCCGCGAGCAGGCCGAGGCACTTGGCGCGCGCGTCGTCATCGACGCCGGCGAACGCCTCATCCAGCATCACCATGCGCGGCGCGTGGGCGTTGCCGGCGGAGGCGTAGTAGGAGGACGCCGCCGCGAACAGCGGCATGCTGGCGGTCAGCACGCGCTCGCCGCCGGAGGCGGGCCCTGTGGCACTGCGCCAGCGTCCCCCCTGATGACGCTCGATCGCAAAGCGATGCCACGCGCGGTAGTCGAGCGCCTCGGTCAGATGCTCGATCCACGTGCCACCGACGTCACGCGAGCGCACGTTCTGGATCTGTCCCTGCAGAAACGCGCCGACTGCCACGCGGTCCTGCTCAGACCACGCGTCTGCCGCCTGGCGCAGCAGGCGCCGGCGCGCCTCCTCCAGGCCCGGCGGCGCGTCCTCGACCGTGCGCCAAGCCAGTCGCAATTGCATGCCAGTGCTCGTCGGGCGCTCTGCGAGCTCGGCGTTCGCTTGTGCGACGTGTTGCTCAGCGTCGGAGATCAGTTCCTGCAGGCTGCTCGCGACCTCGTTAACGAGATGGTTCTCGAGGATCTCACGCTCCCGCTCGCCGAGCAGTCGTTCGCGCTCGGCGACCTCCTGTGTGAGCTCCTCCGCGAGCTCCGGCACCGTCTTCGAGCGTCCGCGGAAGACGATCTCGACGACGATGCCCTCCTCCTGCAGCCGCGCCGAAGCGTTGTTGCCGTGGCGGCGCAGCGCGTCGGCGAGCGCGCCGAGCTCGTCGTTCACACGTCGCTGCGCGCGCTGCCAGCTGGCGTCGTCGTCCGCGGCATCACCGAGCGCCGACTCGATCTGGCGCGCGACACGCAACGCCGCGCGCACGCTCCACTCCTCCTCACCCTCCTGCGGCAGCTCGACGTCGGCGAGCGCGACGGCGATCAAGCCCGTCGTGGCGAAGCGTCGCAACGACTCGACCGCCTCGCGCCGCCGCTCGCTCACCTGCGCGAGCTCGTCGCCGAGCGCGCGACGGCGCTCATGTGTCTCGCCTCCGTCGTGCAGCGCCCGCGAGCGCCGCGCGTCTGCCTGCTCGCGTGAGCGCTCGTTGTCGCGCAGCTCGTTTGCGACCTCGGCCAGCTGGCGCTGAAGCTCGGCGACGGCGGCGCCAACGGTGCCAGCGAGCGTCTTGTGGTGCTCCTCGCGCTCGGTCGCGTCGCGCTCGGCGGCCTGCAGGCGTGCACCTTGTTCGCCGACTTCACGCTCGGCCGCCTCGACATCGCCGTCGGCCTCTACGAGCGCCGCGTGCGCCCGCAGCCGCTCCGCATACGCCGGCCACAGCTCCGCGAGCGCAAGGGCAAGATCCCGCAGTCCGCCGTCGATCCGATCCAACTGCTCGCGCTGCGGCGGCAGGCCGAGCTCCTCGGCGCTCTCGCGCATGAGACGCTCGGCATCCGCTCGCTCGACCTCGGCGGCCGTCAACCGCACCGACGCGGCGACGACGCGCTCGTCCATGCGCGCGCACTCGGCGTTCAGGCCGACGACCACTGCATGCGCGTCGCGTAGATCGTCGTCCGACGGCGCGCCCGCGAGCTCGTCCTCCAGTCGCGCGTCGCGCTCGGCAATTCGCGCACGCTCGGCGGCCAGCTCGGCGAGCCGGTGCTCGATCTGCTCGCGGCGCTCCCTCAGCTCGGCCAGCCGTGCGCGCCGTGCCGTCTCGCGCGCGCCGCGACCAATGAACGTCGCTGCCTCCTTGCGCCAGGCGCCACGCAGGATGCCGTTGCGAAAACCACCGTCGGGCGTGACCCACGCGGTCCCCTCGTCCGGCGTCAGCCCGATCGCCGCGAGCACGCTGCGCACCGCGTCCGCGCCGACCAGCCCGGCCTGCGGATCCGCTTGGTCGATCGCCGGCTCGAGCACGTCGTGCGCACGCGCGCCACGCTCTCCCTGCGGCGTGTGATCGTCACTCGGAGCGAGCAGCACGTCTTCGGTGCCCGGTGCCAGCAGCTCGCCCGCCGGGCTCACCCACGCATCGAGGATGCCTGAGGCCTCGAGCGCGGCCTCGATGCGTGCGCGCTGGGGCGCAGGGACGTGCGCGCGAAAGTCCACGAGCAGCCACAGCGGCGCGCCCGCGCGCGTCTGGCGAGCGGTCGCGTCGCGCATGTAGGGGACAGGCGGCGTCTCGTGCTCGCCGGCCTCGAGACGCTCGATCGACGCGTCGAGCTCCTCGGCGACGCGTGCCACGTCGGCCTCGTCGGCCTCGAGTCCGGCTCGGGCGCGCGCGAGCGCGCCACTCGCCTGGCGGCCCGCAGCGCCGACCGCCGCGGCGAGCGGGTTGTCCCCGTCGAGCGTTTGTGCCCACAGCTCGAGCCTGGCCACGACCTCGGCGGGTTCGGTCACAGACACGGACTGCAGCCGATCGAGATAGGCGCGTGCCGAGCGAGTCAGCTGCTCGGCGGCGTGCTCGAGCGAGCGCTCTGCCTGCGCGCGTCGTTCGACGAGCGCCGCCATCTCACTCTCCCGCTCCTGATGCTGCTGACGCGCGATCCGGCACGCGTGCTCGCGCTCCGCGAGCGCCGTCAGCTGCGCCCGCAGATGATCGACCGCCCGCCGTTGACGCTCCGCGAGCTGCTCGGCTCGGCGACGCAGCTCCGCGGGCTCGACGATGCCCACTGGTGACGGCGGCTGTGCCGCGCGCGTCTCGTTCGTCTCATCGCGCGAGCTCACGCGACCGTCGTCGTCGCTCGCTCGCTCGCGCTCGCTCGCCGCGCCGATCGGCCCGTCAACCTGTTCGGCGAACGCCTCGTCGATCCCCGCGCTGTGCGCGTGCTCGACCGCCACGGCACGTGCCCGCGTGAGCGCGTCGTCGGCGCTGCTCGCACGACCGCGAGCCTCGGCGAGACGTTGGCGCTGGCGTTGGAGCTGCTCGCCCGCGCGGTCTTGCATCGCCTTCGCGTCAGCCGCGCGCTGCACCGCGGCGCGCGCCTCCTCGGCAATGCGCTCGAGCTCGCGTGCGCTGCGCGCCTCGGGGCTTTCGCGCAGTGCGCGTTCTCGGGCACGCAATCGCTGCGCTTCCTCCTGCAGCGTGGTGAGCGCCACTTGCGCATCGTGCAGCTCGCGCTCGGCCTTCAGATGCGCGTCGTCGGCCTCCGCGAGCTCGCGGCTGACGCGATCGAAGTCGGTCTGCGCCTTGCGCGGCGGGGCCGCTCGACGGCGGCAGGCGATGCGCGCGTAGTCGCGATAGGTGGTCAGATAGCGCTCGGAGGCGTCTCTGGCCTCCGCCATCGCGGCCAGCGCCTCGCGATCCTCCTCCAGCCCACGAAAGGCCTCCGCGACATCTGCGATCAAAGCCTGGTCGAGCGGCGGCAGCGCGTCGGTGAGAGCATCTGAGAGTGCACGCTCGTTCGGGCGCTTGGACAGCTGCGGCGCGCGGATCTTGATCAGCAGGTCGATCAACGCGCCGTAGCGCTGCTCACCGAGCCCGAACAGAGCTTCATCGACTGCGCGCCTGTAGGCGCGCGCCGTCCGGTGCACTGCGCCTCGAGCGCCGATCGCATCCTCCAGGCGATCCCGCGTCAAGGCGATGTGCGTTGAGTCGACAAGCGCCAGTTCCTCGCCCACACGCTGATCGCTGAGGAAGAACCAGTGCGAGGAGATGCCGCGTCCGCTGACCGCCTTCAGACCGCAACCGAATGTGTAGAAGTGCGCGTCGCCGTTGGCGTCGCGCCGGCCGAGCTCGAGCCAGGTGTAACCGAGCCGCTCATCGTTTGGATGCTCGCCGCCCAGCAGCAGGTTCCACTCCATCCGCTTCTTCGGGTCGCCGTCGGGCTCGACGCGATGCGGCGAAAGCTCGCCGTCGAGCAGGAACGGCAGCGTGAGCGCAAGCACCTTCGACTTTCCGGTGCCGTTGTTGCCGCGCAGCAGCAGGCGTCCGTCACGGAAGTGAAACTCCTCCTGGTCGTAGTAGAAGATGTCCACCAGGCCGACGCGCAGGGGCTGCCAGCGCTCACGCGCCGGTTGCGGCAGCGACCGCGGGCTCACCTGCCGAGCTCCAGCTGTTCGCTCTGTCCTGCGATCGTTGGCGTCGCGACGGCGTAGCGAGCGATGGCGGGCAGCGGACGCACACCGTGTGGCCCACGGCGGACGAGGCGCAGCGCCTCGAGCCGCTCCAACGCCGTGTCGAGCAGCGCGACCTCCGCGCCCGGCTCGCGTGCGCCGCGACGCCAGTAGGCACGATGCTCGTGGGCGAGGTCGCGGACCAGCTGCCGCAGCTCGAGCTCGGAAACCGCGCCGTCGTCGCCGTCGTCGCCCGCGTGCGACGATCGCGCGAGGTGCTCCGCGAGCAACAGCGTGACGTGACCGTCGGTGCCGGTGTCGGGCATCCGCACGTCCGTCAGATCGTCATCTGGATCGACCATCGCGATCCCCTCCGCGCGCACCTCCGCGACAAGCCCCAGTAGCTCGCCGATGCGCCGAATCAGCGCGGGTCGCTGGCCTGAGAAGTAGCTGGCCTGCTCCGCGTCGAGCTCGTCGTGATAGGTGACCGGATCGTCGATCAGGCGGCGCGTGAGCTGATGGCGCAGAGCGCGGTTGCGCAGCTCGTCGGTCTCCGGCGCTGCGTCAGCGACGAGTTCTGAAAGACGCTCGGGGAACGCGTCGGCGATCACCGTCGAGGGTCCCCGCGGAGCAGCGAGGACGACCGCCAGCACGCGGCGCTGGACGTCGTACAGGACGTCGCCCGCGTCGCGTACGAACGCGTCCTCGTCACCGGCCACGCGCGCCAGCACGCCCAGGTCGAGCAGCAGGCGCACGACGGCGACGAGATCGGCACGCTGCTCACGATCGCCGAGCGTGAAGAGGATGCCGGCTTGCTCGAGGCGCTCGTCGGCCGCCGCCAGGATCACACCCTCGGCCAGCCGCCCGAGCGTGATCTGGGCGTCGGCGCGCTCGAGCACCGCCAGCGCAAGGCAGACGAGCACATACCGTCGACGCGTGAATGGCGTCCGCGAGCGGGGGTCGCGAGCGGGATGGCTCGGGTCGTCGGTCGTCGGCGCGAGCTTGACCAGGCGCGCGACCTCACTGTCGACGATCAGTCGCCAGCCGACGTTGACGTCGAACCACGAGCGCAGCTCGGCGGCGTGACGACGCACCAAACGGAAGTCCTCCGGCGCGGCAGCTGCGTGCAGCAGCGGCCGGCGCAGCAGCGCTCGCGCGGCCTGTCGTAGCTCGCGGGCGCGCGCGTCCTGGAGCGCGCTGTCGAGCGCACCACTCACACCGCGACCTGCTCGATCGGCGCCGCCACGCCGCTGCTAGGCCGAAGATCGGCGATCTCAACGATGTGATCGGCGCCGCGGAAGATCCCCGCGGGAGTCCAGATCTCGATGCTGGGAGCGTCGGGGAGCGCCACCAGGCGCACCGCCAAGGCACCGTCGGCAGTCGTCGTGCGAACCTCGCGCTGGTCGGGGCGACCCGCCGCGAGCGCTTCGCCGAGCAACAGCAGGAAGAGCTCGAAGGCGTCACCGTCGAGCCGCCCCAGCTCGCCGAGATGGGTCGGACGGCCGGTCGCGAGCCGCGCCCGAGCGGCCGCCGTCTGAGCGTGCTGACGCGCGGTGAGTTCCGCCAGGCGACGACGTCCATCCTCGCGACTGGCGATGCGATTGGGGCTGCCACGACGCTCATAGCTGCCGGTGCGCCGCAGCCGCGGGCTGATCTGAAGCGGCGGCGCCTGCGCCCACGAGGTCGTCGTGGGCACGGGCTGCTCAGTGCGCGCGAGTAGCGTGTCCTGGTCGAGCACGAGGTGACGAGCGCTGTGGACGCCGAACGCCGCGCGCCACAACCGATGCAGCGCAGCATCATCTGGCGCCTGGGCAAACCACAGAGCCAGCGTGCGGAAGTCAGCAGACCGATCAGAGCGCCCGGAGCGGCGCTCGTTGAGCGTAGCGACGACCGCCAGCAGATCGGGAATCGCCTGCCGCGCGCGGCTGCGCAACAGCTTTGCCTGGCTGGGGTGGCCGCGCTCAGACAGAAACCATTCCCGCAGCCCCCGCCAGCGCTCCTCCCAGACCTCCACGCCCGCACGAAAGGCGGCCTCCGAGTGATCGTCCACCGCGGCATCCGTGTCGGCGCCCGGCGCCGCGTCCTCAGCGTCACGGCGTGCGGCAATCGCTAGCAGACGAGCCACGTCTGCGGCTTGCAGCTCGCCCAGCAGCCCCGCGATCTCGCCGCCGATCGTGACGAGATCCTTGATGAAGCGCTCGAGATAGTCGACGAGACGATCCTTGTAGGCACAGAACGCGTCCAGGTCAGCGTCGTAGAGGTCGATTGTGCGGCGCAGTGAGCCCATGAACGCCTGCGCGTTCTCGGCCAGGTCGGTGGAGCGGGAGAGCAGGTCTCGCAGTGCGAGGCCGACCCGCGCAGCATCGGGAGCGGGTTCTTCGGCGAGCTTGCGTATGGCGCGCAGCTGGCTCGCGATGTCCGTCAGCGCGACCGCCTGCAGTGCGCCGCGGCGCCCGAGTTGCTCGTCGTAGACCGCGAGCGCACGCTCCGCGGCCTCGCCCTGGGTGGTGAGCTGGTAGAGGTAGCGCGCGCGGTGAAAGTCCTCAACCGTCGTGACCCGGCTCGTGTCGGGGTCAGCACGCAGGTTGCCCCACTCGACCAGCTTGGCCAGCGCATCGGCGATCGCCTCGGCGGCGATCTGGCGATCCGAAGGATCCCGCAAGATCGCCTCACGAATGTCCTCCAAGCGCAGATGGACGACGAACCGTCGCTTGGCGGCGACAAACTCGCCCATCACGCGCCGATACAGCGCGGCATTCGGTGCCGTTAGATGTGCGAACGGGTTGAAGTCCAGCGTTTGCACGAGACTTCGCACAGTAGCCGCCACCGGGTCGACACGCGGCGTGCGCCGAGTCAGGCTGCGAGATCGTCCGCCAGTCCCAGCTCGTCGCGCATCCAGGCCACCTCAGCAAACGGCTGGCCATCACGGCGAGCGCGCTCAACGCCGTTCTCGATCCCGCGCACCAGCATCAGTACGTCAGCGTGGCCCGCTCCCGCCGCAGCGTTCCGCGGCGTGCTGCCGCCGAGCAGGGGATGCGGCTCGTCCAGCCACTTGCGCATGCGCTCGGTCATGAACTCCGCCAAGAGGCGGCGCTCCTCGACTGCCGGCAGACCGGCGGAGGGGTGGTCGTCGTGCGGCGTCGCGCGTTGCTCGTCGAGTCGCCGCGCGATCGGCACAACCTCGCGGTGGCGAAACTCGATGAGCTCACCAAAGTCCTCTGTGACGACCGCGATCGCGTGATCCAGTCGCTCCTGCGACATCGCCTCAGCGAGCAACTGCTCCCCCGCGAGCCTGAGGGTGGCCGTAGAAACGGTGTCGAGGCCGCCCCCCGGCGCGGCATCGATCACGAGCGCGCCGCGAGGCAGCTCGGCGCGGCCGGCAACGAGTTGATCGCGCTTCGCGGTGATATCTATCTCGAGCGGATCGTCTGGCGCGAGCCCCCCGAGAGCGCGAAACCGCTCCCGCGCGCCGGGAGCATTCCGCACGCTCCAGACCGCCGATCCCTCGACGACGGGATCGCCCTCAACCGTGAAGAAGCTCGGTTCGACATCCCAACTCGGCGGGCGGAACCGCATCAGATCGAGGGCGTGGGCGCGAAACATCTGCGCCGCGCTGTCGCGCGTGCATGGGACGCCGCCGCCGGCGAAACGCTCTATCTCGGCGATCAAGTCCGGCTCCTCAGCGGGCTCGAGCAAACGGGTAGGGCCCCAGAGACTTGGCGGATCACCATCCATGACCCGACCGATGAGGATGTCCCAGCGAACCGCATCGCGAGACACGTTCGCGCTGCGCACTCGGACCTGCTCGCCGTCGATGATGTCCTCCAGCTGAAGCGACCCGCCCGGCTCGACCGCAAGCACGCGGTGGACGCCGACCGAGGCTGAGGCAATCCGCGAGGCGGCCGCACGTTCGTCGGCAGAGATGTCAGAGCGCGCGACGTACCGCTCCGCCGGCGTTCCGCCACCGCATATCTCACGATCGCCGTGAAACCAGGTGGTGAAGATCTGGAGTTCGTCATCGTCCAGCTTGCGGTCAGGTCCGGCAAACTCCTCGAGCGCAGCGCCGATCTCGTCACTCAGCTCGCGGGACGACCAATCCTGAATCCGCCCGGCCACCTCGTCATCAAATCGCGACGCGCGTTCGGCGCGCTCGGCGGCCGCAAGGCAGCAGCGCTTGTACTTAAGGCCGCTTCCACAGGGACAAGCTGCGTTTCTCGACACGCCGATCTATCGAACTTAGCCACCCAGTCGGACGTTAGTCGAGGGGTAGGCAAGCGCGGGGTCAGCCTCGCTGCGTCGAGGGCCAACACAACGTCGCGGACATCGAGATCGAGGGTCCCATAAGGACGTCTCGGCCGGGAGCAGAGTAGGTTTCGGCCATGCCGCTGGCGACCTTTGAGCAGGACGACGACGTCGGGATCATCACGATCTCCAACCCGCCGCTGAACCTCTTCAACCTTGAGTTGATCGCGGCGCTGATCGCGGCGACCGCTGAGGCTGAAGCGGCACCGATCCGGGCGTTGCTGCTGCGCAGCGACGGTGAGCACTTCACGGCCGGCGCGCAAGTCGACGAGGTCTTTGGGAACCTCACTGAAGCCGAAGGCGAGGCACGGATCGAGGGCTTTCTGGAGCTCGCGCACCGCACCGAGCGCCTGCCGTTCCCGACACTCGCCGCCGTTCGCGGGCTGTGCCTGGCGGCCGGCCTGGAGACCGTGCTTGCATTGGACTTGATCTGGGCGTCGGATACCGCGCAGTTCGCGTTCGCCGAGCCGGTGATCGGACTGACGCCGATCATCGGCGGCGCCTACCGGCTCGCCGCGCGTGCCGGCACGGGTCGCGCGGTCGAGACGGTGTTCACCGCGAGGCCTTATCCGGCGGCGACGTTCGCCGAATGGGGGGTCGTCAACCGCGTGCTGCCTGACGCCGAGCTCGACGAGAAGACGCTGGCGTTTGCGCACCGGCTGGCCGGCGGCCCGACGCGCGCGTACGACGTGACCAAGCAACTGCTGCTCGCCTACCGCGAGCAGGGGGTGGCCGCGGCAGACGCTTTGACCGCGAGCGCGTGCGCAACTCTGTTCGAAACCGACGACCTCGCCCACGGGATCGAGTCGCTTCTGTCAAATGGCCCAGGCAATGCGACCTTCCGCGGGCGCTGAGTGACTGATAGTTCACCAGCTTCCGAGCGACATCTCGCTCCAGAGCCAATATTGTGGTGGTTGTCGGATCGAAGAGTCGTGGCCACTGTGAATTGTGGATTGTGGAGCTTGACTTGTCCCAGCTCACTACCATCGCCTGTGTGAGCGGCCAGAGCGTACCCGGTGGGGTGGTGCATAAACTGCCTGCGGACCTACGTCAGGCGCTGATCGCCAACGCCATGGCACTGGATGCGTGGAAGGACATCACGCCGTTGGCCCGCAACGAGTTCATCTGCTGGGTCGAGGATGCGAAGCAGGAAACCACCAGAGAGCGCCCCATTCGGCGGACCGGGAAGAGCTGGAAGAGGGCCAGCGCCGGCCCTGCTGCTGGCCGGGGTGCAAGCACCGGGACCGCACCGGCAGGTAACGGCCCGGCGTAGGACCATTGATCGCCCGTCCAGGAGTGTTCAGCAAGGTCGCGTACGCGGCTACAGCGGAGGCGGGATTCGAACCCCGCGATCCTCGGGTTATGAGTTCGCCCAATGGGGGTCGGGTACGGTCAGGTTGCCCGTGTTTGCTGGGGTTAGGTCGGGTTCGACGGGGTCCGATCTGCTCAGAATGGAACCTTGAATGGAACCTTGGGCGAGGACTGCCGTGGCCACGGCGAGGGAGCGCGGACAATGCTCCAGCACGGTACTGGAGCATTTCGCCGATGCTCGATCGAAGCTTGATCTCGCACACGGTGTGCGAGACCTCAGCGGCGGCGCGTCAGGTCCTACTTCCCGTCGAGTTCCAGCTCGCGTCGTAGCGTCTCGACCGTCCAGGTCGGACAGCCGCATCCGAGGAAGTCGTTGTCGCCGGTGAGGATGGCAGCGTCGAGGACGATCGCGAGCGCGACCGTTGGCCAGTCGCGCTCGTCGCGCGGCACTCGGCGCAGAGCTGTGGACTCCAGAGCAGCGTAGGTATCTCTCGGCGCAACCTCGATAGCTCGCACATCGATCAGGCCGCGTACGGACTGCTCCAGAGCCTCGCGCTGCGCGGCCGTGAAGATCCCTCTTGCTACGAGGATCTCCAGCCGACCAGATAGCTCGTGCTCGGTCTCCTCCCACTGATGCTCCGCAACGAGCACCCGGAGATTGGGGTGCAGGAGAAGCTCTCGTCCTCGCTGGCGCAGAAGCTCGCCGACAAGGACACTGGCGTCTGCGACGACGATCATTCGGGAAGCGGCCGCCGCAGATCGAAGAGCCGCGACAGCGCCTCCTCGTTCATCCCCGTCTCTTGGAGCACCTGCTCAACCGCCTCGCCCAGCTTGACGACAGCCCGCTGCACCTCGTCCTCGTTGCGCTCGAGCGGGATGTAGAAGCCGATGACCTGACCGTGCTTGCTTACGGCCACCGCATCGGCCCCCGAGAGATAAGTCGTTGCGTGATCCCGAAACTCCCTGACTCCGACGCTCTTCATGCTCGTCCTTCGGATTGTGGGCACGTTGTGGTCACCATGTGGTCATATCCTAGCCGGCCTCAGGGCAATGATCAAGCGGCTCCCCCGAGCTTGTCGAACAACAGCGTGACGTGAGCCCACGGCAATGCTGCAATATCGGACTGCAGCATTTCTCACACGGTGTGAGAGACCTTCAGCCGAGTCCCCACAGGCCCATCTAGGGAGCATCATCGCTGTTCGCTCCCTCCCCGAACGCCCGTTCAACGAACGCCGCTCCGTTGGACGGATCGGGCGCGTAATGCCGGTAGATCTCGGTGGTCTTGGCGTCGGCGTGGCCCATCCACTCCTGGATCGCGCGCAGCGGCGCGCCGGCTGCGGCCATCTGCGTGCCGAAGGTGTGGCGCAGCTCGTGGAACGTGATCTCCCGTACCCCAGCGCGGGCGAGGGCATCCTTGAAGCGCTTGCGCATCTTGGAGGGGTCGAGCACGTGACCCGTGTCGGGATGGCAGAAGACGAGATCGGTGTCGGCGCGAAAGCGCGAGCGCTGGCGCAGGCCTTCGAGTTCCCTGGCGAGCCGTGCGGCCATCGGGATCGATCGGCCTTCGTGGGACTTCGGGGTATCCATCCGGCCGCGCGTGAAGTTGTCGGCCACTCGTACGCGGCCGACCGACAAGTCGACATCCAGCCACTTGAGCGCGAGCAGCTCGCCCTGGCGCAGGCCGGTGAGGGCCGCGGCGAGATACAGCGCCCGCTCGACCCCGCCGAGGGTGTCCTCGGGCGCAGCGTCGATCAGCTTGTCCAGCTCGCTCGGCTGCAAGAACCGCACACGCTGGTGGGGTGAGCGGTTCTTCTTCGGGCGATCCACATAGGCCACGGCGTTGCTGTGCGTCCAGCCGCGCTTGATCGCGAACGAGAAGATGCCGTGCAGGAAGTTCAGGTGGTTCTGGACCGTCTTTGAGGACAGCCCATCGCTGCGCTTGCGCTTGAGGTACTGCGCCACCTGTGCGGGATCGATCCTGTCGATGGGCCGGTCGCCGAAGAAGGGCACGAGGTGACGGCGCAGATGCCCGCGGTAGTCCTGGATCGTGGAGCGCTTGCGCTCCATCACGTGCTCCAGGTAATCGACATAGGCGTCGCCGGCCTCCTCCAAGGTGTGCCTGGCGGCTCCAGACACGATCACGTCGCGCTCGATCCGCTTGCGCAACTCCTTCTCAGCTTGAGCGCGTGTGAGCCCATCCGCCGAGCCAGGCGAGCGCTTCGAGGCGATCTTGCGCTTCACGCGAGTGCCGCCGACCCACCACGAGCCGTACCAGCTGACGCGCCCGGCCGCGTCAGCTCGCTCGAAGAGCCTGCCGCTTCCGTAGCAGCGTCTACCGGACATCGTGTGCCGCGCGCAAATCGACAGCGGTCGCGTAGATCCTCATCGCTCTGCGTTCTCCGCGAGCCAGCGTTCGAGCATCGGACGCGTAAACCGGATGTGCCGCCCTACGCGCAAGCACGGCATCCGGCGGGCACGCACCGCTTCGTAGACCCAGCTCGGCTTGACCGCCAAGAGCTGAGCAGCCTCGTTGGGACATAGGAGCGGCTGAGTGCGAAGCTGCTCGGCGCCGGATGGTGGGCGTCGAGCGAAGCGCTCAGGTTGCAGTCGCTCTCCGCGAGCTGAGAGCGACTGCTCTGGGGGTTTTGTGGTGGTGTCCGAGCCGGCGGGTTAGGTCCGGGCCGGCGGTGGGCTGACTCTTGGTCTGTTTGTCGGCGTGATGCCTGACCGAGCCCGTTGTGTCGCCCACCGCCGTCCAGGATCACCGGCGTGACTTGATAGGAGCGTGGCAACCGCCCCCACTCAGAACTGTCCGCCGGCGGTCCAATCAAACGAACCCCGGTTGAAAGGACACGCTGAATGATCGTGATCGGAGCGGATACCCACAAGAGCACGCACGCCCTCGCCGCCGTCGACGCCGGCACGGGCGAGGTGCGCGGCGAACGCGAGATCGCCACGAACGATGACGGCACCGAAAGGCGTTGTACTGGGCGCATGCGATCGACCCCGATGTGGTCTGGGCGATCGAGGACTGCCGGCACGTTTCCCATCATCTCGAGCGGGCGCCCGTGACCAGCGGCGAGCGGGTCGTGAGGGTCGCCCCGCGGCTGATGGGCAGTCACGGCGAGGCGAGCGTCAGGCCGGCAAGTCTGACCAGATCGACGCCAGGGCCGTCGCCCGGGCAGTCCTGAAGGACGGCGTCGAGAAGTTCCCTGGCGCCCATCTCGATGAGCGCGCGATGGAGATCCGGCTGCTGTGCGATCACCGCGAGGATCAGGTCGCGGAGATCAACCGCCTCACGAACCGGCTGCGGTGGAACCTCGTGATCCTCGATCCCGCCCTGGAGGCCAGTATCCCGCCGCGCAAGATGGACTTCCCCGGCCAGCTCGACCGAGTCGCCAGACGACTGCGCAACATGGCGCCCTCGGCGCGGGCGCGGATCGCGAAAGACCAAGTCCGAAAGATCCGCGAGCTCTCACGCCAGGCGCGCGAGCTCAAGCGCGAGCTGCACACCCTCATTGGGGCCTATCGCCCGGAGTTGCTCGCCGAGCTCGGCTGCAGCACGATCACCGCTGCGATCCTGATCGGCCAGACCGCGGGCGCCGAGCGGTTCCCGACCGACGCGCACTTCGCGAGGATGGCCAGCGTCGCACCGATCCCCGCGTCCTCTGGCAAACACGAGCGTCACCGACTGGACCGCGGCGGCAACCGGCGGATCAACCGAGCGCTGCATGTCATTGCGATCACACGCGGACGCTGGGACCCCGCCACCAAGGCCTACCTCCAACGCAAGGAAGCCGAAGGCAAGAGCCGCATGGAGGCTCTCAGATGTCTCAAGCGCCAGCTCGCCCGCCACTTCCATCGCCTACTCCTCAAACCACCAGCAACCCCCACGACACACCCGGCGATCCCGATCAACGCCGCAATCTCAACAGGTACCTGACCTGATCCATAACGAGCCCCGCGGCGGCGTCGGACGAACGGCTCCCTCCCTGCGCAGCGACGGAAGCGCCAACCATTAGCATCCTGCGGGTGGGTGGACGTGCAAAGGCCGACCGGGCCGTGGCCGCAAAACTCAAGCATGAGGCCACTGAATCCCTCGCTCAGCAAACGCGTGAAGCTGACCAGCTTCACGCAAGCGTTGAGCCGCTGCGGGTCGAAATCCGTGCCGAGACCCCACCTGCGCTCGCTCGCATTGAAGCAGCCGGCTTCCCAGGTGGTCGCATGCTTCGCCTCGACAGGCCACGCCTCCTCGGAAAGCAGTACGAGATGAAGGCCGCGTGGGAACTCGAGGAACACAAGGAGAGCTACAAGAGCGAGATGCTCCCAACATCAACTTGGCTCATATCCGACGGACGCATCATGGGAGGCGCGGGCGGATCGTTTCGCGAGATCCTCGCCGAGACCACCAGCGAACCGCTCCTCCAAGCCATCCTGGACCGACTACGACGACTCGGCACCTGATCCTAGCTGACGTGCCCACATAGGTTGTGAATGGTTGAGGAGGCATCCGGGCCTCATCCGAGGCTGTGGCTCTCGGCTACGGTCCGAGATGGCTGGTTGGTCATGACCGAGGACGGTCTATGCGTCGTATATGGGACGGTTGAGGGTAAGCCTCTCACGTCCGAGCAGGCGGCCTTCGTCGCTAAGGAGGTAAGAAGCGAACTCGCAGAAGATGATAAGTAGGGAACAAGGTGGATGCGGTCAGTGACGGAAATACACTGTCACTGACCGCATCGGTTGGTCGCGTGTCTCTCGGCTGCGTCGCGCTCGCCGCCGCGCGGCTCGTCCGCCCACTTGCCTCCCGGAGCCAGCCCTCGTTCGCCCGCTACGCGGCCTCATTCGGTCGGCTCCGTCCGGCGCGTTGGCGGACAGCGGGACCTCTCACCCACCTTCACCCGCCACGAGCAACGCCTGCCGCTTCTTGGAGCCAAGGCTGATGCGTCCTATAGAGCGCTCTCGCTGATGCTCGCGTTCCGCCTGTAGAAAGCGCCCCGCATGGCCCTCATGAACGAGCCGCCACGGCCCATCGTCCTCGCCGCCTCCGTACCACTCCTCGACGAGACGGCGCTGAGCTTCTGTGAGTTTCAGAGGCCAGCCAGCCGACACACGAAAGGGCCTTATCCGCGTTGCGGCCAGCTCCCCGAGCTGGGAGACACGCGACACCTTCGCCATATACGCGGCAACGACACCCGCCTCCTTAGTTGCCACTCGATAGGTCCCCTTCGTGAAGTACGCCGAGAGTCGCTGTTCGCGGCGAGGAATATCTGTCACCTCGCGTATATCAACAATCCGTCCAAAGCCACAAGCCTCCGCCATCCTGGAGAGCTCGGCTTGCGCAATAAAGCCACCGCCTTTGGCGCTGTCAATGAGAAGGAAATGCCCGTGGAGCCGACCAGACTGGGGCTGGACTTCAAGCGCGCAGGCGTAGTCGCCGAGCTTCGCTCGGCGGCGGAGCCGGGGACGGAGCTTGCGTGACCACGCCGCGTAGAAGGCGGCGAAGTCCATGTCGCCGCCACCGTCCGTAAGCGTCATGAAGCGGACGCGCGAGCCCCGTTCGGCGGCGGCGCATAGGCCATCCTGGATAGAGACGAGTGCGGCTGCGCGCTTGAGGCGAACGCACGATGGACAGGTCCAGCGTTTGCACAGTCTCGGAACGGCCAGCCCGGAGCTGTCCGAGATGGCCCACCAGCCGTCCGTACTCGGGCACTCTGGCTCGGGCGCGCGCGCGATGGCGCGTGCGTAGTGCAGCTCTAAACGCTCGCGCTGCTCGAACAGACCCGGCTCCAAACCCGCGAGAACGTCCAACTCAACGACGCGTTTCGCATATGGGCCTCCGGCGAACTGCGTTCGCCTCCGGCCCTCAAGTGAAGAGGCCGGGCTTCCCATTGCGTCACGGGGCCCCGAGGAGGTTGGTCGGGCAATGCTTCATGAAGCGACTATGCGCTTCGCACGGAGCGCGCACGCCATCTTTCGCTTCCGGCATCCCGACGCTGGCTGCTACCGAGTTGGACCGGTCCTGCTACCGAGCTGCTACCGACTCGCCGGCATCTGAGCCCATCGACACCGAGCGACGGTTCGCACTTTTCGCAGGTGCCAGGCCAGCAACTGCCTGCATTTGGGCGATTTGTGAGGCTCGCGCCCGCCTTGTTCGCACTTCTTCGTATTTGGACTTTTTAGTCGGGGAGACAGGGCTTGAACCTGCGGCGCCCGGAGCCTGTCTGCGCGCACGCCGACGGCTCACGCCGAGAGTCAGCATCACGCAAACGGAACCCTATTGGAACCTTGGCCACTCGCCGACAGCCGCCAAGAACGAAAAAAGGCCCCGATTACCGTGACTGTTCAGGTGGGGGTAGGTGTTGGTGGTTGGGCGGCGAACTGGGTTGTGTGAGCCTGGGTGGGCCGTCTTATGGGGAGCTCGCGGCTTTGGTGGTCGAGCAGGCCGGGGTGATCGAGGAGTTGCGAGCTGAGGTCGCGGGGTTGAAGGCGAAGGTCACTGATCTGGAGCGTCGGCTTGCGCAGAACTCCCGGAATTCGTCGCGGCCGCCGTCTTCGGATGGGCTCGCCAAGCCACCCGCGCCGAAAAGCCTGCGTCGCTCCTCTGGCCGCAAACCGGGCGGGCAGCCGGGTCATGAGGGTCGTCATCTGCAGCGGGTGGAGAACCCGGATGAAATCGTCCGGCATGTCCCGTCGCGCTGTGAGGGCTGCGGTGGCGATCTCTCAAACGGCGAGCCGGGGGACGAGGAGACCCGACAGGTGTTCGATCTGCCGCCGGTGCGTTTGGCGGTCTGCGAGCATCGCGCGCAGCAGCGGCGCTGCGCCTGCGGGCACGTAACGACAGCCGGGTTTCCAGCGGGGGTGAGCGCCCCTACCCAGTATGGGCCGCGGATGCGGGCGCTTGGGATCTACCTGATCGCCGCTCAGCATCTGCCCTACAAGCGCGCCGCTGAGCTGCTCTCAGACTGGCTCGGAGCGCCGCTGTCGCCCGGGACGCTGATGGCGTTCGTCAAGGACGGCAGCGATGATTTGGAGGAGTTCCTCGACCGGGTGCATCAACAGGTCACCTGCTCGCCGGTCGTGCACTTTGACGAGACGGGCGTTCGCGCCGGCGGTCGCGGGCGCTGGCTTCACAGCTCCAGCACCAAGACGCTCACGTTTTATGCACTGCACGATCGTCGTGGCACCGAAGGGATCGACCACGCCGGAGTGCTGCCCTATTTCGGAGGGATCGCAGTCCACGACGGGTGGCCGCAATACCGCACCTACAAGAGTGCCACTCACGCTCTCTGCAACGCCCACCACCTACGCGAGCTGCTGGCGATCATCGAGCAAGCGCCCGAGGAGCAGTCCTGGGCCGCCAAGATCGACATGCTGCTGCGCGCGCTACATGCCACCGTGCAGGACACGAAGGCCGCTGGGGAGCAAGCGCTTGATCCCTGGACGCTCGCTGGCTACCGCGCCGCCTACGAACAGATCATCGTCCTCGGCCACCAGCAGAGCCCGCCCGGCACGATCCCCACCGGCAAACGCGGCGTGATCAAGCAAACCCCCGCTCGAAACCTGCTCGTCCGCCTGGACCGTGACCGCGAGCAGGTCCTGCGTTTCGCGCACGACTTCCGGATCCCGTTCGATAACAACCTCGCCGAGCGCGACCTGCGCATGATCAAGATCCAGCAGAAGATCTCCGGCTGCTGGCGCACCACGACAGGAGCCGACCGCTTCCTCGCCCTACGCTCCTACATCAGCACCACCCGAAAGCAAGGCCACGACATGATCGACGCCCTCGCGCGACTCGCCAAGCACCAGCCATGGCTCCCCACCACAGCCAGCCCCTAACCCCGCCAACAACCACCTGAACAGTCACCGATTACCAGGGCCTTTCCTCATAGCGGGGGCGGGATTCGAACCCGCGACCTTCGGGTTATGAGCCCGACGAGCTACCAGACTGCTCCACCCCGCGTCGCTGCCTATGTTCTAGCAAACAACCCAGCGCGAGACCAGGGTCGGGTGTGCGCGTTGGCAGGAGCCCTCCGGTGCACCGCGGCCGGCCGGGCCGTTGACCGTCGCGTCAGAACGCCACCGGCTGGCCGTCGCGGAAGAACCCGCCCGTCGGCCCGTCGTCGCCAAGCGTCGCCAGCCACACGATGCCCGCCGCGCCGTCCGCCACCGGCTTCGTCGCGCCCATCGGGCCGCCCATGTCCGTGTTCACGAAGCCCGGGCACGCCGAGTTGACCAGGAATCCCTCGCCCGCCAGCTCCGTCGACAGGATCCGCGTCATCGCGTTCAGCGCCGCCTTCGACACGCGATAGCCCGGCGACCAGCCGCCCATCTCCGCCACGCCGCCCATGCCGCTCGACACGTTCACGATCCGCGGGTGCGCGCTCTCGCGCAGCAGCCCCAGCAGCGCGATCGTCAGGCGGTACGCGCCGAAGAAGTTCGTGTCCAGCGCCCGCTGCATCGCCTCGAAGTCCGGGTCCACGCCCGCCACGCCGAAGTCACTGCCGACGCCCGCGTTGTTCACCAGCACGTCCAGCCGCCCCACGTCCGAGCTCACCCGATCGACCGCCGCCGCGATGCTCTGGGGGTCAGCCACGTCGAGCTCGACCGCCTCCACCGTCGTGCCCGTCGCCTCCGACAGCTCGCGCGCCGCGTCCGCGGCCTTCTGTCCGTCGCGCGCGCTCAACAGCACCCGGTATCCACGCGTCGCCAGCTGGCCCGCCACTTCCCTGCCGATCCCGCGGTTCGCGCCCGTCACCAACGCCACGCCGCCGTCAACGCCATCACTCATCAGGACTCCCTCGCTCGTGTACGCCCACACCTCTAGCATCTCCGCCCATGCGCGTCGCCGTCGTCGACATCGGCACCAACTCCACCCGACTGCTGATCGCCGACCTCGACGCAGCCGACCGCTCCGTCCGCGAGATCGTCCGCAGCTCCAACGTCACCCGCCTCGGTGACGGCGTCGACGCCGGTCGCTCGCTGTCCGACGACGCCGTTCAGCGGGTCTTTCGCACGCTCGAGGAATACCGCCTCGAGATCGACTCGCACGGCGCGACCGCCAACCTCGCCGTGCTCACCTCCGCCGTCCGCGACGCCGCCAACGGCAGCGATTTCGCCGCCCATGTGCGTGATCACTTCGGACTCGACGCGCGCGTCCTCACCGGCGAGGAAGAGGCGCAGCTCACGTTCCTCGGAGCGATGGCCGGACGCCCCGCCCCTACCCAGCCGACCGTCGTCATCGACATCGGCGGCGGCTCCACCGAGTTCGTCGTCGGTGTCGGACGCACCGCCGGCTTCCACACATCGCTGCACGCCGGTGTCGTGCGCATGAGCGAGCGCCACATCCACTCCGACCCGCCCGCCCCGCACGAGCTGCAAGCGCTCGCGCTCGATGTCCGCACCACGCTGCTCGACGGGCTGCCTTCAGACGAGCGCGCTCCCGTCGTCGCCGGGATCGCCGTCGCCGGCACCGCCACCTCCGCCGCGTCGATCGACCAGCAGCTCGACCCCTACGACCCCTCCAAGGTGCACGGCTACACGCTCTACCTCGCAACCGTCGAACTGCTGCTCGCCCGGCTCGCCGACATGACCGAACACGAGCGCCGCCACCTCGTCGGCCTGCATCCCGACCGTGCCCCCACGATCGTCGCCGGCATGATCCTGCTCAGCGAGGCCATGCGCGCGTTCGAGCTCGAGCAAGTCGAGGTCTCCGAGCACGACATCCTCTACGGAGGCGCGCTGCGGCTGGCCGGCCTCGCGTGAGCGCAGCGCGGCGTCGGATAACCGCGCACCCCTCCCCCGCACGGCCGGCAGGCCGTGCGCCCTAAACGTCTTTCACGCCAGGTTCGACCTGCGCGGGTACACCACAGTCGGATCCGTCAACACATTCACCAGCGCCGGAAGGCCCGCCGCGAACGCGCGCTCCAGCGCCGGCCCCACATCCTGCGGGCGCTCCACCAGCTCACCGTGACCGCCCAGCGTCTCCACGATCTGGTCATACCGCGTCCCCGGCCGCAGATCCGCCGCCACCGAATATCCATACAGGAACTCCATCGGGTGCTTCTCCAGCGCCCAGATGCCGTTGTTGCCCATCACCCCCACCACGTTCACGCCGTGGCGCGCCAGCGTGTCGAACTCCATTCCCGAGAAGCCGAACGCGCCGTCGCCCAGCAGCAGCACCACCTGACGATCCGGCCGCGCCAGCTTCGCCGCCAGCGCGTACCCCGGGCCCGACCCCAGACAGCCGAACGGCCCCGGATCGAGCCAGCACCCCGGCTCGTAGCTGTCCACCACCCGCCCCGCGTACGACACATAGTCGCCGCCGTCGCCGATCACTATCGCGTCGCGGTCGATCACCTTCGCCAGCTCCGCATACAGCCGCATCGGGTGAAGCGGGGAGCGCGCATCCTGCAGCTCCGCGCGCTCGCCCTCGCGCTTCTCCGTCTCGCTCGCCCGCAGCTCCGCAAGCCAGCCCTCGCTCGCCAGCGCCTTCCCGCCCGCCGCCGCCCGCATCTTCTCCAGCGTCGGCCTCAGCGCCCCATAGCACTCCACCGCCACCGCGCGCGGGTGGTTACGTTCCGGTTCCGCCACGTCCACCACGATGATCTCCGTGTCCTCGCCGAACGACGCGCCGAAGCCCAGGCGGAAGTCCATCGGCACCCCCACCACGATCGCCACGTCCGCGCCTTTCAGCGCCTGCGAGCGCGCGCGAGAGAAGAACAGCTCGTGGTCCGCTGGCACGCATCCCCGCGCCAGCCCATTCAAGAACACCGGGATGCGTAGCGTCTGCGCCAGCTCCAGCAGCGCCTGCTCGCCGCGCCCCCAGTACAAGTCCGTGCCCGCCATGATCACCGGGCGCTCCGCCGCCGCCAGCAGCTCGCCCGCGCGTTCGATCGCCTCCGTCGGCGCTCCCTGCACGTCGCGTCCCGGTCGAGCCAGCTCGGACTCGCTCTCCACCTCCGCCGCCTCCGAGAACACGTAGTCCATCGGGAAGTCCACGAACGCCGGGCCGCCGTGCGGCGCGCACGCCGCCGCGAATGCGTCGTCCACCAGGCCCGGAATCTCCTCCGTGCTCCCCGGCGTCGCCGCCAGCTTCGTCAGCGGCCGCACGAACGGCACGTGGTCGATCTCCTGCAGCGAGCCCTGTCCCCAGCGCATCGCCGGCGCCCGACCACCCAGCACCACAATCGGCGAATGGTTCGCCTGCGCCGAGGCCATCGCGCTCATCCCGTTCGTCACACCCGGGCCCGCCGTCAGCGCGCACACACCCGGCTCGCGCGTCACCTTCGCCCAGCCCTCCGCCGCAAACGTCGCCGTCGCCTCGTGACGCACGTCCACGATCTCAATCCCCTCCTCCCTGCAGCCGTCGTAGATCGAGAACAGATGGCCGCCCGACAGCGTGAACAACTTGCTCACCCCGTGGGCCTTCAAGCGGCGGGCGATCAGCCTGCCGCCGTGGAACGTCGTCGTCTCCTGCGTGGTCGATGTAGACATCCGCGCGACTCTATCCGTTCGCATCCGCGCAAACGCCGCCAGCGAGCCAGCTCACAGGAAGTGCCCGGGGTGGGAGTCGAACCCACACGCCCTTGCGGGCCATCGATTTTAAGTCGATGGCGTATACCGTTTCGCCACCCGGGCCGGGGCAGTCTATGCAAGCAATACCGCAACCGTGGGAGCAACTTTCCCACTGCTACGGTGTCTAATAAGGGACAGCAGCTACCAGCTCGTCCATGGAGGCATCCGCCCTAACACATACCAGCAGCGTCCCGGGCCTGCGCGGCCCGTCAGCACTGCTGCGCCTGCAGTCCGACGAGCGCCTGATCGCGCTCACCCGCCGCGGCCAGCACGCCGCCTTCGAGGTCCTCTGCTCCCGCTACCAGACGCGGCTGCTGTCCTTCTGCCGCCACATGCTCGCCTCGCGCGAGGACGCCGAGGACGTTCTGCAGGAGGTGTTCGCCGCCGCCTTCAACGCCGTGCTCGCCGACGAGCGCGAGATCAACGTGCGGCCCTGGCTGTACCGCATCGCGCGCAACCGCTCGCTCAACCACCTGCGCCGGCAGTCCGCCATCGGCGTCGACTCGATGGACGTGCACTTCGCCGACAACGGCATCTCCACCGGCGAGACCGTCATGCGCCGCGAGAGCTTCCGCGAGCTGATCGCCGACGTGCACCAGTTGCCCGAGACCCAGCGCACCGCACTGCTGCTGCGCGAGATCGACGCGCTCTCCTACGACCAGATCGCACACGCCATGGAGACCACCATCCCGTCCGTCAAGTCGCTGCTCGTACGCGCACGCATCTCGCTCGCCGAGGCCGCCGAGGCGCGCAACCTGAGCTGCGAGGAGGTTCGCCTCGAGCTCGGCGAGGTCGCCGAGGGACTCGCCAAGCTCAGCACGCCCGCGCGCCGCCACGTCCGCGGCTGCGAGCGCTGCACGTTCTTCAAGAAGCAGCTCAAGGACAACAACCGCGCGCTCGCACTCGTGCTCCCCGTCGGGCCGCTGCTGCTGTTCAAGAAGCTGCTGCTCGCCAAGCTCGGCACCACCGCCTCCGCCGGCGGCGCGCACGTAGCCGGTGGCGCCGGCGCCACGATCGGTGCAACCGCCAGCGCGACCGCCAGCGTCGGTGCCGGAGCAGCCGCGACCAGTGGAGGGGGTGTCGCCGGCGGTCTGATGACCGCGGGCGCCGGAGCGCTCGCCACGAAGGCCGTCGCCGGGCTCGCCGCAGCTGCGATCGTCACCGCCGGTGCCGTCGCCGCCGACCACTCCGGGGCCGTCCACCACCGTCACCCACACACCGCCACCACCGCGTCCGTCGCCCGCTCCGCCAGCCAGCCGGTAGTCGTCCGCCAGGCGCTGCAGCCCGTCAGCGCCGGAGGCGCCGGTGCCACCGCCCTCGCCGCCCAGCGGCTGCGCCATCACAGGGCCGCCAAGGCAGCCAAGCTCATGCCCACGCCGCCGAGCACGCCCGCCCCCACCACCTCGACCGCGCCCGCCGAGCCGACCAGCGCCGCCGTGCCCGCCAAGCCCGTCGAGCCGACGTCAGCGACCCAGGTGACCGAGGTCACCACTCAGACGACCGAACTTCCCAGCGCCGCCACCGCCACCCCGCCGCCGCCCGCGACCGCCGAAACCACCACCACAGCCCCCACGCCCGCGCCGCCCGCTCCACCCGCGCCCGAAGCCGGCACTCCGCCGAGCGCTGAAGCCGTGCCCGTGCCCGAAGTCAGCCCACCGCCCGCCGGCGTCGGCTCGACCCCCAGCGGCTCCAGCGGCGTGACGACCAAGCCCATCGGCGGCGGTACCGAAGCCCCGCCCGCCGTAGAACCGCCCGCCTAAGAGCCTGATCTAGGTTGAAGCCTGGGTTTCTCCAGCGCTTCTACCAGCCTGCTCGCGATCAGGCCTGCAAAGGGGTAGGTGAGGTGTGTTCTGTTTTGTAGACTTGGATAGCTATCGTATATACAAGGTAAATACGATAGCTATCGCGCGCCGTTTCGCACGTACACCAAGCCCCACCACAACGTAACTACCATCGCTATCACCGGTCGTGGCCCGACTATTTCAGGGATCTTCTAGCCAAAGCTGAACGTCTTCAGCGGTCGCAGCAGCACGCCGGTCGTCCCGACTTCCAGCGGTGAAGTCACCTGTGGGCTCGCCTTCGGCGCTGTCAGCATCACGATCGACACGCCGTCGCGCGCACCTGCTCCCGGCGGCACCAGCAGCACGTCACGGCCATACATTTCCCGGCCCTCCACGTCAGCCGTATACAGGACCTCGTAGCCGACCAGATCGCTGTTCACCCTCGTCTTTCCCTCGCCGCGCAGCACGAAGCCCGGCGAGCGCCGGGCCAGCTCGCGGATCAGCGTCGCCGTGTAGATCGGCAGCTCGGCCGACGGTTCGCTCGCATACGCCGGTAGGCGCAGTGGATTGACCGCAAACGAGTACTTCAGCGCGCCATCCGAGAAGCGACTCTGCACCTTCACGTAGCCGCCCCCGTCCGGCGGCGCGCGGTACAGCTCGCGGTAGCTGAAGCTGAACGGGACCCGTCCGCCGTGCGCGTACGTGGCGTTCAGCAGGCTCAGCGCGGCACCGATCACAGCCACCGTCAGCGCCAGCGCCGCGAGCAGCACCAGCGCGCGCGTCGGCCGTGACGCCGCACGCCAGCGGGGCGCCAGCAGCCGACCGAGCGTCGGCCCGTACTCAGGCTTCATCGGCACCGCCACCATCGCGCTCAGGCGATCATTCGCCGATCGAGAACAGCGCTTCGAGATCGTGGCGCGAGTACGCCGCGAACGCGACCATCGTCTGCGTGCGAATCACGCCCGACAGGCCGCCGATCTCGCTCGTCACCACGTCCGCCAGCTGCTCATGGTCGGGTACGCGCACGATCGCCACGAAGTCCCACTCCCCCGTCACCGAGTACGCCTCCGCGACGCCTTCGATGTCCGCCAGCGCCCCGCCGAGGCGCGACAGCGCGTCGCGCTCAGCCTCGATCAGCACCACCGCGTTGGTCATCGTCATCGCCCGACCATCATAAATCGGCCTACGAGTCGGGCCGGTCGAGGCTGTGCACGCCAAAGCCCACCAGCAGGCCTACCGCCCCGCCGACCACGCCAGCCAACCAGCTAGCCTCCGGACGCGCAAACGGGATCGCCAGCAGCAGCGCAGCGATCGCCCCCGCGCCCAGCAGATCGCCCTCGTAGTAGTCGCCCGCACGCATCGCCTCCAGATCCGGCACCGCCCACGCAGCCAGCAGCGCCAGAGCCGCCGCGTTCGCTCCACTGACCACCGGGAACGCATACACCGCACACACCACCAGCGCGCCGCTCGCACCCGCGCCGAAGAACAGCCCCAGCACTGCCGCCGGCCCATGGCGTCGCTCGAACAGCCAGCCGAAGATCGCGACCGTGAGCAGCGCCACGAACGCGTACATGCCGTCGCGGTACGCGAACTGGCTGCTCAGCAGCTTCCACCAATCCCCGTGCAACGGGCCGAAGATCGCCATGTTCGCGTACAGGTCCGGTTTCGCGTGCCACACGATCCACGTCGCGCAGCCCGCCAGCACAAGCGCGATCGTCGCGTACGGCCGCTCCGCCGAGAACCGGCTCGCCACGCGGGGACCGGAGCCGCGTCCCGGGCGCACCTTCGCGCGCCCCAACAAAGACGTCAATCGGGCTCCACCGCGCGGGTTGCGTGTCGGCGCGTTCGCCCGTGGCAGCTTCGGCGCCCGTCGACGCAAGCGATGCCCGCAGTACGGGCACTCGGTGATGTACGGGCTCACCTCGGAGCCGCACTGCTTGCACACCACGAACAGATCCGCACCAGAGGTCATCGACGACCCATTCTATGGACCTCTCGACCTTCGCCCGCGCGGCTCTGGAATACTCAGGAGCATGAACCTCGGATACGACCAGAAGCTCTACATCCTCGCGTTTGACCACCGCGGCTCCTTCCAGAAGAAGTTCTTCGGCATCGACGGCGAGCCCGACGCCGAGCAGACCGCGATCATCGCCGACGCCAAGCACCTGATCTTCGAGGGCATGCTGCAGGCAGTCGGCGCCGGCGCCGACCCCGCCGTGACCGGCGTGCTGGTCGACGAGCAGTTCGGCTCGACGATCCCACAGGAGACGCGTGAGAAAGGCCTGAAGCTGTCGATGCCCGCCGAGCGCTCAGGTCAGAACACGTTCGACTTCCAGTACGGCGATGACTTCGGCGAGCACATCGAGCGCTTCGATCCGGACTTCACCAAGGTGCTCGTCCGCTACAACCCCGACGGCGACGCAGCCGCCAACCGCGAGCAGCTGACCAAGCTGCGCACGCTAAGCGACTGGCTCAAGCAGCACGAGCGCAAGTTCCTGTTCGAGCTGCTCGTCCCGGCCGAGGACGCGCAGCTGCAGTCCGTCGGCGGGGACAGCAACCGCTACGACGTCGAGCTGCGCCCCGAGCTGATGCGCCGGACGATCGCCGCGGCCCAAGACGCCGGCATCGAGGTCGACATCTGGAAGATCGAGGGCGTAGATCACCGCGCCGACTGCGAGATGCTCGTCGCCCAAGCCCGCACCGGCGGGCGCGACGGCGTCGTCTGCGTCGTGCTCGGACGCGGCGCCGACGACGACAAGGTCGACCACTGGCTCACCCAGGCCGCACCCGTCGACGGCTTCGTCGGCTTCGCGATCGGACGCTCAATCTGGTGGGACCCGCTGAAGGCATACGTCGACGGCAAGATCGAGCGCTCCGCCGGTGCGCGCAAGATCGCCGAGAACTACCTTCGCTTCGTGGCCGTATACGAGCGCGCTAAAGCGCTCACTCCCTCCGCATAGTCGCCATGAAGATGCGCCAGAGTCTCGCCGAGTGGGAGCGAGCCTTCGTCAAGGAGATCTCGCTCGATCGCCATCGACGCGACTCGCTGCGCCGCACCACCGAGCAGCGCGCCCACAAACGCGAGGTCGACCGCCGTCATAAGCGCGGGTCCGTGCGCTTCGCGCTGCTCGTACTCACGCTGATCCTCACCGCCGTGATCGTCACGGTCGTGATGTTTCGCACGCTGTATCTACTGCTGGGTTAGCCCGGTGCGACGAGGGCCCGGCGGACGGCACGACGAGGCCCGGCCGACGTCCTCAGGTCGCGTCGCCCAGCTCGCGTAGGGACTTGCCCACGCCGGGAGCGTGCTCGCCAGCGCCCGTGCCATCCTGACTCGGCTCTCCCGCACCCGCTTCGCGGTGGATCTCCAGATAGATCTCCTTGCGGAACACAGGAACGCGCTGCGGTGCCTGAATGCCGATGCGCACCTTCTCGCCCATGACCGAAAGCACCGAAACCTCGATCTCGTCGCCGATCATGATGCTCTGGTTGGACTTGCGCGTCAGAACCAGCATTCGGTGCACCTTCCTCTTTGCCGATTGGCGACCCGGCGCATCCCCAAACCGCCGGTCCGCCAAGCATAGTCCCAGGACCGGGGGAAAGCGATACCGAATTCTCAACCTCTCCCACCAGGAGCCCGTATCAGCACGCCCATGAGTACGTCCGCGCCGGCCCCAAAGCGGATGCCCGCCGCGCCACGCGTGCGCTTGCGCTAGTCTCTCGGACCGTCCATGCCCCGGAAATCTCTGCGACCGCACCTCAACCAGATCCGCGCCTGGGTGCGTCAAGGGCGGACCGACGCCTGGATCGCACACCAGCTCGAGGTCACCGTCCGCGACATCGAGCAGTTCAAGCGCCAGAACGAGCTGATCAGCGATGAGGAGACCACTGAGGGCGCCGGTGCAGGCGACTACCCCGAGGAGATCGACCTGCGCGCCGAGGACGACGCGCTGATCGCCGCAGAGCTCGAAGCGGCCGAAGCCGAAGCCGAGCTGGCCAGAGCTGAGGCCGAGCGCGCCAAGGCCGAAGCCGCCGACGCCGGCGAGGAGCCCGAGGAGTCCGAGGACAACGGCGAGGTTCGCACCCGCCGCCGCAGCCGCCGCGGCGGGCGCGGCCGGCGCTCAGGCTCACGAAACACGGGGCCCCTTGAGGGCACGTTCGACCATGGCGAGGAGGGATACGGCCTGTGGCTTGACCCCGCCATCCAGGAGAACGCGATCTACGCCGAGCACTGGGCCGGCCACCGACCCGTCGAGGTCGAGGTCGAGGAGGACCGCATAGTCATCCGCCGCACCGGCGAAGACGACTAGAGGCCTCCGACTTCAGGCCTCTGACAGCGTTCGTCGCCCGCCGGCGTAGTCGGCCGCGTCACGTAGGTACCTGCCGAACGCCGCGTCGATCACCACGCCGGCCTCCCACGCCCACGGGTCCTCCGGTGCGAGCTTCATCGCCACCTGCAGGCACCAGGCTGTGCCACCGTCGTACTCCTCGACCAGCTCCTGTGCGGAGAAGCGCCCTCCGAGACGTCTGCGCAGCTCGGCAACCAGCGCGCCCGTCACCCGCTCGATCGTCGCGGCCCGCTCGGGAGGCGCCGCCTGCAGCCGGCGCTCGCCCTGCTGCCACTGGTAGATCGCTGTCTCGAACGACACGCCGCGAGAGTAGCAGCGCCGATTCCGCCGGTTCAGTTGTTCGGCAGACCGCTGATCACGTACGGCTGCTCGCCGGCCTTCATCATCCCCAGCTGGCGCGCCTCGGCTTCGAGCGTCCCGTTGCCGGTGAGAGCGTCGTGCTGGTGCACGAGCAGTGCGTGTTCGCGTTCCATGGCCGCCACAGCCGCGTCGTCGTGGCGGGATTGATGCCACGTGGAGAGCATGCGCACCCCCGCGCTCGCATATAGGTAGATCAGCGCTACGAGCACGCACAACATCGCCACGCGGCCCAGCCGATCCCAGCGCACGCGGGGCATCGCTCTGCGGCCCGCCGCTGCGGAGCGCCCGGCTGCGGCGGAGCGCCCGGCTGCGGCGGCTCCTGAGCGCGCCTTGGGCGGGCGGCTCGAACGTGCGCGTGATGCTGAGGCGGCGGGCATTCTGAACCGCATTCGCGTCCCGCCGCGAACCTCCTGCCGGCGGGCTCGCTCGTGCGCCCGGCGCTATCCCACCCGGAAGGCGCTGCGACCCGGGAACTGCGCGTCGCTGCCCAGCTGCTCCTCGATCCGCAGCAGCTGGTTGTACTTGGCCACGCGATCGGAGCGCGACGGAGCGCCGGTCTTGATCTGCCCGCAACCGGTCGCCACCGCCAGGTCGGCGATCGTCACGTCCTCCGTCTCGCCCGAGCGATGGCTCATCACAGCGGTGTAACCCGCCGCACGCGCCATCGCGATCGCCTGCAGCGTCTCGGTCAGCGTGCCGATCTGGTTGACCTTGATCAGGATCGAGTTCCCGACGCCGGTCTCGATGCCCCGACCGAGCCGCTCGGTGTTCGTCACGAACACGTCGTCACCAACCAGCTGCACCTGGGAGCCGATCCGCGCGGTCAGCGTCCGCCAGCCCTCCCAGTCCTCCTCGTCCATGCCGTCCTCGATCGACACGATCGGGTAGCGCGCGACGAGGTCGGCCCAGTAGTCCGTCAGCTGCTCCGCGCTCAAGCTGCGCCCCTCGTGCTCGAGCACGTATGAGCCATCACGGTACAGCTCGCTGGTTGCCGGGTCGAGCGCGATCGCCACATCGTCCCCGGGGGTGAACCCGGCCGCCTCGATCCCCGCAACGAGCATCGTCAGCGCCTCCTCGTTGGAGCCCAGATCGGGCGCGAAGCCACCCTCGTCGCCCACCGCCGTCGCCAGTCCACGATCGTGCAGGGTGCGCTTCAGCGCGTGGAACACTTCAGCGCCCATCCGCAGGCACTCCGAGAAGCTCTGCGCGCCGCACGGGACCACCATGAACTCCTGGAAGTCGACCTTGTTGTCGGCGTGCGCCCCGCCGTTGAGCACGTTCATCATCGGCACAGGCAGCACACAGGCGTCCTGCCCCCCCAGGTAACGCCACAGTGGCAACCGCTCCTCAGCCGCCTGCGCGTGCGCGACCGCCAGCGACACGCCGAGGATCGCGTTCGCTCCGAGGCGAGACTTGTTCGGCGTGCCGTCCAGCTCGATCAGCGCCCCGTCGAGCGCCTGCTGATCGGCTGCGTCCATGCCGCTCAGCGCACCGGCGATCTCGCCGTCGACGTTCGCGACCGCGCGCGAGACGCCCTTACCGGCCCATAGCTCGCCGCCGTCGCGCAGCTCGGTCGCCTCGAACTCACCCGTCGAAGCTCCGGACGGCACCGCTGCGCGACCGTGCGCTCCGGAGCGCAGCCCAACCTCCACCTCGACCGTCGGGTTGCCGCGGCTGTCGAGGATCTGCCGCGCGTGGATGCGCTGGATGTCACTCATGCGGCAGACTTCACCGCGAACGAACGCGCGGGCGCCGGTCTTCCAGCCAATCGCATAGCGCTCGCTCCAAGCCCGTCTCGCGCCTTGCGCGCGGACTACCCGCCGGGGGTCGTCGTGCTCGTGGTGGGCGTCGCCGTGCTGGTGGTAGGCGTCGCCGTGCTCGGCGCGCCGGTGGAGGTCGTCTTCGGCGCTTTGTAGGTCTTGCAGTCAGCCACCACATAGCCGACACGGCAGATCGTTTTCGACGTCCACTTTTTCCTGAAGTCTTTGACGAACGAGCTCAGGGCTTTCTGCTGGTTGGTCGCGACCAACTGCTGCTTGATCGTGGCCTGGACCTTCGACAGCGGCTGCTGGTTGCCGGGCGTGGTACTCACCACTTCATAGATGTAGTAGCCGAACGGGGTTTTGACGGGCCCGCTCAGCACGTTCGTCTTGGCGGAGAAGATCGCGCTGTCGAGCGCCTGCTCCTCTTGACCTTTGGTCACTTTCAGCAGACCGCCGCTGGCCTTGCTGGTGGGGTCGATCGACACGCTTTTCGCGACGCTCGCAAAGCTCTTACCCGATTCGATTTCCTTCTTCGCGGCCTGCGCCTGCGCTTCGGTCTTCGTCAGGATGATCTTCACCGCTCGCGTTTCCGGCGTGCCGTAGTGCGACTTGTTCTGTTCGTAGTACTTGGCGATCTGCGCCTGCGTGACTTTGCTCTTTTCAGCCACAATCTTCTTCTGGATCCGCTGTGAGAGCAGGTTCAACTTCACGCGCAACAGCAGGTCCGAGACCGTCTGCCCAGAGGTGCTCAGGAATTTTTCGAATTCGGCAGCCTTCGGAAACTGCGTCTTCTTGATCTTTTCGAATTCTTTCTTTACTTCCGCGTCAGGCAGCTTCACGCCGAGCGAGGACGCTTCGCCGAGTACCCACTGCGAAGAGATCAGGAAACCCAGAACCTCCTGCTGGAGCGCCTTGTACTGCGCTTCGCACTCGGACTTCAGCTTTGCCGGCGTCGGAGCCGCTTCGCCTTTTTTAGGCTTCGGCGCGATCGCAGCCAGACGCGCGATACACGCTTTGTATTCCGGTGGCACCGGGACGGGTGGCTTTTCCGTCGAGCCAGCCAGCTTGTTCGAAGTGGAAGCCACGCTCATCCAGTGATCGAACGCGGCTTTCGTCAACGGCGTGCCTCCGACCTGGACCACAGCGTTGCTGGGAACACTTTCGCCACAGGCTGACAGACCCGCCAGGGCAAACAAAATGGCGCCTAGCGCCGGGAGGATTCGAAGACTCTTTGACATCGACGCGGGCACTCTAGCGGAAAGCACCTACATTGTCCTTAACGAACTGCTAACGAGTTCCTAAGCTGCCTCGCGCACGATCGCCAGCAGCGCATCGGCCGCCTTAACCACGCTGGGAAACCGCTCGGTCCCGTCTTTCGGAACACGTACCGAGACCTGTGAGCGCCCCGCTTCATACAACGCCCCGGGCAGCTCCTCGCGCAGCCGCCGCGCACGCGTCGAGTCGAGCTCGATCGGGACGACCGCCAGGCGGTCGCCGCGGAAGCTCACCGTCCGTGCCCCAGCCTGGCCGAACTTGATCCGCGCCCGTTGCAGCGCGAGCAGGTTCTCGACAGGCTCGGGCACCGGGCCGAAGCGGTCGACGAGCTCCTCGCGCAGCCGTTCCACATCCGCGACCTCGAACGCCGCGGCCACGCGGCGATGAACCTCGATCTTGGCCTGTTCGTAGGGGACGTACTCGGCCGGCACATAAGCGTCGACGTTCACGTCCAGCCTCACCGGCTCCGGCTCCTCGCCTTCCACGGCGCCGCCCTCCTCCGCCGCCGACACAGCTTCGTCCAGCATCTGCATATACAGCTCGAATCCGAGCGCCGCGACATGACCGGACTGCTCGTCGCCGAGCAGGTTGCCCGCGCCGCGGATCTCCAGGTCGCGCATCGCGATCTTGAAACCCGCGCCGAGCTCTGTGTAGTCCGACAGCGCGGACAGCCGCTGGGCGGCCTCCGGCGTGAGCGCGGCCGCAGAGTCGTACAGCAGATACGCATACGCACGCTCGCGGCTGCGTCCGACCCGCCCGCGGATCTGGTACAGCTGGGCGAGCCCGAAGCTGTCCGCGTGCTCCACGATCAGGGTGTTCGACTGGGGGATGTCGATACCCGACTCGATGATCGAGGTGCACACCAGCACGTCCGCGCCGCCGCGCAGGTAATCCATCATCACGGCCTCCAGCTCCCCCTCGCCCATCTGCCCGTGCGCAACCGCAAAGCGCACGCCCGGGCACAGCGCCCGCAGCCGCTCCGCCGTCTCGTCGATCGACTCGACGCGGTTGTGCAGGAAGAACGCCTGCCCCCCGCGATCGTGCTCACGCACGATCGCCCGCTTGACGAGCTCCTCCTCGTACTCGCCGACATAAGTCCTCACCGGCCGGCGGCCCTCCGGCGGCGTCTCGATCACGGAGATGTCGCGCAGGCCAGCCAGCGACATCTGCAAGGTGCGGGGGATCGGCGTGGCGGACATCGAAATCACGTCCACCTTCAGCTTCAGCTGGCGCAACAGCTCCTTCTGCTTGACCCCGAAGCGCTGCTCCTCATCGACGACCAGCAGACCCAGATCCTTGGCTCGGACGTCACGTGAGAGCACGCGGTGGGTGCCGATCAGGATGTCCACGCGGCCGTCCGCGAAGCCCTTGATCGCCGCTTTCTGCTCCGCGGCCGTGCGAAAGCGCGACACGTGCTCGAGCGTGAACGGATAGTCGGCCAGACGCTCAGCGAACGTGCCGTAATGCTGTTGCGCGAGGATCGTGGTCGGCACGAGCATCAGCACCTGCTTGCCCTCCGCGGCCGCCTTGAACGTCGCCCGCAGCGCCACCTCGGTCTTGCCGTAGCCGACGTCTCCGCAGATCAGCCGGTCCATCGGCCGCGGCGCTTCCATGTCGGACTTGACCAGCTCGATAGCGTCGCGCTGGTCGGGCGTCTCGGTGAACGGGAAGCGCTCCTCGAACTCGCGCTGCCAGTCGGAGTCGGGGCCGAACGCGTGGCCGCTGCGCCGCCTGCGCTCGGCGTACAGGCTCAGCAGCTCGCCCGCCAGCTCCTGCGCGGCGCGGCGGGCGCGCGCCTTCATCGTCTCCCAGCGCGTGCCCCCGAGCTTGCTCAGCGGCGCATGGTCGCCACCGCCGGCGCCCAGGTAACGCGAGATCTTTGCGAGCTGATCGGTGGGGACGTACACGCGGTCATCGCCCTGGTATTCGAGATACAGGTAGTCACGCGTGACGTTCGCCACCGTGCGCGTGTCGAAGCCCGCGAAGCGCGCCACGCCGTGGTCCTCGTGCACGACGATGTCGCCGCTCCGCAGTTCCGTGAACGAGCGCAGGACGCCACGACGGCGGCCTGCCGGGCGCGCGTCGCCGGAAGCGCCGCCGAGATCGTCCGAGCCGCCCGGCGCGGTACCGGATCTGCCGGCGCGCCGGCGCAGCAGCCGGTGCTCGGGGAACACCGCCAGCTTCAGCTGCGGGGCGATGAAGCCCTCGCGCAGCGACGTCGCCGCAAAGCGCAGCGACGGCTCGAGCGTCTGGCGTCCGGCGTCAACTTCCTCGCCCAGCCAGGTCGCTTTCAGACGACCGAGGTTGTACGCCGCGCGCTCGCCCTCCCCACGCCGAGGGAACGCGACGACCGTCCTGTAGCCCGAGCGCACGAGCTTCTCGAGCTGCGGCTCGGCTTCGCCGAGCGAGCGCGCCGCGGTATCCGCCGACTGGGCGCGCAGCTCGATCGACTGACCGCTGGAGTGCGCCGACAGCCAGATCCGCGTTCGCTGCTCGAGCGTCGCGCGGATGCTGTCAGGGCTCACGTACAGGTGATGGGCGTCCTCATCGCCGAACGCCGCGCACACGTCGCTCCAGTGGTCGCTGAGCACGGGCTGGATGTCCTCCTCGGCCGCCACCAGCAGCTCCGTCTCGCTGCCAACCAGGTCGAGCAGGGCGCCGAAACGCTCGACCGGCAGCAGCTCCGCGATGTCCGGTCGATCACCGTCCTCGCCCTCGCCGGCCGCCAAGCGGCCGCCGGGCATCTGCGCGACCGCCATCTCCGCCAGCTCGCGGTGCTCCAGCGCGAGCTCCGCCGCGGGCGCGATCTCAACCTCCTCGACGTCGCCGAGCGAGCGCTGAGTAAATGTCGAGAACCAGCGCAGCGATTCGATCTCAACGTCGAACATGTCGACGCGAACTGCCCGCTCCTCGGTCGCCGGGAACACATCCAGCAGCCCTCCACGGAGCGCGAACTGCCCGCGCTCCTCGACCTGATCGACGTGCTCGTAGCCGGCGCTGACCAGCTCGACCGCGCACTCGTCCAGATCGAGTAGCTCTCCCACCCGCAGGGTGAACGAGTGGGGACGAAGCTGCGGGTCTGGGACCTTCTCGGACAGCGCCACCGCGCTGACGACCACCACCGGCCCATCCACCGCAGCGCCCTCGCCTGCGGTACCGCCGCTCGTGCCGAGCAGCGCGTCCAGCGCTGCCACTCGCAGCCCGACCAGGTGCGCGGGCGGCGCCAGATGCGACTCGTAGGCGACACCCCGCGAGGGGTAGTAGCGCACCCGCCGCGGCGCAAGCCACGAGCGCAGATCGCCCGCCAGGTCGCGTGCGGCGCGGTCGTCGCCGACGACGACGAGCGTGGGTCGTGCCCGCGCGTCGTGGTCGATCTCGCTCAGCGCAGCGATCAGGTAGGGGCGCAGCGAGGCCGACACGAACGCGTGCCCGCCCTCGCGGGCCAGCTGCAGTGTCGGCTCGTCCTCCTCGACGAGCCCCAGCAGCGTGCGCAGAGCTTCAGCGCTCGCCATCAACGCCCTCGCGTCGCCGTCTGGCTCTCCGAGAGCTCGTCGTCCTGCCCAACGACGACGCGCTCGACCGCCTCGGCCGCGCGCTCGACGAGCTCCCGCACGCTCGCGTCATCCTCACGAAAGCGCCCGAGCACGTAAGCGGAGACGACCTCCGGGTCCGTCGAGTCGGGGCGCCCGACGCCCGCGCGCACGCGCACGAAATCACCGCCGCCGAGCTCGCGCTTGAGCGACTTCAGCCCGTTGTGGCCGGCCAGCCCGCCACCCAGGCGAGTGCGGACCTCACCAAACGGAAGGTCGATCTCGTCGTGCACCACGAGCACGCGCTCCAGCGGGAGCTTCAGCGCCCCGCGCGCCGGGCCGACCGAGCGACCGGCGTCGTTCATGAACGTCTGCGGGCACAGCACAGCCACGCGGACGCCTGACCCACCGCCAGGCTCCGTGCCCGCACCAGGCCCCGTGCCCGCACCAGTCCCCATGCCCGCACCAGTCCCCATGCCCGCGGGCAAGCGGACGCGACCTTCCGCGATCCGTCCGCCGAAGCGGTCCCGGGCGCGTCCCAGCCCCCAGCGCTCGGACAGGGTCTCAGCGACGACGAAACCGAGGTTATGCCGCGTGTTCGCGTACTCGCGGCCAGGGTTACCCAGCCCAACGATCAGCCAGTCGACACTCGCTGCGAACATCACTCGAGTGTGTGAGATCCACGCCGCCTGGGCGGTCGCTGCCCAAGCGAGGCAAGGACGCAGTGAGCGTGGCGTGCTTGGCACGCGAGCAAACGAGGACGCCGCATCGCGCAGATCAGCGGCCACCCACGTCGCAGGTGCTACTCCTCGCCGGAGGAGTCCTCGGCGCCGTCGGCCTGTGCCTCCGCGCCGTCGTCGCCGACGAGCTCCGTCTCGGCTTCGATTTCCTCCTCGGCTTCGCTCTGCAGCCGCGGCGGGGACAGCGTCGCGAGGACGGTTTCCTCAAGGTCGTCGAGCAGCGTAACGCCGTCGGGCACCTGCAGCGCACCGAGCAGGATCGTCTCGCCGATCTGCATCTCACCGACCTCGTGCACGATCGACTCCGGGATCGCCGTCGGCAGCGCCTGCACGTTCAGCTCACGCGTGATCTGCTCGAGCACGCCGCCTTCCTTGACTCCGGGCGCGTCCTCGATGCCGGCCAGCTCGACAGGGACGACCGCGTTGATCGCCTCGTCCAGGTTCACGCGCAGGAGGTCGACGTGGACCGTCTCGCCCCGCACGGGATGGCGCTGAGCCTCCTTGAGGACCACCGGCGTCGGCTTGTCGCCGTCGACGCTCAGGTCGAGCACCGCGCCGCTGCCAGCCAGCGCCAGGCGAAGCTCACGTGCATCCGCGTCGAAGCCCACCGGCTCGCCGCTGCCGCCGTACAGGACCCCGGGCACACGCCCGCTGCGACGTAGGCGGCGCACCGCGCGCGAACCCGCCGCGTCGCGGCTGTTGACGTTGAGCTTTGTGGTCGTGTCGGCCATATCGGAGAGCAGACTCTAGCAATCGCCGTTCAGCGTTCTGCTTCCGTCGCTTCTTCTTCGTCCTTTTCGATCGCTGACTCTTTCGTGCATCTCCCTTCGTTGCCGATCGGCGCGCTCAGCGCGACCAGCTGCACATGCACGCCGGTCAGGAAGTTGCCCGTGCGGCGAACGTCCACGCACTGCACCACGGGCAGCGTCCCGATCACGGTCCACGCCAGACGCGTCTTGCCGGTGGCGCCGAACAACGCGTACGCGGTCGGCGATTCCAGCTGCAGGATCTTCACAGCGCCCGCCCGGCGCAGGCGCGGATTACTCGCGTTGGCCTTGACAACGGCCACGCACGAGGGGCTCTGCCGGCAGCCGCTGATCCGTTCGAGCATGCCCTCCGCATCGCCCGTCGCCTGTGCCTCCACGAGTGCCAGGTCGGCGTCGCGTTCGGCGTTCTCGGCGCTCAGGAATCGCGCCAGCAGACCGCCGCCGACGAGCAGCAGCAGCGCGGCAGTCGCCAGCAGGACGACCCGTCTGCGGCGCGGCACGCTGCGCCACCACACGCGCGGACCACGGACCGGGGCTTCGGCAGCGGCGCGGTACATATTTCAGATCATGACGGGTGAGAGAGGTAGTGAAGCTGCGTCTCGCTCGATGTGATGCCGTCCCAGAGGCTGATGCGGGCTTCGGTGTGTGCGCCAGATTAGCGCGCGATAGCCATAGTATCTACGGCGTATATACGGTTGCTATCGCAGTCTGAAAAGCAAACACCCCACGTGCCCCTGCGAGCGCGAACGAGTTGCACCCTCATGACCAGCTCCACGTTCTGCCGTGACATTGTCTGATCGCTCGCTGTCTGGCGACGTTCCGCGCCTGCGCCGGCTGCTTAGAACAGCTGGTTCTCGCCGCCGAACACTTCGCTGACCGAGTCATCGACGAAGATGCGGCGGATCGAGTCGGTCAGCAGATCGGCGCACGGCAGCACACGAACGTTCTCCGGGCAGCCCGCTGCCACGGGGATCGTGTCGGTGACCACGATCTGCTCGAGCCCGGACTGTGTGAGGTTCTCGAAGGCGTTGCCCGAGAACACGGCGTGGGTCGCCGCGGCGAACACGCGTGCGGCACCCTCTTCCTTAACCGTCTTTGCCGCGGCCGCGAGCGTCCCCGCCGTGTCGATCATGTCGTCCACGATCACCGCTGTCTTGCCTTTCACATCACCGATCACGTAGCCGATCTCCGCGACCTGCTGGGCGGGACGCTCCTTGTCAAGGATCGCGAGCTCGGCGCCGACCTTGGAGGCGAACTTCTTGTTCAGCTTGACCCTGCCCGCGTCCGGCGCGACGACCACCAGATCCGGGAGGTTGAGGTCGCCGAAGTACTGCGTCAGCATGAACAACGCGGTCATGTGATCGACCGGCTTCTGGAAAAAGCCCTGAATCTGGCCGGCGTGCAGGTCCATCGTCAGCACACGGTCTGCACCGGCGCTCTCGAGCATGCGCGCGACCAGACGCGCGGAGATCGGCTCGCGTGGCGCGGACTTCTTGTCCTGTCGCGAGTACCCGAACCACGGCGTCACCGCGATCACGCGATGCGCCGACGCACCCACCGCCGCGTCGATCATCAGCAGCAGCTCCATCAGCGAGTCGTTCGCCGTGACGCCTTCCTGCGGGTTGGCGCACGTAGGCTGCACGATGAACACGTCCGCGCCGCGGATCGAGTCCTCGTAGCGGCAGTACACCTCGCCGTTGGAGAATGTCCGCTGCTCGACCGGGCCGAGCTCCACGCCGAGCTTGGTCGCAATATCCCTGGCGAGCTGCGGGTTCGCGCGCCCGCTGACCAGCATCAGGCGCTTGTTGTAGTCGATCGGCAGGCTGACCCGCGAGGACTCCGTGCGCGTGTCCATCGCGCTCATCTCGCCAGGGAGTGTAAACATCCCGCCCCGATCATTCATTTAGGGCGCTCCTCGCGCTCTCCGTAGCCCTCGACGTTGCGCTGGCGCTCGCGCGCGATGCCCAACGCTCCGGGCGGTACGTCCTCAGTGATCACCGAGCCGGCGCCCGTGTACGCGCCATCGCCGATGGACACCGGAGCCACAAGCGTCGTGTCGACGCCCGTGCGCACCCTCCGCCCAACGGTCGTCCGATGCTTGGCACGACCGTCGTAGTTGGCGGTGATCGTCGCCGCACCCAGGTTCGTCGCCTCGCCGACATCCGCATCGCCGATGTAGGAGAGGTGCGGTATTCGCGCATCTGAGCCCACGTCCGAGTTCTTGACCTCCACGAACGTGCCCACCCTGGCACCCGCACGCAGCACGGTCCCCGGGCGCAGGTAGCCGAACGGCCCCACGCTGGCGCCATCCTCGAGCACACAATCGACGAGATAGGAGTGGCGGATGGTGCATCTACGCCCGATCCCGGTGGTACCGCGAATTGTGGAGAACGGCTCGATCACGGTGTCTTGTCCGATCTCCACGTCCACGTCGATGACCGTCGCGTGCGGGTCGACGATGCCGACCCCGGCGCGCATGTGCCGATCGTGGATCGCGGCCTGCGCGAGCGCGCGCACGCGGGCAAGCGCCGCACGGTCGTTGACCCCAAGCACCGAGCGCTCGTCCTCGATCACATGCGCGGCCACCGCCGCGCCATCCGCGCGCAGCAGATCGAGCACCTGCGGCAGGTACAGCTCCCCTTGGGCGTTGTCGGCGCTCAGGCGCGGCAGCGTCTCGCGCAGAGCGCCGCGAGTGAACACAAAGATGCCCGTGTTGACCTCGCGGATCTCCCGCTCGGCCTGCGTGGAGTCGCCCTGGCCCTTAGTCTCCACGACGCGTTCGACCGCACCATCCGCGCCACGCACCACGCGCCCGTAGCCCGTCGGATCCTCGAGCATCGTACTCGCCATCGTCGCCGCCGCGCCGCCGCGAACATGCGCCTCGATCAGCTGCGTGATCGCATCGGCGCCCAGCAGCGGCACGTCCCCGGCCAGCACCACCACCGGCGAAGCCGGGTCGGATCGCGGATCTGAGTCGAGCAATGCCATCGCCGCGATCGTCGCGCCGCCGGTGCCGTCCAGGCGCTCCTGCACCGCAAGCTCGACGCCGTCCGGCAGCACTGACTCGAGCGCCCTGGCCGGGGAGTCGACCACGACCACCTTCCCGGCGCCGGCCTGCAGCGCCGCGTGCACCGGCCACAACACCATCGGCCGTCCACACAGCTCGTGCAGGACCTTCGGCGTATCCGAGCGCATACGCGTCCCTTGGCCCGCGGCGAGGATCAGAACGGTGGGCGCGCTCACAGCTCGAATGCTATTCGCTCGTCGGCCAACCGCATTCGCAGCTGGGGGGCAGGGATTCGAACCCCGATTCTCAGGACCAAAACCTGATGTCCTGCCATTGGACGACCCCCCAAGGGGAGCGACATCGTCGCACGTGGGGTAACGAGGAAGCAACACGCGCGTCTGTCGAGCCTGCAACTATTCATGCACTTGCCACGGGCAACCACAAGCAAGGGGAGCAGGTTGGACGCCGTGGCGGTTGCGGCGACGCTGCTCTGCGCGCTGGCGCTGATCGCGGGAGGCGCGTCCGCCTACGCTGCCACATCGGCCTCGCCATGCCGAGGTGCGAACGCCCATCCCACCGCGACGGACGTGCAGGTCGTGAACGCGGCGACGCTCTGCCTGATCAACCGGGTGCGCGCCGGCCACCACCTGCGACCACTGCACGCCAACCGCGCACTGAGCCACGTGGCCGCCAGCCAGGTGACCCACATGGTGCGCGCGGACTACTTCGCCGACGTCCGCCCGTCCGGGCAGACGCCGCTGTCGCTCGTAGCCGTCACGCGCTACCCAGCCCACGCGGCGGACTTCGCGGTCGGGCAGAACATCGCATGGGGCACCGGCAGCTACACAACCCCCGCACACATCGTGGGCGAATGGATGGCCTCCCCGCCCCACCGCCAGATCATCCTCGCGAGCGAATTCCGCGACGCCGGCGTAGCAGTAACACCGGCCGTGCCGAGCGTCCTGCACGCCGACAGACACGGCGCTACGTACGCGATCGAGTTCGGCGTTCGTCGCTTCTAGGAGCGCCTGCCCGCCGGCCCGCCCGGCCCGGTGGCCCGTGGCCCGGTGGCCCGATTTTAGGAGCGCCTGCCCGAGCGGCGCGGGACGCGTCCGCCCTCCGCGCCGGCCTCCGAGGCAGGACCGCCGCTGGAGGCGATGCCGAGCACGCGCATCGCCTTCAGCCCAAGGCTGAGCTTCTCGCGACCGTCACTCGAGCTGACGTCCAGCCCCGACAGCTCGCGCACGCGCTCCAGGCGGTAGTAGATCGTGTGACGGTGGGTGAACAGCCGCTGAGCTGTACCGGCGACGTTTCCGTCTGCGTCTAGAAACGTCTCGAGCGTGCGCACGAGGTCCGTCTCGTATTGCTCGTCGTAGGCCACAAGCGGCTCCACCGTCTCGGCATAGAAGCGCTGCAGCTCGGTCGGGTTCTCGCTCATCGACGACAGCAGCAGCCGATAGGCCCCGGTCTGGTCGAAAGCCAGCGCGGCGCCGTCAGCCGAGCCCTCGGCGACGTTCGCCGCCAGCAACGCCTCGCTGGCGGCGCGCGGCAGCTCGGAGGGATCCTCGGTGACGCGACTGCGCCCGAGCGCGAACGTGTAACCGGCGAGGCCGGCTTCCATCTCGTTCAGCACCGCCTCGGCCGCGCGTGCTCCGGTTGCCTCATCGCCCCCCGGCACCAGCACCAGGACCTCCGCGCCAGCGTTCGCCTCACGATCGGACAGCGCCGCGATCGAGCGGCTGACGACCGCTCGCGCACCGCGCTCGGCGACCGCTCGCACGCGCCCGCGCCAGCCCTCGTCGGTCGGCGACTGCGGGTGCGCGCGCGCCACAAGCATGCTCGCGCCCTCCTCGATCGCCAGCGACAGCTCCCTGGCGCGCTCGAGCAGATCATCGCGGTCGGTCAGCTCGCGGCGCACGATCGCTCGCAGGAAGTCCGCGGACGCCGTTTCCGAGACACGCTCGGGAGCCCGCACACGCTCGACCTCCGAAGCGATCATCGTCAACAGCAGCCGACGCATCGAGTCGCCGGGCTCAGTCTTCGCGCGCATGTGCAGCGTGCCGACAACCGTGTCAGCAACGCGCAGTGGAGCACTGCTGACCCCCTCCCCCTGCGACAGTAGCGCGCGCTCCTCCGCCGGGGACCGTGCCGCCACCGCCAGCGTCGCCCCCCACGCATCACTCACCGCAAGGCTCGCTTCAAGCGCCCTGGCCGCAGCGCGCACGACCTCGGGTAGGCCCGCGCCAGACTCGACCGCCTCGGTGATGGCGTCCAGTGCCGCCAGATCTGACATTGCCGGTCAGCCCCAGAAGTAGACAGCCGCGAGCGCCGCGGCCACCCCGACGCCGACGAGCACGGCCAGCACATACAGCGAAAGCACCGTCGCGGCCAGCCGCTCCCACATACGCGAGTAGGACGACCACGCCGGTATCAAGATCAGGCCCGCGAACAGCGCCAGGCTGAAAACCCCGGCGCTTGCAGCGACCAGCTCGTTGATTGCCGTCCTGTTCATGGGTCTCAACCGGGATTGTTACGTACGCAGGGGTCGTCCGTCCGTGTCGAGCGCAACCGCTCGCGCGAACGCGTCATCGACCGGGATCGCGCGGATCGCCGGCGGCGTACAGCCGGCCAGCGACCCGACCGACACCGGCGCCGGCGGGACGACGCGTGGGGGGTCGCCTTCGGCCGATCGCCCGCCGGGGTCGCCGTCTGCCTGTCGCCCGGCAGGCGGGAGCAGGCCGAGCACGGTCGGCCCGGAGCCGCTCACGATCGCCGGCTGGCCGCCGGCCTCGCGCGCGAGCGCCAGCAGCTCGCCGATCTGCGGACATAGCGAGACGGCCGCGCGCTGCAGATCGTTGTGCAGCAGCTCGGTCGCGGCCGGTAGCGGCACGCCGTGGGCAAACGCTCCCGCAAGCTCCAGCCGGCGCCGCTCGAGCTCCCGCCGAGTGCGCCCCAGGAGCAGCCGGTCAGCCTCGGTGTACACCTCCGCGGTCGACAGCTCGACATCGAGCGGCAGTACCAGGATGTCGAAGCTCGACCTCGGTGGGGGCAGCTCGAACAACTGCTCGCCCGCGCCGGTCGCCAGCCAGCGGCCCGGCGAGACCTGGGCGGGAACATCAGCGCCGAGCTCGCCCGCGAGAGCCAGGAGCAGGCTCTCGTCGCCCAGCCCGGATGCGGCGCGCGCCAGCCGCAGTGCCGCGGCGGCGTCAGCCGAGCCTCCGCCCAGGCCGGCCGCGACCGGAATCCGCTTGACGATCCGCAGCCGCAGCGGTGGCGCGCGCCAGCCGGTGCGTTCGCGGAACGCGCGCAGAGCACGTGCCGCCAGGTTCTCGTCCGGGTCGCCCGACACGCCCGGGCACAGCAGCTCGTCGCGTTCGCTGCCCTCGGGGGCGATTTCAAGCGTCAGCTCGTCCGCCAGCGAGATCGACTGCATGACCGTCGCCAGCTCGTGCCTGCCGTCGCTCGCCCGGACCGGACCCAGGAACAGGCCGAGGTTGATCTTCGCGGGGGCCAGCGCCAGGTGAGCGTTCATAGCTCCAGCAGACGGGCCAGCGCCGCGAACTCCTCGGGAGCGAGGCGCTCCGCGCGCGCGTCCGCCGGCTGACCCAGGCGAACCAGCGCGTCTCTGATCTGCTCGCGTGAGCGCTCGCTCGCGCCGCCCGCCAGCGCCAGCGACCCGGCAAGCGTCTTGCGGCGGTGGGCGAACGCGCCCGCCACCAGCGCGCGCACCTGCGGGGAGGGCCCCAGGGCCGGGGAAGCGCCCGGGGCCGGGGAAGCGCCGGGTTCGACACCGCCACCCGCGCGCTCGCGCCGCCGCAGCCCGACTAGCACCGAGTCGACGTTGGGCACCGGGAAGAACACTGTACGCGGGATCGCGCGCAGGACCTTCACCTCGCAGGCCAGCTGGGCGAGCACCGAGGGGATACCGTACGCGCCGCTGCCCGGCCCGGCCGCGAGGCGCTCGCCGACCTCGCGCTGGACCATCGCCACCCAGCGAGACACGCTCGGAAGCTGCTCGATCGTACGCAGCAGCACGCCGGCCGCCACGCCGTAGGGAAGGTTCGCCACGACGCTATCCGGCTGCGGCTGCAAGGCGGCCAGGTCGAGGTTCATCGCGTCGGCCCAGTGCACGCTCACGTTGGCGTGTGGATCGGTGGCATCGGCGAGCGCGTCCCGCAGGCGTTCGTCGATCTCGACCACGTGAACGTGGCTGACCCGCTGCGCGAGATACTCGGACAGCACGCCGAGGCCGCCGCCAACCTCCAGCACCACATCCTGCGGCGAGAGTTCAGCCGCGCGGCCGATCACCCCGAGGATGTTCGAGTCGACGAGGAAGTTCTGCCCGAGATCGCGATCGGGACGCACGGCGAAGCGGCGCATCCGCAGCAGGGTCGGCTGGACGGGGGCGTCGGCCACCGCGATCATGCCCAGCCGAACACGCGGGCCGCATTGCGTTCCACCGCCGCCCCCAGCCGATCGACGCCAACGCCTCTGAGCTCGGCCAGGAAGGCCGCGGTGTGCGCGACGAACGCCGGCTGGTTGCGGTGCTTACGGACCGCCTGCGGGGTCAGGTACGGGGCGTCGGTCTCCACCAGCAGCAGCTCCTCCGGGACGCGCTTGGCCGCGGCGGCGAGATCGGCGGCGCTGCGATAGGTGACGTTGCCGGCGAACGAGATCGCGTAGCCGCGCCGCACGCACTCATCGAGCGAGTCCGGCATCGAGAAGCAGTGCATCACCACGCTGACGCCGTCGGCTTCCGCGGCGAGCTGGGCAAGCGTGTCCTGCTCGGCCGCCCGCGAGTGGATCACCAGCGGCTTGTGCGTTTCGCGCGCCAGCGCGATCTGCGCTGCGAACGCTCGCTCCTGATCGGCCCGCGGCGGCGCCGTATCGCGGTAGAAGTCCAACCCCGTCTCGCCGATCGCCACGCAGCGCTCGTGCGCCGCCAACGAGCACAGCTCCGCGAGGTCGGCGTCGTCAAAGCCGTTGGCCGCGTTCGGGTGGCGGCCGATCGCGGCGAACACCTGCGGGAAGTCCTCCGCCGCGGCGAGCGACGCGCGACAGGACGCGCCGTCGATCCCGACGGTCAGTATGCGGGTCACTCCGACCGCATCCGCAGCCGCCACCAGCTCGGAGTTCGCCGGCTCGCACAGGTGCAGGTGGGTGTGCGAGTCGATCACCGTCAGGACTTCGGGAACAGCGAGTCGAGCCGGCCGAGCTCCCCACCGAGCGCCTCCGTCGAGCCCCACTGCGCCGAACGCAGCGAGCGATCCTCCGTGCACAGCGCCGCCAGCAGCCTGTCGGTGCTCGCCGGCAGGTACGGATACAGCAGCACCGCGAGCACGCGCAAGCCCACCACCAGCGTCGATAGAACGCAGTCGAGCTGCTCGACTGCGTCGTCGTCCTTCGCCAGCCGCCACGGCGCCTGCTCCTCGACATAGCGGTTCAGCCGCCGCACGCGCTGCCAGATCGCCTCAAGGGCAGCCGTCAGCTCGGCGCGGTCGATCAGCGCCTGCACCTCATCGGCGAGACCGGCGAAGTCGCCGTCGAGCTGAGGATCGAGCGGAACTGCCAGCGGAATGCCGTCGCGGTAGCGATGCACCATCGCGATCGTACGGCTCGCCAGGTTGCCGAGCTCGTTCGCCAGCTCGCTCTCGTAGCGCAGCTCGAACGAGGCCGTCGAAACCGATCCGTCCTGACCGAACGGCACGTCACGCATCAGATAGAAGCGCAGCGCGTCCGCGCCGTAGCGCTCGATCACCTCGAACGGGTCGAGCACGTTGCCCAGCGACTTGCTCATCTTCTCGCCGTCCATCAGCAGGAAGCCGTGGACGAACACGTGCTGCGGCAGCTCGATCTCGGCGGCCATCAGCAGCGCCGGCCAGTACACCGCGTGGAAGCGCAGGATGTCCTTGCCGATCAGGTGGTACCCGGGGGGCCACATCAGCGTGCGCAGATCGCCGTCCGCGACAGACACGCCGGCCGGCGGCGGCGCGTAGGAGAGCGCGCTGTAGTAGTTCAGCAGCGCGTCGAACCACACGTAGAACACGTGCTCGGAGTCCCACGGCACCTGCACGCCCCAGGTCAGCTTGTGACGCGTCAGCGGGACGTCGCGCAGGCCCGAGCGGATGAACGACAGCGCCTCGTTGTAGCGGGTGCGCGGGCAGACGAAGTCCTTGCGCTCGCTATACAGCAGTTCGAGGCGCTCCTGGAACGCTGACAGCTTGAAGAAGTAGTTGTCCTCCTGCTCGCGTGTCAGCTCGATGTGATGGATCGGACAGCGGTTGCCCTCGTCGATCTCGTTGTCGGCCTTGAAGTCGGCGCAACGGGGGCAGTACCAGCCCTCGTAGGTCCCCTCGTACACGTACCCGTTGTCGTACACCGTGGAGAGCACCTGCTGAACGATCGTTTCGTGCTGAGGGTCGGTCGTGCGGATGAAGAAGTCGTTCGTCGCCTCCAGCTGGGGAGCGAGCGCCTTGAAGCGCTCGGCGTTCCGGTCCGCCAGCACCTGCGGCTCGATCCCGAGCGCGTGCGCGGCGTCCGCGACCGGCTCGCCGTGCTCGTCGGTGCCGGTCAGGAAGAACACGTCCTCGCCGCGCTGGCGGTGGTGGCGCGCCATCACGTCCGCGGCGATCGTCGTGTACGCGTGCCCGAGATGCGGCGCGGCGTTGACGTAGTAGATCGGGGTGGTGACGTAGAAGGACATCAGACTGCTTGCAAGCTAGCGGGGCTGGATGAGTTTCGTTACCGCCGTCGACGAGCGGGCATCCTGAATGGTGAGCACGATGGCTAGATCCCGCTGCTCATCGTGTACATAGACGAGCAGCAACCAGCGCCATGGGCCGAGGATGAAGCGGATCGAATGCCACCGCCCTTCCATCTGGTGCCCGACGGACGGGAATCGCTCGAGGATACGCAGCGAACGCTGGACGCGTGCCCGCGCGTCCAGCGGGAGGCTGTGAGTGACGATCATGCGATCGAGATCCTCGACCGCCGTGAGACTCAGCTCTACGCGCGTCACGCTTTGCCTGGCGGGCTAGATGGGGGTCGTGGAATCAACCATCTAGAGCTCGTTGAGGGGAATTGTCTTGCCCTGCGCGGCCTGCTCCAAACCCAACTGGGCACGCTCGTAAGCGCCCGCGATCCCATCCAACAGTGCGGTGATCGTGCGCGGATTCGGGTCGGCCTCGTCCAGCGCGCTCGACAACAGTGACCGCGCCAGCGTTCCCTCTTGCACGTGCGTGCGCTCGGCCAGCATCGAGAGCTTGGCCGCGTGCTGCGAGTCCAAGGTCACGTTCAGGCGCGTCGTCGACTCCATGGCAGGAGCTTACACGATTCGACACCTATCGTGTACTGCTTTCCAGATCATCCCCCGCGCGTGATCTGTCCCCCGCGCGTGATCTCCCGGTAGAGCTCGTTGGCGCCGAGGCCCGTCAGCGCGCCCACCGCGGCGGCCGCCCGACGCGGCCGCGCGCCGGCGTCGATCAGATCGCGCAGCGCCGCGATCGCATCCGCGAGCGACGCCTGGCCGGGCGGCGCGGCGCCACACACGAGCACCACCTCTCCCCGAGCCGGATGCTCGCGGTAGTGCGCCGCGAGCTCAGCGGCGCTGCCGCGGCGGATCTCCTCATGGAGCTTCGTCAGCTCGCGGCACACGGCCACCGGGCGCACCGGGTCGACGGTCGCCAGTAGCTCTAGCGTGACTGCAAGGCGGCGAGGCGACTCGAACGCCACGAGCGTCTCGTTCGTGCGCGACAGCAACGCCTGACGCTCGCCGCTCGCGCGCGGCAGGAAGCCGACGAAGCGCCAGCGCTCGCACGGCAAGCCGGAGGCTACGAGCGCGACGAGAACGGCGCTCGGCCCCGGCAGCACCTCGACCGGTAGACCCGCGGCGACACACCCTCCCATGAGCGCAAAACCCGGGTCCGACACCAGCGGAGTGCCAGCGTCGGATACGAGCGCGACAACCGCGCCATCAGCGATCCGCTGCACGAGCTCCTCAGCACGCGCCCGTTCGTTGTGCTCGTGGAAACTCAGCAGCCGCGCGGTAATCCCATGACGGTCGAGCAGCCTCCGCGTGTGGCGAGTGTCCTCGCACGCCACCACGTCGGCTCCTCGCAGCGTGTCGAGCGCCCGCAGCGTCACGTCCTCGAGGTTGCCAATCGGAGTAGGGCACACGACCAACCGGCCAACCGGCGCCTGCGCGGGAGTCATGCCGCAAATATAGGGTCCCGCCGATGACCGCCGATCGCGAAGAACCACCGCAGTACACGCGCTATCGCACACGTGCGCGGCTGCCGCGCCGCGAGCAGCAGAGCGACGACGCGCCTCCCGGACCCATAAGAGGTCTTTCCCGGCCCAGCGGTTACGGCGAGTCGGGAAAGGGCGGCTGGCGCCGCCGGGCCACGCCCAAGCGAGTCCTGCTCGGCCTGCTCGTGCTCGCCGTCGGATGGGTCGCGCTGTCGCTCGTGCTGTTCCTGCTCAGCTCGCAGTTCGAGCGCACCGCACCTCCGTCGAACGTCGCCAGCGCACTCGACTCCGCCGGCTATCCGCTGACCTCGGCCAACAACATCCTCGTGCTCGGCTCCGACCGCCGCCAGAGGGACAGCAAGGAACCCGGAGCCGAAAAGTCCGGGCCCGGCCGCTCGGACACGATCATGTTGATCCGCACCGGCGGCGGGCATGCCGCGCGACTGTCGATCCCCCGCGACACCGTCGTCGAGATCCCCGGCCACGGACTGCAGAAGATCAACGCCGCCCACGCGTTCGGCGGCCCCGCCATGTCGATCTCCGTGATCAAGAACTGGCTCGGCATCCCGATCAACCACCTAGTCGAAGTCAACTTCGAAAACTTCCCGCAGCTGATCGACGCGATGGGCGGCGTCACCTACACCGGCGGCTGCATCATCTCGCGTCTCGACGGCGGGTTCAGCCAGGGCGGCTACACGCTCAGGCTGCCCTCCGGAACCCACCACCTGAACGGCAGGCAGGCGCTCGCGCTGGCACGCACGCGCGAGAACCTGTGCGCGCCAAACGAGACCGACATCCAGCGCGAGCAACACCAGCAGGCACTGTTCAACGACATGAAGAGCCGGTTGACATCGCCCTCGAGCTTCTTGCGCCTTCCGTGGATCGCGTGGAACACTCCACCCGCGATCATCTCCGACATGAGCGGACCGACATTGCTCGGGCTGTTCGGCGCACTTGCCATCGCCGGGACGCCGCCCACGCACGTGCTCACGCCGACCGGTGCCGTCACGCTCCCCGACGGCGAACAGGGCCTGACGGTGTCCGAAGCCGCGCGCCGTGCAGCCGTTGCCCGCTTCATGAACGGCTGACACACACCACGTCGGTCTGGCGAGCCGCTATCGAGCCTGATCGAGCCGACCATCGAGCTGGTCACTATGTCCCGTCACGACCTCTGTATAACCATGGTCATACAGAGGTTTGACGAACAGCCTCGGGTAGTCAGCCCTTCGTCGCCACCGACTTCGGGGCGCTCGACTTTGCAGAGCCCTTCTCGCCCTTACCGTCGGAGGAGGAGGAGGAGGAGGAGGACGACGCCGACGACTTGTCGCTCGCGGACCTATCCCCGGAGGGCTTCTCCGACGAGGACTGCTCGGATGATGACTTCTCACCGGAGGCCCCATCCGAAGAAGACTTCTCCGCGGCCGCTGCTGCGGTCTCGCGCTGGCGGTTCCGCGTCCCGTAGTCGGTGTTGTAGAAGCCTTTGCCCTTGAAATGAACGGCCGGGGCGTGCAGCACGCGCTCCACCGGCACACCCGTGTCAGGATCCACGGTGAGCTGCTCGTCACTGAAGGACTGCTGTATTTCGAACGTCGTTCCGTCCGGACGTCTGTACTCGTAAATCGGCATTCAGCAGCCGATTATACGGGCGTCAATCGGTCAGCAGCGAGCGTACACAGGCGATGCCCGCGTGGATCGTCGCGGTGAAGTCCCTGCTCGGCTCGGTCAGCATGCGCAACGCGAAGCCATCCCCGAGAGAGAACAGCACCTCGGCCACCGTCTCAGGCTCCGCGTGCAACCGCACCACGCCCTCCTCATGAGCCGCGGCGAGCATCCCGGCAACCTGCTCGCGCGTGCGGCGCATCAACCCGGCGTACTCGACTGCGATGTCAGCGTTTCGGCGTGACAGCGTGAACAGCTCGAAGATCAGCGTCACGAAGTCCGGGTCCTCGCTCAGCGTCTCGCGCAGGTTCTGGGCCATCAGGTCGATGAAGTCCTCCGCCGTCTTGGCCGTGGAGAGCCGGCGCTCCAGGCGCTCCAAACGTAGCTCGCAGTCCCGGCGCACGGCCTCCGCAAGCAGCTGCTCCTTGGTGCCGAAGTAGTAGTGCAGTAGGCCGCGGGACACGCCCGCCTCACGGGAGACGTGATCGAAAGTCGACCCGGCGGTGCCCCGCTGAGCAACGCTCAGACGCATCGCATCAATGATCCTCTGCGCCTTCTCGCCGGAAAGCGAGCGGGCTGAGGACCCGTTGGCGGGGCGGGGCGAAGAACTCGGGCCGTCAACGACATCCCGAGCCTCCACGACGGTGGCCTCCACGGTGCTCATCGTGCCTCCGTCAGGCCCCGGGCTCAGCTCCCGGCTACAGGAGCCGGCGCAGGCGTCGCAGGAGCGGTCGTCGAGCTGTAGTCGAACTCCTCCTCGGCGCCGAACAGCAGGTCGAGCACCTTCGAGCGCAGACTCTCGCTAAGGGCGATCGCGAGCACCGTCGCGGCCACGATCAGCACAAGCGACCGACCGAGCCCGCCACGTCGCCGCGCAGGCTTGGGCGGCTCGCGCAACGAGGACGTGGCATCGCGCAGCGCGTTCGCCGCGTCCTTCAGCTCACGCTGGAGCTTGCGATCCTCGAACAGCGCCTGGGTGGCCGGCTTTCCGTTGCTCATGCGCCCATACGCACTGCGCGCCGCCACATACGCCGACAGCAGGTTCGAGCGCAGGTCCTCGTCCTCGATCAGACGCTGTAGGTAGCGGTTCTGCTGTGCCGCACGCGCGGCATCTCCGGCCTTACTGAATCTGTCCTTCGCTGCCATCGTTGCCACCGCCTCTGCCGAAAGCTTGCAGGTCTGATGACCAATATACCCCTCTACGCATGCAGCGCGGCCTGCTCTTGAGCCGAGGGAAACGCCCACGCCGAGCGCGTGCGGCGCTCCTGGCGGAACACGAAGCGCAGCTGCTGCGGCGGTTTGAGGTCCGCGTCATGGGGTCGGAACGTCGCGCACGGCTCTGACAGCTCGAGCGCACACAGCAGGTTGACCCTGAAGTAGCACTCGTCACAGCTCACCTTCTGCGTTGGCCGCCTGGGCGTTCGCCTAGTCTGCATCTCCGGCACCGCCACCTACCCTTGTCTGCGAATCATGTTTGAATGGGACGGCGATCAAAGCACCATTCGCGAGGCCACTCAAGGGACAGCGGCAACCCAGTCCGCAAATCGCAGACAAATCCGTTTCCTACCCGTAAATAGCCTGCAATCAGTCACTTTCCTGTGACAATCGGGGCATAACGCCCGCACTTTCCGAGCGTTCCGTCCACACGCGACGCGGCCGCGTCATCATCTTCTGAGATGCGCATCCTTGTCACCGGCGCAAGCGGCTTCGCCGGCTCGCTCCTCGTGCCCAAGCTGTGCGCCGACGGACACGACGTTCGAGCTCTCGGGCGCGACCCCGAGCGCGTCAGCCGAGCGCTCGCCTCTACGCCCCGCCGTCGCTCTCCGAGCGCCGGTCCCCCGACGATCGAGATCGTGCGTGGGGAGCTGCTGACAGGAGACGGGCTGCAACGCGCGCTCGACGGCGCCGAGGTCGCCTATTACCTCGTCCACTCGATGGAGCGCGCCCGCGGCGAGCGTGCGCGCGGAGAGGGCTCACAGTTCGACGAGCGCGAGCGCCGCGCGGCCGAGAACTTCGCCAGCGCGGCAGCATCCGCGGGTGTGCGCCGGATCGTGTATCTCGGAGGCCTCGTCCCACTTTGGGACCCGATCCGCCAGCTAGACGACGACGGGACGACACGTGCGCCGGCGTCGCGCCACCTTGCCAGCCGCGAGCAGGTCGAGAGCGTCCTGCTGGGAGCGGTCGCCGATTCGCTCGCGCTACGCGCATCGATCGTGATCGGAGCGCGCTCGCGTTCGTTCCGCCTGCTCGTGCACCTCGTCGAGCGTCTGCCGGTGCTCGCACTGCCACCGTGGAATCGCTTTCAGACTCAGCCGATCGATTCACGCGATGTCATTGACATGCTCGCCGCGTGTGCGACCACACACATCTCAGGGCGCTCGCTGGACATCGGCGGTCCCGACGTGGTCTCCTACGGCGACATGCTGGGCACGATCGCCGAGCTGATGCTCGTCCACCGCCCGCGCCTCGCGTTGGGGGTGAATCTGACAGGCGTGATCGCACGCCTGGCGGCCGCAATCGCCAACGAGGAGCCCGAGCTGGTCATACCGTTGATGGAGGGACTTCAGGGTGATCTGCTGCCCGCCGCAGACCACGCTTCGGAGCTATTGGGCGTGCCACTGCACTCGTTCGACTCTGCCGTAGAACACGCGCTTGCTGAATGGGACGAAGTCGAGCCGTTGGCTGCGCGATGAGCATCGTCACGAGATCTATCCAGATCGCCGCCTCCCCGGCCGAGGTGTGGAAGCTGGTCATGGACCCGTCGTGCTTGGGCGAATGGGTCACGATTCACCGCAAGCTGGTGCACGCCGACGAGGGACCACCACGCGTGGGATACGCGATGGATCAGCAAATCCACATGCGCGGGGTGAGCTTGGAGGTTCACTGGAAGCTCGTCGAGTGCGCCCCCGACAAACTGGCCGTATGGAAGGGTCACGGTCCGGCACGCTCGAGCGCACATAGCGAGTACCTCCTCACAGCCGAAGATGGCGGCACGCGCTTTGACTATCGCAACGACTTCCGCGCACCGCTGGGACCGCTCGGAGCGGTCGTCAGCCGCGCGCTTGTCGGCGGTATGCCAGAGCGCGAGGCAACGCGCACACTCGAGCGTCTGCGCGCTCACCTCGAGGGCGCTGCCCCTCCAATCAACTAGTCCTCCAATAACTAGTGTAAGGTGAAGCCGCTGCAGTAAACACTGCAGTGTGTGCCCCGGTATCAACACTAGTGAATAGGACTCAACCGTGACAGATTTCCTTGACGAGAAGCGCCGTGAGATCACCGATCGCCTGAAGGAGCTTAAGCCTCTGGTGGATGAGTTCAACCGTCTCGAGGCCGCCGCAGCAGCCCTGGCGGGAGTGATCGGATCGGCTGCGTCCGAGGCCGGTACCGCGATCACTCGCCGTCGCGGACCTGGACGTCCACGTGGCTCGGGCAGCCCCAAAAAAGCTGCCGCCGCCACTACGACCACGGCTGCGCCGAAAGCGGCGCGCAAACCAGGTCGCCCCGCGAAACGCCGTGCCGGACGACGCAAAGGCAGCGGTACCCGTGCCGCCGAGGCCCGCTCGTTCGTGGAGGGACAGCCCGGCATCACGATCCCCGAGCTGGCCGCGAAGATGGGCATCAAGCAGAACTACCTGTACCGCGTACTTCCCGGTCTGGAGCAGGAAGGCAGGGTAGAGAAGAAAGGCCGCGGCTGGTACCCCAAGTCCTAGTCTCGGAGCCCCTGGCTGCGTCCTCGGATGCTCACGTGCCAAGCACGCTTCGCATCCTGCGTCCTTGCCAGGAACTCCGATCGGTCGGACTTCCTCATAAATTCGCTGAGTGGAGTGATTTGGGGGGCGCGGTCAATCGGCCGCGCCCCTCCTAGATCAGGCCCTGGCTGGCGACGGTGTCGCGCTCGCTGACGAGCTCCGCGACGGACGCGTCGATCTTGGAACGGGAGAAGTCGTCGATCTCCAAGCCCTCCACGATCGAGTACTCACCACCCTCGCACGTGCACGGGAAGCCGCTGATCAGGCCCTCTGGAACGCCGTAGGAGCCGTCAGAGGCGATGCCCATCGACACCCAGCCGCCGGCGGTGCCTTTGACCCAGTCGCTGACATGGTCTATCGCAGCACTGGCCGCCGAGGCCGCCGAGGACGCGCCACGCGCCTCGATGATCGCCGCCCCCCGTTTGCCCACGTTGGGCAGGAAGTCGTTTTCGATCCACGCCTGATCATCCACCGCGATCGCCGCCACGATGCCGCCGACCTTCGCGTGGAACAGGTCGGGATACATCGTCGGGGAGTGGTTGCCCCACACGCCCATTTCGGTGACGTCCGCGACCGGCGAGCCGAGCTTGGCGGCCAGCTGGGCGATCGCGCGGTTGTGATCCAGGCGCAGCATCGCGGTGAAGCGCTCCCGAGGGATGTCCTGCGCATTGTTCATCGCGATCAGGCAGTTGGTATTCGCTGGGTTGCCGACGACGAGGATTTTCACGTCGGAGGCCGCCTTCGCCGCCAGCGCCTTGCCCTGGACGGTGAAGATCTTGCCGTTCTCACTCAGCAGCTCGGCGCGCTCCATGCCCTTCGTGCGCGGACGCGAGCCCACCAGCAGCGCGATGTTGGTCCCGTCGAACGCCTCGTTCGGGTCATCGTGCAGATCCAGGCCAGTGAGCAGCGGGAAAGCACAGTCGACCAACTCCATCGCAACGCCCTCAAGCGCCCCCATCGCCGGCGGGATCTCGAGCAGACGCAGGTCAACCGGCTGGTCCGGGCCGAGCAGCTGGCCACTAGCGATACGGAACACGAGGCTGTAGCCGATCTGTCCGGCTGCTCCGGTGACGGTCACTTTTACGGGATTGCTCACAAGTTCATCTCCTGGATGTGGTTCTGCGGGGATTCGTGTCTATCAGTTGGTGAGAGTCCTCTCATGCGATCGCCGCGCGCAGGTTGCGATCGATCGATGACAGGAACTCCTCGGTCGTCTGCCACGCCTGCTCGGGGCCGATCAGCATTGCCAGGTCCTTGGTCATGCTGCCCGATTCGACCGTCTCTACACACACGCGCTCGAGCGTCTCCGAGAACGCGCTCACATCGGGCGTGTCGTCCATGCGCCCACGCGCGGACAGCCCGCGGGTCCATGCGAAGATCGAGGCGATCGGGTTGGTCGACGTCGGCTTGCCCTGCTGGTGCAGGCGGTAATGACGTGTCACGGTCCCGTGGGCGGCCTCGGCCTCAACGGTCTCACCGTCAGCCGTCATCAGCACGCTCGTCATCAGCCCGAGCGAGCCGAAGCCCTGAGCGACGGTGTCCGATTGCACATCTCCGTCGTAGTTCTTGCACGCCCACACATAGCCGCCCTCCCACTTCAGGCACGCGGCGACCATGTCGTCGATCAGGCGGTGTTCATACGTGATTCCGGCGGCCTCGAAGTCCGCTTGGAACTCGACTTCGTAGACCTCTTGGAAGATGTCCTTGAAGCGTCCGTCGTAGCGCTTGAGGATCGTGTTCTTGGTCGACAGGTAGACCGGATAGGTGCGCTCAAGGCCGTAGCGCAACGAGGCCCTCGCGAAGTCGCGGATCGACTCGTCGAGGTTGTACATCGCCATCGCGATCCCGCCACCGGGGAAGTCATATACGTCGAGCTCGATCGGGTTACCGGAGTCCGCGGGCGTGTACGTGAGGGTCAGCTTGCCCTCGCCGGGGACGACCAGGTCGGTCGCGCGGTACTGGTCGCCGAACGCGTGACGGCCGATCACGATCGGCTTCGTCCAGCCGGGTACGAGCCGTGGGACATTCGAGATCACGATCGGCTCGCGGAAGATGACGCCGCCGAGGATGTTGCGGATCGTCCCGTTGGGGGAGCGGTACATCTCCTTCAGGCCGAACTCCTGCACGCGCGCCTCGTCGGGGGTGATCGTGGCGCACTTAACGCCAACGCCGTGACGCTTGATCGCTTCCGCCGCTTCGACCGTGACGCGATCGTCGGTCTCGTCGCGATGATCGATCCCAAGGTCGTAGTACTCCAGTTCGACGTCCAGATAGGGGACGATCAACTGCTGCTTGATGAACGACCAGATGATCCTGGTCATCTCATCGCCATCGAGCTCGACGACTGGATTCTTCACCTTGATCTTGGCCATGTGGGTCCTTGCTGTGTGCGGTGTGCGTGCGTCGGATGTGCGGTGTGCGTGCGTCGGAGAGCCGGAGCCTCCGAGAGGATGTCGGGCTTGAGATGAGGCGTTATCCGGCCGGTCGGCCCCGTTCGCTGAGCGCGGATGAGCCGTCCGGGTGAGCGATGCTATCGCCCAAGGTCGGGTCGGCACTTCGAGCGGCGGCCGACCCGGTGGTCGGTCGGCACCATGATCATTTTCATTGTTGGTGCGCGATGGTATCTACTGAACGGACGCGAGTAGATACCATCGCGCACCGTCGCTGAAATTGTGAACCCAACGACCGGCAGCATCCGGCGCGTCAGCGGTCCAGCGTATGGATCAGCGGTTCCAGCGGCCACATCAACGCTTCCAGCGGCCACATCAACGCTTCCAGCGATCGCGTCAGCGGTTCCAGCTGCCCTGAGATCCGTGCCTGACCAGGACCTTCGAACGCCCGCCCGCGAACGGGATCGTCGCGATCCGGCCGTTCGACGCCGGTTCCTCGAATGAACCTTCGTCGATCAGCACGGCGCGCCCGTCGCGTGAGATCCCCGCACCGACGACCGACCGACGGCGGACGGTCAGCCTGCGTGCATGGCCGGACGCGACCGCCACGGCCCACGCTTCGCTTGTGTCCTGGCCCTCGAACTCGGCGAGCAGCCTGCTTCCTTTGGCCGAGAACCCGAGCGGTACGAGTCCTGAGACGAGCGATCGGACCGTCACGCTGGTGAGCCTGCGCCCGCGCGCGGCGGCGCTCGGCGCCCGCAGCCAGATCTGAAACACGGGGGCATCATTGCGACGCAGGCGCTCGTGGTCGTAGGCGATGTAGCGCGGACCCCACAGCGGGTTCAGGCTGCGGCCGTCGCGCGTAAGCCGCGTCATGCCTGTGGCATCGACGTTGCTCACGTACAGGTTCGTCGGCGCGGACGGCGACAGCGAGTGCGCCAGCGCGAACACGATCCTGTCGGTTCCGTCCTGCGCGAAGCTCGCACCGTAGACCTGCCCTTCGGAGATCGACGTGACGACACCGGTCTGCGTGTCGATCACGTCGAGACCCGACCCAGCAGCGATGTTGGTCACCTCGGTCGACTGGCGCTCGACCGCGAGGTAGCGCGAGTCCGGCGACCAAGCCACCGGCAGCGACGTGGCGGTTTCCAGGTCGAGGTAGTTGACGACCGGGGCGCCGAGCGCAGAGTAGAGCGCGATCGCGGGGCCCTCTTCGGGGTTGGCGGTAGCGCCGAACAGCGACGCCGCGACCAGCTGCCCGTTCGGTGCCAGCAGCGGCTGCAGCCCCGGCCCGAGCCGTTTCGGCGCGGCGCCGCCGGCGCTCGCGGGCCCGGCGCCCGCGAGCCACACCTGCGCGGGCGAGCGGACGGTCTCCGTCACGTAGGTGAGCTGCGGCGTGGACACAGCCGAGGCCAGGGCGATTGCCGGGCCGATCCCAAGAGCCAGGGCAACCGTTGACGCACACAGCGCGACGAGCAGGGTTGCGCCAGCGAGCAACATCGGTCTCGGGAAGCCCAGCGTGGACATCGTGTGCAGGCTATCGATCTCTGCTTGACTGTCGGTGATGGCGAGCACCCTGTCGCAGTCAGCTCAGCACGAGGCATCGTGGCAGACGCACACGGTCTTCAATCAGGTACCGCCGCTCGAAGGCATGGACGTGTTCTCGAGCAATCTGCCGCTGGTGGAGGCGGTGCAGCGCGAGGGCGCTGGCTGGGTGAGCGAGCGCGCGTCCGCGCTCGGGCGCGTGGTCGGCGGCGAGCCGCAGCAGCTGTGGGGTCGGTTGGCCAACGAGAACAAGCCGATCCTGCGCACGTTCGACCGCTACGGCCACCGCATCGACGAGGTCGAGTTTCACCCGGCGTGGCACCAGCTGATGCGCCTGGGGGTCGAGCACGAGTTGCACTCACTGCCGTGGACGAGCGAAGAGCTGTTCCCGCACACGGCGCGCGCGGCGATGTACATGACCGCGATGCAGGCCGAGGCGGGCTTCTGCTGCCCGATCACGATGACCTTCGCGGTCGTGCCCGCGCTGCGCGCACAGCCGGAGCTGGCGGCAGAGTGGGAGCCGCTGGTAACCGCCACCACGTATGACCCGCGCCTGATCGCAGCGGCGGAGAAGGGCTCGGCGATCGCGGGCATGGCGATGACCGAGAAGCAGGGCGGCTCGGACGTGCGCGCGAACACCACCGTGGCGCGAGCGCTGAACGGCGGCGGCGCGGGGGCGGAGTACGAGCTGGTCGGGCACAAGTGGTTCTGCTCGGCGCCGATGTCGGACATTTTCCTGGTGCTCGCGCAGACCGAGGAAGGCCTGTCGTGCTTCCTCTTGCCGCGCATCCTTCCCGACGGCAGCCGCAACGCGTTTCACATCCAGCGCCTGAAGGACAAGCTCGGCAACCACTCAAACGCCTCCTCGGAGATCGAGCTGCACGGAGCGTGGGCGCGGATGGTCGGCGAGCCCGGCCGCGGCGTGCCGACGATCATCGAGATGGTCGGCCACACGCGTCTTGACTGCGTGATCGGCGCCGCCGCGGGCATGCGCTCGGGCGTCGTCAGCGCCACCCACCACACCGCGCACCGCAGCGCGTTTGGCAAGCTGCTGATCGACCAGCCGCTGATGCGCAACGTGCTCGCTGACCTGTGCCTCGAGTCCGAGGCTACGACCGCGCTGGCGATGCGCCTGGCGCGCGCGTACGACGAGGCGCGCGCGGACGCAGACGCCGGCGAAGACTCGAGCGACGCGCAGCTGTTCAAGCGCCTGGCCACCGCCGTGGGTAAGTACTGGACGTGCAAGCGCGCGCCGAACCACGCGTTCGAGTCGCTCGAGTGCCTCGGGGGCGCGGGCTATGTGGAGGAGTCTGGGATGCCGCGCCTGTACCGCGAGGCGCCTTTGGCGTCGATCTGGGAGGGCTCGGGCAACGTGATGAGCCTGGACGTACTGCGGGCGTTGACGCGCTCGCCGCGCTCGCTGGAGGTGTTCTTCGAGGAGGTCGAGCTGGCTCACGGCGCCGACGAGCGACTCGATGCGCGCGTGCGCCGGCTGAAGGACCAGTTCGCCGACCCGGCCACGCTCGAGGAACGCGCCCGAAGAGTGGTCGAAGGGATGGCGCTGTGCCTGCAGGGCTCGCTGCTCGTGCGCAACGCGCCGCCCGCGGTCGCGGACGCATTCTGCGCCTCGCGGCTGGCCGGCGACTCGGGCCTGGAGTACGGGACGCTGCCGGCGGGAGTCGACTTCCAGGCAATCATCGCCCGCTCGCGCCCGCAGGTGTAGCGCCGCAGCCGCAGCTCACCTCGCTCGGCGGCAGTCGATCACCTCAGCCGGGACGCTGCCGCCCCCGCCCCCCGCCCCCCGCCCCGGGCCCACGGCCCCAGCCCTGGGCCCCCCGTGGGCCTACCATTCCAGTTATGCCCACGCGCAAGAACATGCAGCTCGCCCGTGTATTCGGCATCCGCATCGGCGTGAGCGCCAGTTGGTTCGTGGTCCTGTTCTTCCTGATCTTTTGGCTGTCGAACTACTACTTCCCGGAAGTGATGCGCGGCTCACAGACGACCGCGTACGTGGTTGCGGTGGCCGGCGCGCTCGGCTACTTCGCGTCGCTAATCCTGCACGAGCTCGGGCACGCACTGATCGCGCGTCGGCTGGGCATCCCGATCGTGGGCATCGACCTGTGGTTCTTCGGCGGGCTGTCGCACATGCGCCGCGAGCCGGCGAATGCCGGCGAGGAGTTCAAGATCGCGGCGGCCGGCCCGGCGGTCACGCTCGCGCTGTTCGTCCTGTGCCTCGGAGCAATCGTGGTGCTCGCCGCCGACGGCACGGTCTCCGACGTAGCGCTCGCGCGTGAAGGCGTCAAGACGTCGCCCTGGCTGGCGCTGCTCGGCTGGCTCGGGTTCATCAACGCGGCGCTGTTCCTGTTCAACGTGATCCCCGCGTTCCCGCTGGACGGCGGACGCGTCGCGCGCGCGGCGATCTGGTGGCGCACCGGCGATCGCAACCGCGCGACGCAGTTCACCGGTCGCGCGGGTCAGGCATTCGCGCTGGTGCTCGGCATGTTCGGGCTGTGGGCGACCGCGACCAGCGGCTCGTTTCTGGGGCTGATGACGCTGCTGCTGGCGTTCTTCCTTTACCAAGCCGCCAACGCGGCCGTGATCCAGGGCACGCTCGGCAGGCGCATCCAGCACATCACGGTGGCAGACATCATGGATCGCGAGCCGGTCACGATCCCGGCCGGGGTCAGCCTGCTGGACGCGCAGGAGCAGTTCTTCCTGCGCTACCGCTGGCCGTGGTTCGCGGTCGTCGATCCGGCCAGCCATTTCCTCGGCGTCGTGCGCCACCAGCGGATTGAGAGCGAGATCGCTGCCGGGCGCCCAGCGCTGCCGGTGATCGACGTGCTCGAGCAGGACTTGCCGGTGCGGATCGGCGAGGAGGCGCCGTTGGAATCGCTCTTGGGCGCCGAGGGCCTCGGACGGCTGGGCGCGATGGTGGCGGTCGACAGCGACGGCGTCCTGCGGGGCGTGGTCACGCTGGCACAGGTACGGAAGGCGCTGAGCCCGGTCCAGCCGGCGCGGCCAGCGATGTGAGCGTTGTGCGGATCGCCTAACGCGTGCTGTGGCGCGCGTTATAGAGTCCCGGACGCAGTCACCCTCTTCCTCTTCCTCAAAGCGACATCAGGGAGCCATGCCAGCACACGACGTCTTGATCATCGGGGCCGGTCTCGCGGGCCAGCGCGCAGCGTTGGCGGCGGCTGAGGCCGGAGCGAGCGTGGCGATCATGAGCAAGGTGCACCCCGTGCGCTCGCACTCGGTGGCCGCCGCCGGCGGAATCAACGCGGCGATCAGCGTCGATGATGACTGGCACTCTCACGCGTACGACACTGTCAAGGGTTCGGACTTCCTCGGCGACCAGGACGCGATCGAGATCATGTGCTCGGAGGCTCCGCAGGAGGTCATGCACCTCGAGCACATGGGCGTGACGTTCCATCGCAACGACAAGGGCGAGATGGACCTGCGGGCGTTCGGCGGGGCGTCGATGAAGCGGACGGCGTACGTCGCGGACATCACCGGTCAGGCGCTGCTGCACGTTCTGTACGAGCAGCTGATGAAGCACCACGAGACGGTCGAGCGCTTCGAGGAGTGGTTCACCACCTCACTACTGCAGGACGCGAACGGAAACTGCTGCGGGGTGATCGCGCGCGAGGTGCGCAGCGGTCGGATGGAGGCGTTCACGGCGAAGAACGTGATCCTCGCGTGCGGCGGGGCAGGACAGGTCTACAAGCCGACGACCAACGGGCTGATCGTCACAGGAGACGGCATCGCGATGGCCTATCGGGTGGGCGCACCGCTGATGGACATGGAGATGGTCCAGTACCACCCGACCTGCCTGGTCGAGACGGGGATCCTGATCACCGAGGGCGCCCGCGGCGAGGGCGCGCACCTGCTGAACGCCAATCGCGAACGTTTCATGGAGAAAGCGGCGCCGAACAAGATGGAGCTGGCCTCGCGCGATGTCGTCTCGCGCGCCGAGCAGATCGAGATCAACGAGGGCCGCGGTGTCGGGCCGAACGGCTCGGGGATCTTCCTCGACGTGACCGTCGTACCGCGCAAGCGCACGCTCGAGGCGCTGCGCGAGATCGTCAACCTCGGCCGCGACTTCGCCGGCGTGGACATCACACGCGAACCGATCATGATCCGCCCCGGCCAGCACTACATCATGGGCGGCGTCAAGACCGACGTCGACGGGCGCACACCGATCGACGGCCTGTACGCGGCCGGCGAGGTCGCGTGTGTGTCCGTGCACGGAGGCAACCGGCTCGGCGCCAACTCGCTGCTCGACACGCTGATCTTCGGCCGGCGCTCGGGCGAACACGCCGCCGCGCGCGCCGCCAACATGAGCGGGCCGGTGGTGGACACGAACGCGCGACTGCGCGAGGACGCGAGCATGATCGACGCGATCGTCGCCCGCGATAAGGACGGAGGACCCACCCCCCCACGACGTGTGTCGGAGATCAAGAACGAGCTCGGGGAGCTGATGAACAACCACGCGGCCGTGTTCCGTGACGAGCAGGGTCTGCAGAGCGCGCTGGAGGCGATCGGCCGCCTCAAAGAGCAGACCGGTAGGGCGTGGATCGACGATCGCGGAACGGTCTTCAACCAGGACGTCCTCGGGGCGATCGAGCTCGGCTTCATGGTCGACTGCGCGGAGGCGACCGTCGTGGCAGCGCTCGAGCGCAAGGAGTCACGCGGAGCGCAGTTCCGCACCGACTACCCGGAGCGCAACGACGGCGAGTGGCTGAAGCACATCGACATCTCACTCGGCGCAGACGGCCCACAGGTCAGCTACTCGCCGGTCACGATTACCCAGTGGCAGCCGGAGGAGAGGAAATACTGACGGCTGAGCCGTCACGGGTCTCGACCGACGGCTCAGCCGTCGCCGTTTCGCTGCGCAAACGCTCTATGTTGACCAAGGAGAATCACTGATGGCCGAAGCGCACGATCGCCCGCCGGAGCAGTTCACGCTGAGACTGCGACGCTACGACCCGGAGTCCGGCGACGCCCCGTACTGGGACGAGCACACGATCGAGCTCGAGCCGCACCGCTCGGTACTGGAGGCGATCCTGCAGGCGCGCGACCGCTTCGACGGCTCGATCGGCATCCGCTGCTCGTGCAGGCAGGCGATCTGCGGCTCGTGCGGCGTGCGCGTCAACGGCGAACCGTCGCTCGCCTGTCACACCCACCTGGACGCCGCCGCCGCCGGCGCCAAAGATGGCGTGATCGAGATCGAGCCGATGGGCAACATGCCCGTACTCAAGGACCTGATCGTGGACATGGACGCGGTCCACTGGAAGAAGATCCAGCGCGTAACGCCGTGGCTACTAGCCAAGCAGCCGGTGCCCGAGCGCGAGTACCTGGTGGCGAAAGACGCGATGGTCGACGTGACGCAGTCGATGGCCTGCATCCAGTGCGGCGCGTGCGTGTCGGACTGCCTGGCGATGGAGGTCGACCCGGGCTTCATCGGCCCGGCCGCACTCGCCAAGGCCTACCGCTTCGTCGGCGACCCGCGCGACGATCAGCAGTTCGAGCGCCTGAACGACCTCGCGCAGGACCCGCAGGGCATCTTCGACTGCACCCACTGCTTCAAGTGCGTGCAGGCGTGCCCGAAGGACGTCAACCCGATGGGCCAGATCATGCGCCTGCGCAGGATCGCCACGAACGACCACCACATCGTTGACCAGAACAACGGCGAGCGCCACGAGGCGGCGTTCACGACGCTGATCAAGGACTACGGCCTGCTCCACGAGGCCGAGATCCTGCCTCGCTCATACGGCGGCAACTCATGGTTCGGAAAGTTCCACCCCGCGGCGGGCAAGGAGCTACTGTCCTCGCTTCCCGTCGTCATCAAAGGCGTGTTGCGCGGCAAGTTCAACCCGAAAGTCGCGCTTTTCGGCCACAAGATCCCCAAGAGCGACCTGCAGGCCGTGCAGGCGATCTACGACAAGGTCGAGGGCCGCGATGAGCGCTTCGAGCTGAACCTGTACATCGTCGGCGAGGACGAGGCCCCGGAGCCCGTTGCCGCGAGCACCGAAGGGAGCGCCGAGTGATGAAGGTTGCGTACTGGCCCGGCTGCGTCAGCCGCGGCTTCACCCCCGAGCTGCATGGATCGATGGCCAAGGTCGCACCGCTGCTGGACATCGAGCTGGTCGAACTCGACCGCGCGTGCTGCAGCGGTGCGGGCGTGATCGCCGAGCACAACCAGGAGCTCGCCGACACGCTCAACGCGCGCACGTTCGCGCTCGCGCAGCAGGTCGACGGGGCCGCGATGATGATGAATATCTGCTCGACCTGCCAGGGCGCGCAGAGCGAGTGCCAGGAGCGCCTGGACGCCAACGCGGAGTACCGCGAGCAGGTCAACGCGACGCTGTCAGCCGAGGGGCTGAGCTATGAGAAGGGCCTGACGAACAAGAACTTCCTCTGGCTGCTGGTCGAGGAGATCGGGCTGGAGAACCTGCGCTCGCTGGTCAAGCGCCCGCTGACCAACCTGCGGGTCGGCCCGTTCTACGGCTGCTACATCGTCCGCCCGCGCGAGCGCCTCGGCATCGACGCGGAGCACCCGCGCGACCAGTACCTCGACCAGGTGATCGACGCGCTCGGCGGCACGGTGATCGAGTACGCCGGCATGCGCAAGTGCTGCGGCTTCCCGATCATCACGATGAACAAGGAGGCCTCGCTCAAGCAGGCCGGGCGCCACCTCGGCGACGCGGTCGACGCGGAGGCCGACTGCCTCGTGACGCCGTGCCCGCTGTGCCACTTGAACCTCGACCTGCAGCAGCCGCTGGCCGGCAAAGTCGTCGGGCGCGAGCTCGACATGCCCGTCCTGCACCTGCCGCAGCTCGTCGGGCTGGCGCTCGGCCTCGAGCCCGGCGAGCTGGGGATGAGCCGCCACGTGGTGCGGCCCACCTCGGTGATCGACTGGTCGACGTCAGTGGTCGGCGCTGCCGCCTGACGCGAGCAACTGATCGAGCTGCTCGTAGCCCTCGTTCAGGCCGCGCTCCATGCCGGCGTTGAGCATCCCGTCGCGCTCGTCGGTCGTGTGGAACAGCGAGTGCACGGTCATCCTCGTGCGCTGTCCGTCGAGATCCTCAAGCGTCGTCGTGTCCACCAGCACGTGGCCGGGCAGGCCCTCCCATTCGAACGTGTACACGAGCCGCTCGGGCGCCGAGACCTCCCGGTAGATACCCCTGAAGGCGGCCTCGGAGCCGTCATCGTTGAGCTGCACGAAGCGCCACGCTCCTCCCGGCCGCAGATCGAGCTGATCAACCACCGTGGCGTTCGCCTTCAGCCCCCACCATCTGGGGATCAGATCCGGGTCGGTGATCGCCGCCCATACACGCTCGCGGGGGGCGTCGAACACCCGCGTGGTCACGATCTCGCGATCGGACGGCGTGGTCAGCTGTGCGCGTGTCTGCTGGTCACTGGTCATCGCTGCTCTCCCCTGTTCGTGTCGTGTAGGAACTCCCCGAGGCGGTCCAAACGCTCGTCGAGCGCACAGCGGTAGGCCTCGATCCATGCGCTCGCGTCCTCGAGTCGCCGCGGCCCCAGGCTGCAGCGACGGCTGCGCCCGACCTTCTCGGTTCTGACGAGCTCTGCGTCCTCGAGCACGCTTACGTGCTTCTTGCAGCCGGTCAACGTGATGCCGAACGGCTCGGCCAGCTCGCTGATCGTCGCGCTGCCACCCTCCAGGCGCTCGAGGATGCCCCTGCGAGTCGGGTCCGACAGCGCCGCAAAGGACTTGTCGAGCGCCCGCTGATACTGAACCATTCAGTTCAGTATAGCCCGTGAGCGCGGAGCCCACAGGGGCGATCGGCAAGGCGGGCTCTCGGCTGCGAAGGCGAGCCGCAAAGGCAACCTGCAGGGCGGCCCGCGCGTCGCGCCACGGGAAACCCACGGGGCGGCGTCTAGGCTACGCGCGTGCGCATCCTGACCGTCGTCGGCAACCGGCCGCAGTTCATCAAGGCGGCCGCCGTGTCCGGGCCGCTGCGCGAGCGCCATCAAGAGATCCTCGTGCACACCGGTCAGCACCATGACGACTCGCTCTCGCAGGTGTTCTTCTCAGAGCTCGGGCTGGCTCGGCCCGAGCGTCAGCTGGAGATCGCCGGCGGCTCCAACACCTCGCAGACCTCGCGCATGCTCGCCGCGCTGGAGCCGCTAATCGGGGAGCTCGCCCCGGATGTGATGCTCGTGTATGGCGACACCAACTCGACGCTCGCCGGTGCGCTCGTCGCGGCGCAGGCCCGCGTGCCGATCGCGCACATCGAGGCGGGCATGCGCTCGTTCGACCGCTCGATGCCCGAGGAGACCAACCGCGTGCTGACCGACCACCTCAGCGAGCTGCTGCTGTGCTCCTCACAGACCGCCGCCACCAACCTGCGCGCCGAGGGGATCGGCCGCACAATCGCGCTCGTCGGCGACGTGATGGTCGACGTCGCGCTGCGTCGCCAGCCGAGCGCACGCACCGACACCCAGGTGCCCGCCGCGTACGGCCTAATGCCCAGCTCCTACCTGCTCGTGACCGCACACCGAGCAGGCAACGTCGATGACCCAGCGCGGTTGGGCGCGCTGGTGGAGCTGATCCACGCGCTGCCGCTGCCCGTGTTGTTTGCGCTGCACCCGCGGACCCGCGCGCGGCTGCGCGACGCCGGGCTGCTCGACGCGCTCGAGGCCAGCAACAGCATTCAGCTCAGCGAGCCGCTCGGCTACCTCGAGTTCAGCGCGCTCGTCTGCCAGGCTCACGCCGTGCTGACCGATTCCGGCGGCGTCCAGAAGGAGGCGTACCTTGCCGGAGTGCCCTGCGTGACGCTGCGAGCCAACACCGAGTGGGTAGAGACCGTGCAGAGCGGCTGGAACACGCTCGTCGATCTCGACATCACCGCCGCGCTCGCCGCGCTCGAACGCACGCCACCGCGCGAGCGGCCAGGGGAGGGCGCAGCCAATCCCTACGGCGACGGCCACGCCGCCGAGCGCTGCGTCGAGGCGATCGGCGGCCTGGAACGATGAGCAAGCGCTGCGACCAGACGATCGGCGCCCCTGGGACGACTAGCAAGCGCTGCGACCAGACGATCGGCGCCCCTGGGACGACTTGCAAGCGCTGCGGCCAGACGATCGGCAGCGCTGAGCGATGAGTGATCGATCGACACCGGTGCGTGTCGGCGTCGTCGGCCTCGGCTACTGGGGCCCGAACCTCGCGCGCAACTTCGCCGCGATCCCCGGCTGCGAGCTGGCGTGGCTGTGCGACGCCTCCGCCGACGCACGCGGCAAGCTCGAGCGCTCATTCCCAGCCGCACGCTCCACGCCCAACCTCGCCGATCTGCTCAGCGACCCCTCGCTCGACGCGATCGTGCTCGCCACCCCGGTGCCCACGCACGCCGAGCTGGCAGTCGCGGTCGCCCAGGCCGGCAAGCACTGCTTCGTCGAGAAGCCGCTCGCCACCACCGCCGCTGATGCCGAGCGCGCGGTCGCGGCGGCCGAGCAGGCGGACAGGTTGCTGATGATCGGCCACCTGCTCGAGTACCACCCGGCGGTCACGCGGCTGAAGCAGCTGGTCGACGCCGACGAGCTGGGCGGGCTGCGCTACATCTACGGCAACCGACTGAACCTCGGCAAGATCAGGGCCGACGAGAACGCGCTGTGGAGCCTCGGCGCGCACGACGTTTCCGTCGCCCTACACCTGATCGGCGAGGAGCCCGAGGAGTGCGTCGCGCATGGCGCCAGCTACGTGCGCGACGGCGTGCAGGACGTTGTCTTCTGCTATCTGCGCTTCCCTTCCGGAGCCGTCGCGCACCTGCACCTGTCGTGGCTCGACCCGCACAAGGAGCGGCGGATCACGGTCGTCGGCGCGCAGAAGATGGCCACGTTCGACGACATGCTGATCGAGGGCAAGCTGACGATCTACGACAAGGGCTTCGACCAGGACACGCGCTCCTGGGGCGAGTACCTGACGCGCTCCGGCGACACCTTCTCACCGCAGATCTCCAACGTCGAGCCGCTGCGGCTGGAGTGCGAGCACTTCATCGACTGTCTGCGCACCGGCTCCACGCCGCGCTCCGACGGACGCAGCGGACTGCGCGTCGTGCGTGTGCTTGAGGCCCTGCAGCGCTCGCTCGACGCCTGAGCGCCACCCCACGCCGGGCGCGCGGCCACCGCGCTCGGCCTGCGCCCCGGTTAGCTCGGGCCACGCCTCAGATCATGCAGCGCGCGCCGCGCGCCTGTCGACGCCCGCTCGCCTGCGCTCGACGCCGTCGAACGACCGCGAGCGGCGGCGATCGGGGCGCAGGACCGGGCCGATGCGTCCGCCGACGCCGCGCAGCACGTACGCGTCGCGTGAGCTGCTGTAACGCATCACCGGCGTCAGCAGCATCAGCCATTGCCGAGCGATGTACCGACGTGGTCGTGGGACTGTGCGCATGTCCATCGTCCTCAGGAGTGTGCGGGAAGCGGAGCTATGAGTAGAGATTGTGGCAGATCCCGTGAGGCCCGAGCGCCTAGCCCGTGACCGCGGGCGGGTTGCGATGCGTGTCCGGGATCACGTCGCTCTCTGCGCTCGACTCGTTGTTGGAAAGATCTGGGTCTCTGTTTGCGCTGGCGACTCTCGCTGTGTTGCGCACTCGCCCAGACCGCCGCGCCCTGGCAACAATCGTGATCGTCGCGCTCGCGTTTCGCCTGACGGTTCCGAGTGCGCAGCTGAGCGGTTGAGCTACATGGCAGGTGCCCTGGCTCGGATGAGCGGAAATGATGTTCAGCGGCACACTCCAGGTATCGATCACAGTTACAGCCGGGGCGTCGTCTATGCCGTCGTTTGTGATCTTGAGTTTGTAGGTCAGCCGTTGGCCCGGACGCACAGTGGCATGATCAACGCGCTTGACGATGCGCAAGTCTGAGAAGCCTTGCGCGAGCGCAGTCGATGTCGTGATGCTCGTAAGCACATCAGAGGCAGCCGGCGGTAGTGGATCTGGCGTCAGCGGTGTTACATCCACGGTAGCCGCCGCGCTGTTGTTCGCAAGGTTCGGATCGGTTTGACCACCGGCGACCACGGCGACGTTGGTCAATGCGCCGCCCGCGCTCAGCGCTACGTCTGCGGTTACGAGGATCTGGGCGCTTGCGCCGCTGGAGACCGACCCGAGGCTGCAAAGCACACCGCTGCCGTGGGCGCACGTGCCTTGGCTTGGTTCCGCCGAGGCGACGTTCAGGCCGAGGGGTTGGTGGTCTGCGACGATGACCTCTGTAGCGTCGTGCGGCCCGTTGTTCTTCACGACCAGCGTATACGTCACCTGGCCACCGGCCGTGACCGTGTTCAGCGAGGCGGTCTTCTTGATTTCCAGATCCGCTTCCGGGGGCACCGGTGTGATCACAGCAGCCTCGTTGTTCGAGAGGTCGGGATCCGGCGTCGTACTCGACACGCTCGCGCTATTGAGGAACCCGTCGGTTACCGAGCTCGCGACGTGCACTAGCAGCGTGAGGGTCACGCTGGCATTGGCGTCCATGGAGCCAATCGTGCACCTCACTTCAGCCCCCGGCGCTGCGGTTCGCCGTCGATGCCGGCTCGCAGGCAGCCGTGGTGGCGTCGTCACGGTCGTTGCCACGGGCTGGCAACCAGGGCTTGCAGAGACGAGCGACAGGCCCGCTGGGAGCCGGTCGGTGACGACGACGTTTTCAGCGGTGTCCGGCCCTTTGTTCGTCACCTTGAGCGTGTACGTCTCGTCTGACCCTGGGATCGCGGTCGTCGGGGTCGCGCTCTTCTCGATCTGGAGGTCGGCGTTGGTTGTGAAGGTCACCGTGGCCGGTCCGGGTGGGTTGATTCCCGTCTCCGATGTCACGTCCTGCGGACCATTGGTGTAGCTGCCTTTGTCGGCCGAGGTGACGTTCACGGTCACGGTGCAGTAGTTCATGCCGGCGGCAAGGCTCCCGGCCACCGAGATCGTGCGATCATTGGCCGTCGCTTTGATAGTGGTGGGTTGGCTGCAGGTCGTCGCGGCTGACGCCGGCGCAGCCACAACGAGGCCGGTGGGAAGCGTATCGGTGAACGCCCATCCATTCTTGGCCGCGAGCTCGCTCGTGTTTGTGATCGTGAAGGTCAACTGTGATATCGCTCCGACGCTGAGCACGCTGGGACTGAACGACTTGTCGAGCTGAGGCGTAGCGTCGAGAACTTGAATATCGTCAAACGCTGCATCGTTGCCCTGGGTGCTCGCTTGGCCGTTCCTCAGCCTGATGCCAAGGAGAGACCCGCTGAAAAGCGTTGCCGCGTTTCCGGCAAACGCGCCCACTTTGTATTCCTTTGCAGGATATTCGCCGACCGCGGGGGCAGTAATGGTCCTCGCGGTCGGGTCGCTGCATGGATCGATCGGGGTGGCAAACGTAGGGATCTCGGTCGATCCGTTCAGCAGATAGAACTTGAACTTCGCGTGACTTGCGTTGCAGTTAGCCTCAGCCGCGTTCACCGAGAACGTGATGAAACGGTTAGTGGCCGTCAGCGCAATCGGCGTGAGGGTCGCGAACTGCACAGAGTTAGCGGTCAACGTGCCGCCATCAGTGTATGCAGTCACGGCGTGGTTGATCGTTGGATCCGGCGACCGAGTGAGCGAGCCGAGCACCCACGCCATCTGGCGCACGTTCGCGAAAGCGGTCGCGGCGCAATCGGTCTTGATTCGTTCGTTGCTCTTGAACGCAACGATGAAGCCGTTGCAGTTTTCGAGGAAATCGCGATCCGCCGTATATCTCTGCTGTAGCGGTGCCACCCCGGTGTATTTGCTCAGCAGCAACGGTGTCGTACCGACACCGTTCTCAAAGTTCTCCGAATAGATCGTCGTAGGCGGCTACGGTTCGGTCGGGAACCCCGGCACGGTCGCCCCTGCTGACCCAGCGAGTATGCCAAGACCCACCAGGATGCACACAAGAGAGGCTGAGCCGGGCATTAGCCACGCGTGTCTTGAATGGCTAGGTCTCCGATGCTCCACTCGCTCCCTCCAGAGGGCAAAGTTGGAATAACCAGAACAGTTGGACAACGCTAACGCCCATTATCATGGAGGATCATCGCCCTGGACGGATGTACTAGCGTCAGCGGGCGGCGCCCGCGAGCGCGGTATCACGATCCCCAGAACACGAGGCTGCCTGGATGAACGAATCGGTAGTGGCAAGCCAACAGCGCGATATCTTCGCTCTAGGTGCAACGCACGCGAGCCTAAAGAACAGGAGGACATGATGGTCGAGCGAATCGAGGACATGCCGCCTGGTACCGTCGGCTTCAACGCCGCGGGGAAGCTGACGCGAGAGGACTATCTCACTGTGCTGGAGCCCGCCCTCAACGAAGCGATGACAGCTGGAGAGATACGCATGCTCTTCAGGCTCACCGATTTCCACGGACTCGAGCCGGGAGCATGGTTTCAGGACATCAAGACCGGGCTGGGATTGGGCGTTGGCCACCACTCCGCATGGAAGCGCTCGGCAATAGTCACCGACGTCGACTGGGTGGGCAAAGCGTTCAAGCTGTTTGCCTGGATGACCCCGGGCGAGGTCGCGGTTTACAACCTGCACCAGCTGCAGGAAGCCAAGACGTGGGTTTCAGGTAAAGCAGCTCCCGCCTGAAGGGAGACGCGGATCCGCCGCCAACATCGACATCCGCTTTTGCTGCTCGCCTGCAGCGCAGTCGTCCTGGCGCTCGCCACGCCGGCCAGCGCTTCGTTCGGCCCGTCCTGCCACGCCGGACCGGCCAGCCGGGCTATCGTGGGCCGCCCGACGAACCTGATCTCCTGGCGTGCCGGCCTGCTCGAACGGACCAATTTCTACACGACTATTCAGGGTGTTGACCAGCGGCGCCGAGGCTCGGTAGCTGCATCGCAGGCCACGTGGCTACTGGTACTCGGCGCCGCCATCGATCGCACGGGGCATTGCTGGGTGAAGGTGCGCTTGCCCACACGCCCCAACGGCGGCGCCGGGTGGATTGACAGCGCACGCCTGCTACTGCGCCCGACAAGCTGGCGCATCGTCGTCTCGCGCACCACCCGCACACTGACTATCGATCACGCCGGCGTCGCGGTTAGGCACTTGAGCGCAGTTGTCGGAGCACCTGCCACCCCCACACCAGCGGGAATGTTCTCGATCGCCGGCGTCTGGAACTCGCCGCCCGACTCCTTCTCAGGCTCATGGATCCTCGCATTGACCGCGCACAGCGATGTGCTGCGGACCTTCGATGGCGGCGACGGCCTCACCGCCATACACGGCCGCGGCGGTGCCAGCCTGCAGGACCCGCTCGGATCGACACGCAGTCACGGCTGCATCCGCCTGAGAAACCGCGCCATCGACTGGCTTGTACATGCGATCGGCCGCGCCCAACTGCCCGGCACGCCAGTCCACATCACCTGATCGGGTCGTCTGACCTCGGCCGGGAGGCGATTCGCTCGCGAGCGATCATCGCGCCATAGATCCAACCCGGATCTCGCGTCTCGCCGGCCCGCCTAAAAGGACTCCTCGACGCTGACCGTACCCTCACCCGAGAGCTCAAACGCGCTGTGCAGCGACCGCACTGCCAGATCCACGCGGTCGAGGTCGATCACACACGAGATCTTGATCGGCGATGTGGAGATCATGTCGATGTTCACGCCTTCGCGCGCCAGCACGCCGAACACCTTCGCCGCCACGCCCGGGTGCGAGCGCATACCCGCGCCGACGATCGAAACCTTGCCCATATGCTCATCCGCGTCCAGCCTGGTGAACGCCTCACCAGCCAGCGGCGAAAGCGCCGCTCGCGCCGCTCTCAGGTCTTCACGCGGGACCGTGAACGAGATCTCGGCCAGCCCCCCAGCCGAGCTCGGCACGTTCTGATCGATCATGTCCACGTTCACGTTCGCGTCCGCCAGCGCCTGAAAAATGCGCGCGGCCGCGCCCGGCGCGTCGGGCACGCCGACGAGCGTGACGCGCGCCTCGGCGGTCGAATGCGTCACGGCTGTGATCAGCGGCTGCTCCACAATGTCTCCTTCCGACACCACCACCGTACCGGGACAATCATCGAACGACGAGCGGCAGTGAATGCTCACACCGTGGTTGCGCGCGTACTCGACCGAGCGCAGCTGCAGCACGCCAGCCCCCGACGCCGCCATCTCGAGCATCTCCTCGAACGACACCCGCGCCAGCTTGCGTGCGTCCGGAACGATCCGCGGATCGGCCGTGTACACGCCCGCCACGTCCGTATAAATTTCGCACACCTCCGCCCCCAGCGCAGCCGCCACCGCCACCGCGCTCGTGTCCGAGCCGCCCCGCCCGAGCGTCGTCACGTTCCTCGCGTTCTCCGACACGCCCTGAAAGCCCGCCACCAGCACGATGTGATCCTCCTCCAGCGCTTCGCTGATGCGATCCGCACGCACGTCCAGGATCAGCGCCTTCGTGTGCGACTCGTCCGTCACGACCCCGCCTGCGAGCCAGTCAGCGAAATTGCCCGATGCCCGATGTTGTTGATCGCCATCGCGCACAGCGCACACGAGATCCGCTCGCCCGAGGACAGCAGCATGTCCATCTCGCGCGGGTCCGGCGCCGACGAGACCTCATCCGCCATCGCAATCAACTCGTCCGTCGTCTTGCCCCGCGCCGACAGCACCGCCACCACCCGATGGCCACCTTCGCGCTTGTCCACGATCCGCCGCGCCGCGCGCTTCAGCCGCTCGGCGCTAGCGACCGACGTGCCGCCGAACTTCATCACGATCACCGAAGACATCAACCGAGAATTACACAGCCCGGCGTCCCGCCAGCGCCTTGCCGAGCGTG
>CAVRHJ010000005.1:0-773863 GCA_963720975.1 uncultured Solirubrobacteraceae bacterium
CTTGGCGGAGCGTCGTGATGGCGTGCTTACACCAAGCCGATTAGTGAGGACATGGGTCCCGCCGAGGATCATTGTCCAGCGCGCATCCTCGATCAGCTCACGGAGCCCACCAATCAGCATGCACGCGAGTGGCGACAGCGCTGTCGCCAGTGGCTGGCCAAGCCACGTCCGCGCCAAGGCCGAGGGTGGTTTCGTCGAACCGCTCCAGTTCATCGGCGAGGACACGCACCGCACCCTAGCTGCCTATGATGAGGGAGCCAGACGCCGGCGGGTGGGCCGACGGGACCAGCAGGGACCGCGTGATGTCTAGCCCCGAGCCAGGGCCTGCGTGGTCAGCATCCGGCATCGGCGGAAGCCCATAGCCTGCAGGACCTTTCCGGCCGCGCCGCCGGATGACCGGCATCGTCTATACGATCGCTGCCTTGGCCCGACTTGAGGAACTCATCGCGTCCGTCGAGGACGCACAACTTCGCCAAGTCCTTGCTGACGAGGTCAAGGCGCTAAAGAGCCAGACCACCTTCGGACTGGTCTACGAGCGCCATCTCCCGGAGACGCTCTGTCTTGCGGCCAATGGTGGTCTCCGCCTGAACGACGACGTGCGGCTGCGCAAGGACCCCGCGGACGAGGACGTCCGGCGCGTCGTGAAGATCACCGGGAGGCAGGCAACGCTGGTCGATAGTGATGGCGTCGAGTCGACGGTCCCTATCGCTGACCTGATGGTGGTCAAGCGGTTCGGCGATCCCATCTTTCCAACGATCAGTTCGTTGGGGCGCGTTGATCGCCACAAATCTCGCCCGTACCACACAGTCATCAACAGCGAGAACTATCACGCGCTGCAGCTGCTAGCGGAGACCTGCGAGGGCCAAGTGGACTGCATCTACATCGACCCCCCGTACAACAGCGGGGCACGGGACTGGAAGTACAACAACGCATATGTCGATTCGACCGACACCTGGCGCCACTCGAAGTGGCTGTCCTTCATGGAGAAGCGACTCCGCATCGCGAAGCGTTTGCTCAAGCCAGACGGAGTTCTGATCGTCACGATCGACAAGAACGAGGTCCACCATCTCGGTGTTCTTCTTGAGGAACAAGACCTCTTCCGTGAGTACCTCCGTTACATGGTCACCATCGTCATCAACCCCAAGGGGACGAACAAGGCGAACTTCGGGCGCGTCGAGGAGTACGCCCTCTTCATCGTGCCAAATACCGGCCAGGATGTCATCGCGCATCTCGCTCCCCCAGACGACGACGCCGACGCAGGACTAACGAGCGACATCGAGGATGAGGACGGCGCCTCCGACAGTTGGATCAGGCCGTTGAGCAGCTCATCCACTGTGCGCTTGCCCGATGCGATTCTGCGCGAGCTCGATCTCGACGACGGTACGGAGGTGGAGATTTCCCTCCGCGACGGCGTTGCCGAGATCCGTGGCGTCGAGCGCGAGGACGCGAATGCGGAGACGAATGAGCCAACCGAGCACGATGCGTTCAGCGTGCTCCATCTCCGACGCCGTGGTGCCGAGTCCAGCTTCCGCAAAGACCGCTGGCGCCAGTTCTATGCCATCAAGGTCGATACCGAGCAGAACAAGGTCGTCGGCATCGGTCCGGCGATCGCCAAGGACGGGAAATACAAACGGCTACAACGGACAGGCAACGTCCTCTGGCTATATCCGATCGACGAGGAAAAAAATGAGCGCGTCTGGCGATACGGACGCGACACGATGCAGAAGCTGATTGACGCCGGCGAAATCCGTGTCGGCAAGCACGCACCCAAGAAGCCGCAGCCCTACACGCTCAATCACTGGAAGCCGCGCGAGGGGCCTCGCATTCAACGGGTGCGCACCGTCTGGTGGCGTACCGCGCACGACGCTGGAACGCATGGCACTACGCTCTTGAGCCGTCTACTCGGCGAGGGCAAGCCGTTTTCTTTTCCAAAGTCTGTATACGCCGTGCGCGATTGCTTGGATGCGGTTGTCCGCGACCGCAAGGATGCGTTGATCGTTGACTTCTTTGCCGGATCGGGCACGACGCTACACGCGACGTGCTTGCTCAACGCAGCGGATGGCGGGCGCCGTCGTACGATCATGGTCACCAACAACGAGGTCGAGGACAAACTCGCCGCTCGTTTGCGGAAGGAAGGATTCTTTCCAGGCGACAAAGAGTTTGACGCGCACGGTATCTTCGAGTCGGTCACACGCCCTCGCTGCGAAGCCGTGCTTACAGGCAAGCGCCCCGATGGCAAAGCGATGCCCGCGGGTAAGAAGTACCAACACCTTGACGGCCGGCCCTTCGCCAACGGCTTCGACGAGAACTGCGAGTTCTTCCGCCTGGACTATCTCGACCCTGACAACATCGAGCTTGGGCGGTCATTTGACGCATTGCATCCACATCTCTGGCTTGCCGCTGGAGCGCGCGCCAAGCGACCGGCGAAGCTAACCGACAAGAGAGGGTTTGCTGTGGTGGAGGATTGCGGCTACGCGGTCCTATTCAACGAGGCGGCAATGCCTGAGATGGTCACTGCGCTGAGAAGCAGATCTGGTGTCACGCACATCTTTCTCCGCGCGACATCCGAGGACGCCTACGCGGAGATGTGTGAACTGCTCGGGGCAGGGCTGACGACGCAGCGGCTATACAGCGACTATCTCGACGCATTCCGTCGGCGCGTGAACGCAACATGAAACTAACGCTCAAGGACTTTCAGGACGAAGCTGTAGCGCAGCTAGCTGCCATCGCGGTCAGAGCAAGGAGCGACGCGCGCGAAGGTGAACCACAAACGCTCACGCTCGCCGCGCCCACGGGGGCCGGCAAGACCGTGATAGCTACTGCCTGGATGGAGCACCTCTTGCAGGGCGATCAGGACCACGCCCCCGACCCTAACGTCGTCTTTCTATGGATCACGGATCAGCCGGAGCTAAACGAGCAGACTCGCAAAAAGATCCTCGCGGGCGCGACGGCGTTTGCTGACGACGACCTAATCACCATCGACACTAATTTCGACCAAGAATCCTTCTCCCCAGGCAAGGTCTACTTCCTCAACACACAAAAGCTTGGCAAGGATAAGCACCTCGTCGCTCGCCGTGGCGATCGGCGCGACTACACCATCTGGGACACCATCAACAACAGCGTGGCAGCTCAACCCGACAGCCTGTGGGTCGTTATCGACGAGGCGCACCGAGGCATGGGCGAGGACAAAAACGCGCGTACTGACGCCCGCACGATCGTGCAGAAGTTCATCAAGGGCTCGGAGGACGAGATCGAGCCGGTGCCGCTGATCTTGGGAATCAGCGCAACGCCGGAGCGGTTCGCCGAGCTAATTACTGGGACGCCGCGAACCAATCGGCCGCCCTACAGCGTCGATCCAGATCGCGTGCGCGTCTCCGGTCTTCTGAAGGAGACCATCACTCTCTATCACCCCGAAGAGCAGCAGCCATCTGATCTGACGCTGCTGAAGGACGCGGGCGCTCTTCTAAAACGGTACGAGACCGAATGGACCGCGTACTCCGAGAAGGAGTCAGCACCACTGGTCCGGCCTGTATTGGTCGTCCAAGTCGAGGACGCTACCAAACAGAAGACGACCAAAACCGATATCCCAAGCGCGCTGCTCGTGCTAGAGGAAGCACTGGGCCCGCTCACTGACGCGCAGATTGCCCACGCCTTTCAGGAGGGGCACAGCGTCAAGTTCGGCGACCGGACCATCCGCTACGTCGCTCCGTCCGATATCGAGGGAGACACGAACCTGCGTGTTGTGCTCTTCAAGCGCAGCCTTACGACAGGTTGGGACTGCCCGCGCGCGGAGGTGATGATGAGCTTTCGCCGTGCGATCGACAAGACGCTAATCGCGCAACTCATCGGCCGTATGGTGCGCACCCCGCTGGCGCGCTCGGTCAGTGCTAGCGACTTTCTCAACAGTGTGTCGCTGTACCTGCCGTACTACGACGATGACAGCCTCAAAGAAGTTATCGAGTACCTGACCGATCCCGATCCCGAGATCGGCTTCCCGACGCGCGTCCAGCGTGGCGACAACCTCGCGACGTTCAACCGCAACAGCAAGGTCAAGGAGGCCTTTACGGCGGCGGAATCGCTACCCACGATCCAGGTGGACAAAGTCAGCAGGCAGAGCAACGTCCGGCGTCTGCTGCGACTTGGACGGCTGCTCGCCTGGGACAAGCTGGACGCCAAAGCGCCGAAGACATTTACGGCCGCGCTCGTCGACGTTTTGGTTGCCGAGCACGTCAAGGCCAAGAAAACAGGCGATTTCAAGAAGCGAGTCAAAGAGGCCGCCGTGATCGACGTCCGGGCCGTGACCGTAGGCTACGGAGAGACCAAAGCGCTTGAGGAAGAAGGACGGCAACTCAGCGCCGTATCGGCCAACGTCGACCACGCGTTCGCCGAGTGCGGGCGCAAGCTAAGCGGCGGGCTGCACTCCTCATACCTCGAAGCCCAGGCGGCAGCCAAAGGTCCGCCGTCGGTATCCCAGATCAAGCTCGAGCTTTACGCCTTGCTCCAAGACGCCAAGGTCATCGATGCAGTGGAGTCGGCGGCAGCAACATTGCTGCGCAATACGGATCAGCAGCACCGCGCCGCCATCAAGGACCTTCCGGACGAGCGCCGTCAGCTCTACCGGCAGGTCCGCCGACAAGCTGGACGCCCCGAGGCTGAAGACTGGGAGCTCCCGCCGAGCGTCGAGGCACCAAAGAGCGGCAAGAAAGCGAGCCCAAAGCACCTCTATTCGTTGCCGAACGGAACCTTTCCATGCACCCTCAATGGCTGGGAGGAGAAGGTCATCGATGAAGCCCTCGCTGACAGCAAGGTGATCGGATGGCTACGCAACGAGCCTCGCAAGTCATGGGCCTTCAGCATCGCTTACCGCAAAGCCGGCGAAGACCATCTGATGTATCCCGATCTCCTCGTCTTTCGACGCGATGGTGCCGGTGTGCTGTGCGACATCTACGAGCCGCACACACTCGCCTTCGAGGATAGCGTCGGCAAGGCGAAGGGTCTCGCCGAGTTCGCTCGGGACCACGGCGACAAGTTCGGCCGAATCCAGCTCGTCACCGAGCTAAAGAGAGGAACCTTCAGCAGACTTCGGCTCGATGATATCGAGGTGCGCGACAAGGTTCTGGGCGTTGACGGACCCGATCACCTTCGGCAGCTGTTTGAGGACGGTTAGGCACCGTACGGCCATAGAACACTGAGCCTAGCGCGGTGTGATCAGCCTGAGCATTACCATCCCTCGGGATGACCACAACGATTGAGCAAGAGATCGCGACATGGTCCGCTACTCGGCCTAGCTGGCAGCAGGCGGCGCTCCGCGAACTCGCCCAAGGCCATTCGTTCGATCAGGCAGAGGTCAACGCGATCGCGGCACAGCTTAAGGCTGGCACAAGCTCGGCGGGCACACCGTTGCAGGCGGCGAACATCTCGGGGACTCAAGCGGCGGGTGCGTCTGTGCAACTCTGCTCAGTCCGCGACGCGATCAACGTGAATGCATTGCTGGCGTCTCAAGAGCTGACGTTTGGGGCCGCCGGTCTGACCGTCATCTATGGCGACAACGGCAGCGGCAAGTCTGGCTACGCGCGACTCATCAAGTCGGTCGCCGGGGCTCGCCACCAGGAGCCGGTACACGCCAACGTATTCGCGGGTACCCCAGAACAGCCACAGAAGGCTGAAGTCACATTCACGAGCGGCGGTACGAACCAGATCTCGCTGTGGCCGGAAGCGGTCAGTGACGAGCTTCGGGCGATCAGCTTCTACGACGAGGCGTGTGGCGACGAGTACATTGGGGGAGACTCTGAGTTGACCTACCGGCCGTCGGCACTGGTCCTGCTCGATGGCTTGATCGCGCTGTGTGACGCTGTGCGAAAGGTTCTCGACGAGGAACTACGCCAGAATGAACTTGCTAGTGGGCAAATGCCCTCAGCGACTGTTGGCACCGATGCAGCCGAGTTCCTAGCTGGGCTCTCTGGCACGACCACCCAAGCGCAGATCGATGCCGCCTGCGCGACTCCCGCAGATGCAAGCGAGCAACTCGGTGCGCTCATTCAGGAGGAAGCGCGACTCCGGGCGACCGATCCCTCCAAGGAGCGTGCGCGACTCGAAGCGCTGACCACCCAGGTGGCGGCGATCTCGTCACACAGCGCGGCGGTAGCCAAAGCCCTCGGTGAACCAAAGGTCATCGAAGCCAAGACTGCCCGTAAAAAGGCTGGGGAGTTGCGGGCTGCCGCCACACTGGCCTCGTCTGAGACGTTTGACAGCGAGCCAGTTCCCGGCGTGGGAACAGAAACGTGGCGAGCATTGTGGGAGGCCGCGCAGCAGTTCTCTGAAACTGAGGCCTACAAGGACCAAATCTTCCCGCTCACCGTGGAGGGCGCCCATTGCGTGCTCTGCCACCAAGAGCTGTCACCTGACGCCTCCGGACGCCTTACGCGGTTTCACGCATTTATGCAGGACACCACCGCCCAGCAAGCAGCCGCCGCTGAGGACACCTTGAAGCGCGCGACGGAGGCGATTCGTGCGCTTGATCCGACACCGTCGCAGATCGCCGCGCAGCTCGTCGAGCTCAAGGGCCAAAACTCGACCCTCGCGCAGACCGTGAGCGAATGGCTCCAGGCCGCCGCGACTCGGAAGGCCGCACTGCTCGCTTACCTAGACGGCACGAGTGACGCCACGATCCCGGCGCTTGTGCCCTCGTCCGAGCCAGCCCTCGATGCACTGACTGCTGAACTACGAAAAAACGCCGCTTCGATCGACGCCACTCAGTTTCAAGAAAAGCTTAGTGGGACAGTGCGGAGCAAGAACGAGCTCGAAGGCCGGCTCGCACTCGGCAAGCATCGTGCGGACTTGACTACCGAGATCAAACGGCGGGCTGAAGAGGAAAAGCTCGACTCAGCCAAGCGTCATACCGATACGACCGGCATTACACGGAAGTCCACTGAACTAGCCGAGGCGCACGTCACAAACATCGTCCGTGACCGCTTCACACGCGAGTCTGATCGTCTCTATCTCGAACGGATCGAACTCAAGAAGACCGGCGGCCAGAAGGGCAAGCTTCGGCATCGACCATCGCTTCTCGGTGCGAAGAACCCCCGGCCCGTGAAGCAGGTGCTGAGCGAGGGCGAGCAGACTGCGCTCGGGCTGGCTGGATACTTCACAGAGGCCCATTTCGACGAAAGTAAATCGGCTCTAGTTCTCGACGACCCGGTCACATCGCTAGACCACATCCGCCGGTCGCGTGTCGCCGACCGCTTGGGGCAACTCGCAGCTGATCGTCAGGTCGTCGTATTCACCCACGACCTGACGTTCGTCGGCGACCTCGCTATTGCTGCGGCCAAAGAGCAGGTCGCATTCAACGAACGCAGCATTGAGCGTCGCGGAGACAAGACACCAGGCCTAACCATCGATAAGCATCCGTGGAAGGCCAAGGATGTCGGCCGACGCTGCAACGAGCTGGAACAGCTACTGGCCCACATCAAGAAAGAACGGGTGAAATGGGATCAGGATGAATATGAGAAGGAATGCGCCGAGTGGGCCGGCAAGCTTTCGGAGACCTGGGAGCGGCTCATCAGTCTTGAGATCGTCTACCCGCTTGTCGATCCCGGTACCTCCCATGTGCAGCCCAGAATGTTCAAGATCCTCGCCCAGATCACCGAGACCGACAACCAAGAGTTCCAGCAGAGCTACGAGCGCTGCTCAGCCTGGGTGCGACGCCACGACAAGAGCCAAGCGACAAACTACGTCGCCCCCGAGCCGGATCAGCTGGAGCAGGAGCTAGCTTTCGTTCGTGCATGGTTCGCTCGCGTAAAGGGATATCGGAAGTAGAAGCAATCAAGGCATGGATCTCTCTTCTCCAAGGGGCGCGCTGCGTGCGAGATCAAACCAGGTGCGCACACGGGGCGGCAGCAGATCAGCGTGATCGCTGCGAGGGGTTGATTGAAGCTTCGTCGCCTAACAACCGGCAACTCGCCGCCTGTTCGAAACCATTGTCTTTTTCACCCTATGGCGTGCTTGGCCGATCGTCGGGTTGTTCCCCCGCCATCTCCACGAACCAACAAAGCGCATTGAGCAGCCGCATCTGCTCGGCATTCCTGCAGCGGATATGCAGCAGCTCGGGGTTGCAGACGAGCACCGCCAAACACCGGGCGCGGGAGATCGCGACATTGAGGCGGTTACGGCTGAACAAGAACTCCAGGTTGCGGGGGATCTCCTCTCCGCTCGACGTCGCCATCGAGAAGAAGCACACCGCCGCCTCCTGACCCTGGAACTTGTCGACGGTGCCCACCTTCACTCCCTTCGCGAGGTGTTCGCGCAGGCAGCGTACTTGTGCGTTGTAGGGGGCGACGACCATGATGTCCTCGGGGGCGAGGGGACCGCTGGTGCCGTCCGTCTGGAAGTACTGCCCTCGCAGCAGGTCGTCGATCAGGCCGGCGATCGACCTGGCCTCCTCCGGGGACTCGCGGGTGTTGCCCTCGTGGACGACGGGGACGTACCTGATGCCCGTGCCGGTCAATCGGCCGGGCGCTTCGATGCGCTGGTTGGCGCAGTCCGCAAAGGGGTCAAGTCGGTCCTCGTAGATCGCCCGCGAGATGAACCTGCATACGTCCGGGTGCATCCTTCTGGTCTCGTCGATGAACAGGCCGCGCTCCGGCGGGATCGTCGTGTGCGCGTCGAGCAGGTGCTCGAGCACGGATTCGCCGGCTCCCGGTGGGTGTACTGCTTGGGATACCTGCGCGAGCTGCTGTGGGTCTCCGAGCAGGATCACGTTGCGTGCGCACGTGCCCATCGCCAGGGCGTCGGCGAGGGAGATCTGGCCGGCCTCGTCGATCACCAGATAGTCGAGCGTCCCGTCCATCTCCTCGCGACAGAACAGCCAGGCGGTCCCCGCCACGAGCTCGTAGCCGGCGCCGGCGAAATCGGCGATCTCATTCGAGTTCCCGATCAGCCCGTCCTTGGACTCGTAACTGTTGCTGCCATCGCTGCCGCACTTCTTCAGTCCGACGACAGGCTCGTCCGGAGCGGCGTACTTCTCGATCTCGGCGAGGAGGTTGTGGATCGCGGCGTGGCTACCCGCGGCTACGCCGACGCGGTGGCCCTGTTCGATCAGGTGCAGGATCAGGTGGGCGCCGGTGAAGGTCTTGCCCGAGCCGGGCGGCCCCTGGATGAACAGGTAGCTGTCGTTCAGGCCCTCCGCGATCCGCTTGGCGTCCTCCAGGTCGAAGGCGCCCGCCTGCAGCGCCTCGCCATGTGAGCACGCCACGGTGCTCGGGACCTCTCCGCGTAGGATCTGGCGTAGCGCGCTGTAGCGACCCGGAGCGTTGAGGCCGCGCTCGCCGATGTCGCCCGCGAGCCGACGCAGAGCGCCACGCTGGTCGTCGGTGCCATACGGCTTGCCAGGTATGAGCGCGCGGGGAAGGGGCTCGCCGATACGGGAGGCCGCACGGGTGATCGGCAGCATTCCGGTCGTGTTGTCGATCGACTCAACCGTCACTCCCTTCTCGGTCGCGGGGTCGACGAAGTGGCCAGGAGCGATCTTGTGCTCCTGCGGGGGGAAGCGCAGCGTGTGGACGAGCGAGCGCGAGGGCGAGGGGAGCGGGATCGGCTCGACGTCTGCAACGGTGAGTCTCCCAAGAGCCTCGTTGTCGACCTCCGTCAGCTGCTCCTCATCGGCTTCGAGGCGCTCAAAGTACGCCCACCAGGATGGCTTTGCCTCGCGCCGGTGATAGTCGATCAGCTGGGCCATCAGCCAGTGGGCACGCTGATCGTCGTCCCAGCCCTCGGCGTCGTCGGGGACATCGGCGGTGAGCGCAGCTCCCAGCGCGTCGAGCTCCGCTTGGAGCTCGGGGTCCGGTGCCCAGGGCTCGGGTGGCGGTCTCCACGGGATCTCCTGTCCAAACGTCTCGATCGCCTCGTCGCGGCGGGCGAGCAGCCATTCGCGCAGCAGGTGCGTGGAGCGGCAGTCGTCCTCGTTGTAGCGCTCGATCAACTCCAGCAGCGACCGCTCGCCGGTCTCCAGGTATTGCTCGAACGCCACGATCGAGTCGCCGCCTTCGGAGACCTTCGTGTCTCGCTTGACCATGTAGAACGCCTCGATACTCTTGATCGAGTAGTTCGGCTGACCGACCCGCAGACCCTGGCGCACGACCGTGTAGAGATCGACCAGGACTTTGCCGCGCAGCAGGCGATCGACATCCTCCTCGCGAGTCGCGTGCAGCCCCATCAGCCGCTTGATCGCGGTCGCCTCGTAGGGGGCGTAGTGATAAACGTGCAGGTCGGGGAAGCGCTCGAGCCGCTCGATGATGAAGTCGATGAACTGCTCAAACGTCTGCTTCTCGGATGACCGATCGGTGGCCCAGAACGCTTGAAACTGTGGTCCGTCGGCCCCCAGCAGCACGACGCCAAACAAGTACTCCAGACCGTCGTCAAAGAACGGGTCGCCCTCCATGTCAAAGAACACATCACCCTCGGATGGCATCGGCAGGTGAGCAAACCCACAGCCCTCCTCGGGCGTAAGCAGCTCGTAGCGCAGCTCCCCGTTGCGGCGTTGGTCTACCTGTAGACGCGCCTGCGCGCGTAGGGACTCGAATGTGCCGGTTCCGATCCGGGGCGGGCGATCCTCGGACTCTGCGGCGGCGAGTTGCGCAACGGTCGTGATCTCGCGCTCCACCAGTTGGATGCACTGCGAGCGCTGGACCCTGGCGACGAGGCTCAGATGGTCATCGGCCTCGCGCCGGGCGACGCAGTGCTCCTCCCAGCGACATAGCGCGCAGTGCTCCACCGGCTCCGGGTAGGTGGTGGACAGCCCAGCGTCGACGACGGATTCGAAGCCGTGCTTGACGCTGCGGTAGTAGGCGGCGAACTCGGCGACGCGAAACGACTGGGACTCGCGCGTCCCGAGCACGACGTGCATCCGCTCCGGCGCGACCCCCTGGATCGCCTCGACGAGCTCGGAGTAGAAGCACAGCTGCAGCAGGAAATACGGCTTCACGCGGCGTGCGAGCTTCGTGTCGGCCACCTCGTAGCTGAACGACCCCAGCTCCGACGGGCGCTCGACGCGGCGCAGGAAGTCGCTGTATCCGCGCCAGCGGACCCCGTCGAACAGCACGCCCTGGTAGATCACCTCGGCTCCGGCCCGCATCGCCTCGATCGTCTGCGTTGCTGCTTGGCGCGTTCCCTGCAGACTCCGATCGGCCTCTATCTCAACGATCTCGCACCCACCGGAGCGCAGCTGAGCCAAATATTCCCGCTCATGCTCATCACCCTTACGCGCAACAAGCTCCGTGGTATCGGACCTGGTCTCTGTGATGTCCAGGCTCCCAAGCGCAACCTCGATATCGAGCTGCGTGAGGTGCGGACACTCCAGATGATTGATCAGGTCCGACGCCGAGAAGATCAACTCCCCGTCAACGCGCTCCATTACCGCACCCCATCCTTGTCACGCATCCGAGGAGTAGTGAACCTTGCACCGTACCGGCCTGCGCGTAGGTCATAGCGGCGGCTCGGTCGGCACAGCCCTTCATCTCAATCACGCGCCCGTCGCGCATCGTGACGACCACGTAAGCGATGCCCTGATCCAGCGGCCGTTCGTCGTTTCGGGGCTGGGCGGGACGGAACGCCACGACGATCCGCTCGCCAACCTCGACCGTCTGCTCGATCCGCCCGACGAGGCCGCCGTTCAGGTTGCGCTGCATGACCTTGAGGATCATCTTGCGGTCCTCGCATATCCACGGCCCGTCCTCGACGCCGCGCCACTTCGCCTCCGGGTCGAGCGCCCCTTCCAAGACGCTTAGGTCCCCCTCGACACTCATTGCCTCCCAGGCCCGGTGCAGCAGATCTATGTCGGTGCTCTCGGTCATAGGTGGTCCTCTCTTGTCGCATCGTGAACGACGGGCAGCGAGTAATGCACCGTCAGGGAGGCGGACGAAGATAGGCCGCATACGGGAGTGGTCAATGTCAACCAGGCACGCACCGAAGGCTACTCCCCACCCACCGAGCGCTCAGGGCCAGCGCAGGACGAGGCTCAGATAAGCCGGTAGCCGACGCCCCACTCGTTGATGACCCAGCGTTCACCGGCGGCGCCGAGCTTGCGGCGTAGGCGACTGGCGTGGCTGTCGAGCGTCCGTGTGTTGCCGGTCGAGCGGTATCCCCACACGGCTTTTAGGAGCTCGTGCTTGTGGAACACCCGTCGCGGATCGCTTGCCAGGTACAGCAGCAGCTCGTACTCCTGGCGGCGCAGCTCCAGGCGCTTGCCTGCGAGGCTCACTGCATGGGCGGCCGGGTCGATCGTCAGCGGGCCGATCTGGAGCGGTCCTACCGGCTGGTTGTTGCCGGCTGCCCGTCGCAGTAGCGCGCGCACACGCGCTCGCAGCTCCAGATAGCGGGCGGGGCGGCCCAGGAAGTCATCTGCGCCCGCCTCAAACGCCCGCAGCATGTCGAGCTCGGTTGTGTGCGAGCTGAGGACGATCACCGGGAGATTCTGTGGCCACGGTGGGGATGTCTGCCGCTGAGAGACTTCGGGGCCGTGTCCGCGAATCGTCTCCAACAGGTCGAGCCTGCCCCTCGGTGAGTCGAGTTCCCCGAGCACGACCAATCGGGGCGGACGGGCGCCCGCCATCATCTCGGCATGACTGGCGGTGCGGGCAAGCTCGGCCGGATGGCCGTCGGCGGCGAGCTGCTCGACGAGCTTTCGTCCGAAGTCCGCATCAGCCTCCACGACGAGAATCGGCTCGCGGCCCGAACTCGGGTGCATATCCCGCAGCGACCGATCAGTCATTGCGTGCTCGCCTCCTGCGCTTGGCGGCCGGCGGCACTTCATCCAAGCGAAAGTGCAGCCGTAGAAGCTGATCAACACGGGTTCGGTTGAGCCCAACCCGCTCTCCGATCTCGGTGAAGGTCAAGCCCTCGACTGCGCGGAGACGGAATATCTCCAGCTCGCGCTCAGTCTCGATGTGTCCGCCGTAGCTTGAGAACGGCGTCAGGCCGTGGCGATGAAGCTCGCAAATCAGCTCGTACAGCTCGACTCCGCTGCTGAACTCGGGGCGGTGGAGCAGCTCGCCGGTGCGGTGCTCGGCGAGCTGCTCTACCTCGTGGATGCCGACCTTGGCCAGGCTGGGGAGGACAGCCTGGCTCAAGGCCAGTTCGGTGACGCGCATGGCTGACCCCGCGTCAGAGCGTCATCAGTTCATCGAGGCGCCGCGCGACCTCCGAGGCGATCGAGCGCCCGCCGCGACGTTCGATGAGACCGGCGCCGTCAAGACGGTCCAGCGCGTCGTCGATGGCGAGCTTCTTCTTGCGCTTGCTCGCGCCGAACGCTTCGTAGGTCTGCTGCTGGGTGCGCGGCCCTTCGCCGTCGGCGCTGCGGACGAGGAGACCTTCAAGGACGGCCTTGTCCCAATGGCGCTCCCTGGCCTCACCGGGGCTGAGACCATCGCCGGGCTGGTTGATCTCGTGGAAGCGCACGACAGGGTGCGAGGCGACGGCGAGGTCGTTCCAGCGGTGGATGAGCCTTGAGGTGCGCAGTCGCCGGAGGCTGTCGCGGACATCGCCGGGGGTGCTGATGGTGCGGGCGATCTCGTCTTCGGCCCACGGCCGCTGCCTCTCGAGATCGACCATGAGGTCGAGCACGGCCCGGTCGATGCAGGCGTGCTCCTCCAACCCGTCTGGGGTACGGTATTTCGGCATGGGGAGTTACGGCTCCTTGTGTCACGGCGCCGGGGCAGTTAGAGCTGTCGCCGGCGCCAAAATGTGCAGTTGTGGACCGACCGTACAAAGCCTGTGCAGCGTTGTGAGGGTGTGACGCGAAGCTGACACAGAGCGCGTCAAAGATGTAACGGTCGGGCTGGTTCGGCGGCTACTTCGGGGCCCACTCCGGCGGTGGCGCACCGGGCTTCCATGCCTTGGTGACGCCACCGCCCTGCTGGCGCAGGACTTGGGCGTAATCGGCGAGCTGGTTCTGGAAGGCGAGCTCGTCGCGTGGGTCCTGGCCGGCTTCGTCCAGTTCCGCTCGCCATACCGCGAGCGCGCACAGCGTCTCGGTCTGCGAGTCGTCTTTCCACCACTTGTCTTTGAGCGCTTCCAGGTGGGTGGGGTAGCGGCCGTACAGCGCGACGACGGCGCCCCACATTTGCTGGCGCCAGGTGGGGTCGCCGCCGTAGGGCTCAAGCCAAGGTGCTCGCTCGCTGCCGTTCGTGCCGACAAGTACTGGTGCGGGGCGTAGTGGGCGGACCTTGCCGTCTTTGGCGGCGAGCGCGACGCCGCCCGAGACGATCTGTGCGGCGAGCGTGGAGGGTGGCGTGTCGGCCCCGGCGGCAAGCTCGCGTAGCTGCAGGGCTACGGGGTCGGGTAGGACGATCTGGATTCGGTGGCTCATCGTGTTCTCTCCTGTGCTGGTGGGTTGATGATGCGGTTGATGGTGCGGACGATGCCCGGTATGCGGCTGGTGCGGCTGGGCGCGATTGAGCGGTGAAAGTGGGTGCCGTAGTCGCGGTCTGCCATCTCGGGGTGCGCGAGCGATGGTGTTTGTGCGTGGCTTCGTTGCATGTTCTCGGCGAGGCGTTGGATGCGGTCGGTGTCGTGGCCTTCGACGCCGAGGTCCTCGCGGGAGACGAACCAGTCGGTGCCCTGGCGGGCGCGGGATGCCTCGACGTAGGCGGGCTCCTTGCTCGTCTGCCAGCCGCCGGTGACGACGAGGGTGCGGGTGACGGTCGCGCCCTGCGCACGGTGAATGTGCTGCGCGTAGCCGAGGCGCACACTGGCGAGGTCATCCCCCGCCAATGTCCGAGTGCGGCCAGTCACGTCGAACTCGATCAGCACTTCCCCGGCGGGGGTGATGTTGAGCACTTCGCCGCGGCTGCCGTTCTCGATGCGCTCGACGCCGGGCTCGTGGTGCTGGTCGATCATTGCTACCCGGTCGCCCTGGCGGATGCCGTAGTGGACGCCGGGCACCGCGACTTCGAGCTCGCCGAGTTCGCCGCGCGCTGAGCGGAAGTGCTGGGCGCGGGCGTTGAGGCGGTGGATCTCCTTGTTTGAGGCGTCGCTGATGAGGGCGACCTCGCTCGGGTCGTGGGTCTCGGTGAGTGCCGCCCAGTTCTGCGCGGCCTGCTCGACGGCCTCATCGCGAGTGTTCTCCATGTGCAACCGTCCGCAGGCGTGGTAGTGCGCCATCGCGCGGTCTGAGCGTCCGGCGCGCAGGTCTGACCACGCGCGCTGTTCATCGGGATCGAGCGTGCGGCGAATGTTTGAGAGCTCCGCGCTCGGGATGGTCAGGGCGAGCCGCTCGAACATGCCGCCCGCGCCGATCGAGGGCAGCTGCGCGGCGTCGCCGATCGCGACGAGCTTCGACCCGGTCTGCTCCACGACTTCGCTGAGCCGGTCGAGGCGATCGGTGTCGGCCATCCCGGCCTCATCGAAGTAGATCGTGGTGTCCGTATCGATGTGCAGCTGGCCACGTTCTACGCGGGAGACGAGCGCGTCCAGGGTCAAGGTCTGACCGGCGAGCGCCGGGCTGTCCTGGCCGAGTCTTTGCGCGGTGGACCCAGACACGGCAACCCCCAGGGTCTGATGGCCGCCGTATTGCTCGGCGCGGGCGGCGGCATCGATCACGACACCCTTGCCGGTGCCCGCAGGCCCGACAAGGATCGCGGCGCGCTCGGTGCCGGTGATGACCTGCAGCGCGTGGGCCTGCTCTGAGCTGAGGCATCCGCCGATCCGCTCGGCTACCTGGTCGCCCGCGATCGAGCGGGCCCTCTCCCCCACGTCCCGGCCACCGTTGTTGGCGAGCGTGGTGAACCTGCGCTCGATCGCCTGCTCGCGGGCGCGCACCGCGAGCGTCGTCATCAGCCCGCCCTCCAACCCCAGGACGCGGCGCTCAGCGATCATCACGCGCGAGAAGTCGAGGGCCTCGCGCGGTGAAAGCTGACCGACGGACTGCTCCAGCAGTACCGCGCGGAACTCACCCGGCTCGAACGTCGCGGCACGCTCAGTCAGGCGCTCCTCGACCCTGTCCTCAAGCGCGCGTTCAGGCACCAGCCCTGCGGTGGCGCCAAGCAGCCGTGCGGGCTCATCGCCGGTGAAGTCAAAGCGCTCGGCCGTGTCGCTCCATGCACTCTGCAGGTCCGTGCGCGTGACGAGGACCTTGGCTTTGCGGTTCTCCAGCTTGAGCTGGCGTAGCTCGCCGCGCTCGGGTGCCCTCCCCCACTGTGCGCGGAAGCGCTCGGCCGCGCGGGCGACCTCGCGGGTGCGGGCGGAGAAGGCGTCGAGCAGGCCGCGTGGTACCCCGGCTATCTCGAAGTAGCGGCCGTGTTTGCCGGTGCCGCGCTCGATCGCATACCCCCGCTGCTGGAGTTGGTGTGCGAGCGCCGAGCGGTAGTAGGCGCCGAGCTCCCTGGCGGAGCGGAAGATCGGCCTGGAGGCGACCGCGACGATCTTCCCGTCCTCACGGACCGCGTTCGTGATCACGACATGGCTGTGCAGCTGTGGGTCCGGCGCGTCCCCCTCAAGGACACCCCGCGAAGTAGTGTGGCGGTACTCGGCTGCCATCACCTCTCTGGCCTGCTCCTCGACCTGCTGCCCGCCGTAGCGGCGGCGCACGGTCGGGACCGTCTCGGTCAGATGCAGCCATCGCTTCGCTCACAGCCGCCGCGTGCGCGGCCTCCATCTCGCGGCGCTCGGCCGGGTCCCCGAGCGCCCACACTGCAGAGACAGACTTCGGCGCGCTGAAGGTCAGGTCAATCCCGCCGCCACGACCGCCAGTAGAGCCCGCCCGGCGAAGAACCGCACCGCTTCGGGGGTGGCGTCCTTCCATCAGCGCGATGAAATCCTGCCCCTCGATCGAGCTGCCCTGGATCCCCAACCGCGCGAGTGTGTCAGGGCTCGCGAGCCATTGGCCGGGGGCTTGGGTGGGCTCGCCATCCGGGGAGAGGTAGTAGTCCCCGCGCTCTGGCTCCACGGTCTTTGACTCCAGGTAGCGCGCGTACCCGGCGCCCTTGGCGGCACCGATGCTGGCTGCGGTCATCACAACGGTACAGACCACGCCCCCCCGAGACCGGCCAACGAGTTGGCACAGTGCGTACACAGCGCCCGCTCAGGTGAGCATCTAGTCTGTCCTTTCTGCCAGCGTGCAGGGGCCGGTAGCGATGCTCCGGTGTGCCGGGTGCTGGCTGTCGGTCGCAGCGGCCGGCATGGCGGACGCGTAGCTGGCAGGAAGGGATGCCTCTGGTGACGTCCGGCTTGCCGGGTTGGGTCCTGGGCTGGTGACGGGCTGACTCTTAGTCTGTCTGTCGGCCGTCCGTGGCCTGACCGTCGCTCGTTGTGTCGTCCGTCACCACCCAGGACCTGCGGCGTGACCTGATAGGAGCGTGGCAACCGCCCCGAGAAAGGCCTGTCCGCCGAGGGTCCGATCGACCGAGACCATCGACCGAAGGGACGTACTGATGATCGTGATCGGAGCGGATGTCCACAAGAGCACTCACGCGCTCGCGGCCGTCGACGCAGCGACAGGGCAGCTGCTCGGCGAGCGAGAAATCGTCGCGAAGGAGCAGGGCCATCTGGAGGCGTTGCGTTGGGCTCACGAGCTCGGACAGGAGACCGTGTGGGCGATCGAGGACTGCCGTGACCTCTCCCACCACCTCGAGCAAGCACTCATCGCCGCTGGCGAGCGCGTCGTGCGCGTCGCGCCGAAGCTCATGGGTACTTCGCGGCGTGGTGAACGCGAGCCGGGCAAGTCTGATCGCATCGACGCCAGAGCGATCGCCCGCGCTGTGCTGCGTGAGGGCGTCGAGCGGTTCCCGGCCGCGTTCCTCGACCAGGACGCTGCGGAGATCAGGCTGCTGTGCGATCACCGCAACACGCTCGTGAGCGAGCGCACACGGCTGATCAACCGGCTGCGGACCAACCTCGTGGTCCTCGACCCTGAACTGGAGGCCACGATCCCGACGCGCAAGATGGACTATCCCGGCCAGCTACAGCGGATCACGCGCCGTCTGCGCGCGATGCCACAGAGCGCGAGAGTCCGAATCGCCCGCGAGCAGGTCAAACGCATCACCGTGCTGACACGCGAAGCAGAGGCGCTCAAGCGCGAACTGCGCGACCTCGTTCGCCAGCATCGTCCTGAGCTGCTCGCCGAGACGGGCTGCGGCCCGCTGTGCGCCGCAATCCTGATCGGGCAGACCGCCGGCGCTGAGCGCTTTAAGAGCGACGCGCAATTCGCCAGGGTCGCTGGCGTCGCGCCGATCCCGGTCTCCTCCGGGCGACACGACCGCCACCGGCTCGATCGCGGCGGCAACCGCCAGCTCAACCGTGCGCTGCACGTCATCGCGATCACCCGCGGCCGGATCGACCCCGAGACCCGCGCCTACCTCGCACGGAAGGAAGCAGAGGGCAAGAGCCGCATCGAGGCGATGCGCTGCCTCAAGCGCCACCTCGCACGCCACTACCACCACCTGCTCCTACGTCCGCCAATACAAGGTTCTACACTGCGGAAGCCAGAGGGCACACCCATACCGACTCCATTGAACGTCTAGCTACGAGGCCTTCTTGCAGTGTTGCCGATGAGTGAAAGCATCACGTCAGCGACGATAGACGCATTTGGATCGTCAGCATTACGTGCAACCGGGTGGCCGCAGTCGACGGTCCAGTCCCAACTCGGGTCGAACGGCACCATCCCAGGAACACGGCGCACAGTGGCACGAGACAACGACAGTCCGGGAGTCGTACAGAAGACCATCTCAACAGGCTTGCGAGGAGACTCAGTTGACCGCCCAGGGTGTACCGCGACTGGCTTCCACCAAACGGCTCCTGTGCTGTCTAGCCAACAGGATCGTTCGCGACGCTCGTGAAACCATGCTCGCCTACGCCACATCTCGGTGACACTTGCTGGACTCAGCAGAGTCTTGTGGAGCTCAAGACAAACGACCTCGGCGTGATGCGGACCAACCATTTTGGTGCGCACCAGCTTCAGCCATGCTTCGCGGCAAGCATCACCCCACACACGCGCCTCGGGACGACCCTCGACACGATGCCATCCCGCAACCATCTCGCAGAGAAGGACACTAAGTTGATCGGGAGCCGCCGTCTGCCTCAACGCTGAAAGCACCTCGCTCCACCGCTCCTCCCTCTGGGCGATGCGTTGTTTTTCCTCGACACGACGTCTATGCAGCTGCTCATACGCGTTACGCGCTTCCGCTTCACTGAAGACAGCGCTACAACCTGCGAAGCGCGGTATCGAAGACGGATTCCACGCGGAGGGCGGCTCAACCCATACAAGCTCACGAGCACATTCGAGGAATCCATCCGGACCTCGGACCACACGATCGCCGTAACACGAGGGACAGCAAACACGCACCAACACACAGCTAAGCAAATCCAAGAGCTTCGCAAATTGCAGGAAGCGCTTGACATAGGAGCAACGGGCTTGGTGCTGTGCGACGGGCGCGGCGAAGCCGAAGGCGAAGCGGCGCAGGCCGAAGGGTCTGCGAAGGCCGCCGCGAAGCGGCTGGCCGTGCTGGCTGCGGCGAAGCCAGCAGTCCAGCGAGCGGACCCGCAGGCCGTAGGCGTGCAGTGCCGGGCTCGATAGAGAGCCGACCGTCAGGGAGGCTCGGTCACAGCGGGCGAAGCCCGCGCATCGGTATCTCGCCGTTGCCGTTGGTCGGGCCGCCGGCTACGACGGCCAAGACGACTCCTCGGTGGCATCAGCGGCCAGGGCTTGCCCGCTAGAGCTCTTGCGCCCCAGAACGCGGTAAGCCCGTGCAAGGCGGCTGTACGCCGGGGACCATCCGGAGCCGGTCGCAGGATCTATGACCTGATCCTGCCAGGGCTCATGGTCCGCTGTGGGTTACCCCAGGGCGCGTGGGGTACCATCGCGCCGCTTCGACGATTACGGTCCTCCCCGGGGGCTTTGCGCCAAGCCCCGTGCAGCGCGCTACTTCGCTACTTCCTGGGCGTGGGTCGGCGATGACGGTGCCTTCGACGCGCTGCGCGCGACAATGTCCAAGGAGCTTCCCGGTCTCGGCGGAGTAGACATTAAGCTGCATCACTGGAGCGGAGGAGCTATCCGTGGTTGAACCCGTGGTTGAAATTATTCCCGTGAGTTCAACCACGAGCACCAACGCAAGGGCGATCGATAGCACCCACATAAGGACGACTGCGGGGTAGCGGTGCTCGGGAGGACGGAGGCTCTCAAGCGCGCGTCTGATGCGCTCGCGACGCGGTGTTGGTATCCGCTGAGATATGGCTTGATTGTAGCTTGCAGCTATGACGGACTGCCAGTCGGGAGACCTTGCACTTCCCTCAGAACCGTCCTCCCACAGTCTCGTAGCCATATGTCTCACCGTCACGATACGGCGTCGCCGATCGCAAACGGAAGCTCGCAAATAGTGGACCTGTCTTGACATAGGAGCAACGGGCGGCTGGCAATCAATCGACCGTGGTGGCCTGACCCCGGGGGATCGGTCCGACCCTTGTGAGAGTTTCTCGCGCCCGCGATCATGGGCGAGGAAGGAACTACACGATGAAGCGACGCAGGCATACGCCGGAGCAGATCATCCGCAAGTTGCGGGAGGCTGAGCGGCTGCTCGGTGAGGGCAAGACGATCCCGGAGGCCGCTCGGGAGCTGGGGATCAGCGAGCAAACGTTCCACCGCTGGCGTAACCAGTACGGTGGGATGAAGGCCGATGACGCGAAGCGGCTGAAGGAACTCGAGCGCGAGAACGCGACGCTGAAGCGGATCGTGGCCGACAAGGAGCTGGAGGTCGTCGCGTTGAAGGAGATTTCCCGGGGAAACTGGTAGGCCCGGTCCGCCGACGCCGGGCGGTCGTGATGCTTTGCGACCGTCTCGGCGTCAGCGAGCGCTGGGCATGTCAGGTAGTCGGCCAGCATCGCTCCACGCAGCGTCACGAGCCGAAGCTGGCCGAGGATGACGAGGTGTTGCGCTCAGAGCTGCGGAAGTTCTCGGTGGAGCGCCCGCGATGGGGGTACCGGCGCGCGCATCACCGGCTGCGCGAGCTGGGCTGGGAGGTGAACCGCAAGCGGGTGCAGCGGCTGTGGCGCGAGGAGGGTCTGCGGGTGCCGCAGCGCAAGCGTAAGCGCCGGCGGCTCGGGGAGTCGACGGTCCCGGCCGAGCGGCTGCGCGCGGAGCGGCCGAATCACGTGTGGGCGTTCGATTTTCAGTTCGACCAGACCGCCGATGGGCGGGCGCTGAAGCTGATGAACATCGTCGATGAGTTCACGCGCGAAGCGCTGGTGATGCTGGTGGCGCGCAGCATCGACGCCGACACGGTCGTGCAGGCGCTGCAGCGGCTATGCGGCGAGCGGGACCTCGCCCCCGAGCTTTTGAGGATGGACAACGGGCCGGAGATGACCGCACACGCGCTCCAGGACTGGTGTCAACTATCGAAGACCGGGACCGTGTTCATCGAGCCGGGCTCGCCGTGGCAGAACCCGTTCGTGGAGTCCTTCCACTCGCGCGTGCGCGACGAGCTGCTCGACATCGAGGAGTTCTCCTGCCTGGCCGAGGCGCGCGTGGTGATCGAGGACTGGCGCGAGGACTACAACCTCAGACGGCCGCACAGTTCACTCAGGATGCGCGCCCCGGCCGTGTTCGCCGCCGAGTGGGCGCCTGACGGCGAGCCAGCTCTCACCGCGTGAGCAGGAGGGGTGCGGCGAGCAGCGCGCCGCGGCCATCGCCGCTCGGCACTCGCTACGCTCGCGCCTTCGCAACGACGCCCGCGGACAGCACAAGCGTGGTCATCCGTCCGCGGCGGGCGCTACCTTCTCCCCGTCACATCCACCACCCTCTCACTCGTGGTGGACCGACAAACGGGGTCCGGTCAGTGGCCTCCGAGCAGATCACCGTGGAGAACAGCTCGCCACCGCCGCCAGTGGGATTGTCCGCAACTCCTACGCAGGCGGGCGGCTCGACATTCACGGCTACCTGGACCGATCCGGCGGGTCAGGTCGCACCGATCACGGGCGCTCTCTACCAAGTCTGTCCGGCCAGCGGCTCGGGGTCGTGCAGCGCTCCCGCACAGGCGCCAGCAGCCGGGCCGGCGACTGTGACTGTTCCCGGCCCTGGAAGCTGGAGCATCGCCGTGTGGCTCACTAATGCGGCAGGCAACGCGAGCCCCGCCGCCGCAGCGCACACAAGCGTCGTCGTCTCACCGTCCGGCCCAGGCGGCTCGGGCTCGGGTACGGGCACCGGCCACAGCGCAGGGACCAAGCCGACGATCCGTGTCACGGAGACGCTGCGTGGACACGAGCTGGTGGTGCATGTGAGCGGACCCGCGAGCGGCAGGGTCCGCGTGGGCTTCACCGGCCGGCTGAGAGGCCGGACCGTCGCCTCGACCGCAAAGACGATCACGCTCAAGCGCGGGCGGCTGACGGTGGTGTTCAAGCTCGGTCCTCGCACTGCAGCGCACGCGCTAATCCGCGTCAGCGCGAAGCTCGATCACGAGCTGGCGGTCACTAGCACCCTCCGCCGCAGCACATCGCATCACAGCAAGCCGAAGCAGTAGCTCTTGATGCGGGGCGGTGATGCCCCATCAAGCCCGGTTCTCGTGGAGCAGCAGCTCCCAATCCTCGCGTAGCGGCTCTACTGCGAGTTCGTTGACCGCCAACGACACGATGTCCTCTAGCTCGATCGCGCCCGTAGGAAGGTGGACCTTGCCGAGCCAACGCTCGCCGAGTTGGATGTTGGCCCGGACGTGTAGGTGCGGGTCAACAACCGGGCTCTTTCCGCGCGGATGCCAGTGATAGGCGAGCAGTTCGCCGGTGTCGTGAAGGCCAATGGCATAGAAGTAGGCGGCTCTGTGGACCTGCCAGCCTTCGTCGGAGTCCTCCGTGATGGTGTAGTGCTCGCTGACAGCCAGCGTCAGGCGACTTGCTCCGCGCAGGGCCACAGCATCGTTGCCGGCCATGATGAGGGCGTGCGGAGCAGCGGACGGCGCGTAGCCGCCTCCGACGTCGACGTGCGCAGTCGTGAGGCAGGAGAGTACGCGCGAGATGCGGGCGCGATAAGCCTGTACGGCCTCCGCGGGAGTTCTAGCCGGCAAGGGGAAGCAGCATCGCGACCCGCATCACGTCCGGCTCGTCGTCGGCGTCTATCTCGCCGGCCTCCCAGCGGATGCGAAACTCCTCCCCGGAGATCCCGAGGTACTGACGAGCCTTGTCGTCGAGGAGCTGCTGGCCCTGCTCGGGGGTCAGCTCACGGATTTCGTTGTCGGTTCTGGTAGCCATTGCAAAACGCTCCTTGGAAAGAGTCGGCCGCGCGGGCCGGTTCCTTGACCATCCATAGTAGGGAAGGATGCGGGTGGTTTCCATCGGTCGTCGCGCTAGGCCCGGCTGGCGTAGGCCCGCCGGGCCTAGCGGTGCCGTTAGGCAGCCGCGACCAGCTGCAATGCGCGGGTCTTCTCGGCTCCGTCATCGAGGGCTCGGGCGAACCGCTGACCGTTTGAGCGCAGCGGGCGAATCCAGTCGCCGTACTCGATGATCGCGTTCACGGCGGCCCACTTCGAGCCGGGTGCGTTGCCTTGCGTGTCGCCGCGCAGGAACAGCTCGGCGATGCGGTCCTTCGTCTGCTGGCGCGAGCGGCGTGAGCGGCTGCTCATCGAGTCGCTTGTCCCGTTGGGGTAGAGCTCCTCGAGGACAGCGCGGAGCTGGCGCTCGGTGCAGCGTTCCGAGGCGAGCTCGTCGCCGTAGCTCTTGAACTGCTTGTAGTAGTTGATCGGGAGGTCCAGCACTCGCCGTGCCTCATGGACGCGCTGCGTGACGGCTTCGGTGTGGCGGATCGAGAACTTCTGGCGGGCGCTCTGGAGACCCCAATTGAGCGTGTTCTGGCAGACCACGCGGATCGGGGTGGTGGCGGCGATCACCGCCGTCGAGCCGTCGTGGCTGTTCATCAGCAGCACGTAGGGCCGCACGGCGTCGCCGCCGACCTCGACGTGATCGGGCAGCGTGGCGAGCACCCATACCCGGCGTCCACCGTGCAGGCTTCCCGCCGTCTCAAAGTTGATCGAGCTCCCGAGCAGCTGGTCGACGAACGCGAACGCCTCGTGGTTCTGCACGATGCGGTAGCGCTCACCGACAATCCCAAGCACCTCGCGGGTGTCCTGACGGACGGTCGCGTAGAAGCCGGGGATCTCCTCGCAGCGAGCGGCCGACCAATCGGCGGCCGATGTCTCGCCGCGGTCGATCGCGATGGGCTCCTTCGCGACGCTCCAGTCGAGCCCGGATGCCTCGATCGCCTCGGCGATGGTCGCGGGCGGTTGATCGAGCACGGCTCCCAAGCCGTGCCAGGGAGTGACGCGCACGGAGAACATTGAGTCTGATTCTGTGAGTCCAGCGGGCATTTTGTGCCCTCCTTTGGATGGGTGGCTCCGCCCGGTGCGGGGCCTGTCGCAGCCCCGGCCGCATCCCCGTGAGGGGATGCGACAATGGCCGGGCAAGCGGGCTCCCGCACCGGCAGAGCGGCGCGCTCCTTCACTGATGTGTGTCCTCGACGTTGGGCTTGTCACTGCCCTCGAGCCGATTCCACGAGAAGGGGCCGCGCAGGTTCGGGGGCATCTGCTCGTGTGAGTCGATCGCGTCGACCCACTCCTCCTCGTGGTGCTTCCAGTAGAAGAAGGCGATCTCGTCGGTCCTGCGGTCGCGCTCCTCACGAGTCGGGAACTTCTCAATGTCGATGTCTCCTTCCACATCGACCGCGAGTTCGACCTCGCCACGGTGATAGACGACGACATACGGCCAGTTGCCGAGGTCCCAACCGTTGAGTCCCCAACTCGAGATCGCAGCCCATCCGAGACGGGGCGCGAACTCCATCCGCTCGTAACCTTCGTCTCCGGGCCAGCGGGTGCGCGTGGGCATAGCGCCCCTCCTTTAGATGGTTGGCCCCGCCCGATGCGGGGCCGGTCGCAGCCCCGGCCGCATCCCCCGAGGGGATGCGAGAATGGCCGGGCAAGCCGGCTCCCGCGCCTTGGGGGTACTCAGCGCGATGTGCTTGCCGCAGAGGCGGGTCCGCTCAACCGGAGCCAGGCAGAGACCGGCCGCGGTTCCCCATTAGGATCTTCCCGCGATGGCGAGTGATTACGACGCTGGTCGAGCGAAGCTCGACGCTCTAGTCGAGGTCTGGAGCAACAACTGTTTGGTTGAGAGCGGCTCGCTGCTCTTTGACGACCGGGCGATCTGGACAATCCCGCATCTCGAGGACTTCCGACAGCGCTTCCTCGAGAACCCACTCCTTGGGACCGAGGAGAGCTTCGGCCAGAAGCTCACAACGCAGCTGGAAACGGCCTCGGACGAGGTGCGCTGGCTGGTCTGCGAGCTGGTTGCCATCTACTTCTTGTTCGCGGTGGGCGCGATCGGTGGCCCCACGAAGCGCGCGACGCTTGAGGCGATCATCGCGCCGCTTGGCGAGGAGCGGCCCCCGCATTGGCAGCGCCTGGCTGAGGCGATGGACGAGGGCATCGGCAATCCAGGGCTGGGCTACAACGTCCGCCGGGACCTCCAGATCGGCTACCTGCTCGACTTCTGTCTGCGATTCAAGGCGATAGACGACCCCGAGCAGCGGCGCACGCTGCTCGATGATCCGTGGGCATTGCGGGACTTCGCGGACGACGCAGGTGAAGGCATCGCGGTGCGCGAGATGCGCCACATACTGCTGCACCTGCTGCGTCCCGGCGAGTTCGAGCCGATGTCCAGCAGGACGCACAAGCAGAACATCGTGGATGCGTTCGCGGCCGAGCTGCTGGCCGGCGAGGACATTCCCGAGGATCTCGATGAGCAGCTGCTGCTGATCCGTCAGAAGCTTGTCGAGTTGAAGGCTCAGCCGGACCGTCCGGTGCTGGACTTCTACTGGCCGCCCTTGCGAGATATTTGGGACCCCGGCTCGGATCGGCCTGACGGTGCAAGCGACCTCGATCTGTTGCTCTACAAGAAGCAGATCGTGCTCTACGGGCCGCCTGGCACAGGCAAGACGCACCGCACACGAGAGCTCGCCGATCGCCTGATCCGCCGCGTCGCGCTGGAAAGGTGGAAGGCAGCTCGATTCTTCGGCTCACAAGACGAGCTCGACGAGTACGTGAAGGCAAACGTCCATTGGGTGCAACTACATCCTGGGTACGGCTATGAGGAGTTCATCCGGGGCCTGCGGCTCCAGGCCGACGGCAGCACCAGCTACGTCAATGGCCTGCTGCCACGCCTGGTGGAGCAGATGAACACCGTCCCCGCAGACGAGCGGCTGCCTGTGATCCTCGTCTTGGATGAGATCAACCGCACCGATCTCAGCCGACTGTTTGGCGAGGCGTTTAGCCTCTTGGAGAACCGCGAGCGACCGGCGCAACTACCGGGCTTCGATGTAGACGAGGAGCCGCAGGAGTTGGCGCTACCCGACAACCTGTTCGTGATCGGGACCATGAACCTCATCGACCAGTCGGTCGAGGAGTTGGACTTCGCGCTGCGCCGTCGGTTTTTCTGGCGGCCAGCCGGTTTCGAGCCAGACCCGATCATCGAGGTAAACGCACAGCGCTGGGCCGAACACGCGCCGGCCAAATGGGGATGGGACCGCGCGGTGGGCGACATGACCCGGTTGGCCGAGCGAGCCACGCTGCTCAATCAGCAGATCGCCCTTTCGCCGCACCTCGGCCCGCAGTACGAGCTCGGTCACACGTACTTCTTCGACGCGGCCTTCTTTGCCGGACGATGGCTGCGCGGCCGTAAGCAGCTCAGCGGCGGTGTGCTGTGGATGGCTAACGGTCGCCCGCGGCCGTCGATCGAAGACCTTTGGGTGTTCTCGTTGGAGCCGCTGCTAGCCCAATATCTCGGCGGCCTGGACGCCGACACCGCGACCAGCGAGCTGAGTCGACTGCGGGCCGTACTGATCGCGGGAAAGGTCGAGTGAGCAGCCCCCCGGTCGTCTTTCAAGACCTGTCCCCGAGAACATCCACGGACGCCAGCGAGGAGCAGTGGCTCGGCCGCCTCGCCGATCACCTCGAGGATCACGATCACGTGCTGCGTCTCACGGGAGCCAGCCGCGTCGATGACGAGGATGATCCGGCCCTGCGGCGAGGCGCGGACGGCAACTGGTGGGCCGGGCGCTTCATCGGCGAGCTGCGCTTCGAGGACCGCGAACTGCGCATAGAACCACGCCTCGGCATCGACGTGGTGGGAGCCTGGCTGGCCCACGCCCTCAACTTGACGGTCGTTCCGAAAGCGGCAGCGTCGGCCTCTCGCGGCCCGTTGATCGTCCAGCTCATAGATCGCGTGTGGTCGGCGGCGGTTGCCGACGCGGCCCGTCACGGCGGCCCTCGACTGCGGCGAGCATCCCATCACGACGATCTGTTCATCCGGGGCAGGCTCGACGCACCCGCGACGATCCGCCATCGCATCGGCCGTCGCCCGCTCGTGGCGACGATCCGCACCGAACGAGACCTCGACAACCCCGTTGCCCGCGTCCTGGTTCTCGCTGACCGCGCGCTTCGATCGCTGCTGCCGGTGCGGCCGACGTGGCGGCCAGTCCTGACCGGCGAAGTGCTCAGTCAGGTGCGCGCCGTGATCGGTAGCCAGCCTAAGCTGCCGGACGCCATCGACCTGCAGCGTGTGCGCTACACACCGATCACGCGGCGGTTTGAGTCGGTTGCGCGCCTGTCCTACGAGATCGCTCGCCGTCGAGGGCATCTGACCTCAGCCACCAGCGCAGACGCGGCCGGAGTCCTGATCGACGTGGCCGAGCTGTGGGAGCTGTTCCTTGTGCATTGCGCCCGTCGAGCGTTTGGACCGACACGTGTCGAGCATGGGACCTCCAAGCGCGACGGTGCCTATCTGCTGCAGTCGATTCCTCGCCCCGACAGGCAGCTGGGGCGACTCAAGCCAGACATTCTCATCCGAGACGGGAACGGCGAACTGGTTGCCGTCGTGGATGCGAAGTACAAGCGGCTGCGGTCGTGGCGAGGTAGCCCCAGCGGGGTCGATCGCGGCGACCTCTATCAGTTGGCCTCCTACCTCTCGGGCCACGATGTCCCGCTCGGAATGCTGGCCTACCCTCCTCACGAGAGCGATTGGGCCAGCGCGGACCTAGACGGACCCTGGCTGACGCGCGAGGGTCAATACGTGCGGTTCGGGCGTATGCCGGCCACTGCCGGCGAGGCAATACACGAGCTCGGCGCGCTTCTGAGGGGAGCGGCTTAGGTAGAGACCTGGACGGTGAGGGAGTCCTCTGGCGGTGCCCTGATGGGGGCCGAAGTACGGATCGACAATTCGTTGGCCGCTTTGCCCTGTTTGGGGTCACTTATTCGTATGACTGCCTACCTAACCGTGCGCGAGGTCGCCACGCTGGCTCGCTGCGAGCACAAGTCGGTGCGGCGCGCTATCGCTGCGGGCAGACTGCGCGCCTTTCAGCCCACAAACAAGCTGCTTATTCGCGAGGACGACGCCTGCGCCTGGATCGAAGGGCGGCCGGTATCGCTGACCGGCTCGGCTCCTAACCTACGCCCTGGCGCGAGTCGCCGGCGCCCAATGCTGGGGTCCCAACGGCCCGGTAGCGTTGATGATCTGCGCGAGATTGAACGAAAGGCGGTGCGAGCATGAGTGTGCGAAAGCGCGATGATCGAGATGGGCAATACGAGGTGCGCTGGCGAGAGGGTGGGCGGCAGCGCTCCCGACTGTTCGGCAAGAAGGGCGACGCCCAGGCGTTCGAGCTCGATGTCAAGCGCCGCCGACAGCTCGGTCCACTTGCGGCCGGAGTGATCCAGAGCCGGCTGACGTTGGCTGAGTACGTGAGGGATGAATGGTGGCCACGGTATGCCGTGCCGAATCTCAAGCCGTCAACGCGCCGCCGCTACCTCGAGGTTTGGGGCACTCACCTTCTGCCGCGCATCGGCGACTACCAGCTGCGCGAGATCACCCCTGCCTTGGTTGAGGATCTGTGTAGCCAGTTTCGCGCCGCGAAGGTCGGCGTGCAGACGCAGCGCAAGGCGGTGATGTTGCTGCAGGGCATTCTGCGTCGCGCCGTCGTGCGTGGCCTCATCCCGAGCAACCCTGTGAGCGTCGTGGACAAGCCGCGCCAACCCGCGACCAAGCGCCCGGAGCCGCTGGCGCCGCTGATCGTTGAGACGATCCGCGCGGGGCTCTCTCAAAGAGACGCAACACTCGTGTCGGTGCTCGCATATGGGGGCCTGCGTCCCGAGGAAGCGACGAATGCCCATTGGGATGATCTCGGAGAGCGCATCCTCCACGCGCACGCCGGAAAGACCGAGAGGGATCGAGTGGTCGACGTTCTCGCGCCGCTCGCGCAGGACTTGGCGGAATGGAGACTCGCGCAGGGGCGTCCAGGTGGCAAGGCGCTCATCTTCCCGCGTCAGGGTGGCAAGGAGTGGCAGCTGCACGACTGGCAGAACTGGCGGAGGCGGATCTACCAGCCCGCGGCCAAGGCTGCAGGCGTGACCGGGGACATGCGCCCCTACCGGCTTCGTGGATCGTTCGTCTCCCTGCTGCTGTGGGAGGGACGGTCGCTGACCTACGTGGCCGAGCAGGCCGGGCACTCGGTTGCCACCCTCGCCAAGCACTACGCCGGCGTGATGCGCGAACTCGAAGACAAGCCGCGGACACCGGCCGCCGAGGCGATCCGCAGCGCCCGTGAGCAGGTGAGATGTGCGCCAGGTGTGCGCCAAGCGCAATCTAAGGGCAAGCGATGATGTCGTCCAGACAAGCAAAAAGCCCGCTGGCGCGGGCTTTTTGGCTTCATGGGCGATACTGGGCTCGAACCAGTGACCTCCGCCTTGTCGAGGCGGCGCTCTCCCAGCTGAGCTAATCGCCCTGGGATCGATTTTCTAGCGTATCAGCGCGCGAGATTCGCAATCGGCCGACGGCCCGGACGGCCAAGCGTGCCCAACGGAGCATGAGACCCGAGCGCCGCGAGTGGGACGGGCATCCCAGAAGCGCCCGGGTCTCATACTCCGTCAGGGCACGATCACTATCTGGCCTTCGTCTTCGGACCCGACCGATTCGGGGCCGATCGAGCCGGAGCCGGCTTCGACAGCTTCAGGACCTTCTGTCGTGGCGTTGGCTTCCGCGCCCGCAGCTTCGCCTTCGCCGTATGGATTTTGCGAGCCATACGGCGAACGCCTTCGGTAAGGAGACTGGCCTTCTGTGCCGCCCTCAGCCTGAGCTTCGCCCTGTTCGGACTGGGTCCCACTCTGCGTGGAGGGATAGGCGACGCCCCTGCCGGACTCGATCGCTTTGATCGCCTGCGCGACAGTGTTGGAAGAGATCGCGAAGCCAACACCGGTGCTGCCGGGCTGCGAGCCCGCGCCACTGGCAGCGTCACTCGCGATCTGGGAATTGACGCCGATCACCGCGCCCTGGTCGTTAAGGAGTGGCCCGCCAGAGTTGCCAGGGTTGAGCGCCGCGTCGGTCTGGAGCGCACCGGTGATCTTGGCACCATCCGGCGCGGAGATTTCGCGGCCCAGCGCCGAGACAATCCCCCGAGTGAGCGTCTCGTTGAGTCCGTAAGGATTCCCGATCGCGTACACCCCGTCACCTACCTGCACGGTGCTCGAGCTGACCAGCTTGAGTGGCTTCAGGCCGAGGCCGGACGGATCGACGCGGATCAGCGCGAGGTCGTTGTTGGCTTCTTCACCCACCAACGTTGCGGCATGCGCGTTACTGGAAGACCCATTCGAGCTGACGGTCATGCTCTGCGCACCCTGTACTACGTGGTCATTGGTGAGAATTAGGCCGTGTTCGTCGAGCACGATTCCCGTGCCGCTGTCTTCACCCTCGGACGTGACCGCCTTGATCGAGACGACGCCCGGTGAGTCCTGCTGGTAGATCTGAGTGGCCGTCAGCGTCCTGGAGGATGCCTCGCGCCGAGTTCCCCTGGAAACGTCACGCACAGAGGTGGGCAGCGATCGGGCCGAGGACGTCTCGCGGCTTGAGCTGCCCCCAAGCGACAGCACAGCGCTGGCAGCGACTCCTCCTACGATTGCAGCCAACAACATGGGTGCGATTGGACGCTTCACGGACGACCTCCGGGGTGTTTCGGGTGAGTCCATCCTGTGACGCCGTGCTCTGCACGAGCTAACAATGTCCCTAAGCCCGCATAACGAAATCGCAAAAGGTTGATAATCGGACCCACACGGGCAGATAAGGCCCGCGACTCAGCGGACCTGCTCTTCCTCGTAGCCTGCCCCCACTCGACGCTGGCCGCGTCGCCTCCAAGCGCCCGCTCGATACGCTAAGACGCATCACGGCGACGTGGCGGAGTGGCTACGCAGCGGCCTGCAAAGCCGTCTACACCGGTTCGATTCCGGTCGTCGCCTCTATGAGAACAGCCTGCAAATGCAGCATTTTGTGGCCAGCGCATCGGCTGCCGCAAGCGCGAAAAACCGCCGACTCTCCTAGAACTCTCCCAAAAGCCGCCCGTGGCAAGGCGTCGCAAACAGGGGCCAAAGCGCATACTTTGCCCCCGCTTGCGGCCCTCAATCGGCGCCTCTGACGGCGGCCATGCGATTCTCCCCGTAGGCGGCCGTTGAATCTCCCCACTGGTGGCCGCCGGATCTCCCCATGGGTGGCCATCGAATCTCCCCACCGTTCTGTCCTGAGTGGCTTGTAGTCCCCCGCGCCTTGTTAAGCGAGGCACGTCGGGAAGGCGGGCTGGATGAAGCGATCGGAGGAAGTGATGGAGATCCTTGAGGCGTATGACGTGACGGGCAGCCTGCGCGGTGCTGCGGCGCTGGCTGGCTGTGATCACAAGACGGTCGCGCACTGGGTTCGTGCGCGCGAAGAGGCTGGTGGCGGGCTGCCCGTGGCGAGCCGCGCGCGGCCGCGGGTCGATCGGTTCGCGGGGAAGATCGATGAGTGGGTGGATCGTTCGCGCGGGAAGATGCGTGCTGATAAGGCACACGAGCGGCTTGTGGCGATGGGGTATATGGGTTCGGAGCGCACGACGCGGCGTGCGCTTGCGCGGGCGAAGCGGCGCTGGCGCTCAGAGCATGGCCGCGTCACGCGGCCATGGGTGACGGAGCCGGGTCTGTGGTGTCAGTGGGATTACGGTGACGGGCCGAAGATCGGGGGTCGTCCGACGGTGCTGTTCTGCGCGTGGCTTGCCTGGTCGCGTTTCCGTGTGGTGCTGGCGTTGTGGGATCGCACTCAGGCGAGCGTCGTGATGGCGCTGGACCGGTCGCTGCGGGCGTTTGGTGGCGCGCCGACGTACGCGTTGACGGATAACGAGAGGACGGTGTCGGTGGATCATGTGTGTGGGATCGCGGTCCGTAACCCGCAGATCGTCGCGGTCGCCCGCCATTACGGTTTGTCGATCGCGACGTGCGTGCCGTCGGACCCGCAGTCCAAAGGTGGCTCTGAGGCGACGGTCCGGATCGCGAAGGCTGATCTGGTCCCGACCGATCACAACCTCTTGGCGGAGTATGGGTCTTTCGCTGAGCTCGAGCTGGCGTGCGAGTCGTTCTGTGATCGGGTGAACACGCGTGAGCACCGCGTCACGCGTCAAGCACCCGTGGTGATGCTCGCCCAGGAGCAAGGGCGGCTGCACCCGCTGCCAGCGGTCGCGCACACGCTGTGCTTCGGGGAGACCCGCAGGGTCTCCAGCCAGTCCACGGTCTCTGTCGGCGGGGCGCTCTATTCGGTTCCCTCGGTGCTGGTGGATGAGCGGGTGTGGGCGCGCGTGGATGGTTCTCAGCTGGTAGTCGTTCACGCCGACGGCCCGCTGGGGCCGCGTGAGGTCGCTCGTCACGAGCTGACGACACCCGGGCAGCCAAGCATCCAGGATCAGCACTATCCACCGCGGCCACCCGGCGCGCTGGAGCGCAAGCCCAGGGCACAGGGCTCAGAGGAAGCGGCGTTCCTCGCGCTCGGTGAGGGCGCAGAGGCATGGCTGACCCGCGCGGCAGCGGCTGGCGCGAGCAGGGTGCGACGCAAGCTCTCAGAAGCCGTCGATCTCGCCAAGCTCCACGGGCAAGTCGAGGTTGATGAGGCGCTCGCCACGGCCGCGACGGCCGGGCGTTTCGCGGACGGTGACCTGCAGGCGATCCTTGCTCACCAGCAGCAGAACGGGAAGGTGATCCCGTTCCCGGCCAGGTTCAGCGAGGAGCAGACGCTGCAGCGCTCCACCCAGGCATGGGAGGGGTTGGGTCGATGAGCTACTACCACGAAATTCGCCCCGAGCTCGACCCCGAACAGCTGGAGGAGCTCCCGAACGGTGATTGGCGCCAGGAGATCGAGCTGATCCTCATCGATGACCCCGACCGTCCGAGCTGGCGCGCCCTGGAGCCCGCGATCTGCGCGATCGACTCTGTTCAGGCACGCAAGCTCGCGTTTGAACTGGACTTGCTCGCCACGATCGCTGAGCAATATGAGGGAAAGAGACCACGATGAGCGTCCAGACACCCGCACCGCCACCACTGCCCGAGGATCTCGACGCGCTGCTGCGGCGGCTGCGCCTGCCCTATATCCGGTCGGCCGCACCGCATGTGATCGCGACCGCGCGCTCGCAGCGATGGGAGCCCGCGGACGTCCTGCGGGTCCTCCTCGGCGAGGAGGCGACCGGCCGTGACCAAGCGACGATCCAATCGCGTCGCAAAGCGTCCGGGCTACCCACGGGCAAGACCCTGGACGCGTGGGAGGATGACCGCTCGCCGATCCCCAAGCAGACCCAGCAAGCGCTACGAACACTGGAGTGGGTTTCACGCGCGGAGAACCTCTGCGTCTGCGGCCCATCCGGGACCGGCAAGAGTCACTGGGTAGAGGCGCTCGGCCACCACGCGATCGACCAAGGCAAGACCGTGGTCTGGCACACGCTGGAGAGCCTCGCCGACCTGCTGCGCCGACACCGCGCCGATGAAAGCACCGCCAAGGCGATCGCAAAGCTCACCCGGGCAGAGTTGATCATTATCGATGACGTCGGCCTGCTGCCGGTCTTCCCCGACGCCGCCGAGGCACTATTCCGCCTCGTCGACGCTGCCTATGAGAAGCGCTCGATCGCGCTCACCTCAAACATCCACCCAGCCGGCTTCGACGAGCTGATGCCCAAGACGCTCGCCGCCGCCACCGTCGACCGGCTACTACACCACGCACACGTCCTGATCACCGACGGCTCGGAGAGCTACCGGCTGGCACAGGCGACCGCGGGAGAGGGGGTGAGGCCCCTCGCCAGCTGAACGCACCGCGGGCACTCGACTCCGCTACGGCCAACGGCCTCCGCTCCGTCAAGCACCCGCGAAACCCCCTGACCACCGGGGAGAACCGATGGCCACCAGTGGGGAGACAACATGGCCGCCACCGGGGAGAACCGACGGCCGCCCATGGGGAGAACCCGATGGCCGTTGACACGCCTCAGGCAGCGCGGCGCAGTGGGATCACGGTCGCCGGCACGGCCGTTGGAGCGCCGTCCTCGCTGCTGCTGCGCTCGCCCCACAGCGCGCTCAGCTTGCCTGCGCCATCGGCGTCGGGCGCGTAGGCAGGTAGCGTTCGGTCGTGGTGATGTGACGGTGGCCCATCATCAGTTGGACCTCGTGGATCTTGAACCCCTTGATTGCCTGGGTGCCGAAGGTGGCGCAGGTCATGCAAGAAGGCGCCACCAATGATTTTGCGGGCGGCGGTCGAGCCAACGGTGAGGTAGCGCTCGACATACAGGTGGCCGGAGCCCTCGCGCCGGCGGCGAGGATCGCTGTGTACTTCGCGCTCAACACCGACCAAGGGTTCCAGGAGCATTGAGAGATGGGGGGTTACCTCCTTCCCCTACCGGCGTTCGAAATCGCCGATATGAAGTGAGTCACGAGACCCGAGACCTGCCTCGAGAACCAGTTCACCGAGTCCTTGGACAGGGTATGGCCGGCGTGGTCTTGTACAGCAGTATGGATATCGGCTCCCTGCATCGGTCGATCAGCCATCGCAAGCACCTTGACGACGGCAGCCTGCACGACGCCAGTGCCGAGTCGCGGCGTGACCGACTGGCCCGCAATCCGCCGACGGGCGTCGGCCCGCGCCGTCTAGAAGGGGGCACCGCGCTGCCGCAGCAGCGCTTCGACGGTCGCGCGGTCGGACTCGGGCGTCTGTTCGAGTAGCCTCGTCAAGAAGCTGCGGTCGTACTCCTTATCGATGGTTGTGGAGACCCAGCCACCGGCCAGGAGCCGGTCGGTCCGCTCCTGCCCGAGCATGCTCCGAATGGCCCAGAAGAGGCTTCCCCATGGGTTCTCAGCCGGAATGAGCCAGCTGGGCGGCTCGTCGGAGAGGGTGTCGAAGTCAGCGCGCTCGGACAGCTTCCGAAAGTACGGTCGCCCACGCCGCAGCGCCGTCGGGCGCCCGAGCACCGGATCGTCGCGGTAGCTCGCGACGAAATAGTCGGCTAGGCCGTCCTCGAGATGTCCCATCGGGTGAGGCATGCCCCATTCCGCTTCGCCGAGGCTTGCGACCTTGGCCAAGTCGATGTTGGCGGCGAGCACTGCGTGCGTGTACTGCCGCAGCGCGGGCGTGACATCGCCCAACGCATCTGGCGGAAGGACGATCCTGTTCCTCGCGACGGTGTAGTAACCCGGTGGCCGCTCCGGAGAGAGCTCTGGATCGACCTCGATGAGCGGCAGGTCGTCGCGCTCGAGGCTGAGGTCGAGCGCGACGAGGTGGTCCGCGTATTCGCGGAGGGCACGGTCCAACGACAGCTCCTGGCTTGCGCTGACGCCGGTGATCTGGAACATCCGCGCCTCCACCGCATGGAGCTGAGACTGCAGCTCATCCGTTCGCGCCTGGACGAGCTCCGTGCGTGTCTCCACGCGCAGCAGCTGCTTTCGATAGTCGAACTGCCATCCACCGGGCATCCGGATCGACTCAAAGATCACTCCGAGCCAAGGCAGCAGAGCTATCACGAGCAGCACCACCGTGACGGAGTCGACCTTGGCCCGTGGCCAGATGAGATGAGCAGCCGCCAACGCGACGGCGGCGACGGAGATGGCGACCGAAAGGCCGGTGGGGCCAGAGCGGGCCGCGGGCGGCTGTTCACCGCTCGGGACGGAGGCCCGCTCGTCGACCTGCTCCTCCACGAATGGCAGTATGCCCGAGCATCGAGCGGTGTGACCGTTCCGGGTGGGCTCGGCAGCTCGACGCACCGGCACCGGGCTCGCAGACACTGCGCTCACAGGAGACTGCCTGGCCAAAGAAGTATTCGAGGATGATGAGACGCTTGGTTGCTGCATCTGGCCGATGGGGCGCTCGCGGCGGCGCGAGCGAGCGCCAAGCCCTGCCGGCGTCACCATGCCAGCAGGGCAGACTATCGGCCGCGACAACGCTCACTAGAGCCACAGGAATGCTTCACGCCGCTGGTGATCGACGCCTCCTACCTTGCCGAGCCCCGCGAGGCATCTGCCCAGACGCGGCATAGACGTCGGTGGGCGCCCACCACCGGCGTGCAGGCACCCCTCGCGATCCCACACCATCAGCCGCGGCAGCCCACCAATCGCCCACAAGCAGCGACCCATACCCCACAGCACGTCCGCTGCTTCCTTGGAGAAAATCACCGCGCCAGCGCCAGCCCGTGAATAACCAAGGCACCACACAACGACCCACGCCCCCGGGCCTGGTCATGCCCGACAGGGACCGGTTTCGAGGTCTCCCACAGATCCCTTTGGAAGATCTCCCCTGGCTGATAAACGGTCCGCTGATGCGTGCAGGCGCGCTTGAACAAAGGGACGCACCTCCCGCAGATAGTCATCAACGATCGACTTCCCGCCATCGAACCCGAGCGGCGCGATCAGCTCACGAACACGAACCCGCGGGCAGCGCTGGATCCACCCGCAGCAGCTCGTGGATCTCCTCCTTATACGGGTCGAGCTTCGGCGGGCCCTCAGGACAACGCAACCCAGGCGGCGCCTCCGAACGCAGCACCGAGCGGATCGTGTTACGCGCCAAACCCGCGCGACGCATCAACTCCTTAATCGAGACCCCACGAACGAAGTGCTCCCTGCGCAGCTCGGCCCACTGCTCCACGTCCAACACACCCTTCTCCCGGTCTCGACAACACCATCGAGCCAGGCTCACCAACACCCGGACGCCACCGCCACCGCCACAGGGGGTCAATTCTCAACCGGCGAAGAGGGGTCAGTTTCTCACCGGCGCCAACACGCGGTCAGAGACTGAGCGCGAGGCGTGCCTTACTGGCAAAAGTAGGGGCGCCCGCGCGATCGATCGCGGCGAGCAGATCCTCCACAGGTCCTCCTCCCGCCCAGGCTGCTGCTTGTCGTTCGAGTAGGTCGAGCATTCCTCGTGCGTCGGAGTCCAGCACCGGGGCGAGCAACGCGTCGGGAGTGATGACCTGAACCTCGTAGCGCTCTAGGCCGTCGCTCAGGTAGCCGCGATCGTGGGTGAGTAGGTAGTCGGCGTCCGCGACTACGGCCAGGCACACACATGTGCGTCAGCCGGATCGCTGGTCAAGCTGGCGAGGTCGAGGCCGGAAGCCTGGCTGAGGTCGATGCGCCCTGAGGGGAAGTTCCGCGATAGATAATCGACCCAGCGCTTGGCTGCGTCTGGGGGAAGCCGCTTCTTCTCTTCAAGCGATTTTCGCGCCTCGGCGAAGAAGCTCCTCGCTCCAGAACAAGCTGAGCAAGCGTAGGTCACGAGCGGCGCGACCTACCAAGTCGTGCAGGACTCGCGAGTAGATGATGTCGGAGTCGAGGACCGCGCGCGGCCGGCCTGCATGACTCACTCGGGCGGTGCACCCAAGGCGTCAAGTTCGCGCGACCATGTATCCGCGAGCTCACGGCCACGCTCACGCTCCTGCTCAAAGGCCAGCAACGATGAGAGCGAGATCTTCCAGTAGCTCGACCCGGGCAGCTTCTGCGCCATGAGCTCTCCATAGCCAATCAGCCGTACGACATGCTGGCGAGAGAACCCCAGCCGGTCCGCGGCCTGCTGGGGGGAGAGCATCTCCTGCTCCTCAGCCACCGTCACCGCGATCCGCTTCCCCTCCCCCAACAACCTGTCGATCTCCTCGGTCACAAGGGCAGCCTGGTCACCGGCGGCTGGGTCAAGGTGCAAAGTCTTCATCGCCACGCCAGGATAACACAACCTGTCCTACCTGCTCATCTCCGCCAGCCTGCCACGACCACTCCCGGCGGACAACTCTCCCAAAACTCTCCCCAAATGAGCGACTTCTGAGGGCACCTGAGAGCACTTGTGGTCACCCGAAAACCGTCTAGGTAAGCCAACACACCGTTTTCACACGCACTGCAAAGCCGTCTACACCGGTTCGATTCCGGTCGTCGCCTCTAATGCAGCTTGCGGTGCTGGCCTCACCGTCATCGGAAACGGAGCGATCCATTGCTTCGTCGACCTCGCGTCCGACAACATCCGAGCGCAGCGTCGAGCGGCGACAGCACCGGACCAGAGATGTCCGCAGCGCCGCGTACGGTACGAACATCTGTTCGCATACGGATCCGCCCAGGGTGGCAACCGACAAAGACTCGAACAGCGGCAGAGGTTAGCGAATGTACCTAGCCAAAAGCGTGAACATAGCCAAGCAATCAGGAGCGCTTAGAGCGCTTATCTCGCAGCTCGTCCGCCTTCGTGAGCACGACGCTCAGACGAACGTGCAGACCGTTGGCGAGCCGGAGCAAAGTGCTGAGTTGCGGATTGCTCGTGCCTCGGATGAGCGCATTGATCTGCTTGATGTCCAAATCCGAATCCCTGGACACCGTGTCCTTGTCAATGTCGGGGTTTTCGGCTATCAGCACTTCTATCGCATGACCCAGCGCCGCATAGTCGGGGCTGCGCGGCGTGGACTTCCGTTTAGGTGGCATGAGCGAGAGGTTTACTCATCCCGCCAGGATAAGGATAGGGCATATATTGGCTATCATCGCTGCAGACAACAGTCTTCACCCCAATTTGGGAGCTTTTCCGTTTCTGAGTCCATCCAGCGAAGCCTGCGATGCTTCGGCCGAGCATTCCAGCAGGTACGCGAAGAGCACGGCTTGAGCGTGCAAGGGCTCGCGCAGACGACCGGCGTGGCGCCTACGCGCATCCGTGCGCTCGAAGCCGGAACACTGGATCCGGACTACGGATTGCTGCTCGTGCTCGCGGAAGGCCTGGGCGTCTCGGCTGCCGCGTTCGTCCTGCGTTCAGAAGACCTGACCAATGAGGCAAGCCTCGAGCAGTGACCGGGCAGCAATGCTCAGCTATGTTCCACGCCGTCGAGTGCCGCGTGTAGCGAGCGTTCGCTCTGTGGACCACGCAAGACCACGCGGATGCGCCCATGCCCGTCGATGACGAACGTCGTCGGCAGACTGGGCAGGCGGTAGGCGTTGCCGACTGTCCCTTCGGCGTCGCGCACGTTCGGGAAGCTCCATGAGTAGCGGCGGATGAACGAGCGCGCGCCGGACAGCGCGTCGCTCCAGTCCACGCCGACGATCCGCCCGCGACCGGCGGCCGTTTGCGAGAAGCGCTCGATCGCCGGCGCCTCGTGGCTGCACGGCCCGCACCAGCTCGCCCAGAACACAACCGCAACGGGACGCCCCCGAGCGCCCGCCAACAAGCTCGCCAAGGTCTGGGGTTGACCTGCAAGCCGTTCGTGAGGGAGAGCCGGAGCGCGCCGCGCGCTCGAGGAGTGCGAGGCCAGCCCGAACACCGCCAGCACCGCGATCACGGCGGTCGCCACCAGTGTCCAGCCGAGCACTCGCCGCCGAGGCATCGCCGGTCGATCAGCGAACTGCCAGGAGGGGAACGTCGTGCGCGATTTCCGAGGGCTGGAAGCTGGACGCGTACACCGCCAGTCGCTGGCCTGACCCGGTGATCCCGTAGATCAGCCCCGAATGGTTGATGAACTGGGGCTGCTGCGCGTCGCGTTCGGAGCCCACGCCCCACGCCTTCCACACCTGCGCCAGTTCGTGTGCTGAACCGATCAGGTACTGCATCCGGCCGGTCATCTCGTGGCGCGCGAGAAACGTCCCTACAGCCTTCGGCGTATCGCCGTGAGGGTCGACCGACACCGCGATGATCTGCACTTTCGAGGCCGCCGCCGGTCCCATCAGATTCAACGCTACACGCAGGTTGGACGTGATCAGCGGACACACGTCCGGACAGTTCGTATACAGAAACGTAACCAGCACGGCCTTGCCCTTGTAGGAAGCCAGGTTCACGGGCTGGCCGAGGTAGTTGTGCAGCGCCAGCGGCGGCGCCTGCCCCGGTGGTGACAGCTGCGCCTGGGCATCGAGACCCGCGCGGGCCGCATCCGCGTGCCCGCTCTGGGCCCCCGAGGAACCGCCGATCGCGAGCAGCGCCACACCGCCGGCAACGACCACCAGCACGAGCAACGAGAGCAGCAGTCGGGGGTCGAGTCCGCGCTTACGCATCGACAGCGAACTTATCAGCGCGCGTCCTCGCGCGTGCCCGGTTCCGTCGGCAACAAACCATGCAGTCCTTCATCGGGGATGCATCTTGCAGGGATTTCTGTTAGGTTGCCGCCCGTCGTGCCGAGTCCTCGACCCCATGGGGTGGAGGAGCGGGGGACCCAAATGCAGTCCACAAGACTGCGGGGGCGAATCGCCACAACGTGTGGCGTAGCGTAAATCCTTTTACGCGAGCCCGACAGCTAACCCCGTAGGCGCCTGGAAAAGGAATGAAGAAAGGACGCCGCGCATGTCGGGTTCCCCGCGTGATCTTGCTGTTCTCGAGCATTGGAACGCCTCATATGAGCGCTCCCGTGCACGTCGTGCCCGGGCCACCCGCGGAGGAGCACGCCGCGACGCCCACGCCGGATCGTCGCTGTCAGCTCTGCTCGGCACACGCCGAGCACGCGATCTCGCCGAAGTCGAGCCCTGGCAGCTGTCGCTCGGGCGCTCACGCGCCCGCCGCCGCGCCGCCGAGTTGCGCTTTGTGCCCACCAGCTCACGCGCCAAACGGGTCTCGCTCGGCGCGCTCGCCGCGCTCACCGTCGGACCGACCGCCAGCCTCGCCAGCGGCCAGACGGCGACCGGCTCGACGCCGAACCCCGAACCGCCGACCACGACCGAACACGTCATCGTGCTCACCTCCGGCAGCGAAGGCCGGCAGGTACAGCTCCTCCAGCAGGCTCTCGGCAGCATCAAAGTCGACGGCGTGTTCGGCCCGGAAACCGAAGAAGCCGTCCGCAAGTTCCAGGCCAGCCGCGGCCTCACCGCCGACGGCATCGTCGGTTCACTCACCGGAGCGGCGCTGCGCAGCGGCTCGGGCACGGCGTTCACCGCGGACGTAAGTGTCGTGATGCCCGGTGCGTCGACCGCTCAGCAGGGCGGCACCGCTGCACCCTCGTCGACGAGCAACTCCACCGCGGGCTCCATCCAGGACGTCGCCCACGTCGCGACCGCCACCTCCAGCGCCAAGGGCACAGAAGCATCCGAGGAACCGGCAGCGGAAAAGGACGCCCCGGAAAAGAGCGGCGATGACGCCGTCAAGCGGCTGCAGAGCGCGCTTCGCCTGACCGCGGACGGCGACTTCGGACCTCAGACCGAGGCCGCCGTTCGTCGTCTGCAGGCGCGTCACGGCCTGACCGTCGACGGTGTCGTCGGAGCAGCCACCTGGCACGTGATCGACGTGCACGAGCAGGAAACGCTCACCCCCCCAGCCTCAGCGTTGCCGAAAGCCCACCACCACCATCACCACGCCACCGCCACGACCGCCGATGTGACAGAAGAATCGGCTGCGGGCGGAGAAGAAGGCGAAGGCAGCGCGAGCGCCATCGCACGGCTGCAGAAAGCACTCAAGCTCACGCCCGATGGCGAATTCGGTCCGACCACGGAGGCTGCGGTGGAGCGTCTGCAGGCCCGTCACGGCCTCACGACCGACGGCGTCGTCGGCCCGGCCACCTGGTCGGTGCTCGGCCTGAAGTCCGAGGGCACACTCACCCCGCCTGCCTCGGCGCGTGCCAGCGCACAGTCCGGTGGCGGATCGAGCAGCACGGCGGGCGGGGGCGAAGGTGCCGTCGCGAGAGTGATCGCGGCCGCCGATGAAATAGCCACGCGGCCGTACGTGTGGGGAGGCGGCCACGGCTCGTTCATCTCCGACGGCTATGACTGCTCCGGCTCGGTCTCCTACGCGCTGCACGGCGGCGGGCTGCTCAGCTCACCCGAGGACTCGACTGGGCTCGAGTCCTATGGCGAATCCGGTCCGGGCAGGTACATCACGATCTACGCCAACTCCGAGCACGCGTTCATGGTGATCGACGGCAGGCGCTTCGACACGGTCGCGCTGTCCGAGTCTGGGACGCGCTGGTCGGACAGCATGACCTCCACGTCAGGCTTCGTCGCCCGCCACCCAGACGGACTCTAGGCGCACGTTGGAAGTGTGAAGCGGGGGCGTGCGTGCACTGCACGCCCCCGTGCAGGGCCGCATGCGGCCCTGCAGACGCGCCGCATGCGGCGTGTCTCCGGCAGGCGCATGCGCCTGCCGGCACCCCCGCACATGTGCGGGGGTGAACAACTCCTTCGAGCGTCCCATCCCAAGCGCCCCCTAGCCTCGCCTGCTCGGTTACAGACATCGGCGAGAGGAGGCGTGGCCGTGCTTGCACGCGCGCACACGTTCACTATCGAGGGGCTGCATACCAGGCGCGTCACCGTCGAGGTGGACGTCAGACCTGGGCTGCCGGCGTTTGCGATCGTCGGCCTCGCAGACACCGCGGTGCGCGAGGCGCGCGAGCGTGTCAAGGCAGCGATCCTGAACTCGGGGTACGAGTTTCCGGCGCGGCGCATGACCGCGAACCTCGCACCCGGCGACGTGCCCAAGGCTGGTCCCGGACTCGATCTGGCACTTGCCTGCGCGGTCCTGGCAGCCAGCGGACAGGTTCCGGCTGATGAGCTCGAGCGCATCGCACTGTTCGGTGAGCTCGCCCTCGATGGCGCCGTCAGACCCTCGCGCGGAACGCTCGCGATCGCGCAGGCGACGATGAGAGCCGGCTTGGGAGGACTCGCGATCGCCGGCGCACGCGCCCACGAGGCTCGCTTGATCGATGGCCTGCAGGTCACCGTTGTCGAGCATCTTCGCAGCGCGGTGCGAGTCCTCAGTGGCGGCCCCGGCGACGATCTCGCTAGCGCCCGCCTCGAAGATCGCATGCAGCCGCGAACCCGACGCTCGAGCTCGGGGTATCTCGAAGGCCCAGATCTGAGCGATGTGAAAGGCCAACGACACGCGATCGAGGCGATCGTGATCGCTGCCGCGGGCGCCCACAACGCCCTCTTGAGCGGCCCGCCGGGCACCGGCAAGACGATGCTCGCCCAGCGTCTGCCCTCGATCCTGCCGCCGCTCAACAGCGACGAGGCGGTCGAGGTGACCCGTCTGCATAGCCTGATCGGCTCGCGCGTCGAGCGGCTGGCCGAGCGCCGGCCGTTCCGCGCACCACACCATTCGATCACCGCGGCCGGCATGATCGGCGGTGCTGGCCGTAGCTGTATCGGGGAGGTCGTGCTCGCTCACAGCGGCGTGTTGTTCCTCGATGAGCTCTCGGAGTTCTCGCGGTCGACGCTCGAGGCACTACGTCAACCGCTGGAGGACGGGCGTATAGCGATCGCCCGGGCTCACCACTCGGCCGTCTATCCGGCGAGGTTCATGCTGCTCGCAGCCACCAACCCGTGCCCTTGCGGATATGCGGGTGACGGCGAGCGCTGTCAGTGCAGTGAAACCCAGATGGCGCGCCACCGGCGCCGGCTGAGCGGACCACTGCTCGACCGCATTGACCTGCACGCCGACCTGCAGAACGAGCGCACCCGCAGCCCAGAGGAAACATCAGTCAGCTCCGAGCATGCCCGTGGACGGGTGGCCCACGCCCGCGAGCGCCAGGCCGCGCGGCTCGCGCTGGACGGCGTCAGCGTCAATGCGCACATGGACGCCCGCATGCTGCGCGCACACGTGCGGCTGGACGCACGCGGCGAGGAGATGATGCTCGCCGCGCGCCGCGCAGGGATGCTGAGCGCCCGCGGCGAGCATCGCGTACTGCGCGTGGCACGGACGATCGCCGACCTGAACGCACGCGAGCGGGTCAGCGCCCACGACCTCGGTGCCGCGATCGCGATGCGCACGGATGCACGGCTCGCGTCGACCCGCGCGGCATGAGCTCGAGCTCGCGCGGCCGGCAAGCGAAGCGGGCGTGCCGGCAATGCATGCGCCGGGCGTGGTTGCTGTCGGCTCTGAGCGGACCACTCGAGTTCTGTGCGCGCGACCGCGGGCGACTGCTGGACCTGCTGGCCCTGCCCGACCCCGAGTTGCTAGAAGCGGTCGCCGGAAGGCGCACCGCCGAGCTCAGAGTCCGCTACGAGCGCTTCGACCCCGTCGAGTCTGTAGGTAGTTCGCATGCGCTGGCGATCTGCAAGCACGATCGCGACTACCCGAGTGCCCTCAGCAGTCCGGCGGCGCCACACATGCTCGAAGTCCTCGGCAGTGCGGATCGATTCGCCGCGTTGACCTCGGCGCCAGTCGTTGCGATCCTCGGCACGAGGACCGCCAGCGACTACGGGATGGCGATGGCCAGGAGCCTCGCTCGGGGGCTTGCCGCGAGCGGCGTGAGCGTTGCAGCGAGCTTGACAGACGGGATCGGGCACGCCGCCCATGCTGGCTGTCTCGATACGCGCGGCGCGAGCATCGCTGTGATGGGCGGCGGGCTCGGTGTCGCGTGCCCGGCCGGCAGGCACTCGCTGTATGAACGGCTCCCGCGAGACGGCTGTGCGGTATCCGAGCTGCCGTGGGATTGCAGCGGCCGGCGCTGGGGCCAGCTGGCGAGCGAGCGTACCGTCGTGGGGCTGGCCGGGCTGACCGTAGTGGTCGAGGCCGACGAGACGACCGCTGACCTAGCGGGTGCGCGTATCGCCCAGGGTCTCGGTCGCAAAGTGGCAGCGGTCCCGGGCCGCGTCACCTCTCCCCTCTCGCGCGGCACGCACGGCCTGCTGATCGACGGCGCCAGCCTGGTGCGCACCGCACACGACGTTCTCGACCTGCTGCACACAGACAGCGCACAGCTGCTGCCCACAGATACGACAGCCGGACGACCCGCCGAAGCCAGGGCGCCGACCGGACTCGACGTGCGCCTACGGACGACGCTCGAACGCGTCGGGATGGGGTGCGATACCCCCGACAAACTTGCGCGCGTAGGTGGGAACTGGGAGGAGGCGCTCTTGAGCCTCAGCGAGCTGGAGCTGATGGGTCTGCTCGTGCGCGGCGACGGTGGACGCTATGTGCCCCGAGACCCTCTCAGCACGAGCGTCCCTCCAGCGCTCTGCCTCTGATCGTCGGCTGTCGGCACAAACGGGCCATTTGCAGCGCATATATGTACTCCGTATGGCTGAGGCCAGTCGTCTATTCATCCCGTTCTGCCTCAAGCGAACAGGCGGTTTCGCCGACGCTTTGGCCTGAGATGATGGATCAGCTCATTGCCCGGGAGGGAAGATGGACCTGCCCGTGAAACGCCGCTCCGGCCCGGAGGAGATCGATCGCGAGATACGACGCCTCGGCGAGGCGCTCAAAGCGCGCACCGCCGATGTGGTCGAGATCATGGCGAGCCTGAACGAGGCCGCGGGCTTCGGTCTCAACGATGTCGACCAGGAGAACTTCGAGCGCATCGGCGAGATCTCGACTGTGTTCGTCGCACAGTGGATGGAAGGCGCCGACCCACGGGCCGGGATGGACGCCGGCCGTGACGCATGGAATGTGTTCGGTCACGTGGCCGCGGCGGGTGCGGCCCCGCTGAACGAGGTCACCAAGCGCTGCCTGCGCTGGCGCGACGCGGTACACGAGGTGCTTAGCACGAGCGCCTCCGCGCAACGGATCTCCGCCGCCGCGCTCACGAAGGCGATGTGGATGGCACAACGAACGCTGGACGTGACACTTGTGCGGATGTGTGAGGTCTTCGAGCGCGAGCGCTCGCGCACCGCCGAGGAGCTCACGCGACGGCAGGAGGAGCTCGCGTTCATGGCGACCCACGACCCGCTTACCGGGCTTCCCAACCGGACGTTGATCCTCGACCGTGGAGAGCAGATGCTCGGACGTGCTCGCCGCCAGCAGATTCCCGTGGCTGCACTGCTAGTCGACCTCGACAACTTCACTAGCATCAACGACACACTCGGACACGCAGCCGGCGACGAGCTGTTGCGGGCAATCGCCGCACGGCTCGATGGCGTCGTGCGTGACATCGACGCACTCGGGCGCATCGGCGGCGACGAGTTCGTCGTGCTTGCCGAAGAGGTCACGGCAGGTGCCGGCGCCGAGCTGATCGCCGAGCGGCTGATGGAAGCTCTGAAGGCGCCGTTTACGCTCGCCGACGGCGAGCACGGCGAGTTGACCGTGACGGCCAGCATCGGTGTCGCGACCGGCGAGCGAACCTCAGTCGAGGACTTCCTGCGCGATGCCGACATCGCGATGCACCGCGCCAAGGACGGCAAGAACCGGCTCGTGATGTTCCAGTCGGACATGCACGACGTCGTCCAGAACCGCATGGAACTAGAGATGGACCTGCGCGGCGCGCTCGAGCGCGATGAGTTCTTCCTGCTCTACCAACCCACGTTCGACCTGCGCGGCTTGGTCCCGACCGGTGTGGAGACGCTGCTGCGCTGGAAGCGTCACTCGCAAGGGGTTGTGCAACCCAACGACTTCATTCCGCTGCTCGAGGAGACCGGGCTGATCGTGGAGGTCGGAAAGTGGGTGCTCGAGGAAGCCTGCAGGCAGGCCGTCTTGTGGCGGGACGCCGGCCACGCTGTCGGGATGGCCGTCAACGTCTCCGCACGCCAGCTCGAGACCGATCAGTTCATCACTGACGTTCGTGAGGCGATCTCACACAGCGGCATCCAGCCCGACGCGCTGACGCTCGAGATCACCGAGACGACGCTAATGCGCAATCCCGAGGAGACCGCCCGCCGGCTGGGTGCGATCAAGGACTTGGGTGTTCGCATCGCAATCGACGACTTCGGTACTGGTTACTCGTCGTTGGCACATCTGCAGCGTTTCCCCGTCGACGCGCTCAAGATCGACCGCTCGTTCATCTCTCAGCTGGCCGAGAACCCTGAAGGCGAGACCCTTCTGCGCACACTCGTACAGCTTGGCAAGGCGCTGTCGATCGAGACGCTCGCCGAGGGCATCGAGCTCGAGGATCAGCTCACGCTGCTGCGCGAGGAGGACTGCGACAGTGGCCAGGGCTTCCTGTTCGCGCGGCCGCTTGCCGCGGGCGCCGCGGAAGAGTTCCTGCAGAACTGGGGCAAGACCGCGCCGCCCCAGCCGCTGGTCGAGCCGACGGACATCGCCTCGCCACCCCAGCTCAGCGGCGTCCCGGCGGCCGTCGCCACGCATGCCCAGCGGCTGCTCGCCGCAGGCGGAGAGAGCGTCTGAGAACTTCGCACTCCTGTCGCCCGAGCGCCGGTGCGGGCGATCGTGCGGTGGGTAATACAGGGGTCGGATGAAGGGATTCGAACCCTCGACCTTCGCCATGGCAAACCGGCCTCGGCGCCCCGATGCGCTTATTTCGGGCCGATGGTCGTGGCTGAAACGGCTTGATGGTGCCGAATTCCGTCCGTTTGGTACCCAAAGCGGTACCCACGGGTGTTGGCGGCACCCACGTGGTACCCACGGTGTAAAGGTTTTCGCGTGGCCGCGTACGCGGGTCTGCGACAAGGCGAGCTACTCGCGCTGCGCTGGCGCGATGTCGACTTCGCAGGATCGGCGCTTACCGTCGCGCGCGCGATGAGTGCGGGCGTCGAATCGACCACGAAGTCGGGGCGTGTCCGCCGAGTGCCGCTCGCCGACCAGGCCGCCGCCGCGCTCGACCGTCTGAGTCGGCGCGAGCACTTCACCGCACCCGACGAGCTCGTCTTCTGCAACGTGCTCGGCCGCCCGCTCGACGGGTCCGCGTTGCGCCGCCGCTATCGCCGCGCTCAGATCGCCGCCGAGGCGCGGCTGCTGCGCTTCCACGACCTGCGCCACACGTTCGGCTCGCTGCTCGCCGCGCGCGGCGTCGATGTCGTGACGATCCAGAAGGCGATGGGCCACAGCGCGCTCAGCACGACGAGCCGCTACCTGCACGCTCGCCCAGCATCGGAGCAGGCCGAGGCGTTCACGGCGGCGTTCGCGCCGCCGGTGCAGGACAACGCCGAGACGGTCCCGGCGTGAAGGGTGGCGACGTTAGCCCGCGGACTTGGGTTCGCGACGTGCAACGGTGCATACTTCGGGTATGAGTGATGCCGTGACGTTGACGGCCGTGTTCACGCCGGACGAGAACGGCTGGACCATGGCCCAGCTGGCGGAGTGGCCGGCGGTTGTCACCTGCGCGCCCACGATCGAGGAAGCGCGGGCGATGCTGCTCGACGCTGCACACGAGATGATCGCGACCTACCGCGACGAAGGCCGTGAGCCGCCGATCGGTGGCGGGCATGCCGAGGCGCTGACGATCAGCCTCGCCGCTTGAAGCGTCGCGATCTCGAAGGCCACCTTCGCGACCACGGTTGCGAGCCGATCCGCGAAGGCGCCAAGCACGCTATCTGGGCCAATCGCGGGCGGGAGTTGCGAACTCCTGTTCCACGCCACCGCGAGATCCCATTCGGTACCGCGCGCGCGATCTGTCGACAGCTTGCCGTTCCGCCGCCGACCGGCTCGCGCTAGATACAGACACCCGACCGACTGGATCGATCCTCTCCCGCCCTCTACGCGAGCGGCCTGATCCACGTCACCGGCGATCTCGTCTTCCCCTCACACGCCGCGTGTCTGATGGACGAACTCCGGCTGTAGATGCGACGTCGCACCCCGAGCCCCGTATCGACGAGCGGCCGACACACGCGGCAGTTTGGTACCCAGCACGGATTACGAGCACGAGCAATCGAGCCAGAACGCACGAAAGACGCGGAACTGAGGCTGTCGCGTAAACCTGGCTGTTCGTGGGTTTGTCGTCCGGCGGGTTTAAGACGATGAGGGTGTCCCCGAGCTTTGGAGGTCGGTGGTGCCGCGGAATTTCCTCGCGTGTGATCGTGATCAGGAGTTGTTGTTGCCCCCGAGTTTGCGCGACTGGCTGGGCGAGGATCACCTGGCGTGGTGTGTGCTTGACGCGGTCGAGCAGATCGACCTGAGCGGGATCTATGGTGCTTATCGCGCGGATGGCTGGGGTCGCGCGGCGTTTGACCCGCAGATGATGGTCGCGCTGCTGCTCTATGCGTATGCCGTCGGCGAGCGCTCTTCGCGGATGATCGAGCGCCGCTGCGTGGAGGATGTCGCGTTCCGCGTGATCAGCGCCAACCAGGCGCCGGATCACGCGACCATCGCGCGCTTTCGTGCTCGTCATGAGCAGGCGCTCGCTGACCTGTTTACCGGCGTGCTGGAGTTGTGCGCCAGGGCCGGCTTGGTGTCGGTTGGCCTGGTCGCTCTGGACGGCACAAAAATTGCGGCCAACGCGGCGCTCTGCCAGACGAAGATCTACGAGTCGATCAACGCAGAGATGGAGCAGATCCTCGAGGAGGCCGCCGACGCGGACGCCCGGGAGGATGCAGAGTTCGGAGTGCGCTCACGTGGTGATGAGCTGCCGGCGGAGCTCGCCGAGCGTCGGAGCCGCCGCGCTCGTCTCGAGCGTTGCAAGGCCGAGCTCGAGTCAGAGCACGCAGAGCGCGAGCAGACCATCCGTGAACACATGCGTGACCGCGAGCGCTGGGAGCAGAAGGCCGGCAAGAAACTCGGCGGGCGAAAGCCACAGCCGCCCGCCCAGCACGAACTCACGCAGGCGAAGCTGAACGTGACCGACCCCGATAGCCGCGTGATGAAAGACAAGATGGTGCTGATGCAGGGCTACAACGCCCAGGTCATCGCGAGCCCCGAGCAGGTAATCCTCGCGGCCGCCTTGACACAGGAACCAAACGACTCACGCCAGCTGCCGCCGATGGTCGCCCAGGCATCACGAGCGATCCAGAGTGCGGGCATCAGCGAGCCGATCGGGACCGTCGTCGCAGACGGCGGCTACTGGAGCGAGCGAGCCGTGACGCTCGCCCAGCGCAAAGGCGTCGCCGTGCTCGTGCCACCGTTCAGCCACGCCAACGCCTCCCGACGCAAGACAGCAACGCCACACAGCGAGACCGCGAAACGGATGCACGCCCTGCTCCAGGAGCCAGCTGCCGTCCGTGCCCATCGCCGGCGAAAGCAGATCGTCGAGCCGGTATTCGCCAACACCAAGACGATCAGACGGGCGGATCACTTCATGCGCCGCGGCCTACCGGCGTGCGAGGCCGAATGGCAGCTCATCGCCACCACCCACAACCTCCCGAAGCTCCGGCGCCACCGTAGGCCGAGCGGCTGAAGCCCAGCAGCCCGAGCGCTCTCCCGCGGCCCACGCCCGACCCCCCAGACTCAATAGAAAAGCCCCACCCAGAGAACCGCCCGCACTTTACGCGACAGCCTCAACTCCGGGGCTTTCGCTGAAGCGGATGAAGGGATTCGAACCCTCGACCTTCGCCATGGCAAGGCGTGGATGAATCCCCGAGGCGCTTAGATAGGCGCAGTTTGCGATGCTGAAGCTAGCTTGGTAGAGCTGATTCAGGCTGATTTGCTACCCAAACTGCTACCCACGGGAGGCTTGCTACCCATCTGCTACCCACGATAGAGTCGCGCGATCCGGACTCGCTCCGGAGCAACCGCGGGAGGCGTCGTGACGGTCAACGGTCCTAAAGCAACGCTGCTGGTTCGCGAACACCGCGGGCAACCGTTCTACGAAGCCTTCTGGCGATTTCAGGGCAAGCAGGTCAAGCGTCGGATTGGCCCGGCCTGGCTTGAGCGCGACTCGGGCGGTTGGCGCCGGCGACGTGGGCGGGTCCAGAACGGGCACTACGACGAGGCAAGCGCTCATGTCGCTGCTGCCCGGCTCGTGGTCGAGTACGTGTCGGACGCAAATGATCGGGAGCGGGTTGAGCGGGAGCGCCGCACTCGCGGCGTCACGTTCCGGCAGGTCGCCGAGTCCTACATGCGATGGCTTGCCGACGTAGCTGGTGCGAAGCCGTCGACGCTGCGCGACCGCGAAAGCGTGCTCGGCGAGGCAGGAGTGCCCGTCAAGCGAGGCAGCGGAACGACCTGCGGTCACGTGATGGCAGTGCTCGGAGATCGACCTGCATCGAAGATCACGACGCGGGAGGTCAACGACGTGCTGGCGACGGTGAGCGCGACAGGCGCCTCGGCGAGCACGGTGAACAAGTACCGCGCGGTCATCTCGGCGGTGTTCAACCACGGCTGTAAGCCTGCGACGTTCGCGTTGCCCGACAACCCGGTCAAGGGTGCCGACAAGCGCCGAGAGCCAAGCCCCGGTGCGCTCGTCTTCTACTCCCCTACCGAGATCGAGGCGATTGCCCGTGCGCTCGCGGAAGGTGGCCACCGCGATCCTGCTTTCCCAGCCGTGACGGACGGGGAGCGGATGGCGCGGCAGGTCGAGGACGATCAGGACGCCGAGATCGTCCGCGTCGCGGCGTACGCGGGTCTTCGCCAGGGCGAGCTGCTTGCGCTGCGCTGGCGAGACGTCGATTTCGCCGGTTCGGCTCTGACGGTGGCCCGCGCGATGAGCGCCGGCGTCGAATCGTCCACGAAGTCAGGACGTGTCCGCCGTGTGCCGCTCGCCGACCAAGCAGCCGCCGCGCTCGATCGCCTCAGTCGCCGCGACCACTTCACGGCACCTGGCGAGTTGGTGTTCTGCAATGCGCTCGGCCGCCCGCTGGACGGCTCAGCGCTGCGGCGACGCTACCGCCGCGCTCAAGATGCGGCCGATGTTCGACCGCTGCGGTTCCACGACCTGCGGCACACCTTCGGCTCGCTTCTGGCAGCGCGCGGCGTCGACGTGGTGACCATCCAGAAGGCGATGGGTCACAGCGCGCTTTCCACGACGAGCCGCTACTTGCACGCGCGTCCGGCCTCGGCGCAGGCGCAGGCGTTCACTGCGGCGTTCGAGCCCGAGATCGCTACTCCCGAATCTGTCGCTGGATAGCTCCGGTCGGTTCACGAGCAAACAAGCGGTTGATGTCGTGGGCCGAGAGCTCGAGGTGGCGAAGGATGGTGCCGGGCGGCATCGCCGTGTGTTGCTCGCGGTGTGACGCGGCGTTGCGCAGCTTACGTGCGGCATCCCAACGCTCGCTGTCGGGCTCTGGGATTACTGCGTTATCGACCAGGAAGTCGATCGCTTCCTTGAAGCGCGGCTCTTGCTTTGGTCCACCGGTCTGCCGATAGCGAGCCCGTGCGGCTGCCTCAAGGACGCGGTAGAGCTGCTCCTCGCCGAGAGCGAACAGCGGATAGAAGAACCACCCGTAGAGCATGGCGCCGCGCGCCACCTCGAAGAGTTCTCGGATCTCGTGTGGAACGTGCTGCTTCAGCTCCACTGACAGAAAGGCGCGAGCCCAGTCGTCGCCGCTCATGCTGCGGGGTCCTACGCCGACAACGGGACTCATCCGCCCGAATGCTTTGTTCGTCGGGTCCTGCTCGGTCCAGTTCTTCAAGGTCAGCTCTCTGAAGCGCCTGTTCGACTCCATGCCAGCCAGTATCCAGGTCGGCCAAGGCTAGAGATGGCGGCTCTCGCCGCGACCTTCGGGCTGACGAGTCAAGACTCGTTCGATTTCCTCGCGTATGTAAAGCCTGCGTCGACCGATCTTGACGCTAGGCAGAAGGCCGCGACGCGCCCAGTCTTCGACGGTCGAGACCGGGACGTGAAGCAGTAGGGCAACGTCGCGGCCCCTCAGGACATCGTCAGCGGTCAGTCGGCTTGGTCGGGCAATCATGGCGTCGAGACAGATGCGTCGGGCCGCTGCCGGTCATGCCCAGTCGTCCGGAGGTGCGCCCGGCGTCCACACCTTCGTGACTCCCCCACCCTCTCGTCCGAGCTGCCGCCCGAAATCCGCGATGTGGAGCTGGAAGCTCAACTCTTCAACGGGGTCGTACGCGGCGTCATCGAGAAGCTGGCGCCAGTGGGCAAACGCGGAAAGGGTCTCAAGATGGGCATTGTCGTCCCACCAGCCCTGCTTTAGCGCCCTCAGCTCGACGGGGTATCGGCCGTGAAGCGCGACGATTGCCCCCCACGTGCGTCGCCTCCATTCGAGGTCGCCTCCGTATGGCTCCAGCCATGGCGGACGCTCGCCGGATTTGGTAGTCGCTCCTGCTCGACGAGCGAAGGACTCGCGCGGCGGCGGATTGGCAGTGCCGGCGCTGATTTCATCGAGGCGGTCACGGAGGAGCCGGGCTGCGACGCGTGCGACGGGCTCATCGCTGTCATCAGCCATCGCCTCCAACGCGGTCACGACCGGCTCGGGCAGGGTCATTCTCACTCGGCGATCCATTGAGGACGCTCCTATTGCTCGCGTTCGGGCTTCTGTTGCTGCCCGCTACTCCTTAATGACCGCCAGTGGCCAAAAGCGGCCAACGACTTTTCGGCCCGTTTCTGCCCTTGTTCGGACCCCGTGCATCTAGTCTGTACAGGCTTCGCCGAGTGCAGCGAAACGAGCCTCTGGCCGGCGGGACAGGTCTCGCCCGCGGTGTAGCCTTGGAGCGACATGACGTCTGCGAGTCCCTCGACTGGGCGCACGCGCTCGATGAAGAGATCGCACGGAGCTGGCGCCCTCGCGGTGCTGTACCCGAAAACCCGTGGTGGCGGTGGCGTGAGGACCCCGCGCTCGGCGGAGGCACCTACTTCGCGGACGCGATGGCCGGCCTCGGATATGTTCGGAACCGCGTCCATCACCACCTCGCCGACGCTCTTGACACGGTTAGCGATCCCATTCGTGCAGGCCATCTCGCCTTCATCTGGCGACACGCCGACGAGCTGCCGGGCAGGCAAGCCAAAGGGCACGAGATGGAGCGGCGCGAAGCATACATTCGAGCGCTCGCCGGCTCCCCAGTGGAGACGGCGCTCGGCTTGATGGCTGAGACATTCGTCTTCATCGGCTCTCTGCTCGACCCGCCGAGGCCGAACGCGCGTCCTCCTGTTGTCACAGCCGTCAGCGGATGAGAACGCGCTGAACCTGCTGGGCTCCGAGATCGACGTACTGGCGACGCCACGCATGTTGCATTCCGCCAGCTACTCCGAAGCGGTAGGGCGTACCGTCCCGCTATGAGCGGATCTACGGAGGAGCCCAGGGACCCCTACGAGGAGCTGGGCGAGAGGGCGCGACTGGAAGTTGACAAAGCCCGCAAGGACCCCAGGCTGGAGCGAGGGCGGGCGGCCGTCGCAGACTTCTGGGACGCGATGGACGAGGCCGAACGTGTCCGGAAATTGGCGATTCGGGGCAGCGAGATGATCCGTGCGAGCGATCCCGTCTGGGCAATGGCTGAGCTCGCGGGCGGCGACATCGAGAACGACTTTCCAGGGCTGAACGCACAGGCTCTGATCGCTATGAACAGCGCACTCGACTCGATGGTGGAGGAGTTCGCACCGGCGATGCGGGAGATCCTGGTCAAAGCCTTCGTCGACCAAGCGTTCAAGCAGGCGGAGCAACAGGTTCCCGACACTGCTGCCGACATCGATGCCGAGAGACGCGATCTGCTGCGTGAGGCGTTCCAAAAGACGGCCACCGACTTGCAGCCGAAGCTCGATCGACTGCTCGGCAGCGGTGCCGAGCGCTACGAGAAGCGACTTGGTGGCGTGGGTCTCGCGACCGCTGAAGACCGCCCAATTCCCGGAGATCTCGATGAGGCGCTTACGGAGCTAGGAGCAATTCGGGATGTTCTAATTCACAGAGCAAGCCGGATCGACACCAAGGCACTAGAGCAAGCGCCGAGCCTCGCGGCCCGGTACGAGGAGGGCCAGCTCGTGCGGCTGACGCGCGAAGACTACCGGCGATATACGGCAGCGATCCGTTGCTACGGGCAAGACGTGGCGATGCGGCCGATGCGGAGTTGGCCGAACGTTACGGACGACGATCTCCCTGACCTCGCGGCGTGGCGAGACTGGTATGTCCTCGGCGCGTAGATAGCGGAGGCGAGGCCCAGCGCTCCGGGCGTTAGCGTCGATCCAGATACGGTTTGAGCATGAATATGAAGCGTGCATTTCCAGAGCCACAAGAGGCCGTCGAGATGGACCGCGAGGCGCTGGCGATGTGCATGCTCGACCGCCTGATCTGCACGCCCGAGCACCGCCTTGGAGAGTTGAGGTATCGCGACGGCTTCATCAACCACCACGTCACGCACGCTTTTCAGGAGCGGGCACGCGAACTAGCCACGGGCGGCGTACTCGTGACCCATTCAGTCGACGCGCGCGCTGCGCTGCCGGAGTTCGCAGATGCTCTTCTCGAAGCCTGGGTACATCTGGAACGCAACGGCTACCTCATCGCCGATGAGCGCCGCCGACGCGTGCTCATCAGCCGCGATGGGCAGAAACGGCACGCCGCATACCGCGCCGGGGACGTACCTACCGCCGTCCAACCCACACGCACAGCGGACTCGAATGGCGACCACCATGCGACATCGAACGCGCCGACGGCGATCGTGCTCTGGGCACACACGGACCCCCTTTGGACCGGCACTGAGCGAGACGATTGGCGCAATGCAGTACTAACGCTCACACACCTGCTGCGAGCAAATGGGCTCGACGCCGATGTCGACCTATTCCACGAGCACGAGACGACTGACTGGTCGCGGTTCGGACCCAAGCGGATCAAGGAGTCGCGATGGATAGTCATCGCGGTGAGCGAAGCGTGGCGACGGGCGTTCGAGCGGGAGAACGAACCGCAATCCAACGCCGGCACCGTGGGAGAGGCGAACGCTCTCCGCGGCATGTTCACAGTGGATCAGTCGGATTTCGAAAGCCGCGTCGTTCTGGTACTGCTGCCTGGACGAGAGGTTTCCGAGCTTCCCAACGAGTTGCACGCGACAACGCCCTGGACCCTCGTCCCCTCACTCACGACCGAGGGCATCGAGGACTTGCTGCGGATCCTTCACGGTCAACCGGCCTATCCAAAGCCGGCAGTCGGCGCGAGGCCCGTCCTCCCGCCCCGCCCGCCTGTGCCGAGCACTGCGGGCTTGAACGCAACAGAAGGACCCGTGCTCCGCCGGGAGATCGACCCACCCGAGCTGATGCCGGACGAGTATGCAACCGGGACCTTCAACCTGCACATGCGAAACGGACCTCTGAACGCCCACCTGAGAAATCAAGGTGGCAGCACGGCCGAAATCACGGAAGCGAAGCTCAGCACATTCATTGGCGACTTCGAGGGTAAGATGTGGACCGAGGAGGCGGCGCCACTCGCACCAGAACGGAAGTCGACCGCAGAGCTACCGCGCGGCGGCAAACTCACCATCTGCTTCGGCGAGGGCGAACTCGAGCCGCTGCTACTGAACCCAGAGCCTCTTCGCTTGAGTGTGCGCTACCGCGCCGCCGGACGTCCGGAGCTGTTCGAGTACACCGTGAAACTGCACCGCGCGGCGGCGCAACCCAGCGCACGCGCGCAATGGCGCGCCAAGGAGCCACAAGTCGTCGTGATTGCTTAGCGGACGCGCGACGCTATCGTTGCTGGGATGAGCGTCAATCGTGAGTTCGACGTGGTGATCGTCGCCGAGCCGGAAGGCGGCTACAGCGTGTTCGTACCGGAGCTGCCGAGCGTCGCCACGCAGGGCGAGACGATCGAGGAAGCCAGAGCTAACGCCCAAGAGGCGATCGAGGGCTACCTCGAAGTGATGCACGAGGATGGCCTCCCCATCCCCACGGTGCACCGTGACCGCGTAGCGGTCCACGCCGCGTGAGCCAGACGCCGGCCGTCAGCGGCAAGCAGCTGATCAAGGCTCTCGAACGGCGGGGCTGGTACGTCAAGCGCGTCCGCGGCAGCCATCACATCATGCGCCACCCGAGCATCCCTGACGCGATCCCCGTCCCCGTACACGGCAACCAGTCGATCAAGCGAGGCACACTCGGCAACATCCTGCGGACCGCCGGGATTAGCCGAGAGGACTTCGATCGATTGCTCTAGGGGCCGAGGGCGCCGCGACGCGGCGCCCCCCTCGCCCTAGATCGTCCCGATCTGCAACTCGCAAGCGCGCCGCGCCGTGCGGGATGGGAAGATGAACTCCCCAAGTCGGTGCGCCAACCCGGTCCCGATCAGTCGCGCAACGGCATCTTCGGCATCGACCTTGTTGCCGAGTTCTCGGACGATCTCCTCGACGCTCCACGGCCACGACGGGCCGACGAGCATGAAGTCGAGAACGGTGTTGTCCGTCTGCGCCTCACTCCTACCGGGGTCGTCGTCTTCAATACGCTGGTCCTGCATCGGAAGGTATCTCCTTTCGGTGCCACGCCCCCGGCTGTTCACGCAGCGCGGGGGCACATTTGTTTTTCGGGCCAGATATTAGCGCTTACGCGCAAGCGTGTACGCACATGGACGTAAGCCCTTGCGCCTGCGAGGGTCTAGAATGATGCCTCCTCCGCTTCCACCCGGACCCCGCCCTCGGCAAAGCGATCAAGAAGCTGCGCGAGGACCGCGGCTTGACTCAGGAAGAGCTTGCTACCCGAGCCGGGACGACTGTCGGGACAGTCAGTCGAATGGAGGCCTCCAAAAGCGCGCCCGCGTGGGCGACCGTTATGCAGATCACACGGGCGCTGGACGTATCTTTGGCTGAGTTGGCACACGCCGTTGAAAAAGCGCGGCTATAGGTCCGGCGGCCTTGACAGCCGTGCCGCGTGTCGCGCCCAAGGGCCGCACATCAGCCGTGCCGTGGCTCCATCAAAGCTCGACTGCCGGTAGAACGGATCGCCGCCTCCTCTCCGCTTGTTTCGCCGCGCTTAGCCGTAACTGCCTCCCATGTGACAGCCCACTCGCCGGTCGCATGAAGACGCTCGACAACCTCTGGCGAGCCGATGACTAGCCATCCTTCGCCGACCTCGTCGCTTTCGGAGTATGGATTCCACCGAAGAAAGCCAGACCGCCACCAGATCGAGCGCACCGCTGGACAACCGTCGAGCGTCCAGTCCAGCCACCCGGCCTCAGATGCGAGTCCGAGGGACTCAGCGAGACCCGGGCGAAGCGCGAGCCATCCAGTCGGAGAGCCGGCAGGCAGTCCGATGCTCCGGACGATGCCCTGGTTCGTGTCCGGCGCGTGGCCGATGGCGTTGTAATCGGCGACCACTACCGGCCCTATCGAAAAGTGGAGCTTCGAAGGTTCAGGGGGTTCTGTGAGTCGGGTCAAGCCACTCCTGCGCGTCTGATAGTGAGCATGCCGGTCCAGCAAGGTCACCTCCGTCCACTCGCCGAGTACGACCCACCCCTCAAGGCTCAGGGCGAAGCTGTCGCTCTGCCCAGCCGCGAACTCATCGAGGTTGCGGCTGTACAGCCTCTCCCGCTCGGCTTGGGGCACGAATGGTCTCACGGCGGGCGACCGGCGTACCGGTCGCCGTTGCAGCAGCGCTACGTCGTAGGCAAGCTCCAGTCCCACTGCGAGCAGCGCGTCGAAAGCCCGGACTCGACGCGCGTCGAACAGCGACGCGGCCGCTTCAGCGAGGGCCGCCCGGATCGCTTGTGCACTCGGCTTCACATACCCCCAGCCCAGGATTCCGCCGGTCTTGCTGAGTCGGTCGTCGTCCGTCTTGTCCGTCCCCAGATGAGTGCGGGCACGCTGCCATACGTAGTCATGCAGCGCGTCAGGGTCGACACCCGCCTGCTCGGCTAGCGCGACTATGTCGCTGCGCCAGCCGCTGACCATTTCCTCGAGGCCAGCGATAACGCGATGGCTCCCCCCTCTCGGAGGCAGTTCGAGGCGGAGTGCAGCGGGCAGCGCCTGCTCCTCTGGGACAGCCGGAACAGGGAGGCCGAGCGCCGTGAGGCATCGCGCTCCGGCACGGCGCACATCCAGGCGCGGAGCGCGTGTCAGGGCTTCCAGGCTCTCTGCGATCTCTTTGTCTCGCGCCAATTCGCCCGCGACGGTCTGGATCGCGGCACACGTCCGAAGCGCAACCTCCGCGCGATCCTCTAGCCCTTTGCATACAACCTGCAGCCGAGCTCCGTTGCGCACATGACCGACTAGCGCACGCTGGGCCGCCTGCCACGCCACTGTGTGGTCAAGGCCGAGCAAGTAGAGGACAAGCGAATCGAAGGCGTCCGATGGATCTCGTGGCGCATGGGCTACTCCACCCGCTGACAACGATTGAGGCTCGGGAAGCGGAGCGATGTCACGGAGTAGTGCCCCGGCGACCCCGAGCACCTCCTGTGCCAACTCTGTAACTGGCAGCCCGAGAGCTTCGACGTAGTCGTCGAGCGCTCCGCCAACGGAACTCAGGAAGTAATCGGTCTCTCCGGCAAGTTCAGAGAATCGAGTGAACACTGCGCGCGTCGCCCGCTCTTGGTCGAGCGCATAAAGGTCAGTAATCAGCCGCAAAACTTGGCCGCCTCCCCAATGGCGCGACCAATCTCCACTGCGACTGACGCTCAATGCTTTGATGCCTTGCTCCCAGGCCTCATCCGGAGCGTCGATCTCAAGAGCGAGTGCGGCCAGGCGCACGCGCATGGGTGTCTCATGCTCAGTGTTCTGAGCGACAGCTACAAGCCGCCGTTGCTGATCTGAATCGAGTTCGTCCAACCGCTCGATCAACTTCCGCATGGGTTGTCCACGCTCGTAAGAGGGACTGCTCTCGTCCTCAGCCTCCAGCAGCAGCGCCTCGACCGTCCGTGAATCAGGCTCGTCCGCTTCGCCCTGCGTACCGCGCCCGTCCGGAGTCTCGTCGCCGATCTCCAGATCTACGTCAGGAATGCCGAACTGACCAGTCGCCAGCCCAGCCCCTTGAGCTGCATCCAGAATCGCCATTCGCCATGCTCGACGTTCGGTAGGACGGCCCTCAACGCCTACTCGTTCGATCACGAAAGGCAGCCACTGAGCCGCTAGATCAGGGTCCGCCTTGGCGGCAAGCACGAGTGTCTTCGTCGGCGGCCCTACGCCCAGCACCACAAGGACCTCGCCCAGCAATATCCACCAAGACGCAGACGGGGCATCGGCGGAGGCGCCGAGCAATGCCTCGATGATCTCGTCGAGGCCGAGAACAGACGCCGCGAGCAGCTGCTCGGCCAGCTGCCACCCATGGGTCGGATCTGAGGGCGTGACGACGTCAAGCAGCCGACGCGCCGCATAGTCTGGCGCACCACCTGTCGCCCGCTCGTCGAGTCTCACTAGCGCAGCCGAGAGACCCTTACTCAGGTTGTGACCGTCCGGGCCATTGATCAGGGGAGCAAGCAGGCGGATCCACGTGGCTAGCTGCAAGTCCTTGTCCGAGCTGGGCGACAGTGTGCGATGCACTGCGCGGCGGCAGCACGCCGTCGCGCGCTCGGAATCTCGCAGAGTGAGCCACGCCCAGCCGACCTCGACCCAATCCTCTGACGAGTAGCCATGTGCCTCGATCAGGCTTTCCAGTTGCTTCAGCGAAGCGCGGAGGGAAATCTCACCGGCGCCAGCGTCGGCAAACCGGCGAATCAGGTCGGCACCGTCGAACATCAGACGGCTTGGCTGCTCGGCCCATCGCGCCTGGAAGTACTCCAACACCTCTCCGAGCGCCGCAGAGCTAAGCCGAGCGGCAAGGCTGATAGCGCGTCGACCGACCATCCGCATGGCCAATCCCGAGCGCCTCCGATCATCGTGACTCGAACGCGGCGCGTCCCAGAAGGAATGTGCCCGGCGGAGCGTCGCCAACACCTCTGTAGACGCCACAGACCCGCCAGCCCGGAATCTCGCCTCAAGGCTCGCCATAGCAACGAGGTGACGGGCTCCCAGTGCAATTGGGAGCTGATATTCCTTCTCGGGATCGGGTATCGCGCGCACCGGATCGGGAATGCCGTCCAACTCTGCGGACAACCTCCAGTAGCGATACATCCAGCTCCATTCGTGCCGCTCCCCGTCGCCGATCGAGACCCCGTCGGGCAGGTCGGGAGCATCGATTCGCTCAAGAATGGCCCTTGCATCCTCCGTCTCGCCAGCGCGCAGCAACATCTCGGCTAGTCGCACTCGTTGCGAATCAGACAGCACCGATGAGGTGAGTTTGTTGAGTAACACCAGCCGCTCCGCGTGATCCTGAACCCCTTCAGTCATCGAGAGATCGAGCACTGCGGCGTAGTTTGCGCCCAATTCGCCGCAGCTCACGAGTCCCTCGCGCAGCGGTCCGACCTCTCCAGCCCTTCCAAGGGCGATGAGTTCGTCCGCCGCCGACCACAAAAGCTCGGCAGGCAAGTCAGGCACACGCTCGGCTTCGTGGTCGTCCAGGTCCGACGGCGGACGTAGCCTCGCCACCATCTCGATCACATAGGGCCCTCCACGCAACTGAGCGGCAGCGCGACTCCACGCATAGAGGCCGCCGAATGGCCCAGACGGCGAGTCTCGCATCATTGATGGCGGCCCGCCCAACCAGTCAAGCGGCTCATGCTCCTCGAAGACCCTCAGGGCTTCCCCCCGATACCCCACGGAGTGCAACGATTGCGCCAGTCGCATCGCAGCTTTGCGACGATCATGCCCAGAGGTTCCGTTATCGATCGCGCGTAGATGCTCTGTCGCAAGCTCTGGTTGACCAAGAGCGACGAGCAGCTCCAAGAAATCGATACTCTCGGGAAACTGGTACTCCCGCACTTGCAACTCGTGCGCACTGAGTCCAAGCCTCGCCGCGGCTAGCCCGTCCGAATGGTGAGCCAGCGCTCCCGCCGCTGCTTGGATGTCGGGCAGCACATCGTGCGGAGCCCGGAGCGCGTCGACTTGCTCGCGGAAGAAGGCCGGCGTGGCTCGTGCGAGCACCTGTTCCGACTGATCCGACTCGATCAAGTGGTAAAGCTCGTCAAAGCGCTCGGGGGCCCGAGCGGGCGACTGCCGACAGCGATCGGCGAGAGCGCGATGCTGCGCTCGATGCAGATCGAGGTCGAGACTTCCATCGCGATCTGCCGAGCGCCGCAGCAGGAACTCTCGAAACGAGGAATGGAAGAAGCGCCAACGCTCGGGATCGCGGGTATCAAAGAGGTAGCGGAGGCGATCAAGGCGGGCCAAGTCCCCGGCCGGACTACCGGTCTGGGCGAGCCACGAGCGTCGAATCGGCCCTCGCAGCCTGCTGATCAGCCCCAGTAGCTCAAGTGTCTCGGGCTGGTCTGCGAGTGCGTCCCACACGGTCTCGTAGAAAGTCCAGACCTCGCCGTCGCCTGGCGGCATCATGGCCAACGCCTCGTCTCGATCGCCAGGGTCGCGTTCTTCGGCGAGCCGCATGTACATGCGGACGAGAAGAGGATGACCGCCCGAAAGCGTGGCTATGTGCTCGCCCAACTCTTCGAGGCCAGCATCAGCGCATAGCCTCAAGACCGCCGATCGTTCCAATGGCTGCAACTCGACGTGGCGTTCAGACCCCGTCGCCGGCCTGATGTGGGAAGGCAAGTCCGCAAGACCTCGTGTGCCCAGCACTAGCAGGACTCCGTCGGGGATTTGCTCTGCTGACGGCAACTCGCCAAGCAGCGAATGTTGGGGCTTGGGGTCGCGTGAAACATGATCCAGCCCGTCGATGAGAACTATCTCCGTTCGCCCCTGACTGGTGGCCCGCTGCCCGAGCGACTCAAGCTCATCGCGAAACGCGTCACGTAGCAGTTCGAGGCCCTGACCTCGCGGTGCGGGAACACGACGCCCCTGGCGCCCACTGAGCGCCAGATACAGGTCGTGAAGGAAAGCCCCAGCCTCGCCGCGCGTAATGGTGTCGTTGCCGGGGATATAGGCGTAGTACCGCGCGGCGAGGCGATCGTCAGTGCGCAGCAACTGAGTCAGCAGCGTCGACTTCCCAGAGCCGGGGCTACCCGTCAGCACGACGTATCCGGAGTCGAAACGATCAAGAGCGGCCGAAAGCTCCGTCACCGATTTGGCCACCGGCTCGTACGGACCAGCGAGGGGGAAATGGTGTTCTTGGCGAGGCTTCCAGCGGGCGCCCCACTCCGCTCCGAGATGTTCGATTAGTTCCTCGGCGCTGAGCCAGACATAAGTCTCATCGCGGTGACTCACCAGATCCTGCAACTTGGCGCGGATCTCGATTAGGTCCTTAATGCGATCCTGCGTCTGCCACGACGGCGCCGGTTCGATCGCGTCCTCCTCAAGCTCACGGCCAAGCTCGATTCGCAGGTCGGGCGCGAGTGACAACAGCTCATTCGGGTCAATCTCGCAACCATCCGCGAGAGCACGCAAATACTTATGCCACTTCGTCGGAACGTCTTCGAGGGTGCTCATGGCGTCCCTCTGTGCCGGGTGCCAGACGGAGTCGAGAAATGAGTGGAGCGTGCGACCGTCCCCCGCGAGGCCCGGACCGTGCAGGCTCGCAGTCGATGCGGCCTTGCTCGTGTACAGGTGGCATGTAACGCGACTGACGGGGTCGTAGCCCAGCTCTGCGCGGGCGGCAGCAGCCCGCGACACTGCCCGGTGACCGCTGACCATCGCCGAGAGCAAGTCACTGAACTCGCTAGCGATGAGCGCTTCGCCTGGCTTAGACCACTTGACCTGGTACGCATCGAGGATGAGTGCGCTACCCCGACGGCGGATCGTCTGAAGATCGTCCTGGGTCTCCGCCTCTGGGTCGGCGATCCCCACTGAGTGCAGGCGGCCGTCGATCAGCAGATTGAGCACCTTCTCAGCGGCAATCTTGTACTGCGGCACTAGGCCCCGCTGCGCGCGCCGCTCACCCTCGCCCGGCGCTACCTCGCTCCCGCGCCGCTTCCTTTTCGGCTTGTCCAATGACCCCATCGCACGATCGTAGGTATCGGTGCGGCGATGACGCTGCGAGTCGGCGACTCACGGGCAGACCGATCGACGTTTCCTGCTCTCAGAACCAACTTCGCCGATATTTCCTGGGTTTCCCGGCCGCGTCGTTCCCCGCTCATTTGCTACCCACGGGCGCTACCCACGCCCCCGATGCACCATATCGGCACCGCCCCGAAATGCAAAAAACACCGCGATTTGCAGGGCTTTCGCGTGAAGCGGATGAAGGGATTCGAACCCTCGACCTTCGCCATGGCAAGGCGACGCTCTAGCCAGCTGAGCTACATCCGCGAGGTTCGGCCATTCTAGCCCTAGGGGCGGTCGCGCGTCCAGGATCTCCGTAGCTGCTGTCACACACCCGCGCACCGGACACGTGGGCCGGAGATCACAGCGGTCGTCGCGCCCGCACTTGATAGACGGCGGTGAGCCCGGTCGAGAAGCCGTGTCCAGCGGCCCGCAGATACAGCCGCCACACGCGCGTGCGCTCGATCCCAGCGAGCATCTCGACTTGTTCGATGTGGTCGTCCAGTCGTTTGGCCCAGTGGCGCAGCGTCTCGGCGTAGTCCTCGCGGAAGCCCTCGATGTGCTCGCTGTGGAACCCGGCGCGCTCGAGCGCGAGCTGTACGCGTGACAGCGCCAGCGGCTCGCCGTCGGGGAACACGTAACGGGTCGAGAACAGGTCCTCGTGCGGATCGGCGCCCGGGTCGAGCGCGGCGATCGCGTGGTTCAGCAGCATGCCGCCGGGGCGGAGCAGGCCGAACAGCGAGCGCGCGTACAGGTCGACCTGACTCTCGCCGACGTGCTCGGACATGCCGATGCTGGCGATCGCGTCGAACGAGCCGCTCGGTAGGCGGCGATAATCGGCAACACGGATCTCCACTTGCTCCTGCATCCCCGCTTCCGCTACCCGCTTACGCGCCAGTTCTGCTTGCGGCTCGGACAGGGTGATCCCGAGTACCTCGACACCATGCTCGCGCGCTGCGTGGATCGCGAAGCTGCCCCAGCCGCAGCCGACGTCCAGCACGCGCATCCCAGACTCCAGGCCCAGCTTGCCGGCAACGAGCTCGAGTTTTGTGCGCTGCGCATCCGCGAGTGTCTGCGCGCCGCGGGAGAAGATCGCGCAGCTGTAGGTCATTGACTCGTCTAGGAACAGCGAAAAGAACTCGTTGCCGACGTCGTAGTGGTAGCGAACAGCCGCCGCGTCACGCTCGGCGCTGTGCAGCTGGCCACGCAGGATCAGCTCCAGACCTGGACGCCGCGGCAGCCCACCTGGGGCCGCTGCGGCGACGAGCGCGAGCCCCAGACGCACACGATCGGATACGCCGAGCGGCGGCGGCTCCCAATCGTCGACCACGAGGAACGCGCTGTCGAGGTCATCGACCGCCAGCGAGCCGTCGACGTAGGCCCGGCCCAGGCCGAGCGTGCCTGGCGCGGACAGGAAATGGGCGAGCGCGGTGGGTCGACGGATGAAGAACGTCGGTGCCTCGCTGACCGTCGCCGCGACCGAGCCGCCGTCCCAGAACCGCACATGGAACGGCCTCGTCGGGAAGACCCGCTGCAGTTCGTGGCCAAGCGGACGGCTGACGTGGATCACTGCCACGCCCCTACCATTACATACGCGCGCTAGCCCTTGAAGGTCGAGCGTCCGAAGTCCCCGAACGGCTCGTCGCGCTCGCGTACCGCCTCTCGGAATCCGGCCTGCGCGGCCCGCTGTTGGAAGGCATAGCCCTCGGCCGTGTGGCGGGTGATCCCGTCGAACACCGTGCCCAGCACCTGCGTGGTGTGTAGCCCCTGTGCATACAGCGTCTGGTTGACCAGCAGCTTCATCATCATCAGCTGGTTGACCGGCACACGTGCGATCCGCTCGAGCAGGATCTCGGTGCGCTGCTCGAGCTCAGCCGCCGGGTGCGCCTCGATCGCCAGCCCCCACTCGACGGCCTCGATCCCGGACAGCGAGTCACCCGTGAACAGCAGTCGCTTGGCGCGCTGGGCGCCCACGCGGTGTGCCCACAGCGAGGTCGTCGGCGAACCCCAGACACGCGCCGGCGGGTAGCCGATCTTCGCGTCCTCGGCAATCACAAGCAGATCCGAGCACAGCGCCATATCGGTGCCGCCGGCGACGCAGAAGCCGTGCACCTTGCAGACCACCGGCTTGCCGCAGGCGAACAGACTCATGAACCCGCGGACGTTGCGGCCCATCATCGCGTAGTCCAACATCGGGTCCCACGTCTCGCGCGGATCGTGGTTGGCAGCGATCACGGTCGGGTCCAGCGGCGAGCCGGATGCCCTCGGCGGGTGCTCAGCGGCTGCCTCCCCGGTCGCCTCCCCGATGCCCTCTGCGCTCTCAACCAGGTCATACCCGCCGCAGAATCCCGACCCATTGCCCGCGAGCGCCAGCACATGAACCGCGGGATCGAGATCCGCTCGCTCGACGCACGCGACCAGCTCGCTCACCAGGCGGGCAGTGATCCCGTTGCCGCGCTCGGGCCTGTCGAGCGTGATCCGCGCGACCCGGCCCGTGACCTCGTAGTGGACCTCCGGCCGCTCGCTCATCGGCACGCCGTTGATCCCAGCGTGGAGCCAGAAGCCGACCGTCGGGCACGCCTCGCGCTCATCGCGCTGGACTCTACAGCCGCTGGGACTCCCGCCGGCGATCCGCTGGCGCGGAGCCGGCAGGAAGTGTCCGTCGATCCTCAGCGCCGATCGGCTAGCCTGAACGTATGCGCCTGTTCGGTAGAGACAAGAGTGAGATGGTCGACACCGCATCCGCGCTGCCTGGGCGCGCCGAGGAGCTCCGCGTGCCCGAGCGCCACGAGGTGCTGGGAACGCCACTGGAGGGACCGTTTCCCGAGGGCGTCCGGGTCGCGGTCTTCGGCATGGGCTGCTTCTGGGGCGCAGAGCGGGTCTTCTGGGAAGCTGACGGCGTGTACACGACCGCGGTCGGCTACGCGGGCGGCATCACGCCCAACCCCACCTACCAGGAGGTGTGCGGCGGTCAGACCGGACACGCCGAGGTGGTGCTCGTCGCGTTCGAGGAGGCCAAGACGACCTATCAGGAGATGCTCAGGCTGTTCTGGGAGGGGCACGACCCCACTCAGGGTATGCGCCAGGGCAACGATCTCGGCACCCAGTACCGCTCGCTGATCCTCTGCGACGGAGACTCCCAGCTGGAGGCCGCGGAGGCATCGTTGAGCGCCTACCAGCAGATGCTCTCGGCGGCCGGCCACGGCACGATCACGACCGAAATCTTGAAGCTCGATCCGACGCACCAGTTCTACTACGCCGAGGACTACCACCAGCAGTACCTCGCCAAGAATCCGGCTGGCTACTGCGGGCTCGGCGGCACCGGGGTCGCGTGCCCGGTCGGCATCGCCAGCTGACCCCCAAGGCGATCGCACCGTACACGACAGCAGCCCCGCCGAAGCGGGGCCGCTGAATCGTGCCCAACCCCCGAGGCGGGCACGTCCGTGGGGGAGGACGCGCCCGCTCCGGGGGAGAAGAGCTTCCCTGCCCTAGAGCTTCCCTGCCCTAGACACCTGCTCCGGCGCCCGCGGGCGTGGCGCCGCCGGGCTGCCACGCGGGAGCGTGCGGACCGCCTAGCGTCGGCACGTCCGACGGGTAGACCTCGTTGCCGTGGATCGCGTGGTCGCCGATCTCCAGCTCCTCGTCGGACAGACGTAGGGGCAGGAAAATCCCGACCAGCTTCAGCAGGATGAACGTCATGATGCCGCTGAAGACGATCACCCACGCACCGGCCTCGGCCTGCCAGCGCAGCAGCGTCCAGCTGCCGTGAATCACGCCGTCTTTGCCTGGCAGGCTGCTCGCGCCGCCGACGCCGATGTACTCGATCACCTTGGAGTTGGCGAATATCCCGACCAGCAGACCACCGGTGAGCCCGGCGATCCCGTGGGTATAGACCACCCCCAACGTGTCATCCACGTTTCGGAACACGGGCGCTCGGCTGAGGAACCTGATCGACATCCAGACGAGCGTCGATGCGATCACACCGACCGCGATCGCAGACCAGCCGGTTATGAAGCCGGCTGAGGGCGTGATCGCTACCAGCCCGGTGATCATTCCGTTGACCGAGCCGATCAGAGACGGCTTGTCGCGGAAGATGTAGTCCCACGCGATCCACACGAGCATCGCCACCGCGGTGCAGATGTTCGTGTTGAGCACCGCAGCCGATGCGTTCGCGCCTGCGTAGTAGGAGTCTCCACCGTTGAAGCCGTTCCAACCGAGCCACAGTAGGCCGGCGCCGGCGGCAACCATCAGCAGGTTGTTTGGAGCGTCGATCTCGCGATCTCGTTGCAACCTTGGACCGATCACCGCCGCCGCGACGAATCCGGAGACACCTGCGGCTAGATGGATTACGTAACCACCGGAGTAGTCCAGCGCGCCGTGGAACGCGAAGTAGCCACCGCCCCAGATCAGGAACGCGTTAACCGTGTAGACGAACGTGATCCACAGCAGCACGAACGGGATCCACGCCTTGAAGCTGATCCGCCCGAGCACCGACCCGAGCATCAGGATCGGCGTGATCCCGGCGAACACGAACTGGAAGTAGACCAGTGAGGCCATCGGGAAGTGGAAGGGCGGGCCTTCGGAGATCGATGGGATGACCGCCTGGCCCTCCTCAGCGCCCTGCGACAGGACCGTGCCTGACTTCCCCCACATGCTGGCCAAGAACCCGTGATGTCCGAGCCCCCCGATCGGCGTCCCGAAGCCCATCTTGAACGCCCACAGCACCCACGCGACGAGCACCAGCGAGAACGCTACGAACGTGAGCATCATGCTGTTGACCGACCAGCGCTTCTGCATGACGCCGCCGTACAGGACCGCCAGGCCCGGCAGGCTCATCAGCCCGACGAAGGTCGCGGCGGTCATCTGCCACGCGTTGTCACCTGCGTTAAGCCAACTTGGATATGCCAGCCAGGACATGGGCCTCCATTTCCTACGTTTGAGGATGGAACGACGCCGACCCGACGAGAGCGGTCACCGCGCACCAATGACAGTCCGGGTATGAAATCCGGACGGCACGAACGCCGGTAGGGCCATCCTGGCCAACTCTTGCGGTGGCCGTTTCGACATTTGTCTAGAAGCCGGCCCGGAGGCTCCAGTCAGCCCTGGCTGGGCGCGCGGAAGGCGTAGCCCGCGTGCTCGCAGGCGGCCTGCAGTTCATGCGTGATGCTGCGGAACTGCCCCGATGCGCAGATCCGCTGGGCCTGCTCGCCGCAGCCATGCAGGTCGGCACCGCCGAGCGTGCTCGCGAACGTCACGCGGATGCAGTTGGACGCTTCGGCGCCGTTGTGCGTTTTGATCGTGTGGACGCCCAGCGCGATCGCCGCCAGCAGCACGCACACGATCAGCACGCCGATCGCGCTCTTCTCGCGCCTGCCCCAGTGCAGTGGCTCAGACAGCCGGCGCGACTGTTCCTGCATGACCATGCCGCCTCAGGCTACTAGAGGCGCGATCCCAGACGGCGGCGCTCAGCGCGCGTGACCGGCTCGTCAGCTCGCGGAGCCCTCCTCGGAGGAGCGATCCGCGGAGTCGTCCTCGGGCATGAACTGCAGCGCCGCCGAGTTGATGCAGTAGCGCTGTCCGTCCGGACCGGGTCCGTCGTCGAAGACGTGTCCGAGATGCCCTCCGCAGTCGCGGCAGACGACCTCGGTGCGCTTCATGAACAGACTGTTGTCGGGGCGCAGCTCGACCGCCTCGGCGATCGCTGGCTCGGTGAAGCTGGGCCAGCCGGTGCCGGAGTCGAACTTCGTGTCGGCGCTGAACAACCTCGCCCCGCAGGCGGCGCAGCGGTAGTCGCCGGAGTCCTTGTTGTAGACGTACTCGCCGGTGAACGGTGGCTCGGTGCCGGCCTTGCGCAGCACGTCGTACTGCTCCGGGGTGAGCTCCTCACGCCACTGCTCCTCTGACTTCACGACCTTCGGCTGATTTGTAGACATGAACACGTTTTAGCACCAGCGTCCGGCTGTGGTGGTCCGTGTCGACCGTCGCCCGTCGTCCTGCTATCGTGATCTTTACGTTCACGTCAAGTTCCTGATCGAGAAGGGTCGGTAGGTAGCTCAGTTGACCATCACGACGCCGTCGCAGAGCCCTTCCCAGCGGACCAGCCCGTCGCGCCTCGGCGTGGCTGCAGGCCACGCCGACTACAAGTGGTGGGCACTGTCGTGCACGAGCCTGGGGATGCTGCTGGCGGCGACCAACTCGGGGACGCTGATCATCGCGCTGCCGGACCTCGAGCGCTCGCTGCACGCGAGCCTGCTGGCGCTCGTGTGGGTGATCCTCGCGTACCTGATCGCTGCCACCGTGCTAGTGCTGACAGCCGGCCGGCTGAGCGACCTGTTCGGGCGCAAGCGCGCATATGTCGGCGGTTTCGTGGTATTCGCCCTCGCGTCGCTCGGCGCCGGCTTCTCCCCGGACGCGACGGTGCTGATCGTGTGGCGTGTGCTGCAGGGGATCGGCTCGGCGTTCCTGTTCGCGAACGCCGCTGCGCTAGTGACGGACGCGTTCCCGAAGGAGGAACTCGGCCTGGCGATGGGCGCGAACACGATGGTCGCGGCGATCGGGCTGGTGCTCGGACCGGTGCTCGGCGGCGCACTGGTGGCGATCTCGTGGCACTGGGTGTTCTGGTTCAACGTGCCGTTCGCGCTGGCCGGTGCGGCGTGGGGCGCGCTGATCCTGCGTGAGCTCGCCAAACCGGACTCGGTGCGCGGCTATGACGTGCTCGGCACGTGCACGTTCGTCGTCGGCCTCACCGGTCTCGTGCTCGGCGTCTCAAAGGGCGGGCTGAGCGGCTGGAATGACCCGGTCGTGGTCGCCGGCTTGGCCAGCGCCGTCGTGCTGCTGCCGCTTTGGGTGGCGATCGAGAAACGCTCGCGCGCGCCGATGCTCGACCTGCAGATCTTCAACAACCGCCTGTTCGCCGCGGCTAGCGGAGCGGCGTTCATCAACGGCTTGGCGCGCTTCGCGCTGATGTTCCTGTTCGTCTTCTACTACCAGGGAGCACAGAGCAACACGCCGATCACCGCCGGGATCAAGCTGATCCCGCTCGCGCTCGGGATGCTGATCGCCTCGCCGCTGGCGGGGATCTACGCCGACCGCCACGGCTCGCGCACGCTGGCCGCGCTCGGGATGCTCGTCAGCGCGGTGGGATTGGCTGGGATGACCACGCTCCAGGTCGGGAGCCCGTACTGGCAGAGCGCACTGTGGCTGGCGCTCGTCGGCGTCGGCTCGGGCATGTTCAACAGCCCCAACACGGCGGCGATGATGGGGGCCGTGCCGGCCGACCGGCGCGGCATCGCAGCCGGCGCGAGGACGCTTCTGCAGAACACGGGCGCGGTGCTGTCGATCGCGTTCGTGCTGGCGATCGTGACGTCGGCGATCCCTAAAGCGACGCTGTTCGCGATCTTCTCCGGCGTCAGCAAGGGACTCTCCCCGGAGAAGCTCGCGCCGTTCATCGCCAACATGCACACAGCTCTATGGGCGCTGGCGGGCGTGTCGTTCATCGGCATGTTCGTGTGCCTGCTGCGCCCGAGCCACGTGAGCGTCGAGCAGCCGCCCACGGAGCGCCCGAACGATTCCCTCTCCCCCTCCCCAGCTGCGGCCCCGCTGCACGCGAGCTCACGATGAGCGGCCCGCTGATCAGCGCACGACCCGACACGGCCTCGACTGACCCCGGTGAGAGCCTGAGGATCGGCGACGTCGCTCGACTAGTGGGGACTACGCCGCGGACGATTCGCTACTACGAGGAGATCGGGCTGCTGCCGGAGGCGCCCGAGCGAGCCTCGGGGCGCCATCGCATATACACCCACGAGGAGGTCGAGCGGCTGCGCGAGGTGATGCGCCTGAAGCACCTGCTCGGCGTCTCGCTTGAGGAGCTAAAGACGCTGCTGACGGCAGAGGACGCGCGCGCCGAGGTGCGCGCGCAGCTCCAGCGCGACGACGTCGAGCCGCAACGCCGCCGGGAGCTACTGGACGAGGCGCTCGGGCACCTCGACCGCCAGCTGGAGCTCGTCCGCCATCGGGCCAGCGAGCTCGGCAAGCTCGAACACGAGCTATGCCAGACGCGCAAGCGCGTCAAGCGCAGGATCCGCGAGCTGGAGGCCGACACGACGCTCGTAGCGGCCACGCGTCGATGAGTGCGAACGAACTTCGCCCGAGGCGAGGGTCAGTCGCCGGTATCGCGCCAGCGACGTGAGGACCGAGCAGGTTCAGCCGAGCCCTGGTGGTGTGGCGAAGTGACGCGTATCGCGAGTGCCCTCTCCCCCGCCGCCCGCGGCGGCGCTCTCAGTCCGCGGCGCCGTGCGGCGCCATACGTGCCTGATATCCGGGACATGAGTGCACCGGCAGGCGCGGGTAGCGTGGGTAGTCGGGCTGATCGCGCGAGCGCCGACAAAGTGAGAACACGGACCCGCGCGTGGTGTGTACGAGCTGCTGATATGCGCACGTCTCGCACAGGCCGGCGCGGGGAGGCGGGGCCGGGTGGGAGGCCTGCCCTGGGCCAGTCGGTATGGACATGACCGGAGCTTAGGAGCCCGCCGCTGCCCGGGCGCGCTCGGCGCCTTTGCAGGAGCGTGCGATAATCGTTGCCCGCACAACTATGAACACTTTCTACCGACTACTCGGCTTCCTCAGCCCGTACAAGCGTGGGCTGGGCGCGTCGTGGGCCCTGGCGAGCGTGGCGATGGTGATGACCGTGGCGCTCCCGGCGCTGACCGGCCGCGCAGTGGAAGCGGTGCGCAAGGGCGCGCAGCACCCCGCTGGGAGCGCGGCGCGCGCACACGACCGGCACACGCTGCTGATGCTCGCGCTGGCGATCCTGGCACTCGTGCTCGTCCGCTGGGGCCTCACGGTCTGGCGCAGGATGATCGCCGGGCGGGTCTCGCTGGGCGTCGAGTACGACCTGCGCGAGCGAATGTACGGGCAGCTACAGCGGCTCGAGCTGGGCTTCTTCGACCACCAGCAGACCGGACAGCTGATGTCGCGTGCGACGGTCGACCTGCAGGCGGTGCGCTTCTTCCTCGGCTACGGGCTCGTGTTCATCCTGCAGTCGATCCTGACGATCACACTCGCGGGCGTCGTGATGATCGCAATCAACCCGGTGCTTGGCCTGATCGCGCTGGTGCCGGTGCCGTTTGTCGTCGTGATCTCCTACCGCTATGGACGGCGCGCGCGCCCGGCGATCCAGGAGACCCAACAGCGGATTGCCGAGCTCACCGCGGATGCCGAGGAGAACATCTCTGGTGTACGCGTGGTGAAGGCGTTCGCGCGCGAGGAGCGCCAGCTGACGCGTTTTCAGAACACGGTCGCACGGGTGTTCAGCCAGGCGATGGTCGCGACCCGCCTGGAAGCGAAGTACAACCCGGCGATCGCGTTCCTGCCGCAGCTCGGCCTCGCGGCAGTGCTGCTGCTGGGCGGGAAATCGGTGATCCACGCTCACCTAACGCTCGGCCAGTTCACGGCGTTCTACCTGTACCTGAACATGCTGATCGCGCCGATGCGCTCGCTCGGCGTGACACTCAACCTCGCCCAGCGCGCAACCGCCTCTGGCGCGCGCATCTTCCAGCTGCTCGACCGCGAGCCGCGGCTGAGCGATCCCCCCCACCCGCGCCCGCTGCCCGCAGGCAATGGGCACGTGCAGCTGATCGATGTGGCAATGCGCTACGAGGACCCGCACGACGAGCTGGGCACGAGCGAACAGGAGGGGACGACGCGCCGGCACCCGGAGATCGGTCGAGCGGTCCTGCGTGAGGTGAACCTTGACGTTCCGGCCGGGCGCACGGTCGCACTGGTGGGCGCGACCGGCTCGGGCAAGACGAGCCTCGTGGCGCTGATCTCGCGGCTGTATGACCCGGTCGCGGGCGCCGTCCTGCTCGACGGCACGGACGTGAGCGAGGTCCCGGTGCGCGAGGTGCGGGGTGCGGTGGCAGTTGTCAGTGACGACCCGTTCCTGTTCTCGGCGAGCGTCGCTGAGAACATCGCGTACGCCCGTCCAGGAACGCCGATGCCAGAGATCGAGCAGGCTGCACGCCGCGCCCAGGCGCACGAGTTCATCGAAGCGCTGCCACAGGGCTACGGGACTCAGGTCGGCGAGCGCGGCCTGACGCTGTCGGGTGGGCAGCGCCAGCGCCTGGCGATCGCGCGCGCGCTGGTGGCCGACCCACGCGTGCTGATCCTCGACGATGCGACGTCCTCGGTCGACGCCTCCACAGAGCAGAGCATCAAGCTCGCACTCGGCGAGGCGATGGCCGGGCGCACGACGTTCGTGATCGCCCATCGCCTGTCGACGATCGCGCTGGCAGACGAGGTCGTGGTGCTCGATCACGGTCAGATCGCCGCGCAGGGCAGCCATCGCGAGCTGTTGCAGAGCTCTGAGCTCTACCGCGAGATCGTCACCCAGACGGCGACGTCCGCTGCGGCGCCTGGGGTGATCGTGGCAGAGCCGGCGCTCGCGGCAGACGCCGGCACCGCGCGCGCCGGGAGGGGACTGTGAGCCCGGCTGGCATCGGCGGCGGGGGTGGGACTGGATCGCGCCCACCCGCGCGCGGCGGCCTCGGGCCGGGCATCGGACGTGGCGTGCAGTGGGCCGGAGAGCGCGCCAGCCGCGAAAGTCGCGGGCGCAATCTGCGCGGGCTGCTCGAGCTCGTACGCCCGTACCGAATGCGCGCGGCCGCGACGATGGCGGTGCTGGTACTCGGCACGGCCGCATCACTCGCACCGCCGCTGCTGGCGAAGATCGCGATCGACAAAGGCATCGAACAGCACGACGTGCAGACGCTCGAGCTGGTCGTGCTGGCGTTTCTGCTGTCCGCGGTGCTCGTGTGGCTGACGACTGGAGCGCAGACCTATCTGGTGGGCTGGGTCGGACAGCGCGCGCTGGCGGACCTGCGCTTGCGGATCTTCACGCATCTTCAGCGCCAGCCGATCGGCTTCTACGAGAGCCGCCCGGCGGGCGTGTTGATCTCGCGCATGACGAACGACGTTGAGGCGCTGGAAAGCCTCGTGACCGACTCGGTGGTCACGCTGTTCCAGGCCGGGCTGACGCTGATCGGTGCGGTCGGCGTGCTGTTGTTCCTCGACGTCAAGCTCGCGCTGCTGACGTTCTGCATCGTCCCATTCGTGGCCGCCGCGAGCATCTGGTTCAGGCTTGTCTCAGCCGGCGCATTCCGGCGCACACGGGAGACGATCGGATCGATCACGGCTTACCTGCAGGAGACCCTGTCGGGCATCCGGGTGGTGCGCAGCTTCGGCCAGGAGCCCGTCCATGAGGTCCGCTTTGCGGCCCTGAACGAGGACAACCGCGGCGCGAACATGGTCACCGTGCGACTCAACGCAGCGTACTTCCCGGCCGTGGAAATGCTCTCCGGGGTGGCGCTCGCGCTGATCATCCTGTACGGCGGCGTGCAGGCGATCGAAGGCCACATCACGGTCGGCACGATCGTCGCGTTCGTAGCCACGCTGTCGTTCCTGTTCGAACCTATCCAGCAGCTCTCTCAGCTGTACACGACCTACCAGTCGGGCATGGCGGCGCTGGAGAAGATCTTTCAGCTACTCGACACCGCGCCCGAGCTCGAGGACGCGCCGAACGCGCCCGCGCTCGGTCCGATCCGTGGCGAGGTGCGCTTCGAGGACGTCTCGTTCGCCTACCGCCCGCGCGCTCGCACCCGCGACCGCAGCAACGAGGGCCCAGGCCAGAGCACCAACGGCTCCGATCCCTCACCGGCCGAACCCGACGAGGTGCTCGCGCTCGAGCACATCGACCTGTCCGTACCTGCCGGCCAGACGATCGCGTTGGTGGGGGCCACGGGAGCGGGCAAGTCGACGATGGCCAAGCTAGCCGCGCGCTTCTATGACCCGACGCGCGGGCGCGTGCTCGTCGACGGACACGACCTGCGAGAGGTTTCGAGCCACTCGCTGCGCTCACAGATGGGGATCGTCCCGCAGGAGGCGTTCTTGTTCTCGGGCACCGTGCGCGAGAACATCGCGTTCGGGCGCCTCGACGCCGACGAGCACCAGATCCGCGAGTCCGTGGCCGCGGTCGGCGCCGATGAGTTCATCTCTGAACTCCCCCACGGCTTCGACACGGAGGTCGGCGAGCGCGGCGCCCAGCTGTCCGCCGGTCAGCGGCAGCTGATCGCGTTCGCCCGTGCCCTGATCGCCGACCCACGCATCCTGGTACTCGACGAGGCGACCTCGAATGTCGACCTGCACACCGAGGGCCGGATCGAAGCGGCGATGCGCAGGCTGCTCGCCGGGCGGACCTCGATCGTGATTGCCCACCGCCTGTCGACGATCCGTCAGGCGGGGCGAATCGTCGTGCTCGAGCATGGCCGCATCGCCGAGCAGGGCAGCCACGATGAGCTGATCGCGGCCGAAGGGCGCTACTTCGAGCTGTATCGCGACTGGGCCTCGCAGGCCGCCGCCTGATCGCCGGCTCAAACCTGGGCCGCTCCGCGCGGGGCAGCCGGGGACCGCGACGCCTCGTGCGATCGCGTGCGACCCTGCGGGGTAGGAACGGCGCCTACCGCGTCGACCGATTAGGCGCGAACCGTTCATCCACCCCGCGAACAAGGAGCTCAACAATGGTCAACGTCATCACTCGTCGCAGGGCAGCCGGTATCGCGATCGCCGGAGCCCTGCTGATGGCTCTGGCGGTCGCATCGAGCGCCCAGGCGGCGACCTACTACGCCTGTGTGAAGAAGAAAAGCGGATCGATCCGGATCGTCTCCAGGGTCACTCGATGCAAGCGAAGCGAGCGAAAGATCGCGTTCAACAGCGAGGGCATACCCGGCAAGAAAGGATCAAACGGCGCCAAAGGACCGTCGGGTAAAAACGGCTCCAACGGTACGAACGGAGCCAGCGGCTTCACGAGCACGCTGCCCGTAGGAGCAACCGAGAAGGGCACGTGGGCTACGGAAATCCACGACGAAAGCAGCAGCGGCTTCAGCGCGATCAGCTTCAACATCCCGTTGGCTGCGGCGCCGAAAGCCAACGTCATGCAGAAGGGCGCCGGCCCGACGGCCGCTTGCCCCGGCAAGCCCAACGCACCTGCCGCTGCCTCCGGCAACCTATGCGTGTACGTCTCGACGAACGACAACACCACGGTCGGGCTCCTCGATCCGTCTGTCGAGGGCGGAATCACGAACAGCGCGAGCCCGTGGGGCACGACGGTCGACGCCTTCACCGAAACAAAATTTCCAGGGGTGGCGTACGGGACATGGGCGGTCACCGGCTGAGAACGCGCCCGTCCGCCCGCGCGTCCGTGTACCAGGACGCGCGGGTCTGAGTCCGAGCGCGCGCGGGCCGCGTCTCGGCCGTCCGATCCGCGCCCGGCTGAGCGCGCCCGCGTCATCCCCCTCGCCTCCCACAGCGCCGAGCGCTCGGTCTCGGTAGGACCGGGCCCTAACGGCCAGCTCGAAATGTATGATCCGCGCACATTCCCGAGAGGAGGTTCGCCACCATGTACACGCGGGTCGTGAGATTCACTGACGTGAGCGCAGAGCGGATGGAGGGGCTCCTGGCGCGGATCAACGAGGCGGGCGGGCCACCTCCTGATGTGCGCTCAACGGGCCTCACGGTCCTGTTCGACGAAGCCCAGGGGACGGCGGTCGTTCTCCAGCAGTTCGCAACCGCAGAGGACATGGACGCGGGCGCAAAGGTGATGGCCGCGATGGACCCCTCCGAGACGCCGGGCACCCGCGCCTCCGTTGACGCGTGCGAGCTGAAGCTCGAGGTTGAGCCGTAGGTCACACGGGGCCTTCGCTACTCCGGGACAGGGACTCGAACCCCAAATTCGTGCTCCAGAGGCACGCGTGTTGCCAATTACACCATCCCGGATCGAGCGCCCAAGGATAGTCAACGGCGTGGCGCGACCCCGAGTCCTCATACCTGGTGCGCCGTATCGCCGCGCGCTCAGAGCGTGGCCGGCTGGCCGTCCGGGGCGAAATAGGCGGTAATCGTCTCCTCCAGGCCCGGGTCGAGCACCAGCAGCACCTCATCACCGGCTTCGATCAGCGTGTCCGCCTTGGGCACGAACCCGGAGCCTCCGCGCAGCACGGAGATGATCAGGCTGCCCTCCGGCAAAGCGATGTCGACCACGCGCTCGCCGACCGTGGGCGCATCGGCGCTGACCTCCAGCTCGATGATCTCCAGCCGCTCCTCTTCGAGCGCGAGCAGGTGCACGAGGCCGTAGCGCGGTACCTCGTGCTCGATCAGCCGCAGGATCAGGTCGGTGGCGGACACCGCCGGCTGGATCCCCAGCAGCCTGAAGTGGTCGTGGTTGCGGGGGTTGTTGACGCGCGCGATCACCCTGTCGCATAGGTACTTCTCCTTGGCGACCTGGCAGACGAGAATGTTGTCCTCGTCATCGCCGGTCACCGCGATCACCAGATCCGCGCGCTGGATGCCGGCGCGCTCGAGCACCCACAGCTCAGTCGCATCTCCGTACTGCACGGCATGCTCGAACTCGTCCTCGTTCGCTAGGTAGCACTGACGCGAGGACTCGATCAGCGTGACTTCGTGGTCCTTGTTGATCAGCTCCCGGGCGAGGTTGCGCCCGACCTTGCCGGCGCCGGCAATGATCGCGTACATCCGCTACACCGCCTCGGGCTGCAACGCGCTCTCGAACATCTCGATCGCGTGCTTGGTCGGGGAGATCGTCTGCAGTCCCTGTTCGCGGTACCAGTCCGCGCGCGCGGGGTCCATCACGCGCACGATCGCCTTCTCGACGCCGAAGCGCTTCTGCGCGATCTGCGCGATCACGAGGTTGGTGTTGTCCCCGGCAGTCGAGGCGATGAACACGTCGGCGCGCTCAATACCTGCCTGGATCAGGGCGTCGACCTCGAGCGCAGTGCCGACCGTGAACTGGCCGTCGGCGTCCTCCCAGCTCTTGCTCTGGCCGGCGTCGAGGCGCTCGTGCGACAGCGGATCGGCGTCGAGGACGGACACTTCGTGCCCTCCCGCAAGCGCCGACTTGGCGACCGCCGAGCCTACGCGCCCAGCACCGACGATCAGAACGAACATGGAACTCGAGGAGTGCTCATAGGTTGCGCAGGTTAGACCATTGGGGCGTCGGCTCGGTGCGCTCGACGTGCCATCTCGACCGGCGAGTCGCGCGCGGCTGGGGCGGTGACGATCACGCGGCAGCTCGCCTTGCTGATCACGTACTTGGTGATGTCTCCGACGTAACCCTCCAGCGGCCCGCCGCGACCTCCGAGCCGCGCCCCACCGCGGATCAGCGACGGTTCCTCGGCGCCGAGCACGATCGCCTCGACCCCGCGGCGGCGCGCCTCGTCGACGATCGCGTAGCCCGCACGACGCGTGCGCACGGTGGCGGTCGCAACCTGCACGCCTGTGTACTCCTCCCCCACTGCCTTCGCCCGCGCGAGCACCGCGCGCGCGTGCTTGACCTGGGCTTCCGGCAGGCTCGCGTCCAGCGGCAGCGACATCGGGATCACGAACACCCACAGCGCCTCGATCGTTGCCGCGTCGATCGCCGCATCGTCGGTCTGCTCGCCGGCAACCAGCAGCGCGGCCGTCTGGACGATGTCATCGTCGAGCTCGGTGCCGAATAGCGGCACCAGCACCGAGCCGTAGTCGCGCTCCTGCGGCGGATCGGCGCGCAGCACCTGCGGGGCGACGGTGACGCGGCGCAGCAGCGAGGTTTCGTCGGCGCGCCGATAGACGACATACAGGACGATCCCGGCTGCCATCCAGCCGAGGCCAACATAGCGGGCGGGTTCGTGCACGATCATCACCGCCACCAGACCGGCAGCCGAGACGAGCGCCCCGAACGCCGCCGGCAGCGGCAGTTCGCCGCCGCGGACGGTGATCGACAACGGCACGCGGTACGGGCGGTCGCGATCGGGCTCGGTGTAGCGCAGGCGGCAGATCGACAGGTGGGCGATCGTGAACGCGAGCATCGCGCCGAAGGCGTAGATGCCGACGAGCAGGTCGAGGTTCTCCGGCGCGACCAGCCCGGCGGCGATCAGTCCGGCGAGGATGATCAGTACGTACGGTGTCGAGCGCTGCGGATGCAGGCGTCCGAGCCCGCTCGGGATCTGACGGTTCGTGGACAGCGAGTACGCCAGCCGCGAGAGGCCGAGCATCGCCGAGTTGGCGGCCGCGACCAGCGTGACCGCGGCGAGACCCGCCACCAGATAGGTGAGCGTCTGCTCCAGCCAGTGCGGGTGCACCTGCTTGACGATCCCGATCATCGGGTCTTCGAGGTAGCGCGTCGACAGTTCGGTCGTCCCGTTCTGCACCGGCAGCGCCGTGACCGCCACCAGCGCGATGCCGACGTACAGGAACGCGACCGTCGCGGTAGTGCTTGCGACCAGTTGCTTCAGGCCCTTGCGGCTGATCCGCACCTCGCCGGCGAGCCCCGAGGCGGACTCCAGGCTGGTGAACGAGATCACGGCGACGGTCAGCGCGAAGATCAGCCCCGACCAGGTCGGCGAGGTGCCGAGGTCGATCGGGTCGAGCAGCGTGTCCGGGTCGAAGAACAGCACCAGCCCGAGCACCACGATGAAGCCCTGCACGAGCAGATCGCCCGCCAGCAGGATGCCGACCCGGCGTGCGCGGCGCCCGCTGAAGCCGCGGATGTTGCTGAGCACGACGAGCGCGATGAACGCGAGCGCCAGCCCGAGCGCCTCGCCGCGGTTGCCGAGCGGGCTCCAGAACGTCTGCAGGTACTGGGTAGCCGAGAACGCGGTGACCGCGATCAGGATCACGTAGTCCAGCAGGATCGCCCAGCCGGCGATGAAGCTGACGAGCTCGTTGAACGCATAGCGGGCGAACACGGTCGAGCCGCCGCGGTCTTGGTGCAGCGACGCGCCCTCGACGTATGTCATCGCCGTCAGCGCGTACAGCAGCGCAGCGGCCAGGAACACGAGCGGGGTCAGCCCGAGGGCATGCCCGGCGATCACCCCGAGCGAGAAGTAGATCGCACTCGCCAGCGAGGAGTAGACGATCGTGAACAGGATCGGCGAGCCGATACTGCGGCGCACGATCACCCGCGAGCGAGCACCGCGCTCAGCGGCCGCGCCGTCGTGCTCGTGCTCGTGCTCGTTTGCGCTCACGCGCCGCGCCCTTTCTTGATCTCGAGGTAGGTCCGCGCGACGCCTGCGGCGACGAACAGCACGCCGAGCAGCAGCCGTGGCGAGATCGCGCTCGCGTGCGCGCCGAGTGCCTGGACGATCAGCGCCAGGCCGATCCCAAACATCAACACGGAGAGCACGAGCGTCCCCGTGCGATGCACCTGTCGGCCGTTCATCTCAATCGGAGCTTAGGTCCTCTGGGGGCCGACGGGAACCGGCGCTCGCGGCGGCTCTGGCCACCGGACGCGCCGGTCCCGGCGAACGGCTTCGGCTTCAGGTTATGAGCGGGATGATCAGGATCGCGACGATGTTGGCGACCTTGATCATCGGGTTGATTGCCGGCCCGGCGGTGTCCTTGAACGGGTCACCGACCGTATCGCCGGTCACCGACGCGGCGTGCGCGTCGGAGCCCTTGCCGCCGAATGAGCCGTCCTCGATCAGCTTCTTCGCGTTGTCCCATGCGCCACCGCCGGCGGTCATCAGCACGGCGAAGAAGTAGCCGACAACGATCACGCCGATCAGCAGGCCTCCGAGCGCCTGCTCGTCGATCAGGCCCACGATCAGCGTCAGCAGGATCGGCAGCAGCGAAGGCAGGATCATCTCGCGCTGCGCCGTCTTGGTGACGATGTCCACGCAAGCCGCGTAGTCGGGCTCTTCGGAGTAATCCATGATCCCGGGGTGCTCACGGAACTGGCGGCGCACCTCCTCGACGACCGCCCCGCCCGCACGCCCGACCGCCTCGATCGACAGCGAGGCGAACAGGCACACCATCATGCCTCCGAGCAGCAGGCCGATCAGCACGGGCGGTTCGTTGATGCCAAACGCGATCAGGTGTCCAGCCTTGAGCTCGAGTTCTTTCTCGAACCCGGCGAACAGCACGATTGCGGCGAGCACCGCTGAGCCGATCGCGTAACCCTTGGTGACGGCCTTGGTCGTGTTGCCGACCGCGTCCAGCCGATCGGTGACCTTGCGCACGTCCTCCGGCAGGTCCGCCATCTCGGCGATGCCGCCCGCGTTGTCGGTAATCGGGCCGAACGCGTCGAGCGCGACGATCAATCCCGTCAGCGAGAGCAGCCCGACGGCGGCAACGCCGATCCCGTAGATGCCGGTGACGCCACCCCCCGCGAGCTTCCACGAGCCGAGGATGCCGAGCACGATCACGATCGCCGGCAGCGCCGTCGCCTGCAGTCCCGAGGCGAACCCCTGGATGATGTTCGTGGCGTGGCCGGTGATCGATGCTTTTGCGGTCTTCTGCACCGGCGAGAAGCGCGTCGAAGTGTAGTATTCGGTCAGTCCGAACAGCAGCGCTGTGACGACGATCCCGATCAGCGAGCACAGGTACAGATGCCCCCAACTCGGGGTATTGACGGCGTTTCCGACCACCCTGAAGGTGATGTCGCGCATCAGCCAGTAGGTGATCGGCGCGAACGCGGCGGCGGCGATCACACCGGAGACGATCAACCCCTGCAGCAGCGCCCGCTCGACGTTGTCGGTTTTCGTGCGCACCGCGAACGTGCCGATGATCGAGGCGATGATCGCTACGCCGCCGATCACCAGCGGGTAGAGCACGACGCGCGTGGACTCGTGGAACGTGAGGACCCCGAGCAGCATCACGGCGATCGCCGTCACCGCGTAGGTCTCGAACAGGTCGGCAGCCATGCCGGCGCAGTCGCCGACGTTGTCGCCGACGTTGTCGGCGATCGTCGCCGGGTTGCGCGGGTCATCCTCGGGGATGCCCGCCTCGACCTTGCCCACGAGGTCCGCGCCGACGTCCGCGGCCTTCGTGAAGATCCCGCCGCCCAACCGGGCGAACACTGAGATCAGCGACCCACCGAAACCGAGCCCGATCAGCGCGTCAACAGCGGTCTTTGGGCTGTCGTTGAAGAACGATGTCAGCACGCCGTAGTAGCCGGCGACGCCGATCAGCGCCAACCCGACGACCAGCAGACCGGTGATCGCGCCGCCGCGGAACGCGACTCCCAGCGCCGGCGAGACGCCCGAGCGGGCGGCCTCGGCGACACGCGCGTTGGAGCGCACGGACACGTTCATGCCGATGTAGCCGGTCGAGCCCGACAGGATCCCGCCGATCGCAAAGCCGCACGCGACGGCGATGTTCTGGATGAAGATCAGGGCCACGAACAGCACGACGCCGGCGATCGCGATCGTCGTGTACTGGCGGTTCAGATAGGCGCGTGCGCCCTGCTGGACAGCCAGCGAGATGCTCTGCATCTTCTCGTTGCCGGGTGAAAGCGCCAGCAGGGACCGGGTGGTCACCAGGCCGTAGACCACGGCGCATACGGCGCAAACGAGGGCGACGACGATCCCATGATTCGTCAGAAAGCTGCTCAACAGAAATCCTCCGCGGTCCGATTTACGTGCCGCGCGAGGATGTGTCGCGCGCACATTTGACGTCCGGGTCGCTCAGCGCGAGCGTCTCCCCGGTGCAAACGCGGGCGGAGTCTATCGTGCCGAGGAACGGGGCGCCGGCCAGCGTCCCGCGCAGCGCTGCCGCAAGATCCTCCCAGCGCCGGCAGCCATGTGGCGTCCTAGCACCCGTTTCACCTGCCCGGCACCCACAGCCGACCACTCGACTCGGCCGGTCCGGGCCCGCTTGGCGCCTCGCCCTCCTGCGGCGGCTGCTGCGCGGAGGCGGGTGGCGTCGGGCTGCCCGACTGGCCCCCGGGCGGTTCCTCTGAAGCGCCCGAGGCAGCCGCCGGAACCTCACGCGCGTAGGCCATCTGCAGACGCGAGAGAGCATCCCGCAGCGGGCCGAGCTCCTGCGGGATCGTGCGCTCGAGGATGTTCAGCAGTGCTTTGACGGCATCGATCGCATCCCGTGCCTGAGCGAGATCGCGCTGTGCACCACCCGCTGCCGCGTCCGCGCCGGGCGCTTCTGCCGGCGCCAGGCGTCGCGCGCCGATGTTGAGCAACGAGACCGCCGCCTGCGCGATCATGTCTGTCGCTGAGATGCGGCTCAGTTCGGCCTCGTAGGCAGCCTGCTGGGCGCGCAGCTGCTCCTCCTCGCTCGACCCGCCAGGGCCCACGCCTGGATCTTCCCGCGCGCGATCTCCAATCGGTCCTCCTTGCTGTTCGGTCAAACCGTCACCTCCTCCGGGTAGCTCTCTCGTGTCTCGCTGACGCTGGCAGCGAACACCTCTTCGCGTGTGGCACCCGCCTCGATCATCTGGCGCTGGCGCTGCGCGCCGTTGCGCTCGGGGAACGCCGGGTCGATGCCCAGCTCACCCCGCACCGGCGCGGTCCAGGCCAGCAGCCGGTCGATCGCCTCGCGTGCCGGGTACTCCTCGGCCTGCGCCAGGTCGACCAACCGGCCATCGAGGCCGAAGCGGATCGCGCGCCACATGTTCTCCTCGATCATCCGCGCGGCGGGATCGTCGAACGCCACGCCCTCGTCATCGTCGCGAACCGCCTGGGCGATACACGCCACCATCAGCCCGGCGAGCGCGTCGGACTCTTGAGCGGTCGCCTGCACGTCACAGATACGCACCTCGACGGTGCCGAAGCTGAAGTGCGGCCTGACAGACCACCATACCTGCGTGAACTCGACGATCGAGCGGACGCGGATTAGAAACTCGATGTACTCCCTGTAGGCCACCCAGCCGCCGAACGAATCGGGGATGCCGCAGCGCGGAAAGCTCCTGGTGAAGCTCTGCGTACGCGCCGAATGCAGCCCGCTGTCGCGGCCGTCGAGGAACGGGGAGTTCGCCGAGATCGCCAGCAACAGCGGCAGCACCGGCCGCAGACGGTCGCATGCGCGTACCGCGCGGTCGATGTCTCGCACACCCACGTGCACGTGCAGGCTGAACGTGTTGTTGCGCCATGCCACGTACTTCAGACCGTCCTCGACGCGTCGGTAGTGCTCCGTGTCGATGATCGGCTGCTCGCGGTAGTCGGCCCACGGATGGGTGCCGGTGGCTCCGAGCGCGACTCCGTTTGCCGCAGCCAGCGCGAATAGCCGCCGACGACGCTCGCGCTGACGTGCGAGTGCGTCGTGAAGGTCCGAGCCGGCGCCGGAGATGATCTCGATCTCCGAGGAGATCAGCTCGCCGGTGATGCCCTCGTGCAGCAGGCGGTCACTTTCCGCCGCGGTGCGCAGCTGCTCGAAGCGTGGCACCAGCTCAAGCGTCCGCAGGTCCAAGATCGAGAACTCCTCCTCGACCCCCACGGTGAGGTCCGTGGCCGACGCGAACGTCTCGGCTGCTCGATCTAGATCAAGGCTGTTCATCGCGTGGCGTCTGCGTCGGTGTTGGTCAGAGCGCTCGGGCGTTCCAGTTTGCCGCACATACGGCCGGCTCGCCTCAGGTTAGATAGAAGTACAGCGCGTACAGCAGATCGACCGCCGGGCTGGATGTGTGGACGGTCACCTCCGGCGGAACGTCCAACAGCGACTCCGAGTAGTTGAAGATGATCTTGACGCCCGCCTCGACGAGCTCGTCCGCGAGTCCCTGAGCCGCGTGGGTCGGCACGGCGAGCACTCCGACGACGATGTCCTCGTCCTCGACGACCTGCCGAAGCTCGCCGATGTGGCGCACGCTCTGACTGCCGAGGAGACTGCCGACCTTCGCGTCGTCGCTGTCGAAGATCGCGACCACGCGAAAGCCGTGGTCGGCAAAGATTTCCGACGAGGCGATCGCGTTGCCGAGGTGGCCGGCCCCGATCAGCGCGATGTTGTGCTGACCGGCGGTCCGCAGGATCTTGCGGATCTGGGAGACGAGCGCCTCGACGTTGTAGCCAACCCCGCGCTTGCCGAACTTGCCAAAGCCCGACAGGTCACGGCGGATCTGCGTCGAGTTGACGTGGGTGTAATCGGACAGCTCTTGCGAGGAGATCGTCTCCTTGCCCATCTTCTTGGCCTGTGTCAGCACCTGCAGATAACGAGACAGGCGCGCCGCCACACCCAGCGAGAGCCGCTCACCCGGGGAGGCCGTGGCGTCGCGCTCGGCCGCCACAGCGCCGGTGGTCCGTTCTCCGTAGCTCATCTTCGGGACTCTAGACGCTCGCGCACGAACGCCTCCTCGACGAAGTATTCGCACAGCTCCTGCCCGTCGAGCGTGACCACCGGAACACGCTCGAAATAGGCGCGGTGCAGCGCCTCGTCACCGGTGATGTCCCGCTCGTGCAGCTCGAACCCGAGCTCCGCTTGCAGTCGCCGCAGGATCTCGATCGCGTCCGCGCAGAGGTGACACTCCGGCGTCGAGTACACGGTCAGCACGCTCATCAGCTCATCAGCTCGTCCCGATCGACTCGGCAGCGCGCTCAGCGCGGGTGTTCGCCGGTCGCATACGCGTCCAGGCCCAGATAGTCGGGAAACGCGAGCCGCCTGCCGAAGCGCGCGGCGCTGGCGATCATCGCAGCGTTGTCGGTGCACAGCGACCGCTCGGGTACGTGGAGCGTCGCATCCAGCTCCTGTAGGCGCCGGCGTAGCTCGCCGTTGGCCGCGACCCCGCCGCCGACGGCCAGGCGGGCAATCCCCGTCCGCTGCAACGCCTGCTCGGCACGCGCGAGCAGACGCTCTACGATCGCCGCCTGGTAGGACGCCGCGAGGTCCGCTGCACGCTCACGCGTCGCGGTCTCGCCGAGCTCGCGCACCGTGTACAGCAGCGCGGTCTTGACGCCCGCGAAGGAGAAGTCAAGACTGTCGGCGAACGGCTTGCGCCGACCGGGGCGGGTCCCCGTCCGAGCGCGCTCGCCAGGCGACCCGGGGAACGCGAACGCATTCGGGTCGCCGCTCTCGGCCAGTGCCTCGAGCGCCGCGCCACCGGGATAGCCGAGCCCGAGCATGCGTGCGCCCTTGTCAAATGCCTCGCCGGCGGCATCGTCGAGCGTCCGGCCGAGAACCTCGAACCCGTCGTGTTCGCTGACGAGCGCGAGCAGCGTATGCCCGCCGCTTGCGATCAGGCAAACAAACGGGGGCTCGAACGCACCCTCCTCGCTCGGGGCGGCCGGCTGCGATCCCTGCTCCTCAACACCCGATGCCGCTCCACCGGTGAGGAAGTTGGCGGCCACATGCCCCTGCAGGTGATCGACAGGCGCAAACGCCAGCCCCCTGGCTGCGGCCAGCGCCTTAGCCGTCGAGAGCCCGACCAACAAGGCGCCCACAAGCCCTGGGCCCTGCGTGGCTGCCACGAGCTCGACGTCATCGAGCGTCGCGCCCGCCCTGTCCAGCGCCTGCGCTACGACCACGTTGACCAGCTCCAGGTGCTGGCGCGAGGCGATCTCCGGAACGACGCCACCGAAGCGCGCGTGGGCCTCCTGTGAGGAGATCACACTCGAGCGCACTCGACCATCAGCGCTGAGGACCGCCGCGCACGTGTCGTCGCAGCTCGTCTCGAGAGCGAGAACCGTCATACGGGGCCAGGATTCGGCACGTCGCCGAGCGAGCCCTCGAGCGTCGCCGGGGTGCGCCACATCACGAGCGCGTCCTCACCGTTATCCTGGTAGTAGCGCCGGCGCATGCCCGCGGCGCGGAAGCCCTCACGCTCGTACAGATGGATCGCGACGCTGTTGGAGCGCCGCACCTCGAGCGTGAAGCGGGCAGCGGGATCCTCGACGCGCTCGTACAGCTCGGCCAGCAGAGCCGAGGCGAGGCCCATGCGCTGCTGGTTGCTGTCGATGGCGATGTTCATCACGTGCCACACGGTGTCGTAGCGCGAGCAGATCAAATATCCGACCAGCCGCCCGTCGCGCACCGCCGCCAGACAGATCCCGGACGACTTGGACAGCTCGAGCACGAACATCGCCAGCGACCATGGCGTCGGGAACACGCGCCGCTCAATTCCGATCACTTGCGGCAGGTCGGGATAGCTCAGCCGCCTGATTTCTACCGGCGCCTGCTCGACCTGCTCGCTTGACACGGCCCGCTCGTTCATCGCGTGGAACCTCCGCGGGTCCCCGCTGCCTCGAGCGCCAGTTCGGCGTCGGGGCGACGCCGGTAGTCGGGCTCGATCGCTTGGATCTCAGTCGACTCGAGCCGCATACCCAGCTCGCAGATCGCGGCGCCGCCTACCCGATGCAGTGTCGAGTCATCGGGAGGGACACGAACGCTGGCGCGGGTGAGCTCGTCGCGAAAGCGCACAGCGCCGTCGCCGACCGCCAGCCATTCCCGCTCGACGGCGCCGAGGGATCGCTCGGCATCGGCGAGCACATCCGCCAACGCGCTCGGTGCGACGGCCTGCGCCGGCACGAGCTCGCTCGCAGCCATCCGATCGCCCCGCTCGTAGGCGGCCGCGAAGGCCTCACCCCGCTTGGCGTCGATCACTGCGAGCACCGCCGCCGGCTCGACGGACTCGATCTCGTTGGGTTGCGCGGCGAACGCGCTCGTGGCGAGCGCCTGCAGGCTCGAGACCCCGACCAGCTCAGCCTGCAGCGACTGCGCCAGGCCGCGCGCGGTCGCCACCCCGACGCGTAGGCCGGTGAAGGTGCCGGGCCCAATCCCGACGGCAATCCGATCGATCTCGCTCCAGGCGACGCCCGCTTGCACGAGCAGATCGTGGACCATCTCGAGCAGCCGCGTTGCGTGACCGGGGTGCGCGCCCGCGGGCGGGTCATCGAGCGCTACGGTCGTGTGCCCATCCGCCAGACGCAGGGCGACCGCGGTCGCAGCCGTCGAGGTGTCGAAGCCGAGAACGATCATCGCGAGGCGCCGTCGCGCTTCTGCGCGAGCTCGTCGATGTCGATCTGACGACGATCGCCTCCCCGGTGCGTGAGCGTCACGCGCAGGCGCGCGTCCGCCAGATCCCGCTGGGCATCCTCGGGCCACTCGACGAAGGCGATACGCCCGGGCCCCAGGTAGTCATCGAGCAGCGCCGGGTCCTCGTGCTCGAGTCCGGCGAGCCGGTAGAGGTCAAGATGCGAGACGGTGAGCCGCCCGGCCGTATAGCGATGGCCGATGCTGAACGTGGGGCTGGTCACGGGGTCGCCCACGCCGAGAGCGCGGGCGGCACCGCGCACGAGCGTGGTCTTGCCCGAGCCGAGATCGCCGCGCACGAGCACGACATCGCCATCGCTGAGCGCTCCGGCGAGCTCAGCACCGAGCGATTCCGTCTCCGCGGGACCAGTGGTTTCGACGCTCCGAGCGGCCACCCCGAGACTCTAGAGCCTGCTCGGCCCCCGCCCGTGGCTCGTGCAGCCGATGCCAAAAAAAGACCGACCCGCGGGAGAATGGGACGCGGGCCGGTCGTTTACTCCTGGAGGGATGGAGACAGGACCTTCATCGGCAACCTTGCCGACCAACTTTAGGGCCTGGGGGTAAATCTTCGACACCACGCATAATAGCCCTTTCTATTGGGAGAACAGCGTCGAAAAACGTCTAGAACAGTCCCAGTTGGTCGGCCTCTCCCGCATTCTCCGAAGAGCCGTCGGGAGCAACCGGCGCGATTGCCTGATCATGCTCGTCGGGCTCTTCCGCATGCAGCTCGGGCACGGCCTCCGGGGGCGGCTGCTCCGGCTCCCCGAGCGCCAGCAGGGCGGGCAGCCGGGTGAAGTCCTCGCGTAGCGTCTCGAGCATCCGCGGCGTGTACAGGGCCGCGGCGGGATGGAAGATCGGATAGAGACGCACAGCGCGCGAGCCCAGCGCGATCACCTCGGGCTGGCCGTGCAGACGCGTGATTCCCGTTGGATCGCCACGCAGGAGCTTGGTCGAGAAGTTGCCCAGCGTGCAGATCACGGTCGGCTGGATCAGCTCGACCTGGCGCAGCAGGTACTCCTGGCAGTTGTCGATCTCGATCGGCTGTGGATCACGATTGCCGGGGGGTCTGCAGTTATGCACGACACCCCCGGCCGTCACGAAATTGCCAGTGTCCTCCACGTCTATGCAGAAGAACGTCACGTCACGGCGCTCGTGATCGGTGATGTCTTCGACCTCGACCTCGTCGTAGAGAACTCTGGTCGTCCCACGCTCGAAACGCGAGCGATCGAAGGGCACGCGCGCTGCGACATGCGGATCGAGCTTGTAGCGCATCGACCGCGGGACATAAGGGGCGATCAGCTCGCTGAGCCGCAATGTGGCCTCGACACTGAAATACAGCCTCTTCCGGGACGCCTTCGCCGGGAGTCCAAGTCGTGCGAGCCCTGCGATCAATACTTGGAGGTCGGCCTCCGAGAACGCGTTGGTGGCGATCTCGGCCAGCGGCCCTCTCCCGCCTCCACGTATCCGGTTGTAGCCGTCGTCCATGAACCAGAACGCGAGCATGCGTGGATTGAGCTCTTCGGCCATCCACGCCGGGATCAACTTCTGCGGTCTGTAGAAGTCCTGACGGATCACCCTCAGTGCGCGGTGGGCGAGGGTCCGTGCCTGAACGACCGGATAGCTACGAGCTCCACCGGCAACCGCAGCAACCTCTCGCTCGTCGACCGTGACTCCGAGCTCGCTGATCAGCTCAGCCTTGAAGCGCGCGTACTCACTTTGTCGCTGAGAATGCGAGAACGTGAGGCTCGCTGAGCTTGCTTGCAAGCAGCCGTCGCCAAGGATCGTCCCACACACGACGTCCCACGCGAGTGCACTCAACCCTTGGCCAGTGGCGATCCTGTCTCTGCCGCGAAGTTCGTCTACAGGAACATAGCCGCGTTCCGTAAGTACCGGATGGTCGCCCGTCAGTTGCACCGCGACGCGACTCGCTCCGGCACTCTTGCACGATCTGTAGGTAAGCCTGTATACACGTCGGCGCCCAAGCGGGGTGGCGTGCCAACCCGTGACCCTCCGGCGTACTAGCGAGCCGTGTGCGTCCACGCTCATGACCTCGCCGGCATATCGTGAGCGGACCAGCCTGCCGATACGCTCCCACGAGCCGTCACCGAGCTGTACCTGGGCGTTGTATCTAAGGCACTTCAAGGTGTTCGCGATGAACACCTCCTGGCGAGACAACCCAATCTCCTCGAGCAGCGTCTCCAGCAGTTTGCCGGCGCGACCGACGAACGGCACCCCCTGCTCGTCCTCGCTTGCTCCCGGCGCCTCGCCGATGAACATCAGCTCCGCGTCCGCATTGCCGGCGCCGAAGACGACCGTTTTGCGCGTCGCCGCCAACTGCGGACAGCGCACGCACGAGCGTGCCTGCGCGAGCACCTCCTTGAGCTCCTCACGCCGCTCGGCGGCCGACGGCTCGTGCTCCGGCGAGGACATCGGCCGAATGGTAAATGCTGGCGAGCGGACGGCGCTCGTTGGGCGAGATGCAGCGGGAGGCTTTCCAGCCGACCGCCGCGCCCGCTCGTCAGCGATGATCTGGCGATGGCTGGCGCAACTGATCGATCCGTGATCGCGCCGTTCGCCGGCGTGGTCGTCTCGATCCCGTACGCGCGTGAGGCCCAAGTCGTCGCGGGCACACCGCTGGTGGTGCTCGAGGCGATGAAGATGGAGCACGAGGTCCTTGCCGAGATCGACGGGGTTCTGCGCAGCCTCGCAGTCGCCGTCGGCGACGCCGTCGAGCAGGGCCAGCTGCTGGCGACGCTCGAGCCCGGCGGCGAGGTCGCGGCGAACGTCGCACAGCCACAGGAGCGTCAACCGACGGGCGAGCGGGCCGACCTACAGGCGGTGAGAGAGCGCCACGAGATCGGCCTCGACGCCGCGCGGCCGGACGCGGTTGCGCGTCGCCACGAGCGCGGACGACGCACCGCGCGCGAGAATCTCGATGACCTTCTGGACGCGGGCACGCTCGTCGAGTACGGACCGCTGATCTTCGCCGCCCAGGAGCGCCGCCGCTCGCGCGAGGAGCTGATCGCGCGAACACCCGCCGACGGGCTGGTCGGTGGGATCGGCCAGGTGGACGGTCGCACTTGCGTGGCGATGTCCTACGACTACACCGTCCTGGCCGGCACCCAGGGCATGCGCAACCACCTGAAGAAGGACCGACTGTTCGAGATCGCCGAGCGCCAAAGACTCCCAGTGGTGCTGTTCGCCGAGGGCGGCGGCGGGCGCCCGGGCGACGTCGACATGCCGATTGTCGCCGGTCTCGACTGCAGGGCGTTCGAGCTGTTCGCCTCGCTCAGCGGTCTTGTGCCGCTCGTCGGCATCGCCTCCGGCTACTGCTTCGCCGGCAACGCCGCACTGCTCGGGTGCTGCGACGTGGTCATCGCGACGGAGGATTCGAGCATCGGCATGGGCGGCCCGGCGATGATCGAGGGCGGCGGGCTGGGCGTGTTTGACCCGGCGGAGGTCGGCCCGATCGACGTTCAGGATGCCAACGGCGTCGTCGACCTGCGCGCCGACGACGACGCCCAGGCGGTCTCACTGGCCAAGCGCTACCTCTCCTACTTCCGCGGTGCCATCGAGCCGAGACCGATCCCCGACCAGGACCGGCTGCGCGAGCTGATCCCCGAGCAGCGAAAGCGCGTGTACGCAATCCGCAGCGTGGTCGACGCGCTGTTCGACCAGGGCTCGGTGCTCGAGCTGCGACGCGGCTTCGGCCCCGGGATGCTCACGGCGCTTGCCCGCGTCGACGGCCGCCCACTTGGCATCGTCGCCAACGACCCGACCCACCTCGGCGGGGCGATCGACGCGGACGGTGCCGACAAGGCGGCGCGCTTCATGCAGCTGTGCGACGCGTTCGACCTGCCGCTGCTGTTCCTGTGTGACACCCCTGGCTTTATGGTCGGCCCGGCGGCCGAGCGCACCGCCACCGTGCGCCACTTCGCCCGCATGTTCCTCGGTGGGGCGAACCTGAGCGTGCCGACCGGGACGATCGTGTTGCGTAAGGGCTACGGCCTCGGAGCGCAGGCGATGGCCAGTGGGGGCTTCAAGGCGCCGCTGTTCACCGTCGGCTGGCCAACGTCGGAGTTCGGTGGCATGGGCTTGGAGGGCGCTGTGCGCCTCGGCATGCGGCGCGAGCTGGAGGCCGTCGAGCACCCGGACGAGCGCGAGCGGCTGTTCGAGCAGCTCGTCGGAGCAGCCTACGAGCGCGGTATGGGAGTCAACATGGCGGCGTACGGCGAGATCGACGACGTGATCGATCCAGCCGACTCGCGACGCTGGATCGCGATGCTGTTCGCCGAGCAGAGCGGCGAGTGGTGGCGGCGTCCGGGAAAGCGGCGTCCGCACGTGGATGCCTGGTGAGCAGCGACCAGCGCGAAGTCGCCGCTGGGGCTAGGAACGCGGGCGTCGGACTGTCAGCAGCACCAGATACAGGACGAACACAGCGATACCGACCAGTGTGCCCGCCACGAGCGACACGACGAGCACCAAGGCGACCGCGAACAGCGATGCGATCGCCCGGTGTCGTTGAAGGCCTCTCACCCGACAGCCGTACCCAGTCGCTACAGCATCTGAAGGTTGTGGACCGCGAACTCCTTCACATCCGGAGGCCCGGGAAATCCCTGATCACCGAGTCCCTGCAGACGCGGCATCAGTCGCTCTCCGACGAACGCGTCGAACGCCTCACGTGACTCCCAGAAGTCGATCACGCCCCAGCCACCATCGATCGGGCCCGCCGAGTGGACGATCATCCCCGCGGGCGGCTTCGTGTCGATCTCCATCACGCCGTGAGCCGCATCGTAGTTCGCCTGCGTGCCACCGCTGAACTTGAGTCTTATGCCAACTGCCATGGGTACGACCTTTCCTCGTATATGTCGAGCGAGCGTACACCTGTCGTGAGGACCAGTGCACCCGCCGAGAATGGCCATGTGTGAGCCTGCACACACAACGCCGATAGTCCCCACACGCCGACGTACGGATGTATCATTGTTGTCAGGCCGTCAGCGAGTTCGCTCGCGATGGACCTGAATCACCATCCGTAGTGCATCTGAAGTCGCGCCGGTATCCGTTGGGAACTGGACCGAAGCCGATGAGCCCCCGCCACCGAACCTCGCTCCGCGCATGAGAAGCGTGCGCACGGTACTCGAGCTGCGCGAGTCGCTCGCGTCGGCGCGTCGCGAAGGACTCACGATCGGACTCGTGCCCACGATGGGTGCATTGCACGAGGGGCATCTGTCGCTGATCGCCCTTGCCCGCCGGCAGTGCGACCGCGTCGTCGTCTCGCTGTTCGTCAACCCTGCCCAGTTCAACGAGCGCGCCGACCTCGAGCGCTACCCGCGCCGCGAGGCAGAAGATGCGCAGCTCGCCGCGACCGCCGGCGCCGACGTGCTGTTCGCACCGAGCATCGAGGAGGTCTATCCCCCCGGCTTCGCCACCAGCGTCGAGGTGCTCGGCGTCAGCGAGCGCCTCGAGGGGGCCGCGCGCGGCGCGGCGCACTTCCGCGGTGTGGCCACCGTTGTGACCAAGCTGCTGTGCATGGCGATGCCAGACGTTGCGTACTTCGGCCAGAAGGACGCCCAGCAGGTCGTGATCATCCGCCGCCTCGCAGCAGACCTGAGCCTGCCTGTCCGGATCGAAGCGTTGCCCACGGTTCGTGACCCCGACGGCCTTGCCATGTCCAGCCGCAACGCGCTGCTTACCGCGGACGAGCGCGCGCGTGCGCTCGCCATTCCTGCTGCGCTCGAGGCCGCCAGCCAGGCAGCCGCCGCGGGGGAGCGCTCGGCCGAGCGACTGCTCGCCGCGGCGAGCGAGGCGATGCGCCCGTTCGGCGTGCAGCCCGAGTACCTCGCGCTCGTCCAGCCCGACAGCTTCGAGCCCGTCACGGATCTCAGCAGCGAGACGCTGCTCGTGCTGGCCGCACGCGTCGGCGAGATTCGTCTGATCGACAACACCATCCTGCAGCCGGCCGCCGAGCCTGCTGCCGGTCAACCGCTCTCACGAAAGGCGATCGCCACATGCAGCGCGTGATGCTGAAGTCGAAGATCCATCGGGCTACGGTCACCGATTGCGACCTGCACTACGTGGGGTCGATCACGATCGACCCCGATCTGCTCGAGGCCGCAGACATCCTCGAGCACGAACAGGTGCACGTCGTAGACGTCGACAACGGCGCCCGCTTCGAGACCTACACGATCCCCGGCCAGCGCGGCTCAGGCGACATGTGCGTGAACGGCGCCGCCGCCCGCCTCGTGCACAAGGGCGACACGATCATCGTCATCTCCTATGGCTCCTACGACGAGGCCGACCTGGAGCGATACACCCCTCGCGTGGTCCACGTCGAGGCAAACACCAACCGCATCGTCATCGTCGACGAGCAGGTGGCGACTCTGCTGGGCTGATCCAGCCCCTCCGAGCGTCAACCAGCCGTCAGAGAGGAAGCAAACCATGTCCAGCCGCCCCACCATCCAAGCCCCCGCCGACCCCGGCCGTCTGCCGATGACGCTGCCGCTGCTGCTCGAAAAGAAGCGGCTCGCCGAACCGATCGTGATGGTCACCGCGTATGACTACCCGAGCGCTCGCGCCGCCGAGGCTGCCGGCGTCGACCTGGTGCTCGTTGGCGACTCCGCCGCGACGACCGTGCTCGGCTACAGCGCCACCACGCCGGTCGACCTGGAGGACATGCTCGTGCTGGCGCGCGCAGCCCGCCGCGGCCTGAGCACGCCGCTGCTGATCGGCGATCTGCCTTTCGGTTCCTACGAGGTTTCCGACGAGCAGGCGATCACGACCGCGATGCGGATGGTCAAGGAGGCTGGCTGCGACGCGGTCAAGCTCGAGGGCGGCGGCCAGAATTCCGCCAGCCGCGCGCGCGCGATCGTCGGCGCCGGCATCCCGGTGATGGGCCACGTCGGCCTCACGCCCCAGACTTCGACCGCGCTCGGGGGATGGAAGGCGCAAGGGCGCACCGCGACCGCCGCCGTGCGGATCGCCTCCGAGGCGCAAGCGCTGCAGCAGGCCGGCTGTTTCGCGCTCGTGTTCGAGGCGATCCCCAGCGCCGTCACCGAGGAGCTGATGGCACTGCTCGAGATACCGGTGATCGGCATCGGCGCCGGTCCCGCCACCGATGGGCAGGTGCTCGTGTTCCACGACCTGCTCGGCATCCGCGACGGACTCGGCGCCCGCTTCGTCAAGCGCTACGCCAACCTCCAACAGGACATGAACGATGGCGTCAGCGCATACGCCGATGATGTGCGCGCACGCCGTTACCCCGGCCCCGAGCACACCTACAAGATCGATCCCAGCGAGCTCGCCGAGTTGCGCGTGCAGTTGTCCGCGCCCGACAGCGCCGCCGAGACGCCATAACAACGCGCAGGGCACACTGGCCAACCTCGCGGTCTCGCACGGTGCCCGCGAGCGCCGAACGGTCGTGCGGGAGTAGTCGTGCGGGATAATCGCCACGGTGTCAGCCGATAACGCTGAGTTCGTGCGTCGCTTCTTCGAGGCACTCAACAGCGAAGACATCGATCGCGTCCTCGAGCTGGCCGACGCCGAGATCGAAGTCGACGTGCCCGCGGAACTGTCCGCCGAGCCCGACGTCTACCGCGGCCACGACGGAATGCGGCGATATTTCGTGTCCTTCCAGGATGCGATGGAGGAGATCCGCTTCGAGCCGGAGCGACTGTGGTTCGCCGGTGACGATGTGATCGTCGCGATGCTGATCACCGCGCGGGGCAGGCACACCGCGATCCCGGTCGAGCAGCGAACCGTCGGCGTGTGGACGCTCCGCGATGGAAAGGCCCTGCGGGCCAGGGTTTACCCGTCGGCCGCAGAGGCCCTGGCCTCAGTCGGGCTCAGCGAGTAGGCAGCGGCTCTCCGTAGCGCTCCGCGAACGCGAACTCCTCGACCGGCCTGCGCGCAAGGCGCGTGGGCCACTGCTCGGCACGGTAGCCCACGCCGATGTGCGCCGCCAGGGCGATCTCGTCCGGGATCTCGAGCAGGCGCTTGACCTCAGCCTCCGCAGGTATCAGCAGCGTCGTCATCGCCGCGCCCAGTCCCTCCGCGCGCAGCGCCAGCAGCAGGTTCTGCACAAACGGGTACACCGACGCTCCGCCGACGATGCTCTGGCGCGGCAACGCCGCGTCCGTCACAGCCAGATCCTCAAGACGCACACCCACCACCAGATGCATGGGGACCTGGTCGAGGCTGGCGGCGTACTCGTCGGCTCGCCGGACGGTGCGAACGCGCGCCGCGTCGAAGTCCTCCGGTTTGGCGAGCATCTGCGCCGCGCCAGTCTGCTCGAGGTACGCCCGCCAGCTCGGCAGGTACAGGTCGCGCAGCTTCATCCGCAGCTGTTGGTCCTCGACGACGACCACTCGCCAGCCCTGGCGGTTGCCGCCGCTCGGAGCGAAACGCGCCGCCTCCAGTACGCGCACCAGCGCCTCGCGCGGCACCGCGTCCGCCTTGAAGCGGCGGCTCGTCGGCGCACAGAGCATCGCCTCGAACAGGTCCACGCGCGTGACGCTAGCGGGTTTCGTGCTCCACCCGGCGCAGCACCTTCGCCGGCGCGCCCGCCGCTACAGAGAACGGTTCGATGTCACGCGTGACCACGCTGTTCGCGCCGATCACACAGCGCTCGCCGATCGTCACACCGCTCGTCACCACCACGCCAGCCCCCAGCCAGCAGTTGTCGCCGATCCTGGTCGGGCCCTTGTTCTCGAACCCCTGCCACGTGATCGGCCGCTGCGGGTCGTCGAAGCGATGACTGGCGTCTGAGACGAAGCAGCCGTTCGCGAGCATGCAGTGCTCGCCGATCTCCACCAGCTCTTGCGCCGCGACCATCACGCCCAGGTTGAGAAACGTCCCCGCGCCGATCCGTACCCGTGCGTCCCCCGGCGCGGTGATCCAAACGCCCGGCTCGAGCAGCACCGCCGGCCCGATCTGAAGCCGTCCCTCGCGCAGTGCCTCGAGCACGTTGCCGTGCACCGGCCAGCGCACGAACGCCTCCCGTCGCATGAACTCCCAGTGGATCGCCGCGCGGTTCCACGGCAGCGAGCTGCGCTCATACCATCGCCACTTCTGCGCCCACAGCCGCGCCTGGCGCGCCGCCTCGCCCATGCGCTCAGACGGCGACCTTCGCCCGCCGCCTGCGTTTGGCGGCTCCGCCCGGTTTCGCCGTGCCGCGACCTGCCGCCGGCGTCAGCAGCTCCGCGAGGAACCTGCCCGTGTGCGACGCCGGCTCGGCCGCGACCTCCTCGGGGGTCCCGACCGCGATCGCCATCCCCCCCTCCTCGCCGCCCTCCGGGCCCATGTCGATCAGGCGATCAGCGCTCTTGATCACGTCCAGGTTGTGCTCGATCACGACCACGCTGTTGCCCGCGTCCACCAGCCGCTGCAAAACCTCCAGCAGCCGTTGCACGTCCGCGAAGTGCAGGCCCGTGGTGGGCTCGTCGAGGATGTACAGGGTCATCCCAGTGGCGATCTTCGACAGCTCCGTCGCCAGCTTCACGCGCTGCGCCTCGCCACCCGACAGCGTCGTCGCCGGCTGGCCCAGGCGGACGTAGCCGAGGCCGACCGCGTGCAGCGTCTCCAGGCGCCGGCGGATCTTCGGGATGTGCTCGAAGAACTTCAGCGCCTCCTCCACCGGCATGTCGAGCACGTCCGCGATGCTCTTGCCCTTGAAGCGGATCTCCAGCGTCTCGCGGTTGTAGCGCTTGCCGTGACACTGCTCGCACGGCACGTACACGTCCGGCAGGAAGTGCATCTCGATCTTGATCTGACCGTCGCCGCGGCACACCTCGCAGCGCCCGCCCTTGACGTTGAAGCTGAAGCGCCCCGGCTTGTAGCCGCGCGCGCGCGCCTCCTGCGTTTTCGCGAACAGGTCGCGGATCACGTCGAACAGCCCCGTGTACGTCGCCGGGTTCGAGCGCGGCGTGCGCCCGATCGGCGACTGGTCAACCGCGATGATCTTGTCCAGCTGGTCGAGGCCGTGAATCGCGCGGTGCGCGCCCGGGCGCTTGCGCGCCCGGTGCAGGCGGTTCGCCACCGACTTGAACAGCACCTCGTTGACCAGCGTCGACTTGCCCGAGCCCGACACGCCCGTCACGCACGTCAACACGCCCAGCGGGATGTGCACGTCGATGTCGCGCAGGTTGTGCTGGTTGGCGCCCAGGATCTCCACATAGCCGCTCGGCGTGCGCCGGCGCTCCGGCAACGGAATCGTGCGCTCACCCGACAGGAACTGACCGGTCAGCGACTCCCCCACGCGCTGCACCTCCGCCGCCGTCCCCTGCGCGACGATCCGCCCGCCGTGCTCACCCGCGCCCGGCCCCAGGTCAACGAGATGGTCTGCCGCGCGCATCGTCTGCTCGTCATGCTCGACCACGATCACCGTGTTGCCCAAATCGCGCAGGCGCTCCAGCGTCCCGATCAGCTTCGAGTTATCGCGCTGGTGCAGCCCGATCGACGGCTCGTCAAGGATGTACAGCACGCCCACCAGCGACGAGCCGATCTGCGTCGCCAGGCGAATCCGCTGCGCCTCCCCCCCGGATAGCGTCGACGCCGCCCGGTCCATCGACAGGTAGCCAATGCCGACGTTCTCCAGGAACCGCAGGCGCTCGGAGATCTCGCGCAGAATCAGCCGCGCGACGTGCCTGTCGGTCTCTGAGAGCTCGACCTCCTCCAGCCACTCCAGCGCCCGGCGCGCCGACAGCGCGCAGAAGTCCTCGATCCGCGTCCCCGCCACCAACACCGCGCGCGACTCCGCGCGCAGCCGCGCGCCGCCGCACACCGGGCACGCCCGCAGCGACATGAACTCCTCGATCTTCTCCCGCGTCCACTCCGAGTCCGTCTCCCGATAGCGACGCTGCAGGTTGCTGACGATCCCCTCGAAGCGGGTCGCATACGAGCGCTGCCGGCCGAAGCGGTTGCGATATGTGACCTGCACCGGCTCGCCGTCCGTCCCGTGTAGGAACACGTCGCGCTGCTCCTCTCCAAGCTCCTCCCATGGGGTGTCCAGGTCGACCTCATACAGCTCCGCGATCGCCTCGGTCATTTGCTCGTAGTAGTTCGACGCGCTATTCGCCCACGGCGCCAGCGCCCCGTCGTTGATCGACAGCGACGGATCGGGAACGACCAGCTCGGGGTCGATCTCCATCTGCGATCCCAGCCCCGTGCAGCGCTCGCACGCGCCGTGCGGCGAGTTGAACGAGAAGATCCGCGGCTCCAACTCGACCAGCGACGGGCCATGCTCCGGGCACGCGAAGCGCTCGGAGAACGTGAACAACGTCCCCTCCCGCGGCCTCACGCCCGGGACAATCTGGGCCGCCGCCGCACGCACACCCTTAGCGCCTGTCGCGTGCCCTCCACGCCCTCCGGCACCCTGGCGGGACGCGCCGTTCGCCGTGCGCGATCCCTCCTCCTCTTCATCCCCGGCGGAGCCCGCACGCCCGGCGCCTACCACCTCGATCTCGACCAGCCCATCGGCCAGGGACACCGCCGTCTCGATCGAGTCCGCCAGGCGCTTGCGCACGTCATGGCGCATCGCCAGGCGGTCCACGACGACCGAGATGTCGTGCTTGTAGCGCTTGTCCAGCACGATCGACTCCTCCAGCATGCGCACGCGATCGTCGATCTTCACCCGCGCGAAGCCGTCCGCGCGCAGCTCTTCCAGCAGCTTCCCGTACTCGCCCTTGCGCCCGCGCACGACCGGCGCCAGCACCATGAAGCGCGTTCCCTCCGCCAGCTCCATCACCTGGTCGATGATCTGCTCCGCCGACTGCCCCACGATCGGGCGCCCGCAAATCGGGCAATGCGGCTTGCCCACTCGCGACCACAGCAGGCGCAGGTAGTCGTAGATCTCCGTCACCGTGCCGACCGTCGAGCGAGGGTTGCGCGAGGTCGTCTTCTGGTCGATCGAGATCGCCGGCGACAGCCCCTCGATCGAATCCACGTCCGGCTTGTCCATCTGCCCCAGGAACTGCCGCGCGTACGCCGACAGCGACTCCACGTAGCGACGCTGGCCCTCCGCGTAGATCGTGTCGAACGCCAGGCTCGACTTACCCGAGCCAGACAGGCCCGTAATCACCACCAGCGCATCCCGCGGCAGCGTCAGCGAGATGTCCTTGAGGTTGTGCTCCCGGGCTCCCGAGACGACTAGCTGGTTGGTCTGCGCCATCTACCCACCCATGATAGGCGCGCGAACAGATGTTCGTGTCGCCGCCGCGGGACGCCCGACACCTACCCTTCGACGGCGGAGTACACCTCGTCGACCAGCTTCAGCCGGTCGGGCAGCTCGAAGTTGTCAGCCAGGTAGCGCTCGGTGTCCGCGCGCGACTCGCCGTTCAACGCCATGTTCAGCGCGATCAGGCGAGCACCGTCGAGATCGCCGCCGCCCGCGGCACCAGCCGTCGCGTCAGGCGTGGCCGGCACGGTCGCCGTCACTGCCGCGGCCGGCGCTGGGCTCGCGGCCTGTGTCGGCGCGGGCGGGGCCTGCAGCGCGTCGTCCAGCTGGGCCTCAAACGCACTGGGCTGCGCCGTGGCCGCGCGAAGCGTCTCGGCCTCATGTGGCTGTGCCGAGCCGGCGCCGCGCCCGGAGGCGGCGTCGTATAGCTCGCCCATCCCCTTCTCCACCGCCGACAGGTCAGCCGCGAGTCGGCCGGCACCCGCGCGCAGGCTCTCAACCAGCGCGCTCACCTCGCCGTCCATCGAGCCGACACGCTCCAGCAGGCCGGCCGCGACCTGCGCGACCGCAGCTACATGCGCGCGCGCACGCTCGAGCGCCTCTTCACGCGTCCGCTCCGCGTCGCGGTCGGCCTCCTCGCGCACCTGGCGCGCGTTCTCCAGCGAGTGTCGCTCGATTTCCGAGGCCGCCGTCTCTGCCGCCTGGAGGATGCTCTGCACCTGGGTGCCCGCGGTCGACGCGACCGACACGTCGGCGCCGCCGGCGATCGCCGCGCGCTGCAGCGCTTCGAACTCCTCTGCCAGCGCCCGCAGATGTACGTCCACCGAAGCCGGGTCATACCCGCGCCGGCCAATCGGGAAGTCCCTTCGTTCGATTGCCTGCCGATCGAAGTCCACGGCGGGCATCCTAGGCTATGTCGCCCACGGAAGCATCGCTTGCCGTCACCTCGCCCGCCGGTGCTTCCGCGGACTGGATCTCCTGCAGGTCGCGGCGTAGCTCGCGCAGCTCGTCGCGCAGCTGTGCCGCGTACTCGAAGCGCAGGTCGTCGGCGGCCGCGATCATCTCCTCCTCGAGCTCGACCAGCATCCGCTCGAGCTCGTGCTTCGGCATCTCCTCGGCGCTCCCGCGCTTGGCCGTGCGCCGTTTACGCCCACGAGGCACCTTCGACTCCGCCTGCAGGAACTCGGCGATGTCCGAGATCCCCTTGACGATCGTCGCCGCTGTGATCCCGTGCTGCTCGTTGTACGCGACCTGGATCTCGCGGCGGCGATCGGTCTCCGAGATCGCCGCTTTCATCGCCCGCGTCTGCTTGTCCGCGTACATCAACACTGTGCCGTCGACGTTCCGCGCGGCACGGCCGATCGTCTGGATCAGCGAGGTCTCCCCGCGCAGGAAGCCCTCCTTGTCGGCGTCCAAGATCGCCACCAGCGAGACCTCAGGCAGGTCGAGCCCCTCGCGCAGCAGGTTCACGCCGACGAGCACGTCGTACTCCCCCAGCCGCAGGTCGCGAATGATCTGGATGCGCTCCAGCGTGTCAATCTCCGAGTGCAGGTAGCGCGTCTTGAAGCCCATCTCCAGCAGGTACTGCGACAGATCCTCGCTCATCTTCTTCGTCAGCGTCGTCACCAGCACGCGCTCGTTGCGATCCACGCGCTTGCGGACTTCGTTCATCAGATCGTCGATCTGGTTCTTCGTCTCGCGCACCTCCACGACCGGGTCGACGATCCCCGTCGGACGTACGATCTGCTCGACCACGCGCGTCGACTGCGTGCGCTCGTACTCGCCCGGCGTCGCCGACACGAACAGCAGCTGCGGCGTGATCGACAGGTACTCGCTGAACGTCTGCGGCCGGTTATCCAGCGCACTCGGCAGCCGGAAGCCGTAGTCGACCAGCGTCTGCTTGCGCGAGCGGTCGCCCTCATACATGCCGCCGATCTGCGGCACCGTCTGGTGCGACTCGTCGATCAGACAGATGAAGTCGTCGGGGAAGTAGTCGATCAGGCAGTACGGGCGGGCACCCGGCCGGCGTCCGTCGAGGATCCGCGAGTAGTTCTCGATCCCCGAGCAGAAGCCGACCTCGCGCAGCATCTCCATGTCGTACTGCGTGCGCTGGCGCAGACGATGGGACTCGAGCTGCTTGCCTTCGGTCTCGAGCTGCTCGCAGCGCTCGTTCAGCTCTCTGCCGATCTCCGCCACGCCATCCTCGATCGTGCCCTCCTTGACGTTGTAGTGCGTCGCCGGCCAGATCGCCACATGCTCGAGATCGTCGGCCATCAGCTCACCCGTCAGCGGGTCGAACTGCTGCAGCCGTTCGACTTCGTCGCCGAACATCGTCGCCCGGAACGCCGTCTCGGCATACGCCGGGAACACCTCCAGCGTCTCCCCACGCACGCGGAAGCTGCCGCGCGAGAGCACGCTGTCGTTGCGCGTGTACTGGATCGAGACCAGTTTGCGTAGCAGCGCGTCGCGGTCGATCTCCTCGCCGCGCTTGAGGATCTGCATGTTCATCTCGTACGTCTCCGGCGAGCCCAGCCCGTAGATGCACGACACCGACGCCACCACGATCACGTCCCGGCGCGCGAACACCGCCGCCGTCGCCGCGTGGCGCAGGCGGTCTACCTCCTGGTTGATCGCCGAGTCCTTCTCGATGTACAGGTCGCGGCTCGGGACGTACGCCTCCGGCTGGTAGTAGTCGTAGTAGGACACGAAGTACTCGACCGCGTTATCCGGGAAGAACGTGCGGAACTCGTTGCACAGCTGCGCCGCCAGCGTCTTGTTGTGCGCGATCACCAGCGCCGGGCGCTGCACCGCCTCGATCACGCCCGCCATCGTCATCGTCTTGCCCGTGCCGGTCGCCCCGAGCAGCGTCTGGAAGCGCTCGCCCGAGCGCAGCCCCTCAGCCAGCGCGTCGATCGCCTGGGGCTGATCGGCCGTCGGCGTGAACACCGAGTCGAGCTTGAAGTCGGGCATCGCCTCCTACCGTAGCGAGCAAGCGAGCCGAGCTTCAGCAGCGGCGCTACTCCAGGCCCAGCTCATGCCCGTAGGTACTGCGATACGCCCGCTCGGCGCTCAGCACCCGCTGCACGTATTCGCGCGTCTCCGGAAACGGAATCTGCTGCGCGGTGAGCTGTGTTCCCGTGGCCTTGGCGCGCGCCACCCACCGGTCGACGTTCGCCAGACCGCCGTTGTACGCCGCCACCGCGAGCATCTCATCGCCGTCGTAGTGGTCGAGCAGATAGCGCAGGTAGTAGCTGCCGTACGCGACGTTGATGCTCGGGCTGGACAGGTCGCTAGCCGTGAAGCGCCGGCCGCCCGACAGGTGCGCCAGGTAGTACGCGGTCGCCGGCAGGATCTGCATCAGGCCCTGCGCCCCCGCCGAGGAAGGGCGCGGTTCGAATTTCGACTCGGCGTAGATCACCGCGGCGATCAACGCCGGATCCAGCCGCTTGGCCGCCGCCTGTTCGCGGATGATGCTCGTGTCGGTCAGCGGCAGCATCCGGTTGCTCGCAGCCTCGTGCAGCACGGGCACGATCAGCGCCACGAGCAGCACCGTGGCCGCGATCGCCGTGACAACACCAAGGATCCGCCGGCTCATCCCCCAAGCTTGCCAAGAACCGCCGACAGGTCGCGCTGCAGTTCATCCTCGGTGCCATCGTTGCGCACCACGAACGTCGCCCGCTGCGCCTTCTCATCCTGCGACAGCTGGCGCGCCGCGCGCTCGTCGACCGAGGCGTGACCGCGACGCGCGGCTCGCGCGCGGCGTACAGACTCCTCCGAGATCACCGCGATCGTCGCGTCGTACAGCTGCTCGAGGCCCGCCTCGAACAACAGCGGGACCTCCACTACCGCCGCAGGCGGGGCCGGTTGCGCGGCGCGCACCCGCTCCAGCCAGCCGGCCACATACGCGCCGACCAGCGGCCAGACAGTGCCCTCCAGCCAGGCCGTGTCCTCGGGGCTCGCGAATGCATGCCTGGCGACCGCAGCGCGATCGACGACGCCGTTCGGCGCGACCTCCGCGCCGAAGCGCTCGACCACCGCATCCCGCAGCTGCGCGCCTTCGTACAGCTCGTGCACGACCGCGTCGCTCGAGAGCACCTCAGCGCCGAGGCGTCCGAGCGCCGCGAGCGCAGTCGACTTCCCCGCTCCGAGACCGCCGGTCAGCCCGACGAAGGGCACCGCCGCTCCCACCGCGCACAGGCCCTCGGGCCCAGTCAGTCCTGCGGCGTGGGCTCAGCCGCGAGCTCGGGCTCGGCCGGCTCGTCTGCTGCAGCAGCGTCAGGCTCGATCGCCGCGACGGCCTCCTCGGCCGCAGGCTCCTCGATCGGAGACTCCTCGACTGGAGGCTCCTCGGCGACTGCCGGCTCGGCCGGTGCCTTGACTGCTGCCTCAGGCTCCTCAGCGGCGACCTCTTGAGCCGCCTCGGCCTCGGGGGCTGTCTCAACGTCGGGTGCGGCGACGGCCGCCTCCGCCTGGGGCAGCTCTGCAGCCTCGATGGCCTGCGCGCCCTCGGCGAAGTCCTCCACCACGGGGACCACGCCACCCTCGGGTTCACCAGGGCGGGCAACCGGCAGAATCTGGTCCTCGACGCGCTTCGCCGACAGCGACAGGCGCCGGCGCTCGGAGTCGATCTCGAGGATCTTCACGCGAATCTCATCGCCCGGATGGACGATCTCGCGCGGGCTCTCGACGTGATGGGGAGCAAGCTCGGAGATGTGCACGAGGCCCTCGACACCGTCGAGGATCTCCACGAACGCGCCGAACGTGACGACCTTGGTGACCTTGCCGGCGAGCTCGTCGCCGACGTTATAGGTGTCGACGATCCGCTGCCACGGATCCTCTTGGGTCTGCTTGAGACCCAGCGAGATGCGCTGGCGGTCGCGGTCGATGTCGAGCACCTTGACCTTGACGGTGTCCCCGATCGAGAGGATCTCGCTCGGGTGGTTGACGTGCGACCAGGACAGCTCAGAGATGTGGATTAGGCCGTCGATGCCGTCGAGGTCGACGAATGCGCCGAAGTCGACGATGTTGGAGATCTGGCCCTCGACCACCAAACCAGGCTGCAGGCGATCGAGGATCTGCTGGCGGACCTCCTTGCGCTCCTCCTCCAGCACGGCGCGGCGCGACAGCACGACGTTGTTGCGCGAGCGGTTGAGCTCGATCACCTTCGTCTCGATCTTCGTCCCCATGTACTCGTCCAGGTTGGGCACGCGGCGGATGTCCACCAGCGAGGCGGGCAGGAAGCCCCGCACGCCGAGGTCGATGATCAGGCCGCCCTTGACGACCTCGATCACCGTGCCCTCGACGGGCTCGCCGGACTCGGCCGCCGTTTCGATGCGCCGCCACGCCTTCTCGAAGCGGGCGCGCTTCTTCGACATGATCAGGCGGCCGTCTTGATCCTCCTTGGTCATGACGATCGCATCGACCTCCTCGCCGAGGTGGACCTCCTCGCCGGGATCGACCGCCTTGCGGATCGAAAGCTCGTTCGCCGGGATGACGCCCTCGGACTTGTAGCCGATGTCCACCAGGACCTCGTCCTTGTCGATCCGCACGACGTGGCCGGTGACGACCTCGCCCTCCTCGATCGGCCGGAACGTGGCGTCGTAATTGGGGACGATCTGGCCGTCGACTTCGAGCAAGAGCCCGTTCGACCCGTCGACCACGCGGGCCTGGGGATTCTCCATCACTGTTTGCACCGGCCCGAAGCGTAGCGCAGCCGTATCATTGCCGGGCAGATGCCTGTCAGAGCAACGAAGCGAGGGGCACAGCGAACCCGTTTGCAGCGGGACTGCGACGTGCTCGTATGCGGCGCCAGCTTCGCCGGGCTCGCGGTTGCACGCGAGCTTGCGGGGTCAGGCGCGCGCGTGCTCGTGATCGACCGCTACGAGATCGGTGAGCGCCAGACGTCCGCCTGTGCGATGCCGACGCTGTGGATGGAAGCACTCGGGCTGATGAGCTCGCTGCTGCAGAGCTTCGACGAGCTGGTCATGCACACGCCGTTTCGTACCGCCCGCTGGCAGCTACCGTGGTCGTTCTCGACGTTCGACTACCGCGAGCTGTGCGCGCTGCTGTGGGATCAGGCCAGCTGCCAGGAGATCGAGTTCGAGACCGCCGCGGTCACCGGACGTGACGGTCTGACAGTCGCGACCGATCGCGGCGAGCTGCGTGCGCCGCTGATCGTCGACGCGCTCGGCTGGCGCCGGGTGCTGTCGAACGGCGCGCCGATCCAGCCGCCGAACGCGCCAATGTCGCGCGGCCTGGAGGTCCACCCCGAGGGCCGCGGCGATCAGATGGAGCTGTGGATCCACGACCGCTACATCCGCTCCGGCTACGGCTGGAGTTTCCCGGCGCGCGACGAGCTCCGTGTGGGCATCGGCTCGTTCTGGCCCGCCCATCACGTCAAGCAGCCAACCGTTCGGCTCGCTGACGACCTCGGCCTACCCGCAGACGGCTACCAGGGCAACTGGATCCCGCACCAGCTACGACGGGCGACCGAGGACGAGGTCTTCTTCGCCGGCGACTCCGCCGGGCACTGCCTGCCACTGACCGCCGAGGGCATCCGCACGGCGCTGTACTTCGGGCTGGCGTGCGGCCGTGAGCTGCGCGCTGTGCACGAGGGGCAGCGGACGCGCGCGCAGGCGCTGGCACGCTACGCCGCCTTCTCGGACTCTCACGAGCGCAAATACCGCTGGTTGCTCAACGTCCAACGGGCGATCGGACAGATGACTCCGAGCCGCGCGGTCACCGCGCTGGCGCGCACGATGGAGAGCCGGCGGCTGTCCGCATGGGCGTTCGGCCACTACCTGGACATCGCCAGACCGTCGTTCGTCAACGGGACCGGCAGCCGCACGCGCCAGCAGCTCGCAGCGGCAGCCTAAGGCCATCTCCCGGGCGTGATCTCCAGGTAGCACATGTCCACGCGCAGCAGATCCATCGCCCGCTCGAACAGCTCGCGCCCGAGCCCGTAGCGACGGTCCAGCGCCCGCTCGGCAACGTGCTCCTCCGCTTGGTCGAGCACGCGCGCGCTCGCCTCCAGCGGCGCGCCGAGCGGATCGCCGCGCACGGTGCAAGGTGCGACCAGCAGGCGCGGGTCCCGGCGCAGTCGCTTGAGCTTGCCCGAGCTGCGCTCGGAGCGCACGTACAGCAGCCCGTCGGCCACGGCCGCCCACACGGGCGTAGGCACCGGGGTCCCGTCGCGCCGGTAGGTGACGAGCAGCGCGCGCTTGCAGCCGGCGATCTCCTGCACCGTGCCCGTGCGATCGCGCACGACGATCTCGCGCGCGCCGCGCGGCGCCGTTCGAGCGGCCAGCCGAGCCGACGGCAGCGCCGCCGGAAGGCGCCGGCCGGGAACCGGGCGTGCACCTGGACGCGCGTGGCTCATCCGCCACCTTCGCCCAGCTCGCCCAGCACCTCGGCCAGCCGGCGGATTCCCTCGGCGATCGCCGGCTCGGGCAGGTTCGCGTAGCCCAGTACCAGCGCGTCCGTCTCGCGCGGCGGGTCGACCATGTGCCAGCTGAGCGGATAGATGCCCAGCGAGCGCTCGCCGGCCAGCGCGATCAGACGCTGGACCTCGACGGCGCGCGGCAGCCGCACGAGCGCGTGCAGGCCGGCGGAGACGCCCGTGACCGTCGCCTGCGGGATGCTGCGCGTGACCGCCGCGACCAGCGCGTCACGGCGAGCACGATTTCGCCGGCGCGCCTTGCGCAGGTGGCGATCGTAGGCGGCCGTCTCGAGCAGCCGCGCGAGCGCCAGCTGCTCGAGCGTCGAGCAGCCCAGATCCTCCATCGCCTTGGCCTCCACGACCCCGTCGATCAGCGAGCCGGGCAGCACCAGCCACCCCAGCCGCAGGCCGGGAGCGAGCGTCTTTGAGACCGTGCCCATGTACACCACGTGATCGGGTGCCAAGCCCTGCAGCGCAGCGAGCGGAGCGCGGTCGTAGCGGAACTCGGCGTCGTAGTCGTCCTCAATCACCAGCCCACCTTCGCGCGCCCAGCGGATCAGCGCGCCACGACGAGCAGGCGAGAGCACGACGCCCGTCGGACACTGGTGCGCCGGTGTCGCGAGCACCGCGGGAGCATCGATGCCGGCCACCTCGATCCCCTGCCCGTCGACCGGCACGCCCCGGACCTCCAGCCCCGCATACGCGAGCACGCCGCGGTGCGGCGGCAGGCCCGGGTCCTCGACGGCGATCGCGCCGACCCCGCGCCGAACCAACGCGCGGCCGAGCAGCGCCAAGCCCTGCGTGGCGCCCGCGCAGATCACCATCATGCGCGGCTCGACGACCACGCCGCGCACGCGCCGCAGGTAGACGGCCAGGGCACTGCGCAGCTGCAGCGCCCCGCGCGCGTCGGGGTAGGCGAACACGCTCGGCGGCGCCGCGCGCAGCACGTCGCGCATCGCGCGCAGCCACAGCGCGCGTGGAAACGCGCCCAGGTCGGGGCTGCCGGGGAAGAAGTCAAAGCGCGGCGCCGGCGCAGGCGCCTGCGAGGAGACGCTGTCCACGATGCCCGCGTTCGCCGCGACGTACGTGCCTGCGCCGTGGCGCGCGACGAGATAACCCTCGGCGAGCAGCTGGGCATATGCGTCGACGACCAGTCGGCGCGAGACGCCGAGGTCGTCGGCGAGCGCTCGGGAGGATGGCAGCCGGCTCCCGGCCGCCAGCGTGCCGTCGCGCACCAGCTCGCGCATGCGCTCCTCCAACTGAGCGCGGCGGCGCCCTCCGCTCAGGTGGACGAGCAACTCAGGACCAATACTGGTACCCGCTTTTAGCGCTGAACTGGTCACTGTTTGGGAACCACCTTGGGGTAGAGTAGCGGCCATGTCAACCGTCCGGGTCGGGCTGCTCGTGTTCGCCGTCTTCAACCTCGTGATCGCGCTCGCGTTGGTGATCACGCCGCACACGTTCTTCACCGACATCGGTCCGTTCGGCTCCCAGAACGACCACTACCTGCGCGACGTGGCGACGTTCTACGCAGCCTTCGGCGTGGCTCTGCTGATCGCCTACAAGCGCGTTTCGTGGCGTACGCCGGTCCTGTGGATCGTCGCGCTGCAGTCCGGGCTGCATGCGCTGAACCATCTGGTGGACATCGGCGCCGCGCACCCCCGCTGGCTCGGACCGGCGGACTTCATCTCGCTCGCACTGGCCACCTGCGCACTGGTGTGGCTCGCGCGCGAGTCCATGCGACCATTGGAGGTACAACGATGACCAGGATCGACGCCGTTCCAAAGCGCAAGGCCGGCCCGCTCGTGCGGCTCATATACCGGCTCTCCAAGCGCGAGCTCGGGCGCGATGTCGATCCGGTCGGCGTGTACGCGCATGCACCGCGGTTGTTGCTCGGCTACGGAGCGTTCGAGAAGGCCACGGCCAAGGAGCAGCGGGTGGAGGAGCGCCTGAAGGTGCTCGCCGAGACGAAGGCGGCCGCGGTCGTGAACTGCGAGTTCTGCTGCGATATCGCCTCCTCGATCGCGCGCGAAGCGGGCGTAACCGAGCAACAGCTGCTCGCCATGCCGCACTACAGCGACAGCGATCAGTTCACGGCCCTGGAGCGGCTGGTGCTCGACTACGCGACCGCGATCAGCCGCACGCCGACGAGCGTCACCGACGAGCTGTTCGCGGCGCTGCGCGAGCACTTCGACGAGCGCCAGATGGTCGAGCTGACCAACGTGATCGCACTGGAGAACATGCGCGCGCGCTTCAACAGCGCGTTCGATATGACCCCGGCGGGATTCAGTGACGGGATGGTCTGCGTCGCGCCGGAGCTCGCACCGACGCCGGTCGCCGTCACGGCGGTTTAGGACTGGATTTATGAGGGTTTTCGTCGCGGGAGCCAGCGGTGTGATCGGCCGCCAACTCGTGCCGTTGTTGGTCACCGGCGGACATCAAGTGACCGGTATGACGCGCTCGCCCGAGAAGGCGCAGGCGCTCGCATCGATCGGCGCCGAGCCGGTCGTCGCGGACGCGCTCGATGCGGATGCCGTACGCGAGGCGGTCGCGCAGGCGCACCCCGATGCGGTCATCCACCAGCTGACCGCGATCCCCCCGCGGCTCGATCCGCGCAAGATCATCCGCGACTTCGAGCTGACCGACCGTCTGCGCAGCGAGGGCACCAAGCACCTCGTCGCGGCGGCGCAGCAGGCCGGAGCGCAGCGGATACTCGCCCAGAGCATCGCGTTCGCCTATGCCCCGGGACCGGCCGGCACCGTGCACGTCGAGAGCGAGCCGCTCGACCCCGACCCACCGCCGCAGTTCAAGCGCTCGGCCGCGGCCCTGCGCGAGCTCGACCGAACCGTCCTCGGGGCCGGCGGGCTGGTGCTCCGCTACGGCTACTTCTACGGCCCGGGAAGCGCGATCGCACGCGATGGCTCGATCGCGCGGGAAGTCTCTCGCCGGCGCCTGCCGATCATCGGCGGGGGTGGCGGCGTGTGGTCGTTCATCCACGTCGAAGACGCCGCGCGCGCGACCGTCGCCGCGCTCACCAGCGGCGCGAGCGGCAGTTACAACATCGTCGACGACGAGCCCGCGCCGGTCGCTCAGTGGGTGCCCGCGCTCGCGCAAGCGCTCGGCGCGCCGCCGCCGCGGCGCGTGCCCGCGTTGATCGCCCGCCCGTTCGCCGGCAGCTACGGCGTCATGACGATGACCCGCGCCCAGGGCGCGTCGAATGAGTTGGCCAAGCGTGAGCTCGGGTGGACGCCGCGGTATGCCAGCTGGCGAGAAGGGTTCCGCACTGGGCTGGGGTGAGTGGAGAAGGTCGATCGCGAACCCGGCGCACCGGCCGACTGTCTGTCAGCCTGCCGGCTCGAGGGACTCCCGAAACGGGTTCTCGACGCGCACGGAGCCAAGTACCTGACCGTCGTTCAGGTCCTCCGTGAGCAGCCGCCCACACCCGCCGGCGACAGCCGAGGCAACGATCAAGCCGTCCCAATACGACAACTGTGAGGAGCGGCTCGTCCGGATCCCGGCTTTGACGATCGCCGCGTCGAGCGATACGACCCGCAGCATGCCGAACCAGTCGACCGCCTGGGCGGCGATACCCGGATCCAGCGGTCGCCTGAGCTTGCGAGTCACGACGGCGTAGAACTCGCCCAGGACCTGCGAGCTGAGCACGAGTTCGCCGGGCTTGGCCTGCTGGAGGAGGTCTCTGGCGCGCCGTGTCTTGTCGGGTTCGTCGTGGTCGAAGACGTAGACGAGGACGTTCGTGTCGAGAAAGAGCCGCTCAGCGCTCATACAGTTCGTCGCGCGTCCAGGTACGGCCGTCCGGGCCACTGCCCGCGTCGCTGTTGCGCGCGAGCTCGAGGATTGCGCCGACGGCGTCCGGCGCCATTGCTTGGCCGGCGAGCCCTTCGAGGTAGTTACGAACCAGCGCGTTCACCGACGTGTCCCGTTCGAGGGCGCGGATGCGAGCCTGCTTGAGCAACTCTGCATCGATCGTGAGGGTCAGGTTAGCCATATACGCTCCACGGGTTCAGTGTAACACGGTTACACAGGCCATCGTTTTCGCCGAGCCTACTTCCGCACCACCAGCACCACCCCGGCGACGAGCAGCACCAAGCCGAGGACCCGCTGCACACCGATCGACTGGCGCGCGACGCCAAGCAGACCGAAGCGGTCGATCGCTACGGAGATCGCCAGCTGGCCGGTGATGACAACCGCCGTAAGACCGCTCGCTCCGAGCGTGCGCACGGCCAGCAGCGCGACCGTCACGTAGATCGCTCCGAGCAGGCCCCCGACGAGCGCCCACGGGGGAGCGTGCCGCGCGAGCGATAGGTTGCCGAGCCCGCCGTTGACGAACGAAGTAATCAGCAGCAGCGCAACCGTGCCGACGAGGAACGAGATCGTCGCCGCCTGCAGGCTGCCGACAGTCTTGCCCAGACGGGAGTTGATCGGCGCCTGCATGCCGACGAGGCAGCCGGCGCCAACACCCAGCAGCACCGCCAGGCCGCGGCTCATGCCCGCTCCAACGGGCCGCACGCATTCGGGCACCGACCCCCGGGCGTCACTTGGCCTCCAGCCAGGTGCGCCCGGCGCCGATGTCGACGGCCAGTGGCGGCTCGCGCTGATCCCACACGCCGACCATCTCGCGCTCGATCAGCTCGCGTGCCGGCGCGGTCTCGGCGGGCGGCCCTTCGAACAGCAGCTCATCGTGGATCGTCAGCAGCAGCCGCGTCTGCAGGGCGGACTGGGCGAGCGCGTCGTGGCAGCGCACCATCGCCAGCTTGATCATGTCCGCGGCGGTGCCCTGGATCACGGTGTTGACCGCCAGGCGCTCGCCCAGCGTGCGCACCTGGTAGTTACGGGCGCGCAGCTCCGGGATCTGCCGGCGCCGCCCCCACAGCGTCGTCACGTATCCCTGCTCCTTGGCCTGCTCGATCGTCGCGGCCATGAACTCCGCCACCCGCGGGAAGCGCTCGAGGTAGGCGTCGATGAACTGCTTGGCCTCCTCGCGAGGGATGTTCAGGCGGTCGGCTAGGCCGTAATCGGACAGGCCGTACACGATCCCGTAGTTGATCATCTTGGCCTTCGAGCGCATCCCCGGGTCGATGTCCGCCGGCTCGACCCCGAACACGCGCGAGGCGGTCGCCGTGTGCACGTCCTCGCCGCGCTCGAAGATCTCCATCAGCACGTCCTCGCCGGCGGCGTGCGCGAGCACCCGCAGCTCGATCTGGGAGTAGTCGGCGGAGATCAGCACGCTCCCCTCCTGTGCCTCGAAGCAGCCCCTAATCTCGCGGCCGAGCGGCGTGCGGATCGGGACGTTCTGCATGTTCGGGTTGGTGCTCGACAGCCGGCCCGTCTGAGCGACCGCCTGCAGGAACGTCGTGTGGATCCGCGAGCGCTCGTCGACGAGCTCCGGCAGGACGTCGAGGTAGGTCTTGATCAGCGTCGAGAGCTCGCGCCAGCGCTCGATCTTGGGGATGATCTCGTGCTCGCCGCGAATCGACTGCAACACCCGCGCGTCGGTCGAGAACCCGGTCTTGCCGCGGCGCTTGCGCGACAGACCGAGCTTCTCGAACAGGATCTCTCCGAGCTGCTGCGGCGAGGCGATCACGAACTCCTCTTGCGCCAGCGCGAAGATCTCTCGTTCGAGTCCCTCGATCTCGCTGTGTACCCGCTCGGTGATCGCCGCCAGGCGCTCGACGTTCAAGCGCACGCCGAGCAGCTCCATTTCGCGCAGCACGACCACCAGCGGCAGCTCGATGTCCGCCATCACGCCCTCCAGGCCACGCTCTGCGATCTGCTCGCGCTGCCAGTCGGCGAGCGGTCCCAGCAGCAGCGCATCGGCTGCGAGCGGGTCCTCGAGGTCGCTGGCCAGACCACGCTCTTCGCACAGCTCGGCCAGCGGGTAGCCGCGCCGCGCCGGCTCGAGCAGGTAGGCACCGAGCAGCGTGTCGTGGACGAGGCCCGCGGGCACGTCGCCGAGGGCCTTGGCGTCGTGGGCCACCACGGGGCGCCCGGCGCATGCGACGACGACCTCCCGCGGCCCGGCACACTCGCCCGCCAACACCTCTTTCCCCCCGGCAGCCACGGCGAAGCGCCATGCTGGCCCATCGGCGAACAGCGCGCCCTCGGGAGCCTCGCTGGCGCGCACCACCACGCTCAGCTCATCGCCTGCCTCGCCGAGGCGAGCGATGTCCGGCGGTGATCCCGCGCGCACCCGCGCGCTGATGCTGACCTCGGCGGCGGGCGCCGGCGCGGCGGCGTCGGGATCGCCGAGCGCTTCCTCCAGCCGCCGCAGCGGGTCGCGCAACTCGTACTCGCGGAACACCTCGCGCACCCGCGAGCGATCCGGCTCACGGATCGCCTCGGCGGAGATGTCGAAGTCGACCTCCAGATCGCGCTGCACGGTCGCGAGCTGCTTCGAGACGCGGGCGTTCTCGGCGTGCTCGATCAGGTTCTCTTTGCGCTTGGCGCCTTTGACCTGCTCGACGTGCGCGAGCACGTCCTCGAGCGAGCCGAAGCTCTGCAGCAGCTCGCTGGCCGTCTTGTCGCCGATCCCGGGGATCCCGGGGATGTTGTCTGAGGTGTCGCCCTTCAGGCCGTAGAAGTCGGGGATCAGCTCAGGCGGGATGCCGTAGCGGTCGATCACCGCCTGGCGGTCATAGATCTTAGTCTCGGTGATCCCGCGCGCCGTCGCCATCACCTGCACGAGCCCGGCCTCGTCGATCAGCTGGAACACGTCGCGGTCGCCAGTCACGATCGTCACCGACACCGGGGGGCTGGCGCGCAGCGCTCGCTCAGCGAGCGAGGCGATCACGTCGTCGGCCTCGTAGCCGTCGAGCTTGACGTTGCTGTAGCCGAACGCCTCGACCAGCGGTTCCATCGCCGGCCATTGCTGTTTGAGCAGGTCCGGGCGCGAGCGGCGCTGAGCCTTGTACTCGGCGAACAGCTCGTTGCGACCGGACGTGCCGGCATCCCAGGCCACGACCGTCGGACACACGCCGTACTCGGTGACGATCTTGACGAGCATCGAGGCGAAGCCGAAGATCGCGTTGGTCGGCACGCCGGTCGACGTCGCGATCGACTCCGGCAGCGCGAAGAACGCGCGGTACACGAGGCTCGGGCCGTCGAGCAGGAACACGCGCCCCCCGCCCGCCGGTTGAGGCGCCGCCTTGCTCGCCGCGCCGCTCGCGCGAGCCCCCGCGCCGCTCGCGCGGGGGCTCGCCGCGGTTGTCGTTTCGCTCGCCACGCCTGAGCACTCTAGGCGCCGCGGCCAGACATCGGCTGCCGGTGGCACCCCGATGTCGAATCGCTGTCGACCAGGGTGCATGCACCCTGGTCCGGGCCGGCGCATGCGCCGGCCCGCGGAGGCGCGCATGCGCGCCTCCGAACCCCATACCTCCTAACATCCCCTCCCGCCAACGACCGAGGAGTCCCGCCAGTGAGCGCCACCCCAAGCGCGCAGTACCGTCTGACGATCCGAGTGAAGCTCGAGGACGCTCACGGCATCCTCGCCCACCTGACGAGCACGATCGGCGAGGCCGGTGGGATCGTCGGCTCCGTCGACCTGGTCGAGGTCGACGGCGGCCACAGCCTGCGCGACCTCGTCGTGGACGCATCCGGCAAGCAGCACTGGGAGGCGATTCTGGCCGCGATCGCCGCGCTCGACGGCGTCGAGGTGATCGACACCACCGACCGCACGTTCACGCTGCACCTCGGCGGCAAGATCGAACAGCGCAACAAGCACTCGCTGAGCACGCGCGACGATCTGTCGATGGTCTACACGCCCGGCGTCGCGCGGGTCTGCCTGGCGATCGCCGACGACAAGGACAGGGCCTTCCAGTTCACGATCAAGCGCAACACGGTCGCGGTCGTCTCCGACGGCACCGCGGTACTCGGTCTCGGCGACATCGGCCCGCATGCCGCGATGCCCGTGATGGAGGGCAAGTGCTGCCTGTTCAAGGAGTTCGCCGGTGTCGACGCCTTCCCGATCTGCCTGGAAACCACCGACCCCGACGAGATCGTGCGCACGGTCAAGCTGATGGCGCCGACGTTCGGCGGGATCAACCTCGAGGACATCTCCGCGCCACGCTGCTTCGAGATCGAGGAGCGGCTGCAGGAAGAGCTCGACATCCCGGTGTTCCACGACGATCAGCACGGGACCGCAGTGGTCGTGATGGCGGCGCTGCTCAACGCGGTCAAGCTGACCGGACGACGCCTCGAGGACCTCAAGGTGCTGGTGATCGGCCTCGGCGCCGCCGGGATCGCGGTCACGAAGATCCTGCTCGCGGGGGGCGTCAGCAAAATCCTCGGCGCGGACTCCCGCGGCGTGCTGCACGTCCAGCGCGAGGACTACCAGTACGGGACGATGAACGCGACCAAGCGCTGGTTCGCGGAGCAAACCAACCCCGACTGCCGCTCGGGCACGCCGGCTGATGTGATCGACGGCATGGATCTCCTGATCGGCGTATCCGGCGCACGTGCGATGCCGGCGCAGGCGTTGGCGCGAATGAACAAGGACGCGATGGTGTTCGCGATGGCAAACCCGAACCCCGAGGTCAGTCCCGAGGAGGCGGAGCCGTACGTCCGCATCATGGCGACCGGCCGCTCGGACTACCCCAACCAGATCAACAACGTGCTCTGCTTCCCGGGTATCTTCCGCGGCGCGCTGGACGTGCGCGCGCCGACGATCACCGAGCAGATGAAGATGGCTGCCGCACACGCGATCGCGGCAATCGTCGAGGAGAGCGAGCTGCGCGAGGACTACATAATCCCGTCGGTGTTCAATCGCGACGTCGCTCCCGCGGTGGCGGCAGCCGTCGCCGAGCAGGCACGCGCGGCAGGCACCGCGCTTGCCGGCCAAGAGGTCGGATTCGCCCACGGCGACGCAGGCGCGGGCAGCTCATCGGGAGCGCCAGCGCTCGACGCGCGCATGTGACAGGCTGACCGCTCGACGCGCGCATATGACAGGCTGACTGTCATGGGCGACCGATCAGAGATCGGCCTACGCGTGACCGTCACAGGAGCGACGGGCCTGATCGGCCGATCGCTCGTGGCCGCATTGCGCGAGCGCGGAGCTCAGGTGACGATCCTGACGCGTGACCCGCAGCGTGCACGCCGCGCACTCGACGACGTCGAGGCTGTCCGCTGGGAGCCGGCCGACGAGCCGGCACCAGTGGAGGCGCTGGCCGGGCGTGACGCAGTTGTGCATCTGGCGGGCGCGCCGGTTGCCCAGCGCTGGAGTGCCGGCGCCAAGCGCGCGATCCACGACAGCCGCACGGTCGGGACCGCCAATCTCCTTGAGGGTCTCGCGGATGCCGGCGAGCCGGACGGCGAGCAGCGACCGCGAACTCTGATCAGCTCCTCGGCGGTCGGCTACTACGGTGCCCACGGCGAGGAGCCGCTCGATGAGGACGCGCCACCGGGCCGGGATTTCCTCGCACAGGTGTGCGTCGAATGGGAGACCGCAGCAGCTGCCGCAGCGCAGCTCGGCATGCGCGCGGTCCAGATCCGCACCGGCGTCGTGCTCGACCGCGACGGCGGCGCGCTCGGCAAGATGCTGCCCCCGTTCCGGCTCGGCGTCGGCGGACCGGTAGCCGGCGGGCGCCAGTACATCTCCTGGATCCACGCCGATGACGTGCTCGGCATGATGCTCGCAGCGCTCGCGGACGAGCGCTGGAGCGGGCCGGTCAACGCCACGGCACCCGAGCCGGTCCCCAACCGGGACTTCTCCAAGGCGCTCGGTCACGCGCTCGGACGCCCGTCGCTACTTCCCGTTCCAGGCCTCGCGCTGCGCGCCCTGTACGGGGAGATGGCGGAGATCGTCACGACGGGCGCCCGCGTGATGCCCGCCAAGGCGCTCGTGCTCGGCTACGAGTTCGCCTACCCGCAGTTGGAGCCGGCGCTGCGCGCGGCGCTCTCGGCGGCGTGACGCAGGTGGCGTAACAAGGGCTGCCTGTCAGTGTCGTCGAACAGATGCCGTATAGCCATGGTTACACGGCCGCCGCGGCGGGACATGTCCGGGGCACCGATGCGACGGCGGGCACTTCCGATGCGACGGCGGGCACTTCGCAAGCCGGGAATCCTGGCCAGCGAGCCGACCGGGCGCCCTCAGGCCGGCGCGGGCACTCCGTTGACGTGTTTGGCGACGCGGTTCTCGCTCTCGATGATCACGCGACAGGGACGCTTGCTGAGCAGGTACGCCGCGGTCGGGCCGATCCGCTGCTCGCCGGCGGGCGCGTGGATCGTCGACCAATAGATCACGTCCGAGCCGACGCGTTCGGCTTCCTCGACGAGCGCCGCCCCGGGGTTGCGCGTGCGGATCAGGCCCGTGTGGATCTTGATGCCGGCACGCCTGGCCTGGATGCGAGCGCTCTCGAGCACAGAGCGGCCATGCGCCTCCTCCTCCTCCAGGCCCGCCTCCAGCGACAGCTGGCGCGGCACGGGCAGCACGAAGATCGCATACACCACCCCCTCTTCGCCGATCAGCTTGGCGGCGCTGCGCAGCGCCGAGGCGCTGACGTCATCGCCGAAGATCGGCACGAGCGCCGTCCTGTACTCGAGCTCCTCGAAGTCTGCCGGGCGCTCGGCCCGGGCGATCCGGTAGGACTTTCGCGGGTCCAGGCCTTGACGGTGACGGTAGTAGAAATACCCCGCCATGCCGGCGATCATCCACGGGATCCCGACATACCGTGCCTCGGTGTGCAGCACGACGACCGCCACCCACGCGGCGGCTGTTCCGATGCCGCCGATAACGGCGGTCATCGGGATCACCGCGCCGCGGATGCGGATGCCCCACGGCGCGCTGTACGGGCGCGCTCGATCGGGGTCCTTGATGCGCAGCGCGACGATCGCTGCGTGGGCGATCGTGAACGACAGCATCGCGCCGAACGAGTAGAGGTTGCCCAGCACTTCGGTGTTGCCGTACAGGATCAGCACGCCGGCGAGCGCGGAGAAGAAGATCAGCGTGAACCACGGGGTGCGGAACCTTGGGTGCAGCCGCGAGAAGATCGAGGGCAGCTGACGGTGCTCCGACAGCGACCACGACAGGCGCGAGATCCCAATCATGCCGGCGTTGGTGGCGATGAACAGGATCGTCGCGGCGAGGATGCCGACGTAGTATTCGGCCAGGTGCAGGACCGTCCCGTGCAGCCCGAGGCGCGAGATGATCCCGAGCACGGGATCGTTCTGGAAGAAGCCCCCGAGCGCTGTGGCGTAGCCGGGATGGTGAAAGCTTTCCTGTAGCGCGGGGCTGTAGCCGACACCGTGATGGACGACCGGCAGCGCCGACAGCGCCACGACGGAGATCCCGGCATACACGCCGAGCACCGCGAGCACGACCAGGTTGACGGCCTTCGGCACCTGCTTGCCGGGGTCGCGCGACTCCTCGGCCATGTTCGCGACGGTCTCGATGCCGGTGTAGGCGAGCATCGCTAGCGATAGCGCGAAGATCAGTTCTTTCCACGTCGGGACGCTGCCGAGGTGCACCTGGTCGATCAGCAGCGACGGGTTGAAGACGAGCACGAGGCCGAGGCCGACGAGCAGGATCTGCGTGCTCAGATCGAGGATCGCGAGGACGAAGTTCAGCTTTGCCGACTCGCCGAGGCCGCGGATGTTCAGGCCGGCGAGCAGCACGACCACGATCAGCCCGCCGATGATGTCGTCCGGGTTGTGCTTCAGCGCGTGCAGGCCCGGGAAGGCGCTCAAGTAGTGCGGTACGAAGAACGCCGAGATGGCGATCGTGAGGATGTAGTCGAGGCTGAGCGCCCAGCCGGCGAAGAACGAGACGACGTCGTCGAAGGCATGGCGGGCGAACGAGGAGGAGCCGCCGGCTTCGGGGAACATCGAGGCGCCCTCGGCGTACGTTTTCGCGGTCAGCGCGAACAGCCCGCCGGCGAACACGAACACCAGCGGCGTGAGCCCGAGCGCGTGCGCGGCGACGAGCCCGAGCGCGTAGTAGATCGAGGACCCGACGTTGCCGTACGCGGTGGCGAACAGGCCGGAGACGCCGACCGAACGGCGCAGTCCGTGCTCGGAAAGACGTGCCATCTAGCGCCCGTCCCGGGCGCCGCAGGCTGTCGCGAGGGCGCGCAATTCCACGCATCTCACGCTAGATCTGCGGACGTCAAGCTCGTATGAAGAATGCGCCGCCGCGCATTCAGATTTCACAAAGATCGTGCTGCTTGATACTCAGTCGCTGAAGCGGTACCCGATGCCCGAATCGGTTCGGATCAGCCGCCTTTGCGGCTGTCCGGCCTGGATCTTGCTGCGTAGGTTGGCGATATGTGTGCGCAGCACCGGCGTGGCGTCCGCGTACTCCGGTCCCCAGACCTCGCTCAGCAGCTGACGATGGGTCATCAGCAGGCCGCGGTTGCGCACGAGCACCCGCAGCAGCGAGAACTCCGTCGGGGTCAGGTGGACCTCGGCGCCATCGACCGACACGGCGTGTGCGGCCAGGTCGATGACCAACCCGTCCACCTCGACGCGCGGCTCGCTCGCGCCGCTGCCCACGCGCCGCAACGCCGCCTTCACCCGCGCGACCAGCTCGCCCGGCCCGAACGGCTTGGTCACATAGTCATCGGCACCCTCGTGCAGCGCGTCGATCTTCGTCTGCTCGTCGCTGATCGCCGACAGCACGAGGATCGGAATCTCGCTCCATTCCCGCAGCCGCCGACAGAGGTCGATGCCGTGGCCGTCGGGCAGCAGCAGATCCACGATCGCCAGGTGCGGCGCGGAGACGGCAGCGCGGTCGAGCGCCTCCTCGACCGTCGAGGCGATCAGCACCTGATAGCCCGCCTCGCGCAGGATCAGGCTCAGCGCCCTGCGAATCTGCGGGTCGTCGTCGCAGACGAGAATCCGCTCCTGCGTCATCAGCCCTGCCGGATGGGGCCGACGCCGGCCGCGGCCGTGACCGTGGCGCCGGCTCCACGCTCCTCGGCCGGGAGCGGGAACTCGACGACGAAGCTCGCACCCCGGCCGGGTAGCGACTCGACGCTGATCCGCCCGCCGTTCAGCTCGAGGAACCCGCGCGTTATCGCAAGCCCCAGCCCCGAACCGGCATGGCGCTCGGGATCATCGGCCGCCCGATAGAACGGCAGGAAGATGTGCTCCTGCTCGCGTGCTGCGATCCCCGGTCCCTGGTCCGCGACGAGCACTCTTATCCGGTCGCGCACGGCACCCGCCCTGACCGACACCGGCTTGCCGGCGGAGTAGCGCGCGGCGTTCTCGAGCACGTTCGCGAACGCCCGCTCGAGCTGGCCGGGATCTCCTCTCAACAGTGGGATGTCAGCCTGCACCGACAGCTTGAAGATCGCCCCCTCGCCGCTGAGCTGCTCGACGGCCTCCTGCAGCACCTCGTCGATCGAGTACCACACCAGCCGCGGCTCGGCGCGGCCGGCCTGCAAAACGGACAGATCGAGCAGCTTCTCGATCAGGCGCCACAGGCGCGTCGCCGCATCGAGCACCTGCTCGCGCACGTCACCGACGTTCTCGCTCGTCGGGCGCTGCGGATCGAGCGCCGTCGCGGCTATCAGGATCGCCGTCAGCGGCGTGCGCAGGTCGTGCGACACCGAGCGCAGCACCGCCGTCTTCAGCTCGTCGCTGCGCCGCAGCGCGACGGTCTCGACAACCTCGGCCTGGAGCTCGGCGCGGTGCAGCGCGGCCGCCAGGATCGACTCCAGCGACGGTACGACGCGATCGCGGACGCGCTCCCGGTCGGAAGCGGACAGCGTGCTCGCCAGCAGCAGCGTGCCGATCCGGGCGCCTGCGGCGTTCAGCGCGAACGCAAGCGACGAGTCATTCGCGTCGGGCTGCTCGAGCGAGATCGCCGCGGACGCCACGCCGAGGGCCGCTGCAAGCCGCTGCGCGGTCAGCTCGAGCGCGTCGGGAAGGTCCGCCGCGCCGAGCAGCAGGCGCGCCATCTCCGCTGACAGGTCGGCCTCCTGGCGACGCTGCTCGGCCTCGCGGCCACGGGCGCGCGCCAGCTCTGCCAGCAGGCCCGTGGCGACGGCGACGACGACGAACGCCAGCAGCGCAACCCACTCGCGATCGTCGGCGAGCGCGAAGTGCCCGCCCGGCGGCAGGTGGAAGAAGTTGAACGCCGCCGCACTCAGCACGCTGGTGGCGATCCCGAAGAACAGACCCCAGAACATCGACACGACGACCACCGGCAGCACGTACAGGACGCCGAGCGAAAGGACCGGGCTGATCTGCTTCAGCGGATAGATCACAAGCGTCGCTGCCGCCACGCTCGCGATCGCCGTCAGAACGCCAGCCGTGCGCGAGGGCCGGTCCGCTTTCAACAGCAGCGGCGAGAACACGGTCGAGGTCATCGTCCCAGGCAGAGCCTCAGGTGAGCGCAGCGACGCGCTCGCCGGTCTGAGCCGGGCGGTTCTCCGTCTCGATGATCACCCGGCAGGGGCGCTTGCTGAGCAGGTAGGCGGCCGTCGGGCCGATGCGTTGCTCGCCGGCGGGCGCGTGGATCGCCGACCAGTAGATGACATCGCAGTTAGAGCGCTGCGCCTCCTCGACGAGCGCCGCACCGGGGTTGCGTGTGCGGATCAGCCCGGTATGGATCTTGATGCCGGCACGCCTGGCCTGGATGCGGGCGCTCTCGAGCACCGAGCGGCCGGTGGCTTCCTCCTCCTCCAGGCCAGCCTCCAGCGACAGCTGGCTGGGCACCGGCAGGACGTAGATCGCGTACACGACGCCTTTCTCCCCGATCAGCTTGGCGGCGCTGATCAGCGCTGAGGCGCTGACGTCATCGCCGAAGATCGGCACAAGCGCCGTCTTGTACTCGAGCTCCTCGAAGTCCGCCGGGCGCTCACGGCGAGGCGCGCGGACCGTTGTTCGCAGATCCAGCCCATGACGGCGGCGAAAGAGCACGTACAGCCCCATGCCAAGCGACAGCCAGACGACGCCAGTCACCGCGACGTCGAGATGCAGCGCCGTCACGGTCACGAACGCGAGCCCAGTGCCGAAGATCCCGAACAGCGCGAACAGCGGCAGCGCGCGTCCGGCGATCCGCAGCGTTCCCGGGCCGCGATACGGCCGCGGACGGTCGGGCTCCTTGATCCGCAGCCTGATCACCGACAGGTGGGCGATCGTGAACGACAGCATCGCCCCGAACGCGTATAGGTTGCCGAGGAATTCGGCCTTGCCGGGAATGATCGTCAGACACGCAACCCCGCCGAACAGCAGGATCCCGATCCAAGGCGTGCTGAAGCGCGGATGCAGCCGGCTGAGACGGTCGGGGACCTGTCGGTGCAGGCCCATCGAGTAGACCAGCCGCGAGGCGCCGATGATCCCCGCATTGGCCGCGATGAACAGGATCGTCGCGGCGAGGATGCCGACATAGATCTCACCGGCCGACTGCAGCGCCCCCAGGTGCAGATGCTTGACGATCCCCAGCACCGGGTCGCCGGCGAAGCCGCCGTGCGCCTCGCTGGTCCCGAGCAGCGTGCTGTAGCTGCCGTCGGCCTGTTTTTCGACGGGAAGCGCCGACAGCGCGACCATCGGCAGCGCCGCGTAGATCGCGAACACCGCCAGCACCACCGCCCTGATCGCGCGCGGGATCGTGCGCGTCTCATCGCGCGCCTCCTCCGCCATGTTGGAGATCGTCTCGATCCCCGTATAGGCGATCATCCCAACCGGGATCGCCACCAGGAAGTTCTTCCACGTCGGCGCGACTCCCAGGTGCACGTTCTCAACCAGGACGTGCGGCGAGAGCACCAGGAACATGCCGACGATCACCAGCAGCAGCTGCGTCGAGAGGTCGGTGATCGCGAGCACGATGTTCAGGCCCGCCGCCTCTTTCACGCCGACGACGTTGATCACCGACAGCGTCGCCACGACCCCGATCCCGAAGATCACATCGCCCGGGCCGTGCTGCAGCGCCGGCCAGAACAGCCCGCCGAGGTAGTGCGGGACGAAGAACGCGGAGATCGCGATCGTGATCGTGTAATTGAGCATCTGCGCCCACGCGGCGAAGAACGACCACAGCTCGTTGAACGCGTGGCGCGCAAAGCTCGAGGAGCCGCCCGCCTCCGGATACATGGCCGTCGCCTCTGCGTACGTGGCGGCCGTCAGATAGAAGATCACACCCGTGATCACGAACACCACGGGCGTCAGCCCGAGCGCATATGAGGCCACGAGGCCGAGCGCGTAGTAGATCGAGGACCCGACGTTCCCGTACGCGGTCGAGAACAGGGCGCTGGTGCCGAGCACCCGTCGCAATCCGTGTTGGGTCAGTCTCGCCACTGGGCGGAGCGTATATAGCCGCGCCGCGCCGCGCCGCGGTCGGCAGATGCAAAATCCCATGCACCGCAGCCGCGAAAGCAGGAACGCGACGTATGATCCCGACGAGCCGCACGGACGGGTCACGGAACTGGCAATGGAAACAGCGCGACGCGAAAACTACGACTCCGGTGAGGACTTCGTCCTCGAATACGGAGAGCTCCGCTTCACGTTCAACGAGGCGGACTTCTCCGAGCGCTGCGAGCAGGCCGCGCTGAAGCTGGGGTTCGTCGGCGGCCCACTCGGCGAGGAGGAGCTAGAAGACCTCGTCAACCTGTCCGTCAACGGCGAGATCCTCGACCCGGCGTCGGGTCTCGGCGAGCACGTCAACGACTGCTGGCCCGAGCTCGTCGGACCCGCCGAGCGCTCGCTCGTCCACTGGCTGCGCCGGCTCGTGTTCCGCGGCGCATGGCTCGATCAGCGCGTCAAGGAGGGCGAGCTCGAGGTCAGCTTCGACGAGCACACCGGCAGCTTCGCCTACGTGCAGCCGATCGAGCGAGGCTCGCGCGGCGGCGGCGAGCCGATCGAGCTGGCACCCGAGCCCTCGTGGGGCCGGGTCGCCTACCGCCGCTAGCCGGCAGCTTCGACGGCGGCTGCGCGGGCCTTGGTGATCGCCTCGGCGCCGTCGTCTCCGACGAGCAGCTCTGGCTTGAGCGTGCCGCTGCTGACGAGATCGAGGATCGGCTGACGACCGGTCGAGGTGAGCGCTACGTCCAGTGCGATCACGGTCGTCTCGCCTCCGAGCGGCGCCTCGGCGGTCGCGATCACGGTCAGTGAGCCCGCCTCGCGGAGATTGCGTGCCGCCGCCAGCGCCTTGCGCGCCGCGTACGGGTGCAGCCCGTCGAGGCCGTCGATCAGGACGATCGCGTTGCCACCGCGCGCGGCTACACGCTTGGCCGCGTCGATCGCGCGCTCGACCGCCTGGTCCTGCGAGTCAGCCGCCGCCGCGAAGCTGAGCGCCGCGACCGGAGCCAACGGGCCGGCCTGCCACTGCGCGATCTCCTCGGGCCGCGCGCCGGCAAGCACGAGCGTCAGCTCGACGCCCTCCTGCCCGTGCAGCGCATCCAGCAGACGCCGCAGCGTCTCGGTCTTGCCGGAGTGTCGAGCGCCGACGATCACCGCACGCGAGCCACGGCCGATCGGGGTGAGCCACTCGATCGCCTCGAGCGTCGGGTCCTTTGCCGCGAGCGCGATGCGCTCGCCCGGCCAGTCCAGCGCCAGCTCGTCGTAGCGGGCCCCATCGGAGACCGAGTCGGCGGACTCACCGTTGATCGTGTCGATCCGAACCAGCGACGGGTAGCGCTCGGAACGCCGCGGCGTGCGCACAGGTCCGGTGACCCGGTCGCCGGATACGAGCTCGCAGCGGCGAACCTGCGCGGCAGATATGTAGACGTCCTCGTCGGAGGGCTCGGGCGGGTCGACGCGCAGGAACGCGGAGCCGTTCCCCAGCACCTCGACGACACCGGCGGCGATCCGTGCGGCGTCCTGCGCCGGGGCCTCCTCGTCACTGGAGCCACCGTCGCGAGCGGATGCCCGCTCGCCGGCCGCACCACCACGCGAGCCCCTGCGGCGTGGGCGGCGTGCGCCCGCGGAGTCATCCTCGTCGGCCGCGGATGAGCTCGGCTCGGAAGTCTCGGCGCCGGCGCCCGGGCCCTCGCGCGAGCGACGCGAGCGCGACGAGCGACGCCTGCGCGGACGCTGAGCACTGTCAGAGGGATCGCTCTTCCCGTCCGCGCCACCGGTTTCCTCACCGCCACCCTCGGACGAGCTCGAATCGCCGAGGATCGCGTCGATCAGATCGGCCTTGCGCATCCTGCGGAAGCCCTCGAGGCCGACTTGGTCGGCAATCGTGTGCAAATCGGCCAGCGGGCTGGCCTCCAGCTCGGGGCGCTCGAGTACGGGCATTCAATGCTCTCTTTCGTTCGTGGCAGGGCGGTTGGCGTCCCGCCGCGTTGCGCAGCGGCGGGCACCCGATATCGAGCGAAGCCTAGCGGCTCGTGCGGCTGCTCCGGCGCTCGACTACGCAAACGGCCAGCTTTTTCCGCCACCAGCTGGGCGGTCGGGACTACTCGCTCACGAGCCGGTCGTAGCGGATCCCCTCGGACAAGACCAGATCGCCGCTCGGCTCGAGCTCGCCGGCGAGCGCCGCACGGACCGCCAGGAAGTCGGCGGCGGCCGCGACGTCGTGGACGCGGAAGATGTGCGCGCCTTGCTCCACGCCGTAGGCGAGCGCGGCGAGCGTGCCTGGCAGGCGCTCGCGGGGCGAGCGCCCGGTGAGCGCACCGATAAAGTCCTTACGCGAGATCGCCATCAACAGCGGCCGCTCGAGCTCGTGCAGGCGTCGTAGCCCGACCAACAGCCTGATCGTCTGCGCGGGCGTCTTGGCGAAATCGGGGCCCGGGTCGAGGATCAACTGCTCCGGCGCGATCCCGCTCTGAAGCGCCAGCTGGATGCGCTCGGCCAGGAACGCGAGCACCTCAGCGACGACGTCCTCGTACAAATCCGGGTCCTGGAGCCGCTCGCGCGGAGCGGCTCGCGTGTGCATGATCACGAGCGCGGCGCCGGTCTCAGCGCACAGCTCCGCCAGTGCCGGGTCGCGCAGGCCGCTGACGTCGTTGACGATCCTCGCGCCCGCGGCGATCGCCGCGCGCGCGACCGGGGGCTTGTAGGTGTCGACCGACACGATCGCGCCCAACTCCCCGACGACCCGTTCGATCAGCGGCACCACAAGCTCGATCTCCTCCTGCACGGCAACCGGCGGCCGACCGGTCGACGCCGACTCGCCGCCGATGTCGAGGATCTCGGCCCCGGCGCCGATCAGCTCGCGGGCGAGCAGCAGCTGCGCGTCGAGCCCGGCGTGCAGCCCGCCGTCGCTGAACGAGTCCGGCGAGGCGTTGACGATCCCCATCAACCACGGACGCTCGCCCAGCTCGAGCGTCAGCTCGACGGCGCGCAGACAACGCAGCGGGGCGCTCACGGCATCTGGGGCGGCGCTGGCGCTCCGACCGCCGTGACACTTGATGCGGGCTGGACCGCGCCGAGGATCCCCTCCGCGGCCGCCTCCGCGGCGAAGCGCTCGAGCTCGAGCTCGAGCCGCTCGGGGCTCCAGTGCAGCTCGCGCGCCAGCACATCGCCCACCCGCCGCACGGACGCAAGGCCATCGACCCGGCCGTCCGCGGACGGATCGGCGGTCAGCTCGCGCGCGGCCAGCAACCCCAGACGGGTGCGTCGCAAGAGCACGTCGCCGATGCTTCGCGCCTGCTCGCGCTCGGCAGCCAGCGCCACCTCGGCCAGCAGGTCGGGCAGGCCCTCGAGGATCGGCTGCGCGAGCTCGCCACGCTCGGCGGCCAGCGCGAGCACGTCGTGCGCGGCGTGGCCGTAGCGCGACGCGAGGGCCTGATAGGACTCCGCCGGCACGCCCTCCACCCGCGGCAGCTCCTCAGCAGCGATTGCCTGGCCGAGCGGGATCTCGTGCGTACGGCACGGTGCGTCGCGAGCGTCTCGCTCGACCAGCCGGTCGACGGTCATCTTGGCCATCCGCCGCCATGTCGTGAGCTTGCCGCCGGTGATCGTGATCATCCCCGAGGAGGTCTCATACAGCTCGGCCTTGCGCGAGATGTCAACGGACTTCTTCGGATCCCCGGTCGATATCAGCGGCCGCACGCCCGCGAACGCGCCCGTCAGCTCAGCCGGCCCGATCGTCGTGCCGAAGAAGTCGTTGACCGCGCTGAGCAGGTAGTCGACGTCCTCGGAAGACGGACTGATGTGATCGAGCGGCCCCTCGTAGTCGTTGTCGGTCGTTCCAACGAGCGTGTGCCCGAGCCACGGCAGCGCGAAGATCGAGCGCCCGCCGCCCGCCGGCACAATCGCGCCGCCGACGAGCGGGATGTCCCGATCGCGGACCGTCACATGGGTGCCGCGACTCGGCCGGATGCGCGGCAGCTCGGCCTCATCGCGCAGCTCGTGCGGGCTTAGCTCATCCGCCCAAACGCCTGTCGCGTTGACGACGTTCGCAGCACGTACGTCAAAGCGCTCGCCACTCTCGGTGTCGAGCGCCTGCACCCCATGCGAGTGACCCTCGCGCTCGAGCAGGCCGGTGACGTCAACGCGGTTGGCGCACACAGCACCGAAGCGCTCTGCCTCTCCGAGCACCGTCAGCACGAGGCGCACGTCGTCGGTCTGGCAGTCGTAGAACAGATACCCACTCGTCGGTTCGCGCGCGGCGAGCGCCGGGATCAGGTCGAGTACTTCTTCACCTGAGATCATCCGGTGGCGCTCAGGACTCCAGGACTCGCCCTCGCCGCGGCGCGAGCGCCCGCGATCGCGGTGCACAGACATCACGTCGTAGAGGTTCAACCCAACCCCGGTCAGGCGATCCGGGCGCGCGCCGTCGAACGCAGGCACCACCAGCGGCAGCGGTCGCACGAGGTGCGGCGCCAACGCGACCATCAGCTGGCGCTCGAGCAGCGCCTCGCGCACCAGGCCGAGGTCGAAGTTCTGCAGATAGCGAAGCCCACCGTGAACCAGCTTGCTCGAGCGGCTCGACGTGCCCGAGGCGTAGTCGGCGCGCTCGAGCAGCGCGACGCTGTAGCCACGCGTGGCGGCGTCCAGGGCGACTCCCGCGCCGGTGATGCCGCCGCCCACGACGACAACGTCAAACTCGTCGTGCGCGAGGGCAGAGAGAGCCAGGCCTCGCTCGATCACGAGGCCAGTCTCGCAGAGCGCGAGGCGGGCGCAGAGGCAACGCGGCCGCAGAGGGCAGCGGGCGCGGTTCTAGATCTGGGCGAGCTCGGCGGTGATCTCGCTCACCGCCGACTTGGCGTCCCCGAACAGCATCGTCGTGCCCGGGTCGTAGTACAGCTCGTTTTCGATCCCCGCGAACCCCGGGTTCATCGAGCGCTTGATCACGATCACCGACTGGCTATCCGAGACTTCCAGGATCGGCATCCCGTAGATCGGCGAGGACGGAGTGTTCTTGGCGGCCGGGTTGGTCACGTCGTTGGCGCCGATCACCAGCGATACGTCGGTGCGCGAGAACTCGGGGTTGGCGTCGTCCATCTCCTTCAGCTGGTCATACGGGACGTCCGCCTCCGCCAGCAGCACGTTCATGTGCCCAGGCATGCGCCCGGCGACCGGGTGAATCGCGTAGCTGATCTCCACCCCACGACCCTCGAGCTCCTTGGTCAGCTCGCGCACCGCGTGCTGGGCTTGGGCGACTGCCATGCCGTAGCCGGGGACGATCACTACGCGGTTGGCATACGCGAGCTGGATCGCCGCGTCGGCGGCGCTCGTCGAGCGCACCGTCCCCTCGTGCTCGCCCGCACCGCTGGCGCCCTCGACGGCGCCACCGCCGCCGAAGCCTCCCGCGACGATCGACGGGATCGAACGGTTCATCGCGGTCGCCATCAGGTTCGTCAGGATTGTTCCCGACGCGCCGACAATCATCCCCGCGACGATCAGCGCCGGGTTGTTGAGCGCCATCCCGGTGGCTGCCGCCGACAGCCCGGTGAAGGCGTTCAGCAGCGAGATCACGACCGGCATGTCGGCGCCGCCGATCGGCAGCACAACGGCGTTGCCGAGCAGCGCCGCGACGACCAGCATGCCGATGAACAGCCATTCCGAGTGCGCGCCAGCGACCAGGTCGATGCCGGCGGCGAGCGCCAGGATCAACAGCACCAGGTTGACGATCTGCTGCGCCGATCCGAACGAGATCGGCCGTCCGGGTATCACTTCCTGAAGCTTGCCGAAGGCGATGTTCGAGCCCCAGAAGGAGATCGAGCCGACGATCGCGGCGAACACCGAGAAGATCGCAACGTACGTCGGCACGCCCGGGAGCTGGACCGGTACGCCGACCGCGACTCCCCCGAACTGACCGCCCAGGTGGACGGTGTGCGAGCCGTACGTCGAGCCGATGTGACGGAACTCGACCCACGAGATCAGCGCCACCGCGCCACCGCCGACGCCGTTGAACAGCGCGACCATCTGCGGCATCGCCGTCATCTTCACGTTGCGCGCCGCGGGTACGCCGACGGCGACCCCGAGCGCGAGGCCGAGCGCGATCAGGCCCCAGTTGCCCTCGCCCGGGTTCAGCAGCGTGGCCACGACCGCGATCACCATGCCGACCGCAGCGATGCGGTTGCCGCGCACGGCGGTCGTCGGCCCGGCGAGCCCGCGCAGGCCCTGGATGAACATCCCAAACGCGATGATGTACAGGACGTAGATGAAGCTTTCGCTCTGCAGGAAAACGGTGGCCGGCATCGCGCTCACGACTCGCTCGACCCCCCGCCGTCTCCAGCCTGCGCCCCTTCACGGGGTGTGCCCTTCGGGCTGTCGTCGTCTTTCTTCGCCGACTTGGGCTTGGACTTGAACATCTCGAGCATCCGGTCGGTGACCAGGAAGCCGCCGACGATGTTGATCGTCCCGAACGCCACCGCGACGACCAGCAGCGCCTTGCTGAACGCGTCGAGCCCCGACAGGCCGAGCAGCAGCAGCGCACCCAGCAGGACGATCCCGTGGATCGCGTTGGTGCCCGACATCAGCGGCGTGTGCAGCGTGTTCGGGACCTTCGAGATCACGACGAAGCCGATGAAGCCCGCCAGCACGAGGATCGCCAGGTTGGTTGTGAGAATGCTCGCGAGGATCACGCGGCCGCTCCCCCGCTCCCGGCCCCGTCCCCACTCGACGCGACCCCCCCGGCCGCGGTAGCGGCCTCCTCAACAGCCTTCTTCGCGCCCGGGTTGACGATCTCGCCGTCGCGGACCACGCACGCCCCGCTGACGACCTCATCATCGAAGTCCAGCTGCAGAGCTCCGTCCTCGCCGACAAACAGATCTAGCAGCGCGAGCACGTTGCGCGCGAACAGCTGCGAGGAGTGCTCGGCCATGCTCGCCGGCAGGTTCAGCGGCGAGACGATCTTCACGTCGTGGCGCACGACCGTCTCGCCCGGCTCGGTCAGCTCGCAGTTGCCGCCGGCCTCGCCTGCCAGGTCCACGATCACCGACCCGGGGCTCATGCCCTCGACCGCCTCGGCCGTCACCAGCCTCGGCGCCGGGCGCCCGGGCACGAGCGCCGTCGTGATCACCACGTCGAAGCCCTTGATCGCGTCCGTCAGCGCCTGCTGCTGGCGGGCACGCTCCTCGTCGGTCAGCTCGCGTGCATAGCCACCCTCGCCACTGGCCTCCAAGCCGAGATCGAGCCACTGCGCACCCAGCGATTCGACCTGCTCGGCGACCTCCGGGCGGACGTCGTAGCCCGTCGTCCGCGCCCCCAGCCGCTTCGCGGTCGCCAACGCCTGCAGGCCGGCCACGCCAACACCGAGCACCAGCACCTTCGCCGGCGGGATCGTGCCCGCGGCGGTCATCAACATCGGGTAGAAGCGGCCCATCTCCTGCGCCCCGAGCAGCGCCGCGCGATAGCCCGCGACGTTGCTCTGCGAGGACAGCGCGTCCATCGCCTGCGCACGCGAGATCCGCGGGATCGCCTCCATCGCGAACGCCGTCGCCTTGGCGTCCGCGAGCGCGCGCGTCGTCTGCGGGCTGGTCAGCGGCGCGAGGAAGCCGATCAGGATCGAGCCCGAGCCGAGCCCGCGGATCGCCTGGGGATCGGGCGGTGCGATCGTCACCACCACGTCGCTGTTCCACACCTGCCCCGCATCAGAGGTGATCTCCGCGCCTGCCTGCGCGAACGCCGCGTCCGTAAGCATCGCGTCAGCGCCCGCGTCGCCCTGAACGACCACGTCGAGGCCCTTGGCCTTGAGCTTGCTCACGACCTCGGGAACGAGCGCAACACGGTGCTCGCCCGCCGCGGTCTCCTTCGGGACACCGATCCGCATACGAGGTGCGAGAACGTATCCGATTCCACGCTTGTGCGGCGGTGCGGTGTGCGAAACTCACTACGAGTGATCCGGCCATGACGGTTAACCTGACCCGCATCTACACCAAGCTCGGCGACGGCGGCGAGACCCACCTGGGAGACATGAGCAGGGTCTCGAAGCTGCATCCGCGCGTCGAGGCCTACGGCACCGTCGATGAGCTGAACGCGACGATCGGCGTGGCCCTGCTGCAGCCAGGGCTGCCCGAGAGGTTTGCCGAATGGCTGCGCCGCGTGCAGAACGACCTGCTCGATCTCGGCGCCGACCTGTCGGTGCCCGCTTCCGCCGACGACGCTGCTCAGACGCGTGCACGCCTGCGCCTGGACGGCGACTACACCGGCTGGCTCGAGCAGGCCTGCGACGAGATCAACGCGACGCTCGAGCCGCTGCGCTCGTTCGTGATCCCCGGCGGCACGCCGGTAGCGGCTCACCTACACGTCTGCCGCACCGTATGCCGCAGAGCCGAGCGGCGCACGATCGCCGTCGGTAGCGAGGTCAACCCCGAGGTCGTGCGCTACCTCAACCGGCTGTCAGACCTGCTGTTCATCCTCAGCCGCGCCGCAAACGTCGCCACCGAGGGCGAAGATCGATCCGAGCCGCTGTGGGAGCCCGGCGCACACGAGTCGGGCGACGCGCCGCCGAGGCCCTGACGCCGGCGCAGGACGAGACGCCGCCGCGAACCGAGACCACTGCGCGGGCGAGACGCCAGCGCGGGTCTGACGCTAGTTGTCAGTGGCCGGCGCGGGACGGCCAGCGGCGATCGGCCGCGCGCAGAGCCGCGACGGCCAACGACATCCACAGGGCTGCCACCAGGTAGCCGCCAATCACGTCGCTCGGCATGTGCCACGCGAGGATCAGCAGCGAGCAGCCGACCGCGGCCGCGAACACGGCGCCAACGCCGGCCACCAGCCCACGCACGCGAGGCGGGGCGACCAGCGCCGCAGACAGAGCCAGCGCGAGCGCGGCCGTCGAATGACCACTCGGCCACGACGCGGCACCGATGTAAACGAAGCCGACCTGCGCGTGCGGATGGGCGAGCAACGGCTTCAGCGTCTCAGCAGTGAACGGCGCCAGGCACATCACGGCGAGCACCGCGAGCGCGACGCGCGGGCGTTCGCGGGCAAGCGCGAGCGCGATCAGGGCGATGCCCCAGAGGATGAACTGCGTCGGGTCAAGCAGATGCAACAGGAAGTTCGCGGGGCCGTCGACGTGCGGGCGGCTCAACAGCGTGAAGTGGTTGAGCGCGATCGCGTCACGCAACTGGATCGCTGGCACGAGCTCCGCCAGCACCCACACGATTGCCAGCGCCGCCGCGAGCACACCGGCCAGGGCGAGCGGAGCCGCGGCTCCTCCGCGGTCGATCGAGGGGCGCGTAGAGCCCCTCGACATGGCCGTTGCCGTGTATGCGTGTCCTGGCATCTCCACAAGGGTAGGACGTTGGCTAAAGCCTCGGTGAACGCTCGGGCGCAGCGCCGGCGCGAGGACCGCTCAGCGCAGGGCCAGCGCGAGGACCGCGCCAAGCAGCACTTCGAGCGCGTGAGCGGCGATGACCACGGACGCACGCGACGCCGCGCGATTCGACGCCGCGCGATCCGGCGGTGTGCGGTGCGACGCTGCGCGCGCAGGGTCGCCGATCGGGAACGGCCGGCCAGCGAGCGCGGTCAGCGCCTGCGCGGTCACCCACACCGGAGTCTGGGAGCCCGTGCGTGAGTAGCGCACGCTCCCATCCGAGGCGATCAGGCTCTCCAGGTAGCCGAGCGGCGAGCGACTGCCGGCGCGCATGATCGCCGCTGGGTCGCGCCCGCTCGCCACCAGTCCCTGTACGGCCCAGGCGCTCGACTGGGCGTTCGACAGGCCACCCTGCTCCTGGGGGTAGCCACCGTCGAGGTTCTGCACCCGGACGAGGAAGCTGCTCGCGCGCGTGAGGATCGGGTGTCTCGGCACACCGGCCTGGACGAGCGCCTGCACCACCGCGGCGGTGTCATCGACGTCGCTGCCGCCGCCACGAGCGCCGAAGCCGAAGCCGCCGTCCGCTTCCTGCTGGCGGGCAAGCCAGCGCGCGGCAGCGCGCACGGTCGGGTTCCCTGCCGGGTAGCCGGCGGCGCGCAGCGCGAGGATCGCGAACGCGGTCAGGTTGCTCAGATGGCCGAACGAGCCGTCGCGAGCGCGATAGCCGAGCAGCCTCGCCACAGGGTCGCCTCCCGGCAGCGAGCGAGTCGAGGCGCCACACGCGTGCAGCGCGAGGATCGTCCGCTCGAGATCGCCGGCTCCGTGCAAGCTCGACGCTTCGCTGCGCAGCGCGTCGAGCACGCTATGACCGCCGCGGCGCACGCTCGACGGATCACGCCCAGCGGCGGCCAGGCCGAGAGCAGCCCACGCCGTGTACAGCTCGCTGCTGCTCTGTCCGGGCGCGCCGCCAAAACCGCCGTCGGCATTCTGGGCGCCGGCCAGGAACGCGACCTCGCGCGAGATCGCCACGTGCGCGGCCGCGGACGCGGCGCCCGCGGGCGCGACACGGTGGCCGTCGAGAAGCCCGGTGACGCCCACCAACGCGACGATCGCGACCAGGGCCGGTGCGCTCGGCAGCGGGTCCCACACGATCTCCAGGCGTGTGCGGGCGCGGACGAGCATCCGCAGCAGCGCCGGTCCGAAGGCGAACGCGAACACGAAGCTCGCGACGACGTGTGTCGCGTCGAAGCTCACAGCGCTGGCCAGCCAAGCGCCGTAGGCGGCGAGCGTGTGCGTGCCCCCCTGGGTCCACGTGTACAGGTTGATCAAAAGGTTGAATCCCTCGGCCGCGAACGCGCACGAGACCGCGAGCGCCAGCCGCCCGAGCTGGCGCCTGGCGAGCATCCGGCCGAGACCCGCGCCGCCGAGGCCCACGACGCCCCAGGCGAGCATCTGCCACGGGGTCCACGAGCCCTGACCGAGAAAGATGTTGGACGCGAGCCCGCCAACCGCGCCAACCGCGAAGCCCGGTCCAGGGCCGAACGCGTAGCCGCAGATGAACACCATCGCGGTCGTCGGCTTGACGTCGGGCAGCGCGACGAACGCATCGCGGCCGAGCGCACTCAGCGCGGCCATCGTGGCGACGAGCGCAACCTCCTTGGAAGATGGGTGCGAGCGCTCATACCACCAGAAGCAGGCCGACAGCGCGATCGCCACAAGGCTCAGCGACGCCAGCTGCCAGCTCATCGCAGCAGCTCCCCGCGCGCACGGACCGAGTCGATGCCGCTCGCCTGCGCCGCTCCGCCGGCGTCCTCAATCCGACGATTGAGGATCGCTCGGCCCTCCTGCGGCAGCAGTGCCTGTCCAGCGCCGTCCAGCACGCGCGCCGTTTCGGTCGTGAAGTACCAGCCCCCAGAGAGCACCTCGCCAACGCTCGCATCGGCGATCAGGCGCCCGTCGGCGAGCAGCAGCACGCGCTCGGCGAACGCGGCCGCGAACTCGACGTCGTGGGTGGCGACGATCACGGCTGTGCCTTCGGCGCGCCGCTCGGTCAGCCACGCCGCGAGCACCTCCTTGGCGCCGCGATCCATTCCCCGCGTCGGCTCGTCGAGCGCGAGCACCGCCGGTGGATCCTGGCTGTCGGTCACGATCGCCAGCGCCAGCCGCTGACGCTCGCCGCCGGACAGGTCGCGCGGGTTGCGCTCGCCCAGCTCGGAGAGGCCGACTCGCTCGATCGCCTCGCCACTCGCCTCTTCGACGACGCGCTCGTGCAGGAAGTAGTCGCCGGGGTTCTGCAGCAGCAGCGCGACCCGCCCGCCGCGCTCGATCTCCCCGCGGGTAGGACGCATCAGCCCACCGGCGTGACGCAGCAGCGTGGACTTGCCGGCGCCGTTGCGCCCGAGCAGCGCGACGCGCTCGCCTGCATCGAGTGCCACCTCCACGCCACGCAAAATGCTGGGGCCGTTGCGAACCTCGTGCCAGACGCCGCGCATGCGCAGCGCCGGCTGCGCTTGGGCCTGGGCACGCGAACCCTGGGCACGCGAACGTATCCGGGGCGGCCGAAAGCGCCGGACCGAGCGCGCGCGGTCGTACTCCTGCTCCGCGGCGGCCGCGGCCTCTGCTTCGGCGGGCTCAAGCAGGGCGTGGGCGCGCAGCGTCGCGCGCGCCTGACGGACGCCGACCGGCGCAGGCGTGAGCCCGACCTCCGCGAACATGCACGCGGCGGGAGTTTGCAGCGGTGGGCACGCGTCGCCCGCCCAGTCGAGGAACGTATGCGGGTCGGAGTCGCTGACGAGCCTGCCGTGCTCGAGCACGACGACGCGATCGGCCGCCGCCAGGCAGCGCTCGAGGCGATGCTCGATCAGCAGAATCGCTGTGTCCCACTCTTGGTTCAGGCGCCGCAACAACCAGATCAGCTCATCTCCCGCGACCGGATCGAGCTGCGAGGTCGGCTCGTCCAGCAGCACGAGCTTGGGGCGTGGTGCGAGCGCGGCGGCCAGTGCCACGCGCTGGAGCTCGCCTCCCGAGAGCTCGTGGGTCGAGCGATCGAGCAGCGAGGCGAGGCCGAGCGCGAGCGCGACCTCCTCGATCGCGCGCGCGATCGCGGCGGGTGGACGGCCGAGGTTTTCGAGTCCCAGGGCCAGCTCGGCGCGGACCGTGCCCATCACCACCTGGGTCTCGGGGTCCTGGAATACGGTGCCCGCGAGTGCACCGATCTCCGCCGGTCCGTGCTCGCGCGTGTCCAGTCCAGCGACGCTGACGCGACCAGCGAACTCGCCGCCGTGGAAGTGCGGAACGAGACCGCACGCGGCCCGCAGGAGGGTCGACTTGCCGGAAGCGGACAGCCCTGCAAGCAGGCAGAACTCCCCGGGCTGCAGGCTCAGGCTGACGTCACTCAGAGCCGGCTTCGGCGCCCCGGGGTAGCTGTACGTCAGGTGCTCGATCTCGAGCACGCTCATGGCTCGATACCTCGGCGATCGAGAAACGGCGCGAGCGCGATGACTAGAACGAGCAGCGCCGAGAGCAGCGCATCGACACCGAAGGTCGGGTTCAGCAGCGGATACACGTCGAAGCGAGCCGCACCGCTCGCGCGCGTGAGGATCGTGGCGAGCAGCAGCGCGAGCGCTGCAAGCGCAAAATGCAGATCGTGGCGGGAGACGGCGCGTGCAAGCCGCGCCGGACGTCCGCCGGCTCCGTAGCCGCGCACCTCGAGCGTTGCCGCCACGTCGAGCGAGCGATCGAGCGACCCGGCGATCACGGCGCGCAGGATCGTCATCCGCGCGCGCGCCCCGTCGGGCGAACCATGTGGACGACAGCGCTGCGCGTCGGCCAGGCGCTCGGAGTCGCGCGCGAGCACGGGGACCAGCCTCGTGGCGACGGTGGCCGCGAGCGCCGAGCTCGGGTACAGGCGGCGCAGCGAGCGCAGCAACTGGTCCGGGTCGACGGCGCTCGAGACGAGCACCGCGGCGAGCATCACGATCACCAGGCGCACGCCGACCAGCAGGCCGTAGACAGCGGCCTCGAGCGTCAGGTCGACCTGCCCGAGCGGGCCGAAGTAGCCGAGGCGCGCGAACACGGTCAGCCCGCCGCGGCTGACGAGCACGTTCACGAGGACGGTGAGGATCAGGGTCGACGGCGCAACCCAGCGCAGCGTGTGCGTCATCTGCGCGAGCGCCCCACATGCATAACCGGCACCGAGCACGGCCGCGAACAGCCCGGCGAGCACGACAGGATGCTGCGCGATCAGCGCGGCAGCTGCCAACGCGACGCCGTACATCGCTCCGATCGAGGCGCGCGTCGCGTGCAGGGAGCTGGCGCGGCGGCGATACGCGATCAACATGCTCATGCGCCGCCAACCGGGAGCGCCTGTACCCCGCCGACGGACACGGCGACGGCGAAGCGATGTGCGAGCGTCGCCTGATCGAATGCCCGCGCGGCGCGTTCGACGCCCGCGCCGTCCGTTCCGGTGATCACCCACACGGGAGCGTCTTCGGCCTGCCGCGTGGCGGCGATCAGCCCAGAGCCGGCGAGCAGCGTTCGCGCGGCCCGGCCGTCCTGGTCGAGCAGCGTGAGCGCTTCGCCCGAATGCGAGAAGCGGGCGTACACGCCGCTGGCGTGCGGCCCGCGCTCGATGCCCTCGACGGCCAAGTCGCCCGCCAGCCGGGGCCAGGTCCCGACCATCACGCGCAGCGTGTCCGGCGCGCCTCCGCTGCCCACAGCGGCGATCGCTGCGGGGATCTCGAACGCGCGCAGGCGCGCCGTCACCGTGCGACAGGCGTAAGAGGAGACGGCGGTGCATTCGACGCGTACCGGCAGCCGTTCTCCGGCGATGCCGTTCAGGAACGGCTCGGGAAAGGAACCGACGACGGCCGGGACTTCCTCGGTCTGGCTCCAGTCGTGACGGTCCCACCACACGTGGTCACCGGGATGCACGTTCGTGGCGGCGGCTCCCTTGGGCGCCTGGACGCCGTTGACGTAGTAAAACCAGTCGACCGGCCGGCCCGCTTCCTGCCCGCCCGAGAGCCCGTCGACACTCTGCACGAAGCCCCCACCGAAGCGCGTACTGACGGTGTAGTTGCGCTGCAGCAGGCTCATCACGGTCTCCTGCCCCTGCACGCTCAGAGGCCCGTTCGCGCGCAGCACGCGGGCGCCGAAGTCGCGTGTGACCAGCAGCTGGATCGCTTTCGGCGCGGGTCCGGCGCCCAGGCCGCAGCCTGCCAGCGCGAGCACCGCCGCGACGGCAGCCAAAGCGGCGCACGGAGCGGCGAGCAGGTGCGCCGGTACTGACCTCACCTGACCACGATCGTCTCCGGGAACGACGGCACGAGGCCACGCCGCGTGGCGCTCACCTGGTACCGCCCCGGCGCGGACGGTGCGATCAGCGTCGCCTTGCCCCCCGCGCCGCTGGAGGCGAAGTCCGTGCCGAGCGTCACGATCGCCCGCGCAACGGGCACGCCCCGGCCTTCGTTTTCGCGCCCGCTGACGTACACACTCAGCGAGGCGCCCGGCGAGACCGTGAACGTGGCCGGAGCGATTTCCAGCGTGCGCTGGCAGCCACCGCCGACGGCCTGACACCAGAACCACAGCACGTGCGCACCCGAGCCCAGCAGCCGGCCATCGCCCCGCGCGCCGCTCGGATCGCCCGCGCCGGTCGTGCCGGACACGCCGTTGACCTTGTACTCCCAACCGTTTTGCCCGCGGTTGACCTGCCCGGCGAGCGAGTACACGAACAGCTCGCCGGAGTTGCGCGGCGAGCCGTTGCAGCGACCGTAGTCGCGCAGCGCAAACGCCGGACCCCCGGCTCGCCTGGAGGCTGCGAGCACCGCCAGCGGCGTGCCAGCGGCGACCGCGCAGCTCTTGGCGCCAACGCGAAGGCTGCTCGCGGTGGCAGCGACGTTCCGTGGCGGCGAGACGATCGCGCCGCTCGAGCCGACGATCATGCTCTGCACGCTCGGCCCCGAGGCCGAGGCGCGGGCCGCGGGTCGTGCGTGGACCGACGCGGTCCCGGCCGCGCCGGCGGCGAGCACGAGCGCCGCCGCCAACATGACCGAGATGCATCTAGCCGACATCTGAGAGCCGCCTAGCGAACGTTGTGCCTAGCGGACATAGAACACGACCCTCGACGTGCCCCGAGCGAGCGTCGTGCGGTTACCCGCCAGATCGCTGGCCTCGATGTCGAGCACATAGCGGCCGGGTGCAAGCACCGACGGCAGCAGGTAGGAGAACGCGCTGTTTCCAGACACTTTGAAGAAGCTGCCGTGGCCGCAGCCGGCGCGCTGAAAGCGCTCCCGGACCCCTTCATAGGCAAAGCAGCGGCCCTTGTACTGGCGACGCAGCTCGAGGCTGATCGTGGACACGCCGCTGTGTGCGAGGATCGTGCCCGCAAGCACCCTCGGAGCGGCACCCCGTCCGTACACGTGGCCGTCGATCAGGTCTTTCACGTTGGCCACGAGCGCGAACGGACCTTTGTAAGGGACGGAGGATTCCCTCGCGCCTGCCACGCCACCGGATGCCCCGGGGCACTCGTGCCGCACGTGCCGTCGTTGGCGTTGTGGACGCAGATCGTCGTCTCGGTGCGCACCGATTCCGCGGCACTCACGCTGACCTCGATCTCGCCCGCATGGGCGAAGCTGAGCTGCGCGCGGCCGTCCGCTGCGGTGACCGCCTGCATCCTCCCGTCATACGCGATCGTCGCACCCTGCACGGGCGTCGCAGCGCCGCTCGAGCTGTACCTGCTGACCTTCACCGACACGGGTTCGCCGAGTGCCGCGCTCGAGGGTGCTTCGATGCCCAATGGGGACGGCGTCGGGGGGCAGGCGGGACCAAAACACGAAGGAATGAACAGGACTTCTGAGCCCGATTCCGGTTCCACCGCGCATGCGCCGACTTCCTGTTCGACGTGGTTGAGCCAGAACGACCAGAAGTAGTCGGCGGGCACTTCTTCAAACAGGTGGGCCTCACCCTCGATCGATTCGATCGCGTAACCGAGCCCCTTGAATTCCCCGTTTTCGACCGACCCGCCGAACCAGGTTCCGCCCCAGTTCCCGCCTGTCGCGAGCTCGAGCGCGCCTGCGGCGCTCGTCCCAGGACAGGCGTCAGCCGGGTTGTTGTCCTTGACGACCGGCGCCGTAGTAGTGGTCACCTGGGTCGGCGGGAGCAGCGTGGAGCTGAGCCCCTCGACCCGCACGGTAACCGTCGCCGGTCCTGCAGCTGGTGCCGATGAGACGAACGCAAACAGCGCCAGGCAAGCGATGCCGAGCGCCAGAGAGATACGACGAGATGTGAGCATGGAGCCAACCCCTTTCCACGAGGGTTTGTGGGCTTGGGTCGGAGGCAGGTCTCCTGGCTCCCGGGCCTACCCGCTCGCGCCTTCCCGTCCCGCTTCAGCGAAACAGTGGCTGCACGCCGTACTGGCGCGCCACGGTGGGCATCCCCGGTCACAGTGGCGGGTCCGCGCCGGATTCTCACCGGCTTCCCTTGACCACCGACCGTATGAACGCGTCAATCCTACCCGACGTTGATCGCCCGCGGCCCTACCCGATGTTGCGCACCGGCGGTCCCGGCGAGGTCACTGGCCGGCGAGCGCGTCCAGGTCCGTGTCGAGATCGCCGAGCGCCGCTCGCTGACGCTCATCCAAAGCGGCGCCCGCGGCAATCAGCCGCCGTGCGGCGTCGAGGTCATCGGAGCGTCCGAACGTGAGCGCTGCCTTGACCGCCCCGTTGTTCAGATACCAGACGGTGAAGCAGCCATCGTCGATCGACCCGCGGACGATCTCCTCGTCCCACTCATACGCCGGGCCGACATACTCCAGTTCGCCCCAGTCGGCGAGCACCGAGTAGAAGTACGGGACGACCTCGTGCGCGATGTCCTTGCCAAGCATGTTCAGGGCCGCTGTCTTGCCGTGGTTGAAGGCGACGTCCCAGTGCTCGATCCGCACGGGGCTGCCGCCGTGCAGGACGGAGTCGTACTCGCAGATGTCTCCCGCGGCGTACACACCGGGCACCGAGCTCTCCAAGCGCGTGGAGCAGCGAACCCCTCCGCGCTCGCCGATCGTGAGGCCGGCCTTCTGCGCGACCTGCACGTCGGGTGTCACCCCGGCGCCCACCACGACCGCGTCGGCGGGCAACTCAAGACCGTTGCGCGTGATCACCTTCGCGACCCGCCCGCTGCCCTCGAAGCGCTCGAGCTCGTCGCTACCGTGGATCGTGATCCCGTGCGATTCGAGCAGCTCGTGGAAGAAGCGCCCGACGCGCGCACCGAAGCCCCGCTCGAGCGTCGTCTGCTCCTGCATCACGATCGTGCATTTCTTGCCCAGGAGAGTGAGCGACGCGGCGACCTCACAGCCGATGTAGGAGCCGCCGATCATCACGACCTCCTCGGCATCCGCAACGCCCTCGCGGATCGCGTCGGCGTTGCCGAGCGTGCGCAGGTAGTGGATCTGCTCGAGCTCGCAGCCGCCGACGTTCAACCGGCGCACGTTGGCGCCGGTGGCAATCAGAGCCTGCTTGAACGCGATCTCGTCCTTGCTCGACAGCGTCGCGGTACGCGATTGCAGGTCCAGGCCCGTGACGCTGGTACGCGTCAAGACCTCGATGTTCTGCTCGGACCACCACTCCTCCGGACGGAACAGCGGCTCCTCGCGGCTCTCCTCGCCGCGCAGGTAGCCCTTCGAGCAGTCCGGTCGGTTGTACGGCTTGTCGGGCTCCCGTCCGACGAGCAGCACCTCGCCCGGCGCACCTTCCTCGCGCAGCCAGCGCGCGCAGTTGGCCGACGCCAGCCCTCCGCCGATCAGCAGGTAGTCGACCATGCGCGTCGCCATGTCCGCACCTTACAACCCGGGCGGGTGACGGACCGACCAGTGCGCCCACGTCGGGATGTGGTCGAGGATCCGCCAGCGCGGGCCGTCTTCGTCGGCGTTCGGACCCACATCGGTGCCGTTGTGGCTGGTGTCCAGGCGAAGTCCCGCGATGACCGCGAACGTGTGCGGGGTCGGGCTGTCGGTCGAGTAGATCGTGACCCACCGCCCGGGGCCGGGCGCACCCCAGTGGACGTAGTCCTGGGCGAGCGGGTTGTCCTTGACGATTTCGGCAATCGGCCTGACCCCTGCGCGGTACAGCACGTAACTCACCGTGCTCGAGCAGTCCTCTTCTGACGCACCGAGTGGGTCGGGATGTCCACCAGGTCCGTAGGGCAGACTCTGTAGCTCGTTGCCCGCAACGAGCATTGCTTGCACGATCGCCGGAATCCCCGCCGGTATCAACGCGACGTGACTGTCGCCGGGCGCGAGCTCCGCGCGTTCGCCGGCGATCAAACGGACTGGTGTGGTCGTCTGGGCCTGCAGGGCCGCGTCCGCCCCCTCCCCCGCTTCCCCGACCAGCACCGACGCTTGTGGCGATGTTGGCACGCGATATCTCGACGCCCACTGCTCGACCTCTGAGACGTACCAGCCCGCGTGGTTGTACGCCAGCAGCGCCTGTCGAAGGCGTCCCGGGGCGCCGGATGCGTGGAGATAGTTGGCCGCCGAGTAGATCGCGTCAGCCGCGTCCCAGCGGTCGATCGTGCCATCGCCATCACCGTCGATGCCGTACCTCGCCCAAGTCGAAGCGATGAACTGCATCGGCCCGCCCGCCCCGGCCGAGTTGACGGAACCCGGTCTCGTGCACGAAGGGTCGGGGTCGCGCCCGTGGTCGCACTCGACCTTGCCGATCCCCGCGAGGATCGACCAGTCCAGGCCATAGCGCTGGGCTGCCTGCTGATACAGACGCAGATAAGTGGGGGAAATTTCCCGCGCCGCGAGCGCAGACACGCCGTCGGCCTCCTCACCCGCTGCCTGCCCACTGCCTGCCCCCGCCGAGACGCCGCCGAGCGCCGCGATCATCGCCACCAGCACGAAGCCGATCGCCGCGAGCGCGGCGGCGACGGCGCCCGCGGCACGAGCGCCGCCAAAGCCGAGACCGGCCATCCTCGCCGGCGTCGACTCGGCGATCAAGGCCGGTTTCTCCCGAGCTGCCGTTTGCGTCGCGCGGCGACCTCGCGTGCGTCGCGCATCACGCTGGAACGATCGGACATCGGATCGCGGCCGCCCCCGGCCTGGAGGCGACCGGTCGGCTCACCGCGCCTTCTCGGGATACCGGCAGGAGCCGACTCGCCGCCCCGCCCCGGTTGACGGACAACGCCGGGCGCCCGGTCGTCGTCGCCACGGCCAATCGGCCCCGAGCGGGGCTCTGCGTCGGGCCGTGTCGCACCTCTTGAGCGATCTGTGAGCTCGCGCCGCAATGCCAGCTCGCGGTCGATCTCCACGCGCGCCGCCCGCGCGCGAGGTGGATCCAGCCGTTCATACTCCTCCCTTCCGTAGCCAGCCAGCCCTGCGAGTGCGGCATGTTCCCGTGCGCGCGGCGGTAGCCCGGCCTGCGCATCCAGAAAGCGGGCATGATCGGCCGCGCGCTCGCGCGCGTAGACGTTGCCGCTCTTGCTCAGCGCATGCTCGCCGTCGCGTACGACCCGCCGCGCCTTTCCGAGCGCGTCGCGCTCACGATCGATCTCGCCCGCAACGCGATCGGCACGGTGACCCATTTCGGCCGCCCGTCGTGTGTGCCCCACGCTGGCCGCACCGGAACGCTCGCGTCGCAGCCGCTCCAGCTGTGCCTGTTTGGCCGATCGCCGACGGTCGCCTTGCGGCTCGCCGCTCACCCGTACGCTCGCTGCGCGGTGCTCGATTTCGAGCGCCCGTCTAACCTGTTCATCCGCGGTAGACGTTGCCGCTGCCGCAACAGACGTTGCCCTACCCATCGTCGACCTCTGCCTGCCGAGGAGACCGGGCGGCCGATGTCGCTCGGTGTCGGGTGCCGGCCGCGAGCGCCTGCGCTCTACCCAGCGCGCGGCGGCCATCCCTTTCCGGCTCTCGAACGCGTCGCTCACGCGCCGCACGACCGAACGGCGCACCGCCTGCTGGCCTTTGGGCTGATGGCCGGCGAGCGCGTTGTCGAGCACCCCGAGGATCTGATGGCGCCGGGCGTACGCGCTCCACCAGAACGCTGACATCAGCAGCCACTGGGTCCACCATCCGAGTGACTGCAGGTCGGACAGGATCGTCAATACCGCCAGGACCACGCCCAGCAGGAATGCGAACAGCAGCTTCGAGACGACTGCACCGAGCAGACGAGAGATCCAGCGGCGGAAGACCGCCCGACCGGGCTGGCCGAACGCTGGGGCGATGACGATTGCGGGAGCGAGCAGCAGAAAGAAGACGCTGAACAGCGCCGCGCCGAGCAATCGCACGGCGATAAAACCCAGCAGCAACAGCATTCCGAGCAGCCCAACGGCGATCAGCAGCAAGCCTCCGAAGCGCGACCACGTACCGCCGTTGGTGCGGAACTCAGCCTGCGCTGCCGTCGGCCCGCGGCAGTTCGTGGCTTCGCTCGTCTCGCAGAGCGTACGCAGCAGCGAGCTCTGCTCGTTGATCGAGTTGCGCGCCGCCCCGTTGGCCGGCAGCGCGAGGAAGATCGCACCGTTGCTGCGGGCGCTGCGCAGCAGCTGTGCGCTGTGCTGCAGGGCCGTGGACGAGGAAGCGTCGCCCGCCGCACAGACGGTCGACGCCGGTCTGCACCCGACCCCCCCAGCCTCTCCATCCGCGATCTTCAGAGCTGCAGCGTGCAGTCGTGAGTCCAGCCGGGCAGGGTCCTTGCACCAGTTGACCTCGCCGAACTCCAGATAGCACCACGGCGTTTCGATCGCCTGCGTGAACAACGCGTTCATGCCCTGGCTGAGCGCTTGCCCAGACGTCGCGGGCGCCCCCCCGGCCGCGACCGCCAGCGTGCCAAGGCTGGCCTGACTGGCCCACCGGCCGAGCACGCCGACGGTACCGCTCGGGTCGACGATCAACCAGAGACCGCCTGCCATCATCGCCCCCATCACCAGCGCCTCGCCGAGTGTCTGCGCCACGCGGCGGCGAATCAGGCCGTCATACACGACCAACAGCGAGGCGACAGCCAGTGCCATCGCCAGCCACGGCCTCGTCAGCACCTCCTCCCCGGTGCGCAGGCTCGCATCAAGGCCGTGGGCCGTCGCCGTGTGCAGCACATCGACCGTGAACGACCATTCGAGCATCACGACCAGCGCGTGCACCGACCATACGAGCGCCATCCACAACGGCGCCACGAACAGGTCCTGGACCGTGCTGAGCAGCCCGCCGGAGCTCAGCCCCAGGACACCCGTGTCAATGTGGACATCGATCCCGTAATTCCCTGTCGGCGCCGCAGCAGCAATGAATCCGGATGTCTCGCAATGCTGCCTGCTCACCGCCGACAGTTCCCCACCGAGCGCCCGTTTGCACGTGGGGCTGCCCAGGCCGTTGCTGACCAGCGGGTCGGCTTCGCCTGCGGGAGAGAGCCCTTCTTCTTCCTCCGGGACACCCGAGGCGCCGGAGTTGAGCGGTGGGTTGCTCGGCGCCCTGCGCGACGGCGCCGCCGGTGGTTTCCTGGCCGGGCTGTCAGCTGTGGGTCGCTTAGGTTCCTTGGGTTCACTACCGGCGTCGTGTGCGGCGAGCGCCATCGGCGCACACGACGCTCCGGCCATCGCCGTGAGCACGATCAGGCCCGCCAGCGCGACCGAGCGGGGTGTCACTCAGCCGGCCGGCGTGGTCGAGAACGCGCGCAGTAGCGACGGCAGGACCAAATCCACCTGGATCGCCTCCACCCGGCCGCTGTGATCGCGAAACAGACAGCGACCAGCTTCGAGCTCGAGCAGGGTCTGACGCATTCGCGTGTCCTCCGGGTCAAGCCCGAGCAGGGTCAGCGCGCGTCCCGCCTCCGTAGGTGAGCGCATGCCGAAGACGAACGTCGCGCCGATCAGGTTCTCGAGCGACTCTCGCTCGCCGATCAAGGCGTCGGTGATCAGCTGCGTGCTGATGATCGGTACTGCCAGCTCGGAGCGGCCCATTCGCTGCAGCGACGCCAGCAGCGTTCGGCCAACCGGATCTCCAAGCAACCGCCAGCCCTCGTCAAAGGAGAACAGCTTCAGCCGCTCACGCTCGGCACCCATTAGCTGCATCGCGAACATCGCGATCAGCCGAACTATCTGCTCGCCCACGCGCTCGAACTGCGAGTACTCCGAGCGCGGAGTCCCAGGCTCCGGCGCGGGCAGATCGCGGATCGGCAGATACGTGACCTGGCGGGCACCGACGGGCGGGAGCTTGACCGCGGGGTCGGCGAACCCGAGCTGGGTGAGTCCTGAACGGGCGTACACGTCGAGTGCCCTCCCGACCTGAGCCTCGACCCCGTCTCCATCGGCGAGCGCGCGAACGACCTCGTGACAGCTCGGGTCGCGCGAGCGCGTGAGAACCCGATCGACCGCCCCGACAACAGCGGTCTCCCATGCCGGCTCCGCCCGCCCGGGCAACAGGTCGCGCAGAAACGACACAGCCGCGTCCTGGCGCAAGTGAGCCGGCGCGACGCGCAGCGGGTCGAGCATTCCTCGAAGCGAGCGGTCCGGGCGCAGCGTCACGAGCTCTACGTGCGGCATCACGTCAGGCAGCAGGTGGAAGCGGTGGTCACCCTTCGGGTCGCAGTCGACCACTCTCGCGCCCTGCAGGAAGCCCTCATACTTGAGCTTCTGGGCGAGCGTCGTCTTGCCCGAGCCCAGTGCGCCGACGCTGAGGATCGTCGCGTTCCGATCGCTGTCCGAGCCCTCTCGCAGGTTGAACCGGATCGGCTGCCTGGATCCCGACAGCGTGTGCCCTAGATAGAAGCCCTTGTGCGACCCTGCCGTGTGCGTCGCGGCCGGCATCATCGCCGCGACCTGCTCGGCCGTCAGCGTGTCGTCGTAGCCCGACAGCCTGGTCCGCTGCCCCGGCAGGTGCTGCAGGAACAGCTCGAGCTGATCGCCGAGCGGCCGGTGCAGCCGAACCTCGCCATACGCGCGCCGGCATCTCTCGACCCGCTGCTCGAGCTCCTGCTCACCGCCCGCTGCCACCGCGATCGCCAGCGTCGCGCGCAGCAGCGGCGGCTTACTCGAAGCCTGCAGGTAGGCGAGCAGATCTCGCGCCTCGTGCGTGCGCTCGTACCCGAGGTCAGATACGCCCTGCTCCCCAGCAGACTCCGCCCGCAGGATCTGGTCTGCATCCTGAATTCGTCGCCGCGCGATCTTCAGCGCCAGCTCGTTCGGAAGAAAGCGCGCGTTCAGCGAGACATCGACCCCGAACGGCAGGCTTTCCAGCGGCGCGAACATCAGCTCCGCCCGTGCCCCCGGGAACTGCACGCGCTCGGGCAGCGCCCCCGTCACCAGCTGCGCCTGCCAGCTCACGCCCAGCTCGGACTCGATCTTCAGCGCCCTGCCACGATGCTCGACGTAGCCATCCGCCCAACGCATGACGTCGCCCTCCAGTGGAGCCAACACGGCCTCCCCGTTTCGCTCGAACATCAGCGCACGCGGCTCGTGCAGGCCATCCACCAGCGGCTCTCCCAGCCCCCTGCAGAACGCCCTGCGCACCAGCCATTGCAGCTCGACGCCGCGCGCCGGACGCACCGGCAGGAAGTCGGCCAGGCGCGCGTGAGCCTGATCGGCGCGCACACGGGCGCGCTCCAGCTCAGACGCCCTCAGAACTCTCTTGCCGCGCGTCGCGAGCGTCTCCTTGAGCCCCTGCAGCCACTCTCCCGGATGCTGCCCAGCCGCGCGCGAGATATACGAGGCGACGTCGCGCTCTGGTTCCCGCAGGCTCACGAGCAGGAACACCGCCGGCTGAGATACCTCGGCGCCGCCGAGCTGCTGGACGTGTCCATCGATGTAGCGCTCGCGAGAGCGCGCGCAGGGCCGAGCCGTCTCCGCGGTGCCTTCCTCGCGAAGCTCGTGCGCATAGCGCTCGACTGCCCAGCGTCTGCAAACACGGAGGATCTGGATGTCGGCCTCGACCACCTCCAGCGCGCCGAGCAATGCGAGGAAGCGGGCGCGCTTGGCATCCTCGCTGAGCCACGCGTACGAGGAGGCCGGCAGCGCGAACGCCGCCCAGCAGTCGTCGAGGCCGTGCGCGAAAACGCAGTTCCCGTACACGAACGCGATCGGCTCACGCATCCCTCAGCTGTCCCCCGATGACTTCGACCGCACGAGCAACCGCGCCCCGGCGGCGACCGAGATGACCTGGTCAGGGGCAGGCGCGTGGCCTCCTCGCCCTCGGACGGGAGCCGGTTGCAGGGTCACCACCGAGCGCAGACCTGGACGCGCGATCCCGACCGGCCCCCGCTCGCTCGCGCGACCATGACGCTCGTACGCCGCCGAGATCAGTACCGCGCCCGGGCCGGTGTAGCGCAGACGACGCATGCGGCTGTCGGAGCCGTCCGGCAGCAGCACGATCTCCGCCGGACGCCAGCGATGCCCAACGGGGGCACACCCGCGCAAGCCCGCAAGCTGGCGCGGCCCGCACGCGTGACGGAGCAGCGCTCCGGCGGCCAGGTGGAACGTCCGACCCTCGATGCGAATCGCGCTCAGCACCGTCGCACAGGCACCCGGCAGGGCAACGTCGCGCAGATACCACGGCAGCGCTACGACTACGTAGCCGATCAGCGGGAGCGCTGCTGCGATCAGCTCCACCGTCAGGATCGCGAGGAAGTAGACGACCCCACGCACGGGCACGCCGCCCGGGTTCAGGCGCAGACGGTCAACGCTGTAGATGCGCCGCTCCAGATCGAACACGCGGCGATAGGAGCGCACCTCGATCACTGCGATCCGAACAGCGAGGCGACCGTGTCACGCAGCAGGCTCACCCCAGCCGGAGTCGCCAACAGCACCGAGACGATGCCAACCGCAAACACGCCCGCGGCCTCCTTGAAGTCCCTTCGAAACGCCAACACCGTCCCCGCTACAGCGAACGCCAGGCCGATCAAGCTCATCGCGACCGCCCGCCCCGTGTTCCCGGCCTTGGCCGCCGCAGCTTCCAGCGAGCTGCCTTCGCGTTGCGGCTGGGAGGCCGGCGCGGCGCCCGCGGACGCGCCGCCCGTAACCGATGCTCCCGCCGTCGTCGGCGCGAGCGCGGTACATCCGCACACCAACCACAGGACGACCAACCACCGCGAACTTGCAGTTCTCATTCATGACCTCCTTGAGCTCGATCGCTAGGCATCGGGATCGGTCTGCAATGCCGTGATCTCCCAGCGTCCCTGCGTGTGGATCACGTCCAGTTCGTAGGCGAGCGTGTACCGAGCCCCGCGTGTGTCGCTCGCCTGCACCGTCGCGAGCACCGAGCTGCCCTTCGGCGCCCAATCCAGGCGCTGGAGCGAATCCAGGTTCAGGCGAAGCTGCGGAACTGATACGTGCGCGCCGGCGGACAGATCAGCCGCCAGCTCACCCGGCGAGGACGCGAGGTAGTTGCGCAGCGCACGCTGCACGACCGTCGCGAGAGCCGGGTCGGGGACTTCGCGCAAATGTTCGGCAAGCTGAGCCGGCCCGGCCGCCGGGGCTCCGACGAACGCCGGATAGCCGGCCAAAGCCAGGCTTCCCCCGGGCGTGCGCGCGACGGCCACTGTCAGGTACAGCAGGCCGGAAGTATCGGTGTCGACCGCAACTGTGTAGACGTGTTGGGCACGCTCGGGTTCGCGCGCCTGAACCACTTCAACCCACTCGACCCGCTGCTCGCCGCTCGCAGGTAGCTGAAGCCCGGCGTTCGATTCCATCCCCGACCCGAGGAACGCGTCCAGTGCTTCCGAGCTTGGCTGTGGTTCGGCGGCGTTCCATGTCAGATACCGCCGAGCGAACAACGCCGCGTAGGCTTCCGCCGCCTGGTCCGATGGCGCCGCTCGATGCTCGACCGCTGCAGGAAGCATCGCTCTGGGCGGAACGATCGCGAACCGCGCGCTCGCCAGCAGCCCGGCCACCGATGTCGCACACAGCAGGTAGCGAGGCAGTTCACGCGCCACCCGGATGCGCCACAGGCTGCGCGTCGCGATCGTCACGGTCGGCGCCGTTGAGCTCGCCGTCATCGCCGCTCTCTCAACGCTCGAACCCGAACTCTGGCGGCTGCGAATCGGCGCTCGCCACGCGTGCGACCGCACGCGCGACCCCCCCGGCTGCCTTCACAGGGATGCTCGAGACGCCCCGCCGGGGCACAACCGCAGCGACCGTGCGCCTCGCCCGCCGGTCCACCGCAAATGGATGGAGCGTCCGACTCGCGTCCCGCCCGCGCAGACGATGTCCGCGAGCATTTGGCGCAGGCTGCCGCCGGTGGCCCGCAGGCGTGCGAACGATGCGCGAAGCTACGGGAGTACCGGACGCTGCCAGGGCGCCCCCCGAGCGAGCCCTCCGGCCCGCCCCTGAAGATCCGACCAGCGCCAGCAGCCCGCCCAGCGACCCGACCGCCACCACCATCGTCATTGCGCCGGCAAGACGCTGCAGCCGACGCTCGCCGACGCTGAGCGGCGCAGGCTCCAAGACCTCATCGACCTCAGCTTCGACCAGGAACTCCTCCGCGTCATGTACGCGGTAGACCTCGCGTCGCGCCCTTCGCATGCGCATCACCGCACCACCACACTGATCACGCGGGCGGCCGGAAGCCGAAGCGGGGAGCTGTCCGACTCCCGGCCGCTTGCGCGCGGATAGGCATCGCCGCGCCGCCGTTCTTCCAACCGGCCGGCGGCGTGCCAGGGAGCTGACCTATGAGTGGGGGGAGAGAATTTCATAGGCGTCCCTGCTCTCCACTCCGACGAGCTTCCCCAGGCGGGACATCGCGGTCACTCGGCCGCCATCATCAGCCGCAAACGCGCACGCCCTCGCTGGGCGACCTTGCGGTACTTCTCCGATGTCCAGCCGAAATGCCCGCAGAAGCAGACACACTCGATTTGCTGTAGCTGAGACGCCAGAACCAGCCGCTGATCAGGTGTGAGCTCCTGAACGAGCGACCGCAGACGTTGCAGTTCCTGGCGCGCAATCGCCACTCGCTCGGGTTCGGTGCGGGTGTCCGCAAGCTCGATCTGAGCCTCATCGGGGCCACCGGCCAGAGGCACCGCCGTCTCGAGCGCAGCCTGCATCGGACTCCGTCCCGACAGCGCACGGCGCCTGTCACCGATCCGCGAGACGAACCGTTGCTCGATGATGTTCGCTAGGTGTCCACGGCTCGAGAAGACAGCGCCCCTGCGGGCATACGACACCAGCTCGAGCGTCGCCTGGCTGTAACAGTCCTCGAGGTCCTCCCTGCGCAGTCGATGGCGGTGCGCACGGAGCAACAGCTCGCGCTTCGCGCGCGCCACCAGGGCGACCTGCTCCGCTGGGTCCATCCGGACTCTCGCCGACCCACCCGCGCCGCCCGTATCTCGTGTTTGCGGCTGCGATCGAGTAGACACATGGGGATGTCGCTCCCCGCGGCCTGTTGCCCCCCCTCCCAATTCTCGATCGCCGCCCCCGCCGAGCTAGCCCAGGGTCGCGTGGGGCGAGCACTCGGATGAGCCTCACCGACCACTTGCACGCACTCGATCGCCGCCAACAGCGGAGCCGGGGCCTCGGTTTCCTCGTGGCCGTGATCAAGAAGTTCGGCGACGACCAGGCGGGCCAGCTCGCCGCGCTGATCTCCTACTACGCCTTCGTCTCGCTGTTCCCGCTGCTGCTGGTGTTCGTCACGATCCTCGGCTTCGTCCTGCAGGGCGACCCGGACGAGCAGCACAAGATCCTCGACGGCACGCTCGGACAAGTGCCGATCATTCGCGACCAAGTCGAAGTGCACTCGCTCAAAGGCAGCACCACCGCACTCGTGATCGGGATCGTGCTCGCGTTGCTCGCCGGCATGGGTATCACCAACGCAGCCCAGAACGCCTTCAACCGCATCTGGGCCGTCCCCTACAAGCATCGCCCCGACTTTCTGCACTCGCGTCTGCGTAGCCTTGGGATGCTCGGCATCCTCGGCTCGCTCAGCATCGTCTCCGTCGTCGTCGGCGGCTTCGTCGGCTCCTCCAGCCACCCCGCGCTCACCGTCATCGGCGGAGTTCTGGTGGCGTTCGCGTTCAACCTTGCCCTGTTCATGCTCGCCTTCAAACTGCTGACCGCCGCCGATCTCTCATGGCGTGAACTGCTGCCAGGCGTGATCGCTGCATCGGTGTTCTGGCAGCTGTTGCAGCACCTTGGTGGCTACTACGTCGACCATGAGCTCAAGCGCCTCAGCCCGCTGTACGGCATCTTCGGCCTCGTCCTCGGCCTGCTCGCCTGGCTTTACCTCGGCGCCCAGCTCACGATCTTCGCCGCTGAGATCAACGTCGTCCGCCATCGCCGGCTGTGGCCTCGAAGCCTGTTCAGTCCGCTGATCGACGCCGACAAGCGCGCGTTGAGGTCAGCCGCTGAGGCTCAGGAGCGAGTCGACGAGCAAAGCGTCGAGGTCAGTTTCGACGATCCGGGCTGATTTTTGGCTTTCCCAAGCCATTCCCGGCATCACCCAAGAGTACTTGCGCACACAACCATCCCGCGCTATACTAACTAAACTTTCGTAAGCTCATATGGAGCGATCACATGCCATCACCCTCAGAGAAGCCCACCATCCAGCCCTCCGATTCCAAGCCTCGCCTGCGGTTGATCCCGCTCGAGGACACCGTCGTGTTCCCCAACATGGGCATCACGCTGACGATCGATGTCGGCGATGACGAGCGTGTCGTGCTCGTGCCGCGTCACGAGAACGAGTTCCTCGAGGTCGGCACGATCGCCGAGGTCTCAGAGCAGGTCCGCCTACCCGGCGGCGGCCGTGCGGTAGCCATCTCCGGTGAGCACCGTGCCCTGATCGGCGCCGCCGAGACCGGCCCCGGCGGCGAGCTGCGCGTCGAGGTCGACGAGCGGCCCGACGAGGTCCCCACCGACAAACGCACGCGCGAGCTCGAGCGCGAGTACCGCGCGACCGTCGAGGAGATCCTCGAGCTGCGCGGCGACGACGGGCGTATCTCCGCGTTCCTGCGTGCGATCGCCGAGCCCGGCGCGCTGGCCGACTCAGCCGGCTACTCCCCCACCCTGTCCTACGAGCAGAAGGTCGAGCTGCTGCGGACGCTCGACGTGACCGAGCGACTCGAGCTGGCCGTCAAGCTGCAGCGGGAGAGCCTGGCCGAGCTGCAAGTCCGCAAACGCATTCGCGAGGACGTGCAGGAGGGCGCTGAGAAGCAGCAGCGCGATTACTTCCTGCGCAAGCAGATGGACTCCATCCGCAAGGAGCTCGGCGAGGACGACGCGTCAGTCGCGGACGAGTACCGCACCAAGATCGAGGACGCGGAGATGCCCGAGGAGGTCAAGGAGCAGGCGCTCAAGGAGCTCTCTCGTCTGGAGCGCATGGGCGAGCAGACGGGCGAGTCGAGCATGATCCGTACCTACCTGGACTGGCTGATCGCCGTCCCGTGGGGCAAGCGCTCAGAAGAGCACCTGGACCCAGTTGCCGCGAGGGCGGTGCTGGACGCCGACCACGCCGGCCTGGAAGACGTCAAGGACCGCGTGACCGAGTACCTGGCCGTGCGCAAGCTGCGCCAGGAGCGCGGGATAGAGGCCGACCCGAAGTCCGGGGCGATCCTCACCCTGATCGGGCCCCCGGGCACCGGCAAGACCTCGATCGGCGAGTCGATCGCGCGTGCCACCGGACGTGAGTTCGTGCGCATGTCGCTCGGCGGCGTGCGCGATGAGGCCGAGATCCGCGGGCACCGGCGCACCTACATCGGGGCGCTCCCCGGCCGGCTGGTCAGGGCGCTGCGCGACGCCGGGACGATGAACCCGGTGATCCTGCTCGACGAGGTCGACAAGGTCGGCGCCGACTGGCGCGGCGACCCCTCCGCGGCACTGCTCGAGGTCCTCGACCCCGCGCAGAACCACTCGTTCCGCGACCACTACCTCGACGTCGAGCTGGACCTCAGCCAGGTGATGTTCCTGGCCACCGCCAACGTCGCCGACACGATCCCCGGACCGCTACTCGACCGCATGGAGGTAATCCGTTTCGACGGCTACACCTCCGAGGAGAAGCTCGCGATCGCCAAGGGCTACCTGTGGCCACGCCAGCGTGACCGCAACGGCCTGCGCGAGGACGAGGTCGAGATCACCGACGAGGTGCTGCGCACGATAATCGCCGAGTACACACGCGAGGCAGGCGTTCGCAGCCTCGAGCGCGAGCTAGGCACGGTCTTGAGAAAGACCGCGACCAAGATCGCCTCCACCTTCGATGACGACGCGAGCCAGACCAACACGGGGGACGCCGACACGGGTGCAGGCGATGACGAGTCGCAGCCCGGCTCACAGAACGGCGCCAAGCCGGCGCAGTCGAAGCCCGCGGCGAAAAAGAAGGCCGTCAAGGCCGTGACGATCGATCTGGAGACTGTGCGCGACGCGCTCGGACGCCAGAAGTTCTTCCAGGAGTCGGCCGCCAGAACGGCGACTCCGGGCGTGGCCACCGGTCTGGCCGTGACGGGCGCAGGCGGAGACGTCTTGTTCGTCGAGGCGACCGCCATGAAGGGCGGCGGCTCTGGCGGCAACAGCCTGGTGCTCACCGGACAGCTCGGAGACGTGATGAAGGAGTCGGCGCGGATTGCCCTCTCCTACGTCCGCGGGCACGCCGAGGAGCTCGGGATCGACGAGCACGCGTTCGAGAACCGCGAGTTCCACGTGCACGTCCCCGCCGGCGCGATCCCCAAGGACGGGCCGAGTGCAGGCGTGACGATGGTCACCGCGCTCGCGTCGCTCCTGTCCGGACGCCCGGTCAAGCACACGGTCGGCATGACCGGCGAGGTCACGCTGCAAGGCCGCGTGCTGCCGATCGGCGGGCTGAAGCAGAAGGTGCTGGCAGCCCACGCTGCCGGCCTGACCGACGTGATCCTGCCCGAGCGCAACCGAGGAGATCTCGACGACATCCCCGAGGAGGTACGCGAGCAGATGGCGTTCCACCCTGTGATGACCGTCCAAGAGGTCCTCGACCGCGCGTTGGAGCCGGCACGTGATGTCGCGCACGCGTAGATGTGAGCCTGTTCCGCTGGAGGTCCGCGAGACCGCGGACCTCCTCGAGCGGCGCTGGCAGCTGTCGATCATCTACGCCGCGCTGACCGGCGCCCTGCGCTTCAACGAATTCGCCGACGCCGTCGCCGGGATATCACCGCGCATGCTCTCCGAGCGCCTGCGCGACCTGGAGGCCGCAGGACTCGTCGAGCGCACCGTGATCCCGTCGAGCCCACCCACCGTCGAGTATCGGCTGACCGATCGAGGACGCAAGCTCGGCCCGATCATCGACGCGATGCGCGAGTACGCGCGGGAGCCGGTGTAGCGGCACTCACACGGTCGTCTCGGCCGGCTCCGGGTTGATCCCCACGAGCTGACCGCCGGCGCAGTCCTCCGCGCGGACGTCCTTCACCTCCGGGTTGCGGATTCCTGCCACCCCCACCAGGCCTCCTACCGCGACGAGCACCGCGGCGATCGCCAGGCCGAGGTGGAAGCTGTGCAGCGACGCCTGTTCGGCCGCCGCGCTGAGCGCGCGGGCCTGTCCCGGCGGCAGCGCGTGGACGTCCGGGCGCCCCAGCGGTAGCCGCTTGGCTTCGGCGACCGCCGCGTGTGCCGCGCCGCCGAGGTTCGTCCCTGACAGGTGGCGCTCGAGGCTCGCGCCGAACGAGGCTGCGATCGCCGCACCGACCGATGCAGTCCCCAGCAGTCCGGCAACGCGCGCGATCGCGTTGTTCACGCCCGAGGCGATGCCCGCTTGGTGCTCCGCGCCGGCGAGCACCGCCGCGGTCAACGGCGCGACCGTCATCGACAGCCCGAGAGCGAACACGAGCAGGCCGGGCAGCACTTCCGAGACGTAGTCCGCCCGCACGCCGACCCGCTGCAGCAGCACCAGCCCGGATGCCGCCACCAGCGGCCCCGCGCCCATAAACAAGCGCGGGCCAAGGCGATCCGCCAGGGCGCCAAAGCGACGGGACAGCGCGAACATGATCAGCGTCACCGGCAGCGTCGCCAGCCCGCTCTGCAACGGCGTATAGCCGCCGATCTGCTGCAGGAACAGGATCAGGAAGAAGAACAGGATCGACAGCCCTGCATACATCGAGAAGGTCTCGATGTTGCCGGCCGCGAAGTTCCGCCGGCGGAACAGCTCCAGCGGCATCATCGGGTCCTCGGCCCGCGACTCGTAGAACACGAACACCACCAACAGCACGACGCCAACCACCAGCGGCACGATCACCGCCGGGCTCGACCACCCCAGCCGCGGCTGCTCGATCAGCGCGAACACCGGACCGCCTAGGCCGAGCGCGCACAGCACCGCACCTGTCACATCGATATGCCGGGCCGGCCGCGGCGACTCCTCGCCTACACTCGGCGCTCCCGGACCGTGCGAGCCAGCGTCCTTAGCACCGGCGCCCGCGGCGGGCGTGGGGCGCGGGACCACCACCAAGATCAACCACACGCACGCGATCACGAACGGGATGTTCACGAGGAAGATCAGACGCCAGGAGCCGATCGCGAGCAGCTCGCCGCCGGCCAGCGGCCCGAGGATGCCCGCGATCGCCCCCCACGCCGTCCAGCTGCCGATCGCAGCGCCCCGCTCTGACTCCGAGAACGTGTTCACGATCACCGCCAGCGAGCTCGGCACGAGCAGCGCCCCGGCGACGCCCTGCAGCATGCGCGCACCGACCAGCGCCGCGATGCTCGGCGCGAGCGCGCACGCCAGCGACGCGACACCGAAACCCGACACGCCCAGCGCGAAGACCCGCCGCTCGCCGTACACGTCGCCGAGCGAGCCACCGACCAGGATCAGCGAGCCGAGCGTCAGCAGATAGCCGTTGACCACCCACTGCTGCGCCGCCAGGCCACCGCCGAGCGCCTGCTGGATGCTCGGCAGGGCCACGTTCACGACCGAGCCGTCGAGCAGCACGATGCCCGAGCCCATGATGCACGCGACCAGCGTCAAGCGCTTCCTCGTCGCGTCGCTGCGGGGGGCTGACATCAGCCCTCCACGCTAGCCAGCCAGCGCGCTGCGGTCCACCTCGGCGATCGTCGTATACCCGCTCAGCGCGAGCGTCAGGTCGAGCTCGGCGAGCAGGCAGCGCAGCACGTGCTCCACACCCGCCTGCCCGTCCAGCGCGAGGCCCCATATGTACGGCCGACCGACACACACCGCATCCGCGCCGAGCGCGAGCGCCTTGAACACGTCCGCGCCCGTGCGGACGCCGCTGTCGAACAGAACCGGGAACTCCTCCCCGACGATCCCCCGGACAGCGGGCAGCGCGTCGAGCGCGCCGATCGCGCCGTCGACCTGGCGACCGCCGTGGTTGGAGACGATCACGCCGTCCACCCCCGCCTCCAGCGCCCGCCGCGCGTCGTCGGCGTGGAGGATGCCCTTGAGCACGATCGGCAACGCCGTCTGTTCGCGCAGCCACGCCAGATCCGCCCATGTGACGGAAGGATTGGAGAACTGCAGCGCCCAGTGCCCGATCGCCGCGCCGGGGTCCTCCTCCGGCGGACGCTCGAGTGCCGCGCGGAACACCGGGTCGCTGAAGTAGGTGGCCACGCCCTCGCCTTTGAGGAACGGCAGATAGGCGTTCTGCAGATCGCGCGGGCGCCAGCCCAGCATCCAGGTATCCAGCGTGACCACGATCGCGCCGTAGCCCGCCTTGCCGGCGCGCGCCACGAAGCTCGCCGCGAGATCGCGGTCGCGCGGCCAGTACAGCTGATACCAGCGGCCCGCCGAACCGGTCGTCTCGGCGACCTGCTCAATCGAGTGCGACCCCGCGGTGCTGAGGATGAACGGCAGACCCACAGCGGTCGCCGCACGCGCCGTTTCGAGCTCACCCTGCGGGCGCACGATCGACTGCACGCCGACCGGAGCCAGCATCACCGGCGCCGGCATCGCCGTGCCCAGGATAGAAGTGCTCAGATCGCGCGAGGAGACGTCGCGAAGCATCCGCGGAACGATCTCCCAACGCTGGAACGCGCGGCTGTTCGCGCGCACGGTCGCCTCCGAGCCAGCCCCTCCCGCGACATACCCGAACGCCTCCGCGCTCATCCGCTCGCGCGCCCGCTGTTCCAGCTCGCCGAGCGCAATCGGCATTTGCGGCGTCTCCCCCGCGAGCCCCCGCGCGTAGATCTCGTACTCGAAGTTCCCGAACAGCTGCTCCTGAATGGCGTTCTCGGCGTAGGTCATTCCTAGACCCTAGTGACCATGGAACGACTGCATGATCTCGCCACCACGCAATCCCCTCTATCGATTTCTTCGACCGGTCTTCAGCGCGCCTTCGACGTGCTTCAGCTTCTTCAGGCAACATCCGAGGAGCCCGTTCCCGACGCGCCCCCAGAGAGAGGATGCACAGGACGCACGCCACCCAGCGCCTCACCCGCAGGCAGCTACTGCGAAGTGCTGGGCTCGCCGCGGCAGGGCTCACGCTCAGCGGCGCGATCGGCGAGATCCTAGCCGGCGCGCTCGCCGCTGCGCACGCCGCCCCGCCCGAGCCGCCCAGATGGCACAGCCGACCAGATCTGCGGATCCCCTCGCTGACCGTCACCCACCGCCGCGAGGGTGTCTCGAGCGAGCCGATCTTCATCGCCCCGTACAACGCGCCCGACGGCCAGGCCGGTGCGGTGATCGCCGACAACAGCGGCCAGCCCGTATGGCAGAACCCACTCGCCGGCAAGGTCACCGCCAACTTCCGCGTGCAGAGCTACCGCGGCAGCGCGGTGCTGAGTTGGTGGGAGGGAGACATCGAACTCGGCCACGGTGTCGGCGAGTACGTGATCGCCGACACCCGCTACCACACCGTCCGCCGCGTACAGGCCGCCGGTGGGTTGCACGGCGATCTGCACGAGTTCGTGATCACCCCACGCGACACCGCGCTGCTGACCAGCTACGTCGTCCGCAAAGCCGACCTGTCGAGCGTCGGCGGCTCGCGGCACGGCAGTATCCAGGACGCGATCTTCCAGGAGATCGACCTCGCCGACGGCCACGTCCTGCTCGAGTGGCACAGCCTCGACCATGTCGCGCTGCACGAGTCCTACGCGCCCGTCGGCGACGACTGGGACTACTTCCACATCAACTCAGTCGATCTCGACCACGACGGCGGCCTCTTGGTCTCCTCGCGCAGCACCCACACCGTGTACAAGCTCGACCGTCGCGGCACGATCGTCTGGCGACTCGGCGGCAGCCGCAGCGACTTCAGCATGGGCGCCGGCAGCAGCTTCGCCTGGCAGCACGACGCCCGTCGCCAGCCCGACGGCACGCTCACGATCTTCGACAACGGCGCCACGCCCGCCGTCGAGCGGCTCTCGCGCGGCTTGATCTTGGACGTCGACGAGAGCGCGATGACGGCGACGCTCCTACGTCAGTACACGCGCCCGCCGATCCTCGCCGGCAGCCAAGGGAGCATGCAACTGCTGCCCAACGGCAACGTGTTCGTCGGCTGGGGCGAAACCCCCCGCGTGTCCGAGTTCGATCGCTCCGGCCAGCTGCTGTTCGACGCGCTGCTCGGCTCCAAGTACCAGTCCTACCGGGCGTTCCGCCTGCCGTGGAGCGCCCGTCCCGCCGACGCCCCGGCGCTCGCACTGACGCGTTCTCGCGGCGGGCTGACCGCGTACGCCAGCTGGAACGGTGCGACCGACGTGGCCGCCTGGCGGCTACTCGCCGGCGAGCAGTCCGGTGACCTGCGCGCGGTCGCCCGCACGCGAGCGGACGGCTTCGAGAGCGCGCTGCACACGACCGCCGCCGGACCTCATTTCGCCGTCCACGCGCTCGATCCCGCGGGCGTGACGCTCGGGCAGTCGAGCACCGCGACGCTCGCCAGCTGAGCGGATGCCGGCCTGTGGTCGCGGCGGCTCAGCCCAGCACGAGCTCGGCGGCAGCGCGCACGGTGGCGGTGTCACCAGTAACCAGCAGCGTGGTGACCGCGGACTCGCGCCACTTGGCGAGGTCGTCGAGGATCTTCTCGCGTGGGCCGATCAGCGACATCTCTTCGATCAGCCCGGTCGGGATCTTCGCGCCGGCCTCGTCCTTCTTGCCGCTCAGGTACAGCTCCTGGATTTCATCGACCTCGCGCTCGTAGCCCATGCGGATCGGGACGTTCGCGTGGAAGTTGGCGCCTTTGGCCCCCATGCCGCCGAAGTACAGCGCGTAGAACGGGCGCAGCGAGTCGGCGGCCGCCTCGACGTCGTCGGTGACGATCAGCGGCACCATCGCGCACACCTCGAAGTCCTCGGCGCTGCGGCGCGCGCCCTCGCGCGCGAAGCCCTCCTGCAGCGACGGCCGGTACAGCTCATCGAACACCGACGGCGCGAACAGCATTGCCAGCCAGCCGTCGCACAGCTCGGCGCACAGCGCGATGTTCTTCGGGCCCTCGGCGCCGAGGTAGATCGGGATGTCGCTGCGCAGCGGGTGAATCGAGGACTTCAGCGGCTTGCCCAGGCCGGTGCCGTCCGCAAGCGGCAGCGGGTAGTGCGGACCGGGAGCCTCGAGGCGGCCCTCGCGTGCCCACACGTCGCGCAGGATCGAGATGTACTCGCGCGTGCGGGCGAGCGGCTTGGCGAACGGCATCCCGTACCAGCCCTCCACCACCTGCGGTCCGGACACGCCCAGACCGAGGATGAACCTGCCGTTCGACAGGTGGTCCATCGTCATCGCGGCCATCGCCGTGGCGGCCGGCTGGCGCGCGGACATCTGCACGATCGCCGTGCCCAACTTCAGGCGCTCGGTCGCCGCACCCCACCACGCCAACGGCGTCAGGCAGTCCGAGCCGTACGCCTCGGCAGTCCAGATCGAGTCAAATCCGAGCCGCTCGGCCTCGGCAATCGCCTCGACGGCACCGGCCGGCGGCCCGCCGGCCCAGTACCCGGTGTTCAGGCCCAGCTTCAGCTCGCGTGCCATGCGCGCGAGACTACCGTGCCCGCCTCGCGCGCGGACCGTGCCCGCCTCGAACGCGGAGGAGTCACCGCGCCACCTCGCCGACGATCGCGAGCGTGAAGCCGTCGTAGCCCTTGACGCCGACGGTCTGGATCGTCGTTGCGCTGACCCGACTCTCGGAAGCAAGCAGCTCGTGAAAGCGCCGCATCCCGATCACCCGCGGGTCGTCGCTGTCGCCGTCGGCCAGCGCGCCAGCTCGGACGACGTTGTCGGTGACGATCACGCTGCCCGGACGGGCGAGCTCGAGCGCCGCGGCAAAGTACTCGGGCGTGCTCTGCTTGTCGGCGTCGATGAAGATGAAGTCGAAGGGGTCGGCCTCCTCGACACGCAGCTCGTGCAGGCGGTCCAGCGCCCTGCCAACCCGCAGCTCGACCCGGTCGGCGAGGGCGGCTCGCTCGACGTTGGCGGCTGCGACCTGCGCGAACGTCGGATCGAGCTCGAGCGTGACCAGGCGCCCGCCGGGCGGCAGCGCGCGAGCCAGCCAGATCGTGCTGTAGCCGCCCAGCGTGCCCAGCTCGAGGATCCGGCGCGAGCCGTGGATCCGCGCGAGTAGATGCAGCAGCTTGCCCTGGCTGGGCGAGACGGCGATCTCCGGCAGACCAGCCGCGGCGCTCGCGACGATCGCCTCCTCCAACGCTGGATCGGACCCAATCAGCAGGTCAGCCGCGTACTCGTCGACGGCGCTCCACAGCTCCTGGGTCATCCGCGAGCGGCCGCTGCGTCGTGCTCGCCGCGTTCCTCGCGGCTCATCAGCGCGAGCGCCATGCCGAGTCCGGCCGTCCGTGCGACCGTCGTGATGCGCCTGCCCGGCTGCACGGCGGCGCGCGCCGGCGGCACATGCGGCGCGAGCAGCTCGACGGTGCGATCGATGTCGTCAACCAGCAGCGCGAGGCCCCACAGACGCGCCGGACGATCGGGCCCACCGGAGCGCTGAACGACCTCGTCCGGCTCCTGCACCAGCTCGAGGAGCTCCCGGCCGAGGCGAAAGAACGCCTGGCGCGGCGCGCCAGCGGGAGTCGGCTCCTCGCGCACCCGGCGCAGATCGAGCCCGGCGGCCTGCAGCGCGCGCACGCTGCGGTCGAGATCCGGCGACACAGCCACGACGTGGTCGATCCCCACGACGCCGTTCGGCTGGGGCAGCGCCGGCGGCGCTGCCGGCCGCTCGGAGGCGCTCGTCGGCAGCCCATCCAGATCGGTGCTCGTGAGGTCTCGCAGCGACCAGCCGACGATCCCGCGGCCGGCGCCCTCGCCCGCCAGACGGACCCGCACGCCAGCCAGCTGGCAGCAGTCCTCGGCGACCGCGAAACCGAGCGCCGCCCAGCGCTCCGGCTGCTCGGCTAGCGTGAGCTGATCGATCGTCGGTGTCGGCATGCCAGTCAATCGCTGACTTTAGCTGGCCGTCGCGGACTCCGATAAAGACCATGTGATCGCGAACGCCGCGAGCAAACGACGCTGGGTGCTCGCCGCATGCGCGATCGTAGTGATCGGCCTAGCGGCGTCGGTCACCGCATCGCTGCTGTGGCGCGCGAGCGTCCGGTCCCGCGAAACGCAGAGCTTCCAGACCTCGGCTGCCAACATCAGCGGGACGCTCGAGACGCAGCTGCGACGCGACACCGACTTCGTGCAGTCGGCGCGCGCGGTGGCCACGAAGCAGCCGAACCTGCACGCGCGCGACTTCAACAGCTGGCTGATGCTGCTCGAAGACCATCGCCAGCAGCCGAGCGGCTCCGGCGCGCTGATGGTCAGGGACGTGCCCGCGAAGCAGCTGGCGAGCTACCAGGCCGATCGCAACTCCGACCCGACGTTCCGCAAGCTCGTCGCCGGGCATGTGAGGACAATCGCTGCGGACGGGCGCGCCGACTACTGCCTGCTCGCCGGGGGCAGCGCCGGCCTGGGCCACAGCCCCGCACTCACGCGCGCGCTCGAGCAGGACTCGTGCGACCCGCGCTCGCCGATCGGCGGCTACCGCCACGACGGCGGCACGCGCGCAAAGTTCACACAGGCGATCACCGACTCCGACCAGTACGGCGCCTACTCGATCGCGCTCGCGAACACCAGGAGCCTGATCGTCGAAGCCGCCGTGTACAGGCCGGGCGCACCCGTGAGGACCGTCGCGCAGCGTCGCGCAGCCGTGCTCGGCTGGGTGCTCGGCTCGTTCGACATCCCGTCGCTGATGCAGACCGCGATCGCTCGAGACCGCGGCCTGGGCGTGACGCTCTACCACGCCAACGAAGGCCTGACCCCACAGCTGATCGGGCGAACGGGCACCACCGCGAACGCTCACGCCTTCTCGCACGAGGCGACACTGCAGGTGGACGGCACCTGGATCGTGAAGGTGCGCGGCACCCCGGCGGTGAGTGGACCGTCCGCGAACGTTCAGGGACTGGTCGTGCTGCTGGGCGGCGTCGTCGCGACGCTGCTGCTGGCTGCGCTGGTGCTCGTGCTGGCGCGCTCGCGCGAGCTGGCGATCGGCATGGTCGCCGAGAAGACCGGACAGTTGCGCCACCAGGCGATGCACGACGCGCTCACCGGCCTCCCCAACCGCGTGCTCGCGCTCGATCGCGTCGAGCAGATGCTCGCACGGGCACGACGGCAGGATCTCCCGGTAGCGGCGCTGTATGTGGACATCGACGACTTCAAGAACGTCAACGACAGCTTCGGCCACGCCGCCGGCGACGAGCTGCTGCGGATCGTCGCGAGGCGGCTGTCGAGCGTGATCCGCGAGGGCGACACGGCGGCGCGCCTCGGCGGCGACGAGTTCGTCGTGCTCGTCGAGGGCTCCACGCTGGACGCCGGCCCCGAGCTGGTCGCAGAGCGCCTGCGCGACGCGCTGCGCGAGCCGTGCAACATGCGCGGCGAGATCGGCCGCGAGCTGTCGATCACGGCGAGCATCGGCGTGGCGTTTGGCCTGCGCGAGAGCCCCGACGAGCTGCTCCGCGACGCCGACCTCGCGCTGTACGCGGCCAAGGCCGCCGGCAGAGACCGCTACGTGCTGTTCGAGTCCTCGATGCAGACCGCTGCCCAGGACCGCCTGCGGATGCAGATGGACCTCGCGGACGCGGCCGCCCAGGGCCGGCTGCTGCTCGCCTACCAGCCGACGTTCGACCTCCAATCCGGACGCGTGATCGGCGTCGAGGCGCTGCTGCGCTGGCAGCACCCGACGCGCGGCACCCTGCAACCAGCGGACTTCATCCCGCTCGCCGAGAGCACCGGCCTGATCGTGCCGATCGGCGCGTGGGTGCTCGATGAGGCCTGCCGGCAGGCGGCCGCGTGGCATGCCCGTGGTCACCAGATCGGTGTGTCCGTGAACGTCGCCGCGCGCCAGCTCGACACCGATGAGCTGCTCCCCCAGGTCCAACACGCGCTCGCCGACAGCGGCCTGGAGCCAGGCGCTTTGACGCTCGAGCTCACCGAGAGCACGCTGATGCGCGACCCCGACGCGGCCGTCGGGCGCCTGCGCGCACTCAAGCAGCTCGGCGTGCGGATCGCGATCGATGACTTCGGCAGCGGCTACAGCTCGCTGGCCTACCTGCGCGAGTTCCCCGCCGACGCGCTGAAGATCGACCGCTCGTTCATCAGCGAGATCGCCGCGTCAGATCATTCGGCGACGCTGATCCGCACGCTCGTCCAGCTCGGCAGGACGCTGGAGGTCGAGACGCTCGCCGAGGGGATCGAGGATCACGCCCAGCTGGTGACGCTGCAGCGGGAACAGTGCGATCAGGGCCAGGGCTTCCTATTCTCGCGTCCGCTCGACCCGCGCGCCGTCGAGGCGTTCCTCGCGGCCGCCGACGCCGCGGCCCAGCCGCAGGCCACCCAGTAGCGCCACGCGCACGGAGCGCCACGCGCAAGGAGCCCCACGCGCACGGAGCCCCCACGCGCAAGGAGCCCCCGCGGGAGCCTGGATTTGGGTTCGTCACCCGCCCGCGACGGCGCGCCGTATGTCCGCACTCGTGCAGCGATAGCCATCATATATACGCTGTGGATACCACGTCAAGCGTCTAGAACTATCTGGCATGGACGGCACTCCTCAGCTGAGCGATCGACGGCGGCTGACGATCCTCGCGATCTGCTGCATGAGCCTGCTGATCGTGGCGATGGACAACACGATCGTGAACGTCGCGCTGCCGTCGATCCGGCGCGACCTGCACGCGTCGCTGTCGGGGTTGCAGTGGACGATCGACGCGTACACGATCGTGCTTGCCAGCCTGCTGCTGCTGTCCGGCTCGACAGCCGACCGCCTTGGGCGGCGGCGGATCTTCCAGACCGGGCTGGCGGTTTTCGCCGGTGCCTCGCTGCTGTGCAGCCTCGCACCGAGCCTCGAGTGGCTGATCGCCGCTCGCGCGCTGCAGGCGGTCGGAGGCTCGATGCTCAACCCGGTGGCGATGTCGATCATCACCAACGTGTTCACCGAGCCGCGCGAGCGCGCCCGCGCGATCGGCGCGTGGGGCGCGGTCGTCGGCGTGAGCCTGGCGCTCGGCCCGATCGTCGGCGGCGCGCTGACCGACGCGATCGGCTGGCGCTCGATCTTCTGGATCAACGTGCCGATCGGGCTGGCGGCGCTGATTCTGACGGCGATGTTCGTCCCCGAGTCGCGTGCCGCGCGCCCACGACGAGTGGACCCGGTCGGTCAGCTGCTGGTGATCGTCGCGCTCGCGTCGATCACCTACGCGATCATCGAGGCGCCGGATGCGGGCTGGTCCTCGCTGCAGACGATCGGCCTGTTCGTGCTCTCGGCGCTCGCGCTGGCGAGCCTCGCGATCTACGAGCGCCAGCGCACGGACCCGCTGATCGACCCGCGCTTCTTCCGCAGCGCGCCGTTCACCGGCGCAGCCGTGATGGCGATCACGGCGTTCGCCGGCTTCAGCGGCTTCCTGTTCCTGAACACCCTGTACCTGCAGGACGTGCGGGGCTACTCGGCGCTGGTGGCCGGCCTGTGCACGCTGCCGATGGCGCTCGCGGCGATCGCCGGAAGCCCGCTGTCGGGTCGCGCTGTCGGCGGCAAAGGACCCAGGCTGCCGCTGCTGATCGCCGGGTCGTGCATGTTCGCCGGCAGCGCGCTGCTCACCGGCCTGACGCCCGACACGTCGCTGGCCCTGCTGTTCCTCGCCTACGCGATCTTCGGCCTGGGCTTCGGCACGGTCAACGCGCCGATCACGTTCGCGGCCGTGTCAGGGATGCCCGACAACCAGGCCGGGGTGGCCGCGGCGATCGCCTCGACCAGCCGTCAGGTCGGACAGACGCTCGGGGTGGCCGTGACCGGATCGATTCTCGGCACGGCCGCTGCGCGGGGCATCGGCACGCACCTCGCGCCGGCAAGCCACGCTGCCTGGTGGCTGATCGCCGGCTGCGGTCTCCTCGTCGTGGTGGTCGGCGCGGTAACGACCGGGAGCTGGGCGCGCGCGACCGCGCGGCGCTGCCGCGAGCAGCTGGAAGAGGAGCAGCCGGCTCCCGCGCCGCTGGTGACCGTATGAAAGGGCGCCTGTGACAGGTGAGCAGCCGAAGACATCGCGGTTTGTCCAGCCGTCGAAGGCCAAAGCGCGCACAGCGCGCGAGACTTCCGCGGTGAGCTCCGGATTGCAGACACAGGCGATCGAGGGATATCGTCCGCAGGCGCCGTTCCTGGACGAGCTGTTCGATGAGGAGGGCACGCCGCGGCCGACCGCCAGCGCGCTGGTCGCGGAGCTGACGCGCCTGGGACCACAGGGTCTGATCGAGGCGGGCAGGCGGCGCGATGCGATCTTCATGCAGCAGGGGATCACGTTCGAGACCAGCGGCGTCAGCGGCGCTTCGCACGAACGGCCGTTCCCGCTGGATCTGGTGCCGCGAGTGCTCAGCGGGCAGGAATGGCGCGACATCAAGCGCGGGCTGGCACAGCGAATCCGCGCGCTGAACCACTTCGTCGACGACGTGTACCACGCCCGCGAGATCGTCCGCGAGGGGCTCGTGCCATGGCGGCTGGTCGCCTCGTGCCCGCAGTTCGCGCGCGCCGTGCACGGCATCCGCCCGCCCGGGGGCGTGTACACGCACGTGGCCGGCTGCGACCTCGTGCGCCACAGCGACGGGACGTGGAAGGTGATCGAGGACAACGTGCGCATCCCGTCCGGCATCTCCTATGTGCTCGAGAACCGCGCCGCGATGGCGCGCCTGGTGCCAGAGCTGTTCGCCTCCTATCGCGTTCGCCCGGTCGACCACTATCCGCAGCTATTGCTCAGCGCACTGCGCTCGGTGTCACCGTCGGCGGAGAGCGAGGCGACGGTCGTCGTGTGGACGCCCGGCCCGGCGAACCCCGCGTACTTCGAGCACGCGTTTCTCGCCCGTCAGATGGGCGTCGAGCTGGTCGAGGCCTCCGACCTGGTCGTGCGCGACGACGTCCTGTACATGCGCACCACCAGGGGCCTGGAGCGCGCGCACGCCGTCTACCGACGCCTCGACGACGACTTCGTCGACCCGCTGGAGTTCCGCGGCGACTCGCTGCTCGGCGTCCCCGGGCTGGTGCGCGCGTATCGGGCCGGCAGCGTCGCGATCGCCAACGCGTTCGGTACGGGCGTCGCCGACGACAAGGCGATCTACTGCTTCGTGCCGGAGATGATCCGCTTCTATCTAGGCGAGGAGCCAATCCTCGAGAACGTCAAGACGTATCTGCTGTCGGACCCGGAAGCGCTCGAGCACGTGCTCGGACGCCTCGATCAGCTGGTGGTCAAGCCGACCGGCGAGTCGGGCGGGCGCGGCGTGATGATCGGCCCGCACGCCTCCGAGGCAGAGATCGAGGCGATGCGCAGGGTGATCGTCGAGCACCCCGAACGCTGGATCGCCCAGGACGTCGTGCGCCTGTCGACGGTGCCGACGGTCGGCCCGGACGGCGTGTTGGCGCCTCGTCATGTCGACCTGCGCCCGTTCGCGGTGTTCGGCGAGCGGATCGACATCGTTCCCGGCGGGCTGACCCGCGTGGCGCTGCAGGACGGCTCTCTGATCGTCAACTCCTCCCGCGGCGGCGGCTCGAAGGACACGTGGGTGCTGGAGGACGGCGACGACGCCGACCGCGCCGGCCCGCCGATCGCCGACACGCAGCCGCCGGCGCTGCCCGACCTGCGCTACGGAGCGTGGACCGGCCAGCAGCAACAACAGCAACAGCAGGAACCCCAGCAGCAGCAGGGACCCCAACAGCAGGGACCCCAGCAGCAGCAGCAGGGACCGGCCGCGCCTCGCGGGCCCTCGGGCTGATGCTCGCGCGGATCGCGCACGAGCTGTACTGGCTGGGACGCAACCTGGCCCGCGCAGAGTTCACCGCCCGCGCCGTCGAGGCCGTCTACCACGCCGAGCTGCAGGGGAGCTCGGACAACCGGCCCGGCGTCAGCTTCGGCTCGGGCGGCCTGCTGGCGATGTTCGGCGACGTCAACGAGACCCCCAGCAGCCATGCGCTCGGCCAGCTGACGCTCGACGCCGGGCGCCCCGGTTCGATGCTCGCGAGCGTTGAGCGGGCGCGCGAGGGAGCGCGGACGGTGCGCGACGTGATCAGCGCCGAGATGTGGGAGGCGATCAACACGACCGCGCTGGGGCTGCGCGGCGGCGGCCAGCCGGGCTGGACGGCGCCCGCGGGGCCGCATCTGGCATCTCAGTACGTGAAGGAGCGCACCGCGCTGATCTGGGGCGTTGCCAACCGCTCGATGCTGCGCGACGAGGCCAAGTGCTTCCTCGACGCGGGAGGCCTGATCGAGATCTCCGACATGGTGCTGCGCATGCTGCGCGTGGCGATGCCGACCCCCGCCTCCGGCGGCCGTGCCCGCGACTCCGCACCGGCTGACGGCACCGCGCTGATCCTGCTGCAGGCCGTCGGCGGCTTTCACGCCTACCTGCGCGCGGTCACAGCCCCGCCGAACGCCCACCCTGTCGCGCGCTTTTTGCTGTTCGAGCGCGCCTACCCGGACAGCGTGGCGGCGTGCGTGGACTCGCTGCACGAGGTGTTCACGACGGCTGACGCCGGGCCGCGCAACTCAAAGCCCGTGCTGCGCGTCAGCCGACTGGCGGCCGACCTAGACTTCCAGCGCAGGGCACTGCCGGACGGTGCCGAGCTGACCGGGATATGCGAACAGACCCAACAGGAGCTCTCGCGCATCGACCACGACGTGGCCGAGCGCTATTTTGCCGGCGCGGCCGCGGCCGGGTTGAGGAGGTGAGCGACAGGTGCATTTCGCGATCCGCTTCCTGACCGAGTACCACTACGACGTCGCGGTGACCGACAACCTGAACGCCCTGCGCGTGCGTCCCGCGACGACCTCGACCCAGCGCTGCGACGAGTTCCACACCCGGATCGAGCCCGAGGCCCGCGTTAGCCGCCACCTCGACTACTTCGGCACCGAGGTACTCGAGTTCGGCATCCCCACGAGCCACGCGCAGCTGACGATCGACGTGCGAGCACGCGTGGTCACGTCCGCTCCCCCTGACCCGCCGGACGGCTCGTGGGAGAGCCTGCAGAGCGCCTCCTACATCGACGCCGCTGGGGAGTTCGGACTGCCGTGGCAGGATCAGCCGGCAATTTCCGGACTGCAGATCATGCACGAAGAGCTCGAGTCCGACAGCCCGCTGGAAACGCTGGAACGACTGTGCGAGATGGTCCCCAACCGCTTCGAATATCGGCCCGGGGCGACGTACGTCGGCTCGACGGTCACCGACCTGCTCGAAGCGAGCGCCGGCGTGTGCCAGGACTTCGTGCATCTGTCGCTGATTCTGCTGCGCCGCCGCGGGATCGCCGCGCGCTACGTCTCCGGCTACCTGTGGGCTGCGCCCGAGGACGACGGCACCGACTCGCTGGAGCTCGACACGCACGCCTGGCTAGAGGCGCTGCTCCCCGGCACCGACGGCCACGGCGAGCCGGTATGGGTCAGCGCCGACCCGACCAACCGCCGGCTCGCCGGTGAGACGCACGTGAAGATCGGCCACGGGCGCTTCTACTCGGACGTCCCGCCCGTCAAGGGGCTGTACATGGGCGGCGCGCACTCCGACCTGACCGCCGCGGTGACGATGTCGCGGCTCGACCCGCAGGCGAGCGCGCGAGCCTGAGCGGCGCGTGGGCCCGAGCCGGCGCGCGACTCAAGCGACCTCCGCCGGCGGGCCCTCCTGCGCGAGCGCGAATGGAGTCGCCTCGGAGTCCTTGCAGATCGCCCACCGCTCGCCCGGATGCACGATCGTGCCCCCGAGGGCCTCGACCCGCTCGAGCGCGAGCGCGAGATCACCCACCGCGAAGTACGGCAGCGAGAAGGAATCTCCGGGGCCGCGCCCCCGAGCGTGGACGCCCAGCGCCGGCGCCCCTGAGTGCGTCTGCCAGCCCTCGCCCTCCGAGTCGCCGCGAGGCTCGAGCTGGATGTCGAGCAGCTCCGTCCAGAAGCGACGAGCCCGCTCGGGGTCATCGGCTGGGAACTCAATCAGGTTCAACGGAGCGCGCGGCACCGTCCGCAACGATACCTGCGGACGATTCGCCGGCGCTCGAGTACTAGTCGGTCGAGCCGCCGGCGCGCCTTCGATATCGAGCGAACGCGCCGCCAGCCACACCGGCCACGCCGATCCCGGCGACCGTTGCGCCAGCGCCGAGTATCACCGCGCCCCGGGCGAGCCTGCGCTGAACACGCCGCACCCGCCGGCGTGCATAGAGGACGCCCGTCGAGACCGAGGTCGCGAGCAACGCGTCATCGATCTGCCGGTCGATCCACCTCTGCGCCATCGCTTGAGCCTACACCGGAGCTTGTCGGGCGCTCGCCACGCGTCATCAGCTTCCGTTGGATCGAGCTACGGTTTCAGCGGCGATGCCGCGGACGTGTTCGGGCGCCGACGCTGGTGCTGACGGGCGATGACGACCGGGTCATCCCGGGCGCGAGCAGCAGGCTGTTGGCCGAGCGCATCCACTCGCTCGCGGCACTGCGCGCGACAGGCATCGAAGACCGAGACGAGATAGAACGGACATACGCCAACATCATCCAAGTACCACCCAGAGGAGTGCAATGACCGCGAAGGCCGATTTCACAGAGCAGGAGTGGGAGCAGGTGCTCGAGGGGCCGACGAGCGCAGGCATGCTCGTAATCACCGCGCAGCGCGGCGGGACGATCCGCGAGACCGTGTCGATGGCCAAGGCGTACGCCGAGGCCCGCCAACAGCACGGGCAGAGCGAGCTGCTGGACGCGATCGTCTCGGCGAAGCCGCAGATCGATCACACGCGCTACGGCTCGCCGGATGAGCTCAAAGGCCATTGCATCGCCCATCTTCGCGACGCCGTGACGCTGCTCCAAAGCAAGGCGACACCGCAGGAGCTCGACGAGTACAAGCGCTTCACCGTGGGCCTCGCGGAACGGGTCGCCGCCGCGCACAGGGAGAACGGCCGCGGCGAGGATCCGGTCAGCGACGCCGAGAAAGCGGCGATCGCCGAGATCGTGGAGGCGCTTGGATGAGCTCCCCGACGTTGACGCTGCACGCACTGCCGCCCTCCCATCCGTGCATGACGGTGGCAGCCGCGCTCGACTACAAGGGCCTTGAGTACGAGCGCGTCGACCTCAAAGCAGGCGAGCACGTCGAGCAGATGCAGCAGATCTACGGCGAGGGCAACTCGACCGTCCCGGGGCTGCTCGTAGATGGCGATCCAGTCCACGGCTCGCGCGCGATCCTCGCCCGGCTCGAGACGATCGCACCCGACCCGACGCTGTACCCATCAGAGGACGTCACCGACGCCGAGCGCTGGGGCGATCAGGAGTTCCAGGACCTCGGCCGCCGGCTGCCGTGGGGCGCGCTTCATTTCCGCCCCGAGGCGATGGGCACGTTCGCCGACCGCGGGCCACTCGACGGGCCCGGCACGGACTTCGCAATCAGATACGTGCACGGCTCGTGGCGCTATCACAAGATCTCGGCCGCGCGACTGGAGGAGGATCTTGCCGGCCTGCCGGCCAAGCTCGAGCACATCGAGGAGCTCGCGCGACAGGGCGTGATCGGCGGCGAGCAGCCGAACGCGGCCGACTTCCAGATCGGGGCGACGATTCGCGTTCTGCTGCCGCTCGGGGATCTTCGGCCGTTGCTCGAGGGCAGCGCCGCGGAGCGGATCGCGCTGCAGTTCTTCCCCACGTCTCCCGGACACGTTCCCGCCGGCGCGTTTCCGGCCGGGTGGGTTCCCGGCGGCTAACGCAGCACGAGCAGATCGAGGCCGCGATCGGCGGCACCGCCCCGGTCGAGCCGGCGTCGGGGGCGGGATTGCACGGGGCGGGGCGGCGGCCGACGTGCGAAGCTGGCGTTATGCGCCTTGCGGGGGAACGCGACGATGGGTCCTGGTGATCGCGATGGCGACGTGTGCGATGGCGCTTCCGTCAGCCGCGGCGGCGGCAATCCGGCTCGGGCCCGACCTGAGCACGCCGCTGCCATCCGGAGGAGGCCACACGTCTTCGATCGGCTGCCAGAAAACATATAGCCCCTGTGCCTACCTGAACTTTCGCTCGACGAACTCGGAAGTGACTGTGGCGTCGCCGATCGACGGCGTGATCACGGGCTGGGCGATGCGGGCCGGCTGCTGCGCCGAAGGCCAGACTGCTCCGCGCATTCTGAAACTGGAGACCTACAAACAGGGCTCGCTCGACGGGTCGGGCGGCGCCGTCTATGCCGTGCCTGAACTGGCCGGGCCGTCATTTGAAATCCCGGTCGGCAACCAGCTACCGGCCGAACCACCGCTCGAACTGCCCGCGCGCGTGCCGATCAAAGCCGGCGAACGGTTCGGCATCCTCGCCGACTATCCGATCGAATTCGTGGTCTATGAAAACTTCCCTGGCGTCACTTCGACACAGTTCGCCAGCGGCCTCGTCTTTGAAGGCCAGGACTACGGCGGCGCCTTCGGATTCACGCTCGCCCTCAGCGCGAACGTCGAGCCCGACGCAGATCACGACGGCTACGGCGACGAAACGCAGGACTGCCAGCCGACCGATCCGCTGCAGCATGGGACCGAATGCGTGCCCCCGCCGGCGCCGATCCCGCTACCGACACCGGTGCTGGTGGGAATCCCATGCGGCTCGAACTGCAGTGGTGGGCCGACGAGCGGAGTGGTGTTCTCACCTGTGTTGGGGACGGCGGTGCCGAGCGGCGATGCAACTCATGTGTACGTATCGTTGAAATGCCCGCCGACAGCGGTCAAAGCATGTGGCGGCTTCTTGGTGATCGTGCCGGGTGGCGCGACCAAGGCCACAGCCACCAAGCGCACGCGTTACTCGGTCGCACCGGGAAAGACACAGAAGGTCAAGCTGGCGCTCAGCCGATCTCTGTTGACAAAACTGCGCCGTGCCGGCCACCTGAAGGTAACGATCAGGATCGAACCGACAGGCGGGAAGGCGACGTCGATCTTCCGGGTGCTGAAGCTCAAGCACCGCGCCGCTGACTGACGCGGCGGCCTATTGGTCGCGGGACGGAATCGGCTCAGCTAGCGCAGCACGCCCGGGAGGCGCGTGGAAGGGGTCAGCGAAGTACTGGGTCTCGTGCGTTACGAGACCGTCGGTGAGCTCCATAACGCTGAGCGAGTAGGTGGGGACGCCGTCATAGGTAATCACGCACTCACTTACCCAAGGGTCGCCGCTGCCCAGGATCCGGCGGACGGTGAAGTGGCGCTCGGCCGGGTGCCCGCCGCGTCGCGCTTGGATCCTTGACCGGCCTCTGAAGCGCTCGCCGGACTAGCGGGTAGTCCAAGATCGCGTCTGTCGCGTAGATCGCGTGCTCAGCGTCGAGGTTGCCGCGGTCTGAGGCCTCCCAGTGCTGCTGCAGCCGAGCCCAGGTACCGGCTTCACGATCACTTGCGCTGTTCACTCGCTAACCCCGCATGACCAGTAGGAATGTCGCTGGCTCGCAAGACAGACATTACCTGTTCGAGCATGCGACCTGTACGCACGGCGTTGTCTTGTCCTGCTCGCACCGGCCGGGGGAAAAAGCGCACTGCGGTCGCCGATCAAACGAGCGGCTCGTCTACGCCAAGGACATCCGGACCTGGCTAGAAGCCAACGGCGGGCGCCCTCGCATCCGCCGCCGTGCTCTTGCCGATCACGCGGGCGAGCTGTCCCTGCGGTAACCCCCCGGACCACTCAGAATGCCCCGCGAGATGCGACGGGGGGACCCTCCTAGCGGAACGTGTCGCGCGTGACTATCAAGCTCGCCGCTCAACACGACCGTTGCGGCGCTCTACAAGCCGACGATATGGCGCTGGTTTGGGTCAACCGTCCAAGGTTCTGATCGGGGCACCAAAGGGACCGCAGAGCCTCCGCTGCGGTCCATTCGTGGTCCCGCGTGCCGGGAACAGCCGGGGGAACACGCGAGAACAGCCGACCACGAGCCTCAGCGTTTCGCGGGTTTTCCCGCGTGTTCTCGGCTGTTCCCAGACTATGAACGTATCGGGCTCAAGTAGAACCTCCTGGGCACGGTCTCCAGCAGCACGTCGGGCAACGATGAAGACACGTCGCCTCCGCTGGGGCACTCCGAAGTATCGGCTGTCCAGCACTCGCGAGGCGAGGTCGTGAAACCCGATGTTGGCCAGCGTCGCGAGAACGCTCGCGAAATCCCGTCCGGTCCGGTCGACTCCAGACTCTCGATCTCGTCCAGGGCTGGAAAGGAGTCCGGGAACGTTCTCAAACAGCAGCCATCTCCCTGGCCGAACAAGCTCATCGGCGCACCTGGCGAACTCAAAGAACAACCCCCGAGCGGTCCCCGTCGAGGCCTGCTCGCAATCCGGCGACGCTGAGGTCCTGGCAAGGGGAGCCTCAGCAGATGAGATCAACACAGGCGTCCACACCTGCGAGTGGAACTCGCTGGTGTTCAACGTCGGCGCCAACGATGTCTCCGTCCACTTGTCGGAGTCGTTCTCCAACGCTCCGCGATGGGACTTCTCGAATGTCCTCAAAGCACCGAACTCCGGGCCAGTGCTGCGCGAGGATGCCTCGGCAGTACGCGTCGATCTCGCACTGGACGATGACCGCATGCCGGCGCGCTCAAGGCCAAGGTCGATCCCTCCGACGCCCGAGCATACGCTGACGACCGAGAGGCCATTCACGCCTCACCACCCCGGGACTCAGGTGGGTAGCAGCCACAGAAACCGCACACGGCGCGATTCCGTGTGCGGAGTCGTGTGCGGTCCGCTCCGGATTCAACTTGACGCCATGCCCAGCAACAGCGGGCGATATCGGGCCGACTCATCAGTCGTGGAGCGGGATTGCTACGCCTCCACGGTCCTCGGCACGCCTTGGCAATCCTCCAGCCTACGTATCGGGGAGAACGGTTCAAGTTGGCTTCCTGATGCGGGTTTTGGGCGCCTCGCAAACGTCTTGCAAACGCCATATCGGCGGCAGACCAGGGCTTTCGCTGTCTGAGACCCGGCGTATGCCATCGTGAACGTTCGTACGTGCCAATCCGACGCCGGTATCCGGTACGCACGCGGCGGACCACCCGGCTTAATGGACACCTAGATCTGTCCGGACGGATGCCGTACACTCTGCTGATGGCTTCTAGCCCGACCAAGACGCGCAGGATCGAGATCAGGATCACCGAGGAGGAGCGTGACCTCGAGCAGGCTGCCGCAGCCGCTAGCGGCGAGACCCTGAGCGAGTTCGTACGACGAGCCGCACGCCACGAGGCCGAGCGCACCCTCGCCGAGCGCACCCGCTACATCCTCGACGACGAAGCAGCACAGCGATTCTTGACCGCACTGGAGCAGCCCTCCCCCGCCTCCGAACGAGGTCTACGCCGGCTCATCGAGAAGCCAAGCATCCTGCCCGAGGCGTGACGCCGCAGCTCAGCGCAACCGCCCCGTTCGACCGCAAGGCACACCGCGTCGATCGGTTCAGCTGCGGCGAGGCAACCTTGGACCGCTGGCTGGTTGCCTACGCAGGCCAGAACCAGCAGCGCGACGCTGCCCGCACCTTCGTGACCATCGAGCCCGACGGCAACGTCGCCGGCTACTACACCCTCGTAGCGGCCCAAGTCGAGCACGAGCACGCAACATCCAGCGTCCGTCAAGGACTCTCGCGCCACTTCCCGATACCCGTGGCGCTCATCGCCCGCCTCGCCGTCACAGAGCAGCACCAAGATGCCGGTCTCGGCCGCAGCCTCCTGCTGGACTCGCTTCAGCGTGTCCTACGCGCCTCCGACCAAGTCGCCGTACGCGCAGTGACCGTCGACGCGCTCGATGATCGCGCCGCATCGTTCTACCGCCGTTTTGGGTTCGAGGCCTCCCCCCTGGCACACCGCACACTGATGGTTCCGCTCGGTGCCATACGGTCAGTGCTCCGCCCTTAAGGACGAACCCAACCCAACGTAGTTCAGGAAAGATGGGAGCCATTCCAACGCCCGGGCTCAGCGCGTTCTCGCGCCCGGAGAAACGACCTACCGACGGGCGTCCAGTTCCCGCGCCACCGACCGAAGCATCTCGATCGTAGGGCGGAAGCCATTGAAGTCAAAGGCGAAGGGCCCCTGACGCTCAGAAACCAACCTCGCGAAGTCGATCTTGGAAAGCGCGAGCGACTTTTGAGTTTCAAACTCGTATACGTCATCGCGGATGAGCTGGTTCGTATTGATGTTGCGTGCCGCGCAGCGGTCTGTCTTATGCTGCCCAGTATTCTCGACGAACTCCGACTTTGTGTATATGCGGCGCCCGGAGGCGTCACATGTCAACAGATCAGCGTCCCGAAAGAGTAGCTCGATACAAAAGGGTGCCTTGCGGAAAGCTGGCGTCACGAGCGCGACGCCAGCAGCGCCTCTTTTGTAATTCTTGTAATCCTGCTGAAGTAGCTCCATCTGTCGGAGGAGCGATTCGTTGTCACGGTCGAAAAGACAGACCGTCGCGACTGCCAGCTTGGCCGCCGAGATCGCCTTCAAGTGTTTGGCCAGTGCTGTATCGCTCTTGAACACGGACTCGCTATCAAAAGAGAGCGCGAGGTCCTTATATTCTCCCTTGCCGTGAAAATACGTCATCGCTGCCTTTAGATGGGTCACGTCGGTCTCACCCTCGGTGCAGACATAGAGGGTCCGAGTGAGAACGCGCCCGGCCCCGGTACCGCCCATGGATCGCGGTTCGTGTTTTCGAACGACTTTGGCAAACCCGGGATCGAGGGCGGCCAGCCTATCGGCCAGCCCTGTGTAGATGGGGTCGTGCCAGCCCTTTACACTACCGATGTACTGGACTTTCCCGGTCACAGCCTCCTGAAAGTTGACAGGTAGCACGCGAGGAGCGCGATTTAGGTGCCTCCGTGTGGCGGAAAGCGAGGCTTCTGCGTCTTTGAGGCCGTACCGCTCCCACACATAGATGAGCGCCCGTACCTCTCGAATGTAGGTTCGAGGAACATTCAGTTGCCGATTTACCACAAGCCCGGTAACCCTCTGCCGCTGAGAACGTCGGACGAGACGAGTCTTTTCACCATTGACTCGGAAGCCCGAGGCCGTGATAAGATCGCCGAGTGCGGCGCCGACGTGGGCCCTATCTCCCTCAAGGTAGGCGAGGCCGACTGGAAACCGTGTTCTATCGGTTGAGAAGGTCAGATCGTCGGCATAACGAGTGAAATAGCACCGCTCGCGAGCCGCGAGCTGCGCAATGTCCCGGTCGAGCCTGCGACATATCATGTTCGAAATCGTCGGTGACGTTGGCGCACCTTGCGGAAGGCGCTTTTGGTAGCAGCATATTTGCGCGAGGAGTGTCGCCGCGTCTGGGCCGAAGTCAAACGGCGGATTCACAAAGAGACCCCGCACACGCCCGAAGTGAATCGATGGGAAGAACTCCTCCAGGTCCACACGGAGGACCCACTCTTGGCGTCGGTGTGGGCGGCTATTGGTCTTCGGATCACGGCCAGGGACGTATCCGTGAGCCTGCGCAGGAGGCGAATACCAGGCGACAAGGTGAGTCGCGAGACGCCGCTGAATTTCCTTGATGGGTGGGATCGGGGCAGAGATTGTCCGCGTCCCCCCGTTTCGTTTAGCGATATCGAAGCTCCGATACCGCTTCCGCTCTCTAAGCGCCCAGACCCACCAGGTAAGTTTCTTTAGGTCTATATCGAGGAAGCTCGCGACGTCCCCGTAGGTAAGGAGACGCGGCGGCTGAGTGGAGGGCGACATTTTCTTATGCGACCCGGCAGAGTTCTACCTTGCTGACTCTCGACCGCGTGAGGATTCGAGACTCGCCCGCTCGGCGCGGGCTGGTGTTAGACGTCAGGTGACCGAGGCGAATGCGCCGCGGAAAAACAGCCCTGCCGAGTCGCATGGGCGGTGAATATGGTCGTTCCAACGGTCGGGACACGACGGACGGTCGTCAAGGCCCGGCCGCCGGCAGTCGTCCCGCTCGTACAGGCGCGAGACGAAGATAGAAGGCGTCCGGCGCGTGGTCGGCCCAAGCGGGCGAATCTAGGCTCGCATCGGCCATCGGTTCAGGATTCTCCGCGAGGCACCAGCACGCGCTTGAGATCGGGGGCCAGGTCTGCTCTGATCGACCGCCGTGATAACGCGAGACGACCTCGGCGACCAGCTACACGAGCCCTGGCTGACCAAGCCCCAGCTCGCCGAACATCTGGCCGTTTCGGACCGCTGGATCGAGATGCAACAGCGCGTCGGCCTCCCCTACCTGCGCATGGGCGGCCTCAACCGCTACCGCGTCTCGGAAGTCGAGGCATGGCTCCGCGAGTACTACAACGCCTCGCCCGAGAGCAACTGAGCGACCTCCGAGGCCGCGCCGCGCCGATATATCGCAAACGCCGGGGCTTTCGCCTCTGTTCGCCTCTACGTGGCTCCCCTTCGCTTTTTTTCGGGGGATTTGAACCTAATCGGGGAGACAGGATTTGAACCTGCGACCGCCCGGCCCCCAGCCGGATCTTAAGAGACTGGCTATCCTGAACATGCCTTTCTAGAGCCAGATTGCTGTCCGTTACCTCTGGTAGGATCTGCTCAAGATAGAACACGAATAGAACATGGCGAGCGGGCCTGGAGGCGCATAGTGGTGACGAAAGCGAGTGGCAGGGCGAGGCGCGGGTACGGGACCGGATCGTTGCGCGTCGAGGGCCGCTCGTGGGTCGGCTCATGGTACGGCGCCGATGGGCGGAAGATCCGCCGTAAGGTCGGGCCGGCGCGAACGCCCGGCGAGCGCGACGGACTGACGAAGGCCCAGGCCGAGGAGCGGTTCCGCAAGATGCGCGACGCCGACCGCCCCCGGGTGAGCACCGAGCGTGTGACGATGCATGAGGCCGGCGAGGAGCTATACCGACGTCTGGAGATCCGGGGCCGCAAGAAGTCCCACCGGATGACGATCGCCTCGGATCTCCGCAACCACATCGTCCCGTTCTTCGCCCGCAAGGAGCTCGACCAGATCGAGCCGCGCGATATCGAGCGCTACATCGCCGTCAAGCTCGGCACGCTCGCCCCCAAGACCGTGCGGAACCATCTGAACACGATGCACTCCGTGTTCGACATCGGGATGCGCCTCGGATGGTGCACCGGCAACCCCGTAAAGCTCGCCGACCGGCCGGTCATCAAGACCACCGAGACGCGGATCAAGTTCCTCGACCAGCCCGAACTCGAGAAACTGCTCGCCCTCCCCTACCCCGACGACGCCTTCGGCCGGATTGAGCCGACGCTCTACCTAACCGCGGCGATGACCGGGCTGCGGCAAGGCGAGTTGCTCGGGCTGCGCTGGCGCGACATCGACCTCGACGCCCGCAAAGTCCGAGTCGTCTCCCCGTACGTCAGGGGAGAGTTCAACGACCCCAAGTCCGAGGACTCAGGCCGCTCTGTTCCGCTCGCTGGCCGGGTAGCCGACTCGCTCGCCGACCTGCGCGAGCAGAGCCTGTATTCCGCCGATGGCGATCTCGTGTTCTGCCATCCCGAGTCGGGCAAGCCTCTAGACCGGTCCAAGCTCGTGCGCCGCTTCAAACAGGCCGTCCTACAGGCGGAAGTCCGATCGATCACGTTCCACGAGCTGCGCCACACCTTCGGCACCCGAGTGGCCGGCGCCAGCGTGCCACTTCGCACGATCCAGCACTGGATGGGCCACGCGGACTCCAAGACCACCCAAATCTACGCGCACTATCAGCCGTCCGATGCCGAGGCCGAGACCGTCGACGCTGCGTTTACCCAGTAATACACCGCATCAGTCTGTCGGTCGCGCCTCGCAGCTCGACCACGCCCGACACGACCCTTGGCGCTGGCGATTCCGTGTCCCAACGAGGCGTTGCTACCCCACAGTCAACGCGGCTCAACGTAACCCATCCGGACGAGCGTTGACATGATGCCATCCATGTTCTCAATCTCCACCACAGTAGCGCGCCGCATGTCGCTCAAGCCGCGCACAAGATATGGCACAGACTGGTCTCGGTCGATAAAAACGACGAGGTCTTTTTGTGCCGCGAGCGCGTAGCCAATCTCAAGCTGAACTCCCGGAGATGGAGGACAGCCGACATAGGCAATTACGACATCGGTGTCAATTAGACCCTCCACATCGGCCTTCAGCGCAACCGCGGCTGAGTCAATAGCAGCCCCCCAAGCCTCACGTTTGTGTGCGCTAAAGACATCATGTCCGCAACGCTCCAGCTCGTCCGCAACGCCCGCCCACACGCGACGAAAGCCATCCAGCATCGATGCAGCATCCACTCCAAGATACTGTGTGAGCGGTGCAGAAAGGAACACGCGCCTAGACTCTCCCGGACGCCAGCGGGTCGATCGTCGCGGGAAGTAGAAGGTCCAATTTAGCTGGAAATCAGCGATCGTCGCTATGGCAAGCACACCAGCGCAAGCGTCTAGCGGCCATGCCTCCGATGGATGTGCCTTGAAGCGTACATAGAGCCCGATCAGACTCAGGACGGCGATCAGATTCGTGAGGAGCCATGAGCGCTGTGGAGACACTTGCGTATCCCCATCAGCCTGCGCGTAGACAGTCCAAATGACGTCAAAACCCAGCAGGATGATGAATAGCGAGACATACGTCGAGTGGGCCGATATGTAGAAGCTCGTCACCGAAAACAAGAGGCTTTGCGTAAAGATGATGAAGAAGTCAAGGCCGAGCCCCCCACGTGGTTCCGTGTTGCGCCCCGACGCAGCGCGCGCCACGCTGAGTGGCCCATAGGCGGCATCGAGGTGTCTCACATTGCCGTGATAGAAGCGGACGATATTTGCTACAAGGACGATCGCGAAGAACACATTTTCGGCGCCCAGCTTCGACAGAGACGTTACGTGCGAGTAATGCGCAGCCGTAATGAGGACAAGAAGTGTATTGGTGAGCGTGAGACCGTTGATGATCGCCAGAACGCTCTTAATCGACGCCAGCGCCGACGCCACGTCCGGGTTGAGCCGCTGTTCAACACTCACGTCACCCATACGCGTATGCGGACCCTCTGTTCATGAGCGCGTAACCTATCGGCCCGACAGGCGGAACCTGCCTAACGACCATCGCCCGTGTGAACCGGATATGGCGTCCTACGCGGATGCAAGGTAGGTTGCCGGTGCGTAGATCCAGCTGGTCTTGACGGCGAGCAACGCGGCGGCTTGGTCGGGACGTAGTAGCGGCCCGTCGAGCCGTCCGGGTGAGATGTCGGGCTGGTGGTGTTGGTGTTCACGGTCGCGCCTCGTGGGGGTGGTTAGTTTGTGTAAGGCTGGGTTTGTGAAAGCTGCCCGGAGTGATGACGGCGGCGTGTCCGGTGGTTAGTCGCTTGATGTGGCTTGGGTGGATCTCGAACTCGTAGCCGCGTCTGCGGGTGCCGCGGCCGCTTGGGCCACTGGCGATGAGGCTTTGGTCTGTTTGCTGGGTGGTGATCCAGGCGGGGCGGGTGCCGGCCATTGCGGCGATCAGCTCGGCTGACTCGGGGACGTTCTGGCGGTGCGCGATGACGGTCTCGACGTTCCCGAGGGTCTGCTCGCGTAGAGCACCGTCGCCTGTCGTCTTGAGGTCGGCCAGCTCCTGGGCGGCGAGGATCAGGCTGACACCGGCGGAGCCGGCACGGCCGAACAGTCTCGCGACCTGCCCGGCTGCGATGGCTGAGAACTCATCGATCACCACGAGCGTCGGGACCGGGTTCGGCTGCAGCGCGGCGACGAGGGTGACCAGGTCGCTGACGATCGCCGCTGCGAGCATCTCGGCGAGCAGCGGCCGGCGGTCGGCGTCCAGCCGGAAGTACACGACCACTCGGTCCTGGACTGCCTGGTGGATGTCGAGCAAGTCCTGATCGTCGGTCGGATCGATCCACTCGCGGACATCTGACTCGGCGAGGATCGAGAGTCGATCACGGACACCCGCGAGGTCTCGTCGCTGACGGTCGCTGAGCGAGTCCATATCGGCGTCGGTGTCGCGGGCTTGGCTTTCGGGGAGCGCGCGGGCGGCGATCTCGAGTTGGCGTGGGTCCATGTGCGCCATCAGCGACACCGGCGTCACGGGTATGCCTGCGGCGCGCATGACCCTGACGGTCTATCCGAGATATCGCTGAGCTTGGCGTAGGTAGTGCGGCTCGGTGAACTGCTCCCCGGAGAGCGCCTTGTCAGCGTCTCGCTGTCTGTCCCCGTCGGACGGAGTGCTATAGCCCCACCCGAGCAGGCTCCGATCATCTTACGACCGCCATCACACGAAAGCGGCCGCGAGCGATCACTGCTCTCGCGCTCTCGCTGATCGTCCGCAACCGTTACGTGGACGTGCTCCGCAAGACGAGCGCCTTTGGTCGCTAGACCCTATGTCGTAGGTCGCCCGTTGGGTTGACCGTCGGAGGTAGGCCGGACACTCCTCGCGGGGGTTTGTCTGGCCGGAGATCCGCTCCGGCTGACCCCAAGACAGTGAGGAGGTCCGGCCATGACCGGAATGGTGACTTATGTGGGGCTTGATGTCCATGCTCGCTCGACTCATGCTGCGGCGATTGATGTCTCGACGGGTGAGCTTGTGCGTGCCCGGTTCGGGCCGGGCGTCGAGGAGCCGGTCGCGTGGCTTCGGAGTCTGCCGGGGCCGGTGCGTGCTTGCTATGAGGCCGGGCCGACCGGGTTCGGGCTCTACCGGGCCGCGCGCGCGGCCGGCGTGGACGTCGAGGTGATCGCGCCGGGCAAGACACCCCGGGGCCCATCGGATCGGGTGAAGACAGACCGCAAGGACGCGGAGCTGCTCGCGCGTCTGTTGCTCGCCGGCTCGCTGACCACAGTCGTGGTCCCGCCCGTCGAGGTCGAGGCTGCCCGCGAGCTGATGCGCTCCCATGATGCGTGCCGCAGGGATCTGATGACGGCTCGTCACCGGGTCTCGAAGATGCTGTTGCGTCACGGCCGGGTCTATCCCGAGTCCTCGACATGGACGACGCGCCACCGACAGTGGCTTGCGGCCCAGCAGTTCGCTGAGACGGCCAGCGAGCTGGTGTTCGCTGATCTGATCGCTGCCGTCGACGGGCTGACCGCGCGCAAGAGCGCGATCGCGGAGCGGCTCTCACGCCTGGCTGAAGACGAGGCGTGGTGGCCGACGGTCGCGAGGCTCCGCTGCTTCCGGGGCGTTGACACCCTCACGGCGTTCGCGGTGCATCTCGAGCTCGGCGGTGACTGGCAACGCTTCAAGCGAGCGAACGCGCTGAGCGCATGGCTCGGGCTGACCCCGTCGCTTCACCAGTCCGGCGAGTCATCCCACCAAGGGTCGATCACGAAGACGGGATCGGGCTTCGCTCGCCGGCTGCTCGTCGAGTCGGCCTGGCACTACGGACGCCCACCACGGATCGGGGTGACCCTCCAAAACCGCCAGCAAGGCCAACCCGACCACGTTCTGCAGATCGCTAACCGTGCCCAGCACAGGCTGCACCGTGTCCATGACCGGATGCGCGGACGCGGCAAGGCACACAACGTGATCGTCGTCGCGTGCGCCCGCGAGCTGTCTTGCTTCCTCTGGGCAGCAGCCACCGCCGACTGACCCCGGCTGACAGCCCCACGGTCGGGAGGCCGGGGTGCCGGGCCATCAGCGGCCAGCACGCGCGAAAGCCCTATGGACAGCACTCGGACACGAGTGCCACATCCGTTCCTAGACAGCGCACGCTGGCAGCACGAAACCGGGCCCTGGGGTACCCAACCCCCGCATCATCAGACTGGCAACGCCGACACCGAGCCCGGCGCCCCGGCCTCCCGACCACCCCAACCGCCCGCCCAGCGGACGCGATCACCCCTGCCCACTTGACAAACACCACGACATATCAGACTGGCAACGCCGACACCGAGCCCGGCGCCCCGGCCTCCCGACCACCCCAACCGCCCGCCCAGCGGACGCGATCACCCCTGCCCACTTGACAAACACCACGACATATCAGGGCTGCGGCACCAACACGCAGGTTCGGTAGGTCTCGTTTCCGGCGCGGCGTGGTAGCCAGCGCCCGTCAGCTTCCTGGCGGTCATGTCGGCAGCGTCGTGCGCGAGCTGGGCCTTCATGGCATCGAGCGCCGGCGGATGCCGAGAGCCCAGACGGCTGGTTCTGCTCTGAGGGCGCGTAGACCACATTCCGCCCATCGGGGCGTGCTGGTGGGTAGACCGGCCCGGCATCTCGGCTGGACACGCAATCCGTATCCCAATCCGCACACTCGTTCGGGAGCGCCGAGCCGTCAGATATGTTGATCCATTCCTTGGACTCTGTCGGCTCGACGTGGAGTCGTCGGCGGTTCTATCCCTCCCTAAGGAGCGCATATGCCCCTCTCATCGCCTCCAACGGTCACGCTCACGACGTTCACAGACTTCGTTGCCGCCACCGGAACGGCACGGATCGGAAAGGCGCGAGACGCAAAGGCGTTCTACCAACAGGGATACGCGCCAAAGCGAGACTTTTACAAGCTGCTACGCGACCGCATCGACGTATGTTTCGCGGCGGGCTGGGATGCCTCGCAGCTAAAAACCGCGCTGAAGGACGTTCATGACGCGAAGAAGATCTCCAACTACGAGGACTGCCGCAAAGGCCTGACCAGATGGGTCGGCAGGAAGACCATCGTATCCCATCCCTCACTGCGCGAGACGTGGGAGAGCGGAGGCTTGCGGGTGACGATCAATCCCGAGCTCCACGCCGACATCAATGGTGACCCGCACCTGATCAAGCACTACTTCAAGGCGGATGCGTTGTCGAAGCAGAAGGCGAACCTTATCCTTCATCTGCTGGGAAAGTGTGCGCCGAAGGAAACGACGGTGGGCGTGCTCGATCTGCGTCGCTCCAAGCTCTTCACCCCCACCGTCGAGATTGCCGGGATGGACGCCCTTCTCGACGCGGAGGCTTTGGCGATGTCCGCACTCTGGAACGCCGTCTGACCAAACACCATTCGCTGGCGGCGCCAATCCGGCGGCTGTGCTCGCCGTTGTTGTGGGCATGCCTTGTCGGCATTTCGGGGTCTCCCCCGCCCGGGTTCCCCACAGCACGCAGATGCTCAACAGCGCAGGGCAAGTTATCAAGAGCAGCACCGAGAAGAGCCTGGAAGACGGCATCACTGCCAGCGGTTATGGCATCAACATCGGTGCGGTCGATGTTGGCGTGACCGAGTACATCCTGTTTCGCACGGAACTGAGCTGCCAGTCAGACCCGTGAGGTCAATCGCACCAGTCGACCTCAAAGTGCCCGATTGGCTCGTCGAAGCCCTTCGCGGCGAGGGGCCCCGCGTCGGAGAACCGGATTCCCTTTCCGCGGCAGAGGGGGCTTCAATGGATCATTCCACGGGCCGAGCGCGGACGTGGAGCAGTAGTCATAGTTGCCCCCGAGGCAGATCAACTAGCGGGTCTAACGCGCGTCCCACCCCTTCGATGCGGCGGCTTGGCATGACACGGTTGGATGGGACACGCCGACTCCCAAGACGACCCAGGTCTACGCCCACTAATCAGCCGTCGGACCACGAGGCTGACGTGATCGACGCCGCGTTTTGTGTAGGGAACTGCCTCACCACGCAGGTCTGAGTCGCAGAAGACGCCAACCGACGGAGCCCCGGTCCCGTCGAGGCTGCCGGGGTTATGCTGGTCTCTCGTCTTGTTTTCTTCGTGACCTTTCTGCTATCGAGGGTGTGGGTTGCTGATTGTCCAGGCGTTTTTCAGCTCGTGTTCGATGTCGAGGAGCTTCTGTTTGATGTATTCGGGGTGGGGCCGGTCTGCTTGCACTGATCCGGCGAGCTGGTCTGCTTTGTCTGAGATCATCAACAGGGCGTCACATAGGTTGTGCTCGTCTGCGTTCACGTGGGTTCTCCTGTCTGGTTGGCACTGGTCGGCTGCTGCCGACCTGATTGCTGCCCAGCGGAGTGCGGAGTGGAGGTCAAGCGAGCCCCGTCAGGGGTGGCCCCGTAAGGGGCCAGGCCGAAGGCCCGACCTTGACCGCAGCGGAGCACGGAGCTACACGGCCGGCCGTGGGGCGTGCTGCGTGCGTCTTTGCCGCGAGGCATTGGAGGGCGAGTTGTGCTCGAGCCGGCTACCTGTTGCTTAGCCAGTCTTCGAGCATCGCTTGCGTAAAGCGGATGTGGCGCCCGACGCGGATGCATGGCAGGTTGCCTGTGCGGACGGCGTCGTAGATCCAGCTCGTCTTGACAGCGAGCAACAAGGCGGCTTGGTCGGGTCGTAGCAGCGGCCCGTCAAGCCGTCGAGAGAATGTGCCTGGCTGGTGGTCTTGGGGTGTGTTGGTATTCATGGCCGCGCCTCGTGCGGGTGGTTGATCTGTGTGATTGTGGGTTTTTGGATGGAGCCGGGGGTGATCGCGACCGCGTGGCCCGTCGATAGCCGCTTGATGTGGCTGGGGTGGATCTCGAACTCATAGCCCCGCCTGCGGGTGCCCCTTCCGCTTGGTCCGGTCGCGAGGAGTCCTTCATCGGTTTGCTGAGTGGTGATCCACGCGGGTCGGGTGCCGGCCATCGCGGCGATCAGCTCCGCTGACTCGGGGACGTTCTGGCGGTGAGCGATGACCGTCTCGACGTTCCCGAGTGTTTGCTCGCGCAGCGCCCCGTCACCTGTGTTCTTGAGGTCGGCCAGCTCTTGGGTGGCGAGGATCAGGCTGACCCCGGCGGAGCGGGCACGGCCGAACAGTCTTGCGACCTGCCCGGCCGCGATGGCTGAGAACTCATCGATCACCACGAGCGTCGGGACCGGGCTGGGCTGCTGCGCGGCGACGAGGGTGACCAGGTCGCTGACGATCGCCGCTGCGAGCATCTCGGCGAGCAGCGGCCGGCGGTCGGCGTCCAGCCGGAAGTACACGACCACTCGGTCCTGGACTGCCTGGTGGATGTCTAGGGTTTCGCGGTCGTTCGATGGGTCGAGCCACTCGCGGACCTCCGACTCCGCCAGAATCGACAGCCGGTCACGCACACCTGCCAGGTCCCGGCGCTGGCGGTCACCGAGCGAGTCCAGATACGCCTCCACCTCCGCGGCTTGATCGCCGGGGAGTTTGCGGGCGGCGACCTCGAGCTCGCGTGGGTCCATCTGCGCCATCAGCGATACCGGCGTGACCGGTATCGAGATGGCGCGCATCACACGGACCGTGTGCCCGAGGTACCGCTGGGCCTGGCGGAGATAGTGCGGCTCAGTGAACTGCTCACCCGAGAGCGCCTTGTCGGCGATCTCCGTGGCTGTCCCGTTCGCGTAGGGGTTGTATGCCAGCGGCCCCTCCGGCGTCCATTCAAGGAACCGGGCTCCGCGGCGCGCGGCGGCTGCCGCGAGCTCGTCGCGGAGCGTCCGGTCGCCCTTCGGGTCGATCACGACCGCGCCGTGGCCGGTTTCGATCAGTCTGCCGGCGATCCACGCCTCGCTGATCGTCTTCCCCGAACCCGTCGCCCCCACAATCAACGTATGCGACCCGGACGTGTAGCCGACAGGGATCGTTACCGCTAGCCCCTGGACATCGCGGCCGATGGCCAGCTGCCCGTCTGTGATCCATCCCTGGCGTTTGATCGCCAGTCGCTGGCTCCAACGGCGGACCGCCATGGTAACCCTGAGCCGGTTGTTCGCGGCCTCGGCGTGATCCGCGCCGTAGGTCACATCGAGGTGCTGCCAGTGCCCGCCGATCGCGCACGCCAGCAGGCACCCCCACAGGACGGGCCAGAAGACGAGCGGGTCATGACCCGCGACCAGCAATGCCGCCGGGAGCCCGAGCGACGCCCACGTCCACCGCAACCCCCGACCACGCAACGCGCGCGCCAGCGCCCAACCACCAAACGCCGCCACAAGACATCCGACCGCCACGAGCTTTAGTGCGTGCTCAAACACCGACATCGCTTGCTTCCCTGCTCTCCGCCGCGATCAGCGCGCCGATGTCCCCGAGTGCCAGAACCGTGACGCGATCCTCCGCCCGCATCCCCGCAACAGCGCGACTCACTGCGCGCGCTGGCGCCGTCGCCGCGAGGTAATAGACCCGCTCGACGTGCCGTGCTCGCGCGTAGCCACGGCAGATCGCGGCGAGCCGACGCGGCGCCTTGACCGAGAGCTCCAGCTCCACCGCGAGCACACGACCCTCCGGAGAGACGACCGCCAGGTCCGGACGATGAAGCGCCGGGCGCCCGCCCGGCGCCTCCCCGACCTTCACCGAGGCGACCAGCTCGCCGCGTTCGCTCTCACTAACCCGGATCTCTCGCTCGCTCATGACCACCCAGCCCGGCAGGCCGTTGTGCAGCGCCACGGCGGCGGATGCGACCTCCTGAGCGTGCGTGAACCCGCCGGCGCTGACGCGGTAGACCCCGAGACGCTGGAGCTCGCACCAGCGCAGCCCTTCCGCGGTTGCAATGTAGAGCCCAGGCTGGCGGTAGAGCAGCGTCCGTTGCTCCAACAAGCCGCCCCTGACGAGCTGGTTTAGGCGGGCATACGCCCAACTGCGGCCCATCCCAAACCGGCACATCACGTGCTCTGCGCCGGCCGCTCCCAAATGACCGATCCAAAAGACGATTTTCCGATCCCTGCTGGTCTGCATGGCACCTCCCGAAGGGCAATCGACATGACGGCTTCCATACCCATGTCGTTCAGCGGCACCCGCAGACCCCCCTCCCAATTCCAGCTAGCGCGAACCGCAGCAGGCTAGATTCCAAGGGCGCGCGAACCCGGTGCCTGACTGACGAGTACGCAGCGACCCGGCTTGGTCATCTCAGCCTGCGCGAGCGCCGCGCCCCGCGCGCCATGAGGCGCAAGACAATGATCGCCGCGACGCTCGCGTTCCTCGCGCTTGGGCCGTCTCGACGCCGTACGGCACGATTCAGGGCGACGTGCGTCGGCGGTTAGCACTTTGCATGCGCGTTCGCTGGCATAGCGGCGCCCCGGTCTCGACATTCATGGCCGCGCAGTTCCTCGGCAGCACCTGCTCCGGTGCTCGTGGTCCGCGCATGGCCGTACCGCAACGGTCGCTGCACAGACCTTCGTTGGTCGTGAAGGGACTCGCACTCGACGGGCACACGCGCTCGACAGCCAACCCATCTGGGCGGCCCACGTCGTATGAGAAACACAGTGTTAGGGGCCGGCAGGAAGAAGCGCGTGAGCGCCTTGGACAGCCTCAGTACACATAGTCTATTAGTTCCATATCTTGACACTCGGTGGATGAGTAGGGAGCATCGTCCCGTGGTGGCGAGATGACCGCGAGTCCTGCCGTGCTTCCAGCGAGCTCGCCATCGGCCGCAGCTGCGGTCGTCGTACCGGAGGCGGTACGCGCCGAGATCGACAACTATCTAGCGAGCCTGTGGGGGGAGTGCACAGCGCCGACCGCGCTGGTCGATGCAATGCGTGAGCAGGTGCTCCATCGAGGCAAGCGCGTACGACCGGCGCTCGCGATGGCGACGGCCCAGCTACTCGGTCACGAGCGCAGCGTTGTCCTGCCGATCGCGGCGGGAATTGAGCTGATCCATACGTACTCCCTCATCCACGACGATCTCCCAGCGATGGACGACGCCCGGACGCGACGGGGAGAGCCGACCTGTCACGTTCGCCACGGGGAGGGTGTGGCGATTCTGATTGGCGACGCACTCTTTGCTGAGGCGATCGCTGTAATCGTCCGTGCCCAGACTGGTCCTGCAGGGAGGGTTCTCGCGGCCATCGATGCGATTCTCCGCCATACGAGTATCGCCGGGATGGCTGGCGGCCAATATCTCGACCTCGTCGGTGCCCCATCGGACCCCGCCTCGGTCACAGCCATGCATGGCCTGAAGACAGGCGGCCTATTTCGTGCTCCGATGCTGGGTGTCGCTGCATGGGCGGCAGCGCCGCCGAAGGCGTATGCCGCGCTAGAGCGATACGCGAGCGCGGTCGGATGCCTCTTCCAGCTTCGCGACGATGTTCTCGACGTTTATGGCGCGGCAGCACAGCTGGGCAAGCCCACAGGTGCGGACGCTCGCAACGGACGCCAGACGGCGGCAAGTGCCGGTGCGGACCTCGACGCAATGACCTCTAGGCTACGCGCCGAAGCCGCTGATGCGCTTGCCGGATTTGACGAACCCCCGGTTGCGCTGCGCTCGTTGATCGACCTTGCGGGGTGTCGTGATCACTGAGTCGCCGCACATCTTCGCCCGGCGTGGGCTGGCGGCGCGCACCGCCGTCGCCCTGCTGCTTGTGAACGTTCGGTACTGGGCGAGGGTGGCGCCGCTCGTGCGAGCGCAGCTATGCCGCTGGGAGCAACGTGCTCAGGCCATACCAGACCAACAGCTTCAGGCGCTTGCGCTGCGGCAGCTGCGGAGCGAGCGATTTCATTCTGAGGCTGCGGCTACGCTTGCGACGCTTGCTCCAGCCGAGCATCGTGCCCGCGTAGTTGAGGCGATCGTCGCCTCGACTGTCATGGCCGAGTATCTCAATGCAGTGAGTGAGGAGCCGACGCTAGACCCCTTGCAGAACGGTCATCAGCTCTACACGGCATTTCGTGAGGCCGTAGCTCCGGATATCGAACTCAGCAATCACTATTACAGCAACAGCGAGGATCAACGCGATGACGGTGGCTATCTCAAGGGGCTGGCAGGGGTACTGAGGGACACGCTGAGAGGTCTGCCGGCAGCGAGGACTGTAGCCGGCCCTATGGGGCGTGCGGCGGAGCGCTATTGCGAGATTGAGGTCAGGGCACATGCTGTCGAGCGCGCTGGCGCGGCACAGCTTGAATCGTGGGCTAGGCACGAGGCTATAGAGGCAGGGCTTCATTGGCGGGAGCTTCTGGCCGGTGGAGCGGCGTCAGTCCTTTGCGTCGCTGCGTTGCTCGTAGCGGCGGCCGACGAGCAGACGACCGCCGAGCAGGCCGCTGACCTCGACCGCACTTACCTCTTTATCAGTGGCCTTACGACCATGCTTGACAGTCTTGTCGATCGTGATCTCGATTTCTCCACAGGAAAGGCAAGCATCAGCTATTTGCGGTACTACGCGGACAGTAGTGCCCTTGAAGAAGAACTCGTTAGCACCGTGCGCCGAGCAGTCGCTAGTGCACGCGCCGCTCCTCATTCCGCCCATCACATCATGACGGCGGTTAGTGCGGTTGCCTATTACACCTCTGCACCAGAGGCCGGTCGAGAGCCTCTCAGGTCGCTGGTTTCACCGCTTCACCGAGAGCTACAACCGCTCATCAGGCCAACGCTTGCAGTGATGTACGCATGGCGCGCAGCCAAGCGGCTGCGCGCACGATTGCGTAGTGAAGCCGTGTTGGCCGGATCAGCGGACAAACCCGTCCTGGTAGCCCTCCCGCAAAGCGAGGCTCAACGATGATCCGGAACGACTCAGGCCCTCCAGACCACAAAGTTTACCCCGAGAATGGGCACGATCTTCTCGCTCCTAGCCTGGAAGGAGCTGAGAATGGTGCAGTCACGCCGCGCCGTATAGCGATCATCACAGATGGCAACGGTCGTTGGGCGACAGCGCGAGGCTTTTCCATCGACAAGGGTCATGATGCCGGTGCGTTGACGCTAAAGGCGCGTCTGCGTGACGCAATTGAGCTGGGTGTTGAGCAGCTAACGGTGTATGCATTCTCGACCGAGAACTGGTCACGCCGCGCGGAGGAGGTGGAGGGATTGTTTTCGGTGCTGGCTAGACGCACGGCCAGCGAGACGCCAGACCTCCACCGAGAAGGCGTGCGTATGCGATTCATTGGACAGAAGGAAGGGCTGGGGCGTGAGCTACGAGAGCAGATGTGCCTCGCCGAAGAACTCACAGTCGCGAATCGACGCTTGACCCTGTTCATCGCCTTAAATTATGGAGGACGCGCCGAGATTGTCGATGCCGCCAGGAGCTTTCAGGGGACGACTGAGGAGCATTTCCGAGCGTGTCTATACGCCCCGGAGATGCAAGACCCTGAACTGGTGATCCGTACAGGTGGCGAGCAGCGGTTGTCGAACTTCATGCTCTGGCAGTCCGCTTACGCCGAGTTCATCTTCCGCGATGAGCTTTGGCCCGATTTTGGGCGCGAGAGCCTGGTGGAATGCCTTGCTGAGTTCCGTTCGCGCGGACGACGCTTCGGTGGTCGCGACTTGGAGATCGAGGTGCCAGCATGAGTGCATCGGTGCTGCCTCCTGGTCCGCGCACGCCGTCGCTTATCGCAGGCATCCGCTTTGGGCGCGATCCGCATGGCTATATCCGCTCGGTCCACCGTCGTTTCGGGCCGATATTCACGGTGCGCTTTATCGGCTCTGGGCCAGTGGTGTGGGTGGCAGAGCCGGAACTCGTTAGACAGGTGCTTACGGGGGGTCCGGAACTGCTACATGGTGGCGAGGCTGCAGAATTGCTGCTGGGGCCTCTATTCGGCGATAGCTCAATGGCGACGCTCGACGGCGAGCCGCACATGCGTCGGCGAAGGCTGCTGGCCCCTGCTTTCCACGGCGACAGGGTCCGCCGTTGGGCGAATGACATACATGAACTCGCGGAGCGCGACCTGGAGACATGGCCGGTGAATAAGGCCTTCGCTTTGCGGCCACATACTCAGTGGATCACGCGAGGTGTGATTCTGCGTGTTGTCCTAGGGCTACGGGATGGGGAGCGCTTCGATCGCGCTCAGCTCCTAGTTGCAGCACTCGCGAGGCGCCTCGATCCGGTCATGCTGTTCCGCTTCACGCGCCACTCTCTCGGCCCGTGGAGCCCATGGGTGCGCTTCAAGCGAGCTCGCGATGCGTTGGACATCTTCATCTACGAGGAGATCGCGCTGCGGCGCCAGGAATCCAGTCTTGCCGAGCGCGATGATGTTCTCTCGCTACTCCTGGGCGTCAAGGACTCGGATGGACAGACGATGAGTGACCGCGAGCTACGCGATGAGCTTACGGACCTGATCTTCACGGGATACGACGGCCCCGGCACAGCGCTCGACTGGGCATTCGAGCGGTTGCTGCGTAATCCCCAGGTGTTGAAGCAACTCAGGCAATCGCTGACCGATGGGGACGACTATCTGAATGCCACGATCAAGGAGGTTCTGCGCATGCGGCCGATCGGCCCAATAGGCCGGCGCGTCACACGCGATATCGAGCTAGGCGGCTATCGCATCCCCGCCGGCGTATACGTGGCCCCTGCTATGGCCGCCCTGCACTTCCGCGATGACATCTATCCAGAGCCCGATGAGTTCCGGCCCGAGCGCTTCCTGAACGGCGGACCCAAGAACTATGCATGGATTCCGTTCGGTGGCGGTGTTCGCCGTTGCCTCGGTGCCTCGCTTGGCCAGCTCGAGATGCGGGTTGTCATACGCGCAATCCTTGACCATGCCGACTTGCGTGTGCCCGACCGCGCGCCTGAGCGCTCCCGCATACGCATGGTGGTCAGTACCCCCGCACGTGGCTGTCGTGTCGTCTTGACCCAGCCATTGCGCCTTGCTGGTCTATCCGATTCCGCACCTGACTCCACTCTCGCATCGTCCGTTTAATCAGCTGCATGGGCCTGCTGGAGCTTGAAAACGTCGTCAAGAGTTACCACAGCTCCGCGGAGGAGGTTCGTGCAGTAGATGGAGTAAGTCTGCGCATCTCGCCGGGAGAGATGGTTTCTCTCCGAGGTCCTAGCGGCTCGGGCAAGACAACGCTACTGCTGCTTATTGCGGCCATTCTGCATCCGGAGGACGGCATCATTCGCTACGACGGTCGCGACTTGTCGTCCTTGTCGGCGCATGAGGCATGCGAGTACCTGATGCGAGATGTCGGGTTCATCTACCAGAACTTTCACTTGTTGCCACGCGTCTCCGCGCTGGAGAACGCGGCGCTCAAGCTGGTATTGGGAGGTATTCGGACCCGCGAGGCAAACACGCGGGCGGCTACTTGGCTGGAACGCGTCGGCCTCGGAGATCGTCTTCACCGCACTCCGGGCGAACTATCGGGCGGCGAGCGCCAGCGGGTCGCGATCGCACGCGCGCTCGCCGCCGAGCCCAAGCTGATCCTCGCCGACGAGCCGACCGGGAATCTTGACAGTGTCCGCAGTCGCGAGATCGTGGCGCTCCTTAGAAACAGTGCCCGCGAACGAGGGGCGGCGGTCTTGCTCGTCACCCATGACCAGCAGATTGCGGCTGTTGCCGACCGCAGCTGCACACTGAGCGACGGCCGACTTGTCACAGACGAACCAGATCAAGCGGGGAGCATGACGTGGGCCGCGCATACCCCCTCGCAGGGGTAGCGGCAGTTGGAGTCGCATCATTCACCGCAGGCGTCAACGTGGATGCGTCCTCGCGTGATCGCCTACCTTTACTTGCGACGGCTGCGCGTCCACTTCGTTCAAGAGCTGCTGGCGGGCATCGGGGTCGCCGTCTCGGTCGCGCTCGTTTTCGGGGCAACAGTCATCAGCGAAAGTGAAGCCGGCTCGGCTGGCTCGGTGGTCCACGCACTTGTGGGTCCGGCCGATCTCCAGTTGCGCGCTCGTGATGGCCGTGGCTTCCAGGAAGGTCTGCTTCCACGCGTGCAACGAATGGCGGCAGTCAAGACGGCGGCGCCCTTGCTCGAACGGATGGCAGTTGTACGTCCTGCGAAAGGCGCCCCAGTTTCCATCGAGCTGCTAGGCATCGACTCGCGGCTCGCGCAACTCAACGGCCTTGCTCATTCGCTCTCGCCCACCGGGCTTGCACCGGGGACTGTTGTGCTCAGCAGTGCGAGCGTCAAGGCAATGCACCAGTCACCGTCGACTATACGTGGACACAGCATCGCGATCGACCTGCAAGACGACACCACACGGTGGAAGGTCGCGGCTGTCCTAGGGCCGAGCACCGGCGCGCTTAGTGACGCACGCGTGATCGTCGTTCCACTGCGGGAACTCCAGCGGCTCACTGGGCTACAAGGACGACTCACACGGATCATCGTCCAGTCCGCCAAAGGCCGCCGCGCAGAAGCGAGCAGGCAGCTTTTCGCGCTCGCAGGAGAACAGATCGCTGTTTCGGCAGCTGATCAAGACCTTGAGCTACTGCATCAGGCACTCTCACCGAGCGAACAGGCGAACAAGCTGTTCGCAGCGATTAGTGTGCTACTCGGCTTCTTGCTCGCCTTTGACGCCCTCCTGTTGACGGTGCCCGAACGACGCAAGACCATCGCCGAACTGCGCCTGCTTGGCGTCAAGGCAAGTGCGATCATCCAGATGGTCGTAGCCGAGGCGCTTTGCCTAGGAGGCATAGCGGCATTGACCGGATTGCTCGGCGGCTATCTCCTCTCGCAAAGCGTCTTCCATCAATCATCTGAGTACCTCGCGCAGGCGTTCACACTCGCCTCGAATAACGTCATTGGCATCGCCCCCGTGATCCTTGCACTGGTGAGCGGGATGCTTGCTGTGTTCCTCGCCGCAGCTCTGCCGTTGCTTGACCTTCGGCGTCGATGGGCTTCGGGGATGATTGACCTCGAAGAGGGCGAGCCGGCAGGTGTACTTGATAGGTCGACGCAGCTTCGGCTCGTCTTGGTCGTGGGCGCTCTGCTTGTGCTCGCCAGCACCGCCTTCATCGCGCGGCCCGCGCTTGCGCTTCCCTCAGTTTCCCTGCTGGCGCTTGCGGCCGTCGCCACGGTGCCGTTGGCGTGTGCGGGCATATCATTTGCTTTGCGCACGCTCACTGAACATACGCGCCCGCTCGCGAGCGTCGGCGTCGCCCTGAAGCTCGCGAGGGGGACGACACTACGCTCGATCGCGCTTGCCGCGACAGGCACCCTCGCTCTATTCGGCAGCGTCGCCATCGGAGGCTCACGGTCGAACCTAATCGGGGGCATTGAAAAGTTTGCCAGCAGCTATTCAGCTGACGCCAATATCTGGATCATCAACCCGGGAAACAATGCAGCTACCACCGAACTAGACCCAGACCTCTATTCGGCAAAGATCAGCGCGCTCCGTAGTGTCAGTTACGTGCGGGCCTTCTATGGTGGTTATCTCCAGTGGGGCAATCGTCGCGTTTGGCTAATCGCACGCCCCCCCGGTGCTGCCCGACGAGTTCTAGAAAGCCAGATCGTTGAAGGCAGCCGCTCGCTCGCATTTAGGCGACTCGGGGAAGGCGGCTGGATAGTGGTGTCCAAGCCCGTCGCAGAAGCCCGTCACGTAGGCCCAGGTGACATCCTTCCCATGCCAACTCCCGATGGTGCACTCCCACTAAGAATTGCAGCGACGATCACGGACCTTGGGTGGAGTCCGGGCGCAGTTATCATCGACGCCGCCGACTATCGGCGAGCGTGGGGCGTTCCGCAGCCCACTGCGCTAGGCATCACGTTGACGCCAGGAGTCGATGCTGGGCGAGCACGCTCCGAAATCATGCACGCGATCCGCGGCAGCGGACTAGAAGCAGTCACCGCGCCCCATCTGGCGGCCAAAATCAACGCCCTCACTGGCGAAGGCCTCAGCCGCCTAGGTCAGATCGCGACCCTCCTGCTGGCGGCTTCAATTCTCGCCATCGCCGCTGCGGTTGGGACGACAGCCTGGCAGCGGCGCAGCACGCTATCCGACCTAGCGCTTGCTGGCGCAAAGCCTACCCAGCTGCGGAGGATTCTTTGGACCGAGATCGGTATGATCCTCGTCGCCGGATGTCTTGCCGGCACGGCTGGAGGCATCTATGGAGAGGTTGTCCTCCGCCGTTACCTCACGGATATAAACGGCTTTCCTGTTGCAAATATCTCGGCCGGCTGGCATAGCCTAGAGGCGCCGCTACTCGTCGTGCTGATTGGCGTGCTGATCAGCGTGATTGTGGGATGGCGCGCATCCCAAGTCCGGCCGACGCTCGCGCTCGAAGGCTCATGAGCGTCACCCTCGCTGCTCGCGCTTCAGGGGCGACCCGGTGAACGTCGACTATATGGGGTTGGTGGACAGAAACTGGCCGCTGCTACAGCGGCTAATACGAGCGCATACGATCATTTATCGCGCTTCGCGCGGCGTAGTCGGACATCGCCTCCCGGGTTGGCCTCAGATTCTCCTGCTCGATCACGTTGGTGCCAAGAGCAACGTCAAGCGCACCACGCCGTTGCTGTACGCCACTGACCGTGAGGACATCGTGATCGTGGCCTCGAAGGGTGGCTATCCGCAAAACCCCGCCTGGTATCACAACCTGCTTGCTCACCCGAACACCACCGTGCAGATCCGAGCCGAGCGCCGGCAGGTCCATGCGCGCGTGGCGACGACGGAGGAGCGCGAGCGACTGTGGCCGCTCGCAGTCGCCGTCTACCGCAGCTACGAGAGCTACCGGCAGCGTACCCAGCGCGAAATACCAATCGTCGTGCTCGAGGCGAGGTCTTCCCAACTGTGCCAATCAGTGGAGACCGCTCAGGTACGTGGCGTTGAACTGCCAGACGAAGAAGCGTCATCATGCTAGGCGACAACGGTCGAATCGGCTCGATCATTCCGACAAGTGAAATCATCAACGGCCTCCTCCTCCTCAGCCACGAGGCCAAACGTCTCGCAGCGTAGAATGCCGCCCCCTCGCCGGGGTTAGCTCGGCTCCCAGATGATGTACGTCTCGGCGTCGTATGCAGCCACGATCACCGCGACCAGCCACGCCACAGCGGTCTCCCCGATACCCGGGTTGAGGTTCGCGCCATCCACCAGCCCTAGCTCCTCCGCTGGCGCCGCCGTGACAAAGGCGTTTGTCGGATAGTCGCCTGAGCCGCGGTGCACCGTAACGATCGCGTCGTCTGTGCCGTCCGCGAGGTTCGCCCAATGGATCACCTTTTCACCGACGAACCCTGTCAGCAGCCGCCCTCCCCAACTAGGATTTGCGTCTCTCTTCTCGGACAGCTCGTCCTCGACCACCACGCACGCCGCGCCTCGCTCCACGAGCCCTTCGAGCACCTTGACAAGACCCTCCCGTGCAGCGCGCGTTTTGATGACCCCTCCGGAGTCCGGAGTCGCCAGCACGGCAGGGTCAACCGTCTCCGGTGCAAGCGTGTAGGCGTGGCCTTCGTGCTCCGCGATGAACTTGAGCGCAGCCGGTGAGATCACCTCGCCCTGGCCGAGCGAGTGCCGCAGCCAGTCGAGCGCGACCGTCTTGTCTATCTCGGTGGGAACGGGAAGGTCGATCATGGCTTCGGTTCGATCCGGCCATCCGGGTATATCCGGTATTCCGTGCCGTCCCCGCCGCGATAGTCATAATGTGGTCCGTGCGCGCTTGGTTTGAAATCCGGGTGCAGGTATTCTCGGGTCGCTTCGTTAAACCACGATCCCTCTTCGCTGCCTGGCTCTCCTTTACCCTTCCACACCCAACCTTCACCGGGTGGCTGTGCCGGATCTCCGCAGTTCTCTCTTTCAGCTTCCTTCTGCTTGAGGAATTCTTCGCCTTCGTCGTTGCCGGATTCTTCACCCGCCCAGGCGTTGAACACTTTGGCTCCTAGCCACGCGTCAACGCCACCCACTGCTGCGGCGCCGCAGATCTCGGGTGCAGCGGCGCAGCCGCCCGCCACCGGGGCAGGCAACGGGATCGCCTCAAGCCCGGCCGCATCAGTGAAGTTGAGCGGGTTATCCCGAGCGTAGTTGTAGGACGCCCGCGTAAACGGCACGACCGGATCGACAGTCAAGAACTGCGCAGTGCTCGGGTCATAGACCCGTGCTCGCATGTAGATCAGCCCGGTGTCGCTGCTTGTGTATTGGGCATCGTACCCGAGCGGTGTTGTGGTGGTCCCTTCGCAGGTGGGGGTGCCGTAGGCGCCGTAGGTGCATTTGCCAGTGACAGTGCCGGCAGAGCCGGTGAGTAGGCGAGTTGAACCTTGCTGGTCGTGGTGCAGGTAGGTCGGGGTGCCGCCGCTGGAGATCTGCTCGATCGGCAGGCCGTTCGGGCCGTAGATGTAGTTGTTGGTGGCGTCGCTGAGGAGTAGTGGGAGCGATTCGTTGGTGTCCCAGGCGAGGTAGCTGGTGGTGGCGGAGATCGTCTGTGAGGCGCGCAGTCCTTCGCCGTTGTAGGTGTAGCTGTCTTTGATTTCGGCGGTTGCGCCTTCTTTGGGCCGTTCGACTGATGTGAGGTTTCCGGTCTCGTCGTAGCCGTAGGTGGTAGCGGCGCCTGTGGTTGGGGTCAGTTTGGTGCGTTGTCCGGTTTCGTTGTAGGTGTATTTGAAGCCGGTGCTGCTTTCTAGCTCGCTAGAGGCATCGTATTTGTAGGTGCTGCTCGCGATTTTTGTCGGGTCGTTCGCGGCGTCGTATTCGTAGGCAACTCCGGCGCCTTTTGTGAGGCGGCTGTTGGCGTCGTATTCGAATGCTGGTTTTTCTTCGCCGGGGAGCCCTTTGCTCGTGGCTCCTTTGACCTGTCCGTCGCTGTCGCGTGTGTATACGAGCGACGCGAGCGTTTCCGCGGCTTTGAGCATCTTGACTTCGGTGATCTGGTCCGCGTTGTTGTAGACGTATTTGTCTTCGTTTTTCGTTTCCGTAGGGAACGTCGTTGTCCCGAGGTCGGAGTCTGGGTCATAACTGAATTTTGTGACGTGGGTTAGCCAGTCTGTGACTGTTTCCATTCGGCCGTCTTTGTCGAAGGTACTCGTGATGCTTTTCGTGTTGGGATACGTGACCTTTGTCTGCTCGTTGGCGAGGTTATATTCGTATTTCGCTACTTCTTTGTGGCCTGTTTCGGCTTCGGTGCGCCGATCGAGCTGGTCGTAGCTATATTTGCTGGTTCCGGTGCCGTCTTTTATGAGCGTTATCTTGCCGTCTTTGTTGTATTCGTATTCGACAGCCGGGGTTTTCCCGTCGGAGTAGCTGACTTCTTTCAAGCGGTTGCCCGGGTCGTACGTATAGGTGGCTGTGTGTTTCGCTGGGTCGGTTAGCGTTTTGAGGTTCCCCGCCGCGTCGTATTCCTTGGTTGTTTTGTGTTCACGCGGATCTACGACTTCGGTGACCTCCTCTAGTAGGTTGCGGACGTATTTGGTGATGTGTTTGTTGCCATCGGTTTGGCTTGTGGCTTGTCCGGCCGCGTCGTATCCGGTTTCAGTGGCGGTGCCTTTGGGTTCTTCGGTCTTTGTCAGCTCGTTGTCGGCGTCGTAGGTGTATTTCGTTTTGTTGCTGTTGCCGTCGGTCGATGTTTCGACATTGCCGTCGCCATCGTATGTGTATTTTGTTTTGTGTCCGAGGGGGTCCGTGACTGTCAGGGCGCGGCCCTGGGGATCACGTTCGATTTTTGTGGTGTATTCGGCTGGTTTGCCGCCGGTGACGTTTCCACGCGGGCTGACGGTCGCGATCGCCTGGGAGTCTTCGTTGTATTCCCAGGTGCGCTTGTTGCCTTCGGGGTCGGTTTCGCTCTTGCGATCACCATACGTGTCGTATTCATATTTCCGCGCGTGTTCCAGCGGATCGGTGATGCTTTCGACATCGCCCTGAATGTCGTATTTGTAGGTCGTCTTTTGTATTTTGCTTTCCGGCGCGGGACGTTCGACCACTTCCGGATTGCCGTGGGCTTCTCGTTTGATCGTGGTCGTCTCCCCACCGGGGGCCGTGATGGTTTCGACGTCGTGCGTGCTGTCGTATGTCCATTTCGTTTCGTTGCCATTTGCGTCTTTTTCGCTCGTTCGGTTGCCCAGTGTGTCGTAGCCGTAATGGATCGTGTGTTTGTCTGGGTCTGTGGCCGCCACGAGCTCGTCCGCCAAGTTGTATTCGTAGGTCGTCGTCGCTGCGCTAGCCGTTCCCGAAGCTCGCGTGACGCTGATCGGCAATCCCGCCCTGTTGAACTGCTCCCGCGTCACAGCTCCGTTTGGTTCTGTAACTATCGTTTCGCTACCGCCCGCGATTTCGGAATATTGCCATTTGCGTTTACGTGCCATCGCGTCCGTCTGGGAGGCCACAAAGAACCCAAGGTATTCTGTCGTGACTGTGTGACCACGACCATCGGTCTCCGAAGTCAGCTGATGGTTGGCGTCATATTTGAACTGCCAGCGCAGGGCAACTTCTGCCGGCTGGGTCACACTCTTCAGGGTCTGCCCTTCATATGCGTATTTGACGGTGTGCCCCATTTGGTCTTTTACGCTTTCGACCTGGCCGCCTTCATTATAAGCAAAGGTTAGTTTCCGCCCGGCTGAGTCCGTTACGGCGGTGAGGCGCGCTGAGGCGTAGGTCATCGTGAGGGTGTTGCCATCGCGATCGGCCTCGCTTATGAGCCGGCCCATATTGTCAAAATACATCTTCTCTTGACTGGGCAACGTATACGTGTATCCGCTTTCGGTTGTCACGAGCCTCGCCTGCGTCAGAGGGTTGCGTGGTCGCCATTCTGCGCTGCCAGGGATGTCGGAGAAGGTGATGGTACTTCCGTTATCCTGGTGGATCGTCGCACGCTGTTGTCCACAATGAATAAGACGACAGTATGTCGAGAATTCGATATGTGCACTGTATGAGTGGGTCCATCCAAAGCCAAAGCCATTGGGTTCCGGGGCGAATTGTTTTCTGGCTAGCTGAGAGTTGTAGGTTCGCGTGAAGCTCAACCCGAGCCCGCGGCCCCCTACTGAGAGGTCGGTTTGCGTCTCGACCTGATTCCCCGTCGCACAGTTGACGGGATGGCCGATTAGACATTTCGACTTACCTAGCTGAGCGGGATTGTTTTCGCCGAATTCTTCCGTTTCGTGTTCTTCTTCTTCTTCGTTATTGATCGGGCGAGTCGTTAGGACAGCACCGACGGAGACTTCACCCTGGATTGTGATCGGCGAGCCTTCAATAGTACGATGATGCGGCGGCATTAGTTCTTCGTCATAGCTTTTTTTCGTCGCCACGCCCATTTCGACGGATACGTCTTCGAGTGGCGCTTCTGGCTGATTGCATTTCCATTTTGTGTTCGGCAGGAATCGCACCGACGTCGGCGCGGCTTCTTCAGAGCCCCAGGCCTGAAATCGTTTGCATGCTCCCACGCTCCACACCACTTCGGCTTCCGGGTTAATGGTACCGGACGACGTAATTCCGACGAATTCTATGGCTGTTATCCCTTCGCCGCCGTCGGGTGCCCACCAAATCTGGGCGTCCCCGCCGTTATTGAACACGTCTTCGATTTCTTCCTCGTATGGGTTCCATTGTGTGCCGATGAAGGGCAGGGAGATTGGCGGCATCGTTATTGTCATTGGCGCACCATTACCTGGCCCGCTGTGGCTGTACGGTTTGTCGGGACTTTCGCATCCCGACATGCCGCCGCCGGATGGGCTATTACCTTCACAGGATTGGTCCGCGTTGTAGTACCATTCCCAGTTTGCACCGTCTTCGGTGATGGGCACCACGACTTCCGGGTCGACAAGCACCGGATAGGCAATTGTAGGCTTAGCGGAAGCGACCGCCAGAATCAGTTCGCTGCCGGAGACAGTCATTCGCACCGGCACACTCGCGCCCTGAGCATCCCGCGCGGAAGGCGCCGGTATACGCGCGAACGTCACTCCAGCGCGCGAGACGACCGCGCCACCGGCCTTGGCTTTGAGCGACGCGCCGACGGGCAGCGTTAGCCGGTAGCGAATCCGTCTAGGGCTCAGCTCCGAGCGCAACAGCACCGATAGGTCCGCGCCGGAAAGCTTGGGCGCGACTGTCGCGTCCATATCGAGACCGACCCCGCCATAGAAAGCAGTCTGTTCCCCGATCATGCTTCCTGCGACATCGGCGCCCAGCAATGTGATGCGCAGCCCATTCGGGCCGACCGTCACTCCGCCGCCTGAATGCGGCGCCATCGAGACCGCCGCCAAAGGCCTCACCGGCGCGAAGCCACCAGGGCCTGCCTGCAACCTCAGGTCAACCGGGAGCTTTCCACCGTTGCCCGCTCGCACACGCAAGGGAGCAGTTGAGGTCTCCACCTCGCGTCCGTGACGAGTTGCTACGACGGCGCTGTAGTCACTGAGGTACCGAACAATGTGCCCGGCGTGTTCGATTGAGGCCACAGGATTCGCACTACTCCGCGCCAAGACAGAACCGAAGTCACGCAGCAGAAGGCGCTGGGTGGCGCCACCCGTCAGCCCATGAAACACCATCTGCGACGCCCTCCGCTGCGCACGCATCTTCGGACTCGCGAGCCACATTCGCCGCCGCGCCCGCATTCTCGCAAGATGCAGCCGTCGAGCGACCATCTCCCGATCACGTGAGGTCGCCCACCCGACCGCCGCGGCTGATCTCGGTCTAGGGTCGGTTTTGGTGGCCGAAGCCCCGTCGGACAGGCCAACACCTGACCACACCAGACTGCAGAGAACGACCAACGCAATGACCACAGACGTCACACCCGCGCGCCGAAACCCAGCCCGCCGCAAAAGGCCTACACCAGATCTCGAGGGGCGCCCCGCGCCCTGGCGATCGCCACGCCACTTGTGCCTCGGCAAGATACAGCCCCCCTTTGAAGATTGGGTCGAACACCTCTGCGCCACACCCATTGCGACGACAGCTGTCAGCACCCTACGCAACGAGACGCCGTCGTGTCAATAGCCATAATCACTCAATCCACCGGTATCGCCGCATATAGCGACAAGTTTCAAGAATTTGACCCGCCTGGGCGCGACCTAATGAGGCGATCCTCGCGACGCGCCGGACGGGAGGCCTGCCGCGGAAAGCGCTGCGCTCCACGTGCCGTAGTGGTTGTAGACCGTGCCCGCACAAGGACGGTCGGGCGCCGCGGTTATCCAGTCCAGGCCATGCGGCGGGCGACCGCGAGCGGCGGCCCATCGCTGGAGTGCTCGGATGATCTCAGGCTGCGGCCACGGTGTTAAGCGATGCTTGGCCCTGATCACCGGGGGCAGTCCGGCGGCATGCAGCGCATCGTCCCAGTGGCCGTAGTGGGCGCGGACTGTCGCGGCCGATGGATGTTGCGGGCGGGCTTTAGCCCACTCCATCGCAAACGGTGGCTGACCGTGCTTTCTCGTCCAGGCGTGTAGCGCCTTGACGATTTCATCTTCTCTCCAGGCATAGCGTTGTGGTGGTGTCACGGTTTCCAGGCCGGCCTGTCGGAGAGCCTCGTTCCATGACCCGAGATGTCGGGTGACCGTGAGGGCTTGTGGATGCTCGGGCGCGGCGAACTTCCACTCGACCCGCCTTGGGCTGCGCCCATGCGCATCGGCCCAAGCCTGTAGCGCGCCGATGATCTCCGGCGGCTCCCAGGTGCCGTGCAGCGTCCAGCCGCGGTGAGCAGGAGTAGCGGCGCGCGTCCATACGGCCCGTACGATCTGGACTTCCGTGGGCACAGCGGGTGGGCCGGCCCCGCGGCGAGGCGTCGCGGTGATCTTCACGCTGCCCGGGTCGACCCGTACGGTGACCTCAGTGAACCAGACACGCAGCAGCCTGTTGAACTCTGGCACCTGCTCTCTGCTCGCGTGGGTGCGCCCATTACCCTCCTGCTCGACCCAGACTCGTAGGCGTTCTGCGTCAGAGAGCTCCCGTGCGCGGCGCTGGGAGACGATTCCGTCGCGGGCGAGCGCCGCGTAGGGCTGCAACCGGGCAAACAGGGCCGCGATCGCGTGCTCCAGATCCAGCTCGTTTCCCGCGGCCGCAGCCGCGCGTATCCACGCGTTCGGGTCATCGCCTCCGCCCCGGCCGGGGGTGGCCTGGCGGTCAGGGTCGGTGGGGGCGAGCAGGCTGTGCAGGTTGGCGATCAGCATCGCCTCAATGGTGTGGGCGTGTATAGGGGGCGCGGGGCACTGGTTGCGCCCGCGATAGTCGACGTGGCCGGCGCAGACGTAGCGGCGGACGTACGCGCCGTCGGGGCCTTGGCGGCCGGAATGGACGCGGAGCGTCGACCCGCATCGGCCACATCTGGCGAGCTGAGCAAGCAAATAGGGCTCAAGCGCCTCGTGGCGCTTAATCGCGCGTGGCGCTGCCAGCCGTCTGATGATTTGCTGATGCTGGCGCTCGGTGATGTAGGTAGGCCAGTGACCGCGAGCGAGGATCTCACCGCGGTAGACCGCGAGTCCGGCATACCGCGGATTCTTGAGCAGATCGTAGATCTTGCCGACCTCGAACCGCCGTGGCCTGTCGATTCGCCGGACGGGTTTCGTCAACCAGCCGCGGTCGTTGACCGCCCGAGCGATCTGCCCGCAGCTGCGGCCACGCAGCGCGAGCCGGAAGATCAGCTCGAACAACGGCCGGCGGTCGGGGTCAAACTCCAGCCGCTTCTGGATCTGGTCATCCGCGTCAAGCGAGGTAATGAGACGGTATCCGTCGGGAAGATGTCCGACGTACTCACCTCTTGCGATTGCGCGCTTGCGGCCCGCCTGCGTGGCGATCGCTTTGCGCTTTGAGTCCTCGTTGTTGCGCTGCCCCGTAACGACCGCATACAACAGGTCACGAAACGTCTCGGGGTCCTGAAGGGTACGAACGCGGACGTCGTGCTTGAGTGCCCACAGCGCGATCTCTACCGTGTGGCGAGCCTTTCGCCCGTCGCCACGCGCGAGCCGGTCAGAGTGCTGCGCCCAAAGCTCCGCAACCCCGTGCTCACCCGCCAAGTCCTCGGCATGCTGAGTCGCATCACGCAACCCCGGCCCACGATCGCGGCGGTACGCCGAGAACGCCTCATCGACGTATTCGCTGACCAGTCGTCGTCGTGGGTCCGCCTCGATCGCCTCACGGCATTCGCGCAACTGCTCCGGGATCGACCCACGCCGGTCCTCGGTGCTCTTCGCCGCATAGATCACACACCGGATCGCGCCTTCATCGCTCACACCGACATCGAGCCTACCTCAGACAACTAGCAACAGACACTCAACTGGACCACGCCCCGCCGCGCCCACAGCACAGCGAGCCATCGCACCGCACAACAGCGGCCGAACGTTCCGCCGACTCGCCTTCTCCCTCCTGTTCTCATCCGTCGCCGTCTTCGTCCCCCCGGGGGCCGCCCGCGAGCCTGCCGTCCCTTATCTCTCCTCCACCTTCCCTCCTCCCTCCTCTCCTTGTTCCTGATCTTCCCTCCCTTCCACTTCTCTCTCTATCTCTCCCCCCACTTCTATTCCTGGTTTGGTTCTCGACCTCGTGACCCTGACGTTGGGGGTGCGAGGTCGAGAACCAAACCAGGCCACCCGCCCCGAAGGGACGGGTGGCCACACAGGACCCGGCGTCCACGGCCGAATCCGTAGAGGAATCCAGCCGCTCAGCCGTCCTGCCAGCGCGCGACGTTGCGGCGACCAGCCCGCCGGGCACGGAGTCGTCTCTGCTCGGCCTGATCGAGCTCCTCGTCACCGGGCTCGCGGCGGTCATCAATGTCCGCCTGCGCATCGTCGGGCTCGGCCCACTCGTGCAGACAGTAGGCCGCAGACCCGAACGATCGGCACGCGCGGTGTAGGCGTTCTGCAATCTCAAACCACGTATCCGACTCGGTCGGCTGGTCCGGTTCGAGCAGAAAGAACGCCTCGATCATCGCGTCGCCTACCGCGGCCCGAAGCAGCTCGATCTCCCGACCTGCAAGCGTCTGCGCTTTACGCCACGCGCGGTGCTGCGGAGACTCCGGCAGTACCGCCACGCCGCCCGTCGCCTGGGCGCGTCGCAGCCGTCGGCGCCCAGCACGCGTCAGCGCCCACATCGACACTCCGCGGCGGCGCGAGCGCACAAGCAACCCCGCCGCCACCAGCACATCGAGCAAGGCGCGAACATTGCGTCCGCGCCCAGAGCGCCTCGCGATATCCAAGTGCTCTACAACTTCCCAAACGGGAACGCCCGGGGTGTCTCTCGCGCGATGGCGCTCAGCACGCTCGATCGCAGCCAGCACCAGATCATCCGGTACCGAACCCTTGGGGGTACTCATCTCGGTTCCTCCTCTCGTTGGAGGCCCCGGGAGACAGCCATCAGCGGCACAGACAGCTAGCCCAAGCCGGGTACGCTGCCCCTTGCGCCGGGAGACCAGATCTCTCGGTGCCACGCCCCCGGCCGTTCACGCGGCGCGGGGGCACTATTTTCTGTTTCGCCCAGCGTCCACTGCTGCGCCAGCGCTACTCGCGCAGCAGCTGGCAGAACCGGCTCGCGGCTCGCGTCGCGAACACGAACCCCTCGCAGCGATGCGCCAGGCCCGCGGCATGCAAACGCGCGACCGCGTCGCCCGCGCTCATCTCACAGCCGACCTCGCGCGCCAGCTCGTCCACCGACCACGGACCCGGGCACTCCGGGTCCAACAGCAGCGTGAGCACCACGAACTCCACATCGTTGCTGAGCCGCATTGCGTCCGGCCCAATAGGCTGATCCTGCATGGGAAGGTCCGTCCTTTCCGTGCCACGGCCCCGGGCAGCTACAACTGCGCCGGGGCCAATGTCTTTGGGTGTCCCGACGCTATCGCGTCGCCCGCTCAAAATCCAGCGAAACCCTCAAAGTTGGCGCGAACGCACCAATGAGATAGCGCACTGCCCGAGTGTCCCTCCTCACGTTTGGCGTCGGACTAGCGAACGATGGCCTCGACAAAACGGGTCCCAGGCGTCTCTCCCATGACACGGGAGGCGCGGGAGGCGGCGCTTGCGACGTTCGCTCGGGTCGTGCGCGAGCATCATCCCGGCGTCGCGGTCTTGCCTCTAGCTGGCGCAGGGCGGACCGGCCCGTTGTCTCGACCCCCGGCGGAGCAGGTCGTCCGGCCCTTCGCCGCGCCGAGAACATCTCTTCAGATGCAACTCGGCCTTCGGCCGCCCTCCCGCAGCTCTAACCGATAGCCACTCTTGCGTCGCTCGTCACCGGCAGCGAGATACCGCCGATGCCCGCAGACCTCGAAAACAAGCACCACAGTGGAACTAGCGAGTGGCGCTAGCCGCCCCAGTACGCGGACCGAACGTCATCCATGGAAGCGCAGACCTCACTGGCCCGCACGGCCTCAACACCACGTTCGCGGCGATGCAGCCGACTGGCTGTGGTAGCGATCACGGATCGATCGACACGACCTTCTGGCAGGAAAAGCCACGCACAAGCAGTAACCTTCGTCCTCTGCCAACCTAGATCGACGGCACCGGCTTCGCGGAAGAATCTTAACTCACCGCGACCTATGATAGCCCCCAGCTATATGCCGATCCGCCTCACAAAATGCCGGCGCCAATCTGCCCGGGTTTAGTCACCCAGCCACGCACACGCAACACCGCCGCTCAGCCCGCCCGCTTCAGACCATGCCCCGGCTCGCACGGCGGCCAACCATTCAATAGATCCGCCACAATATCTCCCGGGAGATAGGCCGAGTCCGTCACGAGGTTGGCCATGCGACGTGCAGACCAAGCGCGTCGTCATCAGCCAAGACACGCCCGCCAAGGCGCCGACCCGCAGCTTCATCAAACCAAGCACGATGAGAGCTGCGAAGCGCGGGATAGAAATGCCTGAAGACGAAGTCAATGAAGCGATAGGGGTGCAATGGCGCAACGCAGGCGATGCGACACGCCGGTCCGTTGATGGTCATATGCGCTGCCGGATGCGTATCAGTCGACACCTCCGGATCAAAATCGAACCGCACTGGCGATCGGAGCGCGACGGCCGACAACAGATGCCCTTCCAGATAGCGCTCGACAACATCGCCGACTGGCTCACCACCACGAAATAAAGCCTCATTGACGATCACCGGACACGGGACGTACGCTAGCCTGTGGCTGCTGATATTCCCCGATTCAACCCTATAGGTCAGCTGGAGAAGGCTTCCATCTGGGAGCAGCGCAGAGTAATGGCCGCCCGCCAGCCAATGGAGATACTGTTCGCTAGTAGCGGGACCATAGTTGAGTAGAAACGGGACGTCCGGCGATCCATGCCAAGATACGGTGTTTTCGCGGAGCACAACAGTGCTGCTGTACAGAACGAGCTCCGCCTGGAGAAGAAAGTCAAGCGCGTTGACGATTGTGTCACGAAGCGCCCTAGCCGTCATCATCCCGAGTTTCGCGTAGAGTCAACAGGCGGGTTCGGAGCGCGGGCGACAAGTCCGACAGCTCAAGCTCGCCCGCTTCAATCGCCTCAAGGAAGCTGGAAAGCTCCGCAGAGACCTTTTTCAGCGTCGCCTCTTGCTCACGGGGACGCTCACGATGTATGTGGCGCAAGTGCTCAAGCTCCCTAGCCGTCGGAACCACGAATTTCAGCTTGAAGTCTTCGGCAATGACCTTTTCCATCTCGGCAGCAACCAACCCCATTTGCTCGCCCCAGCCCGAGATGCGCACCCACGCGCGACTCCTAGTGATAGCCGTAAAGAGTGTGTTGCGCTTGGTCACCTCATTGAACGAATCAGCCGCGCGTTGCGCATCAATCGCATACACCATCGGAGCCTCATTACCCTTTGCTCGAAAAATGTGCGCTATTGCGACTGAGTCAGGGCGAAATACTCCATCAACACTTGAGGTAACGCCTACGAGATGGGCGTCAATTTCATACCGACGGAGAGCCTGCATTAGCTTCGGAGCACGGCTTTTGGCGGTGTATGCGTCGGGTAGCACCACCAAGATGTCATCTGGTTCTAGCTCGTCACCATTCAGATTGCCGGCAATCTGCTGTGCAACCCACTCATCTTGAGCGAACTGATCTGGGAATGACCGCATAACGACCGCGTCGTCACTGTTGAGCAACTCAGGAAAGTAGGTCGGATAACTCTCCTGTGAGCGCCTGAGTGTCACGGACTTACCGGCAACGAGTTTCCCGCGTGCCACCGTGTATCCGATGTCCTGCCAAAGGCTAGGTGCATCAGGGTGTTGGAGGAGCCCGCCACGCCGGTAGACGCCTATTCCGACTGCATGTGCAGTCGCTAGGGCCCAAGGCGTATTGCGGTAGCAGACTGGCAGGACGATGTCCCTCCGCGGCGTCCCCTCGGCAGCGTCGAGACTCACCAGACTTTCGCCGGTGGGACCTGTGCCGAACAGTTCGTCGGTGTCTGGCATCGCGGCCTCTGACAACTTTTGCAACTCGTCGTAACCCCATACGATTCGCTTTGGCTCCTTCGTAACGGCGTAAACCAATTGGAAAAACTCTGGCGGAAGGTCTTGCGCCTCGTCAATGAGAATCGCGTCGAAGAGCGGCGCGACTCGTCGCGTCTTGGCGATCGCGAGCAGCTCGCGACAAACTCCTTGGAACGCATCATCCATGCCGTAGGTGTCTCTGGCATAAGCCCAGTCACGAGGCACTTCACCTAGCGCGTCGGCTACGAGGCTGTATACACCTTGACGGCTTCGCGAGCCCCAGGAATGGATGATTCTCAGACGCTCAGGATCTGGGCGATCGTTGCTGTGCTCGAACGTGAAGCGGGTCACTAGATCAACGATTTGTTGATATAGCGCGCGTGATTGAAACGTGAGAGCGATGTTCCAGTCCGGATGCTGCGTGTGCAGATAAGCCGCCTTCAATGCTAGGACCACGGTCTTGCCTGAGCCGGCGAGTCCGCGGATTCGCTGTGGACCCTCCGGGCTCTCGATCGCAGCGCGCTTTTGCCAGCTGTCGAGGTTGGCGATGCCCTTTTCAATCTCCTTGAGCTTCGCGCCACGAGAGGCCGGTTTCTCTACCGAAGCACGACGCTTCGCAGGCTTGATCGTCGCGACGCGCTGGAGAGCAGCTTGGACAGCCTTCTCGACAGACGGGCTGATCGACGATAGACCTCCGAGCCAGGCCGGCATTGACTCAAGATCGCCGTAGAAGCCGTCAGCACCGGCCGTGCCATCGACAGGAGCCGAGGGAAAGATCGTCGCTGTATGGGGGGTCAGCGCAAGCTTTCGCCCTTCGCGGAGGCTCTCGTGCCGGCCGAGATGACTCTCTAGCACCGTGTAAAGCCGGTCTTGCTGATCTATGACCTCGGCCCATTCTTCCTCGGTCGCAGGCGTCTTATCCGACAGGATGAATGCCGCAACGCCATAGCTCCGGCTGACCAGAAGAGCGTCGACATCTACACGATCGTCCGCAGTAGCCAAGACCGGATAGCCAAGGTAGACCGTTCCGGAGTCAGCGACACGCTGAAGCGCCTGAGCGAAATTACTGGCCGCCAGCCGATTGCGGCTCTCCCCGTAGATGACGTCAAGGGTCATAGATAGCGAAGGTGGCTTCGAGTGTTGGAGGTCAATCGGAGGCCAGATTACTCATGTTCGTCCCGACCTAGTCTCCTACCAGTGGGTACGTACCGGGGGCTAGCGTCATCTTGACCGCCCATCCCTTGGAGGGGCGAAATGATGCTCGGATAGGTGACCGACGCTCTCCTGCTACCCACAGATAGAACATGAATAGAACACTGGCTCTCCGTATGTACGCTGCATCGCTAGTGCATAATAGGTCAATTTACAGGGATATTCTTTAGTCGGGGAGACAGGATTTGAACCTGCGACCGCCCGGCCCCCAGCCGGGTGCGCTACCAGACTGCGCCACTCCCCGTGGCAAAACAAGCGGGCGACGGGAATCGAACCCGCCCTAGAAGCTTGGAAGGCTTCTGTGCAACCACAACACTTCGCCCGCATGCCCGCGCGCCCAGCTTCATGTTACCGGCGGCTCGGCTACCGGCGGCTCGGCCACCGCTACGGCCTCGCAGCGCGCGACGTCGCTACACGGCGCGACTCACGGGAGACGAGCCCTGGGGCGTCAGCGCCGCTCCTCGGTCGGGACCTCCCCCGACTCGTCCAGCAGACCCACCGGCGGCCAAGGTCCGAACCAGTTATCACGAGCGCCGTCTAGCGTGACCGTCGAGCCGCTGAACGCCCGCCCGAGCGGCGAGGCCAGCAGCGCCACCAACCACGCGTGCTCGGAGACCGTACCCAAGCGCTGGAGCGGCACCGACCGCGACATGCCGGCGCGCACGCTGGCCGGGTACTTGACCATCACCTCCGTGTCGAACGTCCCGGCAGCGACCGCGCTCACCGCGACCCCTGCCGACGCCCAGCGTTGCGCGAGCTCCCTCGTGAGCGCCTCCACGGTCGCCCGCGCGGAGCCCGAGTGCGCCATCCCCGGCATGCCGTGATGCGGCGACAGCGTGACGTTGACCACGGTCCCCGTCTGCGCCGGCCCGAACGCCAGCTCGAACGCGGCCTCGGACATGTTCAGCATGCCTTCCACGTTCAGCCGCCATACCGCGTGCCAGCCCTTCGCCGCGATCAGCTCCGCCGGGCTGAAGAACTGGCCGCCCGCGTTGTTGATCAGCAGGTCCAGGCGCCCTCGGCACTCCAGCACGGTTCGCACCACGCGCTCCGCGTCCTCTCGGTCGCGCACATCGCCCGCAATCCAGTCAGCCACATGGTCCGCGCCGTCGCCGTCGCCGTCGCCGTCACCGTCGCCGTTCCGATCCCCATCGCCATGCCCGTCCCCGCTTCCGCCTGCCGCAGAGACAGCGACCGCACCAATCTCCGCAGCCGCCTGTTCGAGCACCGCCTCGCGCCGCCCCGCGATCGTCACCGCCGCACCGCAGCGCGCGAGCTCCAGCGCCGTGGCCATGCCCAGGCCGGTGCCGCCCCCGGTGACCAGCGCGACCCGACCATCGAGCATCCCCGGCGAGAACACCTCAGATCGTCGCTCGGCGCCATCCACGACAAGCGATCATAGGCACCAACAAGCGCGCCGCACACACACCACACGCGCACCGCACGCCCACTGCCGGCGTCCACTACCCACGTGCGCATCGTCCGTCTGTCTACCCGCGTGCTGTCCGTCCCCCGACAGGGCTAGGGTTTTGTGCGTGTCCCACAGGCCGCTGGTCCTTGTTTTCGGGCTCACCGTCGGTGACTACCTGCTTTGGAACTGGTCGCTGAGCGCTGGCCACGACGTGCTTGCGCTCGTGTCAGGCCTGACCCTCCCTCCCCTGGCCGTCGCCTTGCTCTGGCTGCTCGCGCTGAGCGGCGCCCGACTGCTCGCGCGCGTGACCAGGCGTCGCCCGCCGCTGGCCGACGAGCGCCTGCGGCGGGATCGAGCGAGCACGGCTGACGTGCCGGTGAGCGAGCCTCCGACCTCGACAACGCCGGCCCGCTCGTCCTCGCGCAAGCTCGCCGCTTGAGCGAGCCCCGTGCACGCTCGTGAGCGACCGTAGCCGGCGCCCGTTTCCCCGCTCGCGGCGTACGCGCATCGCCGCCGCAGCACTCCTAGCGCTGATCGTGCTCCTCGCCGCAGCCGCGTTCGGCGTCCATCTGTACGAGCGCCATCGCACCGGCAGCATCTACCACCCACACGCCCGCTTCGTCCCCCAGCCCACGCCCACGCTGCCCGCCCGCGGTCCCACGCGCTTCGCCTGGCCGCTGTACGGCTACAACAAGGAACACACGCGCTTCTTCCCCGCGCCCGGGCGCGTGCATCCTCCGTTCAAGCAGCTGTGGGTGCGCAACACCCACTCGCTGCTCGAGTTCCCGCCTGTGATCTACGGCAACGTGCTCTACCAACTGGCCGACGACGCCGTCCTCAGCGCCGTCGACAAGCACACCGGCCACGCGATCTGGACCCGTCCTCTCGGCCGGCTTTCGGCTTCCACGCCCGCCGTGACCGCGAACACCCTGTACGTCACGATCCTCTCCACCGGCCACCAACACCATCCCGGACGGATCGTCGCGCTGAACAGCGCCACCGGGGCGATCCGCTGGTTTCGCTCACTCCCCAGCCCCAGCGAGTCCTCGCCGATGATCGATCATGGCCGGCTGTTCTTCGGTTCCCAGAACGGCACCGTGTACGCCCTCAACGCCAGCACCGGACACGTCATCTGGACCTATCACGCGTCCGGCTCGGTCAAGGCGAGCCCGACGCTGTCCAACGGCGTCCTGTACTTCGGCGACTACTCCGGCCACCTGCAGGCGATCTCCGAGCGCACCGGCAGGCGACTGTGGCGCAGCGGCTCTGCAGGAGCGTTGCTCGGCAGCGGCACCTTCTACTCCACCGCCGCCGTCGTCTACGGGCGCGTCTTCCTCGGCAACACCGACGGGCGCGTCTATGCCTACGACGCCTCCAGCGGCCGGCTCGACTGGGCCGTGCAGACCGGCGCCTACGTGTATGCCTCGCCGGCCGTCACCAACGCTCCCGGCCTCGGGCCGACCATCTACCTCGGCTCCTACGACGGCGTCTTCTATGCCTTGAACGCCCGTTCCGGGCACATCAGCTGGCGCTTCAACGCACACGGGCGGATCTCCGGATCGGCGACCATAGTCGGGCGCACCGTCTACTTCGCCGACCTCGGCGAGCACCGCACATACGGCCTCGGCATCTCCACCGGCCGCCAGCTGTTCGAAATGCACACCGGCGCGTTCGACCCCGTGATCAGCGACGGCAAGAACATCTACCTGACCGGCTACACCGCCCTGTACGGACTCGCGCCCCGCTGAGTCACGCGCCGCGCGTGCACGAGCCGCCCGCCGCGAACATCCGCCCGAGCGAGAAGCGCGCGTCCACGAGCACCGTCCCCGGCGTGCGGACGTCCACCGCTGTCCATCCGCCGGGAGCCTGTGTCACACAGCCGGCGCCGCGCGCGATGCTCCAGAAGCGTGTGAAGTGGACGCGTACGACAAACCTTCCCGGCGAGCGCGCTTGCAGCGCGAATGAGTCGTGGCCGAGCGACGTCAGTCGGCCCGGGCCGGAGACCAGCGGGGTCGCTGCGAGCACGCGGAAGATGCGCCAGTGCGCGCTCGCGAACACCTGACGCAGGTACGGCACGCCGTGACGGATCAGCGTCCCCTCCTGGGCGCTCGACGGATCGAGCGGCGCGTCCGGGAGTGCGACATACGCGACCGCCTGCGAGTGCAGCCAGCGGTCGTAGCTCGCCGCGTTCAACCCCGGGGCGAGCAGAACGCCGTCGAAGCGCGTCTCTAGCTGCTTCTCCCAGCCGCGCGCCAGCGAGACCGTCGGCGCCAGCTCCGCAGCCTCCCAGTGGGAGCGCGTCAGCGGCACCTCGATCCGTACAGGGCCGTCGGCGTGCCCGATCAGGAAGCGCTCGACCGGGGCGTAGTACGCCGCGCTCGTGTCGCCGCTGCGTGCGACCGCCAGCGTCTCGCGCGCCGGCCCCCACGCCACCCACAGCCCGATCACGCCGAGCGCCACCGCCGCGGCCGGCCTGCGCAGAGCCCGCCCAACTGTTCCCTGCTCGCAGTCGACCAGCAGCGCGCACAGCAGCAGCGGACCGGCCAGCAGCACGGCGTAGCGCTCGATGTTGCTGCCGATCGGCGAGTCGATCGCCAGGCACGCCAGACAGGCCAGCAGGTACACATACGCCCCGATCCGAAGCAGCCGCGCGCCGGCAGGCAGCGCCCACAGGAACACGACAACCACGAGTGCCGTTGCCACAAACGACGCCAGCGGATACGGCTCGTGGCCGCCTTCCGGGAACAACATCGCCAGCGCCAGCACGACGACCGCTGCCGGCCCCGCGAGCGTCGCCACGACGCGCGGCGAACGCTCTGCGATCGCCACCGACAGTGCCGCCAGGCCAAGCAGTGCACCCGCCACCGGGCTCGCCGCCGCACACAGCGCCGCCAGCGCCGCCGCCCACAGCCAGCGCTCGCGTGTCAGGGCAAGCGCTGCGCCCAGCGCCAGCGTGACCCCCAGCGCGAACGTCAGCCGCCCGATCCACAGATCGCCCATCGCCGCCACCGCGAACCACGCCGCACCCCAGATCCAGGCATCGCCGAACGCCGTGCGGGCCAGCCGCGCGAACAGCACGGTCGAGGCGAGCACGCAGAGCACGCCCAGCAGGCGCATGCCGAGCAGCGATGCCAGCGGCGGGTAAAGCAGGCTGTAGCCGGGCAGCGCGTGGCCCGCGTACCAGTGAGCGTCCCACACCGCGAACCCAAGGTGACCGAACAGCGCCACGCGATACGCCTGCGCGGCAAGGTCTGGTGTGCGCGGGTCGATCGCAAGCCACGCCACGACCAGCACCGACACGAGCGCTGCCAGCACCAGCGACGAGCGCGATACGCGCGCGAACCGCGAGCTCCCCGCGGGAAGATCCACCGGGGTTCGTTGTGCTACCCCACCGGCCCCCGGCACGTTCGCCGCGATCGCGGCGGGTCCGTACCCGTTTGAACCATCGAGCGCCTCGGAAGTAGCTGCGCGCGCGTCGCGAGCCGCTGAAGCAGCTGTGCTTGAGGCGGGCACGCCAAGATAATGACGGTCATGACAGTCAACACGCGCGATCACCGGTGCAGCCGGCCGACGAAACTGCTCTGCGCGATCGTCGTTCTGTGCCTTGCGATCGCCGCCGGTGGGTGCGGAACTAGCCATCCCGCGCTGCTCACCGCGCGTGAGCTCGCGGAAGCACAAGCGTTCCCCTATTACAGGGTCTACTGGGTCGGAACGAGCTTCGAAGGGCACTCGCTCGCAGCTGCCGACGGCCTGCGCGGCTACATCAACACGGTCGGCGACAGCGTCTACTACGGAGACTGCGTCCAGAGCAAGGGCATCTTCGGCGGCGGCAGCTGCCAGCTGCCGTTGCAGGTCACGACCGTCATCTACCGGCTGCATTCCAACGCGCCGCTGGGAAAGCAGCGGAACATCCTCGTTCGCGGGGTCCCTGCGACTGTCTATGACGAAGGCCGCTCGCTCGAGATCTACACCGGCAGGGTCGCGATCGACGTGTTCTCCGACACGTTCGAGCACGCGTTGCGGGCGACGCGCGAGCTGCGCCCGATCAACGCTCCCGGGTCGTCGTCCAGCGCGCTGGCGCCGCCGATCTACTGCCCCGGCCTGTCCGGACCCGTCGGTGCCGGCCTCGCCCGAGTGATCGCCAACCTGCCAGGGCATGCCTGCCAGCACGCGGCCTCGGCGCTCGCGTTCACCAAACAGCTTTCCGGCTAAATCGCGACCGGCTTGCCGATCTCCCGGCGCAGGCTCGCGAACGCGATCGAGCCGATCACCGCCGGCACCCACAGCGAGATCGCGCGGTACACCAGCACGGCCACGATCGCCACCGACGCCGGGCGCACCCCGAACAGCAGCAGCATTCCAACCAGCCCGCCTTCCACCGCCAGGAAGCCGCCCGGCACGGGGATCGAGTTGGCGAGCATGCCCACCAGGTATGCCATCGCGACGACCCCCAACGACGGCGGGCTTCCGAACGCGGCCAGGCACGCGTACAGCACGAGGTTGTCGAACAGCCAATAGCCGACCGCGCCGAGCAGGCGCCAGTCGTGCTCGCGGATCATCTCCAGCGCGTCGTGCACTCCGCCGTCGATTGCCCTCAGCGCGACGGTCGCGCGGCCGTCCTGCAGGCGGCGGGCAGCCGCCGAACGCGCCCACGCTGCCAGTGCAAGCGTCGCGAGGATGATCACCAGCGCGACCGCTGCCGGCAGCAGCGTGAGCACGGGGTCGTGCGAGCCGGGGATCACACCGAGCCACATCGGCACGCCGATTGCGACGACCGCACCCACGTTGACCGCGCTCGCCAGGACGAACATCAACACCGAGCGCTTGGCGATCCGCTCCACCGACACGCCCTTCGTGCGCAGCACCCACGCGCCCAGGGCGATGCCGGCCAGCCCGCTGACCGAGACGACCGAGTTGACCGCCAGCTCCGCCAGCGCCAGCCGCGAGCTCAGGCTGCGCCCGAGCCCGCCGAACACGAGCGAGAACAAGACGACGTAGCCGGCGCACGAGAGCAGCTCGAGCACGATCCCGGCGAAGATCCACGCCGGATTAGCATCCGACAGTCGCTCGGTGGCCGACCGCAGGCCGGGGACGCTGAACAGCAGCCCGACCACGAGCACACAGAACACCGCCAGGCTGACGATGCTGTTGCGCAGCGCGCGCGACTGTACCGCCAGCGCATCGGCGTCCTCGTCGGGCAGGAGGGCCTGCTCAGTGATGGTCCCTCCCGGCGATTCTTCGCATTCTCTTCGCCTTTCCTTAGACGCGCGGGCGACAGCATCCGTCACGCTAGCCTCAAACCTGTGCCATCTCCCGTTACCCGCATTCGTGGCGAATGCAGCGGCACGCGGGGAGGCTCCGATCATGGCTGAGCAAGCACGCATACTGGTCGTAGACGACGAGCCCGCTGTGCAGAGCGCGCTGTGTCGGGCGCTCACGCTCGACCACTACGAGGTGGCCAAGGCCAGCGACGGGCGCGAGGCGCTCGAGCGCCTCGGCATCGCGCCGTACGAGGCGGTCATCCTCGACATCGCGATGCCGAAGATCGACGGTCTGGAGGTCTGCCGTCGCCTGCGCGAAGGAGGCGACACGACGCCCGTGCTGATGCTCACCGCACGCGGCGAGGTCGACGACCGCGTCGCCGGCCTGGACGCCGGCGCAGATGACTACCTAGTCAAGCCGTTCGCACTGCGCGAGCTGCTCGCGCGCGTGCGTGCGTTGCTTCGCCGCGCCGGAGAGGAGGACGGCAAGCCGGAGACCTTGACGTTCGCGGACCTGCGCCTCGATCTCCGCGCGCACGAGGCCTGGCGGGGCGAGCGTACGCTCGCCCTCACTCGTACTGAGTTCCTGCTGCTGGAGCTATTCCTGCGCCACCCGCGCCATGTGCTCACCCGCTCGGCGATCTTCGAGAGCGTGTGGGGCTATGACTTCGGGTCGAGCTCCAACTCGCTCGGCGTGTACATCGGCTATCTGCGGCGCAAGACCGAGCTCGCCGACGAGCCCCGCCTGCTGCACACCGTGCGTGGCGTCGGCTACGTGCTGCGGCCCCCGCCATGAGCTTCCGCCGGCGGATCACGCTCGCGTCGGCCGCCGCGGTGGCGGTCGCTGTCGTGCTCGCCTCGATCCTCACATACGTGCTGACCTCGCACCAGCTGCACAGCCAGGTCGATACGCAACTGCACAACCGGGGTCGCGAGGCCTCGCGGCTGCTCGTGTTCCTGAACGGCCGCGGCGTGGCAAGCGGAGCAGCCCGGGGCAGCGCGCCATTCGGGCTCGCCATCGGCGCGCTCGCGGAACGCTCAGGCAGCTCGAACGCCGGCGCAACGGGCGGCGGCGTGGGCAAACCGGGCGGCGGCGGCGACTCGCGCAAACGCGGCGCGAGCGTGAACCCATTCGGCAACCTGCCGCCGAGCCCCGATCAGGTGCGCGGCTACCAGCAGGTTGTCGGCGCCAACGGCGCGATCCTGCTGCGCTCGGCGCGCGGCATCTCACTCCCGGTCGACGCCCGCACCCGGCTGCTCGCTGCCGGTCACGGCAGGTCGTTCTACCGCGACGCACGTGTCGAGGGCACTCACCTGCGCATCCTCGCCGAGCCGCTCGGCTCCGGACGCGCCGTCCAGTTCGCCCAGCCGCTGACCGAAGTCGACAGCCTGCTCGAGCGTCTGCGCCTGATCCTCGCGCTGCTGGACATCGGCGGCATCGCGCTCGCCGCGCTGCTCGGGCGCCTGGTCGCCGGCGCGGCCGTCCAGCCGTTGAAGCGCCTTACAGCAACCACCGAGCACGTCGCGCTGACGCGCGACCTCAGCCGGCGCATCGAGCCATCCGGCGATGACGAGCTCGGGCGGCTCGCGCACAGCTTCAACGCGATGCTCGACGCGCTCGAGCGCTCTGTCAGCGCGCTCGACGCTTCCGTGCACGCGCAGCGCCAGCTCGTCGCCGATGCCTCGCACGAGCTACGCACACCAGTCACCAGCCTGCGTACGAACATCGAGATTCTGCAGCAGCAGGGCTCCTCGATGGACCCCGAGGAACATCGCCGCATCCTCAGCGACGTCGTCGAGCAGATCGAGGAGCTGACGCTGCTGATGAACGACCTGATCGATCTCGCGCGCGGTGAGGAGCCACGCATCGACACCGAGGACGTGCGCCTGGATCTGCTGGTCGAAGAGGTGCTCGAGCGGGTCCGCAAACGCTCGCCCGCCACGTCGCTGGCGGTCGAGCTGGAGCCGACGATCCTCAGCGGCGTGCCCGCGAGGCTCGAGCGGGCGGTCGGCAACCTGCTCGACAACGCCGTCAAGTACAGCCCGCGCGGCGAACCCGTCGACGTTCGCCTGCGGGCCGGGGTGCTCACGGTCCGTGACCACGGTCCGGGGATCTCAGACGCCGACCGTCCGTACATCTTCGATCGCTTCTATCGCGGCGCCGAGGCACGCGGGCGACCCGGATCGGGACTCGGGCTGGCGATCGTGCGCCAAGTAGCCGTGCAGCAGGGCGGCAGCATCGAGGCCGAGCCCGCGCCCGAGGGCGGCACGCTGATGCGCCTATGCCTGCCCGACGCCGAGGCCGCCGAGCAGCTCCACTCAGATCGCAACGACGCCGACGGCGGGCCGATGGGGCCGTCGTCTCAGACACGCGGCGAGCCCGCTCCCGGTGAGCGCGAGCCTGCCTACGATCGCTCCTCCGCCTGAAGCGCCGCCGCGCGAAAGTGCGCCGGAGCAAGCCCGAAGCGGCGGCGGAACGCGCGTGCGAAATGAGGCGCGTGACGGTAGCCGACCAGGCGCGCCACGTCAGCCACCGGGATAGAGCGCTGCTCGACCAGCAGCTCCGCCGCCACCGCCATGCGTCGGGCCTGCAGATCCTCGCGGAACGTCGTCTCGCCGAACTGCGCGTACGCCCGCTGAACCTGGCGGGGCGAGCTGGCGAGGGCACGAGCCACCGCAGCCAGCGTCAGACGGTCACGATAGTGACGGACCACCACCACCCTCGCGAGTTGGTACAGACGACGGCGGGTGCTGAGCGTGTCGGCGCGCATGCCCCCTTCTCCGACCAAGCTCGGCGCTCAGGACGAGCGAGTATCGCTCGCTCGTCCGCCAACTGGCCATACTGCCGATCAGCCGGCGCAGTAAACCCGCGCGCTACGCCGGTCGTAGCGGGCTAGTCACTCCGCATGGACTCATCTCGCGGGGAAGCGACGCTGTCGCGTACCAGATGGCTCGTGCGACAGGCCATCGCCAGCGCCACCACCCAGCCAATCATGGTCCAGCCGAGGAAGAAGTTGATCACGGCGACGCTGCCCGTGTTAGTGACTTTCCGGGTCACCGCGACGATGGTCGGCAGGAAATAAAGGCCGATCACAACGATCAACAGAAACGCGACTCCGACGCCACCGCTCGAACTGGCCAGCACGATCGTTCCTCCTCTTCTCGGTTGACGCTGCGGCGCGCATCGTACCGATAGCCAGTGCAGCTCGACTAAGTGGGCAGGCAGGCGCACTACGAAGCTCGACGTCGAGGAAGGGCATCGGCGTGTCGTCGGTCCGCTCGCCGACGATCGAGCAAGCCGAACTCCCGATCAGCGCCTACCGGTGCCGTAGCGCGCGGCCACGCGTTCCGCGGCCGCTACATAGGAGCCGCCGAACAGCAGCGCGTGCACCAGCAGGGGGAGCAGCTGGTAGAGCTCGACGCGCTCCTCCCAGCCGGCTGGGAGCGGCGCAACCTCGGCATACGCGTCGAACACCCGCTCGGACGGCACCCCGAACAGCCTCAGCATCGCCAGGTCCACCTCGCGACTTCCTCCATACGCGGAAGGATCGATCAGCCATGGGCGTCCGCCCGCATCCGCCATCACGTTGCCCGACCACAGATCGCCGTGCAGCCGCGCCGGTGGCTCCGCCGGACCCGTCAGCTCTGCCATCCGCTCGCACACGCGCTCCAGCGAGTCGATCCCGCCCGCGCTCACGCCGCCGCGGTCGCGCGCGATCCGCGTCAGCGCAAGCAGCCTGCGCTCGGCGTAGAAAGTCGGCCAGTCGGCGCTCGGGGCGTTCGATAGCCGCAGCGACCCGAAGCCCGCGGTCCTCATGTCCGCCCCAGCGGCCCCGCCGGAACCGGACTCCGCAACGACGCCGGCCCCGAGCGCGTCGTCGAGCCCACCAGCACCGCCGAGCCCATGCGCCAGACCAAACGCGGCCGCCCCGGCGTTGTGGGTCGCGGCGAGCCCGCGTCCAAGCTCGTCGGCGCCATCGACGTCGAGGTGTCCTGGCGCGACCCACTCGAGCGCCAGGTAGCGGTCGTTCACCTCGAGTACGCGCGGGGTGCGCAGCGCGCCCGGCTCGGCCAGCCACGCCAGGGCAGCCCCCTCAGCCGCGTACTCCCCCGGCGACGCATCCGCTCGCGTCTTCACGAACGCCTCCTCGCCGCCGGCCATCCGGACGTGGAACGCCTCGTTGATATCGCCGCCGGCCACGCGCGCGATCACGCTCGCGCCCAGCGGTAGCGTCACGGCGCCAGGCCACCGCGGATGTCCGACAAAAGGCCCGCGCACGCCGCCTGCACGAGCTCGAGCACGAGCTCGAAGCCATCCTCGCCGCCGTAGTACGGGTCCTGCACATCCAGATCATCCGACCCCGCGCTCGCCCGGTCGAACTCGCGCAGCAGCCTCACCTTCGCCCGCCCGGCCTCATCCGGTGCCAGTCGCCGCAGCTCGCCCAGGTTCGCGCCGTCCATCGCCAGCAACAGGTCGAACTCGTCGAAGTCCGCGCGCGTCAGGAGGCGCGCGCTGCCCTCCAGCGCAATCCCGCGCAGCGCCGCTGCGGCGCCCGCCCGCTTGTCCGGCGCACTCCCCACATGCCATGCGCCGGTCCCCGCGGAGTCCAGCTCGATCTCCCGCTCGAGCCCCTGTTTGGCCACGAGATCGCGCATCACGCCCTCCGCCGTCGGCGATCTGCAGATGTTGCCCAGACACACGAACAGCAGCCGCGTCGGACCCGCGTGCGGCCCGCCCGGACCCGCGTGCAGCCCGCCCGCGCCAGCCTTCGAGGAGGCCATACGTCAGTCCTCGCCGAGCTCAAGCACCGCCAGGAACGCCTCCTGCGGGACCTCGACGCGCCCGACCTGCTTCATCCGCTTCTTGCCCTCCTTCTGCTTCGCCAGCAGCTTTTTCTTGCGCGTGATGTCGCCGCCGTAGCAGCCCGCGATCACGTCCTTGCGAAACGCCTTGACCGTCTCGCGCGCGATCACATGCGCGCCGATCGCCGCCTGGATCGGCACGTCGTACTGCTGGCGCGGAATCCGCTTGCGCAGCTTCTCCGTCAGCGTGCGCCCCATCTCATACGCCTTCTCGCGGTGCACGACCATCGACAGCGCGTCGACCGTGTCGCCCGCCAGCAGCACGTCAAGCTTCACCAGATCTGACTCCTTCATGCCGCTCAGCTCGTAATCCAGCGACGCATAGCCTTTCGTGCGCGACTTCAGCTGGTCGAAGAAGTCGAGCACGATTTCAGCCAGCGGCAGCTCGTAGTTCAGCTGCACCCGCTCGGGCGACAGGTAGTGCATCCCCGAGTGCACTCCCCGACGTTCCTGACACAGCTCCATCACCGCGCCGACGAACTCTTTCGGCGCGATGATCGACGCCTGGATGAACGGCTCGCGGATCTCCTCGATCGTGCCCGGGTCCGGCATGTCCGAGGGGTTGTGCACCTCGAGCTCCTCGCCGTTCGTCAGCGTCACGTCGAACTCCACCGACGGCATCGTCGTCAACAGCTCGAGGTCGTACTCGCGCTCCAGGCGCTCGCGCACGATGTCCATGTGCAGCAGCCCGAGGAAACCGCAACGGAAGCCGAAGCCGAGCGCGTCCGAGGTCTCCGGCTCCCACGACAGCGCCGCGTCGTTCAGCACCAGCTTCTCCAGCGCGTCGCGCAGGTCCGCGTAGTCGTCGGACTCGATCGGGAACAGACCGCAGAACACCATCGGCTTGACCTCGCGGTAGCCGGGAAGCGCCTCCGTCGCTTCGCCGCCCGCCGGGCGCGCCGCCCCCGGTCTCGCGCGTGTTGTCAGCGTGTCGCCGACACGCAGCAGCGTCACGTCCTTCAGACCCGTGATCAGGTAGCCGACCTCGCCCGCCGCCAGCTGGTCGGTCGGCATCATCTGTGGGCTGAAGAAACCGATGTCATCGATATCCGCCTGCGTCCCCGTGGCCATCGCGCGGATCGCCTCGCCCTTCTTGAACACCCCGTCCACGACCCTGATGTAGGCGATCACGCCGCGGTACTGGTCGAACTCGGAGTCGAAGATCAGCGCGCGTGGCGGACCGGCAGGGTCGCCCGCGGGCGGCGGGACCCTGGCAATCAGCTCCTCCAACACCTCGCCGACCCCCTCTCCGGTCTTACCGCTGATTTGCAGGATCGACTCCGGTGGCTCGCCGATCAGCTCGCCGACCTCGCCCGCCACCCGCTCCGGCTCGGCGCCCGGCAGGTCGATCTTGTTCAGGCACGGGATCAGCTCGAGGCCCGATTCGACCGCCAGATAGGTGTTCGCGACCGTCTGTGCCTCCACCCCCTGTGAGGCGTCCACCACCAGCAGCGCGCCCTCACACGCCGCCAGCGAGCGCGAGACCTCGTACGTGAAGTCGACGTGGCCCGGCGTGTCGATCAGGTGCAGCTGGTAGGTCTCGCCGTCGCGCGCCGTGAAGAACACGCGCACCGCCTGTGCCTTGATCGTGATCCCGCGCTCACGCTCGAGATCCATCGAGTCGAGCAGCTGTGCGCGCATCTCGCGCGGGGCCACCGTGTGCGTCAGCTCGAGGATGCGATCCGCGAGCGTCGACTTGCCGTGGTCGATGTGAGCGATGATCGAGAAGTTGCGGATGTGCGCCTGGTCCATAGCCGCTACAGCGTAGAGACCCCGCACGCCACGCCGGACGCGCTAGCGTTAACGGTCCGGCGGATCGCCAACTCGACTACGGGCCCTCGAGGCTCAACCGCGGCTACGCGCCGGCTTTCGAGCCGGCGGCCTGTCCAGGTGTCGGGAGTGTCACGCCGCCCAGGCAAGACACACTAGTCCTGGGACGTAAGTAGTAAGCGGCGATCTCTGATCGGGCGCAAGCCGGGTGGGCTTCGGTCCACCCGGCCTCTGCTCGTGGCCGTCACGCGCCGTCGCCCGCCGCCGCCGGGCCCGCGCCGTCGCCCGCCGCTATCAGGCCGCCCCCGGCGCACAGATCACCAGTCAGGCCCGTCCGAGCCGGGCGCGGACCAGACGGTTGACCTGGTGGGCCTCCGGGATGTGCATCGCGAGCACCGAACGTGTGTAGACCCACACGCCGGCGCCACCGGCGAGGCCCATGCTGATGATCTGCGCGGGCAGCGACTGTCCCAGTACCGCGTCCAGCGCGTACCAGACGCCGTAGGAGACCCCGGCGAGCAGCACCGAGGCGACGATCACCCGGACGGTGATCATCGTCGTCTGTCCGCCTTCCAGGCGACCGTTGAAGCCGGCCCGCAGCCGGCGCAGCTGCAGCGCGGTCATCACCGCGTTGGCGACCACCGTGCCGATCACCAGCCCGGCGATCCCGAGCGGCTTGTACAGGCTGAGGCTGACGACGATGTCGACGACGATGTTCATCGCCGCCAGGCGAGTCGGGATCCACGGCCGCTGCAACGCGAAGAACGTGCGCGTGAGCAGCAGGTTGATGCCCGCGAACGGCAGGCTGAACGCGAACCAGAACAGGGCTTCGGCGACCAGCTCTGTGGAGCGCGCGTCGAACTGGCCGCGTTCGAACACCAGCCGCGTGATCGGGGTGGCGAGCACGATCATGAACGCCGCCGCAGGGATTAGCAGCAGGTTGATCTGGCGCATCCCGGTGCCGAGCGTGCTGCGCATCCCGCCCACGTCGCGGCGCGCGGCCAAGCGGCTGAGGACCGGGAACAGCACCGTGGCGACCGCCACGCTGAACACGCCCTGCGGCAGCATGTAGATACGGAACGCGTTGTCGATCGCGCGCGGTGCTTCGTCGGAGACGAAGCTGCCGAATGCGGAGTTGATCAGCTGGTCGAGGTTGACGATGCCGAGCCCGATCGTCACCGGCAGCATCAGCATGAACACCTGTTTGATGCGCGGATCGTGCCAGTCGATGTGCAGCTGCAGGCGGAAGTCGATCCGTCCGAGCGCGCCCAGCGCCAGCGCGAGCTGCACGCCGGTCGCCGCGAGGATGCCGATCGCGTAGGCGTAGATCTTGCTTTCGCCGTGGAAGTGCGGCGCGAGCACGACCAGCAGAACGATGATCACCAGGTTCCATACCGCCGGGGAGATCGCCGGGATCGTGAATTCGTCGTAAGACTGCAGGATCCCGGTGAGCAGGCCGGTCAGGCCGAGCAGCAGCACGACCGGGAACAGCACCTGAGAGAGACCGATCGTCAGGTCGTTCAACGCGGGCGTGAACGTCGGCCCGATGAACAGCGGCATGATCGTGCCGGCGGCGAGGATGAAGAACGCGGACACCGCACCCAGCACGATCAACATGATCCAGAACAGCGTCGAGGCCAGCCGCAGCGCTTCTTTGCGCCTGCCCTGTTGCAGTAGGTCGGTGAACACCGGCACGAACGCCGCCGACAACGCCGCGTTGGCGAACAGCTGTGCGACCAGGTTCGGGACCAGCGAGGCGATCGTGTACGCGGACGCTTCTCCGCTCGTGCCGAAGTAGCTCGCGAACACGATTTCCCGCAGCAGCCCGACGATCCGCGAGACGCCCGTGCCGATCGAGAAGATCGCCGTGTTGCGGGCCACCCCGCGGGCAGCCGGACGGCCGACATCGCCTGCGGCGGCGTCCTCGTCCCGCAACCCAGCGCCGGCCGCGGATGGCCCACCGGTGAGCTGCGCCTGCGCCACTGTCGACATGCGCTCAGCCGGCGACTCCGACGCCTCGCGCTGCGGCTGCCCGGAGTCGGGCGGCTCCGCGCCGGCGGGGGGTTCTCCGGGGACGGACAAGGCCGCTATAGTACGGCGCGCCGGACGGGGTCGTTCTCGTTTGCCCGCACGGCCTTCACCGATGGCCAACATTCATTCCCAGAAGAAGCGGATCCTGCGCTCGGAGCGTGAGCGCTTGGAGAACCGCCGCTACACGTCGACGATCAAGACGTACTTCCGCAGCCTGGAGTCGCTGATCGAGAGCGGCGACACCGCCGCCGCGGATAGCACCCACCGCGAGCTCGTCAGCACGATCGACAAGGCTGTCAAGCGCGGCGCGATGCACAAGAACACGGGTGCGCGCAAGAAGTCACGCGCGGCCCGCACCGTGGCCGGCAGCTCTAGCTCGTAATCAGCTCGATCGCCTGAAGCGCGAGCGTGTCCTCATCGAGGCCGGCGAGCGGCGTGCGACTGGCGAGGATCGGCGCGCCTCCGCGCGAGTCGAGCTCCAGGTTGGCGAGCGCTGCGAGCGCCGCGCGCAATCTGTCGACGTCGGTGCGGGCGACGTCGGCGATGAACCGCTCGGCGGCGCGCGAGGGCATGCGTAGGCCGCGCTTGATCTCGGCGGTGGACTCGCCGGCCTGCAGGCGCAGCGCGACTGCCAGCCCGTCGCGCAGCCGCTGAGCCATCAGGTAGGTCAGACCGGACAGCCGCTCGCCCTGCTGGCGCAGACGCAGGTAGGCACGACTGGCCTCGCGGCTGTCCGCGCCGACGAGCGCGTCTGCCAGCGCGTAGGCCCGCCACTCGGTCGAGTGGGCGGCGCGAAGTTCGATGTCGGCAGCGCTGACCGGCCTGGGCGTCACTGCGGCGTCCGCCCGCGGACCGTCGACGTCGTCGCCGGCGTCGGCGTCGTCGTCAGGCCTGGCGTCGGCGTCGGCGTCGCCACCGGCGGCGGCGGCGGGATCGCCTTCGAGCGCTAGCTTCTCCAGCTCACGCAGCAGCCGTTGCTGGCGCTCTCCGACCTGGCCGACGAGCGCTTTGGCGGCGGCACTGTCGAGCGACAGACCGAGGCGGGCGCCTTGCTCGCGCGCCCAGCGGGCGAGCTCCCACGGCTTGACGGTCATTTGCGCCACGATCTGACCGCCGGCACGCTTGACCGCGTCGTGCACTGCGGCGGGAGCCTTTACGCGAGCCTCCTCGCGCGCGAACAGCGCGAGCGTGGTGTCGGGGGGCATGTGCTTCAACGCCGGCACGAGATGCTCCTCGGCGTCTGCTTGGCGCCAGCGCTCGACGCCTTCGACGAGGATCACGCGGCGCCCTACGGCGAGCGTCATCGCGGCGAGCGCCTCGGCTACCGCGACGGGAGTGCCGGACTCACCGGCGAGCAGCTCGACGCTCGCGCCCGCGCCGCCCGGGCCTTCGGCGAGCCCGCGCAGCCCGGCGCGACGCTCGGCGACGGCGCCGTGGTCGTCGCCGTGGATCAGATACGCGGGCTTGAGCTCGGCCATCGAGAGCGAGTGTAGGTCCGCTCGCCGACAGCCGTCTAACGGACGACGAGGTTGACGAGCTTGCCGGGCACGACGATCTCCTTGACGATCTGCTTGCCGTCGACGTGTGCGATCACGTTCGGCGCGGCGCGGCACAGATCCTTGAGCGCCTCTGGGCCGGCGGTGGCGCTCGCCTGCACGCGATCGCGGACCTTGCCGTTGACCTGGCAGACGAGCTCGTAGACGTCGCTCTCGAGCAGCGACTCCTCGGCCTGCGGCCAGGGCTGCTCCCACACGCGCTCACCGGTCAAGCGGTCATAGATATCGGCGCACACGTGCGGGGCGAACGGGAACAGGAGCGACGCGGCGGACGCCAGCGCGAAGCTGAGGGTGTCCACTTGCACCGAGTCGCGCAGTCGCGAGCAGTCGTTCAGCAACTCCATCACCGCGGCGATCGCTGTGTTGAACGCGAAGCGTCTGAGGTCGCCGCTGACCTTGTCGATCGCCCAGTGGGTCTTGCGCAACAGGACGAGGTCGTCGCCCGATTCGCTCGACTCGCCGGCGAACGCGCTCCCTGACGAGCTGCCCCGGGTTTCGGGTGGCGCGCGTTCGGCGGTCTCGGCCGCCAGGCGCCACAGCCTCCCCAGAAAGCGGTACACGCCGTCGACGCCCTCGTCGGACCAGTCGGCGTCCTGGTCTGGCGGACCGACGAACAGGATGTAGCAGCGGGCGGTATCCGCGCCGACGCGCTCGATGATCGACGCCGGCGAGACGACGTTGCCGCGCGACTTGCTCATCTTGGCGCCGTCCTTGGTGACCATGCCCTGGGTGAACAGCGCCTGGAAGGGCTCCTGGAAATCGAGGTGCCCTAGGTCTGCGAGCGCCTTGGTGAAGAAGCGCGCGTACATCAGGTGCAGGATCGCGTGCTCGACCCCGCCGATGTACTGATCGACGGGCATCCACTCGTGCAACGCATCCGGGTCCCAGGCGGCGTGATCGTTCTTGGCGTCGCAGTAGCGCAGGAAGTACCACGAGGAGTCGACGAACGTGTCCATCGTGTCGGTCTCGCGACGGGCCTGTCCGCCACACTCCGGGCACTTCGTGTTGACCCAGTCCTCGGCCGCAGCGAGCGGCGAGCGGCCCTTCGGCGTGTAGTCCTCGATCTCCGGCAGCTGCACCGGCAGCTGCTCGTCCGGCACGGGCACCATCCCGCAGCTGTCGCAGTACACGATCGGGATCGGGGTTCCCCAGTAGCGCTGCCGTGAGACCAGCCAGTCGCGCAGGCGATAGTTGACCGACGCGTGACCCTTGCCCTCGCGGTCGAGCCACTCCACGATCGCGCTCAGCGCCTCGCGATTGCCCAGCCCGTCGAACGCGGGGTTCGAGTTCACTAGCACGCCGTCGCCTACGTATGGCAGGGATCCCTCGCCGCCCAGGGAGCCCTCGCCGCCCTCGACGGGCTCCTGGGGCATGTCCTCGGCGCCGGCGGCGGGTGCGATCACACGCCTGATCGGCAGGTCGAAGGCGACGGCGAACGCGTGGTCGCGGTCGTCGTGGCCGGGGACGGCCATGATCGCGCCGGTGCCGTACTCCATAAGCACGTAGTCGGCGACGTACATCGGGATCTGCTCGCCGTTCACCGGGTTGGTGACGGTCCGGCCGAGCGCGACGCCGGTCTTCGGCTTCTCGGCGTTGCCGCGCTCCTCGTTGGTCTCGTTGAGCGCGTGGTTGACGTAGTCGCGGACCTGCTGCTCGTTAGCTGTGCCCTCGGCGAGGCGCACCACGTCCGGGTGCTCGGGCGCCATCACGAAGAACGTCGCGCCGAACAGCGTGTCGGGACGCGTGGTGAACACCGGGTAGTCCACGCCGATCTGCTCGCAGCGGAACGTGACCTCGGCCCCCTCGCTGCGCCCGATCCAGTTGCGCTGCATCGTCTTCACGTGCTCGGGCCACTCGATCCCGTCGAGGTCGGCGAGCAGTCGCTCGGCGTAGTCGGTGATCCGTAGGAACCACTGCTCCAGCTGCTTGACTTCGACGACGGCGCCGCATCGCTCGCAGCGACCGTCCGCGTCGACCTGCTCGTTGGCCAGCACGGTCTGGTCTTTCGGGCACCACTTGACGGCGGCCTCTCCGCGATAGGCGAGGCCCGCGCGGAACAGCTCGAGGAAGATCCACTGCGTCCAGCGGTAGTACGAGGGTTCGCTCGTGGCGAGCTCACGCGACCAGTCGATCGAGATCCCCCACGAGTGGAACTGGCGCTGGAACGACGCGATCGACTCGGCGATCGACACGCGCGGGTGAACGCCGGTCTTGATCGCGTGATTCTCGGCCGGCAGACCGAACGAGTCGTAGCCCATCGGGTGCAGGACACGAGCACCGAGGCGGCGATGGAAGTGAGCGATCGCGTCACCAACCGAGTAGCACTTGAGGTGGCCGATGTGCGGCTCGCCGCTCGGGTACGGGAGCATCTCGAGCACGTAGGAGTTGACAGGCTGCGCACCGCCGCCTGCGCGAGCCTCCGCTCGCTCCTCTGCATCGCCCTCGTTCGTGACCTCCCAGGTCCGCTCGCGCGCCCACACGGCCTGCCAGCGCGGCTCTATGTCCTGCGGTTCGTAGCGGTGCTCGGCCATCGCGAATCGCAGGTTAGCGGGCGGCCTGGGACGGAACGCGCGGGCCGCCCGCGCCCGCGATCAACTGGACGCGGCCAGCTGTCCCTGCTCTTGCTCCTGAAAGCGGCTGTGGGCGCGCAGCAGCTCGACGATCTCCGCTGGAGCCGTCTTCGGCGAGCCGGCGTCGAACGGCGGTTGCGGGTCGTACTCGATCCCCAGCTGGATCGCCTGCGCGACCTCCTCGCCGGCGATGCTCGCGGCGAGCGTGAGCGCCATGTCGATGCCCGCCGAGACGCCGGCGGCGGTGACGAGCTTGCCGTCGAACACGACCCGCTCGGAGACCGGCTCGGCCCCGAGTCGAGCGAGTTCGTCGATCGCCATCCAGTGGCTGGTCGCGCGCTTGCCGTCGAGCAGCCCGGCGGCGGCGAGGATCAGCGAGCCGGTGCACACGGACGTCGTCCAGGTGCTCGTTTGATCAACTGTGCGCAGCCAGTCGAGCACGTTTCCTCCCGCGCGCTGGACGACCTCTCCAGGCCCGCCGGGCACGAGCACGATGTCCGGTCGCGGCTCCTGCTCGAGCGAGCGCTCGGCGACGAGCGTGAGCATGCCGTTGTCTGTGCGCACCGGCCCGGGCTCGGCAGCGACGAACGCGACGCTCGCTGCAGGGAGTCGGCTCAGCACCTCGTACGGTCCGATCGCGTCGAGCGCGGTGAACCGGTCGTACAGGACGATCGCGATGTTCATGTCAGTACCTCCGTTGTGATTGGGGAGTGGAAGCGCCGGCGGTACTCGCCCGGGCCGACGTCGAGCGTGCGCAGGAAGACCCGGCGCATCGTCTCTGCGGTACCGAACCCGCAGCCTGTGGCGATCTGGGTGATCGGCTCGGCGGTGTCCTCGAGCCGGCGACGCGCGTACTCGACACGCACGCGCTCGACGTAGCGGGCAGGGGTGATCCCGGTCTCGGCGCGGAACGCGCGTGCGAAGTTGCGCGGGCTCATGTGTGCCCGCCCGGCCATCGCCTCGACCGAGTGGTCGCCGGCGATGTCCTCGAGCACCGTCCTCTGGATCTCGCGCAGCGGCTCACGCTCGGGCTCCTGTGCGACGAGCGTGGCGCTGAACTGTGACTGATTGCCGGGGCGGCGCAGGAACAGCACCAGGTGACGGGCGATCAGCAGCGCGGCATCGCGATCGAGATCCTGCTCGACGAGCGCCAGCGCGAGATCCATCCCGGCGGTCACGCCGGCGGAGGTCCAGATCGGATCGTCGCGCACGAAGATCGGCTCGGCTTCAACCCGGACAGCGGGGAAGCGACGCTGCAACTCGGCGGCGGAAGCCCAGTGGGTGGTCGCACGACGACCGTCGAGCAACCCGGCTTGCGCGAGCAGGAACGCGCCGGTGCAGACCGAGACGGTGCGCGTGGCTGCGACGGAGGCCGCGGCGATCCAGTCGATCAGCGCGCTGTCTTGGACTGCCCGCTCGTGGCCCGCGCCTCCGGCGACGATCAGCGTGTCGATCGGCTCGAGCGCGTCGCGCAAGCGGGCGTCGGGAACCACCGTCAGGCCGCTCGACGTGCGCAGCGGCTGGCCGTCGCTACTGACGATGCTGACGCGGTAGCTGGGCCCGCGCTGAGACGTTGTCTCGAGCAGCCGCTGGGCGCCGGAGAACACCTCGAGCGGGCCGGTCACGTCGAGGCTCTGCACACCCGGGTAGGCGACGATCACGACGTCGCGTGGCTTGGGGGTATCGCTCACATGACGATCATCCCCCACAGCGGATCTGTCTGCAAGGACATATATCCCACGATTTCTGCCACCAGGCAGGATGGCGCAGGCTGTGGCTGGCGTATGCCCAGCGTGCGCCGCGGCACCGGTCCGGCATTCGCGGGCGCTGCGGTTTACGATGGCCGCGTGGACGAATTCGAGGAGCTGACGCCCGAGTACGCGACGGAGGGCGATCCCGACGCGCTCGGGGCGGCCGCGGGGCGCGTCGCGAGCATCGTCGGCGCCGCCGAACGGGCATCGGTCGAGCTCCGTGAGCAGGCTGAGGTACGCGCCCGTGAGCGAATCGCGGAGGCTGAGCGTGCTGCCGACAACCGCGTCCAGGCGGCCGAAGATGAGGCGCAGGAGCTGCTCGAGGGCGCCCGCGCGCAGGCCGAGACGACGCGCAACGACGCACTCTCTGCTGTGGCGGAGCTGCACGGCGAGGCCGAGCGGACTCGAGACGACGCGACGCGCACGCTCGAGCAGGCGCACGAACAGGCAGAACGACTGCTCGCCGACGCGCGCAGGGAGTCCGAGCAGGTGTGGGCAACCGCCCACCAGGAATCCGAGCGGGTGCGCACATCGGCGAGCGCCGAATCTGAACAGCTGCGTGCCAACACCGAAGACGAGGCCAACAGGCTCCTGACAGCCACACGCGCTGACGCGGCCAGGATCGCCGAGGAGACGGCCCAGCAGACCGAGAGCCTGCTGGCGGCGCGTCGCGAGGAGCTCGCGCGCCTACACACCGAAGCGGAAGAGCAGGCGCACGACATCAAGGCCCACGCGCGTGCCGAAGCACGCGAGATCACGAGCGAGGCGCACGTCGTCGCACACGATGTCCTCGATCACGGGACCGACGTCTCACGCAACCTCCGTGAGCTGTCGGCGTCGCTGCGCAACAACGCCGAGCGTCTACTGCGCGATGTACGTTTGACGCACGGCGGCATGATCGCCCGCCTCGATCAGGCGACCACCGAGGACGACCGGGGGCGCAGCGAGCCGGCGCGCGAGGATGGCGGGTATGGCAACGGCCCGCGAGTCCGCGGGCGGCGAAGCGCCGGCGGGAACGGCAATGGCAGCGGTAGCGGCAGCAACGACGACCTCGACGTTCCGGAGTTCATCCCGCGGATGTGATGCTGGGTTGGGATGGGTTGGGTTGGGTTGGGTTGGGTTGCTTTCGCCCGAGGCGCTGTGCCTCGGGACGCGCCCGGCTGGTGCGTGGTCGATGGTCGCGTAACGTCACGGAGTGGGCACAAAGGTCGCAGACAGGGCACGCGACGGGCCATAGCGTACGGGGTGTGGACGATCTGACACCAAGCCAGAAGGGAGCCGTTGCCGAGGCGGCGATCACGGCTTCGGCGATCCAGCTCGGGCTGACAGTGCTTACCCCTGCGCGAGGGTCGGCGGTACGACCTGGTGATCGATCTCGAGCCTGAGCTGCTGCGGGTTCAGTGCAAGTTGGCACGGCGCGTGAAGGGCGTCCTCTTGGTATGCCTTGAGACGAACCGCTACACCGCCGCCGGGTACGTCAGCACGAGCTACAGCGCTGCCGAGATCGACGCGGTCGCGACGTACTCCCCCGAGTTGCGACGTTGCTTCCTCCTTCCTATCGGCGAGGTCGCAGGTCGTCGCGGGGTGCATCTGCGACTGAAGCCAACCGGAAACAACCAGGCCCGGGGCATCAAATGGGCGCGAGACTACGACTTCGACTTTGAGGATCGGCACAATGGCGAGGACGCCACAGACCTGCATGGCTAAACTGGCGATACCCGATTCGGGGCTATAGCTCAGCTGGGAGAGCGTCGCGCTGGCAGCGCGAAGGTCGTCGGTTCGAGCCCGACTAGCTCCATTTTCTGATCGGCAAGCAAACTATTGTCGGCACAAGCAGGGTCCGATGCTCCGCGAGCCGAGTCCAGCGCAGTCAACTAGCGCGCGAGACACGTTCTGGCGAACCTACGCGCGGAGCGACTCCGGTGCCCATCGATAGTCGATACCGCCGGCTCAGCGGCGGGCGTGAACGATCAGACGATCGGTGGCCGCGTAGCTCAGCGGCAGACTGCGGCGCGCCCGGGAAAAGCGACTGTGCGCCACGTTGGCAACGTTTCTCGAGGTCGTGTACAAGCGCTTCATTGGGCCAGTCGCACTGATGATCTCGACCTCGCGGAAGTCGAATTCCTTGAGCATTCCTATCATTGCGGCCGCGTTCGGCCCCCACCAGTTGGAGTGATCGCCCTCAAAGTAGCTCCCGGGATAAAACGCGGCGGCAGGCCGAGAGGTGAAACTCATGTCGGAGAGCGTCTCGATCACCAGCAGCTCGGTAGTGACGCTAGCGACCGCCTCAAGCGCTGCCATCGGGTCACGCATGTGGTACAGGACGCCCAAGAACAAGACGACGTCGAACTGCCCGACCGCCTCGGGACTGATCTCCGGGACCTCCAACTCGACATCCTCCACGCTGGAACGAAGCACGGTACGAGCGAGCTCGAAGGGGACCTTGGATACGTTTTGCCAGATCACGGAGTCCAGCGCCACCACACGACTGGCGCCCAAACGCTCGGCGGCGAAGGAGAAGTAGCCGTCCCACGCCCCGATGTCGAGGACTGACTTGCCTGCCAGCGGCGGGAGCCGTAGTGCCCGCAGCTTGTCAGCTGATTTGTCACGGCCAGGAGTCGTAACGCCCCGGCCCAGATCGATCTGATGATGCCAGGAGTAGGAATTGACTAGCGCGCGTAGCGCATCTGGGTCGTCCAGAGTCTCGACATCCGCCGCCAGGGTGTCGTCCACACGCGCCATGCGACGCAGCATTACAGAGGGACGCGCACGGCCGTCTAGGACGCCGGTGTTGTGATGTACTCGCCGTCGGTGACGTGCTGGCCCCACGTGACGATTTTGCCTCGGTCGTCCGCCTGTTGCATCGCGAGATGGGTCATGAAGCGGCTGGGTGCAGCGTCGTGCCAGTGGGCCTCATCGGGCTCACGACTCACTGAATGCCCTGGATGATCGAGATCAGCTCCTCGGGCGGGTAGCCCTGCTGCCGCGCGAAGCCGACCAGCTCGCGAGCGCGCGTGATGACCGCACCGCGCTGTGGCGTGCCGCTGACGCGCACGCCGAGCCCACGGCGGAACTCCAGCAGACCTTCCTCACGCAGAGCGCGCAGCGCACGCAGCACGGTGTTCGTGTTGACCGCCATCACTGCGGCAAGATCACGGGCCGGCGGCAGACGCTCTCCGGGCTTTGCCTCCCCATCGGCGATCGCGCGTCGGATCTGCGCGGCCGCTTGATCGTGCAGGGGCGTCGGATCGGAGCGGTCGATCGTCTCGAGCATTGTGCTATTCATACTAGCATCATGGTAATCATCTCAATCGCCTCAGCCGTACGCCCGTGACCGTTGCATCGTCACCAGAGCCGACACGGTTGGTCCCGACGGAGATCGAAGACGGGGTGATCGAGGACGCGCGACGGCGCCAGCGCCGCCGGCACAAGGCAGGCATCACGCTCGGCGCGACCGCCGCGATGATCGGTCTATCGGCCCTTTTGATCGGCGGAGGTGGCGGCAGCTCGAGAGCCCCCGGCCATCCTTCGCCGGCTGACCGGTTGAAGCTGACGCTCATCCATGGGCGCGCGTTCGTTGCCGGCCAGCCAGCGCTGATGGGCGTCGCGCCGTCGTTGCAGGCCGGCAGCGCAGGCGTATGTGTACGGGTCATCGATACCGGGGACTGCAACGGTCCATTTCCAACCGCCGCCGATCCGATCTACGGCGGCGGCGATGATTCCCGCCCACAGGAACCGGTCGGGCCGGCCGGCGAGATCGACGCGATCTTCACCGGCCCCGGCGTCGCCGCGATGCGGGTCGCGCATCTGGGCACCTTCAAGGCTGAGCCGGCCGCCGGCCTGCCCCTCGGAACGAAGCAGATCCTCTTCTATCGACCGCCGGGCTCACGCGGCTCCGTGCTGGCGCCCGGGCTCAGCCCGCAGATCCTCCAGGGCGGTTTCAACCACGGCCAAGACGACCCGGCATTGACCGAGACACTGCTCGATGCCGATGGGCATCCGATCCCGGTTCACCGCTCGCCGACGGTGACCCTCCCGAACGGCTACTGGCAAGGAACCCGGGCACCCCCAGCGCAGGGGCGCTGCGCGATGCGCTCATCGCTCGCGGGAGTACGGACGGCCTGGGGCGAGGTGACGACCAAGATCGCGGCCGATCCAAGCATCACGACTTCCGGCTGGCTCACTTGCCTGAACACATGGTTCTCCCTCCACGGGGCAAGCTACGAGGCCGCCGTACTGCTGAACGCCCGATCGCCGGGCCGTGCGCCCGCGATGCTGTGGGACGCGGTCGCGGTCCCGGGGCATCCAGGACTGGTCGAGATCCCACCGGTACGACAAGCGGTCCACGTGCCCGGTAAGGAGCGGATGGCGTGGGACGTTTTCACTCCGGCAACCGTCGCGCACCGGGCCGGACCGGCCTGGGTGCTCGTCCGCGGCGGCAACAGTCTCGCCGAACGCATCCATTTCCTCGACGCGCTGCACGTCACGAAGATCGAGCTCCCGGTGCCCCGGCGTCAAAGCAGGCCTTCCGGGCGCCCGCCCAGCAAAGGCCAGAGCGAGCGCCCACCCGACCTCAAACCGCGGCCAGCTCCCGCACCTGTGTCAGCCGGATGCTGTTCCCGGATGGATCGCGAAACCCGCAGTCAATCCCGTAGGGACGGTCCTCAGGCGGTTCGACGAACTCGACGCCGCGAGACTTCAGATCCTCGTACGAGGCCTGGCAGTCGTCGGTCGTGAGGAACACGGTCCCGGCGAAGCCCTTGGCGACCAGGCCGCGCACCTGTGCAGCAGTCTCGGAGTCCATGACCGGCGGCCCGGGAATTGCCATCAGCACAATCGCGACGTCGGGCTGTCCGGCCGGGCTGACGGTGAGCCAGCGGAAGTCGCCTAGCTCGGCCAGCGTCGCGTCGAGCCGTACCTCCATGCCTAGCTTCTGGGTGTAGAAGGCGAGCGCCTCGTCCTGGTCGTTGACCCATAGATGTGCGTTTGCGATTCTCATCATCGGCTTCTCCTGTTCGATGGGACGGTCGCTCGCCATGCTAGGTTCGCGCTGCGCTGCTGTCTTCTCGAAACGTGCTGTGTTGAGGGCGCCCATAGACACGCCAGACACACGAGGGGACCATCGCCCGTTGAGCGGCCGGCGGGAACGCTCCGCGAAATGCGGTTGGCGAGCGCCCATACGTGCGGCTGAAGCTCGTGGTGAACGACCCGACGCTCTGCAGGCCAACGCAGAAGCAGATCTCGGCGACGGACCGATCCGTGCCCCGTAGCAGCGCGGCGGCGCGCTCGAGGCGCCGGGTGAGCAGGTAGGCGTGCGGCGACTCCCCGAACGCTCGGCGGAACTGACGGCTGAAATGAGCACGGGAGAGGCCGGCGGCTCGCGCCATGTCCTGCACTGCGAGCGGTTCGAAGTACCGTGCGTCGGCGAGGTCCCTTGCGCGGAGCAGGTGGCGGGCCGGCGGAGCGAAGGCCATGGCCATCATTATCGGACCCCGAGGGCCGATTCGCTCGCCTCAGCGCCCAACGCCGCCTCAGCGCCCAACGCCGCTACGGTAGCTGCGTGCGAGTAGCGACCTGGAACGTGAACTCAGCCAAGCAGCGGCTGCCGCGGCTGCTGCAGTGGCTGGATCAGCGCCAGCCGGATGTCGTCTGCCTGCAGGAGACCAAGCTCGCCGACGAGGCGTTCGTGACACTGCTCGGCGATCAACTGAGCGACCGCGGCTACGCGCTGGCGCTGAACGGCGAAGTGCAGTGGAACGGGGTGGCGATCCTCTCTCGGGTGGGCCTCGATGACGTCGTGGCCGGCATCCAGGGGGCGCCCGGCTTCCCGCATGCGGAGGCGCGCGCGGTGTCCGCCGGCTGTGGCGGAATCCGGGTCTCCTGCGTGTACGTGCCGAACGGACGCGAGCCGAACTCCGAGCACTATCAGTACAAGCTCGCGTGGTTGACGGCGCTGCGGGAGATGGTGGGCGCCGCTCCGGAGGCGACGATCGTGTGCGGCGACATGAACATCGCTCCGGCGGACGTTGACGTGTTTGATCCGGACGCCTATGTCGGCCAGACGCACGTCACGCCTCCAGAGCGCAAGGCGCTCGCAGACCTTCAAGCGGTCGGCCTGCGCGATGTCATCCGCGAGCGCTGGCCGAAGGAGCGCGTGTTCACCTATTGGGACTACCGCGCGGGGATGTTCCATCAGGATCTCGGGATGCGGATCGACCTGGCGCTGGCGAGCACGGATGTGGCGGCGAGAGTACAAGCGGCGTGGGTCGACCGGCAGGCACGCAAGGGCACCGGACCGAGCGATCACGCGCCCGTGATCGTCGATCTGGACGACGCTCCGGACGGAGATATTGGACCGGTCGTGCCGCCGCCTTCCGCGCCCAGCGCACGGCGAGGCGCGACCAAGCTGCCGCAATCGCGCTGAACGTCAGGCCGGCTGCGGGCGCTCTCAACACGCCTCGGATTTATGCGAACATATGTTCGTATGGACTCGCACGCGCCACAGGGCGCCGCAGACAAAACACTGCCACTCAGAAGTCCGCCAGAGAGCCATCGGTCGGTTGGCCAAGTGGCAGATGGACATCGGTCGCATTCCTCTCTGCCGGCAGAAAGAGTGGGAGCGATGAGCACGATGGAGGCGTACAAGGAGGAGCTCGCCCGGTTTCTCGAAGGCTTCGGCGACAACGTTCGCCGCGTGCGCAAGGCCAAGCGGCCTTACTTCTCACAGGAACGGCTGTCCTATGCGACGTCGTTGCACCGCACGGAGATCGGGAAAATCGAGCAGGGAGCGGTCGAGCCTCGCCTCACGACGCTGATGATCCTGGCGGACGGGCTGAGCGTGAGCATCGATGAGCTCGTCGCGGGTCTTTTGGTACCGACAGAGCGCCGACCTCCCCCGCGCGGCGAGCAGTGGTCCTAACGCATCGCGTTGCGAACGGGGTCGGCCTGAGATGAACCGCCCGCCGAGGTGCGCAATCATCTCTGGGTGAGCCTCCTCGCCGTGAAGGTGCTGCTGGCCCCCGGTTTCGTCGTCGGTGCCTCGTTGATCGCCCGCCGCTTCGGCCCGAAGGTCGGCGGCCTGATCGCCGGGCTGCCGGTGGTGGCGGGCCCGATCGTGCTCGTGTACGCGCTCGCCCATGGCCGCACGTTCGCGGCGGGCGCGGCCGCCGGGACGCTGCTCGGGCTGGTGTCGTTGATCGCGTTCGTGATCGTGTACGCGCGGCTCGCCGGGCATGTCTTCTGGGGCGCGAGCCTGCTCGCAGGGTGGCTTGCGTTCGCCGTCGCAACGGTCGCATTCAGCGCACTGTCGGTGCCGGCCGGCGTGGCGCTCGGCGTGGCGGCGGTGGCGCTCGTCGTCGGGCTCGCTGCGCTACCGCGCGCCGGCCTGGATGTCGGGACACATCCACCCCCTCCCACTTGGGATCTCCCTGTGCGTGCGGCGTGCGCGCTGGCGCTCGTGCTGACGCTGACCGCCGTCGCGGGCTGGCTGGGCCCACAGTTGAGCGGACTGCTGGCGCCGTTCCCGATCATCGCGACGGTGCTGGCGACGTTCACGCACGCGCAACGCGGCACGGACGAGCTGCTGCGGCTGCTGCGCGGGCTGGTCAGTGGATTCGGAGCGTTTGCCCTGTTCTTCTTCACGCTCGCCGTGTCGCTGCCGCGGATAGACACGGCGAGCGCGTTCGCGCTGGCCAGCGTGTTGGCGCTGGCCACACAGGCGTTCGTGCTCGTGCTTGTGCGGCGCGTACCCGCGTCGCGTCCGCTGCCGGAGTACTGAGTCAACCGTCCTCGGCGCAGGCGACCCGGTCGAGTCGCGCCCCATGACCACCCGCGCGCAACAGCCGTTAGGAGGAAATGCCCTCGCGCGCGAGCTCGTGGCGAATGCGATCGCGTGACTCGGCGTAGCGCAGCGCCTCGTAGGCGATCAGTCCGGCGAGCACTGCGGCGAGGATGCCGAGCGTCGCGAGCGCGGGGAGCGTCGCGCCGGCGGGCAGCAGCGCGAGCAGCAACACCGCGCACACGAGGCGACGGCGGCTCAGCGTGTGCGTGTTGCGCAGCCGAAAGGCCACGTGCGCGAGCAGGTAGATCGCCGCGCCGCCGAGCAAAGCGGCCGCCGGCACCAGCTCGAGCGGATCCTGGACGTTGATCAGCGTGCGCTTGATGCCGACCGCGAGCAGTGCGATCCCGGCGACCATCGGGAAGTGCAGGTAGGAGTAGGAGTCGCGGGCGATCTCGTTGCGCTCGCGTCCGGCGGGCGCTTCGGCGAGCCTCCTGCCGGCGACGATCGCGGTGACGTCGAAGTACGCCCACCACATCGCCGCGGCGACGATCACGCCGAGCACGGCGACGGCTACGACGCCGGCGTCGAGCACGACCTTGGCGCCGACGCCGATCGCGACGATCGACTCGCCCAAAGCGATGATCACGATCGCGCCGTGGCGCTCGGCGAAGTGGCCGGGCACGAGCTTCCAGCCGTCGGCGCCGAACAGGAACGGCCCGCCGGCGTCGAGCACGAGCGCGAGACCCCACAGGCCGATCTGCAGGCCAGCGGATGTGAACGCGGCGACGAACAGCAGCCCGGCGCCGATCGCCGTGCTGACGGCCAGGCCGATGACCGAGCGGCGCAGCTCGGGGTCCTCGCGGCTGGCAAGCATGAACAGCACGATGTGCGCGGTGCGCACGGCGGCGTAGGCGAACGCGAACAGCAGTGCCTCCGAGCCGTACGCGCCGGGCACGCACAGCGCGGCGATGAGGAAGGCTGCCATCGCGGCGAACATCGCCAGGCGCACGGCCCCCTCCTCGGGGTCGACGACGCTGGTCAGCCACGCGTAGCCGACCCATGACCACCACAGCATCCCGAGCACGAGCAGGCCCTTCAGCAGGCCTTCCCAGGTCGGCGTGCGCTCCATCAGCGTCGTGCACTGCGTCAGCGCGAGCACGAACACGAGGTCGAAGAACAGCTCGAGCGGCGTGACCCGCTCGCCTTCGCGCATCACGGTGCTGACGCGTGGTGCACGGCTCGAGCGGGCAGCGCTCGGGGTCATGCGCCCGCTCGCGGGCGCCCGCTCAACCCTCGCTGGCGACGCGTGCGGGCGCCTCGCCCCATAGTTGCTCCAGCCGGTAGAACTCGCGTGTCTCCGGCGTGAAGATGTGCACGACGACGTCGAGGTAGTCCATCAGGATCCATCCCGCCTGCGCCGAGCCCTCGACCCTGCGGGGGATCATCTCGTGCTCGTGCTTGAGCCCCTCGAGCACACCGTCGTGGATCGCCTTCGCCTGGCGCCCGGTGTTGCCGGAGCAGACGAGGAAATAGTCGGTGTAGCCGAGCACGCCGCGCAGGTCGAGCTCGACCACGTCTTTGGCCTTCTTGTCGGCCGCGTAGCGGGCAATCTCGGCGATCAGCTGCTCCGGTTGCATCAGCCTGGGGCCTTGACCGGCTCGCGATATAGCCGATGTTCGGCGATGTAGGCGGCGACCTGGGGCCCGACGAGCTGTTCGATCGGCTGGCCGGTGGCCACGCGGGCGCGCACGGCCGAGGAGGAGATCGCGACGGGCGCCATGCTCAGGAAGCGCACGTCTGTGGCCGGCTCGCGTCCCGCGTCGTCCCCGGGCTGGACCGTGGCGAGCGCGTCAAGCACGCTCTGTGGCGGCGTCCCGGCACGCGCGGCGATCGCCAGGTCGGCCAGCTCGAACAGCTTCGCCGGCTCGCGCCAGCTGGGCAGCGTGCTCGCGATGTCCGCGCCCAAGATCAGCGTCAGCTCAGCGTCCGGGTGGCTGGCATGTAGTGCGCTCAAGGTATCCACCGTATAGGACGGCCCTTCGCGCTCGATCTCCAGGGCACACGCTGACAGTCCGGCGACGCCGTCGAGGACCAGCCGGCACATCTGCAGGCGGTGCGCCGAGCCGGGGTCCTGGTCGCCCGGCTTGTGCGGGGGCAGGCGGGCGGGGACGAGCAGAACGCGGTCCAGGCCGAGCTCCTCGCGTGCTGCGCGCGCGAGCGCTAGGTGCGCCAGATGCGGCGGGTTGAACGTCCCGCCGAGGATTCCGAGCGAGCTTGTGCCGACGCCCGTCGCCGGCTGCTCAAGCGCGGACGTGCCCGTCGCCCTCGATCAGGTACTTGAACGTGCACAGCTCGCGCAGGCCGATCGGTCCGCGCGCGTGCAGCTTCTGGGTGGAGTTGCCAATCTCGGCGCCCATCCCGAACTCCCCCCCGTCGGTGAAGCGGGTCGAGGCGTTCACGTACACGCATGCCGCATCCACTCCCAGCTGAAACGCGCGAGCGGCACCGGTGTCACGCGTGAGGATCGCCTCGGAGTGTCCGCTGCCGTAGCGATCGATGTGCTCGATCGCGTGATCCATAGACTCGACCACGCCGAGCGCGATCACGGGCGCCAGGTACTCGCTCGCCCAATCCTCCTCCGTGGCGTCTTCGAGGATGAGATCGGGGATTGCGTGACGGTCGCCAATCGCGTCGCGCCCGGGTTCGTCTGCCCGGATCGTGACTCGGGCGGTAGCGAGCGCACGCGCGACGCGCGGCGCGAACTCGGCGGCGATCCGCTCGTGGATCAGCAGCGTCTCGGCTGCATTGCACACGCCCGGTCGCTGAGCCTTGGCGTTGATCACAATCGCCTGCGCCTGCTCGAGGTCGGCGGAGGCGTCGACGTACACGTGGCAGTTGCCGGACGCAGCGTAGATCACCGGTACGGTGGCGACCGACTGCAGTGCCGCCTTCAGGCTCTCGCCGCCGCGCGGGATGATCAGATCGACGGTGTCGCTCTGCGTAGCGAGCTCTGCGAGCTCTTCGCGTCCGCCGCCGGCGACGAGGCTCACGCAACCCTCGGGCAGACCGGCCTCGACAGCGGCCTCGGAGGCGATCTGGGCGAGCGCGGCGTTCGAGTGAGCGGCCGAGGAGGAGCCGCGCAAGACGATCGCATTGCCGGACTTCAGGCACAGCGCGGCGGCGTCGATCGTGACGTTCGGACGAGCCTCGTAGACGACGGCGACGACGCCGAGCGGGACGCGCACCTTGCGCACGTCGAGGCCGTTGGGCAGGCGATGGCCGTCGATCACCTCGCCGACCGGGTCGGCCAGCGCGGCGATCTGGCGGACGGCTCGGGCGATCTCCTCGACGCGCCCCTGGTCGAGGCGCAGCCGATCCAGCAGCGCGGCGCCGATATCGGCTTCGCGCGCGAGCTGCATGTCGCGCTCGTTGGCTGCCAAAATCTCTTGGACTCGCGTGCCCAGCGCGCTGGCGATCGCCTCCAGCGCGGCGTCCTTGACGGCGGTGTCGGTGCGCGCGAGCGTGCGCGCCGCGCGCTTGGCTGCGCGGCAGGTGTCGGCGACCGATGCGAGAACCGTTGCGATGCCCAAAGGGTACGACGTTCGCGCGCTCAGTCGAGCACGAGATAGTCGCGGTGGACGGCCTCGTCGGTCGCCCGCGGGAGGATCTCCCTGACCGCCTCTGACTTCAGCCCGACGACCCGCCGCAACTCCTCGGCCGAGTAGTTGCAGATCCCCTTCGCAAGCGTCCGCGGCTGCACACGGCTGTCGTCCGCGCGCTCGGCGATCTCGACCGCGTCGCCCGCGTCGAAGTCCCCGACCACCTCGATCACGCCCACGGGCAGCAGGCTGGCGCTCCCCTCGCGCACCGCGCGCGCGGCGCCGGCGTCGATCACGAGCATCCCGCGCGAGGGCTTGGCGTACTTCAGCCACAGCTTGAAGCTGCTGTAGCGGGCCTCCCGCGCCGGGAAGCGCGTGCCCTCACGCTCGCCGGCGAGCGCCGCTGCGAGCGCCTCAGCGCGCAGCCCGTTGCAGATCACGGTGGGAATCCCGGCAGCGGTCGCCATCTCGGCGGCGACCACCTTCGAGCGCATCCCGCCTGAGCCCAGCGGCGAGGTCGTATGGCCGATTTCGAGCTCGTCGAGCGCCGCGAAGTCCTTCACCTCGGAGACGATCCGCGCGTCGGGATACAGCCGCGGGTCGGCGGTGAACAGCCCGTCGATGTCGGTCAGCAAGATCAATTCGTCGGCGGCAATCAGGACGGCTACCTGGGCGGCGAGGAAGTCGTTGTCGCCGAAGGAGATCTCGTCAGTGGCCGTCGTGTCGTTCTCGTTGATCACCGGCAGCACCCGCCATTCGAGCAGCGTGCTGAGCGTCTGGCGGGCGTTCAGGTAGTGCGTCCGCGCGCTCATGTCGAAGAACGTGAGCAGCACCTGCGCGCTGGTCACCTCGTGTTCCCGCAGTAGCTCGTCGTAGATCCGGTACAGCTTGCCCTGGCCGACCGCGCTGGCTGCCTGCAGCGCGCCGATCGACGTCGGGCGCTGCGGCAGGCTCATGACGCGCATCCCGCGGGCGATCGCCCCACTGGTCACGACGATCACCTCATCGCCGTCGCGATGGACGCTCGCGAGCTGATCACACACGCGGGCGAGCACGTCGTGGCGCGGCGTGCCCTCGCTGTCGGCGACCACGCTGGAACCGAGCTTGACGACCAGTCGTCTCATCTCACGGAGCTTATTTGGCCGAGCGCCGACTTCAGCGCCGAACGTCGCAGCGACTCGACCGTGTCTCCCCGACTCGGCTGTATGTGTCCCCGAGTCGGGCGTCGTGCGCTCAGCGCGGGTCGAGCTCGAAGGTCGCGCCGGCGACCTCGATCTCATCGCCTGGATTGAACCCCTCGGCCTCGAGCGCCCGCAACACCCCGATCCGCCGCAGGCAGCCCTCGAGGTAGGCCATCGCGTCCTCGTTGTCGAGGTCGAAGCGCTCGAACAAGCGCTCGATTCCCCTGCCTCTGATGGCGAACACGGATGGCGCGACCCGCTGGACCTGAAAGCCGGCGCCGGCGGCCGGCCGGAACACCATGTGCTCCGCCAACTCCTGCCCCCCTGCGCGACTGTCCGCGCCCGGGCCGTCACCGGCTAGCGTGTCCTCGCCCGTCCCGGCGACTGCCGGCTCGACGCGCCGCAGCAGCTCGCCAGCCAACTCCGCGACGCCCAGGCCGGTGGCGCTCGACGTGGCGATCACCGAGACCTCGCCACCGAGGCGGTCCTGCCACTCGGCGACCGCCGCGTGCACCAGCTCCGGTGCGAGGAGGTCGGCCTTGGACAGGGCCAGCACCCGCGGGAGCTTCGCCAGCCGCTGGTCGTGCGCGGCGAGCTCGCTCTCGATCGTCGCGTGATTGGCGAGGGCGTCCGCCTGCTCGCCCATCGAGATCTCAGGCGCGACGTCGAGCACGTGCACGAGCAGCCGCGTGCGCTCGACGTGCGCGAGGAAGTCGTGTCCGAGGCCGGCTCCCTCGCTTGCGCCCTCGATCAGGCCGGGGATGTCAGCCACGACAAGCTGACGTTCCTCGCCCTCGAGCACCCCCAGCACGGGAGAGAGCGTCGTGAAAGGGTAGTCGGCGACCTTCGGCGCGGCACGCGTGAGGCGCGCGAGCAGCGAGGACTTGCCGGCGTTGGGAAGGCCGACGAGGCCGACGTCGGCGAGTAGCTTGAGCGCCAGCTCGATCCAGCCCTGCTCGCCGCCGAGGCCGCGCTCGGCAAAGCGCGGCGCCTGGCGGGTGGGGGTGGCGAAGCGCTTGTTGCCCTTGCCGCCGCCGCCTCCCCGAGCGAGCGTCGCGGTCTGGCCGTCGGCGAGCAGCTCCCAGCTGCGACCGAGCAGGTCTTCCTCTTCCTCGTGCCCGCGATCGCCGACAATCTGAGTCCCGGGCGGCACTCGTATCGTGAGCGTCTCGCCGTCTGCGCCGTGGCGCTGGGAGCCGCCGCCGTGTCCGCCACGCCCGGCGCTGTAGTGAGAGCGGCGCCTGAATCCCTGCAGGTCGCGCAGCGACTCGTCGCACACGACGATCACATCTCCCCCACGCCCTCCGTCGCCGCCGTCGGGACCGCCGCGCGGCACATGCGCCTCGCGGCGGAAGCTCATGGCGCCGTCCCCCCCACCGCCGGCCTGTATGTGAATCCTCGCGCGATCGTGAAGCATGTGGACCATCGTGACAGCACACACCGAAACCAAGGGAGCACACCAGCCATGAGCGAGACTGATCAGAGCACGCAGCGTGTCCTGTTGATCACGGGCGCGTCGTCGGGAATCGGGGCCGCGACCGCCCGCTTGGCCAGCCGCGACGGCTGGCGCGTGGTGCTGGCCGCGAGGTCTGCGGAGCGCCTGCGTGAGCTGGCCGAGGAGCTCGGAGGCGCCGAGCACGCGCTGGCGGTCCCGTGCGACGTGACCGAGTGGGAGGACCAGCAGCGTATGGTGGCCGAGGGTCTGGCGGCTTTCGGCCAGATCGATGCCGCGTTCGCCAACGAGGGTTTCGGCGGGCCACGCGGGTTCCTGTCGGACACGACCGAGCATTGGCGCGAGATGGTGCTGACGAACGTGTACGGCGCGGCGCTGACGATCCGGGCGAGCATCCCTACGCTGAAGCAGTCACGCGGGCACCTGCTGCTGACCTCGAGCGTGGCCGGGCGGCGTGCACTACCCGGGTCGATGTACTCGTGCACCAAGCACGCGGTCACCGCGATGGGCGAGGCGGCGCGCCAGGATCTGCAGGGAACGGGAATCCGCGTGACGCTGATCGAGCCGGGCATGACCGACACACCATTCTTCGATCAGCCTCCGACCGACGCGCTGCTTGACGAGGACATCGCGCGCGCTGTGCTCTACGCGATCTCCCAGCCGCCGCACGTGGACGTCAACGAGATCCTAATCCGTCCGATCGCACAGCAGGGATGAGCGCTCAGGCGCTGCCTGCGGTCATTTCTAGCCCTGGTTGTTGGGCAGCACGCTGACGACGCGCCCGCGCCGCCCGGCGGTGAACTGCACGGTTCCGGCGGCGCGCGCGTAAAGCGTGTCGTCCTTGCCGATGCCGACGCCGTCTCCGGGCTTGAAGCGGGTGCCACGCTGGCGCACGATGATCTCGCCGCCGGTGACGCTCTGGCCAGCGAACGTCTTCACGCCAAGCCGCTGGGCGTTGGAGTCGCGGCCGTTGCGGCTCGAGCCGAGCCCCTTCTTATGAGCCATCTGAAGCCTCCTGTTTCTCCGCCTTGGTCGCCGCGGCTTTGGTCGCCGCGGCTGGCTCTGCGCTGTCTTTGGCGGCTGCTTTCGCTTTCGCGGGGGCTTTGGCTTTGCCCGCGGTGATCTCTGTCACCTCGATCTGCGTTAGCTCCTGCCGGTGCCCGTTGCGCCGCTTGTAGCCGCGCTTGGGCTTGAACTTGAACACGCGCAGCTTCTCCCCGCGGACGTGCGCGAGCACCTTCGCGGTGACCTTCACGTCTTTCAGCCCGGCGGCGTCGAAGACAGCCTCATCGGAGCGGTAGAGCATTGGCTCGAGCGCCACGTCGGCACCCTCGGCTTGGGGCAGGCGCTCGACGAGCAGCCTCTGACCCCGCTCGACGCGGTACTGCTTGCCGCCGGTCTTCACGATCGCGTACATATCTGTGTCCGTCTCGATTTCTCTGGCTTGTGAGGGCGCCGCAGCCAAACCGCACTGGTGAGCGGCCGACTGGCTACTCGGGCGTGGCCTTGGCCTTGGCAGCCGAACGGCGCCGTCCGCCCCTGCGGCCACGACGCCGAGGCTTGGATTGTAGGCCATCCTCTGTGGCGTTGTCCTGAGAAGCATCCACGTCGTCCGGCGCCTGCGCGGCCGGCTCCTGCTCGGGCTCGGAGTCGACGCTCGTCGGCGACTCGCTGAGACCGGCTTCGCGACGCGCCTCGGCGTCCTCGCTGTCCGCGGCCGCGCGGCGGCGGCGTGGGCGCGGCTCGCTTGCCTCGGCGAGGCCGTCCGCAGCGCCGGAGCTCGCCGATGAGCGGCGCCGGCCACGACCGTTGCTGCGGGCGCTGGCCGGCGCCCGCACCGGCGCGACGACGACCTCTCCGGTCTCATCGAGCAGCAGGGCGCTAGCAGCCGTGCGCCCGACCTTGTCGATCCGCACCATCCGCTTCTCGCCGACGAACGGCGACGCTCCGGCGATCGAGATGATGTACCCGTCGATTTTCGCGACCGCGTCGTCGACGTCGTACATGTGCGGCTCGACGATCTCCACCAGTACCTCGTCGCCCTGGCGGAACGGCAGCGCGCGCTCCTCGACCTCCGCGCGCGTGCCGACGAACGTGATCGCGAAGTGGTCAAGCGCCAGCCCTTCGGAGCCCTCGAACAGGAACGACTTGCCGGTCTGCGCCTCCAGCGCGTGCAGTACCCGCGAGCTGTGCCCGGTGAACTGCGTGCTGACGCGCGGGTTGATCTGCACGAGGAACGCCTCGGCGTCAGGATGCTCGACGGCCACGTCGCGCAGCCTGCGCTCGAACTCGATCGCGATCGTTTCCTCCGAGCGGATCACGCCCTCGCCCTCGCAAGTCGGGCACGGACGGCTCATGATCTCGCGCACGCCCTCGGTGACGTTCTGACGGGTCATCTCCACCAGGCCGAGCTTTGAGATCTCGGCGGTGAACGTCTTCGTGCGGTCCTCGTCGAGCGTCTTGCGCAGCGTCTTCATGACCGCGTCACGGTTGCGCGCGCGTGCCATGTCGATGAAGTCGATCACGATGATCCCGCCGATGTCACGCAAACGCAACTGGTTGACGACCTCCTCGGCGGCCTCGAGGTTGGTCTTGGTGATCGTGTCCTCAAGCCCGGCGCCCTTGCCGCGACCGATGAAGCTGCCGGAGTTGACGTCGATCACCGTCAGTGCCTCGCCGTAGTCGACGATCAGGTAGCCGCCGCTGGGCAGGTCGACACGGCGCGAGAGCACCCCGTCGATCGCCTTGTCGACGCCGTAGGCCTCGAACAGTGGCTCCTTCTCCTGCCATAGCTCGACGCGCTCGACGAGCTCCGGTGCGGTCCGCGTGAAGAACGACACCAGCCGGTGGAACTGCTGCTCGTCGTCGACGATCGCGCGCTCGAAGTGGGCGGAGAAGATGTCGCGCACGACCCGCACCGACAGGTCGGCCTCCTGGAACACAAGGTCCGGGGCGGCCGTGTCCTGCACGCGTTTGACGAGCACCTCGTGGAGCTTGTGCAGGTACTTCAGCTCGCGCTCGAAGTCCTCGCGCTTGGCGCCGTGGGCGGCCGTGCGCACGATCACCCCACCCTCGCCGAGCTCGAGGCCCGAGCTCTGGCGGCGCAGGCGTTCGCGCTCGCGGTCCTCGAGGCGCCGGGAGACACCGACGCCCTCGCCGGTGGGCGCGTAGACCATGTAGCGCCCGGCGATCGTGAGCTCCATCGACAGGCGCGCGCCCTTGGTCTTCAGCGGATCCTTGACGACCTGGACGACGATCTCCTGGCCCGGCTTGAGCAGGTCCGCGATCTTGCGCGCCCCTCCCCCTCCCCCACGCCCGCGCTTGGGTGTCTCAACGCCCGGCAGGACTATCTCATCGACATGCAGGAAGCCGTTCTTCTCGAGGCCGATGTCGACGAACGCCGCCTCGAGCCCGGGGAGGACATTGTCGACCTTGCCCTTGTAGATGTTGCCGACGATCGAGCGTCCGCCACGACGCTCTATGTAGAGCTCGGCGACACGATATCCGGCGTCAGGACCCCCACTGCGTTTGCCACCTGACCTGCGATCGGCGGCCGCTTTGCGAGCGGCGGAGGATGAACGTGAGGCGGCGGGCGTTCCGCTCGCCTCCAGAAGCGCCACGCGCGTCTCCGCGCGATCGACGCTGACAAGCACTTGCTTTTTCAATTTGATCCAGTCTTTCGGTATGGAAAGGGGCCGAGCGGTCGCGAGGGCGCCAGGACGTCAGGCGCCGCCTCGAGCAACCCGCGGACACGCGCCGCGTCCGCTGGGACGCGCATCGCGATTCGGGGCGGGCAGCCCCGGAGGGCTGATGGTCGAGTGATGGGTGCTCGGCAGACATCGCTGATCTAGTAACGCAGTACGCGGCCCTTCAGTGCGGCCGAGGCGCGCGCCTGGACGTAGATCGATTGGAGCAGGCCGACCGCCAACAGTGTCGTGATGACCGACGAGCCGCCGTAGCTCATGAGCGGAAGCGTGACGCCGGTGATGGGCATGATGCCGATTGTCATTCCTACGTTGACGAAGACCTGAAACATCAGCATAGCCGCTACGCCGGCAGCGATCAGCGACCCGAACAGGTCCTTTGCCATCACGAGCACGCGCAGCGCGCGCGATATCAACAACGCGTACAGCAGGAGCACAAGCCCGGCGCCGACGAAGCCGTACTGTTCGCCGACGGCGGCGAACACGAAGTCCGTGTTGCTCTCCGGCACGAAGCCGTTGGCGACCTGGCCTTCTTCCACGCCGCGGCCGGTCTTCCCACCCGCGCCGATCGCGATCTTCGACTCTTGCTGTTGGTAGCCTTCCTTCTGCGGGTTCGAGGAGGGATGCAGGAACGCAGTCAGCCTGGCCACCTGGTAGGGCTTGAGCAGGTTGACACCGGCGGCGGGCCCCGCAACCAGCATGAAGGCGACCGCGACGCAGACGAGCGCCGCGAGCGCCGCGAGGTGCTTCCAGGGCGTCCCGGCGACGAACAGCAGCATCGCGGCGATCACCATGTAGACCATGCCCGAGCCGAGATCCGGCTGGGCGATCACGAACATCGCCGGTATCAGCGCGGCGAGGATCACGCGGATCGTCGTGTCGCGCTCGCGTAGCCGTCGCGAGCGGTCGACGATCAGTGCCGACAGCGCGAGGATCAGCAGCACCTTGCCGAGCTCGGAGGCCTGGAAAGAGAACAGCGGGAATTCGATCGCGCGCTGGGCACCCTTGGCGGAGTGCCCAAGCCCGAGCACCGCCAGGATCGTGAACAGCAGAATCCCGTAGATCGCGTTTTTGTAACGCCGCAGGCGGGCGTAGTCCAAGCGCGAGAGCCCGACCATCAACAGGAAGCCGATCACCAGGTAGATCGTCTGACGGTGCGCGTAGTAGTTCGGATCGCCGGGGATGAAGTTCCGCGTGGCCGCCCCCAGCGTGATCACGGACGCGATCCCGAGGCCGATCACGGCGAGCAGGAGCAGCGGGTCGAGCGGCAGGCTGAGCGTCCGTGGCTGGGTCGCCGGCGCCTGCTCGGAGGCTGCGATCGGGCTCAGCCGGCTCACAGCGTCTTGGAGCTCCCGGCGACGAACTTCTCGGGCGCGCCGAACCATTGCGAGGCCATCAGGCGGGCGACAGGAGCGGCCGTTTCGGCGCCGAAGCCGCCCTGCTCGATCGTCACGGCGATCACGATCGGGTGCTTGGGGTCACCGACATAGCACATGTACCAGGACTGGTCTTCGAGCCCTTCGTGCTGAGCGGTGCCCGTCTTCCCGTAGACAGGATGGGCGGCCTGGTTCCACCCGGTCCACACATCCGCCGAGGTTCCGCCGGGCTGGCTGGCGGCGTCGTGGATGCCTTCCATTACGAGGTTCAGGTCGGCGTCGTCGAGCTGTACGTGGTGCGCCGCCGGGAAGCTCAGGCTCTGCACCAGCCCGCCGTTGGATTCGTCGATCTCCATGCCGATGTGCGGGGTTACGACCGTGCCTTCGCCACCGTTCATGTACGCGTTCGCCAGTGTCGAGTAGGCGACCGCCATCTGCAGCGGGTCGGTCAGCAGATCGCCCTGGCCGACGGCGAGATGCATGTCGTCACCGACGCTCCACGGCCGGATTTCGCTGACGATCCCGCACGAGGAGCGATGCGTGCGATGCCGGCAATGCAATTCTTCGGCGTTCTGCTTGGCGCGCCACTTGGCGTCCGGGACGACCCCGTGGAGCTCGCTCGGCAGGTCGATCCCGGTCTGGCGGCCGATCCCCAGCTTGCTCGCCTCTTGCTGGATGACGCTGCCATGTGGGTTGGACAGCTCGCCGACTTCGAAGAAGTAGGTGTCCGAGGAGACCTTCAGCGCGTCGACCAAGCCGACGGCGCCGTATTCGGCGTGGCCGGCATTGCAGAACGGCTCCGTGGAGACGTAGATGCACTGCCCCGCACCGAGTCCCTCCGATGGCGTGATCACGCCCGCTTCGAGCGCCGCCATCGCAGTGATTGGCTTGAACGTCGAGCCGGTCGGGTAGGCGCCGTTGACCGCCCGGTCGGTCAGCGGGCCGCTGGCCGAGCCGCTGCCCTCGAGCGCAGAGTATTCGCGCTGGGTCAGCGGTTTGGCGAACTTGTTCGGGTCGAACGTGGGCGAGGAGCCGATCGCTAGTACCTGCCCGTTGCGCGGATCGAGCGCCACGAATGCCCCCGCGACCGCCGGTTTGCCACCGGCGCGCGCCTGTTCGATGCCCTGCAGAAGCGCTTTTTCGCTCTCTTTCTGTAGCCCCGCATCGAGTGTTACCTTCAGGCTGAGCCCCGCCTTGGGCGGCGTCGGCGCGAGCTTGCTGGGGACCGGATAGCCGGACGCGTTTACCCCCACGCGTTGAACGCCCGTGCGCCCGCGCAGGTAGCGGTCGTAGTAGTACTCAAGGCCTTCCTGGCCGACGATCGTCCCGGCGCTCACCCCACGGAACGCGTGCAGCTTGAGCTCCGGTTCGGAGACCTGCCCGACGTAGCCGAGCGCCTGGGCGGCCATGTCGCCGTATGGGTATGCGCGGATCGACACTGGCTCCTGCTCAACGCCGGGATATTCGCTCTGCCGCTCTCCGAGTACGGTCAGGACGCCTGGCCCGGCATCGGTCTTGATCGTCACCGGTGCGTATGGCACGGCGGAGCGCCCGCGTACGACAAGCGCCTCGATGCGCGCCGGGCTGATCTGCAGCAAAGCTCCCAGACGACGATACAGCGCCAGCCGCGGCGCGCCCGCGGGCGGGAGCGCCGACGGCACGATCTGGACCGCGTTGGTCGTCCGGCTGGAAACGATCGGCTGGCCTTCACGGTCGAGGATCTGCCCACGCGGGGCCGGGATCGGGAGGTCGCGCACACGGTTGGCGTTCGCCTGGGCGACGTACTGTTCGCGCGAGAGCACCTGCAGGTACCACAGGCGGAAGAAGATCACGCCGAAGATCACCATCGCCACGCCGCCGATGATCGCCACACGCACCGCCAGCTGCGGCGAGACCGGGATACGCGGATCCCCCCGCGCCCGCGTTCGATCGCGCTCATGGGCGCGAGAGCGGGCTCAAACCGCCGGTCGTGTATGCACGCCGAGTGCGGCGCCGGCGCGGGTCCTCCGGTAGTGCGCCCTCGAGCGTGCGGCGAACGATCGCCCACATCGGTAGCGCGACGATCGTGTTGACGACCACCCCGAGCACGATCTGGCGCAGCAGTTCGAAGCTGATCGGGGCGTCGACGCCGAGCATGAACTCCATCAGCGAGTAGCCGACCAGCGAGACGGCGGAGGCGGCGGCACCGACCAGCAGCGGCGTCAGCGCGGCCTGCGGGTCGCGTAGCTCGCGCAGCCGCCCGCAGCCATAACCGATCAGCGTGAAGATCAACGAGGTCAGCCCGAGCGTCTGCAGCAGCGCCAGGTCAACGAGCAGGCCGACGGCGAAGCCGCTGGCCGCTCCGACTGTCGAGCCGCACAGCAGTCCGACGAACGCGACCAGCAGCGGCGAGAGATCAGCGTTGACGCCGAACACTGGTACCTCGGAGACGACCCCAATCTGGAAGAACACGACGATCACCGACAGTCCCGCGAGGCGCAGCAGCAGCGATCCGGACGGCGAGCTTCTCACCCTTCTCCCCCCGTCGATGCGAGCTGTTCGCCGGAGGTGGTGCCCGGCTGGCCCGAGGGCAGCGTGGACGCGAGCCGGCTGAGGTTAGACGCACGCGAGCCCGCGCCGGCCCGCAGCACCTGGACGATGTCGAGGTTGTGCAGGTTGGCGACCGGGCGCACGTTGACCGACTTGTACGCGCTTTCTTCGTTCACCGACGTTACCTGCCCGATCATGATCCCCGGCGGATACAGCGAGTCGTCGGGGCTTGCCACGGTGCCCGAGGTGACGACGTTTTCGCCGGCGTTGGCCTGCGAGTTCGCGGGCAGGTACTGCAGCAGCAGGTCATTCGGGTCGCCGACCTTCGGCTGGACGATGCCGGTCGCGTTGCTCGTGCCGATCCGCGCCGAGACGCCCATCGAGCTGTCGGTGATCAGATCGACCTGGGCGCCATCGGAGACGACCGCCGCGACCTTGCCGACGAGGCCTTCGCCGTTGACGACCGGGTCGTTGACGCGCACGCCGGCGGACGTTCCCTTGTCGATGTTGACCGTCGAGTACCAAATGTTGGGCGTTTTTCCGACAACCGTGGCGGCGACCGGGCTGTAGCTGCCCACGCCCAGCTGGTCGAGATGGTAAAGGGCGAGCAGCTGTCTGTATGAGCGTTTTTCGGCCTGGTTGGCGACCAGTTCACGGCGCAGTTTGTCGGTCTGCTTGAGCGACTCGGCAAGCTGGCTTTTGGCATGCAGCGTGTCGCCGAACCAGCCGAACAGGTCCCGAACCGGCTTCAGCGCCTTGTTGGCGCCATTCTGGATCGGCGAGACGACCGTCAGGAAGTCGCGCTGCACGCCGTGCAGGCGACCGCCGGAGGCCTCGCCGAAGTAAGCGGTCAGAAGCAGCAGGGAGAGCACAACGAGCAGCACGAGTACCGCTCGTCGACGCCGAACCGTCTTGTCGTACACCGATGACTACCTTCCGAAGCGTTCAAGCGGACAGACTACCCACGCGAGGGGCGGGGTGAACCCACTGGCCCGAGCCGGGCCGCTCGAGGAGGGTAGCCGGGACTCAATCAGCGCTCATCGACGGCGCCGGTTGCGCGATGTGCGGTTCGAGCGGTGGATCGCCTCGAACTCCTCCAGCGAGCGCCCGGAGCCGACGGCGACGCACGTCAGCGGCGACTCGGCGAGGTGCGCGGGCATCTGGGTCTCCTCGCGCAGCCGCTCGTCCAAGCCTTGCAGTAGCGCGCCTCCGCCCGCCAGCATGATCCCGCGGTCCATGATGTCCGAGGCCAGCTCCGGCGGGGTGCGGTCGAGCGTCTCCTTGACGGCGTCGATGATCTGGTTGAGCGGTTCCGCGAGCGCGGTGCGGATCTCCTCGCTGGTCAGCACGACCGTCTTCGGCAGGCCGGCGACCATATCGCGGCCGCGGATCTCGGCCTGCAGCTCCTCAGCCATCGGGCAGGCTGAGCCGATCTCGAGCTTCAGCTCCTCGGCGGTCTGCTGACCGATCAGCAGCTTGTACTCCTTCTTGGCGTAGTTGATGATCGACTCGTCCATCTCATCGCCGCCCACGCGGATCGACTGCGAGACCACGATCCCGCCGAGCGAGATCACCGCCACCTCGGACGTGCCGCCGCCGATGTCGACGACCATCGATCCGGTCGGCTCGCCCACAGGGAGGCCCGCGCCGATCGCGGCCGCCATCGGCTCCTCGATCAGGTAGGCGGTCCGCGCACCAGCCGACAGGCATGCCTCCTCGACCGCGCGCTTCTCCACACCTGTGACTCCCGACGGAACGCACACGACCACGCGGGGGTGCGCCCAGCGATTCTGGTGGACCTTCTGGATGAAGTGCCTGAGCATCTGCTCGGTCACGTCGAAGTCCGCGATCACGCCATCCTTCAGCGGACGGATCGCCTGGATCGTCCCGGGCGTGCGCCCGAGCATGCGCTTGGCCTCGATCCCGACCGCGTGCACTTCGCCGCTGCGCGAGTCGATCGCCACAACGCTCGGCTCGGACAGCACGATCCCCCGCCCGCGCACGTAGACGAGCGTGTTGGCGGTTCCCAGGTCGACCGCCATGTCACGGCCGCCGAACCCTGTCAGATAGCTGAAGATGCCCATATTAGAGAGAGAGGGCACGCTCGGATCGGGTCTGGCGCCGCGTCTTCGCGGCGCTTCAGCTTCCGGCGCTCATCGGGGCGTACCCAGAGGCCAGTCTAGCGAACGTTTGTGCACGTCTGACAGGCCTGCCATCGGATTTGCAGGCGAATCGTCGCGCCCTACGTTCCGGCGCCACCCGCGCCGAAGAGTCACGCAGCCGACGGCTCACGACACGCTGCTCACCAGTCGAGCAGCTCGGGATACAGCTCGCGCAGCGCCGCCAACGGCAGCCCGACGACGTTCTCCTCCTCGCCCTCGACCGTCAGCGCGAGCGCCGCGCCGGCGCCCTGGATCGCGTAGCCGCCCGAGCGCCCGCGCCACTCATCGGTGGCGAGGTACCAGTCGAGCAACTGTGGATCGATCGCGCGAAACGTGACCCGAGTGCTGGCCACAGCGGTGCGCTCGATCACCTCGGAGCCCTCCTCCGCGAGCAGCAACGCGAGGCCGCTGAGCACTTGGTGGGTTCGCCCGCCGAGCGCTGTGAGCGTCGAGCGGGCTGCCGTCGCATCCGCCGGCTTGCCGTAGATCAGGCCGTCGAGCACGACGATCGTGTCGCAGCCGAGCACCGCCTCGGCCGTGCCGCGGCGATGGGCCGCGCGCGCCTTGCGCAGCGCGTTCTCGACAGCGACCGCCGACGGGTCTTCACCCTGCTCGAGCTCGCTTGCGTGCGAGACCCTGATCGTAAACGGGACGCCGAGGCGCTCGAGCAACGCGCGGCGCTGCGGCGAACCCGATGCCAGGACAAGTGGGAGCCGTGCAGCGACGGCGCTCCCCCTACTGCCCCGGGAAGAACAGGGCTGCCTCACGTGCTGCGGACTCAGGCGAATCCGAGCCGTGGACCATGTTGGCGGCCATCTCGATCGCGAAGTCTCCGCGGATGCTTCCGGTCGCGGCCTCGAGCGGGTTCGTCGCGCCGATCAGCTGCCGCGCCGCTTTCACCGCGTCAGTGCCCTCGAGCACAATCGCGAGGATCGGACCGGAGGTGATGAACTCGACCAGCTCACCGAAGAACGGCCGCTCGGCGTGCTCGGCGTAATGGCGCTCGGCGAGGTCTCGCTCGACGGTCAGGTGGCGTAGCGCGACGATCCTCAGGCCCTTGCGCTCGAAGCGGGCGATGATCTCGCCGCTGAGTCCGCGGGCGAAGGCGTCGGGCTTGACAAGGATCAGCGTTCGGTCCATAGGTTCCTTTGGTTAGAGATGCAGCCGGTCAGGAAGTAGGGCGCGGGCGCCTGCCAGAGCGCGCGGCACGAGCGGCGCCCGAGGATCGGCGATCGGCCGGCAGGCTCGCCGGATCGGTGACCACCGCGGGCGTCTCCTCGGCGGCTACCGGCTCGGCCGGAGGCTCTCCGTCCTCGGAGGCACTCGTGACGACCTCTTTCTCGCGCGCCGCAGCGGTGCGACGGCGTCGCGAGCGCGGCGGCGAGATCCCGGGTACATCGGCCTCGCAGTAAGGACAGATCGTCCACGCTTGATCGAGCGGGCGCGAACAGCTCACGCACGGCTCCTTGAGCTTGCGCAGACAGCTCGGACAGCGGATGAAGTCGCGCTCCACGCGATAGTCGCAGTAGGGGCACAAAGATTGGTCGATCTGATTCAGACGCGCCTCGGCGGCCTGTGTCTCCAGCTCGCGCTCGCGCACGTCCTCGAGGTACTCGGGTGGGCGCAGGATCATGTAGACGATCGTGCCGACGAACGGGAACAGCGACGCCGCAGTCGCACAGCCGACGAGCATCGGATCGACGATCCGGCGCCGCGCATCCGCATAGGTCCAGTAGATCAGCGAGAGGTACAGGACGACGAAGAACAGAATCAGCAGATCGACGGCCAAATTGAGGCCGCTGCTTTCGATTCCGAAATATGCAATGGGGGACATCGGCCGGCTGAGTTTAGAGAAACACCCGGCCGAATCCATAGCCAGCGGCGAAGAACACGAGGATCACCAGCGCGACGATCAACGCGACTGCGCCGATCATCGTCAGCACGGATGGACCTTCGTCGTTCATCTCGCAGAGCTCCGGGGATCCGCCCGAGGTACCGGCAGAGTATCGGAGCCGGCCGCCCGACCGAGCAGGGCGCCGGCGAGGTACACCGACCCGGTGGCCAGCACAGCTGCGCCGCGATCGCGAGCCCAGCCCTGCGCCTGCTCCAGTGCCCGCACGGGATCGGGGTCGCATTGTGCCTGCTCGAAGCCGAGCTGACGCGCCAGGGACTCAAGCGCAGCCGGCGACAGCGCGCGGCTGCTCGCAGGAGCCGTAAACCATGCCCGCTCGCACACCGGCAGCAGCATCGCGAGCATCGCTGCCGCATCCTTGTCCTCGAGCACACCCAGCACCAGCGCGAGCGGGGCCCGCCCGACGACGTCGGGGAGCGACTCGACAAGAGCCGCCACGGCATCGGGGTTGTGCGCGCCGTCGAGCACGGTCGGCGGGTCCTGTTCGATCAGCTGCAGGCGTCCGGGCACCTCGACCGAGGCGGCGGCCTGCGCCACAGCCTCCTCGTGCACTTCGATCCCGGAGGCGTGCAGGTAGGACTCCGCGGCCGCGCGCGCGAGCGCGAAGTTGCGACGCTGGAAGGCGCCGCGCGCGCACACGGGCAGACCTGGGTCCAGCTCGCGCGGGCAGACGACCGTCGCGTCGCGCTCTTTCGCCACCCGCTCGGCAACCACGAGCGCCGGCTCGGCGAGACCCTGGCCGAGCACGAGCGTCCCCCCCGCCTGGACGACCGCGAGCTTCTCCTCGGCGATGTCCGTGAGCGTCGGGCCCAGCCAGCGCGTGTGCTCGAGGCCGACGTTCGTGAGGACGGTCAGCGGCGAGTCGATCACGCTGGTCGCGTCGTATCTCCCACCGAGACCGGCCTCGATCACGGCGACGTCGAGCTCGAGCTCGGCCATATGCCAAAGCGCAGCAGCGCTCAGAAGTTCGAACTGGGTGACGTGGTCGCCCTCGGCCAGCGTGCGGTTGACACGCTCGGCAGCCGATGAAGCGCGCTCGATCGCGGCCGCGAAGTCATCCGCGTCGATTTCCCGACCGTCGATCAGCACCCGCTCTCGATATGAGACAAGGTGCGGCGATAGGTAGGCGCCGGTGCGCAGGCCGTGACGGGTGAGGATCGCGGCGGTCATCCGCGTCGTCGAGGACTTGCCGTTCGTGCCGAGCACGTGGATCGTGTCGAACCGGCGCTCGGGCGAGCCGAGCACGGTCATCATCCGCCGCATCCGGTCCAGCCCGAAGCGCATCCCGAACAGCTCCAGGGAACGCAGCCGGCGCTCAGCCTGCGCCTCAGTCCAGCGGGGGTCGCTCAAGGACCTGCTCGGCGGTTCACGCCGACGCGCGGCGATGGCGGCGCTTGCGCTTGAGCTGGCGGCTGCGCGACAGCAGGAACAGGTCGCGGCCGATGCCCTTCATGTCGAGCTTGCCGGTCAGCTTGCGCAGCTCTGTGCGCTCCTTGCCGCTGAGGTTGCTCAATCGCCCCTGCGAGTCGCGCACGAGCTGGGTGAGCCGGGCGCGGTCCTTCTCCGACAGCGCCCGCCAGTGTCGCCCGACGACGACTGTGCCCTGCAGGATCGCGGCCCACGGCAGCGCTTTGACGCGCGCCAGCTTGCCCGGCTTCTCAACGTCGTCGTGCTTGGAGCGGTGCCGCGACAGCATCAGGCGGACTCCTCGCGCAGCGAGGCATCGTCTTCCTCGGGGGCGGCTTCGGTGACCAGCGTCGGGGTGAGACCCTTCTCGACGGTCTCCTTCGTGACGACGCACTTCTTCACGTCGCGACGCGACGGCAACTCGAACTGCACGTCGAGCAGGATTTCCTCGATTATCGAGCGCAGCCCGCGTGCTCCGGTTTCGCGCTCCAGACCCTTCTCGGCGACCGCCGTCAACGAGTCCTCCGAGAACACGAGCTCGATGCCGTCGAAGGAGAAGAAACGCTGGAACTGCTTGACGAGCGCGTTGCGCGGCTCGACAAGAATCGACACCAGATCCTCGCGTGTCAGCTGGTGCACGGCCGAAACCACCGGCAGACGTCCGATGAACTCGGGGATCAGCCCGTACTCGATCAGGTCCTCGGGCAGGCAGTGCTCGAACACCTCGCCCGTGTCACGCTCGGCTTTGGCCTCGATCGCGGCGGCAAAGCCGACGCCTTTGTGCCCGATCCGCCGCTCGATCACCTTGTCGAGGTTGGCGAACGCGCCGCCGCATACGAACAGCACATTGGTCGTGTCGATCGTCAGGAACTCCTGGTGAGGGTGCTTGCGCCCGCCTTGGGGCGGAACCGAGGCCTGCGTGCCCTCGAGGATCTTCAGCAGCGCCTGCTGGACTCCCTCCCCGGAGACGTCGCGCGTGATCGACGGGTTGTCGGCCTTGCGCGCGATCTTGTCGACCTCGTCGATGTAGATGATCCCCGTTTCCGCCTTCTTGACGTCGTAGTCGGCAGCCTGGATCAGCTTCAGCAGGATGTTCTCGACGTCCTCACCGACATAGCCGGCCTCGGTCAGCGCGGTCGCGTCGGCGATCGCGAACGGGACGTTGAGGATTCGTGCGAGCGTCTGTGCGAGCAGCGTCTTGCCGCAGCCGGTCGGGCCGAGCAGCAGGATGTTGGACTTCTGCAGCTCGATGTCCGAGTCGCCGGACATCATCATCTGCACGCGCTTGTAGTGGTTGTAGACGGCGACCGAGAGCGTGCGCTTGGACGGGTCCTGCCCGACGACGTACTCGTCCAGCACCTCGTAGATCTCGCGCGGCTTGGGGAGGTTCTCGATGTCGAACGCGGGCGGCGCCGAGAGCTCCTCGTCGATGATCTCGTTGCAGAGGTCGATGCACTCGTCGCAGATGTACACGCCGGGCCCGGCGATCAGCTTCTTCACCTGCCGCTGGGACTTGCCGCAGAAGCTGCAGAGGAGTTGCTCGTTGGAGTCTGTGGGTCTCGCCATATCCCTCGGTATCCCTGCTCAGACGCCGTCCAGATCTCGCAGCTAGTGCTCCGAGATCACCCTGTCGATGATGCCATACTCCTTGGCCTCTTCCGAGCTCATGAAGTAGTCGCGCTCGGTGTCGGTCCGGACCTGCTCGAGCTCCTTGTGCGTGTGCTTGGCGATGATCTCGTCCAGCCGCCTGCGCACGTCGATGATCTCCTTGGCATGGATCTCGATGTCGGTCGCCTGGCCCTGGAAGCTCGATGACACCTGATGGATCAGGATCTTCGCGTTCGGCAGCGCCATGCGCTTGCCCTCGGCGCCGCCGGCGAGCAGCAGCGCTCCCATCGACATCGCGATGCCGACGCAGATCGTCTGCACGTCGGGCTTGATGAACTGCATCGTGTCGTAGATCGCCAAGCCCGCGTACACGGAGCCACCGGGTGAGTTGATGTACAGCGAGACGTCCTTCTCGGGATCCTCGGACTCGAGGTGCAGCAGCTGCGCGACGATCAGGTTGGCGATCTGATCGTCCACGGGCGTGCCGAGGAAGATGATCCGCTCGTTGAGCAGACGGCTGTAGATGTCGAACGCGCGCTCGCCTCGCGAGGTCTGCTCGACGACCATTGGAACAAGTGGGCTCATGTCCTCGCCTTTGTTTCGCCTCGCCGCCCGGATTCCTTTAGAAGACTAGCTGCCCGATCCCTGATCGGTCGGGGTCCATAGTCGTCCGGGCGCAGCCGACCCACCCGCGACGCCGGCGCCGGCCTGCTCCTCGGAGCCTGGCGTCCACAGCTGTTCGCGAGCCTGCGCCTGCTCTGGCGGTATCGGCTTGGCGGCGTCAGCGAGCAGGGCGATCGCCTCACGTGCAGCAAGGTCCTCGCGAGCCTCCTCCAGCCGTCCCGCGCCGCGCAGTTCGCCGAGCAACTCCTCCGGCGCGACTCCTTCGCGCTCGGCAGTCGGAGCAAGCGCCTGCAGCAGCGCCTCGTCGCTTGGGGCAATGCCCTCGGCAACTACGATCGCTGTGATCACTGCCTCGCGCCGCAGCGCAAGCTCGGCATCGCCGTCCATGTCGGCGAGCAAGTCGGCCTCCTCGCGGCCGACGATCTGCAGGTAGGCCTCGCGTGATATTCCGCGATGGGACAGCGAGTGGAGCATCCGCTCCCACATCTCGCGCGCTCTGGCTTTGACGAGCTCGGGTGTTACCGCGACCTTCGCCTGAGCTACGGCGGCGTCGAGCGCCGCCTGACGGAACTCGGTCTCGATCCGCGCCTCCTCGACCTCCGTCAGCCTTCCGCGAATGTCCTCGCGCAGCTCGTCGAGGTCATCGAAGCCGGCGTCGGTCGCGAAGTCCTCGTCGACGTCCGGGAGCTCCTTCAGCTTGACCTCCTTGACGGTCACCTCGAACGACGCTTCGCGTCCCGCGAGCTCGCGGTTCTCGTAGTCCTCCGGAAAGGTCAGCGGGATCGTCCGCGTGTCGCCGGCGCTTGTCCCCAGCAGCGCGTCCTCGAAACCCGGGATAAGGTTGCCGCCACCGAGCTCCACGAGCTGATCGCGCCCCTCGCCGCCGGCGAACGGCTCCCAGCGAAGTTCCTCCTCGTCCGCCTGTTGCTCATCCTCGTCCGCCTGTCGATCGGCGGGCTCGGCGGCCAGCGAGCCTACGTAGTCGACCACGACGAAGTCCCCGGGCGCAGCGGGGCGATCGGCCCTCTCCAGTCGCGCCAGGCGCTCGCGCGCCGCCTCGATCTCCTGCTCGATCTGCTCAGCGGCGACCTCGGGCTCGCGACGAGCGACCTCGAGCCCCTTGTAGCTGCCCAGCTCGGCCGTGGGCAGCACACCGATCTCGATCGAGAACTCGAGCGCCTCGCCCTGCGGCGGCAGCTCGCCGAGATCGAGCTGCGGGTCGCCGACCGGCACGATGCCCGCCGTGGCGATCGCATCGGAGTACCAGCTCGACAGGGTGTCGCGGACGGCCTCCTCCAACACCGCCTCACGGCCGATGCGCTGGATCACCAGCGGCACCGGCACCTTGCCACGACGAAAGCCGGGGAGCTTCAGCTCCCGCCCGAGCTGTTTGGCCTTGCGCTCCAGCCGTCCCTCGAGCTCGCCGGGCGGCACCTGCACCTGTAGGCGCACGCGAGAGTCGCCTAGCTCGGTCAGGGTTGTCTTCAGGGCGGCGGTCGGCATGTTCGCCACGATACCGTGCAGCCCGATGAGGGCACGACCGCGTCGACAGCCGTACCGGCGCTTGGAGGCGTGGCTATGGACGGGTCCCGCGGGCCACCTGCTCGGCGGGACTCTGGACTTCGCAGTGGCGCTGGCCCGCTACCGGCTGGCACGCGCGCGGCGCGACCGGAGGATTCGCTGACGTCCGGTCGCGCCGATGTGCGTGTACTGCGGTGAGATCCTGTCGCTACGCGGCGGCGATCCCGGCGGTCGAGTCAGTGAAAGCCAGCCTGCCACCGCGGGGCACCACGAGCACCGGCGAGGTCGCCGTCTCGATCAAGTGAGCGGCGGAGGAGCTGAGCGAGACACGCCCTGCCTCTGTGTCGGGGCGTGAGTCGATGACCAGCAGATCTGCCTGCTCGTTGGCCACCGGAGCGACGCTCGCACCGAGTGCGCCGGCGAGCGCCTCCGCGGTCTCACGGGCGCCCCCGTCGGCGTCGCCAACGGCTACCACCTGCGTGACGGCGTTGCTCTGGAGGTGCTCGGCGAGGTCGACCGGCGCGATCGCGATCGCCGTGCGGCCGCCTTCGAGCAGACGCTGCGCGGAGTTGCCGACCGCTATGTGGCCCTTGGCCGTGTGCGAGTCCGAGCAGAAGACGATCACGTCGGCTGCCTCGCGCTCGGCGAGCGCGGCGAGACCCTGGGGCGTCGAGCGGTCGGTAACGACGTGGCGCGTGGCGGTCGGGTTGCCGAGCAGCTCCACGCCCTGGTCGAGGATGTTCTGTGCCTCGGCCTGCGCGATCTCCTCACGCACGCTGTCGGTCTCGGGCGTGTGGCGTACGTAGGCCAATGACACCTCACCGCCGGCGCCGGCCAGCAGCCGGCCAAGCGCGATCGCGTCCTGCTCGTTTGCGGTTCCGTCGTAAGAAACGATGATCTTGGCGGACATCTGAAGCTCTCTTTCGTGTGCTGGCCGTCGTCGGCCGGTTTGGACTTGTAGTTGGGTTCTGCATCATCGTGGCACCCTCCTGCCATCAGTTCAAGTGATTCTTTTGATTGCTAATATAAGCTGTACTTATGCTTAATGTTGGTCGATTGCGAGTCCTGAAGGAGGTCGCTTATCGCGGCTCGTTCTCAGCCGCTGCGATCGCCCTCTCATACACCCAGTCGGCGGTGTCCCAGCAGATCGCCGCGCTGGAGGCTGAGACGGGGATGAAGCTGCTGGAGCGTCACCCGCGCGGGGTCACGCTGACGGCGGCCGGACAGACGCTCGTCGGGCACGCGGAGGGGATCCTCGCGCGGCTGGAGGCAGCCGAGGCGTCGCTCGCGGCGATCGCCGGCCTGCGCGGCGGACGGCTGCGGGTGGCGTCCTTCCCGACCGCCGGCGCGACGCTGCTGCCGGTGGCGATCGCGACGTTTCGAGCCTCCTACCCGGACGTCGAGCTGACGCTCGTCGAGGGCGAGCCGGAGGAGGTCGTTCCGCGGTTGCGCGCCGGCGAGCTCGACCTCGCGCTGCTGTTCGAGTTTGCCGGCGAGACGCCGCTGTCGGAGGACATGACGCGCACGGAGCTGCTCGAGGACCCGATGCACCTCGCGCTGCCAAAGGAGCATCGGCTCGCAGGCTGCCAGCAGATCCGCCTCGAGGACCTGGCAGGGGATGCGTGGGTGCAGACGTCGCAATCGAGCCCGTGCGCGCGCCACGTCGTGCGCAGCTGCCATGCGGCGGGCTTCGAGCCCAACGTGGCGTTCGAGAGCGACGACTACCAGACCGTCCAGGGCCTTGTCGCGGCGGGGGTCGGGGTTGCCCTGATCCCCCAGCTCGCGCTGTCGGTCGTGCGCGAGGACATCGCGATCCGCTCGCTCTCCCCCGCTCCGCCCGTGCGCCAGGTGATCGCGGCCGCGCCTGCCGGCGCGCGGCTGGTACCGGCTGCGCCGGCGATGCTCGGGATCCTCGAACAGGCCGCCCGGCACCTGGACCCTTAGCGCGGCGCCGGGGACCCTGCAAGCCCTACGGGGCGCGCGGCGGTTCGGCCGCGCGCCCCGAGCTTGTTATCCACCCCTAGGAGGGGGCCAGTGCGTCGATCACCCGCACTTCGCGTGCATCGCTCCGGCCATCTTTTCGTAACCCAGAGGGGTCGCGTGGATATCCGGTCCGTCAGCACCAGGCTGACCGAATGTTTTACCTTCGAACACGTTGAAGTTCGCCATGTTCGTCCATTCAGCCATCTGTTTTTCTTCCAGTTCCTCGTTTGCCAGCGTGTCGGTCACAGACGCCGGGTTGAAGAGCGCCTGCATGTTCGAGTAGCACACCTTCGTCTTGAGCACGTGTTTGGTGAAGGTGGATTCCTCAAGCGTAACCAGCTGGGCGAGCAGCGCGTTGAATCCAGGCTCGAGTTCTTTGTGTTCTGTTGAGACGAACTTGACCCGGCCATACGCGTTGTAGGTACCGACGAAGATCACCTTGCCCTTGAATCCAGCGTCATGGATCGCGGTGATGATGCCGATCACGTTCGTGTCGATCTGAGCGTACAACGCCGGAATACCGGCTTTGATCAGTTCGAACGCGTATTTTTCGCCCAGCGCCTTCAGCGCGGCTGCGTGAGCTGCCGCGTATATCCCAGCCTGTTCTAGGCCGTACGCTTCGAGTTCCGCCGCGTGTTCACCAGGGTATTTGCCCAGGTCTTCGTTGCCGAACTGCGCGCCTAGAGCTTCGAGTTCTTCGGCGTGAGCTGCGAAGTATTCCGCGGCGTCTTTTGCGATCGCTTCTTCGAACGCCGGGTTTACTCCACCCGTTTCTGCAAACGCCTGTGGAATCACCTGTTCGACTACGTACGCTTCGACCTGCGCTTTGGCCTCTTTGGCGACTTCAGCCTCGATGTGTTCGAAGACCAGGTTGTGGACGATTGCGGTAACTTCCGCTTCCACTTTCTGTTTCGCTTCGGCTTCGGCTTTGCCGATCGCATGGAGCTCGTCGTTCGCGCCGATGTCGAGCGAGATCGTCTTCACGGGCTTGCCGGCCGCTTTGTCGGCTGCGATCGTCGCGAGCGTCGCTTCAAGCTGCGATTTCCCGCCGTATTCGTTGTGCAGCGGGAGGCCGCTTTTGAAGTGGTATGCACACGGCGCTTCACCGGTGATCGGCTCGTTGATCCGACGTCCGGCTTTGGTGTTCAGTTCTTCGATGAAGACGGCGTTGTTGCCAATCAGCGACTCGGTCGTCTCACCCGGACACCCGTAGTTGACCACCTGGGTCTTGCCATTTCCGTTAATCAGGTTGTGGTAAACGGTGACGTAGCCGTCTTCGAACGCGGCCGGGTTCTCACCCGTTTTCAGGTTGTTGTTGAACAGTTCCTGGGAGTAGCCGAACGCCAGCGAGTCCCCGAGTCCCACATAGGTCGCCTTGACCGGTTTGGGTTTCATCGCGCTCGCGAACGACGGCGCGATTATCATCGCCGTCAGCGCTGCAAGCGCAGTTAGGAATCCGAGCAGACGCTTGCTGTGCCGCGTCGCAGCTCCGAAGCCATTCATGGCTTTCATCTCCATCCTCCTCGTTGCACGACGGGCCGGCTGATAGAGATGACCCCAGCGGCACAGCCCCGATTTTTAGTTGCCCTCCACGAGCAGCCCCCAGCGTTGCTGGCGGGAGACGCAACCGTACTCCTTGCGTGTCTTCGTGTCAAACGGTACCTGCGCCGGAGCGACGCGGTTAGTGGCGTGCCAAAGCCGGGAAACGTCAGCAACCGGCGGCCGACCGGTCGCTCACGACCTGCCCGCGGGTCGGCCACGCCGGCCGACTGGAGCGACGTCCGAGGCCGGTGCCATCTTGATGGATCGCCATGCCTGTTCTGCTGCTGATAGTCGGAGTGCTGCTCGGCGCCGCATTCGCCGCGGCGTTGGGAGGACGCGGGCGCCGCGAGCGCGATCGAGAGCGCCTGCACGATGAGCTGAAGGCGATCTCGCTGGACGTGCTGCGCCAGACCGGGGACTCGCTCGCCGAGCGGCTCGAGCAGACACGCCGTGTCGAGCAGGAGCGCGCTGCCGGTGAGATGGCGACGCGAGCAGAGGAGATCAAGGGGATCGTCAGCCCGGTCGCGGAGAAGCTCGGCAGGATGGAGAGCGAGATCGGACGCCTCGAGCGCGAGCGCAGGCAGGGCCAGGGCGAGCTGGCGCAGATGGTGCGTCAACTGAGCGAGGGCGTCGGCACACTGCGCCAGGAGGCAGGCAACCTCGCGACCGCGTTGAAGCGGCCCGCCACCCGCGGCTCGTGGGGTGAGATCCAGCTTCGCAACGTGGTGGAGATGGCCGGCATGGTTGCGCACTGCGACTTCGTCGAGCAGAGCACGATCCAGACGAGCGAGGGGGCGCTGCGTCCCGACATGCTCGTGCGGCTGCCGGGCGGGAAGCTGGTGGTAGTCGACTCGAAGGTGCCCCTGGACGCATACCTGTCTGCGCTGGAGGCATCCGAGGAGGACCCGCAGCGCGAGCTGCATGTCGCGCGCCACGCCAGGCAAACCCGCGAGCACATCGCCAAACTCGCATCCAAGGGCTACCAGCGCCAGTTCGACTCGACGCCCGAGTTCGTCGTGATGTTCGTTCCCTCCGACGGGATCTACCAGGCTGCACTCGCCCAGGATCCCGCGCTGATCGAGTACGGCGTCCAGCAGCAGGTGCTGATGGCGACACCGACGACGTTGATCGGCCTGCTGTGGGCGGTGCACTACGGCTGGCGCCAGGAGCTGATCGCGCGCTCGGCACGTGACATCGCCGAGTCGGCGCGGGAGCTGCACAGCCGGCTCGGGCGCTTTGTGGAACCACTGTCGAAGGTCGGCCGTCAGCTCGATTCGGCGGTGTCCGCCTACAACGAGTCGGTCGGCTCGTTCGACCACCGCGTGATGCCCCAGGTGCGACGGATCGAGCAGGCCGGCGCGGCATCCGAACGCGAGGTACTCGCGCCGGACGCCGTCGAGATCACCGCACGAGCGATCACCGCACGACCGGAGCCCGCCTCCGGCGAACAGCTCCTGGGTCGAGCGGACGAGCCACAGGATCTCCAGGCCGGGGCGCGGATCTCAGCGGGTACCTGATCAGCACCAGGACGAGCGCGAGCGCAACCGGAACCGTCGCTGGCAGCTCGTCGACGAAGAAGAACAGCATGTCGAATCCGATCGCCAGCAGCGCGGTAAGCGCGGCGGCGCGCAGCTGTACCGAGCGTCCGACCGTGGCCGCGAGCAGGCCGCCGAGGACGCCGGCGATGAACAGGTCTCCGTAGCCCATCAGCGCCGAGCCGAGCACCGCGCTCTGCAGTCGTGGCAGGCCGGCCAGCGGATGCGCCGCGTTAAGCGCGCTGTTCGGCCGCTGCAGCAGATCGGAGATCACGAGCGCGGCATCCGCGAGCGCCATCGCGACTATCCCCGCGGCGAGCCAGCGAGGCGGCGTGACGGTCGCGAGCAGGACGCCGAGCGCGACACAGCTGAGCCCCGACAGCACCAGCGCGGCAGCCTCGCCCGCCAGTCCCCCTCGATCGGCCCACGCGAGCAGGAACAGCGGTAGCACCAGCAGCGCCCGCAGCGGCCGCGCGCCGCGCGAGAGCCAGCCCAGCGCGAGCGCCGCGAGCAGCGGCACGGCCCCCAGCGCGAGGTAGGTCAGTCCCTGCGCGCTCGTTCGTTCCGCCTCGCGCGCGACGAGCACGAAGACGATCACCGACAGCGGCGGAACGGCCGCCCAGCGTCGCGAGCCCAGGCGCGCGGACAGACCGCCTTGCAGCACGGACGGCATCGCCACCAGCAGACCCTGGACGAGCGAGAGCAGTGCGATCGATATCCAGAACGGCAGCACCGTGGCCCAAGATAGAGGGGAGCCTCGCGTACGATTCAAAGCGTGAGCGCACCAGCGACCCTCGCGCCGCCGATCCTGCACCTGTCAGCGGTCGTCGGCAGCCCGCTGCGCGACTCCGACGGGGAGCGCCTCGGCAAGGTCAAAGACCTGATCGTCCGGCTCGGCGGGGCCGGCTATCCGCCGATCACCGGCGTGCTCGCGACGGTCGCCGGGCGGGCCTCGTTCGTCGGTATGGACCGCGTCTCAGAGATCGCGGCGAACGGCGTCGAGCTGCGCAAGGCCAAGCTCGACCTGCGTCATTTCGAGCGCCGGCCCGAGGAGGTGCTGCTGAGGCGCGATCTGCTGGACCGGCAGCTGATCAACGTCGAGGGCGCCCGACTGGTGCGCGCCAACGAGATCGAGCTCGCGCTGATCGCGGGTGCCTGGCGCGTCGTCGGCGTCGACACCGGCCCGCGCGGCGGCCTGCGCCGGCTACTGCCGAAGGGCATCGGCGCGCACATCTCGACCGGCGAATTCCTCGACTGGGCCGGCGTCGAGCCGTTCGTCGGCCACGTCCCGACGGTGCGTCTGCGTGTTCCCCACCCCAAGCTCGCAAAGCTGCATCCGGCGCAGATCGCCGACCTTGTCGAGGCCGCATCGCGGCGCGAGGGTGAGGAGATCATTCAGGCGGTGGGCGACGACGACCGCGAGCTCGAGGCCGACGTGTTCGAGGAGCTCGACGACCATCACCAGCGCGAGTTTCTGGAGAGCCGGCCCGACACTCAGATCGCGGAGATCCTTGCGCGGATGGCCCCCGACGACGCCGCCGACATCGTCGGCGAGCTCGACGAGGAGCGACGTGAGCCGATCCTGGCGCTGCTGCCGGTCAGCCATCGCGTCAAGGTACGGGCGCTGCTCGGCTATGACCCGGCTGAGGCCGGCGGCCTGATGAGCCCCGACTTCGTGCTGCTCTCTGGCAGCACTTCCGCCGGCGATGCGCTGCGCGCGGTGCAGCGCAGCACGATCGCACCCGAGCTGCTGACGGGTGTGTTCGTCCGCTCCCCCGACGGCGCGCCAACGGGCAGCGTTCCGGTCGCAGCGCTGGTCCGCGCAGACCCCAACCGACGGCTGCAGGATGAGATCAGGCACGAAGTCCCGTGCCTAACGCCTGATGCGTCCTTCGAGGAGGTCGCACGGCTGATGGCCGACTACAACCTGATCGCGATCCCTGTGGTCGACGAGGACAGGCAGATGGTCGGGGTGGTGACCGTCGATGACGTGCTCGAGGCGATGCTCCCGCGCGGCTGGCGGCGGCGGTTCGGGCTCCTCGGCGAGGACTGACTAGACTGCCCGCCGTGAGCTTGCCAAGCGGGAAATTGGATGGCGGTCCGAGTACCGTCCGTCATGCGCCGGATCCGGTCGGCCACTCGTGGCAGACCGCGTCTGCCTGCCCGGCTTAGCTCCCGCCGTACACGCCTGATCGTCATCCTCGGTCTGCTCGGACCGGGCCTGATCGCCGCGAATGCCGGCAACGACGCGGGCGGTGTCGCCACATACTCGGCGGTCGGCGCCAAGTACGGCTACGAGCTGCTGTGGACGATCCTGCTGATCACCGTCTCGCTCGCGATCGTGCAGATGCTCGCGGCGCGCATGGGAGTGGTGACCGGCAAGGGCCTCGCGGAGCTCGTGCGCGAGGAATACGGGATTCGCTGGTCGGTGCTCGCGACGAGCGCCGTGCTGATCGCCAACCTGGGTATCTGCATCGCGGACTTCGTCGGCACCGGCGCCGCTCTCAGCCTCGCCGGGATCCCGGCGCAGGTGTCGGTGCCGATCGCCGCCGTCGGCATCTGGCTGGTGATCGTGCGTGGCTCCTACCGGTCGGCTGAGCGCATCTTCATCTGGTTCACGATCCCGTTCTTCGCCTATCCGATCGCCGCGATCCTCGCCCATCCCGACTGGGGCGAAGTCGCGAAAGGCCTCGTCGTGCCCCACGTCCGGGACAACTCCGCCTACCTGCTGCTGCTGATCGCGACGATCGGGACGACAATCACCCCGTACATGCAGCTCTACCTGCAGTCGGCTGTCGTCGAGCGCGGCGTGCGCGAGGACGAGTTGCGCAGCGAGGAACGCGAGGCGGTCTCCGGTGCTGTCTTCGCGAACGTGATCGCCGCGTCGATCGTGATCGCCACCGGAGCGACCCTGTACACGCACGGAATCCACGAAATCAGCTCCGCCGCTGATGCAGCGCGCGCGCTCACGCCATTCGCCGGGCGCTTCGCCGAGGCGCTGTTCGGGATCGGCCTGCTCGGCGCGAGCCTGCTCGCGTGCGCGATCCTGCCGATCGCAACCTCCTATGTCGTCTCGGAGTCGCTCGGCTACGAGAAGGGCATCGGGCGCCGCCGCAAGGAGGCGCCCGTGTTCGTCGGCATCATCACCGCGATGATCGCGATCAGCGCGGTCGTGGCGATCGTCCCCGGCTTGCCGGTGATCTCGCTGCTGGTTGGCGTGCAGGTCGTCAACGGGGTGCTGCTGCCGATCAACCTGTTCTTCATCTGGCGCCTCGCCCGCTCGCCGACGCTGATGGGCGAGCATCGCATCCGTGGCTCGCTCGACTTCGCGGCCGGGCTGACCGTCGTCGTGCTCTCCAGCCTGTCAGTCGTGCTCGTGCTCGTTACCGTCGGGAGCCTTTAGGCCGGCCCGCCGCCGGCGAGCGTTTGGCCGTCGCGCGGCGCGCCGGTTTACGCGAGATCAGCCGCGCGGCGCCGATCGCCCCGCCGAGGTCGCCGAGCGCGGCCACGTGCACGTGCGGCGGTCGCGAGTCGGCGAACAGGTGCGGCAGCATCGCATCGGCGATCGGCTCCGCGTACCGGTCCCCGAGCCGGATCCCCAACCCGCCGCCGATGATCACGGCCTCGACATCAAGCACGTTGACCGCCGATGCGATCCCCGCTCCCAGTGCCCTCACGGCGCGGTCGAGCATCTCTGTCGCGAGCTTGTCTCCGTGCGCCAGCGCGCGCGCCCAGATGCCGCTTGTCAGGCGGGTGCGATCGTGCTGCTTCATCAGCTTGAACAGGTCGGTCTTGCGGCCCTTCTCCTCGTGCAGCTTGCGCACGTGTCGTTCCATCGCCGCTCGCCCGGCGTAGGCCTCCATGCATCCACGCCGCCCGCACGTGCATCGCGCCCCGTCGATCTCCACCACAACGTGCCCAATCTCGCCCGCACCGCCGCGCCCCGTCCACGGCTTGCCGTCGAGAATCAGACCACCCCCCACGCCGGTACCCCAGAAGACGCCCAATACAGACTTGTATGGCCGCCCGGCGCCGAGGCTGAACTCTGCCTCCGTCGCGACGCCGACGTCTTTGCCTACCGCCACCTTGCAGCCGAACGCACTTTCGAGCGTCGCGGCAACCGGGAACGTGCCCTCCCAGCCCGGCAGGTTGCGAGCGCTGGTGACACTGCCCGCCTCGATCGTGCCGGGTGATCCGACCCCTACCCCAGTGAGCGCCGCCGTCTCGACGCCTGCCTCCTCGCAAGCATCGCGCAGGGCCCCTGCCATCTCCGCGACGACGTCCTGCGGTCCGCCGCTCGTCGGCGTTGCCCGCCGGGCCGAGCCGAGCGCCTCGTAGCGCTCGTCGAGAATCGCCGCCTGGACCTTGGTCCCGCCGAGGTCGATACCGCCGTAGGTGGCCATCGGGCGGATCATTGCAGACCGTTAACGCGGTGCTGGACCAGCACGCGGGGCCGCTGCAGCCGAATTTATCCCGGCTTGCAGCCTTTCTTCGCCCCCTCTTAGAGGACCATCTGACTATCTGTGTGAACGAAATGTCAGAACGCACAAGAGCATCCTGGCTCGTGTACGCACTGGGCGCTCTGTGCGCCGGTGCCGTCGCGGTGGCAATCCTGATCGTCGGTCCCGCGGCCGGCAGCCAGCCGGCCGCCACGCGCACCGCCACCGTCTCCCGAGGGGTCGTGCAATCGACCGTCTCTGGGAGCGGCAACCTGCAGGCCGCCAACCAGCTGAACCTCGGGTTCAAGACCAGCGGTACGATCACACATATCCACGTATCCCAGGGCGAGCAGGTCGTCCAGGGACAGCTGCTCGCCTCGCTCGACCCGCAGAGCGCGGAAGTAACGCTCGAGCAGTCCAAGGCGGCGCTCCAGTCCGCCGAAGCCAACCTGGCAACGGAGGAAGAATCCGGCGGCGCCACCTCCTCGAGCCAGAGCCCGGGCGGCTCCGGAGCGGCAAGCGCAGCGGCAGCAGCAGCCTCGGTCGGCGATTCAGGCTCGACGCGCACTCCGGCCGCGAAGAAGCCCACAACCCACGCCGGCGCCGGCAAAACCACGACGGGGTCGAATCAACGCGAAGCGACGGACTCGAGCTCCGGCTCATCCTCCTCGAGCTCCAGCGTGAGCGAGGCCACGCGCGAAGCTAACCTGGCCTCGGCGCGAGCGACAGTGCGCAGCGACAGGCTCACCGTGCAGAGCGATCAGCAGGTCGTCGAGAACACGCGGCTGTACGCACCGGAGAGTGGCACGATCGCTTCGCTCTCCGGCCAGGTCGGTGAAGTCGTGTCCGCCAGCGGCACGACCCGCGCGTCGAGCAGCGTAACCTCTTCGAGCGGGTCGGGGTCGGGAGCAGCCGCGACAGGCGGCGGCACCTCGTCGAGCTCGCGCACGGGCTCCTCGTCAGGTGCCTCGTCGGGCTCCTCGGGCTCGTCCAGCTCCTCGTTTGCCGTACTCAGCGACCTCAGCTCGATGCAGCTCGTCGTAGCGCTCAGCGAGTCGGAAATCGGCAACGTGAAAACAGGTCAGATTGCGACCGTGACGATCGAAGCGCTCAGCGGCCGCAAGGTCGCCGCCCACGTTCGCGAAGTCGCGATTCTCGCCACGAGCGACAGCGGCGTGGTCAGCTATGACGTGACGTTCCAGCTCGACCAGATGGATGCGGGTCTGAAGCCGGGGATGAGCGCGACCGCGGAAGTCGTCGTCAAGCAGGCGGAAGGCATCAACGTGCCCAGCAGCGCGATCACGAATGGCACGGTCACAGTTGCACGGGGCAGCTCCCAAGTGCGCAGACGGGTCCTCACGGGGCTGACAGGCGACAGCTCGACGGTCATCCTCAGTGGCCTAACGGCCGGCGAAACGGTCGTGCTGCCGGCGGCCAGCAGCAGCGGAGCCAGCATCACCTCGCGGCTCAGCAGTCGCCTCGGCAGAGCCGGCTTGGGCGCCGGCTCTCTCGGTGGCGGCGGAGGCACGGGTGGCAGTGGAGCCCTGCCGGCGGGCGCCTTCTTCCGGGGTGGCGGCTGATGCGCGCACCGCCGATGATCCAGGTGCAGCAGGTCACGAAGACGTTCGAGCTCGGCCAGATCCGCGTGCACGCATTGCGCAGCGTCTCGCTGCGCATCGACAGCGGCGATCTTGTGGCGATCATGGGCAGCTCGGGCAGCGGCAAGAGCACGCTGATGAACATCCTCGGGTGTCTGGACACGCCGACGGGCGGCCGCTATCTGATCGACGGCGTCGACGCCGGGCGGATGGACGAAGACGAGCTCGCCGACCTGCGGAACCGCAAGATCGGGTTCGTGTTCCAGAGCTTCAACCTCGTCGCACGTACAAGTGCGCTCGTGAACGTCGAGCTGCCGCTGGCGTACGCGGGGCTGCGCGGCTCCGCGCGCCGGCAGCGCGCCGAGCGGGCGCTGCGCTCGGTCGGCATGGGCCATCGCCTGGATCATCAGCCGGCCGAGCTATCCGGCGGACAGCAGCAGCGCGTCGCGATCGCGCGCGCGATCGTCACCAACCCCGCGCTGGTGCTCGCGGATGAGCCGACAGGCAACCTCGACTCGCGCTCCACCGAAGAGGTCCTGCGGATCTTCGCGCGCCTGAACGGAGAGGGACGCACGCTTGTGCTGATCACGCACGAGCCGGATGTCGCCGCGCAGGCCAAGCGGGTGATCCGCTTGAGCGACGGTCAGATCGTGGCCGACGAGCGGGTTCGCGCGGTACTCGACCGGCCACCGTCGCCGCGCCGCCAGAAGTCACCCCACGGCCGCTCCGACCACAGCATCGCCGGGGCACATCGATGATCGGCCGGGAGACCTTGCGTATCGCGTGGAGCGGGATCACGACGAACAAGCTCCGCTCAGGCCTGACGATCCTCGGGATGACGATCGGGGTCGCCTCCGTGATCGTCCTAATCGCCGTCGGCAACGGCTCCTCCAACGCGGTCAAGTCCCAGATCCAGGCGCTCGGAACCAACGTGCTCCTGGTGATGTCCGGCGCTGGACGAGGCGGCCTGCGCACCTCGGGCTCGAGCACCGTCTCGCTCACCAAGCAGGACGCCGAAGCGCTCGAGCAGCCAGGCAACGCACCGGATGTCCAGAGCGCCTCGCCCGTCGTGGACGCCCGCGAAGTGACGCTCGTCGACGGTGCCACCAGCTACGAACCGTCGTCCTTCGTCGGTACGACCCCTTCGTACATCACTGCCCACAACTACAAGCTCCAGCAGGGCAGCCCGTTCACATCCGCCGACGTTGCCCGCCATCGACGCGTGGTGGTGATCGGACAGACGGTCGTGCAGGAGCTGTTCGCCGGTGCCAGCCCCGTCGGTCAGAACATCAAGGTGAACGGCAGCAACTTCGAAGTGCTCGGCGTGCTCGCCCCGAAGGGGAGCAACGGCGCGTCCAACGAGGACGACGTGGTGATGGCACCGATCTCAACCGTGCAGGACTCGCTCACCGGCTACGGGCCGATCGACTCGATCACCGTGGAGGCAAGATCCGAATCCACGCTCGACGCCGCCGAAGCCCAGGTGACCTCGATAATCGAGGAACGCCACAAGATCACGAACACCTCCGAACCTGGCTTCGAGGTGCTCAACCAGGGCTCGCTGCTGTCGACGTCCAGCTCCACCAGCAGCGTGTTCACCATGCTGCTCGGAGAGGTAGCCGCGATCTCGCTGCTCGTCGGCGGGATCGGCGTGATGAACATCATGCTCGTCAGCGTCACCGAGCGCACACGCGAGATCGGCATCCGCAAGGCGATCGGTGCCAGACGCAGCGACATCCTCACCCAGTTCCTGACGGAGGCGCTGCTCGTCTCCCTGATCGGAGGTGTGACCGGTGTGCTCGTCGGAATCCTCGGCAGCCAGTTCAAGATCGCCGGCGTGCAGCCCGAGGTAGCCACCTACTCGATCTTTCTCGCGTTTGCTGCAGCTGCCGCCTCGGGCCTGTTCTTCGGCACCTATCCGGCTGCTCGCGCCGCCACCCTCAAACCGATCGAGGCGCTGCGCTTTGAGTGAGCAACCTTACCCCCAAGAGGAGCCCGCGATGCCCCACGAACAGACGACGACCGAGCAGTTCTCAGCCGGCCAGGAGCAGGGGGCTTCGGCGTACTCGCAGCTCGAGCAAGACGACGACTGGCTGGAGCCGCCAGAGGAGCTACCCCCACGACCGCGTCGGCGGCTTCTCAGCCCGGGCCCACTTGCACTGCTGGGGGTGTTGTTGACGGCCTGCGGGTTCATCGGTGGTGTGCTCGTGGAGAAGGGCCAGGTGTCGTCTTCCAGCGCCTCACCCAGCGGCACGGCGAACGTCGTCTCGCGGCTGGCGGCGCTCCGCGCGGGCGCGTCGGGCAGCGCCGCGAGCGGAGCAGGCAGTGGCGCTCGCGAACTTCCCGGCCTCCGCAGCGGGTTCGGCAGGCCGGTGTCTGGCCAGGTGGCCTACCTGCAGGCAAGCACGCTGTACGTCACCGAGTCCGAAGGTAACACCGTCAAGGTCAGGACCTCGCCGGCCACGAGCGTGACGAAGACCGTACAGGCAAGCGTCAAGGACATCCACCCCGGCGAAACCGTGACGATCACGGGCGCCAGCGACTCGAACGGCGCCGTGAGCGCGGAATCGATCCGTGTCGGCTCGCCCGGCGCAGGTATCGGCGCGCTGTTCGGCGGCACGGGTCGTGCGGCGGGCGCTTCGTCGGACGCGGCGGGCGGTGGGCCGGCGCTATTCGGCGGCGGCCGCTGAGCCGACGGGCAACCCGGGAGTCATAGCCGACCAAATCAACCGTTATCCTGCGCACCCGCTGTCCGCCGAGGCACGGTGAGTCCGCGGGGACGATCATCGAGAAGGAGTTCAATGCTTCGATCAATTAGCCACAGACACCTTTCGACGGCAGCCGCCCTGTTCGTGGCGATGCTTGCCAGCGTCGCGCTCGCGGCCTGCGGGAGCTCCTCCAAGAGCTCCTCCTCGACGAGCGCGAGCTCATCGACGACAGCGACCCGCCCGCCGGGTCTCAAAGGCACATCCTCGACGAACGCCGCCGCCCGCTTTGCGGCGATCCGCGTATGTTTGAGCAGGAACGGCGTCACGCTGCCCCCGCGGCCCAAGCCGGGCCAGCGGCGATCGCCCGGCTCGACGGGCGCTATCCCGGGGCTTCATCTACCGAAGGGGATGACGCCCGCGCAATATCAGGCGATCGTCAAGAAGTGCGGCTTCAGGGTCTCCCCGAAAGGTTTCGGCGGCCGCGGCGGGTTCCTGACGAGCGCCGCAGGGAAACGAGCACTTGCGCAGTTCGTTGCCTGCATGCGTGAAAACGGCGTGAGCGTCCCCGCCCCCAACACCTCGGGCAGCGGTCCGGTGTTCAGCAGCAAGGGCCTGGACACGAGCAGCCCGAAGTTCCAGGCTGCAGAGACCAAGTGCCGCGGCCATCTGCGCGGCGCGTTCCGTGCCAGCCCGGGTGTGCGCTCGGCGGCGCCCGGCTAGCGGTGCTTCGGGTCGGGGATCGCCGAGGAGCTCGGCTTGGTGGCTACGGTCGGCGTCGGTAGCGCCGCGACGCGTTCGATCAGCTGGCTCCACTGCGAGGCGCTGAGCGCGCTCGTCGTGACGAGCGGCGCGGGAGCGGTCGGACCGGAGCCGGCGGAGTGAGCCGCCGTCGTAGCTGCCGCCGGGTCGAGCTTGGCGTTGACCGGAGCAGTCGGGAAGGCGAGGTGGATGCGGCTGGCGTACGCCGAGTCGGCGTGCGTGTTCGACGAGCCGGGGTAGCGCATCAGGCTGACGATCCGATGAGGGACGAATTCGGCCGGGAGAGTCATCAGCGCGCGGATCGTCAGATCGGTGATCGTCCCCGGCCCCTGGTGGCCGGAGATCGACGTGTCGTTGATGGCCGAGATATCGACGTTCTCGCCCGGCGTCGAAGCGCCGGCGGCCGTCGACTCGGACTGGCCGCAGCCGAACGCGGACACCGTCGGCTGCAGCCCGCTACGCGACAGATACGCGAGTACGGCGAGGACCCGTCGATCGACGTGGCCGGAGGCGACTTCGTGACGAGCGCACGCGGCGAGCGCGATCCCGGGATCGGCCAGCACGGTGCGCTCGAGTTGCGTCCGAGAGAGCAGCAGGACATCGCTCGCGGTAGCGCCGAGCAGCGCGTCGGTGGCCTTCGCGCCGCGCGGGTGCAGCGCCGTCTGCAGCTGCGCCCAGTTGGACAGGATCGGACCTGGGTTGACGGTGTTGGCGTCACCGGCCGGGCGGATCGCGAAGCGAAGGTGGCCGTCGCGCGCGCCCGGCGGAACGCTTACGCGGCCGAGCACGGTTCCCGAAGAGACCACCGATCCGGCGCGCAACGACAGGCGCTGGCCGACGTTGGTGCGTCGCGCCTTGCGCGCGGCGCTCGCAACGGCGGCTGCGCGAGCATCGGGATTGCCCGGGTGCGCGAACAGGCGGACCCTGTCCATCCCCGCCGGCGCTTCATCTTCGAGGCCGACCTGAATCGATACCTGGCCGCGACGCGCGTCGCTCTTCTTCGGCGGTGTCTTGACGTTCAACGTGACGGGTGTCTGGGTTCCCGCGCTGGCAGGCTGCGACGGCGCGGGATCGTGCTTGCTGGCGGCTTCGACGACCGGCGACTTCGCGCGCGCGCTCGGGCCCTTCGACGGCGTGTAGGAAGGCGCGATGCTGCCCAGCCCGACGTACGTGAACAGGTCGCCGTACACGTCGCGCAGGACCACGAACTTGCCAAGCTCGTGAGAGTCGCCGAGACGAACGATCCGACCGTCCTGGACCGCAACCACGGAAGCGTTCGCCGGAGTGATCAGTTCGTCCAGCTGCAGAGGCCGCTTCGCGGCACGGGCCGACTTGGAGGTAGCGGCCGCCGCAGCCGCGCCCGGCGCCGGAGGCGCGGTCGATCCCGGGGTAGTGCCGGCAGCGGCGGGTGAGCCGCTCGCTTCAGGGGCGCCGGACGCGCCCGCTGCCGGGCTAGGCACAGCCGTCGCGTCGGCGGTCGCGCTGGACGCCGGCAGCGAGGCGCTCGCGAGCGCGTGCCACGCAACGTGTTTGCCGGTCACCGGCAGACGGCCGTCGACGAGGCCGGTCAGCGTCGCGATCACGCCCTTCGGGTAGGTGGTGATCAGCTTCGCCCGCAGCAGCACCGAGTCGGCATATTCTTCGGAGTGGTTGTACGCGAGGATCGCGCCGCGCAGATCCTTCGCCGCGCCCGCGGCACGCAGGTAGCGCGCGGCGGCGAACACCGCGTCGACCGGGTTGTACGGGTCCGCGTACCCCGCGTTCAGAGCGTCGACGCCGTACTGCAGCCAGGTACTCGGCATGAACTGCATCCAGCCGACCGCGCCGGCCGAGGAGACCGCCTGATCGGTCCCGTAGTCGGTCTCGATTTCGTTGATCGCGGCGAGGATCTGCCACGGCACGCCGTACTGCACGGCGGCCGCCTTGTAGATCGGCAGCAGGAACAGCGGGATGCGGTAGAAGGACAGCGCTTGAGCCGATGCTTCCGAGGACGCGAGCATCGCTGCCAGCGCCCCTGCTTGGGCGGCCACGGATTGAGGCGACGCGGCCACGTTGTTGGGCCCCGTGGCCTTCTTGTTGGCCTTGCCCGGCTTGCCTTTGCCCTTGGTCGTCGTCCCGTTCGGGTTGGGGGGCGAGCTGGTGCTGGGTTTCTGCTTGCGCTGGTGGAGTACCACGGTAGGTGCTTCGCTGCCCGTCGGCGCCGGGGTGCTCGCTGCAGGGGCCGTGGAGCTCGGCACGGTCGTGCTCGGAGCTTCCGAGGTGGTTGTCGGAGCGGGCGTGGTCGACGTGCTCGTAGAGGGCTGCGCCGCTTCGCCTTCCGGGGAGCCGGTTGCGGCTTCTGCCGGCGCCGAGGCGGATGAGCCTTCGTTGGGAACGGGCGTCGCGGTCGTCGCGGTGGCGGCGCTCGCCCCACTGGCCAGCGGGCCCCCGAGGCTCGCAGCGGTCAGGCCGCCGCCGGCGACGGCAGACAACATCGCACGGAGAGCCCGTCGGCGGGCGCTGTTCACAGGCGGCATGCGCGGGGGTGGTTCATCTTGGGGTCGTCCCATGGTTTGTGGTTGGCGCAGCTGGCCCACAATCGCGGGTACGCCCACCGGGATTCATATCGGCAGGCAATCAGGAATCCGTAAAGGATTCGTAATCACATCGGCAAATCGTGGTAAAGGCGGATTTTACGGTTGTCAGAGCTCCGGGAAGGTAGCGACATCGAAGGCGGACGCGTCGCGGTTCGCCAAATCCCCAGCTTTTCCGGGCTTTGCGCCCAGTATTGGCGCGATCTGCGCCGATTTGACGCTGCAAGCGACGTTTCACGGAGCCGTGCGACGAGCATCCGAACGGTCTTCGAGACCGTCCTCCCCACCCCTGCCGTCACGCGTAGTGTCGAGCGGTGACAGCACTTGCACGGGATCATGCCGCCGCTCTATCGTTGGCATGCAGGCGCAGCAAACTGGTGCCGGGCAGCCGAGACCGCCCGCGAGGTTGCGCAGGAACAATGGGAGAACTGGGCTCGAAGACCTCGGCAACAAGGCGTGCCCCGCCAACTCCGTCGCAGGTACCGGCGGCGGCGAGGGCACCCATGAACTGGGGGGCGAGCTCGTCACCGACGTGCCGCTGATCAAAGTGCTGCCCGAAGCGTCCGACGCGTTGGCGATCACCGCCTCGCTCTCGCTCGGCGCCCACAACGCCATCTCCATCTACTACAAGAAGATCCACGGCAAGCGCCGGCGCCTGCATGTCAGAGGCATCGCCCTGCCCAAACGCTGCCCGCGCGGGGGCTGGCCGGTCGCCTCGCAGTTCAGCTTCGAGGATGGCTCAACGGTGATGGCCACGCGCACGGTTCCTTGCCCGTAGAGGTGCCGACGCGATACTCTGACCCGCGTGGAAGCGATCCTTTCAGTCCTGCAGGTGGCGATCGCGGTGATCGTCATCTTCCTAATCCTGATGCACTCCGGCAAGGACTCCGGCCTGTCCGGCGCGTTCGGCGTGGGCAGCGGGACCGGTCCGCTGGGCGGTGGCTCGATGGTCGAGCGCAACCTGAACCGGTGGACGATCTTCTTCGCGGTGCTGTTCTTCCTGAACGCGTTCCTGCTGCTCAAGCGTCCGTGGGCTTGAGCAGCTCGAGCTGGTTCAGGATCTCGATCGCCTCCGCCCGCAGCTCGCCGTCGATCGCCTCGTAGTCCTCGCGCGAGAGCTTGCCAGTGCGGAAGTCCAGCTCGGCGTCACGGATCTCGCGGTACTTGGCCTCGCGAGCCGCGTCCAGTTGATCGTGCATGTCATCCGATGCGCGCGCGGGACCATGGCGGTCAGGCGCGGGCTCGCCAGAAGCGATCCCTTCATCCCGACTTCTACGCGCACGGCGCAGCGGCGCGCCGACGATCAGCACCACGGCCGCGATCAGCACGAACGTGAGGACGACGATCAGTACGTTCACGCCAGCGAGCTCTCAGAGACCAAGGGTCTCAGGCGCGAGCCAGCCCGCGCACGGCGCGGGCGCGGGTGCGCGCGGCGACCCGACGCCGGACGGTACTCGGTGCGGGCCAGATCGCGATCAGCGCGCCGCCCAGCACGATCCCCCCGCCGATCCAGATCCACATCACCAGCGGCGAGACGATGAAGTGAAACTGCGCCTGCGGCGGGTGCTGCAGGTAGGCGCGAGCCAGATAGCCGATCGCCACGAGCGCGTCTTCGGGCGGCAGCGTGCTATTGCCGGCCGTCACGATCCGCTTCAGCGTCGGAGATTCGATGTTCGGCTCGATCGCACTCCACACGTCGCGCGTGACGCCCGCGTCCATCGCGATGTGGCTCACCGGCTGGCCGCCGATCAGGCTGCCGACCATCCCCTGGCTGGGTTCCTGGGAGGCGTAGTAGCCCTCGCTCGGGTTGAGCGTGGCGACATGGCGCCCGTGCTTCCTGACGTCGAGCACCGCTCCGAGGCTCAGCGTCGAGCCGGTGTGTGCCGCGTCGTTGCGGGGCGTGATCGTCGCGGTCGGCCGAACGTAGCGGACCGTGTAGGCGCCGACGTGCGTCGATTGGCCGGGCGAGAGCCCGAGCTCGGAAGCGTGCTGGAAGGAAGACGAGGCGGCCACGCCGACGAACAGGACCGCAATCCCGAGATGGACGATGTATCCGCCGTAGCGCCTGCGGTTGCGTCGCACCAGCGCCACCAGCGCCAGCGGCGCGGCCTCGCCGGCCATCGCGCGACGCGCGCGTGCGCCGCGGAAGAACTCCTGCCCGATGCTCCCGAACACGAACGCCGCGCAGCAGAACATCGCGATCGCCAGCGGCTTGTGCGCGACCCCGGCGAGCTCGAGCACGAGCAGCGTGCCCAGCGCCACAGCGATCGGAATCGCGAAGTTGCGTCGCGCATTGGCGAACGTCGCACGCCGCCAGGCGATCACCGGCCCGATGCCGCTCAACAGCACCAGGATCAGCGCCAGCGGCACCGTATAGCGGTCGAACCAGGGCGGCCCGACGGACGCTTCCTGGCCCGTCAGCGCCTCCGATATCAGCGGGAAGTACGTGCCCCAGAAGATCACGAAGCACAGCCCCACGAGCACCACGTTGTTGGCCAGGAAGATCGACTCGCGCGACAGCAGCGAGTCCAGCCGGTGCTCGGATCGCAGCATCTCGCGGCGCGAAACCACCAGGTAGACCGAGCCGGCGATCAGGATCGCGATCAGCACGACGAACGGCACGCCCAGCGTCTGCCCGCCGAACGCGTGGATCGAGTTGAGGATCCCGCTACGCACGAGGAATGTGCCCATGATCGCCAGCGTGCCCGTGGCCAGCACGAGCGAGATGTTCCATACCTTCAGCATCCCCCGCTTCTCCTGGATCATCAACGAGTGCAGGAATGCCGTGCCGGTCAGCCACGGCATCAGCGACGCGTTCTCGACGGCGTCCCAGCCCCAGTAGCCACCCCAGCCGAGCTCCGAGTAGGACCAGCGGGCCCCGAGCAGGATGCCGACGCCGAGGAACAGCCAGCCGGCGAACGCGAAGCGCCGGATCGCTTTGATCCAATCTGCGTCCACGCGGCGCGCGAGCAGCGCGCCCATGCCGAACGCCAGGGGGATCGTGCACAGCGTGTAGCCCGAGTACAGCATCGGCGGGTGGATGATCATCGTCGGGAAGCGCAGCAGCGGGTCGAGGCCCACGCCTTCAGCCGGCGCTGGGCTGGTCGTCGCGAACGGGTTCGCGTAGAACACCATCAGCGAGATGAAGAAGCCGCCGAACCCGAGCAGCACCGCTGTCGCATAAGCGGCGATGTCGCGCATGCGCTTGCGCGTCAGGAACAGCGCGAGGCTCGACCACAGCGACAGAAGCCACGCCCACAGCAGCAGCGAGCCTTCCTGCGAAGACCACACCGCAGCTGCGCGATAGAACGTCGGCGTCGTGCGGCTGGATGTGTCGGCGACGGTGTTGAACGAGAAGTCGTTCGTCAGGAACGCGACCTCGAGCACCGCGAACGCGACCGTCAGGATTCCCGCGAGCGCGTACACCGAACGTCGTCCGGACTCCGAGAACTCCACGCGTCCGCTACGCACGCCGTACAGCGATGCGCCGATCCCGTACACGCACACGGCGAGCGATACGAGCAGACAGGCGAAGCCGAGGAGCGCCATCAGCGTCCGGCCTCACATGTACTCGTGCGCACCGTCGCCCCGGGCACTCAGTCGTTCTGCTTCTCGCTCGGCGGGGCGGTTTTGTACTTGGAGGGGCACTTCGTGATCAGCGAGTTGCGTTCGCCGACGAACGTCGCGCCCTGCTTCTCGACGCCGACGATCACCTCGCGGCCTTCGCGGAACGGATCGGGAACGGTCCCCGTGTAGGCCAGCGGGATCGTCGTTCCCCCGGCCCGGTCCTCGACGCTGAACCGCAGCACGCCGCCGTCGCGATGTACCGATCCCTGGGCGACCGTACCCGTCAGCTGGTAGCTGCGACCTGGCTGGGCTTGGCGGATCAGCTGGCTGGGCGTGAGTGCGGGGCTGGCGGCGCTGAAGCTCGTGTAGATCAGCGCGCTGGCCAGCAGCACGGCCGCGCTCAACGCCACGACCAGCCGCACGGTTCGCTTGCGCGCGGGGTTCATCCCAGCAAGTATCTCAAACCCACTTTGCGCCCGCGCCTTTGCCCGGCGACTGCCGATATGTCCACCTGACGAGGGCGAGTGACAGGAAATGCCGCTCGCAAACCGAAACCTTTCAGCGTGGACGACGTTCTAAAGGTCAGCAGATGACGAGACCGAGCCTCCTACGCCCCACCGCCGCAGGCCGACACGCCCATCGACGCCGCGCCCGCCGTGGCGCGCGCCCGGTCGAGACGACCGCGCGGCCATGCGATCCTGCGGTTCAGCGCGTGCGCGACGCCGGCGGCCCGATCGACCGAGCTTGCTACACGTGCTCCTGCGGCTACTGGTTCAACGCGGCCGTCTCGACGAGCGTCGCGTGCCCGCACTGCGGCGCCGACCAGGCCTGGTAGCCAGCACAGCGACTACTTGATGTGCATCCCGGAGATCGCCCGTGCGATCACCAGCTGCTGAATCTCGGCGGTGCCCTCGAAGATGTCGTAGATCTTCGCGTCGCGGTGCCAGCGCTCGACGGGGAACTCCCGCGTGTAGCCGTTGCCACCGAGGATCTGGATCGCGCGCTCTGTGACCCACACAGCGACCTCGCCGGCCTTCAGCTTCGACATCGAGCCCTCGGCGTTCTCGAACGACACACCGCTGCGGCCCATCCACGACGCCCGCCAGACCAGCAGGCGCGCCGCGTCGATCTCCATCTTCATGCGCGCGAGCGTGAACGCGATCGCCTGGTTCTCGATGATCTTGCGACCGAACTGCTCGCGCTCCTTTGCGTACTCGAGCGCGTACTCATATGCAGCACGCGCGATCCCGAGGGCCTGCGAGCCGACAGTCGGGCGTGAGGCCTCGAACGTCTGCATCGCCGCCTGCGAGTTGCCTCTCTTGCCCTCGCGCACGCGTGCAAGGCGTTCGTCGAGCTTGTCCTTGCCGCCGAGCACGTAGCCCGCGGGCACGCGGCAGTCGTCGAGGAACACGTCGGCGGTGTGCGAAGCACGTAGGCCGTGCTTGGAGACCTTGCTGCCCTGGGAGATGCCCTTGGCCTCGCTCATCGGCACGACGAACGCGGCGTGGCCTTTGGAGCCGAGCTCGCGATCGACCGAGGCGATCACGACGTGGACGTCCGCGATGCCGCCGTTCGTCGCCCATGCCTTCTGGCCATTGATCACCCACTCGCCAGCCGCCTCGTCGAACTTCGCGACCGTGCGCACCCCCGAGACGTCCGAGCCGGCGTTCGGCTCCGAAGCACAGAACGCGGCGACCTTCACATCATCCGGCGTGCCGAAACAACGCGGGATCCATTCGCCGATCTGCTCGCCCGTGCCCTGCCCGAAGATCGCAGCGACCGGCAGGCCGGTGCCCATGATCGCCATCGCGATCCCAGCGTCTCCCCAGAACAGCTCTTCATTGACTATCGGCAACGTCAAACCCGTCGGATCGGCAAAGAACTGCGCAATGCCTTCAAAGCCGTACAGGCCGATCTTCGCGGCCTCCTGGATGATCGGCCACGGGGTCTGCTCTTGCTCGTCCCATTCGTGTGCGGCCGGCCGAACGACATCGGCGGCGAATCCGTGGACCCAGTCGCGGATGTCCTTCTGGTCCTGCGACAACGCCAACGAGAACGTGACCTCCTGGTTGGCGGCATCGGTGATCGCCGCGACAGCGGCGTCCGCCGCCTCTGAGGAATCGCTCACCATGCTGCTGGCGGAAGGCGAAACGGCTGTCTCTGGAACTGACATTCGTGCGGGGTCTCCTTTTGACTCGCGTGGGTCGCCGAAATGATGCCGGCGCCGAGCTTCTGCTGACAGATCACCCGTCGCGACGCTTGACAGGGTAGCCAACAAAAAGCGCTTTTGCGCCCGTTGGCCCTGTAAACGCAGGGTTTTTCAAAACAGGACGCGATCGCGACCGCGATCCGCGGGATATCCAGTGACCCGCTGAGAGCTCCTCTAGCGGGTGTGCCAGGCTTCGTCCTGGCGGGTGAGCGCGAGCACGTCCTTGGGGAGCCGGCCGGCGGCCACGTCGGCGACGGTCACGTTCTCGAGCACTTTGCGCAGGTTGGCACGCAGTGCGACCCACACCTGCTGCAAGCTCTCGGCTGAGCCGGCGTACTCGACCTCCTCCGGGCGCTGTCCGCGAACGCCGACCAGCGGACCCTCGACGGCGCGGATGATCTGCGCGAGGTTGACCTCATCTGCCGGATGCGCCAGCCAGTAGCCGCCCTCGGGCCCCCGCTGGCTGCGCACGATGCCCGACGAGCGCAACTGCGTGAGGATGTTCTCGAGGAACGACACCGGGATGCTCTGCGCCTTGGCGACTTCGTCGACCTTGCGCGGCGAATCCTGGCGGCTGTCGGCCAGCTCCACGACTGCCCGGACGGCGTAGTCGGCCTTGGCGGTGACGTGCACGCCGTGATTCTCCCGTATTCGGCGACCGAGGGGCGTGCGGATCATCAAGTTAGGCAACCCTAATACTGTGCTACGGTCCCCATCGTCATCCCGACCACGGAGATCGGATTTCCCCATATGAGTGTTTTCAAGCTTCCCCTTTTGAGTGTCCTGTTGGCGTGCGCCGCGCTGCTGCTTAGCGCGTGCGGATCGTCCTCGCACGACACCGCGGCGATCACCCTGTACAACGGCCAGCACGAACAGACGACCGCGCTGCTGGTGGCGGCCTTCGAGAAGCAAACCGGGATCAAGGTCAATGTGCGCTCAGGTGACGAGGCCACGCTGGGCAACCAGATCGTGCAGGAGGGCTCGAACTCGCCGGCGGACGCGTTCTACACCGAGAACACCCCGGTGCTCGAAGAGCTTGCCCAGAAGGGTCTGCTCGCGAGCGTCGCTCCGGCCACGCTGGCTGCGATCCCTGCCCAGTACAGCTCCACCAGCGGCTACTGGGTCGGCGTGTCCGCGCGCGCCTCGGCGCTCGTCTACAACACGACCCAGCTCTCAGCCTCGCAACTGCCCAGCTCGATTCTCGAACTGGCTGAGCCGAAGTGGAAGGGCAAGGTGGGCTTCGCTCCCTCGGAGACCGACTTCCAGCCACTGGTCACCTCGATCATCAAGCGCAACGGCGTTGCGGCGGCCGAAAGCTGGCTCGAGGGTTTGAAGGCCAACGCCAAGCTCTACCCCGACAACGAGACGGTGGTCGCGCAGGTGAACAACGGCGAGAGCGCGATGGGGCCGATCAACCACTACTACTGGTACCGCCTGCGCGCCGAGGTCGGCCAAGCCGATCTGCACTCCGCGCTTCACTACTACGCCGCGGGAGACCCGGGCGACCTCGTGAACATCTCCGGCGCAGCGGTGCTGAAGTCCAGCTCCCACCAGGCCGACGCGCAGAAGCTGCTCGCCTTCCTCGTGAGCCAGGCCGGCCAGCAGGTGATCGCGCACAGCCACAGCTATGAGTACCCGCTGCGCCCGGGCGTCAGCCCGGCCCCGGGGCTGCGTCCGTTCGATCAGCTACATCCCGCGTCGCTGACGCCGGCCGAACTCGGCAACGGCAGCCAGGCGCTCGCGCTGGAGCAGAAGCTGGGACTGCTGTAGTAAGGGGACGCTGTGAGCACCCTCGCCCCGACCGCGCCCGCTGCCAGCAGACTTTCGCGTGCGTGGTCGGGGCGTGGGCGCTGGCCGATCTTCAGCATCGCCGCCGCGCTACTCGCCGCGGGGCTCGTGCTGCTGCCGCTCGTCTTCCTGATCGTTCAGGCCGGCCAGTCGGGCTGGAGCGAGGTCCAACGCCTACTGCTACGCCACTCGGTCGCGGTCCTCTTGTGGAACACGGTTCGCCTGGCGGTCGCCTGCACCGTCCTGTGCGCGCTGCTTGGCGTCGCAGCGGCATGGTGCGTCGAGCGCACCGAGCTGCCGGCCCGGCGAATGTGGGCCGTCCTGCTGGTACTGCCGCTCGGGATCCCCGACTTCGTCGTGGGCTTCAGCTGGGTCTCGATCGCCCCCTCGCTGCACGGGTATGCGGCGGCGGTGATGATTATGACGCTGTCGCTGTACCCGCTCGTGTACCTGCCGGTGGCGAGCTCGCTGAGCAACCTCGACGCCGGCTTGGAGGAGGCGGCGCGCAGCCTCGGGCTGGGGCCATGGCGAACGTTCCTGCGGGTTACGCTGCGCCAGATCTGGCCGGCCGTTCTGGGGGGCTGCCTGCTCGTCACGCTGGCGCTGCTGGCCGAGTTCGGCGCGTTTGAAATCGTCCAGTACCGGACTTTCACCGTCGAGATCTTCACCGAGTTCAAGCTCGGCTTCAACACCGTCGGCGCGTGCGTTCTGTCGCTCGTGCTGGTCGTGCTTAGCGTCGCCGCGCTCGGCGGGGAGCTGTCGCTGGCCGGCCGCGGGCGCTCGTGGCGCGTCGGACCGGGCACCCGGCGGATCGCGCCGAAGATAGCGCTCGGACGGCTGTCGATCCCGGTTCTGGGTGGGCTGGCGGCACTGGCAGGCGTTGCGCTCGGAGTTCCGCTCGGCGCGCTCGTCTACTGGATGCTGCGCGGCAGCTCGAGCACCCTGCCCCCGGCGTCGATCCTTGCGGCGGCGGGACACACGGCCGCCTACAGCGCCGCGGCGGCTGCGCTGGCGACGGTGCTGGCCGTCCCGGTGACGGCGCTCGCTATCCGCCACCGCAACCGCCTCACGCTGCTGGTCGAGCGGCTCGCCTACCTGCCGATGGCGCTGCCCGGCCTGGTCATCGCACTGGGCCTCGTGTCGTTCTCGGTCCGCTACGCGTTCCCGCTGTATCAGAGCGCGTTTGAGCTGATCGTGGCCTACGCGATCCTGTTCCTGCCGCTGGCGGTGGTCGGCGTGCGCTCGGCGATGGGGCAGGCCCCGCCGCGCCTGGAGGAGGTGGGACGCTCGCTCGGCGCGCGGCCGGCGACCGTCTGGCGCCGTGTGACGCTGCCGCTGATCGCCCCCGGCCTCGGCGCCGCGTTCGCGCTGGTGTTCATCTCCTCAGCCACAGAGCTGACGGCGACGCTGCTGCTGCGCCCGACCGGGGTCAACACGCTCGCGACCCAGTTCTGGGCCTACACGACCGAGTTCTCCTACGGCGCAGCGGCGCCGTATGCCGCAATGATGGTGGCTATCTCGGCGGTCCCCGCGTATCTGCTCAGCCGCCGGATGACGACGCTCGCGCGCGCGAGTTCAGGACGATGAGCGTGCTGTCTGTCAGCGGTGTGTGGAAGGGCTATGCCGGCACCGAAGTGCTGCGGGGCGTCGACCTCGAGGCACAGGCCGGCTCGCTGACGGCGGTTCTGGGCCTGTCCGGCTGTGGCAAGACGACGCTGTTGCGGGTGATCGCGGGGTTCGAGCGGGCTGAGCGCGGCACGGTGTCGCTAGGCGATAGGACGCTCGATGACACCCGCACCTACGTCGCACCCGAGCGGCGCGGCATCGGATATGTGCCCCAGGAGGGCGCGCTGTTCCCGCATCTGACGGTCCAGGAGAACGTCGGCTTCGGCCTCGCCCGACGCGAGCGTCGGGGCGCCGCGGTGGAGCAGCTGATGGAGATGGTCGGGATCGCGCGGCTGGCACGACGCATGCCACACGAGCTCTCCGGCGGCGAGCAGCAGCGTGTCGCGCTGGCCCGAGCGCTGGCGCGAAAACCGCAGGCGCTGCTGCTCGACGAGCCGTTCTCCTCACTGGATGCGTCGCTGCGCAGCCGCGTGCGCGAGGAGGTACACGGGCTCCTGCGCCAGCAGGGCGTGACGACCGTGCTGGTCACGCACGACCAGGAGGAGGCCCTGTCGCTTGCCGATGCCGTGGCCGTCCTGCGCGACGGGAGGATCGTCCAGGAGGGACGCCCCGCGGAGCTGTACGAGCGCCCCGGCGACGAGCAGATGGCGCGTTTCCTCGGCGCCGTCAACCTGATCGATGCCGATTTCGAGCACGGGACCGCGCGGACGTCGCTGGGGACTTTGGAGCTGAGGGCCCGGACGCCGGGCGAACACACCGACGCACCGGAATCCGCAGCGCATACCGGTGTCGTGATCATCCGCCCGGAGCAACTGGAGGTGCAATCGCGAGACGAGGGCCCCTCGATCGGCGTCGCGGGCGAGGTCGAGCAGTGCCGCTACTACGGTCACGACGCGCTGCTGGAGATCCGCCCGACCGAGCCGGACAACGCGGCACTGCTGCTTGTGCGCGTTCACGGGGAGCACGCGCTGGCGCTCGGCACGCCGGTCAGAGTGGTCGCGCGCGGGCCGGTCACGCGACTGGCGTGAGACGCGACGGGCGTCCTCGAACCTCCCCGGTGCCGCCGCGGAGGCGATACGCTCCCTTGGCTGTGAAGCTGACTGCCGTATCTCGTTCGCGAGCGTTCGTCGTGTTGGCGATCGCCGCGGGGACCGCTCTGGGCCTGCACGCCGGGCTGGGCGGGGACGCGCTGCTGTGCCTTGCGCCGGCGTTGGCGCTGACGGCCGTCCTGTTCGCTCGCTGCTACCCCGGCGAGCGTCTGCTGATCGCACTGGCCGCCGGCCGCCCCTCGCGGCCACAGCGGGCCCTTCGGTCCGCCGGCCGGTCCCGCTCGCGCGGATTTGCGCGCGTCCCACGCGGCGGCCTGCTGCTGGGCTTTGCGCTGGCGGTACGCCCGCCCCCGCCGGCTTCGCTCGCGCGCTAGCGCCGCATCTCGCCCCGGCGGGATCGGCGATCGCTCGCCCTGAAGCCGTCGGATCCACGCGAGAAAGCGAGAGTCAATGCGTCGTCTCCATCTGCTCGTCCTCGGGCTCGTCTGCGCAGCCTCGCTCCTCGGCGCGCCGGCGGCGTTCGCCCATGCACAGTTGCTCGACACCTCGCCGTCGTCCGGGGCGACGGTGCCGGCCGAGCCCAGCGAGGTGGTCTTCGAGTTCAACCAGAACGTCGGCGGCACGCTCGGCGCGGTGCGCGTGTACAACGCCGCGGGCGACCAGGTCGACAACCTCGACGTGGCGCACCCGGACGGGCACGAGCACTGGCTGGGCGTGGGGCTGAAGCCCGGGTTGCCGAACGGCACCTACACGGCGACATATCGAGTGATCTCCGCCGACACGCACATCATCTACGGCGGCCTGGTGTTCGACATCGGGCACCCCGGCGCCGCTCCAAGGGTCACCGTCGCCGGGCTGATCGCCCGCAACGAGAGTGGCGAGGTAACCCGGGTCGCCTTCGGTGTCGTGCGCGCGCTCGACTACGTGGCGATCTCGCTGATGCTCGGCGGCCTGGCGTTCATCCTGATCGCGTGGCTGCCGGGGTTCGCCGCGGTGGCCGGCGAGCAATCGCGATGGCAGCTGGCGGCGCAGAGCTTCGCCGCGCGCACGCGCCTGCTGCTGCTCGTGGCGGTCGTGCTCGGTGTGATCGTCAGCGTGCTCGGCGTGCTGTTTCAGGGCGCGAGCGCCGCCGGCGTGTCGCTGTGGGAGTCCCTGAAACGCAGCATTCTCGAAGGCACGCTGGAAAGCCGCTTCGGGAAGGTCTGGGGGCTGCGAGTGCTCGACTGGGTTGTGCTGGGCACGCTGTTGATGCTCGCGGCCGCGCTGCAACGCAGGGCCACGCGCGAGACGATCCCCCTGGGAGTCGCGCCGCCCCTCGCTCCTGCCGACGCTGACGGGACAGCGCTCGCCCAGCCACCGGCCTGGCTGCTCGCACCGATCGCAGTTTGCGCCGCGTATCTGGCACTGACGCCCGCCCTCAGCGGCCACGCGAGCGTCCAGAGCCCGACCGCGTTGTTCCTGCCCGCCGACGTGCTGCACGTGCTCGCCGCGAGCGTGTGGGTCGGAGGAATCGCGTGTCTGCTGCTCGCGCTCCCCGCGGCGACGCGACAGCTTGCGAGCCCGCAGCGCAGCCGACTGCTGCTCGCCACGCTGACGCGGTTCTCGCGGCTGGCGCTCGCGGCCGTGATCGCGATCGCCGTGACCGGCGTGGTGCAGGCGTACATCGACGTGCGCAGCCTGCACGCCCTGTTCCACACCACCTACGGCCTGCTGATCATCGCCAAGACGGTGCTGCTGCTGGTCCTGATGTCGCTCGGCTGGATCAACCGCGCGCGGATGATCCCGGCCCTCGAACGAGCCGTCGACGCCGGGCGACCGGCGGGATCGGCGGGCGTGCTTGCTCGTCGCACGCTGCGCGGCGAGCTCGCGCTGATGATCGTCGTGCTCGGGGTGACGGCCGCGCTGGTCAGCTACGCGCCGCCGATCGACGCCGCCTCGGGCCCGTTTTCGCTCAACACGACGCTCGGCCAGGCGGAGCTAGAGATGACCGTCGAACCGGCGCGTGCCGGACTGAACACGGCCCACCTGTATCTGATCGACTCCAAGAACGGCAGCCAGTTCACCGCGAGCAAGGAACTGACCGTCACCGCCAGACTGCCATCGAAGGGGATCGGTCCGCTGCCCCTGAAGGCGAACCTGGCGGGCCCCGGCCACTACATCCTCAGCTCCGCCGTGCTCAGCCCGGCGGGCACGTGGGAGATCGAGATCACCGATCGCGTGTCCGAGTTCGAACAGCACAGCCGCGTGGTGAAGGTGCCGATCCGATGACGCGTCGCGCCCGCCACCCAGCCGCGACTCACACGACAATCCCCCGAAACCAAGGAGGAACACGACGATGAACCGCAGCCACGCTGCACTGCTGCTGACCGCCAGCGCGCTGCTCGTGCCGGCGAGCGCTCAGGCACACATCAGCCTTCACCCGAACACGATCCCGGCGGGAGCGTTTGCGACACTCGACGTGCGCGTCCCCGGCGAGCAGGAAGGCGCGCACGTGACGAAGGTCGACGTGCTGTTCCCCCAGGGCTTCACCGGCGTCGACTACGAGAACGTTCCCGGCTGGAGCACGACACGTGATCGAAACCAAGCTCGCCATGCCGATCACCGAAGACGGCGAAACGATCGACACCGAGGTCTCCCAGATCGTCTGGACGTGGACCGGCCCGTCGGGGAAGGTCGAGAACGGCCAGTTCATCGACTTCCCGCTGTCGCTAGCGATCCCGCAGAACGCAGCCGGCCGGGCACTCGAATTCAGGACGGTGCAGAGCTACAGCAACGGACAGGTCGTCCACTGGATCGACCCGTCGCTGAGCGCTGAACACCCCTCGCCGCGAATCAACGTCACGGCAAAGGGCGGTGCTATCGAAGATCTGGCGGGCGATGAGGCAGGCCCGGCGCCGCGCCAGGGTCACTCCGGCCGGCCAGCTTCGGCGCCGGGAACGGCTCGCGCCCACGCGAGCACGGGCGCCAGCAAGGCGCTCTGCATCACCGCGCTGGTGCTCGGTGTGCTCGGCCTGCTCGCCGGCATCGCTGCGCTGCTGCGCACGCGCCGCGGCAGCGCAGCCGTGTAGAGCCTGCCGACGGGACGGCGTCTAGCATCTGGCCATGACCGGGCGCTGGAACTGGGAGTTCGAGGACGAGAAGCGCGCTCGTCCGACACCGCCTCCTCCCCCTCTCCTGCCGCCCCCCGCGCCGGCACCAGACCGCACGGCGCAGATCCGTCGTCGCAGGGTCGCGGCCGCGCTCGGGCTCGCCGTGCTCGTGGCGCTGATCGTGGCCGCCGTGGCTGGCTCACACCACGGGCGCCCGGCGGCCACAGAGAGAGCGCGCGCGGCCAGACGCCAACCACACACGCCTCCTCCGGAACCACCGGAAGACGACCACGACGAAGCGGTTCGAGCGGTGCTCGCGTACACCCCGTTCGTGAAAAAAGCGGGCGGCAACAAGCGCGAGATCGCGCTCACGTTCGACGACGGCCCGGGCCCGTATACCCCGGAAGTGCTCGACGTGCTCGAGCGAGAGCACGTGCACGCCACGTTCTTCGAGATCGGCAGGATGCTGCAGTACTTCGGCGCCTCGACGGTCAGAGAGATCAAGGACGGGGACGTGATCGGCGACCACACCCAGACCCACCCAGCGTTGGCGCAGCTCTCCGCGCACGATCAGCACGAACAGCTATTTGAACAGATCGCACGTGTCGAACTGCTCGGCGGACGGCGGCCGGTGCTGTTCCGTCCCCCGTACGGCTCGTTCAACGCGACCACGATCGGCCAGCTGCACGCGATGCATCTGCTGATGGTGCTGTGGTCGGTCGACACCGACGACTACCTGCAACCGGGTGTCTCGGTGATCGTCCAACGCGCGCTCGAAGGCGCGCAGCCCGGTGCGATCATCCTGATGCACGACGCGGGCGGCACGCGCACGCAGACGATCGCCGCGCTGCCAACGATCATTCAGATGCTGCACGCCCGCGGATTTCGCCTGGTGACAGTGCCGCAGCTGATGAAGGACGATCCGCCCCCACCCGGGGAGCCGTTGCCGTCGAGCCTGGCCGGTGACTGATGGATGTCGAAGCTCTGCGCGCGCGTCGTGAGGAGCGCCGCCGGGCAACCCGGCGACGACGGCTGGCGGCAGCGCTGATCGCAGCGGCGGCAGTGGCCGTGATCGCGGTCGCCCTGCTGGCAGTCGGCTCAGGTGGCAGCTCCGGCTCTGCCCCCGGCACACGCCGGATCACAGCTCACCACGCAGCCGCTGCCCAGCGCGCCGGGCACTCGAACTCCGACGCTCCCGCGCAGAACACCGGCCCTCCGGGAACCCGACCGGTGCCGATCCTGATGTATCACGTGATCGCCGCCCCACCGTCGGGTGCTCCGTTTCCGGGTCTGTACGTCAACCCGCACGAGTTCGCCGAACAGATGCACGCACTGAAGGCCGACGGGTGGCACGCGGTCACGCTGGACCAGCTCGAGGCCTACTGGCGCCATGGCACGCCGCCGGGCGCCGGCAAGCCGATCGTCGTCAGCTTCGACAACGGCTACCAGTCCCAGTACACGCAGGCACTACCGGTGCTGCGAAGCCTCGGGTGGGTAGGCGAGGAGAACATCCAGCTGACGGGACTACCGCCATCGCAGGGCGGGCTCGGACCGGACGAGGTCCACGGCCTGCTGGCGGCCGGCTGGGAGCTCGACACCCAGGGCTTCAGCCACGCGGACCTGATCGCCCTCGACGCTCAACAGCTCCACTACCAGGTCGCCGTCTCGCGGGAAGTCCTCAGACGCCGCTACCACGTAGCCGTCAACTGGTTCTGCTACCCCTCCGGCCACTACGATCCGGCGGTCGTGGCCGAGGTCAAGGCGGCGGGGTACATCGGCTCGACGACCGTCGTGCCGGGATGGGCGCACCCTGGGGAAGATCGCTACCGCCTGCACCGTCTGCGCGTGCTCGGCGGTACATCCGGGACAGGGCTCCTGGAACTCGTGGACGGCACCCGCGAGAACCCGCCCGCGCCGAGCTCCTACAGCGCCTAGCGGCGATCCGTCGGATCGACCGTGCGCCGCTGCACCGCGGCCAGGCTCGCCTCGGCGGCCTCGGCGCGAATCCGCAGTCCGTGACACTCGATCTGAACATCGCGCAAGCGCTCTTCGACACCACGGTTCTGCTCCACTGCACGAGCCAGCTCGCACTCCAGGAACGCCCGTGCATCGTCGATCAGCCTGATCTGCGCACGCACGCGCGGGCGGCTCAGGTCGAACTGGCACGCGAGCTCCTCGACGAGGACGTCTCGTGGCTCACCCTCCAGTGCCGGCACCGCGGGATGATCGCCGGGGTCAAAGCGCTCACCGACGGTCGGCCACCAGATCCGCACCGTGCCTGGCTGGATCGCGAGCTCGGGCCCGAGCATTTCGCGCAGGTCGTGCAGCAGATCCTCGCTGGCGATGCGATAGATGCGAATTCCCGGACCGACCGCTTGACGGATGTCGCCGAACGTCAGCCCGGGCTCCTCCTCGTCGAGATCCGGTGCGAACCCGACGAGCGGCCGTTCGCGCGTCCACAGGATGTCCGAGCAGAAACGTCGCAGATCGGCGGCCGTCTCGACGGCCACGCAATCGGCATCGACCACCGGCGCGTAGCCGAGCCGGAACTCGTGATCGACGGTCAGCTCGAACCAGCCGTCGCGATCTCCTCGCTCGATCACGCGAGTCTGTATCGACGAGTCGTGGGGTCGCGCTCGAGCAACCCCACGGCCACCAACGTGGACACGTAGCGATGGGTGGTGCTCGGATTCATCCCGAGCACCCGCGCGATCTCTGCGTTGGCCAGATAGCTGCCGTCGGTCGGGAAGGACGCGAGCATCAGCAGCCCGGCGAGCAACGAGCGCGAGAGCCTACTGTCCTCCATCTGTCGTGGCTCGCGTGCGAGCACCTCGCGGACGTCGCTGAGACCGGATAGCAGGACCGACATGCTGCCGCCCTCGGCCGCGCTGCGAATCACCCTGTCGATCTGCGCCGGGGAGAGCTCGATCGCGACCGTCTCGAGATCCGCCGGTCCCGAGGGCTGCTGCTCGAGATCGACCCTGGCGATGACGCGTGGCGGGTCACCGCGCTCCTCGGGAATCCCGCGGGCGAGCTCGTCCACGCCCAAGCTGCGCTCCCTACGCACGGGTGCGGCCCGGGACAACCGGCTAGAGGTGTCTGCGTCTGCGGGCACGCTCTGCGCATGATGCCGTGCCCCGGTCCTCGTGACAAGGCAGGGTGTTGAATGTTCTACATCCTGACTGTCTCCAAAAGATAGAAACGTCGCTTCTGTTCACGCACTGGCTGAAGTTAGGCTATGCAGTTAGATGAGTGTGGGATCTTTCGCAGATAAGAGCCCGAAGCGGGCCGTCGGCTCGATGCAGTCACCTGTCCACTGGGCGCTGCTGGGATTGGTGATCGAGCGCCCCAGCTACGGATATGAGCTGGCGCATCGATTCGAACATGCGTACGCGGGCATGCTGCAGCTGAGCGGGATCTCATACGTCTACACCGCGCTTGACACACTCCGCTGCAGGGGGATGATCGAAGAGATACCTGGCACACGCACCGGCCGCCAGCCCAAGCCCCTCTACCGTGTGACCTCCGGGGGACTGCGGTCCTATCAGGAGCGGCTGATCGCCCAGATGCGCGAAGACTTCCGGCGCTCGCGACTGTTCGCGCGTCAGCTGGCGGTGTTTGCCCAGGAGCCCGAGATCGCCCTGGATGTGATCGAGCGTTACGGGCAGGCGTGCCTGGAAGAGGCGGGCGATACGCCTGTTTGCGCACCGGCCGACGTGGACGCCCCGGCGGCATCCGGACTCGCCTCACGGCTCGTCTCCGAGGAGCGCCGCCTGGCGCTGGAAGCGAGGCTCCCGTGGATCGACTACGCCAGACGCGAGTTCAAGGCGCTGGCCGCCTGCGAGGCGCGACAGCGATGAGCCTGCTCGAGCTGGAGCATGTTGGCAAGTGCTGCGGCCGCTCGAATCGGCACACGGTGCTGAGCGATGTCTCGTTGCAGATCGAGGACGGCGAAATGGTCGCGATCTGGGGTATGCGGCGCTCGGGCCGCTCGACGCTGCTGCGGATCGCCGCCGGAATCGAGACGCCGGACCGCGGGGTGGTGCGCTTCAATCGACGCGACCTGTGTGACCGCCGCGGACAGGCGCTCGGCGAGGGCATCGGCTACTGCCGCCGCACGTTTCGAGCCAGCGAGGGACAGCTGGTGCTCGACCATCTGATGGTCGACCTGATCGCACGCGGCATCCCGATGTCGGAGGCCGCGAGCCGCGCGTGCACAGCGCTCGAGCGTGCCGAGGTCGGAAGCTGCGCGCCGCTCAGGCCGGCGGAGCTGGACGGCACCGAGGCAGTGCGCGTCGCAATCGCCCGTGCGCTCACGCTCGAGCCGAGCATCCTGATCATCGACGAGCCGACGATCGGCATCGACCTGGTCGCGCGGGACGGGATCCTGACCCTGCTGCAGTCGCTTGCGCGCGACGGGATCGCGATTCTTGCCAGCACCGGCGATTCGCCCGGCTTGTCCGGGAGCCGCGCTCTCACGCTGAGCGACGGCGAGCTGCACGGATCGACCGCTCGCGAGCTCGCCAAGATCGTTCCGCTACGGCGCAGCGCCTGATGCCCGGCCAGCGTCCGAGCGCTGTTGGTGCACGCTGAGAGACGGCAAGCTCGACGGGCAGCGATCAGCCGACGACGCGCGCAAGCTCGTCACGCCGCTCCCGGCCCCCGATCGCTGCGGCGTGAGCCAGCATAGACACGGCGAGCCGCTCGCGGCAGCGACCCTGCTGCCGCCGTACGCCCTCGTCTACCTCTACAGCAGACGTCTGCGGGTCCACCTCGTGCAAGAGCTGCTCGCCGGCCTCGGCGTGGCGATCGCGGTCGCGCTGGTGTTCGCTGCGATGGTCGCCAACGACAGCGTCACCGGCTCGGCCGGGCAGGTCGATGCGCGAGGTTGTCGGCCCGGCGAATCTGCAGCTTCACGCGCGCGACGCCGACGGGCTGGAGGAGGGACTCCTGAGGCGTGTCGAAGACCTTCCCGGGGTCGAGCAGGCGGCGCCGATGCTCGAACAGAGTGCAACCCTGATCGGTGCGAGCGGCCGCCGGGCGAGCGTGGATCTCGCCGGCACGAGCATCGACCTCGTGCGCTTGAGCGGGTTGGCCCGGACTCTCCCAATGGCCGTCTTCTCGCCCGGCGGGCTGGGGCTCAGTCGGGTCAGCGCCGACGAGCTCGGGGTGAGCACGCGGGCCGGGGTGAGCAGCGAAGTGTCGCTGGAGCTGCGCGGCAGCGCTCATCGGCTGAAGGTCGCGGCGGTGCTCGGACACGAAGCGACGGGCGCTCTGTCACAGGCCCGCGTTGCCGTCGTCCCGCTCGTGCGCCTGCAACACCTCGCCGGCCTGCAGGGACGATTGACGCGCATCCTGGTCGAGGCCAAGCCCGGCCGCAAGGCTGCCGTGCGCGCCGAGCTCGCCTCGCTCGCGGGCAAGCGCCTGACGGTCGCGCCGATCGGCGCGGAAGTCGCGCAGCTGCGCGAGGCTCTGCGCCCGAGCGACAAGGCGAGCGGGTTCTTCGCCGCGATCAGCGCGCTGCTCGGGTTCCTGTTCGCGTTCAACGCGATGCTGCTGACTGTGCCCGAGCGCAGGCAGGCGATCGCCGATCTGCGCCTGATCGGCACGACGCGTGCCGCGATCGTGCAGATCGTCGTCTTCCAGGCGCTGTGCCTCGGACTGGCTGCCTCGCTGGCCGGGCTGCTCGCCGGCTACGCACTGTCGCTGGGTGCTTTCCACCAGTCCTCCGGCTATCTCGCGGAGGCCTTCACGGTCGGCACGGACACGGTCGTCGGTGGAAGACCGGTCGTGCTGTCGCTGCTCGGAGGCGTCCTGGCCACCGTCGCAGCCTCTTCGGTGCCGCTACTCGACCTGCGACGCCAACGCGCCCTAGACGCTGTGTACGTAGACGATGCGGTCAGCGACGAGCTGCTCGGCGAGAAACGTCAGGTGCGACTCGCGCTGGGCGCCGCGGCGCTTGTGGCGATCGCCAGCCTGCTGTTCCGGCTGCAAGCCTCGCTCGCGTTCGTCGCGAGCGGCGTGCTGGCCGTGGCGACCGTGCTCGCGGTTCCGATCGCGTTCGGCGCGATCCTGCGTACGGGCTGGGCGATCGCCGAGCGCTACCAGCGCCTGACGGTCCTGCAGGTCGCGCTGACGTCCCTGAAGGCCACCCCGCTGCGCTCGCTCGCGCTGGCCGCCACGGGCGCAGTCGCGATCTTCGGCAGCATTGCACTGGGTGGGTCGCGAGATGACCTGCTTCGCGGCATCGACGGGTTCTCACACAGCTACGCGGCCGACGCGCAGCTATGGGTCGGGATACCGGGCGATAACCAGGCGACCGCCCCGTTCCAACCCGCCCACTACGCCGAGTCGCATCGCTCAGCTGCCGGAGGTTACGCACGTCGATGCATTCCAGGGCGGCTTCCTGGAACTCGGGGACCGGCGTACGTGGGTGATCGCGCGCCCACCCGGTGCCGCTGAGAACGTCCTCCGCAGCCAGGTGGTCGCCGGCGATGCGGATGTCGCGATCCGGCGGCTCGGCGAAAGCGGCTGGATCGTCGTGTCGAGGCAGATCGCCGAAGAGCACCACGTGCGGCTGGGCGGAGTCCTGACGCTGCCGACGCCGAGCGGTCCCGCGCCGTTCAGGCTAGCCGCAACGACGACCAACGTTGCGTGGAGTCCGGGCGCGATCTTTCTCGCCGCCGGCGACTTCCGCCGCCTTTGGGGTACGACGCTCCCGACGGCCCTGGGAGTGGATCTGGCTCCCGGATCGAATGTGGAGGCGACACGCTCGGCGATCGAGCGTGTGCTGGGTCCGGCAAGCGGGCTCGAGGTCTCGACCGCGCAGACTCGCGAAGCGCGAATCGACCGCTTGACGAGCGAAGGGCTGCGCCGCCTCGGGGAGATATCGACGCTGCTAGTGATAGCTGCGATCCTGGCGATGGCCGCGGCGCTCGGGTCGAGCATCTGGCAGCGACGCCGGTCGCTGGCCGGCCTGCGGCTGGCCGGGGTGCGGGCCCCTCGCCTGAGGCGAGTGCTGTTGACGGAAGCGATTCTGATGCTCACAGCGGGATGCCTGACGGGCGCAGTGGCGGGCCTCTGCGGCGAGGTCATCATCGACGGCTACCTCCGATACGTGACGGGCTTTCCCGTCGCCGCACTCGTCCCCAGCTGGCGCCCGTTCGAGGTTCTCGCGCTCGTGACCGCGATCGCGCTGCTCGCAGCGACGGTCCCTGGATGGTCGGCGTCGCGGGTCTCTCCCCTGTTCGCGCTCGATGAGTAGACGGCCGGGCACCCTCGCCGCGCCGGCGCCGGTCGGGCTCACCCGCGGGGCGCGTCACGTGGCGATCATCGCCGACGGCAACGCACGCTGGGCCCTCTCGCACGGCCTTTCGATCAGGGAGGGTCACAACGCCGGCGCCGACGTCCTCAAGGCACGCTTGCGCGACGCCGTGGAGCTCGGTGTCGAGCAGCTCACCGTGTATGCCTTCTCGACCGAGAACTGGGTGCGCCCCGTCGCGGAGGTGCGCGGGCTGATCTCGGTGCTCGCCGAGCGGATCGCCGGGGAGGCCCCGACGCTGCGCAGGCATGGTGTGCGCATGCGCTTCATCGGACGCCGCGACGGGGTGGCGCCGGAGCTTCTGCAGGCGATGGCGAAGGCAGAAGCGCTGACCGGGGCGAACCGGCTGATCACGCTGTTCATGGCGATCAACTACGGAGGTCGCGCAGAGATCCTCGACGCCGCGATACGCATGCGAAGCGAACCCGACGCGGACTTTCACGGGTCGCTGTACGCGCCGGACATGCACGATCCGGACCTGATCATCCGCACCGGCGGGGAGCGCCGGCTGTCGAACTTCCTGCTGTGGCAGTCGGCGTACTCCGAGCTCGTGTTCAGCGACGAGCTGTGGCCGGACTTCACCCGCGAACAGCTCGAGCAGGCGCTCGCGGATTTCGCGCTCCGTCAACGACGTTTCGGCGGACGCTGAGCCGCCGCGCGAACGGCTCGCATCGTTCTTTCGCCGCATCAGGCCAGACGCGCTCCTGCATTAGGGTTCGGCATCGTGGATGGCGAGATCAGTCCTGACGCGCCGCTGAGGCTGCTTGGCGACTGGCTGAGTGAAGCCAGCGAGGCCGGCGTGCCTGAGCCTAGAGCGGTCGGGTTCGTGACGGTCGGCAAGGACGCGCGGCCCTCGGCGCGGACGGTGCTGCTCAAGCGCCTGGAGGGCCGGGCGCTGGTGTTCACATCCGCGCTCTGGACGCGCAAGGCGAACGAGATCGAGGCTAATCCGCATGTTGCACTGCTGTTCTACTGGCCGACCGTGGGCCGACAGGTTCACCTCACCGGAGAGGCCAGAGTCGCCGAGCGTGAGCTCGCGGTGCAGCTGTTCTCGCAGCGCGAGCTGTCGCATCGCGTGCAGACGCTCGTCTCACGACAGGGTCAGCCGATCGAGGACCTCGAGGCCCTGCGAGCCCGCCACGCCCATCTGCTGGAGGTACTCGAGACTCCCCCCGAGTGCCCGCCGGACTGGGGAGCGATCCGCGTCGTCCCGGATGCGGTCGAGTTCTGGGAGCAGGCACCCGACCGCCTGCACAAGCGCCTGCTGTACGCGCGCGCGGGAGATACGTGGAGCGTCACGCACCTGGCACCTTGACGCTCACGCTCAGCGCATGCGCGGGTCCACGAACACGTCGTCGACGCGCGATGAGCCTGTCAGCGCAGTGAAACGTAGCGCCGCCTGCGCGGTGCCTCCGGAAAGCGCACCGACGACGACGGAACCCGTCAGCATCGGCAGCGTCGGGTGCCAGTCGCCGCTCAGCGCCACGACGCCCAGCGGCACGGCGACCGGGCCGAGCACGGTCCGGTAGACAACCTGCACGAGCACCGTCGAGAGCGGTCCGTCGTTGCGCGCAAAGAAGCGGAAGGTCGGGTAAGAAGCGTTGACGCAGGTGAACGGCGACTGCGCCGAGGCACCGGCCGGGAGCGACAGCGAGTCGGAGCCCACGGAGCCCGTTGCGCCGTAAGGCTCGCTACCCACGGCGCGCCGGGCTCCGCCGCTCAGGCTCCAGCCCGGCAGCGATCCCTCGAAGTCGCCGCCCGGGATCAGCTCATACGAGTTGGTGTCGCCCCACGCTAGAAATGGCTGAGACAACGCGGCTCCGTTGCACGCGCCGGTGCTGAGGAGCGCCGCTCGGGCAGGCGCGACGTAGAGCACCGCGAGCGCGATCGCAGCGACGATCACCGCGAGTCCGAGTGTGAAGCGCCGCTGCACGACCGACGGCCGCTGGACTGTGGTGAGAGGTGAGGGGAGCGAGAACACAAGAGCCTCCGTGCTTTGTGCTGGCGGCCGAGCCATCTCGCGCGAGACCTCTTGCTTTGCGTCCCCACCTCGCGGTGGGTTTGCCTTTTTCAGTCCTGGTTATCCGTTCGGCATGCAGCATGGACGCACGAGCGCCCGCTGGCAAGCGATGTGGACGCCTGTTCGAGTGAGGCTTGAACTAAGACCCGGTCCTGACGATACGCGAGCGAGGTCTATGTCAAGTCACGCCCTTACCGAATCGGAGCGCCTGCGCGAGTCCTTCGCCGGCCGCGAACAGCAAATGATCGACGCCGAGCGGCGCGCCGAGCTGATGATCGGCATCCCGTTCGTGCTCGCGGCGCTCGCCCTGGCACTGGTGGGCGGCGGCGGGCACGAGCTGTCACTACCGCTTGCGATTGCGTATGTCCTCGGGATCGCCGCCACCGGCGAGATCCGCTTCGATATCGGTGCTGGCTTCACGGTGCCCACCGAGGTCCTGTTCGTGCCGATGCTGTTCGCGGTGCCGGTCTCGCTGGTCCCGCTGCTGGTGGCACTTTCACTCGCGCTCGCGATGCTGCCCTCGATCGTCGCGAGAAGCGTGCCATTGAGCCGAATCCTGACTGTGCCAGGAAACAGCTGGTTCGCCGTGGGGCCCTCGCTGGTGCTGGTGCTGGCCGGCGATCGGACCCCGGATGCCCACCTGGGCGTGCTGGCGCTCGCGTTGGCGGCTCAGTTCGCCTGCGACTTCTGCGCGAACGCGATCAGGGAACGTTTGCGCCACGGGATCACGATCCGGGAGCTCGCCGTAGAGGTGCGCCAGGTGTACCTGATCGACCTGGCGCTCGCGCCGCTCGGGCTGGCGGTCGCGATCGCGACGGTCGAGCATCAGTGGGCCGTCCTACTGATCGTGCCCCTGTTCGGCGTGCTGCGCTGGTTCTCCAAGGAGCGACGCGCGCGTCTGGAGCAGCTGATCGAGCTGAACGATGCCTACCGCGGCACCGCGCTGCTGCTGGGGGACGTGGTCGAGGCCGATGACGCGTACACCGGCGAGCACTGCAAGGACGTGGTCCGTCTGGCGCTCGACGCCGCCCGACAGCTGGGGCTGGACGTAGAGCAGCAGCGTACCGTCGAGTTCGGAGCGCTGCTGCACGACATCGGCAAGATCGCCGTGCCGAAGGAGATCGTCAACAAGCCCGGCAAGCTCGACCCGCGCGAGTGGGAGATCATCAAGACCCACACGGTCGAGGGCCAACGGATGCTCGAGCGAGTCGGAGGCTTCATGGGCAAGGTCGGGCGGATCGTGCGCTCCCATCACGAGCGCTGGGACGGTGGCGGTTACCCAGACGGCCTGAGCGAAACCGAGATCCCGCTCGAGGCGCGGATCATCTCCTGCTGTGACGCGTTCAACGCGATGACAACGACCAGGCCTTACCGCAAGGCGATGCCCAGCGCGCTCGCGCTCGCCGAGCTTGTCAAACACGCCGGAGCCCAGTTCGACCCGCAGGTCGTCGATGCGCTCGTGGCCGTCGTGAGCCGCCCTGCCGACGCTGCTGGGGCGTCGGCACGCTCGGAATCGGGCCTCGCGCTCGAGCCTGGAGCCTCCGTCTAGCCTCCTCGTTTTCACAGTTAACGTTCGTACATAATTCACATCTTGTCCACAGCAGACGTCCACGGTCGAGTCATCAAGCATTTAGAGGTTCTCGGCAGCTGCCGATTGGCTCGATTAGTGCCGAGCTCACACTCCAATTCCACCGCCGACGGTCTGCATCGGCTGGGCCTAGCTGTCGATGCCAGGACCGACGACGTGGTCAGCGCGATGCTGCTGCTGACCAGTGAATCGGGCTGCCAGCTCGACCCCGCGGTCGAGGAGCGGTTCGCCCGCGTGGGCGCCGTCTCGACGGTCGCCGTCGCGCGCTGGATGGCCGGGGAGGGCGCAGAGGTCGCGCGCGAGGTCGGACAGGAGGCGTGGCAGATCTTCGGCCAGCTCGCCTCGCAACGCGCGGCCCCGCTGAACGAGGTCACCAAGCGCTGCCTGCGCTGGTGCGACGCGGCGGGAGAGGTAGTGCGCGAGAGCGCGCGAGAGCTCGATCTCGGCGCGGACGTGCTCGCGCAGGCCCTGGCGATGCTGCAACGCAGCCTCAACGTGACGCTCGTGCGGATGTGCGAGTCCTTCGAGTCCGAGCGCCAGCGCGCCGATGACGAGCTCGCGTTGCGTCAGCACGAGCTCGCGTTCCTGGCAACCCACGACGCGCTGACCGGCCTACCGAACCGCACGTTGATCCTCGATCGCGTCGAGCAGCTGATGATGCGCGCCCGCCGTGACAAGAGCCCCGTGGCCGCGCTGTTCATCGACCTCGACAACTTCAAGTCGATCAACGACTCGCTCGGACACGGCGAGGGCGACGAACTGCTGCGAGCGGTCGCGGCGAGGCTGACGGCGGTCGTGCGCGAGACCGACGCGGTCGGGCGGCTCGGGGGCGATGAGTTCGTCGTGATCGCCAGCGAGCTGTCGCTCGGGGCGGGGGCCGAGCTGATCGCCGAGCGCCTGCTCGAAGCGCTCGATCAGCCGTTCATGATCGCCGGACGCGTACAGGCTCCGCTGACGGTGACCGCCAGCATCGGCATCGCGTGCGGTGACCGGGAGTCCGCCGAGGACCTACTGCGCGACGCTGACATCGCGATGTACCAGGCCAAGTGGGAAGGGCGCCACCGCTACGTGATCTTCGAGTCCGGGATGCAGACGGCGGTGCAGACGCGGATGGAGCTCGAGATGGACCTTCGCATGGCTGTGGAAAAGGAAGAGTTCCTGCTCGTCTACCAGCCCACGTTCAGCCTGCAGGACATGACCCCGACCGGCATGGAGGCGCTGATCCGGTGGGCAAGCCCGACCCGCGGTGTCGTCGCGCCTGACGAGTTCATCGGGCTGCTCGAGGAGACCGGACTGATCGTCGAGGTCGGCCGGTGGGTTCTGCGCGAGGCCTGCCGACAGTGCGCGCGCTGGCGCGACGCCGGGCATCCGATAGGCGTCGCGGTCAACGTCTCCGCCCACCAGCTCGACTGCGACGAGTTCGTCGTGGAGGTCGTGGAGGCGCTGAGAGACGCGCAGCTCGACCCGGACTCGTTGACAATCGAGATCACTGAGACGGCGCTGATGCGCGACATCGAGCAGAGCGCGACTCGTCTGGCGAGCATCAAGGAGCTGGGCGTACGGATCGCGATCGACGACTTCGGCACCGGCTACTCCTCGATGGCGCACCTGCAGCGCTTCTCGGTCGACGCTCTGAAGATCGACCGTTCGTTCATCACACAGCTGGCCCTCAACAAAGAGAGCGAGACGATCATCCGCAGCCTGGTGGCGCTCGGCAAGGCTCTGAGCATCGAGACGCTCGCCGAGGGCATCGAGCAGGAGCACGAGCTGAACCTGCTCCAGGGCGAGCGCTGCGACAGCGGGCAGGGCTTCCTGTTCGCGCGTCCTATCGATGCAGCCGATACCGCGAGTTTTCTACAGACCTGGGCGCAGCCCCAGGCGCCGCCGCCGGACAGCCAGATGCCAGAGAGCCGAGCGCCGGCGCCGGACAGCCGGCGACTGCAGAGTCTCGCGTAGAACCGGCAGGCGAGCCGTCGGCAACGTCCCAGCGCGGCATGTTGAGATCAAATCGGCAGAGCCTTTTAGGTGACTCCCAGGAACGACTAACCGTCTTATCGTCACGCAATAACCAGATCCCATCATCTGGAATTGACTAGAATAGCCGTGAGCCGCGAGCTCTCGGCCTGTGGTCGGAACTCGATGTGATCGGACGGACGTGGCCTCATTGCGACCGGGACGGTAGCGGCGCTTGCAATCAACGGAGGAGGATTCGATGCGCCGAGCATCCACCTGTCTTGCGCTCGTCGGCTTGGCCCTTATGGGACTGCCGAGTGTGGCTTCAGCTCTACCGACGGTCAAGTTCAAAGCATTTGCGGTGCCGATCCCGGGTTTCCCGCACACCGGCGACATCCTCGGTGCAGGCACTGACCTGCAGACCGAATACGAAATCTCAGGCACGGAATACGCGGGCTCGCCGCCGCCGATCATCGGCGTGAACTTCTACCTGCCGAGTGGAACCAAGCTTCACCCCTCGGGCTTCCCCACGTGCGACCCGACGCTGATCGAACAGTTTGGCCCGATCAAGTGCCCGAAGGGCTCGTCAGCCGGCCCGCTCGGCAAAGTGCTCGGCTTCGTGACCTTCGGCACCGAACGCGTCGAAGAGGCCGTCGAACTGTCGTCCTTCTACGCTCCGGGTGGGGGCATCGAGTTCTTCGCCGATGGCCATTCCCCGGTGTCGCTGGAAATCCTCTCCAAAGGTCACTACATCCACCTGGGCGGCGCGGGCGGCTTCGGCCCGGAGGTCGAAGTCGAAGTGCCGCTCGTTGCGAGCGTGCCCGGGGCTCCGTATGCGTCGGTCAAGACGATCACCGGGAAGTTCGGCTCGGCATACAAGTCACACGGCAAGACGATCTACTACGGCCGCGTTCCGAAGACCTGTCCGAAGGGCGGCTTCCCACTCAAGACGGAAGTGATCTTCGCGGAAAACGGCGAAATCTCCAAACCTGAGACCGTGACCGCGAGCTACAAGGCGCCGTGCCCGAAGAAGTAGGTGAGCGAGCGAGCTAATGCTCGCCGAACCGGCGATTTTCAGGCGACGAGCAGCTTGGCAGGCGACCCAATCGCGAACGACTGGGTCGCCTGCAGCGCCCCCGCCCTGCTGGCGCGTGCTGGATCGAAGAGCAGGGTTCTCGATCGCGAAGCTCGACCGCGGGACACTCGCAAAAGCGCTACCGTTCGCTCGCCCGCTCGTGGTCGGCGTCGCCGACGCTTGAGCATGCTCAGACGGTCGCCTCAGAGAGCACAACACCGGCAGATGCCACGACCCGCGACGGAAGTTGGAAACACTTTCCTCGCTTCCTTGACGCGGGGGTTTGATCGTTGCTAAAACCAGCAGCACGCTACTGGCAGCAGCATCCCTGATTCGTGACCCAGCCAATCGGCGGTCTAGCGCAGCAAGCTGGCTCGGGATTACATGTCGATGGCCAGACGGGGGTAACAACGCGTCGCGCAATCCGCGACGGGGCGGATCTAGCCCAGCCCTCTTCGGCGAGGCCAACGCTCCAATGCACACTACTTCTCGGCATGGCGCGGCGGGCGGAACCACGCGCAACACGCCGATCAATCACTCAACGAGGAGGCGGACGACAGTGCAACTGCGTATCTCCCTACGATTAACGATTCCTGGCCATGCTTTGATGATCTTTGCGGCTTGCGTCCTCGCGACGACCGCGGGCAGCATAACGTTCGCGTCGGCATCGCACGCGTACGGGCTGAACTTCCAAGACCCCTTGCTCCTTGCTGAGCCGGCGCAACCCCTGCCCGCGTCCACCGGCTTGCCAGCATCTGAAAGCCCGCAGCTCGGCAGCGAGATGGCCGTGCTGACGCGCCAGGGAATCACTCCCGCGCGCGCTCGCCAGGCGCTTCGGCTGCAACAGCAGGTTGGTGTAGCGAATTTGTCGGGCAAAATCGAGGCTGCGCTCGGCAGAGCCTACGCTGGAACGTGGCTTGAACCTTCGGCGGCCAAGTACCACGTCGGTGTAACGTCCCATGCAAGTGCGCGGACGGTCAAGCAACTCGCGGCTGAGGCTGGTGTAACGGCCGACCTCATCGAGACACCTGTGCGCTCTACATGGAACGCACTCATAAAGACTCAGGAGCAGTGGAACAAGCGACTGGCAAGGCTGCTCGCGAATGGGCAAGCCACAACGGGACTCGATGCCCAGCATAATGCCGTGTCGGTCAAGCTCAGCTCCTCCGTGTCGCCCGCGGATCGTGCCCTACTCGAACGCGCAGCAGCAGCGGAAAGCGTGACGGTTTTGGTTACGGCCACAACGCGTCCGACGCTTGACATCGCCCGAAAGGCAAAAAAGACCTGCACAGCGCCATTTAAAACAGAAAAGACCTACTGCGAAGAAACGATCACCTCGGGCACCAGAACTCTCACCGCCGGCGCACTGGAATGTACTGCCGGCCCGTTCCTGATCAGCGCAAACCAGACATACATGCTCACCGCAGGCCACTGTTTTGCAAATCTCGCAACAACTTTACCAGCGGGCGCCGCGATCACCGAACAAGTAACCTCGGCATTTCCCAATGTTGTAGGTCAGAAAGAAATCGGTAGCGACGGCTATCGGTATAATCTATTAGCACGCGATACCGCCGAGGTCAAAGTCAAGCCGGGTGGACCCTTTACGCAAGCGCTACCTGATCCAGTCCCCGCACTCATGGCCGAATGGGTGGAAAGCCCCTTAACCCCTGCCCCAGTTGCAGGCTTGCTAGCAGCCGAAAAAGGGCAAACGGTTTGCCATGAGGGTGCATCGAGCGGCGAAAACTGCGGCGAAGTTGAGATGCTGGATGCGACGGGAGCAGGAACAGAACATGTCGTCGAAGTGAGTGCGTGTTCGAACGAGGGTGACAGTGGCGGACCCTACTTTACTCGCACGGAAGCTGGTGGAATCCTCATGCTCGGGACGGAAATCGGAGGACCACCACCAGATTGTATTGAATTAGGGGGGTTCTATGAAAGCTTCTTCGAGCCCCTATTAAGTCTAGCTGGTTTCCCGACCCTCGGGATCCTAGCGACGTTTCCGGGGCAGAGGCTTCTTACGACGGCAAATGAAGTCAGGCCAGAAAGCACACCGTTACCCGATATCCATACAGCATTACCCGGTGACGCCTACCCGCTATATCTTGGAGGTGAAGCAAAAGCGGAAGGAGGAGAAGAAAAAAGCATTGCGCTTGCGAACACGAACGGCCTCCTTCCCGCGACGTCAGTATCGCTATTACTTACTGTCAGCGCATTAACCTCTTTAGGCGCAATATCGGTGGATTTCGCAGGGGTCCACGAAAAAGAAGGCACCAAATGTAACACCACAGGTGACGCTGCCGGCGTCGTATTAGTACCGAGTGGCGAATTCCATCTGGTATATGCAGGTCTTTCGCCTACGAGCACGTTAGAAGCGGCCCTGTTGGTCTTATTTACGAAATTCGTTATTTTGTGCGGTGCACTCGAAACTGCAGTCGAATCGCCCATGATGTCGCGGATCACGGAGAGGCCTGAAGAAGGCGATCAAACAAGTATCGAAGTCAATGCGCATTGCTCGAACATTACTAACGGAACACAGGAATTGTCGATGTACTATAACGACAGTCTCGCACTGCTAGAAAAACAGTTACTGAAAGCGAACATATCGGGATCTGGGGCCGTAAACGCGTGCCAGGAAATCAAGCCAAGCCTGTTATTGAGCATCGAGACGGGAAGCGCAGCATCGATGTTCAGCATCTTATTATGATTGACGTCGGTTTGTCGATGAGAACCGCTCGATAGGAGCGTTGGGCTACTCACTGCTTGTGCGCGGCGCTGTGTTAGTGCGTCGCGCACAAGGACTTTCGGGCATCATCACCCCGACGTCGCGCACATACCAGCAATTTTAGGCGACGAGCAGCTTGGCAGGCGACCCAATCGCGAACGACGGTCAAGCAGCCAGGAGAGCTACCTTTTTGCCCCGTTGGTCTTCTGCTCGATGAGTTGCACGCTCTTGGCTTGTGAGTTCTCCGGAGCGGGTTCCCGCTCGAGGAGCGTCAGGCGTGCACTGACGCGTCCGTGGTCTGTGCCGAGTAGCGCGCGGCCGGCGGCATCCAGCTTGAGCTTCACCGTCGCGGTTGTGTCAGCCTCGACCGAGAAGCTCACGGTCGCGATCGTGAGCGTGCTGGTCTTCAGCTTGCCGTTTGCCTTGACCCTGTGCTTCGCCGTGAGCGTGAGCTTCCCGAGGCAGCCTGAGACCCCGAGGCAGTGGAGCTTGACGAGCGCCGTGCCGTTGCGCTGGACCGCGATGTTCGTGCCGGCGAGCGACACGCTGCCGGTTTCCGTGGCTGTGCTCGGCGGGGGTATCGAAGCGCTTGTGGGTGCTGGCGGCAAAACACCCGACGGGCTTTCACCTCCACCCGTCGGGGCGGTGGCAGCTTCGATCGCAGGCAGAGCCGGGGTGCGACCCACCCCGGTGCCGCCCGCGTTGGCAGCCTGCACTTCGCAGAGGATCGTACGCCCGATATCCGCTGTGGACAGCGCATATGTGGACGACGAGCCGTGCTGCAAAACCTGTTTGCTCGAGCTGTTAACAAAGCTGTAGGTGAACGTCGGGCCGTGGCTCCAGATCCCGGGTTCGCATGTCAGGGAATGCCCGACCACCGTGACTCCGGCGATCACCGCTCCACCACCTCGCGGCGCGGGTGGCGGAGCGGGGCTGCCTTCGATGAAGCCTCTGACCTCGGGTGCGGTCAGGTTGACGAACCCGCTGATTGACCCGTTGGCGCAGTGTTCGCCTGAACCCACGTCAATCGTGTCGAGGGTTCCGATCAGCGTCGGGGTCGCTCCAGGGGTGCTCAGGCCGCTGCCGCCGTCCCCGCTGCAGGCAGCTCCGGTGGCGGCGCTCGCGCAGAGCGACACCGCATCCGCTTCGCCGCCACACGGCCGGCTGAAGCCTAGGACCATCGCTAGGGAGTTCAGGCTGCCGTCGCCATTGTCGCTGGCAATCTCCTGTCCAAAGCCCGTCAAGGCGACCTGGGCGCCTTCTGTCGGGGCCGATCCTACGTCGGCCAGGCCGATTGCGTTCACGGCGCTGCCCGCCGCGGAACTCAACACCAGCGCTTCTTTCAAGGTGACGACTCCCACGTCGTCGGGAGCGCCGGGGCCGGCCGCGTAGCTGAAGTACGGATGGACTCGGAGAGCGACAGCTTCGCTGAACTGTTCAGTCGCTTCAGTTTCCGATTCGATGTTCGACACACCAGCCAACACGGCAATGTCTTCCGCCGGTTGCTGCGCGCCTGTTTCCGGGTTGAACAAGCAGCTGGCCGCTGTGATCACGTGCGTCGCGTCCAGGACCGAGCCGCCGCAGAATAGGATTGCGAAAACGACTTTCCCGCCCTCTTCGACAGGCACTGCCGATAGCACGGTCACCTGCCATGGCGCCTGCTCGATCGAGATCCCGCTGCCCCCGACGATGGCAGCGTGCGCCCGATTCCGGTTGGCGCTCCGGGGCGTAGTCCGCAGATGGTGCGCAGAATCCCAACTGCGGCGATCCTCATGGTGGTGAACGAGGCGCGCCGACCGGACGCTAGCTGGCACCGTCATCCTGGCCGCGTCTGCTGCCGAGGCCAGCATCAGTGTGAGGACAAAGGTCACGAACACGCACAGCGCGCGCGTGCTCCACGCGCGCGAACTCTGCCGGGCAAACGACGATGCCGTCATTATTGAGATCCTTTAGTAGCCGACGCTAGCCCTCAGGCGCGACCGTACGCGCCGGAGATCGCAGCCGCATGTCGTCGGGAGGACCAACATTTCTAACGATCCCAATCTATGGACGCAAGGCCCGTCTCCGACTATTGTCAGCCACACTCGGTGGAGCGCCCTCCCGGCTGCCTACAGGGTGGCGAGGCGAGCCCGTATTTGTGCGCCACCGGCCCGGCCGCTCAGCGTGAGCCCGTGTAGCGTGAACGCCCCGGCGAGACGACCACGAACGGTCAGATGACCGGTAATCACGGGATGCAGCACGTTGCCCCCCACGCGCAGGTTGCCGCTGAGCGCGACGCCGTGCACGTCGAGCATGCCGTGCAGGACCCATCCGCGGAGTCGCAGCGCCCAAGAGCCACCGCGCAGCCCGCCGCCCGCGAAGCTCGTCTGGCCGAAGAGGTCCTCGAGCGTCATCGCCGCCGCAGTCGCGACCTGCCCGGCGACGTGTGAGCTGGACGCCGCGGCCGGCACTTCGCCGAGTGATGACGGCGGCAGCGGGAGGGCCTGTGCTTCGCTCGAGCCCGGGCACGACGCCGGTGCCTGGCCGCTGGCGAGGAACTCGATCATCGCGTTCCTCGCGCAGCCCGTCAGGTCGCTGCTGACGGTTGAATGTCCGACGTCGGGGACCCTCAGCAGCTGTCCGTCGCTGTAGTCCGCCGCGATCGTCAGGGCTTGTTCGTAGGGAGTGCGCAGGTCATCCGCGCCGGAGAGGATCAGCGTGGGAGTCGCCGAGATGCCCGTCGGGGAGGGTGGTGCGGGCGGCGTCGCGGGCCAGTCGATGCACGCTGAGAGCGCAGACCCGGCAATAGCCGTCGCGGTCGCGAACGGCGCGGTCGTGCCCGCAGGCAGCGACGCGAGCCAGCTACGCAACGTTGCGGCCCGCCCGGCCGGAGGGGAACTCGGCGACCACGGCAGTTCATCCTCGTCGCAGGAGGTAGCAGCGAACAGCGGGAAAGAGATCGCCGAGTCGATTGCGGGCGCTTCGGCCGCGAACGAGTCCTCGTCGAGCCGGCCGAACGGCGCGATCGCACCGGGGAGCGCGGTCCCAGCGGGCGCAGAGGCGAGGCCGCTGCCGGACGCCGAGGATTGCAGGGCGTGCGTCAGCCGCGCGAGCGGCACGACATCGCCGTGCGCGGCCGCAGCGATCGCGGCGGGTGTGAGCTCGCGTGTTAGCGGCGCGAGGTCGAGCCCGGAGAGCAGGCTAAGGACGCCAGCTTCAGTCACGCGCGCCGGGCGCAGCCGGCCACGAGCGTTGTAGATCTTCGTGCGCAGGGGGTGGCGATGCAGTGCGGTAACCACGCGTGTCAGGTCCGCATACACGTCGCTGGAGAACGAGCGGCAGGCGCCGGCGCCGCAGATACCTTCGTCCAGCACACGCCGTAGCGCCTGCTCACCGTCGAGCGCGCGTGGGCCGGCTGTCGATGTTGTCGAGTCGAGCACCATGCGCGCCACCCCCTGCGGGTGCTCGCGCGCATAAATGCCAGCGACACGCGTGCCATAGGAGACGGCGAACAGCGACAGCGGCGTACCGCCGAGCCCCTGGCGCAGCGCGTCGAGGTCTTCGACGGCTTCCTGGCTGGTGTAGAACGCGCGCGTCGGGCCGAGTGAGGTGCCGCACGCGCCGATGTAAGCAGACGGCCCGCCCTTGAGCGGCCCGAACACCAGCGGGCATTCGAGCCCCTGCGACTGCCCGGTGCCGCGCTGATCGAACGCCACCAGTTCGAAGCCCCGCAGCGCGGGATCGCGCGCGAGCGGCGCGATCAGCGCCTCGAACGGAGGCAGCGCCGGTTGGCCGGGACCACCCGCGAGCAGCACAATCACCCCGGCGCGCGGCGCGCTCGCGCGCACCCGCTGCACGGCGAGCGCGATGCTGCCGACGGCCGGGTCGGCGCGGTCGAAGGGTACGTCCAACATGGCGCACTGCAGCCCGGCCGCGGGGACGACGACTTGCGTGGGAGAGCATCCCTCGAATGTCAGCGACGCCGACTGCGCGCCGGCGCCGGTGGGTACCGACAGCGTGAAGGCCGAGCACACGAGCACGAGCACGGCTGCCAGGCGGGCGCTCGCGCTCACAGCGCCGAGACTCCCAACCCGGCTGCGAGCTTCGTCCCAGCGGTGAGCGCTGCTACTGCCAGCCGCCTGGTTACTAGTACTCCGAGCCGTCTAACGCGCTCGGCTGTCCGTCGTTCGGCCGGCCCCTCGTACGGCCTGAGCAGGCGCATGATGACCGCTTCGCGCAGTTCTTCTCTTGGCTCCACGATCGACGACGATTCGATCGCTTGCACGTGCGCGAGGAACCCCACCGCGCTGGGTGGCAGAGCCGCATATGCGCTCGCCTTCCACGCGGCAATGTCAGCGCACATGTCAGGCAGCGCAAGCGTCACGATTGCGCGTTCTTCGTCGGCCTCGGCGTGCACTAGCCGCGAGAGCCTGTGATCGCTCCACCTCAGACGCGCGATCACCCCAGACAGGCGCAAGAGCATTGGCTGCTCTGGCGCCAGACCGGCGACAAACATCGTGATAAATGCCTCCTCGCCGAGTTCTCCGAACGCCGCGTCACGGGGAGCGTAGGTGAGGGCGGAGGGGCATTCCCCGGCGATCTTGTTAATGCGTGCGTCCATTGCGGCAACGCTCGCACTCAGCGCGGGGTAGGCGCTGTCCTCATAAGCGTTCTCAGCGCGCAGGTACGCGCGCGTCGCGGCGGCATCGTCGGCGTGAGTGGCCGCGAGGGCAGGCGCGGGCAGGTAGGCACACGCCATGCACGCGAGCGCGGCGATCAGCTTCGTCACGGGCACTCGGCCCGGGGTCGATCCGCTCGTCACGGAACGCGTACTAGGCGCCCCGCGCGGGCTTCGGACCCAAGGCCACGGCGACGAGAGCGGCCGGAGCGAGTCTCGTTCCACGTTTCCTGAGCTTCGCGGGCTTCTTCTCTGGCCGCGATTTCTTTGGCTTCCCGTTCGTTAGCTTCTTTGAGCCATTCCGAGGAACCATATTCAAGAGATGGTGCGGCCTGTAGGCCCGATGGCGCGGCTTGCGCGGCAGATGGCACAAGCAAAGCCAGGGCTAGGAGAGAAGAGCCGATAGCGAGCTTCAAACGCATGTCAGCAAACTTTAACCCGAACCATCCGGCTCGCAATGGGCGTTCTCACTAATAGAACGGTATCACGACCTGTTGGTTCCTGCAAGGAGACGAGCACCCGGTCCGCAAGCTCGCCGCCCACGCTGTTTCCAACACATCTCGACAAGCTGGTCTGGGCCGCCGGCAGCCCTCCTTTCACACGGCGCACGCAAGATTCGGAATAGAGTGTCGCTACCCAGGCAGCCAAAGTCGTCGCATGCCTAACGCGCGCGACTTGTCTGGCGACGAGCTCTTTGAGCCAGGTTCGCACACATGACTTCCTTGTCTCTCGACGGCAGAGACTCTGTACGGCGCGTCGGTGTTACCGTGTTCCACGCCATTTCTCAAGGCACCCAGTAGCTGCGTCACAATGCTCGAGGCAGGCACGCCGAGCTCCTTGGCGACCCGCGCTTCCGAGAGCCTCTCATGCTGATCATCGATGCGGTCTATGGGGCACTTTGCGACGATATTTGGCATTCTCACCAGCCGCTGAGCACAAACCCACTACTGCTCCTATTGTGATCGCGACCCCCAGTCAAAGCCAAGGCTGAGCCGGCCGACCAGGATCATCGCAACGAACGCCACCAGCCCCAACGTCAGGAGTCTTTCCCCGAGGTTTATCAGCCGAGCTGGTTTACCACTCCCGATGAGCGTAAGTCATAGACTCGCGGTCGCGGCGGCAGCGCGTACGGAACTTCCTTAACGGCTACGTCTGACTTGACATCACCAGTTCAATCTCTGGTGACGAGATTGTCGCGTGAGCGACCCCGGTCGATGAGAGTGTGCCCAGCCTCACGGGGGTCGTGATTGTAGCTGTGTAGGCGTCACCGACCTGCCACCCACCGTTGCTCGCGATAGTCGTCTGCTGGCGCAACCGTGTGGGTGTCACAGGAGTGGCATAAGTCTTCAATGTGCAGGCTGGGTTGTTCAGCTTGGGCAGCATACGTCTCATCGTACTATCCACGGCAGACTTGCAAGTCTGTTCGCGTTGTCTATGGTATGTAAAGCAGGCGATGCTCTTCGGATACCCGACGATTCCAATCAGTTGCCCGGCCTGAAAACCGATAGCAGTCTGACTTTCTGTCCGACTCGTGCCGAGACTGGCGGGCCACGCGACTACCGCGTCTCCACAAGCGGCTGACGTTCTCGGCCTCGACGTGCTCGTCAATCGCGCATTGCTCCTCCGATCGGCGGCGCCACGCCTACGAACAACTATCACCATGCCAAATACCATCAACACGGCAATGCCCAATGCGCGCTGATCCACGCTCGGTAGCAACACGATGACGCCCGTCAGACCATCGTTCACCGTCAGCCTACCTATCCCAACGCCGTACACGGCACGTTGAATGCCCCGATCCAGAAATGAGTCGAAAAACGCATCGTGCCATCAGTCGCGATGCCAGAACCATGCGCCACTGACGTAGGCGACGCACGACTGTATTACGGTCCACATCGCTTGTTTTGTCTCACGTCGACGCAACAGCCACAGTAGAGTTAGAACGGTCGCGCCCACAACGGTAAGGGCGAAGCCTACGACTGCACCTGTTGTGGCGAGCAGCCACATTCCACCGGCAAGCGTGACAGAAACCGCAAGAACACAGAACTGCCAAGCGAGTCCACGAGGCACGCGCGGCATCATAGCAGGGCGGTCCTCGCAGTTGGGGGCAAGCAATCAAAATGCTGCGATGCGATCATGCTGTCTACTGTGCCGAGATGATTGGACAGGGTCCATGGAATAGACCAAAATAAGAGCAGCTGGATCTTTCCTTGTGCCCTGATGGATGATTCGGAGGCGGGGGTGGGACCCTGACCGGTGGTTTGCTCTGGACGCATTTCTTCTTGAGGTAGAGCTGTCCCACCGGACAGCGATGTTCGATGCCATTATCTTCACCAAGAAGAGAGTCCGTCGCGCTGCCGTCTAGCCTTCCTTCTTCCATGCCTCCGCCTGGAGTAACGCCCTCGGCGGCTAGGGTTTCTGTGAGGCTTGGCCCGCCCATGGCGTATTGTTCGACGAACGGCGGCTCGCTGTATTGGGGTCCTGCGGCTGCTGCTGCGGCTGCCGCAGCTTGGGCTCTGCGTTCTGCTTCCTCGCGTTCGAGGGTTTCGCGTGCGGCTTCTCTGGCGGCGACTTCCTGGGCTTCTTGGTTGTTGGCTTCTTTGAGCCAGCTTGAGAACCCGTACGTGAGCGCGCCGCTGGGGTCGCTGCTGTTGACGGGGTCGCCGAACGTGTAGGTGTATGCATTGGCCGAGCCGCCGGGCGCGGGGTCGGTCTGCAGGAACCGCCCGAGTTGCGGCACGTAGGTGCGGGCGCCCATCGCGATCACACCGGAGGGAAGTTCGGTCGAGAGTTCGTCCGCTCCGAGCCAGGAATACTCGGGTGGTGTGCTGGTAGTTGGCACGCCGAACTCGCTCGTGTCGGTGCTCGAAAGCAGTTTTGTTTCAGTTTCGCTTCGTGAGGCAGTTCCAATAGTATCGCCATGGAGGTCGGCCAGCTGCAGCACGGGCATTTCGCCGTTGTTTTGGACTGCCGCAAGCCCTCCGTCGATGCCGGGTATGTTGCGTGTCCAGTGGCCCGAGGGCGTTTCGAGCGTCCAGGCGGGGGTGCTTGCGCCCTCGTCGTAGTGGGAGATGATGTCCTGGCTGGTTTTTCCGGTGGCTACGGTTTCGCGTGTGCGTCCCGCTGGGTCGAGGTTGTAGCCGATTGTCTCGCCGTTCTGTGTCTGACTGGCGATCTGGTTGTCGACGTAGTAGCTACTGGCTAGTTCGGAGCCACCGGCGTCCGTGGCGGGCAGTGCGGTGATGTTGCCGAACGTGCTGTAGGCAACGCCGGCGTCGGTCAGACGGTCAGCTGCGTCGTAGGAGTGTTTTTCGATCGTGCCGCCTTCGCTGGCGCATTCGCCTTTGACGTTCGGTTCGCGGGTAGTGAGGCTTGTGCGGTTGGTGTCTGGGTCGTTGGCGTAGATGCGGGTCGTGCAGCCTTTGCCTGCTGGAGTGTTCTGCACCTGCGTCAGCCTGCCCGCGGCGTCGTCTGCGTAGGCCTGGTGGGAGAGCGTGCTGGCCTGCTCGAGCCATTGGCCATGGATCGAGGGGACGACCGTATCGCTGAACAACACGCATTGTTCCGTGCAGTGTGTCGTCTTTACATATTCCAGGCTCACCGGGCTGCCCGTTGCGTCGTAGGCATAGCTGGCGTTCATACCGTTTGGATAGCCCTCTACCAGCAGTTTCCCTTCCGGATCGAAGCTTCCCGTGAAGGTGCCCGCTGCGGAATCGACGAGCTTCGTCAGCTCGCCCGTCGTAGTGTCGTAGGTGTTGCTTTGGGTGCCCTTCCCATCGTTGAGTTTTTCGAGACGATGATCGATGTCCCAGGTATAGGTCGAGGCGTTGCCGTCTGCGTCGGTGTAGCTGACGAGCTCGCCGAGCGTGTTTTCGATCGATGTGATCGTTTTGGCTTTGCCTTCCGTGGTGGTACTTTGCTTTTCGAGCGCTCCGGTCCTTTCGTTGAATTCGTTGGTCTCGGTTGGCAGTGCGGCGCCGACCGTTGAGCTGACCGTGCTCGTCTTTGGGCGCCCCGCGGCATCGAAGGTCATCGTCGTCGTGCGGGTGGTCGAGCCAACGGTTTCGGTGGTTTTTTCGGCCTCCTGCCACATGTTGTAGGTGACGTTCGTGACGGGCAGGTTGGGTAGTCCGCTGGTTTCGGGCTGTTTGGCGGGCTGGGTCTGGCAGGGCAGGTTAGCCCACTCTGGGTGTTCCCCGCACGCTGGCACCAATGCGTTTTTAGCTGCGGTGTAGTAGATAGCTTCGCTGCCGTGCGCGGTTTTTTCGCTTGTGCTGCCCGCCGGCATGATCGCCTCTTTGATGGCACCCGTGCTCGGTTCAAGAATGGTCGTGTGGGTGAGTTTGAGCCCTTTGGGGTCGGTCGTTACGGAGGTGGGTTTGTGGAGTTTCCAGCCGAGGTTTTCCTGCCCTGAGTAGGACATCCTAGTTTCGCGGACGTCTTCTTCTTTGCCTGCGTATTGCGCGCCTTCGGTCGTCTTTGTCGGTAGCCCGTACGGGCCGCCTTCCGTGGGAGCGCCTTCGTCGTAGCTGAAGACCGTGCGGTGGCGCGCATGGACCTGCGTGCCACTGGAGAGCTTGATGTTGTGTTCGGGGCCGACGGTGCTTTGCATCTCGTTTCCTGAAGCGTTGTATGCGTTCTCGGTGTCGAGCAGTTTTGATACTTCGCCCGATTTGGCGCCTTCTTTGAGCGCTGTTGCCCTGTTGTCCGGCGAGAGTGTGCGTGCTACGTCTCCTTGGGCGTTGTATTCGCTGGTGGAGATCGCACCGCCGGGATGGGCGATGTTGACTGTTCGTTCGTTTTTGTCGAGGTAGGCGATAGTTGCCCGTTTGTAGTCGGTTGCTGGCCAGCCCATCGGCTCGTCTGCTGCGAAGATCGCGGTCGCTTCGCCCGGGTGGTCTATCTCGCCCCATGCTTCAACTTCGCTTGAACCCATCGAATATGGCGCGCCTTTGCCAGACACGGGAACGTTGTACTCGATCGTCTCACCTGGGCCCGCGGGTTGCTGTTCGCCTTCTGGCGGCGGAGTGACGTTTAGCTTGCCGATCTTGCTGCTCCCTTTGTCTGTGAGCCACAGTACTTTTTCTTTTTCCGGGCCTGGGCTGATACCGCGTGGCTTGGTGCCTTCTGGAAGGGAGAATTCCGTGATCACGCCGGCTGTTGTGATCTTGCCGACCTTGTTGGAGCCTTCCTCGGTGAACCACAGGCTACCGTCGGGGCTCGCCGTGATACTCGTGGCGGTGGCTCCGCCGCTCAACGCGAATTCGGTGATCGTGCCCGCTGTCGTGATCTTGCCGATCTTGGAGGAACCGCGCTCGGTGAACCACAAGGCATTTTCTTTTTCCGGGCCAGCCGTGATATTTAGAGGACTGGCAGCTTCGGCAACCGTGAACTGGGTGACTTTTCCCGCTGGCGTGATCTTCCCGATTTTGTTTTTGCCAGCATTTTCCTCGGTAAACCATAGGTTGCCGTCTGGTCCAGCTGCAATCGCCGTCGGAGCTGTGCTTGCCCCTACGGTGTATTCGGTGACCACTCCCGACGGCGTGATCCTACCGATCTTACCGCTGCCCTCCTCGGTGAACCAAAGCGCTGCTTCTTTTTCTGGACCGGCGACGATATCGCGCGGATAGCTGGCTGGGGGCAGAGAATATAGGGTCTTTTCGCCGGTGGATGTGATCTTTCCGACCTTGGAGACTCCTTCCGCCACGAACCACACATTGCCGTCCGGGCCTGCGGTGATCCCCTCCAATTCTTCGCTTCCCGCACCACTGATCGAATATTCGCTGATCGTCCCTGACGGCGTGATCTTGCCGATCTTATTGCTCCCAAAGTCGCTGAACCAAAGATTGCCGTCCGGGCCAACGGCAATCGATTCCGGTTCGGTTTTCGCCGGAAGAACGTATTCGGTGCTTTCGGGAGGCCAACTTGCTTTGGCTACAGCGCTGCCAGCGCTGGAGGCCTGCAATGATCCTCCGCCGTTGATCGCGGTCACCACCGCCACCACGGTGTGCCCGACATCGCTCGATGCGAGGGTGTAGTTCGCGTTGTTCGCGCCGAGAATTTCCGAGCACGCTTCCGCTTTGCTGTTGCAGTCCCGCCATTGATAGCGATAGGCGATCGGCGACTTCGTCCACGTGCCAGTCGAGACCGCCAGCCGCAGACCCACAACAGCGGTACCCGACAGTTTCGGCGCCACCGTATTTTTCGGCCGTTCCTTCTGTTCGTTGAGCCTGGCGTTGATTTCGGCTTCCGTTGCGCCGACTTTGGGTTGAGCTTGCGTGACCTTCAGCAGTTGTTCGGTGCCAGGGCTCGCGAGCCGGCCGTAAGTCAACGCCCAAGGCTGCTGTCCAGGGGCTGTGATCGCCGTCACGTGGCTCGACTGATCATAGCCATACGTCGTCTCCAAGGCAGGCGAGACCAGCGAATTCCACTCTCCACGGAGCTTCCCTGTCGAGTCAAAGGCGTACTTCGCGACAGTCGTTGTCTGCATTTTGCCCGACGATGGTTCCCACGCCGTCAGCGTCACTTCCTTCAAGCGCCCTACATATTCGCCCCATTCGCTGGGGTTTTCACCCCCAGCCGTCGTCGTGGTGGAGTACACAAAGCCCAACGCTCGACAGCCTCGAACCAGTTCCGCCGTGCACGACACTCCGGCTGGAGGTGGCGCCAGTACTTTCGTCGGCTCAGTGATCGCACCGACCGTCTGGAACGCGTACGTCGTCACGTTCGTGCCACCTGGCCCTTCGACGCTAGACGGCGTCCACAGATTCCCGCTACCACCAGACGGCGCGGTAAACCGGGTCGCTGAGCCATCGGCGCCTTTCAGCACAAATTCCTTTGTTTTTTCGCCTTCGAGGACTTCCGTCAACGTCAGGCTTGCGGCGTTCACGGGCGAGTTGAATTCGCCTTTGCCTTTGCTCGTGAACACCGACTGCTGCCCTTCCACAGCAGTCATCACAACCGCGCCTTCAGCCGCCCTCATCAAGCTCTGCGCAGCACCCACACTGATACTCCACTGTGGACCCAACGGCCCTTCCGCACCACCGCTGGGATGGAACGAGTCGAAGCTGCGCGTCACCGACAACCCTCCCCCAGACGCCGCCACCGACACATCGGTCGCATTCAGGAGCAGTTCCCCTGTCTTCGGGTTCACCGACCCCGGCCCTACCGCCAGCGGCAGCGCCCTCGACGGCGTCGGCTGCGTGAGCACTATCCCTTCGGCAGATTCGCCGGCATTCGAAGTCGCGGTCATCTTGATCGTGTGCTGTTCGCCAGAATATTCGCTGCCGTTGATCGTCCATTCTGCCGTCGCGGCGCACGACCCAGATGGAACCGCACAGGACCCGTTTGGTTTACCGACTTCTTTCCCGTCGATCGACAGCTTGATCGATTCGATCCCCGCGCTCGGGGTTGACGCCGTCCCCTCTTCAGCCGTCACCTTCAACGTATCCGACCCGCCCCCGAATTCTTTCCCAGCGGGCAACCCGGAAAGGACCATGTTCCGCGGGCGGGTCGTGTCAAGTTTTATTTTCCCGCTAGCGGTGCTCGTTAGCCCCACAGGGTCCACGGCCGTAAATTCGACTGTATTTTCGCCGCTCGCTAGCCCCGCGGCCGTGAAGCCGCCTTCACCAGCTTTCGCGGGATAGGTATCGCTCTGCGGGCACTGCACCCCTTTACAAGACCCTCCGAACGTAACTTCCTGGCTCCACCCAGGCGCTTTCATGCGCAGCGCAGACACCCCAAGCCCAGGATCGGAAAGAGCTACTTCAGAGGTCCCAAACGCACCAATCCATTTACCGGGATAGAAGATATTTTGCTTTCCGCTAATCGTCGGAGACGTCGTATTGATGCTCGCCGCCGGCCCTTTTTCCTGCAAGATCTCTACGGAAGTCGACGTCAAGGCGCTGGAGAATTCATGGCCAGTATTCGTAGCGGTCTGCATGAACTCCGCCGCGTTGCCCTTATCGGTGCTCGTCACGGTTCCGGTAGCGCAACCGACCTGCACGCACAATTCCTTTTTCGTTTTCGCGTAGGTTGGCGACATCACCTGGATTCGTTCGATGCCGCCCCCGGCGCTCGTAATGAACAGCGCGTTTTCGATGTTCGCTCCTGCATTCGTCGCAGAGGTTTCCGAAGTGAACCCGTAGATATGCGATTCTCCCTGGGTTTCATACGCCTCGCCGCCCCACTGTTCCCGTTTGTATTCGACCCCGAAATCGTCGTCTTCAAAGCTGCCTGGAGGTTCATGGAACGTGAACGCGGCCGAGTTGTTCGTATCGACACGCCAGTTGCTATCTTCGCCAGTGACGAGGCCATCGGTCACCGTGGGATCAACCATGATCGGGTACTGAAATGAGCCCGCAGCGCTTTCGACGCTGACGCTAACAACTCCGCCTGACGCGCTCATCGATACCGGCACCATGGTCCCAGCGGTATCTCGAGCGGACGGCACCAGCATCCGCGCGATCACCACGCCGTCCTTGACCACCAAGCCGTTGCCGGACCCGTCGTTGGCCAGCATGAAGCTCGCACCGTCAGGCATCCCAACCCGGAACGAAAGCTCGTGGGGACTATCAACCGAACGCAATACCGTATCCGCCTCAAAGCCCGCCGTCACCGGCTTGACCACCGTATCCGCGTCGGTCTGCGTGTTCGCAAACAGAACACTCGCGCCGTCACTTACGCCTTCCGAGCCGCTCAAAGCAGCTCCCTGAGCATCGACCGGTGTCAAAGAGACGCCCACACCAGGAAGCTGCACCCCCGCTCCCACCTGCTCCGGGATCCTGACGAGCACAACCGGCGTCTTCGGTTCGAGAAAGCCACCTTCTGCAGCACCCAAACTCAAATCGAGCGGCGTCAGATGACCCGGCGAGGTCTCGACCGCTATCGGCGCCATCGATTCAAGGACACCATGCCTGCCTCCCGGAAGAGCAACCTGCGCAGCGTTCTCCGCCGCATAGCCCGAGATGCTTTGCCCCACCGGCAGCTTCGGCGGCCCACCGGCTGGTTCATCCATCACCCCAGGAAACGCTTCGCTCGCCACGTTGGCCGCCTGCTGCGTGCTCAAGCCCTCGAACTTTGTGCGTGAAGCTTCACGTTCAGCAACCGCTTCAGGACTCCCAAGTTCCGCCTCGCGTTCAGCCAACAACTCCTCGCCTTCGAGCGGCGAGCCAGGCACCACAAGCAGATTCCCAAACGGAGGGGACGCACCGGCCCCTTCAACAGGAGATGAGCCATCCGCCAACGCCTCAACCGGCGAGCCCACCAACACCATCACACAGCACAGCGCGAATCCCTGCACAAGTCGCATACGCGTCCCCCATACGGAGCGTCCACGACCTAGATGACGCCCGAGCTATTGAATAGTTGCGGGGAACCGTATGCGCTTTGTCCCGGCTTGCCTATCCCCCGTTTCTTTGAACTTCGGGGGATGGAAGGTAAGAGCCAAAGCCTGACACTGGAGCCATCATTTGTTTGCTTATGGCGGAGAAATGCAGCTCCTGTCGGTTCTGGACCTCGAGCTTGCGGATAACCCTTGCCACATAAGTGCGGACGGTCTCGACACCGATCTGCAGAACTAGGGCAATCTCGGCATTAGATCTGCCTCGACCGAGGAGCGCGAGCACCTCGGTCTCGCGCGGGGTAAGGAGGCCAGCCGCAACCCGCACCAACACGAGGAGCTCCGTAGTCGAGGCATATCTGGGCAGGCACCCCGCTCCAACCGCCTGCAGCAGCGTTTGATAAAGGGCCGTCCGTTCACGGACGAGCACAAGTACCCCGGTCGCGGGGTGGCTCGACCTCAGGCGCGTCAGTAGCAAGGGATCGATGACCTCGTCGAGGATTGCGACATCCGGCGCCTGTCGTGAGACGATGCGCTCCAGCTCGCCATGGTCCAAATCTCGAGCGAGGAGCCGAACCCGAGGATCGGCGTCCAGCACATGCGCCAGACCGTGCCCGATCAACGCGTCGAGGCGGCCTATCACGACCGTGGCGATCTCCTCTTCAGTCACGATCTCCTGCTTAGTCATATAAGAATTCGTAGCCGGCTCATGCGAATGGGCCAATACCGGGCAAGTGGCGTGCTGGCCGCTCCCGATGTGTGCTGTAGACGATTGTCACCGCCACGTCCGCACGCTACCCGATCTTCAAAGGTGATGATTTCGCGGGCCGACCTCCGTCGTCGATGCTGCAGAGCTCTAGGTCGCGGTCCCGGCGCAGAACCTCTCGCCAGACCACGGAACACTCTGGGCGACGAAACAAGCTCACCGCTCACCGGCCCAAAGCGTAAGACACGAAAGTCGAACGTCACTTCGGCTCGCGAGTCTCAAGAAAGCACGGACAGATTGCGATTTTGGAGGCTGATGATTTCCAGTCGGCGGCGGCGTTCGCCGGCATCGCTGTCCAGACGGGCGTCGTCCGGCTCGGCCCACTCCTCCAGGCAGTGCGTAGCCCACCCGAGCTCAGCGCAGAGCATTTTCAAGCTGTTCGCCTGCGCGAACCAAACCTCAGCGACAGAATCCTTATTCTTCGGCAGGAGCTCCGTCTCTGCGAGAGCATCACGGAGCGCGAGACGAACGGGAGCGATTCGGTCACCAGCTAGCTCGCGGGCAAGCCGCCATGCTTGATGCTGTGGAGCCTCGGGTAGCTGTGGAACTCTCCGTTTCTGGCGCGCCTGTGTCAGCTGTCTGCGCCCCTCGTTCGTCAGTCCCCATACCTGATTTCTGGTGTGGCGAAAGACCCTGATGGCACCAGCCGCCACTAGGTCCATGGCCTGATCCCGCAGATCACGAGACGTATAAGCGCGATCGACGACGCCAATGTGTTCTCGCACGCAGCTCCACGACACACCCTCCGTCTGCCCATGGCGCTCAGCACGGTCGATCGCCGCAAGAATCAGAAGGCGGGAGACCGGCTCAAGCGCATCGGCGTCAGACACCGACGCGGTCACAGGCCGACGACATATGCGTCGGCTAGCGCGATGCTAACGGCGCGCTCGCGGCTCATTTCAACGCGCTCCCTCATCTCAGAACTGGACACGCATACAAGGGCGGTTCGCTCTGCGGCTCCGGGACCGGGAGCTACTGTGCGTTAGCCGGACGTAGCCAGACATCACGAGTGTCGGGCTGCCGGGAGGTCGACGGACTCCGGGCCCGGAACACCGATGCGCTGGCAACCGTACCGATGGCACCGCTGCGGCTCGGCGTGTCGCGGCCGTCCGTGCCTCCCCTGACCGCCAGGCGCCGGGCGGCGAGAGCTCCCGCCGGAATGGCGAGACCAGCGTAATCATCCAGGCGTCTTTGCGCTGCGGCACATCTCTCCTTTTCAAAAGTCACGCGTTCCGCGTCGGGAAGTCGATACGACGCCGCGACCCTATACCGCAGTTTTGTGTGCTGTCAAATATCTTCGGATGGGTTGAACTCATACGCCCATTAGATGCGCCAGATGGAACTTCCGGGTCAGTTTCGGCAACAAGCTGCCTTTCTTTGTCGGGGTGAATAGTCCGCGCACGGAATATTCAGACGACGCCTTATGGCGAGGGGCACGGACGTGCCATGATCCGGACTGCTCGATGTCTGATGATCACGCACAGGACAGCATGGCGAGGCCCTCCCGTGCTAGCGCGCGGGTCGAAACGACCAGTGTCTCCATCGAACTGACGACGGGGCAAGTTGACGCGGTTATGCACGCCACGGGCGCGGCTGAGCGGCCGAGCTTGGGTCTTCGTCTCTCCGGTCTGCTTTCACATGAGCCGGGCGCGTTGACGTCAGCCCGAGGCGCCTATCGTGCTGAGTTGGCGTCCGCGCAGCTGTCCCATTCGCTTTTCCGGGGGCTACTCATTCTTTCCTACTTTGCGGCTAGGGAGTCGGATAGTGGTGTTATTGATCTAACCCGCGACCTTGGCATGAGTGCGAGCACGATACATAGGTATTTGAGGACACTGGTAGCGTTTGGCGTTCTGGTGCAAGATCCAGCGACGCGCAAGTATCGGCTCGCCGTATGAGACGACATTGCGTTCCCTCGCCGGACCGACGCAACCTATTGTCGCTTGCTGTGATTTGTGAGCTTGCGACGCATGAGTCGCATGACGGCGATCATGGGTGTGGTGATCGGACCGAGACCGTCGAGTGTGCGCTGGGTTACGGGTAGCGCGAAAGCCGTTTTTGCCTCTTGCGCTGACAGATAGAAGCTGGCGATGCCTGCAAGGAGCACCAAGTGCCTATTGCGGCCTCGTAGGGTGCCGAGTCGTGCGTGGGCTTCTGCCGTGATGGCCGCGAAGCGCTCAGCTGCGTGGGCGGCAGTCATGTAGTGGCCCACGAAGCTGTGATTCGTGCTGCCGCGGTCGTGGGGATAGTCGATCAGGCTGTCCAATAGCGCACTGATTGCGCAGATCGGGGGGGAGTAGGCGGCGTTCATGCGCTTGGCTTCGTGGAGTGTTGTGCGGGACGCGGCGCCGGCAAAGAGGGCGTGAAGCGCGAGGCAGGAGATCCCGCCGGCAGCGATCTCCCACCAGTGATAGGTCTCATGCCCGGCGCGGAGTGCGGTCCAGTCTATGAGTTGCGTGTGCCCTTGGACTTGGGCGGCGTGGTTTCGACTTTGTGCCTCTCCGCAATGTTCTGCAGCTTGGATGAGCACGGGTGCGATCGCTGCCGTGGAGGGCAGTGCTCTCAGCGCGGTCTGACACGTGCGTACGAGCTCGGCGAGGTAGTCGCCGTCCTTAGTCTGGGGATGATGCTGGTAGTAGTCGATAGATGACTGCCCGAGGGTTACGGCGTCGGAAAGTGACCGGTGTAGTTGAAGCCCGTTTGTGAGGGAGGCTGAGGCGGGCGGCTCATTGATGGCGTCTAGTACTGCTTTGTTAGGTTTGTTGTAGGGTTCTTTGTGTTCGTCGCGAACCGTTGTTGTGTTCGGTTGATTCGAGGCGAGGATGATGATGGCGGTGATTGAGGCGGCGAGGGTGGATTCCGCGGTGGTGGTGAAGGAGCGCCTTGAGCGGTTTGGCTGTGAGGTGCTTGCGGAAGCGATGAATCGGCCGGCGCAGAAGATGAATGGTGGTCTGTATCTGCGTGGGCTGGTCGAGGACGGCAAGCGTAAGTCGCTTGAGCCGATGGTCGAGCGGCTGGGTGGGGAGGCCGACTACCAGTCGATGCAGCAGTTTCTCGCCGATAGTCCGTGGGATCCGGCGCTGGTGGTCAAGGCGGTAGCCGAGCGGGTGGCGAGTGAGATCGACGTGGAGGCGTGGGTGCTCGATGACACCGGTTTTCCCAAGCAGGGGAAGCGCTCGCCGGGGGTCAAGCGCCAGTACTCGGGCACACTGGGGAAGATCGGTAACTGCCAGATCGGCGTCTCTGTGCACGCGGTCGGCAAAAAGGGGACGGTCCCGCTGGGCTGGGCGTTGTATCTGCCCGAGGAGTGGTGTCAGGACGAGGATCGCCGGCGCATAGCGAAGGTCCCCGAGGAGGTTGGGTTCAAGACCAAGCCCGAGCTCGGCGCGGAGCTGATCGAGCGCGCCACCGGCTGGGAGGTGCCTGCGGTGCCAGTACTCGGCGACGCTGCCTACGGCGATAACACCCAGCTGCGCGAGCGCCTGCACGACAGTGGACTGGAGTACGTGCTCTCGGTCTCGGCGGAGACGACCGTGTTCGCTCCCGGGATCGCCTTTCAGGTCCCCGAGCGCAACGGAGCGACCGGTCGCCCCCGCGGCCGGCTTCGCCCACAGAGCAAGCCGGCCGCGATCGGAGAGCTGATCGCTGGCCTGGATCCCGGGCAGTGGCAGACCGTCGCCTTCCGCGACGGTCCCGACAGCGAGCCGATGAGGTCTCGCTTCGCGTTCGTGCGGGTACGCGCCGCGCACCTCTGGCACAAGGGCTACGCGCAACAGCCACGCGAGGAGTGGCTGATCTGCGAGTGGCTCGAGGGACAAGAGAAGCCGACCGACTACTGGCTCTCGAATCTTCCCGCCGACACCGAGCCCGAGCACCTGGCCCGGCTCGCCCGGCTGCGCTGGAAGATCGAGCTGGACTACAAGCAGCTCAAGGGCGAACTCGGACTCGACCACTACGAGGGCCGCTCATACCTCGGCTGGTACCACCACACCGCGCTGGTTACCGCCGCACACGGATTCCTGACCCTGGAGCGCCTACACCCTTTTCGCCAGCGGCCGGCCTAACGCTGCCACAGGCAGCACTCACCCTGCAACCAGTGTTCAAGTGCTGGACCGGCCGCTGCCAAACCTGCCAACAACCGATCGAGCTCGACCGGCTCTCACTGCACCGCCACCAGCAAAGAGAATAAACCTAACAAAGCAGTACTAGGTAGTCGTAGGCAATCTGAAACGCAACAATGAGACGCACCAGTCGCGCTCTGCGTCGGGCGGGCGCGAGGATCGCGAAGAAGGCGGCGGCCTCGGGGTTGAGATGCTCGCGGGTTAGCTTGTCGAGCGCGGCTGCGCGGAGCGTCGGATCGGGGATTAGCTCAGCGCGATGCTTCCAGTGTCGTATTTCGCGCCGTGCGAGGGGATAGATGGTGAGCCAGTAGATGCTTCCAGCGGTCAACAGCGCCGCGATTTCTCGTACTTGTGGTCTGCGTTTGGTTGTCATACCAGCCATGCTGGGATGAACCGACGAAACTTTCTAGCGGGTCCGAATCAAGCAGGATTACCCCTGGAGTGCTAGCTGGGGTGGCGTCTTCGAGGCAAAATACCCTGGAATGGCCAGGGCTGCGAGGGCGGCGAGGAGGATGAGCAAGGTCGTCTGGATTGTGTGCATGCCTCCGATCGCGAACGGCGCTGGGAATCCTGTCGTGAGCCGCAGGAATCGGTCACTAAGCAGGTGCCCGTAGACACCGGCGATTGCGCCAGCGAGTGCGCCTGTCCCGAGCACAAGGATCGACTCGTAGGTCAGGACGCTACGAAGCTGCCTCGGGCTGAAGCTGTGTATGCGCAGGGACGCCAGCGATGCTCGTCGCTGCCAAATGCCAGCCCCCATGGCCGCGGCCATCGCGAGTGCAGCCGCGATCATCAAGAGCAGCGCGATCTCATTCATCCGGCTGAGTCCTTGCCGAGCCAGAGCGTCGGCTTGCGCGGCTCGTTCGTGGCTTGTCTGGACTCGCAGCGAGGTGCTCGGGCCAAGTAGCCTCTGCACGTCTCGCTTGATCGTCGGCACGCGAGCGCCTGGTTGTGTGTCGATTTCGAGTGCGCTGAGGTCTGATGTTCCCCATGCACGAGCGAAGTCGGACGTGTTGAGGGTGATCGCGCCAGAGCTCCACCCGAGGTTGGTGGTCGTCGCAGCGACTCGGTAGGTCACTGGACCTGTTGGCGTCGGCAGCACCAACGTGCCACCGGGCCTCACGTGATGTGCTTCGGCAATCTGCTGAGAAACGGTTATCCATCCGCCTCGATGCAGCCGCGCTGTCGCGACGGCGAGAGTCCCTTCCTGCAGCTGACTCACCGGGATCATGTGTCGAGCCCGGGCGTCGCGCGCGATGACCCAAACGCGCTGCCCATCGAAGTTCAGAAACGCGCCTTGGTAGCCTCGAACAGCCGCGACACCTGGGACGGCCGCGATGCGCCTCGCTAGGTCTCTGGCCGGGAAGCTGATTGTTGCCAGATCGTCATTGCGGCTGACTACCCACAGGTCGGCAGTTGAGACGTATTCGGAGTAGTCGCGATACAAGCCATGGAGCAGGTCATAGTGCGAGTCTTCGGCGACGACACAACCAAAAACCGCGATCGCGCCCGTGCCAGCGAGGGCGAGGGAGCGGACCGTCGTTGCTCGTAGCGCACGAACAGCAACAGTCAGCGGGTTCAGGTGCGACGTATTCTCAGCGATGCGTTCGGCGAGTCTTAGAACAAGGCGGAAGCTCAGTGGGATGACAAGCAGCGTCGCGAGAGCAAGGCCGATGGTCGCGACGACCACGGCCGAGGGCCAGAAGATCAAAAGACCGCTAGTCGCGAGAATCAACGCGATCCCGGCAAGGAAAAGGACTCGTAGGGCGCGACCGTCGAGCGCCTGTCCAGGTTCGCCATCCTCGAAATAGACGGCGTCGACAGCGCGTCCGCGCCAGAGGTCCACGAGCGGGGGCGTAGCCGCGAGGCACGTAGCCGCCACGCCGCCGACAAACGAGAGCGCGAGCGGCTGTAGCCCGATGACCGTCTGCGTACCCAAAGGAAAGGCAGCCGCGAGATAGCTCGGCGTCATGTGAAAAATGGTGCGCGAAAGGATGTCTCCAGCAAGTAGTCCCACGAGCGATGCGATCACGCCAAGACACAACGCCTGGAAGAGAACCAGCTTGACGAGCTGCAAGGGCCTGAATCCCTGTACACGGAGATCTGCGATAAGGCGTCTGCGCTCCGGCGCAGTTAGCAGCATCGCGTTGAAAGCCAGGAGGAGTCCGACCATCGCGCTCACCAGAACGAAGAACCCGGTCGCCTCGGTATTGGGCGCTAGGGCTCGTTTGAGCAAGGCGACATCTTGATCGGCCGGTGCGACCGTCAGACGACCACCTGCCACCGTGTTCAACTCGTCTTGAACTCTTGCCTGCTGCCCGGGCTTGGTCGTCACCAGGATACGTGTCACTCGCCCGGAGAGCCCAGTGATGGACTGCACGAAATGTAGAGGGGCGACGGCTGCCATCGCGCCCGACAGGGCCCCGATGGTTTCAGGGCCGAGCACGGCGACCACCCTCACAACGTGGAGGCTCCCGCGTACCTCGAGCGACACGCGGCGCAGCTGTCCGCCGGCTGGCCCCGATCCAGGAGAGGTAAGGCCAAGGGCGTTCGCGGTCGCACTCGGCAGAATGACGCCGCGTGCTCTGAAATCGTGAAGCGAAATGCTGCGCGTGATAGTCCCTTTGAGCGAAAGCAGGCTCGGTGTCGCGCTGGCCAGATCGATCGCGACACGGCGTCCGTGACTTCCAACGAGCGACGCGCTATCTTCGAGGACCGGAGCCGACCGTGAGACCCCGGGCAGTTGTTCCACGCGCCGCACGAGGCGTTCGTCGAACCCATTCGTGCTGCGGGCGCGTAGCTGCAAGCTCGCCGTGCCTGCTATGCCACGGACGATCACGCTTGATGCGCTAGTGATGCTGCTGTTCGCGACCTGGACGGCGAACACCAGCGCCACGCCGATCGCTATTCCAAGGCCGGCGAGGAACTCTTGGACGAAGCGCGTGCGGAGCCTTCGACCGTAGAAGTAGAGCAGCGCGGAGAATCGCACGCCGCTATCCGACCGGCCGCTGGGCGGGCCGAGACGACCCGTTCATCGACACGCCGTCGAACAAGCCGCCGTCACGCAACGTACAAACCCGGTCAGCAATCGCCGTGGCTTGCGGATCATGAGTGACCAACAACACCGCGGCCCCCTGTTGGCGACAGATATCAGCGAGCAGCGCAAGAATCTCGCCACCACGCTCGCTATCAAGACTGCCAGTGGGCTCATCCGCAAGGATCAAGCGTGGCTCGTTCACGAGCGCCCGCGCGATCGCTACCCGCTGACGCTCCCCGCCAGAAAGCTGGTCCGGCGTGTGATTCAGACGAGCGCCAAGCCCAACACGCTCAAGCCAGGGAATCGTCGATCGGCGCGCCTGCTTGAGCGAAACGCGGTCGGCCAGAAGCTTGATCGCGGCGTTCTCAACCGCCGGCACGCCCGCCATGAGATTCAGCGACTGGTAGACAAAGCCGATCTTCCGGCGCTGGTAGTCAGCCTCACCACCCGCCGAGAACGTAGCGAGATCTTTGCCCTCGAATCGAACTGCCCCTGAGTCCGGAGCAATCAACGCAGCAGCGAGCATCAGCAACGTGCTCTTACCCGATCCGCTCGGGCCAAGCAGCGCGACGATCTCGCCCTCCCGGACGCTAAGCGTCACTGCGTCGACCGCGTGTACGACCTCCCCACCGAAGCCCAAGTAGTGCTTGACGACATCATCGAGCTCAAGCAACGGGCCAAGAGCCTCCGCGCCCGCCGTCAACGCGCACCGACCTCACCGCACCCAAATGCGCCGACGCAGGGCGCAGCGGGACGACGCTCGCCTGGGCGGGCCGGAGATCTCCCCGCAGCTCGCCATTGTCAAGCGTGGGCGCACGATCGACGCCCGACAAGCCCTGTGCGTCCCCCGTGCTCATCAGCACCGCAACGCCTTCGTTCGCGATCGATCGCAGCAACGCGAGCAACGGATCACGCTCGAGCTCATCGACGCCACTCGTAGGCTCATCGATCACGAGCAGAGGCGGTTCGTTGACCAGCGCGCTCGCTACCGCCACACGGGCAATCTCGGCACCATCCAACTCGAAGCACTCAAGCCGAGCACAGCTCTCCGCGCCGACGCGAAGAAGCATGTCCTGAGCATTCCGTCGAGCCTGCCTCGGTGATACGCCCTGGCTGAGCAGACCGGCCGCGACGTATTCGACAACGAAACCGCGCTCGACCGACGACACAGACCTCTGCTGGCAAAAGCCGATCCGGCTACCGAGAACGCTGTCTCGAGTACGGATGAGATCACGCCCCTCGAAAGTGACCGTGCCCTCTTCCGGGGACTCGATACCAGCGGCGATGCGCAGGAGCGTAGAGCGCCCCGACCCCCGAGGGCCCCAGACAGCGACCAGCTCGCCCGGCTCGATATCCAGCGAAACGTCTCTCACAGCGACGCGCTCCAGCCGCCCGCGCCGATACCGCTTCGTCACATGCTCGATCGACAGCAACGTCAACGTGAAACATCTCCCCGAGACGACGCATCACGTAGAGCACGCAACTCCGCCCGCGCATAAGTGATCCACGCCAACTGCGCATCGATCACCCGACGGCGCTCCTCGATCACCAGATGCTGCATCACCCCCGAAATCCCGTCTGCAGCGGACGACGCGCCACGAGAAGGCCGCTCTAGATCTCTTGCTTCCCGGACACATTCCTGCTCATACAGCACGATGAAATCCAATGCCGCCTCGACGCTATGTACACCCGCGAGGGTCATCAGTCCGACCATCTCGACTCGCAATGGATCGTCGCGAACACGCTCGGCAAGCCAGCCGCGAGACGCACGCGCGCCTCTCGCCGTCGCGCGGTAGGACGCCCCAGCTTTCGCCCCACGCCTCACACTCGTCGTTGACCTACCCGGCATCTTCTCAATCAGCCCGGCCTCCATAAGACTCGCCAACGTCGCATATACTACTTCGGCCCAGTAAACGTCCGACGGGGCTGGTAGGTTTTGGTGTGTGAGGGATCGGGATGCGAGGCGGTTGGGGCAGGTGGCTCAGGAGGAGCTTCGTCGTCGTGCTGTGGCGCTGGTCGGGGAGGGTCGCTCCCAGACTGAGGTCGCGGGGCTGCTTGATGTTTCGCGTCAGTCGGTGAGTGAGTGGGTGCGCGCTCAGCGTCTTGGCGGCGACGAGGCTCTGGCGGCTGGTAAGCGTGGTCGGCGTCCGGGTGAGAAGACGGCGCTGAGGGCCTCCCAGCAGGCGCAGATCGCCAAGGCGATCCGGGAGAAGAACCCTGACCAGCTCAAGCTGCCAGGGTTTCTGTGGACGCGGGCGTTGGTGTGCGAGCTGATCGACCGGCGGTTTGGGATCCGTGTCGCGGAGAAGACAGCGGGCCGGTATCTGCGGGCGTGGGGGTTCAGCCCGCAGAAGCCCGCCAGACGCGCGTTTGAGCAGAAACCCCGAGATGGTCACGCGGTGGCTTGATGAGCGCTACCCAGCGATCAAAGAGCGTGCCCATCGCGAAAAGGCGCTGATTCTGTGGGCGGATGAGATGGGTTTGCGCTCTGATCACACCGCCGGCAGGTCCTGGTCGCCGGTCGGGCAGACCCCTGTCATCGAGGGCACCGGTCAGCGGTTCGCCGCGAACGTGATCTCCGCGATATCCAACAAGGGGCATCTGTCCTTCCGGGTGTTCAAGGAGAAATTCGTGGCCGACGTGTTCATCGACTTCCTGTCCCGTCTTACCCGCCAGAGCAAAGGGCAAAAGATCATCCTGATCCTCGACGGGCACCCCGTGCACCGCGCCAAAAAGGTGAAAGGCTGGGTAGAAGCCCACGCAGATCAGATTGAGCTTCAATTTCTGCCCGGCTACGCACCAGAGCTCAACCCGACCGAGCTGCTCAACCAGGACGTCAAGACCAACGCCCTCGGCCGCCGCCGACCCCACACCCAGAACGAGCTGATAGACGAGACCCGCTCCTACCTACGCTCAACCCAACGCCGCCCCGACATCATCACCAACTACTTCAACGAGAAACACGTCACCTACGCCAAAGCCGCCTGACGCCTATTTACTAGACCGGCGTAGTATCCCCGATTTGCTTGTGCTGAGAAGCCGGCCGAACCGGCCCTCGAAGCGTTGCGCTATCTCATAGCCATGACTCGGCTTCTCGATCACCAACCCAAGCACCGCACAAGCCACCGGCGACCTCGACACAGGACCAACGGCTAGATCGACATCCCGCTCCTCCAAGACATGCTTATCAGGCACCGCCACGAACCCTTCTAGAACGCACAGCTCGAACCGTCATCAACGTCCCGGGCCAGCGTCCTGCTCGTTCCAGACTTCGCAGTTAGCCTATTAGATCGAAAGCTGACCCTGCAGGACCGCGGACAGGCAATCCAACCCCGAGGGGGCCGACTGCCAGAGCCAACATTACCTTTGCTAAAGCGACAGTCCGCGGCCGCCGCGGCGAGAGTGATGGTTTGGGCGAGCTGCGAGCGCAGCGGCAACGCTAGGCGGTTCTGGTTGACCCCTTGCCGCGGGCATTCGATGATAGTAATCGAGATAATCCTACCCACATCGCTAGTCGGTGAGTACAATTACCCTTCTGAAGACCGCCGACCCACGCGAGCTGCTCGACGATACGTTCAGCTACCGGGAGGCCAAGGAGGCGGGTCTGAGCGACACCCGCCTCTACGGGCTGCGTGACGCCGGAGCGATCATCGCGCTGGGCGGCGGCGTCTACCGGTGGGCTGAGGCGCCACCAGCCGACCTCGATCTGATCGAGGTCGCCGAACGCGTCCCACGCGCCACGCTATGCCTGCAGACGGCGCTCGCACGCCACCAGCTGATCGACTCGATTCCAGCCGCGATCGACATCGCGATCCCACGCGGAAAGACCCGCCCAGCCCTAAAAGCCCCTTGCCACCTACACCAGTTCGCCCCCCGAACCTTTGGTGTGGGCCGAGAGACGCTCGACATCGACGCGCGCACCTCGCTGGGCATTTACTCCGCCGAGCGCTCGCTCGTCGACATCGTCCGAATCCGCCATCTCCAAGGCAGCGACATCGCATGGGAGGCACTGCGCCGATGGCTGCGCCAACCCGGCGCAAGCCCCGCACAGCTCATTGAGACCGCCAAGCACTTCGCTGGCGCGGAGCAGGCAATCCGCAAGGCACTGGAAGTCTTGATGTGAGCGCTCCGACCCGCGCCAGCACCGCAGGTCGCGCCTATCTCGACCTGCGCAAGCTCGCACGCGAAAACCATCGCCACGTCGACGAGCTGCTGCAGCTCTACGTCCTGGAGGCGTTCCTGGAGCCATTCGGTGACGTCGTCGCGACCGTCATCGACTTCGCTGACCCCGCGATCCTCGGCTCCGTGGAAGGTCACTCATGGGAACCGACCACCCGCAAGTGGTCATGACCGCAGCCGGAAGCGGCCATCGCCCACGCTCCCAAAACTCTCCCAGCACAAGCGTTTTATGAGGGTACCTGAGAGCACTTGACGTGCTCGAGTATCGCTCTAGCACTGCAAGCGGCGGACGGGGGTCGAACCCGCGACCTCAAGCTTGGCCGACCCGAGGTCGCGCTAGCTCAAGCGTCGGAGCGTCGCATCGATATCCGCCGTGAGCAGAACCAGATCCAGTGACTGTTCGTCAGCGGGATCGAACGGACTGAAGCCCAGGCGCTCCCACCAGCCATGCGCTGAGGCATGCAACGCGTTGACGACCACCGCCCGGCATGCAGCCTTTACGTTCAGCTCCACCGCCGTGGCCAGCACATGCCCAACCAGTGCAGTGCCGACACCAAGACCGCGGTAGCGCCGATCGACTGCCAGCCTGCCGATCAGCAACGCCGGAACCGGTTTCGGAGCCTGCCGAGCAATACGCGCAGGAGCGCTCGATCGATCGATCGCGCTCATCGCAATCGTCGCGTGGGCAACGACTGCGTCGTCCGCATCGGCGATGACCCACGTCGCGGCCGTATCCCGACGGCGGTTCTGCCCGGCATAGCGGCCAAGCCACTCGTCCATCGCATCATCACCCGAGGCAAACCGCGAGCGATCATGCCGCGCCGCATCGAGCAGAGCGGGACGACGAAGCTCAGTCAAGCCACGTGAACTTGCGAGGACGCTCAAGCGCCTTCGCAAGCCGATCGTTCACACTCGCCGGTGCGTCCAACGCCTCATTGAACGCTTCCGCGGCCTGCGGAGTCAGCCGCATGCTCTGTCGCTCAGCAAGAATCTGTGCGGCGACTGCTGCTCCAGGGCGCTTCCGTTAGCAGGGTGCGCCACACCGATGCGGACACGCGGCGGCGGCGGGTATAAATACGAGTAACGTGAACTTCGCGGCCAGACGATATCATTCGGAAGGAACGCGGATGACTGAAACAAGCGAGCGCAAGATGATTTGGAGGGCCATCTGCGTGGCCTGCGTGTTTGTGGCCACCGGCATTTACGGCCTTGCCCCTTACGCGCGCGCGGCCGGCTCGAAACCTCCGAGACCGCTGATCTCCGATCTAGCTGCGACTCCCCCGTTGGTGCCTTCTGGCGGCACAACGTACGTATCGGCCTCGCTGTCCGGGGCGCTGACATGCACTCTCTCCTCCACGGCGAGCAAACCGGTAGCGGGCTTGCCAGCGACCGTCTCCTGCGCGTCGGGAAGCGTCGGTCGCGTGCTCGTGATGCCGGCCACCAGGGGGAAGAAGACCGCTAAGTACAAGCTGACGCTGTCCGCGGTCGGAGCGCGCGGCAAAGCCAAGGCCAAAGTGACAGTCGGCGTTGCGCCTGCAAGGGAAGGCTTGGTGAACACCCAGCGTCTTGCCGCAGGCTATGGCCACACTTGTGCAGGGACATCGGTCGGTCGGGTCGAGTGCTGGGGCCTGAACTCCCGCGGCCAGCTCGGCAACGGCACTACGAGTAACACGAGCACCCCCGTGGAAGTGCAGGAAATAAGCGACGCGATCCAGATCACCGCCGGGTTCGAAGACGCCTGTGCGTTGCTGGCGGGCGGTCACATCAAGTGCTGGGGCGCGGACTATGTGGGACAGCTCGGTGACGGCACCACAAACAACACCGATACCCCGGTGGAAGTACAGGGCATCAGCAATGCAACCCAGATAGCAGCCGGCGGCTTGCACACGTGTGCAGTGTTGTCCACCGGCCATGTCCAGTGTTGGGGCTGGGGCTACTTCGGGCAGCTAGGTGACGGCACCCCAAGCAACACTGATACCCCGGTGGAAGTACAGGGCATCAGCAACGCGACCCAGCTCTCGGGTGGGTATGAGCACACATGTGCGTTGCTCACCACCGGCCAAATCCAGTGCTGGGGCGCGAACGGAGAAGGACAGCTCGGCGACGGGAACACCGCCAATACGGATACGCCAGTCGAAGTACAGGGCATCAGCAGCGCAACCCATATCGCCGCAGGCGACTGGCACACGTGCGCGCGGCTGAGGACGGGCCACATCCGGTGCTGGGGCTGGAACGAAAACGGACAGCTTGGCGACGGAACACCCGGCAACACGGACACACCCGCCGAAGTGCCGGGTATCAGCAACGCGATCCAGGTCGCGGCCGGAGAGGGTCACACCTGCACGGTGCTGTCCACGGGCCAAATCCAGTGCTGGGGAGCTAATGAACACGGGCAACTAGGTGACGGCACCTTCAGCAACACCGGCATCCCGTCCGCAGTGGTGGGGATAGACAACGCAACGCAGGTCGCGACCGGGTTTGTGCACGCATGTGCGGCCCTCTCGACAGGCCGCATCCAATGCTGGGGCTGGGGCACCTACGGACAGCTGGGTGACGGCACCACAAGCGACACCGATACCCCAGTGGAAGTCCAGGGCATCAGCAACGCAAACTAGACCGCGGTACGCGCGGCTGATCGCCGCGGGCACTCGAGGCTGCACGGCAGCACAATCGCACTGATTTCGGGGAGCGCTGCGGGAGCCGGGCCGGCGCTGCGGGGCTGTACCCGTCGGCGGAGTTTTGAGAACTGGTTGGCCGCTGTCGGCTGGTCCCGTTCAGTAACCCGCAGCCCAGCCACTAAAGTGGGCTGTCTCCGGGTGCTCCCGACAGTTGGGGGCTCGATAGGTCTTTGAGGGTTGGACGGGTTCCCCCGCCTCCACGAGGGAGCGTCTGTGCGCTCATTGCGAGCGCAAAAGCATCTCGGCCTGACGCTCGAGGTCGACGTACGGCTCCCCGCTTACGTCGACGGCGACGCGGTCGATCGTCGCGCCGGTGAACGTGTAGGGCGGCTCGCCCGGGTAGTCGTCGGTAACAGGCTCCCCTGCCTGCCGTGCCACGAACAGTGGGGCGCCGGCGACCGCGAAGGCGCCCAGCTGCGTTTTGATCGTCCCTTTTCCGACCTCGCGCTCGCCGTGGTAGAGCGTCAACGTGCCCTTCGCGCAGGTCGACTCGTTGCCCTCCTTCTCGAATGACGCAGACAGGATCAGCTTCTCTGTCGTCGGCAGATCCTCGCTGGCGACAATCATCTGCTCCTCGGCACCAACGAAGTTGTTGACATAGTGGAGCCGGTCGTCCTTGACGTAGAGGGCATGCCCGCCGAAGCGCGTCCCGTGCGCGAAGATCACACCCTCGACACCCGGTCCGGGAATGTCCACGAGCGCGCCGATCACGAACGAGCGGTTCTTCGTGTTGACCGCCTGCCACTCGGGGACCGGTGAGTCGCCGGGGTGGTAGACGTACCGGTCGCGGGGAGCAGCGAGCTGCGGACGCGGTTCCATCATGATCTCTACCGGCGTGCGGTCATCGAGCGGGAACGCCCCGTTTGCGCCCGCCTCGGAGAACCAGATGTTGATGAGTTCCCGCAGCCTGTGGGGCTGCTCGCCCGCGAGGTTGTTCAGCTCGGAGCGATCGACGTCGATGTGGTACAGCTCCCACACGTCCTCGTTGAAGTTGCCCCAGCCGGCAATGCATGGATGCGTGGTGACGGCCTTCCAGCCTTCGTGCCAGACCGAGCGCGATCCGAGCATCGCGTAGAACTGGGTCTTGCGGCGCGACTCGGCGGCTGCGTCATCGAAACTGCTACGCATGCTGACGCCGTCCATCGGCGACTGCGTGTGTCCCTTGATCGTCTCCGGGGCCTGCACGCCGAGCACGTCGAGGACCGTAGGCACGAGGTCGATTGCGTGGCAGTACTGGTCGCGAACCTCGCCGCGAACCTTGGTGCCCGCGGGCCACGAGATGATGCACGGGTCGGAGGTCCCGCCGTTGAACTCGTAGCGCTTCCACATCTTGAACGGCGTGTTGAACGCCATCGCCCAGCCAGTTGGGTAGTGATTGTGGTCCTCGTGCCGCCCAGCTCATCGATCATCGCCAGGTTCTGCTCGAGGTCGTCGGGGACGCCGTTGGCGAACTTCATCTCGTTGACCGAGCCGTTCGGGCCTCCCTCCCCGCTCGCGCCGTTGTCGGACACGACGACGATCATCGTGTTCTCGAGCTCTTCGCTCGCCTCGAGGTAATCGAGCAGCCGCCCGATGTGAAAGTCGGCGTGCGCGAGAAAGCCGGCGTAAACCTCGGCCATGCGGCAGAACAAGCTCTTCTCATCGTCGCCCAGCGAGTCCCACGGGCGCGTGTAGTCGAGCTCCGGGAACGGCTTGCCCTCCGGGCCCTTGCGTGTCTCAGGCGTCCCGATCGGGTTGATCGGCGGAAGCTCGGTGTCCTGCGGGACGATCCCCAGCTCCTTCTGGCGGGCGAGGACCTGCTCGCGGACCGCCTCGTAGCCCTTGTCGAAACGTCCCTTGAACCTATCGATCCACTCCCTTGGCGCGTGATGCGGCGCGTGACAGGCACCGGGCGCGTAGTACAGAAAGAAGGGCTTCTCCGGCGCGACGGCCTTGGCGTCCCTGATGAACTCCAACGCCTTGTCAGTGATGTCCTCGGTGAGGTGATAGCCCTCCTCGGGAGCCTTCGGCTGGTCGACCAGATGGTTGTCATAGACGAGATCCGGATACCACTGGTTCGTCTCGGCGCCGAGGAAGCCGTACCAGCGCTCGAAGCCGCGACCGGTCGGCCAGTTGCGCCGGGGCGCGGCGAGGTTCATCTCGTCGGTCGGGCACAGGTGCCACTTGCCCACCATGTAGGTGTTCCAGCCTCGCTCGCCGAGGATCTCGGAGAGCATCCCGTTCTCCGGCGGAACGGTCCCGCTCGCGTTCGGATAGCCGATCGCCGCCTCGGTGATGCACGCCATGCTGTTGCGCGTGTGGTTACGCCCGGTGAGCAGGCACGAGCGCGTCGGTGAGCACAGGGCGGTCGTGTGGAACTGTGTGTAGCGGACGCCGGCGTCGACGATCCGATCGATGTTCGGCGTCTCGATCAGCCCGCCGTAGCAGCTCATCGCGGAGAAGCCGACGTCGTCGAGCACGATGTAGAGCACGTTCGGCGCCCCCTCGGGCGCCTTGGGTGGCTCGAACGGAGCCCAATCCGGTTCGGAGTCCCGAATATCGATGTTGATCGTGCCCTCAAACGCTCTGGCCATGAGCTCCTCCTCCCGGTCGTGTTTCTCGAGATGAACGGACGATGCGAAACCGTTGCTGTGAGTGCCGCTGTGAGCCTACCCCGATTTCGCAGAGCAGGCTTCTACGATTCATGGAGATGAGCCACGACGGCGTGATCGAGCTCCCGGCGGGGAGCTTTCGAATGGGCTCGGCTGATTTCTACCCCGAAGAGGCACCCGTGCGCGAGGTGCGGATCGCGGCCTTCGCGATCGACCGCGCTCCGGTCACGGTCGCGCAGTTCGCGCGCTTCGTGCAGGACACCGGGCACGTCACGCTCGCCGAGCGCGCGCCCGACCCCGACGTCTACCCCGACGCCGACCCCTCGCTCCTGCGCGCGGGCTCGGCCGTGTTTCACCCCACGCGCGACCCTGTACCGCTGGAGGACCCGACGCGCTGGTGGGCCTATGTCCCTGGCGCGAGCTGGCGCCACCCCTGGGGCCCGGACAGCGACAACTCGACGCGAGCCGAACACCCCGTCACACATGTCGCCTTCGAGGATGCCCAGGCGTACGCGCAGTGGGCGGGCAAGCAGCTGCCGAGCGAGGCCGAGTGGGAGTACGCCGCACGGGGCGGCCTCGACGGCGCGAGATTCGCCTGGGGCGAGTGTGAGCGTCCGGGCGGTGAGCTGATGGCCAACCACTGGCAGGGCGAGTTTCCGTGGCGCAACACCGGCGCGAAAGGCTGGCGCGGCACCTCACCCGTCGGCCTATTCCCTGCCAACGGCTACGGGCTGCACGACGTCACGGGGAACGTCTGGGAGTGGACGAGCGACTACTACTCCACCGCCGGCGCCAGCGCCGAGGCGCCTCCGAGCCCGTGCTGCCAGCCACCGGTCAACCCGCGCGTCGAGACCCCGGCCGGGAGCTCTGACCGCGGGCATCCGGGCGCGGACATTCCCCGCCGCGTGATCAAGGGCGGCTCGCACCTCTGTGCGCCGAGCTACTGCCTGCGCTACCGGCCCGCCGCGCGACAGCCCGAGGCGATCGACACCTCCACCAGCCACATCGGCTTTCGCTGCATCGTTCGCTGAGGCCGCCGGCCTGGCCACGGTGAGGGCGGCAGCCCAAGCTTGTCGCGCAAGCAAGCAAACCACGAATTGATGTACTTCGCCGAAACGCGATTCCGGCGCTCCGTGAGGAACAAAGCAGGTGAATCAAAGCTGTAAGCCGGTCGAATATCGTTGACGAACTGAACAGACCGCTGCTTGACGTGTTCATGGCAGCACAGAGCCGGTGACGAAAGCTCGCGCAACGTGCTCGCGAGCCGTAGACTCGTAGAGTGCAGCCGCCACCCACGCAGTACGTCGAGCGAGACGGGATCTCGATCGCATACCAGGTTGTCGGCGACGGTCCGCTCGACTTGGTCATCTCTCACGGCTTCGTCACCCACCTCGATCTGCAGTGGGCGGACCCGGGGATCTCGCGCTTTCTGTCTCGCTGTGCCTCGTTCGCGCGTTTGATCATCTACGACAAGCCAGGCACAGGCCTGTCGGACCCGATCACGCAACTGCCCACTCTTGAGGAGCGCGTCGCCGACATAGAGGCGGTTCTTGATGCAGCAGGCTCCGAGCGTGCCGTGCTGTTCGGCATTTCAGAGGGTGGCCCCACATCGGTGCTACTGGCCGCAATGCGGCCGCAGCGCATCACTTCGTTGATCCTATACGGCTCGTTCGGGTGTACCCCTTGGGCTGCGCCCGGAGATTTTTCGGCCGAGCAGCTTGAACGTGTGGACAGTATTCGCAGTCAGGCGCAAGAGGTACTTGATAATTGGGGCGATGGGGGCAGGCTGATGGAGTTCTTCGGTCCAAGTGTGACTTTGAGCGACTCGCAGAAGCGCTCGTTCGGGATATTCGCACGGTCCGCAGGAAGCCCCCGCATGGCCAGGGCGCTCGTCGATGTCGTCGAGCAGATCGACATACGCGACGTGCTGCCATCGGTGCGCGTGCCGACACTAGTGATCCATGTGAAGGACGACCGCGTGATTCCGTACGAGGGTGGTCAAGGGCTTGCGGACGGCATCCCCGGGGCGCGCTTGGTCACATTCCAAGGTATAGACCATGCCTATTGGGTGGTCGACGGGCTCGTTGACGAGATCGAGCGGTTCGTCACCGGCGCGGTAAGTCGCGTTGAGCCGAACCGCGTATTGACGAGCGTCCTGTTCACAGACATCGTGGGGTCGACCACGCGTGCGGCACAGCTGGGCGACCGTGCCTGGCGTGAGGTGCTCGAGCGCCACGACGAACTCGTCGAGAGCACGGTCTCCGAACACGGCGGGAGGGTCGTGAAGCACATCGGCGATGGGGCGCTGTCATCGTTTGACGGGCCGGCGATGGCGATGCGATGTGCTGAGGCGCTGAACGAGGCGGTTGGGGAGCTCGGCATACAGCTGCGCAGCGGTATCCACACCGGCGAGTGCGAGCTAATCGGAGAGGACCTCGGCGGCCTGGCCGTCCACATCGGCGCTCGCGTCGGCGCGCTCGCGGGACCGGGTGAGATCGTCGTCTCTTCAACCGTCAAGGAGCTCGTGGTCGGCTCAGACATGCAGTTCACGGATCGCGGCGAGCACGAGTTGAAAGGCGTCCCCGGTTCATGGCATCTCTACACACTTGGAGAGCAGCGTACGTCGCTGGCCGAACTCGATGGGGCGGCGGCGTACATGCGTCGCTCAGATCGCGTCGCCGTCACGCTCGCGCGCCGGATGCCGCGGGCGATGCGCCTCGCCGGGCAGCTTGCGAGCCGCGGGGCCTCCCCGGCGTAGACGGGGTTGGTAGGCAGCCCCGCTTCTGCATTAGCGTTCAAGGCAGGCACGTTGACGATCAGGGACCGAGACTTGGTCTGCTCGTACCCCTTGCCGCGGCATTCGATGATAGTAATCGAGATAATCCTACCCACATCGCTAGTCGGTGAGTATAATTACCCTTCTGAAGACCGCCGACCCACGCGAGCTGCTCGACGATACGTTCAGCTACCGGGAGGCCAAGGAGGCGGGTCTGAGCGACACCCGCCTCTACGGGCTGCGTGACGCCGGAGCGATTATCGCGCTGGGCGGCGGCGTCTTCCGGTGGGCTGAGGCGCCACCAGCCGACCTCGATCTGATCGAGGTCGCCGAACGCGTCCCACGCGCCACGCTATGCCTGGAGACGGCGCTCGCACGCCATCAGCTGATCGACTCGATTCCAGCCGCGATCGACATCGCGATCCCACGCGGAAAGACCCGCCCAGCCCTAAAAGCCCCTTGCCACCTACACCAGTTTGCCCCCCGAACCTTCGACGTGGGCCGAGAGACGCTCGACATCGACGCGCGCACTTCGCTGGGCATTTACTCCGCCGAGCGCTCGCTCGTCGACATCGTCCGAATCCGCCATCTCCAAGGCAGCGACATCGCATGGGAGGCACTGCGCCGATGGCTGCGCCAACCGGGCGCAAGCCCCGCGCAGCTCATTGAGACCGCCAAGCACTTCGCTGGCGCGGAGCAGGCAATCCGCAAGGCACTGGAAGTCTTGATGTGAGCGCTCCGACTCGCGCCAGCACCGCAGGTCGCGCCTATCTCGACCTGCGCAAGCTCGCACGCGAGAACCATCGCCCGACCAACACGCGACATCGACCTGCAAGCACAAGCCCTCGAGAACGACACGGAGACGATCCTCACGGCGACGTGCGAGATCGCCGCGATCACACTCGAAGACGGGGTCATCTTCGACATCGAGACCGCGACCGCCGAGTCGATACGAGACGAGGCCGATCTACAGCGGCGTTCGAGTGACGAAGAACGTGCGCCTGCCGCGGCTGCTCGGCGGAGAGATCGTCCTGCGCGGGTATCCCTTGGCAATGGTGCATGCGGAGAAGATCGTGACCGCAATCGCGCGGGGCACAGTCAACACGAGATGGCGCGACTTCGGCGATATCCACATGCTCGCCCGACGTCATGCGATCAACGGGTCCGAGCTTGCCCATGCCATCAGCCGAGTCGCCGATCACCGCAAAGTGAGGCTCCGCCCGCTCGCGCAGGTCCTCGATGACTACGGGCAGATCGGCCAGCAGCGATGGACGGCGTGGCGCCGCCGACAGCGGCTGGAGGACCGACTGCCGGAGCCATTCGGTGACGTCGTCGCGACCGTCATCGACTTCACTGACCCCGCGATCCTCGGCTCCGCGGAAGGTCACTCATGGGAACCGACCACCCGCAAGTGGTCATGACCGCAGCCGGAAGCGGCCATCGCCCACGCTCCCAAAACTCTCCCAGCACAAGCGTTTATGAGGGCACGTGAGCGCACTTGAGGTCCTCGAGAACCGCTTAGATCGCCCTGGTCCTGCAAGCGGCGGACGGGGGTCGAACCCGCGACCTCAAGCTTGGGAAGCTCCGACCAGTGCGGTAGTAGTGGCCGGAAATCCGGGCGGTTGATAGGGGGCGGCTATGTCGTGACCGCACGGGGACCGCAGATCTCGTGCGATCTGACGTGTGGCCCACCGTCCGAATTTCCTGCGCTCAGGCGGGAGGCGCAGGCCGGTCAAGGCAGGGAATTGGCTGGCCGCTTCGGTTGGCTTACGTTCGATAGCGGTCATGCGGAATGTGCTGAGTCGTGGCATCCATACGTCCTCTCGACAGAGGGTCGCATCGTGATCCGTGGTACCAGACGACCAAGTCCGAGGCTATCGACCGCCGAGGCCGCCACCGAGCTCGGCGTGCACCAGCGAACGGTACGCCGCTACATGAGGATGGGCCTCTTGGAGTATCGCCGCCTGCCAGGAGGCCACTACAGGATCCTGGAGCAGTCGATCCGCGACTTCTGGCGCAACAATGACCGCGCTGCGGCGTCTCCCGTCAGACGGTCAAATGAGGACGCAGTGGCTGGCGTGTCCGGTGGGCCGCGGCGCGCGAGCCAGCCACGGCGAAAGCCGCTCGGGACAGGACCGGACGCGGGATATGACCTGTCCGTGAGAGCTCTCGCAGAGTTGCGCACGAGCCTAACGAGCGACCGAGCCCATCGAAATGGCTAGAGCGTGGAAGAAGAACCGGAGGTGGCCGCACGTTGCCAAGAGCGGTGCTCGGTCCTACCACGTCGGATTTCGGGACCATGATGGCGTAGAGCGGACCAAAGCGTTTATGTCAGCAAAGCTGGCTGGCGAGTGGATGAAGGACTACGAGGCCGCCGAGCGCAGGGGTCGCCATAGCCTCCGCTACTTCTTGCTTGACCTGGACGCGAAGGAGGCTACGCAAGAGACCACCGGTCAAACCATTGGGGATGTCATCCAGCTCTACCTCGCTTTCAACGCACCGGATGTCGGGGATGGTCTTGCGGGCTCGACGTTTCAGACCTATCGGCATTCTGCGAGCCGACACCTGCTCGGACTACCAGGGGCGCATCGCGGGACACCGCATCCGGCCGCCGCATACGCGGTGTCGTTCGGGCAGCGGCCCGCCATACAATTCAACACCCCGGCGGCACCACGCGCCCTGCGTGAAGCAATGAGGCACGCCAACGTTGGAGCCTCCGCGCGGGCACATGCCTGGCGCGTCCTGTCCGCCGTCTTGTCGTGGGCCGCAGGCTCGGAGCTGGTGCCCGAGATCGAGTCAAATGGCTGCCTTTTAGCGAACGAGAAGGTCACGAATAGACGCAAGTCAATGAGAGGAAGCGGGCACGCGAGCAGGCGTCGGCGGGGGGATGAGGTCCAGGGCTGGGCGTTGTCCCCAATGAGCGTTGAGGTATTGCGACTGGAGATGCTCGAAAGGGCGACCGAGGCCGTGAAGCCGATCGTGGCCTATCGAAATGCGACGATCGTTTCGCTTCAGTTCGGACTAGCTCTGCGCAACCAAGAGGTGTACGGCGTCCGCTGGTCCGAGATCTCGAACCGCGAGCGTGCTCGAATTTGCGAGGTCTTGGGCTGGAAGGAGATAGAAAGTCTGGCGAAGACCGACCGCGCGACGGGACGGCAGGCAACGATCCCGGATGTCCTCCGTGAAGACCTTGATTGGTGGCGACACGTCCTGGTCCAGCATGGCTTCTCAACCAGAGGCGCTGACTTCGTGATTCCCGGGAACGTCGCGGATCCCCGGCATGGCGTAATAGACCGCGAGACAGGCACATGCCACATGAGTAGCAATCAAGCGAAAAAGTGGCATCCAAGATACATGCAGCCCGCCGTCCATTCCGTAGCCGGAAGCCGCCCCGGGTTCGCGGGAATACGAACCGCGACGCCATACAGCCTTCGCCGTGGTGGTATATCAGCGCGCCTGCGAGGCGAAAACGCGCAATCGGTCGCTGACCAATGCGGAACGAGCCTCGAAATGTTGTCTCAGCACTACAGCTATGAGATCGATGAATTCTGTCGAGGCAGGGCCGAGTCACTCGATGAGCAATGGAGAAGGGCGAGAGCAAAGGTGCTCGGCCGAGCCTCGGCAATAGGGCTAGGACCCGAACAGGGCGTCGATCTTGGTGGCCAGGAGGTCGAGGACGTTGAGCCAGTCGAGCAGCATCACGCGATGGCGGATGCGCGGTGGGGTGGTCTCGTTGCGCCGGATACCACAGGTCAGCCCCCCGTATACATGCGCTGCGCGCCCTCTCCTAGCTCCGCCGTCATAAGAGTCGCGGTGGCAAAGCCGACCCCGGCGGCATCTCGATCAAGTTCGTGATGGACCAGGAGACGCAGGCCGTCTGATGCCAATGCTGCCGGCACGGGTCAGGTGACGCAGCTTGAAGCCGAGCCATCGACGAGTGACTCGCGCCACGACGGACCACGCCTGATCCGCAAGACTTGTCCCTGGTTGATTGCCCAGAGCCTGGGCCAGAGCCTCGCAATCACACGCCGGTGTCCGTCGAGAGTCGTGATCTCGCGGATGAGATCTGACAGACCGCTGAGGCGCTCGGCGTAGGCTTGGTCGGATCGGCGCAACTTCATGTGCGCGATTCCGGCCAACCGAGCTATTTCGATGAAGCTACTCATCGGCTAGGCGGAAGGCGGTCACGAGACGCGACGCGAGCGGTAGCGTGATCGTGCCTTGTGTTAGGAAAAAGGTAAACGCCCAGAGGTCAAGCAGCACCACACTCTGAACACCTGCGAGATGATATGTTGCCGCGGTGTTCTTGGCGGGGGCAATTTGGAGCTGGAAGCTCGGTGCCTTGGTGGGAGGCGTGATGCTTGTCGCGAGCCTCACGGCTTGTGGTTCGACGACGACCACGACGACCACTACCGGTGGCGTCGTCTCCGTTGTCGTCACATCTCCCACGAGCGGTAGCGTGATCGCTGGCAACAGCGTCACGATCCGCGGCACGGTTGCCCCACCCGCGGCGACTGTCCAAGTCCAAGGCAGGCCCGCGGCCGTCGGAAACGGCGTCTTTACAGCAGCCGCGGAACTCCACGGTGGCAGGACAACGATCGACATCATCGGCAGCGCCGTCGGCGAGACACCCGGCTCGACGAGCGTCGTCGTGGTGCAGCAATCCAACAAACCAGGCAGCGGCTCCAAAGGCAGTTCGTCCAAAGCAACCCCCGGCGTGGCAAGCGAGCAAGCCGGGAACAGCGCGAGCGAGACGCCCTGCGGCGGCCAGCTCTCGGTCGGCCCCGACACAACCTGTTCCTTCGCGCAAGACGTGCGTGAAAAGTACGAAAGCGCAGGCCCCGGTACATACGAAGTCTTCAGCCCCGCCACGGAAAAGACGTACTCGATGACGTGCTCGCCCGGAACGCCGGTCGTCTGCACCGGAGGCAATAACGCCTCGGTGTTCTTCCGCTGAAGCGTGTTGCGCCGCCGACCGCCTGGCGAGCTAGCCTCTATGTGAGGATGGCCTATTCGCCGGAGTACCTCGCGGGGCGTCGACGGTCGCTTGTTAGACGACGCCGCGCCTTCGCCGCCGTCATCGTGGCAATACTTGTCGTCGCCGGTGGTGTGGGCGCTTATCTCCTCAACCAGCCACACCATGTGGTCATCGTTCACGTCGCTGCCAGGCCCCACGTCACAGCGCCGAAGGTCGTCGGGAGCGAACACGAATACCCAGCGGCGCCTGGAGCGCCGACTCTGAAGAGCGTGGAAAAGGACCTCAATAGGACGGCGCATACACACCACTCGAACAACGCGAGCACTGCCGCCGCATCCGGAGGCTCCGTGCTGATTTCGGACGCGTCCAGCTCGTTTGAACATCTCGCCTCGTCGCTCCCGTCTCGAGTCGAGCTCGCGGTTACACCGCTCGGAAGCGGCGAATCCGAGGTTCTCGGCGGCGACGAAGCGACGCGCGCTTGGAGCACGTCGAAGGTGCCGGTCCTCGTCTCGCTCATTCGCGCTCGCGGCTCCGAAGGCCTGACCTCTGAGGAGCTGCGGTGGGCGCACGCGGCGATCACGGAATCCGACAACCAGTCCGTGCTCGATCTGTTCAGCGATCTCGAGCGACTCAAGGGCGGCCTGACCGGCGCCAGTCAGTACATGGACGACGTGTTGAGGAGCGGCGGCGACAGCGAAACAGGGGTCGCGACCGCGCCACCGCCGCCGGGCGCCGTCACAACGTTCGGACAGACCCAGTGGAGTCCAGGGGAGGCCGTTAGGTTCTTCCGTGCGCTCGCCAACAACTGTTTGCTGTCGTCTAACGAGACGAGCTACGTGCTCGGACTGATGCAGAGCATTGAGCCCAGCGAGAGCTGGGGTCTCGGCTCGGCGGGCTTCAACTCCGTCGCATTCAAGGGTGGGTGGGGACCGGAGGCGGGCGGATACCTTGTGCGCCAGTCGGGAATCATCGAGCCCGGCTCCACGAGCGGCGTCGCGGTTGCCGTCGTTGCGAGAGCGCCATCGTTCTCCGCGGGCACCGAATCGCTCACGCGAGTCGCATCCTGGCTCAAGGATCACCTCGTGCTCAGCTCTCACCCGAAGGCCGGCTGCGGCTCTGAGTAAACCAGTGCACAGCTGGCCGATGTTCAGGTGACGCACAGTGGCTGTAGCGACCCTCGGTGGCGAGCTCAACCTGGGCTGTGGCACGACGACAACTACGATCACCCAGACGGCTTCTGACGCGCACGAGTGTGCACCAGACCACAGTCACTGCGACTCACACGTCTGGCGGTCGCACCGGGCTGGAGGAGCCGGCAACCCCTCCGAAGGCGGGGCATCTAAAGCCAATGTCGGGTGTGAAGAGCGGGAAGACCCCTAGCTATTTGCCCCGGAGATAGTCGGGGGTTCCGTCCGGTTTGAGGGCCAGAATCGTGGGTGCGAGTTGGTCGATTCTGGAGGTGTTGCGGTGTTGTGTCTTGTGGGTGTGCAGGTCGAGTCGTTGTTTGATGAGGTGTTGCCGATTGAGGTTCGTGAACTGCCGGAGGATCTCGCTCGGCTGGATGTGTTGTTGAGCGATGTGGCGCTGCTTGAGCCACTCTCCGAGCGGTGGGAGGCGTCGGCTCTTGGGCAGGGGCGCCCGACGATCGCGATGTCGTTGTTCGTGCGTTTGATGGTCATCAAGCAGCGCTCTGGGTGGGGCTATGAGACGCTCGTTATAGAGGTCTCAGACTCGCTGCATCTGCGGCGGTTCTGCGGACTGTCGCTGACCGCGTCTGTGCCGCACGAGTCGACGGTCAGAAAGCTCGCGCGACGGCTTGGGCCCGAGGTCATCGATGAGATGACTCGGGATCTGATCGAGAGGGCGCTTCGCGAGAAGCGCTTCACGGCGCGTGCGATGCGTGTCGACTCGACCGTTGTGGAGTCCGATGTTCGCTGGCCCTCGGATGCCGCGTTTGCTTTGGATGCCACGCGTCGTTTGGCGCGCGAGGGTGCCCGTCTGGCCGCTCTGGTCGGTGAGGGTGCCCACCATGTCCAGGATCGCTCTCGCGCTGCGGGGCGCCGCCTGCGACTGATCGGGCGCACCATCGGACGACGAGTGGGGAGGCCTGGCGGTGGACGCGAGCAGGTACTCAAGCTGACTGGGCAGGCTGGCGAGCTGGTGGCGCGTTCGATCCGTGAGGCGCGCAAGCTGGCCGCCCAGGCCCGAGCGTCCGCGCGCGGCCGTAGCGCACAACGCAAGCTCGCTGCAGCAGCACAGCTCGAGCAAACTGCCGAGTTGGCCGCGACTGTCACCGGGCAGATCACCAAGCGCCTGGCCAACGAGAGGATCACAGATCGCGTCGTCTGCATGGCCGATCCGGAGGCTCGCCCGATCGGCAAGGGCAAGCTCGGTAAGCGCTACGAGTTCGGCTACGTCTTCCAATTGGCCGAGATCACCCCGAACACGCGGCGCGGTGCTCGTGGTCTGCTGCTGCCGGCCCCGAGCGCCATCGGCTCCCCGAACGAGAGCGAGTTGCTGCCCGCGACCGTCAGCGAGCTTGCGCGTCTCGGGCTCAAACCCCGCGAAGTCGCACTGGACGGCGGCTTCCCAACCCGAGGCCAGCAATCACGCGCTGCCCGACAGCAAAGTGTTCATAGCCGGGCGACAACAACCAGCGGCGCGCCGATCGCGCAAGCGACTGGCCAGCTACCGCGTCGGCTGCGAGGGACGCATCAGCCATCTGAAGCGCAGCTACGGCCTGCGGAGATCACGACTGCGAAGGCACGAGGGCGCGCGAACCTGGGTCGGCTGGGCGATCCTGGCCTACAACCTCGACACCCTCGCCGTCCAGGCCACCTGACAAACTCCCGATCGACCGCTCATACAGAGCGCCAACTCGCAGAAACGGCCGCGCCATACAGCGCGGCCGTTTCACTTCACAGAGCCCCCCTATTTCCGGGGCAAATAGCTACGCTTTTGCTTACCACCTAGGATAAGATCGTGAACATTGTCGCCGCGCTACCAGTCTCCGGCGTCAATAACACGGTACCTTCAATTAACACACAGAACGGCGCGTTCCCAACACCCGACACATTCCATAACAACGTCGTCGCAACTCGTTGAGAAGAATCGGTGTAGTAGTACGGGATTTCCTGAAGCCCCGACGTCAGGCTACCGCACCTCCAGGCAGTCTCGATGTCATTCGCGTCACCTTCAGTTTCTGTTCCTTTCGTCAACGAGACCCTCGTCGTCGCCGGCCCCGTAATTGCATACTCGACCAGATTCGTACTGCAGAAAATCGTGAATTTATCGAATAACACCAGGCCCGCGACTTCTAACTGCTCGCCAAGCCCAGACAGGCCCGTATACACCAAATGATATTCCGCACCCGGAAATAACACCGCACCATTCGCTTCCGAATCACCTAAAGTGTGACATTTTTCTTTCGATGCGACTTCTAACAACCCTAAGAAGTCAATTATCGCTAAACCTAACGCCGTTAATTCTAGTGCGCTAAGTAACACGGAGACTTCCCCCGCAGTCAGGACGCCGCCCGACGAGTTCCTGAGTGTGATTGTAGTACTCAAATGTCCTCCCAGGTCAATTGGGTAGAGTTCCCCAGGTAACGCCGTATGAATCAGCGGTAACGGTAAGCTTTCCGCAAACGCCGCCCCCGCCGTCACCACGCCCACAACCAACACCGACACAAACACCAAACCAAACACTTTCAAACGCCTCATAACCAAACCCCTGACTATCGCGGCCACCATGGGCCGGCCGCCTAGGGCATCGGGTCAGCCGGCGCAGCTCACGCCCGACGTGCAGCACAGGACGAGCCTGGCACTATGCGGACGCCAGCTACCAGTAGCCAGCATCGCATTCAGCGGTCGCTCGGTCAAGCGATCATCACGATTGTCTCCCATCTCACCAACTCCCGCACTCCACAACACGAGCGTGATGAAGCGGACTGCCCTATCCGAGCGTGTCGGCCGCGCCAGCTTCGCAGATTAGACAATATGGGTTGAGTGTTTGTCCACTCCGCGGGGTAGGAATGGGGTAGCCAGCACCCTCCACTCACTGCCGACGAGTTCTCCGTGGCAGTAGCCGAGGAGCTTGCCCGCGTCGTAGACCGGCAGGCGCTCCGCAGCGCCCGGTTGCTTGGGGTCTGTCGTTGTCCCACACCCGCCGATCGCAACCCGGCGGCGGGCGAGCGGGAGATCCATGCGACGGCGCATGCTAGCCAGTTGCCCGGCAGTGGGCGATACTCGTCTCTGAGCCATCCTGGGTTTGACGGAGGCTTCGATGCCAGGGTTCGTCTGGCGGAGGGAGAAGCCTGTGGTGATGCCAAGAGCGAGGAAGTATCCCGTGGAGTTGTTGGAGCGCGCGACACGGCTGGTGTTCGAGTCGGGGCGCCCGATCGCGCATGTCGCGCGTGATCTGGGTATCCCTTCGGAGACACTCAGGGTGTACGTGCGCCAGGTCGAAGCGAACGAGGGCCGCCGCAAGGACATGTTGAGCAACGACGAGCGCGAGGAGATCCGAAAGCTGCGCCGCGAGGTGTCCGAGCTGCGCCGAGCAAATGAGATTCTCAAGGCGGCGTCGGTGTTTTTCGCGGGCGAGCTCGATCCATACCGTCCGAAGTGAGCGCGTTTATCGAGCAGCATCGCGCGCACTTCGGGGTCGAGCCGATCTGTGAGACCTTGGGCGTGTCGGCCTCCGCGTACTACGAGCGAGCAACGGGCCGACGATCGGCCAGGGCGCTCGAGGATGAGCGGCTGATCGGCGTGATCAGCCGGCTGCACGAGCGCAACTACTGCGCCTACGGTTCCAGGCGGATGTGGAAGGCGCTCCTGCGCGACGGGGAGCAGGTCGGTCGAGGCCGGGTGGAGCGCCTGATGCGCCAGAACGGCATTCAGGGCGCCAAGCGGCGCGGCAAGCCGTGGCGGACCACCAAGGCCGATCCGGCGGCGCTGCGCAGCCCTGACCGGGTCAAGCGCGACTTCACCGCGTCCCGGCCGGATGAGAAGTGGTTCGCGGACTTCACATATCTCCGGTGCTGGGAGGGGCTGGTGTTCTTCAGCTTCGTGATCGACGCCTACAGCCGGCGGATCGTCGGCTGGCAGTTCGCCAACCACATGCGCACCGATCTCGTCCTGGACGCCCTGCGGATGGCTTTGCATCAAAGGGCCCCCGGAGCAGACGTTTCGCTCGTGGCACATTCGGATGCCGGCAGCCAATACACGTCGGCTGACTACACCCAGCTCCTGGACGACCACGACGTCCTTGGCTCGATCGGAACCGTCGGCGATGCCTACGACAAGGCGTTGGTTTCATAGTGCACCTCCTGCTCATGGTTGGGTGGGTTCTCGGTTGGCGAGGCGCCAGCCGAGGCGCTTGATGAGTCTGGGGTCGCCGGGGGTGGGCGGGTGGTAGAGCCGCTGGTTCTTGTCGCTGGCCTTCTCGGATTTCAGCAGGCCGGCGTGGTCCCAGGCCTTGATGGTGCTGGTGTGCACGCCGAGTTGCTTGGTGATCTCGTCGACGGTAAGCAGGCCGCGCGCTTGGAGTCGTTCGGCGTGGCTTGGGAGGTTGCGGGCGCGGCGGATGTGGAGCACGATCGCGGCGGTGAACGGCTTGCCGGTGCCGGAGCGGCGGGCGGCGTGGTTGAGCTCGGCGGCGGTCTCGGCGTCGGTGTGCTTATCGAGCAGCCGGTCGAGCAGCGCGAGTGTGTCTGGGTCGGTCTGTCTGGCTTCCCAGGCTCTTGGTGGGATCGGGATCGTCAGGCTTCGGGTCTGTCCGCCGCGGAAGCGGATGTGCAGGTGGATCTCCTGCGCGCGGTTGATCGTGACGTCCTCGATCAGCAAGCGAGCGATCCGCTTACGCTCTCGCGGTGGCGTGGCCGGGTCGCTCCATAGCGCGGGGAAGTCGGCTGCGAGCGCGCGGACGCGGGCCTTGCGCTGCTCATCGATCGTCGTCTTGGCGGCGGCACTTGAGCGCTCGTACTCGCCTTGGGCGGCTTGCAGGGCGCGGAGCGCGTCGTTCCAGTCGGCCTCCAGTGTGTCAGCGACGAGGCGGTTCTCGGGGTCGACTTGGAGGTAGCGTCGGCGGGCGAGCTCGGCGCGTTGGTGGGCGCGCTGGACGTGGCTTTTGCGGAGCTCGTCGGCCTGGTCGGCGCGGGCTTCCAGCTCGCTCTGGACTGTGAGTGCGACCTCGAGCGCGAGCGGGGTGACGGTGTCGAGCAGCAGCTGGCCGATCGTGTTATCGATGCTCTGGCCCGGGACGACGAGGCATTGCGGGGTACCGGCCTGGATCGACTCGCCGACGCACTTGTAGTCGGGGATCAGGGTGCCGCGCCGCTGGTGGTATTGCACGGTCATCCGTTTCCCGCAGCGTCCGCAGATGGCGAGTCCTTGCAGCAGGGCGGGCCCCTCGCGTGCGGGGCCGGCGGCGCGGTCTGGGCCGTGCGCTTGAGCGTTCGTGGCGAGCAGCCGCTGGTTGATCTCGAACTGCTCCCATGTGAGGTAGCCGGGGTGCGCTTCGGGGATCAGGGTTGTCCACTGCTCGCGCGGGAGGGTCTCGTTGGTGATCTTGCCATCCGGGCGCTTGCGGGCACGACGGCGGCCATAGACGAACGCGCCGGCGTAGCGCGGGTTGTGCAGCGTGCGCAGCACCCGCCAGTGGCGCAACGGCGTCCATGCCAGCTCGCCCTTGTGCTCCCCGGTTCGCACCCTGACCGGGAAGAGCACCCCCTCGCGGGTGAACGTCGCCACCACGGCGCGCGCGGAGCCGGTCCGTTGAAACGTGGCGAACAGGTAGCCAAGCGCGTGTTGGACGCCGCTGTCGGGGTCGAGCGCGACCTTGCCGGCGGGGTCATATACGAGACCGACGGGGAGCGCCATCTGCAGCTCGCCGCGGCGTGCCTTGGAGAGCTGTCCGCCGCGCAGGCGTGCGCGGATGAAGTGAAGCTCGGCCTCGCTCATGGTGCCCTTCAATCCGAGCAGCAGCCGGTCGTTGAAGTCGCCCGGGTCATAGATACCGTCCTCGTCGAGGATCAGCGTCCTGCTCATCCCGCAGATCTCGAGCAGCCGGTGCCAGTCGGCGTTGTTGCGTGCTAGGCGCGAGACCTCCAGCCCGAGCACGATCCCCGCTCTACCCATCCCGACCTCCGCGACGAGCCGCTGGAAGCCTTCGCGGTCGGCGGCTGAGGCGCCGGACTGTCCCTGGTCTTGATCGATCACCACGATCCGCTCCGCGCTCCAGCCGAGCGCGAGGGCTCGCTGGCGCAGCGCGTACTGACGCTCGGTGGACTCGGTGTTCTCGAGCACCTGGCGCAGCGTGGACTGGCGCACATACAGGTACGCGGTCCGCTCCAGGTGCTCCGTGGTGACCTTCGACGCGAGGGCAGCGGCGGCACTCACGTCCGATCACCCAGCCCCCGCGCACGCCAGCGCCATCGCGGCGAGCACATCGACGATCTGTGCTGCCTCGGCCCGCAGCTCGACAGTCGCGCGGGCTCCCGCCGGACGGCCGGCTGGCGGTGTGCCCTGCCACGCCCGCGTCCACGCGGCGACCCCGCGGCGCTGGCAGACCGCCAGCCCCATCCTGAAACCGTCGCTCTCGCCAGCCAGCGCCCGTGCGCGCAGCTGCTCATAACGCTCGACATCCAACGCGGACGCACCACCGCCTTCACCGTCGGTCTCCGCGCTCACTTTTGGAGCGGTCAGATCGAGCGAGCGCCCGCTCGACCGAGCGGGGGTGCACCCGTACCCCGAACCGCTCCGCGATCACCTCCACCAGATCGGCCGACTTCAGCGACGGGTCCGCCAGCAGCTGCTCGCGCGCGAACGCGAGCACCTCATCGGTCAGCTTGTGCGCCCGCCTCGGCCCGGGACGGGCGGCCACCAGCCCCGCCAGACCACCCTGATCCAGCGCGCTCTTAGCCGCATAGAACGACGGCCGCGAGAACCCGAACGCGGTCGCCGCGCGGCTGACCGGCTCGCCCTCGACGCGCGCCTTGCGGACCATCTCGTACTTCACCTGCACCAGATCGCGAGCGTCCAAGAACTCCGAAGAGGCAAACCGCTCATCTGACACCGCCTCCGGCCGCGGATTCAAACTCCGCTCCGCCCGCAACGCCGCCACCTTGGGATCCTCCCTAGACCTCGCCACCGTTCTCCTCTCGATCTACTGTTAGGCACATTATGCCGCCCTCCCCGGACGGAAAAGCACGAACGACTCCCAACCGGCCTCGCGATCCAGCATCAGCATAAGATTCCGGCTAGAACTTAGGCTAGAGACGGGTAACGCCAGGGGCCTTACCGGCAGAATCTCTCTTACAGTCACGGCGTAGTCTCCTTTACAGCATTTTCGCTGTCGCCCGCCCGGCGCAGCCCGTCAAGCAGCTCGGCGAGCACCAGCAGATCCTCCACCCGGAACGCGCTCCGATCGGCCGCCAGCACCACAAACGGATCCACATCACCAGCGTCCGTCCACGCCCGCGGCAACGATCGCTGCACGCCATCATCCCCGAGGAAGAACGCCCGATCCTCGCCCCACGTCTGACGGACCGCCACGAACACGAACTCCCGCCCCAGCCACGGATGAAACGGATGCGTCACCCGGACAGTCCGCTGCCCACCATCCGCATCAAGTGCAGTTGACGGCGACCTCCAACGCAGCCGCCGAGAGCTTCGTCGACAGCTTCAAGACCGAGCTCATCGCCGACCGCGTCTGGACCAGCAGATCACAGCTCGAGCTCGCGATCGTGGAGTACGTCGCGTGGTTCAACAACGGCCGCCTCCACGAAGCACTCGACGATCAACCACCCGCCGAGATCGAGGATCTCTACGCTGTGAAAGAGAAGCCAACCATCCCCATCAAATGAAAGATGGGAACCAAACAAAACGGTCTCCGTCAAACCCGGGGCGGCTCAAAGGCGATCACGGCATTCGCGGAGCTCTACATCAACTGGGACTACCGAACCCTTACCGCCAACCAGCGGACGCTCGCCGCGATGTCCGTCGGCGCGGCGCGTCTCTCCGAGCGCCAAGCGGCCGCGAGCAGCCAAGCGGCCACAACGATCACCCGCGGCCATATCTATAACCACGGGCAAATCATCAGCATCGCCCGCGAGCTTCCCCGACCGGGGACATGGGTGATCCTCACCCGCGAGCAAACCGGCGGCAACACCCAATACACGGGCCTGCCAGCCAGCTACCACATCACCCTCACACGCCTCGCGAGCGTCCCCGGCGGCTACGCAATCAGCCAATGGCTGCCACAAGACTGAACGTTATGCTGGCGATTGGGTTGATGCGGGTCGGAGAGGAGCGAGACTTCTCCGGGCAGCTACCGGCCTGTGAGCGTAGCGATCGCGGCGGGATCAGTCATGGTCACCGTCTCACCATCTACCGAGGTGATGGTGACGGACTCGGGCGCTCCAGTGTCGTCGTAGCTCCAAACTTGCTCCCCCACGCTACCGAAGTTGAGCGCGGCGATCGCGGCGGGATCAGTCACGGTCACCGTCTCGCCATCTCCCCACGTGATGGTGACCGATTCGAGTTGCCCCGTGTTGTCGTATTGCCGAGTCGCCTTACGTGCGCCGGGGATGCTCTCCGCGAGTCCAGTGATCTCGTCGTCTTGCCTCATCGTGGCTTTGAGAATACACCAGCACGGGAGGCGACGCACCGAAAACGACCGGATCTCTCCGTGGCGCTTCGCGCCGCTCCTCCGGCCAACTCGCTCGATCTTCGACCCGTGCCTCCAGCTCCATGAGGACGACCACCCCCACCAGCAATCGAGGCACACCAGATGAATCCAGGGACAACGAATACCCCCCCTCCGCCAGTCCTGCCCGATCGCGGCGACCGCCCACCGGGGTGCCCGCAGCCTGGCGCCAGAGCTACGTCGCGATCTGGATCGCGACGCTCAGCTTCGCAACGCTCGTCGTACTCGCCGGCGAACCATTTACCCGGCCGATACGCAACCTGCTCGGACTTCGGCTCACGCCGCAGCACAACCCGCGGCCTCACCTCGAGTGCATCCTCGCGCTCGCGGCGCATAACACACCACTTTTCGCGTGGCCGTTGCTGCTCGGACCCGCCGGTGCTCACCGCCACCAGCTCACCACCCGCGCAGCAGACGTCCTCGTCTTGGCGTGCGTCAGCATCAACACGGTGCTGGTCGGCGCAGCGCTCGGCGCCTACGGCATGGCGCTGCTCCCCTACGAGATCAACGTCCCGGTGGAGTGGGCCGCCCTGGCACTCGGGGCAGGCTCATGGCTAGTGCAACGCCAGCGAACACTGAGCACCTACGAAAGGCTCGTCTGGCTCGCGCTCATAGTCCTCCTGGTGCTCTGCGCGGCGACCCTGGAGACGGTGGGGGTGCCTCATCGATGATCGAGCAGAGCGAGCAGAGCAAGCGGTCGCCGGTGGCAATAGTTGCAATATGGCTCAGGGATGTGGAATCATTCCCACGCTGTAGAACATTTGTCCAGGGCCAAGGCAGGCCCTAAAGGTCATCGAGCATGGACGTTCGAATCGCAAGATCACAGGCCAACGGCCAGCACGGCGGACAAGGACGTCCGCCTGGATCGGTGGCGCGCGCGGTCGGTGATCGCAAGCCCCTCTCCGAGCGGATCGGCGAGACCCTTGGGCAATGGCAGGCACCAGAACTGCGGGTAGCTCGTCGGTTCCCGGAGTGCCGAGGCCTGAACCCCGAGCAGCTGGAGGACATCTATCAAGAGACTGTGCTCGCGCTGCTACACCGGCCGTATGTGAGCGAGGAGCATTTGCGCAATGCCCTACGGACCGGGATCAAGCACCGGGCGTTGAATCTGCATCGCGACGAGCGGCGCCGCCAGGCAATCCTCACCCAGCGTGCACCCGAGCTACATCTCAAAGCCCGCGCTGCCGCGACCCAGGACACCCCCGAGATCGCTGTCCTACTCGAGCAGGATCACTTGATCGTCGCGGAGTTCAAGACAGAGCTCACGAACCGTGAGCAAGAAGTCTTCGCGCTGCTCGCCGAGGGACTGCGATACCGGGCGATCGCGACCGTGCTGAGTATCAAGAAGAACGAAGCACGTAAAGTCTCGCGGGCCTGCGAGCGAAAGCGCGAGCGCTTCCAGTTCCTGTACAACAGCGGCCGACTGTGTGGCTTTCGCTCGCACACGATCCTCGCGCTGCAAAGCGGCGAAGCGACAAGCGAGGAGCTGGCGACGCGCGCGATTGCGCATCTCGAGAGCTGCGGACGTTGCCGCGTAGAGCACAAGACGAACGCCAAACGGCTACGTCGCAGCTTCCAAGACCAGGCAGCGGCACTGCTGCCGCTCCCCGTCCTCGTTAGCCATCTCGGCTGGCTCGCTCGACTTGGCCTGCGCACAAGGGCCATCCAGGAACGACTCACACCAGAAGCCGCGCCGGCTGGGTCGGGAGCGCTGCGCGAACGTGCCTTGGCGCTGCTGGCGGGAGGCGGCGTCAGCGCCAAGGTCACCACTGGTGTCGTCACTGTCGCTGTCCTCGCCGGGAGCGCCGCAACACACGTCCTCAACGCTCCCCCAACACACCACCACCATCACATCGCCAAGCGAACCCCTCCACCAGTCCACGTCACGAGACCCGCAGCGGACTTGGCACAAGCGGCGCAGGCCCGACCTACTCGCGGGCCAATTCCCCTCGGCAATTCCCCGGGCCGCACGCGCCAACCCGGCCCCGGACACGTCATCTCGAACAGACGGGTAGAGATCGCGGATCGCGCGAGCACACAGCATGGAACTGGAGCGTTTCCCCCGCTCGGGCTACCCAGGCACTCGAGCACCACAGCACCAGCGCATACGCCCGCGCAGCGCGGCGGAGGCCCCTTCGGCCCATAAGCCTCGCGAAAGGCGTTGGCCGGTCTATGACCCTTCGCGGTCATACAGCCGGAAGCCCCCACAAAGGGGGCCTGAACGGAGAGGAAACAGCTATGAATAAACACCTCGACCCAAGGAACGAGGCCGCGATCAACCGGGGGAACGGGCATCGCACAGCGCTGAAACGGTTGTGCATGATCGTGGCAGGCGCTGCGGCAATAGCGTGGTGCAGCATCGGCACTGCGTATGCCGGGGAATGGATGGAGGTGTCCTGTGTGAACCCGAACCAGTCCGCTGCTCCCAGCGAAGGCTGGGGCAGCTTCTCAGCAGGTGCGGGATTCGGGTCGACTAACGGCACGAGCTGTGGGCCGGGTGGCCCGATGTACGGCATCCTCAGCGCCCAGGCAGCTGTCGGTGTCGGCGCGAACGAGACACTCCAGTACACGCCGCCAAGCGGATCGAGACTGGTCGGCGGCTCCGTCGACGCGAGCCTGATCGCCGACGGCACAGGCTACAACGCCTCTGGCACAGCAGTTGCCTACACCCCGAACTACGTCTACGACGGCTCGAACGTCGTACTGCAATGCGCGTCCGGGCTCCCGCCATGCGCTAACGGGACCTATGACTACTCCGGTGTGATCGCGCTCCCCAGCAACCGCGGCGGAAACTTCTATCTCAGCGCCGGCTGCGGCGGCACACTGGGCTACGCGTGCAACGCCGGCGGCAGCCAAGGCGCATGGTCACTCATACGGCTCTGGTGGGCGAACTTCCTGCTGTCAAACACCAGCACGCCAACCGCCAACACGGTCAACGGCACGCTGCTGGACCCAACGCCCGCGGCACCCAAGAACTCACATTCACAGCAAGCGACCCAAACGGCCCAGGCATCTACCTCGCCACAGCCCAAATAGACGGCAAAGCCTTCTACTCAGCGACACCCAACACCAACGGCGGGAAATGCATACCCGTCGGCAATAGCACAAACGCGCTGATGTTCGACTACAGCCAACCATGCCGCGCAAGCGAGTCCGTCGACCTACCGATCGACACCACCCCACTCCGAGACGGACAACACACGCTAAAGGTCAGCATCGAGGACGCCGCCCAGAACTCCAGCGTGATCTACGACGCCGCGATCACAACAGACAACGCACCCGCCAACAGCTCAGCGCCGACTGTCCTCGCGCCGAGCCAGCCGCTCGTCGCGGCGGCGCTCTCCAGCAACCCGGGCACCTGGTCCGCACCCACCGGCGCAGGCACGATCACCTACAGCTACCAATGGGAGGACTGCAACCCCCAAGGCACGAACTGCACCGCGATCACAGGCGCACAAACCGCCAGCTACACCCCAACCCCCAACGACGCCGACCATACCCTACGACTCCTCGTCAACGCCGCGAACAACGACGGAACAACATCCGCAATAAGCACCCCAACAGGACAGATACAGGCCTCCCAAGGCCCGCTCACAAGCACACCCGGCCCGGGCACCAGCGCCGCACCAGGAGGCCCGCCAGCCGAGCAGATCAGCACGCCGAACGGGACCGCAGCAGGCGAGTCCGCACAGCTACGACTCGCTGTAACACGAACGATCTCGCGAACCTACACACACCGCGCGCTACGAATCACCGGGCAACTACACAACAACCAAGGAACACCAATCACCGGCGCAACACTCGACATCCTCGAGCAAATCGCAGGCACCAACCATCTGCACATCCTCACCCACACCAACACCACCACCAACGGATCCTTCCTAGCAACCGTCCCCCCCGGACCATCCAGGCGCATACAGATCGCTTACCGCGCCTTCACCACAGACGCCACATACGCAGCCACAGCCACCATCAAGGAGTCCGTCCGCGCCGGCGTGCGACTCAACATCACGCCACGCCATACAACGCCGACCGGGACGATCACACTCACCGGCAAAGTCGCCGGACCAATCCCACACCAAGGCATACTGGTAGAGCTACGCGTCCACTACCGAGGACACTGGCAGACCTTCTGGACACCAACCACCAACTCCAACGGATCATTCACCGTCGAATACCAGTTCCAAGAAGGCGTCGGACACTTCCCATTCCGCGCCGCAGTCCCCGCAGGACAAACAAACTTCCCATACGCAGCAGGACACAGCCGAACCATCGATATCAGCACCAGCTAAGCCCAGGCAAAGCGCCATCACCGCACTCAGGCACACCGCCTCCCTCGGTCGTCGAACTCCCCCCTTACGCCCCCGAACGCAGCTCGCGGCTATGCCTGAGAGCGGTAGGGTCGGCGGGAGGCGCCTGGGCTGTGCGGCTGTGTGAGCCCGACTGGCTTGGTTTCCTCCCGCCGCCGCATCGATCCGTGCATGCGGTTCTCCCGCACACGGCTCTCCGACGTTCTTCACCGCCGACATTCAGCTCCCCTGGCGCCGCGACCGGTTGGGCCGGGGCGCGATGATGGTTCCGTTGAGGTCGATCAGGCCCACACGGTTCGGGGATTGGTAGCAAGCAACCCACCAGCCGTACCGTGTGCCACGCTTATGACGCTTGGCGATGAACCCTGCCAAGCGCATCAACGCGTAGCGCGTGATCTTGTCGAAGAACTGCGCGGAGTTCCCATAACGGAAGTAGCCCGCCCAGCCGCGCAAGAACCGGTTGAGGTCTCGCACGATGATCTCGACAGGGACCCGCAGCCGTGAACGCGCCGTAATCTCCCGGATACGTTCGCGGGCGTGCCCCATCGCCTGACGTGAGGGCCAGCGCACGAGGAAGGTGAGATGCTCCGACCGGCGGGTGTTGCCGCGCACATAGCGGTGATGGAAGCCAAGGAAATCCAAACCCTCGCCTCCCTCCCGCAGATGCACGATCCGTGTCTTGGCCTGCTTGAGCGTTAGGCCCATCTCGGCCAGGATCACGGTGAACGCCTCAAGGGCGTCCTCGGCTTCCTGTTTGGTTTTGCATATCGCCAACAGATCATCCGCGAACCTCACCAGCTTCCCGTGCCCTCGCTGCGCCCACTGCCGGTCGAGCCGATGCAAGTAGACGTTGCACAGGACTGGCGAAACGACACCGCCCTGCGGGGTGCCAGTGTTGCTGCGCGTGATCGCCCCGTCCGTCATCACTCCAGCGCGCAGCATCGCGCGCAGGAGCTTCAGGACGTGACGATCTGAGATCCGCTCCTCGATCGCCGCCATCAACCCCGAATGCGGAATCGCCTCAAAACAGTCAGCGACATCCGATTCTGCGACCCACCGCGAGCCGCTCCAAGACTCATCCACAAGAACCTGGAGCGCATCGTGCTGTGATCGCTCCGGGCGAAACCCAAACGAGCACGGCAGAAAGTCAGCCTCAAAGATCGGCTCAATGACGATCTTTGAGGCCGCTTGAACAACGCGGTCACGGACAGCAGGGATCGAGAGCGCACGCCGCTCCGAGCGGCCAGGCTTCGGTATGAACACCCGGCGCGCGGGAATCGCACGCCAACTCCCGTCCTTCAATTCCGTGGCCAGCTCGTCGAGCAGCTGGTCAACCCCGTACTCCTCGACGTCGGCGATAGTCATCTGGTCGATGCCGGCCGCGCCACGATTGGCGCGCACCAGCTCCCACGCCCACTCCAAGACGTCCCTGCGGTGGACCTTGTCATAGAGCGCGTGGAACCTTCGTCCGGGGTCGGCCTTGGCCGCCCGGTAAAGCGTTCGCTGTAGTTCTCGAACTTTGTCCTGCTTGGTGGTCCTAGCCACTTGGGCACTCACCGATCCTTCCCTATGCGTGACGCGTGAACGAAGCAGCGGCCCTTCCCTCACCCCGGGTTTTGTTGTCCCGTGGGTTCAAGCAGTAATACGGCCGCCTCCGACTCCCTCCCGGCACCCCGTCCACTTCCCGGCTCATCACCAGTTATAAGACGCGACACTCCAGCGGCCATTCCGCAGACCACCGGGCCGGGGAGGGCCTCCCCAGTTCCCGCCGCCACCATCTGAACGTTCCGAGCCCTCTACGCCGGGGAGTCCTTCAGAGCTGCACTTCCAGGATCTTCGCTCCTTCCGTGGCCTTCGCCGTGAAAGACGCGGCTCGGCTCTCCCTACCCCCACCCGAAGGCAAGCACATTAACGGCGCGGCAGGCTTCGCTTGACGCTACGGACCGCTCAGTCGCTCCCCCAAAAGGGCTTTTGACGCTGGGCTTCGACCAAGCCAGTTTCCCGACCCAGCCGCCAGCCTGCTACCGGGCCTCCTGGCAGCTACCCGGACCGGACTCACACCGGCAGGCGACAACGAGCTTATGTCAGATCAGGTCAACCCATCAACCACCCCCGACTCTGGGCGCACTCCCTTTTTCTGTGTAGGCGGGTTGGTGGTTAGTGTAACAGTGATTCCGGTTGTGGTGAATGGGTGACAGTTAGTTTGCGGTGTCGGGGACGCGGTCGCCGAAGTGGATCTTGAACGCGAGCAGCGCTGCCGTCCAATTCCGGGTCCGTGTCCATTGTGGGACGGCGTTTTGCAGGGCGAGGTAGACGAGCTTGCGGGCGGCGTCCTCGGTCGGGAAGCTGCCCTTGGTCTTGATCGCCTTGCGTAGCTGGCGGTTGAGCGCCTCGATCGCGTTCGTGGTGTAGATCACGCGGCGGACCTCGGTGGGGAACGCGAGGAACGGTGTCACATGCTCCCAGGCATTCAACCAGGTTTGGGTGATCACCGGGAACCGGTCGCCCCACTTCTCATCGAAGGCCTCGAGCTCAGCGTGGGCCTGGTCGGCGTCCTTGGCGGTGTAGATCGGCTTCAGGGCGCGGGCGACCTGCTCGCGCTCCCGGCGCGGCACGTACTTGAGGCTCGCCCTGATGAGGTGAACCAGACACGTTTGCACCGTGGTAGCCGGGAAGATCGCCTCGATCGCGTCGGGGAACCCGGTGAGCCCGTCGACGCATGCGATCAGGATGTCCCGCACACCGCGGGTCTTCAGGTCGTTGAGGACCTGCATCCAGAACTTCGCGCCCTCGGTCTCTTGGAACCACATGCCGAGCACGTCACGCTCGCCGTCGAGCGTCACGCCCAAGGCGAGGTACAGCGCGCGGCGCTGCACCGTTCCGCCCTCGCGGATCTTCAGCACCATGCAGTCGAGGAACACGACCGGGTAGATGTCCTCCAGTGGCCGCTTGGCCCACTCGCGCACGTCGTCCATCACCGCATCCGTCACGCGCGAGATGAGGTCGCGTCCGACGTTCACGCCGTAGATCTCCTGCAGATGCGCGGAGATGTCCCGCGTGGAGAGCCCGCGGCTGTAGAGCGCGAGGATCTTCTCGTCGAACCCAACGAACCGACGCTGGCGCTTGCGCACAATCTTCGGCTCAAAGCTCCCATCCCGGTCGCGCGGGGTCTCAACGCGGACCCGACCGTGCTCGGTGATCAGCGTCTTGCTCGTACTGCCGTTGCGCGTGTTCCCGGCCCCGCCCGGCGGCTCGCAGTGCGGCTCATAACCCACATGCTCGGTCAGCTCGACCTCCATCGCCCGCTCCACCAACCGCTTCGTCAACTCGGCCAACAGCCCTCCCGGCCCCGCGATCTCCTCCTCGCTGCTCGCACCAGCGAGCAGCTCATCGATCACCTCGTCGCTGATCCGCCGATCAGACGCCACCCCGATAGCTTGCCGCACACGACGGCGCCCACCAGCACGACCGACGGCCTCATCAACCAGATCCGGCGAGAGCGACGGGGAGCCCACGGCGCACGCGCCGCTGCCGGCCTGGCCTGACCCCGGGGGATCGGTCCGACCCTTGTGAGAGTTTCTCGCGCCCGCGATCATGGGCGAGGAAGGAACTACACGATGAAGCGACGCAGGCATACGCCGGAGCAGATCATCCGCAAGTTGCGGGAGGCTGAGCGGCTGCTCGGTGAGGGCAAGACGATCCCGGAGGCCGCTCGGGAGCTGGGGATCAGCGAGCAAACGTTCCACCGCTGGCGTAACCAGTACGGTGGGATGAAGGCCGATGACGCGAAGCGGCTGAAGGAACTCGAGCGCGAGAACGCGACGCTGAAGCGGATCGTGGCCGACAAGGAGCTGGAGGTCGTCGCGTTGAAGGAGATTTCCCGGGGAAACTGGTAGGCCCGGTCCGCCGACGCCGGGCGGTCGTGATGCTTTGCGACCGTCTCGGCGTCAGCGAGCGCTGGGCATGTCAGGTAGTCGGCCAGCATCGCTCCACGCAGCGTCACGAGCCGAAGCTGGCCGAGGATGACGAGGTGTTGCGCTCAGAGCTGCGGAAGTTCTCGGTGGAGCGCCCGCGATGGGGGTACCGGCGCGCGCATCACCGGCTGCGCGAGCTGGGCTGGGAGGTGAACCGCAAGCGGGTGCAGCGGCTGTGGCGCGAGGAGGGTCTGCGGGTGCCGCAGCGCAAGCGTAAGCGCCGGCGGCTCGGGGAGTCGACGGTCCCGGCCGAGCGGCTGCGCGCGGAGCGGCCGAATCACGTGTGGGCGTTCGATTTTCAGTTCGACCAGACCGCCGATGGGCGGGCGCTGAAGCTGATGAACATCGTCGATGAGTTCACGCGCGAAGCGCTGGTGATGCTGGTGGCGCGCAGCATCGACGCCGACACGGTCGTGCAGGCGCTGCAGCGGCTATGCGGCGAGCGGGACCTCGCCCCCGAGCTTTTGAGGATGGACAACGGGCCGGAGATGACCGCACACGCGCTCCAGGACTGGTGTCAACTATCGAAGACCGGGACCGTGTTCATCGAGCCGGGCTCGCCGTGGCAGAACCCGTTCGTGGAGTCCTTCCACTCGCGCGTGCGCGACGAGCTGCTCGACATCGAGGAGTTCTCCTGCCTGGCCGAGGCGCGCGTGGTGATCGAGGACTGGCGCGAGGACTACAACCTCAGACGGCCGCACAGTTCACTCAGGATGCGCGCCCCGGCCGTGTTCGCCGCCGAGTGGGCGCCTGACGGCGAGCCAGCTCTCACCGCGTGAGCAGGAGGGGTGCGGCGAGCAGCGCGCCGCGGCCATCGCCGCTCGGCACTCGCTACGCTCGCGCCTTCGCAACGACGCCCGCGGACAGCACAAGCGTGGTCATCCGTCCGCGGCGGGCGCTACCTTCTCCCCGTCACATCCACCACCCTCTCACTCGTGGTGGACCGACAAACGGGGTCCGGTCAGGTCCACTCCGGTCGCCCTCCGGGCTCCCCACGCTCCCTGGCAGCGGGAAACACCAGCTCCTGCGACTCCATGTGGCCCTGCGTAGTAGTAGGCATAGCAATCTCTTTCGCTCATGCCTACACAGTTCCTGGGACACTCCCCTATGCCTAGTGAGCAATTGTCAAATGTTGTGGATGAGGTGGTGAAGGATCGTTACGCGGCGACCTTCTCTCGTCGATCGTCTCGTTGTGCTGTTGTCGTTGTGGGTGGTCTGGGTCCCGTCTTTGTACTTCGTGCCGGCGAGCACGTCGGTGACGAACTCGTGGCGGTCGAGTCATCGCCGGCGTTCTTGGGCGGCGTCCAGGAGCTTGTAGGCCATCGCGAGTGCGGCCTTCCTGCTTCCGGCGCCCTTCGTGACCCTGGTGCGGAGCTTCACGGTCGCGAAGCTCGACTTGATCGCGTTGCTGGTCCGAGGACATGGCATAGTCGCGGCGCGACTAGCTGCGCCTGCTTGTTTACGCCGCCAACTCTCGCCGCAATGAGCCTCGATACGCTCTGACTTCCCCACCGCACGGTCTCGCTCCTCTTCAGTAGCCGGACCGCCATCCGTGCATCAACGTGCATTGCCGCAGCGGCTAGATCCTCTGTGACCTCCGTCTCAACGCGCCATCTCGTCCAGCCCCTTGGGGCACTCGAGGCAACCGCCGGGCATCCGCTGCTAACCCCGGTCACGACCTGGTTGACCGCGAGCTGGACCGACGTCATGCGGTTCTCCTCAGCGCCCAGCGTCCTCCGCACCATGTCCAGATAGCGGCGCGCCGCTTCGCTCCTGACTCTCCGGGTGTCTCCGGGGCTCGCGCCCTTCCCCCCATGAGTGCCGGCCGCCACCGTCTCACTTGCGACTCCGGAGGCACTCACAGCGCTCACCATCAACACCGGTATTGCACGCGTCACGGACTTCACGCTCCCTAATACGAGTTCGGTTTGTAATACTGGCCGTTCTTGCAGTGAAGGCCTCGCTTTTCCCCGTTGTACGATTTCTTGTAGAAAAAGCACGCCCCGATGCTAATCGGCGATTTGGTGGGTAGCCAGGTATCCTGGCCTAGAATTCACCAACTGTGGTGTTCAAGCGCAGCGGTTCGCGCGGCTGCTACTGAGGAATTCGCCGCACAGTTTCAGTTCCTTCCCGAACGATTCCGCTATGCCTCCCGTAAGGATCTCTTCGACCATATCGCCCTGACCGGACCCCGTTTGTCGGTCCACCACGAGTGAGAGGGTGGTGGATGTGACGGGGAGAAGGTAGCGCCCGCCGCGGACGGATGACCACGCTTGTGCTGTCCGCGGGCGTCGTTGCGAAGGCGCGAGCGTAGCGAGTGCCGAGCGGCGATGGCCGCGGCGCGCTGCTCGCCGCACCCCTCCTGCTCACGCGGTGAGAGCTGGCTCGCCGTCAGGCGCCCACTCGGCGGCGAACACGGCCGGGGCGCGCATCCTGAGTGAACTGTGCGGCCGTCTGAGGTTGTAGTCCTCGCGCCAGTCCTCGATCACCACGCGCGCCTCGGCCAGGCAGGAGAACTCCTCGATGTCGAGCAGCTCGTCGCGCACGCGCGAGTGGAAGGACTCCACGAACGGGTTCTGCCACGGCGAGCCCGGCTCGATGAACACGGTCCCGGTCTTCGATAGTTGACACCAGTCCTGGAGCGCGTGTGCGGTCATCTCCGGCCCGTTGTCCATCCTCAAAAGCTCGGGGGCGAGGTCCCGCTCGCCGCATAGCCGCTGCAGCGCCTGCACGACCGTGTCGGCGTCGATGCTGCGCGCCACCAGCATCACCAGCGCTTCGCGCGTGAACTCATCGACGATGTTCATCAGCTTCAGCGCCCGCCCATCGGCGGTCTGGTCGAACTGAAAATCGAACGCCCACACGTGATTCGGCCGCTCCGCGCGCAGCCGCTCGGCCGGGACCGTCGACTCCCCGAGCCGCCGGCGCTTACGCTTGCGCTGCGGCACCCGCAGACCCTCCTCGCGCCACAGCCGCTGCACCCGCTTGCGGTTCACCTCCCAGCCCAGCTCGCGCAGCCGGTGATGCGCGCGCCGGTACCCCCATCGCGGGCGCTCCACCGAGAACTTCCGCAGCTCTGAGCGCAACACCTCGTCATCCTCGGCCAGCTTCGGCTCGTGACGCTGCGTGGAGCGATGCTGGCCGACTACCTGACATGCCCAGCGCTCGCTGACGCCGAGACGGTCGCAAAGCATCACGACCGCCCGGCGTCGGCGGACCGGGCCTACCAGTTTCCCCGGGAAATCTCCTTCAACGCGACGACCTCCAGCTCCTTGTCGGCCACGATCCGCTTCAGCGTCGCGTTCTCGCGCTCGAGTTCCTTCAGCCGCTTCGCGTCATCGGCCTTCATCCCACCGTACTGGTTACGCCAGCGGTGGAACGTTTGCTCGCTGATCCCCAGCTCCCGAGCGGCCTCCGGGATCGTCTTGCCCTCACCGAGCAGCCGCTCAGCCTCCCGCAACTTGCGGATGATCTGCTCCGGCGTATGCCTGCGTCGCTTCATCGTGTAGTTCCTTCCTCGCCCATGATCGCGGGCGCGAGAAACTCTCACAAGGGTCGGACCGATCCCCCGGGGTCAGGCCAGCCCACTCCCGGCACGCCAATTGTTTTTGCACTTGGAGTAGTTCGATCACGTCGCCGATGCCGCGAACCGCCGTGCAGTTACAGAGCACATCGCCAAATTGCTTTGCTTCCGTCGGAGTAAACAGAATCACATTATGCGTCGGGTCTTCCGCCCCCCGGACACGCTGCAATGTTCGCGCGGCATGCGGCTGCCGCTGCTTCCCCTTCGCGCTGAGCTTCGAGCCCCGGCCGCGATTGTCGTCCCTCGAGCTAAATCTGGGCGGCACGGAGATAGAACTCGCCTAGCCGGTGATCGCGGAGTTGGTGGCTCCAAGCTCCGGCCGCTTCACAAGCACGCTACCTCGACCGCTGTACCTGTGGGTCACCGGGGATGGTGCCGCCCGCACTCGTTCCGAGCAGACGCGCGCCATAAGCGTCGTAAACGGCTTTGACGAGCGTAGACTCCACGCCGCAGTTGATGCAGAAGCCGTGCTGCGACCACCCGATCGCACGAGCCAGCACCTGATCGGCATAGTTCACGCCGGCGGCGTCGTGACCGTAATAATCGTACGCTGCCAACCACGCGGAGTCGTCCAGCGCAAGGCTGGCGCCGTCCGATGACAGCAGCCATGCTGCCGCCATGATCGAATCGAAGTCGTCATAGATCGAGGGGTGAGTGACGGTGCGGTGGTCATACTCCACTGGGCGGCGGCCATCCCGGTAGGCGTTCCGCGCCTCATCCCATGTGGTTACGGGGCCGTTGGTCACGTTAAACTGCATCGGCCCCCCGCAGCACCCAGCGAAGTTCAGTCCGTGGTAAGTGGTTTGGTCCGTCGAGAATGCCGACTCCTGCTTGTGGATCGAGGCGATCAGCAGCCAGTTGACACGGAACGCACTCTGTGCGGTCCCGTAGATCGGGTAAAAGGGTTCCATCCAGCGGCTCGATATCTTCATTCCCGCCTGATCGAGCAAAGACCTCATGGCCTGCGGGTGTTCCGCACTTGCCATTCGTGCCACACTCGCCCGAACATGCGCGTGGCTCCCGCCCCTTTTGTCGCGGACGGCTCGCACACCTGCTGAGGGTGACTCGATCGGGGACCTTCGACTACTCGTGGCGGCATCCGCAGCTTTAGCCGCCCCCGGGACAGGTATCGGAGCCGCCTGCCCGAGCGGCAACTCTACCGACCCCGGAACGACATTGGAGCTCGTGCCTCCCAGCACCCCTGTCAACACCGCGACAAGCGCACCTACGCTCAGGAGGAAAAGCCCAACCGCGAAAAGCCACTGCCCTCGCTCTGAAGGCGGCGATGGTGAATAAACCGGACTATGCATTGTACCTACAGGTCCAGACTCACGACTGAGTTGCTGCTTGAGAGCGAGTCCGCTACTTCACGATTTCTGGAACTCCAACCGGAGGTCCGCACGGTGATCCGTCATCCCAAAAGATGGCTGCATACTCTGACCGCTCTCCTGACGCTCGCAGTCTTGCCTTTGATCGCCTCAGTGCTTTCAGAGGGAGCCTTAACCCGGCGCTTCGACAACGGCACAGAACCACGATTCCTACGCACGCATTCGGCGAACTCATTCGCTCCGCGTGCGACGCGGCCTGATACTGGCTTGCCTTTGGCCGGCAGAGCCTTTTGAGGCCCTTTCACGCCGCAGTTCCGCGGCATTACCTGCGCCTCTGGAGCGGCAGTGTTGGGCGAAGTTACCACGACGCCGCTCCCCGTAGCAGGGCCTTGTTTGCGCACGCACGCGGCCGGGTCAACGGCGCTCTTCGCGACGCTGCCCGTATGTACGGAGGCGCTCATCGTGTTTGATGAGTCGCCGCACGCCACGACGGCGAGACATACCAACAGCATCGCTCCTGTGGCGCCAACCGCGCTGGCGCTACGAGCGCTGTGATGGTCGCCGCTACTCGTCATTGCGAGCACCTCGCATCCCGGATTCGCGCCGAAGCGTACCGTCGCTTTCCACTCAACGCCCACACTCTCTGCGACTCCGTCCCCGAGCCACGACGCCGAGGCACATCAACAAATACAGCCACTGCGCGCCAACCTCTCTTGCCCTGCAAGGGCTCTGATCGACACCACTCATCGCCTTTACTCTGCCCCCACACGATGACCGAGCGTCCTCGCGATGACTGGCAAGCCCAGCCAGAAGAGCAGCGTCGTGGTTCCTCGCGGGCACGGCCCGGAGATCACGCAGCCAGACGTGTGACCGAGGCGAGGCTTAGTCGCCACGCGCCATGACCCACCCCGGTCTCTCTGCAGAGCTAGGCGAAACGTCGCGCCCTCTGGGCCGTAGGCGAGTACCACTTTCGCATCTGCACCGTGGACCTCGACGTGTGCAACCCGGAGCCTCTTCCGCAATCCGATCACAGGTATCGTCAGGAGGCGTCCATGTGCCAAAAACGCCGTCATCGCGACCGAGCAATTGCGTCCTCCAGCATCGCCCGCAAGCTCTCCTCGCGCGCGAAGCGTGAAATCATCACACAGCGCGGTCGAGCGTCGCGCCAGAAAGTCGCGGTACGGCGCGAGGGCCGACCCGGCTATCACAGCACCCATCTGAGATTTCCCCTCGGCGCTTGCGGCCAAACCGCTCGACACCAGCGCGAGAATGGACAGCGTAGCTGCCATCGAGCGCCGGACCAGCCGTCGGCTAGGCCTCATGGTCGTCCGCCTCGGCCTGACCTATCTCTGCGCGACTCACCGGTCTCATCTCACAAACGGACTCGCCGGACATCATGTCCACCCACGCCACCGAGATCATCTCAGTGGTTAGCACCACGCGCCGCTCGCAGTTCGGACAGGGCCACGCATTGCCGGTCGCCTTCGAAATGAACTCCTGCAGCCGCGTGGTATAGGACTCGAAGATCATGCGAAGTCGCTCGTCGACGTCAAGCGGCGCCCTCCACATCAGACCTTGCATCATAACGACCGCATTGCCCCTCCCCTTCTCGGCAGTCCCGATCTCAATGAACGTGCCATTCGAACTGACCTCAAATGGCTCATCGCAGAGGAGCTCCTCCGTCCGCTCCACAATGGCTGCGACGAGGGCACGCTCCTGATCCGTCTGCTCCATGGCGAGCATTTTCAGCATCTCGCGCACCGCATCACGCTTTGGCCGCCTGTCCGCCATCATTTACCATGCCCCACTCCGGCTACGCGCCGCCATGCTATCGCTCGACATGCGCTGCGTGCCACCATCCACAGCGCCGAACTACGCGACTCGTCAAGACAATCCAAGATTCCATCCCACTTTATAGACGCCCCCGCAATCATACTTGCCTTTCGCTTTGGAATCAAAGTAACAGTCGCTAAATTCGACATCTTCCGGAAACACATAAGGCGGGCCTGGCAGGGTCCAATAGTTGAACGTCATTTGACATCGGAACGCCTTCCCGCCTGGCCTTCCAATGTCATTGAAGGCATTCACGCAGTAATTCAGCCCGGTCGCAAACGAATGTCCAAATTCGACGATCACCCCCGCCACAACTGCCGCCTCCAAACCGCCGAGTTTCGCCCATTTGACAACCAGTTCCGCGAGCGGTCCCACCGCACCGCTCTCAATCAGGTTTCTGACCTTTTCAGCACCACTGCCTCCCAACTTGACCTCGAAACTCGGATCAACAGGTCCCGAGGCTGTACTCAAGCCGGCCGCGCGATCTGCCGCCTTTTCGGCTTCTATTTCGCGTCCGGCTTCGAGTCCAGGGGATTCCGCGCCGACACGGGCGGCCCCTTCCATGTTCCAGGCTTCCTCCTCGAAGGTCACAGGGGCGCCTCCGCCGGAGCCGCCCGGAAGGCCCGGAGGCGCAATCCGGGTACCCTGCAGTGCTTCGCCCGTCTGCGGCACGTACGAGGTTGCACCTTCGGTGACTACTCCTGAAGCTAGTTCGCTCGAGACACCGCCGGCACCGAGCCAAGCGTACTTCGGTGGGGCTTTACCGGCATTGGGCACACCAAACTCGGTGCTGTTGTAGGACGACAGTAGTTCCGTTTCTTCCGATTTGTCCTTGATTGTCGCGACGATGTTGCCCTCCAGGTCGTGAAGTTGCAGCACCGCTGATTCTTCAATTTTCCCTTCGCCCTTCTGAACCGCCGTGAGCGCTCCGTCGATACCAGGAATGCTTCGCGTCCATTTTTCGCTTGTGCCTGAGCCTTCACCGGTCCAGGACATCGCTTCACCCGGTCCGTCGTAGTGAGTGATGACTTTTTTCGCTCCGGTAACGGTTTCGCGGGTGCGCCCGTCCGGATCAAGATAGTAGCTGTTCGTGACACCGTTCTGCGTCTGAGTCGCCACCGCGTTGTCCACGTAGAAGGTGCTTTCCAACGCGTTGCCTTCGGCGTCCGCGGCAGGCAGAGTCGTAACGTTGCCCAGCGGGTCATAGGCAATGCCGGTATCGGTGAGTCGATTTGCTTCGTCGTAAGCGTGTTTTTCGATCGTCCCGCCTTCGGTAGCGCATTCTTTTTTGCTGTTCGGTTCGCGCATAGTAAGACTCGTGCGGTTGGATTCTTCGTCGTACGCGTAAGTGCGGGTCTTGCAAAACGCGCCTGTTGGGGTTTCTTGGGCTTCTGTTAGCCGCCCAAGCGTGTCGTAGTTGTATTCCTCTTTGGCAAGGGTACTGGTGCGGCTCACAGTGTCGCCGTGCACCGACGCAGTGCGCGTTTCACTAAACCAGACCTGCGGTTCTTTTGCGGAGCAGTTTGAGGTCTTCAAGTATTCGACGTGCGTCGTTTCGCGCACAGAGTTGCTGGCGTAGTTGGCGCACATGCCGTTTGGGTACACCTCACTAGTGAGCCGATTTTCAGGGTCGTAGGTCGCCGTGAACGTGCCAACCCCTGAAATACTGAGTGTCGTCAGCTGCTTTGTCACTTCGCTGTAGGTGTATTTCTCGCTGCTTTTACCCTGGTCGCCGCCATCAGTGAGTTCTTCAGGCAGACCATCCCCTTCGGCACCTCCATATTTGATTGTCGCCACGTTCCCGTCGGCATCCGTGTATTTTTCTAGCTGGCCGCGCGTGTTGTCTTTACTCGTAAGTGTCTTCGTCGTTTCGGCGACTTTTGTGCTCTCCTTTTCGAGTGCACCGGTGGCTGTATTGTATTCCTCGGTGACTTTGGGCAGCGCCTTGTCGCCGGATTCGGTAGTTGCCGTTGAGGTCTCTTCGCCACTTGTTTGGCGACCGGCGGCGTCATATCCATTCTTGGTTGTTCGGGTCTTTTCCCCGAACGTCTCGGTGATTGTTTCCGGCTCGTTCCAGACGTTGTACGTCGTCGTCGTTTCGGCAAGCTTCGGCAGCCCCGTCGTTCCCGGCTGTTTCGCTGGGAGAGTCTCGCACACCAGGCCGGCCCATTCGGGGTGTTTCCCGCACGCGGCGTATTCTTTGTTTTCCGCCGTGCTGTAGTAGACGGTTCTTGAGTCACGGGCCGAATTTCCCGCGGCGCCCTCAGGCCCACGTGTTTCCATCACCTGACCCATGGCTTCGTTCCCTTCTTCGTAATACAGCGTGCTGTGGGTTTCTTTGGCGCCTTCCGGGTCGTCTGTGACTGACGTCGGCTGGCGCAGCTTCCATCCCAGGCCGGCGGGAGCACCAGCGGCTTTTTGCCCTGAGTAGGCGGTGGTCGTGTGTCGGACTTCGACTTCTTCTTCGTTAGCGAGCTGGGCCAGATCTGTTGTCCTCGTAACGAGGTCGAACTTTTCTTTTGCTTCCGCTTCGGCCGCTTCGTCTTCGTAGAAGAGCTTGTCGTGGTTTCGCGCGAGAGCTTCTTTGTGTTCTTTGCCGGCGACGTACTTGACCATGTGCTGCGGGCCAACCACGTCGATTAGCTTTGTGCCTGGTTCTGTGACTTCTTTTTCTTTTGCGCCTTCTCCGTTGTAGGTCTTTTCGGTGCTTAGCAGCTTTGCTACTTCGGCAGATTTTGTGCCTGCTTCGAGCGCTGTGAGGCGGTTGTCTGGGCTTAGGGTCCGGATGACGTCATTCTCTTCGTTGTATTCCGTGGTGGCGATCGCACCGGCTGTGGCGGTGCTTGGAGAGCCGATGTTCACGTCGCGCCCTTGTTCGTCCAAGTAGTACACAGTGGCGCGTTTGTAGCTTGTGGCTGGCCATCCTTGGGGCGAGTCGGGCGGGACGATTGCTGTCGCTTCGACTGGGTCGTCTTTTTGCCCCCATTTTTCGGGTTCGGGATGGTGTGTTTCGTTGTTGAGGCCCATTTCGTGCGGCGCGCCTGTCCCGGACAGCGGTACGTTGTACTCCATCGTCCATCCTGGCTGTGGGCTTGGGTCGCTCTCGGTTGAGGTGGGAATGATCTTTCCTATTCCTTCGCTGCCGCCTTCTTCGCCGGTCGAACCCCAGAGGTTGCCGTCTGAGCCGACGGTTGTCACGCCCAGCCACCGTTTCTTTGGCTCGGTGCCATTTGTGACGGCGCCGGAGGTCGTCATGTTGTGGAGCTCGCGTATGTACGTCCCGTTTTTCATCTGGCCGTTGTTTGTCGTGTACCAGAGCTTGCCTTCCGGCCCTGCGGTTGGCCCGGTGTTCGCGGCTTGTTCATTTGTGAACATTTGGGTAATGGCGCCAGAGGTTGTGATCCTCCCTAGATAACACGCTTTGCCGCATGTTGTGGAGAACCACAGGTTCCCGTCGGGATCCGTAGTGATTTGGTATCCGTATGCTTGGTCTTCGCCTTCTTTCGGCATTGGATACTGGGTGATTTCGCCCGACGGCGTGATCTTGCCGATTGTGCGTTCCCAGATTTTCGGGATGGTTTCTTTGTTGACCGTGAACCAGACGTTGCCGTCTGGGCCGGCCGTGATGCCGTCCGGATGCGCTTCGGCTCCTATAGAGTATTCCGTGATTGCGCCTGTTGGTGTGATTTTGCCGATCTTTCCTGAGTGCATATCGGTAAACCAGATGTTGCCGTCGGGTCCCGCGGTGATGTACCACGGTTCGCTGCCTGCTGGGAGCGAGTATTCCGCGGTGATTGTGCCCGATGTGGTGATCCTGCCGATGGTATTAGTGAGCGGTTTTGTGAACCACAGGGCGCTTTCTTTGCTTGGCCCCGGGGTGATGCCGTTGGCTTTGGCGCCCGCGTATTTCGTGATGACGCCCGCCGAAGTGATCTTGCCGATGCCACCGCTGGCGGTGAACCATGCGTTTTTGTCGGGTCCCTCTGCGATCTGGCCGATGTTGGTTACGCCCGCTGCAGTGTAGCTCGCGGCCAGGGGCGTGATTTCGCTGCTTGTCCCGGTTGTCGCAGTCACAACCCCGCCGCCATTGAGCGCTCCCACCTTGACCCGGAGTTTGTAGCCCAAGTCGCTCAACGCGGGCTCGTAGCTCGAGTTATTGGCTCCCGGGATCTGCATGCACTGCAGTTTTCCGGGCAGTTCGATTTTTTCCGCTACTTCTTCCAATTCTTCCAGTTCGGTATGCACAATCTTGCAGTCTTCCCATTGGAACGAATAAGCGCCGGGGTTGTTTGTCCATGTCCCGTGTGAGACGCTGATTGCGACGCCCATCGTTGGTGTGGCTTCGGCGATTTTGGGTGCTTCGGTGTTCGCGGGCAGTTCCCCATTCCACAGGGCTGCGGTTGCAGGGGCTTGAGCGGCCTTGAGAAGTCGGCCGGTGCCCGTATCTTCGGCGATTGGGGCGTATGTGAAGACCCACGACTCGTGCCCTGCGGGCGTAAGCGCCGTGACGTGTCCTTCTGTGTCGTAGCCGTACTCGGTCTTGAGAGCTGGAGAGATCCGTGGGTCCCACTCGGCGCGTAGCCTGCCGGTTTTGTCGTACGTGTATTCGGCGACCGGGACTGACGGTTCCGTCATTTTTTTGGTGGCTGGGTTGTAGCCTTCGTAGGACACTCGCGTGAGGCGTCCTTCGTATTCGCCCCATTCGGCAGGCTTTTCGCCTTTGGCTTTGGTGGTCGTGGCGTACGTGAACTTCAGGGCGCGGCAGCCCGGTTCCATTTTTGGGGAGCACGACACGTTGGGATGCGGTGCGAGCGCTTCGGTAGGCCGTGTGAGTTTTTTGCCGGCTACTTCGACCGTCTGATAGGTGTAGCTCACGGTGTCCGTTGCGACTGGGCCTTCCTGCCGCGTCGGCACCCAGACTTTGGAGGTGCTGCTGGGAAGCGTGAACTTGGTGGACGTGCCCGAGGCCGGGGCCTTTAGGTAGTAGGCGACCTTTTCTTTTTTTTCGTTTTCTTCGGGGGTCATTGTCAGGTTCGAGTCTCCCGGAGGAGCTTCGAATTTCCCTGTAGGTTTTCCTTCCGTATTCAGAATCGCTGCGAAGATTGTCTGCCCGCCCGTGGCGCTCGTCACGATCACGCTTCCGTCGACCATTTCTACGAGGGTCTCCTCGCTTCCGAGGCTCAGTGTCCATTGCGGGCCAAGCGACCCTCCGGCCCCCGCCGTTACGGCCCGCGAGCTGTAGACGCGCGAGACGGACAGCCCCGACCCGAAGGAGACGTCGCTGGACCCCAATGTGAAGTCGCCAGACTCGAGGTCTACCGACCCTGGGCCGAGCGGGACGGGAGTTGAGTGGCGGATGGAGATCGTTTCTTCTTCGCGGCCTTCGTTGCCGGCGTTGTCCTTCGCGACGATCACGATCGCGTGACGCCCCGCACCCAGTTCTGCGCCCTGAATTTTGTATTTCGCCGTCGCGGTACACGCGCCGGCTGGAACCGAGCATTTCCCTTCGGTTTCCCCGAGGGCTTTGATCGATTTTCCGTCGACGTAGACCGTGATGGACTTGATGCCCGAACTCGGGATCGTCGATCCTTCGCCATCAGTGGCATACGCCGTCAGTTCGTAGGCTTTTTCGCTGAGTTCGTTCCCGAACGGGACCCCGCCGAGAAAGATGTTGCTCGGCTTGGCGTCATCGACTTTGACGGTCGTCACGTCTTCTGTGGCTGGCGACTCGGTTTCATGGGTTGCGTCGCCGAACGCCTCTTCCGCTCGGTAGCGGATCTTCGGTTCGCCGTTGGGCAGTTTGGTGTTCAGCGTCCAGGTTTCAGTGTGTTCGGGGTCGTAGCACTGGATGCCTTTGCACTTGTTTTCTTCGAGGTAGCTGTGTTCGTTGAGGGGTTCCCATTTCCCGGGCGAGGCTTCGTATTCCAGCCGTGTCGCCGAGACGCCGATACCCGTATCTTTAGCGATGAACTGCAGCGCGCCACCAAATTCGCTCAGCCATGTGCTTGTCCCGAAGAGCGCGTTGGCTCGTGTCTGTTTTTCTTTTTTGCCTTCTTTTTCGACTTCGATTTCCAGTTCGGGGGTCGTCGTGTTGTAACCAGCGGTGGAATGGGTCCCGGCTGGCTCGGATATGTAGATTTCGCCCTTGTCGAGGAAGTCGGTAAAGTTGAAGTGGCTTGTCGGGTTGTTGGCGACTGACTGCTCAAAATGGACCGCGTTTTTGGCGGTGCCGGAGGTCGAGACACAGGTGCCTTTGCCTTTGGGACACAGTGGTTGTTCGGGGAGCGCGCGCTTGGCATATTCGGGGCTCGACAGTTCGGTTGACAGCAGCTCTTTTTCTTCTGTCGTGCCGCCCGGTGCCTGAAGTTCGATCCGGCTTTCTATGCGGTCTTCTTTGTTTTTCGCTTCCGTTTCGCCGTTGAACTCATAGATTTTTGAGACGCCCTGCGTCTGATAGCCCCAGTAGGCCCATTCGCCTTCTTTGTATTCGTGGATGCCGTACGTCTCCAGGTATTCGCCCCCTTCGGTACTCATTTTTGAGCCGAAGTTAGTCGCGTTGCTGGTGAAGAATTCCCAGTTGGATTTCTTAGCTCCGTTGGCGGCTAGCTGCGTTTCGCTGCCCAGCACTTCGGGGTCAACGTCGATGGGGTACTGGTAGTCCCCAGAATGCGCATCGACAGTCACCACCAGCGTGGATCCAGAGAGCGACATCGACACAGGCACTGCGGTGCCAGCGGCGTCCTGCGCATGTGGCGGCAAGATGGCCGCGATCACCACGTCGGACTGCGTGACTTCAACGACCCCAGACGGCGACTCGTGGAGTTCGGCGCCTTGCGGCAGCCCGATTTTGAAGAAGAGCTCTACGGGACTGTCGGCCGCACGCAAGAGCGAAACCGCGTCAAAGCCACCCGCGGTAGGCTTGATCAGACTATCCATGTCAGTCGCGGTGTTCGCATACAACGCCGCCATCCCATCCGCGGTGCCGCTAGAGCCTTGCAGCCCCTGTCCGGATGAGTCGACCGGGGTTAGCGACACGCCACTAGCGACGAGGTCGATACCGTCGCTCAACCGATCCGGAATTCGCAGCTCTGTTGCTGGCGTCGTCGGCTCAAAGCCGTCGCCAGCGGCTCGCAGATCGAGATCAATCGGCACCCTCTTGCCAGCAGGCGTTTCGACGGCCATCGGAGCAACCGATTCGATCACGCCATGCGCCCCTTCGCTGAGTTCTACTTCCGCGTCGGTATCAGTGGGAAAACCGATGATCCTCTCCCCTGCCGGAAGCTCTGGGGGTCCACCGCCAGGCTGCTCGAGGACACCTGGGAAGGCTTCACCGTCGGTCGCCGCGGCCTGTCCGGCCGAGAGTCCCTCAAACTTCGTGGTCGATTCTTCGCGCGCCCTGACGGCTTCGGGGTTCGCCAGATTCGCCTGTTCCTGCGCCTGCAACTGTTCATTTTCAACCGGCGACCCAGGAACAACCAGCGAGCCACTAAGCGACCCACCTTCGCCAGAGAGTGCGTCCGATTCGCCTTCAGCGCAAGCCACAGCTGCCCAAGTACTAGACGTGACAACGCACAGCAGACCGACCGTCACTCCTCGAACAATCGCGCTCAACTTGGTCCCCCCTGAGAGTCCACCCGCAGTACTAATGATGATCTGGGCGCTGACCGTATGTGCGCTGGAACCGAAAGTCAAGTATCCAAAAGGATGCAGAACAATGGAACCACATTTGTTTAGTATCGTCCCCTCGATACCGCCGCACAACCCACACCCCTTACCTGCCGGGCTCGGTAGCGCCGCCCTCTGGAAGGCCGTCGATGAAGGCGCTCAAAGGCACCCTGAGCGCCAGAGAGAATGCGATCAATGTGGAGATGCGTGGCTCGCGTTCGGCTTTCTCGATCCGCGCCACAGTACCTCGCCCCAGAGCACAGGAATCAGCGAGGGCCTCCTGCGAGAGGCCGGCACGCTCACGCTCACGACGAACATTCACTGCGAGGATCCATCGGACGCGACGCGGCTCTCCTACCGTGGCAAACCAACTGTCGTGGATCACACCTATTCGCTTACCATTAGCGCCGGTCACAGCGGAGCCGGCATTACCGATGGGGGCAGCTCGTCGTCGCGTCGGTAGCCGAGGCGTGCGGAGATCCGGTCGGCCGTCGAGACGAGATGCGGGCCGAGCGCGTCGACCAACTCCTCCAGCGAGATCATCGAGCTATGCGCGACCAGGTTCACCGCCGCGACCACCTCGCGCGCCTCATTACGCACCGGCGCAGCGACCGCATACAGCTCCGCCGCGAGCTCTTCATCATCGACCGCGAACCCAGCCGCCGCGATGTCCTGCAGCTCCTCGCGCAGCGCCTTCTTGCTCGCGATCGTGTTCGGGCCACGCTTGCCCAGCTTCATCTCGCCGATCAGCTCACGCTGCTCTGCGTCCGGCAGGTTCGCCAGCAGCAACTTGCCCATCGCCGTGCAATACGCCGGCAGACGCGAACCCGTGTGCAAGTCCAGGTCGATCTGGCTCTGCCCACGGCGAAAGCTGCGCACACGATCGACGTACAGCACCTCGCCACCGTCGAGCACACCCAGGTTCGTCGTGTAGGAGGTCCGCTGGCGCAGCTCCTCCAGATACGGGTGCGCGTGCTCGCGCAGGCCCGTCGAGTTCAACGCCGACATCCCCAGGTCGGTCACGCGCAGCCCCAGGCGGTACTTGCGCGAGGCGCCCTGCTCGAGATACCCCAACGCGACCAGCGTGATCACATAGCGATGCGTCGTCGAGCGGCTCATACCGAGCTCATCCGCGATGTCCGCGATGCCGAGCACCGGACGCTTCGGCGTGAAGCAGCCAAGGATCGCAAGACCGCGCTGCAACGACTGCGAGTAGCGCGGCTCGCGCAAGCTCGGGATCGACCAGGCCAGCTCCTGCCCATTCGCGGAGGCCTTCCGCAGGACGGAACGCGTTCTAGGGCTCATTGGTCCCCAACTGTGAGGCGCGGGAGTGGAATGGGTGCTTCGGCCCACGAGTCTCACGGGAGTAGGGACGGATTGGCAGTCTGGAGGCCGAAGAGTTCCAGTCCGCGGCGACGTTCGCCCGCATTGCTGTCCGGACGGCCGTCGTCCGGCTCTGCCCACTCGTCTAGGCAGTACGTAACCCACCCAAGCTCGGAGCAGAGCGCTTTCAAGCGGTTCGCCTGAGCGAACCAAGCCTGAGCGCCCGCCTCCTCGTTCTTCAGCAGCACCTGTGTCTCCGCAAGAGCGTCACCGACCGCAGCGCGAAGCGGGGCGATCCTGTCAACGGCTAGCTCGCGGGCAAGCCGCCATGCCTGATGCTGCGGAGCCTCGGGCAGCCGCGGAACTTTCCCCTCCCGGCCCGCCCGTGTCAGGCGTCTGCGCCCCTCGTCCGTCAGCCCCCACACCCGATTTCCGCTACGGCGGAAGACCCTGACGGCACCAGCCGCCACCAGATCGTTGGCCTGAGCCCGCAGACCACGAGTCGTATAAGCGCGATTAACGACGCCCACGTGTTCTCGCACGCGGTTCCACAGCACTCCCTCAGTCTGCCCATGCCTCTGAGCACGGCCGATCGCCGCAAGGATCAGAAGATCAGAGATCGACTCAATCGCATCGGCATCAGACGCCAGCGCGATCACGCGCCCTTACTCGTCGTTCGCCGGGATGCCAGACAACAGCACGAACGAGAACACACCTCTGCCGGTCTGACAAGACCCCAAGTCCGTGGAGTCTCTGAAGTCTGTCTATGAGCGCGCCCGGCACGATCTGACACAGAGCCAGCTCGATCTTCGTGCATGACCAGTGGCTGGCAGTTTCGAGGCGGTACGCGACCATTGGTTTTCCCAACAACTCGGTTGGCCAAGGACGCACTAGGGCGCGCGATCAGTGGTCGGCCCGCCGTCGCACTGGCCGGGGCATCCGTTCAGCGACGCGATTGATACGGTCTCGCCTCGTCTCGCCGCTTGGAGCTATGGCGTGCTCAACCTTATTTACTAGCGTCGCGAGAGCATCGACATGGCGACGCTCCAGACGGATCTGACCTACTGCGGCGTCTTCAACCCGGGTACGTTCGACGTGGTATATCGCCGTGAGTGCGTCGAGTACGAGCAGGGGCGGATCGACCAGTTCGATATCCGAGGCAAGCTGTCTCCTGCTGGGAGCAACGCCAATCATGTCGAGTTCGCGACGGGCGGTGTCGAGACGCTCAAGAGCACAGTCCCACGCCGAAGCGTCGATCTGCTCGCGCTCGAGCTGCTCCATGAGTAGATCCACGGCAGAGCCAAACCGAGCAACAAGGCCACTGCGAAAATACGGCACCAGAGGTGCAGAAATGGTGATTGTGGTCATTGAGCGTTAGCGGGTTGGGAGGGGCGTGGCTTCCGGAGAGGCGATGCGGGGAGAGCGTGGGCGTGCGCTGGTTCCCGCGTCAGCGGACCAGAGCGCCTCGCGGTCGAAACTTGGCGAGCCAGCCGAGTAGCTGCGACGTAGCGTCGGCAGTTGTTGGTAGGGGGTAGAAGACGTGCATGACCGTCGCTTCTTCGACGACGAGCGTTATGGGGCGATAGGTGCGCACCCCGGCCTTCCAGTACGTAGGCAGCCCGAGCGCAGCGGCTAGGTGGAGCTCTGGGTCGGCAGCCAAGATATGCTCCACGCCGTTCATCATTTGGTGGAGCTGGTGGTCGGCGCTCTGTGCGTGAACACCGACTAGGTGGTAGCCCTTGCAGAGTAGCCGCGGGTAGCAGTCGCGAAAGCTGCGTGCTCGCGCGTCGTCGCGGGCCTGGCTCTGTTGATCGAGGCCACCGGCGTCGAAGTAGAGGATGGCTGCCCGGCCTGTGATCGCAGCGATCGGAATTGGACCGAACCGTGCTGACAAGAGGACGATGTCCGGTATACGCGCACCGTTTACTCGTGCAGCTACATACAGGGTGCGAGACCTTGCAAGAGCGCGCTGTCGCATGGTGGGCGGGCTACGGCTCGTGGCGACATGCCCGAACCGTCGAAGAGAGCTGGGCGGACGGCCGCCGGCAGGCCGGTGTTGAGAGCGCATGGAGGAATGAGTCAGTCCTGAACAAGCCATCGCGGCATCCTGATCCCAACCTGCGGGCTTGTCCAGGTGCGCCGACGTATTCCAGTAGTCGGCTATTGGAAACGAGAGCGTGCTACGGCTTAAAGTCGCCCGCTAGAGAGTTCTGTAGCCGGCTACTTCGCCAACCGCGAAGGCGCGTGCCTGCCTTCCGTGGAGTACCACTTGGCCGCCGTGGGCTGGCGTCACGATGACGCTGCGCCATCGGGCGCGCTCAAGTGCCCGAGCAGCCGGGAGGATTCTGCGGGTGGTAAGAAGCTCTCGTATTGTGGCTTGCATCTCGAGCGTGGCCAGGTGTCGTCCGGGGCATCGCTTTCGACCTCCGCCCCACGGAAGCCACTGGTCGGGAAGTGGGGCGTCGAGGAGGAAGCGCTCGGGGCGGAATACATCCGGGTCGGTGTAGAGCGCAGGATCGTGGTGGAGTAGGTAGATGCAGGCCAGCAGTTGTGCTGGGGGGCGATAGATCCAGCCGCGGATCTCGATTGGCTCCACTACGACTCGGGGGATCGCGAATAGGAATACTGGTCTGTGTCGAAGCACCTCTGCGACGGTGGCTTGCAGGTAGTCATCCCCATTATCTGCGTCGATCTCCTCCGCGATGCGGGATTGAGCTTTCGGGTTGTGAGCGAGGAGCTGGAGCGCCCATGAGATCTCCGACGCGGTGGTCTCGTGTCCTGCCAAAATCACCGAGACGAGGTTGTCGCGGATTTGGGACGATGTCATCGGGGACCCGTCGGGAAGACGCGCGGCGAGGAGCCGGGAAAGCACGTCTTCTCGGGCATCTCCGCGGCTGCGGGCGATGAGCCTACGGATCTCGCGGTCGACATGCTGACGTTCTTGCATGAAGTGCTTCCAGATGCCGCGCCAGACTGGGAGATGGCGCAGGCGCGGCTCGACGAGCGCAAAGCTGACCGTGACGTTGAGCATTTTCAGCATGTGATCGTGGAGGGCCCGGAGCCTGGCGGGGTCCTCGTGGAAGACTGTGTTGAGGATCACTCGGAGGCTCATGCTGCGGAGTCTGGAATGGACCGGGAATGGCGAGTTGAGCGGCCAGGAGGCGATCTCATCTCTGACTGTCGCGTTAACGGCAAGAGTGTGGGTCGCAAGCGCGCTGGTAGTAAATGAGGGGTGAATTGCTCTACGCCCCTGCATGTGTTCGTCGGCGTCTCTGAGCATGAACGACTGGGAGCCAACGATTGGCCGTATCGTCTCGCCACCCTCTCCGGGGTGCAGGAGCGCGGCTGGCGCGTTCAACGTCGTACGTATATCGTCGGGGTGTGAGAGGAACACGGAAGGTCGCATATCGACTGGATAGAGGGTGAATCGGTCTCCGTGCTTGCGGCGACACCAATCGAAGAAGGCGAACGGAAACCAGCGACAGGCAGCGGTCTGGATAGCGGCCGGGAGCGCAGGTGTAGGTGGTAGTTGACTTTTGCGACGGACCGGCAGCGGGACTCGAAGAGGTTTCATGGCTTTCTCCTTCACGTCGTTAGGTGGACTTCTTGCCGTAGGTGATTCGCCACAGGCGTAGGACGGGAAGCAGCGCGCGGGTCAGCGAACCACCAGCACTGGCAATCCGGTTTGACTGGCGAATCAAGGCGGGCGTGCGGGCGCTGTCCCGTGATAGGTACATGGCAGCCATACACGCGCCAATTAGCGCGTGGGACTCATGGCGGGGGAGGCTCCGCGTTTCGTTGAGGCACCGGCGCACGAGCTCGGCTGTTCGATGGGATGCACGCTCCGGGGTCGCGTAGTGAGCCACGTAGCTGTGATCGCCAGTTAGTGTGTCCTCGACCTGGTCTACGTAGCTGTCGAGCATTGTCGCGGCGGCTCCCATCCATGGGAAGTACGCGGAGCGCGTACGTGCGATCGCTCGAGAGCTGGGTTCGCACTCAGCGGCTAGGGCGAGCAGCGCGAAAATGGTGAGCCCCGCACTCGCGGCACCGCTCAGCTCCCACCAGGCGACGTCTCGCTCGTGCGGGAACTCGCGGACAGCCCACGCGCGTAGCGAGCTGTCGCGGGCCGTCGCGTCTGTGTTGTGGTTAAGGGCGAGGACTTGTGCTCGGGCCGCTTCGATCAGGAGAGCGGGCTGGACTCGGCGGAACCCGACGAGGCACTCGCAGTGGGCCTGACAAGCGGCGACGAGTGCCTGTAGGTATCCCCCGTCGTTGGTCCAAGGGTGGTAGCGGTAGTAGTCGGCGGGTGGGCGCTCGGGGGCAAGCGCATCGACAAGGGCGGTATGTAGCTGCAGCCCGTTGACGGGCCCCACTTGGGCGCCATGCTCATTGACCGAGTCGAGGTAGTCCCACATGACCTGATAGGAAACAAGCAAGCGCAGGAGAGACGGGTGTCGGTCGCGGGGAAGAATTGAGAAAAGGGCGGCGCCGTCCGTCTGCCCGCGCTTGTAGGCGAGCGCAGTGAGTGCGTCCTCGCGAAGCGGCGCGTCAGGGATTGCGCCGGCAAGGCTGCGCCACCGTCCCACCTCCCTTGCGACGGCGGGCAACCCCCAGAGGAGCTCTCTGGTCACGGCCCGCCCGAGAACTCGGATCTGGCGGCGCGTTATGGGAGTCGGATCCAGGCGGCGGTTCGTGCGGCCATGCCTACTACTGCATGGCGCTGATGGCCCTTGGCGCCACATTGACCGCGAGAGAGCCAAAGACAGCAACGATTGCGAACGCAACGACACCCACCCACAGAAAGCTCAGGACAGCGACCATCGCTTCGACGCCGAGAGAGATCGGAAAGCCAGTTACGGCGACCAACGCATGACTGAGAAGCAGCTGGCCCGCGATGCCGAACGCGGCTCCCATGCAACAGCCAGTTCCGATCATAAGCGCGCTCTCATAGCACAGCGATCGCCACAGAACGAATCGCGAGTAACCCTGGACTCCGATGGCGGCGAGCTGCTCGCGCCGTTGCCACATGAGCGAGATCATCGCGCCCACGACGGCGAAGACGCCAGCCACTATCACCAACCACTTGATTTGGGTGAGTCGCGACAAACCTTGATTTGCGAGGGCGTGGTGACGGGCTTGACGTTCGGCTGACGTTTCCACGACGAGGCCCGTCTGACGGCCGAGCGTCCGCTGAACCTGGAAGCGCACGATGCTCGGCGAAACACCAGGAGCCGTCTGGATCTCATAGCCACTGGGGGCACTGCTCATCCAGGCACGAGCGTACCCAGCCGTGTTCAGAATGAGGGCACCCGGTGGCCATCCGAGGTTGGTACTGAGCGCGGCAACCCGGAAAGTCGTCGGCCGTGGGGACGGGAGTAGGAACGTGTCGCCAATACGTAGATGCCTTTCGTGCGCAAGCGCCTGAGACAGAACCGCCCAGCCTCCGGCGCGAAGGCGTGCCGTAGCTTGGTTAACCCGTCCGGCAACGAGTTGTCGCGGCGGGATAGGTGCACGACTATTCGCAGGAGGAGCAAGGACCCAGATCCTGCGAGTTCCCCAATCGAAGAAACTGCCCCGATACAAGCCCACCGTCGAGACCCCGGGTAGCTGTGCAATCGCCGCCGTAGCCGTCTCCTTGAAGGGTGTCGTCGCGAGAACACTCGTTTCCCCGCTCGGGCTGACCCACACGTTGCTACTCGAGTCGATCGCATCCGCCGAGGCATACAAGCCGCGGCGAAGGCTGCTCTGCGCACCCCCGATTGAGACGGCTCCGAATACGGCTATCGCGCTAGTCGCGGCGATCGCGACGGCGCGCACGCGGACGCGCCTCGAGCCGAGTCCATCGGCGGCGAGCTCAGTCGCCGCGCTGCCAATGCGAAGGCGTTGTAGACGCTCGAACGTCGCAACGACTACTTGAAACACAAACGGGATCAGGAGGACGAGGGCAACCACGAGGGTTACGCTCCCGAAAAACGCATGTTGTGGACGAACCAACAGGACGAGGATCGTCACTCCGAGGCACGCAAGACCGAGGAAAAGACGTGTCGCAGCCCAGCGGCGCCCGGCCCGAGCACCCGCAGGTGCGAGCAGCAGCTGCCTCATCGGCCACAGGACCCCACCGATCGCCGACGCAAGACCTGCGCCAACCGCCAAACCAACGCTCCGGACCGAGACGATTCGGCTGTTACCGACCGGGAACGCAGAGGCGAGATATCCGGGCGCTCGGTGAAAAGCAGCAACCGACAGGGCGTCGCCAAGAAGAAGGCCGAGGGCACACCCAAGGATGCCAAGCACGGCCGCGTCGAACAGCAAGATCTCAAGCGTGACGGGTTTACCCGCTCCATGGGGCCAGAGTCCTTCGATCGTACGACGCCGCCGCGGCACCGTCAGCAGGATCGCTGTGAGCGCGAACATGAAGCCAACGAGTGCCCCGACAACCGAGAACAGGGTCTCGCTCTGCGTCTCAGGGGTCGAGGCCACGTTGAACAACGTTGAATCGAAGTCGGCAGGCTCGACATTGAGTTGAAATCGCGCCGCAAGGCGATCAAGCCCTCCCCTTGCCCGTTGCTCATAGCCAGGGGTGGGCGTGACCACTATCCGGGTGATTTTGCGCCCGATGCCAGCGATCTTCTGCGCGTAGACGAGGGGGGCGATCACGACCGGGCTGCGCGCGAGTCCCCCGATCTGACTTTCATCGAGCGTCGCGCCCACCGACGTGCGCTCGATGTCCGCGCCGATCTGCATCTTGACGTCCTGGAGCGAGCTTGCGCCGATAGCTTCGGCGACGGGCCGTGGCAGACCAATAGCGTGGAGATGCGCCAGCCGGCGCGGGCTGACGCCTCGTAGTAGCTTGCCGCTGGCGCCCGCGAACTGCGGCGTCGCCCCCAGAAGATCGACAGCCTGTGATCCCCTGGGACCGATGACAGTGGCGGGCACCTCAAGTACTGGAAACGCACTCCGGACTCCAGGCAGCTGAGCGACGCGGGGTAGGACGCTTTCGTCAATGCCACTGGGGCCGCGAGCCTCAACCTGGAGCTGCCGGCTCGTGCCGATTACCTGGCGGGTGATCTGCTGCACAGAACCGCCGAGGCTGGTTGCCGCGACTTGAGAGGCGAACAGCAGGGCGACCCCGACGGCGATCCCGATGATTGCCAGACATTCTTGAACAAGCATTGGCCTGGAGCTCAGACGAGCTCGCCAAAGACGTAGGAGATTGATCGGGGTGATATATGCCACGGTGTCAGGTGAGGCGCGAGACGGCATCACCAAGCGTTGGCGGTACGCGGCTGGAGATGGCCGTCCTCGAGTTCGTACACCTGATCGGCGAACGCCGCGGCTCGCTCGTCGTGAGTGGCGAGCACCAGCACCGTGGATCGCTCCGTACAGAGCTCGCGCAGAATCGCAAGCACCTCTCGCGTGCGCCCAGAATCCAGGCTTGCCGTCGGCTCGTCAGCGAGGACGATCCTTGGCTCTATCGCCAGTGCTCTCGCGATGGCGAGGCGCTGGCGCTCTCCCATCGAGAGCAGATCCGTGCGGTGCTGCAGACGGTCTCCCAATCCGAGACGTCGCAGCAAGGGTTCGACGCTAGCCTCCGCATCGCGACGGTTCGTCAGCCACAGCTTCAAGCACGCGTTGCGGATCACCCGATCGCTCGGAAACAGAGTCTCGGGCTGGTCGATGATCCCAAGGTCCCGCAGCCGGTATCTGTCGGCCTCACTTCGTGACATCTCGGCGACGTCCCTGCCGTCGACGAGCACTCGGCCGCTGTCAGGCTTCGCAGTGCTCGCGATCAGTTCGAGCATAGTGGTCTTCCCCGATCCGCTTGGCCCGTAAAGCGCGACAAACTCGCCAGGCGCGATACGCAACGTCACGCCGTCGACAGCGCGAATCGGTTCGCCGCCGCCGAAGCGGTAGTGCTTAACCACATTCTCGAGCTCTAGCACGCGCGGGTGCTCGCCGGACCACTACGGGCTGCGCGGGCGGCGCGCGCGACGGCGAGGTCGTCCGCTTGTATCTGGGCGAGATCGGAGAGGACCTTCAACGCACGACGCTCGAATACCAGCACGCGATCGGCCATCACCGCAGCCTCGACATCCGAGACCCCGAACAGCACACCAAAGCCAAACTCGCCGACCAAAGAACGCAGCAGATCGCTGACCTGGAACATCCTGGTAGCACCCAGCCCATCAAAAAGATCATCGACAACCAGCAGCTTCGGCCGCACGATCACCGCACTCGCCAGACCGACCAACACCCGCTCCCAGCTCGACAGATCCCCCACACGCGTCTCCGCGACATGAGCAACGCCAACCCGCTCCAAAGCTTCCGCCGCCATACGCCGCGCCTGCGAACGCCGCGGCCCACGCCACATCACCATCGGCAACCCCAGATAGTCCAGCACGTTCAGCCCGAGACTCGACTCCTGCCGATCCAACCAAACGATCTCGCGCCCCAACAGCCGCGGGCGCCTGCGCCGCGAATAGCTCCCCAAGTCCACACCTCGAAAACACACCTGGCCTGCATCCGCGACCGCCATACCAGCCGCCAACCGCAGCAACGTCGTCTTACCCTCCCACCGCTGCCCAACCACAGCAACCACCTCACCATCCCCAACATCCAGCGAAACCCCCTCCAGCACCAACGTATCCCGCCCACCACGCCGATACCCCACCCCAACACCCCGCAACACCAACAAACCACACATCTATCGGCCCGTTCGTTGCTGAACGTTCCTCTGGAACGCTTCCAGCTGCGCCCGCAATGCCATCAGCCGTTTGACTTCCTGACCCCACAGTGTTGCGGCGAAAGCGAGCCGGATGCGCCTGAGTTCGCGACGAGGATCTCCCTGAACGCGACTGAGACCCAAGGCGCTAATCTTGCCATGCTCGCCGGCGAAGTTATGGGCGGCGGCTTCCTCGAGCGCTTTGACGGTTGCAATGAGGCCACCGATATCAGCGGGCCCGACGAACGCGAGCTTGCCATGCAATGGGTCGCGGAGGGGCATGGGGGTAATGGAGGCCCCGTAGAGCCAGTTCTCGAAGTTCTCAAGACCAAGCTCTGTGATCTCATACAGGTCATCACCGGGCCCTTCGCCCTCTCGAATAAGGCGGGTTTCACTTTTCTCTGCGAGACGCCTCAAGCCAGTGCGTGCGGTGTTCGGCGCATAGTTGGCGTGAGGAAATTCCTTCTCAAGACGGTGGCCGAGGGCCGCGACGGTGCTGGATCCCTGGGAAAGGAGACCGAGCACCGCCATTTGAGGTGCCACCTCTCCTGATTTGTAAGTCGCCGCCTCCGCCATGGCGTTCGATCCTAAACGACCGTAGTTGGGAACGTCCGGCTCCCCGGAACCGCCGCCTCAATCACGACCCGTTGACTATCCAAAAGATTCGGCGAAACGCTTCTAACGGGCTGCGCGGGCGGCGCGCGCGACGGCGAGGTCGTCCGCTTGTATCTGGGCGAGATCGGAGAGGACCTTCAACGCACGACGCTCGAATACCAGCACGCGATCGGCCATCACCGCAGCCTCGACATCCGAGACCCCGAACAGCACACCAAAGCCAAACTCGCCGACCAAAGAACGCAGCAGATCGCTGACCTGGAACATCCTGGTAGCACCCAGCCCATCAAAAAGATCATCGACAACCAGCAGCTTCGGCCGCACGATCACCGCACTCGCCAGACCGACCAACACCCGCTCCCAGCTCGACAGATCCCCCACACGCGTCTCCGCGACATGAGCAACGCCAACCCGCTCCAAAGCTTCCGCCGCCATACGCCGCGCCTGCGAACGCCGCGGCCCACGCCACATCACCATCGGCAACCCCAGATAGTCCAGCACGTTCAGCCCGAGACTCGACTCCTGCCGATCCAACCAAACGATCTCGCGCCCCAACAGCCGCGGGCGCCTGCGCCGCGAATAGCTCCCCAAGTCCACACCTCGAAAACACACCTGGCCTGCATCCGCGACCGCCATACCAGCCGCCAACCGCAGCAACGTCGTCTTACCCTCCCACCGCTGCCCAACCACAGCAACCACCTCACCATCCCCAACATCCAGCGAAACCCCCTCCAGCACCAACGTATCCCGCCCACCACGCCGATACCCCACCCCAACACCCCGCAACACCAACAAACCACACCGACCGGGGGCCGAAATTGGTGGCGGCCGTCTCGTCATTGCTTGTCAACGTACACGAGAGTTCGATCGCCTGGAGCCTGTTCGGGGGCCGCTGGGCAGCCGCGACGATCACTCACGTCGGTGCCAGAGGCGAGACCGAAACCCGCGTCGAACTCGCAGACGGCAACACGATCTGGGAGCAGGCAGCCTGCGACAAGACCGGTGCCTCGCGGTCATGTGTCGACAGAGCGTCACTGATGGCACAGGTGGGTCTTGGTACTGGTCTGCGGAGCTCGGCCCGATGACGACCACATGCACGGGCGGAGGCGCATCCGACGAAGACGTAGACGCGGGCGTGATCCCTGCCCAGCCGAGAAACCCGACGGCAGCCAAAACGACCGCTGCTGATGCACCCAGTCAACGTTCGGGAGTCGTGTAATTGCTGTAGAGGACGTGCCGGTGGAAGTGGATATCAAACACGCCGAAAATGGGGGGAGAACTTCGTCACGCCCCACTCTCTTATTCAGCACCTCGACCACTGACCTTAGCGGCAGGCAGTAGGAGCGTCAACGGGCGTTTTCGTCACGGCGCGCAAGGCCGTCGCTACCTGATGGGGGCTGGGTAGCCTCCCCGGGCACTCCAGAAGAGCTCCCAGTTTTCTCAAAACGGAGAAGAGGCGCTCAGACGCCGGATGAGGCAGGATCTCGACAGTCCTCGCCAAAGATGGGAGCGTGGCGCCTATGGATCTCGACGCGTTGTCTGTTCGCGAGCTGCTCACTGTGGGCAAGCACGCTCCGCGAGCTTCGCGACCGCGGCGTGGTCAGAACGTTCAACAACCCTATAGGGGACATAGCCGAGGCGCTCGTTGCACTCCACTACTGCGGAGAACGCGGCTCATTTAGCCAGAAGACTTGGGACGTGCGCGCCGGAAATGAGTATCTGCAGGTCAAGGCGCTGGGTGATACGCGCAATCGAACCCGGCGCAACCTGTCGCCGATTCGCTCAGACGACGGCTACACCGCAGTTGTTGTCGTCATCTTCGCCGAGGATCTTCGCGTGGCAGACGCACTGCGGATTCCACGCGAGATCGTCAACGAAATGTTTGAGCGCCGCTCCCACGTCAATGGTCGAATCATCCGTCTCAGCCACCGATTGCTTACCCATCCAGCCGTCGAGAAGATCGAGCTCTCAGACGCTTCCCTCGACACGTGACCGCTCATCCTCCGTCGGTGATCGTGCCCTCGCCAGCTTGGTGTTCCCAGGTCAGCCCTCGGCGGTGAAGCCTCGACGACGCCGCATTGAAGGCGATGGAGAGCGCCTTTGGCCCCAGCGAGCCGCACGCGCATCCTCGTCCGCATTCTCGATCGCGCGATCCAGATTCGCCGTAACGTGACCGCCGCCCGCTCGCAAGTGCTGGGCGAAGAACCGATGCATCGCGTTGGGTGCCGCCCGCGTGAGCGCTTGCAGCGGTGAGGTGGAAAAGCGCTGTTGAGCAACCGCAAGGTGGCCTATAACGACCTCGAGACGTGGCGCCGTCTTTATCCGGCCTGATGAGTCGACGAGGTTCGCTTCCTCGTAGTAGCGACAGATTTCTCGCCACTCTCGATCGCCACAAGCCCATCGAACGACGCGCTCCGTGAGGACATCCCCGAGCGGAGCGTATGTCGGGGCGTCAGCGGAAATGCCGGCTCCGCTGAAGAAGCAGACCTCGTCTGGGCGCGCCAGCAGGAAGTCCTCCCATCCCTCCTCGCTGTCGACTGACCGGCTCATGGCTCATGGCTCATGTGAGGCTCCGCGTATTGTTGCGCGCACCGTACTTGGTCACGCGGCTTCGGCGTGCGTGACGGGCGCGGATGGCCTGGCTGTCTGCGACGCGCCCCATTGATCGCGAACGCCGCGCTCGTTCCGCCCACGAAATGCGGCTGCACTCTCCCAAGACTCTCCCAGAAAGAGCGACTTCGGAGGGCAGCGGAGAGCACCGAAGAGCCGCAAGGATCCCAAGAGACGCCAAGAGCACCGCTATCCGATGCACTGCAAAGCCATCCGCACGTTGCACTACCCGCGCTCCCTCGCCCAGCGGGCGCACGTGAAATGCGCAGCGGCCCTTTGCCATGGGAGCACTGTGGGAGCAGATCCGTGTCCGAATTGCCCGGTAATGTCCGCGTATGCTCGGTAAAGCTTTTCGCGACACGACCTCGGATCTGGCGCCACAGAGCCAAATATCGCTCTTGCACTGCAAGCGGCGGACGGGGGTCGAACCCGCGACCTCAAGCTTGGGAAGCTTGCGCTCTACCAACTGAGCTACCACCGCACAGCTCAGATCTTACGCGCCCGCTCTACCCTTGGGGGCCGTGAGACGACGCGTCCTGCCGATCATGGTTTCGCTTGCCGGCGCCTGCCTGATCGCGCTGCTGATCTACGGCGTCTCCGCGCAGTCCGCCAGCCGCACGCTCGACGAGCTCGTCGCGCGCCACGACTACCCGCCCGCCCCGCAGGCCGCGCAATCGCTGCCGGTACTCGGGAGCAGCGCGCACGGATCACTGGCAGCGCTCAAGGGCAAGGTCGTCGTGCTCAACTTCTGGGCCTCCTGGTGTGAACCGTGCCAAGCCGAGGCACCGCTGCTGGAGCGCACCGAGCGCCGCCTGCAAGGGCACGACGGCGCCGTGCTCGGGGTCACCTACCTGGACGCCTCGCCCGACTCCAAAGCCTTCGTCCGCCGCTACCACCTCTCCTACTCCAACCTGCGCGACAACAGCGCCACCTTCGCCCACTCCTACGGCACCGACAAGCTGCCCGAGAGCTTCATCATCGACCGCCACGGCCGCATTGTCGCGATCTCGCGCGGCGAGATCGATCAGGCATTCCTCGACCACGCGATCGCGCTCGCGCAGAGCACATGAGAGCACTCCTCGCAACAGCCGCCGCCACAACAGCGCTGACGCTCGCAGTCGCCGCTCCGACCGCGCTCGCCGCACCCGCCGTCGTCGCGAGCGCGACCACAGCGACCGCCCCGCCCCCTGCGCCCGCGACCGTCACCCCGCGAACCTCGCTGCCTGTAATCGAGCGCCAGGTCATGTGCGTGACGTGCAAAATCCCGCTCAACGTCGCCCAATCGCCCCAGGCCGACCGCGAGCGCGCTTTCATCCAGGGCCTGATCAACCAGGGCGACGACGAAGCTCAGATTAAGCAGGCACTCGTCGGCCAGTACGGTCCAGCCGCGCTCGGGCTGCCGCGCGATCACGGATTCGACCTCACCGCCTACCTCGTTCCACTCGCCGTCGTGCTCGCCCTGCTCGCCACGCTCGCGCTACTGCTGCCCAGCTGGCGGCGCCACGCCCGCGCGCAGAACACCGAGGTCACCTCCGCCGCCAAGCTCGACCCCGTCGACACCGACCGGCTCGAGTCCGACCTCGCGCGATTCGACTGAGCCGCGCTACATCTCCTCCGGCGCGCTCACCCCGAGCAGACTCAGGCAGCGCGCGATCGTGCGCATGCTCGCCACGCACAGCGCGATGCGCAGCGATTCCACCGACCTCGGCTCTGCTCCCACGACGTGGCAATCGCGGTAGAACGCCGTGAACGTCTGCGCAAGCTCCAGCGCGTACGCCGCGATCCGGTGTGGAGCGCGACGGTCGGCCGCCTCGGCCAGCTCGGCTGGGAACGCCAGCAGCTGCTCGATCAGCGCGCGCTCGGCCGGGTGCAGCGGCTCGCGCTCCGGGTCGAGCACCTCTGTGCACGCCGCACGCACCCGCTCCGCGCCGGCCTTCGCCAGCACCGACGCGATACGCGCGTGCGCGTACTGCACGTAGTACACCTGATTGTCGCTCGACTGCTGTCTCGCCAGGTCGAGGTCCAAGTCGACCGTCGTGTCGTGTGAGCGCGCCAGCAGATACCAGCGCGCCGCGTCCACGCCGATCTCCTCGACCAGGCCGTCCAGCGTCACGAACTCGCCGGCCCGCTTGGACATCTGCGCGCGCTCGCCCGAGCTAACCAGATGGACCAGCTGCATGATCAGCAGCTCGAGCTCGCCCGGGTCTCCGCCGAGCGCCTCGTACGCCGCCTTCATCCGCAGCACGTAGCCATGGTGATCCGCGCCCCACACGTCAAGCTGGCGCTCGAAGCCCCGATCGCGCTTCTCCTGGTGGTAGGCGATGTCCGACACAAAGTACGTGTGCTCGCCGTTCGAGCGCACCAGCACGCGATCCTTGTCGTCGCCGAAGTCCGTCGTGCGCAGCCACAGCGCGCCCTCGCTGCGGTACGTGTGGCCCTGCTGCTCGAGCACCTCCAGCGTCCGCTCGACCAGGCTCGGTGAGCCCTCGTGCAGCGCGCTCTCGTACTGCCAATGATCGAAGCTCACGCCGAACGCCGCCAGCGACTCCTGCAGGCGCGCGATCATCGCCGCCACGCCCGCGCGCCCCAGCTGATCCGCCTCCATCCCCGCGGCGCCATCCAGCTCTCCCGCCAGCTCGACCACATACTCGCCCTTGTAGCCATCCTCGGCGACCTGCTCGCCCCGCGCCACCGCCTGGATTGACTCGCCGAACTTGCGGATCTGGGAGCCCGCGTCGTTGATGTAGAACTCGCGCTCGACGCGGTAGCCCTGCAGCACCAACATGCGCGCCAGCGCGTCGCCATACGCCGCGTTGCGCGCATGTCCGACGTGCATCGGGCCGGTCGGGTTGGCCGATACGAACTCCACCAGGATGCGGCCCGACGCACCCGGCCGACCGGCGCCGAAATGCTCGCCCGCGCCCAGCGCGTCCGCGAGCGCAGCCGCCAGCCACACATCCGACACAAACAGGTTCACGAAGCCAGGCCCAGCGACCTCGAAGCGATCCACGCTCGCACCCAGACGCTCCTGCAATATGGCGCCCAGGCGCTCCGCCAGCTCTCGCGGCGCGACACCCAGACCGGGCGCCAGCAGCAGCGCCGCGTTGGTCGAGTAGTCACCGAACACGGCCCGGCGGGGGCGCTCGAGGGTAATCGGCCAGCGAGTCGCGCCGTGAGGCCCCGCCTGGCGGTTCGCGGCATCCGAAGCATCCTGCTCGGGAGCCTGCTCCGCATCCGTCAGCTCGTCCGCGAGCCCTTCCGCCGCGCGCACCACCGCAGCATGCAGGCGCTCCACAGGCATCGCGCCACGACCCGCGGAGTCCCGCGAGGAGGGTTGCTGATCGTCTGGCGCGGGCTCGGTCATGGGTCCGTGGTCGGCGATTGCGATACTAGCTGCGTGAACGATCAAGACTCAGGCGCCGAGCGCCACATAAACATCCACCTCTCCCCCGAGATCATGGGAGGCGTGTACGCCAACTTCGCCAACGTCAGCCACTCCGACTACGAGTTCACCGTCACGTTCGCGCGCGTCGACCACGAGGTCGAGGCGGAGGAGGTCCCTGGCGTGGTCGTCTCGCGCGTCAACCTCTCCCCCCGCTTCATGCGCGAGCTCATCGACGCGATGGAGGACAACTACTCGAAGTGGCGCACCCGTGAGGGCATCAAGAACCTGCCCGAGTACGGCGGGTCCGAGGGCGGCTCCGACGCCGACTAGCGTCATGCGCTGGGCGCACGCTCGCGCGTTGGGCACTGGCTGCATACTTGCAGCGCGATCGATCGTGGAACACGCAATGCATAGCGGTGTTCCTACCCTGCAGTGATGAAGGTCGCCGTCATATCCGACATCCACGCCAACCGGCACGCCTTCGAGGCGGCGCTCGAGGCCGTCGCCGCCAGCGACGCATCCGAGGTCTGGTGCCTCGGCGATCTCGTCGGCTACGGCGCCGAGCCGGATGCCTGTGTCGAGCTCGCGCGCGAGCACGCCGCGGTCTGCCTGTGCGGCAATCACGACCTCGCCGTCACCGGCGAGCTCCCGCTCGATGAATTCTCACGCGGCGCCGCCGTCGCCGCACAATGGACCAAAGAGGTGATCGCGCCCGAGAACCTCGACTTCCTCAAGAGCCTGCGTCCCGAAGGCGAAGAGAGCTCCGTCGGGCTCTACCACGCCAGCCCCCGCGACCCGATCTGGGAGTACGTGCTGTCCGCGCTGCTCGCCGAGCTGTGCATGGACGAGCAGCCCGGCCGCATCGGGCTGGTCGGCCACTCCCACGTCGCGCTGTCGTTCGTGCGCCATGACGATCTCGCCACCGGCGAGCCGCGCCGAGCCGATGAGCAGCTCGACATCGCCACCGGCGAATGGCTGCTGAACCCCGGCAGCGTCGGCCAGCCACGCGACGGCGACCCGCGCGCAGCCTGGCTGCTGCTCGACCTCGACGGCATGACCGCCACGTTCCAGCGGACCGACTACGACATCCCCGGCGCAGCCGCCGCGATCCGCGCCGCGCGCCTGCCCGACTCGCTCGCCGAACGCCTGGAGTACGGCCAGTGAGCCTGCTTCTGCGCACGCTGCTCGCCGCCGCGCTCGGCCTCGCCCTCGCGCTGCTCGTCTCCTGTGGCGGCTCCAGCGACAAGCTAATCCCGCTCGCCAACGCCGGCCCGTTGCAGAGCGACTTCGAAGCTATCGCCCAGGAGGCCGAAACCGGCAACGGCAACTGCACCGCCACCGAAGCCGCGATCGCCAAGACCGAACAAGACTTCGCCGCGCTCCCCTCGACGATCGACGTCGGCCTGCACAACACGCTCCGCCAGGGCATCCAGAACCTGCGCTCCCGCGCGCTCGCGCTGTGCACACAGCCGCTCACACCGACCACCACCACCAGCGCCGCTCCCAAAACGACGACCACCGCGACGACCACCACGCCCACCGTCACCACGACCACCACCTCGACCAGCACCACCCCGACCACGCCGACCACGTCGACCACCCCGAGCCCCGGGGGCGGCACGCAGGCACCCGGAGCCGGCGAAGCCCCGCCCGCCGGCGGCGGCACAGGCGTCGGTGAAGGCACCGGCGGAGCCGGGGCCGATGGAGCCGGAGCCGGAGGCGTGCAGGAAGGCGGGAAATGACCGATCGGGGATCGCCCCGCATCGAGATCGCAGGGCGCTATCGGCTCGATAGCCGCCTCGGCTTCGGCGGGATGTCGACCGTGCATCTCGCGCTCGATCTGCGCCTCGAGCGCCAGGTCGCAGTCAAGCTGCTCGCCGAGCACCTCGCCGAGGACCCGGCGTTCGTGTCGCGCTTCCAGCGCGAGGCACAAGCCGCCGCCCGCCTCGTGCACCCGAACGTCGTGCAGGTGTTCGACTCCGGCCGCGACGAGGCCGCCGGGCACTACTTCATCGTGATGGAGTACATCGAGGGCTCATCCTGCGCCGAGATCCTGCGCGACGACGGCTGGGTCGAGGTCGCCGAGGCGCTGTCGATCATCGAACAGGCCTGCGAGGGGCTGCACTACGCGCACCGCCACGGCGTCGTCCATCGCGACGTCAAGCCCGGCAACCTGCTGCGCGCGCGCGAAGGCGAGGTCAAGCTCGCCGACTTCGGGATCGCCAAGGCAACCGAGCAGTCGAGCATCACGCAGGTCGGCTCCGTGCTCGGCACAGCCGCCTACCTCGCGCCCGAGCAGGCCCGCGGCGAGGAGGCCGGGCCGAGCGCCGACCTGTACGCGCTCGGGGTCGTCACCTACCAGCTGATCTCCGGGCGCCTGCCCTACGACGCCTCCTCGCTGACCGAGCTGGCGCTCAAGCAGCAGCAGGAGGAGCCGCCGACGCTCGACACGATCGTCGGCGCCGTCGGAGCAGAGCTGGCCGACGCAGTCGCCGTCGCGCTCGCGCTCGACCCGCGCGACCGCTACAGCACAGCACTGGAGATGCGCCACGGGCTGAGCGACGGCGCGCGCGGGGTCTCGCCCGCCGATCGCTCGCGCAGCGGGCGCAGCGCACAGCCCACCCGCGCCACCACCGTGATGCCCAGCGCCGGACGCTCGAACGCACCATCCGGGACCGTCGCCGCGCGGCGACCACGGCCCGGACCCGCCAGAGCGCCCGCACCCGCCGCACACCAGACGGGCGCCCACCCCACCGCCGCACAACGCCGCTCCAGGCGCCTGCTCGGCGCCGTGCTCGGCCTGCTCGCGCTCGCGCTCGTGATCGTCGCCGTGATCCTCCTCACCGCCCCGTCGCAGACCAAAGTCGTGCTGCGCAACGTCGTCTACTCCGACGTCCAGCAGGCATCCTCGGCGCTCAAGCAGCTCGTCTCCGAAAACACCCAATAGGTGATCCGGAACCGGCCCCCGCCCGGGTCCGCCCATGCTCGCCGCGATCCTCAACGTCGACCACCTCGTCCAGGATTTCGGCTACCCACTGCTGTTCCTGCTCGTGATGGGCGAGTCCGGCGGCATCCCAATCCCCGGCGAGACCGCGCTGATCGCCTCGTCCGTGCTCGCCAGCCAGGGCAAGCTCCAGATCGAGCTCGTGATCGCGATCGCAGCCGCGGCCGCGATCGTCGGCGACAACATCGGCTACCTGATCGGGCGCAAGGGCGGGCGCTGGCTGCTCGAGCGACCCGGCGCCTTCCACCGCCAGCGCCACGAGGTGCTGCGCGTCGGCGAGCCGTTCTTCGAGGTCCACGGACCGAAGGCCGTGTTCTTCGGGCGTTTCGTGCTCGGCCTGCGCGTCTGGGCGTCCTGGCTCGCCGGAGCCACCCGCATGCCCTGGCACTCGTTCGTGCTATGGAACGCGCTCGGCGGGATCACCTGGGCGTGCGCAATCGGGCTGATCGCCTACTTCCTCGGCAGCTCCGCCGGCAACGCGATCGAAGCCTTCGGCCTGTACGGGCTCGCCGCGTTCCTACTGGCGATCATCGGCGGGCTCGTCATGCGCCGCCGCCACCTGCGCGGTCGGCGCGCGAGCGACCAGGACGATCCGCCCGGCGACTAGAGCTCAGACCCGGCGACTAGAGCTCAGGCGCCACGCTGCAAGGGGCGATCCGTTCCCACATGTCCGCCAGGGTGCTCAGCTCGAGCTCGGAGAAGTGCGAGAAGAACTGCTCCCTGATCACCGCCAGATGCGTCCCGCGGGCTTCCTGCAGCCGCTCACGCCCGCCGTCCGTCAGGCACGCATACGAGCCGCGCGCGTCGTGCGTACACGAGCATCGCTCGAGCAGCCCGTCGCGCTCCAAGCGATCGACCAGCCGTGTCAGCCCGCTGCGCGACAGCCGCGCCTGCTCGGCCAGGTCGCACATCCGCATCCGCCCGCCGCTCGACTCCTCCAGATGGTGCAGCACCTCATACGAGGTCATCGGCAACCCGTGCGCCTGCTCCAGCTCCGCGTCCAGCCGCTTGGCCAGACAAGCGTGCGCTCGCAGCAACCCCCGCCAGGCGCGCAGCTCCCCCAGTGTCAGGTTCTCCTGCTCGGAGGGGGCGATCTTGACGGCGGTCACGGTTGACATTGCGGTCCAGTCCTGCGCTGTTACTCACTCGAACATAGCAGCGCCCACGCGCGCCGCTGGGACACCGTTTTCATCGCCGCGTCGCCTTCCACGCCCACAACATCATCAACGGCTGCAGTGGCAGCCGCGCGTACAGTGCCCAGCGGGGGATCTTGTGGAAGCGCTCCGGCGCGCTCGCCATGTACACGTTCGCCGGGAACACCGCCGCCAGCAGCGCGATCAACGCCAAGCCCGACAGCCGCCGCGTGCGCGGCAGCAGCACCCCCACCCCACCCGCGATCTCCGCCACGCCGCTCACGTCCACGAGGCTCTTCGCGCGATCCTGCAGGCTCGGCGGGACGATCATCTCGTAGAAGCGCCGCTGCACGAAGTGGTTCACGCCAGAGGCGACGAAGAACACCGCCAGCAAGCCACGTGAGCGTCGCCTCGACCCTGCCGTCTGCTCGTCTGAGCCCACCCTGCCTCCGTTTCTCCAAAAGCGCCAACATCCCCGGCGGCCGGCAGGCCGCCCCGCTCAAGAATCTAGCGACCCTCGATCAACGAGCGCCCCGTCATCTGCAGCGGCTGCTCGATTCCCAGCAGCTCCAGCATCGTCGGCGCCACGTCCGCCAGGATGCCGTCGCGCTCGCGCAAACGCACCCCCGGGCTCGTCACGATCAGCGGCACCGGGTTCAGCGAATGGGCCGTGTTCGGGCTGCCGTCAGGCTCGAGCATGTGGTCCGCGTTTCCGTGATCGGCCGTCACCACGCACACGCCGCCCGCCTCCTCGACCGCCTGTACCACCTCGCCCAGGCACTCGTCGACCGTCTCGATCGCCGCCACCGCCGCCTCGATCACGCCCGTGTGCCCGACCATGTCCGCATTCGCGAAGTTGATGATCCCGAAGCGCGGCCCGTCCTCGCGCCACGCACCCGTGAACGCCGCCGCCGCCTCGCGTGCACTCATCTGCGGCTTGTGGTCATACGTCGGCACATCGCGCGGCGAGGCAACCAGCTCGCGGCGCTCTCCCTGCAGCGGAGCCTCCTCGCCGCCGTTGAAGAAGTACGTCACGTGCGGATACTTCTCCGTCTCCGCCACGTGAAGCTGCGAGGCCCCCGCCTGCGCCAGAACGACCGACAGCGTCGTCTCCGGGCGCTCCGGCGAGAACACCACCGGGTACGGCCAGCCCTCCTCGTAGCGCGTCAGCGTCGTGTACCGCGACACCGGCGGCGCCCCGCCGCGCCCGCTCCAGCCTGGGAGATCCTCCTGCGGCTGCAAGCCCACTCCGTCCGGCTGATCGGGGGGCTCTCCGAAACCCGGCTCGCACAGCGCGCGCGTCAGCTGGCGCATCCGGTCCGGCCGGAAGTTGAACGCGATCACGCTGTCCCCCGGGCGGATCCTCGCCTCCCCGCCGACCAGCGTCGGCTCGATGAACTCGTCCGTCTCGCCCCGGCGATACGCGTCCTGCACCGCCTGCTCGCCGCTGTCCGCATGATGCGCCGCCGAGCCATGCACCAGCATGTCGTACGCTCGCTGCGTCCGATCCCAGCGCCGGTCGCGGTCCATCGCCCAGTAGCGGCCGATCACCGAGCCCACGCGCGCGCCCGGCGTGCGGTCGAGCTCCGCCACGTATCCCGCCCCCGCATGCGGCAGCGTGTCGCGCCCGTCCGTGAACGCGTGCACCACCAGGTCCTTCACCGCCAGCGCATGCCCCAACGCGATCAGCGCGTGCACATGCGCCAACGAGGAGTGCACGCCGCCGTCCGACACCAGCCCCAGCAGGTGCACCCGCTCCGCGCCCGCGAACGCCGCCCGCAGCATCTCGTTCTCCACCAGCTGGCCGTCCGCCAGCGCATCGTCGATCCGCACCAGATCCTGGCGAATCACCGCACCCGCGCCCAGGTTCAAGTGCCCTACCTCGCTGTTGCCCATCTGGCCTTCCGGCAGGCCAACCGCCCGCCCCCACGCCGTCAGCGTCGTGTGCGGGTAGCCAGCCCACAACTCGTCGAACACCGGCGTGCGTGCCAGCGACACCGCGTTGCCTGGCCCCGGCTCCGCCAGGCCCCATCCGTCCAGCACAATTAGGCACGCACACGGGACCGGGAGCGTCCCGGGACCCGCCGCCATCCTCATCGCGCGGGCGGCGCCGACCTGCTCGCCGCCGCCACGATCTCCGCGAACGACTTCGCCTCTAGCGACGCGCCACCCACCAGCGCACCGTCCACGTCCGCCAGCGCCAGCAGTTCCGCCGCGTTCTCCGGCTTCACCGAGCCGCCGTACAGAATCCTCACGCCCTTCGCCGCCTGAGCGTCACGATCGCCTACCAGCGCCCTGATGAACGCGATCGCCTCCTGCGCCTGCTCAGCGCTCGCCACCCGGCCGGTGCCGATCGCCCAGATCGGCTCATACGCGACCACCACCTCCGCCAGCCGCTCGTTCGGGACGCCCATCAGGTCGTCCCTGATCTGCTGGCGCAGCTTGCGGTCCGTGTCGTCGTTGTCGCGCTCCTGCTCGGACTCGCCCACGCACAAGATCGGCGTCAGGCCAGCCTCCAGCGCCGCCGGCACCTTCAGCGCCAGCGCCCTGTCCGTCTCGCCAAACAGCTCCCTGCGCTCGGAATGTCCCAGCACCACGCCATGCACATCCAGCTCCGACAGCATCGGCGCGCTCACCTCGCCCGTGAACGCCCCCTCCGGCTCGTGGTGCATGTTCTGCGCGTACACCTCCACACGCGATCCGCGCGCGCTGTCAACCATCGCGCGCAGGTCCGTGAACGGAACGCAGATCGCCACGTCTACGCCGTCCACCGCCGACACGCGCGGGAGCAGCGCCTGGATGTAGTCCTCCGCCTGCTGCTCCGTCTTGTACATCTTCCAGTTGCCCGCGATCAGCGGCGTGCGGCGTGGCCGGGACTCCGCCTCCGTCACGAGACCACGCCCGCGCCCTCGAGCGCCTGGACCCCCGGGAGCACCCGCCCCTCGACCAGCTCCAGCGTCGCCCCGCCGCCCGTCGACAGATGATCGACCGCCCCCTCCAACCCGAACTGCGCCAGCGCCGCCGCCGAGTCGCCGCCGCCGACCACCGTCACGCCGCTCGCCCTCGCAACCGCCTGCGCCACCCGACGCGTCCCCGCCGCGAACGGCGCCAGCTCGAACGCCCCCATCGGGCCGTTCCAGAAGACCGAGCCGGCCGCCGCAATCACCGACGCGTAACGCTCCGCGCTCGCTGGGCCGATGTCCAGGCCCATCCACCCCGATGGCACCTCCACGCCGTCCAGCACGCAATGCTCCGCGTCTGCCGCAAACCGGTCGCCGATCACCAGGTCGCTCGGCAGCTCCACGCTCGCGCGACCCGGGTGCGTCGCCTTCGCCAACGCGCGGCGCGCATGCTCGGTGTCCTCTTCATCGCACAGCGAGTCGCCCACCGCGTGGCCCTGCGCGCACAGGAACGGGAAGCACATCGCGCCGCCGATGATCACCACGTTCGCCAGATCCAGGAAGCGGTCGATCACCGCGATCTTGTCCGCCACCTTCGCGCCGCCGATCACCGCCACCAGCGGCCGTGCCGGGCTCTCCAGGATCTCCGCCAGCGTCCGCACCTCGCTCTCCAACAGCCGGCCCGCCGCGCTCGGCAGCAGATGCGCCACCCCCTCGGTACTCGCGTGCGCCCGATGCGCCGCGCCGAACGCATCGTCCACATACACATCCGCCAGCTCCGCCAGCGCGCGCGCCAGCGCCGGATCATTCGTCGTCTCGCCCGGCTCGAAGCGCACGTTCTCAAGCACCAACAGCTCGCCCTCGCCGAGCTCTTCCGTCAGCGCCCTCACCTGATCGCCCACCACCGCCGGCGCCAGCATCACCTTCGCATCCGTCAGCTCGCGCAAGCGCGCCACCACCGGCTCCAGCGACAGGTCCTGCTCGCGCCGCGCCTCCGGCCGGCCCAAGTGCGATACCAACACCAGCCTCGCGCCCCGACCGCGCAGCTCCTCGATCGTCTCCAGCGCCGCCACGATCCGCGTGTCGTCCGCCACCACCGGGTGCCCATCCGCGTCCTTCGCCAGCGGGACGTTGAAGTCCACCCGTACCAGCACCCGCCGCCCCTCCACCTCCAGCTGCTCCAGCGTCCTCATCCACACACCGCCTTCTGCTCGCGCTCCATCACGATAACCGCCTCGCGGGCTCCGCCCGCCAGCCCATCCGTACTCACAAAACCCTCTGCACCAGGTCGACCACGCGGTTCGAGTAGCCCCACTCGTTGTCGTACCACGCGACCACCTTCAGCATCGTGCCATCGATCACCGCCGTCAGCAACGAGTCCACGATCGACGAGAACGGCGAGGAGACGATGTCCGTCGAGACGATCGGGTCCTCCGTGTAAGCCATCAGCCCAGCCAGCGGCCCGCTCTCCGCAGCCGCTTTCAGCGCCCCGTTGACCTCCTCGACGCTCGTCTCACGGGTGCACTCGACCGTCAGGTCCACGACCGAGCCCGTCGGCACCGGCGCGCGCACCGCGAAGCCGTTCAGCTTTCCCTGCAGCGCCGGGATCACCACGCCGATCGCCTTCGCCGCGCCCGTCGACGCCGGGATCAGGTTGATCGCCGCCGCCCGCGCACGGCGCAGATCCTTGTGCGGCATGTCCTGCAGCCGCTGGTCAGCCGTGTACGCATGGATCGTCGTCATCAACCCGTGCTTGATCCCCACCGTGTCGTTGACCACCTTCGCCACCGGCGCCAAGCAGTTCGTCGTGCACGACGCGTTCGAGATCACGTCATGGCGCTCACGGTCGTACGCCTCATCGAAGTTCACGCCCAGCACCACCGTCGCGTCAGGGTCAGTCGCCGGAGCCGAGATCACCACCTTCTTCGCGCCGCTCGACAAGTGCTTCGCCGCGCTCGCGCGGTCGGTGAACAGACCCGTCGACTCAATCACCACGTCCACCCCGAGCTCGCCCCACGGCAGCGCCGCCGGGTCGCGCTCCGCCAGCACCTTCAGCTCGCGGCCGTCAACCTCGATCGCGCCGCCGCCCGCGCTCGATCCCTCGTCGCTCACGCGCACCGTGCCCGGATAAGGGCCAAGGACCGAGTCGTACTTCAGCAGGTGCGCCAGCGTGCGCGAATCCGTCAGGTCGTTGACCGCAACCCACTCGATCTCCTGTGCCAGCTCCTCGCCGCGGGCCATCGCCGCGCGAAACACGTTGCGCCCGATCCGACCAAATCCATTTATCCCCACACGTACCGGCATTCATTGCCTCCTGAAGCGAAATGAACGATGCCGGGCCTCCGGAGCTGTGCACTCCATCGCCCGGCGTGTGCCGGGGAGGCTATCAGCGCGCGCGTTGTCGGCTTTGTTGCCTTGTGGCCTCGTTGCGAGGCGTTGGGTGAGTGTCCTTTTGCGGATGCTGTATAGCCATGGTTATACAGCGTGCGTCGTAGGACAGCGTGTGTCGTCAGCGGCGCGAGCGCGCGGTCGCCGCCAGACCGATCCCGCACAGCACACCGATCGCAGCAACCAGGCCGACGGTCGCCAGCGCCCCCGCGTGAAGGATCGCCCCGAGTCCCAGGCCGAACACCGCCGCGAACAACGACAGCGAAAACCGCTCGGTCGACGTGAGGCGATCCATCGCTGTGATGGCCCGTCAGGACCCGCCGGGCGACTTGCCGATGTCGCGGTGGGCTACCGCTACGTCGAGGTCGTCGTGGTCGCGGTAGCGCGCCGCCAGATGCTCCGCGATCGCCACCGAGCGGTGGCGGCCTCCGGTGCAGCCGATCGCGATCACCATGTGGGCCTTGCCCTCCGCGACGTACTGTGGGAGCAGGAAGTCGAGCAGCGCGTGCAGCCTGACGTACAACTCCTGCAAGCGCCCGTCGTTCGCGATGTAGTCGACCACGTCCTCGTCCAGCCCGGTCAGCTCGCGCAGTTCCGGCTCGTAGTGCGGGTTCGCCAAGAAGCGCACGTCGAACGCCAGGTCCTCCTCGCGCGGCGGCCCGTGCTTGAAGCCGAAACTCATGAACGTCACCGACAGCCGCCCAACCGTCTCGCGCGGGAGGAACTCTTCGGCGATCTTCTCGCGCAGCATCGCCGCGGACATCCCCGTCGTGTCGATCACCAGGTCCGCACGCCCGCGCAGCGGCTCGAGCAGCGCGCGCTCGGAAGCTACGCCCGCCGCGATGCTGCCCTCCGGCGCCAACGGGTGGCGTCGCCGCGTCTCCTTGTAGCGCGTCACCAACGTCTGCTCCGCCGCCTCCAGGAACAGCACCTGATGACTCAGACCAAGCGCGTCCAGGTCGTCCACCACCGCCCGCAGCGCCTCGAAGTACACCCCCCCGCGCACGTCTGAGACGACCGCCGCCCGCTCGACCTTCGACCCCTTGTGCACGAACAACTCCACCAGCGAGCGGATCATCTCCGGCGGCAGGTTGTCCACGCAGAAATAGCCCGCGTCCTCGAACACGTTCATCGCCGTCGACTTCCCCGCCCCGGAGAAGCCTGTGATCACCACGAAGTCCTCCAGGCGCGACTCGATCACCGGCTTGCCGGACTTCCCGCCGGCGGCTCGCAGCGGACGCAGGGTCCTGATCACGGCCATCGTCATCCCATTGTGCCGCCTGAAGCGGACAACCGTGTCAATTTGCAGGGAAGTTTTCCTACCCGCCCTGAGTCGGCTCAGCCCGCGCGGTGGAGATAGGCGTGAATCTCCCGCCCGACCTTCGCCGGCAGGCCTGGGACCGCCTGAAGATCCTCGTTCGATGCCGCGGCCACCGCGTCCGGCGAGCCGAAATGGGTCAGCAGCGCGCGCTTGCGCGACGGGCCGATGCCGGGCAAGTCATCGAGCAGCGAGCTCGTCATCGCCTTGTCGCGGCGCGCTCGGTGGTGGGTGATCGCGAAGCGATGCGCCTCGTCGCGCACGCGTTGCAGCAGCTGCAGCTCCGGTGTCGAGTGCGCGAGCACCAGCGGGGCGCGGCGCCCGGGCAGGAAGATCTCCTCGACGCGCTTGGCCAGCGACACGACCGCAACGCCACGGTCGCGGAAGCCGGCGAGCGGCCCCAGGCCGGCGGCGAGCTGCCCCTTGCCGCCGTCGATCACGACCAGGTTCGGCAGCGACGCGAAGCTCGGGTCATACGCCGGATCGTGCGGTGAGATGTCGCTCTGGGTCTCCCACTGGGCAAAGCGCCGCCCCAGCACCTCGGCCATCGCTGCGAAGTCGTCGGACTCCCCCTCGGCCAGCGAGCGGATCTTGAAGCGCCGGTAGTCGGACTTCTTCGGCGCCCCTCCCTCGAACACGACCATCGAGGCCACCGTGTGCGTGCCACCGAGGTTTGAGATGTCAAAGCACTCGATGCGGATCGGCGGCACGTCCAGCCCGAGCGCCTGCTGCAAACCGTCGAGCGCCTCCACCCGACCCTGGCGGCGGCGCTCTGTTCGCAGGCGCTCCTGGTCGAGCGCCAACAGCGCGTTGCGTTCGGCCAGCTCGAGGATCCGCCGCTTCTCGCCACGCTCAGCCGCCCGCATCTCCACCGGGCCGCCGCGGCGGCTGCACAGCGCGTCAGCCAGCGCCTGGCCGCGCTCGAGCCCGCGCTGGAGCACGAGCAGCGCCGGGATCGACGTGTACCCGCCGTAGTACTGCAGCATGAACTCCTCCCCCACCTCCGCTAGCTCGCGCTCGGCCTCGTTCGCGAGATAGAACGACTGGCGGTCCGACAGCACGCCATCGCGGACCTGGAAGACCTGCGCGTTGGCGTCACGCCCGTCGACCGCGACCGCGATCGCGTCGAACGTCCCGACCGACGCGCCGGTCACGCGCCGTCGCTCCAGCAGCGAGCGGACCGCCTGCATCCGGTTGCGCTCGAGCGTCGCCTGCTCGAACTCCTCGGCCGCCGCCGCCGCACGCATCCGCTGCTCGAGGTCGCGCTCGATCGTCGAGAAGCGGCCGTTGAGGAAGTCGATCACGCCGTCGATGCTCTCGCGATACTCCTCCGCCGATACGTAGCCGACGCACGGGGCTCCGCAGCGCTTGATGAAGTAGTCAAGGCATGGGCTGCCGCTACGCCGCCCCGGTTCCGCCCCCGTGCACGAGCGGAACATGAACACCTTGGTCAGCACCTCGAGCGTCGAACGCACCCGCTTGGCGTTCGAGTACGGGCCGAAGTACGCACGGCCCGCGCGGTGGCGCTCGCGCGTGAAGTACACGCGCGGGTAGTCCTCGTCGAGCGAGATCGCGATGAACGGATAGGACTTGTCGTCGCGCAGGCGGATGTTGAAGCGCGGGCGGTACTGCTTGATGAAACTCTGCTCCGCCAGCAGCGCGTCCGCCTCCGAGGCCACCACCACGCACTCAATCTGCTCGACGCTCGCCAGCATCTCCGCATGGCCGGATGAACCGAATCCCCGCCCACCCCCCTGGGCCTTGGCGAAGTGCGACGCCACACGCTTACGCACCGACTTGGCCTTGCCCACATAGATCACGCGCCCGCGCGCATCCCTGAACAGGTACACACCGGGCTGGTCGGGCAGCGCGCGCCGCTGCCGCGCGAGGCTCACGCCCGCCTCGTCCTTCTCGCTGCCGCCTGTCAACTCGTCCGTCGCCGCCATCGCTGCTCCGAGGATAGGCGCCGCGCTGACTCCCCTCGCTCCCCTCAGTACGCGCGCGACTGGCGGTATACCTCCATCGCTGCGTAGATGATCAGGCCGATCAGCACGAACCACGCGAGCTCGCCGAAGCTCGTCTGCCACATCCGGGCGCGCGCCATGTACGCGAACACGCCCAACGCCACCGCGCCGTACAGCATCCCGCGATAACGGTCGCCGAGACCATGCAGCGCGACGCGGTATTCGCGGTACATGCGCAGGCCGAGATAGCCGATGCCCAGCCCGAACGCCACCCACAGCGCGGCTTCGAACGTGCTGGCCGCGCGTCCGCCGCCCGGCAGGAAGTACACGCCTGCCGCGATCGCCAGCACGATCGCAACGTTGCGCGCGGTCTTCAGGGAATCCATCGACGGAAGTGTAGGTCAGTCGATCAGCGTCTCCAGGCGCGCGTACGCCCGCTCGACCGCGCGTGTCGCCGCCGTGTGGCGCGCCTCGGACTTCGCCGACTCGTAGCGCGTCGCCCACGCCGCCGGGTCGGTCAGCTCAGCTTCCAACTCGCGTAGGGCCGCCTCCGCCTGCTCGACCGCGCGCTCAGCCTTCTGCTGCTCGCTCAGCCGGTTCTTCGACGGCCCCTTGGGCTTGGCTTTCGGCTTGCCTTTCTTCGCCGGGGGCGACCCGAGCTTCGCGCTCGTCGGCATACCGGCGCCGTTCGCGCGACGCGCGCCGGACCCGTTTGCCGCGCCGTCCGGGCCGGCAGAGGAGCCGCCTGCCGGCCCACCACGCTCAGCCAGCACCCTGCCCGGCCTGCCGCCGGCTGCGGCCCGTTGCTCGTCGCGTACGCGCACGTACTCGGGCCAGCCGCCTATGTAGCTGCGCAGCGACCGCTGCTCGACGGCGATCGTGCGCACGCCGACCGCATCCAGCAGCGCGCGGTCGTGAGACACGAGCAGGATCGCCCCCGTGAACGCGCGCAGCGCATCCTCCAGCGCCTCGCGACTCTCGATGTCCAGATGATTGGTGGGCTCGTCCAAGATCAGCACGTTCGCGCCGGAATGGACGAGAACCGCCAGCGACAGACGCCGCCGCTCACCGCCGGACAGGCCGTTCAGCGGTTTTTCTGCGTCCTCGCCGGAAAACAGAAAGCGCCCGAGCAGCGCGCGGGCCTTGCCAGGGGTCAGCCCGGTCGCGCGCTGGGCTGCGTCCAGCACGCTCTGCTCGGCGAGCCCTCCCGCGCCGAGCTCGTCGGCGTGCTGTGAGAGGTAGCCGACCTTCACGTTGTGGCCGGTGCTCAACTTGCCCGCACCCAGCGCCCGGCGCCCGGCGAGCGCCTCGATCAGCGTCGTCTTGCCGGTGCCGTTCGGGCCCACCAGCGAGACGTGCTCGCCGCGTTCCAGCCACAGCTCGACGTCTTCGAGCAGGACGATCGGGTCCCGGCCCTCCGCCGCGTCGCCGCCCACGTCGATCCGGCCGTCGAGCAGCTCGAAGATCACCCGTCCCGTGCGCTCGGGCGCCGAGAACGAGAACTCCAGCCCCTTGCCGTCCGCCGGATCTCGCTCGATGCGCTCGATCTTGGCGAGCTTCTTGACGCGCGACTGCGCTTGTTTGGCCTTCGTGGCCTTGTAGCGAAAGCGCTCGATGAAGCGCTCCATGCGCTCGATCTCGGCCTGCTGGGAGTCGATCGCCTTGCCCAGCGCGATCTCGCGCGCGGCCTGCTCGCGGCGCCATCGGTGCCACGTACCGGCGAAGAAGCGCGAGCGGGCCGGCATGCTGCCGTGCAGCTCGAGCACGGCCGTGCCGACGGCCTCCAGGAACCATCGGTCGTGCGCGACCAGCACGACCGCCGCATCGAGGTCCACGAGCGTCTGCTCGAGCCACTCCAGCGACTCGATGTCCAGATGGTTGGTGGGCTCGTCCAGCAGCAGCACGTCCGCCCCGGTGGCCAGCGCGCGCGCCAGCGATGCGCGCGTCAGCTGCCCGCCGGAGAACGTATCCAGCGGTCGATCGAGGTCCGACTCGCGAAAGCCCAGGCCGTGCGCCATCGCGGTCGCACGGTTGCGCCACAGGTAGCCGCCGCGCGCCTCCAGGCGCGCCTGCGCGCGTGCGTAGCGGGCGAATGTCGCCTCGTCGCTCGCGCCGGCGGCCATGCTCGCCTCCAGCTCGGCCAGCTGCGCCTCGATCTGCAGCTCCTCGGCGCAGCCCGACAGCAGGTAGTCGCGTAGCGCCATCTCCCGCTCCCGAGGTGGGCGCTGGTCGTGCAGCGCGATCCGCACGCCCTTCCCGATGCTCAGCTCGCCGCGGTCGATCGACGTCTCGCCGGCCAGCATCCGCAGCAGCGTCGTCTTGCCCGCGCCGTTGCGCCCCGCGACGGTCAGCCGTTCGCGGCGCTCGAGTTTCAGCGACACGCCGTGCAGCAGCGGCTGCCCGGCGATGTCCTTGTGCAGGTCGGATGCGATCAGCAGCGCCATCGGCAGCTGATGGTAGGGACCTGTTCGCGGGCGCCCTCCGATAGCATTCGCGACCGATGCGCCACCGGCTGTTCGCAAAGCTGTTCATGCTCGCCCTGCTCGCGTCGCTCGTGCTCGCGCCCGTCGCCGCCGCCACCGAAAACGACGGCCGCGGCTTCTACGGTGCAACCAACGACAAGGTCATCACCAACGCGGGCTTCATCGTGATCGTGTTCTTCCCGGTGTTCGTGTTCGTGATGAGCATGCTCCAGCGCCATCTGGAGAAGCGCAAGGAAGCGCGCAAAGCCGCGCACAAGGCGGTCATGGGCGACGCCCAGTGGCGCGGCGGCTGGTAGCCCGCCGCCGATGAGCGAGCCCGAGACCAGCGGGCACGACGCAGGCGGCGCCAGCGACGGCGCGGGAACGCCGCAGGCGGTCGGATATGAGCGCGTCGGTGCCGCAGCGCTGATCACGATCGACCGCCAGCACCGCCGCAACGCGGTCGACGGCACGACCGCGGCGGCCCTGCACGAGGCATACCTGCAGTTCGAGGCCGACGACGACGCACGCGTGCTTGTGCTGAGCGGCGCCGGCGGTGTCTCCTTCTGCGCCGGCGCCGACCTGAAGGCGACCGACACGATGGCCGGGCGGCTGATGAGCGATGAGGGGCCGATGGGCTTCACCCGCCTGACCGCGTCAAAGCCAACGATCGCCGCGATTTCCGGCTTCTGCCTCGCCGGCGGCCTGGAGATCGCACTGTGGTGCGACCTGCGGATCGCCACCGAGGGCTCGACGTTTGGCTACCCCGAGCGTCGCTGGGGGGTGCCGCTGATCGACGGCGGCACGCAGCGCCTGCCGCGCATCGTCGGGCTCGGACGCGCCCTCGACCTGATCCTCACCGGGCGCATGATCGACTCTGGAGAGGCCCTGGCGATCGGGCTGCTGACGGAGGTGGTAGCACCCGGGGCACATCTCGACCGCGCGCTCGCGCTCGCCGAGGGCCTGGCGCGCTTTCCCCAACAGACGATGCTCGCGGACCGCCGCGCAGCGATCGAGGGCTTCGGCATGCCACTCGCCGACGCACTCGCGCTCGAGGCCAAGGCCGGACCCGAGGTGTTCCAAGATGGGGCGCTCGGCGCCGCGCGATTCGCCGCCGGCGAGGGACGCGGCGGCGCCGGGGCGGGGGTGTAGCGCTCGCAAAAGGCGCGCCTGCCGATATGCTCGCTGAGCGATGGCCTACTTCGTGACAGGAGCCACGGGCTTCATCGGTCGCCGGCTGGTGGAGCAGCTACTGGCAAACCGCCAGGGCGACGTGTACGTGCTGGTGCGCGACAGCTCTACAGGCCGCCTTGATGACCTAGTCGAGCGCTGGAGCATGACCGCGGGCGCCTCCGCGGCAGAGCGCGTCAAGCCGGTGATCGGAGACCTGCGCCGTCCACTGCTGGGGGTCGAGAAGGAGCAGGTGGAGGAGCTGCGCGGCAAGATCGAGCACTTCTTCCACCTCGCGGCCGTGTACGACTTCACCGCCCCGGCCGAGCGCAACACGGCGGTCAACGTCGGGGGCACGACCCACGCGGTCGAACTCGCGCGAGCCGTCGACGCCAAGCACCTGCACCACGTCTCCTCGATCGCCGTCGCAGGCACCTACAAGGGCGTCTTCGACGAGGAGATGTTCGACGAGCGCCAGCGGCTGCCCTCGCCCTACCACCGCACCAAGTTCGAGTCCGAGCGAATCGTGCGCGAACAGCCGTACGTGCCCTGGCGGGTGTACCGGCCGGGGATCGTCGTCGGCGACTCGCAGACCGGTGAGATGGACAAGATCGACGGCCCGTACTACTTCTTCAAGGCGATCCAGCGGCTGCGCGGCCTGCTGCCGGAGTGGGTGCCGCTCGTCGGAATCGACCTCGGCCAGACGAACATCGTCCCCGTCGACTGGGTCGCCGGCGCGCTCGAGCACATCGCGCACGAGCCCGAGCTCGACGGCCGCGCCTTCCATCTGACCGACCCGCGCCCACAGCGCGTCGATCAGCTGATCAACGAACTGGCAGCCGTCGCACACGCCCCGCGCTTCGCCGTCAGCGTCGACAAACGCCTGATCGATCCGCTGCCGAAATGGCCACTGAGGCTCGCGATGGCGCTACCCCCGTGGCGCCAGGCGCGCCAGCTCGCGCTGCGCGAGCTCGGCATCCCCGAGGAGGTACTCGCGCACATGGAGCTCGTTCCGCGCTTCGACTCGCGCGAAGCAGCCCGCGCGCTGGCCGGCTCGCCGCTGGAGCAGCCACCGCCGCTGCACGACTACGTTGCGCGCCTGTGGGACTACTGGGACCGGGAGATGGACCCCGGCCTGCGCCGCGGCGGAACCCTGAAAGAAGCGCTCGACGGCCGCCACGTGATGATTACCGGCGCCTCATCCGGCATCGGGCGCTCGACCGCGCTGAAGGTCGCCGCCGCGGGCGGCGTTCCGCTGCTGGTGGCTCGCAACGTCGAGAAACTCGAGGAAGTGCGCGCCGAGATCGTCGCCGCCGGCGGCACCGCATACGTGTACGCGGCCGACATCTCCGAGATCGAGTCGATCGAACGCCTGCTCGAGCGAGTGCTCGCTGACCACCGCAACGTCGACATGCTCGTCAACAACGCCGGGCGCTCGATCCGCCGCTCGATCGCGCTCAGCTACGACCGCTTCCACGACTTTGAACGCACGATCCAGCTCAACTACTTCGGCGCCGTCAAGCTGATCATCGGGCTGCTGCCGCACATGCGCGAACGCGGTTCCGGACACATCGTCAACGTGTCCTCGATCGGCGTGCAGACCAACCCGCCGCGTTTCTCCGCCTACGTAGCCTCGAAGGCCGCGCTCGACGCGTTTTCGCGCGTGGTCGCCTCCGAGGTGATCGGCGATGGCGTCACGTTCACGACGATCCACATGCCGCTCGTGCGCACGCCGATGATCGCGCCGACGAAGATGTACGACGCCTTCCCGGCGATCAGCCCCGAGGAGGCCGCGGACATGATCTGCGAGGCGCTGCGCGCCCGGCCGAAGGAGATGGGCACGTGGATGGGCAAGTTCGGCGAGGTCGCCTACACGCTGTCGCCGAGCACCGTCGACCGGCTGCTGCACCTCGCCTACCGCGTGTTCCCCGACTCGGCCGCGTCGAAGGGCCACACTGAGACCGAGGAGCACGTGTCGTTCGAGCAGATCGCGATGGCGACGCTGACGCGGGGCGTGCACTGGTAGCGCTGCACGCCGTCCCAGCGATCGCGCTGTTGGGATGATCAGAGGATGAGCGACACGGCCCCGGCGATCGAGGTGAGCGCCCTGTGCAAGCGCTACGGCGAATACGAGGCGGTGCGCGGGATCGACATCACAGTGCGACGCGGCGAGGTGTTCGGCCTGCTCGGCCCCAACGGAGCCGGCAAGACGACCACCGTGGAGATCCTCGAGGGCTATCGCACGCGCACCAGCGGCGAGGTGTCGGTGCTCGGACACGACCCGGCGCGCCGCTCGATCGAGCTGCGCCGGCGAATCGGGATCGTGCTGCAGTCGGGCGGGATCTACAGCCACATCACCCCGCGCGAGGCACTCGCTCACTGGGCGAGCTTCTACCCGCATCCACGCGACGTCGAGGAGGTGCTGGCGCTGGCCGGCCTGCAGGAGAAGGCCGACGTGCGCAGCCGTCGACTGTCAGGCGGGCAGCTGCGACGGCTGGACTTCGCGCTGGCGCTCGTCGGCGACCCCGAGCTGATCTTCCTCGACGAGCCGACCACCGGCTTCGATCCGGAGGCCCGCCGTGCGGCGTGGGAGACCGTGCGCTCGCTGCGCACGCTCGGCAAGACGATCCTGCTGACAACCCACTACCTCGAGGAGGCGCAGGCGCTCGCCGACCGTGTCGCGATCGTCAAGGACGGACGCGTGCTGGCGATCGGCCCGCCGCGCGAGCTCGGAACGGGCGCGTCTCACTACCGCGTCGCCTATCGCGCGCCCGACGGCGAGCTCGTCGAACGCGAGACCGACGACCCGACGGAGCTGCTGCATGCGCTGACCGCCGAGGCGCTCGCGCAAGGGCACCAGCTGCAGGAGCTGTCGGTCGCACGCCCGACGCTCGAGGACGTCTACCTGGAACTGACCGCCGCATCCACCTTCGATGACGATGCGTCCGGGGAGCGGGATGCCTGACCCGCTGGCTCTGACATGGCGCCAATACCGCCTCGAGCGCCGCATGTTCTGGCGCAACCCGAGCGCCGCGTTCTTCAACTTCCTGCTGCCGCTGCTGTTCCTCGCCGGCGCAGGCGCCGTGCTCAGCGGCAATCAGAGCGACCTGAACAAGCTTGTGCCCTCGATCGCCGGGATGAGCGTGATGTCCACGACGTTTACCGCGCTGGCCTACAACATCGTGTTCCTGCGCGAGCGCGGCGTGCTCAAGCGCGTCCACGGCTCGCCACTACCGACGATCTCCTACTTCGGCGGCGTGGCGGCCAACGCGATCACCAACACCGCGCTGCAGATCGCGATCATCGTACTGTCCGGGCGCGTGTTGTTCGGCATCGGCTGGCCATCCGACTGGGGCGCGCTGGTCGTGTTCGTGCTCGCGGGGGTGGTGTGCTTCGCTGCGCTCGGCGTCGCGTTCGCCCACGTGATCCCCAACTTCGAGTCGACCGCCGCGTACGTCAACGCCGTGTTCCTGCCAGTCGTGTTCGTCTCGTTCTTCGTGTTCGACTCGAGCAGCGCACCGGAGTTCCTGCGCACGATCGCGCAGGCGCTGCCGCTATATCCACTGATCGACGGGCTCTCGCGAGCGATGATCGCCGGCTCGGGCTCTGGCAACGACCTCGACTCGCTCGCCGTGATCGCGCTGTGGGCAGTGTTCGGCGTGTACTTCGCCGTGCGCGGCTTCTCTTGGGAGGGCTCACGCTCATGACTCGCGGCCAGCGGAGCGCGACGTGAGGGCGCTGGCCGACGGTGTCCAGATGCTGTCCGGACGCCCCGCCAACGCGATCAACGTGTACCTCGTCGGTGACGTGCTGATCGATGCCGCCACGCGCCGGGGCGAGCGGCGGATCATGCGCCAGATCGCCGGCCGCGCCGTCAGCGCCCACGCGCTCACCCATGCCCACCCCGACCACCAGGGCGCAAGCCATGCGATCTGCGAACGGCTGCAGATCCCGCTGTGGTGCGGCCAGGACGACGTCCCCGCGATGGAGACCCCGGGGGCGATCTCCAACTCGCAGGCACCGGGCTGGCTGAACTGGCTGCAGCAGCGGTTCTGGACGGGACCGCCGCACCCGGTCGCCCGCGCGCTCGTCGAGGGTGACGAGGTCGCCGGTTTCACCGTGCTCGAGACGCCCGGGCACTCGCGTGGGCACGTCGCCTACTGGCGCGCCTCAGACCGGGTGCTGATCCTGGGCGACGTGCTCAACAACATGAACGTCAGGACCGGGCGCCCGGGACTGCACGAGCCGCCCACGATCTTCACCGCAGACCCCGCGCGCAACCGCCGCTCTGTTCGCCGGCTGGCAGAGCTGCGCCCGCAGTTGGCGCTGTTCGGCCACGGACCGCCGCTGCGCGACCCAGGCAGGCTCACCGACTTCGCGGCGCGGCTGGCCGACTGATGGCGAGCGCCGCGAGCATCTTCCTCGCCGACGGCGAGCGCGTAATGCCGACCGAGCTCGCCGCGGGGCCGTGGGACCCGCAGGCGCTGCACGGCGGCGCGCCCGCCGCGCTGATCGCCGCGGCGTTCGAGCGCATGGAGCCGGGCGCGCAGCTGCAGATCGCGCGCCTGGGCTTTGAGCTGCTGCGCCCGATCCCACTCGCCCCGCTGACGCTGTCCACGCGTATCGTGCGGCCCGGGCGACGCGTGCAGGAGCTGTACGGCGAGCTGACCGCAGCGGACGCCCGATCGGGCGAGCAGCAGGTGATCTGCCGCGCCAGCGCGCTGCGCGTCCAGCAGGTGCCGAGCGAGCTGCCGCCGCGCGCCGTGGCGGCGCAGGACGAGCGGCTGCCCGGCCCGGAGCACGGAACACCGGTGCGCTTCGCGCTCGACGATCCTGACAGGGTCAGCTTCGCGGCCAGCTCGATGGAGATGCGCTGGCTGAGCGACCCGAAGGCGCTCGGACCGGGACGGGTGTGGATGCGCCTGCGCCACCCGCTGCTGCCCGCACAGGAGCTGACGCCGCTCGCGCGGCTGGCCGCGACCGCCGACTTCGGCAACGGCATCGGCGCCGCGCTGCCGTTCGATCATTTCCTGTTCATCAACGCCGATCTCTCGATCCATCTGTATCGCGCGCCGCGCGGCGAGTGGATCGGGCTGGACTCAAGGACGCTCCTGAGCGAGGGCGGCACCGGCCTCGCCGAAAGCGTGCTGCACGATCTCGACGGGCCCGTCGGAAGGGCGTTTCAGACGCTCGTCGTGCAAGCGCGCTGAGCCGGGCGCCGACCGATCCGGGGGCGTTGAAGGAGAGCCTGCTGAGCCGGCGGGCCGACTGCGCCCGGCGCGAGTCAGGCCAAGACGTTGCCGAGCGCCTCGTCGATCGCGGCCAGCGTGTCAGCGTCGAGCACGACACCCGAAGCGGAGGCATTCGCATGAACCTGCTCGGGGCGGCTGGCGCCGACGATCGCCGAGGCCACGTTCTGCTGGCGCAGGACCCACGCGAGCGCCAGCTGCACCATCGTCAGACCGGACTGCTCGGCGATCGGGCGCAGCCGCTGCACCGCCTCGAGCACGCGGGGCTGGACGAGGCGATCGATGAAGCCGCCCATGCTCTCGCTCGCCGCCCGCGAGTCCGTCGGCGGCGGCTCGCCAGGCAGATACTTGCCGGTGAGGACGCCCTGAGCCAGCGGCGACCACACGATCTGCGAGATGCCCTCGCGCTCGCACAGCGGGATCACCTCGGCCTCCGGAGCACGCCACAGCATCGAGTACTGGGGCTGGCTCGACACCCACCGCTCGACCCCCGGCAGCGCGAGCGACTGTTCGATCTCCTCGGGCGACCACTCGCTGAAGCCGATATGGCGCGCCTTGCCCGCGCGCACGACCTCGCTGAGCGCCTCCATCGTCTCCTGCAGCGGAGTCTCGCTGTCGTAGCGGTGACATTGGTAAAGGTCGACGTAGTCGGTCCGCAGCCGCTGCAGCGAGGCGTCGATCTGCTTGTGGATCTGCGCCGCCGACAGGCCCCGGTCGGTATCCGACATCGGGAAGTACACCTTCGTGGCCAGCACGTAGGAGGAGCGCTCGTGACCCGCGAGCGCCTCGCCGAGCAGCGACTCCGCCGCGCCGCGCCCGTACACGTTGGCCGTGTCGAGGAAGTTGATCCCCGCGTCGAACGCCGCCTCGACACACGCCTTCGCCTGCTCGAGCTCGACCCCGCCCGAGTACGTCAGCCATGAGCCAAGGCTGATCTCGGAGACCTGCAGGTCGCTGCTACCGAGTTTGCGGAGGTTCATGCTGGACCCCACACTACCCTCTGGATAGAGCGATGCCCGCGATCGATCCGAACCTACGCATCCGCTCCGTCGCGCTTGACGTCGGCGATCTGTCGCGCAGCGCGGACTTCTACGAGCGCGTGCTCGGCCTGTCGCTGATCGAGCGAGACAAGCACCATGCCCAGCTGGGCGGCGACCCGGAGTATCCGTCGCTCGTGCTCGGCGAGATCGCCTCGCCCTCCCCACTCCCGCCTGGCGCCACCGGTCTTTACCACGTCGCCTGGCTGCACCCGACTCGCGCGGCGCTCGCAGAAACCGTGCGGCGGATCGCCGAATCCGGCTGGCGGTTCGAGGGCGCCTCCGACCACGGTGTCTCCGAGGCGCTCTACCTGAGCGACCCGGACGGCCTAGGGATCGAGATCTACGTCGACCGTCCGCGCGATCAATGGGAGCACGCCGCGGACGGGAGCGGCGTGAAGATGGGCACGCTCGCGCTCGACCTGGACGACCTGCTCGCACAGGCCGAGCAGGAGCCCGATCCGACGATCGCACCCGGCACCGGTGTCGGACATGTGCACATGAAGGTCGCCGATGTTCCTCGCGCCGCCGTTTTCTACCGCGACGCGCTCGGCCTCGAGGAGCGGGCCAAGCTCCCCTCCGCCGCGTTCCTCGCAGCCGGCGGCTACCACCACCACGTCGGGCTGAACTCGTGGCAGAGCCGCGGCGCCGCGCCCGCCCCGGACAGCGCGCCCGGCTTGCGCCGGGTCGAGTTCGAGCTCAACGACCGCGGCGCGCTGGACATTCTCGAGCAGAACATCGCCGACAGCTCCTCCGAGCCGGCAGTCGAGCGCGACTCACAGGACGAGCTCTCGGTGCGAGACCCCGACGGCCAGGTGCTCGCGTTCAGGCATCGCTGAGCAGTTTGCCGACGCCGCGCCAGCGCGCGGGCGTGGAGTGGGCGCGGTAGAGCGAGCAGTCAGTCGCCGGCCGCGCTCAGCCGCTGCAACTCGGCCGAGGACAGCTCGAGCTCGGCCACCGCCGTCAGCTCGGCGAGCTGGTCAGTCGAGGTGGCGCTGGCGATCGGCGCGAGCACCGTCGGCTGGGCGAGCAGCCACGCGAGCGCGATCGTCGCCGGCGAGCTGGCATGGGCGGCCGCGACGTCGTCGAGCGCGCCGAGCACCGCGAACCCGCGCTCGTTGAGATAGCTCTCCCGCACGCCGGCAGCGCGAGGGCTCTCGACCTGCGCGCCGCCGCGGCGGTACTTGCCTGTGAGGAAGCCTCTCGCCAGACCGAAGTACGGGATGCACGCGAGCCCGCCGCGCTCGCACACCTGCGCCAGCTCCCCCTCGTACTCCTGACGCTCCACGAGGTTGTAGTGCGGCTGCAGAGCCACGTATGAGGCCATCCCCGCGCCAGCACCGATACTCAACGCTTCGCCGAGACGCTCGGCGCTGTAGTTGGACGCCGCCGCATGGCGGATCTTGCCCACCCGGATCAGCTCCTCGAACGCGCCGAGCGTCTGCTCGAGCGGCGTCTCCGGATCGTCCTTGTGGGCGTAGTACAGATCCACATGGTCGACGCCCAGCCTGGCGAGCGATCCGTCGATCGCGCTCGCGATCGTCGCCGGCGAGAGCCCCGGAAGCTCAGGCGACATGCCGACCTTGGTCGCGATCACGAGCTGCTCGCGGTTGCCTCGCGACGTGATCCAGCGGCCGATGATCCGCTCGGACTCGCCCGCTCCGCCGGGCCCGCGGCGGCCATACGTGTCCGCCGTATCGATGAAGTTCCCACCCGCAGCCACGTATGCGTCGAGCAGCTCGAAAGAGCGCCGCTCGTCGATCGACCAGCCGAACACGTTGCCGCCCAGGCACAGCGGAAAGAGATCGAGGTCAGTGTCGCCCAAGCGCGCGATGTACCGAGGTTATCGGCCGCCACGAGCCGGCCGGCGACGAACCCGGGACCTCGCGCGCTCGTGCGAGCCGCGCGCCGGTTGCGAGCCGGCCGCGCCGCTCGTCGCTCAGAACGGCAGCCCGTGCACCTCCACGCGGCCCGCAGGCCAGTCGACGCCCTCGCACAGCGCACGCCACATCGCGCGCATCGGCATCTCGATCCTGCCCTCGGGCTGATCCACCCACACCGAGTCCGCGATCTCTCGGCACCCCACGCGCCGGTACAAGTCGACGAGCTCGGGACGGCAGAACAGCATCGCGCGCTGCGGGCCCATCCCAGCCGCGATCGCCAACAGCGCGTCGACGAGCACGCGCATGTGCCCGCGACCGCGAGCCTCGCGCGTCACGATCAGACCGCCCAGGCCGACGACCTGGAAGCTCGGCTCAGGCGCCACATCCACGTCGGCGAGGACCGCACCGGCGGCCGCCACCAGCCGGCCATCCGCTTCTCGCACCCCGATGTTGCGATCCTTATCGCGCCACGCGAGCGTTCCCCCGACCGGCCCGAACGGCTGCTGCTCGCCGGCGATCAGCTCGTCCCAGTAGGGCTCGGTGACCGCGTCCAGCTCGACCAGTTCCATGACCCCACGGTAGCCAGATCGCCGACCCCCTCCCCTGGCACGCCGCGAGGCGATACAACATGGCGCGACGCCGCGGGCGCTAACGACGCCGACCGATTGCGAAGCTCTGGATCGGCGGTGCCACGGCGCGCATGCTCGAGCCGACCTCCACCGCGTCCACGCCCTCCTCGCCCGTCGCGCTCGATTCCTCCTGCCCGACCGCCAGGCGATGCACGCGGGCGGGCTCGGCGCGCCCCTCGCCTTGCTCGATGCCGCCCGAGACGAAGCGCTCGAGCGGCGCGAGCTCGCGCACGATCACGTTGACGACTCCCTGAGAGCGCTCGAGACGGCCCCCGGCGAGCAGCAGCGGCTCCGCCCGCGCCAGATGGCGGTTCGCCTCGTAGACCGCCTTGCCCACGATCAGGTTAACCGTGCCGAACTCGTCCTCGAACAGCAGGAACATCGTCCCCTTCGCGGTCCCCGGCCGCTGCCTGGCGATCACCAGTCCCGCGACTGACACCTCGCTGCCCGTGGGCAGATGGGGAAGCTGGGCGCTCGTGGCGAGCCGCTGCGCCGTCAACCGTCCGCGCAGGATCGCCAGCGCATGGTCACCGACCGTCACCCCGCTCGTGGAGTAGTCGGCGATCAGCCGCTGCCAACGCCCGAGGCGACGCAGTCTCGGCGCCTGCGGCAACTCCAGGGGCAGCGCGAGCTGGGTCCCCTCCTCGACTCCCACCGCCTCAGCCGACGTCGCCATCCCCAGCTGCCACAGCGCCGAGCGCCTGTCCTGCTGTGTCGATCCGACGATCAGGCCGTCGCAGGCCCCCGACCAGGCGAGCTGTTCGAGCGTCCCGCGCCGCACGCCCGCGCGTCCCGCCAGCTCGCCGAGGTCGGCGAACTGCCCGTTTCGCTCGCGCTCGCCCACCAGCGCGTGCGCCTCCGCGCTCACCATGCCCTTGACGTAGCCCAGGCCCAGGCGCACGCCCCCGTCCTCGACCGTGCATTGCACCGCCGAGGCGTTCACGTCGAGCCCCAGCACGGCGATGCGGTTGGGCGCGCTTCGATGTTCAGCCTCGTGCACGAGGCTGTCCGGAGCGTAGAAGCCCATCGGCTGCTCGTTCAACAGCGCGCACAGGAACTCCGCGCCGTAGTGCACCCGCAGCCACGTCGACTGGTAGGCCAGCAGGCCGAAGGCGGCACTGTGCGACTTCGGGAAGCCGAAGCCGGCGAAGCCCTCGACCATCTTCCACACGCGCTCAGCCGTCCGGCGATCGGCGCCCACGTGCCGCGACGCGCCATCGATGAACTCCTCGCGCTGTCCCTGGATCATCTCGTGCGAGCGCTTGCGGCTCATCGCCCGGCGCAGCCCCTCCGCCTCGCCCGGGGTGAAGCCGGAGAACGCTTCCGCAACCTGCATCACCTGGTCTTGGAAGATGATCGTGCCGAGCGTCTCCTTCAGCACCGGCTCGAGCGCCGGATGCTCATAGGGGATCTCGTACTCCGGGTTCTCGCGCAGCAGCCTGCGCCGCTCGATGTACGGGTTGATCGCCCCGCCCTGGATCGGACCGGGGCGCACGATCGCCACCTGGATCGTCAGGTCTTCGAGGTTCTCCGGCCGCGTGCGCAGCAGCGACTGCATCTGCGCACGGCTCTCGATCTGAAAGACGCCGACCGTATCCGCCTCGCGGATCGCCCGGAAAGTGCGTCGATCGTCGAACGGTATGCGCGACAGGTCGATGCGTTGACCGTGGACGCGCGCGATCTCCTCGACACAGCGCTCCACCGCCGAAAGCATGCCCAGGCCCAGCAGATCGATCTTCAGAAAGCCCGCATCCGCACACGAGTCCTTGTCCCACTGGACCATCTGCCTGCCCTCCATCGCTGCCGGCACGACCGGGCAGCAGTCGATCAGCGGGCGCGTCGCGATCACCATCCCGCCGGAGTGCTGCGACAGGTGCCGCGGCAGCCCCTGGGCCTGCGCCACCAGGCGAGCCAGCCAGCGCCAGCGCTCCGAGCGACTCCCCCCACTCCCGTCCACCCCGCCCGGCGAGCAGTCCCCGTCCGGGCGCTCGCCCCCGAGCGAGGTGGTGATGTCGTGCTCGGCGCCCGGGCCGTATCGATCGGCGCCCCGGGCCACGCGCTCGATCTCGCCGGCCGGCAGGCCGAGGACCTTGCCCAGCTCGCGGATCGCCCCGCGCGCGCGGAAGGTCGGAAAGGCGGCCACCAGCGCCGCACGATCGCGTCCGTAGCGCTCGTGCACCCGCGGTATCAGCCGCTCACGAATGTCGCGCGGGAAGTCCAGGTCGATGTCCGGTAGCCCGTTCAGGTCCTCGTGCAGGAAGCGCCCCAGCGCCAGCTTGCCGGCGATCGGGTCGATGTGCGAGAGCCCGGTCAGGTAGCACACCAGCGAGGAGACGGACGAGCCCCGCCCGCGCCCAGGTGCCAGCAACGCGCGCACCGAGTCCGGCCCGCGGACCTCCAGACGCGACCTCGCGCGCCAGCTCGAGCATGTCGTGGTGCAGCAGGAAGAAGCCCGCCAGCCCAAGCTTGTCGATCACCCGCAGCTCCTGCTCCAGGCGGGTCCTCGCCTCCTCGCTGCTGGCTCGCGCAACGGAGGATCGTTGGCCGGGAGGAGATCCGTAGCGCTCCTGCAGCTGCGCACGGCACAGCTCGGCCAGGCGGCGTGAGCAGTCCTCGTCCTCTGCCCCCGGGTAGCGGTAGCCGAGATCCCTCGTCAGGTCGAACGTCAGCCGCTCGGCCAGCCGCAGGGTCTCGCGGACAGCCTCCGGATGATCGTCAAAGCGGCTCGCCATCGCCCGGGGGGTGCTCATCACGTGGCTGTGGTTACCGCGCCGCAGCGGCTCGCAGGCATCGAGCGCGGCATAGTTGGCGAGCGCCACGAACGCGTCCTGCAGCTCGGCCCTAGCGCGCGCGTGCGCGTGGACGTTGCCGGTCGCCACGCACCCGACCCCCAGGCGCCGGGCGAGCGCCGCCAGCGCCCGGTTACGCGCCCGATCGTGGCGAGCGTACGGGCGCTGCAGCTCCACGTACAGGCCGTCCGGGCCAAACGCGTCGAGCAGCCGCCCAGCGGTGTGCTCGTCGTGGGCGCTCCGAGTGCCGATCGCCGAGCGCGCGACCAGCGATCGCTCGGCGCAGCCCGTCAGGCAGACCAGGCCCTCGGCGTGGTCGATCACCGCCTGCACGTCCACCGACGGCTCCACGCATCCGCGACGGGAGGACGACTCGCGCGTGTGGGCGTGGGCGAGCGTGATGATCCGGCAGAGGTTGCGCCAGCCACGCTCGTCGCGCACGAGCAGCGTGAGGTGGCCGATCTCGCCCTCCCCGCGCCCCCCGACCGAACCGGCGCCGATGCCCGCACCCGCGCGGGTGGAGTCCAGGGTCACATCGATCTCCGCACCGTGGATCGCCCTCACCCCATGGTCCGCCGCGACTTGGGCCAGCTCCATCGAACCGGAGACCGAGTTGTGATCGGTCAGCGCGATCGCCGTGTGACCCAGCTCGCTCGCACGACGCGCCAGCTCGTGCGGCAGCGAGACGCCGTCCAGGAAGGAGTACGCCGAATGGCAGTGCAGCTCGATGTACGGAACCCCGCCCGCCCGTGTTGCGTCCGCCCGTGTCGCGCTCGCCATCTCCTGCCCGCCTATGAGCCCTGGACGAACCAGCCGCCGCAGCGCAGGTCGTGGAAGACGACCAGGTTGCGCCCGCGCTCGCCCACCAGCTCCCAGTAGCGGCGGCGCAGCGGCTCGGCGGTCCACCAGCGATCCTCCACCAGCCAAGACTCGCGCAGCGACTCGATCGCTTCGCCGTTCACCTCCGCCGGCATGTCCTCGCGCCAGCGCACGCGCGCAGGCCGGGGTGAGTTCAGGGTGCGCGTCACGGCAGATCCCTTGCGACCGCGACCGTCACTCGGGAACGGGCGCCAGCACCACCCGCCGCTCGGGCACGCGCGAGCCGGGGTCCACGCAGACGGCCCGCAGCGCCGCGTCCTGACCCGCCACAGCGCGCACCTGGGCAAGCGCTTCGCGCATCCGAACGGCACGCGCACCGCTGCGTGCGGCGGGGCGGGCGGCGCAGTGAGCGAGGCTGGCGGGCCCGGCGCGATCCTCCTCGAACAGGGTGCTCTGCTCGCTCGCAGGTGGTCCGAAGCGCTCGGCTGCCAGCCCCAGCGCGGCGGCCGGGGCGGGCAGCGCCTGTAGACGCACCGACAGCGCCAGCCAGATGCGCTCGGGATCGCACAGCGCCTGACGGAAGACCACGCGCTCGCGCCAGCCGCCACCGGCAACCAGGCGTGCAGAGAGCGTGACCGCGCGCAGCGTGCGCCCACGGCGCTCCGATCTCGCCAGCAGCCGATCCACGAGCACGCCCAGCACGCGCTTCAACGCCTCCCCGGAGCTGGCATCGCCAACCTCCATCGACTCCTCCAGGCGTTCCTGCACGCATCGCGCCTGCAAGCGGCTGTCCTCACCACAGACCAGCCTGTGGGCGAGGACGCCGGGCACCCCAAAGCGATCGCTCAGCGCAGGACGCCCCAGCCTCACCAGCTCTCCGAGCGTGCGCACGCCGAGACGCGTGAGCGGCTCGACCAGCACCGCCGTCTGCGCGCGGAAGCCGAGCAACCCAACCGGGCGCCCGGCCAGCCAGCGCCTGGCCTCCCCGCCGTCCAGCACTAGCGGGCGGCGCGAGCGCACCGCCAGAGCAGCCGCCAGGGCACAGAAGCGCGTCGGAGCGGCGCCGATGCGCGCCGGGCGCCCCAGCGTGCGTCGCGCCGCGGCGATCGTCCGCTCTCGCGTGCCGTGGATCCCGCGTAGCCTGTCCGTGTCGAAGTACGCGAGCCCGGGGCGCGCTGGCTCGACAGCCGCGCCGATCGACTCCAGCGCACACAGCGACTGCTCCCACACCTCCGCCACGCGCACCGGATCGCCCGGCACGAGGACCAGATCCGGACAGCGAGCGAGCGCCTCGCCGAGAACCATCCCCGCGGTCACACCGCGGGCTTCCGCTGCTCCCGAGACCTCCCCTACCCGCCGTTCGGCACCGACCAGCGGCGCTACCGCCAGCGCGTGACCGGCCAGCGTCCGTCGGACGACCTCCAGACGCGCGCCAGCGGCCACCATCAGCTCGAAGCGGGGGAGATATATGCAGACGACCATGCGAACGCACGTTCGCATTCAGGGCGGTCCGCCCGCAACAGCTAGATGTCTACAAGTGCACGTTCCGCGAGCGCGGATCGGCGTGGGACAGTGGCGCCGGTCAGTCCATCGTCAGCGGGCCCTCGGCGGACCCGCTGAGGAACTGGCGCACGAACGGGTTCTCCGAGGAGAACATCCTCGCCGCGTCGCCCGCCTCCACGATCCTCCCCCGCCATAGCAGCGCGATGTACTCGCCGATCTGCCGTGCGGAGGCGATGTTGTGGGTTACGACGAGGTAGGTGCCCCTGTGGATCTCGTGCATCTCCTGGATCAGTTCACACAGCAGCGCGGTGCGCACCGGGTCCAGGCCGGAGTCGGGCTCGTCGAAGATCACGATGTCCGGCTCCATCACCAGCGCGCGCGCGAACCCGGCGCGCTTGCGCATGCCACCGGAGAGCTGCGAGGGCGCATCCTGCATCGCGTCCGCCAGGCCGACATCCGCGAGGCGCTCCGAGACGCGCTCTGCGATCTGCCCCTCGGTGAGGTCGGTGTGCTGGCGCAGCGGGAAGGCGACGTTGTCGAACACCGACATCGACCCGAACAGCGCCCCGTCCTGGAACAGCACGCCGATTTTGCGCCGCAGCGTGAGCAGGTCAGGCATCGTCAGGTTCGGGACAGACTTCCCTTGCACGATCAGGTCACCCGAGTCGGGGAACATCAAGCCGATGATGTGCTTGATCAGCACGCTCTTGCCGGTCCCCGACGGTCCGAGCACGACGGTGATCGTGTCGTCGGGGAAGGCGACGTTCAGCCCGTTCAGGACTGGCACGCCACCGAGGCGCTTGTGCACGTCGAGACAGCGGATCGACCAGTTGCCCGCCTCCGAGTCGCCTGCGAGGTCGAGCTCTGTCGAGTGGTAGTCGAAGTGGCCGTCGTCCTCGTGCGGCTTACCCACGAGTTGCTCCTGCTCGAGGCCGTCGCGCTCGATTTCTTCCTCGCCGCTCATTTTTCTGAGTAAACCACGTGTGGGAACTGGCTCGTCTGGCCGTTGAACGTGAACGGCCCCTGCTGGTTGCATCCCGGAGCCGGCACGTCGTTTTCGGTTTCCGGTTTGTTGGCGACTTTGAACTTGGTGATCAGTTCGAGGATGCTTTCGGAGATCGTTTCGCTGGCGGGGCCACTGACCGAGGGCGCGGAGTTCGCGCATGCGCTCGAGCTGAACACCGACAGCCCGCTGGAGAGCGAGCGGTACGCGCCGGGCTGGGGGTAGGCGTTCGCGCGGTCGGTGCCGACCCGTTTCGGGTAGACGGCGAGGCTCTCCGGGCCGAGCACCGCCATCGCCGTCAGGAAGTGCTCCTTGGGACCTTTGCCGACCGTGTTGCTGTTGCCCAGGCTCTGCTGCGAGGCGGCGGTGAGGTTCGCGAAGAACGCCTGCACCTCCGGCACGTACACGCCGGTGTACTGCAGGAACGGATCGAGGTTGTGTAGCACCGGCCTGAAGTTTTCGAGCACGGGAACGGTCAGGTTGAGGACCGGCTTGATGGCGGGAAGGCCCTTCTTGGCGGCCTTCGTCAGCGGGCCCAGCGATGTGTTGAACCTGTTGAATTCAGGGGCGAACGGCTCGGCCGCGCGCAGCAGCGACGAGAGCTGGCGCTCGGCCGGGCGGAATTCTTCGAAGTACGGGTTGGCGAGCGTCTGGAATTTGTCGACTTCCTTCAGCGCCACGGTCCCGTTGTGCTCAAACGCGGGCAGTTCCTTGAACGCTTCGGCCCACGCCTGGCTGGCTTCCGCGGCCGCGTGGAACGTGCGTTCGCCGTTGACGATCGCCCCTTCGAGCTGGTGATCGCGGCTGGCGAGCGCGTTGAACACGACGCCCGTGTTGTGGACGAGCGCGCGCACCGCGCCTTCCTGGGAATTGAGGATCGTCACCAGCTCGCGGGCGCTTTCGACAAACGGTTCGAGCTGGGAGAAGGTTGAGTTGATCTGTTCGCCGCGGCCGTTGATCCCGCCCGCGAGCGCCTGCTGCCAGATCTTGAAGTCGGCCCTGGTCTTGGGGTCGAACGCGGACAGGATGTCATCGAGCGTCACCGACGGCTCCACCTGGCTGTCCGCGAGCTGAGCCCCGTCTCCCAGCTTCGGGCCGCTCTGGCCCTCGGGGATCAGCTGCACGTAGGTCTCACCCAGAAGCGTCTTCTGGCGCACGATCGCGTGCATGTTCGCGCGGATCGGCGCGTACTGGCCGGCGACTTCGATCGTCGCGTGCGTGCGCCCGTCGCTGCCGAGGTGCAGCGAGATCACGTGTCCGACATCGACGCCGCTGATCCGCACGTCCGACTGTTCCGCGAGCGCCAGCGTGCGGGGAAACGCGACGCTGAAACGGTAGCCCTTCGGCTTCAGCGGCAGCGGGCCGCCGAAGGACTCCCACAGGAACATCAGCAGCCCGAAGCAGCTGATCACGAACAGGATGATCACGAGGATGTTGCCCAGCGTCGGCGCACGCTTCTGCATCTCAGCCTCCCCCTCCGCCGGCGCTCGTCGCGAACGGCTGCTCGCCGAGGCCCGAGAACAGGCCGCCGCTCGGCGCACTGGAATGCCCGTGCGCGCTCGAGGGCGTCGCTGCGGCTTTCGGCGCCGAGAGCCCCTGGCTCACGCATTCGGCTCCGTTTGGCGGCCTGAGCAGCCCGACCAACAGCTTCACGGTTTCGTTCACCGACGCGACCGAGTTGAGGATCGGCAGCACTTCGCAGTTGAAGTACACGAGGTTGCGACCGAGCGGGCCGTGGGCGTCGGAGGAACTGACGACGCTGTTCAGGTTGTGGTTGCCCCAGTCGAGGAAGAACAGGAAGCCGGCCTTGCTCGGGCCCGGGTTGTAGGCGAGCTCGTTGAAGAATTCGTTGAGCACCTTGAAGCTGGCCGCAAGCTTCGGGAACGCTTCGCCGAGCTGCTTCGTCGACGGGCCGAGTTCGTTGACCACTGGCAGGATTTCCCGCGCGAACGGACGGATCTCGTTCTTGAAGATCGGCGTCGTCTTCAGCGCGAGCTGGCGCGTCGCCGAGTTCGCCGGCGCGAGCGCGCTGGCAAACGGCTGCAGCTTGTGCAGCGTCGGGCCGAGCACGTTCGACGCGGTCGCGACCTTGGCGAGGTTGACGCTCGTCTTGTGCAGCGCACCGGGCAGCAGGTGCAGCGTCTTCTGCAGGTTCGCGTCCTCCTGCGCGAACGTGGCGAATACGGCGTTGGAGGCATCGACGAGCTCGGCCAGCTGCTTGTCCTTGCCGCCGAGTGCTTCGGTCAGCAGGCGGAAGTTGTGGATCGAGCGCGCGATGTTCGCGTGGCGCAGCTGCAGTTCCTTGGTGATTTCCTGGCCGTAGTGGGCAGCCGGGGCGAAGCGCTTGAACGCCGCAGCGAGGTTTTTGCCGTTGTGATTGAGGCCTTCGCCGGCGCCCGCCAGCAGCTCCTGCAGGTAGGCGCGCGTTTCGCCGTCGAGCCCGGCGAGGAATTCGTCGAAGTCGATGTTCGGCGCCGTCTGGGACAGCGGGACCGTTTCGCCGCTGTGCAGCTTTCCGGCGGACGGCGTCCCCGGATTGACCTCGAGCACCATGTCCTGCAGACCGGTCTTGGGGCGCATCAGCATCGTCGTGTCGCGATAGATGTGCGAGTACTTCGGGATGATCCTCATCGTCACCGTCGCGACGCCGTTGTTGACGTTCACGTTCGCGATTTCGCCGATCTTGGCGCCGGCGATCGTGACCGCCTGCCCCTGGCCAGGCGTCAGCGCCTGGGCCGTCTGGAAGTCGGCTGTCAGCGTGTAGTAGTTGCGCCCCAGCACCGGTACCCAACCGGGGAGCTTGAGGTTCTCGTGCGCGAGGATGTAGCCGCCGACGGCCGCGGCGATGATCACCATCACGACAACCGAGACGAACGCCGTGCGGTAGCGCTCGATCTGGTCGCGGACACTCAGCCCGCCGTCGTTGGCCCCAACCGGGTTCATCGTCAGCTCCCGTCCGCCGGCCCCTGCGACAGCGGGCCGTTGAAGTCGGGGAGCTTCTGCTTGTAGCAAGGCACGAGCGGCTTGTACGGCGGCTCTTCAGCCGGGTAGGCGGGCCGCGTGCCGAGCGGCGTCAGTGGCGAGTGGGTCAGCAGCTGCAGGCCTTTGAGTTTCGTGCCGAGGATCGACGTCGGGCGCGAGCGCAGCGTCTGCCCGCTGTTGCCGACGAGGAACTTGGCGACCGTGCCGTTTCCATCGAAGCTCTGGCCGAGACCTGCGAGCCCGACCAGGCTGTACCAGAATTCCTTGTAGTCTTCGACGCCGCTGGTCGCCGCCCCGTCCTGCAGCTTGGTGTTGCCGGCCGGGAAGATCAGGTTCGTCTGGCACTTTGAGAACAGTTCCCCTTCGCGATACAGCGGGACCTGTTCGCTCTGCAGTTTCGCCAGCGACGGCAGCGCTTCCGCGAGTCCCTTGGCGACGCCGCCGAGCTCGCTCGGCGCGAGCGAGGCCTTCACCTGTTCGATCCACGGCAGTGCCGCCGCGACGGTCGCGTTCGTGTTCCTGACACCCGGGAGGATGTCGTGCGCGAACGTCCGTGTCGGCGGGAACGAGCGGTCGAGCGCGGCGAGCCCGTCGTCAATGTTCTTCAGCGCGCTCGGCAGCTCGGCGACGGTCGCACGCAGCGGCTGCGACTGCGCCGCGAGCGCCGCGAAGAAGGTATTGAAGTTCCCGATCAGTTCACCGAGCTGCTGCTCGTGGACGTTCAACGCAGAGGTGACTTTGCCGATGCTGGTGATCAGCTTCGAGATGTCGTGGGGCCGGGTGCCGGTCGTCGCCTGATTGACGATCGCGGCCCCACGCAGCGCCTTCGGGCCGAGGTGGTAGGCACGGTTGATCGCCTGGGCGCCGTTCAGCCCGCGCACTTCTGGCAGCTGTTCGGCGTCTTCGGCGGCGTTCGGCTTGAGCGTCAGCGCTTGCCCGAAGTAGATCAGGAAGTGCTGGAGGTTGGCGCGCGTGTCGGTGTTCAGCGCGTCGAGCACCTGGTCGAGTTGCACCGGGTCGGCGGTCTGGGTGACCGGGATCGTGTCGCCCGAGGACAGCGTGCTCGCAGAGGGACTACCCGGCTTCAGGTCGATGAACCAGTTGCCTTCGAGGAAGATCCGCGGGCGCAGCTTCAGCGTGGCGTCCGAGTGGATCGGCAGCCCACGCGATTCGATTTCCATGCTCACCAGCCCGCCCTTGCCTTCGTGCTTGATCTTCGTGACCTTGCCGACATTGACGCCGGCGATCCGCACGGGCGACTTCGGATGCACGTTGAGCGCGGTCGCGAACTGCGCGTTCAGGCGAAAGCCGTGTTTGAACGGAACGTGCTTGGTGAATCCGAAGTACACGCCGATCACGATCACGACGATCATCACGATCGCGAAGCGCACGGGGCTCGAGCGGCCCAGCTGCGAGGCCGGAACCTGGTCGCGACGACGCCACCAGCGCGTGCCGCTCATTTGCTCTTCCCCTGCTTGGCGATGCCGAGGCTCTTGAGCGTTTCGGCGGGGTAGGTTTCGCCGAACAGATCCTGTTCGCGGGTCGTGAGTTCGCGGTTCTTGCCGACGTCTGCTGCAGGCAGGTTGCCGATTACCGCTTTCCCGGGGATGTAGGTCTCGTTGCCCGCTTCGCACACCATCGGCTGGCCGGGGCCGGCGACGTTCGGGTAAGGGTTGGTGTGCACGTGGTTGTTGTCGATGATCGTCGCGCTGTTGAACACGTGTTCGGTCGACGGTCCGTTAGCCGGCGCCGAGGAGGGATAGCCCTCGTTGTTCGGACCCGGCGGCGAAAGCACGAAGCCGGCGCGAGCGAGCGTGCCGATGCCGATGTTCTCCGACTCCAGGTTCGCGACGTTGCGGAACGCGAGCGTCCAGTAGTTGCATACGGCCTGCTCTGGCGCGATGCCGGCGAGCAGCGGATTGCCGACTTCGAGCGTCCGCGTGAAGTCTTCGAGCCCGAGCGTGACGATCGGGTTGTGGCCGAATTCGGCGATCGCCTTTGCGGATTCTGCGAGCTGTGTGTTCAGCGCGGTGGCGGCCGCGAGGTTGACGGCGCCTTCGGTGACGGCGTGTCCCAGCTGCGGCGCGACGGCGACGAGCGAGTGCGCACTCGGTCGCAGCAGGTGCATGAATTCAGTCGCGTTTTCGTAGAACGATGCCTCGTGCGGGAGCGAGTAGATCGCCTGTTCCAGCGACGGCGGCCCGCCCGTGTTCGCCGCTTCGATCGACGGTGCGACGGCCGCCCACGCCGTGAAGAACGTGTCCAGGTCGGTGAACAGATTGGCGTTCGCCTCCGCCACCGGAGCCGTCTGCGAGGCGGCGCGATCGAGCGCCACGAACAGCTCGCGCAGCCCGGTCCGCGGCTCGGCCAGGTTGTGCAGCACGGGCACTGCTTCGTTCACGAGCGGGCGCAGTTCGGCGATCGTGTTGTTTAGGCCGAGGCCCTTGCCCGCAAGTCCGTCGCCGAAGTTGTTCGTGTTGATCTTGATCGCCGTCCGCGTCTTCTGGTCGAACATGTTGAAGAGTTCCTCGATATTGACCGGTTCTTTCGTCCGGCTGATCGGGATCGTCTGCCCCGCCTTCAGCGGCTGGTGCACGGTGCCCTTTTCCAGTTCGAGGTACTTCAGGCCGATCGCCGATACCGACAGCACGGTCGCTCTCGTGTTTGCGGGCAGCGGTTCGAGTTTCTTTTCGAGCTTCAGTTCGGCGATCGCGCTGACCCGTCCGGTGCGCGGGTTCTCGTAGGGCGTCAACTTGCTGACCAGCCCGACGCGCGTACCGGCGATCCGCACCTGGTTTGAGGGAATCAGGCCGGAGGCCTCGGGCAGTTCGACCTTGATGTTGTAGGTCGGCACGAACGGCAGGCCGTTGTTGGCGTTGTAGGCGAGGAACACGGCGACGAGGATGATCAGCGTCGTGACGGCGCCGATCAACAGCGGGTTGCCTGCCAGGGATGAGCTGCGACGCCGGTTCATCTACGGCGTCTCCTGCGGGTCGCAGCTGAGCAGTTCGTTGTCGCTGAACGGCGAGGACCCGTCGGCCGCGGGCTGTGTCGCGCCGCCCGGGCAGCGACGCAGCTGGCCCGTTTTCAGGTTTTCGAGGCCCTGCTGAGAGTTGGCCGCAGGCGTCAGGTTGTTGCCTTCGCCCACCTTGAACGAGGGGAATACCGGCGTGACGCGCGCGTAGTGGCCGTTGGCGTCGTAGTAGGAGCCCGCCTGGCCGAACGTGCGCAGCGTCCCCGACAGGTCGGGTGAGTACGGACCGAAGAAGGCGGTGATCGGAGCCGCTTCCTTCAACGTGGTGACGGTCGTCGGCGAAGCCGTGGTGAGCGTCTTGGCTAGTTCCGGCAGCACCCGGACGAAATCGGTGAGGTCGTTGTTCGGGCCCGGCCGGCTGAACGCGAGATTGAAGTTGTGCACGGCCGGCGTCGCGGTGTTGAGCAGCGGACGCAGACGTTCGAACAGGAGCGTGACCGGCTTGATCGTCGGTTTCGAGGTTTCGAGCAGCGTCGTCAGCGCCTGGAACGTCGACGGCAGCTGAGCAAACGTGGCATTGCCCTGGCGCAGCGTCACCGGCAGCTGTTTCAGGCCCTGGGCAAGCTGCTGCTGCTCGGAGCCGACCGCCCGGAACGTCGTGTTCTGGTTTTCGATCAGGTCGGCCAGCGACGCCTGGCGGGCACCGATCGTAGTGACCGTCTTGGCGGTTTCCACGAGGAAGCTCGTGAACGTCTTCTGGTCGCGCGAGAGCTCGGACAGGAGGTGTCCGGTCGAGTTCAAAAACGGCGGGAACAGTTCGGTCGTTTCGCCCAGCTGGCGGCTGGCGCCGGCGTACTGTTCGGCCGATCCCTGGATGAATCCCTGCAGGCCCTTGCGCGTCTTCGGGTCGAGCGTGTTGAACAACGCATCGAGGTCGGTGACTTCCCGCGTCGCGCTTGCCGGGATCGTCGCCCCCGACGCGTACGACGGGCTGTTGTTGGGTCCGAGGCTGAGCGCGACGTAGCGGTTGGCCACGCTCGAGAGCGACGGCACGCGGACCTGCGCGACCGTACCGTGGTGCAGCGGGACCAGCGAGGAGTCGACGTGGATCGTGACGATTGCTTTGAAGTCGTGCGCCAGCTGGATGTTGGTGACGCTTCCCACGGGCACCCCTCCGACCTGCACTTGGTCGCCCTTGACGAGCTGGTCGGCTTCGACGAATTCCAGCTTGTAGTTCGCGCCGCCGGTGCCCGCGAACAGCAGGTAGGCGACGATCAGCACGACGAACCCGAGCGCCGCCACGGCGAGAATCCGCGCGCGGCTGGCGCGCGGCTGGCCCACGTGCGTGCTGCGGCCTGGAGAGCCGGGCGGGGGAGGCGGCGGAGCCGCGGGAGGGCTCGGGGGGCTAGTGGTTGCCACCGGCTCCTGCTTTCGCTCCGGCTTCTCCGGGCGTGTCGGGGATCGCGGCGGCAGAGTGTCCGCTGCCGACCGTCGGATCGGGGATCTCGCCGAGGCGCGCGACGAGCTTGATCCACCCGCTGGGCGTGAGGCCCGAGTCGGCGAGACCGGCGGCACGCGCGGCGCCACCCCCGAGCGAGCCGAACACGACACGGATCGCCTTGCTTGCGCTCGGGCTGGCGAGCGTGGCGGTGGCACCGGGGAAGCTCATCAGGCTGACGATTCGCCGCGGTCGGGAAAGCCCCTGGAGCATCAGCAGCTTGTGCACTGTTGCGTCCGCGATTGATCCATCGCCCTGGTGACCGGCGATCGAGACTCCGTTGACGGCAGTTATCTCGACCGAATCGGCGCTCGCGCTCGGAGAGGCGTTGGCCGCGCCTGCCGCGTTCGCGGAACCAGCGCACGGCAGCCCCGACACGGTCGGCTTCAGGTCCGAGACCGACAGGTACTCGAGCATCGCCAGCACGCGCTTGTCGACCCGACCCTCTTGCACGTCCTGACGCCCACATGCCGCAAGCCGGATGCCGTGATCGTGCAGGACCTGCGGCTCGAGCTGCTGCTTTGACTCGAGCAGGACCTGACCGATGCTCGGCGAGGTCGCGAGGAACGGGTTCTCGCCCTTGGCGCGGAAGATCGACGTGTTCTCGAGCGCCACCCACCCGTCGAGGATCGGCTTCGGGTCGATCAGCGGCGCGCCGAGCCCGGCGGGACGGATCTGGAACACGATGTGCGGCGAGCCTTCGCTTGCGATCCCGTTCGAGCTCGCGTCGGCGCCGACGTGACCGAGGACGGTCCCGGCGATTACCTGCACGCCCGCGACGAGCGGATGCAGGTAGACGTCGTTCGAGCCTTCGCGGAAGACCCGCACGTGCGCGGGCGCCTTCGGATGCGATGACGGCGGGGGCGTGGGCGTGCTCGGCGCCGATTCCAGCCCGGCGGCGGCGCCCAGCGAGAGCCCCGAGACGGTCGCGGCTTCGGAGAACGGCGAGCGCGCCTGGGCGCCCGCGGTGGCCGGGCCGCTCGGCGCCGGTTCGGCGCTGCGTCCGGACGAGGAGATCCTCGAGCTAACGGCGGTGTGGATCCGCGGCTGGAGCACCGGGTACACGGACGCCACGTCGCCGAGCCGCGCGTACACGTACGTGTTGCCGTAGGCGTCGCGTAGCGCGACGAAGTGCCCGAGCGTGGGCGAGTCGCCGATGCGCACGACTTCGCCGTCCTGGACGGCGACCACGGGGGCGCCGGCCTGCGAGTAGATCGTCGTTCCGACGAGCGACTTTGCGAGCCCGCTGGAGCTGGTGGTCACGCTCGGGAAGCCGTCGCTGAAGTGCGATGCGGCGTGTACGGGGAAGTGCGCCTCGGTCAGCCCGGTGATCGCGCCGAGCAGTTCCGAGGGCGTGCCGCCGAGCAGCTGGGCGCGCAGCATGACCGATTCGACGTACTGCTGCGAGTGGTTGTAAGAGAACACCGCCGCCCTGACGTTCTGATCGCCGCCCGCCGCGCGCAGGTACCTGGCGGCGGCGAAGATCGCGTCGGAGGGGTTGTACGGGTCCTTGAAGCCATCGCCGTTGGCGTCCACCCCGTACTGCGCCCACTCGGCCGGAAGGAACTGCATCCAGCCCTCGGCGCCGGCGCTGGAGACGCTGAGGTCGCGGCCGTAATCGGTCTCGACCTCGTTGATCGCCGCCAGCACCTGCCAGGGAATCCGGTAGGCGGTCCCGGCCGCCTGGAAGATCGGCAGCAGGAACGGCGGGACCTGGAAGCTTTCGATGAAAAAGCCCGGGACGCCTGCGATCGAGCCGCGCAGCGCGAGCGGCAGCGACGGCGTGAGCGTCGACGGCGACGGCGCCCGATGCTTGGCGCGTGCCCCAGCACTGGTTGAGTCTTCACCCGTGCCGCCTGTTTCGCCGGCCGGCGTGGTGTTCGCCTTTGCGTGGCCGTTGGCCTTGTGCGTGCCGCTGGGGCTGGTGCCCTGCGCGTGCTCGGCCTGCACCTGCGGCGCCGCGGGTTCGGCTTCGCGCGGAGCGCTCGGCGGGGTCGCGCTCGGGGCGGTGCTCGTCGGCGTCGCGGGGGCTTCGAGCGCCGGTGGCTGGGCGGTGGTGGTGCCTTCGGCGGGCGCACTGGACTGCGTGGTGCCTGCCGGTTCGATCGCGAGGCCGCTCGCCGGGACAGCCAGGGCGACGCTCGCGAGCACGGCGAGCGCCGGGAGCAGGATGTGGAGTGGTCGTGGTCGCAAGGTCATTGGATCATTCGTTGCCGAGCAGGTAGTTGAGCAGTAGCCCGCCCGCTTCGGAGCCTTCATCAGATGGCGAGTAGTAGGTCGTGCCTCCGGTGGAGCCGCCGACCGGCTGGGCTGTGCTCGGGGCGCCGAGGCCCGACAGTTCGCTCGCGCTGGTGACCGAGCCGGGATATTTGGCGAGTGCCTGGGCCGGGGTCGCGCCTTTGACGACCGCGAGCGTGCGCGCCATCACGAGGCCGGTCGGGTTCGCTTTGGCTGCGCTCGCGGTCGCGTTGCTGGACGCCGTGGCCGTGGAGCCGGTGTTGAACAGTTTGCGGTTGCACTTCTGTTCGACCGCGATCGCGTAGGTCAGGCAGCTCGTGCCCAGACCCTCCGCGCGCAGGAAGTGGCCGAGCCCGTCGTAGCCGTTGGCCGAGCTGGTGCCGAGGAAGATGAAGTCGAGCAGTCGCTCGAGGCCTCCGGTGTTGCGCAGGCTCGTGAACAGCGACGCGAAGTTCGTCGAGAACGGCAGCGCGGCGCCACCGAAGCTCTTGAGCTGTTTGAGCAGCGGCTTGGCGCCCACCAGCGCCGGGCCGGATTGCTTGGCGGTGCTGCCGAGGTTTTCGTAGAACTTGGTTGAGCTCTTGGAGAACGCGGGCAGCCCGGTGAACGTCTGGTTGATCCCCGCTGCGGCTTTGTTCAGATCGGTGAACGTCGGCGTGGTCTGGTCGGCGAACCGTCCGAGCCGTTCCACCGCCGGCCCGAGCTGTTCGAGGAACTGCGGCAGCAGCTGCAGGTTGCGCGCCAACGAGCCGCGCGTCGCCGCGCCCGCCTGCGCGACCGTGTTGCTCTGCACGATGAAGTTGGCGACGTGTTCGCGGACCCGCGCGAACGGCGCGAGCGCTTTGTCGGAGTCGACCGCGAGTTTGCTCAGCACGTGGTTCTCGCTGGCGAGGATCGCGAGCACCCGGTCGAATTCCTGCAGCGCTGGGTTGGCGCGGCGGATCACGGCGTTGAGGTCGCTTCCGCGCCCCGCCAGGCCGGCGCCGAGTTCGTTAAAGATGATCGTGAAGCGCTGGCGTTCGGGCAGACGACCGATGTCGCCCAGCAGGTCGACGTCGACCGGGCTGTGGGTATTCGTCACAGGGAGCAGGTACTCCCCTGAGCCTTCGTGCCCGCTCGGGATCTTGTGCAGCGGCGGAGGCAGCGGCGTACCTTCCACACGCGGCTGCGTCGGCAGGCAGTCGACGTACTTCTCACCGATCAGTGCCTGCGGGCGGATTTCGCAGCTCGCGTCGGCGCGGAAGCTCTGGAAGCCGGGGTTTTCGATCTTCAACACGACCGCGGCCTTGGCCGTCCGCGTGGGCGTGACCGAGCCGACGGTCCCGACTTTGACGCCGCCGATCTTGACGTCCTCGCCGGAGATGATGTTGCCGGCGTCGTCGAAGATCGCGCGGATCGTGTAGGTGTGGTTCTTGCCGCCGGCGCCGGTGGTGAGCAGCCCAAAGGCGGCGAGCGCGGCAACGCAGGCGAAAGCGGCAACACCGGCCGCCCTGCTCCTCCAGCCTGCTCTCTCCGTCCTCACCCCGATCCCTTCCTTTCCCTGCCGTTACATCAAGGCGGGCGACCCCATCCCGCTCGATGAGGCCGCCCGTCCCATTCTGCTGTTGCTGAGCTTACGCCCTCGTGGACGCGAACTCGCCGTATGTCACTACTTCCTTGGGCACGGCGCCTTGTAGCTCGCCGGCACAATCACTGGTTTCGAGGGTTCGCCGTTTTCGGCGAAGATGATTTCCGTCTTGATTGGGAAGCCGCCCGCCGGGCACTTCTTCGGGACCCGGCCGTAGTAGATCGTTTTGCCGTGCGACTTGTATGCCGAGCCGGCCTTCACACTGATCGTCTTGACCGACGCGTACGGGGCTCCTGGGACGCTCGCGACGAGCGGCACTTCGGCCAGCAGCTCTGGACCAAAGCCACCGGAGCCGCCGAGGTTGATGTAGTGAGCGTTGGAGATGATTTCCAGGGATACCGGAGAGTGGCCGTCGGTGAAGAACTCGAAGCCGCCGCCCGGCGCGTAGAAGGAGGACAGTTCCGCCGCCTCTTCGACTCGTTCGGCCCCGAACGTCACGAAGCCGAGCACTTTGCCGACCGGACCGGCAGCAGAGCCCTTCGGGCACTTGACCGGACCGAACTGTTCGAGCACCGTCTTCGAGCACGTCGGGAAGCCGCTCGGGTGCAGCTTGGTGCCGCTCGGCAGGTAGAAGTTGACGCCGATGATCGGCGGTGGCGAGCCGGCGTATTCGGTCCCCGAGATCGTGTATTCGGCCTGCACGGCCGCGCCCGCGCCGAGGATGTTGCCCGTGTGCGGGAAACCTGGGATCGGGACCGCTTTTGCTTTGAACGTGACCGTCGGCGCGGCCGACGCGATGCCCGGCAGCGCGAACAGCGCAACGCCCAGGACCGCAAGACAGGTGGATGCTCTGCGCATCAGATTCTCTCTCCTCTTTTGATGGACAGGTCGCCTCGATCCGGGTAGCTCCGGAGCCATGCCGGTCCGGCGACATCGAGATCGCCGTGGGACAAAGGCGACTGCTTAGCCCGAACCTTATCCGTCTCGCGCCGCGGCTTCAAGCGAGAACACTCGCGCGAGCTCGGTGGTCGGCGGATTGCAGCGACACCCGAACTGCCTGTGTGAACATAGGAAACACGGGGTCTGAGCGGGAGGTTCGTGCGCATGCAACCACTTAATACCCGCCGTCCGCCGGAAGTACCGCTGCCGCCCCAGTGACCTACACTAAAGTTCAGGTAAAGGGTTAGCTCTGGTTCGCGGACAGCTCGAACTCCTCGCCCGCGAAGCGCACGTCGACGGGCTCGAGGATCACCTGCCTCGGCCCCTGCTCGACGTGCCCCGCGAGCAGCGCGCTCAGCCCCAGACTCGCCGCGATCCGCACGATCTCCTCGCCACCGCCCGCCCTGCAGTACAGGGCATAGCCCGAGCCCATGTTGAACGTGGAGTACGCCGCCCGCGCGTCCAACGCTGCCTCCTGCACGAGGAAACTCAGCACCGGCGGCACCTCGGGCAGTCGCTCGATTCGATACGTCAGCGGCTTCGGCGGACGCATCAGCTTCAGCAGCCCATGGCCGGTCACGTGGCTGATGTAGCTCAGCTCGAGGTCCCGCTCGAGCAGCGCGGCGACCAGCGCCACGTACATCAGCGACGGCTCCAGCAGCGCCTCACCGAGTGTCGTGCGCGCCGCGCCCGGACCGGCCGGCAGCTCGGTCGCGTAGCCGTCGCTCAGCCGCGCGGCGACGAGCCGTGCCAGCGAGGCACCGTTGGCGTGCAGCCCGCTCGACGCGACGAGCACGATCTGATCGCCCGGCTCGAGCGCCTCCCCGAGGATCGGCGCGCGCCCTGCCGGCACCGCTCCGACGGCAGCCCCGGCGAGCTCGATGTCACGCTCGGCGAGCATCCCCGGGAGCGACGGCGACTCCCCCCCGCCCCACACGCAGCCGGCGTCCGCGCAGGCGCTGCGCCAACCCTCTAGCAGAGACTCGGAGCGCCCGTCCTGCAGATACCACTCGGACGCGCCGGTCGCGAAGTACGCGTTTGCGACCAGCGGCAGCGCGCCGACGCAGCAGAGGTCGTTGAGAATCGCCGCGACGGTGTCGTAGGCGACGTCCGCGAAGCGGTCGATCCCCTGCTGTTCGAGCACGTGGCGCGCGACGATCGACTTCGTGCCGAGCCCCTCAACGACGAACGCCAGCGTCTGCGAGCCGAGCTCGAACACGAACGCCGGCTCGCCCCGGGAGGCGTCGAGCGCGCGGCCGCCGCGCGCTTGCAGCAGCGGCGAGGTCGACAGCGCCTTGGCGATCGCCAGGCGCTTGCCCGCGTCGAGCGCGTCGTAGTCCACCCCGGCCGCGCGGTAGCTGGCGCCTTCTCCGCTCATCGGCGATGATCCTAGGCCACCGCCGCCACTGAGGAGGACCGATGGAGTTTGAGCCGAGCCCGCGCTGTACCGAATTCAAGGAGCGCCTCATGGCGTTTATGGACGAGCACGTCTATCCAGCCGAGACGCTCTACGAGCGCCAGCTGCGCGACTCGGGAGACATCCACCACCAGCCCGCGATCATGGAGCAGCTGAAGGCCGTGGCGCGCGAGGCCGGGCTGTGGAACATGTTCCTGCCGGACGCCGAGCACGGCGCCGGGCTGTCGAACAGCGACTACGCGCCGCTGGCGGAGATCCTGGGGCGCTCGGCGATCGCCTCCGAGGCATGCAACTGCTCGGCTCCGGACACCGGCAACATGGAGGTGCTGCACCAGTTCGGCACACCGGAGCAGAAGGACCGCTGGCTGACGCCGCTGCTCGACGGCGAGATCCGCTCGGCGTTCGCGATGACCGAGCCCGACGTGGCGAGCTCCGACGCGAGGAACATCAGTATGCGGATCGAGCGCGACGGCGAGGACTACGTGCTCAACGGGCGCAAGTGGTGGACGACCAACGCACTGCACCCGCACTGCCGGATCATGATCGTGATGGGCAAGACCCAGCCGGACGCGCCGACATACCGCCAGCAGAGTCAGATCCTGGTGCCACTCGACACGCCCGGCGTGACGATCATGCGCGGCCTGTCGGTGTTCGGCTACCAGGATCAGGACGGCCACGGCGAAGTGGACTTCGCCGACGTGCGCGTGCCCGCGTCGAACCTGATCGCCGGCGACGGCGACGGTTTCATGATCGCCCAGGCACGCCTCGGCCCGGGACGGATCCACCACTGCATGCGCGCGATCGGCGCAGCCGAGCGGGCGCTCGAAGCGATGTGCAAGCGCGCGATCTCGCGCGTAACGTTCGGCCAACCGCTCGCCATGCGTGGCAACGTTCAGGACTGGATCGCCGAGTCGCGGATCGAAATCGAGATGGCCCGCCTGCTGACGCTGAAGGCGGCCTGGCTGATGGACACGGTCGGCAACCGCCAGGCGCGTACGGAGATCGCGGCAATCAAGGTCGCGGCGCCGAACGTGGCGCTGAAGGTCGTCGACCGCGCGATCCAGGTGCACGGAGGCGCCGGCGTGTGCGAAGACTTCCATCTGGCGAGCGCGTACGCGCACCTGCGCACGCTGCGGCTGGCAGACGGCCCTGATGAGGTGCACAAGCTGTCAATCGCCCGCCGCGAGCTGGCCCCGTACATGCCGCGCGACTAGGCGTCCCGCGATCTCATGAGCACGCTCGTCTTCCCACGAACGATCTCGCTGTCCCATGAGTGAGCTCGTGTTCCGCGAGCGCCAGGCGGCGGCGCAGCCCGATGGGCTGCTGCTCCTGCACCACGGGCGCGGCGCAGACGAGCACGACCTGCTGGCGCTGAGCGACGTGCTCGATCCCGAGCGGCGACTGCTGGTCGTGACCCCGCGCGGGCCACTGGTCCTGCCGGGCTCGCCCGGCTATCACTGGTACCTCGTCCCGCGCGTCGGTTATCCCGATCCTGAGAGCTTCCACTCGGCATATCGACAGCTCGCCGAGCTGCACGACGAGCTGTGGCAGCGAACCGGGATCGCTCCGGCGCGGACGATCCTCGGCGGGTTCTCGATGGGCGCGGTGATGAGCTACTCGCTCGGCCTCGGCAGCGGGCGCCCGGTGCCGGCAGGCGTCCTGGCTTTCTCCGGTTTCATCCCCACGGTCGAGGGCTGGCAGGCAGACCTGGACGGCCGCCAGGGGTTGCCCACGTTCATCGCACACGGACGGCGCGACGCGGTGATCGACGTCGGCCTTGCCCGCGCCGCGGCCGAGCGGCTGCAGACCGGCGGCCTGAACGTTTCCTACCACGAGTCCGACGCCGCACACCACATTGATCCAAGAGAGCTGACCCAGGCGGCCGCCTGGGTCAGGGAGACCTTGGACGGAGCTGACGCCGGCCCCTGAGCAGGCCCGCGCGGAAGCGCATAAGGTTGACGGCGGCAGTCGGCAACGCTAGGAGCAGGAGTCGCATGTCCGCCACGCAGGCGCGTCCACAGCCATCCTCGAAGCGAGCCCTGGAGGTCGTGATCGTCGGCGCCGGTTTCGGCGGGATCGCCGCGGCAATCGAGCTGCGCCGCCACGGGATTGCCGACATTACGATCCTCGAGAAGGCGCCGGACCTCGGCGGAACGTGGTTCTACAACAGCTATCCCGGGGCGGCGTGCGACGTGCCGAGCCACCTGTACTCGTTCTCGTTCGCCCAGCGTCGCGACTGGTCGCGTCTGTGCTCGCCGCAGGCGGAGATCCATGCCTACCTCCGCGATGTCGCCCGCGAGCACGGAGTCGATCGATTGGTGCGCACGAACAGCAGCGTCAGCTCGTGCTCGTGGGACGCGCAGCGCTGCCGTTGGACGGTCGAGACGACCGACGGTCAGGTGCACGAGGCCGATGCGTTGATCCTCGCGACGGGACAGCTTCATCAGCCTTCGACCCCGTCGATCGACGGGGTCGAGACGTTCGCCGGCCACAGCTTCCACTCGGCTGAATGGGACCACGACTATCCGCTGGCCGGCAAGCGCGTCGCGGTCGTCGGCACCGGCGCCAGCGCCGTTCAGTTCGTGCCGGAGATCGCGCCGAAGGTCAAGCGCCTGACGGTCTTCCAGCGCACCGGAAACTGGTTTCTGCCGCGGCGAAACCGTCGCTACAACGCGGCCGTCAGGACGTTGATCGCACGCGTCCCTGCAATGCAGTCGCTGCGTCGCCGATTCGTGTTCGAGTACACGGAGTCGCTGACGCTGGCGATCCGCCATCCGCGCACGATCGGGCGCCTGGCCGCCGCACGCGCGGAAGCGTTTATGCGCTCTCAGCTGAAGGATCCGACGGTCCGGGAGCAGGCGTGGCCCGACTACACGTTCGGCTGCAAGCGCATCCTGTTCAGCTCGCACTACCTGCCGGCACTGCAGCGTCCGAACGTCGAGCTGGTCACTAGCGCGGTGAGCGCCGTCGTGCCCGAGGGCCTGATCGGCGCGGACGGCGTGCTGCGCGAGGTCGATTGCGTGATCTGGGCGACGGGCTTCAAGACCAACGACTTCATGTTCCCGATGGAGGTGATCGGCGACCGTGGGCTCAGCCTGCGCGAGCACTGGACGCACGGCGCGCACGCGCATCTGGGCATGTGCGTGCCCGGCTTCCCGAACATGTTCGTGATGTACGGGCCGAACACGAATACCTCGGGCGGATCGATCATCACCTATCTGGAGGCACAGGCCGCCTATATCCGCCAGGCGCTGGCGCAGCTGAGTGCACGCGGCGTCGCTGCGCTCGACGTACGCGCCGATGTCGAGGCGGCCGGCGATCAGGCGCTGCAGGCCCGCTTCACCGGCACGGCGTGGACGCAGTGCGACTCGTGGTACCGCGACGAGCACGGACGGATCGTCGCCAACTGGCCCGGCTACATGCGCGAGTACATCGAGCGGACGAGACAGCTCGACCCCTCCGACTACCGATTCATGCCTGCCCCGGACCGAGCTCCGGTCATCCCCGCCTAGAGAGGAAGGACGACGCCTCCTATGTATGACTATGTGATCGTGGGAGCAGGCTCGGCGGGGTGTGTGCTCGCCAACCGCCTGTCGGAGGACCCCTCGGTGCGCGTTCTGCTGCTGGAGGCCGGTGGCAAGGATCGTTCGCCGAAGGTGAAGATCCCGGCGGCCTTCGCCGAACAGTTCCACACCAGGCTCGACTGGGATTTCGCAACCGAGCCGGAGCCACACGTGGATGGGCGCTCGCTGTTCATCCCGCGCGGCAGGATGCTCGGCGGATCCAGCTCGATGAACGCGATGCTGTACGTGCGCGGACGCCCCTTGGACTACGACGGATGGGAGGCTCAGGGCGCCCCCGGCTGGGGCTACGCGGACGTGCTGCCGTACTTCATCAAGGCCGAGGACAACGTTCGTGGCGCATCGGAGTTTCATGGTGTGGGTGGCCCGCTGCACGTCGCCGAGCAGCGATCGCCGCGGCCGATCAGCCGCCGCTTCCTCGACGCGAGCGAAACGGCGGGGATCCCGCGCATCGCCGACTACAACGGCCCCGAGCAGGACGGCGTGTCGATGTTCCAGGTAACGCAGAAGAACGGACGCCGCTTCAGCGCCGCGGACGCCTACCTACGCCCTGCGCTAACGCGCCCGAACCTCGAGCTGCGCACCTCCGCGACGGTGCTGGGACTGGAGCTCGACGGCGAGCAGGTCCGCGGCGTGCGGCTGCGCAAGGGCCGCAGCGGCGCGGAGGTTGTGCGTGCGCAGCGTGAGGTGCTTCTGTGCGCCGGGACGATCGGGTCACCGCAGTTGCTGCTGCTGTCGGGGATCGGGCCGGCGCAGGAGCTGCAGCGCACCGGCGTCCAGGTACGCCACCACCTCCCAGGCGTCGGTCGCAACCTCCAGGACCATCCGTTCGTGACGATGATCTGGGAGGTCTCCGACCACGACACGATGTACGGGGCGGACAAGCCGAAGCCGCTGGCCGAGTGGCTGCTGCGAAAATCCGGGCCGCTGACTTCGACCGTTGCCGAGGTCGTCGCGTTCACGCGTACGCGCGGCGGGCTGCCGGCGGCTGACATCCAGTTCCACATGGGCGCCGCCTACTACGAAGATCACGGCGCGGAGACCTACGACGGCGACGCGATCGTGATCGCGCCCACGCTGATCTCGCCGAAGTCGCGCGGCCAGGTGTGGCTGCGCTCGAATGACCCGACGGCCAAGCCACGGATCCTCACGAACTCCCTGTCCGAGCCGCAGGACGTCGAATCGCTGATCGCCGGGATGAGCCTCGCACGCGAGATCGCCGCGCAGCCGGCGCTGAAGGAGGTCATGGTCAAGGAGCTCAAGCCGGGGAACGGAGCGCTGGAGCGGGAGGAGCTCGAAGCGGACCTGCGCCGTCGCCTGATGCTGATTTACCACCCCGTCGGCACCGCGCGGATGAGCGACACCCATGAGGCGGCCGTGGTCGACTCGCGGCTGTGCGTGCACGGACTCGAGGGCCTGCGCGTGATCGACGCCTCGATCATGCCGACGATCGTCGGCGGCAACACGAACGCGCCGACGATCATGATCGCTGAGCGCGGCGCGGATCTGATCCGCAACCTGGCATGAGCATCTCGATCAACTATCACCGCGAGGGAGAGGGTCCACCGCTGGTGCTACTGCACGGCATCGGACACCATTGGCAGGGGTGGGAGCCGGTGATCGATCGACTGGTGGACGAGTTCGACGTGATCGCCTGCGACCTCCCCGGCTTCGGCCGCTCGGCCGCGCTGCCCGGGTCGATCGAGCCGACGATCCCGGCCTACGCGGAAGCGTTCGAGTGGTTCTTCGCCGAGCTCGGCCTCGAGCGCCCGCACGTGGCGGGCAACTCGATGGGCGGCGCGATCGGGCTGGAGCTCGCGCGCGGCCGCGCGATTCGATCCGTCACCGCGTTCTCGCCGGCGGGGTTCTGGACGCCGAGCGAGCTTTACTTCTGCCAGCGGTCGCTGGGTGCGCTCGGCGGCATGCCGCGTGTGGCGCGCCCGGCGGTCGAGGCGTTGGCGCGCACCCGCGTAGGGCGCAGGGCGCTGTTCTCGCAGACGTTCGGCTACCCCACCCGGCTGCCCGCCGAGGAGGCCGTCGCGACGCTCCGGAACGCCTGGGCCTCGCCCGCGCTGACGCGGGCTTTGGACGCCTTCACCCAATACCGGTTCGGAGCGCCGGAGCAGCTTCGCAGCACGCCCGTGACGATCGCCTGGGGCAACCGCGACATGCTGCTCCCGTACCGGCTGCAGGCACCGCGCGCCCGCGCGATGCTGCCGTGGGCGATGCACGTGACGCTCGGCGCGGGCCACGTGCCGTTCTTCGACGACCCTGCCGCGGTCGCCGCGGTGATCCGCGCGCGTACACGCTCGACCGCGGCGCTCGAGCGGCGTCCCTCGCCGCGCTGAGGGTCCCGCTGTGGCGACGAGGGTACGGCCAGAAATCTCAGAGCGGTCCATGCGACGCCCGCGCTCGGCGCTGGTCGGTGTGCTGGTGCTGGCGCTGCTGGCAGTGCTGCTGCTGCAGCGGCTCGCTGCCGAGGCTGCACCGCCGCTGGTCGTGCACCGCACGCTCGCGGCGTACGTGCGGCTGCCCGGGAGCTCGCGGCCGCTCGCGTGGCCGCGCGAGGGCCAGGCGGCGGTCGAGGTGGAGGGCATCGGCAGCGCGGGGACTTCAGGCGACACGACGCCGGTGCCGATTGCCAGCGTGGCCAAGGTGATGACCGCGTACCTGACGCTGCGCGAACACCCGCTGGCGGGGCACGATGAAGGCTTCACGATCAGGATCACGCCGGCGGAGGTCGAGGAACAGGAGCAGCGCGCGGCGGCCGGCCAGTCGACCCTTCAGGTGCAGGCGGGCGAGCGGCTCAGCGAGCGCCAGGCGCTCGAGGCGCTGCTGCTGCCGTCGGCGAACAACATCGCCGCGCTGCTCGCCGCGCACGCACCCGGCGGCACGCCCGGCTTTGTGCGCCAGATGAACTCGACCGCCAGGCAGCTCGGAATGCGCGCGAGCACGTACACGGACCCGAGCGGCTATGACGATCGGACCGTCTCGACGGCCGTCGACCAGGTGAAGCTCGCGCGCGTGGCGATGCGCGTACCGGTGTTCGCGGCGATCGTCGATCGGTCGTCGGTCGTGTTGCCGGTGGTCGGTCGCGTCAGTAACTACGACGATCTCACCGGCCACGATGGGTACGTCGGCGTGAAGACCGGCTCCGACCGCGCGGCGGGCGGCTGCTTCGTGTTCGCTAAGCGCGTGGTGATCGATGGCCGGCGGCTGACGGTGCTCGGCGCGGTGCTCGGACAGCGCGAAGGGCCGATCATCGAAGCGGCGCTGGCGAGCGCGCAGCGACTGGGCGATTCGGTCGCCGCGGCCCTACGTGTGGAGACGGTCCTGCCATCCGGCACGCGCGTGCTCAGCGCGCGCAGCACCGACGGACGGACGACGACGGCGCGGACAGCTGGGACGTTGCGGCTGCTCGGCTGGGGCGGGTTGCGACTCCCGATTCACATCCTCGCGCGTCCATCCATGACCCGGGTTCGCAGCGGCCAGCGGATGGCGACCGTGGCAGTGGGCGGCGGCACTGTCGTGACCACCGGCGCGCTCGCCACCTCTACGGTCGCAGGCCCGTCGCTCGGCTGGCGCCTACAGCACCTGCTGTAGGCTCGGGCGCGAGCACTCGGCGCAGGCTGCGCACCCCGTACCAGCTGCGCGCGACGAAGCCGGCGAACAGCGCTACGTACAGGCCGCCCCAGTAGACGAACGGGACCAGCACGGTCGGACGCGGCAGCGTGCCGTTCTGCAGCGCGTAGACGAGCGTGAAGATCACCGCCAACAGGACGCTCGTCTGCGGCAGCGTGTGCCCCCAGTGCCAGCGCGGATCATCGTGCTTGCGGGTCACCTTGTAGACCGGCTTGCGGTTCGGGCCGCCCAAGATCGCCTGTACCGAGGCCTTGATGAACACAGGCGCCATCCCACTCCAGATAATCCTTACCCGCCACAGCTCGCGAATCGGATGGCGCTGGCGGCGTCGCCGATCGTTGTAGGGACGGTTGATCGCCAACAGCCATGCCTCGGTAGCCAGCACGATCGGCAGCATGTGAATCAGAAAGCTCGTGCCGCTGGCGGAGAACGGCACGTATCCGAGCATCGCGCCGACGATGCTCGGCACGTACACGAGCACGGTGAACGCCTGCAGGTAGTAACACAACAGCTCGTAGAACTGCGCCCGCTGGCGCACGCTCAGGCCGCGGAGGTTCCCCCAGATCATCAGCCGCACGGTGTCGATCGCCCACGTCCCCCGCTGCTTGTACACGTTGGGCACGTCCTCGGGCGAGTGCTGGCCGACGGCGCCGACGATCGGCAGGTAGCAGCTGTTCCATCCGCGCCGCAGCGCCTCGACGCCGGACTGCAGGTCCTCGACCAGGTTCCACGTGGGGAACAGCCCGACGTCCTCCAGCGCGGCGCGTCGCCAGACCACGCCCGAGCCACACGGGAAGGCGGCGTTGGCGGCGTTGCGCGAGAGCATCTGGCCGCGGTAGAACATCGCCTCGCGGTTGTTGAATGGGTCGCCGGCGCTGACCTGCGATTCCTTGATCGTCTGCACGTACGCGAGCCGCTGGTCGTGCTCGAGCTGCCCGATCACCTGGCGCAGGAAGCCGTTTGAGCCGAGCTCATCGTCACAGTCGCGCGTCTCGATGTAGCGCAGCTGCGGATGCTCGGCTTTCAGCATCGCGAGCGCCGAGTTGAGGTTCCCGGCCTTGGCGGCGCCGTCGCGACCGGGCGCGAAGCGCGGCGGCGGTGAGTGATAGAGCACCGGCCACGAGCTGAGCGCCCCGGCGAGCGCGGGGTCGTGCCCGTCGTCGCTGATCACGATCACCATCTGCTCTTGCGGCCAGTCCTGCTCGAGCACGGAGGCGAGCGTGCGCAGGATCATCGGCACGGGCTCGCCGCAGCAGGGGATGATGATCCCGACCGTCGGCTCGCCGCCGTGTGGCAGCGGGCGCGGCGGCGGCACGGCTCGCCACCAGTGGTTGACGATGCTCAGCAGCGTGGTCGCGATCGTGAACAGGTTCGCGACCAGGAACGGCCACGCCAGCCACGGAAGATGGCGATTCAACGACGTGAACAGCCACGGCAGGTAGATCGCCGCCGCGATCAGATAGGCGATGCCGGCGCCGCGAACGAGCCAGTGGTGGCTGATCGGCGGGTACTCATCGCCGAACGCCCGCGCCGCGGTGGCCATCGGGCTGGACGGCGCGATCGCCTCGCCGGCAGACCCCGAGGACGAGGCCTGGACGTCGTGCAGCGTCGGTTCAGCCGAGGTGGTTGGCACCTCTTCGCTATCGACAATCAGGCGCTCATACCTTGAGCATCGAAGCGCTACTGACGCCCCCAACGGTGTGGCGATCGGGGCGCCTCAGTGTGAGGATCAGGGTTTACGCGGCGGCGGACACGGCGAGCGTTCCAGGATGTACCGCGCGTGACAGCGGCCGGTCATCGAGCCACAGCAGCGTCGCCGCCAGAGCTCGCCACGGCCGCCAACGCTCGGCCAGCGCCTCGACTTCCCTGGGAGTCGCCGTCCGGTCTCCGGGCGGGGCCAGGCGGCGGCGCAGGCCGAGATCGCTCGTCGGGAAGGCGTCCGGCTCGCCGAGGCGCAGGGCGATGTACTGGGCGGTCCACGGTCCGAGCCCGTCGATCGCGGTCAGCGAATCGAGCAGCCCGTCGAGGCCTGCGCCGCGATCGAGCACGACCCGCTGCTCTGCGACAGCGCCCGCGAAGGCGCGAATCGCGGCGGCGCGCGCGAACGTGAGCCCGAGGCCATCCAGGTCCGCGTGCGACAGCGTCGCGGCCGACGGGAACATGTGTGTCAGCCCGAGCGCCTGCAGCCCGGGCACGGGCGTGCCGTGGCGGGCGACGATCCGCGCGGTGACCGTCCCTGCGCCGGCGACGCTGACCTGCTGGCCGACGATCGCCCGCACACCGGTCTCGAACGGGTCCCATGTGCCCGGTGGGCGAATCCCGGCTCGCTCCCGCAACAGCGGCTTGAGGATCGGGTCGTCGGCCAGCTCTCGTGCGGCGGCCGCTGCGTCGGCGTCAAGACCGAAGATCCGCCGGGCGCGCCGCGTGAGATGAATCAGGCCCTCCCAGTGCGGCAGGTGCGCGCGCAGCACGAGGTGATCGGCGCCCGCCTGCGAAAGCTCGATCACGCCAGGGTCGCCGTCGATCGCCACGGTGCGTCGGTAGCAGCCGTCGGAAACGGCCTCCACCCCGGTGATCGCGCGCGTGTGGAAGTAGGCGAGCATCGCCTGCCAGTGCAGCGGCGGCTCGAACGCCAGGCGCAGCGCGAGACCGCCGTCGGCCACCAGCCGGTCGCCGGAGCGCCTGCGCGCGCGCAGCTCGCTCGGGACCACGCGGAACACCTCGACGCACGCGCGGTTGAGCTGGCGGACGCTCCCGAACCCGGACGCGAACGCGATCTCGGTGACCGTCAGGTCGGTGTCGTCGAGCAGCCGGCGAGCGAAGTGGGCACGGCGCGAGCGCGCGAGCTGGTCGGGCGTGACCCCCAGGTGCTCGCTGAACAGCCGCCGCAGATGGCGGGTGGAGATCCCGAGGCGCGCTGCAAGCTCCCGCTCGGTGGCGCCGTCGAGCGCACCGTCGAGGATCAGCTGTACGGCGCGGCACACGAGCTCGGGTGCGGTGCACGCGATCGGCGGCTCGGCGCGGTAGGGGCGGCACTGCAGGCACGCCCGATACCCGGCGGCCTCCGCAGCGGCAGCCAGCGGGAACGGACGCACGTTGCGCGCCAGCGGACGTCCACTGCAGCCGTCCCTGCAGTAGATCCCTGTCGTGACCACGGCCGAGAAGTCGCTCATGCGGTTCATCATGGACGACAGCGCGCGCGGACGCAGGACATATTCGGACAGGTTGGCCGGCCGCGCAAACCCCGTCCTAATCTGTCTGTCGTTTGTGGGCTACAGACGCTCAACGAACCCGATCCGCTACGAGGCACCGCCCGATCGACCGCTCAACCGCCGTCAGCGCACACCTCGTCCATCGTGCGGCCGCTGAGCACCGACTCGGGCTGCTCGGCGACGACGTCCGAACCTGGGCGTGCCTGCTCGTCACGACGCTTGATCAGCAGCCACTGCGGCTTGGACCCCGGTCGCGTGCGCTGTAGCGCGAAGCCACCGCGGAGCTTGTGGCCCTGTAGGACGAACACGGCGTGGCCGCGATCCAGCGCCTGGGGCCAGGCGACCCTGCCGCCCTGCTCGTAGTCACCGCTGTCCCACACGACCACGCCACCGCCAGAGGTCGAGCCCTCGAACGTGTTGTGCTCGATCTCGTGGTCCTCCACTTGGACCGCCAGGCGCTTCGCCGACGGGTCGAGCGACGGCCCCTTCGGCACCGCCCACGAGCGCATCACGCCGTCGACCTCCAGGCGCAGGTCGAAGTGGTGCGCAATGGCGACGTGCTCCTGCACGACGAACACCCCAGCGCGCACGCCGCGGATCGCGAACTGCTCGTGTCGCTCGACACGGACCTGCTCGAGCGACACGTCCGCGACCACCGCCGCCGGTGGGCCCTTGCGGAGGAAGCCGACGAACGCCTCGACCGCGGCGGACGGGCCCTCCGCGTGCACCGCCACGGTGCCGTCCTCGGCGTTGCGCACCCAGCCGAGCACGCCGAGCTGCAGCGCGCGAGCTCGGATGGCCTGACGGAAGCCGACCGCCTGGACCGCGCCGTAAACGGTCGCGCGAATCGCGCGCGAGTCGATGTCAGCGACTGGCTTTTTGGCGGGCTTGGCGATCACACGACTGTACGCTGCGAACGCACACGTCGACCATTCGTGGATTCGCTTGACTTCCAGAATTCCGGACATTAGATTCCTCCCGTGAGCGATGCGACGCGGCCGACGGCTCCGATCACCGCCACGGGCACCCGCTCCGGCAACGTCGACGGGCAGGCGATCGCGATCACGGTCTTCAGCTCGGTCAAGTGGTGGGGGCGACTGTGGCTTCCGCTCGTCTTCTGGTTCGCCACCCACGTGCCGAAGTCGGCTGGGACGCTGGCGAAACTGTCGTTCATCCACTTCGCGCGCTGGACGCTCGTGCGTCGCATCCCGTACAACGGCCCGCCGCAGAAGCAGGAGAAGCTCGCCTATCCCCGCCTGTTCTTTGAAAGTAACTTCAACGGCGGTTGGGAGGAGTACATCGACGCCTTCTCCCACATTCTCACGAAAGGCATGAAGTTCTTCTGGGGTAGCTCATACGGCTTCCCGACGCCGCTGCCCACAGCGCCGTTCAAGCGCTACATCAAAGAACACGAAATCGAAGCGAGCCATTTCTACTCCGCGTACCCGCAAGCGACAACCACGATGGTGCTCGCGGCGAGACGCCTGGATGGCGAATTCGAGGCGTTCAAGCAACGGGTCGAGGGCATCGGCGCCGAGCAGTTCGCGCGCGAGTGGGAGCAGTTCCTTTCCGATGTGCAGGACACACTGTGAGCAACAGCTCCGGAAACGCGTACGCGTTCATGGCGATCACGCCGATCCTGCCGGGGACGGCAGCTGAACTGAACCTGTACCTCGAGCGGTTCACCCAGCAGACCAGCCCATTTGCGAGCCTGCCACAAACCCACTTCGGCCGCTGGGTGATCCTGCAGCAATGGAACGACACGGGCCAGCCACACAAGGACGCCCTCGACTCTGAGTACCTGATCTTCACGAGCAACTTCGACGGTTCGCCGGACGGTTCACCGGATGTCTACCTGGATGCGCTCTGTCAGCTGCCACAGGCGGGTCAGATATGGAGCCACTGTGTCGGGTGCCCGGACCCACCGGCCGGCGCGCCCCTGAAGGCGTACCTACTGCACAACCAGATCGACATCGGCTTCTTCGTCGCCGCGTACAACGACCTGTCGGTCGCGGAAGTCAAGTCGAAGCTCGCGCTGCAAGCACAGCTGAGGGCATTCGCAGTCAGCTCGCAGGGCCTCGACCCCGCGTCGCTTCAGAGCGGGTTCAACGCGGAGTTCGGTGCGTGATGGCGGAGCTGGCGCCGGCGACGGTCGACTACGCCGACATTCAGGGCGACATCCTGCGCGCGTACGGCAAAAGCTATGACCGCACCTCCTACATGCTCGTCCACTTCGAGCGCGCTCCCGGCGCACGGGCCTGGCTCGGCGGCCTGCTCGGACAGGTCACCAACGCCGAGGCGTGGCCGGCGGGCTGGCAGCCGGAGACGACGCTGAACGTCGCGCTGACGTACACAGGGCTGCAAGCGCTTGGGGTGTCCGAGAACGCCCTGTCCGGCTTCTCCGAGGAGTTCGCGCAGGGCATGGCCGCGCGCTGGGAAACGCTCGGGGACATCGGTGACAGCGCCCCAACGCGCTGGGAAGAGCCGTTCGGGAGCGGCAGGGCGCACGCGCTGGTCACGATCAACGCGAAGACCACCGACCTGCTGGAAGCCACGCTGAAGGATTTCCGCGCGGCCGTGGAAGCAGCGGACGGGGTGAGCATCATCCACGAACAGCACGCCCAACTGCTGGAGCGATCGCGTGAACACTTCGGCTACGAGGACGGCTTCGCCCAGCCGGCGATCGCCGGTGTGACCGACCATCGAACGCTCGGCGACGGGGTCCCGGAACCGGCGGGCAAATGGCGCGGGCTGGCACTCGGCGAGTTCATCCTCGGCTACGAGGACGAGGACTCGCCGGCGCACGGTGAGCGCCTGCTCCCCTCCGCCCCGGCCGAACCGCTGGGCCGCTCGGGCACCTACATGGTGTACCGCAAGCTCTCCCAGAACGTGGCGCTGTTCCGCAAGACCGTGCGCGATGCCGCGCGCCTGTACGAGGGTGGTGAAGCGAAGCTGCTCGCCAAGATCGTCGGACGCTGGCCGAACGGAACGCCGTTGGTCAGCTCTCCCGACGCGCCCGATCCGAACTTCGGACCCGAAGACCTGAGCGGCAATGCATTCCGCTACCTCGAGGTCGATGAAAAGGGTCTTCGCTGCCCGCTCGGCGCACACATCCGCCGCGCAAACCCGCGCGACGCGCTCGGCTGGAAAGCGCTCGAGCAGTCGGGGTTGCTGAGCTACCGCCACCGGATCATCCGTCGCGGCATGCCCTACGGCCCACCGCTTCCTGTCGAGGCGGGCGATACCGAGCCTGCCGAGGATCACGTCGATCGCGGGCTGATGTTCGTGTGCTTCAACGCCAGCATCTCGCGGCAGTTCGAGGGTATCCAGACGCAGTGGATCAACGACGGCAACGCGTTCGGCCTGAGCCACGACAAGGACTACCTGATCGGCGACTCGAGCACGACCGCCAAGATGACCGTTCAGGGCAGCCCGCCGTTCTTCCTCTCACCCCAGCCCTCGTTCGTGACCGCGCGTGGCGGCGAGTACCTGTTCGTGCCCGGCCTTGCGGCACTGCACGCGCTGGCCAGCGGCGCAGTCGGTAACTCCGCGTGAGCGTCGTCGGCGAGCTCGAGCAGCTCGGCCGACGAGTCGGCGCCGACATCGATCGCTTCGTCCGCGAAGGCGAGCACGCGCTCGCAGAGCACGCGACCGAGCACCCACAGCCGTTGTTCGCGCTGTTGCGCATGGTCAAGCCGGTGCTGCTGATCCACGACATCGCGATCGTCACCCGATACGACGACGTGGTCGAGGTCTTGAGCAACGATCAAGCATTCGGGGTAGAGCCGTACTCGCTGAAGATGACCTCGCTCGCCGGTCAGTTCATCCTCGGTCTCGACGACTCGCTCGAGTACGAACGCGAAGCGTCGATCCTGCGCCTGGCGGCACCACGCTCCGACGTCCCAACGCTGGCGAGCTTCGTCGCGCAGACCGCCGCGGCGCTCGTCGCCGAAGCAGCCCAGCAGGACGGGCAGATCGACGTTGTGGAGCTGACGAAGCGAGTCCCAGCACGGCTGATCGGACGCTGGTTCGGCACGCCCGGACCGGACGAACACGCGCTGATCGCGTGGACGCTGCCGATGTTCGAGGACATCTTCTTCAACGTGACCGACGACGCACAGGTTCACCAGGCGGCGGTAGGCGCCGCGTCACAGATGCGCCCCTATCTGGAGCAGCTGGTCGCCCGGCCAGAGAGCCGCGACGAGAACCACCTGCTCGGACGGCTGCTCGCGATGCAGGCAAGCCCGACGACGGCGCTGGGCGACGAGCAGATCGTGGCGAACCTGATCGGGTTGATCGTCGGCTTCATCCCGACGATCGCGACCGCGGTGACGCTCGCGCTCGACGCGCTGCTCGACCGCCCCGACGCGCTCGCTTCCGCGCAAGCCGCAGCGCGCGCCGATGATGACGACGCGGTCCGTGCGCACATGTGGGAGGCAATGCGGCTGGCGCCGTTCGCGGCCGGCGTGCTCCGACGCGCGCGCATCGACGCGATCGTTGCACAGGGAACACACCACGCGACGCACGTTCCCGCGGGAACGCTGACGCTCGCAGCGACCGAGTCGGCGATGCTCGACGGCGACGTGGTCGACGATCCCGGTGAGTTCCGCGCCGGGCGGCCGGCCGATGACTACCTCCACTTCGGCGCCGGGCTGCACCATTGCTTCGGTCGCTTTGCCAATGCGATGCAGATTCCGCTGATCGCGAAGGCGCTGCTGCGCCAGCCCAACCTGGCGCGTGCCGCGGGCGAGGCTGGACGGCTCGTCAAGCAAGGCCCATATCCAAAGTCGCTCGTCGTGAAGTTCGATCGCTGACGCCCAGGCAGGCGATCGCGGATCGATCCAGAAAGGGCAGACATGACGCCGGTTCGCCGTGTCGGGATTGCCCTGGTTGTGCTTTTCGCGCTGGCGGCGTTCGGTGCCGCGCCGGTGCTGGGCGCTACGCACGTGTGGATCGGGCCCGCGAACGGGGCGTGGTCGAACGGGGCCAACTGGAGCGGCGGCGTGCCCACGAGCGCGGAGTCGGGCGGCACGATCGTCCAGTTCGGAGCGAACACGACCTCAACCATGGACATCAGCGGCCTGATCGTCGATCAGATCCACTTCACCGGTGCGAGCAACACGATCAACGGCAGCAACCTACAGCAGAACGTCGTGTCCGCAGGCGCAGGCAACACGCTCTCATCGACGCTCCCGCTCACGCTCAGCGGAGCGCCGACCGAGGCCATCTCGAGCACCGGGACGCTGACCATCGCCGGAGCGATCGCCGGGGCTTCCGGCTTCGTGTTCCTGGGCAGTGGAGGCAGCTTCGCGCTGACCGGCACGAATACGTACACCGGGTCCACCACGATCGGCGAAGGGGCGCTGCACATCGGCACCACCGTCGGCAAGGTGATCGTCGGCAGCTCGATCGCGGTCGGCACCGGCGGCGGACAGAGCGCGCAGTTGGTCCTCGAGAACTCAAACGACATCAGCTCGGAAACGGCTATCACCATCAGCAGCAACGGGGTGTTCAACATGGGGGGCGAGGAAGATTCCGCCAAGAGCCTGGCCGTCAACGGCGGCAGCGTCCTTGGGGCGAATCTGAACGCGACCGGGCCCCTGGTGGTGAACGACGGGACGATCACGATCAGCGGCAAACTCGCGGCCGGATCGCTGAGCATGGTCGGCGGCACGATCAACGGTGCCGGACAGCTCGCGCTCTCCGGCGACATCCTAGCCACGTCCGCGCCCGCCGGACCCGCAACCATCGCGTCCCCGGTGCGGCTCAGCGCGAGCCCAACCGTGACCGTCACCCCGGGCAGCTCGCCAGAGTTCAGCATCACCGGCGCGATCAGTGAGACGGGCGCCTCGAGGAACATCACCAAGGCCGGCACCGGGACGATGATGATGAGCGCGAGCAAGACCTACACAGGTACGACGACCGTCTCAGCCGGAACCCTGTTGGTAGCCAACGGCAGCCAAACAGGAGCGTTCTCCGTGGCCCAGAACGCCACGCTTGGCGGGTCTGGGACGCTCGGCGCGACGACCGTCGCCGGAGTCCTCGCCCCCACGGCACCCGGCCTGAACACAGGCACCCTCAGTTTCGGGTCGACCGGTCGGCTGGACGTCGCGATCACCTCTGTTGCCCCCGGGGCGACACCGTCGGTCAACGCCACGGGCACGGTGACGATCGAACCGAGCACTGCGCTGAACTTCACCGTCGCTCCGGGCACGGCGGTCCCCCATGACTCCAAGCTGGTGCTGATCGGCAACGACGCGTCCGACCCGATCACCGGCCAGTTCATCGGCATACCCAACAACTTCGTCCTGAGCACGATCGATGGGGTGCCACTCGCGGTCGACTACGCGGGTGGCGATGGCAACGACCTGGTACTCACGCCCGGCAATATCCCACCGCAGATCGGCTCGATCAGCGCGACACCCACGCCGGTCGCGATCGAACAGCCTCTCGCACTGAGCGTCACCGAGTCCGACGCAAACCAGGACCCGCTTTCGACCACGTGGAACTTCGGCGACGGCACGACTGGCACGGGAGCGACGACATCGCACACCTATACCGCGCCGGGTACCTACACCGTCGTCGCGGTTATCTCCGATGGGCTCGCGCAGGTCCAATCGACGACTGTGGTTACGGTAACCGGGGCACCCACGGCCGTGGCAACTGGCCCGCCGGCGGGCGTCCCGATGGGCGGTTCCACCGGCGCCGGATCGGCGGCCAACCTGACGGTCAGGTCATCTAGCTACGGTGCCGCGTTCGCCTTGACCGTCCCGAAGGGCTGCGTGCGGAAGGGCCGACCATTCGAAGCGACGCTGAGCATCAAGCAGCTGACGAACGGCAAGGCCGGCGGCAACTCGCTTGTCAAGGTCACGAAGGTCGTGTTCGCGATCGGCGGCAAGACGGTCAAGACCGACCGGTCCACGCCGTTTCGTGTTCAGCTCCCCGTCACGCGCACCGCCGGCTCGGGCGGCACGATCAAACTGCGCGCCAAGGCTTATCTGAAGATCCACGGCGGCGCGAGCCGGACCAAGTCGATCACGGTGGCCGTCAAGGTGTGCTGAGCAGGCGGCTCACGATCCGCCGACTTCGCTGGAGTCACCCGCCGGCGCCGGCGAACACCGTCGCGCAGTCGTTCTCGATGCTGATGAAGGTCCAGCCTTCCGCATCGGACCGCGGTTCGCTGGATTCGACGATCCTGTGATCCTCGGCAGCGGACGAAGCCTAGCCGGCTCCTGGTTCACGTCGGTGGGAATGTGAGACGCTTGTCGAATGCCGTGGAGTCCTGAGCTGTTCTCAGCGCCGGAGCTCGAGCGACTGGAGCAGAAGCGGCGGCAGCAGCTGGTGCTCGTCCCCTACTTCGACGGTCTGATGGCGGGAGAGCCGGATGCGTTGGTCCAGTCGTTCGCCGCCGCGCCGGAACTGCACGACCCCCTACGCGGACGGGTCAAGGGCACGCGGGCCTTCGAGCAGTTCGTGTCCGAGACGAGCTCGTGGCTGCGACGGCACAACGTCTCAATCGAGGACGTCGAGCATGTCGTCACCGAGCGACGGGGCTTCGAGGAGGTGGTTCTCCATCTCGACGGCCAGAACGGGCGAGTGGATCTTCCAGTCGCGGTCGTCGCCGACCGCCGATCCGACGGGCGGATCGAGGAGCTGAGGATCTACTTCAGCAACTGGGCGCTCGCTGGCCGACACGCCAACCGTCCACCTCTGCTGCAGGCCGATCCGCAGTTGCGTGAGTCAGACGTCGTGGGCGACTACCAGCGTGCGCTCGCGGCGGGCAACGTCGAGGCGATCGTGGCGGCATTCGAACCAGACGGCTACACCCGTGAGCCTGCGGGCGGCCGACACCTCCACAGTGGTCGCGATGGCCTGCGCTCGTTCTACGAGCTGTTGTTCTCGAACGGCGGCGGCATCCCGCTGGAGCACTGCGCTGCGATCGACGACGGGCGCGTGTGCGCGCTGGAGTACAACGTCGTGCGCTGGGGCAAGACCGAGCTGCTGCCGGAGGCCGGGGTCGCTGTCTACATGCGCGGTCCGAGCGGCAGGCTCGCTGCAGCCCGCATCTACGACGACGCCGATCCTCCGCTCGCTACTCGTATGTAGCCCGCGGGCCGCGCGCGCGAGGCGGCGCTTAGCGTGCTGCGGCGCACTCACTCCCAACCATGGAACGGCGAGCGCTCGCCCGCGTTCCAGGCGTCGCGCAGCCCGGGGGCGCTGAGGTCCCAGTCGGGGCGGATCTCACTCGTTACAGCCCGCAGGTCACGGCGGAGGTCGTCGACCGACGGGCGCCCCCAGAACCAGTAGCCGTTGTAGATGCTGTGGATGACCAGGCCGGGCTTCAGGACGAGCGTGTGCGGGATCATCGGGTCGTGCTCGGGGTCGGTGTACTCCTGGATGTCGAGGTCCTTCTGGACGATCCGCCCAGGGTCGGCGAGGAAGGTCCACTGCGCGCCGACGGAGGCCCGGAGCTCTTTGAGCTCGTGGTCGGCGTCGGTCGAGATCGTGGCGATCTGCGTGTAGGCCACAGCGACCTTCGGATAGAACGCGGCGAGTTCGAGGTGCTGCTGGTGCTCCTTCGGGCAGTAGTTGCCGCGTGCGAGCGTGAGAATCAGAGGATCGTCGCCCTGCAGCTCGCTGAGCTTCCGGGGATCTTTCGTGTGATCCGGCAGCTCGTAGTCTGGGAATGTACCGCCGGGGGCGATGTCGGAGCGCATGATTGGACCGCCTTTCACTCTGCTGGACGGGCGATCACGAGCTGCTGGCCGCCGTCGATGTCGTAGGTCGCGCCGGTGAGCGCCGTGTTGGACATGATGTGCACGCGCGACGATCGTTGCGGTGCTCATCGTCTCTCCTTCCGTCAGCTCGCCATCGGCGGCCGCGCGCCGACCGCCTTGGACGCTGCCGCGATCTCGCCGCGGAGCGCCTTCAGCGCGGCGACGTAGATCTCCGAGAACGTCGGGAACGGCTGAATCGTGTCGGCCAGAACGTCGAGTGGGATATGAGCGTGGATCGCGAGCGTGGCCTGCTGCAGCCACTCGCCTGCCTCGGGGCCGAGCGCATAGGCACCCGTCAGCCGCTCGCCATCACTGAGCAGCGTCAGGAAACCGTTCTGGTCGGCATACGCGCGCGTGTAGGTGGCGGTCTTCGGCACATCCGACAGCGGAACCATGGCGCTGCAACGGCCGGCGGAGGCGCCAACCGCCGCGGCCTGCGGGTCCGTGTAGACGACACGCGGAACGGCCTCGTAGTTGGCCTTTCGCGGCTCGCCGAGGATGTTCGCTGCGACCACGTCGCCTTGGTACTTGCCGACGTGGGTCAGCGGCCAGAGGCCATTGACGTCGCCGATCGCCCACAGTTGCTCCGCTGCGCGCAGGTGCGCGTCGACCGGAACTCCGTGGGCGTCCGGCTCGACGCCAACGGTCTCGAGGCCAAGCCCGCGCACCCGCGGACGCCGGCCGGTGGCGACGAGCAGCTTCTCGCCGCGTAGCTCGCGCCCGTCGTCGAGCTCGAGGACGTAGTCGTCGCCGTCGCGCCGCGCGGCGGTCGCGTTGGCGGACAGGACGAGCTCGATCCCCTCCCGCCGTAGAACCTCCCCGAGCGCCTCACCCAGCGGAGCTGGCTCCCGCGCGAGCACATGCTCGGCCATGTCGATGACCACCGCCTCGCCGCCGAGCCGACGAACCGCCTGCGCCATCTCCACCCCGACCGGCCCGCCGCCGAGGATCAGCAGGCGGCGCGGAACGGCCTTCATCGACGTCACCTCGCGGTTAGTCCAAACGCCGTCGAGCTCGCGCAGGCCCTGCACCGGTGGCACGACAGGATCGGCGCCGTTCGCGAGCACCACGTGGTCGGCAGTGTGCCGCACGCCGTCGACCTCCACAACGCCGGGGCCGGCGAGCCGGCCGCTGCCGCGCAGCAAGTCGATCCCGTGATCACCCAGCCAGCGCTCCTGTCCGGCGTCGGAGTAGTCGGAGACCATGAAGTCACGCCAGGCAAACGCCGCTTCGACATCGACGTCGGCGCTCGCGGCTGCCTCGCGCGCCCCGTGGACCGCCTCGCCCGGCCGCAGCAGCGTCTTCGACGGAATGCAAGCCCAGTACGAGCACTCCCCGCCGACGAGCTCGCGCTCGACGATCGCCACGCGCAGGCCGCCCTCCGCCAGAGCGGCAGCGCAGTGCTCGCCCGGCGACCCCCCGCCGAGCACGATCACGTCATAGTCGCTTTTCATGTCGGCAACTCCTCGCCGGCGCGCTCGCGCACCATGTACAGCGCGTACCAGGCCGGCCAATCCGCGTCCGCCTGGCCCGTTCGCTCCTCGTGCTTGCCGTGTGCCTCAGAGGCACGCCTGAGCGCCTCTGCGAGGTCTTCCACGGACTCATACGTCGTGGCCATCAGCGTCTCCTTTTCAGCGGCCTGGAAGCCGGGTCCTGATCTCCTGGAGCAGCCAGCCGTTGCCATCCGGATCGCTGAAGGCAACGAACGAGCCGTAGTCGGCGTGTGCGGGAGCCGGCCCGCTCACACGTCCATCGCTACCGGCATGATGGAAGATCCCCGTCACATCGTGGAACGGCTCGCTGACGTCGACCCCGCGCCCGATCAGATCGGCACGGGCCTGGTCGATGTCGTAGACCGTCAGCTGCAGGCCTTCGGATGAGCCGGGCGGGGCTGCCGTGACCCCCTTACCGAAAATGATCGAGCAGGCGGAGCCCGGGGGCGTCAGCTGCACCACCCTGTAGCCATCATCGACGGTCAGGTCGGCGTCGAGCCGCCACCCCAGCCCCTCGTAGAAGTGCTTCGCCCGATCGACGTCTGAGACCGGCACGACCACGACCTCGAGCTTCACCTCCCCGGCCTTCACCGGCGGCGTGCCCACCACACTTTCGCTGCCCACGTCGACACTGCTCATCTCGGCCTCCATCGGGTTGGTGGCGCCGCAACACGGCGTCGCGTTCTCGCCGACCACGCAGCGCGAGGCAGTGACGGCGAAACGACCGACGCTGCAGCCTGCACTGCGGAAGGGACGGCAGTAGCCCTTCCCGGTCGCCCCCCGGGCGCTCTTCGACCGAGGACGCTCCCGTCGGATCGCGCACAGTCTCCTTCTCGTCCGAGCGGAAGTCAAGGCCCTCGCGACGCTGGCGAGGCGGTCGGCGGCGGCCGGAGCCCTCAGCCGATCCGCTCCGCGAGCTCCACGATGATCCCCTGCGGGCCGCGGACGTAGCAGAGCCGATAGCTGTCCCGGTAGCGCTCCACCTCGCCAACGAGCTCCGCGCCGCGAGCTCGCAAGCCCGCGACGACGGCATCGATGTCATCGACTGCGAATGCGATATGGCGGATACCCGGCGTGTTCGCCGGCGCGTGCCGGTCGCCGCCCTGGCCCGACGGGGCATGAAACTGCGTCAGCTCGAGCCGTCCATGGCCGTCCGGGGTCTCCAGCATCGCGATCTCCGCCCGGACGCCCTCGAGCCCCACCACGCGGTCCACCCAACCGCCCTCGACCAACCCCTCGCCCTGCAGCTGGAGTCCGAGCCCGACGAAGAACGCGGTCGCGGCCGCGAGGTCATCGACCACGATGCCCACGTGCTCCATGCGTTGGACCGTCATGCACTCCCCGTGGTCGTTTGCGCCCCGTATCTGTCTTTGGGGTAGTTGCCGTGTAGCAAGTGCAAATCAGGCAGCGCTGGCTCCATCACTCTTAATCGTAGCGTCCGGCCGGGTGGAGATTGAGCTGTGCACGCTGCCAGTCTGAGCGCAATGCTTCGCGGTGCCGCCGGCACCAACTTCTGACCGAAGCGACCTTCGCGGGCGCGAGCACACCGTCGATCAGCTCGCCAGTATCGATCGAGACGCGAACAGCCTGCACACCGGGACGACCGACGCGACCGGCATACACATGAGCGTGTGGCGGCGGATGATCGTTGAAGTAGAGCTCGACGCTCGCATCCGGGTTGAGGCTTTGCGGCAGGACCTGGGTGACTACGCGGTCATGCGGGCTGCCACAGCTCGACCCGATTGCCCTCAGGATCGGTGACCCAGCCGAAGCGACCAACACCCTTCATGTCCTGGGTCTCTTCGGCTACCTCCGCTCCCTTGGCCCGCAATTGCGCGAGCGTCGCATCCAGGTCGCGGACCCGGAAGTTCAGCATGGTCTGCTGGGCACGGGACCCGAAGTAATCGGTCTCGGACTCGAACGTTGCGAACACGGTCGGCCCGGCTTCCTGATGCCACAGGCCGTTCTCATCGGCGTCCAAACCGAGGCAATCGCGGTACCACGTGCTCAGGGCCACAGGGTCGGCGGCCCTGATGAAGTAACCACCGATTCCGAGCACACGTTGCATGGCGCTATCTTCCCAGGACGGCGATTGCCACGACCGACGGGATCACGAAAACAACCCAAGGCGTTCGGAGGAACAGGGTGAGCGATACGAGTACCGGACACGGCAACGTCGTGGTGAACAGGTGCATGTCACTTGACGGCTTTATCGCCGCTGCCGGCCATGTGATGGACTGGGGCGCTGGTCGCCAGCTCGCCGACTTCGTCGGCCCGGACGAGTTCCACGAGATCGCAGCGGCCACCGGCGCGATGCTCGTCGGCCGGCGGACCTCCGACGTCGGAGACAGGATGCAGGCCGAGAAGCCGGGCAGCGTCGACTACCCCTTTTCCGGACCCGTGTTCGTACTCACCCATCGGCCACCCGAACCACCGAATCAGGGCATCACGTACCTCACCGGTGACATCGGGGAAGCCCTCGCCACGGCGCGCAGCGCCGCCGGCGCCAAGAACGTGGAGATCCTCGGCGCCGACGTAGCCGCCCAGTGCCTGCAACGGGGTCTTGTCGACGAGATCCTCGTGTACGTGCTGCCGGTACTGCTCGGCGACGGCATCCGCTTCTCGCCGCCGAGCCTCCCTCGGATCGACCTGCAACCAGTCAGCGCCACGCGGTCGCACAGCGTCACCATCCTCCGGTTCCGCGTCCGCAAGTAATCGCTACGCAACACAAGTCCGCTGGTGCGCGTCGCACCGTGCCCGTAGATTGTCAACAGGAGTCCGACCGGGATCGCCGGAATGGAGAAGGCGTAGTACGCGTAAAACAGGCCCGTCGAGGATACATGCACCATGGGCCAGTAGTTTCGTCGTCGACGGAGTTTGTGGCGTCTCACTGTCGGCCTTGTGGTATCGTTAGTCCAATCCTTTCGCCCCGAAAGAGGCTAATGGTCTGCTGATGTCGTCTCATGGGATCTCTGGTGCTGGTAGAGCCGAGCTTGCTGCGGTTGCCGGCCGACGCCGGTTCATAGCGCCCGCCGACGTCGCAGTTGAGCTGGGGGTCGACCGACAGGTGGCTGCCCGGAGACTCGCGCACTGGGCCGAGAAGGGGTGGCTGCGCCGGGTCCGTCGCGGGCTCTATATCCCTGTCCCCGTCGAGGCCGAGCGTCCTGAGGGCTGGTCCCAGGACGCGCTCGTCGTCGCTGCCGCCACCTGGTCGCCGTGCTACTTCACGGGCTGGACGGCTGCCAGTCATTGGGGATTGACCGAGCAGATGTTCCGGACGACGGTCGTAAAGACGACCCATCGTGTCCGGCGCTCAGAGGTCCGCCTGCTGGATTCCGACTACCTCCTCATGCACGTTCCCGAGAACAGGCTGGCCTGGGGGATGCGTACAAGCTGGAATGAAGACGTGCGGCTCCAGATCGCTGACCCCACCCGAACCGTCGTGGACATTCTTGACACGCCGAGAATCGGCGGCGGCATTCGTCACGCTGCGGAGATCCTCGATGCCTATCTCAACAATGAGGATTCGGCACGTTTGGTTGAGTACGCGGAGCGACTCGGCAATCGCGCGGTGTTCAAGCGTCTGGGTTACTTGACTGAGGCTTTGGGCTGTGACGAGCCCCAGTTGACTGCTGCGTGTCGAGCTCGTCTTTCGGCTGGGATTGTGCTGCTTGACCCCGACGCGCCGCCGGTCGGTCAGCGTATCCCGAGGTGGGGTCTTCGGGCGAACGTGCGGGTCGCTCCCCAGAGCCCGTCGTGATCTCAAAGCAGGAACTGCTGCAGCTGCGCGCCGAGTGGCAGCTCGATGTTGGTGTGATCGAAAAGGACTATGTGCTTGGGTGGCTGCTCGCCGCGATCACCGCTGAGCTGGAGCTCTCACGGACCTGGATTTTCAAGGGAGGGACCTGTCTGCGTAAGTGCTACTACGAGACCTACCGGTTTTCCGAGGACCTTGACTTCACTGTGATCGATGGCGGTCCGACGGGAGCAGCGCAGCTGACCGAGATCTTCCGCCGCGTCTCGGCATGGCTGTCGCAGGAGTCCGGGATCGATCTGATCGTCGAGGATGGCTGCTTTGCCGAGCGGCGCAATCTGCGAGGCAATCCGACGGCTCAGGCGCGTATCGCCTACCGCGGGCCCAATCCGCAGCGAACGCTGCCCAAGATCAAACTCGACATCACCAGCGATGAGGCACTGGTGGAGACGCCCGTGCTGCGTGAGGTTGTGCATCCCTACGGAGACGCGCCACTCCCAACCGACGGCGTGCTCTGCTATTCGATCACTGAGCTCGCGGCAGAGAAGACACGAGCGCTGGCCGAGCGCTGCCGCCCTCGCGATCTCTACGACGTCATCCACATGCATCGCCATCCCGATCTGCTCGGTGCAGCGGCGCGTGTGCGCGAGTCCCTGGCACGCAAGTGTGAGTACGTCGGAATCGCAGTGCCAGACGCCGACGCGATTCGAAACTCACAGTTCGCTGACGAGATCGAGCAGGAGTGGGAGAACATGCTCGGCCATCAGCTTCCCCGGCCACTCCCACGGTTTGCTGAGTTCTGGAATGGACTCGGCCCGTTCTTCGGGTGGTTGGCCGGCGAGCGGCCCGACATTCGGCTCACACGCGCCGAAATCGGCAAGGTCGACCCTGACTGGATTCCGCCACGCGCGATCACCTCTTGGCGCCAAGGCATACCTCTGGAGGCCATCCGATACGCGGGCGCCAATCGCCTAATGGTCGAGATCGACTACCGCGCAGAACGGGGACGCCAGGGACCACGCATCGTCGAGCCCTACTCGCTGCGCCTCACCCAAGACGGCAACCTCGTCCTGTTTGTCGTCAACGACCACGGCGAACTGCGTAGCTACCGTGTAGACCGGATCGCGGGCGTGCGACCGACCTCAACGCCGTTTACGCCCCGCTTCGTCGTTGAGTTCTAGTAGGGCGGGTGGCCGGGAGCGTTGCAGCTCCCGGCTCCCACGGATCTGGGCGTAACAGTCTCCCGTCACCCAGCTCTTCTCACCAGCCGCGTCAGGGCGTTGGGACCCATTGCCAGTGGCGAACAGGCCGGGCTCTCGTTTCAAGAGCCTGACCCACCACTGCTTGAACCGCTTGTAGGTCCGCAGCCGCTTGTACTTCTTCCCTGCCCAGCGCCTCAGGTAGATGTTGACGCGCCGCAGGAGGGGATAGAACACCGACCGGTAGTACCGGCCGTAGAAGCTCATCCACCCGGCCACGATGGGGTTCAGGCATCTGGCCAGATCGTCGAGCGGCAGGTTGATGTGCCGGTGTATCCACAACTGGCGGAGCCGGGCACTCTTGGCCTTATCAGTGCCTCGATGAGACGACTAACCCGGTCTGGTCGCCCACGAAACGCCGACGGCCGGCCTCCTTCTCGGGGACCAGGCCGGTTCGACCTTGCTCCTATGGTGGAGAGGGCCGTACGTTGCGCAAACCCCGTTGTGGTTCGCGCTGCGTGTCTGTCTTTGGCGTAGATGCCACGCCGAGTACGCGCGATCAGGCAGCGACTGTTCCGGCCGTGTGATGCGGCGGCGGGAGCGAGTCGCCTCGCCCACGAAGGTCATCCGCGTACGCTGCGAGCGCCTCCTCGATGCGCTCGCCGACCTCCGAGCGTGTCGCACCGAGCGCAACAACGCCGGGTAGATCCGGGAGGTACGCACCCCAAGCCCCATCTTCGGCCTGCTCGTAGATCACCACGTAGTCGCTCATCGCAGATGCTCCAAACCGCTTGCTCCCTAATGCTACCCAGCGTGCCGACAGGCACCATGTCTCTGTCCTTCCCGGCAACGACGATACGCGCCTCGTGGTCGGCATGCGCCCAAACCTCGTGGGAGCCCGCTTGACGCACGACACGCCAACCCGCATCGATGAGCGCCTTCCTCACGTTCTTGTACTTCTTCGGCATGAACATGACCGTAGCCATCGACTGCGATGGAACTCACGATCAGCAACGCCGGCCCGGCCTGATCCATCAGCCAGCGGCCGCAAGCCGACGCCCGCAGACAGTTGTCAGTGGAGAGGGCCGTACGTTGCGCAAACCCCGTGATCGTGCGCGCGCTGCCGCTGAGCTTGGCGCGTAGCCGGCAGGCGTCGACGATGCCGTCGGCCAGACAAGCTATATTGTCTAGGTGCGGATCGGCGAACCAGCGCGAAAGCACGGGATCACCGACCCAGACATATGGCATGCCGTGCGGAACGCGATGAGACGAATACTTCTCGACGAAGACCTGACGATGCTCGTCGGCCCAGCAGCAGACGGGGCGCTGCTCGAGATCGGCATCCTCGACGTAGAAGGCGACGACCCAGTCGTGATCCACGCCCAGCCCCTGCGACCAAAGTTCCACCGCTTTCTCGGATGAGGTGACAATGACCCGCCACACAGACAAGGAAATCGAGCAGGCCGCCGCCCGTTTCGAGCAACTCGCCGACTCGCTGGACCCGGACACAGCCCAAGTCGAAGGCACCAACGACCTCCGCGAGATCGCAACCGCCGCCGAGGCGGTGCGAGCCGACGACGCCCGCTTGCGCGAGGCCGTCGTCCTCGCTCGGGCACGCGGCCGGTCCTGGAACCACATCGCGCTAGCTCTCGGGGTCTCCCGACAGGCAGCTCGACAGCGGTTCGCCGACAAGGCACAGGCATGATCGGGCCACCCCGCGCCCCAAAACCCCTACACGACGGCTGGCTAGCTACTTCCTGAGGAAAAAGTAGGGTGTTGGGGGGCTTGTTCTGTCCGGTCTGATCGCCAGAATATCCTGCAAATGAGTGGGTTTCTGGTTGAAAGGGGTCGGTATGTTGACGTTGTCTGCGGGGCAGGCGGAGTGTTTGTGGGACGAGGCGTTGCCGGTCGAGGTCAGGGAGTTGCCGCGGGATCTGGCGGCGCTGGATTTGCTGCTCTCAGACCCTGGGTTGCTTGGCCCGATCGTGGAGCGTTTTTCGCCAAGAGGTGTTGGAGTCGGGTCGGGCGGTTTTGACGGATGGCCGTCCAACGATCGCGATGGAGAGCTTCATTCGCTTGATGGTGCTCAAGACGCGCTATCGGTGGGGGTATCGGACGCTTGTGGCGGAGGTCTCGGATTCGATTCACTTGCGGCGGTTCTGTCTGATCTCGCTTTGCGAGCGGGTGCCGGACGAGTCGACGGTCAGAAAGCTCACCAGGCGGCTGGGCCCCGAGACGGTGTCGGAGTTGACGCGCACGTTGATCGCGAGCGCGACGCGCGAGAAGCGCTTTCGTGCTCGTGCGGTGAGGGTCGACTCGACGGTGATCGAGGCAGATGTGAAGTATCCGAGCGATGCGGGGTTGGCCGCGCAGGGGGTCAGGGCGCTGGCACGGGAGGCTCGCAGGCTGGCGCAGCGGGTCGGCGAGAGCGAACGGCGGGTGCGGGATCGCTCGCGAGCGATGGGGCGCCGGTTGCGGGGGATCACACGCACGATCCGGGCTCGCTCAGGGGAGGCGAAGGCCGAGGTGCTCAAGCTCACGGCGCAGACCGGCGAACTGTTGGAGCGCTCGTTGCGCGAGGCCAGACGGCTTTTGAAGGTGGCGCGGTCCAAGGCGCGTGGCCAGGGCGCGCAGGGCAAGCTGAAGGCGGCTGCCAAGCTCGAGCAGCTCGCGGATCGTTGCGAGAAGGTCGCCTCCCAGATCACGAAGCGCGTGAAGGGCGAGCCGATCAGCGACCGGATCGTGTCGCTCACAGACCCGGATGCCCGCCCGATCCGCAAGGGCAAGCTGGGCAAGCCAACCGAGTTCGGCTATGTGACCCAGCTGGCGGAGGTGACCGAGAACACCAAGCGCGGCGCGCGGGGATTGCTCCTGCCGGCGTCAACCGCACCGGGCAACCCGGCCGAGAATACGCTGCTCCCGGGCACGATCGCCGAGCTCAAACGGCTCCAGATCTCCCCGCGCGAGTTCGCGTTCGACGGCGGATTCATGCCCGGCCCAACGAAAGCGGCGCTCGAAGAACTCTCACCAGAGCGAGTGTTCATCTCCGGCCGCCAAGAACACGGCTCCAGACGCACCAATCGCCGGTTGCAGCGCTACCGCACAGGGAAGGAGGGCCGGATCAGCCACCTCAAGCGCCGCTACGGGATGAGCCGCAGCCGCCTGAAGGGCAGCAAGGGCCAGCAGATCTGGACCGAGTGGGCAATCCTCGCCTATGACGCCGACACGCTCGCCATCCGAGCCCGGTGAAACACTCCAAACGCTCCTGACCAGAGCACCACTCACTCACGAACGGCCGCGCCCTCAACAAGCGCGGCCGTTCGTCATCTCAGAGAGTTTTTCCTCAGGAAGTAGCTAGTGAAGCTGACGGCGGGGCCGGTGCGTGGCCCGATCTGGCTGAACGAACCGCCGAGATAGACGGTGTTGCCGGAGCGGGCGATCGCTGTTACCGGCCCGTTGGTGACCCAATCGTCGTCAGGGACCGAGCTCAAAGCCGCGTGGGCTGCCGCCGGCCAGAACCCAAGCAGCAGCATCGCCAATGCCGTACCCAACAGGGCGCCCCATGGTTGACGGTCGTTTGGGCTTCCGAAGCTATACCGGCGTGCCTGCATATGCGCTCGCTCCTTCATGGTCCGGGGAGCTGTACGGGCATGGCGACGTGGGGATGAGAGCCACCATGCCCGCACAGTTCTCCCTACTGGGATGTCATCGGCGGCCGACTCTACCCCAATGTCAAGCCACGGTCTACCCGGATGTCATTGCTTAGGCGCCGGGCGGCGGAAAGGCTGGGGCTATGCCTGCCTCCCCGGCCTTCCAAGCCGCCCTCGGCCACGCCGTCAAAGCTCGCCGCCAGGACCTCAATCTGACCCAGGAGCAGCTCGCCAACGACACCGACCTGCATCAGCGCTGGATCTCAAACGTCGAGACCGGCAAGCGCAACCCCAGCTACTCAAGCCTCCGCCGCCTTGCCAGCGGTCTCAAACTCCCCACCTCCGAGCTGATCGCCCGCGCCGAAGCGCTCGAGTAGGACGCAGGATTCCCACCCGACGGGCTCTCTGCCCGAGTCTGCCTGCGCCCGCGAACGGATCAAGGACCTCCTAGCGCCGCCGGCGTTTGCGACGGCGTGGTGTCTGTGGTCGCCGAGCGCGGAAACGCCGCAGGGCGTCGGCTACTTGGAGCAACTTGAGCAGCCAGTCAGGTAGCAGCCAGGCGGCCGCGAGAGCAACCAGGACCAGGAACTCCCATGAGGTTAGGTGTGGCAGCATGACCGAGCCAGCCGATCGAAGTAGCGACTTGTCTGTCGGATAACTGTCCTCATACCGCCGGACTCCGAGGCAGACCGAGGACAAGCGGGATCGCGCACGAGCTGCAATCGCACACCTTGACCAATCAGGTCACCGGGCTCTAGCCTCCGGCGCCCCTCAACGTCCAACAAGGAAAGGAGTACCTCCGATGCCTGACGCGTCGCCTGAGTCACGCCTGTCAAGCAGCGAGAGCGAATGGGATGTCCTCGAGCTCCTCCTTGACGACGATACCCAGCGCCCCTGGACCATGAGCGAGATCGAGCGCGAGATCGGCAGTCAGGTCGTCGCCGCCGATGCCCTCGCCGGCCTCGATCGCGCCGGGCTGATCCATCGGACCTCAGACGGCTTCGTCTTCGCCAGTCGGCCGGCCGTGCATTACCACCAGATCGCGCCGTAGGATCGTGCGGCTTGCGAGCACTCCCTGGGAAGCGCCCCATCCCCGGCGCCGAAGAGGGTCGCCGCTAGATGATTGATTCCACGGCTGGGCTGGCTGTGGAACGGGTGGGTTTATAGGCAGCAGGGTCGAAGTCGGCGGTACTCATTACCCAGCCGCCGACCCGAAGGGGGGCCTCGATGGACGCCGACCTCGACCTGCTGCTGACTGCGGTTTATGTCACGGCTGACGATCTCCTGCCCGACAGGCCGCAGAACGCCAGGAGAAGCGTCACAGATGCGGAAGTCGTAACTCTTTGTGTTGCGCAGGCGATCATGGGGATCCCGTCTGACCGCAGGTTTCTCGCGGTCGCCGTGAAGCATGTGCACCACTTGTTCCCGAAGATCCCAGGCCAGGCTGGGTACTACAAGCGCCGCCGGAAGCTCACAGACACGCTGGAGTGGCTGATGGAGGTGTTCGCGAGCCAGAGCCCTGGGTTTCACGACGATCTACTGCTCGTTGACAGCACGCCGGTGGAGTGCGCGAGAAGCCGTGAGACAGTCAAGCGCTCCCGGCTCGCGGACGCCGCGGACTATGGGTGGTGCGCCAGCCACAGCCGATACTTCTGGGGTTTCCGGCTGCACGCGATCTTCGCTCCCGACGGCACACCGAGAGCACTCGCGCTCACCAGCCCCAAGCATGACGAGCGAGAGGTCGCCCTGAAACTCCTCGAGCGCTGCCGCCGCCATGGCGGAGAGACCATCATCGCCGACAAGGGCTACGCCGGACGCGAGTCGCGATCCGGGTCAAGGCACTGGACGCCACGATCATCCGGCCCAACCGCAAAGACGAGCCCGGCCGCGGCCCACACCTCGCCCCGATCCGTCAACGCATAGAGAGCATCTTCTGGACCTGCAAGGACACTCTCACCCTCGAGCGCCACGGCGCCAGAACACTCCCCGGCCTCCGAGAGCGTGTCCTGCAACGCCTCCTCACGCTCGCCGCCGCAATCTCCCTCAACAACCAACTCGGCCGACCCAGCCGCCAACTCATCAACTACTGCACCTAATCCCCCGCGGAATCAATCATCTAGGAGTCGGCTTCGATCAGCTCGGCGAGCTCGCGCAGACTGCTGTCGTAGGCGTTGAGGAAGGCGAGGAGGCTATGCCAGCGCATCCCCCGGTGGCCGTTCTCGATCTGCGAGATGAAGGTGTCGCGCATCCCGACCTGCTCGGCGGTTTGGACCTGCGTGAGGCCGGCTCGCCTGCGCATGGTTCTCAGGGCGCGGCCCAACGCGATGTAGTCGGCGGCAGAGGGAAGCTCGGGATCGGTCATCTAGTTGGACTTCACAGCACGGCTAAGTTTTGGTAGCGTGAATGGAGCTAGGAACAGGTCCCAATGACGAGCGGGTGGGTGGGGCCGCCCTGCTTCCGTGCGCCCCCAAAGAAGCGTCTCCCGCCAATGCCGCGACATCCTACCGATGCCCTAGATACCGCTGCCGAGACCGCCGTCGTCCTGCTCCTGATCGGGCGGACCGGCGCCTACTCTTGCTCCGACCTACTCGCTGACACTGACTTTTCGATCCCCCGCGTCTGTCGCGCCGTCTCGGCATTGGCCGACGCCGGCATCCTCCGCGTAAACGGCGAGCACCTCTCGGCCGCTCCCGCCCTGGAGCGGCTCGAGCGATTGGGCCTGGTCCTAGTCTGATGTCGGAAGCACGCGTGGCAGTCGTGAGGCTCACCGCCCCTGAGTTCGAGATGTTTGAGGAACTCGCCGAACAGCGCAGCTGCACCCTGAGCGACGTCATCCGGGAGCGTTTGGGCATGCCCTCGGAGCAGAGCGCCGCCATCGCCCAAGCGCGCGCCGAGCACCGACCGAAGCACCTGCACGGCGTCTAGCGCTGATCTGCACGTCTGGGAGTTACACTTTCGCCCAGGCGTGCAGATGAGCATTAGGATTACGCCGGACCTGAAAACCAGGCGTATGTTCCAGGGCCCACACGACGAGCGCTGCCATGTGCAACCGAATCCTCGGATCAGTTGGCGCAGTGTTTGCATCCGGTCCACACCTTGACCACTCTCATGGCTCAGCCCTAGCTTGCCCGGCTCCGTAAACCAAAGCGGCCCCAGCACGGGAGATATTCTGAGCCATCCTGGGTTTGACGGAGGCTTCGATGCCAGGGTTCGTCTGGCGGAGGGAGAAGCCTGTGGTGATGCCAAGAGCGAGGAAGTATCCCGTGGAGTTGTTGGAGCGCGCGACACGGCTGGTGTTCGAGTCGGGGCGCCCGATCGCGCATGTCGCGCGTGATCTGGGTGTCCCCTCGGAGACGCTCAGGGTGTACGTGCGCCAGGTCGAAGCGAACGAGGGCCGCCGCAAGGAGATGCTTAGCAACGACGAGCGTGAGGAGATCCGAAAGCTGCGCCGCGAGGTGTCCGAGCTGCGCCGAGCAAACGAGATCCTGAAGGCCGCCAGCGTGTTTTTCGCGGGCGAGCTCGATCCATACCGTCCGAAGTGAGCGCGTTCATCGAGGAGTACCGCGAGCGCTTCGGGGTCGAGCCGATCTGTGAGACCTTGGGCGTGTCGGCGTCCGCGTACTACGAGCGAGCAACGGGCCGGCGATCGGCCAGGGCGCTCGAGGATGAGCGGCTGATCGGCGTGATCAGCCGGCTGCATGAGCGCAACTACTGCGCTTACGGCTCGCGCCGGATGTGGAAGGCACTCATCCGCGAGGGCGAGCAGGTCGGTCGAGGCCGGGTGGAGCGCCTGATGCGCCAGAACGGCATTCAGGGCGCCAAGCGGCGCGGCAAGCCGTGGCGGACCACCAAGGCCGATCCGGCGGCGCTGCGCAGCCCTGACCGGGTCAAGCGCGACTTCACCGCGTCCCGGCCGGATGAGAAGTGGTTCGCGGACTTCACATATCTCCGGTGCTGGGAGGGGCTGGTGTTCTTCAGCTTCGTGATCGACGCCTACAGCCGCCGGATCGTCGGCTGGCAGTTCGCCAACCACATGCGCACCGATCTCGTCCTGGACGCCCTGCGGATGGCTTTGCATCAAAGGGCCCCAGGAGCAGACGTTTCGCTCGTGGCACATTCAGATGCCGGGAGTCAGTACACGTCGTCTGACTACACCCAGCTCCTGGACGACCACGACGTCCTTGGCTCGATCGGATCCGTCGGCGATGCCTATGACTGTGATGATGCTGGGGCCGTCATGTTGATCTGACTCGGCTTATGACTGACCTCGTGTCCTTGCTGTTGATCTGTCGATTGGCGTGGCGGTGTTGTGTTTCTCGCTGGCCGGACGGGCAGTGACCTGATAGGAGCCTGGTCTAGAAGTCCCTTCACAGTCCTGTCCTCCCGCCCGACCAGCCGAGAGAGTGACCACTATCGGTTAGGACGGTAGCCAGTGAAAAGGATGACAGAGCAGAACGTGATCGTTGGGGTGGATACGCACAAGCACATTCATGTCGCGGTTGCGCTTTCCAGAGCCGGTGAGCGCCTCGGAGACCTCACCGTCTCGGTGGATCCCGGCGGCTATGCGCAGCTTCTCGCATGGGCCCAGGCGTTCGGCGCGGTGTGGTGTTTCGGGGTGGAGGGCTGCGGCTCATATGGCCAAGGCCTCGTCGGATTCCTGCGCCGTCATGATCAGCGCGTGGTGGAGGCTGGGCGCCCTGACCGGCGTGATCGTCGCGAGCGGGGCAAGAGCGACCCGATCGACGCAGAGAACGCCGCACGCGCGGTACTCGCGGGCACCGCGACAGGTGTCCCGAAGACCGCGGATGGCACCAGCGAGGTGATCCGCGAGATCAAGATCGCCCGTGACACGGCCGTGAAGTCAAGGACCCAAGCGGTGATCACGCTCAAGACGCTCATCGTGACCGCCCCGGAGGAGCTCCGCCAAGAGCTACAGCCACTGACGAAGGCAAAGCTCCGAGATCGCTGCGCCGCGCTGCGGCCTGGGAAGGTCGACACACCCCTCGCAGCAGCAAAGCACGCCATCCGCTGCCTCGCTCGCCGCTGGCAACACCTCGAGGCAGAGATCAAGGAGCACGACCAGCTCCTGGATGCCCTCACTGCTCAAGCAGCCCCCGCGCTGCGAGAGGCGTTCGGGATCGGCGTCGATGTCGCAGCCGAGATGATCATCCTCGCCGGCGATAACCCCGAGCGCATCAAGTCCGAGGCCGCGTTCGCGAAGCTCTGCGGTGCTTGCCCGATCCCGGCTTCCTCTGGCGCTACCCAGCGTCATAGGTTGAACTGGGGAGGCCACAGGCAAGCCAACAGCGCTCTCTACCGCTGCGTGATCGTCAGGATGCGCTTTCACCCACCAACGATCGCTTACGTCACCAAGCGCACCCAGGAAGGCAAGACCAAGCGAGAGATCATCCGCTGCCTCAAGCGATACCTTGCCCGCGAGATCTACCACACCATCACCCAGTCGCCACTCACGATCACGCCCCAGCCAGTCACACGCAAACGCGACCAAATCACCTCTTGACAACTATAGGAGCATCAACGCGGCCGCTGAGAGCTTCGTCGACAGCTTCAAGACCGAGCTGATCGCCGACCGCGTCTGGACCAGCAGATCACAGCTCGAGCTGGCGATCGTGGAGTACGTCGCGTGGTTCAACAACGGCCGGCTGCACGAAGCGCTCGATGATCGCCTGACCGGACCCCGTTTGTCGGTCCACCACGAGTGAGAGGGTGGTGGATGTGACGGGGAGAAGGTAGCGCCCGCCGCGGACGGATGACCACGCTTGTGCTGTCCGCGGGCGTCGTTGCGAAGGCGCGAGCGTAGCGAGTGCCGAGCGGCGATGGCCGCGGCGCGCTGCTCGCCGCACCCCTCCTGCTCACGCGGTGAGAGCTGGCTCGCCGTCAGGCGCCCACTCGGCGGCGAACACGGCCGGGGCGCGCATCCTGAGTGAACTGTGCGGCCGTCTGAGGTTGTAGTCCTCGCGCCAGTCCTCGATCACCACGCGCGCCTCGGCCAGGCAGGAGAACTCCTCGATGTCGAGCAGCTCGTCGCGCACGCGCGAGTGGAAGGACTCCACGAACGGGTTCTGCCACGGCGAGCCCGGCTCGATGAACACGGTCCCGGTCTTCGATAGTTGACACCAGTCCTGGAGCGCGTGTGCGGTCATCTCCGGCCCGTTGTCCATCCTCAAAAGCTCGGGGGCGAGGTCCCGCTCGCCGCATAGCCGCTGCAGCGCCTGCACGACCGTGTCGGCGTCGATGCTGCGCGCCACCAGCATCACCAGCGCTTCGCGCGTGAACTCATCGACGATGTTCATCAGCTTCAGCGCCCGCCCATCGGCGGTCTGGTCGAACTGAAAATCGAACGCCCACACGTGATTCGGCCGCTCCGCGCGCAGCCGCTCGGCCGGGACCGTCGACTCCCCGAGCCGCCGGCGCTTACGCTTGCGCTGCGGCACCCGCAGACCCTCCTCGCGCCACAGCCGCTGCACCCGCTTGCGGTTCACCTCCCAGCCCAGCTCGCGCAGCCGGTGATGCGCGCGCCGGTACCCCCATCGCGGGCGCTCCACCGAGAACTTCCGCAGCTCTGAGCGCAACACCTCGTCATCCTCGGCCAGCTTCGGCTCGTGACGCTGCGTGGAGCGATGCTGGCCGACTACCTGACATGCCCAGCGCTCGCTGACGCCGAGACGGTCGCAAAGCATCACGACCGCCCGGCGTCGGCGGACCGGGCCTACCAGTTTCCCCGGGAAATCTCCTTCAACGCGACGACCTCCAGCTCCTTGTCGGCCACGATCCGCTTCAGCGTCGCGTTCTCGCGCTCGAGTTCCTTCAGCCGCTTCGCGTCATCGGCCTTCATCCCACCGTACTGGTTACGCCAGCGGTGGAACGTTTGCTCGCTGATCCCCAGCTCCTGAGCGGCCTCCGGGATCGTCTTGCCCTCACCGAGCAGCCGCTCAGCCTCCCGCAACTTGCGGATGATCTGCTCCGGCGTATGCCTGCGTCGCTTCATCGTGTAGTTCCTTCCTCGCCCATGATCGCGGGCGCGAGAAACTCTCACAAGGGTCGGACCGATCCCCCGGGGTCAGGCCACGCCCACCCGTCGAGATCGACAGATCTCTACGCTGTGAAAGAGGAGCCAACCATCCCCATCAAATGAAAGATGGGAACCAAACAAAACGGTCTCCGTCAAACCCAGGATGGCTCAGTTGTGCTCGGCGCGGTCGTGATAGGGACACTTGCAATCTTCCTGTCAAGCCTGGTGGACTGGTGGTGGATACTTCCCCGCGTCTCGGGCATCCTCCGACCGGCGCCCTGTCAGTGCACCACCGGAGAGTCATGGGCTGGCGTCACGAGCATCTGGCTGTTCCATCGTGGCCTGGCTACTGTCGTCGTCAGCGGAGCGTTGACCGCAATCCCCGCGTACATGGCGTACACCTCGACCGGCCACACAGCGACCGCGTACACCGTCGCAGCCGGCGTCTTTGCAGGCACATTGGCAGGCTTCTTTAGCGGCGCTCTTGTCGCCCTGGCGCAATCCTTTAGCCCCAAGGTCCGGTTGGGGGACATCATGACCGGACCCCGTTTGTCGGTCCACCACGAGTGAGAGGGTGGTGGATGTGACGGGGAGAAGGTAGCGCCCGCCGCGGACGGATGACCACGCTTGTGCTGTCCGCGGGCGTCGTTGCGAAGGCGCGAGCGTAGCGAGTGCCGAGCGGCGATGGCCGCGGCGCGCTGCTCGCCGCACCCCTCCTGCTCACGCGGTGAGAGCTGGCTCGCCGTCAGGCGCCCACTCGGCGGCGAACACGGCCGGGGCGCGCATCCTGAGTGAACTGTGCGGCCGTCTGAGGTTGTAGTCCTCGCGCCAGTCCTCGATCACCACGCGCGCCTCGGCCAGGCAGGAGAACTCCTCGATGTCGAGCAGCTCGTCGCGCACGCGCGAGTGGAAGGACTCCACGAACGGGTTCTGCCACGGCGAGCCCGGCTCGATGAACACGGTCCCGGTCTTCGATAGCTTGACACCAGTCCTGGAGCGCGTGTGCGGTCATCTCCGGCCCGTTGTCCATCCTCAAAAGCTCGGGGGCGAGGCCCGCTCGCCGCATAGCCGCTGCAGCGCCTGCACGACCGTGTCGGCGTCGATGCTGCGCGCCACCAGCATCACCAGCGCTTCGCGCGTGAACTCATCGACGATGTTCATCAGCTTCAGCGCCCGCCCATCGGCGGTCTGGTCGAACTGAAAATCGAACGCCCACACGTGATTCGGCCGCTCCGCGCGCAGCCGCTCGGCCGGGACCGTCGACTCCCCGAGCCGCCGGCGCTTACGCTTGCGCTGCGGCACCCGCAGACCCTCCTCGCGCCACAGCCGCTGCACCCGCTTGCGGTTCACCTCCCAGCCCAGCTCGCGCAGCCGGTGATGCGCGCGCCGGTACCCCCACCGCGGGCGCTCCACCGAGAACTTCCGCAGCTCTGCGCGCAACACCTCGTCATCCTCGGCCAGCTTCGGCTCGTGACGCTGCGTGGAGCGATGCTGGCCGACTACCTGACATGCCCAGCGCTCGCTGACGCCGAGACGGTCGCAAAGCATCACGACCGCCCGGCGTCGGCGGACCGGGCCTACCAGTTTCCCCGGGAAATCTCCTTCAACGCGACGACCTCCAGCTCCTTGTCGGCCACGATCCGCTTCAGCGTCGCGTTCTCGCGCTCGAGCTCCTTCAGCCGCTTCGCGTCATCGGCCTTCATCCCACCGTACTGGTTACGCCAGCGGTGGAACGTTTGCTCGCTGATCCCCAGCTCCTTAGCGGCCTCCGGGATCGTCTTGCCCTCACCGAGCAGCCGCTCAGCCTCCCGCAACTTGCGGATGATCTGCTCCGGCGTATGCCTGCGTCGCTTCATCGTGTAGTTCCTTCCTCGCCCATGATCGCGGGCGCGAGAAACTCTCACAAGGGTCGGACCGATCCCCCGGGGTCAGGCCAATCATCATGGTCGACACCCGCACGGCCTACGTACTGGATCTAGAGGTAAGTGGCGTGAGCTACAAGCTGCTCGACAAAGACATGCGTTACACGAGCGGGCGGTTTACGAAGAAGAAGTCCGGTTCGTTCAGCCTGGTGGACATCAAGCATCACCCCGGCTTCGAAGGCAACGGCGATCCCGTGCCACTGTGCGGCATGACGGACTCGATCGACGCCTGCAGCGGAGTGAACTGGTACTGCCGCTGGCACAATGACGCGCACAGCTAGTCATCGACGGGAGAGCGCACGGCCGCGAGAGGCGTGCGCCGAAGAACCGCGTCCGCAGGTCGCGCACTACCGGTTGTACGACCCAACCAGCGATAGCTGCCCCAGCCACAATCCACGGTGGTATGGCGTAGGATTTGCTCATGCGAGTCGGGCGTGAGGACCAGACAAACGTGACCAGAGCAGCGGACTGCGGCCGACATCGGGCGAGACCGTGATCGACCAATATCCAGGCGAGTCAGGCTTTAGCATGAGCTTTGAAGACCAAGTGCGTAAAGTTCACGCCAACGACGCTCGACAAGCAAGAGAGCGTCAAGAATCTGCTCAAAGGACACATTCAATGAGAACTGCGCTCAAAGAGACTTGGGAGAAGGTCACCTTCGCTATAGTCCGGTCCGGTATACAACCCGACGCTCAAGTTGCTACCCCTGAAGGCATTGCGCGAGGCAATGCCGTTAATAAAGAAAGGCCGTACGACACTACCGAGCGTTTTCTTGGTGAGCCTAGGATTCGTCGTGTCCCGGAGGACGTGCATCGAGCGTGGGATAGAGCAGTATTGGATGCGGTAGGCTCATTGGTACAGCCGGCATGGTGTATGGAATCATATATAACATCACGCGATAGCAGTGGTGACCATTCGTATATACATAGTCATACCGGTCGTGAATCGGATGGGCTGTTTCTTGCTCAAGACTCCACAATTTATAGATTTAGCGCTATAGATCTAGCGCATTACAGTGGTATGCGAATGGATTTGGGAGAATCTGGTTACTCCTATTATCCTATTAGCACTTGCATGGCATTGGGAGACGACGTAGCTGGTGTATTTGAGATGGCGCTCGCTACGCTAGTTGCTAGAAGAGAACTGCGCTGTAAATAGTCTCCACGCTGGACTGTCTCTCAGGAGATGCGCGCAATACCGCTTGTGCGACAGGCTTTGTCCGGGGCGGCGGGTTCGCGCATAGCCTCAGCTCCGAGTTCGCCATCAGCGCCGCCAGCAGTTGTCGGATCTGAGCCGCGTGACCCCCAAACGCCAAAGTCCCGGCCTCCTTCTCGGGGATCGTGGCGTTCGATTGTCGTCTAGATGGTGGAGACGGTGGGAATTGAGTACCGGTGATTCCCACGATCGCTGGCGGCGTAAGCGACTTCCCATATGACCTCTAGTCCGACTGCGCGCGGACATCACATGATCGCTGAGGGGATGGTGGTGATGGCTACTTGGCCGCAGTCCTTGGTGATCTCGCCGGCTCTCACCATGTGTGACACCTCTGCGGCGATCGTGTCGCGGTTGGCGTTTAGTCCCTTCGCCATATCGCCGGTAGTACTGTGTGGGTGATCTTTGACGTATTCAAAGATGCGCCCGTCGATGTGACCCTTGTGCTGACGCGCCTTGGCGCGACGGCTGCTGGCGCGACGCGCGGTTGCGCGACGCACCGAACGCTGCGGTGCCGCTGCTGCCATGACGGGCGTCGACTCTAGTCCGGACGCTATGTCCACAATACGTTGCGTCTGCATTATCGAGAACCTCCTGACCCTCATAGGAGGTACCGCGCGAGAGGAAGAGGGTACGAGACCCAACGCGTGGGTACGTGAGTTAGGCCCCGCGGGTCTCGATCATGGCCTCAGGCTCCGCGCCTCGGCGCGAAATCGCGCTTTGGTGGCTTTCGGGCATCCGAGGCTGAAGTCCTGCCCGCAGGGTCAGCTCAACTACCGATGCTATCCCTTTTCCGGGTCCACGGCGAAACCTGTTTCAGTTGACCGTTACCGTCGCGATCTACGGCTACCGCTCGCCAGCTAAGCCCAAACCCGATTGGGCCGCACGATCGCATAAGGCGTAAGATGACCTCAACAACACAAGTGGGGCCGCGACGCGTTCGACCTCGGAGCCTCCGACGACAAGGAGGAACGATGGCTGAGATTGACCTCACCGAACCCACGACGACTGACCGCGACACAATGCTTATCGGCCTCACGGCGATCGGGACCCGCTTGTATGCAGACCCCGGCGACGCCCCACCGGAGTCGACGCTCGCGGCAGAGCGTGCCGTGTTCGCGGACCAGTTCGACCCGATCTGGCGCGACCTGACCCACGACGACCAGAGGTGGCTGCGGGAGAAGCTGGACAACGAGGGCAACGGGGACGGCGCATTTGGTCGCATGGTGGCCGACTACGAGACACGCAGCAGGCAGGGCGCATCAGACCAGCCGATGCCGTAAAGACACCACGGGCTTTAGCCCAACCCCACTAATCCCTCGCTATAGCCTCCGCGGCTCTCCGCCGAGCTCGCCGTCCGACAGGCTCCATGAGAAGCTCAAGCAAGGCTGTCCAGGTCGGAAATGGGGTTCGCAGGTCGTCCCGGTCTCCCCGGAGCACGGCCCAAGTACGAACCCTGTCGGCGCGTGTGGTCTCAGTTTCGGCCCGCCAGTAGCGCCTCAACCAGCCTCTGGACGCGTCCCTCTCGGCCGGAAGACGCCGAAGGCCCAGCCCCCGGAGGGACTGGGCCGTTTCGACCTTCATCAAGATGGTGGAGACGGTGGGAATCGAACCCACGTCCGCAATCGCGTGTGAGTGGCTTCTACGAGCGTAGCCGGCGCTCTGATCTCGTCCTCAGCTCGCCTCGCCGGCGGGGTTGCTGGGGACCAGCCTCCTTAGATTTCCTCGGCTTGGCGGAGGCGGACCGCACCGAGTGAGCCTGCGTTCTGATTCCGGCCTTCCCCGCGGCAGGCTAGCGGGGCCCGAAACCTCACGGCTTAGCTATTGACTAAGCGGCGAGGGCGTACTCGTGAGAGTCCGCACTTATGGTTTTCCCGGGTGTTTTACGAGGCCGCCCGGGACCTCGACTCGCGACCACCCCCACGAGCCGACCACGTCGAAGCCTGTCGTCCCCGGGGATGTACTGCAGCTTCCATTGTAGCCCTGCCGAACATCGGGCCGGGCGCGGACAAAAAGAGACGCGGTCCCGGGCCGCCTGAGGAACCCGTTCGTCGGGGCCCGGGGGCCCTTCGGGTGGGTGGCGCGGCCTCACACCTCGGTGGCCTCGCTCTTTGCGGCTCGGTTCCGCGTCTGGATTGAAGGTAGCTCGCGGCGTGGCGGGTTGCAACCCGTGTGGACGTTTGATGCCGGACGTTCCGGAAAAAACGTGGCACGGCGATCTGGGAGAGGGGCGAGCGGCGATGGACGACCGTTAGGAGAGGCTTAGGAGTGCTGCGACAATGGAGCTATGGACAACTCAGAGCTGTCCGTGTCCACCCCCGGGGCGGTCGTTCCCTCGCCGCCGCTGGTGCTTGGAACGACGGGCGCCCAGGGCGCCCGTCCGGAGGAGAACCCGTTCGGAGAGCCGGCGGGTCGAGCCGCCCGCCCAGCAGGCGCGATCCGCAAGCGGATCGGCAGCGCGCTGGCAGCAATCGCCGCGCTGTTCGCGAAGTTCTGGGCGGCGATCAAAGGCGCGGTGCTGCTGCTGCCGAAGCTGAAGCTGCTGACGACGGGCGGAACGGCGCTGGTGTCGGTGGCGGCGTACTCGCTGTTCTGGGGCTGGACGTTCGCGGCGGGCTTTGTGGTGCTGCTGTTCGTGCACGAGATGGGCCACGTGATCCAGCTGCGCCGCGAGGGGCTGAAGGCGAGCGCACCGATGTTCATCCCGTTCCTGGGTGCGGTGGTGATGGCGAAGTCGCTCGGCGAGAACGCGATCGCGGAGGCTCGGGTCGGGCTGGCGGGCCCGGTGCTGGGGACGCTCGGCTCGGCGGCGTGTCTGGCGATCGCGGAGGCGACGAACAGCGACATGCTGCGGGCGCTGGCGTACGTGGGCTTCTTCCTGAACTTGATCAACCTGGTGCCGGTGGTGCCGTTCGACGGCGGCCGGGCGATGGCGGCGATGGCGCCGGGCGTGTGGTTCGTGGGCCTGGGCGCGATGGTGGCGCTGCTGCTGATCACGCGCAACCCGTTCCTGCTGCTGTTCGTGTTCCTGGGCGGCCTTGAGACGTGGCGGCGCTGGCAGCTGCGCAACACGCGCTCGCTCGAGCAGGCGGCGTACTACCGCGTCTCGCCGCGCAACCGCCTGCTGGTCGGCGCGGTGTACATCGGCCTGATCGTGGCGCTGGTGTTCGGCATGAACGAGGCGCACATCCTCAGCTCTGCTGGCCACGGCTTCCGCTCGATCTGACCGCAGCGGCCGGCCTCCGGCGGCCAGCCTGCGCCTCCCACGCCCGCGAGGACGTATAACCATAGTTATACAGCGTTCGCGAGACGACACTCGCCGAGACGACACTCGCCGAACGGACACCCAGAACCACGGGCTAGCGCTGTGCTTCGCGGATACCGCGTTCGATGTCGCGCCGGGTGTCCTTGTCGCGCAGCGACTGACGCTTGTCATACAGGTCCTTGCCGCGTGCGAGCGCGATCTCGACCTTGGCGTTGGCACCGGAGAAGTAGACGCGTGTGGGCACGAGCGTCAGCCCGCGCTCCTGGGCGCGCCCGGCGATCCGGTCGAGCTCGCGCCGGTGCAGCAGCAGCTTGCGCGGGCGCTCGGGGTCGTGGTTTTCGCGCGAGGCGGGTGCGTAGGGCGGGATGTGGATCGAGTGCAGCCATAGCTCGCCGTCGCGGATCGCGGCGTAGCCGTCCTTCAGCTGAGCGCCGGAGGTCCGCAGCGCCTTGACCTCGGTCCCCTCGAGCACGATCCCGCACTCGAGTCGCTCGATCAGCTCATAGCGGTAGGAGGCGTAGCGGTTCGACGCCACGTCGCCCGCCCCGATCTTGCGCTTGCCCTTGCCCTTGGCCACGGTTCGAGCCTAGCGGTGAACGGTCAGGACGCGACGGTGAAGATCGATTGGCTCCGCCCTCCCGGGCTCCGCTGGGAGGGTTGGCGAGTGGCGATCAAGCGGCGGGCACGAGGTCGACGCGCCCGCGTACGGCGTCGACGCGCGCGACGCGTACCTGGACGACGTCGCCGAGCCGCAGCGTCGCGCCGGTGCGCTCTCCCTGCAGGATCGTGCCCTGCTCGTTTAGCTCCCACCACTCGCGGGCACCGTCGCCCTGGCTGGCGGCCCGGCCGGTACCTTGCGGCCGACCGGATCGGCCCTGGCGCCCGCCGCGGCGGCTATCGGTGGGCTTGCGGTCGGGCGCACGCAGCAACCTGACGGGGAGCATGCCCTCGAACGGCGTCGAATCGACGGCTTCGACGCTCTGCGCCCCGCCGGCATCCCCCTTTGCCTGCGCCTGCTGGATGCCGAAGGCGAGGAACGCGCCGGCGGAGATCAGCCCGGTGATCTCACCGGCTAGCGCGACGTCGGGACCGTGCTCGAACAGCGCGTGCTCGAGTGCGAAGCAGCGCGCGACGTCGTCGGCGTCGCGCTCGATGATCATCGCCTCGCGCTCGCGCTCGGACATCGCGGCCCCCAGCTCGACGAGCTCGCCGGCACGCGGAGCGCGCTCGCCGGCGCCGACGGCCGACAGCAGCGCGCGGTGGCAGACGAGGTCGGGATAGCGGCGGATCGGCGAGGTGAAGTGGCAGTAGCTGCTCGAGTGCAGGCCGGCGTGGCCGAGGTTGTTGGGCGAGTAGTAGGCCTGCTTGAGCGAGCGCAACACGAGCGAGCTGAGCGCTTGGCGGCCGTGACCGGTCCGGCGTACGTGCCGCTCGACGCTGCGTGAGAGCTCACCGACGAGCTGCGCGGCCTGCGAGGGGGACAGCTGCTTGGGCAGCGGCGGCGTGGGCACATCGAGCGATGCGAGCTGATCGATCAGTCGCTCCACGCGCTCGGGCTCGGGACGCTCGTGCACGCGATAGAGGCACGGCACGCCGCGCTGTGAGAGCAGCGCGGCGACGGCCTCGTTGGCGGCGATCATCAGGTGCTCGATCAGGCGGTGGGACTCGGTCTGGGCGCGGGCGAGGATGTGGCTCACGTGACCGCGTTGATCGAAGGAGAATTCGGGCTCCTGGGAGTCGAGCACGAGCGCGCCACGGTTCTCCCGCTCGCGCTGGAGCGCGGCGGCGGCCTGACGCGCGGCGGCCAGCGGCGCCCGCCAGGGCTCGACGGCGGACTCGTGCGCGGCGAAGATGCGATCGACTCGCTCGTAGTCGAGGCGGGCGTCTGAGCGGATCAGCGAGCGGTAGAACGCGGCGCGGGTACAGACGGCGCCGTGCAGCTCCAGCTCGACGGTGACGGCCGCGCGGTCGACCCCGGGCATGAGCGAGCAGGCATCGCTGGAGAGCGTGTGCGGGAGCATCGGCTCGACGGCGCCGGGCGCGTACACGCTGGTGGCCCGCGCGCGCGCCTCGCGGTCGACGGCCGACCCTTCGGGCACGTGCGCGGCGACGTCGGCGATGTGCACCCACACGCGAACACCGCCTCCGTCGAGCGCCTCGGCGGAGATCGCGTCGTCGAAGTCGCGGGCGCTGAGCGGATCGACTGTGAAGGTCGCCAGCGCGCGCAGGTCGCGCCGCTCGCCGGGGTCGCTGGCGACGCGCTCGCCGGCGGCCCTCGCCTCGCGCTCGAGGTCCGCGTCGAAGCCACGACTGAGGCCGCGGTCGAGCAGCAGCCCCTCGATCACGTCGCGGGCGACGTCGGGACGACCGAGCAGGCGCAGGATCCGCGCGCCGCCTTTGCGCCCGGGCGCCTGCACGAGCACGAGGTCGCCGGCCGCGGCCGAGCGCTCACCGCCTCCCTGACCGCGGCCACGACCCGCTTGGTCGCCGCCGCGCCCGCGTCCCTTCCCACCGCCCGCCCCTCCCCCACGACTCGCTCCGCCATGGCTGTCACCACCGACGCGAGCGGAGCCGATGACCACGCGCGCGGCGCCTCCCCGCCGCGACGGGCCCGAATCGCGATCGCGACGGGGGAACAGCGGCTCGGCGGTCAGGAAGCGCCCGCGCCGCTCGAGCACCGCGACGAAGGCGTCGGCTGGGGCCGGGCGGGGATCGCTCACTTGAGCTTCGCGGCGAGCGTGTTGAGCGCCACCGTGAGGCCGTGGTTGGTGTCGACGGTTTCCTGCGGCACGTGCACTTCGGGCTGGATCCCGGCGCCCTCTTTGACGCCGCCGCCGCCGAGGTTGCGCCCGTTGGGCGTGAAGTACTCGCCGACGGTGATGTCGAGCGCTCCGCCGTTGGACAGCGACTGCTCCTCCTGGAAGACGCCCTTGCCGAAGGTGTGCGTCCCGACGACGGTCGCCCGCTTGTGGTCCTGCAGCGCCGCGGTCACGATCTCGGCGGCGGATGCGGTGTTCTGGTCGACGAGCACGACGACGGGGACCGATGTGGGGATCGCATCTCCGCTCGCGACGATCACCTGCGTCGGCTGCGTGCGCCCGCGCGTGGTGACGATCGTGCCCTTGGGGATGAAGATGCTGGCGATCAACTGCGCCTCCTCGACCAGCCCGCCGCCGTTGCCGCGCAGGTCGAACACGATCCCCTGCGCGCCTTTGTGCAGCTGGTTCTCGACCGCTTCGCGTACTTCGGCGTGCGCGCCGGGGCTGAACGTGGCGAGCGCGACGATCCCGAGCTTGACCCCGTGGACGGTCTTGGTCGCAGATTCGACGACCGGCTCGGAGACGACGGCGCGCGTGAGCTTGACGGTGTTCGTGGCCCCGTGGCCGAGGTGTCCGTCGCGGGGGTGTTCGACCTGCAGCCGGACGTCGGTTCCGGGCAGCCCCTTGATCAGCCCGGTGGCGGCTTCGCTGGAGAGCCCTTGCAGCTTGCGCCCGCCGACGGCGACGATCAGATCGCCGGGCTTGAGCCCGGCGCGTGACGCGGGTGAGGCGTTGAACACGCGTGCGATGAGCAGCCCGCGCGACTCGGAGCCGACGGACACGCCGATGCCGGTGAAGTGCGGCGGAGCGTCGAATTCGCGGAATTCGCTGGGCGTCAGGTAGTGGGAGAAGCGGTCGTGCAGGCTGGCCACGGCGCCGGCGATCGAGGCGTTGGACAGGTCGCGCTTGGGGATCGGCCGGTAGTAGTCGTTGGCGATCCGCTGGAGCGCTTCGTCGACGACGCGGGACTGTTGGTCGGCGACGAACGCGTTCCGGACGAACCCGGGCAGGTCTTCGGGATGGCCGCCGAGCCACAGCCCGACGAGCAGCAGGATCGGGAGCGTGATCGCCAGCACGACGGTGCGCGGCTTTTGACGTGCCGGAGTTTGACGTGCAGGAGACATGACTGCGCGCAAGCGTAGTCGAGCCGCGGGCGATCCAGATCCGCTTGCGAGACGATCCAGATCGCTCGCGAACCTTCTAGGGTGATGGCGATGGCGCACGTGAGCACGACCACGGTCTCGGCGAATGGGCTGCCGATCCACCGCATCGAGCTGCCTGGCACGCGCGCGCTGACGGTCCTGGTGGCGTTCGACGCGGGCGCGCGCAACGAGCGCCCGGAGGAGAACGGGATGGCCCACTTTCTCGAGCACCTGGTGTTCAAGGGCGGGGAGAGCTACCCGACGTACAAGGACGTGAACGAGACGGCCGAGCGCTTGGGCGGGGTGCTGAACGCGTACACGAGCCACGATCTGGTGGCGTTCCACATCACCGTTCGCGCGCAGAGTGCGCCGCAGGCGATCGATCTGCTGAGCGACTTCGTCGGGCGCCCGCGCGTGGACGCGGAGGAGCTCGATCGTGAGCGCGGCGTGGTGATCCAGGAGATCAACCGCGCGTATGACCAACCGTCGATGGTCGCCGAGTACCTGATCGACAGCGCGGCGTTCGGCGATCACCCGCTGGGGCGCACGGTGCTCGGTCCAGAGGAGAACCTACGCAGCTTCAGCCGCGAGGGGATCATCGCGTTCCGTGAGCGCCGCTGGGCGGGCACGCGCGGCGGGGCGTTCCTGGCTGGCAACCTCGAGCACCTGCCGGACGAGGCGGAGCTGCAGGAGCGCTTCGGGCGTTTTCCCTCGCTCCCCGAGCCCGACTCCTACGCGCCGGCGCCGGCGTTTGCGCCGCAGAAGCTGGTCGAGCAGCGCGACACCAACCAGTCGCACCTGCGGATGATCTACCGCCCCGCGATCGCCGTCGCGGACCTGCGCGAGCGTGCTGCACTGTCGATCTACTCGACGCTGCTGGGCGGCTCGATGGGCTCACGGCTGTTCGAGGAGATCCGCGAGAAGCGCGGCCTGTGCTACTCGGTCTCGGCGATCGATCACACGTTCGCGGACGTGCCGATCCTGCAGCTCAGCTCGGGCCTGGAGTCGGCGAAGTGCATCGAGGCGTACACGCGGATGCGCGAGATCGTGGACGAGCTGCGCGACGACGGCCCGACCGAGGAGGAGGTGCAGCGGGCGCGGGCGTACGCGGCCGGGCGCCTGGTGCTGGCGTTCGAGAACTCGGGCGCGGTCGCCCGCTACGGCGCCAACCGGAGCATCGTGTTCGGCGAGGACATCGACCCGGATCTGGCGATCGCGGCGCTCGACGCTGTGACCTTTGAGCAGGTGCGCGAGGTCGCGGCGGGCGTCGCGGATAGCCTGGCGGTGGCGTGCGTCGGGCCGCATACGGCCGAGGAATTCTGAGACAGGCGCTAGGCCCCAAGCGAGGCGCTAGGCGCCTAGCGTCTCAAGCTTCGTGGCCTCGGGTGAGTCGGGGCCGGAGATCTGTCGGATCCAGGAGACGGCGTCGTCGACGTCGATCGCCTTCGCCTCGATCATCGCCTCGATGTCGGCCCAGTCTCTGGTCCGGTCGAACATCGCCTTGAACACGGCCAGCGCGGTGCAGCCGACGACTGGGATCGTGCGCCCGCCGAACGGCACCTGTCGCACGTTCTTGGCGACCTCGCTGTGGAACGGCAGCACGTCGAAGAACAGGTCGATCGGGGTCTGATCCCACCAGATCCTGACCTGACCGTCGCGTTCGGCCTGCTCGAGCTTCAGCCCGCTCACCTCCACCCCGTGCGGCAGGGCCGCGAATACCTCCCTGGCGCGGTCGGGGGTGACGAACACGTTGATGTCGAGGTCCTTCGTTCCCCTGGCTTCCAGTGTGCAGTAGCCGAGCGCAATCGCGCCGCCGATCGCGTGCGGAAGATCGGCTGCGTCGAGAGCGTCGTGGACGGCGATCAGGCGCTCGGCGAGAGCGCTCACGCCGCCAGCCGGATCAGCGGCGGATACGCGAGCTCGCGGCGCGGACTCGACGGGAGCATCTCGGCCAGATCTAGCACCTGCGTGAGGATCTCGCCGGCATGCGCGAGCGCCTGCGTGTCTGTGGCGGGAGCGAGCCGGACTTCGAGGCCTGCCGCGGCGGCGATCCGCGCGAGCGCGGCGACCGACGGCTGGCGGCGAACGTGCTCGTAGGCGCTCAGGACCGAGCGCGGAATGCCGGCGCGGCGCGACAGCTCGGCTCGGCTGAGGCCGCTCGTTTGACGTATCTCGCCGATCAATTCCGCGGCCACGTGATCGCTAGATTGAACCATCCCCCGATCGTAGCGTATTCGCCACTAGATAGTCAGTTTTGTTGACTGATTCGCTAATACATCCTATGCCGCAATTCTCGCTGCATCGCGCCAACGGCCGACACCGTTCGACCAGCCAGCGCGTACAATGGAGTTCATGGAGAGTTCTCCAGGCACTTCGCTGCTGCGTGTCGGCGACCCCCGTTGGCAGCAGATCAACCGTGAGCAGGACGCTGCGGACGATGCTCGCGCGCGCGGCCTGAGCGTGATCGAGCGTCTGGACCGAGGACTGCGCCTTTCGCGCTCAGCCGCCGAGCTGCGCCGGGCCGCATGGGAAGCCCAGCATGGGCGCCCCGCCACCTGATCCTCCGGATCTCGCAGCAGTCATCACGGCCGCCAACGATGTGGGCCTGCCGTACGTGGTCATCGGCGGCTTCGCTGTGATCGCCAACCAGTACGTCCGCGCAACCGAGGACGTCGACCTCCTGATCAAGGCCGACGCGACGTTGAACCCGACGATCGAGCGATTCTTCGAGCGCGTCGAGGCTCGGCGCAACGGCGAGCCCGTCCCCGCCGGCGCGATTGCAACCGCCGAGACGCTGCGCGTCGACACTCCGTTCGGCCCCGTGGACCTGTTGCGCGAGGGTGCCAGGCCGCTGGACTTCGAGACGGTTTCCGAGGCGGCGATCAACCTCACGTATCACGGCCAGCAGGCGCGCGTGGCCTCGCTGGCGAGCCTCGTCGCGTTCAAGCGCCTAGCGGACCGTCCGCGCGATCGGCTCGACCTGAGCGAACTCGAGCGCATCCACGGTCCGCTGCCGATCCAGCCGCTCCCCGGGCTCGATGACTGATCCGCGCGGCCAGACAAGCGGACTGGTCGGTCAGACAAGCGGACTGGTGGGCCGACTGACCCGCTCAGCCCAGCGCGACCATCCGCTCGATCGGTACCTTCGCGCGAACGGCGATCTCCTCGGGAACGCGCACCTCGAACTGCATCTCGCGTAGCGCGTCGCGCAGCTTGGGCAGCGTGATCATCTTCATGAACACGCACGAGGCCTCGGCGTTGGCGGGGATGAACTTGACGTCCGGGGCGGCCATCTGCAGCGGGTAAAGCATGCCGATCTCGGTCGCGACGACCGCCTCGCGAACCTTGCCCCCTTGCTCGGCCTGCTCGGCGTACTTGAGCATCCCGCCGGTGGACAGCATGTGCACGCCCTCGGCGGACACGTCGCCGGCGGCGACGTACTCCATCACGCTGGTCGAGCAGCCGCACTCGGGGTGGATCAGGAAGTCGGCGCCGGGGTGCGCGGCGCGCGTGGCCTCGATGTCGGCGGGGCGGATCCCGGCATGCACATGGCACTCGCCGTCCCACACGTGCATGCGTTTTTCGAGCTCCTTCTCGACGTAGGCGCCGAGCCACATGTCCGGGCCGAACAGAATCTCGGTGTCGGGTCCCTGTGTGTCGTAGATGTGGCGTACGACGTCGACAGCGTTGGCGGACGTGCAGCAGTAGTCGGTCAGCGCCTTTACCTCGGCGGTCGTGTTGACGTACATCACGACGACGCCGCGCGGGTACTCGGCCTTCCACGCCGCCAGCTGATCGAAATCAATCGACGCGGCCAGCGAGCAGCCGGCGTCGAGGTCGGGGATCAGGACGGTCTTCCCGGGGCACAGGATCGAGGCAGTCTCGGCCATGAAGTGAACGCCGCAGAAGACGATCGTCTCGCCGCCCGCGGCGGACGCCTGGCGCGAGAGCCCGAGCGAGTCGCCGACATAGTCGGCGACGTCCTGGACCTCGGGCACCTGGTAGTTATGCGCGAGGATCACCGCGTTGCGCTCGGCGGCAAGCGCGCGCACCTCGTGCTTCAGCGCGGCGATCTCGCTCGGTGTGAGCGCGGGCGACTCGCTGTGCGCGGGGACCATCGGCAGCGAGATGTTCATGGCTGGGCCTCCATGATCAGGGAGAGGTCTAGGGCGGGCGCGGAGTGCGTCAGCGCGCCCATCGAGATCCATTCTATCCCCGTCTGTGCGAGCGCCCGAAGCGTCTGCAGCGTCACCCCGCCGCTGGCCTCGAGCTCGGCGCGACCGGCGACCTGGGCGACCGCGGCGCGCAGCTGAGCCTCGTCCATGTTGTCGAGCAGCAGGCGCGGCGCGCCGGCGCTCAGCGCCTGCTCGATCTCCTCGGCATCGCGTACCTCGACCTCGAGCGTGCCCGCCAGCGCGGGGGCGAGCGTACGGGCGCGCTCGACCGCCTGCGCGATCCCGCCGGCGGCGGCGATGTGGTTCTCCTTGACGAGGATCGCGTCGTACAGCCCCGCGCGATGGTTGCTCGCGCCCCCAGCCGCGACGGCGGCCTTCTCGAGCGCGCGCAGCCCGGGGATCGTCTTGCGCGTGTCGAGCACCTTCGCTCCGGTGCCCTGCACCTCGCGTGCGGCGCGTGCGGCGAGCGTGGCGACGCCCGACAGGTGCGTGAGGAAATTCAGCGCCGTGCGCTCGGCGCTCAGCAGCGCGCGCGCGCTGCCCTCGACGCGCAGCACGGGACCCCCATCCTCGCGCCACTGCCCCTCCCCCACGAGCCGCTCGCAGCGCGCGTCCGGATCGAGCAGCGTGAACGCGATCTCGACGACGTCCAGGCCGTAGATCACGCCGGGCGCCTTCTGCGTGATCAGCGCGCGCGCCCGCGCATCCGCAGCGACGGTCGCTTCGGTCGTCACATCACCCGGGCCGATGTCCTCGGCGAGCGCCCGCCGCACAAGCGCGGTGAGATCGTCCACCCGCCTACCCGTCCGACGATGCGTCGCTGAGCAGAAACGCGCGCACGAACCCGTCCAGATCCCCGTCGAGCACGCGCTGCACATCCCCCATCTCGTGGCCGGTGCGGTGGTCTTTGACCATCGTGTACGGGTGCAGGACGTAGGAGCGGATCTGCGAGCCGAAGTTGACGTCCTGCGCCTCGCCCTTCTCGCGTGCGATCTCCTCCTGGCGTTCGCGCTCCTTGCGCTCGAGCAGCTTCGCGCGCAGCATCGCCATCGCGGTCGCGCGGTTGGATGACTGCGAGCGCTCGTTCTGGCATTGCACGACGACCCCGCTCGGGCGGTGCGTGATGCGCACGGCGGAGTCGGTCTTGTTGACGTGCTGGCCGCCGGCGCCGGAGGCGCGGTAGGTGTCGACCTGCAGGTCATCGTCGTTGATCTCGATCTCGCTGGTGTCCTGCACGACGGGCGCGACCTCGACGCCGGCGAAGCTCGTCTGGCGGCGGTGTGCGGAGTCAAACGGCGACAGCCGGACCAGCCTGTGCACACCGCGCTCGGCGCCGAACAGGCCGTACGCGTTCTCGCCACAGGCGCGGAAGGTGGCCGACTTGATTCCCGCTTCCTCTCCCTCGCTGACCTCCAGCAACTCCACCTGGAAGCCACGCCGTTCGGCCCAACGCATCAGCATCCGCAGCACCATCTCGGCCCAGTCCTGCGCGTCAGTCCCGCCGGCTCCCGCGTTGACGCTGACCAGCGCGTCGCCCGAGTCATAGCGCCCGGAGAACAGGCGCTGCTCCTCGAGCTCCGCCAGGCGCTGCTCGACAGAGGCGATCTGCTCGTCCACCTCGGCCTGCAGCGATGCGTCCTCGGCGGCCATCTCGGCCAGCCCGTCGAGATCCTCTACGTCGCTGCGCAGCGTGTCGAACATCTCAAGGCGCCGGGATGCGCGCGAATGCTCGGCGGATACGCCGGCCGCGCGCTCGGCGTCGTCCCAGAAGCCCTCGCCACCCATCTCGTGCTCGAGCGCGCGCGCGCGCTCGGCCAACGCAGCTGGGTCAAAGATAGTCCGAGAGCAGCGTCATCTGCTCACGGATGGCGGCCAGGCGCTGCGGGGTGGACTCGCTTGGTGCGGCTGTGGCCATGCGCTCACGCTATCAGCGCGTCCAGCCTGTGCATCTCCTCGCGCAGCCGCTGCGCCACCACGGGCCACGAGAAGTGGGTCTTGGCATGGTCGTAGATGCGCTGACGCAGATCCTGGTCGTGGTCGATCTGCGCGGCGATCGCTGCGGCGAGGCCGCCCGGGTCATCTGGCGCTACGACCAGTCCCGAGGAGATGTCGTTCACGAGCTCAGGCAGCCCGCCGACCGAGGAGACGATGCACGGCACGCCGCGCTCGATGGCATGCAGGCCGACCCCGCTTTGCGTCGCATCCTTGTAGGGGAGCAGGACGAGTCGTACCTCGTCCAGCAGCGTCTCGAGATCCGAGTCGCTGACGTATTCGTCGCGCAACCGCACGTTCGGCTGTCCGCGGGCGAGCTCCGCTGACGGCCCACGCCCAGCGACGATCAGCTCGATGTCGGACATCGTGGCCGGCAGGTACCCGAGCGCATCCAGAGCGGTGTCCACGCCCTTGTACGGGACCAGGCGGCCGAAGACGAGCAGCTTGCGGGCGCTCGGGACGGGGGCCGGTGCGGGCGCCATGTCGGCGCCGTGCGCGACCACGCCCCTCGGCACGCGACGCAGCAGTGGGCGCACCTGATCGAACAACCGCTCCGAGTGCAGGATCAGGCACGCGCAGGTGAGCTCGGCGGCGCGCGCGATCGCCTGACTGCGCACAGACCGCGTGGCGCCCGAGTGTGGCGCCGGGTCGTGCAGGATCAACGCGATCGGCATCGCCAGCCCGAGCACGGCGAGCCGCTGGTCGACGTGCGACTGGACGACTGCGGCTGCAATCCTGCGACGGCGCATGTCTCGGCGCAGCCAGAGCGTGTCCTTGAGCAGCGCGAGCCACAGCGCGTCTTTCAGCAGACCGCGAATGTTGCGGCGGGGAATCGCGACGACCCCGACACCGGCCGCGCGCGCGCGGCCGAGCATCAGCGCGCGATCTGCCGGGTTTTCGGCGAGCCTGGCGTGGCCGTCGACGTAGTACAGCGTGACGTTGCAGCCCGTCTGCTGCAGGCCGATGGCCTGCGAGGCGCCGTAGCGCACGAAGCCCGGACACACGACGGCGATGTTCGCCGGATCAGCGTCGGCGCTGGCGGCGAGCAGACACCTGATCAGCCTGGCGAGGCGATGCGCGGCAAAGCCGATCCAGCCGCTGAGCGCTCGACGAAGCCGCGCAGCGTCAGCGCGCGGCTTGATCGATGTCGCGCTCACGCCCGTCTACGCGCCGTGGCACTTCTTGAACTTCTTGCCGCTCCCACACCAGCAGGGATCGTTGCGCCCGACCTGATGCTCGTCGTCGAGCACGCGCTGCTCGACCACGGGCAGCGCTTCCATCTCCTGTCCGTCCTCGCCGTAGGCCTGCCCGCCTGCGATACCTGCGGCGGCGGCTGCAGCGGCCATCGCGCCTGCGCCGGCTTCGCTGTGCCCACCGGAGTAGGACACGCGCCCGGCGCGCGTCGAGCTGCCGGCGGCGGCGAACGACGGTACCTGCCCGCCGCCGCCGTTCTGGCCTTCGACATTGACTTGCACGTTGAAGATCATTCGCGCGTAATCCGCCCACACGCTGTTCATCAGGTCACCGAACAGCGTGAACGCCTCGTTCTTGTACGCCACCAGCGGGTCGATCTGGGCGAAGCCGCGCAGGTGGATGCCCTCGCGCAGGTAGTCCATGTCGAACAGGTGCTCGCGCCAGCGTTCGTCGATGATCTGCAGCAGCAGGAAGCGCTCGAGCGCTCCCATCAGCTCTTCGCCCAGCTCCTGCTGGCGCGCGTCGTAGCGCTCTGTGGCCTCCTGCACGATGCTGTCGGTGAGCGAGTTGCGGTCGACGGTCTCGTTGTCGAGATCCTCGCTGCCGAGGTCGACGGGGAAGAATTGGCCGATCGCGGTGAACAGCCCGTCGAGATCCCAGTCCTCGATGAAGTCACCGGGTGTGTACTGATCGACCGTGCGCTCGATCACCCGCATGACCTCCGTGCGGGCCTCCTCGCCGATGCTCTTGCCTTCGAGCACCTCATCGCGGTAGGCGTAGATCACGCGCCGCTGCTCGTTCATCACGTCGTCGTACTCGAGCACACGTTTGCGGATCAGGAAGTTCTGCTCCTCGACCTTCTTCTGCGCTTTCTCGATCTGTTTGGAGAGCATCCCGGCCTCGATCGGTTCCTCGTTGCCCTCCTCATCGACGCCGCCGAGTTTGTCGAGGATCCGATAGATGCGGTCGCCGGCGAACAGGCGCACGAGGTCGTCCTCGGCGGACAGGAAGAAGCGCGATTCGCCGGGATCTCCCTGGCGTCCGGAGCGACCGCGCAGCTGGTTGTCGATGCGTCGCGACTCGTGGCGCTCGGTGCCGCAGATGAACAGCCCGCCGGCCGTCGTGACCTGCTCGCGGGCAGTTTCGAGGTTGCGTTCGACCTCGGGCAGGATCTCGCTCATGTGCCGCTCGTAGGCCTCGGTGTCCTTCGGCTCGACGCCTTCTCGCGCCAGTTGCTGGCGGGCGATGTGCTCGGGGTTGCCACCGAGCTTGATGTCGACGCCGCGACCGGCCATGTTCGTGGCGATCGTGACCGCTCCCGGCTGCCCGGCCTCGGCCACGATCTCGGCCTCACGAGCGGCGTGCTCTGGCTTGGCGTTAAGCACGGTGTGTTTGACCCCATGCTTGGTCAGACGGTCGGACAGCAGCTCTGAGACCTCGACCGAGATCGTCCCCACGAGCACCGGCTGGCCGGTCTCGTTACGCGAGGCGATTTCTTTGACGACCGCACTCCACTTGCCCTCCTTGGTCTTGTAGACCTGATCGTTGCGGTCCTCGCGCACCATTTCCTTGTTCGTCGGGATCTGCACGACCGGCAGCTCGTAGATCTTCATGAACTCGGTCGCCTCTGTCAGGGCGGTACCGGTCATCCCGGCGAGCTTGTCGTACAGCCGGAAGTAGTTCTGGTAGGTGACGGTTGCCAGGGTCTGGTTCTCCTCCTGGACGGACACGCCCTCCTTGGCCTCGACCGCCTGGTGCAGCCCCTCCGACCAGCGCCTGCCGTCGAGGATGCGCCCGGTGAACTCGTCGATGATCTTGACCTCGCCGTCGACCACCGCGTAGTCGACGTCGCGTTTGTACAGCGCCTCGGCGCGCAGCGCCTGGATCAAGTGGTTGACGAGATGCCCGTTCTCGGCCCGGTACAGGTGGTCGATGCCGAGAAAGCGCTCTGCCTTGCCGACGCCCTGCTCGGTGATCGACACCGTTTTGTGCTTCTCGTCGGCCTCGAAGTCGAAGTCGGCCATGAACTGCTTTTTGCTGCGCGGGTCCATGCCTTCGGGCGTCTTTCCGACCTGCAGCTGCGGCGCCAGGCGCGCGAACTTGACGTACAGGTCGGCCGCCTGTTCGGGAGCGCCGGAGATGATCAGCGGCGTGCGCGCCTCGTCGATCAGGATGTTGTCGACCTCGTCGACGATCGCGAACGGATGGCCGCGTTGGACCTTTTCGCCGAGATCCTTGGCCATGTTGTCGCGCAGGTAATCGAAGCCGAACTCCGAGTTGGTGCCGTACACGACGTCGCACGCGTAGGAGCGCTGCTTGTCCTCGAAGGACTGCATGTTCTGCAGCACGCCGACGGTCACGCCGAGCGCATCGTAGATCGGGCTCATCCATTCGGCGTCTCGCTGTGCGAGGTAGTCATTAACCGTCACAAGGTGCACGCCCTTGCGCTCGGGGACGAGCGTCTCGACATCGGCATCCTCCTCTCGGGACGGACGCGGGTCGCGCACGGCGAGCGAGTTCAGCACGACGGCGAGCGTCGCCGTCAGCGTCTTTCCCTCTCCGGTCTTCATCTCCGATATCTGGCCCTCGTGCAGCGCCATCCCACCGATCAGCTGCACGTCGAAGTGGCGCATCCCCATCGTGCGCTTGCCTGTCTCGCGCACGACCGCGAAGCACTCCGGCAGCAGCGCGTCGAGCGCCTCGCCCTCGGCGGCACGCTCGCGCAGTGCGTCCATCCGCTCACGCAGCTCCTGATCGCTGTCGTGCTCGAGCTCGGCCTCGAACGCGCCGATCAGCGCGACGCGCTTCTGGTAGGTCTTGAACTTCTTCGCCTCGCCGACGTTCAGCGCGCGATCGAGCAGGGAGGGCATGCGCCAAGGATAGCTTCCGAGGCGGGGTCGTTGGGCGGGACCCGGTCGCCCACTCGGGCTCCCGGGTTCCCCGTCCTCAGGTGGCGATCGCGGAGGGTTGTGAGTAGCTCAGACCGACGGCAAGCCGGCCGCCCCGCCGGCCGCGTGCATCACGCGCGCGGAGGCGGCGTGGGCCTCGCGCCGGTGGCGCAGTTTGTCGCGGTGGCGCTTGACCTGGCGGGCAAGCTCGTCGACAACCAGGTTCAGCGAATGCAGCATCTCCGGCGAGGCATCTCGCGCCCGCAGGGTCACGCCCTTCAGGTACAGCGTGCACTCGGCCACGTTGCAATCCGCGACGCGCGGGTTGCGCTCCTTGGAGATCTCGATCTCCAACTGGGCCAGGTCCGAGACCTGTCGTGCGACCTTCCCCAGACGACGCTCCGCGTGCAGGCGGAGCTCATCGGTGACCGGGACGTTCCTACCCTTGATGTCGATCTGCATCGTAGGCTCCCTTCGGCCGGCCCCATCTGGGGCCTGTTGTCTTCGGTGGCCACCGATCCTACGCCGGCTTGCGGCGGATGTAAATGGCACTCGACACAATGCGAGCGGCCGCTTGGTGGGACAATTGGCCAAGATGAGCGCCAACCTGTCGTGGACGTTCAGCCCGGGCGTGGTGATCGGCGCGGTGCTGGTCGCCGGTGTCTATGTCCGGCGTTGGTGGACGGTGCGCACGAGCGGCTCGCCGCGGCGCACGACCGAGGCGCCGGTGTGGAGGCTGTGCTGCTTCATCGGCGCGGTCGTCACGGCGCTGCTCGCGCTGGTCTCGCCGGTGGACGCGCTGGCCGACCAGCTGTTCTTCGCGCACATGATCCAGCACATGCTGCTGTTGGACGCCGTGCCGATCCTCGCGATCGTCGGCCTGACGAAGGTGATCCTCAGGCCGGTGACGCGCGCGGTGCACGACCTCGAGCGCCGTGCCGGCCCGCTCGCGCATCCGGCGTTCGCGGTCCTGCTGTATGTGAGCGTGATCTGGGCGTGGCACGTCCCGGCGGCGTATGACCTCGCGGTGACGCACCCGGTCGTGCACGTGTTCGAGCACATGACGTTCACGATCGCCGGATCGCTGTACTGGTGGCACCTGCTGTCGCCGATCCGTGCGCGCATGCGCCTCAACGGCATGGGCCCGATCGTGTACATGGGCGCCACCAAGCTGCTCGTCGGCGCGCTCGGCATGGGCCTGGCGTTCGCGCCGGTCGCGCTGTACAGCTACTACGTGCACCACGCCAGGGTGTGGGGGATCTCGGCGATCGACGACCAGTCGATCGCCGGCCTGATCATGGCTGTCGAGCAGTCCGTGGTGATGGGCGTGGCGATCGTCGTGCTGTTCGTGCGCGCACTGAGCGAGTCCGAGCGCGCGCAGCAGCGCCGCGAGCGCTACGAACTGGCCTGAGCCGCGGCGAGTGTGGCAACCGACCGTGAGCGTCGGGAAAAACACGGAGCGTGCGGTATTCCGGGACAAGCTGACGCACTGCAGACTTCAGTCTGCTATGCTGACACCTGTCACAGTCTCACTTTCCGGGAAGGGGCTCGCTTCGGCGGGCCTTTTCTCGTTCTGGAGCGTCCGTGGCAATCGGCGCGCCCTGCGCCCGGCGAGTTCGCAGCACCACGCGCGATGCGGCGCCCAGCTATGCGGCGTCAGCCGCGCCGGCGCATGCTTTGCAGGATGCCGCTGTGGCCGGCGATCGCATCGATCAGGATCGACTCCTCAGCGACGTGTGTCCCGGGGAACACGATGCTCGCGCGCAGCTGTGCACGGTCGCCGATCGTGACGCCGTCGCCGAGCACAATCGGGCCCATCAGGCGGACGTCGGCGCCGATGCTGACGTCGCGTCCGATCCATACAGAGCCGTCGATCTCCGTGCTCTGCCCGATCGGGCGCTCGCGCTTGGCTCGGTCCTCGCCGACGATCACGCCCGGGCTGATCTCCTGACCGGCGGCCTCCAGGCGCAGGCGGCCGTCGAGCGCGTCGAAGGTTCCCTGCTTGAGCTCGCTCAGCGAGCCGACGTCGTTCCAGTACTCGCGCGTCTCGTGGATGTGGAACGGGACATCGTTCTCGAGCAGCACAGGGAACACGTCCTGGGCCCAGTCGACGAACGGGCGCGCCGGGAAGTAGTCGAAGATCTCGGGGCTGAACACGTAGATACCGCAGTTGCCGAGGTTCGACAGCGCCTCCTCGGGCGCGGGCTTCTCCTGAAAGCCGGTGATCCGCCCGTCGGCGTCGTGCAGCACGACGCCGTACTCGCGCGTGTCCGAGACCTGCTTGACCGCCAGCGTGGCGATCCCGCCTGACTGACGATGCCTGTCGGCGAGCGCACCGAGGTCGATGTCGGTGAGCGCGTCCCCGGAGATCACCACGAACGGCTGATCGCCGAAGAAGCTCTCGCACGCACGCACGCCCCCGGCCGTACCCAGCAGCTCCTCCTCGACGCGGTACTGCAGCCGCTCGCCGAAGTGCTCGCGGATCGTGTCGGGGAAGTAGTGCAGGTTGGCGATCACCTCGCCGAACCCGTGCCGGCCGAGCAGGTCGACGATGTGCTCCATCACCGGCCGGTCGAGCACGGGCACCATCGGCTTGGTGATCTCGTACGTCAGCGGACGCAGGCGGGTACCAAGCCCCGCCGCCAGAACCATCGCCTTCATCGAGGGATCAGTACCTGTAGTGATCCGGCTTGTAGGGACCCTCGACCGGCACGCCGATGTAGGCGGCCTGCGCGGGCGTGAGGCTGGTGAGCTTCACGCCGAGCGCGTCGAGGTGCAGCCGGGCGACCTTCTCGTCGAGGTGCTTGGGTAGCACGTAGACCCGCTTTTCGTAGTCGTCGTTCTTCGTGAACAGCTCGATCTGAGCGATCGTCTGGTTGGAGAACGAGTTGCTCATCACGAAGCTCGGGTGCCCGGTGGCGTTGCCGAGGTTCAGCAGGCGCCCCTCGGACAGCATGATGATCGCGTGGCCGTCTCCGAACACCCACTTGTCGACCTGCGGCTTGATGTTGACGCGCTCGATGCCGTCGACCGCGGCGAGCCCGGCGATGTCGATCTCGTTGTCGAAGTGGCCGATGTTGCCGACGATCGCCTGGTGCTTCATGCGCCCCATCTGCTCGGCGGTGATGATGTCCTTGTTGCCGGTCGTGGTGACGAAGATGTCGGCCACGGCGATCACGTCCTCGAGCGTCTTGACCTCATAGCCCTGCATCGCCGCCTGCAGCGCGCAGATTGGGTCGATCTCGGTGATGATCACGCGCGCGCCCTGCCCGCGCAGCGATTCTGCGCAGCCCTTGCCGACGTCGCCGAAGCCGCACACGACCGCGACCTTGCCGCCGATCATCACGTCGGTCGCGCGGTTGATGCCGTCGATCAGCGAGTGCCGGCAGCCGTACAGGTTGTCGAACTTGGACTTGGTGACCGAGTCGTTGACGTTGATCGCCGGGAACAGCAGCTCGCCCGCCTCGACCATCTCGTACAGGCGGTGGACGCCCGTGGTCGTCTCCTCGGTGACGCCTTTGATGCCTTCGCCGATCCGCGTCCAGCGCTGCGGATCTTCGCCCAGTGAACGCGTGAGCGTTGTCAAGATCACCTGCAGCTCCTCGGAGTCAGCGCTCGCCGGGTCCGGCACAGAGCCGGCCTTCTCGTACTCGGTGCCCTTGTGCACGAGCAGCGTCGCATCGCCGCCGTCGTCAAGGATCATGTTCGGAGCACTCGAGCCGTCCTCGTCCGCTGGCCAGTTGAGCACCTGCTCAGTGCACCACCAGTACTCCTCGAGCGTCTCGCCCTTCCACGCGAACACGGGGACCCCACGAGGGTCCTCGACGGTCCCGTCAGGCCCGACGGCGACTGCCGCAGCGGCATGATCCTGGGTGGAGAAGATGTTGCAGCTGCACCAGCGAACCTGGGCGCCGAGCGCGGTCAGCGTCTCGATCAGCACGGCGGTCTGGATCGTCATGTGCAGCGATCCGGTGATCCGCGCGCCGTTCAGGGGCTGCGCGTCGGCGAACTCGCGGCGCAGCGACATCAGGCCGGGCATCTCGTGCTCGGCGAGCGTGATCTCCTTGCGGCCGAAGTCGGCAAGCGACAGGTCGGCGACCTTGAAGTCGTTGGCTACTGCGGTGGGTGTCATAGCGGACATGACGAATCCTCCTGTCCGGTCAGGTGAGCGCCCTTGCTGCAGAGAGGCCGAGCGTGGCGGATCGGTGCCCGTCGCAGCGCTCCTCGGCCGGCCCCGACGGTATCACACAGCTGCGGGCGGCTAGCACACAGCTGTAAGCGGCTAGCGCTTTGCGAGCGCGTCCTTCAGCTCGTCGATCAGCTTCACTGGACCTGGGTCCACACCGCCGAGTGTGGCGAGGTAGATCGAGACGAGATCGCCGAGCAGCACGAGCGAGATGACGCGCTCGATCGCCGTCTCGCCGCGTGTCTCCGGGCGGAAGCTCGCGCAGGCGTTGCCGGCGATCAGCCGCTCAGTGAGATCCATCCGCTCCTTGACCCGCGGATGCGCGTCGGAGTCGTCTAGGAACACGGCCGAGAAGCGTCCGAGCGCGGGCGCTCCTTCCCAGCCGGCGATCTCGTTGTGGTCGAGCTCGGGCAGTTCGTGCCAGAACGCGGGCTGCTTGGCGTTCTCGTTGATCTGCGTCTTCCAGCGGTAGGCGATCGGCGCGGTCAGCCCGGCGCCGGCGATCACCGGGATCGTCCCGTACAGGCCGCGCGCGAGCTCCTTGGCGAGCGAGTCCTCGGGCGCGTCCGGGCCCCACTCGGCGACCAGCTGCTCGATGTGCGAGGCGGCGACGTCGATCTCGGAGGTCAGGCGCGAGCCGGCCCCGCACAGCGCGGCGACCTCGAGCGCGGCGACGATCATGTACGCGACGGCCGCCCGCGGCTGAAAGCCACCTGGCAGCGGGATCACGGGGACACCGTCCGCGCGTGCCATCTCAGCGAGGCGCCCACCGGTTGTGACGACCGTGCGCTTGGCGCCGAGCGCGCCGGCCGACTCGTAGCAGGCGAGCGTCTCCTCGGTGTCACCGGAGTAGCTGGCGCACAGCACCATCGTGTCCGGTGTCGTCCACGTCGGCAGCCCGTACGCGCGCGTCACGAAGATCGGCCGCGAGGCGTGATCGCCGAGCGCGGCTCGCGCCAGCGCGCCGCCGATCGCCGAGCCGCCCATCCCGGCGACGACCAGGCCGGCGGGCGTGTCCCAGTTCTCCATGATCGCCGACTCGACCCGCCACAGGGCGTCGCGCAGATGCTCGGGCAGCGCAAGCACGTCGCCCAGCTGGTCCGAGGGATCGATTCGCGCGATCGCCTCGCGTGAGAGCTCCTCTGCGGTGGGTGTCGCGGTCGCGCCGCCGTCGCTCATCTGGGTGCTCGCCTCCTGTTGGTGCTGGAATTGTGGCCGTGGCCTGGGAAGTCAGCGTCGCTCGCGTGCGGCCGGACGGGGCGCGGAGTCTAGAACTCGATCGCGCCGTCAGGCAGCTCGACACCAGGGAAGATACGCGCCCCGCGCGTGATCACGTTGTGTGCCCCGATGATCACCCCGTCGCCGAGCACCGCGCCACCGGTGATCTTGGTGCCCGCGCCAACGCGGCAGCCAGCCGCCAGGATGCAGTCGCGCAGCTCGCAGCCCTCACCGATCTGCGTGCCGTGCAGGATGACGGCGCGCTCGACGGTGGAGCCGGCGCCGACCGAGACGCCCTCGCCGAGCACGACCAGGCTGCCGACGTGAGCCCCGTCGGCGACGTGTACGTCGCGCTCGATGACCGCCGGTGGGATCACCCTGCCGCTGAGGTGCGCGCGCTCGTCGATCGCCAGCCAGCCGTCTGCCAAGCGCTCGCTGACGGCGGTCGCGACGTTGCCCTCGATGATGTCGAAGGTGCCCTGCAGGTAGCGGGACGGCGTGCCGATGTCCAGCCAGTAGCTGTCGGAGGCGAACCCGTACAAGCCGTTGTCGATCAGCAGTGGCCAGACCTCGCGCTCGATCGAGACGTTGCGCCCGGGCGCCACCAGCTCGAGGATGTCGCGCTCGAGCACGTATGCGCCGGCGCTGATCAGGTTGCTTTCGATGCTGTCGGAGCTGGGCTTCTCGACGAAGTCCCTGACCGAGTTGTCATCGCGCAGGATCACGAGACCGTAGGCACTCGGGTCAGCGACTGGGACGAGCGCGAGCGTCGCGCGCGCGCCGGTCGCCTGGTGCTGGGCGATCTGGGCGGTCAGGTCGATGTCCGTGAGCACGTCGCCGTTGAGCATCAGGAAGCGCTCGTCGAGCATCGGCTCGGCGAGCTTCAGCGCACCGGCCGTGCCGAGCGGCTCGGGCTCCTCGACGAAGCGCAGGCGGATGCCCAGCTGCGAGCCGTCGCCGAGCACGCTGCGCATGCTGTCGGCGAGGAACCCGCACGACATGATCACGTCGTCGATCCCGTGCCCACGCAGCCACTCGAGCATGAACGCGATGAACGGCCGGTCGACCAGCTGCACGATCGGCTTGGGCAGGCTCGAGGTCAGCGGGCGCAGGCGCGTGCCTTTGCCGCCGACCAGGATCACGGCCTGCATCAGCGGCTACCCGCCGCCGACTTCCATCGACCCGCCGCGGCGGCGGCGCTCATTGGCGTCCGATCCCCTCATAGATCAGGCCGGCGGCACGGATCGCGTCCGGGTCGAGGGCGTTGCGGCCGTCGACGATCAGCGTGCCGCTCATCGCCTCGGCGACGCGCTTCCAGTCGAGCTCGATGAACTCGCGCCACTCGGTGACCAGCACCGCAGCGTCGACGCCCTCCAGCGCGACGAGCGGCGCGTCCGCGAACTCGATCCCCGGCACCAGCGAGCGGGCCTGCTGCTCGGCGACGGGATCGCACGCGACGACCCTCGCCCCGTCGGCGTGCAGGCGTGCGGAGAGCACCAGCGAGGAGGCCTCGCGCATGTCGTCGGTGTTCGGCTTGAAGGCCAGTCCGAGCAGCGCGACGCGCTTGCCGGCGAGCCCGCCGAGATGCTTCTGCAGCTTGCCGATCACGCGCCGCTTCTGTAGCTCGTTGACCTCGATCACGGCGGTCAGCAGTTGGAAGTGGTAGCCGGAGTTGCCGGCGAGCTGCTTCAGCGCGTCGACGTCCTTGGGGAAGCAGCTGCCGCCGAAGCCGATCCCGGCGTGCAGGAACTTCGAGCCGATGCGCTCGTCCAGGCCCATGCCGCGCGCGACCTCGACTACGTCCGCGCCGGTCTCCTCGCAGACGTTGGCGATCTCGTTGATGAACGAGATCTTGGTCGCGAGGAACGCGTTGGAGGCAAGCTTGACCATCTCCGCGCTGGCCACGTCGGTGCGCACGAGCGGTGCGTCCAGCGGCGCGTACAGCTCGGCCACCGCGTCCCCCGCCCAGCCTCCACGATCACCGACGACAACCCGGTCAGGATGCAGGAAATCCTCCACGGCCGATCCCTCCTTGAGGAACTCAGGGCAGGAGACGTAGCCGAGCCCGTCCTTGCCCTGCTCGCCGAACACGCGCTGCAGCGACGCCCCGGTGCCGCACGGGACAGTCGACTTCATCACGAGTGCGTGGTCGCTGGAGCCGGGGACGGCGTCGACGACAGCGTGTACCGCAGACAGGTCCGCGTCGCCAGAGTACGTCGGCGGCGTTCCCACCGCGACGAACAGCAGCCGCGCGTGCTCGAGCGCGTCGGCGAGCTCGGTAGAGAAGTGCATGCGACTCGCGTTGCGCGCCAGCAGCTGCTCCAGACCGGGCTCGTAGATCGGCACCTCACCTCGCTTCAGGCGCTCGATCTTGGCGGCATCGATGTCGACGCACCACACGTCGCTGCCGAGCTCGGCGAAGCCGGCCGCGCTGACCAGTCCTACATAGCCGGTGCCGATGACTCCGATCGGCTCGCGTGCGTCGCTCATGAGGCGGGGAAGGCTAGCTGGTGAACAAGCGCGAGGCTAGTTGGCAACCGACAGGAACGCCTCGTAGCGACGCGCGTCGCGCAGCGCGCGGGAGTGTTCCTCGCTGCCGTCCTCGGCATGCTCGGCCGCCGTGCGCGCCTCCGCGAGCCGCGTCTCGTACGTCGGACGGTCGATCGCGGCCGGGTCGAGTGCTTCCTCGACGAGCACCAGCGCGCGGTTCTCGGCGAACTGCAGGTAGCCCTCGGCCTGCGCGAAGCGCACGATCTCCGAGTCGGAGCGGTACAGGCGCAGCTCGCTCGGTTCGAGCATCGCGAGCACCGGCTCGTGGCCGGCGAGGATGCCGATCGAGCCGACCGCGGTGCGCGTCGAGAGCATCTCGACCTCCTCCGAGAACACCTCGCCCTCAGGGGTCAGCACTTCGACAGGGAACTTCGTGCGCGCCATTTACTTCTTTGCCGCCTCGACGACTTCCTCGATCGTTCCCTTCAGGAAGAACGCGCTCTCGGGTACCTCGTCGTGCTTGCCGTCGAGGATCTCCTCGAAGCCCCGGATCGTGTCCTCGATTTTCACGTACGCGCCGGGCGTGCCGGTGAACTGCTCGGCGACGAAGAACGGCTGCGAGAGGAAGCGCTCGATGCGGCGTGCGCGCTGCACGGTCAGCTTGTCCTCGTCGGAGAGCTCGTCGATCCCGAGGATCGCGATGATGTCCTGCAACTCCTTGTAGCGCTGCAGCACCTCCTTCACGCGGTTGGCGGCGCGGAAGTGGTCATCGCCGAGGATGTCCGCCTTGAGGATCGTGGAGGTCGAGTCGAGCGGGTCGACCGCCGGGTAGATGCCTTTTTCGGAGATCGACCGTGACAGCGTGGTCGTGGCGTTGAGGTGCGCGAACACCGACGCGGGAGCCGGATCGGTCAGATCGTCGGCCGGCACGTAGATCGCCTGGATCGACGTTACCGAACCCTCGCGGGTGGAGGTGATGCGCTCCTGCAGCTGACCCATCTCGGTCTCCAGCGTCGGCTGGTAGCCGACCTGCGAGGGCATCCGCCCGAGCAGCGCCGAGACCTCGGAGCCGGCCTGCACGAAACGGAAGATGTTGTCGATGAACAGCAGCACGTCCTGGCCCTTGTCGCGGAAGTATTCGGCCATCGTCAGCCCCGACAGAGCGACGCGCATGCGCGCCCCGGGCGGCTCGTTCATCTGGCCGAACACGAGCATCGTCTTGTCGAGCACGCCCGACTCCTTCATCTCCAGCCACAGGTCGTTGCCCTCGCGCGAGCGCTCGCCGACGCCGCAAAACGCCGACAGGCCGCCGTGCTCCTTGGCGAGGTTGTGGATCAGCTCCTGAATCAGCACCGTCTTGCCCACGCCCGCGCCGCCGAACAGCCCGACCTTGCCGCCCTTGGCGTACGGGGCGAGCAGGTCGACGACCTTAATCCCCGTCTCGAACATCTCGGTCGTCGGCGTCAGGTCGTCCACGCGCGGCGCCTGCTGGTGGATGCCGCGGCGCTCGACGTCCTTCGGCAGCTCGGCACCGAGGTCGATCGGCTCACCCAGCAGGTTGAAGATCCGCCCGAGCGTCGCCTCGCCGACCGGAACGGTGATCGGCCCACCCGTGTCGATCACCTCGACGCCGCGTGCGAGCCCGTCGGTCGTGTCCATCGCGACCGCGCGCACGCGGTCATCGCCAAGGTGCTGCTGGACCTCGCACACGAGCACGCTCTCGCCGCCGCCCGGGCTGATGCCCTCGGCCTCCTCCTCGGCCGCCGCCGCCGAACGCGCGACCGTGATCGCGTGGTTGATCTCCGGCAGCTTGTCCGGGAACACGGCCTCGATCACCACTCCCTGGATCTCCTCGATGCGCCCGACGTTGCGCGCGGCGCCGTCAGCGCTCCCGGAGGCGGCTGAGCTGTTCGGCTCGGTGGTTGTCGTGGCATCCATTTTCTCGGTTCTCCTCTTTGTCTAATTCAAGTTTGGTTTGTGGCGGTGGCGCGCGTCCGACGGCCTAGACGGTCGATTCCACGGCGGTGTGCCGTGTTCCATCTAGCTCAAGCCCTCGGCTCCGGCGACCACCTCCATGATCTCCTGGGTGATCTCAGCCTGGCGCGCTCGGTTCATCTGCAGTGTCAAGTCGGTGATGATCTCGCTGGCGTTGTCCGACGCACTGCGCATGGCGGTCATCTGCGCGCCGAAGAATCCGGCGGCGGACTCGACAAGCGCACGGTAGATCGAGATCTCGATGTAGTCGGGGACGAGCCGCTTGAGGATCTGCTCGGGGTCGGGCTCGTAGTCCACGAGCGCGCGTGGACCGCTGTGCTCGGCCTCGGCTTCGGTGTCGGCCTGGTCCTGCTCGCCGGCGATCGTCGCGTGGGACAGCGGCAGCAGCCGCTCGTGCGTGACCTGCTGCGTGAGCGGCGAGACGTATGAGTTGTAGATCATCTCCACGCGGTCCAGGCGGCCATCGATGTAGCCCTCAATCAGGTCGTCGGCGATCGTGCGCGCGTCGGCATACGCGGGGCGATCGGCGAAGCCGGTGTAGCTGCCGCGCAGCTCATGCCCGCGGAACGTCAGCGATGAGACCCCGCGCCGCCCGGTCGCGTACCACTCACTCTGCAGGCCATCCTCGGCTAGCTCGCCCGAGACGCGGACTCCGGCGCGGATGATCTGCGAGTTGAACCCGCCGGCCAGGCCGCGGTCACCGGTCACGATCAGCAGGCCGACGTTGCTCTCGGACTCGTGCTCGCTGAGCAGCGGCAGACGAGCGGTCTCGGCACCCGCCGCCTGCGCCGCCTGACGGGTCATCCGCCTGATCGCCTCGGCATACGGGCGCAGCGCCGCGATTCGCTGCTCGGCGCGGCGCAGCCGGGCGCCGGCGACCATCTCCATCGCACGGGTGATCTTCTGGATGTTCTTCACCGAGCCGATCTTGTTCTTGACGTCGCGCTGGGATGCCATGGCGGTTGCTCCGGGACGGCTCTAGGCCGCTGCCGAGGCCTCCTCGCGCTGTGTCTCGCCGCCGGATGAGGACGCGGCTGCCGACGCCGAGCCTCCCGCGCGCGGCTCCTCGTCCTCCAGCGGCTGACCCTCCTCGTCGAGGTCGTAGCCGAAGTCCGCGGCGAACGTCTCGACTGCGTCGTGCACCGCCTTCTGCGTGTCTTCTGACCAATCTCCGCCGGCGATCTTCGTGCGCAGCTCGCCGTGCTGGGAGTGCATCCGTTCGGTCAGCTCGGTCAGGAACTCGCTCACGCGCTCGACGTTCAGCCGGTCGAGGAAGCCGTTCGTCGCGGCGTAGATCTGCACCGTCTGATCCTCGACCGCGAGCGGCGCGCGCTCGTTCTGGTTGAGCGTCAGCACGAGCCGTTCGCCGCGCGCCAGCGTGCGCTGGGTATCGGCGTCGAGGTCCGAGCCGAACTGCGCGAACGCCTCGAGGTCGCGGTACTGGGAGAGCTCGAGCTTGATCCGGCCGGCGACCTTCTTCATCGGCGCGATCTGCGCGTTGCCTCCGACTCGCGAGACCGAGATGCCGACGTTGATCGCCGGACGGACTCCCGAGTTGAACAGTTTCGACTCGAGGAAGATCTGCCCGTCGGTGATCGAGATCACGTTCGTGGGTATGTACGCCGAGACGTCACCGGCCTGGGTCTCGATGATCGGCAGCGCCGTCAGCGAGCCACCGCCGAGGTCGTCGTTGAGCTTGACCGCGCGCTCGAGCAGGCGCGAGTGCAGGTAGAAGACGTCGCCCGGGTAGGCCTCACGACCGGGCGGGCGGCGCAGCAACAGCGACATCTGCCGGTAGGCGTACGCGTGCTTGGTGAGATCGTCGTACACACACAGCGCGTGGCGGCCGTTGTACAGGAAGTGCTCGCCCATCGCGCAGCCCGCGTACGGCGCCATGAACTTGATCGGCGCGGCCTCGTCGGCCGGCGCGGCGACGATGATCGTGTTCTCCAGCGCCCCGTGTTCCTCGAGCGTCTGCGCGAGCGCCACAACCGTGGACATGCGCTGGCCGATCGCCACGTACACCGACACTACGCCGGTGTCCTTGTTGTTGATGATCGCGTCGATCGCGATCGCCGTCTTGCCCGTTTGGCGGTCGCCGATGATCAGCTCTCGCTGGCCACGGCCGATCGGGATCATCGCGTCGATCGCCTTCAGGCCGGTCTGCATCGGTTCGGTGACCGGTTGGCGCTGGACGACGCCCGGCGCCTTGAACTCGGCCGGACGCGTCTCGGTGGTGGCGATCTCGCCCTTGCCATCGAGCGGGCGCCCGAGCGGGTCGACGATGCGACCGAGCAACGCCTCACCGACCGGGATGTCGAGCAGCTTGCCGGTCCGCTTGGCGGTGTCGCCCTCGGACACGTGCTCCCATTCGCCGAACAGCACCGCGCCGACGTTGTCGGACTCGAGGTTCAGCGCGAGCCCGGTGACGCCGTGGGACAGCTCGATCATCTCGAAGGACATGCAGTTCTCCAGGCCGTGCAGGCGGGCGATGCCGTCGGCGACCGACAGCACGGTGCCGACCTCGGTCAGCTCTGCGCGCCCGCTGTCGAGTCCCTCGATGCGACTCTTGAGGATGCTGGTGATCTCGTCGGGGTTGATCTGCATGTCTAGGAGGCTCCTTGGGCAACGTGCCTACGCAGCTGCTCCAGTCGGTTGCGAATTGAGGCATCGAGGATCGAGTTGCCGACCCTGACCACGATGCCGCCCAGGATGTCGGGGTCCACGTGGGCGGCCAGCGTGACCTTACGTCCGGCGCGCTCACCGATCGTCCTGCCCAGGCTCTCGGTGGTCGCCTGGTCGAGCTCGATCGCGCTGGTGATCTCCACCGGCAGGACGCGGTTCTCCTCGTCCCACATGCGCTCGTACTGCTGGCGGATACGGAAGATGACCGGCATGCGGTGGTTTTCGATCAGCAGGCTGAGGAAGTTCAGCAGCGCCGGGTCCGCTCCGTCGAGCACCGGGCCGAGCGCCTGCTGCTTCTCGGTCGTCGAGAAGTACGGAGAGAAGAAGAACAGCGCCAGCTCCCTGTTGTCCTTGAGCGCGTCGGCGAACTGCCCGAGCTGCTCGCGCAGCACGTCGAGCTTGCCCTGCTCGAGGGCGACCTCGAACAGCGAGCGGGCGTATACCTTGGCGAGCTCCTCCATCAGTTGTTCGACGCACCCGCGTGCGCGCCCGACGGTGAAGAGATCTCAGAGAAGTCCAGCTCGCCGAGGGCCTCCTCCACGAGCCGCCGCTGGTCCTCGCCGGTCAGCGTCTTGCGCGTGACCTTCTCGGTCGCCATGATCGTCAGGTCGGCGACCTCGCGGCGGATGTCCTGGAGCGCCCGTTTGCTGGCCGCGTCGATGTCGCGCTCGGCACGCTTGGCGGCCTCATCGACGATCTCCTGCCCACGCTGCTTGCCCTCCTGCTCGTGCGACTCGGCCGTCTGGCGTGCGCGCTGGACGATCTCCTCCGACTGCGCCCTGGCCTCCTTAAGACGCTCGCGGTACTCGGCCAGGATCTTGTCGGCCTCCGCGCGCGTGTGCTCGGCGCTGTCGATCGAGTCTTCGATCGCCTTCTGTCGACGCCCGAGAGCCTCGCTGATCGGCGGGAACGCGAGCTTCGCGAGCAGCACCATCGTGACCCCGAAGACGAGCAGCGTCCACACCATCAAGCCGATCCCCGGCTTGATCAGGAAGCTGCCGCTGGAGGCCAGCACGTGCGGCTCCGACGGAACGACGATCGATGCTGAGAGCTTGGCGAGCGGAGCGAGCATGGCGCTAGACGATGAACGCGGCCAGCAGCCCGGCCACGAGCCCGTAGAAGAAACAGGCCTCGGTGAGTGCGAATCCCAGCCATTGCAGCTGGGTGATCTCGTCGCGCATCTCCGGCTGGCGGGTGATCGCCTCGATCGCCTTGCCGAAGATGATGCCGATGCCGACGCCGGCGCCCACGGCACCGAGACCTCCACCGACACCGAGGCCGATCGACTTGCCGGCCTTGGCGACTTCTTCGGTCACGGCGAAGATCATGATTAGTGCTGTGTGCACGACGATTGACTCCTTTTAGTGTTCCGCGGCGACCGCGCCGCCGAGGTAGATAGCTGTGAGAGTGGCAAAGATGAACGCCTGCAGGGCGGCCACCAGGCCGACCTCGAACGCGAACAGGGCGATCCCGAACGGGATCGTCACCCATCCCAGCCAGGCGACGCCCAGGATCACGGCCAGTGCTCCGGCCATGAACAGGATGATCAGGTGGCCCGCCAGGATGTTGGCGAACAGACGAATCGAGAGCGACAGCAGTCGCATCAGGTTGGAGAGCACCTCGAGGAAGAAGATGAACACGGCCATGCCGCCGGTCACACCGCGCGGGATCAGGCCCTTGAGGTAGCCGATCGGGCCCTTGGCGCGCACGCCTTCAAAGGTGTATGAGACGAACACGACCAGCGCAAGCGCGAACGCAACGGACAGGTTGGCGGTGGCGGCGTACAGCGAGAACGACGGGATGTGCGTACCAAAGATCGCGATCTCGTGCTCGGTGTTCGTCGGCAGCGGGATGTAGCCGATCAGGTTGGAGAACATGATGAACAGGAACAGCGTGCCGATGAACGGGAACCACTTGGCTGCCATCTTCGCGTCCATGCTGCTGCCGGTGATGTTGTCGTGCATCAGCTGGTAGAGGATCTCGACGGCGGCCTGCACCTTGTTGGGGCGCGCCTGCATGCGCCGCGCGATGTAGATCATGCTCACACAGGTGAAGATGCCGGCCAGGAACAGGTACATCACGGCCTTGTTGATCGAGAAGATCCCCAGGTTCACCCAGTTGTCGAGTTTGAACTCGTTCTGCGGTTCGAAGCTAGTGTTGCGCGTTCCGTGAAAGCCGTAGATCGCCACCAGCGCGACGACCCCGGCGATGTACACGCCGAGCACGATCAGCAGTTTGCGCTTGACACTCGATTCGTGTGCGGGCGCCCCCCCGGCGACGGCGTTCATCGTCTCGGCAGTCCTCTGACTGTTCGCGTCATGAGGTCGTCGGCCTTCCCGCCACGCTGCTCGCGCCGCGCAGCGGATCGCCGCGTGTCAGGAAAGACATCACGAAGTAGACGGTGAACGCAGCTAGCACCAGCGCGGCGGCCATGATGCCGTCGTCCTTGCCGCCCACGTAGCGCGCGAGCACGATCGCCAGCGCGACGAGCCATACGCGCCCCATCATCGCGGCCACGTGCAAACCGGCTTTCAGCTTGGCGTCGCTGACGCCGCGTGCGCGGTCGTGCAGGACGGCCGTACCGAACCGCGTCAGCAGCCACGCGCACGCGCCGATCAGGTAGCCGGCCGTGGGCACGCCGCCGATCAGCGTCAGCGGCGCCGTCGCGAGCACCAGGCACACGTCGAGGTAACGGAGGAAGAACACGTCAGATCGAAGGCCCGACCAGGCAGCGCGACCCGCCGATACCGAGACCGGGCAGGCGCGTGTGATCCTCTTTGGCAGCAAAATCTGGCATGTTCAGGCCACCCTACAGACGAGAAACTCACCGCGCTGTCAAGCGGCGGAGCCGTCGAGCTGTCCCTCAACTGTCTGCGGCGGCGAGCCCAGTCTAACCGGTCTTGGACTTCGTAACAAGTTTGTGACATGCGCCACAGCCCGACGGTGGCGGCCCCCGGCTGCCGCCGGCGGTCGATCCGCCGATATCCTGCGGGGGCAACCGGCGCCAGGGGGCGCGGTCCAACAGACGGAGGCTTGGATGCATTCAGCAACCACGAGGAATCGATTGGCTGGGCTCGGCGGGCTCCTGGCGCTCAGCGCGAGTGTGCTCGCGCCGGCCGCGGTCGCCGCACCGGTGACCCACAAATGCGCGAACCGGTCGGAGACGCTCGAGATCGAAAGCGAGGTCGGACAGCCGCCAGTGGCGTTCAAGGAGACCTTCAAGACGGTCTCCGCCCAGGGGGTCACGTGCACCGCGGCCGACAAGTTCCTCGACCTGGTGGCAAAGAACAAAACGCCGACCGTGCCCGAGCACTACAAATGCACGATCGGGCACTTCAAGGTCCCGCTCGGCTACGTGCCCGAGGTGTGCACGAAGCCTGGTGTGAAGATCGAGTACTCGCAGCGCGGCGGCTGAAGAGCGACGTCGCTAGCGCGCAGGAGCAGGCGCCGCTCGGGCAGGTGCGCGACCCGAGCGGCGAGCACGCGAGAGCGCCTCGACGATCAGCATCGCGACGGCGATCGTCAGCAGACCGCCGACGATGTCGAGCAGGAAGTGATTGCCTGTGGCGAGCACCGCGAGCGCAGTCAGGCACGGGTACAGCACCGCGAGCGCGCGCACCCAGGGACGCGACGTCAGCGCCCACACCGCGATCGAACACCACACCGCCCACGCGATGTGTAGCGACGGCATCGCGGCGAACTCGTTGGCGTGCGAGGCCAGCGAACCCGTGTGCCAGGAGCCGATCGCGTGGGTCGAGGCGACCACGTCGGTGAAGCCCGGGAGCATCCGCGGCGGCGCCACCGGATAGCGCCAGAAGACGACGAACGCGAGCACGTTGACGAGCACGAGCGAGTTGCGCAGCGGCCTGTAGATGTCGGCTCGCCGCCACCACAACCAGCCGAGCAGGCCCAGCGTGACGATGAAATGGGCGTTGTCGTAGTAGTCGGAGATGACCAGCCCCAGCGTGTGCTGCCCGGCCAGCCAGCGGTCGAGCGTGTGCTCGGGATCGATGTGCAGCGTCTGCTCCAGGCTGAGCACGTCGCGCGCATGAGCGATCGCCAGGTGCACGCGCAGCGGCGCCAGATTGGTGATCGCGTCGTACATCCAGCCCAGCCATCCGATCACCAGCAACTCCACCCACCAGGGCGAGCGCTTTGCAGCCGGCGCGCTCGGCGCGTCCACCGACGCACTCGCTGCGACCGGCAGATCGGCGAGCGTCGGCGTGCTCTGCGTGTCGAGCGAGACCGAGCTCAAGCAGTTGATGTTAATGGGCCGCCGCGCCGGAACCGGGCCGCCGCGCCTAGACTTACTGTCCCCCCCCCCCCCGCGCCGGTCGACGCCGCGTGACAAACGGCTGCGCGGGGCGTCACGGCGCGACGGGCTGCAGGCCTCGCGCGGCGAGCGTGTCCAGCACGCGCGGCAGGGCCTCGGCTGTGCGTCTCCACGAGCCGGGCGCCGAGTAGTCGTCGGCGTCGTGCAACAGCAGCACCGCGCCGTCGTGTGCGCCGTCGGTCACACGCGCGGCGATCGACGTCGGCGTTGCACGCGCCTCCCAGTCGCGACCCCAGTGGCTCCATAGCAGCGTGCGCCAGCCGCGCGCTCGTGCGAGACGCAGCGCCGAGGCGTTGAGCACCCCGTACGGGGGGCGATACAGCTCCGGCGTGTGGCCGGTGTGCTCGACGATGCTGTCGTAAGCCCTGGCGATGTCCTCGCGCACCTGTCTGGGGGTCAGGCGCAGGAGGTTGCGATGGCGGTGGCAGTGCAGCGCGATGGTATGGCCGGCGTCTACGAGCTCGCGGGCGATCGTCGGGTTGCGTAGCACCTGCTCGCCGACGAGGAAGAACGTCGCGTGCACGCCCTCGCGACGGAGGATCTCGAGCACCGCGGGGGTGCCCTGGAGGTGTGGACCGTCGTCGAAGGTCAGCGCGTAGCCTTGCCCACTCGACGTGCGGTCCTCGACCCCGAGCGGACCGCGCAGGGCCGGCCACGCGCCGGCCAGCCCGGGAAGCAGGTAGCCGGCGAGCGCGGCACCGCCCAGTGCTCCGGCGATTCGCGTCCCCGGAGTGCGATGATCGTGAGCGGACATGGTCGATCTGGTGCTGGGAATCGTGGCGGCGGTGGGGGCGTCGACCCTCTACAGCCTAGGGATCGCGCTGCAGGCGATGGACGCGCGCGAGGCGCCTCACGAGGAGCATCTGCGATTGGCGCTCGTGTGGGGGCTGCTCAGGCGCGGCCGCTGGATGCTCGGCACCGGCCTGTCGATCCTCGGCTGGCCGCTGCAGGTGATCGCCCTGCTGCTCGCTCCGCTGGTCGTCGTCCAGCCCGCGCTCGCCGCGGGGCTGCTCGTGCTGCTGTTGCTCGGCGAGCGCATGCTCGGCGAGCACGCGGGCCGCGCCGAGCACCTGGCGACGCTCGCGATCGTGGTCGGCGTGGTCGGTGCCGGGCTGTGCGCGCCGCCGCGCACGACCAGCGAAACCGCGGGGCACGTGACCGTGACGCTCGTGCTGATCGCGCTCGCCCTGGTGTCGCTGCTGCCATACCTGCTGCGCGTGCTCGGGCGCTCGTATGCGAGCGTCACGATGATCTGCGCTGGTGCCGCGTTCGGCTGGAGCGGCGTCGCCACCAAGCTCGCGTCTGACGATCTCGCCAGCCACCATCTCGTCGCCGCCGGGCTGTGGGGCCTTGCGACCGCTGCCGCGTCGGGAGTCGGGGTGCTCAGCGAGACGAGCTCGCTGCAGGCGCGCCCGGCGATCCAGGTCGCGCCGGTCGTGTTCGTCACTCAGACGGTGATCCCAGTGGCGCTCGCGCCGCTGCTGTTCGGCGAGCGCTTCAGCGACACGCCGCTCAATGGGGTGCCGCTGGCGGTGTCGCTGGCGGTGCTGGTCGTCGGCGCCGCGATGCTCGCGCGCTCGCCGTTGCTGCTGGCGCTGACGGAAGGCGAGCGTGTCAGCGAGCCGAGCGAAACAGCCCTCAGCCCGGATGAGCCAAGCCACGCGAGCACCCTTTCCAAGCCCGATGCCGAGGCGGGCGACCCGGATAGCTCGACCACCAGGACATCGCCGGCGCGCATCGGGCGCTGAGGCAGCGGGCTGGTCGCGTTCAGCCGCAGCGCGCCCTTCACGGGAATCGCCCCGGTCGTGCGCGCGAGGACCATCTGCCCCACCGACAGCCCGCCGTCCGGGCGCAGGTAGTAGAAGCCGTGGGGCAGCAGGCCGAGGGCGCGCGCTTGCGAGCGCAGGACGCCACGCGTGCGCACCCAGTGGAACAGCGCCGACCCGGGTATCTCCGGCAGCAGCTCGTCGCGCAGCCCGTTCAACTTGGCGATCCGTTCGCGCGAGGGAACACCGGAGTCATCCGCGAACGACAAGTGGATTCCGCGACCGGCGAGCCGCGCGGCGATCGAGGCGATCTCGCCCGAGGGCGCGTGGACGATCACGCCCACCTCCGGTTGCCTCGTCGCCACGTGTTCGAGTTCGTGGACGTGCAGGACCTTGGCCGCGACAGCGGTGACCTCGTCGGTCGAGAGCATCCAGGCGCCGACGCCGACCAGCAGCGTCATCTGGGTCGCGAACGCCACCAGGCGCAGCCGCCAGCGCGGTATCGGCTGCACGCGCCGCGGCGCTTGCAGCACGAAGTCGACGGCCGCCGGGTCCTCGACCGCGGCGGGCCCTGGCTCGGCGCCGGAGCTCGCGGTCGCCGTCGCCGTCGCCGTCGCCGTCGCCGTCGCAAAGCTTGCTTGGACGTGCGTGCGCAGCTCGTCGGTGTCGTTGGCTAGGCGCACCAGGTCCAGCCCGGCCATCGCTCGCGTGTTCAGACGCGCGTGTCCCACCGGCAGGCCGTATGACACGACCGGTGTACCCGCGGCCTTCGCCTCCAGGCAGGTGACCCCGCCGGTCGAGTGCACAAGCACGTCAGCCGCGGCCAGAATCTCGGGCATCCTGTCCGTGAACCCGTACACCCGCACGCGGGGCTCCCCGGCGAACACGCCGCGGAGCTTCTCCGCCAGCTGATCGTTGCGGCCGGCGAGACAGACGATGCTGCTGACCTCGGGCACGCGCGTGAACTCGCGCACGGCGCCCGCGACGTCGCCGACGCCCCAGCCTCCGCCCGAGACGACGACCGTGCGGCCGTCCTGCGGCAGACCGAGCGCGCGGCGCGCCTCGACCGGACAGCGAGGCTGGAGGAACTCGGCCGAGATCAGCGGGCGCACCAGCCGCACGCTCCCCTGACCGGCGATCCGCTCGACCGATTCCATCGACTCGCCATACATCACCAGGTGCATGTCGATCCCTGGCTGGGCCCAGAAGAACAGGCCGGTCAGGTCGGTGATCGTGGCGACCGTCGAGCAGCGCACCTGCCCCGTGCGGCGCAACCGCGCGAGCACGACCGTGACCGCCGGGTATGTCGACACGATCACATCCGGGTCGTGCGCGGCGATCACGCGTGCCAGCGGGCGCGAGCCGAACATGCACAGCAGCCGGCGGGCGAGCGCGCGGATCGGCAGGACGTGCTCGAGCAGCCAGTAGACGATCGAGTACGTCCAGGGGACGAAGCGGAGCTGAACGCGATAGCCGTCCTCGACCACGGGCTTCAGCACGTGGCCCATCGCCGCGAGCCCGTCGATCACCGTCACTTGCGCGCGCTGCTCGGACGCTTCGATTTGCTCCGCCAGCGCCCGCGCGGCGGCGGCGTGACCCTCGCCGACGTCGGCCGAGAGGATCAGCACGCGCCTCCCCTCGCCGGCAGCGTCGGGTTCGCGCAGCTGCGTGTCCTGCCCCTCCCCCGCCGTCGATCGGTCGTGGGGCCCGCTGCGAGTGCGTTTGCGATAGCGAGGACGCATGTGGTCAGAACGTCAGGTCGAGGCCGGCCGGCACGGGCGTGCGCCCATGCGAAGGCCCCCCGAAGGGCGAAGCTCGGTCTAGGTTATCGGGCGCACGGGACACTCGCACGTCGGGGAGACGTAACAATGGGCGCGATGCAGGCGAGCACCCCAGTATCCCCCGTTCGGCCTGTCGGCAGCACACCGCGGGACGCGCGAGACAGATCCGCGGGCCGAGGGACCGATTATGCGCTCCGCATCCTCGGCGCGCTCGGACTGCTCGGCATCGTGACCACCGTCACGCTGTTGAGCGCAGGCGCGGCATCGGCGCCATCGCAGTACGTCCCCGGCCGCAGCGGCGGCTGGCCGGCCTGGCTGGCCGGCCCGCTGCGCGGGCTCGACGTCGGCCTTTCCAGCGGCAGCTTCCAGACGCTGATGCTGCTGATGTGTGCGAGCTACGTGCTGGTGCTGGTGGCCGCGCCGAAGCTCCCCATCGCGACGCTCGCCGGCGCGATCGTGCTGGCGCATGTGATCCTGCTGCTGGGTCCGCCGCTGATCTCGCAGGACGTGTTCGGCTACCTGGCGTTCGCCCGGATGGGTGCCCTGCATGGGCTCGACCCGTACACGCACGTGGCCGCCGAAGCGCCGACCGACCCGATCTTCCAGTTCGTCGGCTGGCCGTTCCAGCACTCGCCGTACGGCCCGCTGTTCACGCTGGCCAGCTATGCGCTCGCTCCGCTCGGGCTGGCGGGAGGACTGTGGGCACTGAAGTCCGTGGCGATTCTCGCGAGCCTCGCCGCCGTGGCCCTGATCGCAATGGCGGCACATCGGATGGGCCACTCCGCACGCTGGGCCGCGGCGTTTGTCGGCCTGAACCCTGTCCTGCTGGTGCTGGCTGTCGGAGGGGCGCATAACGACGCACTACTGCTGCTGGCGCTCGCGCTGGCGCTGTTCCTGAGCGCCGGCGCGAGTCCTCATCTGCGCGCCGCGGCGCTGGCACTCGCGGCCGGCGTAGCCGTCAAGGTCACGGCGGCGCTTGTACTGCCTTTCCTGGTGCTCTCCTCACCGCAGAAACGCGAGCGCGTGGCCGTCGCCGCGAGCGCCTGCGGCGGCCTGCTGGCAGTCGCGGTCGTTGGCCTGGTCGGCTTCGGCGTGCACGCGCTCGGCTTCCTCGACGCGGTCGGCGAGCAGCAGCAGCTGGTCGCCACGCACAGTATCCCTGCCGAGACAGCGCGCCTGGTTGGGCTGAGCGGGACACCTGGCTGGTGGCGCCACGTGTTCCTCGCGGTGTTCCTCGTGGTCCTCGTGTATGCGCTGTGGCGCACCGCGCGGGGCGCCGACTGGCGCGTGGCGGCCGGCTGGAGCACGATCGCGCTGCTGTGCTCGACCGCGTGGCTGTTGCCGTGGTATGCGGTTTGGGTGCTGCCGCTAGCGGCCGTCGGCGGCGATCGGCGCCTGCGCGCCGCCGCGCTCCTGCTCTGCGCCTACGCGGTTCTGATCCACCTGCCGCTGGCCGACCCCGTTCTCAGCCCCTCCTCCCACCGCGTCGTCCGCCACTCCCAGCTGGTCGTCCCCGGCATTCGACATAGCCTCGAACTCGCCGGTTTCCAGGTGCTTCACGACGTCCAGGTCGATCTCCGCTGGTGAGACGTCGGGGCGCAGCCGCCGCAGGCGGATCGCGTCCAGGCGCCTGAACTTGAGGATCTCCAGCACGTACACGAGGTACACGCTCGCCGCCACCACCAACAGTCCGATGGCGAGCATCACGAGCGACCAGCCGCTGTGGAAATGACCTTTGTGGTCGCTGTAGGGGACGAACCGAAGCGCGAGCGCCAGCCCGGCGAGCATCAGCGTCCAGGCGTACAGGTAGGCGATCGTGCGCCGGCTGCTGAAGCCGATGCGCGCCATCCGGTGATGGAAGTGCTCGCTGTCGGCTCGATACACCGGCTGGCGGTACTTCAGCCGCTTGAGCACGACGAACGTGGTGTCCAGGAACGGCACCGCCAGCAGGATCAGCGGCAGCACGAGTGACACGACCGCGGCGGTCTTGACGGCCGCCTCGACGGCGATCACCCCCATCAACAGCCCGAGCAGGTTGGCGCCGCAGTCGCCCATGAAGCTGGACGCCGGCGGGAAGTTGAAGATCAGGAAGCCGAGCGCGGCGCCCGCCGTCAGCGCCGCCAGCACGCCCGGCTGCTGACGGTCGAGGTCGAAGGCGATGATCGCCATCGTCATCGCGATGATCGCGCACACTCCCGCGGTCAGGCCGTCGACGCCGTCGGAAAAGTTGACCACGTTCATCATCACCACCAGGCCGATCACCGTGAGCACCGGACCGGCGTTGGTAACGCCGGCGTTCGGGAACGCGAGCTGGCCGACGAACGGCAGCGTGATCGCCTTCACGGCGACGCCGAAGTGCACGACGATCACCGCCGCCACCACCTGACCGAGCAGCTTCAGCGCGGGGTGCAGCTCGAAGCGATCGTCGAGCGCGCCGACCACCGTGATGACCGCCGTGGCGAGCAGCACACCGTGCCACAGCTGCGGCTGATGTTCTCGCGCGTATCCGGCAGGTAGCCAGATCAGGCCCGCGACGAACACGCCCGCGAAGATCGCCAACCCGCCGAGCAGCGGCGTGGGACGCTCGGACAGTCCACGCTCGCGCGGTTCGTCGATCGCCCCGACGGCCCTCGCGAGACGCATCGTGAGGGGCGTCAGCAGCGCGGCGATGAGCGCCGCGGCGAGGAAGGCGTAAAGCGCGTCGAGCTCGGTTGGATGCGCCATCGGCTCCTGCACAGCATCGCAGGCCCGGAGGTCGCAAGCATCGAAGCGTTACGCGGGCGCGACAGCCGCGGCGAGCGGCTCGTACAGCGGGTAGCGCTCGACGATCGCCCCGACGCGCTCGGCGAGCTCCTCCGCGCGCGCGTCGTACGCGGGCGTCAGCGCGATCGCAAGGATCCGCCCAACCTCGACGAAGTCGTCCTGCTGCAGCCCCCGCGTGGCCAACGCCGGCGTGCCGATGCGCAGGCCGGAGGCTTGCATCGGCGGGCGCGGATCGAACGGAACGGCGTTCCGGTTGACCGTGATCTGGATGTCGTGCAGCCGGTCCTCGGCCTGCCTGCCGGTGAGCTCCGGCTGGGCGTCACGCAGGTCGACCAGGATCAGGTGCACATCGGTCCCGCCGGTCAGCACGTTGACCCCGTGGGTCGCCGCGCTCGAGCTCAGAAGCTCCGCGGCGAGCGCCTGGGCGCCGGCTACGGTGCGGCGCTGGCGCTCTGCGAACAACTCGCTGGCGGCGATCTTGAAGGCCACGGCCTTGGCCGCGATCACGTGCTCGAGCGGGCCTCCCTGCTGGCCCGGGAAGACGGCCGAGTCGATCTTCTTGGCGTGCTCCTGCTTGCACAAGATCACCCCGGCGCGCGGCCCGCCGAGTGTCTTGTGGGTCGTCGTCGTGACAACGTCCGCGCCGTACTCAATCGGATTCGGGTGCAGCCCTGCGGCGACGAGCCCGGCGAAATGGGCCATGTCGACCATCAGCAGCGCCCCGACCTCGTCGGCGATTTCCCTAAAGCGCGCGAAGTCGAGCTGACGCGGATATGCCGACCAGCCCGCCAGCAGCAGCTTCGGGCGCCGCTCGCGCGCGATCCGAGCGACCTCGTCCATATCGATCACGCTGCTCTCGCGGTCGACCTCGTAGGCGGCGATGTCGTACAGGCGCCCCGACGCGTTGATCTTCATCCCGTGCGTCAGATGGCCGCCGTGCGCCAGCGATAGCCCCATGATCGTCTCGCCGGGCTGCAGCAGCGCGTGGTAGACGGCCGTATTGGCCTGCGCGCCGGAGTGCGGCTGGACGTTCGCGTGCTCGGCCCCGAACAGCGCCTTCGCACGGTCGATCGCGAGCTGCTCGGAGATGTCGACCCACTCGCAGCCGCCGTAGTAGCGGCGCCCCGGGTAACCCTCCGCGTACTTGTTCGTCAGAACCGAGCCCTGGCACTCGAGCACGGCGCGCGGAACGAAGTTCTCCGAGGCGATCATCTCCAGCGTGCTCTGCTCACGCTCGAGCTCGCCGCGCAGAACCTCGGCGATCTCGGGATCGACCTCGGCGAGAGGACGGTTGAAGTAGTCGGGACTGAGCTCGGACACGGCGCTCTCCTTGGACGGGCGATGAGGGACTGTTGTGCCCAGGCGCGCGGCAGATTCGCTGGCCGCTCCCCGGTGGTCACTTCCACCTCAGGCGCCAGTCGCGGCAGCTAACACGAGGCTACCACCCCATGCGGGGCGCGCGCAGGACACACGACGGCCGCTGACCCAACAGCGCCGTATGGCGCGCCCGTCTCAGCTGAGCGAGCCGAGCATCTCCTGCGCAGCGCTGCGCGGCAGCGCCCCCTCGCGCAGGACGTGCCAGCGCCGCTCGGCGCCGTAATCGCGCAGGTCGATCACCGTCGAGGGCATGCCCGGTAGCTCGCCACCGTCGAGCACCAGATCGGCGCCGTCGCGCAGGCTCTGGGGAACGTCGGCCAGCACGCGTGCGTCGGGCTGCCCGGAGATGTTGGCGCTGGACTGCATCAGCGGGCGCTCCAACGAGCTCAGGGCCTGCAGACTGGCCGGCAGCCGCGGAACCCGCAGGCCGAGCGTCGAGGGGTCCGTCCGGCAAGCGGAGGCGAAGCGGGGCGTCCTGTTGCTCAGCAGCAGCGTCAGCGGGCCGGGTAGCAAGACTTCGAGCGCCGCGCGTTCGCTGTCGGTGAGCTCTCCCAGCGCGCTGAGGGCGCGATCGAGGACGAAGAACATGACGGCGGCGGGACGCGCCGCCGGGCGGCCCTTGAGCTCGTACAGACGTCGCGCCGCCTGCTCGTTGTCCGGGTCGCAGCAGACGCCGTACACGGTGTCGGTCGGAAACACCGCCACACCGCCCCCGGCCACGCAGTCTTCGAGGCTCTTGACCTGCTGCTCGCCGATGCTCGCGTCCATCACCGATGCCTTTCCGCGACGACGACCCGCTGGACCCCAGCGAGATCCCGTTCGCAGCGTATCGCGTCAAAGCCCGCCCCGTGGGCGAGCTCGGCGACGTCCGCTGCCTGGCCGGCGCCGACCTCGAGCGCGATCAGCCGCACACGCTCCCGGTCGGCCAACTGGGCCAACAGCGAGTGGATCGCCGATAGGCCGTCGGGCCCCGCGAACAGCGCGTCGAGCGGCTCGTGGCGAAGGATCTCCGGCGCAAGCTGCGCACGGTCGTGCTCGGCCACGTAGGGCAGGTTGGCGATGATCGCGTCGAAGCTGTCGGGCACGCCGGTGAGCAGATCGGCGTGCAGCCAGTGCACCTGCAGCTGCAGCTGCTCGCCGTTGCGGCGCGCGAGCTCGAGCGCGCGCTCGCTGACGTCGCTGGCGCTGATATCGAGGTCGGGGCGCTCATCCTTGAGCGCGAGCGCGACCGCGCCGCTGCCGGTCGCGAGATCGAGGACGCGCGCACCGGCGCCCAACCCAAGCCCGACCTCGACCAGCAGCTCGGTCTCCGGGCGCGGGATCAGCGCGCGACGGTCGACCGACAGCTCCAGCGCTCGGAAGCCGCGTCGCCCAATGATGTAGGCGACCGGCTCGCGCTCGAGCGCCCGACGTTTGACGGCGTCCTGGAACGCGCGCACCGAGTCGCCTCGTACGGTCAGCTCGGGGTTCAAGATCAGCTGCTCGCGGCCGACTCCGAGCACGTGCGCGAGCAGCAGTTCGGCGTCCAAGCGTGGCGTTTCGCAGCCTGCGGCAGTGATCGCGGTGATCGCGCTGTCGAGTGCGTCGCGGGCCGGCGTGCCGGTGTCCAGGGCGTTGGGCATCGGCCGGCTCAGGCGGTTGCCTGTGCCTCCAGGCGCAGGCGCTTCTCGTCGGCCTGCAGCGCTGCGGTCAGCTCATCCAACTCGCCTTCGAGCACCTGGTCGAGGTTGTGCACGGTCAGCTTGATCCGATGGTCGGTGACGCGTCGCTCGCCGTAGTTGTAGGTGCGGATCTTCTCCGCGCGGTCACCGGTGCCGACCTGGGAGCGGCGGTCGGCGGCCGTCTCCGCCTGCTGTTCGGCGAGCGCTTGCTCGTACAGCCGCGCGCGCAGCACGCGCAGCGCCTTCTCGCGGTTCTGCAGCTGGGACTTCTCGTCCTGCATCGAGACCACGATCCCGGACGGCTTGTGCGTTATGCGCACGGCCGAGTCGGTCGTGTTGACCGACTGCCCGCCGGGCCCCGAGGAGCGATACACGTCGATCTGCAGATCGTTGGGATCGACGTGCACGTCCACGTCTTCGGCCTCCGGCAGCACCGCGACGGTCGCCGTCGAGGTGTGGATCCTGCCTTGGGACTCCGTCTGCGGCACGCGCTGGACACGGTGGGTTCCGCCCTCGAACTTGAACACCGAGTAGGCGCCGTCGGGCGGGTGGGATCCGGGCGGGTGGGACGACTTGATCGCAAATGTGTACTTGCCGTCGCCGATGTCCAGCGGCTCGGCCTGCCAGCCACGACGCTCGGCGTAGCGCACGAGCATCCGGTACAGGTCGCCGGCCCACAGACCGGCCTCGTCCCCTCCGGCGCCGCCCTGTATTTCGACGATCACGCTCTTGTCGTCGTTGGGGTCGCGCTCGACCATCGCCATCCGGATCTGCTCCTCGAGCTCCTCGATCCGCCGGCGCGCGTCGCCGAGCTCCTCGCGCATCTCTGCGTCCTCGCCGATCTCCGACAGCAGCTCCTCGGCGCCGGCCGCGTCGTCCTGGGCATGGCGCCATTCGCCCGCGAGCTTCGCCGCGGGCTCCAGCTGGCTGTAAGCGCGTCCGACTTCCGCATAGCGCTCGCGGTCGGAGATCACCTCGGGGTCGGTCATCTGCGCCCCCAGCTCCGAGAAGCGCGTCTCGATCTGCTCGACGAGCTGTTCGATCATCGTCCGAGCGTACAAGGACCTCCGACCGACCCGCCGCCCGGCGTCAGGCTGCGACGCGACTCGGGACGGCCAGCTCGAGCAGCTCGTCGAGCGTGGCCGACAGCTGCTCGACGGCCGCCCGCTCGCGCGGCAGCCCGTCGGCGCCGAGCGCCTCCTCAGCCTGGCCGATCGGCAGCTCGCGGTCGAGGACCCGCGCGCCGATCGTGCTCAGGACCTTGCGTGTCTCTGCCTGGGCCCACACGGCGCCGAACAGGCCTGTGCTCGCGCCGATGACCGCCGCGGGCTTGCCCCGCAGCGGCGTGTCGGCGATCGGGCGCGAGACCCAGTCGAGCGCGTTCTTCAGCGTGCCGGGGATCGAGGCGTTGTACTCGGGCGTCGCCACAAGGACGGCGTCCGCATTGGCGATCGCCGCCCTCAGGGCAGCAACCGCCGGCGGAGCCTCGTGCTCGTCGTCCTCGCTGTACGGCGGGATCTCAGCGAGCCGGTCGAACACAACCAGCTCGACCCCGGCCGGCAGCAGGGCGCTCGCCCCGGCGAGCAGGCGGGTGTTGTGGGAGTCGCGGCGCAGGCTGCCCGACAGGCCGAGGATCTTCATCGCCGCTAGGCCTCCCTGACGAGCTCCAGCGAAACCTGGAGCCTGACGTCGTTGTCGAGCGCGAATCCGCCCTTGGGCAGTGGTGCGTTCCACTCGAGGCCGTACTCGCGCCGGTCGATGATCGCCTCCAGCTCGACGCCGAGCTTGTCGTTGCCGGCGATGTCCACGTGCGGCCCACTGACACTCCCGCGAGCGGTCACGCGGTGCGTGCGGTCCTTGATCGTGAGCTCGCCCTGCACCTCGAGCTCGCCGCCGTCGGCGACGGCCAGCTCGTCGGAGACGAAGCGGATCTGCGGGTAGTGCTCGCTGTCGAAGAAGTCTGCGGATTTGAGGTGGCCGGCGAGATTCTCGTCCTTGACGACGATCGAGTCCACGTTGACCGAGCCCTGCAGGCGAGGCGCCCCATGCTCGCCGGCGAGCAACGCGCCGTCGTAGTCCTCGAAGCGTCCGCGGAACGTCGAGACGACCATGTGCTTGACGGCAAAGCCGACGTGCGAGTGGACCGTGTCGATCTTCCAGGTGCCGGTGGCGATTGGCTGGGTGGTGGCTGTGCTCATCTTTGGCTCCTTGTCGTTGGGTTGGCGGACCACAGTCCGTTTGCTCTACGGACAACGTAGCACAGAACCGGACCGAAGTCCACTTAGTATGCTTGGATGTATGGAGAAACATCTCGAGCTACCGCTGATCGACCTCCCGCTGATCGAAGGGGACTCCGGCGAGCGCGCGGACGCGGCACGCAACCGCGAGCGCATCCTGTGTGCCACGCAGCGGCTGTTCGCCGAGCGCGGAGCGGCTTGCGTGTCGATGGACGACATCGCCGCGGCCGCCGGCGTTGGCAAGGGGACGCTGTTCCGCCGCTTCGGTTCGCGCGCGGCGCTCGCGCTGGCCGTGCTCTCCGAACGCGAGAGCGCCTTCCAGGAAGGGTTCATCCGCGGCGAGCCACCGCTCGGCCCGGGCGCGCCGCCGCTGCAGCGCCTGATCGCCTTCGGTGAGGCGCGCATCGACCTGCTGGCTGACCACGCGGAGGTGCTGGCCGCCGCCGAGATCGGCCCAGCGCGCTTCAGCTCCCCCCGTACGGCGTCTACCGGCTACACATGACGCTGTTGCTGCGCGAGGCGAACGCCGACTGCGATGCCGAGTACTTGGCCGAGGCGCTGCTCGCGTGCCTCGGCGTCGACTACTTCTCCTATCTGCACGAGGGTCGCGAAATGCCCTTGGAGCGCGTGAAGGCGGGCTGGGGCGAGCTCGTCCAGCAGCTCGTCGCGCTCCCGGCCGTGCCGGCTAGCCAGAGTTAGGCCACAGGTTCTAAGCCACGACCTCGACGCCGAGCAGGTCCGCGGCGGAGAGCTCTCCGGGCGTCTCCCGGGCGAGCACCGCCTCGAGCGCCGCGATCGCCACCTCGAGTTGCTCGAGGTCCGGCTCGCGCGTGGTCAGCAGCTGCAGCTTCAGACCTGGCCACATCACCGCGCGCACCCACCGCCGGCTGCGGTTGCGCCCCGCGTACTTGATCAGCTCGAAAGAGATGCCCGCGATCAGTGGCACGCCGAGGATGCGCGTCGCCACCAGCCAGTACCACGCTGGCAGGCCGATCGGGGCGAAGACGAAGATCGCGACGATCATCACCACGAGCAGGAAGCTGGTCCCGCAGCGGGGGTGCAGCCGCGAGAAGCGCTGCGCGTTCGGCGGGGTGAGCGGGAGCCCGGCCTCGAAGCAAGAGATCGTCTTGTGCTCAGCGCCGTGGTACTCGAATACCCGCCTTAGATCACGCACGCGCGAGAGCAGCAACATGTAGCCGAGGAACAGCGCCGTGCGCACGATCCCCTCAACGATCCAGAACAGCACCGAGGAGTTGAGCTGGCCCTTGATCAGGCTGGTCAGTCCAACGGGGATCACGAAGAACAGAACGACCGCCAGCGCGACCGCGACCACGACTGTGCCGATCCACACCGCGCGCGGAATCTCCTGTCCCTCCTGCTCCCCCTGCCCCTCTTGCTCGCCCTGCTCCTCGTGCGCGACCTCCTCGGGCGGCAGCTGCGCGTTGGCCGAGACCTCGAGTGCGCGAAAGCCGATCGCCATCGAGCCGCCGAGCGCGACGACGCCCCTAATGATCGGCAGCCGCAGCACGCGGTGGCGCTTCATCGCCGAGTCCAGCGGCCACGCTTTGACCTCGATCTCGCCGAGTGCCGCCTCCTCTGGCGAGCGCTCGCCCTCGAGCAACTGCTCGGGGCTCGGCTTGCGAACTGCCACCGCCCAGTTGGAGACACCTCGCATCATCACGCCCTCGAGCACCGCCTGTCCACCGACGGGAGCGTCGCGTTGGGCGTCGAGCTGGCCGTTCTCCTCAACCCGGACGGCGGGCGCGGTGACCTCGCCGGGCGAGACGGCGGCCGGCGCGGCGGAGGTTGCCGGCGCTGTGGGCGTGCCCGGTGCCGCGGCAGGATCGGCGGTCGGCGTGCTCACGGCCGACACACCGGACGGCTGGCCGATCTCCGATCGCTCGGCGGCCAGACGGTCGGACATCGGACTACTGTGCGGACCGGGATTGGGCCGTTTGCAGGCGGCCCTTGGCGACCCGGCGCTGGAAGCGCTCGACGCGTCCGCCGGTGTCCATCAGCTTCTGCCTGCCCGTGTAGAACGGGTGGCAGTTTGAGCACACCTCAACGTGCAGCTCGTCGCGTGTGGCGCGCGTGATGAACTCGTTGCCGCAGGTGCAGCGTACGTGTGCGGCGGCGTAGGTCGGGTGGATCTTGGCCTTCATCGTCGCTCGATTCTAGCGGGCTAAGTCGCGGGAGCGGTCATCGAGGCGACGGCCGGCTGTTCGCAGCGGGGCGTGCGCAGTTCCTCGACCTTGATCACGTGGCCCTTCGCGTTCAGCCAGCGAAAGCGGATCGCGCCCTTGTACAGCGCCGGCGAGGACAGGTTCGTCACGTGGTTGATCGACGTGAACAGCTTCACGCCCGGAGCGGAGAACCGCCATGCGCCGAGGCCGGGGGCGCTCACGACGCGGTATTCGCTTTCCCCGGGGAGCTTCTCCACGAGGTTGATCCGCATCTCCATCCGCGCCGTCCCCGCAATCGCGGTCATTTCGCCGGCGAGCGTCGCCGAGCGTTCCGTTTGGCCGCCGGTCGCGAGGCACTGCTGCAGCGTGGCTGACGTGCCGGGCGGAACGGCCCCGCCCGAGGCGTTTGAAGCGGCCGTGCCGGCGCTCGAGACCCCGCCCTGTGTCTGCGCTGCGGCCGGATCGGCGCCGGCGCCGATCGACCCGGCGAGCGCGCAGGCGAGGAGCAGCGCGACATGCCGAAAGCGGCGGCGACCAGGTATCCACATGGAAGACATAAGCCTCATGACTGTCCTAACACGACCCTCGCGCACATGTTTCGCACTTCACCGTCTGGGCCTGTTGAGCGGCGAAGACCCCATGTAAGGATACGGCGGTGCGAATATCGGTGGTCGTCCCGACGTACAAGCGCCCGGAGAGCCTCGGCCGCTGCCTCGACGCGCTCGTTCGCCAGCAGACGCCGGCCGCGGAGATCCTGGTCGTCGTTCGTCGCGAGGACCTGGCAGGGCAGGCCGTCGTACGCTCCTACGCGCAGCCGGTACGCCTCGTGCTCGTCGAGCAGGCGGGGGTGATCGCGGCGATGAACGCCGGCAGCGACGTCTCCACCGGCGACGTCGTGGCACTGACGGACGACGACGCTGCACCGCACACCGACTGGCTGGCGCGGATTGCGGCTGCGTATCAGGGTGACGCGCAGATCGCTGCCGTCGGCGGGCGTGACTGGGTTTACAAACAGGGCCGGCTGAGAGACGGCGCGGAGCGCACGGTGGGCACGATCGGCCTGTTCGGCCGCGTGAGGGGCAACCACCACCTGGGCGTCGGCCCGCCGCGCGACGTCGACGTGCTGAAGGGCGCGAACCTCAGCGTCAGGGGAGCGCTGCTGCGACGCATCCGCTTCGACGGGCGGTTGATCGGTCTCGGCACCGAGCACCACTGGGAGCTGGCGCTGTGCCTGACGCTGCGTCGGCTCGGCTACCGCATCGTGTACGACCCGAGCATCGCCGTCGACCACCATCCGCAGCCGCGAGTCGATGACTCACGCAGGTTCAGCTCGCGTGAATTGCGCGATGCCACGCACAACGAGACGCTCGCGATCCTCGAGTACCTGCCGGCATGGCGGCGGCCGTTGTTCCTCGCGTGGGCGTTCGCGATCGGGACAAGCACGAAACCGGGCCTCGCCCAGCTCGTGCGAGCGCTGACGCAGCGGAGGCGCGACTGGGCGCGGTTCCTCGCCGTCCAGTCGGGGGCAATGATCGGCCTGCGCAGCTACGTGCGCACGCTCAGGTGATCTGGTAGAGCGGCCCGTCGCCGCCCTCGGGCGTCGTCAGCCGGCCGCCCTTGGCAGTGATCGCACCGCACTGCACGCAGTTGGTGTAGTTGACGATCACGTCCACCTCGCCAGATTCGTCCCCACCCTCCCCGTCCTCGGGGATCTCATACACGCCGGCCGGGCACATCCAACGCCACGTCTCAGCGATCTCGCGCGGGACGTGTTTCTGCAGACGGATGTGGTTCGGTGCGTCGTCGCGCGTGGCGTTTCCGGTGATGAACACCGAGGAGAGCTTGTCGAACGTGTATTTGCCGTCAGGCTTGGGGTAGCTGTCCTTGGTCTTGCCGACGAACATCGGCATCGCGTCGTTGCGATGCCAGGAGAGTCGCCCGGGCGGCAGCTTGCCCTTGGTGGCGATCGCCAGGTTGACGAGCGGAGCACCGAGCACGAAGCCTTTCTGGAACGGCTGGCGCGTGTTGCGCTCCTGATAAAGCTCCTTGCCGACGCTCGAGTCTTCGATCGCCTGCTCGTATGACTCGAACGAGGACTCGCCGCGCACGAGCGCGGCGTAGATCGACTCGGCGGCGAGCTTGCCGGACATCACGCTGTGGTGCACGCCCTTGAGCGCGACCGTGTCGACCATGCCGCCCGCGTCGCCGACCAGCAGCGCGCCGGGCATCGACAGCTTCGGCATCGACCAGTAGCCGCCGCCGGGCAGCGCCTTGGCGCCCCAGGCGACGCGCTCGCCGCCGGCGAGGATCCCCTTGACGAGCGGGTGCAGCTTGAACTTCTGCAGCAGGTCATGCGCCGAGGTCGTCGCGTCCGCGTACTCGAGGTCGATCACGAAGCCGATCGAGACGAGATCGTCGCCGGTCTTCTCATCCTTCATCGGGTACAGCCACGTGCCGCCGATCTGGCCGTACTTGGCCGACAGCTTCAGCGGCCACGGGCCGATCGTGTGGATCACGCGGTCGAGCGGCTTGGGGACCTTCCAGACCTCCTTGACGCCGAGCTCCCAGACCTGCGGTTCGCGCCCGCCGCCGAGGTCGAACTCCTTGATCGCCGCACCGGTGATGTGACCCCAGCAGCCCTCGGCGAGCACCGTCGCGTGCGCCTTGATGTCGGTGCCGGGCTCGAAGTTGCCGAGCGGCTCGCCGTCCTTGCCGCGGCCCTTGTCGCCGGAGCGCACGCCGACTACACGACCATCCTCGACGATCAGCTGGGTAGCCGAGGTCTCGGTCAGGATGTACGCGCCGGCCTCCTCGGCCTGGCGCTGCTGGAAGCGCGCCATCGCCGATACGGAGATCACCTCGTTGCCGTGGTTCTTGAAGTTCGGCGGCGTCGGGATGCGCAGCTTGGTCTTCGCCGACGGCGTCAGGTACACGGCCTCCTTGGTGACTTCGCCATACGCAAAGCCCTCCTTGCGCCAGTCCTCGCGGCTCATCTCCGGAAACAGCTCTTCCAGCGCCGCCGGGCGCATGACCGCGCCGGACAGGTTGTGCCCGCCGCACGTCTTCGCCTTCTCGACCACCGCGACCGGCACTTCGCCGAGCCGCTCCATCGTCTCCGGATCGTCGGCCAGCAGCTGCAGCAGACGGTTGGCGCAGGACAGGCCCGCGGTGCCGCCGCCGACGATCGCCACGCCGACCTCGATCAGCTCGTCCTCGGGATCGAGGCCGCGCTTGACGAACTCCTTGCGCGAGTCGACCGGCGGTGGGAACGCCGCCGGCGCGACCTTGCCGTTGTGAGAGCCGTTACCGGACATGGTCAGCCTCCTCTAGCTCTCCTTCTTGGCCTTCACTGCCTCGGTGAGCTTGGGCAGGATCTTGTTCAGGTCGCCCACGATCCCGAGGTCGGAGAATTCGAAGATCGGCGCGTTGGCGTCCTTGTTGATCGCGACGATGTTCTCCGAGCTCTGCATCCCGACCTTGTGCTGGATCGCACCGGAGATCCCGGCCGCCAGGTACAGCTTCGGCGAGACGGTCTTGCCGGTCTGGCCGATCTGGGCGGCGTACGGATACCAGCCCGCGTCGACGACCGCGCGGGTCGCGGCCACGGCGGCGTTGCCGCCGAATGCCGCTGCGAGATCCTCGGCCAGCTGGAAGCCCTCAGCTTTGCCCAGACCGCGACCACCGGCGACGAGCACGCTCGCGCCCTCGATGTCGACGTCGGCACCGCGCTGTTCTCCACGCGTGACCATCGTCGCCTGCTGGGCCTGCGCGCTCAGCTCGAAGCTGAGCTGCTCGACCGGGGCGTCGCCCGCGGGGTGGGCGGGATCCGATTCTCTGATCTCGAACGCGTTCAGGCGGCCGATGATGATCCCGACGTCGGAGCGGTACTTGATTTCCGAGATCGCCGAATCGCCGAGGATCGGGCGCTCGGCGATCAACTCGCCGCCCTCGGCGCGCACGGCTGTGACCTCCATCGCGACGCCGGCGCCGAGTCGAGCGGCCAGACCAGCACCGATCTCGAAGCCGAGCAGGCCGCCGCCGAACAGCGCGTAGGAATAGCCGCCGTCGGTGATCGCCTTGGCCATCGCGTCGATGAGCGGCTGCGCGAGCCCGTCGGGACCGTTGGCGACGAGCACCTTCTTGGCGCCGTAGTTGCCGAGCGTCGCCGCCAGCTCCTGCGGGACGTTCTCGCCGAGCAACAGCGCGTGCGCCTCGCCGCCGAGTTCGGCTGCGAGCTTGGCGCCCTCGGAGACAGCACCGAGTGAGTTCTTGTTGATCGCGCCGTCGTAGTGCAGCGCGTAAACCAGGATGTTCGCCATTTCAGATCAGCTTCCTCTCGTCGAGCCAGGCGACGATTTTTTCGACGGTTTCGCCGGTGTCCTCGTCCTCGATGATCTCCCCGGCGGCCTTTGCGGGCGGCGCCTTCGCAGCGACCCATTGGGCGGCGGAGTTCTCGCCACCGACTTTCGCGGTGTCGATCTCCACGTCGCTCGCGGTCACCGCGTCGAGCGGCTTCTTCTTGGCGCCCATGATCGCCTTCAGCGACGGATAGCGCGGCTCGTTGATCGCGTCACCGACCGAGATCACGGCCGGCAGCTTGATCTGGACGGTGTCGTAGCCGTACTCGGCCTGGCGCTCGCAACGAAGTGCCTCGGCGTCGACGTCCATCTTGATCACCTGCGTCAGCGACGGCATGCCGAGGTGCTCGGCCACGACCGCGCCGATCGTGTAACACTCGCCGTCGTCGGACTGCTGGCCGAGCAGCACCAGATCGGGGCTCTCGCGCTGCAGCGTCTTGGCCAGCGCATAGCCCGTCGCTGCGACGTCTGAGCCGGCGACCGCCTCGTCCGAAAGGTGAACGGAACGATCGGCGCCGAGCGAGACCGCCTTGTGCAGCGCGCGTACGGCGCTGTCGGGGCCCATCGTCACGGCGACGATCTCCTCGACCGGCACCGCGCCGCCCTCCTTGATCTGCATCGCCGCCTCGATGGCGTGCGTGTCATACGGGTTGAGGTTCTTCTCCCCGCTGCGGTCCATGCGCCCCGTCGAGGGGTCAATCCTCTTCTCGACGGCGGCGTCCGGAACCTCCTTCACCAGGACGCATATCTTCATTTTCTCAGCTAACTCCTTGGGGTCTAAGTGGGTGAATCGTACCTGTTCGTGCGGTTGACTGACGAGTCAATCGGTTTTCTTCGATCTGGACGGACGACCGGGCCACATGTGGCCCGGTCCGGGGCCGCGCATGCGCGGCCCCGCGGTCGGCGCATGCGCCGACCGAAAAGCACCTCCTGCGGACGGCTGACGCCATCTAGCGACTGACGACAGCGCCGCGGATGAAATCGACGATCGCCTGAGTGGGAGCCCCGGGGGTGAACACCTCGGCGACGCCCAGGCGCTTGAGCTCCGGGATGTCCTCGGCGGGGATCGTGCCGCCGACCGTGATCACGACGTCCTCGATTCCTTGCTCGCGCAGCAGCTCGACGACCCGCGGTACGAGCGTCATGTGCGCGCCGGACAGGATCGACAGCCCGACGGCGTCGGCGTCCTCCTGGATGACCGTCTCGACGATCTGTTCGGGGGTCTGGTGAAGGCCCGTGTAGATCACCTCCATGCCCGCGTCGCGCAGCGCGCGGGCGATGATCTTCGCGCCACGGTCGTGGCCGTCGAGACCCGGCTTGGCGACGACGACGCGGATCTTGCTCTGGGTGAGAGGGGTTGCTGGCGTCATCGGCGAATGAGCCGGCTGCGCGCGCCGCGAAGGCCACCGCGAGTGCCGGAGGACCGGGATTGTATGGCCCGCGCGCCGAGCGCGGTCGGCCGCGCGATCCGCCGCTGCTGTGGCCGTTCCCGTTCGAGCACCACGCGCCCGAGCGACCACAGCGCGGTCCCGACGCCGAGCGCGGCCAGCAGCTTCAGGCGGCGGCCGAGCCGATCGAGCTCGACCACCTCCCATCCTTCCGCGGTCGCGATCCGGCGCAGCGCAGCATCGGGATTGACGACCACCGCGTGGCGAACGGCGCGCAGCATCGGCAGATCCGACTCGGAATCCGAGTACGCGTAGGAGGCCTGCAGGTCGATCGCGTCGCGCTCGGCTACCTCGCGCATCGACAGCACCTTGCCCTCGCGGTAGTTGAACGGGCCCGCCGGCCGGCCCGTGTAGCGACCGTCGACGATCTCCGAGCGCGAACCCAGGCCGCCGTCAAAGGACAGCACGCGCGCGAGCAGGTCGGCCATCTCCTGCGAGGCCGCGGTGAGGATGTAGACCGGCACGCCGGCGTCCTGGTGAGCGTAGGCCCGCTCGAGCATCTCCGGGTACAGGCGCGGCAGCACGCCCGACAGGACCCTCGGAGTCAGGCGCGCGAGGTCGCGCACGGGCACGCCGGCGATCATTTCGCCGACCCGCTTGCGCACGTCGTCGGCGCGGTCATCAGTCGAGCCACGCAGACGAAAGCGCAGGTTCTCATACAGATCTCGGGCCAGGCGCCGCCGCGAGATCATCCCCGTCTCGTATGCCGCGCGGGCGAAGAACACGCCCGAGGAGCCCGCCATCAGCGTCTTGTCGAGGTCGAAGAACGCGGCGCCGCGCAGACGACCATTCGCCGATGCGCCGGCGCCGTTCGGAGTCTCGGTCACCGGACCTTGACGATCACGGCGTCGCCCTGGCCGCCGCCAGAACAGATCGCCGCACAGCCATAGCCGCCGCCACGGCGGCGTAGCTCGAGCACGAGGCTGCCGAGAATGCGAGCGCCGGAGGCACCGATCGGATGGCCAAGCGCGACCGCCCCGCCGTTCACGTTGACGCGGTCCTCGTCGATGCCGAGCATGCGGATCGAGTTCAGCGTGACCGACGCGAACGCCTCGTTGATCTCCCACACGTCGATGTCGCCGGGCTGCAGGCCGGCTTTCTCCAGTGCCTTCTTCGCGGCGCTCGCGGGCGTGGTCGCCAGGTACGCAAAATCGTTGGCGCTCTGAGCGTGGGCGACGATCTCGGCGAGCACCTGCTTGCCGTTCGCGCTCGCCCAGCCCTCCTCCGCGAGCACCAGCGCGCCGCCGCCGTCGTTGACTCCGGGGGAGTTGCCCGCCGTGTGCGAGCCCTCCTTGCCGACCAGGCCGGGCAGCGAAGCGAGCTTCTCCAGCGATGTGTCGCGACGCGGGCCCTCGTCGATCTCCACGACCGTGTCTCCCTTGCGACCCTTCACCGTCACAGGGACGATCTCCTCGGCGAGGCGACCCTCGTCGGTCGCCTTCAGTGCCAGCTCATGCGAGCGCAGCGCCCAGCGGTCGAGGTCGGCGCGCGTCATCTCGAGCTCCTCGCCGATCTCCGTCGCCTCCACGAACATCTGCTTGCCGGAGAACGGGTTCGTCAGCCCGTCGTGGACCATCGCGTCCAGCATCGTCGCGTCGCCCATGCGGTAGCCGAAGCGCGCCTGTGGCAGCAGATACGGGGCCTTCGACATCGACTCCATGCCACCGCCCACGCCGACCTGTACGTCGCCCGCGCGGATCGCCTGGTCGAGAATCACCGACGCGCGCAGCCCGGACGCACACACCTTGTTGATCGTCTCCGAGGAGACCTCCTTCGGGATGCCCCCCTTGATCTGCGCCTGGCGCGAGGGAATCTGCCCCTGGCCGGCCTGCAGTACCTGGCCCATCACGACGTGGTCGACCTGCTCCGGCGCGACCCCCGCGCGCTCGAGCGCCGCGCTGATCGCCAGCCCGCCGAGCTCGGTCGCATCGAGTGAGGACAGGCCGCCGCCCATCTTGCCGACGGGGGTTCGCGCGCTGCCGAGGATCACGGTCTTGGGCATGAAAGCGGCTCTTCTCCTATGGATCAGATGACAGGACGGGAGATCGAGAATGGTAGTGGACCGGATATCGTGCCCGGCCGATGGATGTTTCGAGCACCGATCAGCAAGCCGCCGACAGCGACGCCGACACGATCGCGCTCGGCGTCTTCGAGGGCGAGCAGCCGCCCGCCGGCTCCCCGGCCGCGCTGACCGAGCTGCTCGACTCGGGCGAGGCGCGCCGCTCCTTCAAGACGCTGGCGCTGGCGCACGCCGACGCTCGCCGCTGGCTGCTCGTCGGCCTCGGGCCACGAGCAGACTTCAGCGCCGAGCGCGCCCGCGTTGCCGCCGCGACCGTCGGTGCCCGCGCCCGCGAGATCTCGACGCGCGCGCTCTGCTGGCAGACCCCGGTCGAGGGCGATGGCGCGATCGCCGCGGCGATCGTCGAGGGCACGCTCCTCGGCGACTACAGCTACGAGCGCCACAAGTCCACTCCCGCCGGCGGCGACGGGGCCGCCGAGCAGCCGCCGAAGCATCTCGAGAGTCTGCTCGTCGCAAGGGCGGACGGCCTCGAGCGCGCCGTCGAGAACGCGGCACTCCTCGCCAGTGCCGTGAACCGCGCCCGCGACCTGCAGAACCGCCCGGCCAACGACCTGACCCCGACTGCGCTGGCCGAGTACGCGAGGGCACTCGGCGCCGAGCTCGAGGGCCTGTCGGTCGAGGTCGAGGGGCTCGAGAGCATCCGCGCCCGTGGCATGGGCGCGTTCGCCGCGGTCGCCCAGGGCTCCGATCAGGAGCCCGCGCTGATCACGTTCAGGTATGAAGGCCCGCCTACCCAGTCGGCGAGCGGTCCAACGCTCGGGTTCGTCGGCAAGGCCGTGACGTTCGACAGCGGCGGCATCTCGCTGAAGCCCGGGGCAAAAATGGCGGAGATGAAGTTCGACATGTCGGGCGGCGCCGCGGTGGTCGAGGCCGTCTCGGCAATCGCGCGCCTGAAGCTTCCGGTGAAGCTCGTGGCCGTCGTCGGCGCGACCGAGAATCTGCCGAGCGGACGTGCGGTCAAGCCCGGAGACATCGTGACGGCCGCCAACGGCAAAACGATCGAGGTCAACAACACCGACGCCGAGGGCCGGCTCGTGCTCGCGGACTGCCTCTGCCACGCCGTCGCCCAGGGCGCCGAGCGGATCGTCGACCTTGCGACGCTGACCGGCGCGGTGATCATCGCCCTCGGCTCGACCTACGCCGGCGTCATGAGCAACGACGACGAGCTCGCCGAGCGGCTTTCGAGCGCCGGCGAGCAGACCGGCGAGATCGTCTGGCGCCTACCGCTACATGAGGAGTACGCCGAGCTACTCAAGGGCAAGTACGGCGACCTCGACAACGCGCCCGAAGGCCGCAAAGCGGGCACGATCGTAGGCGGCACGTTCCTGTCGAACTTCGTCGGCGACGTGCCGTGGGCGCACATCGACATCGCCGGCTCCGCCTGGGAGCTCGACCGCGCCTACGTCGGCAAGGGCGCCTCCGGCTACGGCGTGCGCCTGCTCGTCGCGCTCGCCGAGTCCTACTGCTCCTAGCGCGGACGCCGACTCAGTGTGGCCGCCGACGCCCGGCTGACGCCTAGCGCCAGCGCCGACGCGCGAACGGCGCCTGCAGGTCGCTCTGCGAGAACGGCCCGCCGCTCGTGTCGAGCCCGACCGCGTTGCGGTACACGAACACCCTGAAGATCTGATCGAGCGCCATCTGCACCGCGACCACCCCGAGCAGGCCCGCGCCACCGAGCACGATCAGCACGCCCCCCACCGCCGGAGATGACGGGGACGTGCTGAGGCCGATGACCAGCAGGACGATGAACGGCACGAACAGGAACACGCTCGCGACACTGAACCCGACGATCCCACCGAGCTGCGTCCCCCAGCGCTGTTTGAAGATCGCCTTCGAGCGCTCGAGCGTCTCTCGCGGTCCTAGGTTCTCGTACGCGAGCACCGGCACCGCGAACATCGTCGCCAGCGCCCACGAGAGCTGCAGCAGCGAAACCAGGATCCTGGCGCCGAGCGGCACGTAGCGCTCGATCACGCGCAGCACGACCCCGACCGTGCAGACCAGCATCGTCCACGCCGCGATCAGGCCCACCCGTTCGCGCGCCGCCATCCAGCCGTCGTGCGCCCTCAGCGGCTCGCCGTCGAGGCGTCCGGCGAGCACCGCCGCGAGCGCCACGCCGCAGTACAGCGAGACGAACGTGATCGGGTAGGCGACGACGATGCTGGCGATGAACACGGCGTCGCGCGTGCCCCGCGCGGCACCGGCGCCGCCCGCGCCGGAGCCCGGCAGCGAGACCGCGGCCGACAGACCCGCCAACAGCAGCGTCAGCGCCAGCGAGACTGCCGGGAACACGAGCAGCTGAGGATCTCCGCGGAGCACGCTGAAGCTCGCCTTCATCAGCCGCCACGCGCGCGGGCCGCGACTCTCGCCGAGCGCCGCGCTCACGGGAAACGGCTCGAGCGACTGGGGCTTGCGCTCGCTCGCGCAGCTCGGGCAGAACGTCTCGCCGCCCGCGACCGCCCAGCCCGCGCGCCCGAGGCCCCGCGCCATCGCGCCTTCCTCGACGGAGACGGTGCCGCCGCAGCCGTAGCAATGGATTCGCACAAGGCTCACACCCGGGGGATCGGTCGTTTGGTCGTCCGATCTTGAGAGTCCAGCTGGCGAAATCGGCAGAATGCCCCCTATCCGACCACGCGACCGCCTCGGCGACACCCCGGCTGGGGCGGCGGTCAGGACCGGAGCGGGATCGGACGCGCTGTCTGCAGCCGGCTCGTCACAGCCGCCCAGGCGACTCCACGTGGATCGATATGCGCCCGATGTGCGCCGTCCTCGCCCGCGATCTCGACGAGCTCGACCTCACCGCCCGCCGCGCCCGCGGCGCGCTCGTAGCGGCGGCTGAACTCGATCGAGATGGTCTGATCGGCGCTGCCGTGCACGAGCAGCACGGGTATGCCGGGCGCGAGCAGGCGCATTGGATCACCCGCGTCGTAGCGCTCGGGAAGCTCGTCCGGGCCGCCGCCCATCAGCGCCCCGACCGCCCCACCGTGCCACAGGCGAAATGCGCCCGCGAGATCGCACACGCCGGCCTGCGCGATCGCGTGCTCCAGACGCACGCGCGGCTCACCGTCGATCCGGCCAGGCGCGCCCGCGGGGAGTCGCTCGCGACCGGCCGCCCACAGTGCAAGCTGTCCGCCGGCGGAATGGCCGAGGACGCTCACGCGCTCGAGGTCGAGCCGCGGCTCGCGGAGCTCGGCGAGATGATCGACCGCGCGCGCGACGTCCTCGAACGTCGCCGGCCAGCCGCCGCCGCCGCCGTCGCCGACGCGCCGGTACTCGATGTTCCACACCCCCCAACCGCGCTTCAGCAGATCGCCGGCCAGCCCTCGCATCACGGCCTTGCCGTAGCGCGACCGCCACGAGCCGCCGTGGATCAAGATCATCACCGGGTGCGGCCCCGCCGCCGCCGCCGCCGGCAGGTGCAGATCAGCGCGCTGCGAGCGATGCGAGCCGTAGTGGAACGTGCGCCCGCGTCTGGTGAGCATCTCGAGGATCAGGCGCACGCGAGCCACGTTCAGCCCTATCGTCGCAGACGATCCTCGATTTCGTGGATTTGTGACATGCGCGTGACCGACACGTGATCAGTAGGTGACCGGTACGTGACCGCAACCTAAACGCGGACATGTTCCATATGTCTGCAAGCGAGGTGTGTATAACCATCGCTATACACACTTTCCGCGGGCACAGCATGCACCGGCCCGACCCGACCTCATCGGGGAAGTCTGTGAGAATGGCCGCCATGGACTTCGACCTTTCCCCCGACCACGAGCTGATCAGGCGGACGGTCAGGGAATTCGCCGAGGGCGAGGTCGCGCCGGTGGCTGAGGAGCTCGACCGCACGAAGTCGTTCCCGTACGAGATCGTCGAGCAACTCGGGAAGCTGAACCTGATGGGGATCCCGTTTCCGGAGGAGTACGGCGGCGGCGGCGGCGACACGCTTGCGTACGCGCTCGCGGTCGAGGAGCTGACGCGCGTGGACTCCTCGGTGGCGATCACGCTGTGCGCACACACCTCGCTGGGCACACAGCCGATCTACCTGTTCGGCAGCGAGGAGCAGAAGCGCGAATGGCTGCCGCAGCTGTGCTCGGGCGAGCGCCTGGGGGCGTTCGGCCTGACGGAGCCGGAGGCTGGATCAGACGCGGGCAACACCCGCACCCGGGCGCGCCTGCAGGACGGCGAGTGGTCGATCGACGGGGCCAAGCAGTTCATCACCAACGCCGGCACGGACATCTCCGGCGTGGTGTGCATCACCGCGGTGACCAGCGGCGGCGACGGGAGCGACGGCGCCGAGCCGAAGGAGATCTCGAACCTGATCGTCGCCAACGGGACACCGGGCTATGAGCAGGGCGAGCCCTATCGGAAGATGGGCTGGAACGCGTCCGATACGCGTCCGCTCAGCTTCGCCGGCTGCCGGGTTCCCGAGGCAAACCTGCTGGGACCCCGCGGGGCTGGCTTCAAGCAGTTCCTGCACATCCTCGACATCGGGCGCATCGGCGTGGCCGCGATGGGAGTCGGGCTCGCCCAGGGAGCGCTGGACGAGGCACTGAAGTACGCCAAGCAGCGCCGCGCGTTCGGGCAGGCGATCTCCAAGTTCCAGGCAATTCAGGCGAAGCTCGCGGACATGTCGACGGAGATCGCCGCCGCGCGACTACTCGTGTACAAGGCGGCGCGCGAGAAGGACGCGAAGCGCAACTTCACGCTCACGGCAGCTCAGGCGAAGCTCAAGACGGGGCGTCTGGCCGTGCGCTGCGCCGAGGAGGCAGTGCAGATTCATGGTGGCTACGGCTTCATCGAGGAGTACCCCGTATGCCGCTTCTATCGCGACGCGAAGATCCTCACGATCGGAGAGGGCACCGACGAGGTGCAGCAGATGGTGATCGCCAGGGCGCTCGGCGCCTGATCACCGAGCAGTCGAGAGAGTCCATCGCCACGGCGAGGCTAATCGGGCGACGTCCCCCGCTCGAGCAAGGCGGAGGCCGCGCTGGCGGGGTCCAGCCGGCGCTCAACGACCGCCTCGATCAGATCCTGGAACTCGGGGTCCTCGTGCAGCCCCTCCTCCAGCCGCCGGCGCATGCGGGCAGTCGTGATCGCGAGCACCTCGTTGCGTAGGTTGCGCCTGCGGCGTTCCGCCAGCTGACCCGCGGCGAGGATGTGCGCGCGGTGCTGCGCGAGAGCGCCGACCAGCTCCTCGACCCCGCTGCCGTGCGTGGCCTCGGTCTTGACGATCGGCACGCGCCAGTGCGCGCGCGCTTCCTCTGGCGTGCGGTCGAGGTTGGCGAGTGACAGCACGCCACGGATCTCACGGATCATCGTGTCCGTCAGGGGATGGTCGGCCTTGTTGATCACGATCACGTCCGGGATCTCCATCACGCCGGCCTTTAGCGCCTGGATCGAGTCACCCGACCCGGGCATCAGCACGAGCACGATCGTGTCAGCGTGATCGATGATGTCGATCTCCGCCTGCCCGACGCCGACCGTCTCCACGAACACGTCCTGGCGGCCGGCCGCGTCGAGCAGCAGTGCGGCCTGCAGCGCCGCCTCGGACAGCCCGCCGAGGGCGCCGCGGTTGGCCATCGAGCGAATGAACACGCCGCGGTCCAGAAAGTGTTCAGACAGCCGGATGCGGTCGCCCAACAGCGCGCCGTGGGTGAACGGCGAGGACGGGTCGATCGACAGCACGCCGACGGTCCGGCCGGCCGCGCGCCGCGCCTTGGTGAGCGCGCCGATCAGCGTCGACTTGCCAACCCCCGGAGGGCCGGTGAAGCCGACAACGGCGGCTTTCCCGGTATGCGGGTAGACCTCGCGGACTAGCTCCCAGCCCTCTGGGCGGTCGTCCTCGACGAGCGAGATCGCGCGAGCCAGCGCGCGGCGGTCGCCGTCGAGCAGGCGCTGGGCTAGTGTCGGGTCGCTCATCGCGGCGGAATCATCGCAGGGCCCGGATCGTCGGCCGCTTCCCCCGGCGGTCCCTTACGATTCGGCGATCATGGAGCTGCTTGCCAACCCCGCGGAGGAGACCCACACCGAGGCTGTCGGCGACGGGCTGCGGCCCCCACCCGCGCCGCCGCACGGCGGCCCGCTGGCGCTGCTGCGGTTCATGCGCGCCAACCACATGCTGAACGCCGACTACGCGCGCCTGCTCGTTCGCTTCGCGCTGCTGAAGCTGCGCTTCCGCGGCCGCCTGCAGACCGACGGCGTCTGCTTCGTGTGCCCGCACGTGAAGCTCGAGATCGGCCCACGGGCGACGCTGCACATCGGGCGCTGGGCGTGGATCGGACACGGAACCAAGATCCGCGTCCACGAGGGCGAGGTGAGCATCGGGGCGAAGACCGTGATCGGCCAGGAGTGCACGATCTCGGCCTTCCAGCACGTCTCGATCGGGCGTGAGTGCATCGTCGCCGACAGGGTCATGCTGATCGACTTCGACCACGGTGTGACCGAAGTCGATCGCCCAATCCGGCTGCAGGGGATCTACAAGCGCGACGTGCGCGTGAGCCACAACGTGTGGATCGGCTACGGCGCGTGCATCCTGCGCGGCGTGAGCGTAGGCGAGAACGGCGTGATCGGAACAAGCTGCGTGGTCACGAAGCCGATACCCGCGAACGCGGTCGTCGCGGGCGCACCCGCTCGCGTGATCCGCATGCGCGAGGCGCCCCGCTCGATGCGCTGGGAGTGAGCGCTGATCGAGCGCTAAGCACGAGGCTGATCACGAGGCCGCGCAGGCGCGGCGCTCAGGCATGAGGCTTCAGGAGGGGACGAACAGCGCGGCTGGATCGGCGTGCGCGGCCAGGTTGTGCAGAGCGTCGACCTCAGCCTGCGGGCCGGCGGCGAGCGCCCGCTCGAGGCCCAGCCGGTGCGAGTCAAAGCGCTCGCGCGCATACGGCGCGGCGATCTCGCGTGAGACCATGAACGGCCAGTCGCTGGCCTGCAGCGCCAGCAGCTCGCGGACAGCGGCCGGGCCGGCATCCTTGGCGCAGGCGAGCGTGCGCAGCTCGGCTACCCGCACCGCGAAGGCCATCTCGGCGACGGCCGGCCCGGACCATGTCGAGAGGTCGCCGTGCTTGCCCCACGTGCTCACTCGCTGCGCGGCTTGCGCGGCGTGCAGGCGATCCGCCGACGACGGATGTTGTGCCTCAGCCGAGGTGACGGCTTCGAGCGCGTCGTCCAGCAGCACGAGCTCGAGTCCCTGGCGCGAGCACTCATCGACGACGGCCCGCAGCCAGGCGATGCCCTCATACCACCAGTGCCCGAGCAGCTCGGTGTCGAGCGCACACACGACCAGCCCGCCACCAGGCAGTCGGTCCTGCGACGGCGCGGCGTCGTTCGCGCGATCGATGCGGGCGATCGTGCGCGTGACGAAGTCGGCGGCGTGCTCGCGCGCCAGCGCCAGCGCCCGCGCGTGGTCGTAGGGGTGGCCGTCATTGCTCCAGGGGTTGTGGTGGTGGACGGTGTGGTGGTGGTAGTCGCGATACGCGCCGTTCGCCGGGTAGCCGTCATCGCTCCACACCAGTGAGATCGTCTCGCGGTCGATCGGCACAAGCAGCACGCCCGACTCGGTGCGGATCGGCTGCAGATGCTCGCGCGCGCCGAGCCCGAGATCATTGGTCAGCTCGACGCACACCGCGCGCACGCCGGCGTCCTCCAGATCGCGCTCCAACCACGGCGCGTAGGCGCACTCCGGCAGCCAGAACCCGCCACCCCAGTGCTCGCCGAAGCGTGCGCGGTGGGCCGCCACGCCCGCCCCCACTTGCAGCCGCACGCAGGCGTCGCTCGCCAGCAGCGGTAGGATCGCGTGCGTGGCCGAGGAGGTCCAGCGAGCGTGCCGAGCGAGCGCTCCGAGCAGGTCCCCCCCACGCCGCCGCATTCCCTCAAGCGCGTTCGTGTAGTCGCCCCAGGAGCGCTCGAGCTCGCGCGCGAGCAGCTCGTGGCCGCCGGCGCGCAGGCCGGCGGCGTCCTCGGCGTGTGTCGCACGGCGAACCTCGTCCACGAACGCGGTGAAGCGCTCGCCGACGCCGACAGCTTCCAGCTGATCGCACAGCACGGGCGTGAGCGACAGCGTCAGCGGGACGTCTTCGTCGAGCAGGTCCAGCAGCGGCAGATAGCAGCCGGCGATCGCCTCCCACAGCCACTCCTCGCCGAACGGCCAGGTCCCGAACCCCTCGACGTAGGGCATGTGCGTGTGCAGGACGATCGCCAGCGCGCCGCCGCCGCGGCCGGCGCCGCGGCCGGCGCTCACGGGCGGCACACGGCGAGGAAGTCCAGCGCGCGGTCCATCTCGGCTTCCCCGGCAGGGCGTAGCGAAAAGTCCGCCGCGGCGATCGCCGGCGTGAAGCGGTCGTAGAACGGCCGCGTCAGGTGCAGAGCCGCGTGCACTCGATCCCATCCGATGCGCAGCGCGAGCTCGTGTACGCGCAGCTTGCGCGCGTGGAACAGGCCGTACAGCTGCACGGTCGCGAAGTGTCGGGCGCACAGCTGCTGGAACTCCCGATGGTCGTACTCGTGCACGTGCCACGGGTTGCCCGAGCGCGACGCTCCTTTCGGCGCGAGCGTGAGCACGTTCGGAGTGGAGACGAACACGGTCCCCGCGCCGTCCGCACCGCCGACGAGCGAGCGGAAGTGCTCGAGCACGGCGTCCGGGTCCTCGAGGTGCTCGATCGTCTGCAGGAACACGACCGCGTCGGCCTGCTCGGAAAAGCTCCCGACCAGGTCCCTGGCAAACCGCAGGTTGGCGCGGGCGTACCGCAGCCGAGCGTGCTCGTACGCCTCGGGGTTGGCGTCCACGCCGACGACGCCGGCGGCCGCGCGTGCGAGCACATCCGATCCGTAGCCCTCGCCGCACGCCATGTCGATCGCGCGCAACCCGGACACGCGCTCGGCGATCCATTCGTAGACGACGAGATGGCGGCGGAACCAGTAGTTCTCCTCGGGCACGTCCGGGAGGGTCCGCTCGCCGGTAAGCGCGAGCGGCGGGACCCCGTCGGGCTGGTCGCGCTGCTCGTAGGAGCGGGGTGGATCGGTCGCGGGAGAGCTTGGGGTCAAGAGACGATCATCGTCGATTCGATCAGGACCAGGTGCGGGACGGGGACACGGCGCGCGAGTATATGGTCCGCCCGATGGCGCCCGTCCTCAGCGCGGAGGAGATCCGCGACGCGAACACCCGCTACCACGATGTGGCGGCCGGTCACTACGACTCCAAGTGGGGGATCGACTTCGGCGAGCTCGGCGCCAGTCAGGTCAGCGCGAAGGTCCGCAAGGCGCTCGGCGCCGAGCCGGTCCACTATGCCCGGTCGCTGGAGATCGGCTCCGGTACGGGGTACTTCACGCTGAACCTGCTACGCGCCGGGCTGATCGGGCAAGCCACGTGCACCGACATCTCGGCGGGGATGCTCGACACGCTGAAGTCCAACGCGGCAGAGCTGGGGCTAGAGGTCCACATGGAGACGGCCGACGCCGAGCAGCTGCCGTTCGAGGACGAGTCCTTCGACCTAGTGCTGGGCCACGCAGTGCTCCACCACATCCCCGACCTCCCCCGTGCGTTCGCCGAGTTCGAGCGGGTGCTCGCGCCGGGCGGGACCGTTCTGTTCGCCGGCGAGCCCTCGCGCTACGGCGACCGCCTGGCGAGCGTGCCCAAGCGCTTCGCGATCGCCCTCGCGCCACTCTGGCGGCGCGCCGTCGGCGCCGCCCCCGCGCACAACGGCGACGCCGAGCAACCGGACGCGGCACTCGAGGGCGTCGTCGACGTGCATGCGTTCTCGCCCGGCGAGCTGTCGCGCGTCGCTCGGGGGGCCGGCCTGCAGGATGTGCGTGTCAACGGCGAGGAGCTGCTGGCGAACTGGTTCGGCTGGACGAACCGCACGCTGGAGGCCAGCGCCGAGCCCGAAGATATCCCGGTGGCGTGGCGTCTGTACGCCTACCACGGCTACCTGATGCTGCAAGGACTGGACCGCCGGCTACTCGAGTCGCGTCTACCGCCCGCGCTGTTCTACAACCTGATGATCTCCGCGCGCAAGCCGGCCGAGCGACCGTCGGCCCCGACAGCCGGGCCGGTCGGGTAGTAGATCGCTGGCGACGAGCGTAAAACCATCGCTGTACACCGCTCACTCCGGTAGACGGCAGACCTGCTGTGCAGTCTGCAGCACGAACAGGGCGAGCCGGCGGAGCACCGCTGGCTGGTGGGCGGAGTTGTCGCTGAAGCGGACGGTCCCGTATTCGGAGCGCACCGTGTAGCTGAGCACCGATCCGGATGCCGGTGGCAGCGATAGTCCACTGGGGGTCAGCTTCTGCAGGTCTTCCTTGATTCCGCTCGCCTGGATCAGCTGCGGGTCGCTCAGCTTCAGCGTCGGCCCACTGTTGCAATTGACGCCGCCTTCTTCGTTCACGAGCAGCGTCAGTCGTGCGTGCGGGCCGGCGCCGGTGCGCGTGACGATGAACAGGTCTGCCGCCCTCACACCTCCGCAACCGACCGCCAGCGCAGTCGCGAGGAGCGCACACCCGGCAGCCGCGAGCCTCATGCGCTCACCGCGACACCGCCGCGGCGTGGATCCCCGGCTCCGCTGATCCGCGGCCCGCGCCGCAGCGCCGCCTGCACTCCTCCGAAGAACAGGTTGAGCTCACCGAAGCGAACTATCCGCATGTCGCCATCCAGTCCCAGCAAATCGATCCCGGGCTCTGCGAACACGACGCCGTCCTCGAAGTGCACGCGTGGCGCCTCGACGGCCTCGCGCACCGGCAGGTCGTGATCGACAACGCCGACGATCGTCTGCAGGAGCGCCGAGCGAATCCGATTCGAGCCGGCACTGCCGAGCACGAGCTCGACCTCGCCGTCGTGCATCACAACCGACGGCGCCATCATGCTCGGCATCCTCCGTCCGGCCGGGTGCAGATGGAAGCCATGAGGGTTTAGATCCTCCTCGCCCATCACGTTGTTCAGGTGCATGCCGGTGCCGGGGACGACGATCCCGGAGCCCTCTCCGTTGGTACACGTGACGCTGCATGCGCAACCGTCGCGGTCGATCACCGAGATATGCGTCGTGGAGCCAAGACGGGCGGCGAGGAAGCGCTCGAGGAACCCCGGCTGCTCGAGACCTTCGACGAACTCGGGGGTGCGCTCCGACTGGGCCGCGGCCATCGCGTCGATGACCGAGCGCAGCGTCGGCGGTGCAGGACCGTGGTCGAGCAGCGCGAGGGCGTACGCGAGCAGCGTCCCCCCGGCCGACGGCGGCGGGTTGGTCAGGATCGCGCGGTCGCGATAGGACATCTGCACGGGCTCCCGCTCGACCGCCTCGTAGCCCGCTAGATCCGCCGCGCACAGGGAGCCGCCGCGAGCGGCCAGCCAGTCACACACCGCGGTCGCGATGTCGCCGGTGTAGAACGGCTCGGCACCGTCGCGCGCGAGACGCAGCAGCGCCTCCCCCAGCTCCGGGTTGTGCAGCAGCTCGCCCTCGCGCAGGAGGCGACCGGCGGGCGCCCACAGGGCCGCGCACTCGGGCGTCGAGGTCAGCAGGCCGGCGAGGATCTTCGCGACGTATGCCTGAGCGGCGTTCAACACGACGCCCTCCCGCACTAGCTTCACGGCCGGCGCGGCCAGCTGCTCGAGCGGCACCGTGCCCCACCTGCGCACCGCCTCGCATACCCCGGCCGGCGTCCCATACACGCCGCAGGACGCCGGGCCGACGTAGAACACCTGCTCGGCATCGCCAAAGGACACGTCGATCCCACGCAGCTCGACCTCGGAGCCGTCGCCCGCGCGGGTCGGCGCCTGGACGAAGAAGTCGAGCAGCGTCGGGCGTACCCCGCCACCCGCCACGAGCATGTATCCGCCCGCGCCCAGCCCGGTCAGCAGCGACTCGGTCGCGAACGACACGAGCATCGCCCCGACCGCCGCGTCGACCGCGTTCCCCCCTTCGCGCAGCACCCGCGCACCAGCCTCCGCGGTCAGCGGATGCCCGGCCGCGACAACCCCGTTCTCAGCTGCGCCCATCGCAGAGCGATACCACAAGCGCCACCCGGGATGCGGGGCGCACGGGACGAATCGCTACGCCCTCTGACGTGCGTCAGAAGTTGGGGAGGAACTCTGGGACTTCTAGTTCATCGACGGCAAGACCGCCGCGCCGCGCCTGGGCCGGGCGCGAGGGTGCAGCGCGCTGCACCCTGACCTCGCCGCTGGCGGGCTCCTTCAGGCGGTTGACGCTCTTGCGCCTGCCCTCGTCGCCGTAGCCGGTGGCGACGACCGTCACCCACACCTGGTCGTCGAGCTTCTCGTCGACCATCGCGCCAAAGATGATGTTGGCGTCCGGGTGGGCCGCCTCGGACACCGACTTGGCGGCCTCGTTGACCTCCCACAGCGACAGGTTGGCGCCTCCGGTGATCGACAACAGGATCGACCGCGCCCCCTCCATCGAGGTTTCAAGCAGCGGCGAGGAGACGGCCTGGATCGCGGCCTCGGTGGCACGGTTCTCGCCCACCCCCATGCCGATCCCGAGCAGCGCGTTGCCGGCCTCGCTCATGATCGTGCGCACGTCGGCGAAGTCGAGGTTGATCAGGCCCGGGAGCGTCACGAGGTCGGAGATCCCCTGCACGCCCTGGCGCAGCACATCGTCGGCCACGCGGAACGCCTCGACCATCGCGGTTTGCTTGTCGAGTACCGCGAGCAAACGGTTGTTGGGGACGACGATCAGCGTGTCGACCTCGGCGGCCAGCGCCTCGACGCCGCGCTCGGCCTGCTCGCTGCGGCGCGTGCCCTCGAACCCGAACGGCTTGGTGACGATCGCGACCGTGAGCGCGCCCAGTTCGCGCGAGATCCGCGCGACGATCGGCGCCGCTCCGGTGCCTGTGCCTCCTCCGGCACCGGCCGTGATGAAGACCATGTCCGACCCCTTCAGCAGAGCCTTCACGCGGTCGAAGTCCTCCATCGCCGCCTGGCGGCCGACGTTCGCGTCCGAGCCAGAGCCCAAACCGCGCGTCAGCTCGGCGCCGATGTGCAGCGTGATGTCCGCGGTCGAGTGCTGCAGCGACTGCACATCGGTGTTGACGGCGAGGAACTCGATGCCCTCGACTTCCGCCTCGACCATGCGGTTGACGGCGTTGACGCCGGCGCCGCCGACACCGACCACGCGGATCACCGGCTGCCCGACGGTTCCCGGGCTGCTGGCCACGCCCGGATGCTCGAACGCGCTCTGCTCGCGCGCATATTCGTCGATCGGCGAGCGGCCGGAGCCGGGGCGGTCCATCACGTTCTCCGGTATCTCCGATGAGAACGCATGGCGCAGACGCTCGCGCGGCGAGGGAACGTGCAGCTCCTCTTCGGGCGCCTGCGGCGAGGCGCTCAGCGCGGGATGGGGCAGCCCGCTCGCGCGCGTCCGCTCAGCGGTCTGAGTGTCTGCCGGCTCGATCGTCTGCTGAGGCGCACGCGTCGACGACGGCTGAAGATCCTCCTGCAGCCCGTCGGGGTCCTCTTCGGTCTTGCGGAACAGGGCCGCCAGCGGCCCTTCACGCATGCTCGCACGCTTAGGATTGGGCATTGGTGAGGACCTCCTGCGCGAGTTGCCTGTAGGACTGGGCGGCTACGCCGTCCGGCTCGTACTTGAGCACCGACATCCCCTTCACCGGGGCCTCGGCGAAACGGACAGTCTTGCGGATGCGAGACGCAAACACGCGGTCGCCGAAGTTTTCCTCGAGGATCTCGATCGCCTCCTTGGCGTGGATCGTGCGCGAATCCACCAACGTCGGCAGGATACCCTCGATGTCGACGCCCGGATTGAGGTTCTCGCGGATCATCGCGAGCGTGTTCTGGAGCTGGATCAGGCCGCGCATCGACAGATACTCGCATTGCACGGGGACGATCACCTTGTCCGAAGCCGTGAGCGCGTTGATCGTCAGCAGCCCGAGGCTCGGCGGTGTGTCGATGCAGATGAAGTCGTAGTCCTCGCGGATCGGCTCGAAGGCCTTCTCGAGCGAGCGCTCGCGGCCGATCATCGTCGACATCGCGATCTCCGCACCGGCAAGGTCGATCGACGCGCAGGCGATGTCGATCTCGCGCTTGCGAATCACCTCGCGGATCGAGACTTTGTGGACGAGCACGTCGTACATCGATTTCTCGAGCGTGTCCGGATCGATCCCCTGGGACATCGTCAGGTTGCCCTGCGGGTCCATGTCCACGCACAGAACCCGATGCCCCTCCTCAGCGAACGCCGCCGCCAGGTTGAGCGTCGTCGTCGTCTTGGCCACGCCGCCCTTCTGGTTGGCGAACGCGATGACCTTGGCCTTTCCTTCCACGGTTGCTCCGATACTCGATTGTTGGAAAGCCGTCCGGTGGGTATTCGCATAGCGACCGGCGATTCCTGCATGGGAACTACGATCCCGAGATGGCCGAGACGAGCAGCCCGCGCGCCCGCACGCGCTCCAGCGGCCTGGCTGCGCGCCTGCGCGACAAGCGGGTGCTCGTGTGCGTCGGCGCGGGCGGGGTCGGCAAGACGACCACCTCAGCCGCGCTCGCGCTCGGGCTGGCGCTGCGCGGAGGCAAGGTGGCGGTGGTCACGATCGACCCGGCAAGACGCTTGGCCTCGGCGCTCGGCCTGGCCGAGCTCCCATCCGAGCCACAGCGGATCGCACCGGAGCTGTTCGCCGAGCAGGGCATCGCGATCGAGGGCGAGCTGTGGGCGATGATGCTGGACGCCAAGCGGACGTTCGACGAGCTGATCGTCCAGTTGGCGCCGGATGACAGGGCGCGCGAGGAGATCCTGTCCAACCCCGTATACGCGGAGCTATCGACCGCGGTTGCGGGCTCACACGAGCTGAGCGCGATCGCGAAGCTGTACGAGCTGCACGAGGAGCACGACTTCGACGCGATCATCCTCGACACGCCGCCGTCGCGCAACGCGCTCGACTTCCTCGACGCTCCGAACCGCATGCTGGGCTTCCTCGAAGGACGCGCGCTGCAGGTGTTCCTCGGGCCGGGAGGGCTGACGGCTCGCTTGTTCGGCCGGGGCACCGCGCTGGTGTTCGCGATCTTCGCACGCATCACCGGCGTGGACATGCTCGGCGAGCTGTCACGCTTCTTCCGCTCGCTGACCGGCGTGATCGACGGCTTCGGCGAGCGGACGCGCGGCGTCTCGGAGCTGCTGCGCGCCCCACAGACGACGTTCCTGATCGTCACCTCACCGGAGGTCGAGCCGGCGCGTGAGGCGAGGTTCCTGGCGGACAGACTCGCCGAGGCGGACATGTCGGTCGGCGAGCTGATCGTCAACCGCGTGCACTCCCATGGCTTGCACGGCCTGTCGACGAACGAGGTGAGCGCACTGCTCGCGCCCGCGCTCGGCGAGCGGCTGGCCTCACGAGCGGCCGGCAACCTGGCTGACTTCGACGTGCTCGCACAGCGCGATCAGGAGACGATCGCGCTGCTGTCCGAGGCGCTAGACGAGCACCCGCCGATCCTCGTTCCGCACCTAGATGAAGACGTCCAGGATCTCCTCGGCCTGGCTCGGATCGCAGAGCATCTGTTCGACTGACGCGACCGCGGGAGCCGAACACCCCGGATCGGCGGCCTCGGGCACTACGTGCTCGTCAGCGGGAGCTGTCAACAGAAGCTGATCGGCGACCCCGACCAGATCGGGATCCAGGTGCCCGCAGATTACATCCCGTAGCAGCGCGCGCAGATGGTCGGCGAGGTCGCGAGCGAGCGTCTGGGCACCGGAATGGGGCGCCGCGGTGCCGATCGTCACCTCGCGCTCGAGCGCCAAGGCTCTGATCGTTCGCTCGGTCAGCTCGGCTCGTCGCTCGGGCGTGGCACACAGCACCGCCAGGCGCCCGGGAAGCAGGCCGCTCGCCGGGCCCTCGGGCTCGAGAATCGCGCGCAGGGCCAGCAGATGATCGGTGAGCGCCTCGAACGCGCTGTCGCGCTCGCAGCCGAGCTCGAAGCGCCTCAACGCCCACGCCAGCTCGTTGGCATGAGGCGCGCGGCGGGAGACGAGGTTGCAGAAGGCACGCAGCTCGTCCTCCTGCTCGGCGCTCACGACGAGCATCCCGTGCGGGCGCCCGCCGGTGCCGAGCGCCAGCGCTTTCCAGGTTCCGCCCGCCACCTGTGCCCACGCCAGCGCACCGAGCGTCACACGGCCGTCGCCGAACAGCCTCAGCGCGCGCAGCAGATCCTTCAAGACCTCGCGGCCGCGAGCGATCGCCTCCAGCGGATCGCCGTCCCCGGGATCGCCGTCACCAGCGGTGAGCGCGACGATCAGACGATCGCCGCGCGAGCCGTCGCCCGTGTCGGCCAGCGCCCCGTCGGGCAGCCCGCCGAGGACATGCGGCCGTGCGATCGTCAGACCGGTCGTCAGCTGAAGCTCGTCAGAGCCGATCGTGAGTCCGTGCAGCGTGGCCACGAGCGTGGTCGCGCCGCTGCCCGCGAGCGCTGAACGCTCGAGGCGCTCGAGTGCCGCGCGCATCCGCTCGGGGCGCAGCTCGAAGTCGTTCTGCTCGTCGAACACGTCCGCCAGCAGCGCCTGGATCGCGGCACGCGCAGCGCTCCTGGGATCGGGGCTCGCGGTGTCCGCACCGACGCTCGCGAGATAGCGCTCGAGGCCGTCGAAGCCCTCGAGCAGCATCGCCGCCTCGCCGTAGCTCGGCAACCGTTCCAGCTGCGCGCGGCGCTCGGCGATGAACTGGCTGCTGAGCGCCCGATAGCAGTACAACGACGGTCCCCCGGACGCACGTCGGGCGCGCTGCGGCTCGAGCTCGAAGGGGACCTCCGCGCCGGAGGCGACGTCCTCCTGCAGGCGGATCGCGGCCGCCTCGAGGAACTCGGTGAGCGCGGGCTGGAGCTGGAGTGAATGCATGCTCGCCGGAGTTCGGGGTCGCCAGGCGCGCTCCTGCCACGCGCACCCCGTCTTGCACCGCAGACAGCCGCCGAGAGCCGTTGCCGGCGCGCGCGGGCGGCTGTAGGCTCTCAAACGTGGAACTGTCAACCGCATCCTCAGCTGCGCGGACGCGCGCTCACACGAGAGTGCCTGATTTCTTCATCGTGGGCGCCCCCAAGACCGGCACGACGTCGCTCTACCGGATGCTGAGAAAACATCCGCAGGTTTACATGCCAAAACTCAAGGAGCCGCGCTTCCTCGCAAGCGACATGCAACCTCGCCCGCGCCACGCACAAGGGCGCCCCGAGGCTGGGTATCCGCGCACGCTGGAGGAATATCTTGCGCTGTTCGGCGACGCAGCGCCGGAGCAGCGCGTCGGTGAGGCATCGGCGTTCTACCTGTGGTCGTCGACTGCCGCGGACAGCATCGCGGACCTGCAGCCAGACGCGCGCATCATCGCGATCCTGCGAGAGCCCGCCAGCTTCCTTCGGTCGATGCACCTGATGCTCCTGAACTGGGGCGTCGAGGGGGAGAAAGATCTGCGCAAGGCGATCTCGCTGCAGGAGGCACGCCGCGCGGGTAAACACATCCCTCGCCATTCACACCGGCCACAGTTGCTGCAGTACTCAGAGCACGTGCGGTATGTGAACCAGCTGGAGCGCTATCAGGCACGATTCCCGCGTGAGCAGGTGCTCGTGCTGATCTACGAGGACTTCCACAGTGACAACGAGGCGACGGTGCGGCAGGTACTCCGATTCATCGGCACCGACGATCGGTATCCGATCGATGTGATCAACGTGAACGTCACCAAGGACATCGTGCGCTCCCAGCGCGCCAGGGAGCTGAAACAGTCGATCGTCAAAGGCCAGGGCGCCCTCGCGCGATCGACCAAGGCGGCTGTCAGGGCGATCACGACGCCCGGCATGCGCGAGATGTTCGAACGCCGCGTCGTGCGCGGCGACGCGCCGCCAACTGATGAGAGCTTCACGATCGAGCTGCGCCGCCGCTTCAAGCCCGAGGTCCTCGCGCTTAGCGAGTATCTCGATCGCGATCTCGTGAGCCTGTGGGGCTATGACGAGCTCGACTGAACGAGGAAGGGCGCCGAAGCCGGTCAGGCGCAGCCTCAAACGACTGGCCGGCTGGCGACGCCGCTCGGCACGAGGCAGACAGGCATCGGTCCCACCGACACCCGCTGCTGACACGCTTACCTCGCTGTCTGCATATCGACTGCAGGCCGATGCCGTCACCCTGCCATCCGACTCCCCTGACGGCTTCGTCGGCGCGAACGAGCACGGCTCCTACTGTGTTCCGCGCTCGTCTCTACATAGGCCCGTGTCGCGCACGATCCTCACCGCCCGAGTGTGGGAGCCCAACACCCTCAACCTCATGCGAGCGGCCGATCCGGAGGGAGACATCGTCCACGCGGGTACGTTCTTCGGCGACTTCATCCCAGCTTTGGCGCGCTCGCGTGACGGGGGCGCCCGCGTGTGGGCATTCGAGCCAAGTAGAGAGAACTATGAGTGCGCTCAGATCACGATCCTGCTCAATCACCTCGACAACGTCGTGCTCAGTCACGCCGGACTCGATGCGAACAGCGGCAGGGCGCTGCTCGCCACGAGCGACACTGACGGCCTGCCGCTGGGCGGCGGCAGTCATCTTGTGCCAGCTTCCGCCCAAGCCGACACGGCGAGCAGCGAAGAGGTGCCGCTGCAGTCCGTCGACGATGTCGTCCCGGGCGATCGGCGGGTGGCTGTGATCCAACTCGACGTCGAGGGTCACGAGCAGGAGGCGTTGACCGGCGCAATGCGCACGATCACACGTTGCCGACCGCTGATCGTGCTCGAGACGATGCCCGCAGAGAGCTGGTTCGCGGAGCATCTTTCACCGCGTGGCTATCGCGTCGCCGGCGCGTTGGACCAGAACACCGTCCTACGCCACGCCTGACCCACGGGTGCGTCGCCCGCCGGCTCTGCCAGGACCCGCCGTCATGACCCTGTCGGCCCAGTCCGACGTCTGATGCTAGGCGACTGCGAGCGCCTGACGGCTGGCCCGCTCGGCGCACTCCGCGCTTAGCCAGTCTTCGCCGTATGCGCGCATGTCATCGATGATCGGCAGCAGCGCGCGGCCCTTGTCCGTGAGCCCGTATTCAACGCGTGGGGGAACCTCGGGGAAGGTGTGGCGCTCGATGATCCCTTGCTCCTCAAGCGCGCGAAGTCGCAACGACAGCGTGCGGGGGCTGATCCCGGCGAGCGACCGTTCCAGCTCACAGAAACGGGAACGCCCCTCGGCCAAGTCGCGCACGAGAAGCAGCGTCCACTTACCGCACACGATCTCCGCCGTCATCGAAACCGGGCATGTCAGATCGAGCGTCATCTCGACCTTTACTTTACCAAATGAAGTGTGGATGACGAGCTGGGCACGGCGTCGCCCACCGTCTGGATCTGCTCGAGATGGTCACCGATATCGTTGATCAGGCGGCGGAAAGCGACGGTTTGGAATCGGCCTCGCGGTTGGCCTCCGCGGCGGCGACGTCCTCCATCGTCGTTCCCCTGCGCCCGTCGGACTGCATCAGCAGCTTGAAGTCGTGTGGGCTTGAGGCGACGCGCATCGCGTCCTCGAAGGTCACGCGCCCGGCCTTGACATGTCCGAACAGGGCTTGGTCGAACGTCTGCATGCCGTAGTAGCCACCGCTGGTGATCACCTCGACCAGCTTGCCCGTCTGGTCGGGGTCGATGATCATGTCGCGCACGCGCCCGGTCATCCGCAGGATCTCGCAGACCGCCACGCGACCGCCGTCGGCGCCCGGCACGAGCCGCTGCGAGATGACGCCCTTGACCGTACCGGCGATCATGCTGCGCGCCTGCTGATGCTGGTGGGGCGGGAAGAAGTCGAGCATCCTGTTGATCGACTCGGTCGCGTCTACCGTGTGGATCGTGGAGAGCACCAGGTGGCCGGTCTCGGCGGCTGACAGAGCCGTCTGCACGGTCTCCTCGTCACGCATCTCTCCGACGAGGATCACGTCGGGGTCCTGGCGCAGCACCCTGCGCAGCGCGCGCTTGAAGGAAGCCGTGTCCATGCCGACCTCGCGCTGGTTGATCACGCAGCGTTTGTCGGAGTGCACGAACTCGATCGGGTCCTCGATCGTGACGATGTGCTTGCTCATCGTGTAGTTCATGTGGTCGATCATCGCCGCGAGCGTCGTTGACTTACCCGATCCTGTCGTCCCGGTCAGCAACACGATGCCGCGCTCCTCCTCGGCCAGTTCACTGACTACCGGCGGCAGCGAGAGCTCTTCGATCGTGCTGATCTTGTGTGGGATCGCACGACATGCCATCGAGATCACGCCGCGCTGCTGGAAGGCGTTGATCCGGTAGCGCGCGACGCCCTCGATTTCGAACGAGAAGTCGACCTCGTGCTCGTGGGCGAACTCGCCGAGCTTCGTTTCGTCGCTGAGCAGCGTTTTCAGCGCGCCCTCAGTGTCCTGTGCTGTCAGCGGCGCGGCGGCCTCGTCGAGCGTCAGCTCACCGTTGACGCGGTACAGCGGCGCCGACTCGACCTTCAGGTGCAGGTCCGAGCCTTGCTTCTCAACCAGCTCACGCAGCGCCGCCTTGACATCGAACATGCCCTCCTGATCGGCAGCCCACCCCGCCGCCTTGAGCGCCGCCAGATCTGCTGGACGGCCTACGCCACGTCGCGGAGCTTCTGTGCCTCTGCGAGCGACTGCAGCTTCTTCAGCGACTGGTTCTCGATCTGGCGGATGCGCTCGCGCGTGACGTTGAACGTGCGCCCCACCTCATCGAGCGTGCGCGGGTGCTCGCCGCCGAGCCCGTAGCGCAACTCGAGGACGCGTCGTTCGCGGTAGGAGAGATTCTCCAGCGCCTCGCGCAGCGCCTCCTTGGTCAGGATCTCCGCGGCGCGCTCGTACGGCGACTCGGCGCGCTCGTCGGCGATGAACTGGCCGAACTCAGACTCCTCCTCGTCGCCCACCGGCTTCTCGAGCGATACCGGCGCCTGGGCCGAGCGCTTAATCGAGTCGACCTCCTCGGGATCGATGCCGGTGACCTCGGCGATCTCATCGGCGGTGGGCTCGCGGCCGAGCTCCGTCACGAGCTTGCGCTCGGCGCGGCCGATCTTGTTCAGCTTCTCCACGACGTGCACAGGGATGCGGATCGTGCGCGCCTTGTCGGCCAGCGCGCGGGCAATCGCCTGGCGGATCCACCAGGTCGCGTACGTGGAGAACTTGAAGCCCTTGCGGTAGTCGAACTTCTCGGCCGCGCGGACGAGGCCGAGCGTGCCCTCCTGGATTAGGTCGAGGAACGGCAGCCCCTGGTTGCGGTAGTTCTTGGCGATCGACACGACCAGTCGCAGGTTCGACTCGACCATCTTCTGCTTCGCGTCGAGGTCGCCGCGCTCGATTCGCTTGGCCAGGTCGACCTCCTCCTGGGCGGTCAGCAGCCGGACCTTGCCGATGTCCTTCAGGAACAGCTGCAGCGAGTCGGTCGTCATGTCGGGCTTCAGGTCGAGCGCCGTTTTCGCTTTGCGCCGGCCACGCTTGTCGGGTGCTCGCTCCACCTGGGATGCGGCGGCGATCGCGGGGTCGATCTCCTCGACGAGCTCGATCTCCGACTTCTCCAGGAATCCGTGCAGCTCTTCGACGTCCGACTCGTCCAGATCAAGCTCGGACATCGCCTTGGTGATCTCCGCGTAGGAGAGGACACCCACCTGCTGGCCCTTCGCCAGCAGACCCTTGACCTCATCCAGCTCCTGCAGCTCGACTACTGACATTCGTGTTTTCCGTTTCTTCCGTCGATCGACAACCCGAGGGCCACAAGCACCCGCGCGAGATTATTGCTGAGACAGCTACACCCTCGGACATACGGTCGTAGCCCTGCCCACGTTACATATCCAGTCGGTTCTGCTCGCTCTCATCCTAACGCGTCGCGGTCGATCCTGGACCGGTTGCCGCTGCTTTGCCGGGTCGCGTTAAGCAATGATGTGCCGGTGAGCGCTTCAGACAGTGACCGGGGATCAGACACAGCGCCGGACAGTTCGGGCGTTCTGTCGAACCTGCCGCGTACCCGGCCGCAGCGGTCCAGCCCTCGACGAGCGGCCGCACGCAAAGCGAGCGCCGTGGCCGCCTCCACCGACACAGCGCCCGCTCGCAGCTCGACACGAACCCGACGACCACCAAGCGCCCCGGGGCGCGGGCGCGACGGGTTCGTCAAGGAAGCTGTGCCTCTGCAAGGGTTCGAGTGCGAGGGCGAGCGCACCAGCGGACCGGTGCAGCCGCCTGGGGGCGCCGAGTTCCTCGCGTCCGCGGCAGAGATCTTGGGCGAGGTTACGAAGGCTGGGCTATCAACCGGTGAGCGCATATTCCGGGATGTCCTGTCACGCCTGCCGATCTCCTGATCGCGGTCTGTTAGTCTGCCGCAACGCCGAGCTGCCTCGACTCAGGTTGCGGCAGGCGGGGGACCCAATGCGGATGCATCCGATCCGCTGGGGCGAATCGGCCCGGCAGGGCCGTAGCGCAGCGCTTGAGCGCCGTGCGAGCCCGTCAGCTCACCCCGTAGGCGTCGAACACGATGCGAATCGCTATCAAGACAGCCATCACGCTGCTCGCTGCGGCCGCGGCCTGCGCTGCCGGCCCGACGGTCGGCGCGTTCGCCAGCGCGGGCGGATCGGCGGCGCCGTCGAGCTCGACGCCGGCCAAGAGCACGATCCACTCGACCGGCATCACCACCTGGTTCGGCCCAGGCTTCTACGGCAAGGAAACCGCGTGTGGGCAGACGCTGACACCCGGCGTGGTCGGCGTCGCCAACAGGACGCTCCCGTGCGGAACGCTCGTGAAGGTGACCTACAAGGGCCATAGCCTGACCGTCCCAGTGCTCGACCGCGGCCCGTACGCACACGGCGCCGACTGGGATCTGACCTCCGGAGCGGCTGAAGCGCTCGCTATTACCGAGACGGTCCGGGTCGGAACGCACATCGTCGGCCATGTCGCGAACACCCCCGCGCTGGGCTCGCCGCCCGGCTCCCCGAGCGCGGCCGCTGCAGGCGGCGCACTCGCCGGCTGACGGCGACGGCGCCTCAGCTCGGCTCGTCGACCGGCGCGCTCGGCCGGGCGCCCGACGCGCGGACAGCTGAGCGCGCGGCATACAGACCCACATCCGCATGCGCAGCCAGTGCCGCCGACTCGCGGCCGTCTTCGGGACACACCGCCGTGCCGACCACCACCTCCAGCGGCGCTCCCCGGTAGCTCACGGCGGAGGCCGCGGCCGTTGCGAGACGGTCGGCCAGCTGCGCAGCGCCACTGCGGTCGGTATCCAAGGCCAGCAGCCAACAGCGGCCGGGACGCTCGCGTGTAAGCACGACCGAGGCTCTGCCGGCCGCGCCCGCGAGCGCGAGCTCAAACTCTCCCGCCAACCGCGATAGCTCGCCGGCGGGCTCGTCACGATGCAGGCGCTCGATGTCGGCGAGCTCGACCAGCAGCACCGCGAACGGTCGCCCGTCGCGCGCGAAGCGCTCCAGCTGGGCCCCAATCGATCCGACCCACGCCGCCGGCCCCCCCTCTCCGCGTTGGTCGCGGATCGCGATCTCGACCGGGCCGGGCCGATCTCTGACGGCCACGGATGCGGGTTCAGCTGCGGGACCGCCTGCGGAGGACCGACGGTCCAAGCCGGCCCCGCGCGCCAGTTCGTCGACGATGACCGCCTGATGCCCGGCTGAGGAGGCCGACGCTGAGGACTCGGGGACCACGAGCGGGCGTGCGACCCCCGCCTCGGGCGGGCGCGCCGCTGACCCGACCCCACCGTCAACTACCGCGGCCAGCGAAGCCGCGCATACGTATGCGAGCCGATCGCATACGGCGGCGAGCAGCCGTGCCGGGAAATGGTCGAAGGGCGCCCGGTCGAGTTCGTCGAGCAGCGCCTCCCACAGCACACTGCGCAGAGCCTCCACCGCCACGGCCGCCTCACGTGCGTTGTTCGCGCCGGAGATCGCCGCGATGCGGCGCGCCGGCGGCGAGCTCTCGTCAGGGTCGGCCTGCCCCCCCGTCAACCGCTCCAGCTCGACGTCCGACCGCACCGCCTTCAGCACGTGCGTGCACAGCAGCGGCGCCTCTCGCGCGAGCTCCGCGAGCGGAACCTCGCCGATCGCCTCCAGCGGGCGCGCGAGGATCAGCGCTATCGCCCATCGCTTGGCCAGCTCGTCAGTGCGCTCGAGCACAGCATCTCCAGCGGGATCGGCGATTGGCGAGGCACGGGGAGCGCGGGGGCGCGGAGCGTCAGGCACGAGAAGGTGAATATCAGCAGCCGGGGACGCGATCGCCCCGCAGGATCATTTCGCTTCGCTGTGTTCGCGCTGCTTGAAGGCCTTCACTTCGGCGGCTTCTTCAGCTGCGAACTTCTTGCGGGCGGCCTGTTCAGCGGCGCTGGAGGCCGCGTTTTCGTTCTTCTTCGACCCTTTTTTCGCGCTCGACTGCTTGTTTGCCGAGCCTTTGTGCCCTTTGCTCGATCCCTTCCGCTTTCCGGAGCCCTTCTTTCCCTTCTTCCGCCCACTCGGTTCGCCGGTTTCCGCCTGCCGTTTGGCTTGCGCTTCAGCCTGCTTGGCTTCGGCGATCGAAGCGGCTTCCGCGGCGGCTTCCCGCTTCTTGGCCGCCGCTTCTCCCGGTTCTTCGGCACCGGCCAGCACTTCCGCCGCTTCCGCCTTCGATTCGCCGCCCTTCGAGGCGCCCTTCGAGTGCCCGCCACCGCCACAGCCGGCGAGCGCGCAGGCGAGCAGCGCTACGAGCAGACACACGAGCACGGTGCGGCGTACGCCGCTGCGCTCGTCGGGGAAACCTGGATGCCTGTCAGGCGGGTTCATCTCTATGCACGCGCCTCGCTCAGTTGCCGCTCGCGAGTCTTGCCCGAGAGCGTCTGTTCGAAGTCGCTCGACGCCTTCGCTTCGGCATTCCCCACGGACTTCCCTTCGGCTTCTTCGGCCTTCTTGGCTGCTTCCTGGAGCTTCTTGGCGACGGCCTTGGAGGCTTCTTCGCGCTTCTTGATCGTCACTTCGGCAGCCTTTTCTTTCAGCTTGATCCGCTTCACGGCCGCCGCTTCCCTCTTCTTGACGCGCTTCGTCGCCAGCGCTTCGGTCTGCTTGGCGTTTTCGTTCGCCGTTTCTTCCTGGTTCTTGGCTTCTATCGTCGACAGCAATTCGCGCTCCTTGGCAAGTTCCGCGGCTTCTTCCTGCTTCTCGGCCTGCTGTTCGTTGCGTTCGATCTGCGCTGCGTTCGCGTCGGCGGATTTGGAATGGCCCGTGGCGGCTCCGCAGCCGGCTGCCAGACCGCCGCTCGCGACGACTATCAGACAGGGGAGCGCTGTTCGCAGGACTTTACGACCTTTCACCAGGATCACGATCCACTAGATACCAGCCCGCGCTCTTGTGCTCAAGCGGCGTCGGCGCCCCCGGGATAGCCTGAAACCGTGCGCGGCCTGAAGCCGACCGGAGTCCGCCGCCGGCGAGCGGTGATCACCAACCTCGACGACTCGACCTCGCTCGACGAGGACACCGGCGCTGTCCGCTCGGTGCAGCAGGCCGATCTGGTGATCGAGCGGGCCGCTCTCGATCAGATCTGGGCGCCGGCGTACCTCGAGCGGCTCGCACGCACCTACTGGCGGTTCCTCACCCGCGTGACGCTCGGGCTGATTCGCGTCCGCTACGCCGAGGACGAGCGATCGGTCGTGCTCGTGTGCTGGCCGCTGAAGCTGCTCACGTTCCAGGCCCCCGAGTACGAACTGGACCCCTCGCGTGGTCTCGTGCGCTGGCGCATCGCGCGTGGCCTGCTCGTATCCAGACGCGGGCGCGATGGTGGCGGCTATCTGAAGATAGAAGTCCGTAGACGCCCAGGCGATGACCCGTCCCACATGCGTCTGCACGTGGAGGTCGAGGTGGCCAACTTCTATCCGTCGATCGCCTCGCGGCTCGGACGTCGGCTGTACAACGCCACGCAGTCGCGCATCCACGTGATTGTTACGTACGGGTTCCTGCGCTCGCTCGCACGCCTGGATCTGGCCGAGTCTCGAGTCGGGCGCTTCCGGCGCGACTAGTAACGCTCGCCGCCGACCGCTCGCAGCTTGGCGCGGTCGTGCGTCGCCCCGATCCGCCGGATGGTCCCCGATCGCGAGCGGGTGACCAGCGACTCGGTGGTCGCGCCCCCTGCGCTCGGGTAGCGCACGCCTTGCAGCACGTCGCCGTCCGTGATGCCAGTGGCAGAGAAGAACACGTCGTCGCCGACGATCAGATCGTCACGGTCGAGCACCCGTTCGAGCTGATAGCCGGCCTCCAGCGCGGCCGTACGCTCGGACTCGTCTCGCGGCCACAGCCGTCCCAGCAGCTGTCCGCCGACGCACTTGACCGCCGCCGCCGAGATCACACCCTCCGGCGTGCCGCCGATCCCCCACAGCAGGTCGACCGGCGAGCGCTCGGTGACTGCCAGCAGCGCAGCGGATACATCGCCATGGGCAATCAGACGCACCCGGGCGCCGGCGGCACGGATCTCGGCGATCCCCTGCTCGTGGCGGGGGCGGTCGAGCACCACCACGATCACATCGCCGACCGGGCAGCCCCGCCGCTCGGCGATCAGCTTGACGGTCTCGCCGAGCGGGCGGTCGAGGTCGAGCAAGTCGGCGATGTCCGGGGCGCCGGCCATCTTCTCCATGTACACGCACGGACCCGGGTCGAACATCGTGCCGCGCGCGGACAGCGCGATCACCGCGAGCGCGCTCGGCATCCCGTGGGCCGCGAGCGTCGTTCCCTCGAGCGGGTCGACTGCGATATCCACCTGCGGAGGTGAACCGTCGCCGATCTGCTCGCCGTTGTAGAGCATCGGCGCCTCGTCCTTCTCACCCTCGCCGATCACCACCACGCCGTCCATCTGAACCGACTGCAACATGTAGCGCATACCGTCGACCGCGGCCTGGTCGGCGGCCTCCTTGTCACCCATACCGACCAGCGGCGCCGCCGCCAGCGCAGCGGCCTCAGTGACGCGCACGAGCTCCAGCGCGAGGTTGCGATCGGGCGGCTGCGGTGAGGAGTCCTGGTTCACGGTTGCTCGCGTCTGTCGGGGTCGATTTTCGGAAGTCCTGAGCGTATCCGGTGGCCGTCTGCACTCACCGCGCCGAGGAGCGCCGAAACAGGCCCCAAGCGGCAGAGACGACATCGGAAACCTATAGGAGTGCCGCGCCCATTACGATCGTGGCGTGAGCGAGCAGATCCTGACTGTCGAAGCCGTGTTCGGATGCGCTGAGACCACAGGCTCAAGACACGCTGACGCCGTGAGCGCGATACGCGCTCTGACCGCGAAGATCAAGGAGCCAAGGTGACCCAGATCGGTTTCGTCGGACTCGGCAAGATGGGCGGCAACATGGTGCGCCGCATCCGCCGCGACTCCGAGCACGAGGTCGTGGCGTTCGACTTCGACGAGAAGGCCGTCAAGCAGGCGGTCAAGCACGGGGCGTCGGGCGCACGCTCGCTCGCGGATCTGGTCAAACAGCTGGAGGCTCCGCGGATCGTGTGGATCATGGTCCCCGCGGGCGCGCCGACTCAGGGCACGGTCGACAAGCTCGCAAAGCTACTCGACAGCGGCGACACGATCGTCGACGGCGGCAACTCGAAGTGGACCGACGACAAGCTGCGTGCCAAGCAGCTGAAGGCCAGCGGCATCGAGTACGTCGACGTGGGCGTCTCCGGCGGCGTGTGGGGTCTGGAAGTCGGCTATTGCATGATGGTCGGCGGTCCGCCCGCGGCGGTCAAACGGCTGTCGCCGATCCTCGACGTGCTGGCGCCCGAAACCAACGAGCAGAGCGTCGAGTCGATCGGCCCACGCGGCTGGCTGCGCTTCGGCCCTTCGGGCGCTGGCCACTACGTGAAGATGGTGCACAACGGCGTCGAGTACGGCCTGATGCAGGCCTACGCCGAGGGCTTCGATGTGTTCGACAAGTGTGAGTACCAGCTCGACAACGCCAAGATCGCCCACCTCTGGGGTCAGGGCTCGGTCGTGCGCTCGTGGCTGTGCGAACTGGCCGCCCGCGCGTTCGAGGCCGACGGCAACGACCTCGGCGCGATCGAGGGCTTCACAGCCGACTCCGGCGAGGGCCGCTGGACGATCGAGGACGCGACGGCGCTCGACGTGCCGACGCCGGTGATCACCGCGTCGCTGTACGCGCGCTTTCGTTCACGCGGCAACGGAGACTTCTCCGACCGCGTGCTCGCGGCGTTGCGCAACCAGTTCGGCGGCCATGCCGTGAAGTCCGCGCCGACAGCTGCCTCAAAGACCGGCGCGCGTCGCGGAGGACGTTGAGATGGCCGTCAGCGCAGGGCAGTCGCCGGCAGGAGCAGCGAGCGAGACTGCGCCCGAGAACCCGCTCGTCGCAGGCCTCGAGCGGCTCCCGGTGGCGCCGACGACACTCGTCATATTCGGCGCGACCGGCGACCTGGCCGGTCGCAAACTCCTGCCCGCGCTGTACAACCTCGCGCACGAGGGCGCGCTCCCCGAGCGCTTTCACCTGGTGGGCGTCTCACGCAAAGAGAAACCACACGAGGAGTTCCGCGAGGAGTGCGAAGAGGCAATCAGGCGCTTCTCGCGCCGCGCGCCCGACGACGACGTGCTGAAGAGCCTGCTGGATAGCGTCAAGTACGTCCCGGGCACGTTCGACGACGCCGCCGTGTACGCGAAGCTAGTCGAGGTGCTCGACGGCTTCGAGCAGCAGGCCGGTGAGCCGCTAAACCGCGCGTTCTACCTGTCGACCGCTCCCAGCTTCTTTCCCGTGATCGTCGAGCAACTGGGCCGCTCCCAGCTTGCTCGTCATGAGGACGCAGAGGTTCGGGTGATTATCGAGAAGCCGTTCGGCACCACGCTGGAGGAGGCGCGCCAGCTCAACCGCGACGTGCTGGCGATCTTCGACGAGACCCAGGTGTTCCGCATCGACCACTACCTGGGCAAGGAGACGGTGCAGAACATGATGGCGTTCCGGTTCGCCAACGGCATGTTCGAGCCGCTGTGGAACCGCAACTACATCGACAGCGTTCAGATCACCGCCGCCGAGGACATCGGCATCGGCACACGCGCCGACTACTACGACGAATCGGGCGCGCTGCGCGATCTGATCCAGAACCACATGCTCCAGCTGCTGTGCCACGTCGCGATGGAGCCGCCTGTGAACTTCACCGCCGAAGAGGTGCGCAACGAGAAGGTCAAGGTCCTGCACGCGATCCCCGAGCCGACGCCGCAAGACATCCCGGACATGGCGCTCGGTGCGCAGTACGCCGCCGGGCACTCCGGCGGCGAGGACGTCCGCGGCTACCTGCAGGAGGACGGCGTGCCGCAGGGCTCGACGACCGAGACCTATGCGGCGCTGCGCCTGGAAGTGGACAACTGGCGATGGGCGGGCGTGCCCTTCTACATGCGCACCGGCAAGCGCCTCGCGCGCAAGATCACCGAGATCGCCGTCACGCTCAAGCCCGTCCCCCACCTGGCCTTCAGCCAGGACGGCTCACTCGGCGTGCAGCCCAACCAGCTGGTGCTGACGCTGCAACCAAACGAGGGCGTCTCGCTGAGCCTGGGCGCCAAGATCCCCGGAACGCGCATGCTGATCCGACCGGTGAAAATGGAGTTCCAATACGGCACGGCCTTCCTGTCGCAGTCGCCCGAGGCCTACGAGCGCCTGATCACCGACGCGATGCGCGGCGACGCCACGCTGTTCACTCGTAACGACGAGGTCGAGGCCCAGTGGCGCATCTGCGACCCGATCGTCAGCCAGTGGGCCAAAGCACAGGGGCAGCTCGCACAGTACGAGGCCGGCTCGCAGGGACCGAAGGAGGCTGACGATCTGCTGCGCGAGGGCGACGCCTGGCGCGCGATCTGATGAGCAAGCACGACGCTGTCTGGAGCGAGCAGGGGACAACGCCCGACGCGATCGAAACCGCGCTGCGCCAGCTGCTGATCGAGGCGCACACCGAGAACGACGACGTCGTCCCGGCGCGTGTACTGAACATGATCGCGTTCGTCGACCGCGAATGGGCGGGCGAGATCGCCAACCGGCTGCGCGGCGTCGGGCGCTACCACGCCTCGCGCCTGATCGTGCTCGCATACGAGCCACGGCGCGAGCAGCTCGATGCGCGTGTGATGGTGGCCTCCGAAAACCCGACCGCTCCGGGGGAGCTGGCGCTGCTGCGCGAGACCGTCATCGTGGAACTCGGCGACCGCCACCTCGACGACCTGTTGACGATCGCCGATCCGCTCGTCGTCAGCGACCTGCCTACGCTGCTGTGGTCACCGCACGGCCATCACGAGATCATCGCCGATCTGCTGCCGCTCGCCCAGGCAGTCCTGCTGGACTCGGTCGACGAGCCGGACCCCGGCGAGGCGCTCGAGCGTGCGTGCGCACTCAGCGAGGAGGCCTACGTGGTCGACCTGGCCTGGCTGCGCAGCACGCCGTGGCGCGAGCGCCTCGCCGGCGCCTTCGACCCACCGGGACTGCGCCGCGAGCTGCGTACGATCACCGGCGTCACCGTCCGCCATCATCCCGCCTCGACCGTCGCCGCGATGCTGCTCGTCGGCTGGCTGGCCTCACGCCTGGATTGGAAGGCCGGCGCCTTGGTGGCCCATGGCGAGGCTCTTATCGGCAAGTACCACGCCCCCCGCCAGGATGTCGACGTGCGCCTCGAGGCAGCTCCTGCGCAGCGGGTCCCCGGCCTGGAAGGCCTCGTACTCGAGACAGCGTCGGGCCTGCGCCTACGCCTCACCCGCGGAGCGGGCGGGCTGCGCGCCCGCTGGCGCGACCAGCACGGCGAGGAACGGGAATGGACGATCCCTGGAGCCTCTCGCGGCGAGCAGGGCGTGCTCGGCGAGGGCATCCGCCAGGCGCTGCTTCGCGACCCCACCTACGTGCCCGCCCTGAGCGCCGCGCGGGGGATGCTCGCATGACCCACCTGACGACGTGCCCGGACGCCGAGACCGTCGCGCAGCGCGCCGCCGCGCATGTCGTGCGCGAACTGCGCCAGGCCCGCGAGGAACGTGGAGTGGCGCACATCGCGCTCAGCGGCGGGACGACGCCCGCCCGCACCTACGAGCTGCTGGCGACAAGCCCTCATGAGCTGGCCGACGTCGAGGTGTGGTTCGCCGACGAGCGCTGCGTCGCGCCGCAGGACGCCGAAAGCAACTACCGGCTGGCCGCCGAGGCACTGCTGAACCCGGCCGACATACCGCCCGAGCGGGTTCATCGTATGGAGGGCGAGCTCGGCCCCGAGGAGGGCGCCCGCCGCTATGCGCAGGACATAGGCAGCGCGATCAGCGACGTTCCGACGTCGGGTCCGCCCGTCCTCGATCTGGTCGTGCTGGGCATCGGCCCGGATGGGCACGTCGCCTCGCTGTTCCCCGGGGCACAGACGTTGGATGCCGGCGAGGACGAGCTCTGCCTCGGAGTGCGGGATTCCCCGAAGCCGCCGCCGGAGCGGATCACCGTCAGCATGGGCGTGCTGCGCGCGGCACGCGGCTGCCTGCTGCTGGCAACCGGCGCCAGCAAGGCCGATGCAGTCAACGCGATGCTCGGCGAGCCGAGCCGGCACGTCCCGGCAAGCCTGCTACGGCGAGGACGGCTGACGATGATCGTCGATGACGCGGCCGCGCCGGACGGGCCCCTGCCATGACGATAGTGCTGGTGCGCCACGCTGAGACCGAGTGGAGCCTCGACGGCCGCCATACGGGGCTGACAGACATTCCGCTGACCGACCACGGCCATGAGGTTGCCGCAGCGCTCGCCGGGCGGCTCGCCGATCGGAACTTCGCGCTCGTGCTCGTAAGCCCGTTCAGGCGCGCCTTGGAAACCTGTGAGCTGTGCGGGCTCGGCGCGCAGGCGCAGGAGCGCCCCGACCTGCACGAGTGGGACTACGGGGACTACGAGGGGATCACCACACCCCAGATCTATGAGCAGCGCCCGGATTGGAACCTGTGGCGCGACGGCTGCCCCGGCGGCGAGTCGGCCGCCGATGTCGGAGCGCGAGCAGACCGCGTGATCGCCGAGGCGAAGGCCGCCGACGGACCCGTCGCGCTGTTCTCGCACGGTCACATGCTGCGTGTCCTGGGCGCCCGTTGGATCGGTCTCGACCCCGCGCAGGGAGCCCGCCTCGGTCTGTCGACCGCGGCGATCTGCCTGCTCGGCCACGAGCGCGGGACGCCGATCCTCGCACGCTGGAACGACGCCGACGCCGATCGCTAGGCAGCCGCGCTGCGCCCACCGGCGCGTTCGCCACGAGGCGCGACCCCGAGGAGCGGAACTTCCTTCTAGAGTGAGGCAGCACAGCCAGCCATGGCAGCCCGCGCGGAACAGACCAACGCCGTCTCCCCCGACGCCGAGCAGATGCTCCTGGCAATGGGCTCGACGCGCGAGCACACGCTGACGCTGATCGGCCATCTCTCGGACGAGCAGCTGGAAGCCGTGCACTCGGCGATCATGAGCCCGCTCGTCTGGGACCTCGGCCACATCGCCGCCTACGAGGACCTGTGGCTGGCCGCGCGCTACGGCGGTCTCGAGCTGATGCGCCCCGAGCTGGCCAGCCTGTACGACGCCTTCGAGACGCCGCGCGCGGTGCGTGGCGAGATTGAGGCGCTGCACCCGGACGAGGCTCGCGCCTACCTGGCCGGGGTTCGTGAGCGCACGGCGGGCGTGATCGCCGAGCGCGGCGTCGGCGACGGCGTGCTGTGTGAGCTCGTCCTGCGCCACGAGCTCCAGCACTGCGAGACGATGCGTCAGACGCTCGCGATCGCCGGCCTGCTGCCCGCGGGCGAGCAGATGCAGCTCGACCGCCCGCTTGCCGCGACCGACGCCGGCCGCGAATGGCTGCACATCCCCGCCGGACCATTCGAGATGGGTGCAGCGAACGACGGCTTCGCCTACGACAACGAGCGTCCGCGGCACACACTCGAGCTGCCCTCCTTCTCGATCGCGGCACGCCCCGTCGATAACGCCAGCTGGAGGCACTTCAGCGAGGGCGGCGGCTACGAGCGCCGGGAGTGGTGGTCGGACGAGGGCTGGGCGTGGAAGCAGCAGCAGGACATCACCCATCACCCGGCGATCACCGCGGGCCACCCGGAGGCGCCCGCTTGCCACGTCTCCTGGTTCGAGGCCGACGCCTTCGCCCGCGCGCACGGGGCGCGCCTGCCGACCGAGGCGGAGTGGGAGAAGGCCGCGACCTGGGACCACGGGGGCGCACCAACCGAGATCGCACGCGCCACGGAGGACCCCGTAGCGCGCCGCACATTGGGCGACGTCGGACGCGTATGGGAGTGGACCAGCTCGCACTTCGGCGGCTACCCCGGGTTCCGTGCCTACCCCTATCGCGAGTACTCGGAGGTCTTCTTCGGCGACGGCTACCGCGTCCTGCGCGGCGGCTCGTGGGCGAGCGACCCGCGCGTCGCGACCGTCACGTTCCGCAACTGGGACCTCCCGGTGCGACGCCAGATCTTCGCCGGCGTTCGCCTGGCCGGGGCCGCGTGATGGGCATCGGAGGGTTCCGACAGCCGCTCGCCATCGAGCCAATCCAGATCGACTCGCACCTCGACGGCACGCACGAACGCTCGCTTGCCGAGGACGTGCTCGACGGGCTGACGCGCCCCTTCAAGGAGCTGCCGCCGAAGCACTTCTACGACGCTCGCGGCGCCGAGCTGTTTGATCGCATCTGCGACCTGCCCGAGTACTACCCCACGCGCGCCGAGCGCGCGATCCTCGAGGACAACGCGGTCGAGCTGGCGCAGCTGACCGGAGCGGTCGAGCTGGTCGAGCTCGGGTCCGGGACGGCCGCCAAGACACGCGTACTGCTGGATGCGCTGTACGAGCAGGGAACGCTCGAGCGCTACGTCCCGGTGGACGTCACCGAGAGCATGGTGCGCGACTGCGCCGAGGCACTCACGCACGAGTACCCGGGGTTGCGGGTGCACGGCGTGATCGGAGACTTCGAGCGTCACCTCGATCGCGTCCCGCCGGCCGTCGGACCGCGAATCGTGGCGTTCCTCGGCGGGACGATCGGCAACTTCCCGCCCGGCAGCCGGCGCCGTGTCCTGCGCGAGGTCGCGCGTCTGCTGGCGCCCGGCGACCATCTGCTGATGGGCACCGACCTGGTCAAGGACCCGCTAGTGCTCGAGGCTGCCTACGACGACGCCGAGGGAGTGACCGCCGAGTTCAACCGCAACGTCCTGCGCGTGCTCAATCGCGAGCTGCAGGCCGACTTCGATCCTGAGGACTTCGACCATGTCGCGCTGTTCGACCGCGAGCACGAGTGGATCGAGATGCGCCTGCGCGCCCGTCGCGAGCACACCACGCTCGTGCGCGATCTCGATCTGCCGGTCCACTTCGACGCCGGCGAGGAGCTGCGCACGGAGATCAGCGCGAAGTTCACGCCGGCGCGCGTCGAGGGCGATCTGGCGGCCGCCGGCCTGCAGCTCGTGCGCTGGCTGACCGACCCAGACGAGCTGTTCGCGCTGACGCTGTCGCGCATCAGCGCGACCGCGTAGGCCGTCTGCGGATAGGCTCTCGGCCATGCAGCTCAGCGACAGCCCAGCAATCGTGGTCGGCGGCGCGTCCGGGCTCGGCGAGGCCACCACCCGCCGGCTGCACGCCGCGGGCGCGCTGGTAACGATCGCCGACGTCAACACCGAGAAGGGACAGGCGCTGGCTGCGGAGCTCGGGCTCGACTTCGTCGCCTGCGATGTGCGCGACGAGGCCCAGGTGCAAGCGGCGGTCGAGCACGCAGCGCAGGCCGACGGAGGTTTGCGGATCGCGATCTGCTGCGCCGGAACCGGCTGGGCGCAGAAGCTCGCAGGCTCTCAGGGTCCGCACCCGCTGCTGCCGTTCGAGACGATCATCGCGATCAACCTGATCGGGACCTTCAACGTGCTGCGCTTCGCCGCCAGCGCGATGATCGCAAACGAGCCACTAGAGGATGGCGAACGCGGCGTGTGCGTCAACACCGCCTCGATCGCAGCCTTCGACGGCCAGGTCGGGCAGATCGCCTACTCGGCGTCCAAGGGCGGCGTCGTCGGCATGACCCTGCCCGCCGCCCGCGACCTCTCGCGCTACGGGATTCGCGTCAACACGATCGCTCCTGGCCTGTTCGACACGCCTCTGCTGGCCGCACTCCCCGAGGAGGCCCGCCAGAAGCTCGGCGAGGGTGTCCCCTACCCGCAGCGTCTTGGCGCGCCCGACGAGTACGCACAGCTGGCGTGCCACCTGGTGGAGAACCGCATGCTCAACGGCGAGACGATCCGGCTCGACGGCGCACTGCGGATGCCGCCGCGCTAGCTGTAGCGCCCGCGCGCCGAGATCACCGGAGCCGTTCGACAAGCATCGCCATGCCCATCCCGCCGGCGGCACACATCGACTCGATGCCGTAAGTGGCGTCGAGCGTGTCGAGGTCGTTCAGCAGCGTCGTCATGATCCGCGCGCCGGTCATCCCGAACGGGTGGCCGAGGGCGATCGCGCCGCCGAACGGGTTGAGCTTCTCGTCGGGGATCTCGAGCTCCTCTTTGCACGGCACGATCTGGGCCGCGAACGCCTCGTTGATCTCGACGACATCGATGTCGTTGATCGTCATGCCCATGTTCTTCAGCAGTTTCTGAATCGCCGGGATCGGGCCGACGCCCATCACCTCCGGACGCAGCCCGGCGACGGTCGAGGCGACGATTCGCGCGCGCGGCTGCAAGCCAGCGGCCTTCGCCTTCTCGTCGCTCATGATCAGCAGCGCCGCTGCGCCATCGTTGAGCGGGCACGCGTTGCCTGCCGTCACCGTGCCGCCCTCCCTGAACACCGGCTTGAGGCCCGCCAGCCCCTCTAGCGTGGTGCCGGCGCGCGGGCCGTCGTCCTTGGTGAGGACCGTCTCGGGCACGTCGATCTCATTGCCCTGCTTGTCGACGTCTTTGTGCGCGGCAACCGTCACCGGGACGATCTCGCGGTCGAAGTGACCGGACTCCTGGGCGGCGACCGCGCGCGTCTGTGAGATCAGCGCCCACTCGTCCTGGGACTCACGGCTGACTTTCCACTCCTCGGCGACGTTCTCCGCGGTCATCCCCATCGCGATGTACGCGTCGTACAGTGATCCCGGCGAGCCGTCGAGCTTCGGGTGGAACTCGAACGGGGCGCCCGGCGCCGTCCGCGAGACGGCCTCCACACCGGCTGCGATGTAGGTATCGCCCTCGCCTGCCCTGATCGCGTGGAACGCCATACGAGCGGTCTGCAGCGAGGACGCGCAGAATCGATTCACCGTGCAGCCCGGCACGTGGTAATCGATGCCCGCGAGCAGCGTCGCGATCCGACCAATGTTGTATCCGGACTCGCGCTCGCCGTAGCCACAGCCCATCATCACGTCGACGATCGTGCTCTGGTCGAGCTGCGGGTTGCGCTCGATCAGAGCCTTCAGCGGGATCGCCGCCAGGTCATCGGCGCGCACGCTCTTCAACGACCCCTTGACGGCGCGTCCAATGGGCGTGCGGATGGCATCGACGATCACTGCTTCGGGCATGTCAGGCTCTCTCCTTGGTTGTGGGCCCTCGCTGCGAGGTGCCATGGGGAAGGCGGAACATCCTATGGGATCGGCTCCAGATCAAGAGATTGCTCCGGTCGCGAGGGCGAGCCTCGCCGGAGTCGAGCCTTAACGACGTTCCCGACACCAGAGCGCAGACGCCTGCCGTCGAGGATCGACGCGAACGCGAGCTCGAGCGCCCCTCGCAGCCGCCGGCCGTTAACCATCTTGGTGGCTCCTGCCCGGTAGTAGAACATTCCCCACACCTGCCTGCGACGCCGAAAGCGCGTCCACGCCGACGCGGATGCCAGCTGGGCCGAGAACTCCTCAGCGCTGAGAGCGCCCTCACCGTTAGCTCGCCTGCGCTGGTTCTCCGCCAGCCGCATCACGTTCCGATGCCGATCCCAGAAGAGATCGAGCTGCATCGAGCCTGCGCGCTTTCGGTAGTACACGAGTGGCTCCGCCAAGTTCATCACGACCCCGCGCTCGGCCATCCGGCAGAACAGGTCGAACTCGTTGGCCGCACCGTACTCGGCCGTCGAGTAGCCACCGAGCGCCTCGACGTCCGCCCGCGAGAACAGAGCAGATGAGTGAATTACGAAGAACAGACCACCCCTGCGCCTCACCGCCTCATAGTCAGCCTCAGTAGTGGGACCCATGATCGCCGAGGACAGGACTCTCCCGGCGTCGTTCATGTTGTAACCATGGGTGCCCAGCAGTACGATCCGCCGGCTTCCCTCCCATGCACGAACGAAGCCGATCTGGCGCTCGAGCTTGGTGGGCGCCCACGTGTCATCCGAGTCACAGATCGCGATCCACTCGCCACGCGCGGCTGCGATCCCCGCGTTGCGCGCGGCCGCATCACCAGACTGGACCTCGCTGCGCGTATAGCGGACGGTGATCGCGCCGGCATGATCGGCGGCGAACCGTCGGACGAACTGCTCGGTGCCGTCGTTGGAACCGTCGTCGGAGACCACGATCTCGGCCGGTGGCACGGTCTGCGCGGCGATCGACTCGAGCGCTTCACCGATCCGTCCAACGTCGTTGAACGTGGGAACCACCACAGAGATCAACGCCGGGTCCGGCACGGCACTCATCCGCCTGGTCACCGCGCCTGCTCCGCCAGGCACACACGAACGCCTCGCTCAGCCAACGCCGTCATAGCCCCACAGCGTCACGAGGTCGCGTTCCAGATGCTCGCTGAGCGCCACGACCTCCGGCTTGAAGCGTCGACGCAGCTCGAACATCAGGCTCTCCTGCGGCGCCCGTGGCTCGCCGAAGACGAAGCGATTTCGGATCGCCACAGCCGACTCGCGGCTCAATTGTCGTGGCGCCAGTCTCTTGGCCGCCGTCTGCACGGCTCGCGGAAGCGTCCCCTTTCCGGCCGCCACCGTGTGCACCAGCGAGTGCAGGCGCTGCGAACGTACGCGTACCGTCGGGTTGGCTTCCCTGACCTTGATCGGCTGGGTGTCATCCACCTCGAGGAAGCGCTGCACGCGGCGCACCGTCGCCTCGTTGTCGCGGCGGTAGTCGTCGTAGATCAGCACCAGCATCCGCTCCGCAGAGAACCGCTCCTGATAGCGACGCAGTTGCTCCACGTATCTCACATAGTCAGAGTAAAGAGTTGCCTGCGGGCCCCAAAACCGATTGCTCGGCACGCGCCTGCCTTCGCGCCGTGCGTCCTCGAGTGACAGCGCCGTGCGCAGATCTTTCTCCGGCTCGATGTAGATCTGCACGAACTGCAGATGCAGCGAGTGAAGGAAGCTGGCCGGCTCTCGCAGGATCGCGATGATGCGCGCATCCGGGCGCAACTCGGCGATCCGACCGGCGGCCGTGCGTGACCAGAGATAGGGAGCCGATGCCTCGCCGGCGCGCTGCTCAGGGGTCGCGTCGTCGAACAGCGACAGGTACTCCTCGAGCGTGCTCGGCGTCCAGCCGAATGTGCGCGGCGAGGCGTTCGGAGGGCGCAGCTCATCGGCCAGGAAATAAGGCTCCTTGTTCGCTGGCATGTAGATCTGCGGGTGATCTTTGAGCATGTCCCAGAGGGCGGTCGTGCCGCTCTTAGGATGACCAACGAGGAAGAACTCGGGGACGTTGCATCCCGCTCGTGACTCAGTCGACGCTGTCATAGTTCCACAGGGTCACCAGATCACGACCGAGATACTCGCTCGCGGCCTCGACTTCGGGCTTGAACCGGCGACGCAGCTCGAGCATGAACTGCTCGTCGGGCGCGGGAGGATCGGTGTAACGGATGTGGCGCCACGCCTCGCCCAGCGCGTTGCTTTCGCTCACACGCCGCCGCGTGAGCGCGTTGGCAGCTCGAACGAGCGGCACCGCGACCCTCGTGCGGCGGGCGATCGACAGCGCGCGCATCAGCTGGTCGAGCAGCACATAGCGTGGATGATGCAGCGACTCCAACTCCACCGTTGGGACGGGGAGCGAATCGTCGACATCGAGGAATCGCAGCACCTGGCGCACGGTCCCGTCGTTGTCCCCGCGGAAGTCGTCATAGATCAGCACCAGCACGTTCTCCGGCGGAAACACCGCGTAGTAGCGGCTTAGCTGCTCGATGAATCGCACCAACTCCGAGTACAGCAGCACGGCCGGGAACTGCGAGAAGCGCGGGATGCGCTTGCCTTCCCTTCTGGCGGCTTCGAGCGACATCGCCTTGCGAAAATCCTTCTCCGTCTCGTCGTAGTTGCGCAGTGCCTGGAGGTGAACCGAGCGCAGCAGGCTCGCGGGCTCGCGCAGAATCGCGACGATCCGGGCGTCTGGCCGCACAGCCGCGATGTTGGCCGCAGCGACTGACGAGCGGAGGTAGGTTGGTGACGCCTCGCCGACACGCTGGTCCGGCCGCGCGCCGGTGAACAGCGAGAGATACCCGTCGAATGTCGTCGGATGCTTGCGCCTGCTGGACGGCGGTCGCCAGTAGCGAGTCCGGCGGTCGGGCGCAAAGAAGCGCGGCTCCTTCACCGGCATGTGGATCTGCGGATGGCTTATCAGCATCCGGTACAAAGCAGTCGTGCCGCACTTGCCGTGACCGACGATGAAGAAGTCGGGGACCCTCTCAGGCGCGATCGTCATAGCCCCACGCGGTCAGCAGATCCTGATCGAGGTAATCGCTGAGCGCCTGCACTTCGGGCTTGAAGCGGTGGCGCAGCTCGCGCATGAACTGCTCGTCGGGCGGCGGCGGGGCAGAGTAAACGAAGCGCCGCCAGCGCTTGCGGAACGACTCGTCGCGCATGAATCCGGGCGTCAGCCTGTTCACAGTCCGCTCGAGCCTGCTTGCGTTGCCGGGATTTTTGTAAGCGCGTTTCCCCGCACCCGCGAGCTGGTGAAGCGACAGCGAGCGGATCGCCTTGACCGGTTTCGTGTCGATCGACTCGACTGGTTGCCGATCGTCGACGTCGAGGAAGCGCAGGACCTTGCGCACGGTCGCCTCGTTGTCACGACGAAAGTCCTCATAGACCAGTACCAGTACCTGCTCACGCGGGAACACAGCGTGGTAGCGACTCAGCTGGTCCACGTAGCGGACGTGGTCGGAGTACAAAAGCGCCTCCGGATGATGGCAGCGGCGGGGGATGTGCTTACCCCGACGCCTGTCGCTCTCGAGTTCGATCGCCTTGCGAAAGTCTCTCTGTGTCTCGACATTGCTGGAAACCGTCTGCAGGTGAAACGAGCGTAGGTAGCTGGCGGGCTCACGCAGAATCGCGATGATCCGCGCCGCGGGCGCCAGCGCCGCGATCTCCGCCGGGGCTGCTGTCGAGCGCAGGTACTGCGGCGAAGCCTCGCCGACCCGCTGCTCGGGATGGGCGCCCGCGAACAAAGACAGATAGGCCTCGAGCGTACGTGGGCGGCGAACGTTCGAGGGATTCCGCGTCAGACGGGAACGCTGATCGGATGCGAAGAACCGCGGCTCCTTGACGTCCGACATGAAGATCTCCGGGTGGCTGCGTAGCATCAGGTACAAGGCGGTCGTGCCGCACTTCTGATGACCGACGATGAAGAAGTCAGGGACCCTCGCCACTGTGAACCACGGTCGAGCCATCCAGGCTCAGTCGGACGCGATTGACCTTTGCGACGCCAGCATTACCCCTGCGACAAACGATACCACCGAGGACCTACAGGTCCAAGCGGCTGACCCCGAGCTCGTCGAACCCGACATGGTGCGCCAGCTCGTGGCGCACTGTGCGCGTAACTTGGTCGCGCAGCAGCTCCGGATCGTGGCCGAAGTCACGGCGCAGCGTGTCGCGAAAGATCACGATCCGATCGTGGGTGTCGTCGCGCGAGGCTCCGTCGCCCTGGTACAGACCGTAGGCGCCGCGGCGACGCCCACCGTCGGAGATCACGACGGCGACGTGTGCCAGCGCGTTGCGCAGTAGGTCCGGCAGGTCGTCCAGCGCGTCGCGCACCAGCTCCTCGAAGTCGTGGTCGTCGAGCGGATCGAGCTCGAGGAACTCGCCTTCGTCGGGGTCGACGGCAAGGCCTTCGCGGGCCAGCTGCTCCGAGTAGCGCACGATCTCTTCGAACTCGCTCTCGGACTCGGGGTCGCGCCAGCCCGCCATGCGAACCGCGACGAACGCCACACTCCCCATCAGCACCGCCGCGACTATCACGCCCAGCGCGACGTCCTCGAGCGCCCGCACGACGCCCACCGAGCTGAACCCCTGTCCGACGACCAGCACGACGAGGCCCAGCGACATGGCCACGAGCGCAGCGACGCCGACGCGTCTCAGCTGAGGAGATGTTCCCGGAGGCTTGGACGCACGCATCGCCGGGGTGGGTCGGTCCTACCTCAGGGTACGGGCGATCACGAGCCGCTGGATCTCGTTCGTGCCCTCGTATATCTGGGTAATCTTGGCGTCGCGCATCATCCGCTCCACTGGGTACTCCTTCACGTAACCGTAGCCACCGAGGACCTGAACTGCCTCGACGGTGACGGCCATCGCCGTGTCGGAGCAGAACACCTTGGCCATCGAGGAGTACTTAGCCCGCTGTGGATGGCCCTGATCGGCCATCGCGCACGCCTTGTACAACAGCTCGCGTGCAGCGGCCGTGCGTGTTTCCATATCCGCCAGCTTGAACTGGATCGCCTGGAACTCGTTGATCGCCTTGCCGAACTGGCGGCGCTCGCGTGCGTAGCCGACGGCGTAGTCGGTCGCTCCCTGGGCGATGCCGACCGCCTGCGCCGCCGCCCCCAGGCGCGTACGCTCGAGCGTCCCCAACGCGACCGACAGGCCCTTGCCGACCTCGCCGATCACGTTCGCCTGCGGGACGCGCACCTCATCGAAGATCGGCTGTCCGGTCGGCGAGGCACGAATCCCCAGCTTGTGCTCGAGCTTGCCGACGCTGAACCCGGGTCTGTCGGCCTCGACGACGAACGCCGTCAGCCTGCGTGTCTCACGATCCGAGACCGCGAACGTGATGTAGAAGTCCGCGACCCCGAGGTTCGTGATCCAGTTCTTCGTGCCGTTGATCACCCACTCCTCGCCGTCCTTGACTGCCGTCGTCTTCATCCCCGCCGGGTCCGAGCCGGCCTCAGGCTCCGACAGCGCGAACGCCGGCGACCACTCGCCGGTCGCGCATTTCGGGAGGAAGCGCTCCTTCAGCTCCTCCGAGCCGAACAGCTGGATCGGCAGCGTACCCAGCTCCTGCACCATCAGGATCAGCGCACACGCCGCGTCGACCTTGGCGATCTCCTCGACCGCCATGTTCAGCATCAGAGTACCGGTGCCCGTGCCGCCGTACTCGAGCGGGAACGGCAGCCCGAGGATGTCCTGGTCGGCGAGCAGCTTGCGCACATCCCACGGATATTCCGCGCGCTCGTCGATCTCGGACGACCTCGGAGCTATCTGCTCACGCGCGATCTGTCCGATCGTCGCGCAGAAGTCGAGGTGCTCCTGAGGGATCGTGTAGACGTCGCTCACTGCCTCCATGACCGCTGATCCTAGTGATGAGTGCTGCGTTGCGCGCTGTTCCCGACAACCTGCTGGCACCCCGGGACGCCGCTAGGCTGATCGCGGTATGGCCCACGACGAGCAGACGAGCGCGATCGATGTAGACCCCGAGCGAGTCGCCTCCATGCTCGCCGAAGACTCGCCGCCGCAGGTAATCGACGTTCGCGAGCCCTACGAGCGCGAGGCCGGACATATCGAGGGGACGCGCCACATCGAGCTCGTGCAGCTCACCGCCGCCGCCTCCACGATCGACCGCGAGCGGCCTGTGATCTTCTACTGCCGCGTTGGCTCGCGCTCGACGATGGCCGCACAGGCCCTGCGCGCCGCGGGCTTCGAGGCCTACTCAATGGCCGGCGGGCTCGCGCGATGGGCACACGAGGGTCTGCCGCTGATACCGCGCGACGGCCACGTCGCCCAGCACTAGCCGGGGTCGTGGCGGGGTGGCAGTGGACAGGAGGCAACGACTGCACCCTGAATGCTTTTTGCGCGACGGTGCGCCATGGTTATACGGGGTCCGCGAGAGGTGTCAGCGGACAGGGCGATGACCACGAACGAGAGGAGACCAGATGGAGGCTTCTACCGACTATCCGGGCGTCACGACCGGCGAGGGCTACGCGGTTGCGAACGTCGCGGACCTGGGAGATGGACCAGGCTTTCGCAAGGTCCGAAAGGGCCTCGGTGTGACGGCGTTCGGCGTGAACGCGATCGTCCTGCCACCGGGCATCGACACCGGCTTCCACTACCACGACGTGCAGGAGGAGCTGTACTTCGTTCACCGCGGCACGATCGAGATGGAGTTCGGTGACGGCTCGACACAGCGCCTGGAGGAGGGCGGGCTCGCGCGCGTCGACGCGGCCACGTCGCGCAAGATCCGCAACGTGGGAGACGTCGATGCCGTGTACCTGTGCGCGGGTGGCAAGGACGGCTACGTCGGCCGCGACGGACAGGTGCCGGCGGGCGAGGAGCAGGGCGTCAAGGCGCTGCACGACCTCTCCAGCGGGCGATCTGGCGGGCAATCCGGGTGATCTGCGAGAGCGGCCCGAGTGAGCGAGGCTGACAACCGGTCAGAGATCGACCGGCGGCGAGTGCTGCACGTCGCAGATGCGCTGGCGATCCCGTTGAGCGAGGTCGTGCTGCGCACGAGCCGCTCTTCGGGGCCGGGGGGCCAGCACGCGAATGTGACCGCGTCCCGCGTGGAAGCCGTGTTCGATGTACTCGCCTCGCCGTCGCTGAGCGAGGCTCAGCGAGAACGCCTGCTCGCTTGCGCCGGCGAGCGGGTCGTCGCGGTGGCCCAGGACGAGCGCTCGCAGACGCGCAACCGCGAGCTCGCGCTGGCTCGGCTCGCCGAGCGCCTCGCGCGGGCGCTGGCAGTACCACGCAGCCGGCGGGCGACGCGCCCGACGCGCGCGGCACGCGCGCGTCGGCTGCAGGACAAGCGCCGCGCGAGCCGACGCAAGCTGGAGCGCCGCAAGCCGCCGCGGGACGGCGACTAGTTCAGCAGCTCCTTGACGCTGCGCTGATGCAGCCGGCCGAGCGAGGTCTTTTCGGGGTGGAAGCCGATCGCGTTCCACAGCAATCCGGACGCGGGCGCCCACGCGACGATCAGGTACACGCCGACGACGAGCGCGGCCACCCGCAGCTTGCGCGAGCTGGACAGCGCCGCAAGCGGCAGCACCCACAGCACGTACCACGGCAGCACCCAGCTGAGCGTCAGCAGTAGCGCCACGCTCGCCCAGCCTGACGCGGTCACCGAGTCGCGCCAGCGCCACGCCAGCCAACAGCACAGCAGCACCGACCCGGCCAGGACGACGCTCATCAGCGAGTGCAGGAACTGCGTCTCACCGCCGGCGCCGACTGCCAGCCCGACCAGATTAGGCACGCTCTCGCTCGTGATCAGGCGGCTTTGGGTGCTCAGGTCGGGGATGTGCAGCCCGAACGCCAGCAAGCTTGCCGCGCCCAGCACCGCCCCTGCGAGCAGCATTCCAAGCAGCACCTGCACCAGCGCGCGCGGCGTGCGCAGCAGGCCGGCCAGCACGACGGGGATCAGGACCCCGCCCGAGGCCTTCACTGCGGTCGCCGTCACGAACGCCGCGCCCGCGCCGATGTCCAGCGCCGACAGCCCCAGCAGCCATCCCCCGGTTGACGTCCGCGTCGCTTCCTCGGTCGACGCGCCTAGCTGCTCGCCCTCGCGGGCACGGGCACGGGCACGGGCGAGGAACATCAGATAGAAGCCAAGGACGATCAGGAAGACCATCAGAAAGTCGTTGTGATCGCCTCCCAACCCCCACACGAGGACGATCGGATTAAGGCCCACGAGGGCGATCGCGGGCAGCGGGTCGCGGCCGATCAGCCGCGCACACTTCCACACAAGCAAGATCGTTCCGAGGCTGGCGATCACGAGCACGCCCTTCAGCGCCCAGAACGAAGCCGCCACGCCGAGCGGGACAACGACGAACGTCAGCAGCGTGAACATCGGCCCGTATGGGCTTAGCAGCTGGTGCCAGTTACTGACGGCATAGCTCGGGTCGTCGTGTGGCTCGAGGATCGGGATCGACGTGTACGGGTTCAGATGGTGCACGACCTCCATCCGCCCGTAGTTGATGTAGTTGAAGATGTCCGTCAGCGCCAGCGGCGGTGCCAGCAGGAAGATCAGGTGCGCGAGCACGATCGCCGCGACCACCCAGCGCGTGCGTAGGCGCGGCGCGTAGGTGTACGCGATGACATAGGCCGTGTACATCGCCACGATCGCGGCCGAGAACAGGTACTTCAGCGTGGTCCCGTTGCCGGTGAACCCGGGTAGCAGCCCGCCGAGCGGACCGGCCATCCAGTGGGGGAAGTAGCCGGCGTGGGTGGTCGGCGTGAGCAGGCTCGGCCGGTTGGCCGCGATCAGCACGACGAACAAGCTGAGCACGACGATCGCTACGAGCGCGAGCGTCCCGGCGAGCACGCCGGCGTCAGCGCGGACAAGCTCCCGGACGCGTCCGGCAGAGGCCTCGCCGCCAGCGTGTGCCGGGCGCTCGCCGGCAGCGCCGCCGCCGAGTGGAAGGGTTGTCGCGTCGCCCGGCATACTCAGCGTCGCCACGATAGCCGTCCGGACATACAGAGGGCCCGCCGGAGCGGGCCCTCGAAGTTCGGTTGTGAGGTTCGAGCTAGATGCTCTGGACGTTTACGGCCTTGGGACCCTTCTCCCCCTGCTCGGGGTCGTAGGAGACCTTTGCCCCCTCCTGCAGCGAGCGATAGCCCTCGCCGTTGATGCCGGTGTGATGGACGAACAGGTCCTTGTCACCGTCGTCGGGGGTGATGAAGCCGAACCCCTTGTCGTCACTGAACCACTTTACTGTGCCAGTTGGCATGGTGTGAATTCCTCCACGGTATGTGCGTGCTGCTACGCGGAGGATGCTCTCAAAGCTTCGACCTGCGAGCGCTTGCACTACTTTCGCCGGTCTTTATCTGCCGGCCATACACGACGACCGTAGCACGTCCCAACGACCATGTGTTGTCGAAATGTTGCATGCGGACGAACGGCGACCGGCGCTGCGCCGGAGCCAGGGTGGCTAGGGTTGGGCGATGGGCCCGCAAGCACAGCCGGATTCGCGCCCGGAGCGCGATCAGCAGTTGCGGCTCCGACCTCTGCTGCCACCGGGCGAACCGGCGACGATCCCCGAGGTGATCGAGCAGTTCGGGCTGTGGAAGCGCCCTGCCGGGTCGCGTCTGATCCTCAACATGGTCGCTACCGTCGACGGCCGCGCGACGCTCGGCGGGCGCTCGGGGCCGATTAGCGCGGAGGCGGATCGAGCGCTGTTCCACGGCCTGCGAATGGCAGTCGACGCCGTGCTGGTCGGCGCCGGCACGGTTCGCACGGAGCGCTACGGCCGGCTGATCCCAGACGAGTCCCGCCGGCGACTACGCCGCGAGCGCGGCCTGCCGGACGAGCCGCTCGCGTGTATCGTCTCAGGACGCCTGGCGCTGGACACGGACATCCCGCTGCTGGCTGAGCACTCGGCACGCGTGGCGATCGTGACATCCTCCGCCGCGAGCCTGCCTGACGCGGGCGCACACGTCGACTATGTCCGCGCCGGGGCCGGCGGGGCGATCGACCTCGCAGCCGCGCTCGAGCAGCTGCGTGAGCGCTTCGATGTGCACACCGTGCTGTGTGAGGGCGGTCCTCATCTGGGCTACCAGCTGCTCGCACAGGGGCTGCTGGACGAGCTATTCCTGACCGTCTCCCCCACGCTTGCCGGCGGCGAGCTGGCCGGCGGGGAGGCGCTGCGTATCCTTGCCGGCGGCGAGCTGCAGCCGCCTGTCGGCCTCGAGCTCGTGGGGGTACTGTCGAGTGACTCCTACCTGTTCCTGCGCTACGCCGTCTCGGCGCCGGAGCGCGTCTCGCGCGAGACGATGCCCAGCAGCTCGCTCGCCAGGTGACGACCTTCGGCGGCGACGCGCGGCGTGGCGGCGATCCGTACTACTACCTCGTCGCCGTCGAGCTCCTCCAGCGTGATGCGAGGCGCGTCACGCAACGGTGTCTGCAATGACTTCTCAAGGATCTCCTGGAGGTCGCTCGGGGTCATGCCGGCGCGCAGTCGTGCTCTGAGGTTGACCGCCTCGGGCTCCCGCAGGGGCAGCACGGCGACGTTCAGGACCACGCTGTTGGGCACCATGATCGAGTCATCGCCCGTGGAGAACGTCGTGTACAAGAGGCCCAGCGAGCTGACGGTTCCCTCGATCTGTCCGGCGAGCGGCCCGCCCTGCAGGCGCACGCGCTCGCCGACGCGGAACGGTCGGGCGCTGAGCAGAACGGTCCCCGCGATCAGGTTCCCGAGCGTCTGCTGTGCGGCGAGGCCGAAGATCACGGCGGTAAACGCGCCCCCCAGCGCGAGCGTCTGCGCCTTGACCCCGGCAACGCTGAGCGCGACGAACAGCGCGAGCACAACTGTGGTGAGGCGGATCAGGAAGCCGACCGTGCCCGCTGTCGCGGGATCGAGGCGCCTGAACAGCGCCGGGCCAAGGCCGCGACCGAAGTCTCGTGCGATCGCCCAGCCGAGGATCATCAGCGCGAGCACCGTGATCACCGTCACCGGTGTTTCGAGACCTTGCAGCGAGGTCGTGCTCGGGTGGCCGTGACTCCCGGGCGTGGTCGTCCCGAACAGGCTGAGGCGGTTGTCGTAGACGACGACGATCGCCAGGAACACGGGCACGAGCAGCAATGCCCGCACACGCGCACGCTTGACGGTCCGCGGGCTTATGTGGCGCAGCAGTCCGACCTCCTGCCAGGCCTGGCTGCGGGTCTCAAACATCTTCGGCGGGGTTCTCGGCATGGGCATCGCTCATCATGATGGCGACAGCCGCCCGCCCGGGGCGTGCTTGGGTGAGATCGTGCTCTAGGATCTCGCGTGATGAACTCGCACCGCAAGCTGGTCCTTCCGGCAGTAATCCTCGGTGTGCTGCTGCTCGCGGTGGCAGTGGTGTACTTCGTCGCGCCCGCTCACTCACTACCCTCGTTCTTCCCTGGGCACGCCTCGGCGACAAGCGCCGAAGCTGACCATCATCACACCAAGCACGGGATAGCCGCGCTGATCGTGGCGCTGGCGTGCTTCGCGTTCGCCTGGTTTCAGACCGGGCCCAGGACTGAGCCGGCGGCTTAGCGCTCAGCCCGCTTAGCCGCCGAAGGCGAACACGAGTGTGCAGATCGTGCCGAGTGCGATGCAGTAGATCCCAAACGGCGTAAGGCGGCTCGTTTGGAAGTAGCGGAGCAGGAACTTGACCGCGAAGAAGGTGGTCACCGCGGCGCACACGCCCGCGACCAAAGCGGGGCCGCGCACGCCGTTGCCCTCGGAGCCGAGCAGCTCGGGCAACTTCAGCGCCGCCGCCGCGAGGATCACAGGGGTCGCCAGCAGGAAGCTGAAGCGCGCCGCGTCCTCGTTGGAGAGCCCCACCAGCAGCCCGCCGCCCATCGAGAACCCCGACCGGGAGATGCCCGGTATCAGCGCGGCCACCTGCGAGAGGCCGACGCCGATCGCCTGGCGCCAGCTGAGCTTGGCGATACGCGCGTCGCCGTCGCCGAGACCATCGCCCGGCTGCGGGGGGCGCTGTCGTAGTCGCTCGAACACAAGCAGCGCGATCCCGTTGACGATCAAAAAGACAGCGGCGATCTGGGCCGAGGCGAACAGTTTGCGCAGCGACTGCTCCAGCAGCAGGCCGACCACCCCGACGGGGATCGTCGCGGCGACCAGCAGCCAGCCGAGGCGGGCGTCGACGTCGTCGTCGCGAATCTCGCGAATCGCGAGCGAGCGCCACAGCCCCTTGACGATCCGTACCCAGTCGCTGAAGAAGAAGCCGAGCAGCACGAGCGCCGTGCCAAGATGCGTGGCGACGAGGAACGTCAGGAAGAACTTGTCGTTCTGGTGGATGTTCCAGCCGGCCAGACGTGGTAGCACGACGCCGTGGCCGAGGCTGGAGATCGGAAACGGCTCCGCGATCCCCTGGGTGATCCCGAGGATCACCGCCTGAAAGTAGGAGATCGGGTCGTGCACGCCGGACAGCTTACGGATCGTCGAGGATCTAGAGGGTTGATGTGGGTTGCGCCGTGCAGAGGCGCGGCGCTGACATCAGATGACGGCCTTCAGTCCTGTCATCTGGGGTGATTTGGGAGCGGCTGTTCGTTGCAGGCTCCCAGGGGCGGGGATGTGGTGTGGTCTGTTCTACGCTCCGCGATAGCAAACGTATATACGCCGTAGATACTATGGCTATCGCTGGCCGCGAGCGCAACCATACGGGAGGCCCTGTCGTGGGCGGGCGATGAACCCACAGTTCACGGCCACTTCACACCATCGTTGCCGCTTGGTCACAAAAGACCGCTGTTTGCGAGGAAATCTGTCTGATATGGCCGACCCGGAAACGACATCGCGTGACCGAGCGCCATCGCCGGCTCGGGCGGCGGGCAGCACGGCGGACATGCACTGCCACTCGACCGCGTCGCAGTACTCCAAGCTGGGGGTGCAGCGAGCGCTCGGCCTACCGGAGTGCGCGACGCCACCGCAGGAGGTTTACGAGCTGGCCAAGCGACGGGGGATGGACTTCGTCACGATCACCGATCACGACACGATCGCCGGGGTTCTGCAGATCGCCGATCGTCCCGACGTGTTCATCTCCGAGGAGCTCACCGCGAGCTTTCGCGGCGAGCCCCAGGCCGTGCATGTGCTCTGCTACGGCATCACCGGCGAGGATCACGAATGGCTGCAGGCCAACCGTGGCGACGTCGAGCTGTGCGCGGCGTACATGGACGAGCGGGAGATCACTTGCGCGCTTGCGCACCCCTACTACACGGTCGCCGCGCCGCTGAGCGCGCGCCACCGCCGCCGCCTGGCCGAGCTGTTCGGCGTGTGGGAGGTCCGCAACGGCGCTCGCGCCCGCGAGCTCAACGGACCGGCGGCCACCTACATCGCCACGCGCGACGGGATCGGCATCGGCGGCAGCGACGACCACGCCGGCGTCGATATCGGGCGCACCTACAGCGAAGTCCCGCACGCGCGGACTACCGCGGAGTTCCTCGCACGTGTGCGCGCAGGCGAGGTCCTCGCCCGCGGTGCCCAGGGAAGCGCCGCGAAGTGGGCGCACGCGGCGATCGCGCTAGCCGCGCGCTCGCTCGGAAGCGGAAGCGCCAATCCGACCGCACCGCCGCAGCGGCCCGATCCGCTGCGGGTGCTGACGATGGCGCGACGCTTGCTGCGCGAGGGCGACCTTCGCCATGGCGCTGTGGGGAGCGATCTGAACCCCGAGGACGCACGCTGCCTGCTGCGGGCATGGCTGGAGGTCGTGGAGCTCGAGCATCTCGACACCCTGACGGGCACCCTCCATCAAGGAGGACAGGCAGGCCAGCACGGCCTGATCGCATATATGCAAGACGAGGACTTCAGCCACGGCGACCTCTACCGACGCGCGTGTCGCGTGCACGAGCGCAAGCTGCGCGCCGCGGTGGAGGCCGCTGTGGTCGCCGCCACGAGCCGGGACGGAGCCCTGGTTGCAGCCGGCGGCCTGTTCGAGGCGTGCATCGCCGTAGTCCCGTACGCGCCCGCGAGCGCGTTCCTGGCGAGCGAGCAGACGAAGCTGGCGGCGATCCCGTTCGCGCCAGCGCGCGCAGCGGATCGGCGCGCGGGCCTGCGCATGCTCAACGGCGACGGCGAGCGTCCGCGCGTGGCAATCCTCGCCGACGGTATCGGCTCCACGCACGGGGTTACGCGCACGATCGAGGAGATTCGCCTGCGCGGCGTTCCCGGCTTCGAGATCGAGGTACTCGGCACAGACGCTGAGGTCGATCGGCGCCTGCCGACCGTGATCGAGATCGACGTGCCCTTCTACCCTGGGCTGCGGATCGGGGTTCCCAGCCTCCCGAGCGTCGTACAGACGCTCGCCGGATCGGGCGGCCGAGGCTACGACGCGATCCACGTCTGCTCGCCGGGGCCTGTTGGCGTCGCCGGCGCACTCGTCGCGCGCGCGTTGAACCTGCCGCTGCTCGGCAGCTACCACACGGAGCTGTCCGCATACGCGGGGCTGCGCTCAGGCGAGCCGCAACTCGCGGACACGGTGGCAATGGCGCTCGGCGCCTTCTACGGCGCGTGTGAGGTGATCCTCTCCCCCAGCCCCGCCTCCGACGGCGCGCTGGCTGCGCTCGGCGTGCCATCCGAGCGCGTGTTGCGCTGGGATCGCGGCGTGGACACCGCGCGCTTCGATCCCGCGCTGCGCGATGCCGCCAGCTCGCGCGACACCGTCGACGTCCTGTACTCCGGGCGAATAACGCGCGAGAAGGGCGCAGAGCTGCTCGCCGACGCGTTCCTACTGGCGCGCATGAGCGAGCCGGCGCTGCGGCTGGTGCTCGCAGGGGGCGGGCCGGAGCAGGAGTACCTGCGCAAGCGCCTCGGCGACGGCGCCGCGTTCCTCGGCTGGCTCGAGGGCCAGGAGTTGGCTCACGTATACGCCAACGCCGACATCTTCCTGTTCCCGAGCGCCACCGACACCTTCGGCCAGGTGATCCTGGAGGCGCAGGCTAGCGGGCTGCCGGCGATCGCCGTCGCACGCGGCGGTCCGTGCTCGCTGATCGAGGATCGCGTCACGGGGCTCCTGTGCGAGCCCAACCCCCAGTCGCTCGCGCGAGCCGTTCTCGAGCTCGCCGGCTCGCCGCTGCTGCGCGAGCGCCTCGCTCGCTCTGCCCTCGGCACGGTGCGGCGGCGCACATGGGAGGGCACGCTGCAGCGCCTGGCCGACGGCTACAACCATGCGCTCAGCGATCTCCGGACGGCCGACGACGATGGCTCGCGCCTATCGACGGGAGCGAGCGGCCGCGCTGCCTGACACGCCGCTTTGAGACTCGATGCCCACTCGCTCATCCCCACCCCACCGCAAGACGATCGCCGTCGCGCTACACGGGATCGAGCCCGCGACGTTCGAGCGCTGCGCGGTGATCCGCGACTGGCTCGAGGATCATGGCGTCGATCGCGTGACGCTGCTGGTGATCCCTGCGCGCGACCTGCATCCAATCGGTGAGCGCTCTCCGGCGATGATCGAATGGCTCGACGAATGTCGTCGCGCAGGCGACTCAATCGCCCAGCACGGCTTTCAGCTCGTGCGCCCGGGCGCCTCGAGCTCCTCGGGTCGGCTGCTCGGTCGTGGCTACGGCCAGCGGCGCGGCGAGTTCGTCGGGCTCGACATCGAGGAGACACGTCGCGCGGTCCACGCCGGCTGGCGATTGTTGAAGCTCGCGGGCATCGAGCCGGACGGCTTCGTCGCACCGGCGTATGCCTACACGCCTGCGCTGCGTCACACGCTGAGCATGCGCTTTCGCTGGTGGGCCGGGCTACTGCGCGTCCACGGTCAGCCGTTGAGGCCCGACGGGAGCGGCTGGGAGGGTGCGGACGCGCCACAGCCGCGCGGCGCGAGAGCGTCGGAGCCTGACTTCGGCAGGCTGGCGCCCGCATGGAGCCTCGCCTCGGCGGGCCCGTTCAGCCGCACGCTGTCACCGGCGTTCCTGCGGGCAGGCGCGCTGCTGCCGACCAGCACGCTGCGCCTGGACGTTCACCCGGCAGACCTGCAGGACCCGCGCCACATGATGGCGCTCGAGTGGGTGCTCGGCCGCTCAGGCGAGCGCCGCACCGCAATCACCTACGGTGAACTTGCCGGGATCGGCCGGGCCAAGGTCGAACCGGCGGCTCAGCCCTTGCCGGTCGTGAACATCGCCGGTTCGAATGGCTTGACCGCGGAAAGACCGGTATAGCCGAGATGCTTGAGGCCGAACAGGTCCTCGATCGTGCGCAGCAGCGAGAAGTGGTTGAACGGTTCCTCGTTGGTCGTCCCGCCCTTGACGAACGGGGAAAGCAGCAGCGCTCCGACCGTCCCGCCGCCGCGCGGCGCGCCCGCGGGTGTCCTCGACGGCGCGTTCGGGTATAGCGGCTGCCCGCAGCAGGAGCTCGAGTCGGCGAACTCGCCTGTCGACGGCGCCTCGTCGACGGTGATCACGAGCAGACCGTTTTCCTTGAACGCCTTCGAGCCGGTGATCTCGGGCACGACCGTCTTTAGGAACGCGTCGGCTGCCGCCGGTCCGGCTGGGGCGCCGGCGGTGCACGGTGTCGGGTTCGCGTCGTGGCAGCGATCCGGCACGATCCAGGAGAAGCTAGGCGTACCCTTCGGCCGCGCCAGGTCGCCCTTCAGCTGTGCCAGCCCGACGTCGTCGGTCGCGCACGCCGGCGAGGCTGTGATCGACTGGAAGTACACGAACGGGTTGCGGAAAGTCGCGTACTGCCCGACGCTCGAGGTCTGTTCGGCGGTGGGGTCCGCCTGCCCGAGGCTTGGGTGCGCGCACGCCCCGGCCTGCGTGCCAGGTTCGTCGATGCCCTGCACGTAGGCTCGCCACGTCAGGTGCTTGGCGGCCAACTCGCCGGCGAGCGTCTGCGTGGAAGACGGGTACACGCAGCCGCTGCCGAGCACCTGTTCATCAGCGCCTATGCTCGTGGGCTCGATGCTGGCGTAGGTCGGGCAGTTCGCCGCCGTCTGCGGCGTCGGGCCCTGGCCGCTGAGCAGCGCGACCTCGTTCGCGAGCTCCTCGTGAGCGACCGCGTCGTAGCGGACGAGCAGCTCGCCCTTGTGCTCGAGCGCCCCCGCCAGGTACGGCGCCGATGAGGATGGCCCGAACACGGCCGCGTACGGCTCCTCGGAAAGGACGATCGCGAACACGTGCTTGACGGGCGGCAGCTTCGACGCAGGCGCCGAGGCTTTGGGGGACTGGTTGTGCGAGCCGTCGGATTCGCCCGCCGGCGCAGAGGTCCGGGCAGCCGGGGTCGTGCCGCTCACGTCGGTGGATGCCGGTGCCGGGCTGGGGGTCTGGGTGGGGGTCGGTTCGGGTTCGGACGCCGGCGGTTCTTCGCTCGAGCTCGCCGGTAGTTCAGGCGAGCTCGCGGCAGGGGCAGCCGGGTTCTCCGCGCTCGGAACCACGACCCTGAGGTGCGAGCGGGCGGACGCGAGTGTCGTGCCGACACGCGGACCGGCGGCTGCGCCCAGGAGCACGCCGAAGCCGAGGAACACAGCGACCAGCAATGCCGAGAACTTCGGCGAGAGCAGCATCCGGCCGGAAGTAGGGGGCCTGGCGACTGGCGCTAACGCTGATGGTGCCACGGTGCCGTCGGAGACCGCGTCCGCGGGCAACCGGTTCCCGGCACGCCGCAGTAGCCCCTCCAGCTGTGGGCTGCGTTCGCCGACGCGCGCCCCGCATGCAAGGCAGTAGCGCTGGTCGCGCGCCAGTTCGCAGCCGCACTCCACGCACATCTGAGAGCGCCCCGCCCCGATCGCCGTCGCCCCCTACCCGTCCGAGCTTGATGCTGCCTGTAGGCTGCCGGCGTTCCCGATCAGCGTGTCCGCCCCAGCCAAGGCGGTCGACGTCGACTCACCGCCGTCCTCGGCGGGAATCCGCTCCATCAACGTAGCTCCACACTGCCAGCAGTAGACCGCACCGCGGCTGTGCGGCGCCGCACAGCTGGGGCACGACCCCGCGACGCCACCCTGCTCCATGCGCAGCAGACGCTCGACCTCCGCCAGCTCGGCGTCGCAATCCTGCAGCGCAGCTGCACGGCGCACGAGCACATCGAGGCGGAAGTGATCGCGGATCGCCATCTCGTACGTGAGCCCGCCGAGATCCCAATGCAGCTCGGTCACCTGTTCGGCAAGCCGATCGCGACGGCGCTGCAGTTCGGAGCGACCGTCGGCCGGCGGTTGCACGGGCGTTCCGGGAGATGCGAGAGCCGCAACGCCAGGGACGGACCCGGGCGGGCCAGCCGCGATCGCCGGCGCGGCGTGGGGCGAGGGTCCGTCTGCGGGCGTCGGGTTGCTGAGAATCCCCACGCGCCTAGCCTGTTTCCACGACGTCGGGGAGTGCCTTGGATTTTTCCTCGTAGCTCTTGCCTTTGGCCGATCCGAGGCTTTTCAGCACCGATGACGGCGCCGGATGGCTCTCGCTCGAGCCGGCCCCGCCGCCGCTCGAGCCGGCAACCACACCCGCTGATCCGCCCGACCCCTTGTTGGAGACCACGATCACCTTGGCTGCAGGGAAGCTCTTCTTCAGCCCGGAAAGCGCCGCCTCGGCTTCCGCACGCCTGTGATCTACACCGGCGTAGATCACGTACCCGCCGCCGGTGAGGCTGGCGAATTCTTCGGCCTTCAATGCGCCAACCGCCTTGGCCCCCTTGGCGCTGGCGGCCGACTTGGCCGCTTCGACCGTGGCCACCGTGGTCGCGGCCTCGGTTAGTGTCTGAAGCTGCACCGTGTAGCCGCTGGTCCCCGACGGCCAGTCGCCGCTGAACGACGCTTCGGCCGTGGGGGTCGTGGCGGCAGTCGCGGAGGGAGTGGAGGCCACGCTGATTACCTGCGCCGGCACGTTGCTCTGTCCCGAGGAGCCCGAGCGGCCGATCAGGACCCCAACGCCCATCGCCAGCAGTAGCACGCCGATGCCCGCGATCACGGTCAGCGCGTTGTTGCGCTGCCCAGCGCCGTCGGCAGACGATGTCTTCGGCGGGTAGGACCCGGCGGGGGGCGCGACCGGCGCCGCTGCGCTCGCGCCTGTGCCGGCGGGTATCCCAGCGGCGAGGACGCTACTCATCGGCAGCCGACGCTCGCCGCACTCCAGGCAGTAGCGCTGGTCGGCAGCCAGCGCTGTGCCGCAGCTCGCGCATTGCGCGGCCGCGCCCGTATCAAGCGGTGGTGGGCTGGCGATCGATTCGGTGGACAGGATGACTACCTTCGTGTTTGTGCCGCGGGCGACGAAGGAGCGACACCGGGCGCATGACTGCAAGCTCTCCGTGCTTCCAGGACATGGTCGAGCCACCGGCCCGGCCCGGCGTGACGATTTTGTGAAGGGACCGTGGCCGACGCTTGCCGGTCGGCAGACAACCCCGAGCGCGCGGGAGCGCTACGCGGCCACGCCACGGCTGTGCAGACTGGGAGCGTCGGGCTCCACAGCAGCATCCGAGGCGCCCGCATGCGCGCGAGCGGAGATCGCGAGGCGTTCCCCCTGCCTCCAGGCCTGGGCCTGCGACGACTCCCAACCGGCCACAGCCGGCGTGTGCGCCGTCTGCTGCACAACTTCACCCGCGCGTGCCGCGCCGCACAGCCCCGTGACCAGCACGAGAACGAGTATCCAGATGGCGACTGCGAGCAGGAGGATCATGGGGAACTCCAGATGTCCGTTGGCAATTCCTCATCAAACATATCAGATTTATCCGCATCCCTGATCCAGATCGACTTACGCACCGCATCGAACCGGCGTCGAACGTGTTTGCAAGGATGTGCCCATAGACACGGGATGTGAGCGCGCGGCCGAAGAAGCGGGCAGATAGCCCGGAGCAACGGCGAGAAACGGAGAGAGACACGGAATGACAAGTCTCAAGATCAACCGCACAACGGCGTTGCAACTACTGGCGCTGGCGATCGCGCTGGCAGTGCCGGTCGCTTCGCAGGCCGCGACCGGGACGTCCAAGGGTGCAACCCCAGGGAAGCCGCTCGTGAGCACCGGCGGCGCCAGCCACCAGACCGCCACCTCAGCCGTGCTCTCGGGTACGGTCAATCCGCGCACACTCGCCACGACGTACTACTTCCAGTACGGCCCGACCAGCGCCTATGGCTCGCAGACGACCCCCGCCAGCCTCCCCGCGGGGACAGCACCCGTCAAGGTGAGCAAGACAGTCGTCGGCATCCTTTTGGGCAACCACTACCGCCTGGTGGCGACCAACGCCGACGGCATGACGATAGGACACGACCGTACCGTCAGCCCCACAAAAGCGACCAAACCTGGATTCACGCTTCCCAAGCTCTTCCAGCCGACGCCTTTGGGAACCGCGTTCATGCTCAAAGGCACACTGACCGGTCCCGGCAACGTCAACCGTCAGATCGTCCTGCAGGCAACTCCCTACCCGTACAGCGCCCCGTACACGAACGTCGGCGCTCCGATATCGACCGGCGCCGGGGGGGTTTTTGCATTCCGCGTGCCCAGCCTGACGACGAGCACAAAGTTCCGCGTCAGCCGTGTCGGTGCCCCCGCGCTGTACAGCGCGGTGGTTCCCGAGACGGTCTCAGTGCGCGTCGCGCTCAAAGTTCGCTCGAGCGCTCGAAAAGGTCTCGTGCGCCTGTATGGGACAGTGTCGCCCGCTGCCGTGGGGGCGCACGTCTTCTTCCAGCTCGAAAAGCCACCGAAGAACGAACAAAACGCTGGCCCCAAAGCTGAAAAGCCGATCAGGCCTGAAAAGACAGGGAAGGGCGGCAACAACGGGAAGGGCGGAAGGTCAGGGAAGCCCGAAAAGGGGCCGAACTTCGTCACAATGAAGTTCAGCACGGTCGCCAAGCGGGGCACCAAAGCAATCTCGAGGTTCAGCGTCGTCGCGAATGTGAGCACGACCGGCCACTACCGTGCGTTCGTCCAGATCCCCCCGGGCGCCGTTGTCTCGGGCCACAGCTCGAGCGTGCTGATCCACGCGGCACCGAACCCGAAAAAGGGCAAGAAGAAGAGCAAGAAGAAGAAGTAGGCACAGCGAGCGCCTCACGTTCCTCCGCTCCGGGGGCTCTGGCGCTCCGGGGCTCTGGGGCACGCGCGAGCCAAGGCGCGAGACTGGGATCAGTCCGCGGTCGAGATCAGCCCTCGGGCGATCAGCAGCTCCATCACGCGGTCGACCTCTTGCTCGACGGTTTCCTCGCGGCTGCCCAGCACAAGGTCGGGATCGGCGGGAGCCTCGTATGGCGCTCCCACGCCCGTGAGACCCGCGAGCTCCCCCGCCCGCGCACGCGCGTACAGACCCTTCGGGTCACGCTGCTCGCAAAGCTCCAGCGGAGCGTCGACGAAGATCTCGAGGAACGTCAGGTTGTCGGCCCCGTGTAGCGACGCCGCCGTCTCGCGGTCCGCGGCGTAGGGACTGACGAGACTGACCAAGGCGACGGTGCCCGACTCCGCCAGCAGCCTCGCCACGTGCGCGGTACGCCGCACGTTCTCGCTGCGCGCTCCCTCGTCGAATCCGAGGTCTCCGTTGAGTCCGTGACGCAGGTTGTCACCGTCGAGCAGGAACGCCGGCTGACCGACTTCGAGCAGTCGCTCCTCCACACCCGCGGCGACCGTCGACTTGCCGGCCCCGGGAAGCCCGGTGAACCACAGCGTCGCACCGGCGTGCCCAAGCGACTGCCAGCGCCGCTCGCGGGTCATCCGCGTTCCCTGCCAGCGCACGTTCGGACTGCGCTCGCTCTTCTCGAGCTCGGCCGCGCCCTCGACCTCGGTATCGAGGATCACGCCCGCGGCGACAGTGTCGTTGGTCGCCTCGTCGATCACGATCACGCTCCCGGTGACGCGGTTGCGCCTGTAGGAGTCGAACACCAGCGGCGCGCTCAGCTCCAGGTGCACGCGAGCGAGGTCGTTGAGCTCGAGCGTGGTCGCGCTCTCGTCACGGCGCAAGGTCTCCACGTCGATCCGGTAGCGAACGTCGATCGTGCCGACCGCGGCGGTACGAGTCGTGTGCTTGATCAGGTAGCGACGGCGCGGGCTCAGCGGCTCCTCGGACATCCAGCACATCAGACACTCGAAGCGCCCGGACACCGTCGGCTGGTTCTGGGTGCGCACGATCATGCTCCCCCGTGAGACGTCGATGTCGTCCGCCAGCCGCAGCGCGACGGACATCGGCGGGAACGCCTCGGTCACCGGGCCCTCGAAGGTGTCGATACCGGCGACCGTCGTGCGATGAGCACCCGGCAGGACAACTACCTCGTCGCCCTCGCGGATGATCCCGCCGGCAAGCTGGCCCGCATAGGCGCGGTAGTCGGCCACGCTGTTCGACGGCGGCCGGATCACCCACTGCACCGGGAAACGGACGTCGATCAGGTTGCGGTCGGACACGATGTGGACGTGCTCTAGGTGGTACAGCAGCGGTGGACCCTGATACCAGGGCATCGCCTCGGAGCGATCGACGACGTTGTCGCCGAGCAGCGCGGAGATCGGGATGAACGTAACGTCGGGCAGCTCCAGGCGAGCTGCGAACGTGTCGAACGCCTCGACGATCTGATCGAACACGCCCTCGTCGTAGTCCACGAGGTCCATCTTGTTGACGCACACGACAACGTGGGGAATGCCCAGCAGCGAGCTGATGAACGCATGCCGCTTGGACTGGGCGACGATGCCCTTGCGCGCGTCGACGAGCACGATTGCCAGATCAGCGGTGGAGGCGCCCGTGACCATGTTTCGCGTGTACTGCTCGTGCCCGGGAGTATCAGCGATGATAAACCTGCGCTGGGCTGTGGCGAAGTAGCGGTAGGCGACATCGATCGTGATGCCCTGCTCACGCTCGGCGCGCAGGCCGTCGGTCAGCAGCGACAGGTCGACGAACTCGTGGCCCATCCGCTGGCTCGTCTCCTCGACGTGCAGCAGCTGGTCGGCCAGGACCTGCTTGGAGTCATAGAGCAGTCGGCCGATCAGCGTGCTCTTGCCGTCATCGACTGATCCAGCGGTCGCGAAGCGCAGCAGGTCAGCAGGCCGCTCAGTCAGCCGCCGAAACGCGTCCGCGGCACCGTCCCCCACGAGCGCCGCCGCCGAGCGCTCGGCGGCGGCATTCCCAGCGGCATTCCCGTCACCGTTGGCCGCAGCCTCGGTTGTGTTGCCGGGGGTGCGCATCAGAAGTATCCCTGCCGCTTGCGATCCTCCATCGCCGCCTCGGTGACCCGGTCATCGGCGCGCGTCTGGCCACGCTCGGTCACGTCGGTGGCGGCGATCTCGGCGACCACCGCCGCGAGCGTCGCGGCATCCGACTCGACTGCGCCGGTGCAGCTCATGTCGCCGACTGTCCGGTAGCGCACGCTGGCCATGAACGGCTGCTCGCCCTCCATCAGCTCCACGAACGGGCTGACCGCGTACAACATCCCGTCACGGCTGAACACCTCGCGGGTGTGAGCGAAATAGATAGAAGGCACCTCCAACTCCTCCTCGGCTATGTACTGCCAGACGTCGAGCTCGGTCCAGTTGGAGATCGGAAATACCCGCGCGTGCTCCCCTTTACGGATGCGCCCATTGTAGAGGCTCCATAGCTCCGGCCGCTGTTTTTGGGGCTCCCACTGGCCGAACTCGTCGCGAAAGGAAAGGATCCGCTCCTTGGCGCGTGCACGCTCCTCGTCGCGACGCGCACCGCCGAACGCCGCGTCGAATCCGTGCTCGGCGATCGCGTCCAGCAGCGTCACCGTCTGCAGGCCGTTGCGCGACGCGCGCGGGCCGGCCTGCTCGACGACCCGTCCTTCGCGGATCGAATCCTCGACCGACGCGACGATCAGCCGCGCACCCAGTTCCGCGGTGCGGCGGTCGCGGAACTCGACCGCCTCGGGGAAGTTGTGCCCGGTGTCGACGTGCATCACCGGGAACGGCAGCGGCGCCGGGCGAAACGCCTTCTCGGCGAGCCGCAACAGGACGATCGAGTCCTTACCGCCGCTGAACAGCAGCACGGGTCGCTCGAACTCGGCGACGACCTCACGCAGGACGTGGATCGCCTCAGCCTCGAGCGTCCGCAGATGAGAGAGCTGGTAGGTGGCTTGCATCCGTGCTTGGCTGATTCAGGTGTTAGCCGTGTGCTCTAGACGGCCTGGAAGTCTGGCACTTGCGACTTGAGTCGTGTGAACATTACGTTGCGTACAGCAAGATTTCAAGATCGGGCGATGATCAGCATCGAGTACCCGGCCGCCGGTGCGTTGCTACGGTGCGAGCCCCCCGAGGGTGACTCGGCCTCAACGGCAATCGCGCCACGCTTCGCCAACGACCATGAGCCAACAGACGCGGCAATCCACCGGAGGTCCGGCGCAGGCATCGGATCGCCACCCACGCGTGTTGATGCTCGGGATGGGCTGGTTCCCGACGACGCTCGGCGGCCTCAACCGCTACTACCGCTCACTGTTCGAGCAGCTGACGGAGGCCGACGGCGTGGTCGTCGGACCGACCGACGACGCGCCCGCCTCGATCGACGTCGTGGATGGGCCAGAAACCGCGCTCCCGCGTCGCCTGCTGGACTTCTGGATACACACCCGACGCGCCCTCGCCGACGCCGAGATCCTCGACGCCCACTTCGCTCTGTATGCCGCAGCACCGATCCTCTCCGGCAGCGTGCGAGGCCGTCCGATCGTGTTTCACTTCCACGGTCCATGGGCGTCTGAGAACGTTGCTGCGGGCGATCCCTCGCGCGCACGCTACGTTCTGCGCGCGGCGCTCGAGCGGCTCGTGCTGCGTCGGGCAAACGCCCACGTCGTGCTGTCCTCGGCGTTTCGGCGCGTGCTCGTCGAGCAGTATCGAGTCCGCCCCTGGGAGGTGCACGTGTGGCCTGGAGGCGTGGCGCTCGATGCGTTCACGCCGGGTGACGGACGGCTGGCACGTGAGCGTCTGGACATACACGATGACGCGTTCGTCGCCGTATGCGTGCGACGTCTCGTCCCGCGCATGGGCATCGACGTCCTGCTGGATGCCTGGGAGCAGATCGCGCAGGAGCTACCCGACGGCTCGCTGCTGCTGCTCGTCGGTGACGGACCGCTGCGCGACGGGTTCGCGCGACGCGCAGCGCAGCCCCCGCTGCTGGGCCGTGTGCGCGTCCTCGGCCGCCTGTCCGAGGAGGGCCTGGTCGATGCGTATCGAGCCGCCGACGTAGCCATCGTGCCCAGCGTCGCGCTCGAGGGCTTCGGGCTGGTCGTACTCGAGGCGGCTGCATGCGGCACCCCGAGTATCGTCAGCGACGTCGGCGGCCTCGCGGAGGTGACGCGTCCGCTCGATCGCTCGCTGGTCGTCGCGCCGGGGGACGCCACCGCGCTCGGCACCCGCATCGCAGCTGCGGCCGCGGGTGAGCTCCCGTCGCGGGGCGCCACGCGCAGCTTCGCCGAGGGCTTCTCCTGGCCGCTGCTCGCCGAGCGCCACCGCGCTCTCCACCGCCGCCTGCTCACCGGTACCCGCGCGCAGCGGCTGCGGGTCGTGTACGTCGATCACGTCGCGCGCCTGTCGGGCGGTGAGATCGCCCTGATGCGCCTGCTGACCCGATTTCAGAACGTCGAGCCACACGTGATCCTCGGTGAGGACGGGCCGCTCGCCGACCGCCTGCAGCTAGCCGGTGTCTCCGTGGAGGTCCTGCCGATCGCGGCTTCCGCGCGCGACGTGCGCCGCGACACGGTGCGCTTTGGCGCCACCGCCCCGACGACCGCGCTGCACACGCTCACCTACATCGCCAGGCTCGCATGGCGCCTGCGCACGCTGCGCCCCGATCTCGTCCACACGAACTCGCTCAAGGCCGGCGTGTACGGCAGCCTCGCGGCGAAGGCCGCCGGCATTCCGCTCGTGTGGCACGTGCGCGACCGGATCGCCGATGACTACATCCCGGCACCGGCCGTGCGTCTCGTGCGCAGCCTGATTCGACACCTTGCCGACGGCGTGGTCGCCAACTCGACGGCGACGCTCGAGACGCTCCCAGCCGCCGACCGGGGGCTGAGTTGGGTGATCCCGGCATCCGTCGAGGTCAGCCGCCTCGCGCGCACGCCAAGCGCGGGAAGCACGAGGTTCGGCATGCTCGGACGGATCGCTCCATGGAAGGGACAGGATCTGTTCCTGCGTGCGTTCGCGTCGGCCTTCCCGAGCGGGGACGAGCGGGCGATCATCGTCGGGGCTGCGATGTTCGGCGAGCAGCACTACGAGCGAGAGCTGCACGCGCTGGCGGTGAGCCTGGGAGTATCCGAGCGCGTCGAGTTTCGCGGCTTTCGCGAGGACGTGTGGCCAGAGCTGGCGTCCTTCGATGTGCTTGTCCACGCGTCCGTGATCCCCGAGCCGTTCGGCACGGTCGTGCTCGAGGGCATGGCAGCCGGCGTGGCCGTGCTCGCAGCCGACGAGGGCGGCCCGGCTACCGTGATCTCCGACGGCCAGACGGGCCGCCTGTTCGCAAGCCGCAACGCGAACTCGCTCGCGGCGGCGATGCGAGCTCTGCGTGACGATCCCGGCGAACGCGAGCGTCTCGGCAGCGCCGGTGTGAGTGCCGTCGCGCAGTACCACCCGGACATCGTGGCCCAGCAGCTCGAGCAGGTCTACGAGTGCGTCCTGAGGGAAACCGAGTCGCGCAGCGGTCGCGCCGCTCAAGGAACTCGGGGGTGATGCCGATTCACCTACCAAGCAGGATCCCTCGACCTGGTGCCGGACCAAGGAGCGATCACATCCATGCCCCTCCCCTCTCACTGGCGTACACGCCGGGTCTCGCTTCTTGCGATCGCCGCCTGCACTGCCGGCCTCGGATGTCTGTCCCCAGCAGTTGCCGCGGCACACGGGAGGGCGCATCTCGAATCCGCGATCAGCGAACAGCTCCCTACCTCCCCGCAGCCACCGGCCACCGAACCACCGGCTGAACCGCCGGCGGCCGAACCACCGGCCACCACCGCTCCGGGCGGATCCGTCCGCCACGCCAGGCGCGAAGCCAGACACGCACGACGCGGCGCACTAGCCGGGGAATGCAGCGTCGAGCTCCAGGCGACGGCCTCAATCCTCAGCGCAGGCGAGCCGCTAAGCCTGACTGGCAGACTCAGCTGCACCGAAGCCGCCAGCGTGGCCGAGCAGCCGGTCTCCCTGTTTCAGAAGCTCGCTCGCACGCCGGGCTTCAATGTCCTCGCCACCACGACCACGGCAGCAGACGGGAGCTTCCAGTTCAAGCCAGAAGGACTTGAAACGAACAGCATCTTCTATGTCCGGGCCGGCGACGCGCACAGCGACCGCATCGCCGTCAAGATCGCTCCACACGTGACGATCAGCGCGCCGCTCGCCGGCGCGCAGCTGTTCATCGGCGGAGCTCACGCGGCCAGCGGCGGCACTCACGCGGCGGATCCCAGCATCGATGACGGAAGCGCGGTGACATTCACCGGGACAGTCAGCCCGGCGGACTCGGGCGCGACCGTCAGCCTGCAGCGCGAATACCGCAGAGGCGCGTGGCATCGGATCGGCGGCGGCGGGCGGGTCGATGACGAAGGCAAGTACTCGATCGTTCACTCGTTCTCTCGGCCCGGCCAGGCGAACATCCGTGTGGTCGTGCATTCCCATGGGCTCAGCATGACCAGCGCCTCGGCGCCCGTCTCCTATCAGCTCTCCCGTGACCGGCATAGGCAGATCACGATCGATGCTTCCGCCAATCCGCTTACGTACGGCCAATCGGTGACGATCACCGGGACCGTGGCCGGAGCTGTCGGCCAAGCGGTCACGCTGTGGGCGCAGACCGGAGATCAGGCGTTCGCGCCGCTGGCACAGGCGACGACCAACGGCAACGAATACTCCTTCACCGAGTCACCGCTGCAGAACACCCGCTACCGCGTGAGGACCGCCAGCGCCGGCTCCGCGGTCTTCTCTGAGGGTGTCAGCTTCGCGTTGACCGCAGAACCACCAGCCACGACGGTCCCAACCGGCGGACAACTGAGCTTCACAGGCACACTGCTGCCGAGCCACGAAGGACAGCCCGTCGATCTCGAACGCCGCAACCCCTCAGGCCCCGGCTATCACCTGATCGAGGTCGGCACCGTGTCATCGACCTCCACGTACTCGATCGCCCACACGTTCTCCACGGCCGGCCCCGAGTTGCTGCGGATCAGCGTCCCCGCGAGCCCCGAACTCCAGGGTGTCGCCGGCGAACCGTTCGCCGTCGACGTCACGCCCATCTCCTAGCTGCGGCGCATGGCCTAGCTGCGCTGGCGCTTCAACTGACCGTCGAGTCGAGCACGTCGACACGCGCAAGCAGCGGATAACCGAGCGCCACCAGCTCCGCGCCGGCTAGCCGCTCGGCCTCCGCGAGCTCCTGCTGCTCGCGTCCTCCGTGAATCCCAACGGATCGCCAGTGCGCGCCGCGCAACCGCTCGGCCGTCCGCGGCGTCATCCGCTGGTCGAGGTGCTGCACGATCGCCGCCCCCTGCCCGAGTGGATCTCCGATCAGATCCTCGTAGCGCACCTGCAGCACGCGCCCCGAAGCCACCACGTCCGCACGCTCGAAGAAGCTACTGCAGCGCCTGACCATCTCCCGCCACATCCAAACGGCGCGCAGATATGGGCTCGCCTCCAGGAACGCCTCGCTCTCGCCGTCGCTCACCCACCACGGCACGTAGAGCTCGCCGACCCGACGTCCGATGTGAACCTCGTTGCTGTCAAGGCTGCGCAGCTTCTCGTCGGTGAGTACGTCATACGTGCGCACCAGCGAGTCGGCGACGTCGCGCCCGTCCCGAAATATGTACACCAGGCGAGACTCCGGCAGCGCGGCATATGCGAGCGCCGGCGCGAACGCCAAAAACGGCTCCTTGTAGATCAGGATCTGCTCGACACGCCTGCCCCTGAGCGCCGGCTCGAGCGTGGAGATCCGCCTGCTGGCGTCCCACCACTTACGCAACGCGGCCAGCCGCGCGTGATAGATGCTCGTCCTCAGATAGTCCGTCAGCGCGACACGAAAGCTGCGCTCCAGCGTTTCACGCACGTCGGTCGGTAGATCCTGTGCCGCGAGGTGAGCCACACCGACGGGCAGCAGGTTCCCGCTCACACACTCCGCTGTCACAAGCGTGTTGAGCACGGCCATCAGAAATGTCGTTCCCGAGCGTGGCACCCCGAGCACGATCGCGCGCTCGGCAGTCACACGACGCCTCCGCGGTCGTCTCCCGCGATCAAACCAAGAGCCATCGTTTGGCGACTCTATCAAGCGCACAACCGACGCCAGGGTGGACAAACGGGACAGCTTCGCCCGCAGAACGGCTATCGTTGCTGGGCGCATGGTGGAGAGTGATCGGTCCGCGTCAATCGCCCACTCGCCTGAGGTGACGGCGCCGCGATCGGTGCTCCTGGGGGTACCGCGCTGGACCAGGGACGGTGGTGTGTCCGCCCATGTCCAGACGAGCGCGACGGTGCTCGCGGAACACGGGCTCGACGTGCGCGTGCTCGCTGCGCGCATCGAGTCCACCGAGGATGTCCCGGGCGTAACCCTGTATCGATGCCCCGACCTGTTTCATGCAGAGGCCCCGATGGCAACGCGGATCGGCGAGGCGCTTTCGTTCACCCCGGACGTGATTCACCTCCACCAGGTCGATCTGCCCGACGTCGTCCAGGCGCTGCGTGCAACCGCCCCCGTCGTGATCAGCGCCCATGTCTACTCGGCGTGCCCCTCCGGCCTTTACTACTTTCGCCCCGGCCATGAATGCACCCGCGCCCACGGGCCCGGGTGCGCGTTCAACCTGGTTGCGCGCGGCTGCGCCCACACCTCGAACCTCAAACCACTACCCACTCGTTACAAGAGCTCCGCACGCAGGGCCGACGCTCTCGCGAGCGCCGATCTGGTGATCTCCTACTCCAGCTCGGTCGACCGGCACCTGGCGGCGAACGGACTCCTCGAACGGCGGATCGTTCCTTTCCCGGCGACGGTCGCCGCGGTCGAGGGCTCTGGTCATGACACCCGGCGACGCGTCGTGTTCGCTGGCCGCATGGTGCGCCACAAGGGGATCGCGGTGCTGATTCGCGCGGCACGGAAGGTCGACGCGGAGTTCGTCATCTGCGGGGATGGCCGGGAGATGCAGGCGATGCGCAGATTGGCGCGCCGCGCCAACGTGGATGACCGTGTGACGTTCAAGGGCTGGCTCAGCTCCGAGCAACTCGCGCACGAGTTCGCAGACGCTTCCGTAGTGGTGGTTCCCTCGCTGTGGCCGGAGCCATTCGGGCTCGTGGGGATCGAGGCGCTCGCCGCCGGCCGCCCGGTGATCGCCAGCGCGACCGGCGGAATCGAGGATTGGCTCGACGACGGCGTCAGCGGCTTGTGTGTGAAGCCGGGAGATGTCGACGATCTCGCGGATGCGCTCAACCAACTGCTAGCCGATCCCGACAGACAGAGAGCGATGGGAATTGCCGGCAGGGAAGCCGTGAACGCTCGCTTCTCGCCGGAGCGCCACGTCACCGCGATACTCGACGCGTATGCGTCCGCACGCGAGATGTGGAGCTCGCGTGCCGGCAAAGTTGAGAGCCCTGCGCTGAGCGCGTAAAGAGCCCACGGCCACGGGCACGCGGCGCGCGACAGCAACCTGCGGGTGACTCAGTCGATCGTGTCGTAGCCCCACTGCTTCACCAGGTCGCGTTCCAGGTATCCGCCCAGAGCGACGACCTCCGACTTGAAACGACGACGCAGCTCGAGTATGAAGCCCGGGTCAGCGGGCGGCGCCTTCGCGTAGACGGTACGACGCAGGAGCGGGTAGTAGAGCTGCTCGCGAGCCCGCTGCGTGGTAAACGCCTTGCCGAGATCACGCAGAGCTCTGAAACCCGGTCCGCGCCCGGCACGCAGCGAGCGCCGGAGGCCGTCGAGCCTGACCGAGCGCACCCCGACCGTACGGTTCGCCTCGATGACCTCGATCGGATGGCTGTCGTCGATCTCCAGGAAGCGCATCACGCGGCGCACGGTCGCCTGGTTGTCCGCACGAAAATCGTCGTAGATCAGGACCAGCATTTGATCGGCGGGAAAAACCGCGCGGTATCGGGCCAGCTGCTCGACGTACCTAACCCGATCTGAATATATGAGCACCTGTGGCCAGTAGGAGGTCTTCGGGATGTGCCGGCTTTCACGACGCGCATCGTCGAGTTCGACCGCCGTACGGAAGTCCTTCTCGGTCTCCGTGTGTGTTGAGAGCATCTGCAGATGAAGCGAGCGCAGGAAACTCGCCGGCTCGCGGAAGATCGCGACGATACGCGCGTCCGGCCGCATCGCCGCGATGCTCGCGGGTGCACTGCGTGACCATAGATATGACGAGGAGGCCTCGCCCACGCGCTGGCCGGCCCGCGCATCGGCAAACAATGAAAGATAGTCACCCAGACTTTCACGCCTTCGGCCTGTGAACGCGATCGATCGCTCACCTGTGGTCTGGGGGTTTGGGTTATCGCACGCGAAGTACCACGGCTCCTTGCGATCGGGCATGAACACCTGCGGATGGCGCCTGAGCATCTCGTACAGCGCCGTGGTACCGCACTTCGCGTGGCCAACGATGAAGAAGTCGGGCACGCTCGCGTGCGACCCGCGTGCGGCAGCCGAGCCGTCGATCGATACCCCGCCGGTCGTTGCCCCGCCGGTCGTTGCATCCGACCGTCGCGCAGCCGGGCGGCGGGCGCTCAGGATCCAGCCTCCGCCACGACATCGCCTTTCACCCGCGCCAGCCAATCCGGGTCATCGGTCCTGATCGCCTCGAAGATCGCGCGTGATTGCTCGTTGTTTCGCGCGATCGCCTCGTTCCACTGCGAACCGCCGCGAATCCGCTCGATACCGGCGCTCACGAGTCGCCGTGCCGGGTGGTGCGTCCTCTGCTCAGCGGCGCGTGCCTTCAGCGAATGGCGATCGACGCGGGGCAGCGCGTCGTCGCGGAAGCCGGCCCCATGGTGATATACGATGTCCCCGTAGATCGCGAAGAACAACGGATGCAGGTCGGACCCGTTTGTCCGCAGCAGCTGCACCCACGGTGTTTCCGTCAGCTCGAGCGTTCGCAGCAGGTTCGCGCCCACGTCACTCACACGCCGACCATTCACCGGAGGCCATACCCAACCCTGAGACCAGTCGCCGGGGAGCGCGCGCCAGGTGCCAACGGTGGTCACACAGAAGCACGGGTGCGGCTGCGGATCGTTGACGTTCTCGGCCCGCCTGACCGCGACCAACGGAGCTCGCTCGAGGCCGTCCAGCAACGCGGGCATCGGGTCGGCGACGGGGAACGCGTCGCCGTCGAGGAACATGATCAGGTCATCGTCCTCTGCGACATGGCAGATCTCGAGCGCGAGGTGATTCAGCTTGCCCGAATGCGGTCCGCGCTGATCGAGCACGCGATCGAAGTGCGTGGCGTAGGACGGATCGATGCCCTCGAGTGACGACCACGTCTGATACGGCACCGAGATGTGCCTACGTAGGTAGCTCGCCTGGATCTCAACCCAACGCGGCGACTTGTAGTGGATCGTGGCTACATACAGCAAGGCGGGCCCTCGGCTTGATGATACACGGCGCTGAAACAGCGATTTGCGCAGACCGGGACGGCCGCCGGCCCGCAGATCTGCGCCTCACTCCAGCGGTGCCTCGAGCCTGTCAGTCGATCCGATCATAGCCCCACAGGCCGACCAGATCGCGACCGAGGTACTCGCTCAGCGCCACGACCTCGCTCTTGAAGCGCCGCCGAAGATCCAGCATCAGTCGCTCGTCCGGCGGACGTGGCGCACCGTAGACGAAATGGCGGCGCATGCGCACCGCGCGTTGGCGCATCCGGGGAGAGGTGACCGCCTTGACCCCTTTGGTGATCGGTCCACGTCCGACCAACGTCGCGTGTACCAGGTCATCGAGCCGCCGCGAGCGTATGCGCACGGTCGGGTTAGCCTCGCGCGCCTCAATCTGCAAGTGCTCATCGACTCCGAGGAAGTTCAACACCGTGCGCACGGTGCCCTCGTTGTCGCGGCGGAAGTCGTCATAGATGAGCAGCAGCATCTGCTGCTGCGGGATGACCGCGCGATAGCGTTGTATCTGCTCCGTGTAACGCACGCGCTCCGAATACAACAGCGCCTGCGGCCAGCGGCAGCCGCGCGGGATTCGCTCGCCGTGGCGCCTGTAGCGCTCGAGCGAGAGTGCCTTGTTGAAGTTCTTCTCCGTCTCGATGTGGTTCTGCACCATCTGCAGGTGCAGTGAACGCAGGAAGCTGGCCGGCTCGCGCAGGATCGCGATCACGCGCGCCCCAGGCTGCAGGGCCGCGATGTTCGCCGCTGCCGTGTGCGACCACAGATAGACCGATGACGCCTCGCCGGCAAGCTGCGCCGGCTCCGCGTCAGTGAACAGCTTCAGATACTGCTCGAGCGTTCGTGGCCTGCTCTTCACCATCGCCCACAGCCCCGCGTGCAGATCACTCGCCATGAACACCGGCTCCTTGACCGCTGACATGTAGATCTCGGGGTGGCCTCGCAGCATCTCATACAGTGCGGTGGTCCCGCTCTTGGACTGCCCCACGATGAAGAAGTCCGGGACTCGCCTGGAAGACGTGCCGCAGCCCGCCGGCGCGTCAGCCGAGATCGCGGCCGCTGCAGTCGGGCTACTGCGATCGGGGTGCGACACACCCGGCGCGATCAAGATGTCTGCTCCAGGGCGACGCCACCGGTTACCTTCGTCAACCAGTCCGGATCTCCGTCCCGGATGGCTTGGAGGATCAGACCCGACTGCTCGATGTTAGATGCCATCGTGGCGCTCCATGAACGACCCCGGAGCCGGTCGGCGACGGCGCTCAGAAGTGCTCGCGCCGGATGCCGCGTACTTTGCTCGGCCGCCCGGGTCCTCAGCCGATCGCGATCGACACGCGTTAGCCCGCTGTCGCGGAAGCCGGCGCCGTGGTGATAGATGATGTCGCCGTAGACCCCGAAGTACAGCGGGTGCAAGCTGGACCGATTCGTCCGCAGCAGCGGAACCCACGGGGTGCCTGACAGTTCCAGGCTGCGGAGCAGGTTGGCACCGACGTCGCTCACGCGGCGACCGCGCACCGCCGGCCAAACAGGCCCGACCGACCAGTCTCCGGGGAGGCTGCGCCACATGCCGACCGTAGTCACACAAAAGCTCGGATGCGGTTGCGGCTCATCGAGGTTCTCAGCCCGCCTGATCGCAACCAACGGCGCGCTTTTGAGACCGTCTGCAACCACAGGCATCGGGTCTGCCACGGGAAACGCGTCTCCGTCGAGGAACATGATCAGATCATCGTCCGCGGCTACATGGCAGATCTCGAGCGCGAGGTGATTCAACTTGCCGGCGTGCGGACCGCGCTGCTCCAGCACCCGATCGAAATGCACAGCGTAGGAGCGATCTATGCCCTCGATCGATGACCATGTCTGATATGGAACCGAGAGGTGCTTTCGCAGATAGCTCGTTTGGATCTCTATCCAGTGCGCTGACTTGTAGTGGACCGTGGCGACGTAAAGCATGGGGTGTACCTAGGGAAGGGTGATGATAGCCAATGCGGTTGCTGACGAGAACGATCCGCCGCGGGCCCTGGACGCTGATCGATGGCCTTGCCCAGCGCTCGACGTGGGGGCCCTCAGGGCCGGTATCTTGGCCTCTACTCACATGCTGACTTCGAGTCAACCGATACGATGGACACGACAAGGTCTGGACGGATCCAAACCGCCGATGAACGAGGCTGACGCTACCTATATGTTCGCTGGGCTCCACCGAGTGCGGCTGCATGATGGTCTGCGAATTCCGGATGCCGGCCAGGCGCGCGGAGCGACATGAGCCGCCGATCTCGTCGCGTCAGTCATCGCGCCGCCTCGCGGGGCGAGACGCAAGGGCAAGTGCCCGGGAGCCCCCTACCAGTGTCGATGCGGGCGCTGATGAAGACGCTCACCGGCACACAACGCAAACAGATTGTCATTCAGGCTGTTCTCACGATCATCTCGGCGATCGCCGAAGTCGTGAGCCTTGCGCTGATCGCACAGATTGCAGCAGCGCTTGTAAAACCGGACAGCACACATGTGAAACTGACGCTGCTGCACATCCATGCGCCAACCAAGACGCTGATCTTTGCCGCTTTCATCATTGCCATCGCCCGCCTGGTGCTGCTGCAGATCCCGCTGACGATCCTGCCATCGCGGACGATGACTGCCGTCTCGGCTCGCCTGCGCACAGAACTATTCGACGCCTTCAGCCACGCGTCCTGGGAGCTGCAGTCCGGGGAGCGCGAGGGTCAAATCCAAGAGCTGATGACAAATCAAATCGCACAGGCGACCGGGGGATTGGGGAGCATGCTGGGTCTCATCTCATCCTTCCTCACCTTCTTCGTACTGCTGGCATCCGCTTTTGCGCTAAATCTGTTTGCCGCAATCGTCGTACTCGCGCTGGGCCTCAGCATGTTCGCACTGCTGCGCCCACTACGGGGCCTCGGCGTCCGCCGTTCGCGCGCTCTCTCCCAGGCGCAGGTTAACTACGCCACCGGGATCGCCGAGTCAATCCGGATCGCCCAAGAGACTCAGGTGTTCGGCGCGGGCGCCGCCCAACGCCGTCAGATCGACGAGCGAGTCGACACAGCCCGTAAGCTGCTGTTCGAGACCCAGCTGCTCACAAGAATCGGCTCGAACGTCTCTCAGAGCTTCGTGTACCTGCTGCTTGTCGGTGGCCTGTTCCTCGCGAACGCAAGCGGCGCCCATCATCTCGGCTCGCTGGGTGCGGTGGTGTTGATCCTCGTGCGAGCTAGCTCAACAGGGCAGAGCATCCAGTCGGCGTATCAGGGTTTGATTCAGGCGATGCCGTTTGTTGAGCGTACGCAGGAAGCGGAGCGGCGGTATCGGGAGAGTGCTCCGGTGGAGGGCACGGAGTCGCTTCCGGAGGTCGAGAAGCTCGCGTTTGAGGGCGTGGGCTATGCGTATCGTGAGGGTCGTCCGGTGCTTTCGGATATCGACTTCGAGGTCAAGGGTGGGGAGGTGATCGGTGTGATCGGCCCGTCCGGTGCGGGCAAGTCGACGCTCGTTCAGTTGCTGCTGCGGCTGCGGGTCCCCGACGAGGGGCGCTATCTGGTGAACGGCATCCCGGCGCAGGACATCGTGCAGGATGATTGGCATCGGCGGGTGGCGTATGTACCGCAGGAACCGCAGCTGCTGCACGCGTCGGTCGCGGAGAACATTCGTTTCTTTCGCGAGCTCGATGATCAGGCGGTGCAGCGTGCTGCGCGTCTGGCGCGGATACACGAGGACATCATCGGCTGGGCTGAGGGGTATGACACGATCGTCGGGCCGCGTGCGGACGCGGTCTCCGGTGGCCAGCAGCAGCGGATCTGTCTCGCGCGAGCGCTCGTCGCAGAACCCGAGGTGCTCGTGCTCGACGAGCCGACGAGCGCGCTCGATCCGACGTCCGAGTCGCTAATCCAGGAGTCGCTGAGCGGGCTGAAGGAGCACCTCACGCTGTTCATCGTCGCGCACCGCATGTCCACGCTCAACATCTGCGACCGCGTGATGATCATCATCAACGGCAAACTCGCCGGCTTCGACACGATCCCCTACCTCCAACGACACAACACCTACTACCGCTCAGCCTCAGCACTCGCCACCGGAGACACACTCCCCGAACTCACGTCTGTTCCTCAGGTCTCTCCGGCCGGCGGACTGTGACGATGACAGCACGACTGCCTGACTTCTTCATCGTCGGCCAACCCAAGAGCGGCACCACGGCGTTGTATGAGATGTTGCGCCAACACCCGCAGATCTACATGTCCGACGTCAAGGAGCCGCGGTATTTCGCCAGCGATCTTCCGTCCTCGTTCCAGCGCCAGTCAGACGCACCGTCGGCAACCTTCGAGGACTACCTCGCGATGTTCCATCACGCGAGCCCCGACCAGCGCGTCGGCGAGGCCTCGACCTCCTACATCTGGTCTGAGACCGCCGCTGCGGCGATCGCCGAGGCCCAGCCGAGCGCCCGCGTCATCGTCATCCTGCGCGAGCCCGCGAGCTTCGTGCGCTCGATGCACCTACAGCTTCTGCAGATCCGCCTCGAGCAGGAGCCGAAGCTGCAGAAGGCGCTCGCGCTGGAGGACGCGCGGCGCCAGGGCCGAAGCCTCCCGAGCGCCGTCGCGCGCTGGCCACAGGTGCTGCTTTATACCGAGCGCGCTCGCTACCTCGAGCAGCTACGTCGCTACGACGCGGCCTTCCCGGACGAGCAGATGCTCGTCCTCATATACGACGATTTCGCCAGCGACAATGACGCCACGGTGCGTCGGGTGCTGCGCTTCCTCGAGGTCGACGACAGTGCGCCGATCGAGGCTGTGAAAGCGAACCCGACCGTGCGCATGCGCTCGGGGCGCATGCATGACATGGTCAACGCCGCCAACCAGGGGCAGGGATCGCTAGCGCGAGCGGTCAAGACCACCGCAAAGGTCGTGTTGCCGAGCAAGCGCCTGCGCAACGAAGCGTTCTGGTTCGTGCGCCGCAAGGTCGTGTTCGGCGCTCCGAAGCCACCAGACGAGCACTTCACGCTGGAGCTGAAGCGCCGCTTCAAGGACGAAGTCGAGGCACTGAGCGAGCATCTCGACCGCGATCTCGTGACGCTCTGGGGCTATGACCGTCTCAGCTGAGCAGCACCGTCTCAGCGGCGTAACGCACTCAGCGGTGAGCGCTGCTCACGCGAAGATCTCGCCGCGGTAAGCCGCATCGATCGCCTCGGTGAGCGAACGACGGTCGCCCGTCGGGAGGACCAGGCCATTGACGCCCGGCTCGAGCAGGTCCTTCATCCCCGTGTCCTCGCTGACGAGCACCGGCACTCCACACGCGAGCGCCTCGGCGGGAGCGTAGGCGAACCCGTCCTCGTAGCTGGGGTGAGCACACAGGCGCGCCCCACTTAGATGCGGCAACGGATCGCCCGGACCAATCGTGATGCGGGAATCGCGCGCCACCGCCTCCTGCAGGAAGCGACGCATACCTCTCGAGCTCCAGCCCCCCACCAACACGAGCCGCAGATCAGCGTGCTTCAGATCGCGCACGGCGTCCACCAGCAGCGGCACGCCCTTCTCGACCGACAGCCGCCCGACGAACACGACATCGAAGGTCGCCGGCTGCGATCGCTCACTGGGCGGCTGGAACCGGGGGTCGGGGACGAACGGGAACAGCGACAGCCTGCTCTCCTCATACCCCTGCTCGACGAACGACTCCCACGTATACCGGGATCCGACGAGGATCCGATCGACCCGCTCGTACTCCTTGAGGTTCCGCCGCAGGAGGTGCGTCGCCCACGAGCCCTCCAGCGGGTATTGGCGATGGGACTTAGCGTGTTGGCGCACGACTCGCCGCAAATGGGAGTTGGCCGAGAGGAGCGCCACGGAGCTGTAGTCCGCCCGCCTGGCGGCGGCGATCTGCTTCAGCGCCTGCCCGTTGAAAGCGATCAGGTGCTCGGCCGCCGGCAGACGCTGCGCGGCGTAGCCGTCGAAAGCGATGCTCTGACGCAGGCTGTTCCACGCCGGCGAGAACCGCGTGAGCCGGCCGAGCGAGGTCGCCAGGCCGGTCACGTGGAGTTCGTGGTGCAGCGACGAGCAGGACCCCGACATGTGGTCACGGGCCTCGCCGCACATGCAGATCGCCGCCTGCCCGCCACGGTCGATCGCGTCGGCGACCTCCTTCAGGTGTCGCCCCAGCCCGCCCGCTCCGAACGGTGCCGGCGAGGAGACGACAACCTGGCCAGACGGCATCAGGCCCTGCTGGACGGCCTCTCGCTGCGCCCGCCAGCTCATCCCGAATGGCCCGTTCGACTTCGCTTCAGCCGCCCCCGAGTCAGTCGATCTCGTCATAGCCCCACAGGCTGACGAGGTCGCGATCCAGATGCTCGCTGAGAGCGATCACCTCGCCCTTGAACCGGCGCCGCAATTCGCGCATCAGCTGCTCGTCCGCGCGCTGCGGCTCGCCGTAGACCACACGGCGCCGGGTCAATCGGAGCAGCTCACGGCGCAGCCGTCGGGAGGTGAGGGATTTGACGCCCGTCTTCACCCCACGTGAAACCGGTCCGCGTCCCACATATACCGAGCGGACGAGGTCGTGCAGCTTGGGCGAGCGAACGCTGAACGACGGATTCGCCTCGATCAGCTCGATCGGCGTCGAATCATCGACCTCGAGGAAGCTCAGAACCTGACGCATCGTGGCCTCGTTGTCGGCCCGGAAATCCTCGTATATGAGAACCAGCATTTGCTCCGGCGGGAACACGGCCTCATAGCTCTTCAACTGCTGCACGTATTTCACGTGATCCGAGTACAGGAGCTCATGCGGCCGATGTGAGTGGCGGGGAATCCGTTTCCCCTGCCGCCGTGCATCCTCGAGCGCGATCGCCTTCCCGAGATCCTTCTCCGTCTCTACGTGGTTGCGCAGGCACTGAAGATGGAACGAGCGAAGAAAGCTCGCCGGCTCACGTAGAATCGCGATAATACGAGCGTCCGGCTGCAGATCCGCGATGCGCTGGGCAGCGGTGTGAGACATGAGGTAGGCCGGGGAGTTCTCACCGACCCGCTGTCCGGGGTCAGCGCCGTTGAACAGCGACAGATACTGCTCGAGGGTCTCCGGCCGAGCCACCGGCCGACGTCGCTTGCCGACCGAGCGCAGCTCCGGCGAGAAGTACCACGTCTCCTTCACCTCCGGCATGTATATCTGGGGGTGGACTCTAAGCATCTCATACAGCGCCGAGGTGCCGCACTTGTGATGCCCGACAACAAAGAACTCCGGCACTCGCCGCTGCTGTGCACGCGCCGCGGCAGGTACGTCAGTCGATGCCGTCATAACCCCAGAGGCTAACAAGGTCACGGTCGAGGTATTCGCTGAGTGCGACGACCTCCCCCTTGAACCTGCGCCGCAACTCCAGCATCACGCGATCATCGGGCGCGGGCGGCTCACCGTACACCAGTCCACGGCGCGCGAGTCGTAGCGCGCGGTGGCGCACCTTCCGCGAGGTCAACGTCTTGACCGGCGTCGACACCGCCCGCATCATCGGCCCCCTCCCAGCCGAGATGCCCTTCACCACGTCGTCCAGCTGCGGCGAACGCAGGCGAACCGTCGGGTTCGCGTCTTTCACCTCAATTGGATGCGTATCGTCCACCCCCAGAAACCGCAGAACCCGCCGCACCGTCCCCTCGTTCTCGGCGCGGAAATCGTCATAGATCAAGACCAGCAGCTGCTCGGAGGGAAACACCGCCTCGTAGCGTCGCAATTGCTCTACATAAGGCAGATACTCCGAATACAGCAGAGCCGCCGGCCGCGGGCAACTGCGCGGGATATGCCTACCGTTGCGTCGTGCGTCCTCGAGCGCGAGCGCAGTGATCAGATCCTGCTCGGTCTCGCTGCGGTCCTGCAGCAACTGCCGGTGAAGCGAATGCATGAAGCTCGCCGGCTCGCGCAAGAGCGCCACGACACGCGCCGCCGGCTGCAGCTGCGCCATGTTCGCCGCCGCGTCACGCGAACACAGATACAGCGCCGAAGCCTCGCCCGCGCGTTGCTCTGCTCGCGCGTCGCCGAACAGCGCGAGGTACTGCTCGAGCGTCCGCGGGCGAGCACGAACCGTCTGTCGGCGGACGCTGGCGAGCAGATCGCTGGCCAGGAACATCGGCTCCTTGAGCGCCGGCATGTACAGCTGCGGATGACCGCGCAGTGCCTCGTACAGTGCCGTCGTTCCGCTCTTGGGTTGGCCGGCGATGAAGAACTCGGGGATTCGCGTCGGCTGAGACGTGACGCTGGCCGTGGACTCATCCGAGCTCGTCATAGCCCCACAGCTTCACGAGGTCGCGATCCAGGTAGTCGCTGAGCGCAACGACCTCCGGCTTGAAGCGCAAGCGCAGCTCCCGTGTTAGGGCCTCGTCTGGCGCTGGTGCGCTGCGATTGACGACGTTGCGTTGTAGACCGTGCATCGCCCCGCGGCGCATCCGGGCCGGCGTGAGCGTTCTCAACGCGGCCCTGATACCGCGGGCGAACGGTCCGCGTCCCGCCCTCAGCCCGTGTGCCCAGCCGTCCAACGCGCGCGAGCGGGAGGCAACCGTGGGGTTGGCGTCGACCACCTCGATCGGTGCGTCGGCGTCCACGTCGAGGAACCGCAGCACGGTGCGTACCGCGGCCTCGTTGTCAGCCCGGAAGTCGTCGTAGATCAGCACCAGTACCTGCTCCGCGGGAAACACGCTGTGGTAACGGCCTAGCTGCTCGACGTAGCGAACGCGGTCTGTGTACTGGTGAACCCGGTTGCCGTCGCGCGCAACCCCCTCCCCCAGGATCGCCTTCTTCAGATCCGGCTCGCCCTGGACGTGGTTGCGCAGCATTTGCAGATGCAGCGAGCGCAGGAAGCTCACGGGCTCGCGCAGGATCGCGATGATCCGCGCCGCCGGTTGAACCTCTGCTATCTGGCGCGCCGCCGTGTGGGATCTCAGATACGAGGGCGAGGCCTCCCCGGCTCGCTGCCCCGGCCCGGCAGCCTCGAACAGCGACAGGTACTCCGCGTAGTTGTGAGGCCGCGTTCCCGCGAACGTCTGCCCAGGGGAGCCACGCGGGACTTCTTGACGGCGAGTGAGATCGCGACCGAAGAACTCCGGCTCCTTCATTTTCGGCATGTAGATCTCGGGATGCCGTTTCAACATCTCGTACATCGCTGTCGTGCCGCTCTTGTGGTGACCGACGATGAAGAAGTCCGGCACCCGACCGGGTGCTCCCGCGTTCGGGGGATCGGCTGACTCACTCGACATCGTGATAGGCCCACAGGCTGACGAGGTCGCGATCCAGATACTCGCCGAGGGCCACCACCTCTGGCTTGTAGCGTCGGCGCAGCTCGCCCATCAGCTCCTCGTCTACGGCCGGGGGGGCGCCGTAGACGACGTTCCGCCGGAGCGCACCAAGTAGTCGGCGTCGCGGTCCGGTCGGCGTGAGCCTCGTGATCGCTGTCTTAACTGCGCGCGAGAGCGGCCCTCGTCCGACCGCCAGAGTGTGCGTCAGCTCGTGAACCACACGTGAGCGCGCCGCGACCGTGGGGTTTGCCTCCACCTGCTCGACCGCGGTGGTGCTGTCCACTCCGAGGAACCGCAGCACCCTGTCCACCGTTCCCTCGTTGTCGGCCCGAAAATCGTCGTAGATGAGTACCAGAACCTGCTCCGGCGAGAACGCGGTGCGGTAACGGCGAAGCTGCTCCACGTAGCGCACGTGATCGGAGTACTGAAGCGCCAGCGGCCAGTATCCGTGTCGCGGTAGGTTTCTCCCTTCCCGACGGTCGACCTCGAGCGCGAGGGCGGTGCGTAGATCGTGCTCGTCCTCGATCCCGGCCTGGACGAACTGCAGATGAACCGAGCGCAGGAAGCTCGCCGGCTCGCGCAGGATCGCGATGATACGCGCCTCCGGCTGCAGCTCCGCGATCAGCCCCGCCGCAGTATGTGACCTGAGATAGGAAGGAGAGGCCTCACCGAGCACCTGGCCCACACGAGCGCCCTCGAACAACGCGACGTACTGCTCGAGCGTGTCGGGCAGCTGCTCCGGTCGTGCGCCGACCCGCATCTCGCTGGCGAAGAACTGCGGCTCCTTCAGCGCTGGCATATAGATCGCCGGCTGGCGTCTGAGCATCTCATACAGTGCGGTGGTCCCGCACTTCGGGTGGCCGACTATGAAGAAGTTCGGCACTCTCTGATCAGAGAATCGGACGCCCGCAGTGACAGCACGCTCAGCAGACACTGTTGTCAACCAAGAGCAATACCGTCATAGCCCCAAAGTGTAACGAGGTCGCGTCCGAGGTATTCGCTGAGCGCCACCACCTCCGGCTTGAAGCGATCACGAAGCTCGCTCATCAGCTGCTCGTCGGCCGGATCTGGAGCGGTGAACACGATGCGGCGCTGGGTCGCATGCAGGGCCTGACGACGCAGCCGCTGAGGGGTCAGCGCCTTGACCGTCTCCTTGACCGCCACCGAACCCGGTCCCCGCCCCACCGAGAACGCGTGAACCAACTCGTGCAACCGCTGCGATCTCGCTCGAACCGACGGGTTGGCGTCCGGCACCTCCACGGCGACGGTGCCGTCCACGTCGAGAAAGCGCAGCACTCGCTGCAGTGTCCCCTCGTTGTCAGCGCGGAAATCGTCATAGATCAACACCAAAACCTGCTCCGGCGCAAACACGGCATGGTAGCGGCGAAGCTGCTCCACGTAGCGAACGTGCTCAGAGTAGAGCAGCGCCTGCGGCCAATAGGTATGGGATGGGATCGACCGCCCTGCGCGTCGCTCCTGCTCGAGCGCCAGAGCCGTGCGCAGGTCGCCCTCGGTCTCGACATAGCTCTGCACGAACTGCAAGTGCAGCGAATGCAGGAAGCTCGCCGGCTCGCGCAGGATCGCGATTACGCGCGCCTCGGGCTGGACTTCCGCGATGCGAGCGGCCGCGGTCTGTGACCACAGGTACAGCGCTGTCGCCTCACCCACGCGCTGCTCCGGCCTGGCTGCCGCGAACAGCCGCAGGTACTGATCGAGCGTTCGCGGCGTGCCTTCCGGTCGCGGCGGGGTACGGACGTGCAGCTCCGGCGCGAAGAACCATGGCTCCTTACCATCGGGCATGTAGATCTGAGGATGGCTCCTGAGCGCCTCATACAGCGCGGTGGTGCCGCTCTTGGGGTGTCCGACGATGAAGAAGTCCGGAACCCTGCCGGTCGAGGTCGACGCCGGTGCCGGTGCCGCTGCGAATGCCTGCCCCGGTGTCGCTCCCGGAGCTGATCCCGGAGCCGCCTCGCTCACCGGTGTGAGCGTCGAATCGACGGCGAGTGGCTCTGTACCGGCAGGCTCAGACTGTGGTGCACCTTCAGGCAGTGAACCGTCAGCCGTTCCGCTGGCGAGTGCTGAGGCTGAGCGGTAGTAGGTGTTGTGTCGTTGGAGGTAGGGGATCGTGTCGAAGCCGGCGAGTTTGCCGTTGATGATGATCATCACGCGGTCGCAGATGTTGAGCGTGGACATGCGGTGCGCGACGATGAACAGCGTGAGGTGCTCCTTCAGCCCGCTCAGCGACTCCTGGATTAGCGACTCGGACGTCGGATCGAGCGCGCTCGTCGGCTCGTCGAGCACGAGCACCTCGGGTTCTGCGACGAGCGCTCGCGCGAGACAGATCCGCTGCTGCTGGCCACCGGAGACCGCATCCGCACGCGGCCCGACGATCGTGTCATACCCCTCAGCCCAGCCGATGATGTCCTCGTGTATCCGCGCCAGACGCGCAGCACGCTGCACCGCCTGATCATCGAGCTCGCGAAAGAAACGAATGTTCTCCGCGACCGACGCGTGCAGCAGCTGCGGTTCCTGCGGTACATACGCCACCCGCCGATGCCAATCATCGTGCACGATGTCCTGCGCCGGGATGCCGTTCACCAGATAGCGCCCCTCGTCGGGGACCCGCAGCCGCAGCAGCAGCTGAACGAGCGTCGACTTGCCCGCACCGGACGGGCCGATCACACCGATCACCTCCCCACCCTTGACCTCGAAGTCGATATCCGAAAGCACCGGACGACCCTCACGATACGCATAGCCCACGCCCTCAAACGCGAGCTTCTCGACCTCCGGAAGCGACTCCGTGCCCTCCACCGGAGCACTCTCCCGATACCGCCGCTCCGCTTCCTGCGTACGCTCAACAAACGGCATCGCCTGAATCAAACCCTGATACGCGGTTTGGATGTTCTGACCGCTCGAGCTAGCTCGCACGAGAATCAACACCACCGCACCCAGCGACGCGGCATGACCCTTGCCAGCCTCGTATAGGAGGTACAGGGTGACGATGAACAGCAGCGAGATCAGGCCTGCATAGATGTTGGCTGCGAGCCTGAGGAGCAGTTGGGTGGCGAACATCTGACTCCGTGCGGCAGTAACGAACTGGCCGATCCGCTTGCGCTGAGCGGCACCAGCACCGAACACCTGCGTCTCCTCGGCCAGCCGGATCGACTCCGCGACCCCACGCGCGTACTGGACCTGGGCGCGAGACAGCGAGCGAGCGCGACGGACCCCCAAGCCGCGCAGCGGCCGCAGTGCCGCGAACAGCGACAGCGTGAGCGCCAGCACGATCACCGCGGCGACCGCGTTAAGTGCGAACGCCGACACCAGCAGGACGAGCAGCAGCAGCCCGGAGGTCAGCAGTCCGAGCATGTTCAGCACGGCCCCTGTCGCCTGTCCGACCTGACCGGTCATGATTTCCTGCAACTGCCCCTCTCGGTCACGCGCCTGCACATCCCAGGATGCGCGGGAGAACGAATGAAACAGCGCGGTGCGCAGCGAGGACTGCAACTGAGAGGCGATCCGCGGCGGCAAGATCGACAGCGGCGCCTGCAGCGCGAGCCGAACCAGCGCCAGGCAGAACGCGACCAGGATCAGCGTGTCGATCGACGCATGCACGTGCAACGGACCGATGTGAAGGTGGGCCTGGCGAGCTCCTGAGGCCAGTGTGGCCGCGGCCTCCGCGATCACCGCCAGGGTCGCGGCTTCGACGAATCCGGACGCCGCCGCCGTGACTACGAGCACCGGGATCCAACCGCGCCGGTCGTGAATCAGCAGCCGCAGACGCGCGCGCGAGGACACCGCCATCGGCGAGGTCCGCGCATCGGGCGCACGGCGTCCCAGCGCGACATCGCCGCCCTGGTTGCTCATGCCTCGCGCTCGCGCTCGGCTGCACTCGCGACGGGTGTCAAGCGCGAGACAGCCGCGGTCCACGGCAGTTGCAGCAACGATGTAAAAAGCGACCTCTGCGGAGGCATCGGGACTTTCTTCTTCACGGCAATCACATCGGATCTGATCAAGCGGTTGCCCTTCAGCGGAAAGCCAGTCTCCAGCGTGCTCAGGTCCGGGATCGCTGCCGGGGACTCGACGCGGCGGAGGATGTCCCGCAGGACCGCTTCCGGGTTCGCCAAGAAGTCCTCGTGACGCAGCAGCATCCGTCGGTCACGCCGCTGTCGCAGGAAGACGAGCACGGACAGCATGTGGGTCATCCACAGATTCACGTTCGTCGTCAACTCGAGCAATCGCCGCTCAGCTACGTCCTGACGTCTGACCAGGCGGGTGAACGATGCGACGACGCTGCGCGGGTCACGGAACAGGAACACGACGTACAACTCGATCCCGCGGATGCTCTGAAGCTCGCGTGCACGCAGAGGAAAATGCGAGGTGTCGATGATGTAGTTCGCACCGGCCGCGCGGGAGATAGCCCCGTAGAGCTGCTCGGTTACGCGGCGGTAGCGCCCGCGCAACCGGCGCCGCGCAGGCCAGAGGTCAATCCGCAGAGCTGCCGAAGAGCGTTCTAGATAGCGCCTAGCGTCCCCGCCGAAGATCTCCTGCGCACCGGTTACATCCTCGGATACGGCGCTCCAAAAACGAGTGCGCTCGAGGCCGCCGAGAACCGGTGCTCCCGATCGTGCCAGCCAGGTGTCCATCTCGCCGGCGTAGAACATGCTCTCGCAATTTCCCAGCGTGACTCCCAGGATCGTGCTGCCGCTGCGACCGGATCCCATCACGTAGATCACTTTGGGTCGATGCCTGGGGACATCCCCAGGCGGGGAGGTGGTTGTCGAAGACCGTGCCATTTCGATGCGCTCTGAAGCTAGGCCCGGAGCCTCAGTTTGCCGCGACCGCGGGTGCCATCGCCCTGCGCCCGGGGCCCGCCAGCCAGTACGCGATCACCCCGGGGACGAACCACACATAGATCCCAGCGGGGGAGACCGCCAGCGTCGGCCCCGCGAGACCCTGGACTGTGACACCGATGAAGCTGGCGAAGACCGCTACAAGATACGTGCGCAGCTCGGGATCCACGATCCGTCTGAGGCGGGTCGCCACGAGCACGAACACGTTGATCGCGAGACCGAGCCACAGCAGCAGCCCGGGCAGCCCAAGTTCTACGGCCAGCAGGTTGTACGCCGACCCTCCGCTGACCTTCTGTTCTTCGATCACTTTTTCCACCTTGCCCCCGAACCCAGCGACCGACCCCGCAGTTCCCAGACCCAACCCGAGCGGCTCGTGCTCGATGTCCCCCGGGATCTCGCTCAGATGCTTCGTCTTGGCATCTCCCCCGGCTTCCGATTCTTCTTCCCCTTCGCTGCTGACCCCCACCTGCGAACCGACAACGGATGGTACTTGTGAGCTTACGACGGACGGAAGGCTTTCCTGGCGCTTGAAGATGCCACCGCCGACAGACGCGACCAGCACCGCGCCGATCGTGACGGCGAGCGCCGCGACGACGATCAGGCCCACCAGCGCACGACTGAGTTTCAGCCGTACGAACAAAGACAGCGCCGTATAGCTGGCGAGCACAACGACGCAACTGATCACAGTGGTCCGCGAGGCGGACGTAGCGATGCCCGCTAGGGCACCAAGTGCGCAGAGCACCACGAGCCATCGTCGGCGCCCGCCTCCCGCCATCATCAGCGCGAGGAGGCCCGGCATCGCCAGAACGCCGACCCCGCCACCGAACCCGGAGTCGGAGCCGAGCGCCAATGGACGCGGATGGGCTTCCCCTTCGCTTTTGAACGTGCGTCCGCCGCCGTTGCCCGAAAGCCGCTGGTTATAGCCAGGCCCCCAGCGCGCCAGCTGGGCCGGGCTGAGGCGCGACTGCACCGTGCCGACAACCCCGTTGGCCAGCGCGATCACCCCGAGTATCAGGAACAGCTGTCGGAAGCGCTGCTTGCTGCGCATGATCAGATACGCGAAGAAGAAGAACGGAACGAACTCCAGTTGCTGCCTGTAACCCCCCACTGCCTTCAGCAGCCCGCCAGTCCGCGGGTTGAGCGCCTCGACCAACACGACGGCGACGAACGCCAACACCCAACTCGCCAGCGGGGGCAGCGTGACGCGTTCGCGCTTCAGCCCGAGGCGCATGATCATGCCGAGACCTATTGCGACGATCAGAACGTCACGAAAACCCGATGCCAGGCGACTGGTGCTCTCTAGCTTGATCGGCCCGTCGAGCAGTCCCAGGTACAGGGCGAGCAGGGTCAGCGTGACCGCGTAGCGCGTGCTCAGCACTAGCACGACTACGCCGATCGCGCCGAGCGTCAGGACGAGCACCTCCAGCACGCTCCTGACGTTCGGGCTCGGCATCTGGACACTGATCGCGAGCGCGAGGACCACCGGGACCAGAAAGGTCAGGCACAGCAGCAGACGCTCGCGAGCGCGTCGACTCGTGACCGTCGGATGGCCGCCTCCGACTCGATTGGCCAGGTGCGGATATGGCGTGCTCATCAGCCGATGAGCTTGCGGCGCCAGCCGCGCCCAGTGCGCGCGGAGAGCCCGTACTTCTCCCTGTCGGCCTGCGAGACTGCGTTGGCGGCGACGCCGAGGACCGGCGCGCTCGGCGTCTGCTTCAGCAGTTGTGCCAAGCGCTGAGCCGAGTTCTCGCGCGTGTGCCCCACTCGCGCGACAATCACGATCCCGTCCACCACCCCGAGCAGCGGCATCACGTCGCTCACCTGAAGCGGGGGCGGAGCGTCAACCAGGACGTAGTCGTATTCGCCTGCGAGCGCGCGTGGCAGATCCGTCATCGCTGGACGGGAAAGCAGTGCCGGCGGGTTGGTTACGGTCGTCGCGCCGAGGAGCACCGACACCGATCCCGAGGACTCCATCAGGGTGGCCGTCGCGCCCGCCGCGGCCTGTCCCACCCCGACACCAGCCTCAGGGCGCACCAGGCTCACCGTCTGCATCGCTTCATCCACCGTGAGCCTTCCGGCGAGCACATCTGCCAGCCCCTGGTGACCCTCCAGATCCAGGAGCCTGCTCTGGACTGGCCTGCGAAAGTCCGCCTCGACGACAGCCACACGCTCACCGGCCTCGCTCTGGCTGAGGGCAAGACCGGCAACCAGCGTCGACTTGCCGTCGCCGGCATCTGCGCTGACGCACAGGATCACACGCCGCGCGGGGCCCCCCTCGTGCTCCGGTGCGCTTCCGACCTGCAGCGTCGTCTGCAGCCGCCACAGAGCCTCACGCAGGGACTTGGCCGGCAGCGGTTGTCCCTCGCGATGGATGATTGGACGTCTGACGGCGGGCAGCGCTGTCAGGATCGGCGCCCCGAAGGCATCTTCGATCGCGCCGAGCGAGCGCAGACGGCGGTCGAGTCGGCTGAGCGCGTACGCCGCGAACACGGCCAGCAACAGGCCGATCACGAACCCGAAGATCGCATTGCTTTTCGGGTGGGGCGACACCAGCTTTGACTGCTTGCGGGTCGCAGGGTCGACCTGCGTGACCTGCGACACCGGCAGATCCGCTTCCAACTGGTTGATTTTGCTTGCGAGCGTCGCCGTCTGGAGTGTGGCCGAGGTACTAGAAGAGGCCTTCCCTCCGGATTTCGTCTTCGAGCTCGTGCGCGCCGCCTGGCTGGCTTCGATCCTGCGAACCTGCCTGCGCGTCAGCGCGATCGCGGCCTGGACCTCTCTGTGATAGTGGGCGTTCGCGCGTTTTACATATGCCTGGGCCGTGGTGTCAACTAGAAGCGCCGCTCCCAAAGCGTTGTGCGCTTCCCCGTTGATCACGATGAACTGGCTCTTCGGACCAGACTTCGCCTTCGTTTTCCCCTTCAGAGCCGCACGTACCGCCGGGCTCTTATGCTGTCGGCGCAGCCGACTGTGGACCGCTGACTTGATGATGCTCGAGTTGATCAGCGCAGCCTGAGCGGATGCGTTGGGGGCGCTGGCCTTCTTGCCGCCACCACCGCCGCCGCTACCTGAACTTCCGATCTGAGCTTGTTCTTCAGCGCCATTGCCCGTGTACACCTGCGTGGTCGCCGAGTACACCGACGGCTGACGCCGGTAGTAGAAGTAGCTACCCGCAGCAGCCAGGATCGCGACGATCAGAATCAGCCACTTGCGCTTCCAGATCGGAGCGAAGATAGCGGTGGCATCAGGTGTCTCGTTCATCGGCAGAGGATCCGTCCAAGGCCGCAGACCGGCCATCGTCCAGCTTAGGTTGGCTGGTAAGTGGGCGCTAAAGACTAGCGGCCGCAAGTATCGGCAGCCAGGCCCGCATGGACGCATGCAACGATGTCTCTGTGCGCCCAAAGCGACGACTGCTCGTAATTAGCCACCCAGCAGTCGTCAACGTCAACCAAGAGGTCTACCGAGAGCTCCTGCGGCGCGGCTGGGATGTGACCATAGTGTTGCCACGGCGATGGCGCAACGAGTACTCGCAGGCCCCTGTCAGGCCACAGGCGCTCGACGGGATGGAGGGCTCACTGCATCCGATCCCGGTCGCGTTGCCGGGACGTCCGCAACGGCATTTCTACCTAACCAGATGCCGCTCGCTGTGCGCCCGCTTGCGTCCCGACGTGGCCTTCGTCGAGGCGGAGCCGTACTCGCTTTCGGCAGCCCAATGGCATCGTGCCTTCACACGCTTGAACATACCGTTCGGCGTTCAGTGTTATGAGAACATCGACCGGCCGCTTCCCGCGCCCGTGCGCTGGCTGCGCACTCGCGTTCTGCGTGACGCCGCCTTCGTGGCAGCTCGCTCCGACAGCGCCGCGCGCCTCGTAGGAAAATGGGGGGCCAGTGGCGTAGTCGAGTTCGCTCCACCTGCGGTTCCCAGCTGGTCCAGCGTACCTGCCGTCGCCGGGCATCCATTCGCCGTCGGCTACGCAGGTCGCCTGATCGAGAGCAAGGGTCTGTTCGACCTGCTCGCTGCGGTTCGCACGCTCGAGGCGCCCGTTGAGCTGCTGATGATCGGTAACGGCGAGATCCGTTCACAGCTTGACGGCCAGCCGATCCCGGGTTCGCGGCTGCGTGTCGTTGACGACCTGGCCCACGACCAGATGGCCGCTGGTTACGCACAGCTGGATGTACTCGTTGTTCCTTCACACACGACACGCACATGGAAGGAGCAGTTCGGTCGGGTGATCGTCGAGGCGCTCTGGTGTGGCGTACCCGTGCTCGGCTCAGACTCCGGCGAGATCCCCTGGCTGATCGAGCTGACCGGCGGAGGCCTGGTGTTCCCCGAGCGCGATCGCGACGCGCTCGCCGCCCAGCTGCTCAAGCTGCGCGAGACTCCCGAGCTACGTCACGAGCTGGCGGCCACGGGCCGCGCGGCTGTCGAGCGGCTGTTCTCGGTCTCGGCCGCGACGGACCGGCTCGAGCGCATGCTCGTCGTGGCAGCCGACTCGCGGTGACGGCCCAGCCCCGCTCGACTCAGCTACGCAGCCGAGGTGATGGCGAGTCGCATATACAGCTCGTGATGGCCGGCGATCATCCTGTCCACGCCATACTCGAGCGCCGACCGGCGAGCGCCATCCCCCAGCCGTGCCCTCAGCTCCGGGTCCGCGGCCAGCAGCTTCAGCCGCTCGGCGATCGCGCCCGGCTCGCGCCCGATCAGGAAGCCGTTGCGCCCATCTTCGATCAGCTCGCGGACGCCGTTCACCGGCGTGGCGATTATCGGCAGACCGCTGGCTGCCGCCTCGAAGGTAACAAGCGAGAAGGTCTCATAACTCGATGGCAACACGAACGCGTCTGCGAGCTGGTACACAAGTTGCACCTCACGTGTCACACCTAGCCAGTGCACGACTTCCCCGACGCCGAGCGAATCCGCGAGCGCTCGATAGTGGGCCTCGTCGCCGCCGCCAGCTACTACCAGATCCCAGTCGGGCGCGCGCGCGAGCGCTCGCAGCAGCGGCTCTAGGCCCTTGCGCTCCCACTCACCCGCCACGAACGCGGCCACCAGCCGGTCATCGGGGATCCCCAGTCGGGCACGCAGCGCATGAGCTTCGCTTTGGCGCAGTGCGGGCGCAAAGCTCGCCGTGTCGACCCCGTTGTAGATTGTCCGCACCCGATCGGCGAGCCGCGGAAAATGCTCGCGGATCTCGGTGGCAACGCCTTCGGACACGCACACCACAGCCGCCGGGCGGTTGATCCGAAAGCACACCCGTTCACCTACTCGCTTCACCGCACCAGCGAGCCGCACGTGTATCCGAAACAGTGGCGTGGAGCGACTGGGGGTCGCAGTCGCAACCTGGTGACAGTAATGCACAGCAACCACGTCGAGCCGGTTGAGCACGATCGCTCCGGTGGCCTGGACGACGCCGCGGCGCCATCTGCGCACGGCGAGTGACCCGGCGAGTAGGAACCACGGGTAAGCGATCAGAAACGGGCGACTCGGCCCCTTTACACGGTGAAACACCACTCCGGCGTTCGCAGGCAGCTCACATGCTCGCGCGATTACGGTGACCGGATGACCCAGCAGCCGCAGGCCCGTTACGAGCGCCGACAGTTGACGCTCCATCCCGCGCACCGATCCGATGTCATGAGCAACGATCGTCACTGGACACGCCGCGGGGGTGGAACTTCCAACCGCCCGGCCGTCCGCCGATCGCTCGCCGACCACCAAGCTCATCCGCTCACACGCTCAGAACGCGGCCGTTCGACGCTTCACCTCTGGCCTGGATGACCTCTCTGAGATTGTCAAAGAAGCGCTTGCGCATCGCCGCGTCGGTGAAGTCGCGCAGGAAGCTCTCACGGCCCGCCCTGCCGATCGCCTCGCGCCGATCGGGCGAGACCAGCAACGGCTCGAGCGCATCCGCCAGCGCGCTTGGATCGCCCGAGCTCGCGAGCTGGCCGGTGCGCCCGCCCTCGATGAACTCTCCGGGACCGCCCGAGTCAACGGCCACGACAGCCACGCCTCGCGACATCCCCTCGAGCAGGACGATACCGAACGGCTCGGGATCGGACGCGTTCACGAGGATGTCCATCTGCTCGATGTATGGCCCGGCGTCCGGTACCTGGCCCGTCAAGGTGACATCGTCGCCAAGCCCGAGCCCGCTGACCAGCTCGGGCAGCGAGTCCGCGTACTCCGAGGACAGTCCGTACGCGTCGCCTCCGACTATCACTGTGTGCATCCCATGCCCTCGGTCGCGCAGCAGAGCTTGCGCCCGGAGTAGTCGATCCTGGCCCTTCCACGGCTGCAGGCGACCGACTAGGCCGACGATCGGAACATCAGAGGGAAGTTCCAGCGGCGGCGGCTGTGAGCTGGCCTGAGGAACGGGCGCCCCGGCGTTGACCACAAAGGTGTGACGCGCCGGGAACAGTCGCGCCTGCGCGCGGACCGCGGCATTTGAGTAACAGCCGATTGCCGCCGCGGGGAGCAGCGTCGCACAGCCATCCAGCCAGCTGCGCCGCGGAATCGCCTGCTGCCACCAGACAACGCGGTTCGCCATGCCGACCAGTGCAGCGGCGGGTGCACCGTACAGCTGTGTTTTCGCAGCCCAGTTCAGCATCAGGTCGGGTTTGCGGGCGCGCATCATCCGTGCGAGGTGATGGACTGTGAGAACCCAACGGTGAGCTTCACGCAGGCGGCCGGCGGGGATGACCTCAACTCGAAAGCCGGCATCGCTCAGCGCGGCGGGCCACGGCCCGGGCTCGAAGAACACGAGGTCGACCTCGTGTCCTTCCTGCTGTGCGCCGTCGAGAACCGCCTGAAGCATCGCCTCGGCACCCCCCAAAGGCTCTCCCCACGGGACTGTTACAAGGACGCGCATGGCATGTCTACAGTCGTCATGTAGCAGCTTTTCGTCGCTCATGCGCCGCATCGATCACAGTGTCGCCATTGTATCCGTATGTAGACGGCCCCGGCCGGCAGGCATCGGATATCCTCCGAGCATGCGTGACACGATGCTCCGGGTTTTTGGGTGGCGGTTCCTGCTTGTCACAGGGGACCCATGTGTCTTGGATCGTTGGCTCTGGTTGCGAGCGCGTTTGCGCCGCGGCCGTGTCAGGACATTCGATGCAGGGTGCGGTAACGGTGCATTTAGCATCTTCGCCGCGAGCACTTGTAACGAGGTGGTTGCGGCATCGTTTTCGCCCGACGAGCAGCAGCGAGCGCGCAGACGAGCCGACGTGCTTGGAGTGACCGGTGTTGACTTTCGTGTAATCGATTTGCGAGAGCTCGAGGATCACCGCCCAGCTCTCGGCATGTTCGACCAGGTCATCTGCCTGGAGACGATCGAGCACGTCACCGACGACGAGGGCTTGGTCAAGTCCCTGGCGGCGATGCTCAAACCCGGAGGACAGCTGCTGTTGAGCACTCCGTATGAACGCCATCTGCCGCTGTTCACGGAGGACCCGGAGCCGTCTCCGCAGGAGGACGGATCACATGTTCGCTACGGCTACTCGCACGAGCGCCTCTCCCAAATCGTCGATCGCGCCGGGCTGGAGGTTCAGGACGAGGGCTTTGTGAGTGGCGTGGTCTCACAGAAGCTGACGGACCTGATGAGAAGGCTGAGTGCACGAATCGGGCTCTCCCCGGCATGGGCGATCATGCTTCCGCTGCGGGCGCTGGCGATATTCGACAAACCGCTGACCGCATTGCTGGGCTATCCCGACCTCAGCGTCGCGCTTCGTGCGGTCAAGCGTCCATCGCGAGACGCCGCGTAAACCTCTTGTCTGCGCCAGACGATCACCACGAGGGCCCGCTTGCGCCCGCCAGTGCGACACAGGTGCGACCTGGCGGGAACGAGCGCGTGACCCTCGTCCACGACTACCTGCTCGTCATGCGCGGTGCGGAGCGCACCTTCGCGGCAATCGCCGATCTGTACCCGCAGGGTCCCGTGTTCACCCTGCTGTACGACGAGCGCGGAACGAACGCGCGTTTCACCGATCACGAGGTCACGACCTCTCCGTTGCAGCGCCTGGGCGCGACGCAGTCGACGTTCCGGCGCCTGCTGCCGCTGTATCCGTCGGCTGTCGGTCGACTGCGGCTCCCGCCCTCGGATCTCGTACTGAGCAGCAGCAGCGCCTTTGCCCACGGCGTGCGCGTTCCCCTGGGAGCCGTACACGTGTGCTACTGCTACACGCCCTTCCGCTACGCGTGGTACGAGGAAGACCGTGCCCTCGGAGAGACACCGCGGCTGCTGCGTCCACTGCTGCGCTCGCAGCTGGGGAGCATTCGCCGCTGGGACCTCGCAGCGAGTCGGGGAGTTGACGACTACATCGCGATCTCCGAGCTGAGCCGCAAGCGGATCAAGCGCTACTACGGCCGCGAGGCCACGATCATCCACCCGCCAGTCGAGACCGACCGCTTCTCGATCGGCGAGCCCGGCGACTCGCTGCTGGTCGTCTCAGAGATCGTCCGTCACAAGCGCGTGCAGATCGCGCTGGAGGCCGCGCGGCGCGCCCGCGCACCTTTGCGCGTCGTTGGCTCAGGTCCCGATCACGCAGCTCTGCAGGAGGCATATCCGGAGACCGAGTTCCTTGGACGGGTCGATGACGAGGAGCTCGCGAAGCTGTACGCGAGCGCCCGTGCCGTGATCGTGCCGAGCATCGAGGAGTTCGGGATCACCGCCGTTGAGACTCAGGCCGCCGGGCGCCCCGTGATCGCCGCGCGCGCCGGTGGTGCTCTAGAGACGGTGCTCGACCGTGAGACGGGTTGGCTCGCCGTGCCGGACAGTATCGACTCCTTTGTCGAGGCGATCAACGGGATCGACGAGCTCGACTTCAGCTCCGAGCGCGCCGTGCAGAACGCCGAACGCTTCTCGGTTCCGGTCTTCCAAGAGCGTCTGTCAGCACACGTGAGCACAGTTATGGAACGCAGTAAGCACGAGGTACGTGGGTGACACTAGGCGAGGCCTCCGGCGAGCCCCGGAGATCGCTGCGAATAGCCTGGGTCGGCGCCGGGCCCGGCTCGCGGGAAACCGGAGGCGTTCCGGGCGTCGCAGCCGACCTGCTGTACGGGCTCGCAAGACGCGGCCACCGAATCGACTGCCTGTTCCCGGGTAGCGGCCACAAGCTGCCGGACCGCCTGGAAGGCGAGGACAACCTCACCTTCATCTGGGGAACGCGACAGCGACGCTGGAACCGTTGGTATAACCGCACCAGGATCGGAGCATTCGCTTCGGGCCTGCTGTTCCGGGGGCTGGCGTCCGTGCGTCTTCGACAGGTTCTCGCGCGTCGGCATCGCGAAGACCCCTATGACGTGATCTACCAGTTCTCCAGCATCGAGGCACTATCGGTGCCGTCGGAGCTCAGGCACGAGGTCCCACTTGTGATCCACCCCGAGACTCACGTCGTAGGCGAGCTCAGGTTCCTGATCTCCGAGCAGCGCCTCGGGCGACGATGCCAGCCGGCATATACGCTCGCGATCGCGGCGACGGTGATGGCTGCTCGCGCCGTCGTGCAGCGGATCAGAATTCGCCGCGCCGACTTGCTGGTATGCATCAGCAGCGTCTTTCGCGACCATCTCGTCGCCGACTACGGCTTCCCGATCGAGAACACGATCGTGATCCCAAACCCGGTGCGGCTCGAGCGATTCCCGGGCGAGCGCGAGCTGGCAGAGCGACCGACGATCCTGGTGCTGGGGAGAGTCTCGGCGCGCAAGGGGGTCGAGGACGTCGTGGCGGTAGCCCACATGCTGTTGGAACGCGGTGTTGATGCGAGGGTGCGCGTGGTCGGCGGTCCGAGCATGTGGTCGGACTACACGAAGCTGCTCGACGATCTCCCCGACGCGAACGCCGAATACGTGGGCCGTATCGCGCCGGCCGACATCCCGGCGGAGCTCGCTCGCAGCGATGTCATGCTGCAGGCGAGCAAGTACGAGCCGTTCGGACTGACCGTGGCCGAGGCGCTGGCCGCCGGGGTTCCGGTCGTCGCGACCACCGCCGTCGGCGCGATCGAGGGAGTCGACTCCACGGTCCTCACAGCAGTCCCGCCGGGCGATGTCAACGCCATGGCGAGCGCGCTAACGGCGATGCTCGAGCGAGTCAGACAGCAGCCGGATCAGATTGCGAGCACCGCGCACGCCGAGGCCGCCCGGCTGTTCGCAGCCGACACGGTCTGCCAGCAGGTCTCAGACGCGCTCGAAAAGCTAGCTGCGTGATGGAGGTTGAAGTCCTCGGTTCTCTCCCACCTGTTCGCGAGCAGGCTTGCGAGGGCACGTGAGGTGTGTGTTGTTCTACACAGACCTGGATAGCAATCGTATATACGAGGTAAATACGATTGCTATCACGCGCTGTTTGCGCGTACACCGAGCACCACTACGTAGCTACCATGGCTATCAAGCGCCTCGGGGGCGGGCCGCGATGCGCGGGCGATCAAACCGCATCGAACCTCTAATCAGCCGCGGTTGGACGCCGGATACCGGCCTACGAGCGGACGTTCGTCCCAATCAAAACTGAGAGGCCTAAAGGTCCTGCCAGCGCTTACCGATGGGAACAGCATCAGCGGAAGCGAGCCGACTCGCTCCGCGACAGCCTCGAGAACCGGAGATCACTTGCTGCTGATCATCATCCCCGCCGTCTGGCTCGTACTAGGGGCGTTCTTCGTCCTCGTCTGCGTTGGCGCCGGGCGCGCCGACACGATGATGACGGGTTCGGCGACGCCTGAGTCCACGCGCAAGGCCTCACCGGGGATGCGACGCGAGGTCTTGGTGATGCTCGAGGATCGCCGCCGTCACGCAGTCCGACACTCCCCCGCCCGACTCCGACTCTGAGCAGTTCCACCGTGCTGGGTTGCGGTTTTAGAGTCCGTGGCGTCCGATGACGTGGGGGATGGTGCGTAGGAGGATCTTGATGTCGCTCCAGAGTGACCAGTTGGCGATGTAGATGTAGTCGATCGCGACCATCTCTCTGAGGGGGACGCGGGACGGGCCGAGGATCTGCCAGGGGCCGGTCATGCCGGGCATCAGCTCCAACCGCCGGCGGTGCCAGCCCTCGACGCGCTGATCCTCATCGATGACCAGCGGCCGCGGCCCGACGAGACTCATCTCACCGCGCACGATGTTCCACAGCTGCGGCAGCTCATCCAACGCAGTAGAGCGCAACAGCCGCCCGACGCGCGTCACACGCGGGTCCGCAGCGATCTTGAACAACCCCTCACGAGCCTCGTTGCGATGACGCAACGAGTCCTTCAACGCCTCCGCGTCCGGAACCATCGTGCGGAACTTCAACATCTGAAAGCGCTGCCCATGCCTACCGACACGCAGCTGGCGAAAGAACACCGGGCCACGACCGTCGAGCTTGATCGCGACCGCGATCACGATCAACAACGGCGAGACCGCCAACAACCCAAACGACGCACCCAACAGATCAAACGCACGCTTGAACGCCGCCGAGGAACGCGTCAACTCAAAACGCCGCACGCCCATCACCGTAACCCCATGCAAATCATCGAACTCGACCGATGAGCCCACGACCTCCAACAACCGCGGCAACACACTCACGCGCACCCCGACCGCCTTCAACGTACGCACCAGGTTGAGCATCTCCCCCCCATCGACACTACGCGGAGCGATGATCGCACGATGCACATCAAGCATCTGCGCGAGATCGCGAATCTCCGCCAAACGCGCCACCGAAAACGAATCCGTAGACCACGACGCCGCCTTATCCAAATCCAGATGCGCGACGACCTCCGCCTTAACCCCCCCATGCCCCGTCAACTTCGAACGGATCGTCTCAGCCGAAACCTCATCACCGATGAACAAACACCGCTCAGCCGGCGCGACCCGCAACGCCACAGCCCGCGAAACCGCACGCGCCAAGATCAACCCCACCGCCAACGCCAACCACAAAAACAACGCCTCATGACGATCCAACGCCCGATGCGTGATCAACCCCCCCGTCAACCACGCCACCAAAGCACACAAAGTCGCCAACTGAAACAACTTCGGCGCCTCATCCAACGTCGTCTTACGCAACAACGTCTCATCCCGGTCATACAGACCCGTCAACTTCGCACACACCACCAAAATCGGAACCCCAGCAGCAGCCGCCCACGTCAACTGCAACGACCGCCGCGCAAACTCAACCGTCAACACAAACGCACCAACAATCGCCACCACATCAGCCACCAACAACAACCGCCGAAACAACGCATCCCGCCGCATACACGCCGCCGGACCACGAACCTCAGCAATCCCCCCAACAACCAACCAACGCCGCCCACCCAACCCCAAAAACCCACGCGAACCACCAACCGACCCCCCAACCGGCAACCCACGCGCATCAACCAACGACGGAGCCCATCCGACTCCAGCCTCGGCCCGATTCCCCGTCTCGACACTCATAGCCGCCTCCCGCCTCCTTGCTCACCACGAATGGGACCCTGTCGCTCGTCCCACAACCCCAACAGCTGTCGAGATCCCTAACCCCTTCTAAGGGCAGGCATCATAAACACCGGCGGAACCTAAAGCAAGGCCCCTGCGCGAGAAATCGCCTCACCACATCTCTGCTCAACTGGACCCACAACGTGAGGAACTGCCCTATGATGCTGCTCCCGAGCGAGAAATCGATGGCGGGCCCTGGTGGTTCCTAGATCGGCGGCTCGTTTGTAGGCGATAGCCATGCACATCGATCCGTACATCGTCCTGGGGAGCGCCATCATCGGCTTCCTCGTCGGCATGACGGGAGCCGGCGGCGGCGCCCTGATGACGCCGATGCTGATCCTGCTGTTCGGGGTGACGCCCTCGAAGGCGATCTCCAGCGACCTCGTGGCGGCAGTCGTGATGCGCCCGTTCGGCGCCGCCGTGCACCTGCGAAAAGGGACCGTCAACAAGCGGCTTGTCGGCTACATGGTCCTGGGTTCGGTCCCGATGGCCTTCCTTGGCGCCTATCTCCTCCACCTAATGGGCAACAGCAAGGCCGCGCAGGAAAATATCGAGATGGTGCTCGGCGCAGCGCTGCTGGTAGGCGCGAGCGCGATGGTCCTGCGCTACTTCCTCGACCTCCGCAGCGGCCAGAGCCGCATCGGCGTCGTGCACAACATCGACGTGAAGCCGGCGAGGACTGTGCTGATCGGGATGATCGGCGGCGTGATCGTCGGGATGACGTCGGTCGGCTCGGGCTCGCTGATGATCATCCTCCTGCTGTTCCTCTACCCGATGCTCGGTGCCAACCAGCTTGTCGGCACCGATCTTGCCCAGGCGGTGCCGCTGACGATCGCCGCGGCGCTCGGCGCGCTCGCGTTCGGGCACATCGACTTCGGCGTCACGGTGTCGCTGATCATCGGCAGCGTCCCCGCCGTGCTGATCGGCTCGCTGCTCTCCTCAAGCGCTCCAGATCGCTACATCAGGCCGATGATCACGTTCGTCGTCGCAGCCTCCGGCCTGAAGTACGTAGGCGTCGGCGTAACAGCGCTCGGATGGATCCTGTGCGGGATCCTGCTGGTCGGCGCCGGCACATGGCTGTTCGTCAGCCGGCCGTGGGAACGGTCGATCGGGCTCGATGAGCTCGCCTCGGTGGACGCCGCCCGACCCGAGGCCGTCGAGGCCGAGTAGTTGTTGTGTGGGTTTTAGAGTCCGTGGCGTCCGATGACGTGGGGGATGGTGCGTAGGAGGATCTTGATGTCGCTCCAGAGTGACCAGTTGGCGATGTAGATGTAGTCGATCGCGACCATCTCTCTGAGGGGGACGCGGGACGGGCCGAGGATCTGCCAGGGGCCGGTCATGCCGGGCATCAGCTCCAACCGCCGGCGGTGCCAGCCCTCGACGCGCTGATCCTCATCGATGACCAGCGGCCGCGGCCCGACGAGACTCATCTCACCGCGCACGATGTTCCACAGCTGCGGCAGCTCATCCAACGCAGTAGAGCGCAACAGCCGCCCGACGCGCGTCACACGCGGGTCCGCAGCGATCTTGAACAACCCCTCACGAGCCTCGTTGCGATGACGCAACGAGTCCTTCAACGCCTCCGCGTCCGGAACCATCGTGCGGAACTTCAACATCTGAAAGCGCTGCCCATGCCTACCGACACGCAGCTGGCGAAAGAACACCGGGCCACGACCGTCGAGCTTGATCGCGACCGCGATCACGATCAACAACGGCGAGACCGCCAACAACCCAAACGACGCACCCAACAGATCAAACGCACGCTTGAACGCCGCCGAGGAACGCGTCAACTCAAAACGCCGCACGCCCATCACCGTAACCCCATGCAAATCATCGAACTCGACCGATGAGCCCACGACCTCCAACAACCGCGGCAACACACTCACGCGCACCCCGACCGCCTTCAACGTACGCACCAGGTTGAGCATCTCCCCCCCATCGACACTACGCGGAGCGATGATCGCACGATGCACATCAAGCATCTGCGCGAGATCGCGAATCTCCGCCAAACGCGCCACCGAAAACGAATCCGTAGACCACGACGCCGCCTTATCCAAATCCAGATGCGCGACGACCTCCGCCTTAACCCCCCCATGCCCCGTCAACTTCGAACGGATCGTCTCAGCCGAAACCTCATCACCGATGAACAAACACCGCTCAGCCGGCGCGACCCGCAACGCCACAGCCCGCGAAACCGCACGCGCCAAGATCAACCCCACCGCCAACGCCAACCACAAAAACAACGCCTCATGACGATCCAACGCCCGATGCGTGATCAACCCCCCCGTCAACCACGCCACCAAAGCACACAAAGTCGCCAACTGAAACAACTTCGGCGCCTCATCCAACGTCGTCTTACGCAACAACGTCTCATCCCGGTCATACAGACCCGTCAACTTCGCACACACCACCAAAATCGGAACCCCAGCAGCAGCCGCCCACGTCAACTGCAACGACCGCCGCGCAAACTCAACCGTCAACACAAACGCACCAACAATCGCCACCACATCAGCCACCAACAACAACCGCCGAAACAACGCATCCCGCCGCATACACGCCGCCGGACCACGAACCTCAGCAATCCCCCCAACAACCAACCAACGCCGCCCACCCAACCCCAAAAACCCACGCGAACCACCAACCGACCCCCCAACCGGCAACCCACGCGCATCAACCAACACCGATGAAAGGTCCCCGCTCCGTGGTACCTGCAGCTCAGTCGTCGTCCTGCCGACCTCGACACTCATCGCGCCTCCACGCTCATCGCCGTGCTCCGCGACATCCTGACCGGAACGCGCGGGCAATTGTCTAGATTCCGTGACTTCCGGTCCGAATGGCGGTCGCCAAAGCGAAAGTCCACACGACCTCCTGTATCCCCTACAGCAGGACGGCCGAGCCACCCCCTCCGTGGGGTGCCCCGGCCGTTCGCTGCCTGATCGCTACCAGGCTCTGCGTCTACCGCCGAAGCGGGAGACGAAGGACCCTACGGCAGCCAGTTGATGAATTTGACGCCCTGAGTGGACTTGGCCGCAACCGGCTTCGGCAGGCTCAGGTAGTCGTGGCCCAGAATTTCCTTCTGGCCACCCTTCTTTTCGGTCACGTACGCGAGGTAGTTCTCGACGGTTGTCGCCTCACCCTGCGTGGTGCCGTGGTTTTCAAACGCCGCGTAGTTGACGATCGCCAGGTCGTACGTCAGACCGCACAGCGGGTATGTCTTTGAGAACTGGTTGGCCGTGACGTTGTTCCACACTTCCTTGGCCGACGGCGGCGGGAACGTTTTCGACCCGTTGCTGTAGACGATCTTCTTGCAGTTGGAGTTGGAGGCTGTGGCAGTGTCCCCGTTTTCTGACGGGTCCTGGAATTTCAATTTGCCGTGCTTGTTTTCCGATTCCAACTCCGCCCAGAACTTCGTGGCGCCCGTGAAGCCGAATTCGCGCGCTTCGGCGAGCACCGCGTAGCCGATGCTTCCCGGCGTGGCGGAAACCTTTTCGAGCAGCCCGGAGCCTTTTTCGCCGCGTTCCGGCGTGATGGCTTCTGGCCACACAGTGCTTTCGCCCAGTTCCGAAAGTTCAGCCCATGTCTCTTCGACGGCTTCGCCTTTGCTGTTTTTGACTTTGATTGGGCTTTTGTTTGTCCAGTTCAGGAACCGCTTGATGATGTGCGTCGTGCCAGACGCGTCGTTACGCACGACCGGGATGATCGACGCTTCGGTGTTGCATCCCACTCCGCTGAGTTTGTCGCCGCTTCCGGTGATCTGGTTCCAGGTTTTGATGGTGCCGGAGAAGATGCCCTGCAGCTCGGCCTGAGTCAGCACGAGACGCGAGGTCGCACCCGCCACGCTGCTTTCGGCCACGCAGCCCGTCGGCAGGTTCATCACGACCGCGACGGAGGCCTGCGCCACTGGAATCGTCAGAATTTCTCCACCGGTGCTTCCGGCTTTCGCCTCTGCTTCGAGCTGCGCTTTTTCGGCCGCATTGACGGTGTTGTCCGTGCCGATGAATCCCCACTGTGCGAATTCGCCTGCGGCCCATTTCGCGAAGCCTTTGCCGCTGCTGGTCGACACATATTTCACTACCGGTTTGTGCGTCGGGTTGTTACCGCACGCGCTTTTCGCTTTCGACGTGTCGAATTTCGGCCCCCAGACGTTTATCTGAGCGTCCGCCTGCAGTGATGAACCCTGCGCTTCCTGCGGGCTCGTGCCCGTGCACTGCGGGAGCAGGGCCGCGCCTGCGGTCCCCGGTACGACCAGCGCGGCCATCGCCGCCGCCGAGACCACGCACGCCGGCACTATCCGGCGCACAGTCAGAGACTTCATTATCGACTACCTCCTGGTTAGCAGGTTCCGTCGTCGCGCGTCTGGAGTTCCGATCCGTGGCCCGGCGACGCAGGGAGTTCTAGCCCCCCACCGGTGAGTCTGTCCGCGATTGACGTTCACAAGGTTGCCAGGAGGTGACCTGTCGACCTCGGCCACTCGTGTTTCACGTCCTGATCACATCTCTTTACATGAGCTTCACCGGTGAGCGGGGAAGGCGCGAAAACCCGTCGGCCCGACGCATGTGAGGGCCGCTACGAGCGAGGCTGTTTGAACACCGCGCGATCAGGCCACCGGGGTCTCGGGGGCCCCTCCGGGGGACACCCGAGACCGTGCACTCCAGGCTCTAGTGATGCTTGCCTGGCTTGGCGCGCAGCGTAACGTTCGAGGTCGTCGTGTGAGAGGCGCCGAGAGGGTCGTGCGCGAGGATCGTGGCCCGGCCGGCGACGCTGTGGCTGTGGGTCAACAGGATGCGTCCCTTCGACGACAGATGCAAGGTGATCGTCTTCACCTGACCACCGCCGACAGAGAACGAGCCGCTCGCCAACGTGAGGATCGCCGCCTTCTTCTTGGCGCCATGCGCAACGCTCGCCGCGACCGCCTTGAGCGTGCGCACCGTCACCGTGCCGGAGCACGTCGTCTCGCTGCTGGGGCATGTGATCTTCAGCGTGAATGAGCCCGAACTGCTCACTGTCGCAGTGCTGCCGGCCAACGTCGCGATCGGGCTCGGCTTCACGACCGTGTTCGGCAGCACTTCACCGACTGGTTGCGTTGTCGTTGGTGTCGTCGCGGTCGTCACGGGCGGCAGTTCGGGTTCGCTTTCGGGCGGTTTCGCCAGCGTTTTGAACTGCGCGTCAGACGTCTGCGCCGTGCCGTTGATGTTCTTGGCGACGAGCGCGAAATGGTAGCTGGTGCCTGGGCTCAGGCTCGAGATTTTCGCCGAGACCGAGATCGGCGTATTGCCGCTGCCGGGCGCCGCGGGCGTGCAGGGAACCGTTCCAAGGCTGTAGGACGTCGTCGTTCCGTACTCGAACTTGCATTCGGTCACTTCCAGGCCTTTGGGATTGACCGCGCCACCGACCGTGATTCCCGTTTCGCTCGCCCCTGAGGAGGCCGGCGTTCCCAGCACCGGTAGCTGGGCAGTGGTTTTGAATGTCTTGTCGCTGCCTTCGCCTGTTCCTTTGGCGCTTGTGGCCACGAGGCGGAAGTGATACGTGGTGTTCGTTTTCAGGCCTGCCAGCAGCGCCGCGACCGGCTTCGCGGTTTCGCCTTTGCCCGGTAGCGACGAGCACGGGGCCTTTGAGCCGTACGCCGTCGTTTCGCCGTATTCGAATTCGCATTTCGTGACTTCCTGCCCGTTGGGGTTGACGGTGCCGCCGAGTGTGGCCTGGACCCCTTCTACTTTGGCTTCTTCGGTCACAACCGTCGGCGCGCCGACGATCTTCACTTTGCGCGTCTTTTCGATCAGCGGCGTGTCGCGGTTGTCGGTGTGGATCTTCTCGGTGACCGTGAATTCGCCCGATTCGGCAAACACGTGCTGGACTTCAGTCGCCTGCTGCTGGCGTTTGGTTTCGACGGTGGCTGTCGTTTTGCTTGCAGCGTTGGTGAATTCCCATACGGTGCTGAGCGCGTTCGCCTGTTTGACCGTCGATGACAGGGTGACCGTTTCGCCCTGCGCAAACGGTTCGACTTCGACGCCACCCGCCTTCGCACTCGGGCTCGAGGCGCTCGCCGTCGGGCAACCGCCGCCATTGGGTCCGTACTCGATGACCTTCGAGCTCGTAGGGCTACGTTCGAGCATGAAGACGGTTTCGCCTTCTCCCGCGGCGAGAGCAGGTTCGCCTTCGCTGTCGTTGAGAATGCATTTCCCGGCCGGCGAGGCGGGGCTCTGACCACCGGTCCAGCCCACCTCGGAGAACGCGATTTCACCGGGGTTCGGGCCGGCGCCTGGTTTCAGGACGAGCGCACCTCCGAACTGCTGATTGCCTTCCAGTTCGTTGGTTACGCGTGCCCGGACGTAGAGTTGGCCTTCGCCGCCGAGCGACATCTGTGCACCTTCGCTGGGTTCGAAGCCGGGGAATTCCGTCATCAGTTCCTCGGGGCACCCGGTTACCGATTCGCATTCGAATTCGAACACCGGCGTCGGTTGTTCTTTGCTGTTGAAGCTGGCGGGGATTTCGAAGATCTGGTCGCGTTCGCCGAGAACGTAGACGCTGCCGGTTTTGGAGACGACCGGCGAGTTGACGCATTCGCATTCTTCGAAGAAACCTTCGGGTCCCGTTTCGTCGATCCACTTCGCGGTCAGTTTGCCTTCTGTATTGATCCTCTGCAGGACTGTGGTCGAGGTTTCCGAGCCGGGGTCGAATTCGTGTTTGCCAGCTTTGAGTTCTTTCGCGGTGAAGTCCTGGGTCGCGGTGATGATGACTTCATCGGTAGTCGGGTCGACCGTGATCCCGCTCGGCTCGAGCAGTGGAGCTTCCCCCACTTTGGTTCCGACGCTCGAAGAGGCCGTCTTGAACGTCGCTTCGTTCACCAGCACGCCTTCCGCGATGCCAGGCCCGGTTGCGAACTTGAGCGCTTTGCCTTCCTGTTCGGTGCTGAACACGAACAGGTATGCCGCCGCCGGTTCTTCATCGGCCGGCCCCGTGGATCGCGGCTTGTTGGCCAGCACGTACACGCGTTTTAGTTTCGGGTCGACGGCAACGCCCTCGATTTCGTCGCCTTCTTCTGAGTGTTCCTGTATCGGCTTGAATTCGATCGACGCGACGGCCTGATATTTGCCCGACACGCTGCTGAACTTCTGCAGGCGGAACGTCGGTTTCTTGAAGTTGCCCGGAATCGTGTCCACGGCGAACACGCTGTTGTCGGTGGGATCGACCCCGAGATCCGGTTCGGGTTCGTTGAACTGCCCGAGACCCGAGCCCTTTTCGCCGAAGTGCGTGAGTTCGCCGTACGGGTCGGCGGAGGCGCCAGTGGCCAGCGCGCCCGCGATCAGCAGTGCTCCAACCAGGACGGTCAGCATGCTGCGAAGGACACTCCGCGGGTCAGACATCAGGCTCCGATCTGTCGCATTTGGAAGTCTTGGCCGACTCGCTGCCGGGCGTCGAGCGGTGACACGCCGCTCATCGGGCAGCAGCGACGCGATCGCTCGTGATCGAGATCTTGGCGGCCGGCGACCGCCAATTCGTGTACAAGTCGTGAACGGTGCGTGAACCCGCAGCCGGACACGAAGTCCGGATCGCTCGCGCGCTGCGCCGATCGGAGCTCAATATCGACGTCCGCGACGTGGGTCCATCCTGCGTTGCGCGCGCATCCCCGACACGGTTGCTGGAGCGACCCGCACGTCACGCCCCCGCCTACCGGGGCGCCCGCGAATCGAGGCGCCGGCGAACGCCGCCAGCAGCACGATGCCAAGTAGATACACCGGGGAGGGCTCGTGTTCGGAGGTGCGGTAGGCGACCGCCTCGTTGCTCACCGACTCAGGCGCCGCCTCCTCCTCTTCTTCGCGCTCGGGTGCCTCTACCGGAGACGTGACTGCCGAGGTGCCGCTCGGCGGCGTCGGACGCGCCGGCGTGGGAACCGGTGGCGGGACGATCGCGGGCACGAACGCCGGCAGCGCCGGTTGTACGAAGAACGGCTGCGGCAACGAGACATGGGCGGCGGGCACCGGGGCGGGGGCGGGCACCGGTGGCAGCGGTATCGGGACGACCGGCGGGGCAGACGACGGCGGGGAGGAGGATGGTGCGGGCGCCGGGGAGGGCACCAACGGTTCGGCCTGCTGCGTGGCGGCGACCGCTTTCTGCGGCGTGGTGCCGCACGGCTGACGGACGCTGCCCGCCTGCACTGTGACCGGCAGCGAGTAGCTCAGCCCACCGGTGCTGACGGTGACGCTGGTGGTACCCGCGCGTAAGCACAGAACAGCCCCGATTCGTGATTGGGGATCGGCTTTCCGTTCGAGCCGAGCAGGACTGCACGGGGGTTGCCTGTAGCGAGGTTCTGGTCGACGAAGTCACCGACTTCAGTGTTGGACGAGCTGAACGAGAACTCCGGCAGCACCCCCTTGCTGCATTCGTTCCCCACACAGCTTGAGTTCGAGGAGATCGGATGTAGGGGCTCGTCAGGCCTTCTTCGGATTCGTCGCTTGCAACGTTGCCCGAGCGCGGTCGGCGTGCGAGTGCTTCGAACAGCGCCGCTTGGCTGCGGCGCAGCAGCGTGCCGTCGGTCGCTTCCATCGCCAGTTCGCCGACGTCCGGGATCAGCCTCACGCTGACCGGCGCGCGTTGCGTTCGCGGGACGCGTTCGGCCACGTCGACCTTGGCCAGCAGGAACCCACTCGCGCCGATGAAGCCTCCAGCCGCTTCTTCGCTCGTCGAACTGACGTAGCCGAGCGTGCCAGTGCCGAAGGTCGGGGTTTCGCGCGCCGCCCGCCCGCAGCGACGGCAGCTTGACGTTCTTTTCCGGCGAGTCGTAGAAGTAGGCCGAGCGTCCGGCCGCAGCGACGATCGCCCTTGCAACCCTGCTCGCAACGGCAGCGGTTTCGCCGCCGGCAGCGATCTGCGCGTTCAGGTCAGCATGGCCGACGACGATCGCGGGCTCCGCGCTCTCCTGGCGCCCGCGAGCTGCCTGTCGAGCCACACGACCTGGGCTTCCCCGACGTCGGCGTCGTGTCGTCGAGCACGACCACGCGCACTTTCCCCGTAGCTGCGGTCGAGTCGATCGCGTAGCCGGCCTGGCAGCCCGTGGTCCCATCGCAGCCTTTCCCTTCGGGGCCCGCTCGCTCAATTTACCCGTGGGGGCGGCTTCCCCGAACGGCCTGGGGAAGCCGCTGAATGCCTCCTCGAACAGTTGCTCGCTGTCCGCGCCGTCGAGGTCGGTGGGCGAGGAGCGGGGAACGCGTTGGAGCTCGTGCGAGGATCTCCGCGTAGCGGTCGAGCTCCGTGCGTAGGGGACGACCGCGTCGCCGGGCCGTCGGTTTCGCCCGTGGTCACCCCCCGCTCCGGTATACAGGAACGCGCGCACGCCGGGGATCGAGTGCGCTCGCGCCAGCGCCGCGGACAGCCATACGTCAGGGCCGATGCGTGTGCGGCGCGATCCGCACACGGTGCGGCGCACTGCGCGCCGCCGCCGATCGCGAACGTCGGCTCGTGGGGTTCAGCGGTGGAACTTCGCCCAGTTCGGTGAGTCCGGGCGGTACCGGCGCCGACCGCCGACCGGCGTGCTCCGTCAGCCGGGTAGCGGTAGACGTCAGCGGTGTCCAGCAGCCGGTGTGCGTTGTTGACGATGCCCCCGACGGCCCAGCCCTGTGACCCGCTTTCGGTCGACGAGCACGGCCGCCACGGGGTCGGGCCTGTAGACGGTGTCGTAGAACATGTAGTCGCCGGGCGGTTCTTTGGCGTCGTTGAGTTCGTGCTCCTCGTCGCTCCAGCCGCTCGCCGTCTGGCGCAGCACGCCGGTTCCGGTCCGCTCTGCCAGCGGGTAGGGGCCGATCAGGTTCGGCGGGAACCCGGGCGGCGGCGGCGGTTCGTCTTCCACCTGGAAGGTGTCCCGGTTCGTTCCCGACGGTGATCGCGCGCAGCGCTCCGCCTTCGCGGAACAGGCTCAGTGATCCGGCGCGCTCGTTACCTGGGAGACGGCGTGTCGTCGGCTGCCATGGACCGCCGGACCCTGGCGCTCGAACACCTGAGCGCCGGTGCCGGAGCATCGGCGCTGAACGCTGCACCCCCGTCGGACAGGCCCGCGACCGCCCACGGCACAGCTGCGCCCATCGCTTCGGCGGCGCCCTGATCGACGCTCCAGCCGGCGCCGTTGTTGACGAGCAGCCCACCGCGTGTAGCTTTCGGCTGACGGCTAAGGAGCTTGCGGTAGGCGACGATCGCCTGCGAGCCAGAGAAGGCGATCGAGGTGAAGCTGGCGCCTCGGGCTGGCTGCCGGGATCGACGATTCGGGTTCCTGCGTCCACGTCTTGCCGTAGCTCAGCAGCACACCCTGCTCGCCGACGGCGTAGCCGCGCGTCGGGTTGCCCGGCTGGAAGGCGACCCCGAGCAGGTTGCCGCGGAAGTTCACGGCTCCGCGGGGTCGGGTTCCCACAGACCCGTTTCGCCGCGCCACAGCCACATCTGCCCGAGACCTTTGAGAGTCGCCGACCGCATATGCGCGCATCGGCGTCGGCCACGCCACCGCACGCAGTCGCGGCTCCTGCGCCGGCCGCCGGGGCCGAGCAGGCGTTTCCGGCAGCCAACCCTCACCCGGCTTATATCGCGCGACCTCGCCGCGGTCGCCGACTGCAAGCGCCTCGCTGTGGAGCGCCCCGACCGGCGCGCCGGGCCGCGGCGCGATCGCGGTGAGCGCATCGTGGAAGGAGACGGGCCAGGGCGCGAAGCGACTGGCCGACGCGGCGGCCGCGGGGTTAGATGCACCGGCAGCGCCTGTTTGCCCAGCCAGCCCTCGTGCGGATCGGAGAACGCTGCGCCGAAGCCGGCGCCCTCTTCGCCGCCGAGCGAGAGCACGCGGGTGAACTCGCTGCCGTCGAGGCGCAGGCTGACGCCGTCCGCAAGCCCCGTGATGACCCGTTCGCCGAGGCCTTCCAGGGTCGAGGTGTTGGCCCACGCGAAGCTGCGCGAGGGGCCGACGGGCAGTGGTTCTTCGAGCACGTGCGCGCATTGGGCGTTGGCCGGGGCGGCGGCGGGGAGGTTGCACCAAGCCGAGGCCACGCGGCCCGCCGCCGCTTCTCCTTCGGGCTTGAAGAACATCGTCGCGGAGCCCTGGGAGTCACGCCGCAGCCCGTCGAGCCACACCCCTTCGCTCGTGACCGTGAGCAGTTGGGATTGATCCGCGCTGGGGATGGTGAACTCCTGTTGACCTCCGTTCGTGGGAACTGCCAGCGGTTCTCCCGCTTCGCCGCCGGGCGTCGGCGTGACCGCGCGCCACGTCGGCGCTTCGCCCCCGCCGCCGAGGTGACGGCGGAACAGCGCGACCGAGCCGGCCGGGTATTCAGATGAGAGCCGCGCAAGCAGCCAGGCATTCGCGGGCGAGCTGCGCCGAGCGCGATGACTTCGAAGTGTTCGCTGCTCAGCGCGGGAACTTCGATCGGCTCACGCGACCAGACGTGCCCGTCCCAGTGCAGCACGCCGTCGTCGACCGCGTGTTCTTCGTTGACGGGCGCCACCAGCGCCCCCGCCTGCCCGCTCGCTTCTTCGAGCGCGGCGAGCATCGGTGCGCTGTTGACTCCGAACAGCTTCTCTCCGTGCTTCAGCCCGGCAGGTTCTTCCGAGCCGCCTCCTTCCGATTCCCCGCCTCCTTCTTCTGAGCCCGCGCCTTCTTCCGCTTCGGCGGGGACTGGTGCGGTCTCCTGAAAGGCGCCGCCATGGTCGCGCACGAGCAGCACCCGTCGCGGTTCGCTGGAGGCACCGCCGCCACCGGGGACTGTGCCCAGGAGGGCTCCGTCACCGTTGGCTGTCATATCGCCGGACAACGGGCTGGGTTGTCCGAACCGGAACGCTTCCGGCTGCGCGAGCTTGAAGCCCGACAGCGGCTGCCCGCCTGTGTCGAGCAAGCCGGGGCCGAGCGCCCAGCCCTGCCCGGAGGAGTAGCGGACCGCCACCGATTCGCCCCTGTACTGGCCGATTCCCCACGTCTCGGCAGGAGCCTCCTGCGGCGAGGACCCGATCATCGTCACGCTGTGCGCCGGCACGGACGCGTCGCTCTGGGGGACGACTTCGCCTTCGCCGGGCTGGCCGGCTGCTGTCGGCGTGGCGCCCCGGCCAGACAGCGCGAGGAACAGCGCGAGCGCCGCGAGCAGCGCTATGGCAGGCCGGTGCAACCGGCGCAGAAACGGCTCAGGCGATCTCAATGCAGCAGTCCCGCTTCGATCAGCGTCGAGGTGCGCGGAAACGCCAGCGACGTCGACACGCTGTTACCGCCGGGGCCGGCTTCGCGCGTCGTTGTGGTCTTCAGCGGCTGTAGCGCGTGTGTCTGAAAACTGAGCTTGGTGGGCCAGCGATGGGCGTCGAGCCGCAGCCTCAGGCTTCGGTTTCCTGCGTCGAAGATACGGTTGGGCGTGCTCGCGACCACACTGCGGCGGCGCTTCGCGACGAGCCGTACCCGCGCCTTGACCGAGAGATGGAATTTCAATTCGAGCGTCGTGCGATGCAACAGGCGCGAATGAAGCCCTGACAGCAGCGGCACGGTCACAGCCGCGAATGGGTTGACCGGCACGGGCTTCGCGGCCTCGGTGCTTTCCGGCGGCGTTTCGCTCAGGCCGGAGTCGTCGATTGGAGGGGCGTCGGGCGGCAACTGCGGCACGCCTAGGTCAAGCGGGCGGAACACGATCGGTTCCACGCTGGAGAAGACCGGATCGCCGTCCTGCTGCACCTGGCGTTCGCCGGCGTCGGCGAGGTGCGCCAGCCAGCCGTCGGTGGTCGTCAGCCAACAGTCGTGTGGCCCCGGGCAGGCGAGCTTGTCGGCGGCGCCCTTGGGCCCGAACGGTTCCTCGCCGGATGGCAGGGTCAGCTCGTCGGAGATCGTGCCATCGGCCGAGATGCGCGCGATCTGAGCGTGTGCGCCGGGGTCCGGTTCTTCGCTGCCGGCGTCGACCTCCGTGTCGAGCGCGATCCACGCGCCTTCGTCGCCCGGTTCGGCGGCGATCGCGTCGACGACGTCGCCGGGGAAGCGGTCCAGGCCCGACGGCGTGGTTTCCGGACCCAGCAGTTGGGTCCAGGCCGGGGCGCCTTCGGGTTTGCGGACCACGGTCACACCCGCTTCGAGCGAGCCTTTCGGGTTCTCCAGCGCGGGGCCAGCGGCCGCCCACAGCGCATCGCCCGCGCTACTCAGGTGCAGGAAGTCCAGCGCCGCGAAGAACTCACCTTCTTCGTACAGAGGGAGTTCGGCGATGCCTTCCCATGTGCTCGTCGCGCCTTCTTCATCGAGCAGGTGCAGCGGCGGTGGGTGGCGCAGCACGGTCACGACGCGATCGTTCTCCAACAGCAGCACGCTCGAGTACAAGTGTCCTTCGAACTCGCGCATGTCCATCACCGCGTGACCTTCGGGCAGGTACGGTTCGGGTTCGAGCGAGCTGCCGTTCCAATGCAGCTGGAATGCGCCGATCTCAGGGTTTTCCAACGCGTCGCCGGCGAACCAGCAGTCGGACGGCGACAGGCACGCGGCAGCGTGCATCGCGCGGTATGAGATCGTCTGGAACGCCGGAGAGGCGTACGAAGCGACGATCTCGAGCTGGCCGGTCGGATTGCCGGGTGGCGGAGCGAAGTGGCATAGCGTGTTGTCCTGTAGCGGCGGACGTTCGCCGTTGACGAGTGCCTGCCCCGGCCTTCCGTCGGAGATCGTCCAGAATTCGTCCGGCCCGGCCCACGCGATGCGCCCGTCGGTTGCCCCGCAGGCGGTTGACAGCTCACGCCAGCGTTCGCCGTTGTACAGCCACACTCCCGGCGGGATCGTGCTGCCGTTGCCGGCCGTGATCAGCGCGCCTCGGTTCGGCGAGAAGAACTCGATGTCACCGATCCGGCCGAGCCCGATCGGGATATTGGACCCTTCCACCCCGGGCGGCGGCGTCGGAGGTTCCGGTTGTTCGACGCGCCATTCGGCGCCGCCGAGGTCGGCGAGTCCTTCGGCGCCGGCGCTCGCCACCTGCGGCCCGAGCGCGAGCGCGAGCACCGCCAACAGCAGCGGCCATGCCCGAAGACTGATCATCGGGGCCTGCTCGGTTTTGCCGGACGCTGGCTGCTCGCGGCCCCAGAGGGCTTGCGCCTGTGTGCGCTCGACTTGCGCGCGAAGCTGAGCGTCAGGCGCTGGCGCAAACGCGGATGCCCGGTGGCGCTGAAGCTAACGGTGATCACGGCCGACAGGCCACCTTGCCGGGAGGCGAGCGCGGCGTAGCGGTGGCTCAGCGTGAGCAGCACCGTGCTCACGCCGTCGGCCGGAGAGGCCAGCGTTCGCTTACCAGAGGCGACGGTGCGAGCCAGCACAGTCATCGCCGCGGCGCGCGATCCGCGGCTGCTGCCGTGCGTGCCTCGGGCGCCGCGCGCAGCGCGGGCACTAGACACACGCACGGAGCTGACCGCTGAGGCGCTCAGCTGCCCGGCGCCGGGTGCGGTCACGTACAGCGCCACCTTGCCGTTGCTCAGCGACTGGCCCGTCACCCCGATCCGCCAGGCGACGGCAGCCGTGGGATTCGCGGGTGCAGGGGAGATCGTCTGCGGGGTCGGCATCGGGCTGAACAGCTCGCGTTCGACGACGAACGCGTCGGTGCCGTCGTGCGCGCCTCTCGACGGAGGGGTGTTGCCGTCGCCGAACACGAGATTCGATGCGGTCGAGGAGAAGGACAGCAGGGCTCCGTTCTCGGAGAACGACGGTGACAGCGCTCCGTCACCTTCTCGATAGGGGTCGAGTTCCCCGAGTTCCTGGTGTACGTGTTCGCTGGGACCGCCCTGGTCACTCTCGGTGGCGCGCGTGAGGGTGTCGTCGGCCAAGTCGACCTCGTACAGTTCCTCCATCCCCGGAACCGCCGCGGGAGCGCTGACGTATAGGGGCGATCCCAGCGAGAACGCGGTCCGCCGCGTCGTGAACGCAACCTGCAGTCCGTCGGCGGAGATCGTCGGTTCGAGGACCGAGGCGTCGTCGGCGATGTCCGTGAGGTCTCCGCTGGAGATTTCGGTCAGCTTCGTGAGCGCCTGCGTGCGTGAGATCCCTTCCTGCATGCTCGCCACATACAGATCGCCCGGGCGACCGATGTCCCCGCCGCCGGTTTCGCCGAAGCCGGCGCCCTGGGACACGAGTGCGCCGTTGCCGACGAACGCAACGGTTTCGCCGTTCGCGTTGAGCTGCGGCACGTTGCCCCCGCCCGTCCACACGCCGCGGGTGGGAGTCGTGGCGAATGGACCCTGGCAGGGATCGGCAGCCGAAGCCGGCCGGGGAAGCGACCCCTCGGGGTGGACAACGCAGCCCGGTGCCGACGGGTCCGAGCCGCCGGTAACGCGTCGCGTCGGCGTCTGCTCGCCGTCGCCGATGCGACGCCACAGCGGCTCGCTGTATTCGCCCGCGAGCTCTTCGGCCGGGAGCGTGCGGGCCTGCTCGCCGATGTCCTGTCCCATCCACACGACGGTCGATCCATCAGCGCTGATCGATGCGCCAACGCCGGAGGTGGGGGTATATGGCAGCCGGGCCCTGAAGAACGGTTCACCGGACACGTAAGCCGCGCCGAACTGGGTCGTTCCGCGAAAGCTGGGCTGCACCGGCTTCGGGTGCCCATTTTCGGTCGCCGGCAGGCCGGTCGCAGGATCGTCTTCCACGCTCACGAGTTCGGTGGCATCCGTCCGCAGGTCGTGGACGGCGACCTGCAGCGGCGGCGTACCCGGGCCATCCAAATCCGATACGGCGGTCGTCACGAATACGACCTTGCTCCCGTCCGCGCTGATCGCGGAGCGCCCGGCGGCTTCTGAACCGAGATGTTCTTCTTCTCCGAGAGACTCGCCCGAGTACTCGTAGCTCAACGGCGAGGCGAGCGTGAACGCGCCACCTTGTTGCGGGTCGACTTCCATGTCGCGCACATACACATTCGGCGCTTCATCGGTGAAGTGTTCGGGGTCCGGGAGCCCGTCGGTGACTTCTCCGAGATGGGCGCCTTCGTTGGTGGTGAAGCTCACGAACCGTCCACTCGCACTGATCGACGGCAACTCCGCGTCGCCGCCGGCGACCTCGACGAGGTCTCCGCCGGGGCGGTTTTCGCGGCGCCAGACGCCGGTCACGCCGCCGATCGAGCCGTCGAAGACGACGTAGCGCCCGTCGCCGGAGATCGCCGGGTCGTGTGCGTATTCGACCTGCTGGAAGGGGCTGGCAGATACCAGCGAGATCGGCCCGAACACGTCGGCGCTGGCCGGCGAGCAGAGCGCCGCGGCCAACGCGGCGCTCGCGGCCAACACCAGCGCGAAGCGAAGGACGATGCCTCCAGCGCTGATCGGCCTCACAGCGCCTTCACCAGCCTGCGGACCGTGCCCTGGTTTCCGAGCTTGCTGCGAACCCGAACGGTGACCGTGTAGAGGCCCGCGCGGGCGTACACGTGATGGAACTGCTTGCGCCCCTTCGCGCGGTACCCGTCGCCGAAGCTGACGCTCACCGCGCGAGCATTGACCCCGGAGTAGGGGTCGCTGACATGAACCGTCACACCATGACCGCCGCTGGCGCGGGCGACCTTGACCGCTGGGGGCCGTCCTTCGACCCTCAACGCGGACGGCGCTGTCAGCGTCGACTGCCCGAAGATGTCGGTGCTCAGCAACTGCACCTTGTGAACCCCATCGCCGAGGCCGTGGCTGTTGAAGCGGTAGGAGAAGACGCCGGCCGGCGGATGCAGCGGATGACCGTCCAGCACGACGGTGTATGCCAGCGGCCCGTTGGCACTGACAGCGGGGACCCAGCTGACCTGGGCCTGCGCAGGTTTCACCCAGCCTTTGGGAAGCGTGATCACGAACGGATCGGGCGGCGCGGTGACCTGCGCGGCGACGATCGCGGCGTCTCCGAGCGGTCCCTGCTGGAAGGCGACGAGGCCATCACCGAGGCCCGAGCGACCGACTGCCAGTTCGCCGATCGGGCCGCCGGCGCCTCCGCTGAGCAGGCCCGCCTGCACCGCACCGTCGGGGAAGTCCTCGCGCACCGCGAGCGCCGGGTCGCCGTGCGGGTCGGCGCTCGGCCACGCCGAAACGCCTCCGCCTTCGGCGTTCATGACACTGGCCGACTGCAGTTCGTTGGCCGGCGTCAATGCCGAGCCGACGAACGCCGGGCCGAGCGAGAGCGTCCCCAACAGCCCTTTGTCGGTGCCCTTGATCACCCGCGACGTTCCGTTGCTGTCGTACAGGATCCGCGTCGCGCGCCGTTCGTCGACGTCGATGCTCGGCCGCCCGACCGACGCCGACCTGCCACCGCCGACGGCGTTGTCGGCGATGCCCGGCCCTTGGAACTCAGCGCCACTTGCCGATTCGCCGTCGGGCAGGACGTTCAGGAAGATCCGCGCGCCCGGCAGCGGCGATCCGGGTCCGGCGATCTGCCGGTAGGCAACCTCAGCCTGGCCGAGACGCGAGAAGGTCACGCTGGGCGCGTCCGCGTCCTGTTCGATCGGCGATCCGCCTAGCGCGGGGGCGCTCACCGGCATCACGTAGTCAAGACTCTGACCGAACACGCGCCGCGCCCACAGCCGCGCGACGCCGCCGAGTTCGGGCTCCTGCCAGACGACCACCCCGTTGCCGGTCGGCCCGATCGCGATCGACGGCGCGTTGGCCTGCGTTGGGGCTCGCATCGACAGGCCCGGATCGCGGTTGACCGCGCCCAGGCCCGACCACAGTTCGCCGTTGAAGTGCGCGACGCGCACGCTCTCGTTGACGTCGCCCGGACGCAACAGCGGAACGTTGCTCTGGGTTTCGACCGCCCGGTAGGCCACGTCCGCCTGCCCGGTGGAGCTCATCGCGAGGTCAGGGCTGGTGCCGGTGCCTTCTCCGATTTCCGGGTCGACGATCATCGCCGAGCCGAAAGAGCTCGAGCCCGGGCCGAGCGTCGCACCGAGCAACTCATCGACCGGCTTCAGTTCCCTGGTGGCGAACGGCGTGGCCCACACGACGACCAGCTCGCCGCCGTTGGCGGCGCCGATGCGCGGCCAGCTCGCGGCAAACGGCTGTTCGGTGTCGACCCGAATCGGCGCCAGCCAGTGGCCTTCCAGGTAACGCGAGATGAACACGTGCGCCACGCCGCCCACGCGCTTGAGATACACCAGTCCGCCGGTCCCGTCTTCGGCCATCGCCGCCCCGCCGAAGCCGACGATGTCCTCGCTGGGACCGTCGATCGTCACACCCGGGAGGATCACCGCGCCGGCTCGCTGTACTCCGAGCGCGAGCACAAGCACGAGCACCGTGAGGCAGATCGACAGGCTCAGCCGATGCCGCCGATCCCCGGCGTCGCGCCGGCTGGAGATCGCACGATCACTCATCTGCGAGGCCTCAGGATTCGGATTTGTTGAGTGCGCCCGGCGCCTTGGCGAACGCACAACGGAAGCTCTCGGGATCTACGACCGGCTCAGAGCCCGCGAAGCCGCCGTTGTTGCCGTTGTCATACACAGTCACGTACTGCAGCGATTCGGGCAGCGGGTTCGCAGGCAGCGGCTGCGGATTGGGCTGGCCCTGACGGGGATTGCCCGTGGCGCCTTCGCTGACGCCCTCGAAGCCCGCAGCGGCCGAGCCAGCCTCGGTCGTCACCAGTGTGGAGCTCATCTCGCGGTCGTCTTTCAGGCCACGGCTCGGATCCTGATCGATCGTGGCGGTCAGCGGCGAGTCGTGGATCGTGGACTCGAGCTTCACACGGTCGGCTGCTCCGAGCAGCTCGGACGCCGAGGGCAACCAACCGCCTTCCGCCTCGCAGGCTTTGCTCGCGAATACGTAGTTGTTCTTGCCGGCCTGCGCGTTCGTGAGTGGATAGGGAGCTGTATCCAGACACCAGGTGCCGATGTCGACGGTCGCCGGCGGGCACGTGCCGGCAAGCTGCTGAGCGGTCTGTCCGCCGACCTTCGAAGCGTTCTTGACCGTCGGGATCGCCGAGGCCGGGAACTTCCGGTTCTTGCCCAGCAGGAGGATGCCGCCGGCGTGGGGCCTGGAGCTGATCGGGTGCCCGGCCACGGCACTGGTGACCGCGCGCCGAGCCGCATCGGCCAGACCGGTAGTCGAGAACACCAGCGCGATCAGTGCGATCACCATCGCCGGCGAGGGCAGGCGCCGAGGTCGGCGCAGCCTCATTGAGCTTGCTTGGGGTCGTGCGTGGTGAAACGTGGCGGAGCAGCGCGGCGCACCTGGCTGAGCTCGTCCGAGGAGATCTCCTGCACGGTGGAGAGCACGGCATCGAGCGCCACACCTGACAGCGTCTCCTGCTCGAGCAGGGCGGCGGCCGTCTCCTCGACGGTCGACCAGTTGCGGTCTAGCACGACGGCCGCGCGCGCCTCGGCGTCACCGACGAACCGCTCGATCTCATCGTCGATCAGGTTCAACGTCGCGGGTCCAACCGAGCCGAGGTCCTGGAGCGAGGCGCCGAGGAACACCTCGCCGCTCTTCTCGCCGATCGTCACCAGGCCGAGAGCGTCGGACATGCCGAACGAGGTGACCATGCTGCGAGCGAGCGCCGTCGCAGCGTGGAGATCGTCGTGCGCACTGGTCGAGGAGTGACCGAACGCGATCCGCTCTCCCGCGAGACCCGAGACGATGACGATCAGCTGGCTCTGCAGGTCGGGCTTGGTCATGATCACCTGATCACGATCGGACAGCATGTGCGCGGCTGTCCCGAGCTGTCGCCCACGGGCGACGATCGAGAGCTTGCGCGTCGAGGTGGTGTGCCCGAGCGCCTCGGTCACGACCGCGTGGGACGCCTCGTGCACGGCGATCAACCAACGCTCGTTCTCACTCAGGATGTGCCGCTTGGCGGGGCCCGCGACGACCCTGTCGATCGCCTCCTCGAGCGTCGCCGAGTCGATCTGCGCGCGACCGTCGCGGACGCTCAGCAGCGCCGCCTCGTTGATCACGTTGGCCAGCTCGGCGCCGCTGAAGCCTGGCGTCTGGCGCGCCACCTCCTCGAGCGAGGCATCGGCGGCCAGAGGGCGCTTGTCGCCGTGCAGCCGCAGGATCTCCAGACGCCCGTGCACGTCGGGCACGTCCACCACGACCTGCCGGTCGAAGCGGCCGGGGCGCAGCAGAGCGGGGTCGAGGATGTCCGGCCGGTTGGTCGCACCCATGACCACCAACCCACCGTCCCCGGCGAAGCCGTCCATCTCGACGAGGATCTGGTTGAGCGTCTGCTCGCGCTCGTCGTTACCTTGCCCGATGCCCGCGCCACGCTTACGCCCCGCAGCATCGAGCTCGTCGATGAAGATGATCGCCGGAGCGACCTTGCGCGCCTTGCGGAACAGGTCGCGTACGCGTGCGGCTCCCACGCCGACGAGCGACTCGACGAAGTCCGAGCCGGAGACGGAGAAGAACGCCGCGTCCGCTTCGCCGGCGACCGCCTTGGCGAGCAGTGTCTTGCCGGTGCCGGGCGGCCCAACGAGCAGGACGCCCTTCGGCGCGGCGGCACCGACGGCGAGATACTTGCTCGGATCGGACAGGTAGTCGCGTATCTCGCGCAGCTCGGCCAGCGCCTCGCCGGCGCCGGCGACATCGGCGAACGTGATCCTGTCGCGCGTCCCCTTGCCCTTGCGCCGGCCCTTGCCGGTGAACTCCGAGAAGGCCGCCAGGCCGCCGGCGGCGTCAGCGCCCAGGCGAGTGAACAGTGAGAACAGGCACACGAGCAGGAGGATCGGAATCAGGAACTGAACGATGATCGTCTTCGTGCCCTTACCCGACTGCTGGTCGACGGCGACGACCGCACCACCGGCGTACAGTTCACGCAGCAGTTGCTGGGTCTGCGCGCCGGAGGACGGATAGGCGGCCCACAGCCGCTGCGCGACGCCGGTAGCAAGCCCGGCCGTCGAGGGGCTCGCCGCCTGGCCGGATGCAGCCGAGCCGTTCGCAGCGCGTTTCGTAGCGATCGCCCCCGTAGCGGACACCTGTCGAGCGGTGGCGGTGGTCGTGAGCTCGACCCGGTCGTCGTGGTCGAGCAGAACAGCAGCCGCGATCTCGTGATGCGTTGACAGCGACTGCACCGTGCTGAGCGGCACCCCGATGCCCGAGCTGCTCGGCTTGATGGCGCCGAGCAGTGCCGCGAACGTGATCGCGAGCGCGATCGACGCGACGAGCAGAAACGTCGAAAGGGGGTCGCGCGTGATCAGTCGGCGCACGCTGAGGAAGAACCCCCCGAGGGTCTCCAACACCGGGTTGCGCCGATGTGCCAGGCCGGAGCGCACGGCCGCCTTGCTCTCGCTGGCGCTGCCGGCGCCGTTGCTCGACGGGGGCGCTGGTGGGATGGGGTCGTCGGTCATATGTGAGTGGTGGTGCCCCAGGTCGGCCGGACGATCGAAGCCGCGAAGCCACGGCCAAGACGCGACGTTCACGTTCGCTCGTAGTCGAGCGCAGAACGGCGATCGTCGCGGCACAGAGACGCGGCCGCCGAGCGTGGAACCAATCGGACGGCCGCAGCGTCACACGCGGCAGCCGGAAAAGCAATGGCGTTCACAAAAACGACACATCAGACCGGGCGCGTTTACAAAAAGGACACAACGATCGCTTGTCTCTCTTTACAAAATGTTCACAGCAGCGTTCCGCGGCTCGTTCACAAAAACGAAACAACGGCCGAACCCCCGATCGACACTCTTCCCCCAGCGGTGAGGTTCATCGCGCATACCGCATCGATTCACACCTCGACCTGTTTCCTCCCCGGCGTCGACGACGCAGAAGTCGAACCCAACTCGTAAAGGAGCAACCACCGTGCGCGCGCATCGCACCCTCATCGTTTCCATTGCCCTCGCACTCCTCCTCGCCCTCCCGGCCGGCGCGGTCGGCCGACGGCTGATCGTCGGCGGCTCGACCTCGGTCCTGCCGCTCGCGCAGAAACTCGCGACCGCCTACCACAAGACCTACCCAAAGATTCCGGCCCCCCAGGTTCAGGGAGGGCAGTCCGATGTCGGCATCAGCGGCGTCGCCAGCGGCCGCTTCGACATCGGCGACTCCTCGCGCGATCCGCTCCCCACCGACCCCCACCACCTCGTGTTCACGAAGATCGCGCGAGACGGCGTTTGCATGATCACCAACAAATCCAACCCGATCTCGAATCTCTCCCAGGAAACCGTCGAAGGCATCTTCACGGGTCGCATCCGTGACTGGAGTGAAGTCCCGGGCGCCGCGATCAGCGGCCCGATCGACCTGTTCGATCGTGACGGCGCATCGGGTACGCAGGACGCCTTCCAGCACATCTTCCTCGGCGAAACCCTGAAGATCTCCCCAAGTGCCACCGCCGAGACCTCCAACGGCCTCGAGCAGAACGCGGTCTCCAGCGACAAACAGGGGATCGGCTTCGCCTCCTTCGCCTACACCGCGGGCGTCAACCCCGTCGGGTACGAGGGGGTCGGTTGCAGCCTGCGCAACGCCAAGTCCGGTCAGTACGGCGGCGTGCGTAACTTCTGGATGGTCACCAAAGGTGCACCCAAAGGGGACGCCCTGAAGTTCCTCCTGTGGGTCACCAGCGGCAAGAAGAGCGTCGACAGCATCATCAACTCGAGCTGGATCGCCATCCACTAGTAGGTGGCCCCGGGCGCTCACACCCAGATGGGCGGCCGGTCGGGCGTAAGGGCCGACAAGCGCGTCGAGCGAACGCTCGGCGCGCTGTCGGCGACCGTACTGTTGTTGATCGCGGTGATGGTCATCACCGTGCTGGTGAAGGCTTGGCCGTCGTTCTCCTACAACGGCCTGAGCTGGTTCGCGCCGGGCGGTGACGTGGATCTGCAGTTGCGCGCGATGCGCGAAGGCACCCCACTCCCTGGCCACGGGCTGCTGTACTTCCGCGGCTGGTCGTTGATCTGGGGAACGCTGCTGACTACGGTCCTCGCGGTGGCGCTCGCGCTGGTCGTCTCGACGCTCGCCGCTGTCTTCCTGACCGAGTTCGCGCCGGATCGGGTGCGACGCACGCTGGAGCCGGTGATCAGGCTGCTCGCCGGCGTGCCGTCGGTGATCTACGGCCTGATCGGCATCCTCGCGCTGGCTCCTTGGATCAACGAACACCTGATCAGCAACAGCCGCAAGCAGTCCGTGATCTACGTCGTCCAGATCAACGGCGCAAACCTCGCAACCGCGATTGTGATCCTCACGGTGATGATCCTGCCGATCATGGTCGCGATCAGTGCGAACGCGCTCGAAGCGGTACCGGTGTCCTGGCGCGAAGGCTCAGCTGCGCTCGGCGTCAACCGCTGGCGGACGATCCGGCGAGTGTCGCTGCGCACAGCGTGGCCGGCGATCGCCGCCGCTACGGTGCTCGCGACCGCGCGCGCCCTGGGCGAGGCCGTGATGCTCGCGATGGTCTCCGGCGGGCGCGGATTCGCCGCGAACCCACTGGACGGACTGACGTTCCTGTTCGAGCCGGTGCGCCCGCTGGCGGCGACGATCTTCCAGGAATCCGAAGGCCTGACGATCGGACCGCTCGCGCACACGATCTACGCGATGGGCGCCGTGCTGCTCGTCTCGGCGACGATGCTCTCGCTCGCCGGATGGGCAGCTAAGCAGCCGCTCAAGCGCTACGGGATTCGCGCCTGATGGCCAGCGCCGCGATCTCGCCGACCCCGAACGCACCGGCGGTCGCGCAGCCACCGCGAGACAGCCCATCGTCGTGGCCACTCGTCGATCGGCTGTGCTATTGGCTGTGCTGGGTGACGGGCATCGGGCTGTGCCTGATTGCGCTGGCGATCGTCCTGTTCATGCTCGTCAAGGGGATCGCGTATCTACGCCCGAGCCTGTTGTTCCAGTCGCCGGCGCCGTCGCTGCACCAGACGCAGAGCGGCGGCTTTCGCGACCCGATCATCGGGACGCTGATTGTGACCGCGATCGGAACTGCGATCGCGGCACCGATGGGAGTCGCGATCGCCGCGTGGCTGTCGGAGTACGCAAGCCCCGCGTGGCTCGCACGCGCGGTCGAGTCGGCGATCGAGACCGTCTCCGGCGTCCCCAGCATCGTGCTCGCCCTCTTCGGGCTGCTGATCTTCTCCCAGGGCTTCCTGCGCTTCCTCTCACAGGGAGCGGCCCAAGGTGCGCTCGGACAGTCGTTCTTCGCCGCCGGGATCGTCATGTCGACGCTCGCCCTGCCGCTGGTCGTCGGGGCCACCCGCGAGGCGCTCGCACAACTCCCAGACCGCCTGCGAGAGGCCTCCTACGCGCTCGGCAAGACACGTTCCACAACGATCCGCCACGTGCTGCTGCCGGCGATCCGGCCGAGCATCGCCAGCGGCGTGGTGCTCGGTATGGGCCGGATCATCGGCGACACGGCGATCGTCACGATCCTGCTCGGCGTCGGCTACAAACTCGAACCAGTTGGCCACGTCTCGATCTTGAGCACGCTGCGCGGAGCTGGCTCGACGCTCACCAGCTACGTGTACAACAACTCGCCGGCGGGCGACGGCAACTCGCACGAGAAGGCCTACGCGGCGGCGTTCGTGCTGCTGATGATCGTGCTCGCCCTGAACGCGCTGGTAACCCACCTGACAGCCGGAGGCGCGCAGGCCGGCGAGCGCAGGCGGCGCGCGTATCTCCCGCGGCGTCTTTCGAGACTCGGGAAATGACGCGATCTCGGTGAGCTCATGGACCCGCTGATGCCGCCGCCGATCCGACGGATCACGCTCGGGCGCGACCCGCACGTCGCCGCACCCAGGCCAGCACCCGCCACGAACGGCGACGCGGGAGCCGCGGCTGCAGCGGCGGTGCGCCTACGCGCCGCGCGCACGCCGGTCGCCGAAGTCCGCGAGCGGATGCGGATCGAATCGGTTTGGCTCGCCTACGGCGAGAACTGGGTCGTGCGCGACGTCAATCTGCCGGTGCGCCAAGGCGAGGTGCTCGCACTGATCGGCGCGTCCGGCTCGGGTAAGACCACGCTGCTGCGCTCGCTGAACCGCCTGACCGAGATCACCTCCGGGGCCGCCCGCAGCGGTCGGATCGCGCTCGACGGCGTCGACATCCACGAGCTCGAGGTAAACGCCCTGCGCCGTCGCGTGTCGATGGTCTTCCAGCAGCCGAACCCGTTCCCGATGAGCATCTTCGACAACGTCGCCTACGCACTCGCCGAGCAGCAGCCGGAGCGCGGCCGCCGCCGGCGCCGGCGCAGCCCCGAGCTGGAAAGCGCCGCGATCGACGCGTTGGGCAGGGCCGGCCTGTACGACGAGCTCGGAGGCGACCTCGAGCGCTCGGCGCTGCGCCTGTCAGGCGGACAGCAGCAGCGGCTGTGCATCGCGCGCGCGCTCGCCGCGCGCCCAGAGGTGCTGCTGCTCGACGAGCCATGCTCGGCGCTCGATCCGATCTCCACAGCCACGATCGAGGAGCTGGTCGTCGGGCTGCGCGAGAGCGTCGCGATCGTGATCGTGACGCACAACCTCCAGCAGGCGTTCCGGGTAGCCGACCACGTTGCGTTCATGCACCTGGGAGAGCTCGTCGAGTACGGAGAGAGCGAGCAGGTCTTCGGCCGCCCGACGATGCAGCGCACGCGCGACTACATCAGCGGGGCCTTCGGGTGAGACGGGCTGCGCTCGTGCTGGTGGCGCTGGCGCTGAGCGGGTGTGAGACGACAGCGGAGAAGAGCGCCAAGCTCGAACGTGCAGCCCAGAGTCACGCCAGGCCTGCGCAGCACGCCCAACAGGGACTGTCGATCGCCCATCAGAGCGACGACGTGAAGGTTCTCCAGAGCGCTGTCGTTCACAGCAACGAAGGCAGCGCCGCGGTCGTGACGCTGCGCAACCTCTCCCCCCGGCCGCTGAAGGACGTCCCGATCGGGATCGCCGTGAAGGACCCGGCGGGCGCGACGATCTACTCAAACGACACCCCCGGCCTCGCACCTACGCTCGTCTCAGCTACGTTGCTTGGCGCGCACGGCGAACTGACCTGGGTCAACGACCAGGTCCAGGGCGCGGGGACCCCGAGCAGTGTCGCCGTCAAGGTCGGCGAAGCCCCTGCGGCCAGCGGGGCGATCCCCCAGCTGACCGTGCGCGATGCGCAGCTGTTCGAAGACCCCTCCAGTGGGGCCGGAGCCAAGGGCACCGTGACCAACCACTCCCGGATCGCACAACAGGAATTGGCGATCTACGCGATCGCGCGCAAGGGCACGAGGATCGTAGCCGCCGGCCGGGCCGTCCTGCCGCTGCTGCCCGCGGGCGCGTCGCTTCCGTTCCAGGTGTTCTTCATCGGCGATCCGCACGGCGCCAAGCTGGCGCTCAGCGCGCCGCCGAGCACGCTGGGCTGAACCGCCGGCCGCGAGATCGTCGGGCCGGCTCAGCGCCGCCGTCGACGCTGCTTGAGCGTGATTCCCTCGAGCACGTGCGCGACCGTCTCGCACGCGTCGACCGCCGCCTCCAGCGACTCGAAGATGTCCTTCCAGCGGATCACGACCATCGGGTCGATCCCCCCGGCGAACAGCGAGGCCACGCCGTCGCGCTGCAGGCGGTCCCCCTCGTTCTCCAGGCGGTGGATCTCGACCAGATGCGGTCCGAGCTCGGTGCGCGTACGCAGACAGCGCAGCGCCTGCGCGATCTGCTCGCCCGCGCCAACCAGCACCTCGGTGAACTCGACCGCCTGCTCCATCGGCGCCTCGACGCCGTACAGGCCGAGCTGCGCGGCAACCTGCTCGGAGTGGTCGACTATGTCGTCGAGCGCCGTCGCCAGCGCATAACCATCGCCCGCGTCGAACGGCGCGCGCACGCGCCCACGCCCGGCCAGCCGGTGGATGATGTCGTGGGTGATGCGGTCGCCTTCCTGCTCGCACACCTTCAGGTCCTGGGCAAGCGGCGCACGCTCGGGATACTCCATCAGCAGGTCGCGCAGCAGCAGGCCGCAGCGCTGGACGTTGCGCCCGGACTCCTCCACCAGGGACATCAGAACTGGGTCCATCCCGCGCACCAGCAAGCTCATGCGGCGAGGATATTGCCCACAGCCGGTACTCGCACCTCCGCCCTGCTATCTCACTGCGGCTTTCACGGATTCTTCACCGTTCGATCACGAGTTTGCAACGCCTTGGCAGTCGCTGGCTGCGACGCTCCGCGTCGTGGCGGCCTTTCCGGAGAGCACCGACATCTCGACGGACGTCCTCTATGCCGGCGAGCTCGAGATCAGGCTGGAGGAGGGGCTGGTGCTCGCCACCGGCCGCGCCCTGACGCTGTCTGTGCGCGAGTTCGAACTGCTCGTCGCGTTGGCCCGGAAGCTCGGCGCGATCATCACACGCGAGGAGCTGTACGCGACCGTGTGGGGTGGTGAGCTGCGCGCCGGAGACCGCTCCGTGGACGTCTACGTCAGCAAGCTGCGCAGCAAGCTCGAGGCCGCGCTCCCCGACCGACGGTTCATTCACACGCACCCGGGGTTCGGCTACCGCTTCCAGCCGGAGCCTTCACGAAATGTTCACATGGAGGCTACCGGCGGCTGACGAGACTGTCGCCGGCACGCCGGTTCGGCGGAGAAGGCGCGTGCGGAATGCGCCGTCAATCGATAAACCAGCCAGAGGAGACGTAGTGATCAAGAACAAGATGAGCGCGCTCGCGGGTTGCGTGGTGGTCGCGCTGGGCATCGCTGCATGCGGCAGCTCCAGTTCGTCGACCAGCTCCAGCTCGAGCGCGTCGGCGACGATCTCCGGGGCCGGCTCCACGTTCGCCGCCCCCGTATATGAACAGTGGGCCTCGTCGCTCTCGCCCCTGACCGTCAACTACCAGGCCGTCGGCTCGGGCGCCGGGATCACGGCGCTGGAGAGCAAGACCGTCGACTTCGGCGCCAGCGACCCGCCGTTGAAGCCCGAAGATGAAGCAGCGATCGCCAAGAACGGCAGCCCGGCGGTCCAGATCCCGATGTTCCTGGGCGCGATCACGGTCTCCTACAACGTGCCCGGTCTCAAAACGGGCCTGAAGCTCGACGGCAACACGCTCTCCGACATCTACCTCGGCAAGGTCAAGACCTGGAACGACCCCGAGATCAAGGCGCTGAACCCCGGCGTCAACCTGCCGAGCACCTCGATCACCACGATCCACCGCTCGGACTCCTCCGGCACGACCTCGGGCTTCACGAGCTTCCTGGCCGCGGTCGACCCTGAGTTCAAGAGCAAGGTCGGCGAAGGCAAGGACGTGCAGTGGCCGGTCGGCACCGGCGCCAAGGGCAACGCGGGCGTCGCCGGCGCGGTCGAGCAGACACCAGGTGCCGTCGGCTATGTCGAGCAGGCATACGCCCTCCAGCACAACTTCACCTACGCCTCGGTGAAGAACAAAGCAGGCAACTTCGTCGCGCCGTCGCTGGCGTCGACAAGCGCCGCCGGAGAAGGCGTGAGCGTCCCGGCGAACCTCGGGATCAAGGTCATCAACTCCCCGGGGGCGAACGCCTACCCGATCACCTCGCAGACGTTCATCGTCGTCAACAAGGACCTCTGCAAGGCCGGGACCCCAGGCGGCGAAGCTGCTGCCAAAGGCGTGGCCAAGTTCCTCGAATACGGGCTCGGACAGGGGCAGTCGATCCTCTCGCAGGCCGACTACGCCGCGCTCCCCGCCGAAGTTCTGGCGAAGTCCAAGGAAGCGGCCGCCGGATTGCAGTGCAACGGCGCCGCGCTCAAGGGCTGACCGTGACTCCACGACCACAGATCTCCTAGATTCGTGGGCGTGGACGCAGCTTCGATTCCAGTCGGTGACCGCTCGGTACTCGAGCGGTCACCGCTGGCTCGATTTCCGGATCGGGCGCTCAAGTACGGGCTGACCGGACTCGCGGCGCTGATCCTCGCGCTGATCGTCTTCTTCTTCATCCGTCTCGTCGGCGAGGCGAGGCCGGCGTTCGCCAAGGAAGGCGTGATCGGCTTTGTGTTCGGCAACGACTGGAACGTCAACGCAGAACACTTCGGCGCGCTACCGCTGCTCGTCGGCACACTGATCACCTCCGCGCTCGCGCTCGTGATCGGCGTCCCGATCGCCGTCGCGACCGCGGTGTACGCGACCGAGCTGTGCCCGCTGCGCCTGCGCGCGCCGCTGACCGTGCTCGTCGACCTGCTGGCCGCCGTGCCGTCGGTCGTATACGGCCTGTGGGGCATCTTCTTCCTCGCCCCGAAACTGCAGCCGGCGGAGCAGTGGGTGGCAGACCGCCTGTCGTTCATCCCGTTCATCGGTGGCGGGACGGTCACGATCCCGAACTACTTCGTCACCGGACTGGTGCTGGCGATCATGATCCTGCCGATCGTCTGCGCGATCAGCCGCGAGGTGATGAAGACCGTGCCCCTCGATCACAAGGAGGCAGCGCTCGGGCTGGGCGCGACGCGTTGGGAGATGATCCGCATCGCGGTGCTGCCCTACTGCCGCTCCGGCATCGTTAGCGGCGCGATGCTCGGCCTCGGCAGGGCGATCGGCGAGACGATCGCGGTGACGATCCTGATCGGCGACGCGCCTCAGCTGGGCGGCCACCTGTTCGGCCAGGGGTACAGCCTCGCGGCCGTGATCGCCAACGAGTTCGGCGAGGCCCAGGGCCTGCACCGCTCGGCGCTGTTCGCCGCCGGCCTGGTGCTGTTCGTGTTCACGCTGCTCGTCAACGCGCTAGCGCGCCTGATCGTCATGAGAGCCGCGCGCAGCAACCACGCGCCCCAGGCAGCCGACGGCGCGGACACGGGGATCGGCCCGGCCCAGCTGGCCGACGTGGCGGCCGGCGCATGAGCACGCAGGCCCCATCGTCCGAGCGGCTCGCGCAGTTCGCACTCAGCCCGGCGCGCAGGCGCAAGGACAGGCTTGCTCGTGCGGGCATCCTGACCGCGACCGTGATCGCGCTGATTCCGCTCGTGCTGATCGTCTACTACCTGCTGCTCAAGGGTCTGAGCTCCTGGAGCTGGAGCTTCTTCACGACCGATCCAACCGGCAACACGTTCTTCAAGACGTCGAGCATCGGCGGCATCAAGAGCGCGATCCTCGGCACGATCGAGATCGTCGCGCTCGCGTCCGTGATCGCGATCCCGATCGGCCTCGGCGTGGCGATCTGGCTGGTGGAGTACGGACGCGACAGCTGGTTTGCGAACGTCGTGCGCTTCTTCATCGACGTGCTCACCGGCGTCCCCTCGATCATCTTCGGCCTGTTCGTGTACATCGTGCTGATCATCGGCACCGGCAGCTCCTATGCCGGCTACAAGGGCTCGATTGCGCTCTCGCTGCTGATGCTGCCAGTCGTCACGCGCTCGGCCGAGGTCGTGCTGCTGCTGGTCCCGGGCGCGCTGCGCGAATCCGCGCTGGCGCTCGGCGCGCCGCGCTGGCGAGTGATCTTCAGCATCGTGCTGCCGGCCGCACTCCCGGGCATGGTCACCGGGATGCTGCTGGCGATCGCGCGCGCCGCCGGCGAGACCGCACCGCTGCTGTTCACCGCGGCCGCGACGCACAACACGAACTTCGACCTCGGGCAGTTCATGAACTCGCTGCCTGTGCAAATCTACAGCGACGTCACGTCCCCCACGACTGCCGTCGTCGAACAGGGCATGGGGAGCGGCGCTCACGCTGGTGACGATGATCCTGGTGCTCAACCTGATCGCCCGCCTGATCTCGCGAAGGAGTCGCCTAGCATGACACCCAACCGACCAACTCAGGAGTTGACTGACGTGGACCCCGACAGCAGCTCCGAGCTCCAGCGCAGCGAGCAGGGCGCGGCGGATGCGAGCGCCCAGCCGACCGTGCAGCGCATCACCGGCGCCGCCGGCAACACGACCGCGACGGACGCGAGCATCGAGTCCAAGCCGGGCCTGAGCGTCAAGCTCGAGCAGCTGCGCGCGTTCTACGGCGATGCCGAACAGGTCAAGGGCATCGATCTCGACTTCCACGCAAACGAGGTGACCGCGATCATCGGGCCGTCCGGCTGCGGCAAGTCGACGATGGTCCGCTGCATCAACCGCATGCACGAGGAGATCCCCGGGGCCCGGGCGGAGGGCAGGGTCATGCTCTCGGACTTCGATGTGTACGACCCGTCGATCGACGTCGTCGCCGTTCGTCGCGCGGTCGGCATGGTCTTCCAGAAGCCCAACCCGTTCCCGACGATGTCGATCTTCGACAACGTCGCGTCCGGGCTGCGGCTGAGCGCGCGTGGACGCGGCAACCTGCGCCCCAAGGTCGAGGCCGCGCTGCGCGGCGCCAGCCTGTGGAACGAGGTGGCCGACCGCCTCGACCAACCGGGAGCCGGCCTGTCCGGCGGCCAGCAGCAGAGACTGTGCATCGCCCGCTCGCTCGCCGTCGACCCCGAGGTGATCTTGATGGACGAGCCCTGCTCGGCGCTCGACCCCGTCGCAACGCTGAAGATCGAGGAGCTGATCGAGCAGCTCAAGCAGCGGGTGACGATCGTGATCGTCACCCACAACATGCAGCAGGCCGCACGCGTCGCCGACCGCACCGCGTTCATGCTCGACGGCAAGCTCGTCGAGGTCGGTCCCACCCAGGAGATTTTCACCAAGCCAACCGATCCGAGAACCGAGGAATATGTCACCGGAAAGTTCGGCTAAGGGCGACGAAGGGCCCGGACGCTCAGGTACAGAGGCCACGAGCCCGCATCCGCTGGGCCTCACGACGGCCGATGACGCCCAACCTCAGGGGCGCGCACACTTCCAGGCCCAGCTTCGCGAGCTCGAGTCCAACGCGCTCGGCGGCCTCGACCTGATCGTCGAGCAGCTCGACCGCGTGCTCGAGGCCCTGCACCACCAGGACGTCGAGCTGGCACAGATGGTGATCGCCGACGACGACCGGGTCGACGGTCGCTACCTGGAGGTACACCAGGGGATCCTCTCGCTGCTAGCGCTGCAAGCGCCGGTCGCAGGCGATCTACGCCTCGTCGCGGCGCTGCTGCACATGATCAAGCACATCGAGCGGATGGGCGATCAGTGCGTCAACATCGCCAAGCTGATCCCCCTCTCGGGCTACGAGCCGCCGGTCCACGAGGACATGCTCGACGCGCTCGCGCGGATGGGCGCGTTCGCCCGCTCCGAGGTGATCCAGTCAAAGGCCGCGTTCGCTGGGCGCGACGTCGGGCTGGCCGAAGACCTCGTGCGCCAGGACCGCGAGATCAACCGACTCAACCGTGAGATCTTCCGCCTGGCGATCGAGCTCGGCGATGACCCGGACCGCCGCGAGTGGGCGATGCACATGACGCTCGTCGCGCGAGCGCTGGAGCGGATCGGCGACAACGCCGTCGACATCGGCGAGCAGGTGGCGTTCGTGGTGACCGGGCTGTTCCGTGAGTTCTCCGACTCCTCTCGGCCCACTGAAGGCCCGGAAGGCGATGTCGCGCCCGGCCTCGCCGGACCCGGATAGGTCGGACCCGGCGAGTCGAGAGCCCAGCGAGTCGAGAGCCCAGCGAGTCGAGGACCCGGCGAGTCGAGAGCCCGGCTGGTTCGGTTCCGGGTGGTGTTCCTTTGCGAACGGTGTATCGCAGCTGTCATACACCGCTCGCTCGTGCACATAGCGAGTACCCCTGTGAACATCCTGTTACGTTCGCTTGCAGAGCTGTTCCGTGTCCCCGAGATCACGTACACTGCGCCGCGATGAGCGCAAGTCAGAGCGCCGCGGATCGGGAGGGCCCGTCAGCGGCTCCCGATGGCACGGCTTCCTCCTCGGCGTCGCTGCGGATCGCTGTTCTTGACCGCGATAGCGGCTTCATCCAGGTCCTCAGCAAGCGCTTGGACCGGCTCGGATGGGAGCACAGGGTGCTTGCCAGCCCGGTGCCGGCCGAAGCCGTCGTATCGATGCGGCTGAGCGCGCTGGTCGTTGACCTCGCCGTACTCGGCCCGCAGGCGTGGGAATGGCTCGAGCGGCTTTGCGAGGCGCTGCCCGAGCTGGGCATCGTCGTATGCACCGGCCCCTCCACGGTGGCCCAGCGCGTGCGCGGGCTGCGACTTGGGGCCGACGACTGGATCACCAAGCCGTGCCACCCCGAGGAAGTGATCGCTCGCGTGCAGAGCGTCGTGCGGCGCCGCCGCCGCAGCGCCAGCCGAGCCGAGATCGAGCCGATCGTCGCCGGCGAAGTCGAGATCCGCTCCGACCGCTTCCAGGCATTCGTTGGCGAGCGCAGCATCGACCTGACCAGGCGCGAGTTCGAGCTGGTCGAGCTCCTGGCCTCCGCCGAGGGGCGCGTGCTCGAGCGTGAGGAGATCTACTCGCGGCTGTGGGGCTACACGATGGTGCGCGGAGACCGCTCGGTCGACGTGTTCGTGCGCAAGCTCCGCCAGAAGCTCGAGAAGGCCTCACCGAGCTGGCGCTACATCCACACGCACTTCGGCATCGGCTACCGCTTCGCCGCCGAATCGGTCGAGATCATCGATCCCGGCGCCGTCCCGTCCTCAGTCCCCGTGGAGTGGAACCCCACCCGCCCCACCGGCCAGCAGCGCGAGCTCTCGGGGTCGCATGACGACGACGAGCTCGCCGCCCGCTCCCTCTAGACGCAGCACCACCAGACCGCCCTTCTTCACGTCGACGCGACCGCCCGCGATTTCGCCGGCCACGCGTGAGAGATCCGGCTCGTGGCCGACCATCAGCACGCGCGCGTCCGCGCCAGTAGCGGCGATCGCATCGACTGCCTGGGCGGCGTCGAAGCCGCCCGCCAGCGGCGCGTGCACGGCGAGCAGCGCACGCTGCTCGGCCGACCACGCCTCGGCGGCGAGCTCCGCGGTCTGCAGCGCACGCACGCGCGGGCTGAACAGCACCGCCTCGAAGTTCGCACCGAGCCGCGCCAACGCGATCCCGGCCGCGCGCGCCTGACTCTCACCCCGCTCGGTCAGGCGGCGTTTGGCATCCTCGCGGGTGCCGTGAGGCTCGGCCTCGGCGTGACGAAGTAGCCAGAGCTGACGCGCCATTCTCCCGATCAGAACCCTAGCGCTTGCTGTAGCTTGAGGGTCTATGGACGGCGTTCGCGAGGACACGCAGGAAGCGCGATCGGCGGTCGCTGCCGCCGCCGAGGAGACCACCGTGGATCCCTCGCTGTACATCAACCGCGAGCTCTCCTGGCTGGATTTCAACGACCGCGTGCTCCAGCTCGCCGAGGACGAGCGCGTGCCGCTACTGGAGCGGGTCAAGTTCTGCGCGATCTACACGACCAACCTCGATGAGTTCTACATGGTGCGGGTCGCCGGGCTTCGCGATCAGATCGACGCCGGTGTCGAGAACCCCAGCCAGGATGGGCGCATTCCCTCCGAAACGATCGCCCTGATCCGCGAGCGCGTACTCGAGATGAGCCGCCGGCTGACCGACAGCTTCGAAGGCAGGCTACGCCCCGCGCTGGCTGAGCACGACATCCGCGTGGTCGGCGTGCGCGATCTCGACGAGGAGCGCCGCGCGGAGCTAGCGAGGCATTTCCAGAAGGCGATCTTCCCGGCGCTGACGCCGCTGGCGGTCGCACCCGGGCGCCCGTTCCCATACATCTCCAACCTGTCCCTCAGCCTCGCCGTGCTGGTGCGCGATCCGATCAGCGAGCAGACCGTGTTCGCGCGCGTGAAGGTCCCGACCGAGATCCTGCCGCGGTTCGTCACGCTGCGCCAGCCAGCGCCCGCGCCCGCCCTGCTGGTGCCGCTCGAGGACGTGATCGCCCACCACCTCGATGCGCTGTTCCCGGGCATGGAAATTGCCGACTACGACGTTTTTCGCGTCACCCGCGACGCCGACCTGGAGGTCTCAGACGACGCTGCCGACCTGCTGCAGGCGGTCGAGGACGAGCTGCGCCGCCGACGCTTCGGTGAGGTCGTGCGCGTCGAGGTCGGTGCCAACTGCTCGCAACAGCTTCGCGAAGCGCTGTCGGGCCTGTTGGGCGTCCAGGACGACGAGGTCTACCCGGTCGACGGCCTGCTCGACATGGGGGCGCTGTGGCAGATCGTGAAACTCTCCGGCCACACGGAGCTGCGCGAAGAGCCGATCGTCGGCGTTACCCACCCGCGCCTGCTACGCCGCGAGGGCGAGCGCCCTGACGTGCTCGGCGCGATGCGCGAAGGCGACCTGCTGGTGCACCATCCGTACGCATCGTTTGCCACCTCGGTCGAGCGCTTCGTCGAGCAGGCGGTAGCAGACCCGAACGTGCTGGCAATCAAGCAGACTGTGTATCGCACGAGCGATGACTCGCCGCTGGTCCCGGCGCTGATCGACGCCACCGAGCGCGGTAAGCAGGCGGTCGCGCTGGTCGAGCTGCAGGCGCGCTTCGACGAGCGCATGAACATCCATTGGGCGAAGGCGATGGAGGAGGCCGGCGTCCACGTCGTGTACGGGCAGCCGGCGCTGAAGACCCACGCCAAGTGCGTGCTGGTCGTACGCCGCGAGGGCGACGGCGTGCGCAACTACGTGCACATCGGCACCGGCAACTACCACTCGGCGACCGCGCGCCTGTACACCGACTTCGGCCTGTTCACGACCGACGAGCAGATCGGCGCCGATGTCGCCGACATGTTCAACTACCTGACCGGTTTCGGGCGTCCCCTGCACTACCGCAAGGTGCTGACGGCGCCCGAACATCTGCGCGAGGGGATCATCGCGGAGATCGAGCGCACGGTCGCCGCTCACAGCGAGGAGCGCCCGGCGCGAATCACGATGAAGATGAACTCGCTGGTCGACGGACGCTGTATCCGCGCGCTGTACGCGGCCTCGCAGGCCGGGGTGCGCGTCGATCTGAACGTCCGCGGGATTTGCTGCCTGCGCCCGGGCCTGGCCGGCGTCTCGGAGAACATCCGCGTCGTCTCGATCGTCGGACGGCTACTCGAGCACTCCCGCGTGTATGCATTCGAGCGCGACGGCGAGCACAAGGTGTACATCGCCTCCGCCGACCTGATGCCGCGCAACCTCGATCATCGCGTCGAGCTCGCCGTGCCGATCGAGTCAGCGGAGCTGCGCGGCGAGTTGCTGGACACGCTCGAGCGCGCGTTCGCCGACAACCAGAGTTCATGGGACCTCGACAGCGACGGCCGCTGGCAGCGACGCGGGCGGGGGGAGATCGAGTCCGGCGAGCAGCCGCGCAACCTGCAACTCGAGCTAGCCGAGATCTTTGCCGCGCGTGCCGGCGCGGAGCGCCCGGCCGGCGAGCGCGAGGCCGCCGCATTGGGCGCTGCGGGTCGCTGAGCCCACGGCGACACCGACTCCATCTCAAGGGCAGATGAGCATCGGCGAAGCAGCCACTCCCGACGCGCGTCCGCGCGTGGGGATCCTCCTCGTCAACGGGTTCCGCCGACGCGGCCGGTGGGCGCAGTTCAACCTTGATCAGGCGTTGGAGTACCCGTGGATCGACCTCTGCCTCAGCCAGATCGAACGACACTCGCCCGGCTGGGACTACGAGGTGTTCGTGTTCGACAACTCACATCTCAGCCGGCATCGGGCGTTGATGCGCAAGCACGCTCAAGTGCGAGTCAGGCCTGCGAGCTGGGTCGCCGCGCTCGGTCGCGTCGCAAATCGCATCCCTGTTCCCCAGGTTGGCCGGTTTTTGGAACGCTCGCACCCGGGGGCTCTCGACTACCTCGCCCGCAAGGTACCCAAGGATTTCGACTACATAGTCACCCTGGACAACGACTCCTTTCCGGTACGCGACGACTGGTTGGATGTGATGGTCTCAGCGTGTGAGAAAGGTGCCGCGGTCGCGGGCGTGTACAGGGATGAGATGGCGCCGGAGATCGATCCCTTTATCCACGTGAGTGGTCTATGCGTCCGTCGCGAGGACCTACGCGCGCTCAAGGTGTCATTTGGTCGCGGCGCCCAGCGAGAGATCGCGCACAACCAGGATGTCGGGCAGAGGATCACCTATGAGTTCACCCAACAAGGTCGCACGATCGCACCGCTGCAGCGCAGCAACAGAGTGAACGTTCACTTTCTGATGGGCGGGCTTTACGGGGACGTGATCTACCATCACGGTGCGGGTAGCCGCAGGGGAAGGTTCTGGACGTCGGCCGACCACGACGACGACGAGCGGATCAATGCCGCGCTGCGTGACGCGGCGTTCAAAGACCTCGATCATCTGATCGCCGTGCTGCGAGGGCAGCAGACGAATGACCTCGGTCTGAGCTCCCGCTAGCCGACCGGCGGAAAACTGTCGAAGTAGCGGTCGATCGGAAAGGCACACACAGCGGCGATTGCCGCGCGTCTGCGCTCGACGTCACTCGCCGCCAACCGCTCGGCCAGCACCTCATACGAGGGCAGGCGACGGGCGCGTTCTGTGAACGCACGCAGACGGGCAGCATCGAAGTGCAGCGCCGCGATCCGCAGGCGATCATAGAGGCGCTCGACGTCGTTATCGACGTCAGCCTCGTGCGGCTCCCCCCCGTTCCAGGCCTCTACCTGAGGGACGATGCAGCAGCGAAAGCCCATTCGCCACAGTCGGACGCTCAGCTCTGTCACCGCGGCATCGGCGGAGCTGAAGTCCTTGTCCATCCCGCCCGCGGCGACGAGCACCGAACGATCGAACGCGCAGTGAGCGGCGAACAGCAACGCTACTTGGACTGGCGTAGACGCCTTGCGCGCGGAACGCAAGCGCACAGTCAGATCCTCGTTTCTGAAAGCCCGGCCGAAGTAGCGTCGAGAAGGGATGGCGTCGAAGCGCATGACCGGCCCGAGGCCCGCCACCTTGCGCGGGGCCAGCGCCCGCTCGAACGGTGCGTACCACCCATCGCAGCGCAGGCTGGCGGTGGTTACCAACACGATGCGCCCGCGAGCCGCCTGTGCGCCGAGCGCCAGCGCTTCGGCTTCGCGGGAAGGACGCTCGCCGTCGATAACACGCACCGAGATGGCATCGCGACCGTCCAGGTCATCGGCGATCGCACGCCCATCGCCCGTCACGAGTATCTCGCTGCCGGCAGGCAGGGTGGCAGCGAGCGCCGGTAGCGAGGCCCGCGTACCGGCGTCGTCCTGCGCGAGCAGGACCGACAGCGGCGACTTCTGTTCCGATCCCGCCTTCGGCCGGGCCACGCGGGGAACCCGCAGGCGAGAGGGCAGATCCGCTGCATGTGGCGAGTGTCCGCTGCGTGTCGCGAGATGCTCGCGGATCTCGCCAAATATCGATTCGGTCTCGGGCGTCTCGGCGGGCAGCGCCGGAGGAACGTAGGACGTCTGCGTGCTCGGTACGGCCACGGCCGCCGCCAACGCCGCCCGCCCCGCCGAGATCAGCGGACTGGTACGCAACTCTGCCCATGACTCCCGGCTGTTGCGCAGGCCATCCGTCGCGAACCCTCCCGCCACCGTCCGATCCACAGCGAGCGCCGAGGACCCCACCTCACCAAGGAAGTCAATCAGGCGCTCACACCAGTCAACTGGATCGCCGAGCACCTCGTCGTAGGTGCACACCATCATCGGCCGGCCGGCCGCACCGAGCATCGCCTGTCGTGTGTAGCGCTCCCATAGCGCGAGGCTCAGCGATCGGCTGAATCCGTCGCGGCGGGCAAGTGAGTCACTCACCTCGAGTGGATGGCGTACGACGAGCACGTAGGCAGTGCGCTGCCCGAGAATCGACGACCAGAAGGGCAACAGCAGGCTAGTGCGGGGGTCCTTCCACACCCACGGCCGGTGGGGATGCGCATGCCCGAACATCGCGAGCGCCTCGGGCCCTTGCCTGTCGAGCGATCGCGCGAGCTGCTCGGAACCTAGCGGCGGCGGGCAGAACCACGAACCGCCCAGCTGATCGAGCAGTCGGTCGTTGAAGTCGAGCAGCGACCTCGACTCCCAGTGGCCGCGCGGGTTGGCCTTGTGACCGACGAGCAGGTCCTGCTCGCGGCAGACCGCGAGACCGAGCAGGCTGACCAGCCGTGTCACCAGCGAGGTGCCGCTTCGATGCATTCCGAGAATCACCACGCCCTCCAGCGCGGTGGAGCCGCTCGATTCGTCGAGCCTGGCACCCGAGCGGCGCGATGTTGCCATGACCGATGAGCGGTACACCCAACTGCGCATTCTCACCAATCGTCGCCTTGCGGACAGCGGAACCGCCTTTTCCAACGCCTCCCGTTTTTCTCGCAATGACAGTCGCAGTATCGTCTCACCCTAGCGGAGCGCGTTTCGATACCTGACTGCTATCGTCGCGGCGTGAAAATCGTTGCAATCCTGCAGACCTACAACGAGCAGCGCTTCATCGGCGGCTGTCTCGATCAGCTCGCCGAACAGGGCCTGTCAGCGTACCTCGTTGACAATGAATCGAGCGACGAAACCGTCGCGATCGCCGAGCGCAGGCTCGGGCGCAACCTGCTCGGCATCGAGACGCTGAAACGGGATGGCAGCTACGCACTGGAAGACCAGCTAGCTCGTAAGGAGGAGTTGATACAGACTCTGGATGCGGACTGGTTCATGCATCTCGACGCCGACGAACTCCGCGTCACACCCGAGCCGGGACGCTCGCTCGCGCAAGCATTCACCGAGTTCGACGAGGCGGGGTTCAACGCGGTTAACTTCTTGGAGTTCACATTCGTGCCCACGCGCGAGGAACCTGATCACGACCACGCCGACTATGCCAAAACGATGCGTTCTTACTATCCGTTCCTACCTCGGTTCCCGCATCGACTAAATGCCTGGAAGCGACAGGACGGGCCGGTGGAGCTAGCGGCGTCCGGCGGTCACCGGGTTAGCTTCCCCGGGCTGAAGATGGCACCGCAGTCGCTGTACATGCGACACTTCCTGTTCCTCAATGCCGCCCACGCTGCGCGCAAGTTCGGACCGGGGCGCTATGCCCCCGACGAGGTCCGCTTCGGGTGGCACGGCTGGCGAGCGCAGCTGGATCCGGCGATGATCGAGTTCCCCTCCGAGCGTGATCTGCGCCGCTACACGACTGACGATCGCCTGGACCCGTCCAACCCACGCAAGACGCACATCGCCGAGCAATGGGTGCCGACGAGGCGGCGTTTTTCCGCCTGGCTGGGACGGGCAGCGGGACGCGGGCGCCGTAAGGCACAGGCGTAACTCGCCCGGCGATCGATCGCTTTCACTGTGAGGGGTGAGGGCTCACCCGAGGCTGCACCCGAGCCTGGACTACGCGGCGGCCGGAATCGCTTCGAGCGCGGTTCTCAGGTCATCGACCGACTGGTAGTCGAGCCCGAGCAGGTGGTCGTGGCGGTGGCGCACGATGCCGCCCTCGTCGATCACGATCACCGCCCGCTTGATGCCGAGGCGGCCGTGCGCGCTGTACAGCTTGGCGACCGCCCCGTCCACGTCCGCCAGCAGCGGGACGTTCAGCGACTGCTTCGCGGCGAACGCCTCGTGCGAGGCGAGGTCCTGCGCGGAGATCCCGACGACGGTCGCGTCCAGCGCCGCGAAGTCCCCGGCCCGGTCACGATACGAGCAGAACTGTTTCGTGCAGACCATCGTGTTATCGCCCGGGTAGAACAGCAGCACGACGCGCTCGCCGCTGTGCTCGGACAGGCGAAACTGACCGGCGGTTCCCTCGAGCTCGAAGTCAGGCGCCGGCTCACCGACCTGTGGGGTCTTCGCCATGATCGCCAGCCTAGCGTATGTACCAGCAGTTGGGATCGCGGCTCTCAGGCATTGAGATCGCGGCTCTTGCCGCCTGCCGCCACGAGATTCTCCCGTCCCGGCTAGCCTCCAGAGACGATGTCCGAATCGCTTGCCGGGCAGCTGCTGCTCGCCTCACCATCTCTGCTGGATCCGAACTTCGTGCGCACCGTGGTGCTGATCGGCCTGCACGGCGAGGACGGCGCGATGGGCGTCGTGCTCAACCGGCCGTCGACCGTGACGATCGGCGAGGCCGTCCCCCAGCTGCAGGAGACCGTTGGGGTCGCGGAGCCTGTGTACGTCGGCGGGCCGGTGCAGCCGAGCTCGGTCGTGTTCCTCGCCGAGTTCATCGACCCATCCCCTGCCGGGCTTCTGGTGTTCGGGCGGATCGGCTTCCCGGCGCCGGACGCGGACATCGAGGAGCTCGCCCAGGCAACCGCGCGCCGCCGGGTATACGCGGGACACGCCGGATGGGGGCGCGGACAGCTCGAGACGGAGCTCGCGGACGGCGACTGGATCACCGACGCCGCGCAGCCGCAGGACGTCTTCACCGATGCTCCCGAGGACCTGTGGAGCGGCGTACTTACGCGCAAGGGTGGAAGCTACGCGCTGATCGCCCGAATGCCACTCGACCCCAGCGTCAACTGAACGGGTAGCTACCCTTTGTCTGTGTCCTCGGCGTGCCGGGGGCGCCCGGCCAGCTGAGCCACCGCCGTTGACGTCCCGTCCCTGCCGAGCAGTCTGGAGCCCGCCGTGCTGAAACTCGCCCGCTGGTCAACCACGCATCGCCTGTACGTCGTGATCGGGTGGATCGTCCTGTTGGTCGCCGTCAACGCGTTCGCCCAATCGGCCGGCACGAACTACTCGAACAACTTCACGCTGCCCAACTCCGACGCTCAGCGCGCCTCCGACCTGCTCGAGCACAGCTTCCCCGCCCAGGCCGGCGACCGCGACACGATCGTCTACAAGGTCAGCTCGGGCAGCGTCCTGAACCCGGCCGTGCGCGCGCGAATGAACGCGATGTTCGACGAAGTCGCGAAGCTGCCGCACGTCGCCGGCGTGATCAGCCCGTACGCCGGAGCCGCGGCCGGCAGGTCGATATCGGCGAACGGAAAGATCGCGTTCGCGACCGTCGTGTTCGACGAAAAAGCCAACCTGCTGCCGACGAGCGCGCCCGAACGCGTGGTCCGGGTCGCACGCGCAGTCGAGCGGCCTGGCCTGCAGGTCGAGCTGGGCGGACAGGCGATCGAGGCCACCCAGCAGGCTGGCTTCGGGCTGTCCACCGCCGTCGGTCTGCTCGCGGCGATCGTCGTTCTGCTGCTGACGTTCGGCTCGTTGACGGCGATGGGGCTGCCAATCGTCACCGCGCTGTTCGGGCTCGGCACCGGCCTGGGAGCGATCGCGCTGTTCACGCACGTCGTCGACACGCCGAACTTCTCCTCGGAGCTCGCGGCGATGATCGGGCTCGGGGTCGGGATCGACTACGCGCTGTTCATTCTGACGCGTTTCCGCGAGGCGTATGCGACCCCGGGTCCGACGTTCCACGACTCGCGCGAGTCGGTCGTGCAGGCGATCGACACGGCCGGGCGGGCGGTCCTGTTCGCCGGCTCGACGGTCGTGATCGCCCTGCTCGGGATGATGCTGCTGGGCGTCGACTTCCTGTACGGCGTCGCGATCTCGGCTTCGATCGGCGTGCTGCTGGTGATGCTCGCCTCGCTCACGCTGCTGCCGGCGCTGCTGACGATCGCCGGCGCGCGGGTGGCGATCGGCGGACGCCGCGCTCGCGCACGGGCGGCGGCCGCCGCTGAGCGCCGGGCCGAGCCGGCCGCCTCACCCGCGAAGCCCGCCTCCGGCGCACCCGAGCCGGCGGGCGCCGGGCAGACGTGGCTTCGCTGGAGCGCTTTCGTCCAGCGCCGGCCGAAGACGATCGCGACCGCGGCCGCGCTGACGATGCTGCTGATCGCCGCGCCGGCGCTCGCGCTGCGGCTCGGCTCGAGCGACGCATCGAACGACCCCTCAAACCAGACGACCCATCGAGCCTACGAGCTGCTGGCGGAAGGCTTCGGACAGGGCTTCAACGGGCCGCTGCTGGTCGTGGCGAAGGTCCCGCACCCGAAACACGAGGCCGCCGAACATGGCGTTCTGCTGACGAGCGCCGACACGAGCAAGAGCTCTGTGGCTGCGCTGCGCGCGGCGATCTCCGCGACCCCGGGCGTCGTATCGGTCACACCCGCGAAGCTCAACCCGGCCGGCGACGTCGCGACGATCACCGTCTATCCGCACTCCTCGCCGCAGGCCTACGCAACTACCCAGCTCGTCTCGCGCCTACGTGATCACGTCCTGCCGCCGGTCGCCGCGCGCACCGGGATGAACGTGTACGTCGGCGGCGTGACCGCCGGCGCGGTCGACTTCGCAGCCACGCTGTCGGAAAAGCTGCCGCTGTTCATCGGCGTGGTCGTGCTGCTGTCCGCCCTGTTGCTGCTGATCGTGTTCCGCTCGCTGGTGATCCCGCTTCAGGCGGCGGTGATGAACCTACTCAGCATCGGCGCGTCGCTGGGCGTGATCGTGATCATCTTCCAGTGGGGCTGGTTCGGAGGCCTGATGGGCGTCCAGAAAGGGCCGATCGAGTCGTTCATCCCGGTAATGCTGTTCGCGATCGTGTTCGGGCTATCGATGGACTACGAGGTCTTCCTGATCTCGCGTATCCACGAGCGGTGGGCGCAGACGCACGAACATTCCCGGGCCGTCAATGAGGGACTCGCGCTGACGGGCCGCGTAATCACCGCCGCCGCGGCGATCATGGTATGCGTGTTCCTGTCGTTCATGCTCGGCGAAGACCGGGTGATCAAGGAGTTCGGGCTGAGCCTCGCCAGCGCCGTGTTCCTCGACGCGCTCGTCGTCCGCTGCCTGCTGCTGCCAGCCACGCTGCACATCATCGGCAGCGTCACCTGGAGCATCCCAACATGGCTCGACCGGCTGCTGCCGCGGCTGAACATCGAGGGTGCGCTGCCACGGGAAGAAGGCACAGCGGACGGGCGCAGGGACCCCGCCCCGGTCGGCGTGCCCCGCGCACGCGGGGACGCCGCAACAGAGGGAGCAGAGGTCTGAGCCCAACACGGCGGTGGGCGGCGCTGGGCCTCCTGTGCGCAGCGGCGTTCGGCGCCTGGCCGTCGGCGGCCGCGGCCGCGGGCCCGGGACGGGGACGGGGACGGCGTTCGGCGCTGCTCGTGTTCCTGCCGGCCGACGGCTCGACGCTCGCGAGCGTCGGCGGCCTGTCCGTGGGCATCATCTCAGCGACCCAGGGTCCTTACTCCACCGCGCAGTTCCTGCTCGACGTCACCCAGGGTGCGCGGATCGCAGCGTCGGCCTATCCGACCACCAGCCCACCGCAGCTGTCGCTGCAGCGCTCCGGGACAGGCGCGCTCGTCGCAGGCTGGCCCGCAGCGCGAAGACGCGCCGAACGGGCCCCCCAGCTATTGCGCCCGGGCCTGCTGGCAGGCGAGCTCACGGGCGGTGCCGGCTACGCCGGGATCGCCACCGCCGAGAACCTCGACGGCGTCGCGGCGGCCGACCGCGACGGGCGCATCGCGGCACTGTCGCTGGGCCCGCCGGGCACACTGCTGGAACGCGCGGCAGCGCTACAACGCGGGCATCGCCTGGTCGTCGTGGATCTCCCCCCGGGCGCACCCGGCCTGACGGACCTGCGCACGCTGGTCGCACGACGCGCCGCGGGCGAACTGCTGCTGGTCGTGCAGCGCACGCCCGATGCGCCCGGCCATGAGCTGCTGTGGGCCGCCGCGGCAGGGCTTCTCGGCGGCGGCGCTCACGAGCTGAGCTCATCGAGCACGCGGCAGCGCGGTCTGCTCGCGGCGGTCGACCTCGCGCCGACGATCCTCGCGCATCTCGGCGTGGCGATCCCCGCCGACATGCGTGGTCAGCCGATCGAGACCGACGGTCCGTTGCGCACCTCGAGCCTGAACGCGCTGATGCGCCGTCTGCACGTGGTCGGCGGCCGGCGGCTGAGCGCGCTCGGGTGGCTGGTGTGCTCGTGGGCGTTGCTTGTGCTGATCGTCTCGCCGTGGCCGCGCGCCCGCGCTCGGGCGATGCGCGCGGGCGCAGTCGCCGTCATGTGGGCGCCAGTCGCAGTTCTGATCCCGGCCGCGTTCGAGCCGAGCGCCCCGGTCGAGTACGTCACGATCGTGCTCGCCTGCCTCGCGCTCGGGATCCTCACCGATCTGCTCCTCCCGTGGCCGCGCGCCGTGATCGCCCCTGCCGTCGTGGCGATCCTCGCGCTGACGATCGACGCGCTGGCCGGCACGCAGTTGCTGATGCGCTCGCTACTCGGGCCGAACCCGATCCTCGGCGCTCGCTTCTACGGGATCGGCAACGAGTTGAAGTCCGGGCTGGCGGTGCTCGTGCTGGCGGCCGTCGCAGCCGCGCTGTACCCGGCTGTGCGCGGTCCTCGCGCCGCGCTGGCGATGGCCGGCGCCGGGGCGCTGCTCGCTGTCGTGGAGGGCTCAGCCAGGATCGGCGCGGGTGTCGGCGGCGTGATCCTCGTCAGCTTCGCGTTCGCCGTGGCCACCGTGATGCTACTCGCGGGCGCCGTCACACGCCGGCGCACGCTGGTCGTGCTGATCGCTCCGCTTGCCGGGTTGGCGGCACTGGCCGCGATCGACCTCGCGACAGCGCACGGCGGCGGGCATTTCACCGGCAGCGTCCTGCACGCTCGTTCGGCGGGCGACCTGCGCGACCTGATCGTCCGCCGCTATTCGGCCGCATGGGGTGAGCTGCACAACCACGCGATGCCAGTGGCAGCCGCCCTCGCGCTGCTTTACGCCGGTGCCGGGCTGTACAGGCGCGATCGTCTGCTGGCCCCTGTGTGCCGCGATCCGGCCTGGCTCGCGGCACTCGCCGGCGGGCTCGCAGCGGGCGTCGTGGGAGCGCTCGTCGAGGATTCCGGCCCCGTGCTGCTGGTGGTGGCCGTGTTCTCGCTCGGCTGCGTCGCCACCTATCTATGGGGACGGCCCGACCCACCGGTCGAGAGCGATGCCGCGGCCGAGCTGTCGCCGGACGCGGTCGCAGCCGGCTGAACGTCTAGCCGCGAAGCAGCTAGTCAGCCGCGAAGCAGCTCTTCAGCCGCGAAGCCGCTCCCACCCGCGGCTGAGCATCTCGATCCACCAAGATCCGACCCGCCGCTCGCGCTCGACGGCGAGACCGTCCAGCTTCGGCCCCTTCGAGCAGACAAACGCGAGCCGCCGGCCGCGACGGTAGTCCTCCATGCCCGTGTAGTCGGTCATGTTCAGTGCGAGCGGCACCGTCGTGAACCCGAACTCACGAGCGAGATCGATCAAAGCTTCGCGCGTCGGCAACAGCACGAGCCGCTCTTCGCCCACGTACAGCGGGTCCTGCAGCCGCGAGACCTCGAAGTAGCTGTAGGCGCTGAGCGACACAGCCGTCTCGATCACGACCACCTCCGCACCGACCCGCGAGATGATCTCGAACAGCTCGACCGGCTTTGCCACCTGGTCGATCAGGTCCAGGCAGAGCACCACGTCGAACCGCTCGGCGAACTGATACTCGAAGACATCCGCGTGCTCGAAGCGGTAGCGCGCGGGATCGACTCCCTTCGTCTCGAACACGAGGTTCGCCTGCTCGATCGGCATCGTCAGACCATCGATCCCGAGCACGAAGTCGGCCCCCGCGTCGATCGCGTCGAGCGACCACATGCCGGCGTCGCAGCCCAGGTCGAGTACCCGGCGACCCCGCAACGACCCACCCATCGCCTCCAGCAGCGCTGCGAAGAAGTACCTGCGTCGCTGCTCAGTGCGGTTGATCGTGCTCTTCGCCGACACCGGCGTGCTCACGCCGTTGTCGAACTCGAAGCGGTAGTTCCACCATGGGAACTCCGCGATCCGCTCCTCGAGACCGTTGGCTTGCAAGGCGGCGAAGCATAGTCGTCAACCCCCAAACGTTCTAGGTGTCGCAATCCCGGCAGGACCCACGCAGCACGATCTCGTGCTCGGAGACCCTCAAAGGAACCTTCGCGCTCAGCTCGCCGATCGCCCGCTCCAAGTCGGCGTCCGAGAACGGGATCACCACGCCACACTCGTCACACACGAGATGGTGGTGATGGTGCTCGTCGTGTTCGCAGACGCGCTCGTAGCGAACCATCGCCTGCCCCGTTTCCACGCGCTGGACCAGCCTCAGCTGCTCGAGCTCGTCCAGGATCCTGTACACGCTCGCCCTACTGACGCCGCTCGCCCTACTGACGCCCCTACCTGCCGGGGTGCGGGCGGAGCCATGCGCACGCAGCGCGTCCTCGATCTCCAGCGCGGTCAGTGCGCATTCCTGCTCGGCGAGCAGCTCCAGCAGCGCGCGGCGCGCGCCACCGCGCTTGTGGCCCGCGGCGGCCAACTCGCGTTGCGCGCGCTCGACCCAGCTCTCCGAGGCGGTGCTAGAGCTCATCTTGAGATGGTAGAGACGCCGGCGCATCGGTTCGGAGAGACGCCGGCGCATCGGTCCGTAGAGACGCCTGCGTATGGGTTCGGAGAGACGCCTGCGCATCGGGCCGCGCGGTAGCCGCCGCTGTTGTGCGCCGCCGGGCGGCCCACACGCGTCCGATCGCGTACGCCACGGCGCTGAGGGTGCCGACGAAGAAGCCGACCGGGTAATCGGTCTCATATGACGCGGCGATCGAGCTCCACACTGTGACCAGCGCAATCGCCACCGACAGCGCGATCGCCGCGCCCGGCCGATCGGTGAAGCAGCGGGCGGCGGCCGGAGCGCCGATCATCAGGCTGAAGATCAACAGCGTCCCCACCACCGGCACGGTCATCGTGCTCGCCAGCGCGACGGTGACCAGGAAGCACAGCTCCATGCGGAAGCTGCTGACCCCGCGAGCCTCGCCGACCTCCGCCAGCACCGAGGAGATCATCAGCGGCCGATATAGCAGCGCGACGGCGAGCACGCACACGACGGCCAGCGCGGCGGTCGGCGCGACCGCATTGCTCGAGATCCCGAGCACCTCTCCGAACAGCAGCGAGTAGACCTGCGGCGCGTACTCGACGGAGAAGCTCAGGAACAGCGAGCCGAGCCCGAGCATCACGACCAGCGCGAGCGCCGTGACCACGTCGTGCCGGCCGCGCCGGCCGAGCCAGCCGATGCCGAGCGCGCCGAGCAGCGAGAAGACTCCGAGCCCAACGAGCGTGCTGATCCCCACCAGGCTCGCGCCAGCGGCCCCCGCGAACGACCCGTTGGGCACGGCGTGGGCGACGAACGCCGAGCCGCGCAGGACGGTGAAGAAGCCGACCAGACCAGCCACGACCGCGACGATGCTCGCGACCGCCCAGGCGTTGATCATGAAGCCCGAGAACATCTCCCCCTCCTCGCGATCACGCCTGCGAGCAGGTAGCCGATGAAGATCAGCGTGACGACGAAGAAGCTCACCGGCCAACCGGTGCCCACGGGAGGCCAGTAGTAGCTCTCGTAGGCCAGCAACACGCCCAGCCAGATCGCGCCGACGCCCACGAGCGCCGCCACGGCGATCGCCAAGCCCGGTCGTCTGGTGAGGCGCAGCGCCGTCGCGGCGGGACCGATCAGCAGCGCGGTGCTGAGGATCGTGCCGATCGTCATCGCCGCCAGCGCGACGGCCAGCGCCAGCGCGAGCAGGTACACAGCACCTACCCGACGCACCGGAATCCCGCGCGCAGCCGCCATCTCGGCGCTCATCGAGCTGAGCAGCAGCGGTCGGTATAGCAATGCAACGATCCCCAGCGCCGCCACCGCGAGCGCGACGATCAGCGGCACGGTCTGCGGAGCGATCGCGAACACGGACCCGAACAGGATCGTGACCGTGGCGCCGGTGGTGTTGTTGAACGTCGTATCGAGGTACAGCAGCAGCGCCGCCAGGCCGAGACCGGCGCCGAGCACGATGCCCGTCGCGACGTCCCGCCCACGCGGCCGCTGGACGCCGATCAGCTCCATCACCGCGGCGGCGGCGATGTCGATCGCCACGAACCCCCACAGCGGTCCGACCCCGACCAGGAAGGCCCCCGATCCGCCCGCGGTCCCGATGTCGCCCAGCGCCTCGCCCGCGAAGGACTGCCCGCGCACGACGGTGAACACGCCCACGGTCCCCGACACGACCGACACGACCGCGCCGACGAGCAGCGCCACGCGCACCGCTTCGCTCGAGAAGAACCCCGACGCGGTCGCAGATGCGATCACCGGGCTCACGAACCGAGCTCGAAGTTCGGGAACACGCCCTCGTGCCCGTGCAGATCGTCGTCGTCGCCGGCGCCGGCAACCACCAACACACGTCCGTGCACGTTCAGAACGTCGACGTGATGTCCATACAGCGCACTGAGCACGTCCGCGCGCACGACCTGCTCGGTGCTCCCGCTGGCCGCACGACCGCCGGCGATGTAGACGATGCGGTCCATCACCGGCAGCAACGGGTTCATCTCGTGCGCGCTGATCAGCACGCCGATCCCGAGCTCGCCGGTGATGCGGGCGAGCAGCCTGACGACCTCCTGTCCGCTGCGCAGGTCCAGGTTGGCGAGCGGCTCGTCGAGCAGCAACAGCTTGGGGCGCGCGATCAGCGCGTGCGCGATCAGCACGCGCTGCTGCTCGCCCCCCGAGAGCTGGCCGACGCGCGAGTCGGCGAAGTCGCTCGCGCCGACCGCGTCGAGCATCTCCTCGACCCGGGCCCGACGCGCGCGTGAGGGACGTGGGATGCCGAGCCGATGCGCGTCGATGCCGAGCCCGACGAGGTCGCGCGCGCGCAGCGGCATGTCCTCATCGAGCAGGAACTTCTGCGGCACGTAGCCGATCAGCGGGTTACGCCGCGAGCGCGGCCGTCCGTCGAGCAGCACCCTGCCGGCGCTCGGCGCCTGCAGGCCGAGGATCGTGCGAAACAGCGTCGTCTTGCCGGCGCCGTTCGACCCGATCAGGCCGGTAAACTCGCCTGGGCGGATAGCGAAATCGACTTTGTGCAGCACCTCGCGCCCGGACAGCCGCACGCTGATCTGCTGGACGGACAGGATCTCCCGATCGACGGCCATCACAGCTTCTCGGTGGACTGCTTCGCGACAACCGCGCGGCGCAGCGCACGCAGCTCGGCGAACATCCACGACTGGTAGTCATAGCCTGCGGGCATCGTCTCGTAGACCCCGACGACCGGCACGCCGCTGTGCTTGGCCGCTTCCAGGAACGCCTCGGTCAGCGAGTCCGTCACCTGCTGGTTGTAGAGCAGCACCTTGACCCGGTGATCGGCGAACAGGCCTTCCTGCAGCGTCACGTCCTGAGGCGCCGGGTCGACGCCGTTCATGATGTCCGCCTGCAAGCCAAACGGCGTCAGGTTGCGCGTCCCGGCCGCTTCCAGCATGTAGTTGCCAACCGGCTCGGTCGTGGCCACGGGTGCATGCGGATATTCAGCCGCGAACCGCTCGAGCGCGTCCTGCCAAGGCATGAGCGATCGTGCGAAGGCCGCCGCATTGGCATGGAAGTACGCGGCGTGCGACGGCTGCACGGCCGACAGGTCGGCCGCGATCGCTCTGGCAACCGCGGGCATTGTCTGCGGCCGGTACCAGAGATGCGGGTTGGCGGTGGAGTCCGGCAGCGCCAGCAGCCTCTGCGCGTCGATCACCTTTCTCGCGGAACTCGGCGTGGCGGACTCGATGCGTTCCATGAAGCTGTCGTACCCGAGCCCGTTCTGCACGACCAGCCGCGCCGCCCCTACCGTGCGGGCGACGCTCGGACTGGCCTCGAACGCGTGCGGATCGGTGTTCGGGTTGTTCTCGACCGATGCGACCTTCACGTAGGAGCCGCCGACCTGGGCGATCACGTTCGCGTACTGGCTCTCCGCGCCGACCGCCAGAATCGAGCCGTCTCCGGTCGTGGTGATACCGGACATCCCGTTCCCGCAGCCGATTGCCACGGCGCCCGTCGCGACGATCGCCAGGGCAGCCGCGATCCGGGCACCGACGGTCGGGCGTGGCTGCCCGTGCACGCGGGCTGTGCGCAAGCCGGCTCTGCGATGCCGGGCTGTGCGATGGAGGGCTGTGCGATGCCGGGCTGTGCGATGCCGGTTCACGATCACAGCGCGCCACCATATCAAGACTGAGTCTTGTTCTTATCAGAGAAGGGGTGCGCGAAGGCGCGCGGGAGCTCCCCGGTGAGAGCCGCGATCGGCGAGCTCATCACCCGACCCTGGGCGAGGGCCGCGATCGGCGACCCGACCCTGGGCGAGGGCTGCCGACCAGCACGTCATCCACCCGAGCGCCGACAGGCGCTATTCGTCGTTGGCGCGTTTGCGCCGAACCACGAGCACGACGCCGATCACGATCGCGATCAGCACGACGAGCGCGATGCCGCCGAAGATGTAGCGACGTTTGTGCGAGGGGGAAGGCGCTTTGCTCGATGAGATCGTCACGCCCGCCGCCTTGAGCGCCGCGGCGTACTTTGCCCGCTGCTGGGGCGGATAGACCACGCGCACCTTGCGTCCGTCGTTCAGCGTCAGGTGCAGCGAGTGCTTTTTTGCGTTGAACCGCGCGACCTTGATCTGACCGCCGGCGAGCTGCTGCTCATAGATCTGCACGCTCTCGAGCGGGAAATGCGTCGACGCTTCGGACTTCGCCGCGAGGGCGTCGGGGACCGGCAACGCGAAGGCCACACTGATCGCCGACACGGCGATCGCCCCGGCGAGAGCCGCTCTGCTGGTTCGGATCATGGCGGTACCCTATCGTCAGTCGGAGGTCTACGGTGGCACTCCGGGCCGGGTTTCACAGGTCGGCTACACCCGTCCTGTATCCCGCCGATAGGCCCAGATCGCGAGCCTGCTGAGCACGATCGTCCAGACGAGCATCACCAGCCATCCCTTGCTCGTCCAGGCCTGCCCGCCGAGCGCGACGTGGCTCGCCTGCACGAGCCAGTATGAGGGCAGGAGTTCTCCTAGCTGGCGCAGGAAGCCGCTGCTCAGCGGAAACCACGTCCCGCCGAGGAACGCGAGCAGCGACACGCCGCCACCGATCGCCGGGCCGATCGCATCCGGGGTCAGCAGATGGCCGAGCAGGATCCCGAGGGCCGCGAACGGGACCAGGCCGATGAGGATCAGCCCGGTCATCTCGAGCCAGTGGCCGGCCGGCAGGCTGACCCCCAAGGACACCCCGGCCGCGTACAGCAGGACGAGCGTCAGCATCGCCATCATGTACGCGGTCAACACCTTCGCGCTGAAGTACGCGCGCGGCGTGAGCGGCGTGATGCGCAGCTGGCGCGTCCAGCCCGCGGCCCGCTCGGTCGCGATCCGCGCGCCGCTCGAGAGCATCGCGCTCATCATCCCGAACGAGGCGAGGCCGACCATGTAGTAGAGCGGCGCCGAGACGCCCGAGCCGCTGAGGCTTTCGACGTTGCGCTGCGGGCCGGCGATCAGGTAGTAGAGCACCAGCGGAAATCCGAGCGCGAGCAGGAAGAAGCGCCGGTTGCGCACGGTCCGCAGCAGCTCGTAGCGGGTGTACGGGAGTGGGCTCATCGGTTGACGCTCGGCCCCCACGGCCGCTCCGCGACGGGCCGATCCTCGGCGCCCTGCTCGACGGCGTCCTGCTCCGCGGTCAGGGTCAGGAACGCCTGCTCCAGCCCGGCGGCCGCGATCTCGATGTCGCGCGCGTCCGGGAACGCCGCGAGCAGCGCCCTGATCGCCGCATCGGAGTCTGCGCACGACAGCACCACAGCTTCGCCGCGGCGCTCGGCGCCGCTGACGCCCGGCAGCGCAGCGAGCGCCTCGGCATCGACATCCGGCAGCGTCGCGCGAATCGTACGCAGGCCGACCATCGCCTTGATCTCAGTCGTCGGGCCGTCGGCGACGATCTCCCCGTGCGCCATCAGCACAGCGCGGTCAGCGTACGCATCGGCCTCCTCGAGGTAGTGGGTGGCGAACACGATCGTCCGCCCGCCGGCGGCGAACTCGCGCATCGTCTTCCAGAACGAGCGCCGCCCCTCGACGTCCATCGCGACGGTCGGCTCGTCGAGCACCAGCAGCAGAGGATTGCTCACGAGCGCGACCGCGAAGCGGACCCGCTGCGACTGCCCGCCGGACAGCTTCTGCGTGCGCTGGTCGGCGATCTCCTGCACGCCGGTCAGCTCGAGCACCTGATCGATGTCGAGCGGCGCTGGATACAGCGCGGCCATCATCGCGACGAGCTCGCGGACCGACAGATCCCTGATCAGATCGCCCGTCTGCAGCATCGCCCCGACCCGGCCATGTGCGACCGCGTCGCGCGGCGGGCGGCCGAACACCGAGACCGTGCCCGCGTCCGGCGCCAGCAGACCGAGCAGCATGTCGATCGTCGTTGACTTGCCCGCTCCGTTGGGACCGAGCAGCGCGACCGTCTCCCCAGCCGCGATCCGTAGATCGATCCCCCGCACCGCCCTGATCTGACCGTGCGGCCCGTCGAACGACTTGCTCAGGCCCGCCAGCTCGATCTGGGCCGACCGCTCCGCGGCGTGATCCAGCTGCGGCGCAGCCGTCCCGCTCACGCCGTCCCGCTCACCTGGGCGAGTCCGTGCCTCGCGTCATTTGCGCGCCGCCCTCACGGCCTTCAGGCGATCGACCTTCGGCAGCACGACCTTGCGCATGCGCACCGAAGCGGGCGTCGCCTCGACGGCCTCGTCCTCGCGCACGAACTCGAGCGCTTCGTCGAGCGTCAGCTTGCGCTGCGTGTCCAGGCGCACGAGCACGTCCGAAGTGGATGAGCGCATGTTGGTCAGGTGCTTCTCCTTCACGGGATTCACGTCCAGGTCCTCCGAGCGCGAGTTCTCGCCGATGATCATCCCCTCATATACCTCCTCCCCGGGTCCGACAAACAACGAACCGCGCTCCTGCAAGGTGAACAGCGAGAAGGTGACCGTCTCGCCGCGGCGGTCGGCGACGAGCACGCCGGAGTTGCGCGTCAACAGCTCGCCCGCCCACGGCTCCCAGCGGTCGAACACGTGGTGCATGATCCCGGTCCCGCGCGTCTCGGTCAGGAACTCTGTGCGAAACCCGATCAACCCGCGCGCCGGCACGAGGTACTCCATGCGCACCCAACCCGTGCCGTGGTTGGTCATGTGTTCCATCCGCCCCTTGCGCGCGGCCAGCAGCTGCGTGACCGTGCCGACATGCTCTTCCGGGACGTCCACAGACAGGCGCTCGACCGGCTCGTTGCGCTTGCCATCGATCTCGCGCTCGACGACGTGCGGCTGCCCGACAGTCATCTCAAAGCCCTCGCGACGCATCATCTCGACGAGCACCGCAAGCTGCAGCTCCCCGCGGCCCTGGACCTCGTAGGTGTCCCGACGCTGGGTCTCTGAGACGCGCAGCGATACGTTCCCGATCAGCTCCTGATCCAGACGCGCCTTGATCTGGCGGGCGGTGATCTTGTCCCCGTCTTTGCCCGCCAGCGGCGAGCTGTTGACGCCGATCGTGATCGACATCGCGGGCTCGTCGACGATGATCACCGGCAGCGGCCGCGGATCGCCCAGGTCGGCGAGCGTCTCGCCGATCGTCACCTCGGCGATGCCGGCGACCGCGATGATCTCCCCCGGCCCTGCCTCCGGGGCATCGACCCGGTCGAGCGCATCGGTGACGTACAGCTCGGCGACCGTCACCCGTTGGATCGAGCCGTCGGCGCGGCACCACGCGATCTGCTGTCCCTTACGGATCGTGCCGTGGCGTACGCGGCAGATCGCCAGGCGCCCTACGTACGGCGAGGCGTCGAGGTTCGTCACGAGCGCCTGCAGCGGATGCTCAGGGTCGTACATCGGCGCGGGTATCCGTTCGAGCAGCAGGTCGAGCAGCGGCGCGAGGTCGCTCCCCTCCAGCTCCTTACCAGGCTCGTAGTGCAGCGATGCGACCCCTGCCTTGGCGTTGCAGTAGACGATCGGGAAGTCGATCTGCTGCTCGTCGGCGTCGAGGTCCAGGAACAGCTCGTACACCTCGTCGACGACTTCCGCGACGCGCGCGTCGGGCCTGTCAACCTTGTTGACCACCAGGATTACCGGCAGTTTCGCCTCGAGCGCCTTGCGCAGCACGAAGCGCGTCTGCGGCAGCGGCCCCTCGGAGGCGTCTACCAGCAACAGCACGCCGTCGACCATCGTCAGGCCGCGCTCGACCTCCCCGCCGAAGTCGGCGTGCCCGGGGGTGTCGATGATGTTGAGCTTGACGTCCCGGTAGCGCAGCGAGGTGTTCTTCGCGAGGATCGTGATCCCCTTCTCGCGCTCGAGATCCATCGAATCGAGCACGCGCGTGGCCACGTCCTGACCGACGCGGAACGCCCCGGACTGCCACAGCATCGCGTCCACGAGCGTGGTCTTGCCGTGGTCGACGTGGGCGACGATCGCCACGTTACGGATGTCATCTCTGGGAACGAGCACGGCCGACAGGCTAGCGGCGTATGCCCGCGGTCCTCAGACCGGTGCGTACTCCGAAGCGCGCCAGCGCCGACGGATAGCGCTCGGCGGCAGCGATCGTCTGCTCCAGCGCGGCCGCAAAACGGCGTATCTCCGCCTCCTCGATCGTCAGCGCGGGGAGCGCCTTGATCACGTTCATGTGGTGGCCCGCGACCTGGCAGAGGATCCGGTGCTCGTGGAACAGCGGCACCGTGACCAGCTGCGAGAACAGGCCCGGCTGGCGGCGCTCGACCGTCTCCCACAGCCGCCGCGCGCTCGCGCCGGCCGGGGGGCCGAGCTCGATCGCCCACATCAGCCCCGAGCCCCGCACCTCGCTGACGACCTCGAAGCGATCGACCAGCGGGCGTGTCAGCTCGAGCAGCAGCGCGCCGAGCCGCTCGGCGCGCGCGACCAGGCCCTCGCGCTCGAGCACCCGCAGCGTCGCCAGCGCAGCTGCAGCCGCGAGGTCGTTGCCACCGAATGTCGAGCCGTGGCGAACCGCGCGCTCCATGCCGTCGAACACCGCGTCGAACGCCGAGCGCGAGACGAGCAGCGCGCCGATCGGCACAAGGCCACCGGACAGCGACTTGGCCAGGCAGACCATGTCGGGCTGCAGGTCCCAGTGCTCGAGCGCCAGGAACCGTCCCGTGCGCCCGATCCCAGTCTGCACCTCATCGCACACGAACAGAGCTCCCGCTTCACGGCACAGCCGCTGGACCGCCGGCAGATAGTCCGCGGCCGGCAGGTTCACCCCCTTGCCCTGCACCGGCTCGAGCACGAACGCCGCGACGTCGCCATGCGCGAGCTCCTGCTCCAACGCATCTAGATCACCGAACCCGACAGGCTCGCAGCCCGCGAGCAGCGGCCCGAAGCCGTCGCGGAACTCGGCGTTGCCGTTGATCGACAGCGAGCCCAGCGTCAGCCCGTGGAAGGCGTGCTCGGCATACAGCACGCGTGGCCGTCCGGTGGCAGCGCGAGCGATCTTGATCGCCGCCTCGACCGCCTCGGTGCCGGTGTTGGCGGGGACCATCGCGGCGACGCTCCCCGGAGCGCGCGTGAGCAGCTGCTCGGCGAGCACACCATTGAGCAGCGTCACGCCGAGCTGGGGCAGGTTCCCGGTCCTAGCCGCCATCACCTGCTCGACAGCCGCGATCGCCTCGGGGTGGTTGCGGCCGATCGCGAACACCCCGTAGCCGCCGAACAGGTCGAGGTAGCGCTCGCCGTCGGAGTCGATCAGATACGCCCCCTCCCCGCCCGTCCACACCTTGTCGAATCCGAGCGTGCGCAGGATGCGGCCCATCTGTGGGTTCAGGTATCGGTCGTTGAGCGCCAGCTCCTCGCCCGTCCGCTCGGCCAGGATCTCGCGCACGCTGGGCGGGGGCTCGCCGGGCATCGTTTGAGCGTAGCGGCGCCATGTCCGGGTAGGAATGCTCGAGATGAACGCGTTGTGGCCAGATCGACGCCGCCCCAGGGGCGTAGAATCCCCGCTACGAGCGGTATCGCCGTGCGGTGCTGAGCGCTTGAGAACGATGGCTGAACTCCCCAACGTCCGCCTGACGCTCTCGAACCGGCCCGAGAACGTCGCACTCGTGCGCCAGGCGCTTACCGGACTGGCCGAGGGACTCGGGCTCGATCCCGCGGACTTCGACCACATCAACACGGCCGTTGCCGAGGCCTGCAACAACGTCGTCCTGCACGCTTACGACGGCGCGGCGGGCCCGCTCGAGGTCGAGATGCACGTCTCGCCGCAGGCCCTGCGGGTCGTGGTGCGCGATCGCGGCAATGGCATCCGGCCGCGGATGGAGGCCAGCGAGCCGGCCGACGGCGGGATCGGGCTGCCGATGATCCGCGCGCTGTCGAACAGCGTCGAGCTGAGGGACCTCGGCGGCGATGGCACGGAGGTGCACATGGAGTTCGCGACGCCTAGCGCCACGACGATCGAGCCGGTAGTTGATGGCGAGCTGCTCGAGCTGGCCGAGGACTCCCGACCAGAGCACGCGGACACGACCAGCTTGGCGGTCGCGCCGACCCCGCTCGCCCGCAGCGTGCTGCCGCGGGTCCTGTGCTCGCTGGCCGCGCGCGCGAGCTTCTCGACAGAGCGCATCGCCGACACGCAGATGCTGGCCGACTCGCTACTCGAGCACCTCGACGGCTCAGCTGGCGCCGACCAGCTCGGTTTCGAGATGAGCGTCGCGCAGGACGAGCTTGAGATGCGCATGGGACCGTTGAGCCCGGGCGGGGCGGCCGGCCTGATGGCCGACTGCGCGGCAGACGGCACACGAGCGGTGATCGAGCGCCTGATCGACGCTCAGCGCACCGGGCACGCCGGTGCCGGCGAGCTGCTCGAGTTGCGGCTCATCGATCGCGGTTAGATCGTCCTCACGGCAGGCACTTGTGCACACGCACGACGCTGCCTGAGGACCCAGAGCGAATCTGCACCAGGTCGCACAGCTGGTTGACAAGCCATACGCCGCGGCCGCCCTCCGCCTCCGGCCCGGGCCGGCTGCGTCCCACCAGCGGGTCATCGATGCATCCGTCATCCTCGACCTCACAGAGCAGAAGCCGGTCCTCGCGCCAACACCGAAGCATGCCGGCACCGCCACCGTGTTGGATGCTGTTGCAGGCCAGCTCGTCGACCGCCAGCACCAGTTGCTCGGTCCCTGCTACACCTAGCCCCGCCCGCGTTGAGAACGCGGCCACGGCCGCGCGTACCTCTGCCAGACTCCTGCGGGCGAACACCAGCTGCTCAACGGACGTTGGCGGAGCAGCAAGCGTGCCGGCAAAGGGACGCGGCGGACGATCGGCACACGCATATTCCTGGTTGCCCTGGCTGGCGCCATCCCGCGCGAGCAGCGGATGGGTGTGTCGCGCGGCTTCGATCACCTGATCGTCGAGGCCGTCGAGGTTATACGGGCACAGCAAATGCCATCCGGGGCCGTCATCGAAGGCCAGGTTGAGCAGCGCCTCGTGGCGCTCGCACTCGGTGAGCTCGGCCGAGCCGCGACCCGGCCAGACCGGTTCGCCGATCCCCAACGCGCTGCCGTCGCCAAGCGCGTGCTCGCGCACGAACTCCCGCCACACCGAAATGATTCGCGCCGGGTTGCGACCGAGCGTCTGCATGTCGAGGAAGCACACCCGCTCGGCCTCCTCCCCCAGTGCATCCGCCAACGCCGCCGCCCTCGCCGTACCAACCGCGACGAGCGTGCCGGCCCCGCACTCCAGCGCACGCAGGACGAGCCCGAGCGTCCCCGCCACGAACCCGTCGTCTCCGGTGTAGAACAGCATCTCGTGACGGAACGCGGAGCTCACAACTCGGCGTCAGCGGCCGTACCACCGTCGAGAGCCGGCGCCCTCGACGCCGCCGCCTACGAAGAAGCCGATCAGCCACAGCAGCACGGCGAATATGAGCACATACCACAGCACGTGCGCCGCGAACCCCAAGCCTCCGAAAATCGCCAATATCAGTACAAGAGCCAGTAGTGCGACCATCGTGGTACCTCGTTTCTTGTGGTTCCTCGCGCACGCCCGAAACCAGGTGAGATACGCGACGTATCTTCGCTGTAGCTGAAGTTGCCCCGATTCACCGCCGGCCAAACCCCAGCGATCATGTTTAGGCCGCTGCGAAGCTGGGCAAAACCCGTGCAGTGTCTTTCCCGCGGCGGCAGCCGCTCCCCCCGGCGGCAGTCACTCACATATGGGATAGACACGGTGGCATGTCGGTCCGGCTTGGCCTTCCCGACCGCACGCTTGCCGGCCGGCATGCCGCCTATCTGCTTGCAATGCGCGCTTGGACAAATCACCACGGCAGACGAACACGGCTCCTCGCGAGGATCGCCGGAGCGGCACTCGCTTTCTCGCTGCCGACCGCCGCCGCGGACGCATTCTCGATCTCAAAGTGGGAAGCCGGCACGTGCACGGAATCGAGCTGCGCCGACGCTGGGCCTGATGCCGCGTTTTACACGCAGGCCGCCGGGCATCCTGACTTCGGGATCACCGATTTCGCGTTCGATTCCAAGGAAGTCGGGGTGGTCAAAAAATGGAAGCAGCCGGAAGGACATGTCAAGGACGTTCGTGTCGATCTGCCGGAAGGCTTGGTGGTCAATCCCGAAGCGACCAGTCAGCTGTGCACCGAAGAGCAGCTGAACGCAGACAAAGGTGAGTGCCCAGCCGGAAGCCAGGTGGGCGAAGACGAAGCGACAGGCACTGCAGAAATCGCCCTCGGGATCAAGGAAACGGTGACCGAACACTTCCCGGTCTACAACATGGTGAGAAGACCCGGCGAGGCGTCGCGGTTCGGGGTCGAAATCGCCAGCCCGACGCTGGCGCTGCTGAACCTCCAGGGGCACGTTTACTTGGAAGGCGCCATCAGCTGGCAGGGTGAAGCCGAAACCAGCGAAACCAGCGGGGTGCCAAGCGGCGACTACCACGAGTTCTTCAAGATCCAGGACATTCCGCAACAGCCGGAAATCGTCGAGTCGCGTCTGATCTTCTGGGGAGTACCGCAAACCCACACCCATGTCGGCGCGCCGACCGCGTTCATAACCCTTCCGAGCACCTGCGCGAGCAAGCCGATCACGCGCCTGCATGTGGACTCCTATGAAGACCCCGGCCACTTCCTCGCGGGCACGAACGAAACCCCCGTTACCGCCACCGGCTGCGACCAGCTCGCGTTTCACCCCTCGCTGTCGTTGAGCCCGCAGAGCAGTCAGTCCGACGAGCCGGACGGTGTGAGCGCCGAGCTGCACGTCCCACAATTCACCAACCAGCCGTCCCGGCCCAACTCCCCGGACGTGCAGAGCGCCAACGTCGCCCTGCCCGAAGGCATGACGCTGAACCCGGCAGTCGCGCACGGGCTGGAAGCGTGCAGCCAGCAGCAGTTCGCGGCTGCCGGCTGCCCGGGCGCGTCACAGCTGGGCACGGTGAGCGTCGACGCGCCCGGCATCCCCGACGGGGCGCTGGCAGGCAATGTTTACGCCGGCGCACCCGAACCCGGCCAGGGGCCCGAATCGGGCGGCGAGTACCGGATCTTCCTGGCCGCTCAAGCACCGCAGTACGGCGTAGGGCTGCGTCTGGAAGGGCGCGTCAAAGCGGACTCGCAGACCGGTCGTCTGACTGCGAGCTTCCCCACCGCCCCGCAGGTCCCGGTCGAAGATCTGAAGCTGGATTTCGACGGCGGTCCGCGCGCTGCGCTGGCCAACCCGTTGACCTGCGGAGCGATCGCACCCAGTGCCGCGATCGCCCCATACGGTGGCGCGCCCACGGTCAGCGCTGCGACGAGCGGTTTCGTCGTCGACGCTGACGGCGCGGGTGGCGCCTGCGGCGCTCCGCTTCCGTTCTCCCTGGCACAGGGCATCGTCCCGCAGAGCCCCGCCCAGGCCGGCGCGTACAACCCGTTCACGTTCAGCCTCGCACGCGGCGACGGGCAGCAATACCCGTCGCGGATCACGACCACGCTGCCGTCCGGCCTGCTCGGCGCAATCCCTTCGGTCACACTGTGCCCCGAGCCCGCAGCCAGCGCTGGCACGTGCACCTCGACGAGCCAGATCGGCACGGTCTCGGTCGCCGTCGGCGCGGGCAGCGAACCATACGCGTTCAGCGGCCGGGCCTACCTCACCGGCCCGTATGACGGCGCACCGTACGGGCTCTCGATCGTGGTGCCCGCGCTCGCCGGCCCGTATGACCTCGGCGAAGTCATCACGCGCGCGGGCATCAACGTCGGGCTGTACAGCGGAAGGGTCAGCGTCACCGCCACGCTGCCGACGGTCGTCGGCGGTGTGCCGCTTCGACTCCGCAGCCTGAACGTCGCGGTCGACCGCCACGACTTCACGTTTAACCCGACCGACTGCGCGCCGCTCGCGACCGAATCGACGCTGATTTCCACGCTCGGCGTCGGTCAAAACCTGAGCAGCCCGTTTCAGGTCGCGGGCTGCAATGCGCTCGCGTTCAAGCCGAGCCTCGGCGTCGTCGTCGGTGGCAGGACCTCGAAAGCGCGCGGCGCGAGCATCGAGGTCAAGATCACCCAGGGCGCGCATCAAGCCAACCTGCGCGAGGTCCAACTGCAGCTGCCCATGCAGCTGCCGTCGCGTCTGAGCACCCTGCAGAAAGCCTGTCCAGTGGCGAGCTTCGAAGTGGGATTGCCGCCTGGGTCGTGTGCGAGCGCGGCGCGGGTCGGCGGCGTCACGGTCACCACGCCGGTACTGCCGGGAACGCTCAGCGGTCCCGCGTACCTGATCTCGCATGGCGGCGGCGCGTTCCCCGACCTTGACCTCGTCCTGCGCGGCGACGGCGTCGAGGTCGTGCTCGTCGGCCACACCCACATATCGCGCTCCGGGATCACCACCTCGACGTTCGAAACCCTTCCCGACGTGCCCGTCTCGAGCGTCACCGTCAGCCTCCCGGTCGGCACGAACTCGGCCCTCACTGCTGACGGACGCCTATGCGGCAAGCGCCTGCAGGCACCGACAACGCTGATCGCGCAGAACGGCGCGCGGGTCGCACACAACACGAAGATCACGCTCAGCGGCTGTGCGATCGCGCTCGTCTCGCACAGGCTGCGAGGAGCGCACATGCTGCTGAGCGTCTGGGCGCCTGAAGCCGGCCGCCTGAGCGTCACCGGGCGCGGCATCGCGCGCATCCGCAGCCGCGTGCGCAAGGCCGGCACTCTCAAGCTGAGCGTGCCGCTCGGCGCGAGCACGCTCGCGGCCCTCCACCACCGCGGCGGGAGGCTCAAACTACGGATCGGCTTCGTCGCGCACACCGGGCACAACGCCTCATCGCTCACGCCTAGCCTGCGCTGATCGCGCCGGCTAGCGCTGATCGATCAGCCGCAGCTCAAGCGTCTCGCCGGCGTCGTCGCACGCTACCCGTTTGGCGTCGGTGAGCCGCTCGAGCACCGGTGCGAGCCCGTCCGCGGCGACCGCCACGAGGCTCTCGCCGCGTCCGGAGCGTAGCGGCCCGATGCGCAGCTCGAGATAGCGTTGCGCGACGGTCACGCCGACGTCCAGATGACTCCCATTGATCGAGCCATCGGCGTTGGCTGCGAGCACATCGGCGATCAGCTGGACGTCGGAGATGCGGTCGGTCGAGAAGAACGCGCGGGCGGCTAGCGTGCTCAGCACGCGCGGCAGGACGGCGCGGGCGAGGGCGCTGGGCGCGAGCCTCAGCTCGACCGCCTCGGATGCGATGCCCTGCGCCCAGCCCGCGGAGGTCGCGTCGTGCCCGCCCTCGTCGCGCCCGCCCTGGGGGATGTTGAGCGAGGCGGCTTGTGCGGCCGGGAACTCCATCCGCACTTCGGTCCCGCCGCTCGGCAGATCGGCAAATCGGGCTCGGTCGGAAAGCGCGTTGATCACAGGGACGCCGATCCCGTCGTGAGCATCCTCGAGCGCCTCGGCGCCATTGCGCAGCCTGATCCCCAGGCCGTGGTCGCGCACCACCACCGCGATCGCGTCGGCCAGCGTGTAGACGTCGACCTCGAGCGGTCCCTGCTGCCCGCCGTAGGCGTGCAGGACAACGTTGTTGCAGGCCTCGGTGACTGCGGTGTTGAGGTCGTTCGCCTCGATCGCGTCCATCGCGAGGCTGTCGGCCAGTCCGGTGAGCGCCTGGCGCACGACCAGGACGTTCTCGGGCCTGTTCGCGAGCCTCAGGCAGACGTTCGGAATCTCGGCCATCGAGCCGCGGTGATCGGCCAGATCCGCCAAGCCCAAGCCGCACGGTTGAGGATCAATCTGTTGCTGCTCTCAGCCTGCATCGGTGAGCGTTCGCAGCTGCTCGAGCGAGCGGCGCAGCAGCCGTGACACCTGCATCTGGGAGATGCCGATGCGCTCTGCGATCTCCGTCTGCGTGAGATCCTCGACGAAGCGCATGCGCAGAATCGCCTGCTCCCGCGGCGGGATGTGCGCGAGAACCGCTGTGATCGTTGCATCGAGCTCGACGAGCTCATAACGCTCGTCCTCGCGCCCAACCGAGTCTCCGTAGGCGAGGACTTCGCCTTCGGTCCCGGGCCTTGGGGCGTCGAGCGAGAGCGTCTCGTAGCCCTGGATCGCCTGCAGCGCGTCGATCACGTGCTCGGCGTCGAACTCGAGGTACTGGGCCAGCTCGCTGACGCTCGGTGCACGGCCGTGTTCGTTGGCGAGCTGCTCTTTGGCGTCGCGGACCTTCAGGGCACGCTCCTGCGCCCCGCGCGGGACGTGGATCGCCCAGCCGGAGTCGCGGAAGTAGCGCCGCATCTCGCCGAGGATCGTCGGCACCGCGAACGACGCAAACGGATACCCGCGGCTCGCGTCGTAGCGGTCCAATGCCTTCAGGAGCCCGAGCGAGGCGACCTGGGCGAGGTCCTCAAACGGCTCCGAGGAGCGGCCGTAGCGCCGCGCGAGGCTGCGTGCGAGCCCCATGTAGCGTGCAACGAGTAGCTCGCGCGCCACCGGATCGCCGTCGCGCTGCCAACGCGTGAACAGGTCTGTCGAATCTTCGACCGCGCGATTGCCGGCGGTCGATACGGATCGTGAGGTGATCGCGGTTGCGGACATCTCTCGACTCCCTTCCCAATCGCAAACCCTGTGGACACGCCACAGGCTGCCTGATGGGGAGTCTACCCCGTTTCCTCGCCGGCTACTCGTCGAATTTGCCGCCCTACGCTAGGGCTCGCGCTCGACCACACGCTCGCGCACGACCGCTCCACGACGGGGGCCCCAGGCCAGCGCGTAAAGGAACGACAACACGAGTCCCGCGATACCCGCAATGATGAGTATCAGTCCTACCGTCTGAAGCGAGATTCCCGAGACGCTTGCCGTCACTGCGTAGCGCAGGATGGCACCAACCGTTATCAGGAATATGGAGCCTCCAAAGGGCATGTGATGCGAATACCCGGTTTCACCACCTCCCAACCTCGCTCGACGCGACACACGCACCGCTCGCCGCGACGCACGCACGACGCCACGCGAATCGACCGCTGATGAGCGAAGCGACGCAGCGTTCGCATGGCGTCCGCGTTGAGCTACTGGTGGAGGCCGGGGCGGTGATGGCCGCCTCGCTCGATCTGACCACGACGATGAACCAGGTCGCACGGCTGACCGTCCCGCGGATCGCCGACCTGTGCGTGATCGACCTGCGCGACGAGGACGACTCGATCCGCGAGGTCGCGGTGGCAGCGTCCGACGGCGAGATCCCGTCGGCGCTGGAGACGATGCGTCGGCGCTACCCGCTCGACCCCGAGGGCAAGCATCCTGTGGCGCGAGTCATCCGCAGCGGAGAGCCGGAGCTGCTGGCGGAAATGGACGACGGGCAGATGCGCTCGTTCGCCCAGGGCTCCGAGCACGCCCGCTTCATGATCGACCACCGCTACCACTCAGCCGTGGTCGCCCCACTACTCGCACGCGGACGCACGCTCGGCGCGCTCTCGATCTTGCGCCTCGGCGACGCCGAACACTACGACGCAAATGACCTGGACCTCGCGTGCGAGTTGGCTCGCCGCGCGGCGCTCGCGATCGACAACGCGCGACTGTTCTCGGAGCTTCGCCGTGTCGAGGAGCGCCTGGAGGCGATCCTCGTGAACCTCGCCGAGGCGATCACCCTAACCGACGGGCAGGGCCAGATGGTGTTCGCCAACCAGGCGGCCGCGGACCTGCTCGGCGCGAGCTCGCCGACCGAGTTGATGAGCGCGCGACCAGGCACGATCATGCCCCGCTTCCTGGTGCTCGACGAGCAGGGCCGGGAGCTCGACCTCGAGGGGATGCCCGGCAGACGCCTGTTCGCGGGTGAGCGCCCGGAGCCGCTGCTGGTACGCAACATCGTCCGCGCGACCGGTGAGGAGCGCTGGCTGAACGTGCGCGCCTCGCCCGTCATCGACCCAGACAGCGGCCGCGTCCTGTTCGCGGTGAACGTGTTCGAGAACATCACCGACGTCAAGCGGGCGCAGCTCGCTGAGAGCTTCATGGCGGAGGCCAGTCGCGTGCTGGCGTCCTCGATGGACTACGCCGAGACGCTCCAGCAGGTGGCGCGCCTGGCCGTGCCGCAGATCGCCGACTGGTGCGCGGTCGACGTGCTGGCCGAGAGCGGCGAGATCCAACGCGTAGCCGTGCATCACGGCGATCCAGGCGGGCTCGCGCTGGCGGAGCAACTCGACAGCGACTACCGCCCCGCGCCCGATGACCCGCTCGGGGTGCCCGAGGTGATCCGAACGGGGCTGCCACGCATCTACACCGAGATCGATCCGCACGCGCTCGCCGCATACGCGCGCGACGACGCCCACCTGAAGCTGCTCCGCGCGATCGGCGCGCGATCGGTGATCATCGTGCCGCTGGCCGCCCCGACGCGCACGATCGGGGCGATCACACTCGTCTCTTCGCACTCGGCCCGCCAGCTGTCGAATGCCGACCTCGGGCTGGCCGAGCGACTCGGGCGCCGCGCCGGGACCGCCGTGGAAAGCGCCCGGCTGTACACCGAGCGGACTCGGATCGCGAAAATACTCGAAGCAGCACTGCTGCCCGAGTCACTGCCGAACATCCCCGGAGTCGAGGTCGAGGCGCTGTACCGCGCGGCCGGCGAGCTCAACGACGCAGGCGGCGACTTCTACGACCTGCTTCCCTACGGCGCACAGCGCTGGCTGCTGGTGATCGGGGACGTGTGCGGAAAGGGACCGCGGGCCGCGGGCGTGACCGCGCTGGCGCGCCACACGCTGCGCACCGCGGCGATGCTCGGTCAGAGCCCGACGGGGATGCTGAGCACGCTGCACGAGGCGCTGCGCAATCAGCCGCAGGGTGCTGACCTGTGCACAGTGTGCCTGGTGACGCTCGAGCGCACGGACGAACACGTTCGTCTGACGGTCGTGCTCGGCGGCCATCCACAGCCGGTAATAGTCAGCGCCGACGGCGCGCTGCGACAGATCGGCGTGCCCGGGACGCTGCTCGGCGTGCTCGACCCAATCGAGATCCACGAGGTCGAGGCCGCGTTGCACACCGGCGAGACGCTGCTGCTGTACACCGACGGACTGCCTGATGCGGGCCGCGCCGGTGAGTCGCATGCCGAGAGCTCGCCCGTGGAGCTGTACCGCGAGTCTGCTGGGCAGCCACTGTCGGGCTTGCTTGAGCGGATCGCCGAGAACGCCGTCGAGCGTGCGGAGGGTCGCCCACGCGATGACATCGCGCTGCTGGCCGCGCGCCTTGCCGGCGCCACTCGCGGGGGCCGAGGGGTAAAATAAACAGCAATGGGGGCGCAGAACCAGCTCACGATCGATGTCCGGCCCGAGGTGGATCGCTTGATTGTTCGCCTCGAGGGAGAACTGGACATGGCTAATGCCCCACTCCTACAGAGCACTATCGAAAATGCCGAGTTGGACACGAAGGCAATGGTCGTACTGGATCTAGAGGCGCTGCAATTCATGGACTCGACCGGCCTGCGCGTCCTGCTCTCGCTGCGCGAGCAGACGCTCGAGCGCGGGCACGAGTTCGCGGTCACGCCCGGCACCCAGCAGGTCCAGCGACTGCTGAGCCTGACCGGCGTCGCCGACCATCTGCGCACGATCGCAACGGCTGACGCGCTGCTCGCGTAGGCGCACGATCGCAACAGGCCGACACGCTGCTCGCCCAGCGTCGGGCTACAGCTCGGCCAGGCGCCGCTGCAGGAACCGCCGCTCGGGCTCGGAGCGCACAAGCTGCAGGGCGCGCCCGTAGGCCTCGCGCGCGTCTGCCCCACGACCGAGGCGTCGCAGCAACTCGGCCCGCGTCGTGTGCAGATATTGATAGCCGTCGAGCTCGAGCCGATCGATGGCCTGCAGCCCGGCCGCTGGCCCCTCGGCCTCGGCCAGCGCGACGGCGCGGTTGAGCTCGACGACCGGGGATCCGGTGATCCGCACCAGCTCGCCATACAGCTCGACGATCTGCGGCCAGTCGCTGCTGTCTGCGGCATGCAGCGACGCGATCGCGGCCTGGACCACGTAGGGGCCGCTGCCGCGCAGCGCCAACGCGCGCTCGAGCGCCGCTCGCCCGGCGCGGATCTGCTCCCAGTCCCACAGCTCGCGGTCTTGGTCGGCCAGCAGCACGATCTCACCCTCACGCACACGCGCGTCGCGACGCGAGTCGTTCAGCAGCATCAGCGCGAACAGCCCGCTCACCTCGCTCTCGTCGGGCATCAGCTCGGCGAGCGAGACGCCCAGGCGGATCGCCTCGGCGACCAGCTCGCCGCGACCGTTGTAGCCCTCATTGAAGATCAGGTAGAGCACGGCGAGCACGGCGGTCAGCCGGTCCGGCAGCAGGTGCGCGGGCGGGACGCGGAACGGGATGCCCGCGTCCCTGATCTTGCGCTTGGCGCGCACCAGCCGCTGGGCCATCGTCGCGTCTGCCACTAGGAACGCGCGTGCAATCTGCTCAGTCGTGAGCCCGCCCAGAGCGCGCAGCGTGAGCGCGACCTGCGCGTCCACCGCGAGCGCCGGATGACAGCAAGTGAAGATCAACTCGAGCCGCTCGTCGCGGAATGTGGTGGTCTCGTGCATCTCGTCTTCGACGGTTGCGGGCACGTCGAGCAGCTTCCTCTTCGCGACGAGCGTGCGCTCTCGCCGGATGCGATCGATCGCGCGGTTGCGAGCGCTGACGATCAGCCAGGCGCCCGGGTTCTCCGGGATGCCGTCGCGCGGCCAGCGTTCTGACGCCAGCGTGAAGGCTTCCTGAGCGGCCTCCTCAGCGAGGTCAAAGTCACCGAGGAAGCCGATCAGGCTCGCGAGCACGCGGCCCCACTGCTCGCGGAAGACCTGCTCTATCGCCCGCACTCGAGCGTCACCTCGAGCACGCTACGCCGCAGCCTTCTTAGCTGAGCACGAACGCGACCTCGTCGAGTACACACCAGGACCAGTCCTCCCCCGGCTCGATCGAGCTCATGATCGGATGGGAGTCCTCGCGGGCGTGACGCGAGGCGTGGCGGTTTGGCGAGGAGTCACAGCAGCCGACCTTGCCGCACGTGCGACAGACGCGCAGGTGCACCCATCGGCCGCCGATCTTCAGGCACTCCTCGCAGCCGGGGACGTCGGCGCGAGCCGGCACGTCCATCACCTTCACCTGATCGAGATGGCTGCACTGCTGCGCGTTCACGTCGCCTGCTCCTCGCTCGCCTCGTCCGTATGGTAGTCGGAGGAGACGGTCCGCTCGATCGGCAGCCAGACGTGGAAGACCGTTCGGCCCGGCTCGCTCTCGACGGAGATGCTGCCGTGGTGGCGCTCGGCGATGATCCGCCGCGAGGTGTCCAGGCCCAGCCCGGTGCCCTGGCCGACGTCCTTCGTGGTGAAGAACGGATCGAAGATCCGTTCGCGATCGCCGGGCGCGATGCCGGGTCCGTCGTCCTGGATGTCGACGCGCACGCACGGCGGGTCGAGGGCCGTGGCGATCGTGATCGTGCCCTTCTCGCCAAGCGACTGGATGGCGTTGTCGAGGAGGTTCGTCCACACCTGGTTGAGCTCGCCGCCGTTGACTGTCAACCGCGGCAGCGAGCTGTCGTATTCGCGGACGACCTCAATCTCGCTGTGCTTGAGCTTGTGGCCCAGCACTTTCAGCGTCGTCTCCAAGCCCTCGTGGATGTCCGCCTCGACGAGCTTGCCGCGATCCATGTATGCGTAGGCCTTCACAGCCGAGACGAGCGCGCTGATCTGGCGCGTGGACTCCGCGAGCTCGGCGCTGAGGCTCTGCGCGGTCAACGACGCGGCAACCCAGCGCAGCGCTGCGGGCGTCGCCGCGCCGGCCAGCTGCGCGACGCGCTCGAGCCACCCCGCGTCGACGCCGGCGCTGGCCAGCGGCTCGGCGATCCGCCACGCTTCGTCCACCCCGAGGGCTTCGAGTTCTTCGAGCAACGCGTCTTCCGCATCGGCCTGCTCGAGCGCGTCCAGCGAAGAGCGCGCGGCACACTGCGCCAGCGCCTGGCGCTGCAGCTCGACGAGCTGCTCGGCCTCCGCCCGCTCGACCCGCGACTCCACGAAGTGGCCGATCGTGGAGCTGAGCACGTCGAGCGCGTCGGCGAGGTCTGCGGCTGCGCGCTGCGCCGCGGCGGCCGGATTGTTGAGCTCGTGCGTGAGGCCCGCGGCCATCGTGCCTAGCGCCGCGAGCCGCTCGCGGTTGGCCTCGATCGCCGAGACGCGCTGCACGACCGGGCGCACTTTCGCGATCACCGTGTCGAACACGGGACGGTGCGACAGCACGAGCTCGATGAAGCGCTCGCCGGGGATCGTCGCGACGGTAGCGTCGGTGACGGCGATCGTGCGCAGCGTGGAGACGCCGCGGGTGAGCGCGATCACGGCGCCAACCCACGTCGGCGCCAGGTGTTTGTCCAGCGGCTCGGTGCTGCCGTCCTCACCGATCGACAGCGACTCGAGCGTGCCCTCCAGCAGCAGATGCAGCGACCCGTCTGGCTGATTGGGCACGGTCACGGGAGTGCCCGGCGACAGGCGGCGCAGCTCGGCGGCCTGCGCCCACGCCTGCAGTTCGGCGTCGCTGAGCCCGTCGAACAGATCGACCGGACGCAACTGCTGGACGCTCGGGTGATTCATGCTTTGGTCATACCCCAGTCATGCCTCGGCGAGGTACTCGTGGATCAGCGACACCGCCATCGACCCCTCCCCGACGGCACTGGCAACGCGCTTGATCGACCGCGCGCGCACGTCGCCGGCGACGAACACGCCGGGGACACTGGTCTCCAGCACATAGGGGTCGCGTCGCAGCGGCCAGCCGTGCTCTCGCACCTCCGAGCCCGCGAGGATGAAGCCACGCTCGTCGCGCGCCACGACCCCTTCCAGCCAGTCGGTGCGGGGCACGGCGCCGACGAACACGAAGCACGCGTCCACCTGCTCGAGCTGCTCGGAGCCATCGGAGCGGCGGACGCGCAGCGCCCGCAGGCTGCCGTCGGCGCCCTGCGCCTCGACGGCCTGTGCGCCGGTGCGAACGTCGACGTTCTCGAGCGCGGCGATCTGCTCGATCAGGTAGTGCGACATCGACTTGGCCAGCGAGTCGGCGCGCACGAGCATCGTCACCTTGGCGGCGTAGCCGGAGAAGTACACGGCGGCCTGACCGGCGGAGTTGGCGCCGCCGATCACCACGACGTGCTGGTCCGAGCACGAGCGGGCCTCGGTCAGCGCGGCGCCGTAGTAGATGCCGGCGCCGGTGTAATCCGAGAAGCCCGGGGCATCGAGCTGGCGATAGGAGACGCCGGAGGCGACGAGCACGCAGTTGGCGCTCAGCGTGCCCCCGCCGGACAGCTCGAGGATCCGCCCGGCGCCTTCGGCGCGCAGGCCGACCGCGTCGCGCACGGTCAGCAGCTCGGCGCCCAGGCGACGAGCCTGGTCGGTTGCGCGGCGCGCGAGATCCGACCCGGATAGCCCGGCCGGGAAGCCGAGGTAGTTCTCGATCCGGCTCGACTGACCGGCCTGCCCGCCGGGCGCCTCGCGCTCGACCATCACCGTGCGCAGACCCTCCGAGGCGCCATACACGGCCGCCGCTAGCCCGGCCGGGCCGCCGCCGACGATCACGAGGTCGTAGTGGTCGGACAGCGGCGCGATCGCGATCCCCAGCCGCTCCGCCAACTCGAAGATGCTGGGCCGCTCGAGCACCGAGCCGTCCTCCAGCAGCGCGACCGGCAGGCCGCTCGCGTCGACCCCGGCGACCGTCAGCAGCTCGCGCGCTTCGCCGTCGCGTTCGACATCCAGCCAGCGCGCGGGCACACGGTTGCGCGCGAGGAAGTCGCGCAAGTCGTGCGACTCCTTGGAGAAGCGATGGCCGATCACACGCACGCCGCCGGAGTCGAGCGCGGCGCCTGCCTCCCAGGTGGTGAGCAGATCCTCGACGACCGGCAGCAGCTGCTCCTCGGGCGGGTCCCAGGGCTTGAGCAGGTAGTAGTCGAGCGCGACGTCGTTGATCGCCGAGATCGCGGCCTCGGTGTCCGCGTAGGCGGTCAGCAGCACGCGCTTAGCCTCTGGCACCAGCAGGCGTGCCTGGACGAGATACTCGGTGCCTTCCATACCTGGCATCCGCTGGTCGGCCACCAGCAGCGCGACCTGCTCGCCCCGCCTGCGGATCTGCTCGAGCAGCTCGAGCGCCTCCACGCCGGAAGCCGCGCGCATGATCCGGTAGCGCTCGCCGAACCCGCGGCGCAGATCGCGGGCGACGGCAGCGAGCACGGCCGGCTCGTCATCGACCGCAAGGATCACCGGGCGACGCGGCCGGCTCTCCGGGCGAGGCTCCGAACTGCCCTCCGCGGGGGTGCCCTGCGCGGAGCTGTCCTGCGCCGAGCTGTCCTGCGCGGAGCTGTCCTGCGAGTGGGTCTGCGGAGTGGTCTCGCTCATCGACAGAACGCTAGCGAGCGTGTAAAGCCCCTATCCGACTGGTAGCGTCCCGGCGACTAGAGCGATCGATCTAATGGCGAACAGCGGAGGTGGCTGGCAGATGCCAGGAGCACAGCAGCCGGTGCAACATTCCTACCCGGCGAGCCCCGGGCCACCCCATGGCCATCGTCCCCGCGGCTGGCTGCGCCACTACGCGGGCCTGCTCGGACCGAGCGGTGCCGTGGCTGGGAGAGTGGCGCTGGAACGCAATCGCGAGCAGCGTGTGAGCCGTCTGAAGGGTGCGCTGAGCGCGCGCCGCAGCTCCGGCACCCCTCGCAGGATGCGCGCGATGCTCGCGGCCCCGGGTGGGCGGCTGCACTGGCAGGACGCGCCTGCGCCCGCCGCGCCCGAGGCTCATGCGGCGATCGTTCACCCGATCGCGGCGTCGACCTGCGACATCGATTGCGCGCTGTCGCTGGGCGCGACCCAGCTGCCGCTGCCGCTGCACCTCGGCCACGAATGCATCGCGGAGGTCCTCGCGGTTGGCGAGCAGGTCCGCACGTGCAAGCCGGGCGACCGGGTGATCGTCCCTTTCCAGATCAACTGCGGCGAGTGCTTGCAGTGCCGAGACGGGCACACGGGCAACTGCACGTCGGTGCCGCCGATCTCGATGTACGGCTTCGGCCTGGCGGGTGGCCACTGGGGCGGCGCGTTCGCGGACGAGCTGGCGGTGCCGTACGCGGACGCGATGCTGGTGGCGCTGCCGCAGGGCATCGAGCCGGCGGCGGCGAGCGGCCTGGCGGACAACGTGTGCGACGCGTATCGCCATATCGCGCCGCACCTTCCGGGCGTGCTCGAGCGTGACCCGGACGCGGAGGTGCTGATCGTCTCGGTCCTGGCTTCGGACTCGATGTTCAGCGGCAGCGTGCCGCTGTACACCGGCCTGGTTGCCCGCGTGCTCGGCGCGCGCAACGTGCTGTTGGCCGACGGACGCCCGCACATCCGCGCCGAGGCCGAGCGCCTCGGGATGCAGGCGCTGCGACCGAGCGAGCTCAAGCGCCGTGCCCCGGCACCGCTGGTGATCGACATGACCTTCAACGCGCTATCGCTCGCGCTGTCGAGCACGGCGGCGGACGGGATCTGCACGAGCTCTGGCAGCCTGCATCGCAACGCCCGCGTCCCGGCGCTGCTGATGTACATGCGCAACATGACGCTGCACATCGGCCGCACCCACGCCCGCGCGCTGATCCCACAGGTGCTCGAGCTGATCGTCGCCGGAGACCTGCGCCCACTCGAGCTGAGCACACGTATCGCGTCGCTTGACGAGGCTCCGGCGGTGCTCGCCGAGCACCGCCGCGGGGGCATCATCAAGACGGTGCTCACCGAGTGAGCGGCTTAGTTTGCGAGTGGCCTCAGCGCGGTCGAAGGCGCCCCACGGCATCCAGCCTCGCCCTGCGCCGCAATGGCATCGCGAACCATAGCGTCGCGAACACGAGCGTCGCGAGGATCGCCGTCACGACGCCGGCGGCGATGCCGAACAGCAAACTCGATACGAGCATCAGGCTGCCGCACATCGCCAGCGCCAGGAACGCCAGCCCGGCGATCACGACACGATTGGCGACGAACACAAGGTGGCGCTTGTCGTCGTGGCGGAACAGAAAGCGATGCTGGGCCGATGGCGCGATCGTGCAGACGGTCGCCAGCGCGGCGGAGATCAGCGTGAGGAAGTACACCGTGCGCTCGAGCCCATCGAGCTGGGTAAAACGTGCGTCGAATGGCACGACCAGCAGAAATGCGAACAGCACTTGCACGCCAGTCACGATGACGCGCAGCTCGCCCGTCAGCTCCTCGAGGTTGCGGTCGAGGCGCTCGAGCGGCGTCTCCTCGCGTCCGTCGCCGCTGAGGGGCTGCAGACCGTAGGACTGCCCGTGTCGGTCATCGGTCAGCCGAAGCCGGCTATGTCCGCGGGTGACCGTCATGTTCCTCTCGGTGATCGCCGCTGGGATGCCCGTCTAGATGTGCTCTGCGACCTGGCGCTTTGATACCCGCACAATCAGCGCCGAAACCACAGGCCCGTGAACGTATGGACAAGGCACAACTGCTGGGCGCCGTCGCCAACAAGACGCGCTAGTCGCCCCTGCGCCGACGCGGCCGGCTCACTGCTCGATGATCGGCCGTACCTCGACGGCTCCGCTCACTGCTCGACGATCGGCCGTACCTCGACGGCTCCCCCCATCCGCGCCTGCGGAACGCGCGCGGCCAATGCGATCGCGCTGTCGAGGTCGTCAGTCTCGAACAGAAAGTAGCCGCCGAGTGCCTCCTTGGTGTCGGGGAACGGCCCGTCTGTGGTCAGCGTGGTGCCGTCCTCGACACGCACGGTGGTCGCGCTGGTCGGCGGCGCCAGCCGCAGCCCGGCGGTGACGCCGGGTGTGGAGGTGATCGCGGCGAACTCGCCGGCGATCGCCTGCCACTGCTCCTGTGAGAGGTTCTCGAGCGCCTCGGCGGCGTCGTTGAAGTAGATCTGCATCAGGTATCTCATCGCTTCTCCTTTGGAGCGTCGGTGGATGGGTTGCTTACATGACGAACGGCGAGAACGGAAATCGACAGCCTTACAAGGAGAGAAGAGGAGACGCGATGGCAAAGCTCAGATTCCAGATCACGATGTCGATGGACGGCTTCATCGCCGGCCCCGATCAGAGCGAGGAGAACCCTCTGGGCATCGGTGGCATGCAGCTGCACGAGTGGGCGTTCAAGCTGGCCGCGTGGCGCGAGCCGCACGGGAAAGACGGCGGCGAGGTCAACGCCAGCACGGACGTCGTGGAGGAGTCGCTGCAGAACGTCGGCGCGACGGTGATGGGCCGCAACATGTTCGGCGGTCACCCGGGGCCGTGGGGAGATGATCCGTGGGATGGCTGGTGGGGCGATGAGCCGCCGTTCCACATGCCCGTGTTCGTGATCACTAACCACGCCCGCGAGCCGCTCCAGAAGACCGGCGGCACGACCTTCCAGTTCGTCACCGACGGCATCGAGTCGGCGCTCGAGCAGGCCAAGCAGGCGGCCGGCGGGAAGGACGTTGCGCTGGGTGGTGGGGCGAGCGTCGCTCAGCAGTACCTGTCGGCTGGGCTGCTCGACGAGCTCGAGCTGACGATCGCTCCCGTGTTCCTGCACGACGGCACACGGCTGTTCGAGAACATCGCCGGCGTCGAGGCCAAACTCGTGCCCGTACGCGCGGTCCACACGACGGAAGTCGTCCACCTCAAGTACGAGGTCGTGCGCTGAACACGCCGGCTGGCTGGAGGTCGCGCGCTGAACACGCCAGCTAGCTGGCGTATTGGACGCCAGGCCGCTTCATTGGCGGCAGGTGCGTTGATCGAGAAGCTCCTCTCATGGCAATCCAGCGAGAGGAGAACCGATGAACCGCCGGGATCCCAGTGCTGCTCGCGTTCTCCGCGGTGCTCGCAGCGGGCGGCCTGGCGGCGCTCGCCAGCCACCTGGTGCACCAGTCTGAAGCGACCAGCTCGGTGATGCTGCTGATGGGAATGGCGGTGGGCGTCGACTACTCGCTGTTCTGAGCGTCGGCGCGGTCGAGAAGCACGTGCAGAGCATCATGGGCAAGCTCGACCTGCTGCAGTCCGCAAGCGACCACCGGCGCGTGCTGGCCGTGCTCGCCTACCTGCAGCAGTAGGCGTTACCCCCTCAAGGCATGAGGAGGGCCGAGCAGCTTCTCAGCTTGCTGATGATCGGTCGGACGTCGTCGCCTTCACAGCGTCATGTCCAGCGCGGCGCTCCAGCTCGTCGGCGATGACAGTCGCACCGTCGCTGCGGGCGAGGGCGTCGGCCATCGCGCGGGCGCCCTGTTTGATCGATTGGTCTTCTAGGGCCTTGGCGATCACGCTGCGCAGCTTGCTCGGTGAGCTCTTCTTGTTGGCCCTAACGCCGGCGTTCACGAACAGCACGCGGGCGGCGTTATCGGGCTGGTCGCGCGCGTCGGGGATGCAGACGAGCGGAACGCCGTCGGCGAGTGCCGCGTTGACCGTCTGCCATCCCGCATGGGTGACCATGAGCGATGCGTGCGGGAGCACGGTTCGATGTGGGACGAAGGCCACGGTGCGCGCGTTGGCGGGGATCCGCAGGTGGCTCGTGTCGAGCGCCGGGCCCGCTGTCAGCAGCGCCCGGACCCGCAGCCCGGCGACCGCGTCGAGCACTCGCTGAGCGAGCTCGCCCTGATTCATGTAGCTGGTGCTGAAGCTGAGCAGCACGAGCGGATCGGTGTTCTCCTCGGGCCACGGCGACTCCCATTCCTTCTGGAACGGCTCGAAAGCGGGGCCCACGTAGTGGACGTTCGCGGGGAGCTGGGCTTTGCTCGAGAAGTCGAGCTCCGGCGCGGTCATCACGTAGACGGCCCGCGCACCGAGGACCTGGTCGCCCCAGTCCTTCAGCGGCGCTAGCCCGTGCTCGGCACGGACACCGTTGAGCATCGCCAGCCCGGGCGCCCAGAAGCGACGGTTCATGCCAGCGAACAGGCGATCGCGCAAGGCACCCACCGGACCCGCCATCGGCGACAGGCCGCTGAACAGCGGCGGCGCGCCGCGAGCCGGGAGCGGGTAGGGGCAGTGGACGAGGGCGACCGAGGGCAAACCCGCGACCTCAGCGGCGATCGCAGGAGCCGGTATCAGCCAGTCGAACACGACCACGTCGGCGCCCCAGCCGTCGAGGGCCTCGATCACATCGAGGGTCCCCTCGGACATCGGCGCGATCACACCGTCGCGCAGTCGCTTCGCGGCGCCTAGCTGCGTGCGTGCGTCCCAGTCGCGTACGGGGTCGGTCTCCGGACGCGTGAGGTCGAGGTCGGGCATCGCCCGCCGGTTCGCGACGAACTCGGCCCCCGTGCGCTCGATCCGCTCGCGCGCCGCGCGGTGGGCGAGGACCCGGACCTCATGACCCCGGTCGAGGAGCTCGCGTGTGAGCGCGAGCTGTGGTGGAGCGTTACCGCTGAATGCGAGGAGCGTCTGGAAGACTCGCATATACTTCATCTTAGTATGACCAAGATGAAAAAGTCAAGTGCCCCTCGCAAAGAACGCACCTATCGGATGTCCGCCCGTGCCGATGCTGCCGCCGCGACCGGCGAGCGACTGCTCGCCGCTGCGTGGAAGCACTTCGGCACACGACCCTACGAGGCGGTCCGCCTGCGCGAGATCGCCGCCGACGCGCTCGTGACCGAACAGACGCTGCTCGCTCGGTTTCACTCCAAGGACGAGTTGCTCACCGCCGCATACAGGTGGTGGGGGATGAGCGAGAAACCACGCCGTGACGCGGCTCGCGTGGGCCGCTTCCCCGAGGCCGTCGCCAACGTGTTCGACCACTACGAGGCACACGGAACCTCGATCCTGCGCATGCTCTCCCAGGAGGACCGCATCCCCGCCGTCCGCGGCCTGACTGACGAGGGACGCGCCTATCACCGCGATTGGACCAGCAGGGTCTTCCAGCCACTCCTCGCCGGCCCGCCGCGCGCGTCCAGAGAGCGCCGGCTCACAGCCCTCATTATCGCGACCGACGTGCTCGTGTGGAAGCTCCTGCGACTCGACATGCAGCTCAGTCGCCCCCAGGCCGAAAAGACCGTCCTGGAGATGATCGGGTCCTACTCGAGCGATCGAATTTCCGACGCGTCACCCAGCCGTGAAAAGATCTGAGATGCGCTGCGCGCTCCACGGGAGGTAGAGAAGAGATGGACGACGACCTGCCGACGGTTCTCGACGAGCTGCATCGCCACGGCGTCGAGCACGATGCCGGTATGGCCGATCGGCTCGAGCGGCTGCGCAACGTCGAGCCCGAGACCGCCAAGGTGCTCGCGCTGCTCGTGCAGGCGACGGCCGCGCGGCGCGTGCTGGAGATCGGCACATCCAACGGATACTCGACTCTGTGGCTGGCCGACGCCGTGCGGAGAGTCGGCGGTCGGCTGGTGAGTGTCGACGTGGACGCTCAGCGCAGCGCCCAGGCCGCCCGCAACCTCGAGCGCGCGGGGTTGGGTGAGTGGGTGGAGCTGCTTGTCGAGGACGCTGCGGCCACGCTGCGTGGGACGGCGGACGGGCACGTGGACATGGTCTTCCTGGACGCCGAACGACCCGCCTACGCGGGCTACTGGCCAGACCTGGCGCGGGTGTTGAGGCCCGGCGGGTTGCTGGCCGTCGACAACGTCCTTTCGCACGCAGGCCAAGTCGAGGAGTTCCGTGCGCTGATCCGCTCGGACGAGCGCGTCAACGAAGCGCTCGTGCCGAGCGGCGCGGGCCTGCTACTGGTCGTCCGATCGAGCTAGGCGATGTCGCGCCGGCTGTCGATCAGCGCAGCGGCGAGCATGAAGGCGACGGTCCAGGCGAGCATCACGAGCACCGCAGTGGTCCACGGCAGCACGTCGCCGCCGGTGTCGCCGCCGATCGCCGTGGCGGTCTGCCCGATCGTGTACTTCGAGATGTCCCCCAGCAGGCCGCTGAGCGGCTCGAGGATGAACAACCAGACCATCGCGCCGATCACGGCCGGTACCTGGCTGCCGACGAGCGTGCCGGCCCCCACGCCGATCATCGTGCTCAGCACGATCGTCAGCAGACCGCCGCCACCGGCACGCAGGTAGTCGCTCACGCCGAGGTCCGGTCCCGGCTGGCCGGCGAGCAGCGGCAGCCCGATCGCGAATGTGACGAGCGTCAGGACTACGCCGATCGCCAGGCCGGCGAGCCCGTAGGCAAGGACTCGGGCGACCAGCAGGCGTCCCCGCCCTGGTGCGACCAGCAGCGCTGGGGCGAGCGTGCGGTGGCGGTATTCGCCGCCCGCGCCGACAACCCCGAACAGCAGGAGCAGCGTCGAGATGGAACTGCCCGCCGCCAGCGCGCTGCGCTTGTCGGCGATCGTCTGCGGGTTGCCCGCCAGGATCGTTGTCAGGACGATCGCCAGGGTCAGCAGCACCACGGCAGCGGTGAAGCCGAGGGCCGTGCGCGTCGTTCTCAGCTTGATCAGCTCGCCGCGAATCAGCCTGCTCACAGGACCGCCTCTGCCAGCTGAGCCAGTGGGTCGCTCATGCCGGCGTGCCATCTTCCGCATCGCTGGTCAGGCGGAAGAAAACCTCCTCGAGCGATGCCGCCTCCACCGCCAGCTCGTGCAGCGGCATGCCAGTGGCGAACGCGATGTCGCCGACCTGATCGGTCGTGCGTCCCTGCACGAACAGCAGCTGCTCGCCGTCCCTGCGGACTTCGGCCCCGTCGCCCTCCAGCGCGGCCGCCAGCTCCGTTGCACGCGGCGAGCGGACGCGGACTCCCTCCGCGGCAGTGAAGCTGGCGATCGGCCCGCTCTTGACGAGGCGGCCGCGATTGATGACCACGACATCGTCCACCGTCTGCTCGACCTCGGACAGCACGTGGCTCGACACGAGCACCGTGCGGCCCTCCGAGGCGGCACCGCGCAGGAAGTCGCGCAGCCAGCGGATGCCCTGCGGGTCCAAGCCGTTGGCAGGCTCGTCGAGCACCAGCACCTCCGGATCGCCGAGCAGGCTCGCGGCGAGGCCGAGACGCTGGCGCATGCCCGTCGAGTAGCCGCCAGCCCGCCTGCTCGCCGCGTCGCGCATCTCGACGAGCTCGAGCACCTCCTCCACACGCGAGGCCGGTAGACCCGCGAACGCGGCCAGCGAGCGCAGGTGGTTGCGCCCCGAGCGCCCCGGATGCATGCCGCAGATCTCAAGGTTCGCCCCCACCGAGCGGGCCGGGTCGCGCAGCTCGGCGAACGGCCGCCCGAGGATGCTCGCGCTGCCCGCCGTAGAGCGAGCGAGGCCGAGCACCATCCGCAGCGTCGTCGTCTTGCCCGCGCCGTTAGGCCCGAGGAAGCCGGTGATCGCGCCCTGACGCACCTCGAACGACAAGCCCTCGACGGCAGTCACCGCGCCGTAGCGCTTGGTCAGGCCGTCGGCGACGATCGCCGGAGCGCCGTCGCGCCCGTCCGTCATGCCCCGCACCATCGCCTCAACCCCCACACCATCGCCTCAGGCCTGTGCAACCGACGTCCCGCCCCACTCCTCGGGCACGACGTCGGCGAGCGTCTCGGAGAATGTCCACTGATGCCCGGCGTGATCCTCGGCGGTGTACTGACGCTCGCCGTACTCGAAGTCCGTCGGCTCCATCAGGATGCGCGCGCCGTGCTCGCGAGCACGCTCGCAGTGGGCGTGGGCGTCCTCGACGCGTACGAGCACCGAGTGCGTGGCCTCGCCCGGGCGCGCAGGCCGGCGGTCGCCGCGCACGTCAGCGACTATCACCGCCCCGTCGCCGAAGCTCAGCTGCGAGCGATGGGCCTCGCCGATTCGCACACGCTCCTGGAAACCAAACGCCTCGCCCAGCCAGTCGACCGCCTCGCGCACGTCCGCGTACACGAGCACCGGGATCACAGTCGACTGCGGAATCGAGCGGTTGGACTTCAAGGCCGAGCCAGCTTACATCGGGCCGGTGTGGAGAACTTCGCTTGACAGCTACCCAACTCGATGCTTAGATACTCGACTTAGTCATATGACTAAACCACTCGAAACGACCCCCACAGAGACCGGCAACGGCCCCAGCGCCGGCGGGACGGCGACCGGCAACGGCCGTCCGTCGATCCGCGAGGCCAACGTCGAGGCGTTCCTCGACGCGGCCGAGCGGTTGCTCATCAGGGAGGGCGCAGCGGGAATCTCCACGCGGCAGCTCGCCCGCGAGGCCGGACAGAACCACGGACTCGTGCACTACTACTTCGGCTCGGTCGACGAGCTGCTGCTGCAGACGCTCGAACGCTTCAGCACCCGCATCCTGGAGCGCCAGCGGGCGATGTACGAAACCGACGCCCCGTTCATCGAGAAGTGGCGCACCGCGATCGGGTTCATCGACGGCGACCTCGCGGCCGGCTACCCGAAGGTCTGGGCCGAGCTGGAGGCGCTCGCCTGGGACAAGCCCGAGTTGCGCGACCGGCTGAACGCGGTCAACGAAGACTGGCGCTCGCTGCTGCGCGACGCGCTCGCCGAGGCGATCGACGAATACGACCTCGACCGCTCCAGCTTCTCTGCCGAGGCGTGGGCCGCGCTGGTCATGCAGTTCAACAAGGGCCTGCTGTACGAGCGCCTGCTCGGCTTCGACCGCGGCCACGCCGAGATGCTCGCCGCGATCGACGGCTGGCTCAGCTCGCTCGAGCAAAGAAAACCGGGAGTCGGCCTTCGAAACCCCAGTCGCAAACCCGAGATCAAGAAAGGGAGCGCACAGTGACGAGCACCGAACAGGCCACGATCGACAGCCTCACCCCCAGCGAGCCTCCCGTCGTGGCAATCGGCCGCGGCGGCGAGCAGAGCCGCGCGCGCTACCCCGACAGCGAGGGATACGTCGAGCGCGATGGCCAGCGGCTGTTCTACGAGGTCTACGGCGAGGGCGAGCAGACCATGTTCTTCGCCCCCACCTGGTCGCTCGTCCACTCTCGCTTCTGGAAGATGCAGATCGCTTATTTCGCGCGCCACTTCCGTGTGCTGGTGATGGACGGTCTCGGCAACGGGCGCTCAGACCGCTGCCGTGAGCCGAAGCGCTACGGGGCCGCGGAATTCGCCCGCGATGCCCTCGCGGTGATGGACGCCACGGACACCGAACGGGCCATCATGGTGAGCTGGTCGCGCGGTGCGCAGTACGTGCTGGAGCTTTCACAGCTTGCCTGTGAGCGGGTGGCCGGCGCCGCGTTCATCGGACCGCTGTTCCCCTACACCATGTCCGTTCAGTCGCTGCTGATGCACCCGCTGGCCTACTCCCTCGGCGTTCGCCGGCCCCTGCCGGCCTATCGCTGGTGGTTGCGCATGAACCCGCTCCATTGGCTGGACGACTATCCCGAGTTCGCAGAGTGGTTCGTGTCCCGAGCGATTCCCGAGCCGCACTCGACCAAGGCGATCGAGGACGGCGTCGGATGGGCGCTGGACACCGACCCCGAGACACTCGCCGCCACCGTGCCCACGTTCAGCGATATCCCCACAGACCGAGGCGCGCTGCGCGGGCTCGCGCAGAAGCTGCGCTGCCCGGTGCTGGTGATCTCCGGCGACCGCGACAAGATCACACCGCCGCGCGACGCGCGAGCGCTGGCCAGGATCACCGGAGGGCAACTGGAGGTGGTTCGCGGCGGCGGCCACATGCCTCACGCGCGCAAGATGGTGCAGGTCAACATCGCACTACGCGACTTCTCAGAGGATGCCTTCGGGCGCCCGCGCACGCCGCGCGACCCCACCGTCTACCGCCCTGACGGACGGCCCCGCGCGCTGTTCATCTCCTCGCCCATCGGCCTCGGCCACGCACAGCGCGACGTCGCGATCGCCCGCGAGCTACGCCACGCACACCCCGACCTGCAGATCGACTGGCTGGCCCAGGACCCGGTCACCCGCGTACTCGAAGCCGAGGGCGAGCGCATCCATCCCGCCAGCGCGCACCTCGCCAACGAGTCCAAGCACATCGAGTCCGAGTCCGCCGAGCACGACCTGCACTGCTTCCACGCGCTGCGCCGCATGGACGAGATCAAGGCCGCCAACTTCATGGCCTTCCACGATCTCGTGCGCGAGCAGCGCTACGACCTGTGGATCGGCGACGAGGCCTGGGAACTCGACTACTACCTGCACGAGAACCCGCGCGAGAAGCGCGTCCCGTTCGCATGGCTCACCGACTTCGTCGGCTACCTGCCGATGGACGACGGCGGCCCGCGCGAGCGCTTCGTCGCCGCCGATCACAACGCCCTCATGGTCGACCACATCGCCGATCATCCCGACGTCCGCGACCTGTCGTTGTTCGTCGGCAACCCCGACGACATCGTCCCCGAACGGCTCGGCCCCGAGCTGCCGATGATCCGCGACTGGACCGAGCGCCACTTCGACTTCACCGGCTACGTCACCGGCTTCGACCCCGCCGACCTCGGCGAGCGCACCAAGCTGCGCGCCGAGCTCGGCTACGGCGACGAGCAGCGCGTGTGCATCGTCACCGTCGGCGGCTCCGGCGTCGGCGCCGCCCTGCTGCGACGCGTGATCGCCGCCTTCCCCGAGGCCAGAGAGCGCGTGCCCGACCTGCGCATGATCGTCGTCGCCGGACCGCGCATCGACCCCGCATCGCTGCCCTCGCACGACGGACTCGATGTGGTCCCCTACGTGCACAACCTGTACCGCCACCTCGCCGCGAGCGACCTCGCGGTCGTCCAGGGCGGCCTCACCACCTCGATGGAGCTCACCGCGCAGAAGCGGCCGTTCCTGTACTTCCCGCTGTGCCACCACTTCGAGCAGAACTTCCATGTGCGCCACCGCCTCGAACGCTACGGCGCCGGTCGCTGCATGGACTTCGACCACTCCCCGCCCAACGTGATCGCCGCCGCGATCGCGCAGGAGATCGGGCGCGAGGTCAACTACCGCGACGTCGAGGTCGACGGCGCCGCCACCGCCGCACGGCGGCTAGCCGAGCTCCTGAACTGACCTATCCACAACACGAGGAGGAACCATGAAGGTAATCACGCTCGAGCAGTTGCCGATCGTCATCGACGACGGCGTCCAGCTCCGCCTACAGGATCACGACGGCATCTCCGTCGGCTTCGTCCGCCTGCCCGCCGGCGCCGACCTGCGCCCGGCCACCAAGGGCCTCGCCGATGACCTGTGTCCGTGCCCGCACTGGGGCTACATGATCAAGGGTCGTGTCCGCATGCACACAACCAGCGGACATCAGGACTTCGCCGCCGGCGAGGCGTTCTACTGGGCTCCCGGCCACGCGCCAGAGGCACTCGAGGACGCCGAATACGTCGACTTCTCCCCCACCAAGGAGTTCCAGCCCGTGATCGAGCACCTCACCGGGAGCGCGCCGGCGCAAGCGTAGGCCATCAGGATCGCCTCGAGGCTCCATATGGATTCATCGCCTGCAGATCGGAGTGGGGTGTATGATTACGCGCACGGCCAGCGATAGCCATCGTATCTACGATGGCCGGCGGCGTATATACATTTGCTATCGCAGTGCGTGAACAGACACAAACCTCTAGCGTGTCATCGAGCGGATGGCATCGAGTGTCGAGACGATCTTCAGCCGCATACGCCGGGTCCCACCCGGCTACGTCACGACCTACGGCGACCTGTCTCCCGGGGCCCCGCGCCACGCGGGACGGGTGCTCTCGCAGATGCCTGGTGACCTTCCCTGGTGGCGCGTGGTGCGCAGCGACGGCAGCTGGGCGAAGGGAGACGAGCAACGCGCCCGTCTGCTCGAAGAGGACGTGCCAATCCGCGGTCAGCGCGTCGTCATGGCCGAAGCGCGAATTCCACCCGAGGTGATCCTTTAGCTGCCCTGTAGCCGCGGGGACGCACCCAGGCTCCGCCGGCACGTTAGGCGAACAGGGCCTGTTGCGTGAATCCTGGGGCGCGCTCGATTTCGAGCATCCGTCGCTTGGTCGAGATCCCGCCCGGCGCCGAGAACCCGTGCAGCGCGCCCGTCGCCGCGAGCACGCGGTGGCACGGGACGATGATCGGGAACGGGTTCGCTCCGAGCGCTGCCCCGACCTCGCGTGCGGCGCTCGGCGCTCCGATCGCGCGAGCGATCTCGCCATAGCTCGCGGTTGTGCCCGCGGCGATCTGGCGCGCGGCTGCGTACACGCGGCGTTGGAACTCCCCCACCTCGCGCTCGTCAAGCACGATCGAGCGCAGCTCGCCGCGCCCGTCATCGAGTAGCGCGACGATGCCCACCACCGCCTCGCGCACAGCGTCCGGGGCGTCCTGCGGAGCAGCGGAGCGATCGTCGGCGAGCGATCGCGTCCCCGGCATCACCACCTCCGTGATGCCGAGCTCGCTCCAGCGCACCCCGCACGTTCCGATCGCGGTCTCGAACGTCAGCGTATCGGACGCCGCGCCCACGTGCTGCGTGTCGGTGCTCATCGAATCATCCTCGCCGTCACTCAATCATTCGCGTCGGTCGTACGTGTCAGCGTAGGTTGTTCGTCATCCGCCGGGTCGGGCGTTCGCGCGGGATCATCGCACCTCGCCTGGCAGCTACAACAGCCTGCGGGTTATGCTCGTCGCTCGTGCGCGTCGTCGATGTGCACGGAACCCACACAAAGAGGACGGACAGGCATGAGCTCAAGCGGCAAGAAGAAGACCACGATGGCGAAGCTCACCCGTGAAAGCAAGCTCCGCGAGCGCCGGATGGACAAACAGGCGAAGAAGGAGGCACGAAAGCTGGCCTCGCTCCTGCCAGAGCCGGCCGCCGACGAGGCCGGCGATGCGGCCGCTGGCGCGCCAGGCGCGGCAATCGGTGAGACCGATCCCGTGGGTGACGAGCCGCCCACTCTCGAGACCGTCGTCCCGGCGCTCACAGACGCCTGATCGCAGAGGCTCTGCGATGGATACCGCGACCACCGCCACGACCACGTCGCTGCGTTCCCGCCCCGCCTGGCAGGCGCTCGAGAAGCACTACGAGGAGATCCGTGGGGCGCACCTGCGCGACCTGTTCGCCGCGGACCCCGGCCGCGGCGAACGGTTGGTCGCGGAGGCAGCCGGGCTGTACCTCGACTACTCGAAGAACCGAATCCTCGAGCAGACGATCGCGCTGCTGGTGGGGCTGGCCGAGCAGTGCGGGCTGCGCGAGCGCACCGAGGCGATGTTCCGCGGCGAGCGGATCAACGTATCCGAGGACCGCTCCGTGCTGCATGTCGCGCTGCGGATGCCGAAGGGTGAATCGCTGATCGTGGACGGCGTGGACGTCGTCGCGGAGGTCCATCGCGTGCTCGAGCGCATGTCCGAGTTCGCCGACCGGGTCCGCTCAGGCGAATGGAAGGGCCACACCGGAAAGCCGATTCGCAACGTCGTCAATATCGGCATCGGCGGCTCGGACCTCGGACCGGTGATGGCCTATGAGGCGTTGCGCCACTACGCGCAACGCGACCTTCAGTTCCGCTTCGTATCGAACGTCGACTCGACCGACTTCGCCGAGGCGACCCGCGACCTCGACGCGGAGGAGACGCTGTTCATCGTCTGCTCGAAGACGTTCACCACGCTCGAGACGATGACCAACGCGCAGACCGCGCGCGAGTGGGCGCTGGCCGCGCTCGGTGGCGAAGAGTCGGCGATCGCCAGGCACTTCGTCGCCGTCTCCACCAACGCCGACGAGGTGTCGAAGTTCGGGATCGACACGAACAACATGTTCGGCTTCTGGGACTGGGTCGGCGGGCGCTACTCGATGGACTCCGCGATCGGCCTGTCGACGATGCTCGCCATCGGCCGCGACGGCTTCCACCAGATGCTGGCCGGCTTCCACGAGATGGACGTGCACTTCCGCACGACGCCGTTTGCGCGCAACCTACCCGCGCTGATCGGGCTGCTGGCCGTCTGGTACGGCGACTTCTTCGGCGCGCAGACCGTCGGCGTGCTGCCCTACAGCCAGTATCTGAAGCGCTTCCCCGCCTACCTGCAGCAGCTGACGATGGAGTCCAACGGCAAGCACGTCACGCTCGACGGGCAGACCGTCGACTACCAGACCGGCGCCGTGTACTGGGGCGAGCCGGGCACCAACGGCCAGCACAGCTTCTACCAGCTGATCCACCAGGGCACCGAGCTGATCCCCGTCGATTTGATCGGCTTCGCCAAGAGCCTCAACCCGATCCGCGACCACCACAACATCCTGATGTCAAACGTGTTCGCACAGGCCGAGGCGCTCGCGTTCGGCAAGACCGAGCAGCAGGTGCTGGCCGAGGGTACGCCCGAGGCGGTCGTGCCGCACCGCGTGTTCGAGGGGAATCGGCCGAGCAATGTGATCCTCGCCGAGCAGCTGACGCCGCACACGCTCGGGGCGCTGGTCGCGCTTTACGAGCACAGCGTATTCACCCAGGGCACCATCTGGGGGCTTGACTCGTTCGACCAGTGGGGCGTCGAGCTCGGCAAGGTGCTCGCCAAGCGGATCATTCCCGAGCTTGAGGCTGTCGGGCAGCCCGAGCTGGGACATGACAGCTCCACCAACGCGCTGATCCGGCGGTATCGGGCAACACGGTAAGACCGGCTGGGCCGACGACCTGCGTCTTGGTCTCAAGATGATGGCATTGCCTATAGCCGATTATACGTTTAATCGGTTATATTAATAGTCATGATCTTCCAGGTCCCCCCCATCAACAGGTCGATTGCCCGTCAGCTCACCGAGCTAGACGAGCTGCGCGCTCGGCTCGGCGACCAGGCCGGCATCGCCGGCCCCTGGCTCGGTCGCCTTCGCCGTGAGTGGCATGCATCCTCGGCGGCGAGCTCGATTGCGATCGAGGGATTTCATGTTCCCGCAGATAAGGCGCTCGCAGTGGCGAATGGCAGCGAGCCGCCGGATTCGCACGACGAGGACAGCATGGCGCTGTCGAGCTACGCTCGGGCGATGGACCACGTCGGCGTGATGTCCGACGACCCTGCCTTCCAGTGGGTGGATCGTGTCGTGCTCGATCTGCATTTCGACGCCTGCTACTTCCAGAAGGACAACGGTCCTGGCCAGTATCGCCGCAGCGGAATCGAGGTCACCAGTCGGCGCGGTGGCCCGCCGGCATACGTTGGACCGCTACACGAGGAGGTGCCCGCACTAATGAGCGAGGTCGTCAAGTGGTTGGATCGCGGCGACGTCGAGGCTCACGTGGCCGTGCGAGCCGCAATGGCTCATCTCCATCTGCTTTCGGTGCACCCATTCCGCGACGGCAACGGCCGGATCGCGCGGATTGTGCAGTCGCTCGTGCTGGCTCGCGACGGCCCGCTCGCTCGCGAGTTCATCTCAGTCGAGGAGTATCTGTCTCGCAATACCGACGCCTACTACGCCACCCTCGAAACGGTCCAGGGGGGCAGCTACCAACCCGAGCGTGACGCCGCCCCTTGGGTTCGGTTCTGCGTCCAGGCGCATCTAGATCAAGCTCGCCGCCGGCTGGCCCAACTCGCTGAGGCGGGCAAGCGTTGGTCCTTTCTGGAGCGGCTCGTCGAGCAGCGAAAGTGTCCCGATCGGCTCGTCATCGCTCTCGAGCAGAGCATCTTTGCGGGCGTCAACCGCGCCTCCTACGCAGCCGAAGCCGAGGTCTCGGCGCCCACGGCAAGCAACGATTTCAGGCGTCTGCAAGACGCGGGACTGATCATCCAGCAAGGCAGGGGTCCGACTACCCGGTATGTCGCCAGCGAAGACCTTCGCACTGACCTCCGCCACCATCTCGAGGCAGCGGCCGACCGTCGTAGCGCCGACTGACGCGATCTGCGGCGCCTCTCGATCCTCTACGCTCTCGTCCCCCGCCGCTGAGCGGCTGAGGAGGTGTTCAGGGCCACGGCCTCGCGAATGAGCGCGTTCAACGCCTCCTCATCAATCTCCTCGCCCTGATGAAAGTCGATCGCACGCCTGGTGTTGCCGTCGAGGCTGGAGTTGAAGAGGCCTGAAGGGTCCTCCAACGAGGCGCCCTTAGCAAATGTCATCTTCACGGCATTCTTGTACGTCTCGCCGGTGCAGATTATCCCGGCGTGCGTCCATACCGGAACGCCTCTCCATTTCCACTCCTCGACCACCCCGGGGTCTGCCTGCTTGACGATAGCTCGCACCCGAGCGAGCGCCTCGCCGCGCCAATCGCCCAATTCCCTGATCCTCGCATCGATCAGCTGAGAGGGAGAGTCGCCTCCTTCTCCTTCCTTCGAGCCACTCGTCGTCTGCTTCATGTCGTCGTCGCTTTCTTGGTCGTTGTTCTCGCCTCGGGCACGACAGCTAGCTCCGTGACCGCCGGTGAGCCGGATGACCCTGCTCACGCCACATTGTGCGCCGAGAACCGCGCGCTTTCGGGAAAGAGATTGCAGGCCGGTCAGCGAGAGCGAGAGTCGGGTCTTCGCGCCGCGCCTGCGGCAACGTCGTTGGCAATCCTTGCTCGGTGAACATCGCTGCCAGCCTTCTGCGGGGTGGTTCTTGTCCTGATCGAGGCGCTTCTTCAAGTCCATCAACAACGGCGCGACCCACTTGGGCTCGTTGCGATAGAGCTGCCACGGCAGCGCGATGAACGCACGCAGCTCGCGCCGCGTTGTGACGGGCCTGATCTCGACCGCCATACACCGTGGAGCAAGTTGCGATGCAAAGCGCGACTATGGATTGATTCCAACAAAGGAGGCCAGCATGAGCAACGTCGACGAGCGGATGGTCTTGGCCCATTTCATCGTTTCAGCTGATGTCGAGCGTTCCCGCCACTTCTACACAGACGTACTTGGCGGCAGGACCGTCATCTCAGGCGAGGGGAATGACGAGGTTACGTACGTAGCTCTAGCCAACACCTGGATCATCATTAACGTAGGAGGAGGTCCGACCGACGACAAGCCGACCGTCACGCTCGAGACGCCGCCCGACCCAGATCGGGTGAACAGCTTCCTCAACATCCGGGTTGCGGACATTCAAGCGGCGTACACCGAGTGGAGCGAGCGGGGCGCCCAATTCCTGACGCCGCCGAAGGAGCACGCGACCGAGATCCGCTGCTACATCCGTGATCCTGACGGTTACCTGATCGAGGTGGGCCAAACGACCCTGGCCAGAGGTTGGCGTCCACCGTCTTGATCACCTCAACCTGGCGGCTTCGCTGCTCGGGCGAAGACATCGGCAAGAATCGCCGCCACTTCTTCGGAGCTGAATCGGGGGTACCGTGATGGCAGAGCAAGTAACGGTGGGCTCTGGGGTTCGCCCCGATGGGCCGATTGCGCACTACGAGCGGGAGGTCATCGACCGGATCGCTGATTTCAACGATCCTCGCCAGGAGTGGCGGCGCCTGTTCTCTGAGCTTCTCGGCACGTTCTTTCTGGTGCTGGCGGCGGCCGGCGGCGGCATGATGGGCCACGCTTTCCCGGGCGCTATCAGCCATACCGATGCTGTGGTCGCGCCGGCATTGACGGTGATGGCGATCATCCTGTTTATGGGCAAGGTCTCGGGCGCGCATCTGAACCCAGCGGTCAGCGTCGCATTTGCCCTGCGCCGCGACTTCCCGTGGCGGCGCGTGCCCGGCTACATCGTCGTGCAGCTGGCCGGTGCGACGCTCGCTGCACTGTTCTTGCACGCGGTTATCAACGTGTCGGCGACCTACGGGTCGAACTATCCTGCGGCGTCCTTCTCGGCGGGCGCGGCGTTCTGGATGGAGTTCATTTTGACCGTCGGTCTGGTCAGCGTGATCCTGGGCACCGCGTCAGGCGCCCAGAACGTCGGCCTGTTTGGTGCTTTCGGGGTGGGTGGCTACATCGCGCTCGCCGGGCTGTGGGGCAGCCCGATCTCTGGTGCCTCAATGAATCCCGCCCGCACGTTCGGCCCGGATTTGGTCGGAGGGGACTTCTCGCACTATCTCGTCTACATCGCGGGGCCGGTGGCCGGCGCCGCGGTCGCGGTGCTTATCGCATTTGTCCTACGCGGCAGCGGTGGCGGAGCGTCGGGCTCGGCAGCGGGACAGGGCGCGTTGTTCACAAAGAACCAAGACCCAGCGCCAAACCGATGAGCCCACACGCTACAAAGGAGACGCCAGATGAGCGCTGATAGCTCGCACGCGATGGACCACGTGGTTCTCGCGATTTTCGAGAACCGATCGTTGGACAACCTCCTGGGTCACCTGTACGGACCCGAGGATGGGAAGACCTTCGAGGGCGTGATCGGCAAGCACCTGAGCAACCCGATCCCGGCGTGGGCCGAGCATGGCGCCGAGCGGGGGACCGTTCCCTACACGGTCACGACGGACATGGATGCCCCGAACCCGGACTCGGGCGAGGAGTACTACCACACGAACGTGCAGCTCTACAACATCCTCGAAGAGCAGAACCGCTTCAAGATCGGCGAGGAAGTCAGCGCACCTTGGAACGCGCCTGAGCCGGGCGCCGTGCCAAGCATGGACGGCTTCGTGACCGACTACATCAGCATGTTCACCGCGGAGCTGGGCCGTCAGCCCACCTACGAGGAGTACTCGAAGATCATGACCGGCTACACGCCGGAGCAGGTGCCGGTGCTGAACGGAATCGCCAAGGGCTTCGGGGTATTCGACCACTGGTTCTGCGAGGTCCCCTCGCAGACGTTCATGAACCGGTCATTCTGGACCGCTGCGACCTCTTCGGGGTTCGTGGTCAACAGCCCTGTCGCGAACTTCATCCAGCACAACACCGCCGAAACGCTGTTCGAGCGCCTGGAGGCACACGGGCGCACGTGGAAGGTGTACGTGCAGGAGCCGATGGCGATCTCGTTTACGGGCCTCATCCACATGCCGCGCTTGAAGGAGCGGCTCGCGACCCACTTCGTGCCCTACTCGGAGTTCGAGCACGACGCAGCCAACGGCACCCTGCCGGACTTCAGCCTGATCGAGCCGAACCTGACAATCGGCCATAGCGACTATCACCCGGCTTGCGGCCGATCTTTCATCCGAGACGACATGAATCTCCCGATCGACCCCCCGTCATCGATCCGGGGCGGCGAGGCGTTCCTGGCCCGCATCTACAGCACGATCCGCTCAGCCGCCTCCCCAGAGGGCTCGAACGCCTACAACACGCTGTTCTTCATCGGCTGGGACGAGCCGGGCGGCACCTACGACCACGTCTCCCCGGGGGCTGTGCCCCCGCCGGACCCGAGCGCGCCAGCCGGGCAGATGGACTTCAAGTTCGACCGCTCCGGCTATCGGGTTCCGGCGATCATCGTCTCACCGTGGGTGGACGAGGGCATCGTGATCAACGAGGAGCACCGGCACACCTCGATGATCGCCACGCTGTGCAAGGTATGGGACCTCGGCGACGCGTTCACCGAGCGCGACGCGCGCCGCCGCCCCGTTCGACCACCTGCTCTCCCGCGAGACCCCCCGCGACCCCGCGAGCTGGCCTGACGTGACAGCACACCCCGTGCCGGAGTTCCAGCTGGACCTTGCACAGATGGAGAAGGCCCTCAGCACACTCGGCAAGACCATGGGCGGCGGGCTGCTAGCTCACGCGAAGCAGGCCGGCTACACCGTCCCGCCCGAGTTGACCGATCCCAACTCGCCTCCATCGGCCGAGCAGATCATCGCCAGCGTGAGAAGCATCGCAGGACAGTTCTTCACGCGCCTGGCGTCTACCGAGTAGAGCGAAGTGGAACTGATGTCAAACGACTATCGGCGGGTCCTGTTTTGGCACGGCTGTGGGCGATAGCGCGTCGCCGGTCGCCTGAGTGACGATCTCGACCCAGCTGTCCGGCTGGTCGATGTGGAGCATGTGCGCCGGGGCAGCGAGACCAACCGCGCGTGGGGCAGCAAGCGCATGACGAACCCAACTGCCCTCGCAAACGCGGGGTCGCTGAGGTCGCCCTCGATGACGGTGCGAGGAGCGTGCGAAGCCGCCCCGTTTACCGTCTCACTCGCCAGCGAAACCACCGTACAGCACCCGTCGTCGCAAGCCATGCCCGAGCCGTGATTCCATGTCGAGAAGTGCCGGGCGGCTCCGCTCATCAGGTGAAGAGCCGCGACAGGCGCGGCCCAGAACACAGGAGACCGACGATGCCCAAGTATCTGCTTCTCAAGCATTACCGCGGCGGCCCGGAGCCGCACCATCCCTTCCCGCCGATGGACCAGTGGGCACCCGAGGACGTGGAGGCACACATCGCCTTCCAGAGGCACGTCAGCGAGCTGCTTCAGGAGAACGGCGAGTACGTCGACGCGCAGGCGCTCACGCCGACGCGCACCTGGGTTCGCTACGGCGGCCAGGACGCGGCCCCGGTGACCACCGACGGCCCGCACCCGGAGACCAGCGACCTGATCGCGGGCTGGTACATGATCGACGTGGAGTCCCGCGAGCGCGCGCTCGAGCTCGCGGCGTACGTGTCCTCCGAGCCGGGCCCCGGTGGCGAGCACTTGTACGAGTGGATCGATGTCCGGGAGATCATGTCCGAGACGCCGTCGGAGGACTGATCCGGCGTGATCGACGAGCCGACGCAACAGCTGGACGAGGGCGCGCTGCGCGCCCTCGTCCCGCGAGTGCTCGCAGGCATGGTCCGCCGGGGCGAGGACTTCCACGCCGCCGAGGACGCACTCCAGGAGGCGCTGCTGGAGGCGCTGCGGGTCTGGCCCGAGCACCCGGCGCGCGACCCGCGCGCGTGGCTGACCACGGTCGCGACGCGGCGGCTCGTCGACGCCCGCCGCAGCGATGCCGCCCGGCACCGCCGCGAGGAGACCGAGTACGCGGAGCCACGTCCGGCGGTCACGGAAGAGGGCGAGGACACCCTCTTCCTGCTTTTCTGCTGCTGTCACCCCGACCTCGGGCCCGCGTCCCAGGTGGCGCTCACCCTGCGCGCCGTCGGCGGCCTCACCACGCGGGAAATCGCCGACGCCTTCTACGTCCCCGAGGCGACGATGGCGCAGCGGATCAGCCGCGCCAAGCGCGCCCTGCTGGGGCGCCGCCTCGACCAACCCGGCGACCTCGCCGTCGTGCTGCGCGTGCTCTACCTCCTCTACACGGCCGGGCATTCTGGGCCGCCCGCCTGTGTAAACCTGGCCGGCGAGGCGATCCGGCTCGCCCGCCAGCTCACGCTGGCCACGCAGGAGCCCGAGGCGCGCGGGCTGCTCGCGCTGATGCTTCTCAACCACGCCCGCCTGGAGGCGCGGCTCGACGGCGATGGCAAGATCGTCACGCTCGACCGCCAGGACCGCGGCCTCTGGGACACACGCGAGATCGCCGAGGGCGTGCGCGTCCTGCAGTCGGCGCTCGCCATGCAGACCGAGGCGCGGCCCCCGGGGCGCTACCAGGTTGAGGCCGCGATCGCCGCACTGCACGACGACGCGGCGATCGCCGAGGAGACCGACTGGCAGCAGATCCTCGCTTGGTATGACGACCTCGTCGCGCTGAGCGAAGACCCGGTGCGCCACGATCCTGCCGCGGTGCTCGGCCGCGCGGTCGCGGTCGGCCATGTCCTCGGTGCTACCGCCGGGCTGCGCGAGACCGACCGGCTGGGCGACGTGCTCGGCGAGCGCCACCGGTGGCACGCCGTGCGCGCACACCTGCACGAGCTCGGCGGCGACCTGCCCGCCGCCGCAACGGCATACGCCGAGGCCGCCCGCCGGGCCACGAACGTCGCCGAGCGCGACCACCTGGTCCGCCAGGCCGCCCGGGCGCGGGCCGCCGACCTGACCGGACCACGACATCGACATCGGTACCCGATGACGCCCGTAACTGACGGACCCTAAGAAAGGAAGATCATGGACCCGCGAGAAATCACCGAAGAGCGCCAGGTCAGGCCGATGTACGACCGGATGGCGCGTATCTCCGTCAAGCGGGCATGAGCGCGGTTCTTCGACTCGGTGCTGGCCGCTCCCGTCCTTCCTGACGAAGCTGGCGGGCGGCGCCGAGTAGCGACAGGTTATCGCCCGCCCACGACAGGGCCTGCGGTATGGCGGCGCCCGCCAGCGATAGCCATAGTATCTACCGCGTATATACATTTGCTACCGCGGCGCAAAAACAGACCACACCACACACTCCCCCTGGGAGCCTGCAACGAACGGCCGCTCCCAGAATCGCCCCAGATAACAGGGCTGAAGGCCCGTCATCTTGATTGTCAGCGCCGCGCTCTGCACGGCGCAACCCACATCAAGCCTCTAGCGATCCTTGCCAGTGCGAGTTGGCGAGCCTCAGCGTTTCGGGGCTATTCGCTCGTATCCGCTGCTGTTCGTGGTCTTGTAAGGCAATCGGGGCGAACGGTTAGAGTTGGCTTTCCTAGGCGGTTTTCGGGGCGCCTGCGGTCCCATCTGCGGTCCTCATACCGCGCCCGTACCAAGCTTCTCGCCGGTGAAGACCTGGCGTATGCCATCGTGAACGACCGTATGGCGAACTATCCACATCAGGCGCCCCAAGGTCGCACAGCCTCATCCTGGAGATCACATGAAGTAGGGGCAAGGACGGGCCGGATCACCTGCGATCATGGCGGCATGGCATCTGAACCGGACAGGCGGCCCAACGGCGAGCTGACCCTAGCGCCCGACACCTATCCGGCGGTCGTGCCCAAGTACGACGGACGTCCCGCAACGGCAGAGGAGCTTGCCGTCTTCGAGGCCGAGTACGGCCCGTTCCTGCCGGCTGACGGCGAGGGGTAGATGCCCGGCGCATCCCGGCCCGGCGCGCACTTCCGCGTCGACTTCGATGACGCCACGTTCGCCGAGGATCTCGAGCACACCAGGCCACCTGCGACCAAATGGGTCCCACGCCGGACTCAGGAGCCGACATCCTCAGGCGGCTCGCCGCTCAGCGGTGTGAGGCCAGCGCGTCGGCGCCGCTTATCTGCCAGCGAACTCCCGGGCCGAACTCAAGGACAACGCCAGCAGGGCTGATCAGCTCCCAATAGGGAGGGTCATCGTTGGCCTCGGCTGCGCCGGGCTTGACATCGAGCGCTGAGCCGTCGGAAAGCTTGCAACACAGCTCGCCGGACTCCTCGTCGATGTCAGCGTCTTGGACCGAGCGCCCGACTAGCTGAGCGGGGTCAGATGGCGACCACTCGGCGTCTTGGGTGGCGAGACGCCAGATGCCGCCGCTCGAGTCGCGAACTTCGATGTGCAGGACATCCGGGTAGGCGATGCGCGCATCGACAATCGGTCCCCGCATCGAGCGCAGGACAGTTGTTGGTGAGGCATCTAGGGCTACGACGGTCGCCACGTGTCTTTCCATTGTCGCAGCCAGGCCAGAAGTTCTCCATAGCTCATGTCCTCCTGCCCGCCGCCTGTTTCCTTCTCGGCATGCAGCGCCTGACTCGCCTCATAGCGCTCACGGATGGTCAAGCCAGCCTCCTTGCAGGCCTGCCGGAATTGCTTGATGTCGCGCTTCCGGGTCATCGGCGCAGCGAGTCCGTGCTCATTCTTTGGCTCTCACGATGGCCGGCCTCCTTGGTCGCGGGCGAGGGCGTGGTAGCGATGCCCGTTCTTGATGATCATGTGGCGCTCAGCCCATCGCCGCAAGGCTTGGCGGATCGCACTTAGGTCGGCGTGGATGTTGTAGTCCGCGAGTATCTCTTGGATCTCGCCCGGGGACAGCTCGGCGCCTTCTGCCTGCCTGACGATCGTGAGGATGTTGGCCGAAATGTTTTGCTGACGTGCCTCTGGCGCGGCAGCGGCGAGCTGCTCGACGCTTTCCCGGGCGCCGGGAGGACCCACCTGTGCAAACTGCAGCATCCGAAGCGCCTGCGCCAGGAGCTGCTCCTGCATCTCGAGCCTCGCCCTCTCAGAACGAACCTGCTCGAGCTCAGCTTCTATATCGGCCGGTTCCATGCCGACCAACTCGGCGAGTACTCGGTGCTCTGGTGCCATGCACAGACGCTAGCACAGATGTTCTGCCATTGATGTGTTGATGTGCTGTCGGTGGCATCCCTCTCGATTTACGGCGAAGAGGGCGTCCTTCAGCGCCGCTCTAAGCCGATACAAGCTCAATACGGAGCGGGCGGCAGCTCCGCAGAGGACTGCGCCGTGGGCAGCAGTGCCAGCGAGATACGCGGCGGCTTGCGCCAGCCGCGACGAGGAAGGAGGCCGATGCTCGCCACGAGCACCTGAGGGGTTGCTCCCTGTCGCCATCGCGACCGAACTCGCAAGACTCCGCCGCTCCGCATGTGGCCCATAGCTGCGGTCCTTTTGCGGTCCGTTTTCACGCCCGCTGCGGTCCGTTTGCGGTCTCCATTCCCACGAACACCCGCGAACACGAGCGAATACAGTCCCGCGAGGCCCAGCGTTTTCGGGGATGTTCGCCCGTGTTCGCTGGCCTTCGCGGTTCCTTAAGGCAATCGGGGCGAACGGTTAGAGTTGGCTTTCCTATGCGGTTTTCGGGACGCCTGCGGTCCCCTCTGCGGTCCTCATACCGCCGCCCATACCGGCCTTCTCGCCCGTCAAGACCCGGCGTATGCCATCCCTCACACACATATGCTGCTCCCGGGGAGTCGGAGCGATGGGTACTGGTACTTGTCGTGATCCTACATGATCTACAAACGTCGCTTTCGAGGGCTTGGGGTACTTGCTAACGGAGTCGCAGACAGCGCGTTTACGCCGCTGCATGATGGAGCAGCTGGAGACCAAGGTCAAAGAGCTGCAGGCCGCGGAGGACTGATCTAGCGTCGAGAGATCGTCACGCGCGCGTGGGCGCGCCGTTGGCGGTGGCCGCGTCAGCGACACGGCCACCGGCGACATCGCTGTCCGGCTCGGCTGTCTCGCTGGCCACTCCATCCCCGACCGCGGTCGCCGCGCCGTTGTCCAGCTTGCGCTGCCACTCCCCAACCTCGCGAGGGAACCGCTCGCTGCTGTAGGTAGGCCATTCGGCGGCAGGGATCACCGTTGCCGGGTGCTCGACCTCGACGAGCGTCTCGCCGTCGTCGAGCACGAAGACCGGCTGCACCACGACCTTCAGCAGTCTGACCTTCACAAGATGATCCCGATCGCTTTGATCGCTTCGATGATTTCTTTGATGGCTTTGGTGTTCGCTTTTGTTTCTTCGGCGGGGACCGCGATCGTGGCGTGGCGTTTCACGGGGGCAGCCCCGTAGAACGCGAGTTCCTGATTGGCTGCGGTGGCCGACATGACGCCGGAGATCAGCGAGACCGTCGTGTTGTTGGCGATGACGAGTTTGTTGCTGACGGCACCGGACGCGTCAGCATGATTCCCGATGAAGATGTTGCTGGAGCCAGTATTGGTTTCGCCGGCGGAGTAGCCGAGCGCGACGTTGCGTTCTCCGGTTGTGTTGGCCAGGAGCGCTTCCTGACCGATGGCGGTGTTCTTCGATGCGGTCTGCGAGGAGGCCCCCGCGGCTGCGCCGAAGTAGCTGTTTTCGTTCCCCGAGGTGAGGCTCTGCCCGGCGATGATCCCGACCAGCGTGTTTTCGCCGCCCGAGGTAAACGATTTGCCGGCGTTGGTGCCGACAACGGTGTTGCTGTGCCCCGAGCCTTTCCTCAGGGCTTCAAAGCCGATGCCGACGTTTTTGCTGCCGGTGTTTTCTTGCAGCGCCTTGTGGCCGATGGCAACGAGTTCGGCGCCGGCAGTTCCTTGTTCCAGGGCCTGGTTGCCAAGGACGGTGATGCCAGTGCCGGTTTTGTTGGCGCCGGCCGCGCGGAATCCGACCGCGACGTTGTTGCTCGTCGTCTGCTGGGCGGCGAGGGCTTCGCAGCCGACAACCGTGTTTTCTTCTCCGCTGGTGAGGTTCACCCCCGCGTTCTCCCCGACCGCTGTGTTGCCGCCACCCGTCGTCAGGAAGGCGAGCGCCTGGCTGCCGATCGCCGTGTTGTCTTCGGTGCTCGTCAAGCTGGTGCCGCTGAGGCTGTGCAGCGCATGCCAGCCATAGGCAGTGTTGCCGCGGTGTTTTTCGTGTTCGGCTTTGCTCTCGCCGACAAAGCTCGCGAACGCTCCTTCGCCGATCGCGGTGTTTTCGCCGGCCAACTCCATGATCTCGGACGCCGGAGCCGCTTCGACGTCGGCTGCACCGAGCACCACCACGCCGACTTTGCCGTTGACGCTCGTGACGGCTTCAGCGTGCGCCGCGGACGGGTGGATCGCCGCGTCTGTTAGCAGCGCGCCGGTCGCGGCCACCGTGAGTCCGAGGATCGCGCGCCGTCGTGTGGTCGGCACCTGCCCATCCGCCGCGGCGCCATCGGCGCCCATCCCGTCGACTCGAGGACCTGCTCCGATGCTCATTGCCGCCTCCGTTCTCCGCTGGTTGACAACTGCTCGAACTGCTCAGCTGAGACGACGGTCGACTCTAGCGACGCGCTCGGTCCTCAGCGTCTTGCGCGCCCACGCATCCCCCGACCGTGCAAAACCACTGCAAGCAAGCGCATCCGCGGCAGCGCGCGATCACCTAGTTGTTTCCATCTCGACCCGATGGGGGCCGTCTCTCGCCCCGCGAAGCCAAGACGATGACCCCCGGCCGAGCTTGCAAGAGCCGCGATCGTCGAGCTTTCGTGAAGATGGCGGGGAGATCGGGACAAGCTGGGAACCCGGCTGCCAACCCGGACAAGCTGCTTGAGCACCTCTTCGAGCCGATCGGCTGACGGGCACGACGACGGGCGGATTTGCCCTGACCGCCGACCGGCACGTCTGCAATACTGCGTCGGTTGCTATCCTCGAAAGGACACCAACATGAAACGGTCCGTAACAAGGAGCTAGAGGCCTATGCCTGCCGACGCAACCTTCGCGGTTGCGATCGGTATAGCGATGCTGCTTCGCAAGGTTGCCTTGGACTTTGTCGGCGTGATGATGTGCCTGTGGGCACAGCGACAAGGACGAGAGACACATCTAGAAGTGCGGCACGCAACGCATCGTCTCCGCTTCTACAGTGGTGCTCGCGATGCGCACGAAAGCGCGACGAGCACAGGACGCGACAGCGATATGGCTGGAGAACATCACGCTCCATCCGCGCCCGACCCGTCTACTGCCTCCCGAGTAAGTCACCTCGGTAGCAGGCGAACATTCTAAATAACTAGGCGAAGGAAGGCGCTCAAGAGGAGGCCCTCCTTCACCTGCCTGCATCGGGTTTCGCCCCCGCCGTCTAGCCCGGTCGAGCCCTCCGCACAAGAACGTCACTCCTCGCCGGGCGGCGAACGCTCGGTGGGCGCGATGACTCGCGCAACCTCGCGCAGCACCTTGGGCTTGTCGCCCGAGAGGTTGATGACGCAGTTGGAGATCACCACGTCAACGCTCGCGTCGGGAAGCGGTATCTCCTCGATGTAGCCCTTGTGGAATTCGCCAGGCGGGCGCTTCGCCGTCTCCGACGTGATCGCCGACGAGGACATGCAGGACGCGACGCGCGCCGACATGCAGGCATACACGGGCTGCATCGCAGGCGCCCTCACACACAGCGAGTTCACATAGGCGCTCGCCGACGCCGGGCTCACCGACGTTGACATCCGCGAGACTCACCGCGTCCACGCTCAGGCAACCTCAGCGATCGTCCGCGCCCGCAAGCCCGCAGCAGGGTGACCGGCGCGGATCACTTGTTTGACCCGCAGGCGCTCTACCGCCATTGGGAGGAGAGCCAGTGGAGCCCGTGGGAGTTCGACCTGTCCACCGACCGTGACCAATGGGAGGCGATGGAGGATCGCTCGCTCGTGGTGTTCGTGCTCGGGTCGCTGATGGTCGCCGAGAGCAACGGCGATCGTCCACAGAGTCGAGGAGTCGTGCCTGCTCGGAGAGTCGCTGTCCTCCTAGAAAGGCACTCTAGTCGGCGCTTGCGGAACACCCGCTGCCGCAGAGCCGGTAGAACCTGTCCGGATCGTTGAACGAGCACAGAGCAGAGGAGGTGGCACGGTGGACATAGAGTTCCTCTCGACCGTGGCGGTGATCGCACCCGATCCGCCCGCCAGTCGCAAGCTGTACGTTGACGCGCTCGGGCTACCGCTTGAGAGCGGCGGCGATGACGAGTACCATCACAGCGAGCAGATCGCCGGCTGCAAGTCCTTCGGCATCTGGCCGCTGTCCCAAGCCGCCGAGGCATGTTTCGGGACGCCGGAGTGGCCGGCGGAGCGGCCCGTGCCGCAAGTCAGCATCGAGTTCGACGTCGCGGACGCGGCGGCGGTCGGCCCGGCGGCTAGCGAGCTTGAGCAGGCCGGCTACGTGCTACTGCACCCACCGCGCGAGGAACCCTGGGGGCAGACAGTGACCCGGCTGCAATCACCAGAGGGCGCGATCATCGGGATCTCCTACGCCCCTTTGCTGCACGAGAGCAGGACTGACTGAGCAAGCGACAACCGGGTCGCAGACCAAAGCTCATTTGCCCACTGAGCGCAACCTCACCACGTAAGGGACTCACCCATCCACTCGCGGACGGCTGCGGTCCTTTTGCGGTCCCTTTTCGCGTCCCCTGCGGTCCGTTTGCGGTCTCCAGACCAACGAACAGCCGCGAACACGAGCGAATACCGTCCCGCGAGGCCCAGCGTTTTCGGGGGTTTTCGCCCGTGTTCGCTGGTCTTCGCGGTTCTCTAACCAATCGGGGCGCCCGGATTCGAACCGGGGACCTCACCGACCCGAACGGTGCGCGCTACCAGGCTGCGCCACGCCCCGACGCGAAGGCAGTATCCCACAAGCGCGGGCTGCTACGGGGCCGCTATGGTCGCGGCATGCGGACGGCGACGTCGGAGATCCTGGCGGAGATAGACCGTGTGCTGCAGCCGGCGGGCTTCGAGGACTACTGCGTGAACGGCCTGCAGGTCGCGGGCGCGAGCACGGTGGAGACGATCGCGACGGGCGTGTCGGCCCACGCAGAGCTGTTTGAGCTGGCGGCGGCGGAGCGGGTGGACCTCCTGCTGGTGCACCACGGCCTGTTCTGGGGCGCGGGCACGAGGGCAATCGACGCGCAACTGAAGCGCCGTTTGCGACTGCTGTTCGACAACGAGATTGCGCTGGCGGCGTATCACCTCCCGCTGGACGCGCACCCAGAGCTGGGCAACAACGCGCTGCTGGCGCAGGCGCTTGGCGCGATAGACCGGATCCCGTTCGCCGTGCACGGCGGCCGGCCGATCGGCTGCATGGCGACGCTCCCGGGCGAGGGCGTGCGGGCGCGGGATCTGTTCGCGCGTGTGGCGAAGCTCACGGACCGCGAGCCGCTGACGTTCGACGCTGGCCCGCCGCTGATCGGCCGCCTGGCGATCGTGTCGGGGGCGGGCGCGGACTACACGGCTGAGGCGGCGGCGGCGGGCGCGGACGCGCTGCTGACGGGCGAGCTGGCGGAGCGCTCGATGGCGCAGGCGCGCGAGTCGGGCGTGCACGTGATCGGGGCCGGGCACTACGCGACGGAGACGTTCGGCGTGAGGCGCCTGGGCGAGCTGCTGGCGGAGCGCTTCGGCGTGCGCCACGTGTTCCTCGACGTCGCGAACCCGGTTTGAGCGGGTGCGCAGCGAACGTCCCCCGCGCCGCGAACGGCCCCCTGAATACAGATGCTCCGAACGGGGGATCAGGGTAATGGCGAGGTAAAGCCGTCCTATCCAAACGGCCAACCAACGTCTAACATCACGGGACACATCGGATTTAGCACTGAGGAGGGAGTCTTGATGGAGGCCACGGCCACGGTATCGACGACGGTGTCGACCACGGGATCGCAGACGATCGCCGACCTGATCCCGCACGCGGCCATCGAGTATGCCGAGCAGGTGGCGGTGCGCTTCAAGCGCGACGGGGAATGGCAGGACGTCTCTTACGGCGAGCTCGCGGACATCGTCCAGGAGATCGCGATCGGGCTGATCGACTTGGGTATCAAGCCGGGTGAGCGCGTGTGCATCCTGGCGAACACGCGCCCGGAGTGGTCCTATATGGATATGGCGGCGACGTCTGTCGGCGCGGTGGTGGTCCCGATCTACCAGACGAACTCCCCCGAGGAGTGCCTGTGGGTGATCTCGGACTCGGGTGCGTGCGCGATCATGTGCGAGGACAAGGAGCAGCTCGCGAAGATCGAATCGATTAGGGATCGCGTGCCGGAGCTCCGCACGGTGATGGTGATGGACCCGCCGGCAGAGGAGACCTCGGGCGGTGGATCGGGGGTGGGCGCTGGGAAGGTCGATGCGATCACGCTGGAGCAGGTGCGCGAGCGTGGACGCGGGCGCCCGGCGGATGAGCTTGAAGGGCGCCGCGCGGCGGTCCGCCCGGAGGACCCGTTCACGTTCATTTACACGTCGGGCACGACGGGCCCGCCGAAGGGCTGCGTGCTGACACATGGCAACTACCGGGCGATCATCGGCATGATCGCGGAGGCGGGCGAGATTCAGGGCGATGAGATCATCTACCTGTACTTGCCGCTCGCCCACTCTTACGCGCTGCTGATCCAGCTGGCGGTGTTCGACCTGGGTGGCACGCTGGCTTACTACGGCGGCGACACCAAGCAGATCGTGCCGGAGCTGACGGAAGTCAAACCGACGTACCTGCCTTCGGTGCCGCGCGTGTTCGAGAAGATCTACACGGTGGCCCACGGCGCGATCGAGGCCCAGCCGCCGGAGGAGCGCGAGCGGGCGGAGAAGGCGATCGCGCTGGGGCTGAAGGTGCGCGACATGATGAACCGCGGCGAAGCGGTGCCGCCGGAGCTGATGGCGCCGTTTGAAGAAGCGGATGAGCAGCTGTTCAAAAACGTGCGAGCGGTGTTCGGCGGGCAGGTGCGTCACGCGACCAGCGGGGCGGCGCCGATTTCGCAGGAGATCCTCGAGTTCTTCTGGGCGTGTGGCGTGCCGGTGCTCGAGGGCTATGGGATGACCGAGACGGCGACGGCGGCGACGGTGTCGACGGTCGAGAACCACCGCTTTGGCACGGTCGGGCGCGCGTTGCCGGGCGTGGAGGTGAAGATCGGCGAGGACGGCGAGATCCTGATCAAAGGGCCGAATATCTTCGCCGGCTACCACAACCAGGCATCGACGAGCTTCGGCGCGGTCGAGAACGGATGGCTGCACACGGGCGATCTCGGCTCGATCGACGCTGACGGCTACATCTCGATCACGGGCCGCAAGAAGGACATCATCATCACGGCGGGCGGCAAGAACCTGACGCCGGCGAACATCGAGAACGACCTGAAGCAGTGCCGCTGGATCTCCCAGGCGGTTATGCACGGCGACCAGCGTCCATACCCGGTGATCCTGATCACACTGGACGAGGAAGAGATCCCGACGTTCGCGCGCGAGCACGACCTGCCGGCGGACATTGCGTCGCTGTCACGGAACGCGACGATTCACGCGCTGATCCAGGGCGAGATCGACCGCGTGAACGCGAAATACGCGCAGGTCGAGCAGGTCAAGAAGTTTGCGATCCTCGACCACGACCTGTCGCAGCCGACGGGCGAGTTGACGCCGACGCTGAAGGTCAAGCGCAACGTCGTGAACGAGAAATACGCGGACGTGTTCAACGCGCTCTACAACGGCTGACGCCGAAGCGCCTCGGTAGCTGCGAAGATGGGTGGGCGATGAGGAGTGATCCTTCGGATAACGGTGGGCTGTTCGTGGGTCGCCGTCCGGGTACCGCGCCGGTGCACTTCCGCGCGCTGCCGAAGCGCGGTGGCGAGCGCCGCCAGCGGGTGGACGGTTCGTTCGCGAACGTGCTGCTGGCGGCGATCGTGTTGCTCAGCCTGCTGTGCTGGGGTCCGATCCCGCTGGCGTGTCTGTGGCTCGGCTCGCAGGCGGACTATCTGACGGGCAGCGTCGGCTTCGGCATCCTGGCTTCGTTTATCGGGCTGTTCGGCCTGCTGTTCGGCGTGCTGTCGCTGCTGCGTCGCCTCGACAACGCTTGGATCCTGGTGCGCCGTGCGGCCGGGCACGACCAGCGCACGGGCGTGATGGCCCGCGTGTTCGGGATCACGGCGCTTGTGTGCGCGGTCGTGTTCACGTTCTGGTTCGTCGTGATCCACGGTCCCGGCTCGAGCGTCGTGTCGGGCAGCGGCACGGTGTGAGGGCTCGCTCAGCGGCACGGCGGAACCGTTCGCGTGGCGAGACGAGCGTCGTTCACGTGCCGCGGCGAGAGTCGTCACGTGGCGATGACGGATAGCTTGCTAGAACGAGAGTGACTGTGGGCCTACTCGACTACTATCGCCAATTCGAGGGGATGTCCGAGGAGGAGGTCAACGTCGGGCTGCGCGAGCAGGCGGCGGAGCGCAAACGCAAGGCGCTGACGCGCGTGGAGACGCTCGATTTGTCGCACACGACGTGGCCGGAGCTGCCGCATCCACACATCGTCAACGCGATCACGTTCGTGGCGCGCCGCGGGATGCACCGCTACCCGCAGATGAGCGGCGCAGATTTGCGCCACCGGCTGGCTGAGCTGCACGGCGTGGAGCCGGATCGCCTGATCCTGGGTAACGGCGCCGCTGAGCTGCTTACGGCGGCCACGCGTGCCCTGATCGAGCCGGGACAGCAGCTGCTTACCGGCTGGCCGTCCTACCCGCTGTATCCGATCATGGCGCGCCGCGCGCACGGCCGCGCTGTGCGTGTGGAGGGCGGGATCGACGAGCTGCTGGCGGCGGCGCGCGACCCGCAGGTGAGGGCGATCGCGATCGCCAGCCCGAACGACCCGACCGGGGAGCTGCTGGCGAAGGCCGAGCTGCAAAGGCTGCTGGAGCAGCTGCCGGAGGGCGTGGCGGTGCTGCTGGACGAGTCGCTGGTCGACTTCGCGGACGCCCAGCCGACGAGCTCTTCGCTGGAGCTGCTCGAGGGTCATCCGCGCCTGCTCGTTTTCCGCAGCTTCTCGAAGGCGTGGGGCCTGGCGGGGCTGCGCATCGGCTACGCGCTCGGAGCCCCCGGGTCGGGTGAGCTGCTGGCCGAGCTGGAGCCGGATCTGGGCGTCTCGGAAATCTCGCAGGCGGCAGCGCTGGAGGCACTACACAGCTGCTCGGAGCTGATCGAGCGGCGGGTGCGCGCGATCAGCAAGGAGCGCCCGCGCCTGACGGCGGGGCTGCGTGAGCGGGGCTTTGAGGTGAGCGACAGCCAGGCTAACTTCGTGTGGGCTGCCCACCCGTCGATCCAGGGCGGCGAGCTGGCCGCGCGCCTGGCCCGCGCGGGCATCCTGGTGGCCGCGGGCGACGCGCTCGGCGAGCCCCACCACGTGCGCATCGCGGTGTTCTCAGAGCCGGCCACCGACCGCCTGCTGAGCGCGGTCGACAAATCGCTGTAGCCGCTCCGCTCTCTAGCCGGCGGTGCCGGCTTGGCGTAGCAGGGCGCCGGTGGTGCCCTCGAGGATCTTGCGCCACGCGCTGACCGACTCGATCTCCTCATCGAAGTGCTCGATGACCTTGCGCACGCGCTTGGCCGAGATGTCGAGGCCGTGGCGTTCGGCGACAGCCTGGTAGCGCTCGTATTCGCCGGCGAGTTGCTTGGTCACGGACTCGAACCCGTGGCGCGCGATCTCAACGCGGGAGGTGAAGCTCATCATCGAGGTCTGGAACATCAGTTCGTCGGTCTCCTCCGGCTCGATGAGCACGATGTCCACGCCGGGGTAGCGCTCCTCCCAGCCCTTGGCCAGTTCGTGCAGCCGCTGGTGGGCGACCAGCTTGAAGACCTGGTAGCCGATCTGCGCGAAGCCCATGTCGGAGATCCGCCGCGGGCGCTTGCCGCGCAGCGTTTTGACGCTGCCGGAGAAGTCGTTGACGAACGGCACGATCGGGTTGATCACGACGATCAGCTTGGCGCCGGCTTGGACCGCGATATCGAGGTTGGTCGTGGAGACGATCCCGCCGTCGATCAGCTCGCGGTCGTGCACCTCGACGGGCGCGTAGACCATCGGCAGCGCCCCAGAGGCCCGCACGGCGGTCGAGATCGGCACGTCCTCGCCTTCGACGCCGAGTACTACTCGCTCGCAGGTGTCGAGGTCGGTGGCGGTCAGGTAGAGCTCGCAGTCGAGCTCGCCGAAGTGGTCGGTGCGCCCGGGCTCTGAGAGCACCTCGTGCAGGTAGCGCTCGATGCCCTCGCCGGTGTACAGGCCGGATGGCAGGTTGTCGGCGAGGCCCATGACGACGTCCATCAGCGACACGCCACCGGGTTGGGAGATCAGTTGGCGCGCGAGCGCGGCGGCGCGTAGTGGCATCAGCGCGCCCTTGCGCGCGAACTCGAGCAGGTTGGGGCGCAGCAGATCGCCGATGTCGATGTCTTTGAACGTGGCTTTGCCCTGCCCGGTGACGACCCGCATCATCTCCTCGGGGGTGACGCCGTTGGCGCACAGGGCCGCGATGAACGAGCCGGCGGAGGTGCCGACGTACACGTCGAAGTTGTTGACCGTGCTGTTCACGGCGAGCAGATCGAGCGCGCGCAGCGCGCCGATCTCATAGACGCCGCCGGTGAAGCCGCCGCCGCCGAGCACGAGCGCGGTCTTGTCGCGCCGTGGGCGGCGCCTGCGGTCCCTCGACGCCGGCTGCCCGACGCCGCGCGCGGCAACCCGCCCGGTCCGCGGCTTGCGTGCCTTGGCCTTGACGGTCGGTTCCAGCTTGACAACCTTGCCCATGCCAGGAACATTCTATGGCCAGGTGCCCCGGAAGTCCGCGCGACAACTTGCGATTCTGCTTTGCGGAATCCTGCTCACGAGCCTCGCGGCAGCTGCCACGGCAGGCGCGGACGCGGGTCTGGCTGAACTGCAGTCCGACCTGGGGCACCAGCTGGCGCTAGCCGGCCACGCGGACGGCGGCTATGTGTATGACCTGACCTCCAAGCAGGCGCTGTTCTCTGAGCGCGCGACGACGGCCCGCCCCCCGGCGTCGGTGGAGAAGCTGTACACGGCCACCGCAGCGCTGACCCGCCTGGGCGCCACGGGCCGCCTGTCGACGACCGTCCTCGGCGTCGGGCGGCGGGCGGCGGGCGGCGTGTGGGAAGGCAGCCTGTACCTACGCGGCGGCGGCGACCCGACGTTCGGCACGAGCTCGTTCATCCGCAGCCACTACGGCGGCATCGGTGCGAGCGTCTCTTCGCTGGTCTCCCAGCTGGTGCATGTCGACGGCATCCACAGCGTGACGGGCACGATCGAGGGAGACGAGTCCTACTTCGACTCGCGCCGCGGCGAGCCGTCGAGCAGCTACGCCCGGGACCCGTTCCTCGAAGGCACGCTCAGCGGCCTCGCGTTCAACCGCGGCGCGAGCGGCTCCGAACACGGCGCACACGCGCCGGCGGCGTACGCGGCGCGGGCGCTGCGCTCGGCGTTGAAGGCGGCGGGCGTGAGCGTCGCGGGCTCCAGCGGGGCGGCAACCACGCCGGCGGGAGCGACGCAGCTTGCGCAGGTGCAGTCGCCGACGATCGCCCAGCTGCTCGGGCTGATGCTGCCGCCGTCGGACAACTTCTTCGCGGAGACGCTGCTGAAGGACCTCGGCGCGCGCTTCGGCGGCGCTGGGACGACGCCGGCGGGCGCATCGGTCGTGTCCAGCACGATCTCATCGCTGCTCGGCTTCGCTCCTCGCGTGATCGACGGCTCGGGTCTGTCGGGGTCAAATCGCACCTCCCCCTACCAGGTCGCAGACATGCTCGTGGCGCTCGCGTCAACCCCCACGGGCGCGATCCTGCGCGAACACCTGGCGATCGCGGGGCGCACGGGCACGCTGTCGCTACGCATGCGAAGGACGGCAGCGGCGGGACGCTGCCAGGGCAAGACGGGCACCCTGACCGGCGTCTCTAACCTGGTCGGCTACTGCCAGTCGGCCGACGGGCACCTGCTGGCGTTCGCGTTCTTCAACGACGCCATCGGCACGACGGCGGCGCACGTCTTCCAGGACCACATGGCGATCGCGCTGGCGAGCACGCCGGTCGCGCCGCAGGAGCCGGAAGCGGCCGCTGCACGATCGCTGTTCGCGCCGCCGCACCAGCTGACCGCGCCCGCCGGCTGACCGACCGCTGACCGCATTCGCGCGCTACTGGCCGAGCAGCCCGAGCAGCGCGGCTTCGTCGAGCACGGCAACGCCGACGCGCTCGGCCTTCTCGAGCTTGGAGCCGGGGCTGTCCCCGGCGACGAGGTAGTCGGTCTTCTTGGACACCGAGCCGGTGACGCGTCCACCGGCCGCGAGCACCCGCTGTGTCGCGTCCTCACGCGAGAGCTGCGGCAGCGTGCCGGTGAGCACGAGCGTCTTACCGGCCAGCGGCCCCTCGGACGGCGGCGGGCCCTCCTCGTGGAAGCACAGCCCGATTTGACGCAACTCGGCGATCAGGCTGCGCATGCGCTCGTGATCGAGCTGCGCGCGGATCGAGTCGGCCATCTTCTCGCCGACGCCGGGGATCTCCGCGATCTGCTCGGGCGTGGCTTGAAGCAGGGCGTCGATATCACGGAAGCCCTGCGCGAGGTTGCGCCCGGTGACCTCCCCCACCTCCTCGATCCCGAGCGCGAACAGCACGCGTGCGAACGGGCGCTGCTTGCTCGCCTCGAGCGCCGCGAGCAGATTTTCGACGGACAGCTCGCCGAAGCGGTCGAGCTCGAGCAGCTGCTCCTGGGTCAGCCGGTAGAAGTCGGCGGGCGTACGCACCAGGCCGTGTTCCTGGAGCACCGAGACCTGCTTCTCGCCCAGCCCATCGATGTCCATCGCGCCACGCGAGACGAAGTGCTTGAGTAGCTGCCACGCCCGTCCGGGGCAGTCGCGGTTGGGGCACTTCGTGAACACGCTGTCCTCTGGCTTGACGGTCACGGTGTTGCAGAACGGGCAGTGCTTCGGGGGTTTCGGCTTCGGCGGGCGACGCTTACGCTCGGCGACGTGCGGCGCCGGTGAGACGACCTGCGGGATCACGTCGCCTGCGCGCACGACGATCACCTGCTCGCCCTCGCGGATGTCCTTGCGGAGGATGTCCTCCTCGTTGTGCAGCGTGGCCATCCTGATCGTGACGCCGGCCACGGCGACCGCCTCGAGAACCGCGTACGGGCGCAGGTCGCCGAACTTGCCGACGTTCCACATCACTCGTTCGAGCTTGGTGACGGCGGTCGTCGGCGGGAACTTCCAGGCGACCGCCCAGCGCGGGTCGCGCCCGACGGAGCCGAGCCTGCGCTGCAGCTCGAGGTCGTCGACCTTGATGACGACGCCGTCGATCTCGAAGTCGAGCTCGCCCCTGCGCCGCTCCCACTCCAAGCACTGAGCGATCACCTCGTCCTCGCTGCCGAGCAGCTTGATGTCGCGGTTGACGCGGAAGCCGTGCTCGCGCAGCCAGTCGAGCGCGTGCGAGTGCGCGGTGAAGGACAGCCCCTCGGTAACGCCCACCTGGTAGCACCAGATCGACAGCGGGCGCTTGACGGCGTCGGCGGGGTCGAGCTGGCGGATCGTGCCGGCGGCGGAGTTGCGCGGGTTCATGAACGTCGACTCGCCCGCTTCGGCGCGGCGCTCGTTGAGCGCGGTGAAGTCCTTCAGCGACATGTACACCTCGCCACGCACCTCGACTAGCGCGGGCGCGTCGCTGACGTGCAGCGGGATCGCGCCGATCGTGCGCAGGTTGTGCGTGACGTCCTCGCCGATCTCGCCGTTGCCGCGTGTGGCGCCCCGCTCGAGCACGCCGTCGCGGTACACGAGGCTGATCGCCAGCCCGTCGATCTTCGGCTCGACCACGAACGTGAAGTGCGGGGCCTCGATCCCCTCGCGCGCGAGGTGGTTGCGCATCCGCTCGACCCACGCGCGCAGCTCCTCGGCCGAGCGCACGTTGCCGAGCGACAGCATCGGCTCGAGGTGCTGGACCTTCTCCAGCCGCCCAACCGGCTCCCCCCCGACCCTGCGCGTGGGCGAGTCTTCGGTGGCCAGCTCAGGATGAGCACGCTCGATCTCACGAAGCTCGTCGAGCAGCCTGTCGTAGACGTCGTCGCCGATCTCGGGGTCGTCGAGGACGTAGTAGCGGTGAGCGTGGTGTGCGAGCGCCTCGCGCAGCTCACTCGCCCGGGCGGCAGGCTGCGTGTCGCTCACGGCGTCGCGTTGCTCACGGCGTCGCGTTGTGTGCCGGCCGATCTCCGATCGGCGGCTCCAGCAGTGCCTCCAGATCGAAGCGCCGCAGCGCGTCGAGGCTCGGTCGGTCGGTCAGGTCGAAGTGGATCGGCGTGACCGCGATCCGGCCGGCGGCGACGGCCGCGAGATCGGTCCCGGGCTCGTCGTGGAAACCGGGGTCCGAGCCGTAGATCCAGTAGCGACGGCGGTTCTCCTCCTCGCGCTCGAGCTTCAGCTCGTCGCGGTAGATGCGCTTGCCGAGACTCGTCACCTCGACGCCGCTCGGCTGACCGGCGGGGACGTTGACGTTGAGCAGCGTCCTCGCGGGCAGCGGCACCTCCTCGATTCGCTCGACCAGCCGTGCGACGAACCCGGCGGCGGTCTCGAACGCGAAGCCGCCGTCGAAGCGATAGTCGAGCGCCCGAGCGCCTGACTGCTGGGAGACGGCGATCGCTGGCAACCCGAGCACGACCCCCTCGAGCGCCGCTGCAACGGTACCGGAGTAGGTGATGTCATCGCCGAGGTTGGCGCCGTGGTTGATGCCGGCGACGACCAGATGGGCCTCGAAACCCTCCACCAGCCCGAGGCTGGCCAGCCTGACGCAGTCGACGGGCGTGCCGTCGGTCGCGTAACCGACCGTGTCGTCCGCGAATGGCACCTCGGCCACCCACAGCGGCCGGCGCGTGGTGATCGAGCGCGCCATCGCCGAGCGGTTGCCGTCGGGGGCGATCACCGCCAAGCGAACGCCATCCAGCGCCAGCAACGCGCGGCGCATCGCCTGCAGGCCGTCGGCCTCGATCCCGTCGTCGTTGGTCAGGAGCACGTTGAGCATGTCTGTGGCTCCAGCATAGGGGCCAGTTCGGTCCCGGCGCGTGAAGATATGCCACGGGACGGCAGGTCAGCCATCGTGGTAGGCGACGCTTGCCAGCGCCAAACCGTGCGCGGGCGCAGTCCTGCCGGCCTCCACACGCGGGCGCCCGTCGAGCAGCGCCACGAAGTGCTCGACGGTGAGCAGTCCGGCGGCCACGTCGAGCATCGAGCCGACGAGCACGCGGTTCATGTGGCGCAGAAACCTGTCGGCCTTTATCCAGAACTCGAGCAGCTCGCCGTCAGCCCGCCACTCTGCGGAGAGCACGTCACAGGTGAAGCGCGAGTGTTCGGTTTCGGTGGGCGTGAACGCGGTGAAGTCGTGGCGGCCGAGTAGCGCGGGTGCGCACCTATCGAGCACGTCGCGGTCGAGTTGGCGCGGCCACCAGAACGCTCGCTGTCGCTCGAACACCGAGCGGGTTCGCCGCGCGAGCACGCGATAGCAGTAGGTGCGGCTAACGGCGTGGCGGCGCGCGTCGAAGCCCTCCGGCGCGGGCTCGGAGGCGAGGATCGCGACGTCGTCGGCTAGCAGCCCGTTCAGGCGCGCGGGATCGACGGCCTCGTGGGCGTAGCTGGCGACCTGCCCCCAGGCGTGCACGCCGCGGTCTGTGCGACCGGCGACGGTGAGCTTCAACGGCTTGCCGTCGTGCCCGTCCTCGCCAAGGATCCTACGTAGGGCGAGCTCGATGTCCTCCTGCACGGTGCGCTCATCCGGCTGGCGCGCCCACCCGGCGAAGCCGCTCCCGTCGTATTCGATCGTGAGCTTGGTGACCACCTGCCTGCCTGCCTGTGCCCTTTCGGGTGTGCCCTTTGGGTGCGCCTTTCAGGGTGTGCTCTTCGGGTTATCCCCGCGCGACGTGAGAGCGGGCGCGCGAGCTCAGACGAGCTCGATGAAGACCATCTCGGTCGAGTCGCTGCGCCGCGGACCGAGCTTCAGGATGCGCGTGTATCCGCCGGGCCGCTCCGCGTAACGGGGCGCGACCTCGGCGAACAGCTTGTGCACCGCGAACTTGTCCTGTGACAGCGTCGACAGCGCCTGTCGGCGCGCGTGCAGGTCCCCCCGCTTGGCGAGCGTGATCAGTTTCTCAATCTGCGGCTTGACGGCCTTTGCCTTGGCCTCCGTCGTTTCGATCCGCTCGTGCTCGATGATCTCCTTGCTGAGGTTCATCAGCAGCGCCTTGCGGTGCGCGGAGTCGCGGCTTAGCTTGTTGCGTGTCTTCTGGTGGCGCATGGTCGGGAGTGTAGATGATTGGATTCACGCGGCCGCCTGCGGCGGCGGGCGTGAATCCAATCACTCACTCCCTCCTGCCGAGGTCTCGGGGCGGCGCAATGCAGCGCACACCTCACCGCTGAGGATTAGTCCTGGCGGAGGTTCAGGCCCCTGGCGTGCAGTGTTTCGATGACCTCGTCGATCGACTTTTTGCCGAAGTTGGGGATCGCGTTGAGCTCTCCCTCGGACTTGGAGATCAGGTCACCGACCGTCTGGATGCCTGCACGCTTGAGGCAGTTGTAGGAGCGCACGCCGAGCTCGAGCTCCTCGATCAGGATGCCCCACTCCTCGCCCTGCAGCGCCGCCTGCGCGCCGCCGCCGACGGCCAGACCATGGCCGTCGAGCTGTCCGCCCGGGGCAGCGCGTAGCTCCTGGATGCGGTCTGCGTCGGTGAAGATGGCGAGCTGTGAGATCAAAAGCTCAGCGGCCTCGCGTAGCGCTGCCTGCGAGTCGATCGAACCGTCGGTCTCGATGTCCAGCGTGAGCTTGTCGAAATCGGTCTTCTGCCCAACACGAGCCTGCTCGACCGCGTAGGCGACGCGGCGCACGGGCGAGAAGATCGAGTCGATCGGGATCACGCCGATCGGCTGGTCGGCGGACTTGTTCTCCTCGGCCGGCCGGTAGCCGCGACCGCGACCGATCGTCATGTACAGCTCGAGCTTGGTTTTCTTCTCGAGTGTCGCGATGTGCAGGTCGGGGTTGAGAATCTCCACGCCGGCCGGAAGGTCGATGTCCTTGGCGGTGATCTCGCCGGGGCCGGTGACGACGAGCGGCGCCTCGACCTCGCTGGCGTCGGAATGCATCCGGCAGACCACGCCCTTGAGGTTGAGCACGATGTCGGTCACGTCCTCCTTGACGCCCTGAATGGTGGAGAACTCGTGCGCGACGCCCTCGATGCGCACGCTCGTGACGGCGGCGCCTGCGAGGGAGGAGAGCAGTACGCGCCGCAGCGAGTTGCCGAACGTGTAGCCAAAGCCGCGGTCGAGCGGCTCGATCGTGAACGTTCCACGATTCTGCTCCACGGACTCGCTGGTGATCCGGGGGATTTGGAAGTCGAGCATGGGAGTCCTAACGTCGTTTTGATGTCGCACCGGCGTCGCCCGGACGCCGGCTCTGAAGCGCCGTCGCCCAGAACGGGCGTCGGCGGGGGAAAAGTCGTTCTACTTCGAGTACAGCTCGACGATGAGCTGCTCCTGCACCGGCGCGGCGACCTCGCGCCGCTCCGGCCTGCGCAGCACCTTGGCCGAGAGCGACTCGTGATCGGCCTGCAACCACGCGGGGATCTGTCCGGTCAGCTCGGTGGCGTCCCTGACCACCTGCGTAGCCGGCGTGTCGGCCTTGATCGAGATCACATCGCCCGGGCGTACCTGATAGCTGGGGATGTTCACCCGGCGGCCGTTGACCATCCAGTGGCCGTGGCGGATCAGCTGGCGCGCCTGCCGGCGAGATGCGCCGAAGCCGAGACGCACGAGCACGTTGTCGAGGCGGCACTCCAGCAGCGTGAGCAGGTTCTCGCCGGTGATCCCGGTTTGGCGCGAAGCCTTTTCGTAGTAGCCGGCGAACTGTTTCTCGAGCACGCCGTAATAGCGCTTGGCCTTCTGCTTCTCGCGCAGCTGCACACGGTACTCGCTCTGTTTCATGCGCCCGCGCCCGTGCTCTCCCGGCGGGTAGGAGCGTCGCTCGACGCCGCACTTGTCGGTCAGGCAGCGCTCGCCCTTGAGGAACAGCTTCTGTCCCTCACGGCGGCACTGCTTGCACTGCGGACCGGTATCTCTGGCCATCTCTAGACCCTCCGCCGCTTGCGTGGGCGGCACCCGTTGTGGGCCTGCGGGGTGACGTCCTTGACGCCCGTCACTTCCAGGCCGGCAGCCTGCAGCGAGCGGATCGCCGTCTCGCGACCGGAGCCCGGCCCCTTGACGTAGACCTCGACCTTCTGCAACCCCTGCTCGAGCCCCTTGCGCGCGGCCGCGTCGGCGGTCACCTGGGCGGCGAACGGGGTCGACTTGCGCGAGCCCTTGAAGCCGGCGCCGCCGGCGGACTCCCACGCGATCACGTTGCCGGCGGTGTCTGTCAATGAGACGATGGTGTTGTTGAACGAAGTCTTGATGTGAGCCTGGCCGACCGGGATGTTCTTTTTCGGCTTGCGGCGGCCGCGGGCTCGTTTTGGCGCTGGAGGCACTACTTCTTACCCGCTCTCTTCTTGCCGGCCACCTGCATGCGCTTGGGTCCCTTGCGCGTGCGAGCGTTGGTCTTGGTCTTCTGCCCGCGTACCGGCAGGCCTCGGCGGTGTCGCAGGCCGCGATAGGAGCCGATCTCCTGCAGGCGTTTGATGTCCTGGACGCGCTCGCGCCGCAGATCGCCCTCGACGGTCAGCCCGTCGTCGATCGCGTCGCGCAGCTTGGCAACCTCGTCCTCGGTGAGGTCGCGGATGTACGTGTCGGGGCTCACGCCGACCTGCGCGAGCACCTTGTTGGACGTCGAGCGCCCGATCCCGTAGATGTAGGTCAGCCCGATCTCTGAGCGCTTGTTGAGCGGCAGGTTGACGCCGGCGATGCGTGCCATCTAGCCGCCTACCCCTGCCGCTGCTTGTGGCGCTTGTTCTGGCAGATCACGAGCACGACGCCGTGGCGACGGATGATCTTGCATTTCTCGCACATCGGCTTGACCGACGGTCTTACCTTCATGATCCCTTTCGGCGGCTGGGTTCCGACGGCTCGGCTCTGGCTGCCGTTGCGGCCGCCGCTACCAAGTCGAGGACATGCTCAAGCGCGGGACGAACGCCTCGCACCTGGGCAGGACTCCAGATGGTAGCAACCTCAGCGTGCGCTCGCGATGCCCTCGACAGCCTCGCCTCCAGCGTCGGCCTCTGCAGCGGTGTGCCAGGGCGTCAGCACGCGCGGTCCGTCGGCGGCGATCGCGACAGTGAACTCGAAGTGCGCGGCCGGGGATCCGTCCTGCGAGAAGATCGCCCAGCCGTCGCCGCCCATGCGCACGCTGGATCGACCGGCGGTCATCATCGGCTCGATCGCCAGCACCATGCCCTCCTCGAGCAGCGGCCCCTTGCCGGGCTTGCCGTAGTTGGGCACCTGTGGGTCCTCGTGCATGCTGCGTCCGACGCCGTGACCGACAAGCGAGCGCACGACCGACAGCCCGGCGCCCTCGGCGAGCTGCTGGATCGCGCTGGAGACGTCGCCCATGCGGTTCCCGGGGCGGCATTGCGCGACGCCGGCGTACAGCGACTGCTCGGTGCCGGCGAGCAGGTTTTGGACGTTCGCGCTGAGCACCCCGACCGGAAAGGTCCTGGCGGCGTCGGCCACCCAGCCGTCGAACGTGACGCCGACGTCGATCGAGATCACGTCGCCGGGCTTCAGGCGATACGAGCCGGGGATCCCGTGGACGATCATCTCGTTCGGCGACGCACAGATCGAGCCGGGAAAGCCGCGATAGCCCTTGAACGTCGGCGTGGCGCCGCGAGCGCGGATGAAGCGCTCGGCGTGCTTGTCGAGCTCGCCGGTGCTGACGCCGGGGCGCACCATGCGCTCGAGCTCTTCGAGCGTCGCGACGAGGATCGCTCCCGCGCTCGCCATCCTGTCGATCTCGGCTGGGGACTTCTTGATGATCACCCACGGAGCTTAGCTTGAGCGCTAGCCCCGGCGGGCTTCCAACGGGGCGCTGCTTTCCTACATCCCCTCCTCGAGGCGAAGGGTGGCGACGGTCGCCCTGATGTGGGCGTGGACCTCATCGGCCGAGCGTCGCCCGTCGAAGCGACGCAGCAGCCCTGCGCGATCGTAGTAGGCGATCAGCGGCTCGGTCTGGGAGTGGTAGACCTCGAGGCGGTGACGAATCGTGTCCTCGCTGTCGTCGTCGCGCTGGATCAGGCGCGCGCCGTCCTGATCACAGATACCCTCGTGCTTGGGCGGGTCGAAGTCGACGTGGTAGATGTGCGTCGGGTTCTTCACGCACACCCGGCGTCCGCCGAGACGACGCACGACCTCCTCGTCGGACACCTCGATCAGCAGCGCCGCTGTGAGATGCCGCTCGAGGCCGAGCAGCGCCGCGCCGAGCGCGTCGGCCTGCTCGTTGTTGCGCGGGAAGCCGTCGAGCAGGAAACCGTCGCGCGCGTCGCCGTCGCCGATCCGCACGGTGATCATGCCGACGATCACCTCATCCGGGACGAGGTCGCCGGCGTCCATGTAGCGCTTCGCTTCGCGCCCGAGCTCGGTCCCGTCGGCGACCTGCGCGCGCAGGATGTCACCGGTGGAGATGTGCGGCAGCCCGAAATCGTCGTGCAGACGGTCGGCCTGGGTCCCCTTCCCGGCTCCCGGCGCGCCCAACATGATCAGGTTCAACTCAGACAAGACCGGGCCAGCCTATCCGCTAACGGGGTCCGCTTGCCAATGCGAAAGCCACAAACCACGGGAGACCACGCGCCGGCCCTAGGCCAAGCGAAGCCGGTCCGCATGGCGGTCGCCGCGAAGTCGCGACCGCCGGGCGGACCGGCGTAGCGCTACTTCAGGAATCCCTCGTAACTTCGCATCATCAGTTGCGCCTCGAGCTGCTTCATCGTTTCCAGCGCCACGCCGATCGTAATCAGGACGGAGGTACCGCCGAACTGGAAGTTCTGGTGTGTGCGCGCGAACAGGATCGCGGGCAGCGCCGCGACCGCGGCCAGGAACAGCGCGCCGGGGAACGTCAGGCGCGCGAGGATGCGGTCGAGGAATTCGGCGGTCGGACGCCCGGGCCGCACACCGGGGATGAAGCCGCCGTACTTCTTCAGGTTATCCGCCTGGTCGACCGGGTTGAACGTGACGGCGGTGTAGAAGTAGGTGAAGACGATGATGAACAGGGACTCGCCGACGACGTAGTGCCAGCCGTTGGGCGTGAAGAAGTCGGAGATCGATTTGCCCCACGGGGTTTTGATCAACTGCCCGACAGTCGGCGGGAAGGCCATGATGCTGGCGGCGAAGATCACCGGGATCACGCCGGCCATGTTCACGCGTAGCGGCAGATAGGTCTGGCCGCCCTCGCTCATGCGCCTGCCGATCACGCGCTTGGCGTACTGCACCGGGATGCGGCGCTGCCCTTCCTGCACGAACACGATCCCTGCGACGGTCGCGAGCACGAGGAACGGCATCATCACCTTGAAGACCTGGTCCTGCGTCGTCCACCAGGTCTGGATGCCGGTCGGCAGGCGCGAGACGATCGAGGCGAAGATCAGCAGCGAGATCCCGTTGCCGATGCCCCGCTGGGTGATCAACTCGCCGATCCACATCAGCATCACGCACCCAGCGGTCAGGCAGACGACGATCAGGAAGATGTGCGGCGGGTCGAAATGCGTGATCACGTTTTCGCCGGCTTTGGCCTGCAGCGTGTGGAACAGGAAGACGTAGCCGATCGACTGGGCGAACGCCAGCCCGACGGTCAGGTAGCGCGTGTACTGGGTGATGCGCGCCTGGCCGACCTCGCCTTCCTTGGAGAGCTTCTCCAGTGACGGCACCGCAACCTGCAGCAGCTGCAGGATGATCGACGAGGTGATGTAGGGCATGATGCCCAGCGCGAAGATCGCGAGTTTGGACAGGCCACCGCCGGAGAACAAGTTCAGGTAGCTGAGGATCCCGCCGCCGCCGAAGGACTTCTGGATGTTGTTGACGGCCGTCAGGTTGACGCCGGGGACGGGCACGTGAGAGCCCAGCCGGTAGATCAGCAGCATCCCCGCCGTGAAGGCGATCTTCTTGCGGATCTCCGCAACCTGGAATGCGTTCAGGATCGTCGCGAGCATGGGCTTGTGTCCGTCGCGCGTCGACTGATCGCCGCCACACCCACGGAGCGCGGGATTCTAGTCGATCCACAACCGCGCGAGGGCCGGTTGCAGGGTCGGGCGAGTTGTCTAACCCTCGATCGTCTTGCAGGTGCCGCCGGCTGCCTCAATGCGCTCGCGCGCGCTGGCGCTGAACGCGTGCGCGTGCACGGTCAGCGCCTTGCTGAGATCGCCCTTGGCGAGGACCTTCACGGGGATGCCCTTGCGCGTGGCAAGGCCCCCTGCCTGCATCAGCTCGATCGTTACCTCGGTGTCGGCGTCGAAGCGGCTCTCCAGCGCGGAGATGTTGACCGGCTGGGTGTGCGTGCGGAAGGGCTCGAACGGCATCGACTTCTTCATGTGCGGCCCGCGCAGCTTTCGCATACGCATGTGGATCGGCATCTGGCCGCCCTCAAAGTTGGCCCGGCGCTTGGAGCCCGAGCGCGAGCCGGCGCCCTTCTGGCCGCGCCCGGAGGTCTTGCCGGTGCCCGAGCCTTCGCCGCGCCCGATGCGCTTGCGCGGACGGCGGCTTCCGGCGGCGGGCGCCAGGTTGTGCAGGCCGACGCGCTCCTGCGCGCTGTCCTCGGCGGCGCTCACTTGGACTCCTCGACCTCGACCAGGTGGCGAACCTTGTGCAGCATGCCGCGAGACTGGTCTGTGTCGTTGACTTCGACCGTGTGGCCGATGCGGCGCAGGCCGAGCGAGCGCAGCGTGGCGAGCTGTTTGCCGTCGGCGCCGTTGCTCGATCGGCGCTGGGTGACGCTCAGCGTGCCCATCACGTGGAATCCCCGTCGGCACCGGCGACAACCGCCGCTGTCTCCGTCTCCGTCTCCGTCTCGGTCTCCGCTGCAGTCTCGAGCGTCTGGCCGTTGACCGCCCTGCCTCCCAGGCCGAGGACCTGGTTGACCGACAGTCCGCGCAGCTTGCCGACCTCCTCGGGCGTGCGCAGCCCGCGCAGCCCGGCGACGGTGGCCTTGACGAGGTTGATCGGGTTCTGGGTACCGAGGCTCTTGGAAAGGATGTCGTGGATGCCGGCGAGCTCCAGCACCGCCCGCACTCCCCCGCCGGCGATCACGCCGGTACCGGGAGATGCTGGCTTCAGCAGCACACGCCCGGCGCCAAACACACCTGTCGTCTTGTGCGTGATCGTGCTGCCGTGCTTGGGCACGCGGAACAGGTCCTTCTTGGCGCGCTCGACACCCTTCTGGATCGCCAGTGGCACCTCGTTGGCCTTGCCGTAGCCGACGCCGACCACTTCGCGTTCGTCGCCGACGACCACGAGCGCGGTGAATGAGAAGCGCCGCCCGCCCTTGACGACCTTGGCGACGCGGTTGATCTCGACGACGCGCTCCTGGAGGTCCAGGCCGGCGGCGTTGACTGAGCGATCTATCGATAGGGACATGGGCAGCAGGGAGAGGGTAGCGGGACGAGGAGCCTTCGGCGCCTAGACGGTGATGCCGGCCTCGCGGATTGCTTCGGCGAACGTGCGCACGTGACCGTGGTAGCGATAGCCGCCGCGGTCGAACACAGCCTCGGAGATACCGGCCGCCTTGGCGCGCTCGGCGAGCAGCTCCGCGGAGCGCTTGGCGCGCTCGGCTTTGGCCAGCGAGCGCAGCTCTGGCTCGAACCAGTTGACTGCTGCGAGCGTGCGCGCGTCGACATCGTCGACCAGCTGCGCGGACAGGCCGCGGTTCGAGCGGAACACCGAGATCCGTGGGCGTGTGGCCGTGCCGGAGATCTTCGCGCGCACCCGGCGGCGGCGTTTGAGCCGGCGATGCTCCTTCGTGAGCACGGTCATGCCCGCTTACCGACCTTCCGCTGCACGTACTCGCCCTCGTAGCGGATGCCCTTGCCCTTGTACGGCTCGGGCGGGCGCTGCTTGCGGATGATCGCGGCGGTCTCGCCGACGAGCTGCTTTGAGATGCCCTTGACGACGACGCGTGTCGGCTGGGGCACTTCGAACTCGATGCCGGACGGCGCCGGGATCGGCACCGGGTGTGAGTACCCGACGGCCAGCTCCAGGTTCTTGCCCTTCAGCTGCGCGCGATACCCGACGCCCTGGATCTCCAAGCGCTTCTCGTAGCCGCTGGTCACGCCCTCGACCATGTTCGCCACCAGCGTGCGCGTCAGGCCGTGCAGCGCGCGGTGCTCGCCGCGGTCGGTCGGTCGCGTGACCACCAGTTGCTCGCCGTCCTGGGTCACCTGGATGTCCCTGTGGATACGCTCGCTGAGCTCGCCTTTGGGGCCGTTGACGCGAACCGACTCGGGCTCGATCGACACGGTCACGCCGGAGGGCACTGGGATGGGCTGTCTCCCGATTCTCGACATCTTCAGCTACCAGACCTGCGCCAGGACCTCGCCACCGACGCCCGCCGCGCGAGCATCGTGGCCGGTCATCACACCGTGCGAGGTCGACACGATCGCCGTTCCCATACCGCCGAGCACCTTGGGGATGTGCTTGGAGTCGACGTACGTACGCCGACCCGGGCGTGACACCCGCCGTAGTCCCGAGATCGCCGAGCGGCGGTCCTCGGTGTACTTGAGCCTGATCTGAATCAGCTGACCGGTCTGCCCCTCTGGTGCGGAGATCACCGACCAGGAGTCGATGTAGCCCTGCTCGTCGAGGATTCGGGCGAGCTCGCTCTTCAGTTTCGATGCCGGCACCTCCACGGTCTCGTGTGCCGCGTGGATCGCGTTGCGCACGCGCGTGAGGAAGTCGGCTATGGGATCGGTCATCGACATGGGTTTGAGGCTCCTACCAGGAGGACTTGGTCATCCCAGGGATCTGGCCGTTGTGGGCGAGGTCGCGAAGGCAGATGCGACACACCCCGAACTTGCGGTACACCGCACGCGGACGACCGCAGCGGCTGCATCGAGTATATGCACGGGTCTTGAACTTGGGAGTGCGCGCCTGCTTGACGCGCTGTGAGGTCTTGGCCATTAGTCGCTGCTCTCCTTCTCGCTGGTCGCGGCGTCCTCGTCCCCGGGGGCGTCGTCCTGCTCGTCGGCTGCGTCGGGCTGCGCGGTCTCTGTTTCAGCGGTCGCCTCAGGCTCAGCAGGCGGCTCCGGCTCAGCCACAGCGTCAGGCTCAGCAGCGGGCGCGGGCTCAGCAGCGGCATCCGGCTCGGCTACGGCCTCGGCTGGCTCTGCAGCGGCGTCGGGCTCACTGGCAGCGGGCTTGGCGGCCTTGGCCTCTGCCTTTGAGGCCTTCGCTGCTTCCCGTTCGACTTTTGTCTTGGCCGCGGCCTCGGCTGCCGCTTCCGCGTCGGCCTCTGCTTTGACGGCGGCGGCGGCGCTCGCGGCCTCGGCCTCCTCGTGCGCACGCGCGGCTGCCTCGTCGGCCTCGGGGTCGTAGCCCTTGGGGCGCCCCTGAGCCGAGAACGGCATGCCGAACGCGGCCAACAGGGCGTAGGCCTCGATGTCGGTGGCAGCGGAGGTGGTGATCGTTATGTCCAGTCCGCGCACCTGATCGATCGAGTCGTAGTCGATCTCCGGGAAGATGATCTGCTCCTTGACGCCCAGCGAGTAGTTGCCGCGACCGTCGAATGAGCGTGGGTTCAGGCCGCGGAAGTCACGGATCCGCGGAATCGCGATCGAGACAAGGCGGTCGAGGAACTCGTAGCCACGCTCGGCGCGGAGCGTCACGGCTAGCCCCACGGGCATGCCCTCGCGCAGTTTGAACGCGGCGATCGACTTGCGCGCGCGACGCACGCTCGGCTGCTGGCCGGCGATCGTCGCAAGCTGCTCGGTCGCAGCCTTGAGCATTTTGGAGTCCTGCTTGGCAAGCCCAACGCCCATGTTGACGGTGATCTTCTCGAGCCTCGGCGCCTGCATCACAGAGGAGTAGCCAAAGCGCTCGATCAGGCTGGGGCGGATCTCCTCGAGATAACGGGTCTTCAGTCGTGCCGTGGGAGCGGTGTCAGTCGCAGTCGCCATGCGGTCAGTCCAGCCTTGCGCCTGAGCTCTTGGCGATGCGAACGCGCTCGCCGCCGTTACGCTCGATCCCGACGCGGGTGGGTGCGCCCTTGGCGTCGAGCAGCATCACGTTGGAGATGTGGATCGGTCCCTCGCGCTCGATCACACCGCCCAGCTGCGCCGCCGTCTGGGCACTCGCCCCCGGGGTCGCCTGTGGCTTGGTGTGGCGCTTGATCATGTTCAGGTGCTCGACGTACACGCGCTGCTTGGTCGGCTCGACGCGCAGCACACGGCCGCTCTTGCCGCGGTCCTTGCCGGAGATCACCTGCACGCGATCGCCCGAACGGATCTTCAGCGAGCGGCGCTTGGGACGAGCGCTCGCACGCGCCATCACAGCACCTCCGGGGCGAGCGAGACGATCTTCATGAAGTTGCGCTCGCGCAGTTCGCGCGCCACTGGGCCGAACACGCGCGTGCCGCGCGGGTTGTTCTGCTCGTCGATGATCACCGCGGCGTTCTCGTCGAAGGCGATGTAGGTGCCGTCGTCGCGTCCGATCGCCTTCTTCGTGCGGACGACGACCGCGGTGACGACCTCGCCCTTTTTGACCGTGCCCTGCGGGTTGGCCTGCTTGACGGTCGCGGTGATCACGTCGCCGACGAATGCGTAGCGTCGCTTAGAGCCCCCCTTGACGCGGATGCACAGGATTTCGCGCGCGCCCGAGTTGTCGGCCACCCGCAGCCTCGTCTCGTTCTGGATCATCGCGCGCGCTCCAGGACGTCGACGAGCGCCCAGCGCTTGGTGCGCGACAGCGGCCGGCTCTCGATCACACGCACGACATCGCCCTCGTGAGCCTCGTTGTTCTCGTCGTGGGCGTGGACGGTGCTCGAACTGCGGACGATCTTCTCGTAGCGGCGGTGACGACGCGCTACGTCGATGCGCACGGTGATCGTCTTCTGCGCCTTGTCCGACACGACGATTCCCTGGCGCACCCTGCGAGTGCCTTCGACCGGCGCGTGCACAGGTGGCAGATCCTCGGGCGCGGGCGCAGCGGCGCGGCGCTCGGCTGCCTTGGCTCGTTCCTGCAGGCGGCGGGCGCGGCGACGCGTGGCCTTGTCACGACGCTCGAGCAGACGCGCAGCATGGCGCTCCTCGGGGGAGCGGCTTGGGCGCACGTCGCCCGAATGCTTGGAACGGGTCTTGCGGCGGCGCTCCTTGGGAGATAGCTGCTGCACGGGCTCCGCGGGCGGCGCCGCGGCGGCCGGTGTGGCATCCTCGGGCGCGGCGTCCGCGTCCGGCTGGCCCGCGCCTGCGTCAGCGCTCGCACCGGCTTCAGAGTCGGCGCTCGCGTCGGTCTCGACTGGGGCGGCGTCGGTAGCGTCGACGGCAGGTGTCTGCTCGGGCGCGTCCTCGGCGGTCTCAGGTGTGTCGTTGTCTGGTTCGTCAGCCATTTCGTCCACTCGTGTCGGTCTTTGATCCTCAGTTGCCCTGGCCGGGTCCGGCCGCGAGATCCCGCTCGCGCGCGACAGTCAGCGCTCGGGCGAGATCGCGCCTGGCGTGCCCGAGCCCGGAGGTGTTGTCCAGTTCCCCGGTCGCATTGGAGAAACGCAGCCCGAAAACCTCTCTGCGCAGCTCGGCTACCCGTTTGCCAAGTTCGGCGGCATCCATGTCTCGCATCTCGCTGGCCTTCATGTCAGTCCTCACGCAGCACGAACTTGGACTTCACGGGCAGCTTGTGCGCGGCCAGCCGGATCGCTTCGCGCGCCAGCGGCTCGGACACGCCGGCGAGCTCGAACATCACTCGTCCCGGCTTGACCACCGCGACCCAGCCTTCCGGCGAACCCTTTCCCGAACCCATGCGCGTCTCGGCGGGCTTCTTGGTGACGGGCTTGTCGGGGAAGACGTTGATCCACACCTTGCCACCACGCTTGATCTTGCGCGTCATCGCCACACGAGCGGCCTCGATCTGGCGGTTGGTCAGCCATCCGCACTCGAGCGACTTCAGTCCGTAGTCGCCGAACTGCACGTGCAGCTGTCCGCGCGAGTTGCCACGACGACGCCCGCGGTGCTGCTTGCGATGCTTGACACGCTTGGGGGAGAGCATCAGCGCGGGCCTCCGCCCCCGGGACGAGGACCACGTCCACCGCCGCCGCCACCGCCACCGGGACCACGTCCACCGCCGCCGGGACCGCCGGGACCGCGTCCACCGCCGCCGGGACCACGTCCACCGCCGGGACCGCCCGGACCACGTCCACCGCCGCCACGTCCACCGCCGCCGGGTCCGCCGGGGCCGCGACCGCCGCCGCCTCCTCCTCCTGGGCGGTTGCGCCCGCCGCCGCGACCCTCGCGCCCGTCGCGTCCGCCGCGACCATCGCGGTCGTTGCTCGGCGGCGCCGGGGCGGTCATGTCTGTCAGGTCGGCACCGGTGTAGCCCTCGGGCATGATTTCGCCCTTGTTGACCCAGCACTTGACGCCGATGCGACCGAACGTCGTGCGGGCCTCGTAGAAGCCGTAGTCGATGTCCGCGCGCATCGTGTGCAGCGGTACACGGCCATCGGAGTAGCTTTCCGTGCGGGCCATCTCAGCACCTCCGAGGCGCCCGGCGACCTGCACCTTGACGCCCTTAGCGCCCGAGCGCATCGCGCTCGTCAACGCGCGCTTCATCGCGCGGCGGAACGCGACGCGATTCTGCAGCTGCTCGGCGATCGACTGCGCGACGAGCTTGGCGTCGAGCTCGGGGCGCTTGATCTCGAGGATGTTGACCTTGATCTGCTTCTTGGTCATCCGGTGCAGGTCGCGGCGCAGCGCGTCGACTTCGGTTCCGGACTTGCCGATCACGATGCCGGGGCGGGCCGTGTGGATGTTGACCTCGAGCTCGTTGGCGTCCTTGCGGATCGTGATGTCGGACAGGCCCGCGTGGGCAAGCTTGCGGATGATGTGCTCACGCACGTGAACGTCCTCGGCGAGGTACTCGGCGAAGTTCTTCTCGTTGAACCAGTTCGACTTCCAGTCGTGGATGTAACCCACGCGCATTGCCTCTGGATGTACCTTCTGTCCCATTTCTCAGTCTCTCAGCCGTGTCTTTTGGTGGTCCCGGGCTCAGGGCGCGGGGTCAGGGTTATCGTCAGGTGGCTCGTGCGCTTGCGGATCGGCGTCGCCCGTCCCATCGCGCGCGGGCGGAAGCGCTTAATCGTCGGGCCTTCATCCGCGTAGGCCTCCCGCACGATCAGATCGTCCTCGAGCAGCTCGTGGTTGCTCTCGGCGTTGGCCACAGCCGACTCGAGCAGCTTGCTCCAGTCCCGCGCCACCTCACGCGGTGTGAAGGCGAGGATAGCGCGTGCCTCCTGGATGGACTTGCCGCGCAGGTGCCCGCACACCATTCGCGCCTTGCGCGCAGACGTGCGGACATAGCGAGCGTGAGCCTGCACGACCCTGCGCCGGGGCGCTTTCGCGGCGGCTTTGCCCTCGCTTCGAGGCGCAGCGGCCGGCTTGGACTCCTTCTCGGCCGCTTTCTCCGCAGGCGGCTTTTTCTCCGCGGCCGGTTTTTCGGCAGCTTTTTTCGCGGGCGTTTTCTCTGCGGCGGCCTGCTCGCCGTCCGCCGACTCCTCCGCCGCATCTTTGGCTTTCGCTTTCGCGGCTTTGCTCGCCGGTTTGTCCGCCTTCGCGGCTTTCGGCGCTTTCGCGGCTTTCGCGGCTTTCTCCGCTTTCGGAGCGTCGGCCGTCGTCTCAGCGTCTGCGGTGTCCTCGGGCGGGTCGGTCGGGGTATCGGCGCTCATCTACCTGACCTTGCCCGAGCCGGCGTGACCGCGGAACACGCGCGTTGGAGCGAACTCGCCGAGCTTGTGCCCGACCATCGACTCGCTGATGTACACCGGCACGTGTTTCTTGCCGTCGTGAACGGCGATCGTGTGGCCGACCATCTCCGGGAAGATCGTCGATGCTCGCGACCACGTCCTGAGCATTTTTTTGTTGTTCGCGGCGTTCAACGCCTCGACTCGCATCATCAGGCGCTCTTCCACCCACGGGCCCTTCTTGCTCGAGCGGCTCATCGCTGCTTGCCCTTCCCTCGGCGACGGCCACGGACGATGTAGCGGTCGGATGTCTTGTTCTTCTTGCGCGTGCGGTAGCCGAGCGTCGGTACGCCCCACGGGGTCACGGGGTGACGGCCAGCGGTCGTTGATCCCTCGCCGCCTCCGTGCGGGTGGTCGACCGGGTTCATCGCCGTGCCGCGGGTCTGCGGGCGCACGCCCATATGGCGCTTGCGTCCGGCCTTACCGACCTTCACGTTCTGGTGCTCAGCGTTGCCGATCGTGCCGACGGTCGCGCGGCACTCAGCGCGCACGAGGCGCATCTCTCCGGAAGGCAGACGCAGCGTCGCCATGTCGCCGTCCTTGGCCATCAGCTGCGCCGAGGCGCCGGCTGAGCGCGCCATCTGCCCGCCGCGGCCTGGCTGCAACTCGATGTTGTGCACGACCGTGCCGACGGGCATGCGCGCGAGCTCCATGCAGTTGCCGACCACGATGTCGGCGCCGTCGCCTGAGGCGACGGTCATGCCGACGGTCAGGCGCTGAGGAGCAAGGATGTAGCGCTTCTCGCCGTCGACGTAGTGCAACAGCGCGATGTATGCGGAGCGGTTCGGGTCGTACTCGATCGCCGCGACCCGCGCGTCGACGCCGTCCTTGCGACGCTTGAAGTCGATCCGGCGGTAGGCACGCTTGGCGCCGCCGCCGCGGTGACGAGCGGTCTTACGCCCGAGCGCGTTGCGTCCGCCGCTCTTCTTCAGCCCTTCGACCAGCGTCTTCTCGGGCTTTGACTTGGTGATCTCGGCAAAGTCCGGGTAGGACACGAAGCGCATCCCCGGGCTCGTCGGCTTTGGCTTGCGGATCGCCATCGTCTACGCGCTATCCCTCCAGGGCCGCGAGGCCCTGGAAGATCGGAATGCTCTCACCGGCGCGGACCTGCACGATCGCCTTCTTCCACGCGCGTGTGCCGCCCTTCGGCGTGCTGCCGCGGCGCTTGGGCTTGGGCTTGACGCTCATCGTTCTGACCTCGACGACATGGACGTCGAACAGCGCCTCGACCGCCTGGCGGATGTGCGTCTTGTGCGCGTCCGCGTGGACGCGGAAGGTGTAGCGGTCGGCCGCCGAGAGGATGTAGCTCTTCTCGGAGACGACCGGGCGGATGATCACCTGCGTGTGCTCCATCAGGCGTTCCCCTCCTCGCCGGCCTGCGCCCCGCCATGGGTAGCACGCGGCTGCCCAGTGCGGGCGGTGAGCGCCTCCAGGGCGGTCTCGGACACGAGCAGCGAGGCAGCGCCGAGGAGATCTGCAACGCCGACGTTCTCAGGCGTGAGGACGGCCACGCGGGCGAGATTGCGAAACGACAGCGCCGCCGAGGACTCCTCCGCTGTGAGCACGACGAGCGTCGGACGTGCCTGACCCCAGTCGTCGAGCAGGTCGCTCGCCTCGCGCGTCTTCGGCGCCTTGAAGGCAGCCGCGTCGAGGATCGCGAGCGAGGCGCGCCCGGCATGCAGCGACAGCGCACTGCGCAGGGCGGCGCGCTGCTCCTTGCGGTTGACCTTGAAGGTGTAGGACCGTGGCTGCGGTCCGAAGGTGGTGCCACCGCCCGTCCAGATCGGCGACCGGCTCGAGCCAGCGCGCGCGCGTCCGGTGCCCTTCTGACGCCACGGCTTGGCACCTCCACCAGAGACCAGGCCACGGGTTTTCGTTGACGCCGTGCCGCGGCGACGGGCCGCCTGCTCGGCGCGGACGCTCTGATGGACCAGTGGCCCGGCGAAGCGCGCGCCGAACGCGGCGTCATCGAGTTTGACCTTCTTGCTGCCGGGTGGGTGGGCTCCCAAGAACGGTGCGTCAGGCATCGCTGCGCACCTCCACGATCCCGCCGGGGGGGCCGGGCACCGAGCCGCGCACGAGCAGCAGGTTCTCGTTGGCGTCGACGCGAATGATCTCGAGACCCTTCTGGGTCACGCGCTTGTTGCCCATCTGCCCCGGACCGCGGATGCCCTTGTGGACGCGCGACGGTGTCGCGGAGGCGCCGATCGAGCCGGGGGCGCGAACGTTGTGCGAGCCGTGCGACTTGGGACCGCTGGCGAAGTTGTGGCGCTTGATCGTCCCCTGAAAGCCCTTGCCCTTGGACGTCCCGGCGATCTTCACGCGCTTGCCGACCTCGAAGGACTCGACCGTCACGGCGTCACCGAGCGACAGCTCGCCGGCCTCATCGCGAAACTCGGCGAGCGTGCGCATCGGCGGGGCGTCGGCCTTCTTCAGGTGACCGAGCTCTGGTTTGGAGAGGTGCTTCTCCTTGGTCTGACCGAACGCCAACTGCACCGCGGCGTAGCCATCGCGCTCGGGCGTGCGGATCGCTGTCACCGGGCACGGCCCGGCTTCGAGCACCGTCACCCGCGCGACGCTGCCGTCATCCTGGAAGACTTGGGTCATTCCGAGCTTCTTAGCGAGGATGGCGGGCATGGCAATGAAAGGACTGATCTCTGGGTAGGAAGCGATGGCTGGTCAGGTCGCCAGGCGGATCTCGATGTCGACGCCGGCCGGCAGGTGGTCCAGGCGCTGCAGCGAGTCGACGGTCTTCGGCGTCGGCTGGTGGATGTCGATCAGGCGCTTGTGCGTGCGGATCTCGAAGTGCTCGCGCGAGTCCTTGTCCTTGAACGGCGAGCGGATCACGCAGTACACGTTCTTCTCGGTGGGCAGGGGCACGGGGCCGGACACGCTCGCGCCGGTGCGGGTCGCCGTCTCGACGATCTCCTTCGCCGCCGACTCGATCGCGGAGGTGTCGTACGCCTTCAGGCGAATTCGGATCTTGTTTTGGTTGGCCGCTGCCATGGAAGTTCTCGTGTGCTCGTCTCTTGTGTCGTTGCTCGAAGAAGTACGGTCTGTGCTCGTGTGAATCTCGTCTGTTCGCTGCTGCCCTGCCCTCTGCTCGCTGCTGCCCTGCGCTCGCCACGCTGCCTCGCCGGCGGACCCTCCGCCGGGTGGCCCCGAGGGTGAGAGGGGCGGGGGCGGCCCCTCATCCTCGGGAATCCGCCCCGTCCTTCCACACCGTGTGGCGGGGCCGTGTTAGTCGTATCGGACTGCCAATGTGCGCGTCGCCTCCGACGTCATCGGATGCGACGCACGTGTGCTACTCGATGATCTCGCTGACCACTCCCGAGCCGACCGTGCGACCGCCCTCCCTGATGGCGAAGCGCAGGCCCTGGTCCATGGCGATCGGCTGGATCAGCTCGATCTCCATCTGGACGTTGTCTCCGGGCATGACCATCTCGACGCCGTCGGGCAGCTTGGCCACGCCGGTGACGTCTGTGGTACGGAAGTAGAACTGAGGCCGGTAGCCCGTGAAGAAGGGGGTGTGACGTCCGCCCTCCTCCTTCTTGAGCACGTAGACCTCTGCCTTGTACTTGGTGTGCGGCGTGATCGAGCCGGGCTTGCAGAGCACCTGGCCGCGCTCGATCTCCTCGCGCTTGGTGCCACGCAGCAGACAACCCACGTTGTCCCCCGCCTGGCCCTGGTCGAGGATCTTGCGGAACATCTCGACGCCTGTCACAACCGTGGAGGTCGAGTCGTGGACACCGACGATTTCCACTGTGTCACCGGTGTTGACGATGCCCTGCTCGACGCGGCCAGTGGCAACGGTGCCACGGCCGGTGATCGAGAACACGTCCTCGACCGGCATCAGGAACGGCTTGTCGAGCTCGCGTACGGGCTCCGGGATGTAGGAGTCCAGCGCCGCGGCAAGCTCGAGGATCTTGGCCTTGTAGGCCTCGTCGCCTTCGAGCGCCTTCAGCGCCGAGCCAGTGATGAACGGGATGTCATCACCGGGGAAGTCGTACTCGGAGAGCAGCTCGCGAACCTCGACCTCGACGAGCTCCAAGAGCTCCTCGTCATCGACCATGTCAGCCTTGTTGAGGAACACGACGATGTACGGGACGCCGACCTGACGGGCGAGCAGGATGTGCTCGCGGGTCTGGGGCATCGGGCCATCGGCCGCCGACACCACCAGGATCGCCCCGTCCATCTGGGCAGCGCCGGTGATCATGTTCTTCACGTAGTCGGCGTGACCTGGGCAGTCCACGTGCGCGTAGTGACGGTTCTCCGTCTGGTACTCGACGTGGGAAGTAGCGATCGTGATCCCGCGTTCCTTCTCCTCGGGCGCGTTGTCGATCTCCGCGAAGGTGCGCGCTTCCGCTCCTCCATGCTCGGCCAGCACCGTCGTTATGGCAGCGGTCAGCGTCGTCTTGCCGTGGTCGATGTGACCGATGGTCCCGACGTTGACGTGCGGCTTGTCGCGCTCGAACTTCTCCTTCGCCACTTTTGGTTCGCTCCTGTATCGACTTGAATGTCCGCCACTGGGAGGGCGAACCTGAGAAATCTATCTGACTGCGTCCTTCCGTGACGGCCGGCTGCTGCCGTCACCTGCGCTACTTGCTGCCCTCGGAGTGATCCGGGCGGCCGATCTTAGATCGGTCAGGCCGGAATCGGCTCCCCCGTTCGCTGTTCCACGATCTTCTCCGCGATGTTCGGCGGAACCTCCTCGTAGGCATCGAACTGCATCGTGTACGTGGCGCGTCCCTGCGTGTTCGAGCGCAGGTCAGTCGCGTACCCGAACATCTCACTCAACGGCACCCTCGCGGTTACCGCGAGCGCGTTGCCGCGCCGCTCCTGCCCTTCGACGCGACCGCGACGGCGGCTGAGATCGCCGATCACGTCGCCGAGGAAGTCCTCGGGGACGACGACCTCGACCGCGAAGATCGGCTCGAGCAGTACCGGCTTGGCGCGTTTGGCCGCCTCTTTGATCGCCAGCGAGCCGGCGACCTTGAAGGCGATCTCTGAGGAGTCGACGTCGTGGTACTTGCCGTCGACTAGCGTCACGCGCATGTCCACCATCGGGTAGCCGGCCTTGACGCCGTTCTCGAGCGCCTCTTCGACGCCCTTCTTGACCGCCGGGATGTATTCCGAGGGGATGTTTCCACCCTTGATCTTGTTGACGAACTCGAAGCCCTCGCCGGGAGCGGGTTCGAGGTTGATGAACACCACCCCGAACTGGCCCGAGCCACCGGTCTGGCGCACGAACTTACCTTCGATCTTCTCGACCGTCCCGCGCACCGTCTCGCGGTAGGAGACCTGCGGGCGCCCGACGTTCGCTTCGACGCCGAACTCCCGCTTCATGCGGTCCACGAGCACCTCGAGGTGCAACTCGCCCATGCCCGAGATCTCGGTCTGGCCGGTCTCCTCGTTGCTGCGCACCTGGAACGTCGGATCCTCTTCGGCGAGGCGCCCGAGCGCAGTCGACATCTTCTCCTGATCGGCCTTCGTCTTGGGCTCGACGGCGACCTTGATCACCGGCTCCGGGAAGACGATGTTCTCCAGATGGATCGGAGCGTCGGGAGCCGCCAGCGTGTCTCCGGTCATGACCTGCTTGATCCCGACCGCGGCCGCGATGTCGCCGGCGAACACGCCCTCGACCTCCTCGCGGTCGTTGGCATGCATCATCAAAATGCGCCCGACCCGCTCGGTGCGTCCGGTGCTCACGTTCAGCACGCGCCCGCCGGCCTCGAGGTGCCCGGAGTAGACGCGGAAGTAGGTGAGCTTGCCGACGTACGGGTCGGCGGCGATCTTGAAGGCGAGCGCAGCGAACGGCTCGGAGTCGTCGGCCTTGCGCACGACCTCGCGCTCGTGCTCCTCGCCCTTGATCAGTTCGGTGCCCACGACCGGCGGCACGTCCAGCGGCGAGGGCAGGTAGTCGATGACCGCGTCGAGCAGTGGCTGGACGCCCTTGTTCTTGAACGACGATCCGCACAGCACCGGCGTCAGCTTGGTCGACAGCGTCGCCTTGCGGATTGCCGCCTTGAGCGTGTCCTCGGGGACCTCGGCTTCCTCCAGGATCAGCTCGAGCAGCCCGTCGTCGTAGTGGGAGATCTCCTCGAGCAGGTGCTCGCGCGCAGCCTGAGCCGCTTCGGCGAGGTTCTCGGGGATCTCGACCTCTTCCTGTTCCTTGCCCAGATCGTCCTTGTACACAATCGCTTTCATCGCGACGAGGTCGACGACGCCGAGGAAGTCGCCCTCGGCTCCAATCGGCAGCTGGATCGGCACGGGATGCGCGGCGAGGCGGTCGATCATCGTCTGCACGCCTTGCTCGAAGTCCGCGCCGGTGCGGTCCATCTTGTTGATGTAGGCGATCCGCGGCACGTGGTACTTGTCGGCCTGCCGCCAGACGGTCTCCGACTGGGGCTCTACGCCGGCGACCGAGTCGAACAGCGCGATCGCGCCGTCGAGCACACGTAGCGAGCGCTCGACCTCGACGGTGAAGTCGACGTGGCCGGGCGTGTCGATGATGTTGATGCGGTGGCCCTTCCACTGGGCGGTGGTGGCAGCGGAGGTGATCGTGATGCCACGCTCCTGCTCCTGTTCCATCCAGTCCATGACCGCCGCGCCCTCGTGGACCTCGCCGATCTTGTAGGTGCGCCCGGTGTAGTAGAGGATGCGCTCGGTCGTCGTCGTCTTACCGGCGTCGATGTGCGCCATGATCCCGATGTTGCGGGTGTTTTCGAGTGTGAACTTACGTGGCATCTGTGATGAAGGGGTTCGCTGCCGGGGGCTGTGCGGGCAAAAAAATTGGGCCCCTCGGGCCCACGCACGCAGCTGGTCTGTGTGGACCGGTCAGCGTCGTTATCTGCTCGAGGTCTCCATCTTCATTGCCGAGTTCGCGGGAGGCACGCGAGTGCATTGCGCCCACCCGCGACGCGGACCCGACTATAGCAGAGGAATTCTGCGTTCTAGACGGGCTTCCTGCCGAGCACGGCGGGCATTCAGCGACCCTGCGCGTGCGTCTGGCAGCCATCCGCGGCGGGGGCATCCTCGACCATCGCACCGAGCCGCTCGAGCACGTGCTTGGCAGCACGCAGCTCCTCGATCTCGACGCCGCTGAGAGCCTGCTCCCAGCGGCTCTGCCAGGCCTCGCGCTTGGCCTCGATCTTGCGCTGGCCCTGGCGCGTGAGCCGCGTCAGCACGACCCGCCGATCGGTCTGCGAGCGGACCCGCTCGACGTGGCCGCACTCGGCCAGGTGGTCGAGCATCTGGGTGACCGTGGCGGGCGTTAGCCGCGCCGCGGCCGCGAGCTCACCGGCGGGCTGCTCACCGCGTTCCTGCAGCTCGATCAGCAGCTCGAACTGGGCGTGGCTGAGCTCACCGGGGCCGAGGTGCGTATCTCGCCCGCGCAGCCGGTTGAGGCTGCGAAACACGCGACGGAAGGCCAGGCCCAGCTCGGCCAACTCCGTCGTGCGGGCGGCCTGCGTCGCGGTCGGCTCAGTTGAAGGCTTCCTCGTGGCGGTCGGCGGAGTCATCGTGCAGGGCTCAGGCCCCGAGTGGCTCGACGGTGCTCTCGGCGTTGGCGGCCGCACGACTGAGCCTCGCCCGCGGGTTCTCGGCGCGCAGCAGCACGACGCAGGGAATCAGCCCAAGCGCAGCGGTCGCGAACGACCACCAGTAGGCGACGTTGAACGCGTGCGCGAGATGCGTGGCCGATGGCGCATGCCCGGCGGTGCGCTGGAGCACGACGGCGAGCACCGCGGTCCCGATCGCGCCGCCGATCCGCTGGAGGACGTTCAGCTGCGGCGTGGCGTCGGAGAGCTGATCGGGGCGCATCGAGGCGAACGCGGCGGTCATCGCGGGCATGAACGAGAAGCCGATGCCCAGGCCACGCACGAGCAGCACGGCGGAGATCGCGAGGATCGAGGTGCTCGGTCCGACGAACGCCAGTGGGATCGTGCTGAGGGTCAGGATCGACACCCCGCCGAGGGCGACGCGCCCGCCGCCGAAGCGATCGGTCATGCGCCCGGCGATCGGCATCGCGACCAGCATCCCGAGACCCTGCGGGCCGACCAGCAGCCCGGTCGCGATCAGGCTCTCGTGGCGGACTTCCTGGTAATACAGCGGGACGAGGATCATCGCACCGAACAGCGCCGCGCCGAGCGCGAAAGTCGTAAACGAGGCCGCCGCGAAGATCCTGTTGCTGTACAGGCGGACGTCCAGCAGTGGCCGCTCAACACGCAGCGCGTGCCAACAGAAGGTGCCAGCCAGCACGAGCCCGGCGAGGCACGGCAGCACAACGCCGGGGGCCGCCAGGTTGCTGTTGGAGCCGAGCTGGCTGAGCCCGTACACGACCGCGGTCGATGCCGTGGAGAGCAGCGCCAGCCCGAGTACGTCTAGACGCCCGGCCTCACCGGACTCGGTGTGCGGGATCGTGCGCCAACCGAGGATGAACGCGATGAACCCGATCGGCACGTTCACGAGGAAGATCCACGACCAGTGCAGGCTCTGGAGGATCGTCCCGCCGAGCACCGGGCCGAGGATCGGTCCGAGCATCGCGGGCATCGCCACGACGCCCATCACGCGGCCCATGCGCTTAGGTCCTGCAACCTGCGCCATGATCAGCTGCGCGACCGGCATGATCATGCCGCCACCGGCTCCCTGCAGCACGCGAAATAGCACCAGCTCGGTCGTGCTCGTGGCCACCGCACACAGCGCAGAGCCAGCGGTGAACAGGACCAGCGAGGTCATGTACACGCTCTTGGCGCCGAAGCGCCGTGCCGCCCAGCCGGTGATCGGGATGACCGCAGCGAGCGACAGCAGGTAGCCGGTGACGACCCACTGGATCTGCGCGATCGAGCTGTGCAGATCGTGGCCGAGCGTGCGCAGCGCCACGTTGACGATCGTCGTGTCGAGGATCGACATGATCATCCCGAGGATCACCACGCCGGCGATCTTCCACACATAGGGCTCGATGCGGTCGGTGGCCCCGGGACCGGCGTGCCGGTCGGATACGGGTGCAGAACTCATTCGGTACCTAAAGCTTAGGTACCAAACCTTATTTCTTCAAGCCCGTCCCAGGCCGATCGGCTATCTTCGCCCGATGGGCCGCTTCGGACGGGGCTGGGCGCTGGCGAAGCAGAGCTGGGAAGTGGTGCGCAACGATCGCTCATTGCTGCTGTTCCCGATCGTGGCCAGCGCCTGTGCGCTGGTCGTCGCCGCGGTGTTCTTCGGGGCTGGTGCGGGCGTCGGCACGGCGACGAACTCCCTGTGGGCTGCCCTGCCGCTGATCGTGCTCGGGCTGTATCTGCTGATCGCGATCGGACAGTTCGCCGCGGTGGCGCTCGCGGCCTGCGCTACGACGGCGCTTGACGGTGGGCAGACGACCTTCTCCGAAGGCGTCGCGGCGGCGCGCGGGCGCCTGCGGCTGATCCTCCTGTGGGCAGCCGTGCAGCTGATCGTCGGCGCCGCCATCAGCGCCCTGCAGGTGCTGCTGCGCGAGGCCGCGGGCAACGTCATCGGATCGATCATCGGCGGCCTGGCCAACTTCGCCTGGACGGTCGCGACGTTCTTCGTCGTGCCGGTGATCGCGCTCGAAGGGCTCGGGCCACGCGAGGCGATCGAGCGATCGAGCGCCGTCGTTCGCGAGCGCTGGGGCGAGGGCGTCGTCGGCTCCGCGTCGATCGGCTTCGCCGTGTTCCTGCTCGGCATGCTGCCAGGCATCGTGCTCGTCGTGCTGGGCGCAATGCTCGCCAGTAGCTCGGCCGCCGCAGGTGTCGTCGTGATCGTGATCGGGGTTGCCGTGCTGGTGGTCGCGACGCTCGTCCAGGTGACGCTGTCGGCGGTCTTCCGCGTCGCCCTGTATCGCTTCGCCACCAGCGGCGAGGCGGTAGGCCATTTCACCCAGGAGCAGCTTCAGGGGGCGTTCAGACCCAAGCGCGGTCGCCAGGGGCCAATTTGAGAGGCGCTCCAACGGCGCACCGGCGCTACCAGCGGTAGTGCGCGAAGGCCTTGTTGGCCTGTGCCATGCGGTAGATGTCGTCCTTGCGCTTGTACGCGCCGCCCTGCTGAGAGGTCGCGTCCATCAGTTCGTTGGCCAGTCGCTGAGCCATCGTCTTCTCGCGGCGTTGGCGTGCGAACTCGACGAGCCAGCGTACGGCGAGCGTGCGGGCGCGCCTGGTCGGTACCTCGACAGGCACCTGGTAGGTGGCACCGCCGACCCGCCGTGAGCGGACCTCGAGGCTCGGGGTGAGCGTCTTGATCGACGCCTCGAGCGTCTCGATCGGGTCTTTGTCGCTGCGCTCGGCGATCAGCGCCAGCGCGTCGTAGACGATCCGCTCGGCCGTCGACTTCTTGCCGTCGAGCATGACCTTGTTGATCACCTGCTGAACAAGCTTTGAACGGTGAATCGGATCCGCCTCTACCGGGCGGATCTGGGCGGCTGCGCGGCGGGGCATCTACTTTTTCTTCACGCCGTACTGCGAGCGCGCCTTTTTGCGATCGCTCACGCCGGCTGCGTCGAGCGTTCCGCGAACGACCTTGTAACGCACGCCGGGAAGATCCTTGACGCGTCCACCGCGGACGAGCACGACGGAGTGCTCCTGCAGGTTGTGTCCCTCGCCGGGGATGTACGCCGTGACCTCGATCGATCCGGAGATGCGCACGCGGGCGACCTTACGCAGAGCGGAGTTAGGCTTCTTCGGGGTCGTCGTGTACACGCGCGTGCAGACGCCACGACGCTGCGGGGCGGCGACCTTCTTCTTGCGACCCTTGCCCGACTTCAGGCCAGGGGTGGCAACCTTCTTCTTTGGGGTCACGCGGCCCTTGCGCACCAGTTGCGAGGTCGTTGGCATCGGGCGTGATGCTAGCAGCGCTCGACCGACCGAGCCGAACTGGCCAACCGGATAGCGCTAGGCAGTGGCCGAAGCCACGCGCGCGGCGCGCACGGGGGCGGGCATCAGCGCTGCAGCGACGATCACCAGCAGGAACGCGAACGCCTGCAGCACGACCCCGGTCGTACTCCCCGCCATCGGGTCGCCGAACACGACGATCCCGCCGGCGATGCCGGCGATGTTGGCGGCAGTCCCGGTCACGGCTATCACGGGTACTGCGTCTCCGTCCTGGAGCCCGCGGGCAGAGGCGAAGAAGGCGACGATCGAGGCGAGGATCGCGACAGCCAGCCACGGGCTCAGCACGAGGCCGAGCAGGCCGTGCGCGCCGGTGATGCCGGTCAGCGCCTTGATCGCGGTATCCGAGACGCCGAACAGGACGCCGGAGGCCGCGCCGAGCATCATCCCGTGGTGCTCTACCGGGCCACCCATGCGGGGACCCATCAGCAGCAGTCCGCCGATACCGAACAGCCCCGCCTCGAAGGAGATCATCGCCGCGTCTGAGAAGTGGGAGTGCGCACCGTGCATCGCGGGCAGCGTCACGCCCAGCAGCACCAGCCCGCCGGCGGTCAGAGACAGGCCCACCCACTGCCGACGGCCGACCTCGAATCCGAACAGCCTCTCCGCCATGACCGCGATGAACACGACACCCGCGGCGAGCGAGACCTGGATCACGGACATCGGCGCCATCGCTAGCGCTGCAACGTGCAGGCCCCAGCTGGCCGTCGCGGTGATCATCCCCAGCGTGAACCACTTGGACGAGTACAGCGCCCTGACCGAGCGCCACGGGTGCAGGACCTGCACCTTGGGCACGTCGTTGGCGCCCCGGTACTTGTAGAAGAAGCCGAGGTTCGCCACGAAGGCGCAGGCGAGGGCGAGGAGTATTCCGAGATCCAGGGTCATGGTCAGGGGTGGGGCTGGGCGATCCATCGGCCGCCGCTGGAGACTGCTTTACTCAGCTGGCGCGGCCTAGCCACATCAACCGTGCGTGGCAGCGTACTTGCCCCGACCTGTATGGAAGCTAAAGAACCCGTCGACCGCACCGAAGGGCTCGGTCGACCCCTGCTGATGGTCGATATCGACGGCGTTCTGTCTCTGTTCGGCGGCTGGGAGCGTAGCAACGACGACGCGGACGCGGACGCAGACGGTGAAGCGCTCGACGGATCCTTCCACTCGATCGACGGCATACCCCACTTCCTTTCGTCCACCGCCGCCGGGCACCTGCTTGCGCTCTCTACGCTGTATGACCTCGTGTGGGCCAGCGGCTGGGAGGAGCGCGCGAACGAGCATCTCCCGCACCTGCTCGGGATGCCCCCGGAGCTACCGTTCCTGCGCTTTCCACGAGCGGTCGGACGCTCGAACGCCCACTGGAAGCTCGAGACGATCGACTCCTACGCCGGCGAGCGGGCGCTGGCCTGGATCGACGACGCGCTCAACCCCGCCTGCCACGAATGGGCGGACGCGCGGGATGCGCCGACGCTGCTCGTAGTGACCGAACCGAGGCGCGGGCTAACCGCACGGGAGGCGCAAGCGCTGACCGCATGGGCTCTTGCCTTGCAAGAGCCCTGATAGCGCGTCTACTCCTGCTTGATTACGATTGCCGGATGTCCCTCAGTCGCAACGTGTGGCCCGGGAAAGGCGCCTGGCTGTCCGGCCGGCCGGGCAGCGAGTCCGCGAGGTCCCGCCACATGCGCCGAGCCGAGCGGGAGCGAGCTCTGTACCGGAAGCAACATCCCGGTCCGCTTCGCCGTGCGATTTCGCGCGCGCGAAAGCTAATCCACCCACCACCGCATTAGAGCAGGCGGTCGTGGCCAGTATTGGCCACGCGAACGAAGGCCGTATAACCATCGTTATACGGCCTTCGCGACAGGCAACAAGGAGACCTCCCCGGCGGTCGCCGCATCCGCTGCCGCAGTCTCCGTACCGCCGCGCGCCAACCTGCCGTCCGTGAAATCGGGCACCCGCCCGCCGGCCGCCGGCCAGACCCGCCAGGGCCGGCACGGCGTCGAGAGGCGGTCGGTCTACTTGCTCTCCTCGGTGGGTGCGTCCTCGGCCGGGAGCTCGAGCTCGGCGAGCTCCTCGGCGAAGCCGGGGTCGGTGCCGCCGGCGCCGATTTTCTCCAGCGAGGCGAGATCGGCGTCGAACTCCTGACCGTAGCCGCCGTTGAAGCCATCGCCGGCGAGGCCGAGCTCGGCTGCGATCTCGTCCTGGTCGAGTAGCCCGACGTCGTCGATCGCACGGGGCAGCGGCTCGGAGGGCTCGATCTCGATCCGCCGGTAGCGCTTCAGACCGGTGGCAGCGGGGATCAGCTTGCCGATGATCACGTTCTCCTTGAGCCCGTTGAGGCGGTCGATCTTGCCTTCGAGCGCAGCGTCGGTCAGCACCTTGGTCGTCTCCTGGAAGGAGGCGGCCGATAGGAAGGAGTCGGTGTTCAGCGACGCCTTGGTGATCCCGAGGATGATGTCCTCGAACTGCGCGGTCTCACCGCCGGCCTGCGTGACGGCGTCGTTGGCTTTGGCGAATTCGAAGCGGTCGACGAACTGCCCGGGGAGGTAGTCGGTGTCGCCCTTCTGATCGACGCGTACCTTCTTGAGCATCTGACGGACGATCAGCTCGATGTGCTTGTCGTTGATGTCCACGCCCTGTGACTTGTAGACCTCCTGCACCTCCTTGACGAGGTACACCTCTGTCTCGGTCCGTCCACGGATCGCGAGCAGCTCGTGCGGGTACACCGACCCCTCGTTGAGCTGGCGTCCGGCCTTGATCTTCTCGCCGTCGGTGACGAACAGGCGCGTGCGCCGCGGGAATGCGTGGCGGTGCTCCTCGCCGGCCTCGTCACTGATCACCACGGTCAGCGCTTTGTCGGTCTCCTCGATCGACACGG
>CAVRHJ010000006.1:0-785356 GCA_963720975.1 uncultured Solirubrobacteraceae bacterium
GCGCCGGCGAGTACGCGCGGCTGCTGTACGAGGCCGCCGGCCTGACGCCACCGCCGGCAAGCCCGCCGAGCGCCTGAGTCTCAGCTCCCGCCTGAGTCTCAGCTCCCGCCCGGCCTCGGCTCTCGCCCAGCCTCAGCCCTCGGCCGTATCCTGCGCCTGGATCGCGGTGATCGCCACCGTGTTGACGATGTCCGACACGGCGCAGCCTCGGCTCAGGTCGTTCACCGGCTTGCGCAGCCCCTGCAGCACCGGGCCGATCGCCAGCGCCCCCGATGAGCGCTGAACCGCCTTGTACGCGACGTTGCCCGTGTCCAGGTCCGGGAAGATGAACACGGTCGCGCTGCCCGCCACCTCGCTCTCCGGCAGCTTCAGCTTGGCGACAGTCGCGTCGACCGCCGCGTCGTACTGGATCGGTCCCTCGACCTTCAGATCGCCGCGCAGGCGCCGTACCGTCTCGGTCGCCTCGCGCACCGCGTCCACCTGCGCGCCCTTCGCCGAGTCGCCCGTCGAGTAGGACAGCATCGCGATCCGCGGCTCGACCCCGAACGCCGCAGCCGTGTCGGCCGAGCTGATCGCGATGTCCGCCAGCTGCTCGCTGTTCGGCTGCGGGTTGACCGCGCAGTCGCCGTACACGAGCACGCGATCGCTCAGGCACATCAGAAAGACGCTCGAGACGACCGACACGCCTGGACGCGACTTGACGAACTCGAACGCCGGGCGAATCGTGTCGCCGGTCGTGTGCGCCGCCCCCGAGACCATGCCGTCGGCATCTCCCAGGTGGACCATCATCGTGCCGAAGTACGTCGGATCGCCGAGCGCGTCGTACGCGAGCTCCTCGGTTACGCCCTTCTGCTTGCGCAGCTCGTGGTACACCACGCCATAGCGCTCGCGCTCCGGCGAGCTGATCGGATCGAAGATCTGTGCGCCGTCCAGGTCCAGGCCGAGCGATGCCGCGCGCGCCCGCACCGCGTCGACGTCGCCCAGCAGCGTCAGCGCCGCCACGCCGCGGCGCAACAGGATGTCCGCCGCGCGCAGCACGCGATCGTCCCCGCCCTCCGGCAGCACGATGTGCCGCCGCGTCGACTTCGCCCGCTCGATCAGCTCGTACTCGAACATCGTCGGCGTCATCCGCGCCGGGCGCTTGACCGTGAAGCGCATCTGCAGCTCGACCTTGTCGACGCTGCGCTCGAACACCCCAAGGGCGCTAGCGATTCTGCGCTCGTTGCCCGCGCGCAGAATCGGGGCCACGTTCGCGATCGCCGCCGCGGCCACGTGCGAGCGCTCGTCGATCTCGAGCACCGGGAACGGGGCGCTCTCCAGCAGCCGCTGCACCGCCGGAGCGAGCTTGTAGCCGCCCGTCAGCAGCAGCCCGGCGACCGTCGGGAAGGTCGGTGACAGCGTGCACGCCAAGCACGCGATCACGATGTCCGAGCGATCTGCAGGCACGACCACGAGCGTCCCGTCCACTAGATCATCGATGAAGTGCTCCGCGCTCATCGCGGCGATCCGCACGTCGCGAACATCGCGATCGAGCATCTGATCGCCCGCCAACAGCGAGCGCGCGCCGAGCGCCGCCTGCACCTCGCCGACGTTCGGGTAGCCGAGCTCGGCATTCTGCCCCATCACGTACACCCACTCCTCGCCGGTGTTCGGGGCGAGCAGCGCCTCGACTTCGTCGACCGACTCGGATGCCACGTGGTTGACGATCACGCCGAACAGCTCGCAGCCCTTGCGCTGCAGCAGTTCGCGGGCGAGCTGCACCTGCTCGACGATGTCCTCGCTGGCGGCGCCGTTAATCACCACCAGCACCGGGCAGCCGAGCTGGTTGGCCAGGTTCGCGTTCAGGTCGAAGTCCAGCGCCGGCGCGCTGCCGATGAAGTCGCTGCCTTCGCACACCACGAAGTCACAGCTGGCCTCGAGCTCCCTGAACGCCGCCACGACGCGTTTCTCAATCTCTTCGTGCGCGCCGCCCGCGATCAGCCCCGTCACCGTGTCCGCTGTCGGGCCGTGCATCTGCTGATAGCTCGTCTGCAGCTGGTAGCGATCGCGCATCAGCTCGATCTGCGGGTCCGGCTCGCCGTCGCCGCGGATGATCGGACGGAAGAAGCCGACACGCTGAAGGCGTGCGGACAGCATCTCTGTGAACCCGAGCGCGACCACGGACTTGCCGCTGCCCGGGCCCATCGCCGTGATGTAGATGTTCTGTGCCACGTATGCCTAGCGAACGACCGCGAAGACCATATGTTCGCCGAGGACACCTTTGAAGCGATGCTCGCCGCGCTCCTCGAAACGGAAGCTGGGATCCGTCTCGGTGTATTCCTTGAGCGTCGATGACACCGTGATCTCGCCCCCCTGCGCGCAGCCGGCGATGCGGGCGCCCAACACCACGTTGCGCCCGTACATCTCTTCGTCGTTCGTGATCACGAACCCGGTGTGCAGGCCGACGCGCAGGCGCAGCGGGCGCCCCGCGCCGGAGACCATGCGGTCTCCGAGCGAGCTCTGCAGGTCGATCGCGCAGCGCAGCGCAGCGTGAGCACTGTCAAAAGCGATCATGAACCCGTCGTCGTGGGACTTCACGACCGTCCCCGAATGATGCTGGACGACCTGCTCGACAATCGTGCGATGGTCGCGCAGCAACTCCTCGGCTCGCTCCGAGCCAAGCTCCTCCCTGATCTTGGCGGCGTCCTCGATGTCGCAGAACAGCAATGTCACAGCTCCGTCGGGGGAGCTCATCTCGCCGAGCTCAGGCTGCGCGTCGCCCAACGCCGAGGCGATCACGTCGATCGATGTCATCGCTCCGATTTCCAACCTCGACCTCTCCGATCCCATCACGCCAGCGCGAGCGCAAGCATAGCCCCTCCCCACGCGCGCCGGATTGACGTTCGATAGCGGCGTCGGATAGATTTCCACGCCCGCCGAGAGTGAGCGACAATGACGAGCTTGCCCGCCGGACAACCGCTGATGACGACCACAGAAGGGGTGCCGATGGCCTCGCCGCCTGAGCAGCAGTTGCGCGTCGGCGTCGACCTCGTGGACGTGCGACGCCTGCGGCGGCTGCTCGCCGATCACGCCGATCGCCAAGCCGAGCTGTTCACCGCCGCCGAACTCGACTACTGCCGCGGCAAGCGCCGGCGCGAGGAGCATCTCGCCGCGCGCTTCGCCGCCAAGGAGGCCGTGTTGAAGGCCTTCGGCACGGGGGTCACTCAGCGCATGCGCTTCACCGAGGTCGAGGTGCTCAAGGAGCGCAGCGGGCGCCCTGTCGTGCGTCTGACGGGCAGCGTCGCGTCGTACGCCGAGCGTCATGGCCTCACCCAGCTCGACGTTTCGCTGTCACACACCGAGGAGACGGCGCTGGCCCACGCAGTCAGCGTGTGGCGCCGCTCTGTCCCTGTCTAAATCGAGGAGTGCCCGTGGCCGAGAACAGCAACAGACACCGCGTCGTCGTCACCGGAATGGGCGCGATCACATCGCAGGGCAACTCGCTCGAGGACTTCTGGGACGGCGTCAGCCACGGTCGCACGGCGATCCGCAAGGTCACGCACCTGCCGATGGACGGCTACCGCACGACGCTCGGCGGCGAGGTTCAAGAGCAGCCGGCGCCCGCGCACACCTATCTCAATCCAGACGGGTTCCACGACCGCGCGATCGACTTCACCGTCAAGGCCGGAGAGGAAGCGATCGCCAACTGCGGCGTTGACTTCGGCGGAATCCCCGCCGAGCGCTGGGGTGTCGTGATCGGGACCTGCAACGCCGGACTGCTCGCCGGAGAGGAGTGGTATCGACGGCGCAAAGCGGGTGAGAAGCCGGACCCGCGGCTGGTGCTGCTCGTCCCGCCTCAAGCGATGGCCGAGGCGCTCAGCGGCACGTTCGGCCTGCGCGGCCCGGTGCTGTCCGTCGACACCGCCTGCGCGGCCAGCGCCAACGCCGTCGGCTACGCCGGCGAGCTGATCCGCAACGGCCTCGCCGACGCCGTCCTGACCGGAGGCGCCGACGCCTTCTCGGACATCCTGTACGCCGGCTTCAACTCGCTCGAGTCGCTCTCGCCGGAGCCCGCCGCGCCGTACTCGCGCGACCGCAAAGGCCTGTCGCTCGGCGAGGGCAGCGGCATGCTCGTGCTGATGCGCGAGGACCTCGCCCGCGAGCACGGTGCCCCGGTGCTCGCCGAGATCATGGGCTACGGGCTGTCCGCCGACGGCTATCACCCGACGGCGCCGCATCCCGAAGGCCGTGGCGCCGCGCGCGCAATTCAGACGGCGCTGTCGCAGGGCGGCGTCTCGCCCGGAGAGGTTCGCTACGTCAACAGCCACGGCACCGGCACCGCCAAGAACGATCCCGCGGAGACCGCCGCCACGAAGGTCGGCCTCGGCGAGCAGGCCGCTCGCGATGCCGCCGTCAGCAGCACCAAGTCGATGATCGGGCATCTACTCGGGGGAGCCGGCGCGATCGAGGCGATCTCGACCGTCAAGACGCTCGAGAACCAGCTCGCTCCGCCGACTGCCAACTACACCGAACCGGACCCCGAGTGCGACCTCGACTACATCCCCGAGGGGCCGCGCGAGATGGCGATCGAGATCGCCGTGTCGAACAACTTCGCCTTCGGCGGCGCCAACGCCTCGATTGTATTCGCCCGTGCCGGCGCGCGTGCCGACGGCCCGCCGATGCCACAGATGGATCGCGTCGTGCTCACCGGGCTCGGCGCGCTGTCCCCCGCCGGCACCGACATCGAGGCGCTGTGGGATGCCTACAGCGCCGCCCGTGACTGCACCAGCGCGGAGGACGGCCTGCAGCTCGGCCGGGTCGACTTCACGCCCGGTGACTTCCTCGGGCCGAAGGAGCGCAAGCGCGTCGATCGGCTCGGGTTGTTCTCGATTATCGCCTCGCGCCAGGCGCTCGAGGACGCCGCGCTCGAGCTCGACGACGAGAACCGCACGCGCGTCGGCTCGATCCTCGGGACCGGCGTCGGCCCGATGGAAAGCATGGAGGACTTCTCCGTCGGCGTGATCGAGGAAGGCGCCGGCGGCGCCAACCCCGCGGTCTTCCCGAACACCGTCTACAACGCCGCTAGCGGACAGGTCGCGATCAAGGTCGGCACGCTCGGGTCGACCTCGACCGTCACCGTCGGACACGCCGCCGGCGCGGCCTCGCTCTGCTACGGCTACGACCTCGCCGCAACCGATCATGCCGACGCGGTTCTGTGCCTCGGCGCGGACTCGCTCACCGACACGGTGATCACCGCCTACCGCGAGCTCGGGCTGCTCGCCGCGAGCGCTCCCGGCGCGGGGGACTCGCCTGGCATGGCGCTTGCGGAGGCCGGGGTCGCCGTGCTGGTCGAGCGTCTTGGCTTCGCGCGCGAGCGCGGCGCGAAGATTCGCGGCGAGATGCTCGGCTACGGCATCACTTCGGACGCCCGCGGCATCGGCCGGCTCGACACCGACGGCGAGGGGCTCGAGCGGGCAATGCGGATGGCACTCGAGCGGGCGAGGGTCGCCCCGGGCGAGCTCAAAGCGGTATGGGCCGCACGCTGCGGTCTCGCGATCGCCGACGAGGCCGAGACGAAGGCGATCGAGCGCGTCCTCGGCGCCGACGTGAAGGTCAACGCGCCCAAGCTGCTAATCGGCGAGCCGATGGGCGCCGGTCCGTCGCTCAGCGTCGCCCTCGCGATCGCCGCCTGGGAGCACGAGCAAGACCTCGGCCCGGTGATGATCAACGGCAGCTCGCTCGGCGGCACCAACTTCGCGATCGTGCTCGCGCCCTTCTCCGACTAGCGGCTCACGCGGGGATCGCGTCAGCACTGCCCGACTGCGCTGGCTGCGCCGGGGAGATCGCCTGTGCCGTCCACGGCAGCACCATCCCCGCGTACTTCCACTTGCTCGTCTCGATCGCCAGGATCATCATCGTCTCGCCGGCCTTGACGCGGCCGGTCGTCCACGCGTAGTCGATCGCCAACGGCACCGCCGCTGAGCCGGTGGCGCCGACGAGCGCCAGGTTCTCGAAGATCTTGTCCTCCAGCGCGAGCCACTCGGGCGTCAGCAGCCCCGCCTCGCGCAGCTCGTCGGTCATGTAGCCGGCGTTGCCCTCAGGTATCACGCACACGTCGATCGCGTCCGCCGCAACATGGCAGCGAGCGAGCGTGTCGGCCAGTGCCTGCGTCAGCACGTACGGCGTGAAGCGGCCGCTCTCGACCACGTCGACCTTCAGCTCGATCAGCCGCTTGGCGGTCAGCTGGGTCGCGATCGGAGCGTGGGTACCGCCGCCGATTACCTGCATCCCCGGCTTGCGTTCGGCGCCCATGCTGCGGATCGCCGAGCCCATCAGCCCGACTCCCTCCTGCTCCTCGGTACGCAGCACCATCGCCCCGGCCCCGTCGCCGAAGTTGTAGATCCCCAGCCGGTCGCGCATGCGCACGCGTTCCGGGTCCTTGCCGAGGAACACCGGCACCGTCAGCGGCGAGATCGTCTCGCTGCCGACCACCAGCGCGGTGTCGAAGTCGCCGCGCTCGAGGTACAGGCGCGCGACGTCGAGCGCCTCGACGGCCCCCGCGCAGCCTGAGCGGATGTCGATCGCCGCGCACTCGCCGACGCCGAGATGCTCCTGCACGAGCGTCGAGCTCGGCGGCAGGTGGTACTCGGGGCTGGCCGTAGAGACGACCAGCAGATCGACCTCCGAGGCTTGCACCCCTGCCCGCTCGAGCGCCTGCCGCGCGGCCTTGGCGGCCATCTGCGAGTTGGATTCCGACTGCTCACCCGTCTGCGGATCGGCGACCCAGTGGCGTGTTTTGACCTGGATGCCCTCGAGCACCTCGTCCGGCAGCGGGCCGGCCACGCGCTCGAGCTGGTCGTTGGTGATCGGCTCGCCGGGCAGATGCGCACCCGTCGCGAGCAGCACAGCGCTTCGCATCGGGCCATCATCGCTGACGACGGGCAGCCAGTCAACCGTCGCGACGGTGCGACGATCGGCACCGCGATCGGTCGGGGGATCGCCTACCGGCATCCGCGGTCTGCAGGCCGGAACGCCCGGCCTTTGTCGAAGCCGGCCTTGACAGATCCCCGCCGCCACGTGATGCTCCCCGCTCACACATGGTCTGCTGGCTTACATGAGCGCGCCCGCGCAGGCGCACGGCGCGCGCATCGCCGCCACCGGCGCCTACCTGCCGGGCAAACCAATCAGCAACGAGGACATCGAGGCGCTGGTCGGACCGCTGCCCGACGGGATGCTCGAGGGCATGCACATGCGCAGCCGCCACTGGATCGTCGATCCGCAGACAGGCGAGCACACCGACACGACCTCGGGGATGGCCGCACGCGCGCTGCAGCAGGCGCTGTCCCGAGCTGGGATCGAGCCGGCACAGCTCGAGCTGTTGATCCTCGCCACCGCGAGCCCGGACTACATGCTGCCTCCGACCGCAGCGCTCGTGCAGGAGCATCTCGGGATCCAGCGCTGCTCCGTGCTCGATCTGCGCTCCGGCGGCGCCGGCGTCGTCCAGGGACTCGACATCGCCCGCCTGTACATCGAGCACGGCAACTGCCGCTACGCCGCCGTGATCGGCGCCGACGCGATCTCGCCGCTTCAGGCTCAGCTGCTCGCCAGCCCGCGGCTGCGGGTTCGCGATCGGCTGCTCGCATACATGTTCGGCGACGGCGCCGGCGCGATCGTGCTCGAGCGCTGTGACAGCTCGGCGATGTCCGCAGCGGCGATCGCCGGGATCGGCGTCGGACGCTCGCCCGGCATGCAGCTGCTCGGCGGCGGCGGCACCCACGAGCCGTACGCAGTGCGCCCCAACGGCCGCATCCTCGACATGGTCATCGACATCGAGCAAGCCAGCACGTTCACCGCGACGCTCACCACCGAAGCAGTGCGCGACGTGCTCGCCCGCACCGGCCTGAGCGCCGACTCGATCGACGTGTGCGTTACGCCCGAGGCCGACACCGACTGGATGCAGAGCGCGATGCACGGCGACGGCACACCCGCGCCCGAGTGGCTCGCGCTCGAAGGCCGCATCTTCAACGCCCTGCCTCAGCTGGGCGCCCCCGGCTGCGCAGCGCTTCCGCTCGGGCTCGATCTCGCCTGGAAGACCGGCCGCGTCACGCCCGGCCAGCGCGTGTTGCTGCTGGCGATGGAGACCACCAAGTGGATCTACGCCGCGCTCGTAGTCGACTGGACCGCCGAGCCGGCGAGCGCGGAGCGCCGCGAGGACCAATGAGCGACGACCGCGTCGTCGTCGTCGGTGCGGGGATCGGGGGGCTGGCGAGCGCTGTCGCGCTCACCCGCGCCGGCATCGATGTTCGCGTGCTGGAGCGCGGCGGCGAGCTGCACGAGGTCGGAGCCGTGCTCGGGGTCGGCTGCAACGCGATGCGCGCACTGCGCCAGCTCGGGCTGGCCGACGAGGTCGCGAGCATCAGCTCGGAAGTCCGCTGGTTCGAGCACCGCACGAGCTCCGGGCGCGTACTCGCGCGCTGGCCGACCGGCAAGGTCGCCGACAACCTCGGCGAGCCGATCATGGCCGCCAGCCGCCCCGAGCTGCTGGGGACGATCGCCGCCGCGGTGCCCGACGGCGTCGTGCGCCTGAGCGCCGAGTGCATCGACGTCGATGCCTCACCCGAAGCCGCGACCGCGCGGCTCGGCGACGGCGGCGAGCAGCGCGGCGCGCTGCTGATCGGCGCCGACGGCGGGACGTCGACCGTGCGCGAACGAACCGGCGGCGCGCCACTGCGCTACTCGGGCTACACCGAGTGGCGCGGGATCGTCGCGCTCGCCGGTGCGACGCCCGCCGTGCAGGTGCAGATCTACGGCCCCGGGCTAGTGTTCGGTACGGTGCCGCTCGCCGACCAACGCGTCGGCTGGTTCGCGCGCTGGGCCACGCCCGCCGGCGGCCGCGACACGCCCGCCGGCGCCAAGGACAAACTGCTCGAGTTGTTCGGCGGCTGGGCCGAGCCGGTCCCGGAGGTGATCGCCGCCTGCGAGGAGCAGCAGATCGCCCGCGCCGACATCTTCGACCTGCCCGGTGAGCGCCGCTGGGGCGAGGGACGCGTCACGCTGCTCGGCGACGCCGCGCACGCGACCCAGCCGACGCTCGGCCAGGGGGCCGCGCTGGCGCTCGAGGACGCCGCCGTGCTCGCGCGCTGCATCGCCGCCCACGGTCTCCAGGCGCCGGCGCTGCGCGACTACGAAAGCCGCCGCAGCGCGCGCACCGCGCGCGTCGTCGCGACCTCCGCACAGCAGGCCGCGATCAACCGCTGGCGTCGCCCGGCCGCCTGCCGGCTGCGTGAGGTGATGCTCGCGACGCTGCCGACCCCGCTCGCGCTGCGCCAGTACCAGAAGGTCGTGCGCTTCGATGGATGACGCCGACTGGCGCTTCGACGGGCTGTGGCCGTACAGCCCGCAGTACTTCGCCAGCGCCGAAGGCGCGATGCACTATGTCGATGAGGGACCGCGCGAGGCCGCGCCCGTCGTGCTGCTGCACGGCAACGCCACCTGGGGGTTCCTGTACCGGGACTTCATCGCCGCACTGATCGACGCCGGCCACCGGGCGATCGCCCCAGACCATCTCGGCTTCGGACGCTCGCAGAAGCCGAGCGGGAGCGAACACTACGACGTCGCACGTCACGCCGCCCGCCTCGACGCGCTGCTCGAGTCGCTCGACCTTCACGACGTCACGCTCGTCGTCTGCGAGTGGGGAGCCTCACTCGGCCTGGCATGGGCGATCGCGCACCCCGAGCGCGTCTCGCGCCTGTTCGTGCTCAACAGCCCGCCGCCGCAGCTGCCGATCATGGACGTCGCGTTGCCGCTGCCGATCCGCGCGTTCCGCGCTCCCGGCCTCGGTGAGCTGATGGTCAAGGGCCTCGGGATGTTCACCCGCGGCTTTCTCTTCCACGCGGCCGTCGTCCACCCCGAGCGGCTGACCAAGCAGATCCAGGCCGCGTATCTGGCGCCGCACCCGAGCTGGGACAGCCGTACATCGGTGCTCGCGTTCCCGCGTCAGATCCCGTTCCGCCCGCACGGCCCGGTCGCCGAGATGAGCCTGCGGCTGGAGCGCCAGATCGGCGCGCTCGCCGAGCGTCCGGCGCGGATCGTGTGGGGCATGCGCGACATCTCCTTCGGCCCTGAGATGCTCGAGCGCTGGGAGGCGCTACTGCCAACCGCCGCCGTCACGCGGATCGAGGACGCCGGCCACTGCATCCAGGAGGACGCCACCGAGCAGGTCGTCGGCGAGCTGCTCGAGTTCCTCGCGTGAGCGCGCGTTCCCGGCGCCGCGCCAGCGGCGTGCGCCTCAGCCGTCGAACGTGAAGATCTTGATCAGCTGTTTGTTGACCAACGCCAGCGGGACCGCCCGCAGCGACAGGTCGCGCAAGGCCGCCGCCGGACGCGCGTCGACCTGGACGATGCGCGCACGCGCGCCCGACAGCCGCACCGTGCGCGCCGTGCGCGGGATCCGCTCACGCTCGTACGCGCGCAGGCTCTGCTCGCTCAGCCCGCCCGCCAGATGCCGCGCCAGCACGACCCCATCCTCGATCGCCAGGCACGCGCCCTGCCCGAGCGTCGGCGCGGTCGGGTGCGCAGCGTCGCCGAGCAGCGTCACGCGACCCACGCCCCACGTCTCGCGCCGCGGCAGGTCGTACACGTCGGTGCGCGCGATCGACTGCTCGTCGGTCGCCTCGATCAGCGCCGGGATCGGCACGTGCCAGTCGCCGAGCAGCCCCAGCAGCGTCGCCTTGCGCTGTCCCGGCTCGTCGTGGCCGCCCACCGGCGCGTTGCGGGTCGCATACCAGTACACGAGCCGCTCGCTCAACGGGATCGTGCCGAAAACCGAGCCGAGACCATACGTCTGCGTCTGCGCGGACATGTCGACGTTCAGCTGCGAGGCGCCCTCGATGTGTGCGAGCCCGCGCCACGCCGTGAAGCCGCAGTAGTGAAGCGGCGTTGGATCGAACAGCGGGCGCACCTTCGAGTGCAGGCCGTCGGCGCCGATCAGCACGCTGCCCCAGACCTCGCTGCCGTCGGCCAGCCGCGCCGTCACGCCCGAGGAGTCCTGCTCGACGTCCACGACCTCCGCTGCGCAGCGCAGCTCCACGCTCTCGCCGAGCGCGCCCGCGAGGATCCGCAGCAGCTCCGGACGCGAAACGGCAGTCGCCGTCTCGCCGAGCTGGCGCTGCAGGCCGTCGAGCTCCCAACGCTTGAGTTGATCGCCGCGCCACGAGCGATGGATGAAGCCCGTGCTGCCGTGCCCGGCCTGCTCGGTCTGCTCGGCCAGGCCGATCCGCCGCAGCGCCGCCTTCGCGTTCAGCGCCAGCGTCACCCCCGCCCCGATCTCCGCCAGCTCCGGCATGCGCTCCAGCAACAGCACCGGCACGCCCGCCTGGGACAACGCCACCGCGGCGGTCAGACCGCCGATGCCCGCCCCAGCTATCAGGACCCTTTCTTGCGCCATCGTGATTCCTCGACGCCAACCCTAATCGAGGTCGTTGCCAGCCGCAATCCGCCCACCATCTGTTGGTAGGTAACCTACCGGCGGCTCAAGTTGACTTATGCCGTCCGTGTCGTGATGCTGCGCGGCAACGATTCCCACCGACGACAGAGGACGGCAGCCGATGGCAGACGACAGGACCAGCTCGATGATCGAGGTTGCCGCGATCCAGCGCCCAGCGGAGCGCTACGACGTGGCGATCCTCGGCGGCGGCCTGGCCGGCCTCACGCTCGCGCTGCAGCTCGCGCAGGGACGCCCGCAGACGAGCATCGTCGTGCTCGAGAAGCGCGAGGGACCAGCCCCGCAGGCAGCCTTCAAGGTCGGCGAGTCGACCGTCGCGATCGGCGGCGACTACTTCGCCAACAAGGTCGGGCTCAAGGACCATCTCGTCGAGCACCAGCTGCGCAAGGCCGGGCTGCGCTTCTTCTGCCCCGCCGGCGACAATTCGGACATCACGCAGCGGGTCGAGTCCGGGCCACCGCTGTACCCGCCACACGACACCTTCCAGATCGACAGGGGCCTGTTCGAGAACGAGCTCGCCAGCCGTGCACGCGCGGCCGGCGTAGACGTGCTGCAGGGCGCGCGCGTGCAGGAGGTCGAGCTCGGCGAGGACACGCACGAGGTCGGCTTCGACCAGTTCGGCCAGCGCTCCACGCTGAAGGCTCGCTGGGTCATCGACGCCGCCGGACGCGCGGCGATCATGAAGCGAAAGCTCGGCCTCGCCAAGGACGTCGGTCACACGATCAACTCCGCCTGGCTGCGACTCGGCGGCGGCATGGACTTCGAGCAGTGGGGCGCCGAGAACCCCGCCTGGATCGGGCGCATGTTCGAGCCCGGAATCCGCCAGTTCAGCACCAACCACCTCACCGGCGAGGGCTACTGGGTGTGGCTGATCCCGCTCGCCACCGGCCCGATCAGCATCGGCGTGTGCGCCGACCCGCGCTTTCATCCATTCGAGGAGATCGGCGAGCTCGACGCCTTCCTCGACTGGCTCGACCGGCACGAGCCGCAGCTGGCCGCCGCCATCCGCCCACGGACCGGCGATATCCAGGACTTCCTGCGCGTGCAGGACTTCGCCTACGGCGTCGAGCGCATGATCTCTACCGACCGCTGGGCGCTCGTCGGCGAGGCCGCCGCGTTCGCCGATCCGTTCCTCTCACCCGGCTCGGACATGATCGCGCTGTCCAACACGATCGCCGCCGGCGCGATCGAGCGCGACCTCGACGGGCAGGCGATCGACGAGCACGTCGACTACTACGGCGACCTCTACCAGCGGACGTTCGCGCACGTCCTCGCCCGCACCGAAGATTTCTACCCGGTGTTCGCCAACCCCTGGGTCGCCTCCGCGAAGTTCGGCTGGGACGCCTACATGAGCGCCTGCGGGGTCGTGCTGCCGATGATCAGCGGCCGGTTGACGGACCTCGAGCTGATGCGCGAGGCCGACGCCGACATCGACCGCGCGTTCCGCCTGAACATCAACATGCACGCCATGCTGCGCGAATGGCACCAGCTCGAGGTGCGCGACTGGCAGGACGACTTCCACAAGGTCGGCGTGGTCGCCGCCGTTCGCGCCAACCTCAATGCCGTCTCCGAGCAGTTCGATGACGACGACAGCCTGCTCGCCAAGCTCAGCCAGCAGGTCAGCGAGGCCGAGGCGATCGCCGTCGCGATGTTCTTCAAGGCAGCCGCCGCGCTGCCCGAGCCGCCGTCAGAGGACCTCGCCGTCAACCCCTACACAATCAGCCTGCGCCCACAGGACTGGGAGGCTGACGGCGCGCTCTCACAGCCCGCGCTCACGCTCGCCGAAGCGCACGAGCGCGTGCCCGACATCGGCTGGATGTTCCTCGACTACGTGCCGCCCAGCGGCTGAGCTCAGCCGTCTTTGAGGAAGCGGTAGCCGCCGGCGTGGAACAGCAGCGGCGGCACCTCATGGCTGAAGTCGAGCGCCAGCACCTCGCCGATGAAGATCACGTGGTCGCCCGCCTCGTGGCTGGCGGCCAGCGAGCAGTCCAGGTAGCCGACCGCCCCGTCCAGGACCGGTGAGCCGCTCGCCGCGGTCTTGTGCGCGATGTCGCTGAACGCGTCACGTCCGCGCGGGCGGTCCTTCGAGGCGAAGTAGCGCGACAGCGGCTCCTGCTCGGCGGCCAGAATGTTGACCGCGAACACGCCGTTTTCGCGGATGTAGTCGCCGCCCTCCGAGAACGACTTGACGCACACCAGCACCAGCGGCGGGTCCAGCGACACCGACGAGAACGCGTTTGCGGTCATCCCGTACGGGTGCTCCTCGCCACGGGTCGTCACGATCGTCACGCCCGTCGCGAACGCCGCCAGCGCGCCGCGGAAGTCCTCGCTGGCGAAGCCCAGTGAAGGACTCGCCTGTTCGGTGGCGCCCTCGGACAACTACGCGTCCTCGTTCAGCGCGCGCAGCCGGGCGCGGACCACCTGATCGAAGTCCGCCGTCATACCCAGCGACTGCGCGACCAGGTCGCGGAACACGTCACGGTCGACGGCGATCAGGGTCGTCGGCTCGGTCGCGCGCACGGTCGCCGCGCGCGGCGTGCCGCGCATGATCGCCACCTCGCCGAAGAAGTGCCCGCGGCCGAGCGAGCTGACCTTCTTGAAACCCGTGTCGTCCTGCTGCTCGATGTCCACCGCGCCGTCGACGATGATGAAGAACTTGTCCGCCGGCCCGCCCTGGCGCACGATGATCTCGTCCGCGTCGACTTTGACCGTCTGCAGCTCGCCGGCGATGCTGTCGATCCGCTGCATCGGCAGGTCGCTGAACACGCTGTACGCACGCTCGCGGCTGAAGTCCGCGCCGAACGTGCCGTCCTCGCTCTTGCCACCCTTGTCCGTGTTGTCGATGAACTGCAGTTCCGTCGGCACGATCCGAAAGAACGAGATCGACATCGTCGTTCCCGGCGAGAGCCCCGGGAAGCGCTGGCCGAACAGGTCCGCGACCTTGGCGATCGTTTCGCCGTTCAACACCACGCCGCACTCCCCCGAGCCCTGTACGCCGCGCGTCTGCGTCAGGTCTTCCGCGTACTCGTCGATCGCGAACGACACCACCGGGTTCTGGTCCAGGTGCTTCGCCGTCGTCGTTCCCGGACGCGTCCAGAAGTACAGCGTCGGACCGTCGTTCACGAACAGGAACGTGCTGGCATGCGGAACCCCGTTCGGAGACGCGGTCGCCAGCGTGAGCGTGTTCTGGGACGACAGGTACTCGACCACGTGCGCCGGAACATCGACGGCCGCCTGCTCAGGGGTCATTTACGTCTCCTTCTTCTCGATATCGGATGGCTTGGCGGCGCGCTGGCCGATCTCTGATCGGTCGCCGAATTCGCGCCTCAGCAGCCGCCCGCCGTGCAGCGTAGTTACCGGCGCTCTGCGAGTCAAGTTAGCCGGCATCGTCGACCACGACCTCGCGCAGATCGTGGCTGTCGACGTCGTACACGAAGCCACGAACGCCGTCGCGATGCTCCAGGAAAGGAGATCGGCGCACGCGCAGGATTGACTGACGCACGTCCGCCTCGAGGTCCGTGAACGACTCGATCGCGAACGCCGGCGCCATACCCGTCGCCTGCTGCAGCTCCGCGCGAAACTCATCGTCGGTCAGCGTCTGCATGCCGCAGCGGGTGTGGTGGATCAGCATCACCTCGCGCGTACCAAGCCGGCGCTGGGAGATCGCCAGCGAGCGGATCACATCGTCGGTGATCACGCCGCCCGCGTTGCGCAGGATGTGCGCCTCGCCGTCGCGCAGCCCGAGCGCCGCGACCACGTTCACGCGCGCGTCCATGCACGTCACAACCGCGATCCGCAGGGTCGGACGGGCGTCCATCTGCAGATCCGGCGTCGACGCCGCGAACTCCCCGTTGTTCGCGAACAGGCCGTCTATCGAGCTCATCGCTTGCCCTTGCCGCGCAGGCGGGCGAGCAGGCGCTTCAGCGGGCCCGGGCGCTTGGGCTGGCGCTCCTGATCGCCGGACGCGTCCGGCGGGACGACCGCGCGCACGCGCGTTACCGCCGGCTCGGGGATCCCGCCCGGCGCCTGTGGAGCAGCCGGCGGCGTGGCGTCCGTCGCCTGCGGAACCGCCCGCACGCGCGTCACCTGCGGCGGCGGGATCGCTGGCGGCGATTCGGTAGGCGGCGGCTCCGCGTCGGGAACCGGTCGCACACGCGTCACCTCGGGCTGCGGGATCGCGCGTACACGCGTTACCTCGGGCTGGGGGATCGGCTGCGGCTCCGAGGCGGCAGCCGGCGGCGCGGGCGCATCGGGTTGAGGCGGCAGCGTCGAGGCCAAACGCGTACGTCCAGCTTCGCCTGCCCCCTGCGCCTCTGGCTCTGGCTCTGGCTGCGGCGGTTCGACAGCCGCAAAGTGCAGCGTCATCTCCGAGCGCCCGACGCGGACTGTCGCCTCCGCGGTCAACGTGACGGCGCCGCGTATCCGCTCGCCTGCGACGAACGTGCCGTTGAGTGAACCCAGGTCCTCGACGACGACGCCCGGATCGGCCGGACGGACGGCCGCGTGTCGCCGAGAGAGCTCGTCGTCGGCGATCGCCAGATCGGCGTCCCGACGACCGATGATCAGCTCGCGGTCGACCTCGAACTCCTGCCCGGCGGCCGGTCCAGAGATCACCTGTAGCGTGCATGGAGAGGTCATCCAGCACTCGCCCTTCTCGCCAGCTTCTCGGCCACGAAGCCGTCCATCTGCGCGAGCCTATCAAGCTCCCTCCTGCTCACAGCTCCGACGATCAGTGCCCGATCGTCGGCCACGGCGGTCCTGCGCTCAAAACGGGTAGTCCATTTCCTTCGGGTGCTGGCGCGCGAAGCCGATCCGAAAGCCTGCGGTGAGCATGCCGTTGCGCAGCCCGCACGCGGCCGCATTGTGCAGCCGGCTGGCGCGCGCGAGCGACCAGGACATCGACGCGAATTTGCCCGCCCGGGGGATCCGCTCGGCCTCGTAGGCGCGCACGCCGGCGCTCGCGTCGGACTGCTCGGCCAGGCAGCGCGCGAGCACGACCGAATCCTCGATCGCCTGGTTGGCGCCCTGCCCGAGGGCGTTGGTCATCGCGTGAGCGGCGTCGCCGACCAGCGTCACACGGCCCTCGCCCCACTGCTTGGTCGGCGGCCGGTCATACATATCGGCCCGACCGATCGCCGTCTGATCGGTCGCCTGGACGATCGTCTCGACCGGAGTCGGCCAGCCACGGAAGCGCTCGAGCACGGCGGCCTTGCGTTGCCCCTCGGCCTCCCCGCCGCCGGCCTCGGCGGCGAACGTCCCCTCCCAGTAGACCTCCTCAGGCCCGATCCGGTAGAACAGGAAGCGCGCTCCGCGACCCCAGACTACGCGGAACAAGCCGACGGGCACGACATCGGCCTCGACGCGCGCGATCGCCTGCCAGCTCACGTACCCGGCATAGCGCGGCGCGGTCGCTCCGGGCAGCGCGGAACGCAGCGTCGAGCGCAGCCCGTCGGCCGCGATCAGCACGTCAGCCCGCTCCTCGCGACCGCCGGCGAAGCGCACCAGCACGCCGTCTCGATCCTGCTCGAAGCCGACGCACGTCTCGCCGAACTGCACGAGCCCGTCATCGACCGCGTCGAGCAGCACCCTGTGCAGGTCGGGTCGACGCACGCCGAATGTCGGCGAGCCGATCTGGCGCTCGATGTCGCTCACCGACCAGCCGTACATCAGCCGGCCGCCCGTGGTGCGGAACTCGGCACGCTGAACGACCGCCGCGGGACCGGCCATCTCCAGCAGCCGCTCGCCCACCTCGATCCGCTGCAGCCCACGCATACCGTTGTGCCACATGTGGATGCAGCCGCCGACCTGGATCTCCTGCGCGGAGCCGGCCCGCTCGAAGATCACAGTCTCGATCCCGCGCCGGCGCAGGGCGATCGCGCTCGTCAGCCCCGCGACACCTGCCCCGGCGATCACGGCGCGCATCAGGGCGCTCGCACGGCCAGCGCGACGTTCTGCCCCTCCAAACCACGGGCCAGCGCGAGCGCCTTGCGGATCGGCGCGCTGCGCGCCTCGCCGACGATCGACTCGATCCCACCACATGCCGGGTCGGGGCTACTCAGGTTGAGCGTCGGCGGCGCCTGCTGGTGATGCACGGCCAGCGCGGCCACGGCGAGGTTCAGCGCACCGGCGCCGGCGCCGAGATGCCCGGTCGCGGGCTTCACGCTGGAGACGAGCGGGGCGCCGCTGCCGGCCGCGCCGAACACCGCGCGCAGCGCCTGACCCTCGCTCGCGTCGCCGCGTCGCGTGCCGCTGCCGTGGCTGGCCACGTAGTCGATCTCAGCGGGCTGATCGCCGCCGGCACGCACTGCCGCGCCGATCGCGTGGGCGAGCGCGTGGCCCTCGCGCTCGGGCGTCACAAGCCGCTCCACGTCGGTCGCTGAGCCGGAGCCACTCAGCTCCGCGTAGATGCGCGCGCCACGGCTCTTGGCCGCGTCCAGCTCCTCGAGCACGACGAACGCTCCGCCCTCGCCCATCACGGTCCCGTCGCGCTCGCTGTCGTAGGGACGGCACGCGCCCGCGCCGAGCTCGTTGCTGCGGGTCGTCAAGCCGACGGAGTCGATCTTCGCCATGTTCCACCAGCAGACCGGCGCGTCGGCGCCTCCGGCGAGCGCGACGTCGGCGTCGCCGCGGCGGATTGCACCGAAGCCGCGGGCGATCGCGGTCAGCCCCGACTCGGCGGTCCCCGACAGGTACGTATTGGGTCCGCGCAGCGCGTAGGCCTCGGAGATGTAGAACAGGGAGGCACCCTGGATGCCCTCGATGAAGAACAGTGGGTGCACGCTCGACGGGGCAGCCGTGCCGAACTTGCGCATGTCGACCAGGCCTCCCGGGCCGCGCACCGCGACAGCGACCTCCTCGAAGTGCTCGGGCTTGGAGATCTCCTTGCCGCCGGCGGTGTACAGCGCGGCCCTTCCGTCGGGGTCGCCCTCGACCAGCTCGACGCCGCTGTCGCGCATCGCGAGCTCTGCGGCGACCATCCCGAGCATGTCGTAGCGCGTCATCGTGCGCAGCGCGCGCCGGTTGACGAACTGCTTCGGCTCGAGCTCGCGGATCTCCGCGCCGAGCTGCGTACGAAGCGAGGACGCGTCGTACTCGCTGATCGACCCGACCGCACTGCGACCGTCGATCAGCCCCTGCCACGTGTCGTGCACTCCGACCCCGAGCGGGGTGAGCAGGCCGATGCCGGTCACAGCGACACGGCGCGGCTCAGCACTCATCGCGGCACCGCGTGCAGCTTGCGAGCGCGCACGACGACGCGCCCGTCGACGGACACCTCGCCGCTGAGCAGCGCCTCGGTGTCGCTGCGCTGCGCGAGCTTGACGGTCAGCTCGAGCTGATCGCCGGGCTGGACGAAGTGGCGAAACGCGACGCGCTCGGCCCCTGACAGCCGCCATCGGCGGTCCGTGTCAGCCTCCAGCAGCACCGCCGCCAGCGCGCCAAGGCTACCCAGCATCAGCACTCCCGGAAGCACCGGGAAGCGCGGAAAATGGGTGTCGAAGATCGCGAGCGTGTTCGGCACGTTGCGCAGCGCCGTGGCGGTCTCGCCCGGCTCGACGCTGACGATCCGATCGAGCGTGCTCCAGCGGCTCATCGTGCGTCACGCAGCTCTGGTTCGCATACGACCATCGCGCCGTTCGTGCCGCCGAACGCGAACGCGTTCGTCATCGCGACGTTGACCTCCAGCTCGCGCGCCACCTTCGGGACGTAGTCCAGATCCAGCTCAGGATCGGGATTGTCGAGGTTGGTCGTCGGCGAGACGACGTTGTCACGAATCGCGCCCAGCGCCGCGAGCAGGTTCAGCGCACCGGCCGCGCAGGTCGTGTGCCCGGTCATCGACTTCGGTGAGGTGACGACCAGCCGCTTGGCGTGATCGCCGAGCGCGCCCTTGATCGCGACCGTCTCGGAGATGTCGCCGGCCGGGGTGCCGGTGCCGTGCGCGACGACGTAGTCGACGTCCTCTGCCGCGAATCCGGAGTCGCGCAGCGCACGCGACATCGCGATCACCGCGCCGCCCCCGTCGGGCGGCGGGTCGGTCATCCGGTAGGCGTTCAGGCTCGAGCCATAGCCGGCGATCTCGGCGTGGATCTCGGCGCCGCGCGCGCGCGCCGAGTCGAGGTCCTCGAGCACCATCACGACACCCCCCTCGCCCAGCACGAAGCCCGTTCGGTCGCGATCGAACGGGCGCGATGCGTGCTCGGGATCGTCGTTGTAGTCCTTCGTCAGCGCCCCCAGCAGCGTGAAGCCGAGCACGTCGACCCAACTCGTGAGCGCGTCGTAGCCGCCCGCGAGCATCATCTTCGCATCGCCGTCCTGGATGCAACGAAACGCCTCGCCGATCGCGTGGCTGGAGGCGGTGCATGCGGTGCTGATGCCGATCATCGGCCCCTGGGCGCCGGCGAAGCTCGCCAGCTCGGCGCCGGCGACGTTCTGGCTGATGACCAACGTCCGCGACGGTGGCGAGCGGTACAGGACATGGCCGTCGCTCTGCCCGCGCGTGTAGAAGATGTCAGAGAACTCCTGCAGCTCCGGACGGGCCACGCTTCCGCCCATCGAAACGCCGCACTCGTAGGCGTCGTAGGTGCCGTCGGGGATCGCCGCGTCGCGCACCGCCTCGACGCCCGCCGCAAGGCCGAACGCCGCGCCGCGGTGCAGGCGGCGCATCAGGTGACGATCGGGGAGCTGGTCGGGATCGAAGTCATCGACCATGCCGGCGATCCGCACCGGGTAGGTGGTGGCATCGAAGGTCGTGATCTGCCCGACGCCGCTGCGCCCGGCCTTCAACGCCTCCCAAGTGCTCGGAGCGTCCCGCCCGACGGGGGTAACCGCGCCGATCCCGGTGATCGCTACGCGTGTCATCAGTCAGCCTCGGCTCGCGTCAGCATGTCCTGCAGCCGCTTCGTGTCCTCGAGATCGGCCAGCGTGTCCGCGTCGATCAGCGCGCACATGATGTCCTGCGCCTCCAGCACCTTGTGCCCGTCGACGGTCACATGGCCGGAGACGACGGCCGTCTCGCCGCCGAACGAGCCGACCTCGCCGACCATCTCGAGGACGTCTCCCGGACGGATGTCGCCCAGCCACTCGACCGAGCCGATCGACAGCAGCGCCGCGCGCTTGGCGCGCTCGGTGGAGATCATGATCAGCCAAGTCGCCGCCTGGCACAGCGCCTCGAGCACGAACGGCGGCGGCATCACGAGCCGGCCGTCGTCCTCTTCCCAGTATTCCTCGCTGAGCGACGTGACCTTCCGCGCCGTCACCGATTTGGACGGCTCGAACGAGTCGACGCGATCGATCAGGTGAAAGCGCACTGCGCTCCCCGCGCTCCGTCAGGCACGGGACGCTCTGTCAGGCACGGGACTTCACCATCTCCACGAGGTTCTGGACGGTGAACAGCGTCATGACCTCATCCGCCTTCAGCTTGCCCGCGAGGTCGCCCGGATCGGTCTGGGGCATCACCTTATGGAGCTGTGCGGCGCCGGTCTCGCTGATGATCTGGTTCTCGTCAGAGAACTCGTCGTCGGAGATCCCGCCCTGGATGTAGTCACCGAGGTCCGATGCCTCGATCTTGACGCCGGTGCTCTTCTCGATCCTGAACAGGATGTCGAGCAGGTCGATCGACTCGGCGCCGAGGTCCTCCATCAGGGTTGCGTCAGCCGTCACCTCGTCGTCATCAAGCGCCAGCGCCTCGACTACCGCTTCCTTTACCGCACTGTCGACATCTGCCATGTCCGCCCTCCTGTGTCGCTGGTTTGTCGCGATACTAGATGAGCCGCGCGGGACGCGGAGGCCAGGCCTGCGCGAGCGTGCCCGCGGATCCGTCAGAGCGGCTTGCCGATACCAACCTGAGCGGATACGCCACCGTCGACCGTCAGCAGTGCGCCAGTCATGTGGCTCGCGTCGGGACCGGCGAGGAACACGGCCGTTCGCGCGACCTCGTCGACCGTCGCAAATCGCTTCTGGGGGATCTGCTTGATGATCCCCTTGCCGCCATCCTTGTCCATCAGGCCGGAGACCATGTCCGTCGGCGCGAAGCCAGGGAGCACAGCGTTGACGCGGATGCCGAAGCGCGCGAACTCGACCGCGCAGCAGCGCGTGAACGCGTTGATCGCGCCCTTCGAGGCTGCGTAGTTGGACTCGCCGGTCCATCCACGCTCGCCCATCACCGAGGAGATGTTGACGATCGCTCCGTCGCGCTGGGACATGAACGGCTCGAGCGACGCCTTGGTGCAGTTGAACGTGCCGCCGAAGTTGACCTTCATCACGTCGAGCCATTCGTCCGGATCCATGTTGTAGATCAGCGCGTCTTTGGCGATGCCGGCGTTGTTGACGAGCACGTGGATCGCCCCCAGCTGCGCGACCGTTTGCTTCACGGCCGCCTCGGCCTGTCGATAGTCCGATACATCGCCGCCGACCGCCACGGCCTTCCCCCCCGCCTGGCTGATCGCCTCAACGACCTCCTGGGCCTGCGCCTCGCCGGAGCGGTAGTTGACGGCGACGGCGGCACCGTCGGCGGCGAGCTCTTCGGCGATCGACCTACCGATCCCGCGTGAGCCTCCGGTTACCAGCGCGACACGATCTGTGAGTCTGATGACTTAGCTCCTCAGCGTTGTGGTTGCGCGATTCTCGTCCAGTGCGCAGACGGATGTCAAGGTCGGCCGCGACACCTCATGCGGTGCGTCGGTATCGCCGGCGCACCGACGGGCGAAACCCCGCCGCCCGGCGGCCATGCGATGGCGCCCGCGGACGAGCTCGCGCCAGCTGATCGGCGTCGCGACATGCTCCTCGATCGCCCGCTGGCGCCACTCCTCGGGCAGGTCGTAGTGCAGCGTACGTCCGCGGTCCTGAACCCACTCGCGCCGCAGGCCGAGCGCCTCGGCGGCGCGGTGCAGCTCCTCGGCGCTCTCGCCGACCATGTGCGACCAGCGCCGACCGGCGTGCGGGATGTGGGCATCGTCGACGTACACGGCCATCGTCCCGAGTCTATGCCGAAGATCGCCTTGACCCACCCCCGGGCCGCGGATAGGATCGCGCACTCGCGATGAGCAAGACCGCATTTCTGTATCCGGGGCAGGGCTCACAGCGCGTGGGTATGGGCGCCGACGCACTCGAGGCGCGCCCCGAGGTGATGGACGGTTTCTTCGACGCCGCGCGCGAGGCCTCCGGGCTGGAGATCCGCGAGCTGTGCCTCGCGGGGCCGATCGAGGAGCTGACGCGCACCGAGGTCGCACAGCCGGCGCTGTTCGCGGTCTCGATGGCGATGACCGAACTGGCGCGCGAGGCAGGGCTGAAGCCGGACTTCGTCGCCGGGCACAGCCTCGGTGAGTACACCGCGGCGGTCGCCGCCGGCTGCCTGAGCCCGACCGCCGGGGTGACGCTGGTGTCCGAACGCGGCCGGCGCATGGCCGAGATCCAGTCCCAGCGCCCCGGCGCGATGGGGGCGATCATCGGGCTTCCAGCCGAGCAGGTAAGCGAGCTGTGCCAGACCGCGTCGGCGGCCGGCTCGGTCGCCCCCGCGAACCTCAACACGCCAACGCAGATCGTCGTCTCGGGCGAGCAGGACGCGGTCGTCAAGCTGCTCGAGCTCGCCGAGGCGGCGGGCGCCGAACGCGCGATCCGGCTGCAGGTGGGCGCGGCGTTCCACAGCGAGCTGATGAAGCCGGTGCAGAGCGCGCTGGCTGAGACGATGCAGGGGCTCGACTGGCAGAACCCCAACCCGCCGCTGGTCTCGAACGCGTCCGCCCAGGCGGTCGACAGCGCGGACGGCGTGCGTGAGGCGCTGATCGCCCAGATCGCCAGCCCGGTGCTGTGGGTCGACTGCGTGCGCACGTTGCTCGACGCCGGGGTGACGTCGTTTCTCGAGCTCGGCTCGGGACGCACGCTGAGCGGCCTGGTGCGCCAGATCGAGCCGGAAGCCGAGACGTTCGCCGCCGACTCGCCCAAGAAGCTCGCGAAGTTCCTCGAGCGCGCCGGCGCTTGATGACGGCGCCGAGCGGCGAGCAGTTCGACGCCGTCGTGATCGGCGCCGGGCTCGGTGGGCTGTCGGCCGGCGCATGCCTCGCCAAGTCCGGACGCAAGGTGCTCGTCGTCGAGCGCCAGGACGGGCCGGGTGGTAACGCGCTCGCGTTCCGCCGCGGGCCGTACACCTTCGACCCGGCGATCCACGTCACCGCACAGGGCTTCAACGTCGAGTTCCTGAGCCTGTACCTGGCGGCGCTCGGGATCGACGAGCAGGTCGAGCTGCTGCGCGCAGAGGAGTCCTTCGGCGTCGACGTCGACGGCGAGCGCTTCATGCTCCCGGTCGGGGTCGAGGCGCTGAAGAGCTACCTCGCCGAGCAGTTTCCGCACGAAGCCGACGGCGTCACGCGCTTCATCGAGACGTGCGCGCAGACCACGCGCGAGTCCCAGGCACCGCCGCCGCGTGTGGCACTCGCGGATCTCGACGCGATCAAGGCCCAACTGCCGATGCTGTTCAAGTACCGCCGCGCGACGCTCACGGACGTGCTCGACGAGTACATCCAGGACCCGCGTGCGCGCGCAGTCTGCAGCGCCCAGTGGCCGTACCTCGGGCTGCCACCCGGACGCACGTCGTTCATGGCCTACAGCGGCGCCTGGATGGCGCTGCTCGACCCCGGCCCGCTGTACGTGCGCGGCAGCTTCCAGAGCCTCGCCGACGCACTAGCACGGTGCATCGAGCAGAACGGCGGCGAGCTCGTGCTCGCGACGAGCGCGACTGCGATCAAGCTCGCCGATGGACGCGTCGCCGGGGTCCAGCTCGACGGCACGGATGACATCGCGACGGAGATCGTCGTGTCCAACGCCGACGCTCGCCAGACGTTCGAGCGGCTGCTGCCGGCAGACGCGCTGCCCGATCGCTTCATCCGCCGGCTGGGCAAAATGAGACCCTCGATCTCGGCCTTTCTGTTGTTCTCCGCGGCCAAGCTCGACCCGGCTGCACACGGTCTCTCCCACGAGCACTTCGTGTACCCCGACCGCGACTACGACGCGATCTATGACGGGGTGCTCGACGGCGCGATCGGAGGGACGTGGTTCAGCGTGCCGACGATGCACGACCCCTCGCTCGCGCCGGAGGGCGAGCACGTGATCATCTTCAGCAGCCTGATGGCCTACGACATCGGCGAGCCGTGGGAGCAGGCCAAGCCCCGCTACACCGAGATGATGCTCGAGGCCGCCGAGCGCACACTGCCCGGCTATCGCGACGCGATCACGTTCGCCGACAGCGCGACCCCGGCGACCTTCCAGCGATACACGCTGGCCGACCAGGGCGCGGCGTACGGCTGGGAGAACACGCCGGACCAGACGGTTCCCAAGCGGCTCGACTACCGCACGCCGATCGAGGGCCTGTTCCTGGCCGGGCACTGGACGCACCCCGGCACCGGCAGCATCCGCTGCCTGCTCTCCGGAGCCCAGGCCGCGGCGGCGATCGAGGGCCTGGGCGACCCCGTCGAGCTGCTGGGGTCCCTGCTCGGCGGCGCAGCCTAGCGGGCGCCATGATCGTCGAACGCAACGCCGCCGTCCCGATGCGCGACGGCGTGCTGCTGCGTGCCGACGTGTACCGTCCCGAGGGCGACGCGAGGGTGCCGGCGGTGCTCGGTCGCACGCCGTATGACCGCACGTTCGGGCCGACGCCGCCGTCGATCATCGACCCCGAGCGCACGGTCGAGGCTGGGATCGCGCTCGTGTGCATGGACGTGCGTGGCCAGCACGGCTCAGACGGCGACTTCTACCCGTTCCGCGCGGAGGGCGCCGACGGCTACGACTCGGTCGAGTGGATCGCCGATCAGGCGTGGTGCGACGGGTCCGTGGCGATGGCCGGCCGCTCCTACGCCGCCGCCACGCAGTGGCTGGCGGCAGCCGCACGGCCGCCGCATCTGCGCGCGATCGCGCCGGTCGTCGTCGGCAGCAACTACTTCGACGGCTGGGTCTACCAGGGCGGCGCGTTCCAGCTTGGGTTCAACCTCTTCTGGGTGCAGATCATGGCCGGCCGCGGCAAGCGCAAGCGGCTGGAGGAGCAGTACGCGCACCTACCGCTGACGAACGCCCCGCTGATCGACGACAGCCCGAGCGGGCACTTCTACCGCGAGTGGCTCGAGCATCCGTCGCTCGATGACTACTGGCGGGCGCTGTCGATCGACTCCGGCTACGGCGAGGTCTCGGTGCCGGCGTTCAACATCGGCGGCTGGTACGACATCTTCCTCGGCGGCACGCTCGAGAACTTCTCACGCATGCGCGCGGACGCCGCCGGCGAGCGCGCGCGGGCGCAAACCCGGCTGCTGGTCGGACCGTGGGCGCACGGAAGCACCTACGGCGCGTACCCCGACCACAGCTTCCCGGCGTTCGACGGCGCGGATCAGATCGACCTCACGCGCATCCAGCTGGCCTTCCTGCGCGAGCACCTCGGCGCACAGCGCGACGAGCAGGCCGCGCTCGACCCGAGCCGGCCGGTGCGGATCTTCGTGATGGGCGAGAACGCGTGGCGCGACGAGCCGGACTGGCCGCTGCAGCGTGCCACCGCACAGCGCTGGTTCCTGCACTCCGCGGGCGACGCCGCGCGCGCCGGAGGAGCGCTGTCCGCCCAAGCCCCCGAGGTCGAGCCGCTCGACAGCTACGTATACGACCCGACCGACCCGGTGCCGACTCTCGGCGGACCGACATCGCTTCCGGGGGCGTTTATGCGCACCAACTCTGGCCCGATGGACCAGCGCCGCGTCGAGCAGCGCGATGACGTGCTGGTGTACACCTCAGCCGCGCTCGAGCGAGCGGTCGAGGTGACCGGACCGCTGACGGTCGTGCTGTACGCGGCGACGAGCGCACCCGACACCGACTTCGTCGCCAAGCTCTCCGACGTGGCTCCCGACGGGCTCTCGAGGATCCTCGCCGAGGGGATCATCCGTGCCCGCTACCGCGAGGGGTATGAGCGAGCGGTCGCGCTCGAGCCCGATCGCGTCTACCGGTACACGATCGACCTGGTCGCGACGAGCAACCTGTTCCTCGCCGGCCATCGCATTCGCCTGGCCGTGACGAGCAGCTCGTTCCCGCGCTTCGACCGCAATCCGAACACCGGGCGTGCGCTTGGCGAGGACGGGCCGGACGACCTGCGCTCGGCGACGCAGCGCGTGCTTCACGACGCCGACCACGCCTCGCACATCGTGCTCCCGGTGGTGCCGCGCGGCTAGCCTCTGCGATCGGCACACAGCCGCCCTCTCCGCCGCGCGCGCCCTTGACGCCGGAACGGCCATGCAAGAAGATGCGGGCGGTGACCGAGGCCGACCCGGACAAAGCGTTCCCCCGCTCGGGGCCGATAGCGCCGACCTACCCAATCTGAGATAAGGAGACGCAATGGACGCTCGCTCGGCATCGCAGTTCGAGCTCAAGTCGATCCGCAGCCCCGAACCGCACTACGACGTGGCGGTACTCGGCGGCGGTCTGGCCGGGCTGACGTTCGCGCTGCACATGAAGCGCCTGCGACCGGAGACCTCGATCCTCGTCGCCGAGAAGCGCGCCGAGCCGGCGCCCGACGCGGCGTTCAAGGTCGGCGAGTCAACCGTCGAGGTCGGCGCGTACTTCTTCCGCGAGAAGTGCGGGATGGCCGACCACCTCGAGCAGGAGCATCTGCGCAAGGGGGGATTGCGCTACTTCTTCCCGGCCGGCGATAACAGCGACATCTCCCGCCGTGTCGAGTACGTCACGCCCGACCAGTACTGGAACCACCAGATCGACCGCGGGCGCTTCGAGAACGAGGCCTTCAACCGCGCGGTCAAACTCGGCGCGGACGCATTCCGCGGACTGCGCGTGAACAACGTCGAGCTGGGCCCGGAGAATCACAAGCTCACGCTGGAACACGACAGCGGAGCGGAAACCGAGGTCACCGCGCGATGGGTCGTCGACGCCAGCGGGCGCGCCAACATCCTGCGCCGTAAGCTGGAGCTGCAGGCGGAGACCGGCCACCACATCGACGCCGCCTGGTTCCGGCTCGCCAACGGCTTCGACATCGAGTCGCTGAGCGAGGACCAGGAGTGGATCGACCGCGTGGACGAGCGTGGTTTCAGGGCGCTCGCCACCGTCCACCTGGTCGACGCCGGCTACTGGGTATGGCTGATCCCGCTCGGCTCGGGCGCCCACAGCATCGGCGTGTGTACGGACCCGCGCTTTCACCCATTCGATCGGATCAATACCTTCGACAGCCTGCTCGAGTGGTTCAAAGAGCACGAGCCCCAGCTGGGCGCCGCGATCGAGGCCCGTCGCGACGAGGTGCTGGACTTCCTCGTGATCGAGGACTTTTCCTATGCCTCGACGGAAGTCTTCTCGAACGACCGCTGGACGCTGGTCGGAGAGGCCGCCGGGTTCGTGGACGCGTTCTACTCGCCGGGCTCGGACTTCATCGCCTACACGAACACGTTCAGCGCCGACCTGATCAAGCGCGAGCTCGATGGTGAAGACGTCGAGGAGCGGGCCGAATTCTACAACTTCTTCTTCTTCAAGTTGTTCGAACCGACGGCGACGCTGTACCGCGACCAGTACCAGTTCTTCGGCAACCCACAGGTGATGCTGGGCAAGCTGCTGTACGACAATACGGCTTACTTCAGCACGCTGGCGTTCCTGTTCCTGCACGACAAGATGACCGACCTAGACGAGCTGGGGCTGGTGGTCGACCAGTTCGAGACGATCATCCCGCTGCTCGAACGGATTCAGCAGTTCTGTCGCGAATGGCATCAGATCGACCAGCGCAAGTTCGAGGGCGTATCGCTGTTCACACAGAAATTCGAGGCGATGGTCGGACGCCAGCGCGACCTGACGGTCCCATTCAGCGGCGAGGATTTCCGCCAGCGGGCGCTCGAGAACATCAAGCTACTGAAGGCGATGGCTGTCTACATCTTCCACCTCGCCGCCAGGCAGCTGCCCGAGCCGCCGGACCCGACCCGCCCGATCAACGCGCTCGCGATCAGCCTGGACACGGGTAAGTGGGAGGAGGAAGGCCTGTTCGACGACGACGGGATGACGCTCGCCGAAGCGCTCGAGCTGCTCCCCGGGGTGGAGGAGTTCGACCTCGAGGCGCAGGGTGCGCAGCTGGCAAGCGCCTAACCCGAGCCGGAGGCGTGCGCGGCCCGATCGTCGGTGCAATGATGGCGCTCGAGGAACGGCACAGCGCCAGGACAATGACTTACAACTTCTGAGCAGCAGTCAAACAACCGAACAGAACCGGAGGTACGCAAGTGCCAATCGATCAGCTCCCCGCCGTCGCCCCTGACTTCACCCTCGACCACATCCAAGGGCACTCTGTCTCGCTGAGCGACTACCGTGGCCAGCGCGTCGTGGTCGTGTTCGGCGGCCGCGACAGTGCCGAGCAGATCGAGCAGGGGATCAGCAAGATCCGCCAGACTTTCGGCCCCGACGAAGTGACGATCATCGGTGTCTCCGATTTGCGCGGTGCCCCCCGCGCGGCCCGGATTCTCGTCAAGAGCCAGCTGAAGAAGGCCTTCGAGCAGGCCGTCAAGAGCCAGGAAGCCGACCTCCGGGCGGCCGGCAAAGATCCAGGCCCGGATGCCGCCAAAGACGTCATCATGCTGATGGACTGGCCAGGCTCGGTCGTCGACGAGTACGGTGTCAGCGACGTCGAAACTGAGGCCGCGGCCGTGGTCGTCGATCCAGAGGGTCGGGTCGTCGGATCCGGCACCGGTGCGGCGCTGGGCGAGGAGGTGCTGGGCGTTCTCGCGACGTGATCGTGCCGCAGTGTGATCGCGCGCTTTCATCACCGTCTAAGGAGGCAGCATGAACGAGCGTACGGCCTCGGTGCCGTCGATGAAGGCGGTCCGCGTACCTCAGGACCGATATGACGTGGCAATTCTCGGGGGCGGGCTGGCCGGGCTGGCGCTGGCCAACCAGCTGATGCTGGCGCGGCCGGAGACGAAGGTGCTGGTGACCGACAAGCGAGCGGAGCCACCGCCTGAGTCCGCGTTCAAGGTCGGCGAGTCGAGCGTCGAGGTCGGCGCCTACTACTACCGCAACAAGGTCGGCATGGCCGACCATCTCGACGAGCAGCACATCCGCAAGCTCGGCTTGCGGTTCTTCCTGCCGGCTGGTGACAACAGCGACATCACCCGCCGCGTCGAGTTCTCGACGCCGCCCACGCGCAGCGAGTCCCGCGTGGGTCAGCGAGTTTTCACCCACCAGATCGATCGCGGCGTGTTCGAGAACGCGCTATTCGACCGCGCGCTCGCGCGCGGGGCGGATGCGGTCAGGGGCTGGCGCGTGGAGGACGTGGACTTGAAACCCGAGTCCGAGCACGTCGTGACGCTCAGCCACGAGGGAGAGCAGAAGACGGTCGCGGCGCGCTGGGTGGTCGATGCGACCGGGCGCTCCAACCTGCTGCGGCGCAAGCTGGAGTTGCAGACGGACACCGGTCACCACGTCAACGCCGCGTGGTTCCGGCTGAAGGGTGGCATGAACTACGAGGACTGGGCTGAGGATGAGGAGTGGAAGGCGCAGGGCTGGGAGCCCGGCGTACGCAAGGACGCGACGTCGCATCTGGTCGGGGAGGGGTACTGGGTGTGGCTGATCCGACTGAAGCCCGGCCCGATCAGCATCGGCGTCGTGGCGGATCCCCGCTTCCACTCCTTCGAGGAGATCAACGAGTTCCCGAAGATGCTCGAGTGGCTTCGCCGGCACGAGCCCCAGCTGCACAAGGCGCTCGAGAACCGCCTCGATGAGGTACAGGACTTCCTCGTGGTCGAGGACTTCTCCTACGCGTCCTCGCAGGTCTACTCGATGGACCGCTGGTGCCTGGCGGGCGAGGCCGCCTGCTTCATCGATCCGCTGTACTCGCCGGGATCGGACTTCATCGCCTACCTGAACAGCTTCGGCGGCGATCTGATGTGCCGCGAGCTCGACGGCGAGGACATCGAGGAGCGACTGGACTTCTACAACTTCTTCTTCAGCCAGCTGTTCGAGCCGGGACTGTGGCTGTACCGCGACCAGTACCAGTGCTTCGGCAACCCGCAGGTGATGATGTGCAAGTTCCTGAACGACAACATCGCGTACTTCTCGACACTCGCTTTCCTGTTCCTGCACGACAAGATGACCCAGCTCGACGATCTCGGCGAGGTGATGGAGGTGTTCGACACGTTCGTCCCGTTGCTACAGCGGGTACAGGAGCTGTTCAAGGAATGGCACCAGATCGACCAGCGTAAGTTCGAGGGCGTCGGCGTCCAGTCGACGGACTTCGAGCCTTTTCTCACCGCCTACTACGAGCTTGGTGAGGAGTTCGACATCGAGACGATGGTCGAGCGAGCGAAGAAGAAGGTCGAGGTGCTGCAAGCGCTGGCGGTCTGGTACTTCTACATGGCGGCCAAGCACCTACCGAACCCGCCCGACCCGTCGCGGCCGATCAACCCGCAGGTGATCAGCCTCGATCAGAGCAAATGGGAGCAGGACGGGCTGTTCGACGAGAACGGTGTCACGCTCGAGCAGGCGCTCGAGCTGATTCCCGGAATCGAGGAATTCGACCTGGAAGCGCGCGGCGCGGTGCTCGTCAGCTGATCACGAGCGGTCCGTCACGAGCGGTCCGGCGGCTCATGTGAGGGCGGCCGTCGGTCGCCGCGCCAGCCCTTGGCGAGCGCTCAGTGTCCGCCCTCGCCGCCGTAGATCATGTGCCGCTTGCGGACGAGCGCGAGCGCCGTGAAGCAGCCGATCAGCGCGACGATCGTCGCGAGCTCGAAGATCGTCCGCAGGCCGCTCGCGTAGCTCACGTGCGCCGTCGCGATGACGTGCAGGCGATAGGCGGCGGGCGTTCGCTGCACGAGCTCGGGCGTTCCGCCGGTCGCGATCGCATTGGCGGCGGTCTTCGAGATCGGCGCCAGCGGCGTGCCGGCGAACGCGTTGTGAACGCTGACGTGGACCTTGTGCTGGAGCAGCGTTCCGGCGACGGCGATGCCGGCCGCCGTTCCCGCCTCGCGGAACGTGCTGTTCATGCCGGAGGCCATCCCGCCTCGCCACGGAGGGACGACCGACACGGCCGTCGAGGCGAGCGTCGGGTTGATCAGCCCGAGACCGACACCGGTGAGGAGCAGGCCAGGGAGGATCGCCGTCCACGTCGAGGTTCCGCTGACGCCGGTCATCGAGAACACGCCAACGGCGATCAGCGCGAGGCCGAGCGGGAGCACGACCCGGGGGCTGACCGATCCACTCATCCGCCCGGCGAGCGGCGCGAACAGCAGCGCCGCCCCTGTGAACACGAGCATCCGCAGTCCCGTCCCGATAGCCGAGTAGCCGAGGATCGACTGCATCCAGGTCGTCAGGAAGAAGATCAGCGCGAGCACGGAGAAGCACGCGGTGAAGGCCGACACCGACGAGCCCACGAACGTCGGGTTGCGGAACAGGTTGAGGTCGAACATCGGGTGCTTGCGCCTGCGCTCGATCAAGATGAAGGCGGCGAACAGCAGGATCGAGACCGCGTAGCAGCCGATGATCAGCGTGCTCGTCCAGCCCTCTTCGTTGCCGCGGATCGTCGCAAACGCCGCCAGGAACATCGCGCCGGAGAACGTGACCAGGCCGGGCCAGTCGATCCCGTTGGCCGGCCCGGGCAGGTTGACCACCTTGCGGTGCAGGACGACGAACGCGACGATCGCGATCGGTACGTTCAGGTAGAAGATCGCCTGCCAGCCGATGCCCTGCACGAGCACGCCGCCGACGATCGGACCGAGGGCCACCGACAGACCACTGACCGCTCCGTACAGGCCGAACGCGACTGCGCGCTCACCGGCGGGGAACTCTTGCACGATCAGCGCCAGCGAGCAGGCGAACATCATCGCTCCGCCGATGCCCTGCACGCCGCGCGCGAAGTCGAGCACGGTCGCGTTCGGGGCTTGCGCGCAGATCACCGAGGCGGCCGTGAAGATGCCCAACCCGATCGTCAGCACGCGCTTGCGGCCGTAGATGTCCGCCATCATGCCGGCGGTCAGCAGCACCGAGGTCAGCATCAGCGAGTACGCGTCGACGATCCACTGCAGCTGCGCGAAGCTCGGTTTGAGATCCGCGGAGATCGTCGGCAGCGCGACGGCGACGATCGTCACGTCGAGCAGCAGGATGAAGACCGTGATCAGCACGACCGCCAGCGTCCACCACTTGCGCGTCCCGGACTCCGCGGTGAGCAGCTTCGGGGATTGGCTGATGATTTCGCGAACGCCCGAGACCTGGGGGGGGAGCGTGCGTGCGGCCTCGCCGGCGAACACCGGCGAGGTCAGCTCGATCGTCGCCTCGCCGATCTGGATCCGATCGTCCGGCGCGAGCGTGTGGCGCTCGATGATCCGTTCGCCGTCGACGTACGTGCCGTTTGACGAGTGCAGATCGTCGATCACGGCCACGCCGTCGCGCACCGTGACCTTCGCGTGGACGCGCGAGACCTCGCTGTCGAGCACCTGGAGATCGCACTCCGGCTCGCGGCCGATCGTCGCGCTGCTGCCGAGCACCGCCACCGTGGTGCCGGCTCCGGGCCCGCTGAGGATCGTCAGCGCGCCGTCGCTGCCCGCAGGCGCCCAGGTCGGGGGATGCACCGACGGTCGCGCGGGCGCGGCCGGTGGGGGGGCAGCCGGTGTGGGGGCGACCGGTGTGGGGGCCTCCGGCGTGGGGGCCTCCATCGGCGCAGCCGGCACAGACCCGGCCGCGTCCGGCGCGGGAGGGCCAGTCTGCGCGGGCGCGCCGGCCTGCGCGGGCGCGCCGTCAGCCTCGACCGAGCTGGTGAACTCGAGCGCGTAGTCCCCGATCCCGATCTGATCGCCGGTCCGTAGCGAGCGGGGGTCGCCGATCCGCTCACCGTTGAGGAACGTGCCGTTAGTCGAGCCAAGATCCTCGACGAGGATAGCGCCGCCAGTGAGGCCAATCCGAACGTGTCGCCGGGAGAGCTCGCCGCTGGGGTCCGCGAGCACAACATCGGCGCTCGTGTCACGGCCGAGCACCGTTTCCTCGCCGAGCGCGAACATGCGACCCGACTCGGGTCCTGCGGTCACCCGCAGCTCGCCGATCCGGCGTCGCGGCGCGGTCGGTCGCGCGCCGTCGCTCATTGCGGCTCACCGTCGACGATCTGCCAGCTCCCCTCCTCTAGACGCAGGCGAACGGCTGGCCCGTCCGCGAGCGCAACTTCGGCCTCGCCGCGGTCAGCGTCGAACCGCAGCCGAAGATCAAGCACCGGTGGTGGTGGAGGAGGTGGTGGAGGAGGTGGAGGAGGAGGAGGAGGAGGCGGCGGCGGCGGCGTAGGTTCGGCGGGCGGCGGCTCTGGCTGAGGCTCGGGCGTGCGAACAGCGGCGGGCACGTCGACGACGACCGTGGCGGCGCGCACGTCGACGGCGCCGGCGGCCGGCGCGGGGACGGCCGGGAGCACGCGCACGATCAGCTTGGTCGATCCGAGCTCGATCGCGTCGTCGAGCGCGAGGATCACAGGCTCCTGCAGGCGCGTGCCGTTGACGTCGGTGCCGTTGGTGGAGGACAGATCCTCGAGCAGGTACTCGCCTGTCGGTCGACGTGTGATCTCGGCGTGGTGGCGCGAGAGCTCAGGGTCGTCGGCGAGTTGCCCGGGCCCCTCGGCCTGGCGACCGAACAGCATCCGCTCGTCGACCTCGATCGTCGTCCCGGCGGCGTTCCCCGCCACTACCTCCAGTTGCAGGCGGGTACCCGGCGAAGCGCCGCTCGCCGCCGCCGCGCTCACGGCTGCGCGGCCTGCGCGGTCTCGCCGCTGAGGAATTCCTCGACGAAGTCGGTGGTGACATCACCCGAACGGAACTGCTCGTTGGCCAGCACGCGACGGTGAAAGGGAATCGTCGTCTTGACGCCACGGCCCTCGATCTGGAACTCCGACAGCGCGCGGTCCATACGCTCGATCGCTTCGAGGCGTTCGGGCGCCCAGACGATCAGCTTGGCGATCAACGAATCGTAGAACGGGGCGATGTTCCAGCCGGGGTAGCAGTGCGAGTCCACGCGCGTCCACGGGCCGCCGGGCGGCACGTACACGTCCAGACGTCCGGCCGCTGGAGCGAAGTCACGATCGGGGTCCTCGGCGTTGACGCGGCACTCGATCGCGTGGCCGCGCAGGACGACGTCCTCCTGGGCGACCGACAGCGGCTCGCCGGCGGCCACGCGGATCTGCTCCTGGATCAGATCGACGCTGGAGACCATCTCGCTGACCGGGTGCTCGACCTGGATCCGCGCGTTCATCTCCATGAAGCTGAGGTTGCCCTGGTGGTCGAGCAGGAACTCCATCGTCCCTGCGCCGGTGTAGCCGACCGCCAGCGCGCCGGCGACTGCACGCTCGCCGATGTCCCGGCGCTGCTCATCTGAGAGGTGGATCGAGGGCGCCTCCTCGATCAGCTTCTGGTGGCGGCGCTGCACCGAGCAGTCGCGTTCGAAGAAGTACACGCCGCTTCCGTGGCTGTCGCACACGAGCTGCACCTCGGTGTGTCGCGGCGCGTCGAGATAGCGCTCGATGTACACGGCGCTGTCCTTGAACACGGCCTGGGCGGTCGCGCGGGTCGTCGCGTACAGGCGCTGCAGATCCTCGCCGCGACGCACGACGTTCATGCCGCGTCCTCCGCCCCCGGCGACCGCCTTGATGATCACCGGGTAGCCGATCGAGTCGGCGATTTCCTGTGCCTCCTCGGCCGTCTGGACGGGCTCGATCGTTCCGGGCAGCAGCGGCAGCCCGGCCTTCTGCATCAGATCACGCGCGATCGCCTTGTCGCCCACCTTCTCCATCACGTCCGGGCGCGGCCCGATGAACGTGATCCCGTTGTCGGAGCAGATCTCGGCGAAGAACGGGTCCTCGGAGAGGAAGCCGTAGCCAGGGTGGATCGCGTCGGCGCCGGTCTTCTGCGCTGCGCCGATGATGTTGGGAATGTGCAGATAGCTCTTGCCGGGGTGCGGCGGTCCGACGTGCACGGCCTCGTCGGCGAAGCGCACGGCCGCCGACTCGGCGTCGGCGGTCGAGTAGATCGCGACCGACTTGATTCCGAGCTCGCGGCACGCACGCGCAACCCGTAGCGCGATCTCGCCACGGTTGGCGATCAGGACCTTCTCGAACAAGCGATCAGCCTCCTGACGAGGACGACGTCATCACGTCTAGGACGCAGGCCCTAGTCATCGGCCGGCTCCAGATACATCAGAACCTGCTCGAACTCGACCCAGCCGCCGTCCTCGACGAGGATCTCCGCGACCTTGCCGCCCTCGCCGGCGGCGACCTCGTTCATCATCTTCATCGCCTCGACGATGCACACGGTCGCGCCGGGCTCGACGCTCGAGCCGACCTCGACGAACGGCTTCGCGCCAGGTTCCGCGGCGCCGTAGTAAGTCCCCACGAGTGGCGCGAGCACGGGCACGCGATTGTCCTGCTCGAGGTCACCGATCGTGAACACGCCGGAGGCCATGCGCGCGCCGGGGGCGATGCTCAGGCCGGGACCCGCTCCAGTCGCGACCGGGCCGCTCGGCGGCGGCGGTGGAGCCGCCTCACCGGGCGCAAATGCGGGGGCCGGCGGGGAGCCGCGCTCGATCTCGATCTTGTACTCGCCGGCCGCGACGGCGAAGCGCTGGACGGTGCTGCCCTCGAGCCGTTTGACCAGATCGCGGGCCTCGGCCCACACCGACTCGATCAGCTCTCTGTCCGGGGTGTTCTGGGTGTTCTCGTTTTCGCTCATGTCTCCCCTGTGATTGGCTGAAGTGCGGGCTGGCTTCCGGGGGTGCCGAACTTGCGAAAGCGCTCGTAGCGCTGAGTTATCAACTCCTCCGGGCTGAGCGGCAGCAGCTCGCGCAGGCTGGCGACGATCGCGGCCTTGACGCTCGCGCCAGCAGCCGCCGGGTCTTCCTGCGCGCCGCCGTCTGGCTCAGGGACGACGGCGTCCATCACGGTCAGGCGCAGCAGCTCGGGGCTGGTGATGCGCAGCGCCTTCGCCGCCCGCGGGGCGGCGCTGGCATCCTTGAACAGGATCGTCGAGCAGCCCTCGGGACTGATCACCGAGTAGTAGGCGTTCTCCATCATCAGCACGTGGTTGCCCATCGCGATCGCGAGCGCGCCACCGCTGCCGCCCTCGCCGGTGACGACCGTGACGACGGGGACGGGCAAGCGCGACATCAGCATGATCGATTCGGCGATCGCGTTCGACTGGCCACGCTCCTCGGCGCCGAGCCCCGGGTAGGCCCCGGGCGTGTCGACGATCGTGACCAGCGGCAGGCCGAAGCGGGCCGCGTAGCGCATCAGGCGCATGCTCTTGCGGTAACCCTCGGGCTCGGGCATGCCGAAGTTGTGGTCGACGAGCTCGCCCGTCGTGTGACCCTTCTGCTGGCCGATCAGCATCACGGTCATCTCGCCCAATCGCGCGAGCCCGCCGATGATCGCCTGGTCCTCTTGGAACAGACGATCGCCGTGCAGCTCCTGGAAGCCGTCGAACACGAAGCCGACGAGATCGAGCATCCGCGGCCGGTCGATGTGTCGCGCGAGCTGGACGATCTCCCACGGATCGCGTTCGGGCAGCTGATCGGGATCGGCGATCGGTGCCGGCCCGTCGGTCGACGGCAGCCGCTTCTCGCGGGTAGCCGCGGCTTCGCTGCGCGTCGCCTCCGCCTGCGCGTGCAGGTCGAGCAGGTTGCGGATCGTGCGCCTCAGCCCTTCGCGCGGTTCGACCAGATCGAGCATCCCATGCTCCATCAGGAAGCTGGCCGTCTGAAATCCGTCTGGCAACTTCTGGCGGATCGTCTGCTCGATCACGGTCGGCCCGGCGAAGCCGATGTGCGCGTCGGGCTCGGCGATCAGGATGTCACCGAGCGTGGCGTAGGAGGCGCTGACGCCGCCGTAGGTGGGGTCGGTGAGCAGCGAGATGAACAGCACGCCCTCCTCGGCCAACCGCGCCATCACCTGGCTGGTCTTGGCCATCTGCATCAGCGACACGCAGCCCTCCTGCATGCGCGCTCCGCCGGAGGCCGAGATCACCAGCAGCGGCGTGCGCGTCTGCAGCGCCAGCTCGGCGGCGCGCGTGATCGACTCGCCGACCGCGCCGCCCATGCTGCCGCCGATGAACGAGAAGTCGATCCCCGCGACGACGATCGGCACGCCGTCGATCGTGCCGGTGCCGTGCAGCGCTCCGGTCTTGGTCTCGCTCTTCTTCTGCGCCTGCGCGATCCGCTCGACGTACGGCTTGGAGTCGACGAACGACAGCGCGTCGACGATCTCGAGGTCTCCGCTGAGCTCCTCGAAGCTGCCCTCGTCCAGCAGCTGGCCGAGGCGCTCGCGGATCCGCAGACGGAAGTGGTGGTTGCAATCAGGACAGACGCCCAGATTGCGCCGCAGGCGCTTGTGGTAGACGAACGCCGCGCAGGACGGGCAGCGGAACCACTCCGCCGAAGCCGCGCGGCTCGCTGTCGCCACGTCAGCCAAGGAGATCTTCCGATGCCAGGCGGCGGTCGTCGGCGTGCATACGCCGGTACTCGTGCAGCGATGCCGCCAGCGCGGCGTCGATCTCCTCACGCGCGGGCGCCTGCTCGCCGGGTTCGTCGTTCTGTGTCTGGATGAAAGCGAGCACGTTGACGGCGCGGCCCTCGGAGTCGCTGACCGGCGCCTCACGCGCGAGCTCGAGCGCGCGCTGCCATTGCTCGCGCTCGATCTCCGTTTTGATCAGCCCGTGCAACGGATACACCTCGTTGCCGGGCACGTCGTCGAGCTCGCGCAGGCGCTCGAACGCCGCGGCGGCCTCGTCGAACTGCCCTACCTGAAGGCTCAGCTCGGCCACGTCGAGCGTCGTCATCAGGTCGTCGGGCTCGGCCTCGGCGATCCGTCGCGCCTGCGCCAGCGCCTCGTCGTACTGGCCGAGCGTCCTGTACATGTCGACCAGGCTGATCGCCGCCGTCGACGCGCCACGCACGCTGTCGGCGGCCTGGCTCAGATAGCCGACAGCCTCCTCCTGACGACCGGTCGCGGCGGAGGTGTGCCCGAGGTGGCTGAGCGCGACTTGATCGGCCGGATTGAGCTCGACCGCGCGACGAAACGCCTCGTTAGCCTCGTCCATCCGACCGTCGGTGGCGAGCGCCTCGCCGAGGTAGTGCCAGGCCTCGGCGTTCTCGGAGGACAGCTCGGTCGCACGCTTCAGCTGATCGGTGGCGTCGTCGGTGTCGAGCTCGACACCGGCGCGCCCTGCGAGCACGAGCAGCTGGACGTCATCGGGCGCCGCGGCGAGGCCGGCCAGGGCGGCCTCGCGGCACTCGCGGTACTCACCTGCCTGCAGGTGAGCATCCGCACGCTGAGCGGCGCCATCAGCACTCATCGATCGCTCCACACCGTCACTTGGACCCCGGCCACACCCAGTTGGTCAGCTCCGGCGGGTCGTCGCCGAACTCGCGTACGTAGCGGCGGTGCTCGGCGAGCTGATCGCGGTACTTGGCGATCGCCTCCTGTGCGCCACCGATGTTGCGCACGGCGAACGCGCCGGACATGCCGCCGATTCCCTCGCTGACCGCGATGTCGACACGACTGAGCGCCTCGATCGCCAGCTGGTAGCGGTCGACGCCGTTCATCGCCAGCAGGTCGAAGGGCGTCGTCGTCGTGCCCTCCTCGGCGTAGCCGCGAACGTGGAATCGCTCCTGGCGCGGGCGCCGGTGAATCAGCTGGTGGACCGCCGAGGGATAGCCGTGGAAGTTGAAGATCACCGGCCTGTCCTTGGTGAACAGCTCGGCGAACTCCGCCTTCGGCATCGCGTCGGGGTGTTTACCCGGCGCCGCCAGCGCGAACAGGTTGGTGACGTTGACGAAGCGCACCTTCAGCTCGGGCAGGTCTTCTTTGAGCAGGCTGGCGGCCGCCAGCAGCTCGACCGTCGGGATCGTGCCGCAGCTGGCGAGCACGAGGTCGGGCTCGCCGTCGTCCTCGTTGCTCGCCCAGTCCCACGCGGACGCACCGACGCGCACGTGCTCCTCGGCTTCCTCCATCGTCAGCCACTGCGGCAGCGGCAACTTGGAGCCAATGATCAGGTTGATGCAGCCAGTCGCCGCCAGGCAGTGGTCCACCGTCGCCAGCAGCGTGTTCGCGTCCGGTGGGACGTACACGCGTGCGTGCTCCTCGCGCCGGTTGAGCATCGAGTTGATGAAGCCCGGCATCTGGTGCGAGTAGCCGTTGTGGTCCTGGCGCCAGCCCTCCGAGGTGAGCAGGTAGTTGAGCGACGCGACCGGCTCGCGCCACGGCGCCTCCTCGCGCGACATCTTCAGGAACTTGCCGTACTGGTTGACCATCCCGTCGACGATCGGGATGAACGCCTCGTAGCACGGGAAGATCCCGTGGCGACCCGTGAGCACGTAGCCCTGCAGCCAGCCCTGGCAGTTGTGCTCAGACAGAACCTCCATGATCCGCCCGTCGGTCTTGTAATCGGGGCTTATCTCGGGGTCGACCGGCCACTCGTACGCGTGGTTCTCGACCTCGAACAACGCCCCCAGCCGGTTCGAGGCGACCTCATCCGGACACACCACGCGGAAGTTGCGCTGATCGCGGTTGAGCTCGAAGATCTGGCTGAGATAGCCGCCGACCGCGCCGAGCGAGCTCTCCATCGTCGCGCCCGGGCCGTCGAGCTGCACGGCATGGGCGCTCAGCGGCGGGCGCTGCAGCGGGACGCGCATGCGTCCCCCGTTGACATGCGGGTTGGCACCCATGCGCCGCTCCCCCGTCGGGCACATCGCGGCGATCGCGGGAGCCGGGCCGCCGTTCTCGTCGAACAGATCCTCGGGGCCGTAGGAGCGCAGCCAGTCCTCGAGCGCCTTCAGGTGCTCGGGGTTCGTGCGCGCCTGCATCGCCGGAACCTGGTGGGACTTCGAGGTGCCCTCGATCAGAACCCCGTCGAGCTCGTGGATGCCGGTCCAGCCCTTCGGCGAGCGCACGATCAGCATCGGCCAGGTCGGCCGCGCGGGCGGATTGCCAGCGCGGGCGAGGCTCTGCAGCTCGCGAATCTCGCCGTGGGAGGTGTCCAGCGCACTGGCCAGCTCGCCGTCGAGGTCCTCGCCGTCGACGATTATCGGGTGCCAGCCGTAGCCCTCGAACAGCTTGGTCAGCTCGGTGTCGTTCATCGAGCCGAAGATCGTCGGGTTGGCGATCTTGTAGCCGTTCAGGTGCAGGATCGGGAGCACCGCGCCGCAGGTCGCCGGGTCAAGGAACTTGTTCGAGTGCCAGGCCCCGGCGGTCGGCCCCGTCTCAGCCTCGCCGTCACCGACGATGCATGCGGCGATCAGGTCGGGGTTGTCGAGTGCGGCGCCGAACGCGGTCGCCAGCGCGTAGCCGAGCTCACCACCCTCGTGGATCGTGCCGGGGACGATCGGGGCGATGTGGCTCGGAAAGCCGCCCGGCCAAGAGAACAGGCGCACGAGCTTCGACAGACCCTCGCGGTCGCGGCTCATTTCGGGCTTGACGTCTTCCAGGCAGCCGTCGATCCACAGGTTGGCGAGGTTCGCCGGCGCGCCGTGACCGGGCCCGGTGACGAGCAGGACGCTCGAGTCGGTGTCGAGGATCATGCGGTTCAGGCCCGCGTAGATCAGGTTGATCCCCGGCACCGTCCCCCAGTGCCCGAGCAGGCGATGCTTGACGTGCTCAGGCTTGAGGGGTTCCTCCAGCAGGTGGTTGTCCTGGAGGTAGATCATCGCCACCGCGATGTAGTTGGAGGCACGCCGGTAAAACGCGAGCTGCTCCGAGATGGGCGACAGAGCTTGGGTAGACAACTTCCCCCCTGTTATAGGTCTTAGCCTGCGAGCGGCAGTGACTATACCGATGAACCCCGGCCGCGACACGCTCGCTGTCACGGCCTCTCGCGACGGGCGCCGGATCACTGCAGATCGGCTCTGCTCAGCTGCCTCTCGTAGGGTCCGTGACCGGTGAGACACGTCGCTCCGCAGCGCGCCGCAAGGGTCAGCGCATCGGCTATCTCCAGACCGCCGCCGAGCCCGTAAGTGAGTCCCGCGGCGAACGAATCGCCGCAGCCGTACGCGTCCACTGGCTGGCCGGGTGGGGTGACCGCGGCCCACCTGCCGCTCGTTCCGGACCGCGTCTGGTAGCTGCCGCCACGATCGCCCTCGGTGTAGACGACCGTCGCGGCTTCCTCGCGCGCGAGCGCAAGCCCGCTGCGCTCGATCTGATCGCCGCGGCTGAGTACCAGCGCGTCGAGCTCGATTCCGTGGCCGAGCGCGTGGCCGGCACGCGGGCTGGCTACCAGCACGCGAGCAGCAGTTCGCGCTGCGCGCAGTGCGACCTCGTCTCCGGCGGTGAAGTAGATCGCGTCGAGCAGCTGCGGCTCGTCCCAGAGCTCGCCGACGTCCTCCCCGAGCGGCTCCAGCCGCGGCCCCAGCGTGGTGATCGTGCGCTCTCCACGCTCGTCGACGAGCGTCACCGCGCGGCGCGTCGGCGCATCCTGCACGCACGCGCGCACCTCGACGCCGAGCTCGCCGAGTCGAGCGATCGAGCGGCGGCCGTGCTCGTCGTCGCCCACGGCCGTGACGAAAGTCGCCTCGCCGGCGAGGCGCGCGAGCTGAACTGCTGCCACACCGCCTCCGCCCGCGGGCTCCTCGAACGGATCGCTCGCGTGGACCACCTCTCCCGCCAGCGGCACGTGCGGCACGCGAGCGAACTGAACCCACTCCACGTGGCCAACCACCGCCACCGTCAACTGCCGTGACCGCATGGGCGCCAGTCTCACACACTCATCTGATCTGCAACCACCCGCGCACCCCTGGACAGATGACAATAAGATGCGCGGCATGCCCGACTTGGTGCTCGTCGAGGAACCCATGTTCGGGCTGCGAGCGCTGCCGCGATGAGCGACCTGTTCGACGTCTCGGGCAAGACTGCCCTCGTGACCGGGGGCTCTCGCGGCATCGGCCTGATGATCGCGGACGGCCTCGTGCGCGCGGGCGCCCGTGTGATCGTCTCATCGCGCAAGACGGCCGACATCGAGGCAGCGGGCGAGCAGCTCGGCGCACTCGGCGACTGCCACGCTGTCCCGGGCGACATCTCGACCGTCGAGGGCGCACAGGCGCTCGCCGCAGCAACCCGCGAGCGCTTCGATTCGCTTGACATCCTGGTCAACAACGCAGGCGCCGTGTGGGGCGCGCCGCTCGAGGAGTTCCCGGCGATCGGCTGGCAGAAGGTGATCGCGACGAACGTCGAAGGCATCTTCAACCTGACCGTCGCCCTGCTTCCAGAGCTGCACGCCTCGGCAAATGCGCAGGACCCTGCCCGGGTGATCAACATCGGCTCGATCGACGGCCTTCGCACGCCGTCTGTGACGAACTACAGCTACAGCGCGAGCAAGGCCGCGGTGCACATGCTCACGCGCCACCTCGCGAGGCGCTTGGCGCCAGAGCACATCACGGTCAACGCGATCGCACCTGGCCCGTTCGAAAGCCGGATGATGGCCTGGGCGCTCGACAACCCCGATGCACGCTCGGCAGTCGAGCGGGAAGTTCCGCTCGGGCGGATCGGCCGCGGAGATGACGTAGCGGGTCTGACGGTGTTCCTGGCCTCACGCGCGGGCGCGTACATGACGGGCACGATCATCCCGCTCGACGGCGGCATCACCGGTTGCAACGCGGCCGGCGCGATGCCTGACGGCGAGTGGAGCTGAGCCGAGCGGCTCACAGCTGATCGGGGCGGTAGGCGCCAGGCTTCGGACGTACTTTGCCGCCTGGGAACGCGAGCCTGAGGATCGTGCGATGCACTGCGCCGAGCTGCTTGTGCAGCGGACCGGTGTTGTACGGCAAGCCGTAGCGATGGCAGATGTCACGCACGCGCGGTGCGATCTCCGCGTAACGGCTGGAGGGCATGTCCGGGTAGAGGTGGTGCTCGACCTGGAAGCTGAGGTTGCCGGCAAGCAGATGAAACAACGGCCCGCCGTCGATGTTCGCGGCGCCGAGCAGCTGGCGCACATAGAACGCTCCGCGCGTCTCGTTCGCCACCTCCTGCTGACTGAACGTGTAGGTCTGGTCGGGGAAGTGCCCGCAGAAGATGATCGAGTAGGCCCACACGTTGCGGACAATGTTCGCCGTGAAGTTAGCTGCGAGTGTCGTCTTGAACGAGCGCTGACTCGACCGCAGTGATCCTCGACCGGAGAGCAAAGCGGAGAGCGCGGGAAAGGCGATGTAGTCCTTGACGATCTGATCGCGGGCCTTGGCGCCGATCGCCTTGAGCTCCTCGACCACCTGCTGTCTTGACTTCTCGCCGGAGTGGATCGCCCCACGGTTGAGGTCGTGCACCGCCACGCCCCACTCGAAGAAGCCCATCAGCAGCAGGTTGTAGAGAGGCTGGAAGAGGTATACGGGATGCCACTTCTGATGTGGGTCGACGCGCATGATCTCGTAGCCGAGATCGCGGTCCTTGCCGCGGATGTTGGTGAACGTGTGGTGCTCGTAATTGTGGGAATGACGCCACGCGTCAGCCGGCGAGGCCGTATCCCAATCCCAGTTTTGGGAGTTGATGTCGGGATCGTTCATCCAGTCCCACTGCCCGTGCATGACGTTGTGGCCGATCTCCATGTTCTCGAGGATCTTCGCCAGCGAGAGCGATGCCGTGCCCGCGAGCCACAGCGGCTTGTAGCGCGAGCCGATCAGCAATGCGCGTGCGGCGAGCACGAGCTGGCGGTGCAGCCTGATCGTGGCGCGGATGTAGCGCGCGTCACGATCGCCGAGGTCCGCGTAGACCTCGTCGTGGATCGCGTCGAGCTCGCGGCCGAGCTGCTCGATCTGCTCGGGCGAAAGGCTCGCCAGCGGGCTCTGCTCGTGGGCAGGAATCGCGCGGTTCGCCGGACGGGCGGTATCGGTAGCTGCCATATCTGGTTCCTTTGTTCGCTTGGAGGTCTTAGAGGTCGATCTCGACAGCGCCCTCGGGGGCGTTGACGCAGGTCTGGAGCAGCTCGCCCGGCTGGCCGTGGACGCGGCCGGTGCGCAGGTCACGAACCCTCCCCGAGCGCAGCCGGCCGACGCAGCTGTGGCAGATGCCCATGCGACAGCCGTGAGGCAGGGTCACCCCGGCGCGCTCACCGGCGATCAGGATCGGCTGCTCGCCGTCGCTGCTGGTTTCGACGCCGGATGAGCGAAAGCGGATCGCCCCACCCTGGCCGCGCTCGCCGTCGCCAACGTGCTCGTCGGGCTGGAAGCGCTCGACGTGCAGGCGCCGCGGATCGCCGCCCTCACGCCAGCGCGTGCTGATCGCGTCGAGCATCCCGCGCGGGCCGCAGACGAACGTCTCGCGTTGTTGCCAGTCGGGACAGAGAACATCTAGATCGGTAGGCGCTATCCGACCCTGACGCGCGGTGAGGCGCAGGGCGAGGCGGTAACCCGGGTGGTGTTGTTGAAGCTGCTCGAGCCCGCGGGCGAAGATCACGCCGTCGGCGGTGCGTGCGCTGTGGATGTGGACGACGTCGCGCAATTCGCCGCGCGCATCCAGCTCGCGCAGCATGCTCATGATCGGCGTGATGCCGCTGCCGGCGCTGATGAACAGCAGCCGCGGCGGGAGCGGGTCGGGCAGTACGAACGTGCCTTGCACGCCGCCGAGACGCACGATCGCACCCGCTCGCACGCGGCTGAACAGAAACGGCGAGACCTTGCCGTCGTGGACGAGCTTGGGGGTGATCGCGATGCACCCGTCCGCACGCCCAGGCTCGGAGGTCAGCGAGTACGCGCGCCAGTGGTGGATTCCGTCGACCTGGACGCCCAGGCGCAGGTACTGCCCGGGGAGATGACCGGGCCACTCCCAGCCGGGCTTAATCAGCACGCTGACGGCGTCGGGCGTCTCGCGCTCGACGCGCACGATCCGGCCACGCAGCTCACGCGTCGACCACAGCGGGTTGATCAGCTCGAGGTAGTCGTCGGGGAGCAACGGCGAGGTGAACGAACGGACGAGGCTAAGCACCCGGCGGCGGCCAGCGGAGACCTGCGGAACGGTCCCGCGTTCAGCCACGGGTCCCGCCTGGAGCATCGGTTTCGCGCGACTGGGGTGCAAAGGAGTACATGACGCGAAACTATGTTACCTCAAATGAGGGCACATGAAACGTAGTATCCTGAGATGCAGTGGCACCACGTGCGAGCGCAGCAGCTGTCGGGCGCCCAGGCAGCGCGGGCGGGGGCGAGGACGCCCCGGCCCCGGCCGGCTACGACCTGACGATCGAGCAGCTGGCGGCCGCGGTCGGGATGTCGGTCCGCAACATCCGCAACCACCACACGCGAGGGCTGCTGCCACCACCGGAGGTTCGTGCCCGGGTTGGCTACTACAACGCCGAGCACGTGGCGCGCCTGCGCCTGATCCTCGACCTGCAGGCCGACGGCTTCAACCTCGCGGCGATCGAGCGGCTGCTGAGCGGCTCGGACGGCTTGGCCGCGCGCCTGATCGGCCTGCGCACCGCGGTCACGACGCCGTATGAGCCCGAGGCTCCCGAGCTGATCACGACCGAGGAACTGACGAGCCGCTTCGGCGCGCTGGACGCGAGGGACGTCGAGCGCGTGCGCAAGCTGAGGCTCCTAGTACCGCTCGGCGACGGACGCTTCGAAGTACCCAGCCCTGCGCTGATGGGAGCTGCCGAGCAGGTCGTCGAGCTCGGCATCCCGCTGCACGCCGCGCTCATGCTGGTGGAGCGCGTGAGCCGAGATTGCGAGTCGATCTCGCGGTCGTTCACGAAGCTGTTCCTGAAAGAGCTGTGGGAGCCGTTCGACCAGGCCGGGCAGCCGGACGACGGCTGGGACGAGCTGATCGAGGCCGTCGGCTCACTGCGGCCATTGGCCTCCGAGGCGCTGCTCGCGCTGTTCAAGCAGCGCATGACCACGCAGCTGGAGGCGGCGTTCGGCAAGGTGCTCGAACACCAGGCCAAGCGCAAGTAGTTCCTGCCCGAACCTCCCGCCCGAACCGCGACTCAGGGAACGATTACGACCTTGCGGTGGGAGCCGGAGCCGAGGCGCTCCCATGCCGCACCGACCTGCTCGAGCGGGATGCAGTCTGTCTGCACCTCGATCTCACCCGCGACAGCCGCCGCGGCCAGCCGCCGATAAGCGTCGGCCTTCACAGTGGACGGAGCGGCGGCGAGCGTGAGGCCCATGATCACGAGCATCTTCCCGCGGATCAGCGGCGATGAGACAACCGCATCGGTGCCCGCACCGGCGCCGAGCTGCACGATCCGAGCGCCGAAGCTCGCGGCGCTCAACGCGGCCGTGAACGGCTCGCCGAACAGCGGGTCGACCACGACATCCAAGCGCCCGTCGGCCGCATCGGCCAGCGCGCCGGAGAGCTCCTCGGAATCATCGAGGCGCACTGCGGCGTCGGCGCCGAGCGAGATACAGCGCTCGAGGCCCTGCTGCGAGCGTGCCGCGGCGATCACGCGTCCCGCGCCGAGCAGCCTGGCTGCCTGCACGGCAATCTGCCCGAGCACGCCGCTGGCGGCCAGCACGAGAACGTGCTCGCCCTGCTTCAGCTCAGCGCGCCAGGTGAGCGCCAGCCAGGCCGTCAGCCCTGAGATCCCGAGCGCGACCGCGACGTCGTCGGCGAGCTCCTGCGGCACCGGGTACGTGGAGACGGGATCGATCAGCGCGCGCTCGGCGATCGAGCCGAACGGGAAGACAGGCGCGTCGAAGTACACGCGTGCGCCGTCGAGCAGCCCGATCCCCTCGCGCCCCGCCACGCACGGCAGCGGCGGCTTGCCGGCGTAGAAGCGTCCGGCGGAGATCGCCACGTCAACCGGGTTCAGCCCCGCGGCCAGGACCTGGACGACCGCCTGATCGGGCCCGGCCGACGGCTCGTCAAAGTCATCCGCGCGCGGAACCCCGTACTGATGAAGAACGGCCGCTCGCACGCAGTCATCCTACGCGCCGCATCCGTGCCTCGGAGCGCTGCCGGAGCGCCGCGTTCCTCGCGCTACGGAGCGCGGCATCCCTCGTCCTATAGACAAGCGGACGGCCAGTGGAAGATAATGGAGTCATGAGCCAGCACAGCTCGATCGATCCGCCCACACGGATCCCGCATGGGTCCCGCCCGGGGCACCTCTGCACCGGTCACGGCCGGAGCTGAGCCGGTTGCGGGTTACCTTCTGCGGTGTGCGGGGATCGACGCCCGCGCCGGGCGCCGACTTCCTCCGCTATGGGGGCCACACGTCGTGCCTGGCGCTCGCACACGACGACGCGCCGACGCCCACGCTGGTCCTGGACGCGGGCGCGGGGCTGCACTGCGTAACGGGCCTGCTCGACGGCGGGGCGTTCGCGGGCACGATCCTGCTCACCCACGTGCACTGGGACCACACACACGGGCTGCCGTTCTTCGCGGCTGCCGACCGCACCGACTCGCGCGTCCACGTCGTGCTCCCCGAGCAGGCAAGTGGGCAGGACGCGGCGAGCGTGCTCGCCGGGATGATGTCCCCGCCGTACTTCCCCGTCGGGCCGACCGAACTGCGAGGCGAGTGGACGTTCGCGACGATCGCCCCCGGCGAGCAGCAGATCGAGGGCTTCACCGTGCTCACACGGGAGATCCCGCACAAGGGCGGTCGCACGTTCGGCTATCGCGTGAGCGACGGGCATTCGACGCTCACGTACATGCCCGACCACTGCCCCACCTCGCTCGGCCCTGGCGATGACGGCTTCGGCGCCTATCACCCGGCGGCTGTCGAGCTCGCGGATGGCGCTGACCTGCTGGTGCACGACTCGCAGCTGTTCCCCGCAGAGCTCGCCGCGGAGGCGCGCTTCGGACACGCAGTAGCCGACTACTCCGTCGGGCTCGCCGCGCATGCGGGGGCACGGTCGGTGGCGCTGTTCCACCACCGCCACGACCGCACGGACGACGCGCTCGACGGGCTCGCAGCTCGTCTTGGCGGCGGCGCAGGCAACGTCATCGTGGCCACCGAGGGGACGACGCTGGAGCTGTAGCGGCAGCGGTCCGCTAGAGGCCAGGCAGGCCATCGAGCGGAACGCCGTCCGCTGAGGAGACCAGACGGGCCCCGGTGATGCTCCCGGGCGCACCCTCGGCTGGCGGATCGACCACGCCCCGCCGGGCCTTGGCGCGCAGCTCGCCGGCCGCTGCCTCGCGCTCGCAGTGCTCGCAGCGAACCTCGACGTGCACATCGTGGCCACACGGCTCGTGCAGCACGCGGACCGGTCCGCGAGCGTCGGGCCACTTCCAGCGATCGCCCCACTGCATCAGCGCGAGCAGCACCGGGATCAACTCGGCGCCCTTATCGGTCAGGCGGTACTCGTGGCGTCGCGGTCGCGCCTGGTAGACGTGCGTCTGAAGGATCTCGTCGCGCACGAGGGCCTCGAGCCGGTCCGAGAGGACGTTCGCCGAGATACCCAGGTCCTCCTGGATCTCGCCGAAGCGCCGGACGCCATAGGCGATGTCCTTAAGAATCAGCGGCGTCCACCACTCTCCGACGACGTCGAGCGTGCGTGCTATTGAGCACGGGTGATGGTCCAGGGCGCTCCGCTTCATCGTCCCGTCAGTCTATCGCTTGCATAAGAGGAGTCACTCGGGTATGGTCGCAGTCTCCAGGTCGCTCCCGTTAGAAGAGCGACTACCTGAATGGATCAGTCCGGCCGCAGGCCGGAGGGAGGTTTCCCCGCGATGCCGATGCTCGACGCGTACATCCCCACCGGAGCACTCTCGCCGACAGCTGAGCAGCAGCTGCTGAGCGACCTGACAGACCTACTGATCATCAACGAGGGAGCAGACCCGACCAACCCGCAGGTGCGATCGATCGCGTGGTTGTTCGTCCATCGCCCCGAGGTGGTCTACGTCGCGGGCGCGCCGGCGAGCGCCCCGCACTACCGCTTCGTCGCGTCCGTGCCGGAAGGCCAGTACGACGCCGACCGTCGCCAAGCGATGGTGGCTGACATCACTGCTGCAGTGCTCGACGCAGAGCAGGGCGCGCACCCTCGGGATCCCGGACGCGTGTGGGTCTTCACGCCGGAGGTCCCCGACGGGACGTGGGGAGGCTTCGGACGGATCGCCACGCTCGCCGACATCGCAACGCTGGCCACGGGCGACCCCGAGCGGGGCAGGCGCTACGCCGAGGAGCGGCTCGCCGGGCGCAGCGGCGCGGCCGTCGCCGTGTAGTCCGAACGCCGTCGCGCGCCACGCCGCTGCGTCAAGCTGGCGGGGCGGATGAATAACTTCGGCGAGATCTGGCGGGTCCTCGGACACCGCGACTTTCGACGGCTGTGGCTCGCGCAGTCAGCGAGCGTGATCGGCGACAACATCGTGCTGGTCGCGCTGGCGCTGTTCGTGATCGGACAAACCGGGAGCGCCACCGATCTCGGGCTGGTGCTCGCCGCGCAGAGCCTGCCGCTGGTGGCGTTTCTGCTGTTCGGCGGGGTGTGGGCCGACCGCCTGCCGCGCAACCGGGTGATGATCGCGACAGACCTGGTGCGCTTCGCACTACACGCCCTGCTTGCGGTGCTGATCTTCTCGGGCCCCGTGAGCGTCTGGCTGCTCGTCGCGATCGAGGTGGGCTTTGGCAGCGCCGAGGCGTTCTTCCGGCCGGCCGCCAACGGGCTGCTGCCGCAGACGGTTCCGGAGGCTGACATCCAGCAGGCGACCGCGATCACGGGCATGTCGAACAACGTCGCCGAATTCGCCGGTCCGGCGCTCGCGACCGTGCTCGTGCTCGGCGCGGGCGCCGGCTGGGCGTTCGCGCTCGACGCGGTCACATTCCTGGTGAGCGCCGCGTTCCTATCCGGGGTTCACCCGCGGTCACGCGGGGCCCACGCGGCGCAACCCGGCTCGGCGACGCGCGCCAGCGTGTGGAGTGAAATCCGCGAGGGCGCCCGCGAGGTGCGCTCGCGGGCATGGGTGTGGGCAACGCTCGCGTCGTTCTGTGTCGGGCTGTTCTGCGCGCTCGCGCCGTGGTTCGTGCTGGGACCGCTGATCGCGCGCCAGCAGTACGGTCACACGGCCGTGTACGGCCTCGTCGAGACGGCGCTCGGCCTCGGCACGATCGCCGGCGCGCTCGTCGGCGTAGGGTGGCGACCGCGTTTCCCGATGCGCCTGGCGATGCTCGCGATCCTGGCGTGGCCATTCGCGGCGATCCTGTACGCGAGCGGAGCGACGCTGTTCGCGGTGGTCCCGGCGACGGTTCTTGCGGGCGTCGGCATCGCCCTGTTCGACGTGTGGTGGCTGACCGCGTTGGCCGAGCGCATCCCGCCGGAGAAGCTCTCGCGCGTCAGCTCCTACGACTGGATGGTCTCCTACGCACTGCTACCACTCGGCTACATCCTCGCCGGTCCGCTCGCCGCACGGCTCGGGGCGGTCGACGTGATGCTCGGCGGCTCGGTGCTCGCCTGCGTGGCGTTCGGGCTCGGCCTGCTGCCGCGCGAAACCCGGATGCTCGAGCGCCTGGACGCTGAGGGGCAGGTGGTAGGCGTCGATGAGCCTCTGCGCGGACTCGCCCACCGCACGTGAGCGCTTAAGCTGGCACGCAATGGACTTCCTGGTTGCCAAGGACGACCTTCACCGCTGTCGCTTCGAGGACACTCCTGCGCTCGCGGTCGGCTCAGGGCAGGCGCTGCTGAGCGTCGCGACGTTCGGACTGACCGCGAACAACATCACCTACGCGCTGTTCGGGCAGTCGATGTCCTACTGGGATTTCTTCCCGGCCGATGAGGGATGGGGACGAGTGCCCGTGTGGGGATTCGCGGACGTCGTCTCGAGTGAGGTCGAGCAGCTGCAAACGGGTACTCGCGTGTACGGCTATCTGCCGCCATCGAGCGAGCTGCTGGTGACACCTGCGCGCGTGGGTGAGCACGGGTTCCTCGACTCCTCGGCGCATCGCGCGGCGCTGCCGCGGACCTACAACGCATACGCCCGCGTCGAGGCCGACCCGATCTATGACGCGGCAGAGGAGGATCAGCAGCAGCTGCTGCGCCCGCTGTTCTTCACCTCCTGGCTGATCGACGATTTCCTCGAGGACGGCGACTTCTTCGGCGCGAGCACAATCGTCCTGTCCAGCGCGTCGAGCAAGACGGCCAACGGGCTGGCCTTCCTGCTCTCGCGGCGTGAGGGGCTCGAGGTCGTCGGGCTAACCTCCGCCAGGAGCGCCCGGTTCACCACCGACCTCGGCGTGTACGACCACGTCGTCACCTACGACGAGCTCGACTCGCTGCCGCAGGGACGAGCGGTGTACCTCGACATGGCCGGCAATGCCGAGCTGCGCGCGGCGGTGCACGAGCATTACGCCACGGAGCTGGCCCACTCGGCCGTCGTCGGAGCGACTCATCGCGAGAGCATGGGCGCGGTCCCGGACTCGCTCCCAGGGCCTCGACCGAAGTTCTTCTTCGCACCCGACCGGGTAACGAAGCGGACGGCCGACTGGGGACGCGACGGACTCGAACGGCGCCTCGCGCAAGCCTGGCGAGGATATGTACGCTGGACAGACGGATGGCTGGAGGTCGTGCACGGCCGAGGACCAGATGCTGTGCAGAGCGCCTACCTCGATCTGCTGGACGGACGCATCGACCCCGCGACCGCCCACGTGCTCTCGCTTTAGAGCCGAGCGATCGGACGAAGCCGAACGCTTAGGCGGAGCCGACCTCGAGCACGAGCTTGCCGAGGTTCTGACCCCTGAACAGCCGCAGCAGCGTGTCGGGGAAGTTCTCCAGCCCAACCGCGACATCCTCGAGCGCGATCAGTTCGCCGGCCGTGAGCCAGGCGGCCAGCTGCCTGACCGCCTCGTTGTAGCGGTCGAGGTAGTCGGACATCACGAAGCCAGTCATGCTCGCGTGGTTGACCAGCAGCGCCATGTAGTTGGACGGGCCTTTTGTCACGCCGGTGGCGTTGTACTGCGAGATCGCCCCGCACAGGACCACGCGGGCGAACCTGGCGAGGTGCGCGAGCGCGGCGTCGAGGATCTCTCCTCCGACGTTGTCGAAGTACACGTCGATCCCGTGCGGGCAATGCTCGCCGAGGGCGGCGCCGAGCTCCTCGGCCTTGTAGTCGATCGCCGCGTCGAAGCCGAGCTCCTCGACCACGTAGCGACACTTCTGCGCGCCGCCCGCGATCCCGACCACGCGGCAGCCCTTCAGCTTTGCGATCTGACCGACCAGCCCACCGACCGCCCCGGCTGCGCCGGAGACGACCACTGTGTTGCCGGCCTCCGGTCTGCCGACGTCGAGCAGGCCGAAGTACGCGGTCACTCCCGGCATCCCCAGCGCGCCGAGATACACAGGCAGCGGCGCGATGTCCGTATCGACCTTGAAGACCGACTTGGCGTTGGCCACCGCGTACTCCTGCACACCGAGGAGCCCGGCCACGTGCTCGCCGGGAACGTGGTCGGGATCGTTGGACGCGATCACCTCGCCGGCCGCGAACGCGCGCATCACCTCACCGATTGCGACAGGCGGGATGTAGGAGCGCCCCTCGTTCATCCAGCCGCGCATCGCCGGGTCCAGCGACAGGTAGCGGACCTTGACGAGCACCTCGCCGTTGCCGGGCTCCGCGACCGGTTCCTCCGTGTAGCTCCAGTCACTGGGCTGCGGAAGGCCGATGGGTCGGGCGGCGAGTCGTACCTGATGGTTGACGGCATCCATGACGCTGCCTTTCCTCGTCAGTCGGACGGGTCGCGCTGCACCTTGCGCGAGACACCATATCCCGGCCTCCGCGCTCACCGGTTGACGGTTGCGGGCGCGGGAACTTCGACGCTGCGCGCGCGGCTCGCCGCCGTGAGAGTATTGCGCCGCCGCCGGCTCCGCTGGGAGCGAGTCGGCGGGGCCCCATCGGCGGGGCCCCAAATCCAGCCACCGGACCGAAGGAGCCAGACATGCCCGAGATCGAGTTCCCCACCAGCGCCGGCAGCGCACCCGGCTATCTGGCGGTCCCCGCCGGCGAGCACGGCCCGGCGACGATCGTCCTGCAGGAGTGGTGGGGCTTGGACGAGCACGTCCGCTCGATCTGCGACCGCTTCGCCGCCGAGGGCTTCTACGCGCTCGCGCCCGACCTGTACCGCGGCGAGACGACCACGCAGCCGAGCGAGGCGGAACAAAAGATGATGGCGCTGTCGATGGACCAGGCCGAGCAGGACATGTGCGGCGCCGCCGACTTCCTCAGCTCCCAGCCCGGCGTCGAGGGCTCGGGCATCGGCTCGGTCGGGTTCTGCCTCGGCGGCGGCCTATCGGTGTGGGCGGCGGCGAGTTGCCCGAAGGTCACTGCGGCGGTTAGCTACTACTACGTGATGCCCCACGGCAGGCCCGACTTCACGAAGATCAAAGGACCGGTGCTCGGGCACTTCGGCACGGCGGATGAATTCGTCCCCGTAGAGGCCGCCCAGGCGCTCGAGTCCGAGCTGCGAGACGCCGGCGCCGAGACGACGTTCCACTTCTACGAGGACGCCGGGCACGCGTTCTTCAACGACACCAACCGCCTCGGAACGCACAACCCGGAGCACGCCCAGACCTCCTGGGATCGCACCGTGAGCTTCCTGCGCGCGGCGCTCGCATCCTGAGCGCAGGTCGGGTCGCCAGCGGACGGTCATCGAGCGTGTCGCGGCTGGCATCCGCGCTGCTGGTCGCGAGCGTGCTGGGCGCAACCGCGTTGCTGGCAGAGGCACCGGCGCATACCGCTCCGGCCGCTGACGTGCTGCCCGCACAATCGTCCGCCGGGCCGTGGTCGGCGCCAGCGGCTCTCAGCAGTTGCGCCGCGGCGCCAGCGGCGCAGGTGATCTTCCCGAGCGACAGCCCGCGCCACGCGACCGGCCGTGGCGCGGTCATATGGAGCGCGGCCGCAGGCTGCCCCGGGGGCGAAGGCGCGCGCGTGTCGCGCATCGGCCGCGGCGCGCTGCCAGCAACGTCAGCGATCCCGCGCACGGCAGCGGGACGTCCGATCGGCCTCGATGCGCCGCTCGTGGCTAGCGCTGCCCCACACGGACAGCTGGTGATCGGCGGCTCAGCGCCGGGCGCACCCGCGGAAGGGCTGCTGATCCAGGGCGCAGCCGGCGGCCCGTTCTCAACGCTCGCGCCCTCCCACGGCGCGGCCCCGCCGATGGCGCTGACGAGCGCATACCTGGGAGATGTCGCACTCGCCGCGCCGCCGGCAAGCACGGCCGGTTCGACGGGGGTGCGGGTTCACGTCGAGCGCTTCTTCTCACATCGGTTCGTCCGTGACGCCGCCGCGAGCTCCGGTGCGGGCTCGCCGCGGGCGCTAACGCTGGCGATGGACTACCGCAGCGACGCGCTGACCGTATGGGTTCAGGACGGGGCGATCTATGCGCGCGAGGAGCCCGCATCCGGTACGCGCCACCCGATCCAGCGGCTCGCCCGGGCCGTCGCGAGCACTCACCTCACAGCCCTGCTGAGCGACGACAGCCGCGCGATCGTCGCGTGGGCCGAGCAGCGCGGGAGCGAGACCTCCGTATACGTCGATCGATCGGCGACGGGCGTGCGCTTCGGCGCGCCGCGACTGCTGGAGCGCTTCCACAACCCCGACAGCCTGCCGTCTCCGGCCGCATCCCCCACGCTCGTCAGGCTCAGCTCCGAGAGCGTGATGCTCGCCTGGGCCGGCGCCGCGCACGGCCACTGGGTGGTGCGCACCGCACCGGTAGATCTAAACGGCGTGCGCGCAAGGAGCACGATCGCCCCGGTCGGCGCGGACGCGCTGCTGTCGAGCCTCGCATCGGGACCGAACGGCGAAGCGCTCGTGCTGTGGACCGAGCCACTGCTCACCGCAGCAGGCCCTCCGGACACACGACGCCAGGCGATCTTCGCCGCGCGCGGAATCGACACGCTTCCCGGGCGGGCGGTGTTCGGCAAGCCCGAGCAGGTGGCACCGCCAGGCCCAGTCAGCGACGCCACGGTCGCGCTGGACCCAGCCAGCGGCAACGCGCTGGCGGTGTGGCAAGGCGAACACGCGTCGATCGAGTACTCGATTCGGAGCGCCGCTCCGCGCCCATGAAGACGCTCGCGTGGCGGGCACACCGCACCGACGATCGGGTTTAGGAAAGGATGCTCCCGGATGGATAGGGACTACGAGCGTCAAACGCACCAGGCGGAGGACCGCCACTGGTGGTACCGGGGGCGGCGAACGGTGCTCGACGGTGTGATCGCAGGGCTCGAGCTGCCGCCTGGCGCGCGCATCCTCGACGCCGGGTGCGGCAGCGGGCGCAACATGGTCGAGCTCGCGCGATCGGGGACCGTCACGGGCGTCGAGCTATCCGAGACGAGCGTCGCCCTGGCCCGGGAGCGCAAGACCGGTGAGGTAATCGCCGGCTCGGTACTGGAGATGCCGTTTCCCGACGACAGCTTCGACCTGGCCGTAAGCCTCGACGTGATCGAGCATCTCGAGGACGATCTCGCCGCGCTGCGTGAGCTGCGTCGCACCGTCGCACCTGGCGGCGCGCTGTTGATCATGGTGCCCGCCTACCAGTGGCTGTGGAGCGGCCACGACGAGATCAACCACCATCACCGCCGCTACACGCGCCGCTCGCTGCAGCGCGTCGCCGAACAGGCAGGCTGGAAACAGTTGCGCACGACCTACTTCAACTCGCTGCTGCTGCCTGTCGCGATCCTGCTGCGCGTGCTCGACCGCGTGAACACCAAGACAACCGAGTCGAGCCTCGACCTGTGGATCCCGCCAGAGCCGGTCAACCGGCTGCTGGAGCTCCCGCTGTCGCTCGAGGCTGCGCTGATCGCGCGCGGCGGGCGCATTCCCGCCGGGCTCTCGCTGCTGGCCGTATTCGACTAGAGCTCGCCGTCGACGGCCGCGATCGGCGCACGCACGCGGAACGTCCACGCGCGGTTGACCAGAAACGTGGTGACCGTCACGACCGCCGACGCGAACACCTGCGCCAGCAGCTCGTCGAGACGGGCATCGTGCACGAACAAGAACAGCAGCGCCTCGTTGATGCCCAGCCCACAGCTCTGGACGATCGCCCAGCGGACGGGGGTGAGCGCGTCGCCGACGTGCTCACTGAAGGTCCAGCGGCGGTTAAGCAGGAAGCCGTTGGTGGCACCGGCGGCGAAGCCGAGCGCCGATGCCGCCAGGTACCACACGCCGAACACCTTCAGCAGCACCGTGTACACGGTGAACGCCAGCAGCGTGTTGGAGATGCCGACGATGCCGAACTTAAGGAACTGAACGAGCACCGGCGCGCCCAGCCGGCGAGCTGGTCGCGCTACGCTTGTCTGCGATTCCTGGGTATCGGCGTGCTCAGAAGACATCCACACACAGGATGAACGATAAATTGAGCGTCGGCTTAGGACGTTCGTCGAAGCTGGCTTGACCGCGACTCCGATGTGGGCTCGCGGGAAGGCAATGATCATGTCCGATACCCCACCTCGAGCCCCCGTCCTGCTCAGCGTAGTCGCGCCGGTCTACGACGAGCAGGAGCTGGTCGAGGAGTTCGTTTCCCGCGCGAGCGCCGCGGTCGCCGACTACGAGTACGAGCTGCTGCTCGTCAACGACGGCAGCTCAGATCGCACGCCGGAGCTGCTCGATCGGATCGCCGCGACCGATCCACGCGTGCGCGTGATCCACCTGTCGCGCAACTTCGGCCACCAGGCCGCGCTGACTGCCGGCTTGGAGCACGCGGTCGGAGATGTGGTGGCGATGATCGACGCCGACCTGCAGGACCCGCCTGAGCTGATTCCCGACATGATCGCCCAGTGGAGCCAGGGAGCGGATGTCGTGTACGCGGTGCGTAAGCAGCGTGAAGGCGAGACCGCGTTCAAGCTCGCGACCGCGTCGTGGTTCTACAGGCTGTTCGACAAGCTCGCGCAGGTGGATCTGGAGCCGAACTCCGGCGACTTCCGCCTACTCGACCGTCGGGCGCTGAACGCACTACTGGCGATGACCGAGCGCTCGCGCTTCCTGCGCGGGATGACAGTGTGGGTCGGCTTCACGCAGACCGCCGTCTCCTACCAACGCGACGCACGCCACGCGGGAGAGACGAAGTACACACTGCGCAAGATGCTGCGCTTCTCGCTCGACGCGATCGCGTCATTCTCGCACCTGCCCCTGCAGCTGGCCACGTACGCCGGCCTGCTGTCGGCGGGCGTCGCGTTCATCGCGATCCCCGTGGTGATCGGCCTGCGCATCGCCGACTCCTATCTCCCCGGCTTCAGCTCGATCACAATCGCGATCCTGCTGCTCGGGGGCATCCAGCTGATCGCGCTCGGCGTGATCGGCGAGTACGTGGGGCGCATCTACGACGAGGTCAAGCACCGACCGTTGTACATCGTGCGCGAAGAGCTCAACCACCCGAGCTCGGCCGGGCGAGTTGCGGCTGTGCCCCCGGCGCGCGCCGGGCTCCCCGCCCGCACTCCCGAGCGCATCGGCTGACATCCCATTCGTGGCGCAGGCGGGCGGCGGCAGGCGGGCGGCGGCGGTTGCCATGTCTTCCGTTGCGAACGCTGTATAGCCATGGTCATACAGCGTTTGTTGCAGGACAACCACCGCCCCTCCGCTGCACATCTCTGTATAACCATGGTTATACAGAGATCGTTGCAGGACAACCACACCTCTGCCCACCAACGCGTGTTGTGATCCGGCAATGACCTCTCCTCGCCGTCACCGCGGGCCAGCCACACGACTCGTCCTTGCGATCGCTATCGCGTGCCTGTGGGCCGGCGTGAGTGCCGCGGGCGCGTCCGCGGACGGATGCCCGGGCTCCGGTACGAGCGGCTGCCCGTACGCGAGGGTGCAGATCGTCGGGCAGCGCGCGGAAGGCATGCTGCGCTTCCCGGAGGCCGTGGCGGTGGACACGCAGGGCGATGTGTACGTCGCCGACCAGCTGAGCTTCGTCGTGCAGAAGTTCACAGCGGCGGGAGCGTTCGAGACCCAGTGGGGATCCTACGGCGGCGGCCATAGCCAGTTCGGCCCGATCGGCGGCTTGGCGACGGACGCTGCGGGCAACGTGTACGTGGTCGACTCCAGCCACAATCGGATTCAGAAGTTCGACGCGAACGGGAACTTCATCACCGACTGGGGCCGCCGCGGCAGCGAACTGGGACAGTTCAACTTCGGCTCCTCGCAGGACCCGACCCAGCCGCCGGGCGGTGGGATCGCAGTGGCGGGGAACCACGTGTTCGTCGCCGACTCGGGTAACAACAGGATCGAGCGTTTCAACCTCGAAGGCGGCGAAGCGATGCAGTGGGGCACGAAGGGAGGCCAGCCCGGCCAGTTCTCCTACCCGCGCGGGGTGGCGGCGAACGAAGGCGAGGTGCTGGTCAGCGACGATGACAACCACCGGATCGAGAAATTCAGCCCGGACGGCGCGTTCGAAGCGGAAGCCGGCTCGCACGGAACCGGGCCGGGCGAGTTCGGCTTCCCGTACGGCGTGGCGCTGGACGCGGCGGGCAACTCCTACGTGGCTGACGACATCAACCACCGAGTTGTGAAGCTGACCCCGCAGATGGCGTTCGCGGGCGCGTGGGGCGGCTTTGGCTCGAAACCGGGTCAACTCGCATTTCCGCGCGCGCTGGCGAGTGATCCTGCGGGGGACACGTATGTCGCAGACACGGCGAACGATCGCGTCGAGGTGTATGACACGAACGGCAACTTCCTGCGCACGATCGGGATCTCCGCGCGCGGCCCCGGAGGCCTGGTGCTGCCGCGCGGCCTGGGAATCGACCCGACGGGCCGGCTGCTGGTATCGGACACGATCGACAACCGCATCGACCTGTTCGCGCCCGCGAGCGACGCGTACGCCGGCCAGTGGACGGCCGCGGGCGGTCACTCGCCGGGTTTTAGGCTGCCGGCGGGCATCGGGGTCGATCCGCGCGGCTCGGTGTACGTCGCGGATACGGCGAACGCACGCCTGGCGCGACTGTGGGGGGACGGCACGTTCCTCGACGAACTCGGCGGCCCTGCGGATCTCGGCGGGGCACAGCTGTCGAGTACAGGATCGGTAGCGGTGTCCGCGGCGTCTGGCCAGGTTTACGTGGCGGACACGAACCACAACCGCGTGCTGGTGTACGGCCCGAACCGCAGCCTGCTGGCAAGATGGGGCGCGGGCGAAGGCAACGGAGCGGCGGGCAACGCACCGGGCGCGTTCAACCACCCGGCAGCGGTCGCGGTCGGCGGATCGGGGAACGTATACGTCGCGGACACGGCGAACAACCGGATCGTGGAGCTTTCGTCGGGCGGCAACCTACTCGCCGAATGGGGCTCGCGCGGCACCGGCAACGGACGCGTGCACTCTCCGAGTGGCGTCGCGGTCGACGCGGCGGGCCGCGTGTATGTACTGGACAGTGAAAACAACCGCGTGGAGATGTTCGACGCGGACGGGCGCTTCCTGGCCAAGTGGGGCGTTCGCGGCGCTGGTCCGGGCGAGCTCTCCCAGCCGCGGGCGATCGCAGTGGATTGCGCGGGTGACGTGTACGTCGCGGACACGAACAACAACCGGGTGGAGCGCTTCGATCCGGCATCCCCCGCTGGAACGGGGTGTCTGGCGCCTGGCGCGTGGCCGCCACCACTCGACGTCGCGCCGGTGCTGAGCGTGAGCCTCCCACGCAGCCACGGGGTACTGTCACGGCGCGCGCTGACACTGACGGTCGCCTGCCAGCGGGGGTGCCGGATCCTCGCCAGCGCGACGCTTGCTGCGCCCGCGCGTCGCGGCACGGTGCGGCTGGTGGCGGTGGCCCGCGGGCTGCCGGCGGCGGTGAGTGGCCACGTGCGGCTGCGCGTTGGGCCAGGCTCGCTACGCCGGATGCGCAGAGCGCTGGGTGCCCGACGCGCGATGACGGCGCGCGTGCGAATCGTCGCCGTCGGACCGACTGGCCGGCGCACGACGGTGACGCGGAACTACACGGTCAGCCGCTGAGAGCCGATAATGAGCCGATGAGCGTCGATGAGCTTGTGGGCGAGGGCGATCCCCCGGGGATGGACCACCGCCGCGAGCGGATCAGGATCGAGACCGAGCGTCATCGGATCGAGGGTGTCCTGACACTCGCTCGCGACGGCTATCGCAGCCGCGTCTCCGATGTCCTGAACGCGTCCGAGCGCGACTTCATCACGCTCACGGAGGTCACCGTCGCGCCGCTCGACGGAGGCCCGATCGAGCTGCATCCGTATCTCACGCTGGCGCGCCGGCACATCGTGTTCGCGATCGCCGCGCCCGAGACGCCCGGCGAGTAACGCTCGCCCACGCCGGGACAATGCACACCGAGCCGCGCGGGCCGGGCTCGGAGGATGCTCAGGGCTTGAAGGTACCGACGCCCTCAACGGTGCCGACGGGCGCGGAGGTGTTGGCGACGACGACCGGCCCTTCTTGCGCCCCGACGGGGACGGTGGCCTTGAGCTTCTTCGAGGAGAGGAACTTCGTTTTCGCGGGATGCCCGCCGAAGCTGACGATCGAGCTGCTGTTGAAGCCGACACCTCTGATCGTGACGGACTTGCCGGGCGCTCGGCTGAGCGGCTTGACCGAGGTCACCGAGAACGTGGGTGTGAAGCTGGCGACGCTTTTCGCAGTGCCGAGCGGCGCGGTTACGGAGATCGCGCCGGGGACGGCGCCGTCGGGCACCGTGGCTTCGATACGGGTCGGCGAGATCACGTTGAATTTGGCCGGCAACGCGCCGAACTGGAGCTTGGTCAAGCCCCCAAGGGCCGACCCTTCGACGGTCACCTGGCTGCCGGTGATCCCGCTGGCGGGCGTGAAGCCGGCGATCGCTGGGACGCTCGAACTGACGGTCGCGGTTTGAATCGAGGCGGCCGGTGTCCCGCTGCCGGCTGCGTTTTCAGCGGTTTCCTGGACGCGGATCGTGGAGCCGACCTGCGCGGCGATGAGCGTGTAGGTCGGCGAGGTCGCACCGGCGATCGCCGAGCAGGCCGAGCCGGCGGCGTTGCATGCCTCCCACTGGTCGGCGGTCGTCGTCGGGGTGTTGGTCCATTCGCCCTGACTGGCGGTCAGCGTGCTGCCCTGTTCGGCGAGACCAGAGATCGTCGGTCGGGATGTGTTGGCCGGGCTGCCGAGCACCGAGAACGCCCCCAGGCCAACGGGGCTGCCGACGCCGGTCGGGCCGTCATAGCCGACGGCGGCTTTGCAGGCGGTCGTTTTGCCGCACGAGCCGTTGCTGCCCGCAATCACGTCATACAGAGCGCTGCTGTCGCCCGCGTGGCTGTAGATGGTGGCGGCGGGAAAGTCGACGTTCTGCGCGCCACCAGCGAGCGCGAACTCGGCGGCGACGATCGGCGAGGCGACGGACGTGCCGCCGAACACCGTCCAGCCGGTGGCAGCGCCACTATGTTCTGGGGTGCTGTCGTAGACGTCGACGCCGGTGTTCGGATCGCCAATCGCGGCCAGGTCGGCGATCGAGCGCTCGGTGGCGCAGCCGGTGGCGGCGAAGTCCTCGACCGAGCTCTGCCATGGCGGCGCGGTGAACAGCTGGCTGCAGCCGCTGCCGCCTTCTTCCCAGACGCTGCTGCTCCATGTCGATTTCTTTTCGCTCAGGCTGGTACCGCCGACCGCGAGCACGTTGGGCGCGTCGGCTGGGAAGTCGGCGGCGTGTCCGCCGCAGACTTCGTCGAGGTAGCCGCAGTCGCCGGAGGCGGCTGCGATGACGAGCTTCGGGTGCTCGTAGAAGTCGCTGTTGAATTCGTCGTAGATGCTCGCGAAGGCTGGTTCCTCGGGGCCGGCGTAGGAGTTGCTGATCTCTGTCGCGCCAGCGGCAACGGCCGTGTTGACGGCTGCACCCAGATCGCTGAATTGTTCGCTGCTGGCCTCTACGAGCAGCACGCGGCAACCCTGGCAGATCGCGTGAGCGATCTGCACGTCGATCGAGATCTCGCCCGCCCATTCGCCGTTCTTGTGCGGCAGCGGACTCGTGTGTCCTGACTCATTGAGCTTGTGAAAGCAGCCGTTGGCAGCGGTGCAGGGTGGCAACCCGAACTGCTCGTCATAGACCGCCAGATCGGCTTCCGCAGTCGGATCGTCGAACGCGTCGATGACCGCGACGGTCTGCAGGGTAGAGGCCGAGGTTTCGCTCGGTAGCGAGTAGGCCGAGTGCAGGCTCTGCGGCGTCAGGAAGCCCGCGAACGGGTGTGGATAGGTGACGGCGGGGCTCGCGGCGCCGCGCGCGCCGACGTCTTGTGCGGCCGCTTCGCCTTGTACAGCCGCTTCAGCCTGCAGATCCGCGGCCGCGGCGGGGGTCGGCACAAGCTCCAGGCCTGTGCACGCCGCACTCAGTGGACGCGGCGCGTGACACACGCGCTGCACCCGGTAGGCCGACTTACCGGCGGCGGCGAACGAGCTCGCGTTGGACCCGAGCACGACGACGGCGAGCACGAGCAGCGCCGCTGCGCTCCGTGCGCGACGAGCCGTCATCCGCTTCGCCTCCCCACGGCGAACCCTCTTCGCATCGCGCCATCGTACAGCCCCGGCGCCGGAGCCTGGTCAAGATAAGACACATGCGTTCTGTGTAACAACCTTGTGAAGTGGCTGTGCGCGAACCGGCGACGCTGGCTGCGCGCGAACCGGCTATGCCTCGAGATCGTCGGTTTTCCGGCCATCCTCCGCTGGCCGTCGATCGGGGCTCAGCCGAGCAGGCGCAGTGACTCCTGCCAGAGGCGCTCAGCGTTGCCTCGGTCAAGCGCGTATGCGGCCACGCCGGCGAACTCTCCGGGCGTGCGGCGCGTGACGGCGGCGGCCTCGTTGCAGTCCTCGAAGTAGCGGCCACCGACGCCGTCGAGCAGCGGCGAGGTCGCCACCAACACCGACGTGGCGGCTCCCTGCTCGGGCGTCTTCTGCAGCTCCGGTGGCGTCGTGAGGCTGCCGCCGACGTGGCGCTGGAGGTTGGTCTGGATGGCCCCTGGGTTGAGCGCGTTCGCGGTGATTCCCTCGGCGGCCCAGCGGGCGTTGACAGCGACGGCGAACAGGGCGTGAGCGGTCTTGGACTGGCCGTAGGCGAGCACCGGATCGTAGGGACGGAACGCGAAGTGGATGTCGTCGAAGACGACCGGTGAGAGCAGGTTCGCGCTCGAGCTGACAGCAACGATGCGCGCGGGCGCGGCGGCGGCGAGGGCGTCGTACAGCCCGAGCGCCAGGGCAAAGTGCCCCAGGTGGTTGGTCGCGAACTGCAGCTCCCAGCCCTCGGGCGTGAGCTGCAGCTCGGGTATCGCCATCACGCCCGCGTTGTTTACGAGCATGTGCAGCGGCCCCTGCCAGTCGGCGATGAACGAGGCGATCGACAGCCGGTCGAGCAGGTCGAGCGCCGCCACGTGCACGTTCGGGTTCCCCGAACTGGCGGTTATGTCCGCTGCCACCCGCCCCGCGGCGCGCGGGTCGCGCACGGCGAGCGTGACCTCGGCGCCCGCCCCGGCCAGCGCCCGCGCGGTCTCGACGCCGATCCCGGATGCTCCGCCGGTGATGAGCGCGCGCTTGCCCGACAGGTCGATGCCGGCGACCACCTCGGCGGCGGTGGAGCGGGAATCGAACCCGGTCGCGATGCGGCTCATACGGACAGTGTGCGCGACCGGCCTCCGCGGAGCAACTTCAGAGCGACACGCGTGTTGACTTTAATGACACATGGCCACGGTCACATGGCCCGGGACTTCCGGATCGAGGCGGACCTGCCATCAACAGAGGAGAAGATTCGATGCGCAGAGCAACCATCTGTCTCGCCGTGGTCGGCTTCGCTGTGCTGGCGCTCGCTGGCACAGCCTCGGCCATACCGACGGTGACGTTCAAAGCCAAGGCGGTCCCGATCAAGGGCTTCCCGCACACCGGCAACATCCTCGGCGCCGGCACCGCCCTGCAGGCCGAATACTCGATCTCGGGGACCGAATACGACGGCGGCCCGCCGCCCCTGATCGGAGTCAACTTCTTCCTGCCCAAGGGCTCCAAGCTGCACACCGGCGGCTTCCCGACCTGTAAGAAGGCGACGCTTGAACAGTTCGGTCCGATCAAGTGCTCGAAGGGCTCCGCCGCCGGCCCGGTCGGCTCGGCGCTCGGTTTCGTGACGTTCGGCACCGAACGAGTCGAAGAGGCACTCGAAGTGTCCTCCTTCTACGCGCCCGGCGGCGGCATCGAGTTCTTCGCCGACGGCCACTCCCCGGTGTCGCTGGAAATCCTCTCGAGCGGCCACTACGTCAACCTCGGCGGCGCCGGTGGCTTCGGCCCAGAGCTGCTGACCGAAATCCCGCTGATCGCGAGCGTCCCCGGCGCGCCGTATGCGTCCGCGACGAAGATCAACGTGAAGGCGGGCTCGGCGTTCAAGTCGCACGGGAAAACGATCTACTACGGCAGGGTCCCGACGAAGTGCCCGAAGGGCGGCTTCCCGATGAAGACCGAAGTGATCTTCGCTGAAAACGGCGACATGTCCAAACCGATCACGGTACCTGCCAGTTACAAGGCACCGTGCCCTCCGAAGAAGAGGTAACGACCGACGCGAGGCGGTGATCGCGACAGGTCTCCGAGCCGTCGCCTCGCAGCCACACCATCCACGGCCGGGGTCCCGAAGACGGGTCCCCGGCCGGCTCGCGTTCGCTCTCCGCGCGAGCGCCTGAGCAAGCGTCCCGTGTACAATCCCGCGCTGCGCGACCGGGACATGACAGCGGGGTGAATGAATGGGCGAGACGGACTACGATGTCGTAATCCTCGGTGGCGGGCTCGCCGGGCTCACGTTGGCGCTGCAGCTGAAGCGCCGCCGTCCGCAGACGAGCGTGCTCGTGATCGAGAAACGCTCGGGGCCCGCTCCTGACGCGGCGTTCAAGGTCGGCGAGTCGACGGTCGAGAACAGCGCGCACTACTTCGCGGACGTGCTCGGCTTGCGTGACCACATGGAGCAGGACCAGCTGTTCAAGTTCGGGCTGCGCTTCTACCTCACGGCAGGCGACAACAGCGACATCACCCGCCGGGTCGAGTTCGCGCCGTCGCGCAAGCCCCCGCTCGACACCTTCCAGGTCGACCGAGGCCGCTTCGAGAACGAGATCCGCCGGCGGGTCGAAGAGATCGGCGCCGAGGTGATGGAGGGCACGAAGGTGCTCGACGTCGAGTTCGGCGAGCAGCTCAACACGGTCAGCGCCCAGCGCGGCGAGGAGAGCGTGTCGGTGAGCGGGCGTTGGGTCGTCGACGCCGCCGGGCGGGCGAGCCTGCTGAAGCGCAAGTTCGGGCTGATGCAGGATTCTGGGCATCACATAAACGCGGCCTGGATCAGGCTCGACGGCGGCCTGGATCACGAGCAGTGGGGCGCTCACGACGCGCAGTGGATGGCGCGCATGCAGCAACCCGGCCAGCGGATGTTCAGCACGACGCACCTGATGGGCAAGGGCTACTGGGTGTGGCTGATCCCGCTGGCGACCGGCCCGATCAGCATCGGCGTGTGCGCAGATCCGCGCGTGCATCCGTTCGAGACAATCAACAGCCAGGACGCGTTCATCCAGTGGCTGCTCGACAATGAGCCGCAACTCGGCCGCGAGATCGACTCCCGCCGCGAGCAGATCATCGACTTCCTGCGCGTGCAGGACTTCTCGTATGACTGCGAGCGGATGCTCTCGCCGGAACGTTGGGCGCTGACCGGCGAGGCGGCGGCGTTCGCCGACCCCCTGTACTCACCGGGCTCGGACTTCATCGCGTACGCGAACACGTGGATCGACGACGTGATCGCGCACGACCTCGAAGGCGACGATTGGGAGGACGTGGTCGATCGCTTGGAGCTTTACAACTTCCTCTACGGTCAGTTCTTCCTCGGGCAGGTCGGCATCTACCGCGACCAGTACCCGGGCTTCGGCAGCACCCAGTCGACGTTCGCCAAGCTCGCGTTCAACGGCTTCGCGTTCTTCGCGTTCTTCGGGCTGCAGTTCACCCAGGACCGGCTGACGGACCTCGAGCTGATCGAATTCGTGGCGCCGATCTTCGAAACCCTCGGCCCGATGATGGGGCGCATGGAGGACATCTTCAAGCGCTGGAGCGAGCTCGACGAGCAGGAGTGGCAGGACGCGGCTCTGCTCGTGAACGAGTGGCCGATCCACCGCGAGCGCAACGAGGACCTCGCCCGCCACTGGAGCGACGAGGAGCTGCGTGAGCGCATCGTCCAGAACGTGCGCCTGGTGGAAGCGATGGCCCTGCTCGTCTGGTACCGCGCGACACGCTCGCTGCCGGGTGGGCCGCCGGTCGACGAAGACACCGAGATCAACGTCCACGCCGTCAGCCTGGACCCCGATCGCTGGGAGCAGGACGGCCTGCTGGACAACGGCGGGATGACGGTGCGCGCGGCAGCCGAGCTGATCCCCGGGATCGAGCGGGTGTGGCTCGACGAGATCGCCACGCCGGTCGCGGGCTGAGCGCAGCTTTCTTGCCGGGGCCACTCGCCTCGAGCACCCACTCGCGAAGGGCACCGTGCGCCGGCTGTATGCTCCCGGCGACGGTGGCAAGACCCGGGGGCCGACCATACCTGTTGACGCTGGCTGCAACGCTCTCGGCGGTGCTCGCGTGCGCCGTGCTGTCGAGGACCGCGCTCGCGGCGAACCCGCCGAGTGGGATCTCGTGGGTCGGCCCGGCGCTCGAGTCACACTCGGCCAACACGACCGAGTCCTCGCCCGAAGACGACCTGTTCTTCCTGATCTTCGACGGCCTCAGCGCTCAGAGCGGCTACACGATGCCGTTCGACGGGCAGATCACCGACATCCAGACTGAGGGAGGGTTCCTGACCGACCCCTCCGGCCAGCCGACCAACCCACTGGACACGATGGTCCACTTCCAGGACCTGACGAACGCCGGCAACGGGAGTTGGTTCGTGAACGCGACATCCGGCTTCTTCCAGATGCCGGCGAGCACCGACAAAGCAGCGCTGGCCAACCAGATCAGCGACTTCCACCCGGAAAACCTGTGCGTTCACCAGGGCGACGTGGTCGACATCAACACGGAGGGAGGATTCGAGCCGGCGCAGCCCCCGTACGGCAACGGCGTGCCGCTGCTGCTGTTCGATAGCAACGCGAACTCCACGACCGGCTTCTTCCGCGGCCACGAACGCACGGGCAACGGCTCGACCGTGACGCCGACGACACTGCCTGTCACGGTGCTAATGCGAGTCCAACTGGCGGTCGGGTCGGACGCGACGCCGCTGTGCCCAGGGGGCACTCAGGGGCTGCCGCCGAAAACCGGGGAAACGGGGCCGAAACTGGTGACCGAAGCGCCGACGCTGGCGGAACTGTCACCGCCGGTCCTGTTCAAAACGGCAGACGTGGCGGTCGTCAGCGGCAAGGTGTTCATCAAGCTTCCCCCGGGAGTCAGCGCGCGCAAGCTTCCCCCGGGAGCCGGCGCGCGTGTCGCCGCAAGCAGGAGCGCCCACGAGAGCGCCCAGAGCGGCGAGATCGTCAAGGGCCAGCGGTTCGTCCCGCTCACGCAGGCGCGCCAGATCCCTTTCGGCTCCGAGCTCGACACCAGGCACGGCACAGTGGCCGTCGTGACCGCTGCCGCCAGCTCGCCGACGGCCGAGCAGACGGCCCAGTTCCAGTTCGGGGTCTTTGGGTTGTTTCAGCAGCGCGCCCTGCACGGCCTGGTCAGCAGCAACCTGATCGACATCGGCTCTCGTCGCAGCTGCCGGATCGGCAAGCTCGCTCGGGCGAGCGTGGCTGCGCACCACCGTCTGTCGAAGTCTGTGCTCGGGCGTCTCGGCGCCACCGCCCAGGGCAAATACCGCACGTCGGGCAAGTACAGCGCGGCCACGGTGCGCGGTACCCAGTGGGAACAGATCGACCGCTGCGACGGCACGCTGACGCGCGTCAAGCGCGGCGTGGTGATCGTCCGCAATTTCCGCCAGCAGCGGAACATCAGCGTGCGGGCCGGCAAGAGCTACCTGGCGCGCGCACCCTGAGTGCGGCTCGCAACGCCGCGACGCCCAGTTCAATGCTCTAGGACTTCTCGAGCGCGCCGTGGATGCGTACTGGCAAGCCAAGATGGGCTCGGCGACGGCATATATGATTGGCGGCCAACCGGGCATGCGACACGAGGCGGTCCAGTGCAAGCAACACACCCAGGTTTCCGGCGCCCGATCGCGGTTCTCGCGCTCATGAGCAGACCCGGGCAGCGATGAGCCCGTCGCTGCCGCTGGTTGGGGAAGAGCTGGCGGGCTACCGTCTGCGGAGCGTCCTCGGACGCGGTGGCATGAGCGTCGTCTTCCAGGCCGAGAACCCCCGCCTGGGCAGCGTTGTAGCGCTCAAGGTGCTCGCCCCCGAGCTCGCCGCGAACGACGTCTTCCGCACGCGGTTCCTTCAGGAGTCGCGCATCGCTGCCTCGCTGAACCACCCGAACGTGATCCCGATCTACGACACGGGCCCGTGCGGGGAGCTGCTGTACATCGCGATGCGCTACGTCGCCGGCGCGGACCTGCGTGCCGTGCTGAAGGCCCACGAGCGCATCTCGCCGGCCCAGGCGCTGTTGCTCGTCGGCCAGGCCGGGCGCGCGCTCGACGCCGCGCACCGCCACGGGCTCGTGCATCGTGACGTCAAGCCGGCGAACATCCTGATCGAGCGTGGCGCGGACGACGATCCGGACCATGTCTACCTCGCCGACTTCGGCATCACCAAGAACGCGCTGTCGCGCAGCGGGCTGACCGAGACAGGCCAGTTCGTCGGGACGATCGACTACATCGCCCCCGAGCAGATCCAGGGCAAGCCGGTCGATGGCCGGGCGGACATCTACTCGCTCGGCTGCGTGCTGTACGAGTGCCTGACCGGCCAGGTTCCCTTCTTGAAGGATCTCGACGCCGCTGTCATCTGGGCACACGTCGAGGAGCTGCCGACCCTGCCGAGCGCGGTCAGGCCGGAGCTGCCAGACGGCATCGACGACGTGATCGCGCGCGCCCTGGCGAAGGATCCCGATGACCGCTACCAGACATCGCGCGAGATGATCGCCGCGGCGCGCCTCGCGCTGGAGGAGAGCCCACAGAGCCAAGCGACGGTGGCGCATTCGGACTCGGGCAGCGGCGCGCACACCGTCCTGCGGGGTGTGGTCGCTGAGCTTCCACCAGCGCATCCCATGACTCCCGGCGCTGACTCTCAGACGTTGCCCGCAGCCGGCGGAGAATCGCCGCCTCCCCCGCCGCCGATCGCATCCGCATCCGCACCCGCACCCGCACCCGCACCCGACGATCGCGCGCATAGCGACGGCGACGACGCGCCAGGCGAACCGCCGGACGATCGCTCGACAGAGAGCGCCCACTCATCCGGGAAGCGACGCCGCGTGGTGGCGCTCGGGATCGCCGCCGCGCTGCTGCTGATCGGTGGCGTGATCGCGTTCGCCTCCTCGAGTGGTGGCGGCTCGGGGAAGTCGGCGCCGGTCGAAACGGGCGAAGCGCACGCTGCGGCGCTGGCGGCAGTGCCGACGAACCGCGTGACCGGTGCGGGCACCGCGATCGTTCGCTTGAACGGCGATGTCGCGACGGCCACGATCGACGCCCACGGACTCCTCAACGAAGCGCCTCACGCGATGCACATCCATGCCGGCGGGCTCGGCACCTGCCCGCCCGCCTCAGCAGCGCGTCTACACGATGGCCACCTCGCGATCAGCACGACCGACGGGATCAGGTTCTACGGACCTCCGGAAGCAGCGCTGACTACGAGTGGGGACGCCAGCGTGAGAAGCTTCCTGGTGTTCTCGCGCTTCCCCAAGACGGGGACGATCCGCTACAAGCGCCGCGTGCCACTTAGCCCTCAATTGGTTAAACGGATCCGCGCGAACAACGCGGTCGTCGTGATCCACGGCATCGACTACGACTCCAACGGTATCTATGACAACGTGCTCAACCAGAGCGAGCTCGATGCCACGGAGCCGGGTGAGGCCACTGCGCCGGCCCTTTGTGGACAGCTCGTACCGATGCCTTCGTCCGGGGCAAGCACAGCCAGCGTGCGTGCGGGTCGCTCGAGCGGGACCCGCTTCTATGTGGCCGCCCTGACCGTCGATACGAGCGCCCTGTCGTGGCTGTGTGGAGCTCCTGACGCCGACACGGCTGGACAGGGATATGCGAAGCTCGCATCCCGCGACGAGCCGACGCTCTGACAGGACACCCTGCTCGAAGGAAACCTGCTCGACGCGCAGTGGACCGGCCTCCGCCCCCATCTCAGCTCAGGCGTGTAGCACGAAGCCGCGGGTGACCGTCATCGCCGCACCGTGTTGTGGTGTGAGCATGATCTTCACTGTCAGCGTCAGGCGCCGGTGGCGGCGCAGCGCGCCCTTGCCCTTGGCACCCAGGGTCAGCACGAATGTCAGCTTGCCCGCATGCAGCGAGGAACGCACGAGCTTGCCGACAGGAGCAGTGGCGCCCTTGGTGAGCAGCTCGATCTGAAGCTGGCCTTTAGAGCCGAGCGAGGACACGACCAGAGACCCATGCACCACTCCGCCGTGCGGCGGGGATGAAAGCCTAACCGACCCAAACAGCGGGCCGGAAGCAGGTTCGGGCATTGGCTGCCCAGAAGACGGTGAGCTGGATGTTGTGGCCGTGGGATTGCCGCCAATAGAGGTCACGGTTGGAGAGGTCGCCGTTGGTGAAGGTTCTTTCGCGGGAGGCACTTTCGCCGCTGGGGTCGAGGTGAATGTGAGGTCGTTGCCCTGGACTGATCCCAATTGGTTTTTCGCGACGAGGCGGAAATGGTATTCGCCGCCGGGCGTCAGGCCGGTCACGGCCGCGGAGACCTGATGTTCTACACCGTCGGATGGCAGGCTCCCTACTTTGGTGGTCTGTTCGTAGGCTCCACCGGAGCCGGCGCCCCATTCGAAGAAGTATTCGGCTTCGGCGCCGCCCTCCGGATCGACTTTGCCATTGAGCGTGGCTTCGGTTTCCTCCAGGGAGGAGGCCACTAGCGTGCTCACTGCCGGCTTTGCCGCCGGCGGTGTCGTGAACATCTGTGGGCCACCGGAAACGGTCTGACTGGCGCCGTAGCTCACAATCAATTCGAAGTGATATTCGGTGCCTGGCAAAAGGCCACTCACCGGGAGCGACACCGAGTGGCTTGTGAAGTCGGCGACACCGAGGCTGGTTGGGGAACTCGAGTGTTCGGCGACACCCGCGCTGCCATAGTCGAAATGATATTCGGTCGGGTTGCCTTCGGGTTCGATGCTCCCCGTGAGCGTCGCTTCGGCCTGGTGCTGCGGACTGGTTGGCGTCGTTTTGGCCTTAGGGGTGCCTCCGACCACAACTTCATATTTGGTGTAGTTGTCGACTCCATCGTTGAAGAGGGTCGGGCTTTCGAAGTGGTAACTGCCCGCTTTTTCGAACGTGCACTTTCCTTCCCAGCCCGTCTTCGGCGACGCCGGCGCGACGGGCACTTCCGATTCGCACATGGGTGCGGTACCGGTCCACGCGATGTTCGCGGCGGTCTTGTCGTCGGCAAAGGTGACCGACCCGCCGCTAGCGATCGTAACCTTTGAGGCCGGCTGGCTCGATCCCGGAGTCGCCCAGCATGGCCAGATCGGCTCGACACAGTTTTCGTTGACTTCGAGCTTTACTTCCGAGGCGGTGGCCAGCGCCGGAACGACGATCGCCGCTCCCAGCAGAGCAACAAAGGCAAAAAGCAACAGCGTGCGTGGTCTCACGGCCTCAGCCGCCTTTCTTTCGTCATCCCATAGTCCCGATGCTGGAGCTACCTGCCTCTCACAGACCACGACTGGTGTCGATCCTTCCCGATGCTCATGGCCGAGGGCTACGTTTCCGCTGATGTCGAGATGGCGCGGGACAGCCTCGGTCTCGATGTCCTCGGCGACGACGGTCGACCGAGGTTTGCGAGCGAGGTCAATCGTTGAGCGCACGATCGCCTCGGTCCGCGAGCTCGCGTCCGCCAGATTCCCCACAACCAGCTGGAATCTGGCGAATCGCGCGCCTAGCGGAGAGGGCGGGATTCGAACCCGCGATGGAGTTTGACCCCCATACTCGCTTAGCAGGCGAGTGCCTTCAGCCACTCGGCCACCTCTCCTGGGATTTGGATCGCAGTCTAGAGCCTGCCGTGTTCGCCAGCCGACCGCGTAGCATCAGCAGTACCCGTCGCCGCGCCTGACCGCTGGAGGATCGTCCTCGCCAGCGACCCACGCGATGACTGAGCCAGCGGCGCCGGATCGACTAGCCTTCCTGATTCGCGTGGAAGGGTGGCAGAGCGGTTGAATGCGGCGGTCTTGAAAACCGTTAGGCGGGCAACCCCCGTCTCGGGGGTTCGAATCCCCCCCCTTCCGCTGGCACGGTCAGCTGCTAGCCGAGCCGACTCTGCGCTGCCGCGACGGACGTGCCGAGCACGTTCCCTGCCGCGTCGAGCGCCTGCACCGCCAGATACGGCCCAGCGGTACCCGCGGGTACCGGGACCATGGTCTCGAAGCCGGTGCGCGGGACCTGCGCGACGGTCGTCATGCTCGTCGGGCTTGGACCGGCGAGCGCGCGCCAGTAGGCCACCTGGGTCGCGCCGTTCCAGCTCGCGTACGCGCTCCCCGCGCCGCCCGGCGCTGCCTGGAAGGCGAACACCGGGGGATGCACCGGCGTCCCTGTCCAGGTGAAGCGAAGGTCGCGGTAGGAACGCACGAGCGGGGGGAAGTGCGCGTCGAATAGTAGCTTGCCTTCCGGGCTGAACTCGGAGAAGTCGGCGATCTGCCCCCAGCCGAGGAACCAGTCGCCGTTCGCCAGCGCCTGCATGCTGCCCTCGCTTTCAGCGCGGATCGGCGGCGTGTGGACCAGCTGCTCCAGCAGTTTCGCGCTCCGGTGCTGGACGTCGAGCTTGACCACCACACCACGCGACTGTGGATGCACGGTCGGCGAGGCGCCGTTGTCGAAGATACTGATCGAGCCATCCGGCAGCAGCCGCGGATCGTGCTGCCAGGCGGTCGGCACGCCAGATCCGAGTTTGAAGCTGCTGTGCCTACCTCCCAGTCGCCACAGGATCTGGCCGCTGTCCGCTCCGATCTCATATGCGGTCCACGTGTTGCGCGCGGAGATCAGGAACGCTCCATCCTCCTCCACGTCGATCGAGTTGACGTGGAAGAAGTCGAACGGAAATGCCGTCGAGGTTTTGGCAGCCGACGCATACGATTCGCTCAGCCCCACATGGTCAAGGCTCGTCCATTCGTACATCACCAGGCCCGTCCTCACGTCGATCTCCTGAAACACACTGTCTGTGACCCCTCCGTCCGCCGGGCCGCCGACCGAGGACAGGTTGCAGTGGATCGGGTCATACGCCGTGATCAGCGCCGTGCCCTGCGGGGTCAGCTGGAACTCGTGCAGGTCCGCCTGCAGACCGTTGCCGGCCTTCACGTGCGCGATGTCCGTGTACGTGCTGTCGGCGATCACGCCCTCGCCCAGGCCGAACCCATGCACCGAGATGTCCCCCTGCCACCACGTCAGCACCGGTTTGCCCGCGTATTCCTGCACCCGCAGGTTCGTCGCCGCGGTGTTCTTCGCCAGCGGCTTGAACCACACCAGCGCGCCGTTCGGGTCGAGGATCATCGGACCGGCCTGGCCGGGGCCCGCGTACGGCGCGACGAACTCGTCACCCGGAGCGAGCGCCGGCGATTGCGCTGTCACCGTCAGCACCGGCGGCTGCAGTTCCGGACGCGAGTGGAAGCTCTGGACTTCCGATGGTCGCCCCGCGTGGGTCCCGTCGGGCGTCGTACTGATCTGATCCTGGCGCGCGACCGCGAACTGGTCGAGCAGCGCCCGCCGGGAGCCGCCCGCGGCGAGCTGCGCGCGGACCGTCACGCGCTCGCCTTCCGCGAACGGCCGGCTCGGCAGGAAGCTCGCGCCATCGCCGTTGGAATACGCCTGCAACCGCCCCGCATGGTTGCCCGTGCGCGAGCCGACCACGCTGAGCACACGCAGCTTGCCGGAGGGCGCTCCGAGGAAGCTGATCTGCGCCTGCGGGGACACGTCGCGACTACCCGGGAGCGGCGAAACGGTCACCGATCCATCCTGCAACGCCGAGTTGTTCAGGCTCGCCGGACCGCACGTCGGACCCGCCTGAGCCGCGGCGGCGCTACCCTGCGCAAGCGCCAGCCCCAGGGTTGCGCTCGCCCCTAGGATGAGAGCTCGCATGGACAACATCGATCCGCAGCAGGATACGGACCGGAGGCTCAGCAGGCGTACGTTCGTCAAGGGTGGACTGCTCGCAGGCGGCGTTCTGGCCGGCGGACTGGCGATCCGCGCAGCCGCGGACGGCGATTCGACCCCAGCGCAGCCGGCGAGCACGCCCGCAGCGCCGCCGCGCCCGACCGGCACCGACCGCTCGCGCCCCAACATCCTCGTGATCGTCGTCGACCAGCTGCGCTTCCCGCAGTGGTTCTCGCCCGACCCGGTCGGGCTCGGCCTGCCGCCGAACCTCAGCCGACTGCGCCAAGGAGCGGTGTCATTCGCGCGCCACTACACCGCGTCGAACGACTGCACCCCAGCGCGCTCGACGCTACTAACCGGCCTGTACACCCACCAGACCGGCTGCATGATCACCGGCGGCAGCACGCTCGACCCGGGCTTTCCGACATGGGGCACGATGCTGCGCGAACACGGCTACCGCACACGCTGGCTGGGCAAGTGGCACCTGACCCACCACGACAACCACTGGACGCCGACCGTCGGCGAGCGGGCACTCGAGCGCTACGGGTTCGCCGGCGGCGTGTACCCCTCTCCCGACGGCGGACCCGGCCAGGGCTGGCACGTCGATCCGCACATCGCCGCGTCGTTCGCGGACTGGTTCTCCGCAGAGGGCGGCAGCGGAACCACGGGCGACGGAACCCCGTGGTGCACGACCGTGTCGTTCGTCAACCCGCACGACATCGCCTGGTGGTACGTGTGGAGCGACCGCGTAGCAGCAGAGGCGAACGCACCGGAAGTCCTCACACGGATGCCGCCCAACTACGAGACGCCAGAACTGCTGCTGCAGCGCCACAAGCCCCGCCTGCAGCGCTCCTTCCAGGACACCGCCGCCGCCTCGTTCGGCCCCGTGCCATTCACCGGCCCGGAAGCACCCGGCAGGTGGATGGAATTCCTGAACCTGTACATGAAGCTCCAGCTCGAGGTCGACAAACACATCGGCACCGTGCTGCAGACGCTCGAAAGCCAACCCGACGTCGCCGCGAACACGGTCATCCTGTTCACCTCCGACCACGGCGAGTACGGTGCCTCGCACGGCCTGCGCGGCAAGGGCGCCAGCGCCTACGAGGAGGGTATCCGCGTGCCGCTGATCGTCAAGGATCCACGGGGGGCGCTGACCCGCGAACCCGAACGACTGCGCAACCAGCTGACCTCGAGCGTCGACATCGCGCCGCTGCTGTTGACGATCGCCACCGGGTCAAACGCTTGGCGCTCAGAACAACACTACGCGCACCTTGCCGAACGGCTCGACCTCGCGAGCATCCTCGCCGACCCCGAAGCTCCGGGGCGCCCGTTCGTACTGCACGCCACCGACGAGACCGTCACCGAGTTCGCCGTCGAGCCGTACGCCGCCAACGCCCCGCTGCACGTCGTCGCGATGCGCACGCCGCAGGCCAAGTACGCGGCCTACTCGAACTGGCCCGAGGAAGGGATCCTGCCGCTCACCCAGGGGCAGGAATTCGAGCTTTACGACTACGGCACGCAGGACGGGCGGCTCGAGCTCGACAACGGCGCCGGCGAAAGCCCGCTGGAGGAACAGCTGCACTCACAGCTCCACAGCGCGTTCGCACAAGAGCTGCGAGCGCCGCTTCCCCGCCGCCTGGGACCCGCCCACGCGCGCGGCATCGCCGACTACTTCTCCACCGCCAGGCACGCCGCGACCGCCGCCGCCGCGCGGCGTAAGCTGCGCTCCGAACGCGAGGTCGGACCCCTGCAGCAGAGGGGACGCCGCGAAGGCGGCCGTGAAGGCGAACGCGGGCCGTTCAGCCAGAAGCTGCCGAGCTGACCGAGTTCACTGACGAGCTGACCGTCGGCGAGACACCTAGCACCGCGCCCGTCGCGTCGAGCGCCTGGACCGCCACGTAGGGGCCGGCCGAGGTCGGCAGCGCGATGGCCGTCTCGAAGCCGGCTCTCGGAGCGTCGGCGACCGGTGCCAGGCCAGCCGGTGAGACGCCCGCGAGCACCCGCCAGGATGAGACCGCCGTCGCCCCGTTCCAACTCGCGTACACCGTCGTCCGGCCGTCGGCCGGCGTCGTCCCGCCGTGGGCGCCCTTCGCCGGCGCGACTGCGATCGCCGGTGGCTGGGGAGGCTGTCCGCTCCACGGGAGCACGTATGTGCGGTAGGACTCCCAGCTCGGAGGAAGATGCGCGTTGAACAGCACGCGCCCAGCCGCGTCGACCTCGGAGGAGTAGCCCGCCTCACCCCAACCGATCATCCAGTCGCCGTCGGGCAGTGCCTGCACGTTGCCCTGGCTGCCCGCGACCAGCGGGTTGCGGTGCTCCTCGCGGCGCGTCATCGTCGCCGTCATGTTCGACTCCTCCAGCACGATTTCGATCGCCCGCGATTGCGGGTGGATCTGCGGGGAGGCGCCGTTGTCGAAGAACGTGATCGCGCCATCGGGCTGCCAGCGGGCGTCGTGCTGCCAGGCTGTGACCGTCCCCGGCCCGAGCTTGAAGCTGCTGTGCTTGCCGCCCAGCTCCCAGCTCACGCGCCCGGTCTTCGCGTCGACGTCGTAGGCCGCCCAGGTGTTGCGCGCGTCGATCAGCAGGTCGCCGTCGTGCCCGACGTCGACCGAGTTGATGTGGAAGTAGTCGAACGGTTCGGCGCGGCTCGTCGAGGTCGCCGTCGCGTAGGAGCTCTGCAGCGGAACGTGATCGAGGCTGTGCCACTCGTACATCACGAGGCCGGTCTTCAGGTCGATCTGCTGCAGCAGCGTGTCCGCGACCGCGCCGTCGCGCGGACCTCCGACCGCGTGTGTGTCGCAGTCGATCGCGTCATACACGGTGATCAGCGCGGTCCCCTGAGGGCTGATCTGGAATTCGTGCAGGTCGGCCTGGTAACCGTTTCCGGCGCGCGCAACCGCGATGCGCCTGTACTGCGAATTGGCGATCACCATGCCCGCCTTGCGGCTTCCGTTCGCGACCAGCGGGTTCTGCCACCAGGTCAACACCGGCTTGCCTTCGTAGCGTTGAACGCGGAAGTCGGCCGCCCGCGCGCCGGCGGGGATACGCTGGAACCAGATCAGGCCTCCGTGCTTGTCGAGGATCATCGGCCCGTACTGCCCCTTCCCGGAATACGGAGCCAGGAACAGCTCGCCCGTCGCCGTCCGATCCTGCGCTGACACCGTCACGGTCGGCGGCCGCAGGTCCGGACGCGAGTGAAAGCTCTGGTGCTGGCGTGACGGGTCAGCCGGCGCCCGTGCGCCGTGCGATGCCCCCTTGGCGACCGTGTGCGTGTGACTCTGCGCATCGTCGGCCCTCGCTTCACGCGCCTTCGCTTCACGCGCCTTGGTCGCCTGACGCGCCACGGCCTCGCGTGTGGCCAGCGGCCCGGCTTCGGCGAGGGTCGCCGCCGCCGTGCTCCCCGATTCCTTCCTGTCGCGGACCGCAACCCGGAAGCTCCAGGAGAAGGGGGTGGTGGTGCCGTCCGTGCGCAGAATGGCGTGAACGCTCACCAGCTCGTGTTCGAGGAACCGGCGCGCCGGCAGAAAGCTCGCTCCGTCGCCCTGTGAGTACGCGAGCAGGCGCCCGCGGTGGGCGCCTGAGCGGAAGCCTCTGACCGTCACGTCGGCCAGCTCGCCGACGGGAACACCGAGCATGCTGATCTGGGTTGTAGCCGAGGCGTCGATCGCACCCGGGCCCGGAGAGACAGTCACCCGTGCTCCCGCAAGCGCCTGCGATACGTTCAACTTGGCCGGCGCGCAGCTGGGCGAGGCGCTGGCTTCGTGAGGGGCGCTGTGTGAGCGATGGTGCAGCACCAGCCCGACGACGCCCGCGACCGCGGCCAGCGATGCCAGTCCGGCGAGCAGGACGCGCACGGTTGGGACGAGGCCTTCTCAGGCTTTGACGGTCGCCGAGGTGCCCAGCACCGCGCCCGTCGCGTCGAGCGCCTGGACCGCCACGTACGGACCGGTGGTCAGGGCCGCGATCGTCGTCTGAAAGCCGCTGTCCACGGCCGTCGTGACCGGCGCCAGCGCGCTCGGCGAGGTGCCAGCGAGCACGCGCCAGGAGACCACGTCAGTGGCGCCGTTCCAGCTTGCAGAGACCGCCAGCGCCCCCGAGCCGTTTGGCTTGGCCGCTACCGACGGCGTAGCCGCCGGGTGGCCGCTCCACGGCGACAGGTATGTCCTGAAGCTCTGGACGTTCTTGCCGAGCGTCCCGTCCAGCAGCACGTGACCGGAGGAGTCGTACTCGGTGAAGTTGGGTAGCCCGCCATAGCCCATCAGCCAGTCGCCGCCCGGCAGGCTGAGCGTATTGCCCTGGCTGGAGGCCAGCAGCGTCTTCGTCGGGTTGACGAACTGCCTGACCAGCGTCACCGTGTGCGTGGCCGTGTTCGCGTTCAGCAGCAGGCCGCGCGACTGCTTCTCCTTCGGCGGGTCCGAGCCGTTGTCGAACACCGAGATCAGCCCTCCCGGCTGGAACTCAGCGTCGTGCTGCCAGTAAGTACGCGTGCCCGGACCGAGCTTGAAGCTGCTGTGCGAGCCGCCCAGTCGCCAGCGCACGCCGCCGCTGTGCAGGTCTACGTCATACAGCGCCCACGTGTTGCGCGAGGACAGCAGCACATCGCCGGCCGGACCAAGCGAGATCGAGTTGATGTGGACGTAATCCCACGGATACAGCGAGCGGGGCACCGCGTTGTGCGATTCGCTGATCGGCACGTGCCCGAGCGCGTGCCACTCCCACATCACCAGGCCCGTCCTCACATCGACCTGCTGGATCACCGAGTCGGTCAGCACGCCGTTCGCCAGGCCGTGCGCGCTCGACAGGTTCATCTCGATCGGGTCAAACGCGTCGATCCATGCTGTGCCTTCGGGCGTCAGGTGAACTTCGTGCAGGTCGGCGTGGTAGCCGTTACCCGCGCGGATCGTGGCGATGTGCCGGTAGGAGCTGTCGTACAGCACGTCTTCGCCCTGACCAAAGCCGACCTCGAGGATCCGGCCCTGCCACCACGTCAGCACCGGTTTGCCTTCGTAGCGCTGGACCTGGAAGTTGGTCGCGTCCTCGCCCGCCGGCAGCGGATGAAACCACACCAGATTGCCGCTCTGATCGGCGATCATCGGGCCCGGTGAGCCGACGCCCTGGTACGGGGCCAGGAACAGGTCGCCGGGCGCTGCTCCGGGCTGGGCGTGCGTGGTGATCGCGACCGTCGAGGGCGTCAGCGACGGCGCTGAGCTGTAGTGCTGCACCGCGTGTGGGTTGCCCGGGTTGATCGGGAACTGCTTCTGGCTGACCGGCGCCTGGTGGGCGATCGTGAAGCTCGTGCGCGCGGTGCTCTGCGTGCCGGCAGTGGTGACGCTCGCGGTGACCGTCACCCGCTCTCCCGCAGAGAAGCGATGCGTGGGAATGAAGCTCTCGCCCGTGCCGGTCGAGTACGCGCGCAAGACACCCGTATGGGAGCCGCTGTGCGAGCCGACAGCATGCACGTTCGACACGCTCGTCGCCGCGTTGCCGAGGAAGCTGACCTGAGTGCTCGAAGAGGCATCCGGGGTGCCCGGCTCCGGCGACACGGCGACCGGGTTCGACGCCGCCGCCGCCGCATCCGCGGTGATCGCCGCCAGCTGGTCCGGGCTGGCCGAGGAGGTCGAGCCGCAGGCACACAGGCCGACGCATACCGCGATCGCGATCAGCGGCGCCGTCGGGCGGATCATTTCGCGACCGTCCCTGTGAACGGCCGCGAGGCCGCGATCACCCGCCCGTCCGCAGCGAGCGCCTGCACCTCGTAGCTGGCGTAGCGGTGGGACAGGGGGATCGCCGTCTCAAACCCTGACCGAGGTGCGCTCGCCACGGCGGTCAGCTTAGCGTCGCCACCTGCCGCCGCCGCCAGTACCCGCCACGACGCGAGCTGCGTCGCGCCGTTCCAGCTCGCGTACACCGTCGCCCGGCTGCCGGACTCGCGCGCAGCGCCGACGGGCGCTGTCAGCGGCAGGCCAACCCACTGCTCCAGCGTCGAGCGGTAGCTGAGGTTCGGTCCCGGAAATTCCCCGTCCAGCAGCAGCCGACCAGAGCGACTGAACTCGGACAGGTACGGTTCCGATCCCCAGCCGACGAACACGTTGCCGTTACGCAGCGGCTGCGTGTCACCCATATAAGCCGCGTTGAAGTCCTGGTCGCGGATGTACTGGGAAACGAGCGTCGCCGTGCGCGCCCGCTGGTCGAGCCTCAGCACGAGCCCGCGAGACGGCGCCGTCGGTTCGACGTAGGTGCCTCCGCCGGTCAGCTGGCAGCAGTGGTCGTCGTACAGGCTGACCAGCGAGCCGGGCTGCAACTGCACGTCGTGCTGCCACTGGAAGGCAGCGCCGTGGCCGAACTTGAAGCTCGAGCTCCTGCCGCCGAGCGTCCACTCGATCTTGCCCGTGGGGATATCGACTAGGTACGCCGCCCACGTGTTGCGTATCGAGACGAGGAAGCCACCGCTGCCGGTCAGGTCGATCGAGTTGACGTGGTAGGCGTCCCACGGAAAACCATTCGTCGGAAGCGAGGCTTTCGACTGGCTCAGCGGGATATGGTCGAGCGCGTCCCAGTTGCGCAGCAGCTTGCCCGTCTTCAGGTTGTACTCCTGCACCGCCGAGTCGATCACCGCGCCGTTATACGCACCGCCGTACTTGGACAAGTTCATCGGCAGGTTCCTGTTCGCCGTCACCCACGCGTTTTCGCCGTCGATCAGGAACTCGTGCAGGGTGAGCACCCAGCCGTCCGTCGCTTTCAACCGCGCGACCGTCTGGTAGTGCTGGTTGGCGACCACGTATTCACCGCTTTCCGTCGCACCCGTGTTCGTGACCGCGCCCTGCCACCACGCGAGCGCCGGCTTGCCCTCGTAGATCTGCGGGCTGAGGTTGGCCGCGACGAGCGTTTCCGGCACCGGCTGGAACCACACCGGCCGCAGGTGGTTGTCGAGGATCAGCGGCCCGCTCTGGCCGACGATTGGTGGTTCGTTGAGGTCGTAGAAGTTCGCTGTGAACACGAAGCCGGGCGCCAGCTGCGACTCCGGCACCTTCAGCGTGCTGCGGATTTCCGGCGGGTGAAGCGTTGGTGCGGTCACAAAGCTGTACGCGCCGTCGGTCGTGTACTTGCCGAGCGGCGCCCCGTGCGAGCCAGCGAACGCGGCCGAGATCGCCACGAACGACACAACCACGACGGCAATCACCAGCGCCAGGCGCCGGAGCGCTCCCGCGCTTGCCTCGGCGGGTTTCGGCAGCGCGGTGAACGTCATTACCGCCGCCGCCGCGGCCAGGCCCGCACCGATCAAGTACGCGAGCCGGAAGCCGTGCGTCAGTGCCGGCGCCACCTGTTCGCCCGCGCCGATCAGATGCGTCGTGCGCTGTGTCGCCAGCGTGATCAGCACCGCCAGCCCGAGACCACCGCCGATCTGCCGCGAGGTGTTCACGAGCCCCGATGCGAGCCCCGCCTGACCCTGCTTGGCGCCCTGCGTTGCGGCGATCGTCGAGGGGACGATCGACATCGCGATCCCCGCCGCCGTCAGCAGCCCGGGGATCATCACGTACACGATCGGGCTGCCGCTAGATCCGATCCGCGACAGCAGCGCCAGCCCGGCCGTCAGCATGATCAGCCCGCTGCCGAGCACCGGGCGCACGCCGAACTGGCTCACCAGCTTTCCCGCGCGCGAGGCGACCAGCATGATCGTCAGCGTCATCGGCAGGAAGATCAGCCCGGTGTGCAGCGGCGATAGGCCCAGCACCTGCTGCAGGTACAGCGAGCTGACGAACCACATCGGGAACAGCGCCGCGCTGAACAGCAGCACGATGTTGTTCGCGTCACGCAGCGGCTTGGTCAGCTCCTTGAACGGGATCAGCGGTTCGGAGGCCACGCGCGTCTCGATCACGCCGAAGATCGCTAGCAGGACCACGCCGAGCGCGATCGGGACGAGCGCGGCGGATGTGCCCCAGCCCTTCAGGCCCGCTTCCACGACCCCGTACACGAGCACCATCTGACCGACCGTCAACGTGACCGCACCAGCCAGGTCGAAGCTCGCGCCATCCCGATTGCGGCGGCGCTCGCTCACGACCGCGTATGCCACGAGCGCAGTCGCGATCGCGATCGGCGGGTTGATCAGCAGCACCCAGCGCCAGTTGAACGCTTCCGTGAGAATCCCGCCGAACAGCACTCCGGCAGCCCCGCCGAGCCCGTTCATCGCCGCCCACGTAGCGATCGCACGGTGCAGCTTCGGCCCCGGCGGGAACGACGCGGTGATGATCGCCAGCGAGCACGCCGCCATCAGCGCCGCTGCCAGGCCCTGGACCGCGCGCGCGCCGACCAGCACGCCCTGACTGGGGGCGATGCCGCCCGCAAACGAAGTCAGCGCGAACAGCAGTAGTGCCGCGACGAACGTCCGCCGCTGGCCGAAGTGATCGGCCGCACGTCCGCCGAACATCAAGAAGCCCGCGAACGTGATCGCGTACGCGTCGACCACCCACTGCAGGTTCGGCGAGGAGAAGCCGAGGCTCGACTGAATCGAGGGCAACGCGACGTTCACGATGCTCAGGTCGAGGATCACCATGAACTGCGCCACGCAGCAGACGACCAGCAGCCACCGCGAGCCCAAGCCCTCGTGGCCCTCGTGCGCAGGCGCCTGCGCGAGGAGCGGGCCGGCTGTCGTCTCGACGCTCACGTGGGGCCGGCTGTCGTCTCGACGCTCACGTGGGGCCGGCTGTCGTCTCGACGCTCATGGGCACCCGCCGACGCGCGATCGATCGTCCACGGTCGGCCGGCACCCGAAGCGGTTGCTAGGGTGCGCCACCGAGCCCTCGAGCGACAATTGGAGCCCGGCCCATGAAAAGAACGCCACTGACCGCCATGCTAACGCTAGTGGCCGCCCTCGCCAGCACCCTCGCCGTGGCAGCGTGCGGCAGCAAAGCGGGGAGCTCCTCGACAGCGAAACCAGCGACGAGCGGCACCTCCACGACGACGACCACGACGCACAAGCACAAGTCCAAACCGGCTTACTAGAGGCTCCGCTCGCGCACACGGGGGACCGCGCATGCAGCGGCCGATCGCGCGTCGCGCTCACCCCGAGTGCCCGGAGCTGGGGAGCGAAGCGGCATAGCTGATCACCGAGACCGGCTTGGAGGCGGAGAGCACACGGCCGCTGGAGTCGAGTGCCTGAACCGCGGCCTTGGCGTACTTGCGCGGCAGCGTCGCCGAGCTCTCGAAGCCCACAGCCGGAATCATCGCCCGTGCTGTCAGCGAACCGGCCTGCTTGCCCGCGAGGATGCGCCACGCCGACACACCCGTCGCGCCGTTCCAGCTGGCGTGCACGATCGTCTCTTCGCCCGTGTCGTTCAGCGAGGCGAGCACCGCCGGCGGGCTCAGCGGCCGCGCGCTCCAGGGGAAGCGAAACGCCCGATAGAAGGACATGTCGAGCGGCTGATGAGCGTCGAACAGCAGTGCGCCGTCTGTCGCGAACTCGCTGATCGCCGGCACGCCACCGTAGCCCACGAGCGCGTTCCCATCGGGCAGCGTCTGCATGTTGCCCTGACTCGGCGCGAGCAGCACCGGGTCGCGGTGCGTGTAGGAAGACGTCAAGCGCGCCTCGTGGGTTGCCAGGTCGAGCTTCATCCGCAGGCCGCGCGACTGCTTGTGGATCGGCGGGTTCGAGCCGTCGTCGAAGAACGTCACTTCGCCGCTGCGCAGCATGCGGGCGTCGTGCTGCCAGGCCATCGTCGTACCCGGCCCCATCTTGAACGAGCTCCTGTTGCCGCCCAAGCGCCACACGATCTTGCCGCTTGTGCCTTCCAGCTGATAGCCAGCCCACGTGCTGCGCGCCGAGATCAGCAAGCTGCCGTCCGGCTCGGGGTCAATTGAGTTCAGGTGGAAGTAGTCCCACGGCGCCCGCCCGCTCGGCACTTCGACTTCCGACTCCGACGCGCCTACATGGTCGAGGCTGTGCCATTCCCAGCGCACCAGCCCGGTGCGCATGTCGATCGCCTGGATCGCCGTGTCGACGATCGCGCCGTCCGCCGCCCCTTTGACCGGCGACAGATCGCAGCGCACCGGGTTGTACGCCGTGATGTAAGCGATGTCGTGCGCCGCGATCTGGAAGTCGTGCAGATCCGCCTTCAGGCCGTTGCCGCCCGTGACCCGCGCGACCGTCTGGTAGCTGGAGTTCATCACCAGGTCTTCGCCCTGGCCGAAGCCCAGCGACAGCACACGCCCCTTCCACCACGTCAAGTCGCGCCGGCCTTCGAAGCTCTGCACGCTCAGGTCCTCCGCCGCTTCGCCGCCGGACAGCCTGTCGAACCACACGAGCCGACCCTGCGGCGTGTAGATCAGCGGCCCGTACTGACCGGGACCTGGTCCGTTCGTCGTAAAGATCTCACCCGCCGCCGGATCGCGGTCCGACACGGTCACGCTCATGATTGGCGCCTGCGCACCCGGCAGCGTGTAGAAGCTCTGGTAGTCCGCCGGCGCCGCCTTCGCGTTCGGGAACTGCGAGGCGTTCGCCGTCGGGTACGGGGTGTCGACGCGGAAGTGGAACGCGATCGACCTGCCGGCGCCGGACCCGCCGATCAGCGCGCGCACGTCCACGCGCTCGGCAGGCGCAAACGGCTGATCTGGCACGAAGCTCGCGCCGTCGCCCTGTGAGTACTCGTGAACCTGGCCATCGTGGGAGCCGGATTTCGAGCCGACGACCGACACTTCCCGGACGCTCCCAGCGTCCGCTCCTAGCAGGCTGATCTGGGTGCGCGGGTTAGCCGTGTCGGTTTCCGGCGCCGGCGATACAGCCACGTCGGTCCCCGGCAGCCGCGCGCTATGTTCGAGCGTCGCCGGCAAGCACGGCGGCGAGGCGGCACTCGACTTCCCGTCCGCACTCTTACCCGCCAGGCCGAGGCCCGGAGATCCGGTGACAAGCGCCGCCACGACCCACGCGAGGATCGCGACCGACAGGGCGATGTATACGTTGCGTCTCATACGCGCGAGCAGGCCGGGCCGCGGACACCTCTCGCTATCCGCCGGCGGCGACAATACCGTGGAACCCGCACGGCGACCGTCGGGATGCTGCGCGCAAACCCATCCTTATCAAGTTCTTCGTGGCGCACGACGGGCACATATGTCATACGATTCGCGCGATGCGCATAAGGCTACTTCTGCCGCTGCTTGCCGCGCTCACTGCGTTCACCGCGCTCGCCGCGAGCCCCTCAGCTGCATCCGCAAGCTCGGGGGACGCCGCCGCCACGCAGGCCTACCTGCAGGCCAACTACGCACTCGTGCGGGTCGCACGGTCGCACCTCGCGACCTCCGAAGCCGGCCCCCTGCACGTGCTCGCGCAGGTGCAACGCGAATGCTCGCGCGCGGGGGCCGGATCTCCGCAGGACCCCGAGTCCACCGAGATGAGCAACGAGATAATCGGTGCGATGGTGATCTCCGCCGCCCCACCAGATCGGCAGGCGATGAGCACGTTCCTCCGCGCCGTCGCGGGCCTGCACTGGAGTAACCGCGGACTGACCAACGCGGTCCGCGGTTACGCGAACGACATCAAGACCTTCCTCACGCTGTCCGCCCCCGACCTGTGCGGGGACATCAAAGCATGGGCCGCAAGCGGGTTCCACACACTGCCCCCGCCCACAGTCGCGTTCGTCGGCAAGTTCATGCCGATCTGGGTCGCGCTCGGCTTCGTGCCCAAGCAGCTCGCCCCATTCGAGAGCGCCAGCGGCAAGTCGCTCGCGCGTCGCGCCAACACCCTGGAAGTCGCGATCACCGACGCCGAAGCCAGAGCCGTCGAAAACTGGGGCAAGATCATGAACACGCTCATGATCAACCCTTAGTACTCCAGACTCCACGCCTAGACTAGGCGACCGCCCGCAGGTGTCGGTAGGGAGCTCCCCGTAGCTCGCGCACGACCGCGTCGAGCACGCCCTCCTCGTCCTCCTCGCGGCCGTCCGTCACCGCGCCGATCACCGCGCGCTTGCGCTCCAGCAATGTCGAGATCGTCTCGTCGATCGTGCCCGCCGCCAACAGGTAGTAGGCGTTGACCGCGTCCTGCTGGCCGATCCGGTGGCAGCGATCCTCCGCCTGGTCGTGCTTCGCCGGCGTCCACGCCAGCTCCATGAACGCGACGTTCGACGAGCGCGTCAGCGTCAGCCCGTGGCCGGCGACCTCGATCGAGCACACGATCAGCTGGTTGGCCTCGCTTTGCTCGGGCGACTGGAACGCCTGCAGCGCCGCGTCCCTGACCGCCGCGCTGTCCTCGCCCAGGATGTGCAGCGCCGTCGGGAAGCGCGCCAGCACCGCGCGCTGGATCTCGCGATGCCCGGCGAACACCACCAGCCGCTCGCCCGAGGAGCAGAAGTCGTGGATCCACGCGAGCGCCGCATGCAGCTTGCCGCGCGCCGCCAGCAGCTTCAGCGCGTTCACGCGCACCAGGCGCTCGGCGCGCAGCGCCGCCGCGACCTTCGCGTCGAGCTCGCGTAGGTCCAGCGGCTGACTGCGCAGCCACGCCACCAGATCGCGCTCCGCCAGGCGATACTCGGCTTCGTTGTCCAGCTCGACCGGCACGATCGCGCGCGTCTTCGCCGGGAGCTGCGGCAGTACGTCCGCCTTCAAGCGCCGCACAAAGCAGCGCGAGCGCAGATGCCAGTGCAAGCGCAAATGAGCGTCCGCGCCACGGAAGCGCTGACCGAAACGCGCGCCCGAGCCGAACTCCTCGAGCCTGCCGAGGATCCGCAGCTGGGAGATCAGCTCATCCGGGCGGTTCGTCACCGGCGTGCCGCTCAGCGCGAGCACGATCCCCTCGCGCGGAACCGCAGCCGACAGCCGCTGCACGGCCTGCGTGCGCTTGGCCGACGCGTTCTTGCAGTAGTGGGACTCGTCGAGCACCAGCGCGCGCGGGGACAGCGCGGTCAGCTCGTCCACGCGCGCCGCGACGATGTCGTAGTTCAGCACCGTGATGTCGGCCGTGGCCGGCGGTGCCGTGCCTCCATGGCCCGACAGTGCGCGCGTGCTGCGGCCCGGCAGCCAGTGCTCCAGCTCGCGCACCCAGTTCAGCTTCAGGCTCGCCGGACACACCACCACCGCCGGGAATGCGTCCGCAGCCTGCAGCGCCGCGAGCGCCTCGATCGTCTTGCCCAGACCCTGCTCGTCGGCCAAGAACGCCCGCCTGCGAGCCAGCACGTAGCTAACCCCCGCGCGCTGAAACGGCTTCAGCTCGCCGCCCAGACCCTCGACCTCCAGCTGCGCGTCCGTGGCCGCCGACAGCGCCACCAGCCCCGCGGCGCGCGCGTGCTGCTCGCGGATCTCCTGCAGCACCACGAGCGCCTGCGGCGATACCCACACCTCGCCGTCCGCCAAGAAGTCATCCAGCTGCGGCACGCAGAACGGGTCCGCCCGGATCGCCGGCAGTTGCGCGTGCTCGCGCACGGCTCTGCGGCGGGATCTCGGCACCAGCGCCCCCGATAGAGCGGCGAACTGCTGCAAGCGCGCCGGGTCGTGGCCTGTGGCGAGCACGAACGTCGGCTCCTCGTGGACCGTCGAGCATTCCAGCACCGCCGCCGGCGCCGGGCGCCCATCCTCGAGCGCCGCCACACAGCGTCTCGCCGCCGGCGTGACCCACGCGTCCAGCCCGTCCATCAGCCGCCACGAGGACAGCGTCAGCGGGACCGTCACGCCGCCCGGAGCGCTCGCCGCGCGCTCGCGCAGCGCCGGCGGCAGACGCCCATCGTCGCCCAGCAGGACGAACACCGGCCGCTCGCTCGGACCGTCCACGTCGACGTTGCCGCGCCACGTTGTCGCCCGCTCCAGCCAGGCCAACACGCGCGGGTCCATCTGCGCGTCCTCGAGCTGATCAAGCAGCGTTTGCAGCCTGTGCGCCTCATCCTCGACCGCAGCCAGCCCGACCGTGCCTTGCGGCCCCTCCGCCGCGCGCAACCCGCTGCGCGCCGCCAGCACGCGCGCCAGCGGCGCGTGGCGGCCGCCGATCAGGATCCAGTGCTCGCCGCGGCGGTCGCGGCGGAATTCGACATCCTGACCCGGGCTCTCCCCCGCTTCGGCCACGCCCCCAGCCGTGGCCGCCGCGCCGCCGCTCGCACCCGAATCTCCGCCCTGCGGCTCGTCGCGAGCGCGCAGTGCTCGCCGGGCTGGATCACTGAGGCGCACGCTGCCATCGCGCTCGTCCAGGTCCTCCAGCACGCCCGCCGCGTGATCGTCGAGCGGCACAACCGCACGTCCGATCGCAGGCAGCTCGCGTGCGTCCGGGTGCTCCAGCAGCGCAGCGACCTGCGTCGGCGCGGCGTCCGTCGCGAAGCTCAGCCACCAGTTCTCATCCGGCCGCGCCAGGTCTATCACGCACTCGTCGCGGCGTCTGCGCGCGCGGCGGCGGGTGATCGTGCGGTCGAGCTCCGGGCTCACGTCCGGCTCGTGCGCCAGCCCCTCGAACAGCCGCGCCAGCGCCTCCGCCTGGTCCGGTCCGAGCGGCACGCACCACGCGCGCTCCGCCGGATCCCAACGACGCCCCGGAATCGCGCGCAGCAGCTGTCGTAGCCCATCGTCGTACGGGAAACGCAGCACCGCCTCGTCGCGGGCCAGCTCGGCTGAGAAGGATGCCGGGGACACGAGCCAAGCACGATAGGCGCCCGGGGGGATGCCCGCAGGCCGGCGCCGAGTGGGGCGGCGATGCCGAGTGGACCCGCGCCCTACGGCTCAGGCGTCGCGTTCGACTTTTGCCAGCGCCTGCGTGATCGAGCGGGTCAGCACCGCGCGCACGAGCAGCGCGAGCCCCGGAACCGGCGAGGCGAGCCTGATGTCGTACGCGAAGTGCGTGCCGCTACCAGCGGCAGCGAAGCTCATCACGCCGACGTGTCCGCGCAGCGGGCTGCCCTTGGTGATGCGGTAGACGATCCGCTCGCTCGGCACGAACTCGGTAACCGTCTCCTCAAACGGCGGCAGCGGGCCGATCCGAAGACGGCGCACCGATCCCACGCCGTTGCGCTCACCGTGATCGCCGTCGCGCAGCCGCGTAATCTTCGCGCCGAACAGCTCGGCGAGGTTCTCATGCTCGGCCAGGTGGCCAAAGATCAGCTCCGGCGGCTTGTCGAAGTCGTGTTCGATCTGCACGTGGTGGGCTCGCACGTCCGACAGGTTAGTGGTGCACCGCCGCGAGGACGTCGCGCACCGCCAACGACGTTAGTGGTGCACCGCCGCGGGCCGCGTACCGGCCCTGACAGAATGTGTGGGAATGCGTCCGCTAGCGGCTCTCCTCGCGCTTGCCGCCACGGGCGGCACGCTCGCGGCCTGTGGAAGCGGTGGCGGTGCCGGCGCCGCCACCGGCACGTCGAGCTCCGCCCACACGGCCAAGACTCCAAACGCCCGCCGCAAGGCGCCGCTCACACAGGTGCAGGCGATCGCCCTCGGCCGCGCCGTGAACCTGCGGGCAACGGACGTGCCGGGATTCACGGTGAGCCCCGAACACCAGCACGAAACGACAGCCGAAAAGCGCCTGCAGCGCAAACTGCTGCTCTGTGTAGGTCCGGCCGGCGGCTCAGCCGAACCGGCTCCCGGCGGGTCCAGCTCGCCGAGCTTCGCGCGTCACAGCGGCATCGTCCAGCAGGGTGTGAGCTCGAGCGTCAACGTCGCCGGGTCCTCGGCCACCGCCACCAAGGAGCTCACCGCGCTGCGCAGCCAGCACACGCGAGCGTGCCTGCAGGGCTACCTCGACGCGCTGTTCGCCGGCCCGACGTTCAGGCACGGGCACGTCGACCACGTGGCGATCACGCTCGGGGTGCCGCCTTCGTTCGGCACGACCGGCAGCTTCGCATGGCGGATCGCCGTCAAGTTCACGATCCACTCGATCCAGGTTCCGTTCTATCTCGACGTGCTCGGCTTCGTGTACGGGCCGGCCCAGGTCATGCTGCTCAGCTCCGGCCTGCCCGTGCCGTTTCCCGCCGCCGCCGAGGAGCAGCTGTTCTCGCTGCTCGTGTCGCGCGCGAAGGCACACGGAGTGTGAGCTCTGGCAGGTCGATGCCGAGGCGTGCCGTGGCGCTCATGGCGCTCGTGGCGCTGGTCGCGCTCGGCGGATCGCTGCTCGCGCTGCAGGGCTGCGGTTCGAGCAGCACGAGCATCGCCAAGACTGCCCTCGTGCCAATCGGCTCAGGCGTCGACGGTCCGGCCGGCCTGAGAGCAACGGTCTACGCGAAAGGCCCGACGACGACCGCGGCGTTCGCGTTCGACCAGCAGGGACGGCTGTGGCTGACCGCCGCGGGACTCGAATCACACCCCCACGACGGCGTCTATCTGATCGCCAAACCAGGCACCCGGGCGCTGAACGTCGTCTCCGGGCTCGACGACCCGCTCGGCCTGACGTGGCACGACGGAACGCTGTACGTCGCCTCGCTCGGGCGCGTCGACGCGTTCGCGGGGTTCGACGGACAGCTTCACCGAACGCAGGAAGATCCTCGACGGCCCAGTCGCCGGCGGCGAGAACAACCTGCTCGTGATGGCGCCCGACGGTCGCCTGGTGATGGGCGTGACCGCGACGTGTGACCACTGCACACCGACCTCCAAGTGGTCAGGCTCGATCGTGTCGTTCCGCCCCGACGGCAGCGACCTGCGCCTGTACGCCAGCCGCATCCGCGCCCCCGTCGGCCTCGCCTACTACCCGGGCACAAGCGACCTGCTCGTCACGATGAACCAGCGTGACGACCTCGGCGCGCGGACCCCCGGCGACTGGCTGGCGCTGGTCTCAGAAGGTCAGGACTGGGGCTTCCCCGACTGCTACGGACAGGGGGGCAGCGCGTGCGCCGGCGTGCCGGCGCCGATCGCCGAACTGGACAAGCACGCGGCGGTCGGCGGGCTGGCGATCGTGACCGGCCAGCTCGGCGCGGCCGTCGGGACATCGGCCGCGGTCGCCGAGTGGCAGACCGGACGCGTGCAGGCGATCGCCCTGACGCGGACCGGCTCGACGTTCAAGGGCTCCGTGTCACCGCTGCTACGCGGCATCCACAACCCGCTGGCAGTCGCGCTAGCGGCTGACCGCTCGCTGCTCGTGGGTGACTGGGCCAGCGGCACGATCTACCGGATCGCCGCGGAAGCCACCTCCGCAGGGTGATTCTGCCTGGGTCGCTTTGTGCGACCGGCGATAGCCATGGTAGCTACGCACTGTGGGCGTGGTGTACGCACAAATGACGCGCGATAGCCATAGTATTTACATCGTATATACGATGGCTATCACGACCCGCAAAGGGGGACAACACACACCTCACGTGCCCCTACGGACCTACTCGCTAACAGCTGGAGAAACCCAGACCTCAACCCGCGTCACGCTTTCTAGGGGGCCGCGATCAACTCGCGGGCTCGCGCGGCGAGATGCGCGACGCCGAGCAGATCGTAGGCCTCCGCGGCCGCCGTCAGCGCCCGCTCGGCGATCGCCGGCTCCTCTGCTCGTGCGCGCTGGCCCAGCAACAGATCGCACCGGGCCGCGTCGAGCGGGCGGCCGAGCTGCTCCCAGGCAGCGCGCGCGTCGCGCAGCAGCTCGCCCGCCTGCGGAAAGCCGTTAGTCATGCCGCGCGCTTCGAGCACAGCGGCCGCACCGACGGGGTAATGCACACGCTCGGCCAGCTCGCCAGCATGATCGCCAGCCTGTGTGGCGAGCTCGTGCTCGCCGAGGAGCGCGAGCATCAGCGCGCGCATCGAGGTCGCCTGGATCGACTGTCCGATCAAGCCGGCGCGCTCGCACACCTCGAGTGCCCGCGCGATCGTTGCCTCGGCTTCCGAGAGATCGCCGCGGTCGCACTGCGTGACCGCGAGCCCGAGCAGCGCGTTGAACGCCACCTCCGACCAGCCGACCTGCTCTGCCAGCTCGCACGCGCGGCGGAACAGCCCGGCCGAGGCCTCCCAGTCGCCGTCGCGCCACTGCAGCAGGCCGCGGAGCGTGTACGGCAGGCACAGCTTGCCGACGAGACCCTCGCGCTCGGCCAGCTCGGCGCTCGTGTCGTTGGACCGACGCACCTGATCCCAGTCGCAGCGATAGAACGCAAGTTGCGCGAGCGCCGCGTGCAACTCGATCTGCGCAGGAACGTCGCCGATCCGCGTGGCGAGCGCCAGCGCCTTCGCATACGCCGGCTCCGCGGCCGCATAGTCGCCCTCGGCGTTCTCCAGGTGGTGGCCGAGCGCGAGCATCGCCAGCACGGTCTCGTTCTCGTCGGAGTCCTCGGCGAGCTCGATCGCCCGTTCGAGGTTCTCGCGCGCCTTGGCCGTGTCGCCGATGCGCCCGAACACGCGGCCGAAGATCCCGTGGGCACGGCTCGCGGCGCGCGCCTCTCCGAGGCGCTCGGCCAGCCGCAGCGCCTTCTCAGAGGCGTAGATCGCGAGCATGTTGTCGCCCACCTGCATGTACAGCCAGGCCGCCTCCTCGTACAGGCGCACGAGCACCAGCGACGGCGGACCGTCCTTGATCAGGTTGATCCCCTGCTGATGATGCTGGATCGCCTGGGTGCGCTCGCCCTTGTGCGCCAGCGCGGCGCCGATCTTGCGGTGCAGCTCGGCAACATGTTCGAGATCGTCGCGCTCGCGGTAGTACTCCAGGCCCCTCTGCCACACCTCGATCGCCGCGTCGACGCGCCCCAGCCGCAACGCCAGGTCGCCCTGCCGCTCGTGGATCCGTGCCTGCTGGGCGTGGTCGCCGGCCGCCAGCGGGGCGGCCGCCTCGTAGTGCGCCAGCGCCTCCTGGTTGGAGTACAGCGCGGCCGCCGCGTCACCGGCGGCCTCGAGGAACTGCAGCGCCTTGGCGCGCAGCGGCGCCAGCTCGTCAGGGTCCAGGCGCACCTCCTCGCCGAGCATCGCTGCGCGTCCATAGTGCTCGGCGAGCAGCGCGACGACCTCCTGGCGACGGTCGCCGGCGCGCTGCTCGATGAACATGCCGACCTCGAAGTGCTTGCGCGCCCGCACCGCCTTCGGCAGCATCTCGTACGCGACGTCGCGGATCAGCACGTGCTTGAACGCGAGCTCCTGCTCGTCAGCCAGGCTGCCGCTCTCGCCCGGGACGATGATGTCCTTCTCGCGCAGCGTCGCCAGCGCCGCCTGCAGATCCTGGCCCTCCCCGGCGGCGACCGGCGCCAGCGCGCCCTCCCAGAACGTGCGCCCGACGACAGCCGCGTGCGCGACCAGATGGCGCTCGAGCGGGGCGAGCGAGTCGAGCCTCGCGGCGAGCAGGCCGTGGACCGTGTCCGGCAGGTCAGCCGCCCGCGCGCCGCCTTCCTCGGTCAGGCGCTGCACCATCTCCTCCGCGAACAGCGGATTTCCCTCGGCGCGCTCGGCGAGCGCCTCCAGCAGCTCGGGCCGCGCGCCGGCATCGCGTAGCAGGCCGCCGATCAGCTCACGCGTGTCGCCCGGTGCGAGCGGGTCGAGGAACAGGCTCGTGCTGCTGCGCCGCGAGGCGCCCCAGCTGGGACGGCGCTCGAGCAGCTCGTCTCTCGCCAGGCAGATCTGCAGCACAGGTGCACGAAGCCACTGCGAGAGGTACTCGATCAGGTCGAGCATGCCCTCGTCCGCCCAATGGATGTCCTCCCACGCAAGCACCAGCGGCTTGTCCTGGGCGATCGCCTCGAGCCATGCTCGCACCGTCCCGAAGAACGTCTCCCTGGCACTCTGGGCGTCCTCGCGCTCGGGCGCCGCGTCCGACTCCGGCGGCTCGATCCCGAGCAGCCGCGTGAGCGGCACGATCCGCCGTGCCACCTGCTCGTCACCGCCGTCGCCCGCGAGCAGCGGCCCGAGTCGGGAGGACAGCTTTGCCCAGGCGACCTCGGCCGGGTCGCCGTCGGCGACCCCGCATTCGGCGCGCAGCATTTCGTTCAGCGGCCAGTACACGACGCTCGAGCCGAACGGAAGACAGCGTCCACGGCGCACCGGCACCGGGGGCTCGCGCGTGGCGAGCCAGCGTTCGACCTCGCGCAGCAGCCTGCTCTTGCCGACGCCCGCCTGGCCGAACACGGTGATCAGATGCGGGGTGTCGTTGCGCGCGACCCGACCGAACAGCGTCTGCAGCGACGCGAACTCTTCGTGCCGGCCGACGAGCGGCCCCTCGCGGCGGACCTTGCGGGTGTCGCCCGTGTGCTCGGCCAGCAGGCTGACGGCGCGCCACGCCGGCACAGGGTCGGCCTTGCCCTTCAGCTCGAGCGGGTCGAGCGGCGTGAACTCGATCACACCGCTGGTCGCGCGCTGGGTGCGTTCGCCGACGGTGATCGTGCCCGGGCTGCCGCTCGTCTGCAGGCGTGAGGCGACGTTAACAGCGTCCCCGATCACCGTATATGCGTCGCCAACCGTGCCCGCGAGGACCTCGCCCGTGTTGACGCCCACGCGCAACGCGAGCTCGACGCCGTAATCCTCGAGCAGGCGCTTGTTGAGCTCGCCCATCGCCGCTTGCATGCCGATCGCCGCGCGCAGAGCGCGCTCGGGATCGTCCTCGTGCGTGACGGGCGCGCCGAAGATCGCCATCACCGCATCGCCCATGTACTTGTCCACCCGGCCCCCGACACGCTCGACCTCCTCCCCCAGCCGCCCCAGGCAGCGATCGACGAGCGCCTTGACGGCCTCGGGATCGAGGCGCTCGGAGATCGCCGTGTAGCCGGACAGGTCGGCGAACAGGACGGTCACCGTGCGCCGCTCCTCCTTCGCCGCAGAGCCGGTCGCCGGAGCGTCGGTCGCCGGAGAGTCGCCGTCGAGCGCTGCGCCGCAGCCCATGCAGAAGCGCGCCTCTGCCGGCGCCGTGACCCCGCACTGCGCGCACAGGCGCTCCAGCCGCGCGCCGCACGCCATGCAGAACTGTGCCCCGGCCGGGTTCTCGACCGCGCAACTCCCACAGATACGTGCCTGCGACATGCTGGAATCATGACGCGTGAGCTCGCGGGTGAGCTGGCGACTGGCCGGACGCGCGATCAAGGCGCCGTCGACTGGCAAACTGAGAGCGGTGGCCGATGACCTGCCCGAGCTGACCGTCGCACACGCCGGTGCCTGGCGGACCTGGCTGAGAAAGCACCACGGGGACGACGCCGGGGTGTGGCTCATCCTCGCCAAGAAGGACCAACGAGGACCGACGACACTCACCTACGATCAGGCGCTCGAGGAGGCCCTGTGCCATGGCTGGATCGATGGGCAGGTCGGGCGCCGCGACGAGGCGACCTACCGCCAGCGCTTCACGCCACGGCGGGCGCGCAGCCCGTGGTCGGAGCGCAACGTCGGCCATGTCGAGCGACTGCAGGCCGAGGATCGGATGCACGCGGCCGGGCTGGCCGCGGTCGCGCGGGCCAAGGCTGACGGCCGCTGGGAGGCGGCCTACCCGCCTCAGCGGACGATCGAGGTACCGGCCGATCTCGCCGCGGCGCTGGCGGCCGAGCCGCGGGCACAGGCGATGTTCGAGATCCTCACCAGCCAGAATCGCTACGCTGTGCTCTACCGAATCCATGCGGCCAAGCGGAGCGACACTAGGGCCCGGAGGATCGACGAGTTCGTGGCGATGCTCGCCAGGGGCGCGACCGTGCATCCACAGAAGCGCACGCTGGCTGACTGAGAGGTGACGATGGAGTCCAAGACAGTTGATGCCGTCGAGTTTCGAGACGGACAGCGCCATCAGTGGAACAGTGCTGCGACTGGCTGGCGTAGATGGTCGGAGCAGATCGACGGGGCGGCGAGTGGAATCAGTGAGCGCTTGGTCGAGATGGCCGGCGTCGAGCGCGGCAGCCGAGTGTTGGACGTGGCCGCCGGCTATGGCGAGCCGTCGCTGACCGCAGCCAGGGTGGCTGGGCCCGAGGGGGCCGTGGTGGCTACCGATATCTCTGTCGAGATGATCGCCTTCGGCCGCGAGCGCGCCGCTGCCAGCGGGCTCGCAAACATCGAATTCGTTCAGTCGGATGCGGCATCTCTGGACTTCCCCGAGGCCAGCTTCGACGCCGCGCTCTCACGCTGGGGGATCATCTTCGAGCCCGACGCGGAGGCCGCCGCGGCGCGTATCCGCAGCTTCCTGGAGCCCGGCGGGCGGGTAGCGATCAGCTCGTGGGGATCGCCGGACCGTGTCCCGTTCCTCGGGATTCCCATGCGGACCGCGATGCAGCGCCTCCAAGTCCCGCCCCCGCCGCCGGGAACACCCGGTCCGCTCTCGCGTCCGACGCCGCAGGCACTGGGAGGCCTGCTGGAAGCGGCCGGCTTTTCCGATGTGCAGGTGGAGGAGGCCGAGGTCGCTTTCGAGTGGCAGTCGCCTGAGGAGTTCACCACTTTCATCAGGGAGATCGCCCCGCCGATCACCGCGATGATCGCTCCGCACCCGCAGGAGGTGCAGGACGAGACATGGGCCGCCATAACCGAGGCGATCCGGGAAGCGGCCGGAGATGGCGAAGCCGTGAGACTTTCGAACCTGGTCCTGCTGGCCGCCGGACGAGCCTAGCCGTCTAGAGGGCTCGATGGCGCACTGGCTCGTCGTAGGGGTCGGCTCGCGGAGCGGCATTGGACGGGACGGGTTCATACGAGCACGGCGAGGGCGTAGCGTTGTTTGATTGTGAGGTTTGTTTTTCACCGGCGCGCTGACTGGAGCGAGCCGCTGGACGCGAAGTTTGGCTGCGGCTTGTGCCGAGGCGAAGTACGATCGGCTTATCTATCTGGGAGGTTGCCGTGTCAGCCGCTGTGCCGAATCCCGAGCTCAAGGCGCGCCATCGTGCGATGTGGGCATCGGGCGACTACCCGTCGATGGTCGAGACCTTCTTGCTGCCTTTGGGACCGCGGCTCGTCGAGGCCTGCGGCATCGGCGCCGGGATGAGCGTGCTGGACGTCGCCGCGGGGACCGGCAACGCATCGATTCCGGCAGCCGAGCGCGGCGCGCGCGTGACGGCGAGCGATCTGACGCCCGAGTTGCTCGAGGCTGGCCGGCGCCAGGCGGAGTCGAACGGGCTCGCGCTCGATTGGGTCCCAGCAGATGCGGAGAGCTTGCCATTCGAGGATGGGGCGTTCGACGTCGTGATGTCCTCGATCGGTGCGATGTTCGCGCCCTACCACCAGGACGTCGCCGACGAGCTGGCGCGGGTCTGTCGTCCGGGCGGCACGATCGGGATGCTGAATTGGACGCCCGAGGGCATGATCGGCGCACTGTTCCGGACGATGGGTCCGTTTGCCCCGGCGCCTCCGCCCGGCGCGCAGTCGCCGCCGCTGTGGGGTAGTGAGGACCACGTGCGCGAGCTGTTCGGAGATCGGGTCGCTTGGCGCACGCTCGAGCGCGGCGTACTGGAGATCACCGCGTTCGAGCATCCCCGCGACTACGGCGAGCACTTCAAGGCGCGGTACGGCCCGACCATCGTCGCGCGCGCGAATGCGTCCGGCACCGGCCGCGAGGCGGAGTTCGACGACGCGCTCGACCGCTTCTGCGACGAGTGGAACCGCGGCACCGCTGAGCAGGCGCGCTTCGAGAAGGAGTACCTGCTCGCAGTCGTCACACGCGTGTGACGACGCGGTCGCGCAGCGACGGGGCCGAGGCAGGCTGAGCCCCCGTCAGCGGACGCGGCCGACCGGCCGCCGAAGGCCGCTCACGGCTGCAGCCCGTCGATCAGCCGCTCGAACGTCGCCGCCACCGAGTCGGTCGCGTCAGGGTCGCGAACCACCATCAGCGCGGCCTCGTCGAGCGCGCCCATCAGCAGGTGTGCCAGCGGCTCCACCGCGATCGGGGCGATCTCACCGGCATCGACGGCGCCGTGGATCACCCCCTGCATCAGCCCGAGCCCGTTGCGCTCTGCGACCTCGCGCCAGCGCTCCCATCCGAGCACGGCGGGGCCGACGCGCTCGAGCTCGAGCGCGTGACGATCGTCGCCAACGAACTTCCTGCCGCCTCTGCTGCGCCCACTGCAGTGGCTGGCGCATGTCCCGGGTGCGTGGCGGCTGATCGCCTGGCAGACGCGCTCGGCACGCGTTCGCCGCTCGCGGCTGGGGTTCGGCATGCTCAGCCACCCGACCGCTCCCGGACGAGCTCACCGGGGCGTGGATGGCGCCGCTGGGCGATCCGGCGATACGCGGTGATCTCGTCGCGACGCTGAAGGCGATCGACAAGCGCGACACGCTCGCGGCGGCTGAGCGACTCCACGAGCGGCCACTGCCGACGCTGCTGGCATGGGCGCCAGACGACCTGATGTTCCCGCTGCGCTTCGCCGAGCGCCTGGCCGCGATGATCCCCGGGGCGCGTTTGGAGCAGATCGCCGACAGTCGGGCGTTCGTCCCCCAGGACCAGCCCGAGCGGCTGGCCGAGCTCATCGCGGCGTTTGTCGAGGAGCCGCTCAGCCAGCCGACGGACGCACGAGCAGCTCCTTGAGCCGCGCGATTCGGTACACGGGGCCATTGAGCGAGGTGATGTAGATGTGCCCGTCGGCGTCCTGGCCGAAGGAGGAGGTGGCGCTGACCTGCAGGCCCGTCGCCCGCAGGCCGCTCGCGCGGCCGCTCTGGAGCTTGACGGACTCGATCTGCGGGCGGCAGAAGTCGCCGAACAGGTAGCGACCGTACAGGCTCGGCAGCGATCTGTCGCGCACGACGTAGCCGCCGATGATCGCGCAGTATCCAGCGCTGTGCTGGGCGACGAGCACGGGGAACACCGCATGCGGCGCCTGGCCGGGCTTGTTGCGACGCTTCCCCTCCCAGACGCTCCAGCCGTAGTTCGCGCCGGCGCCGGTTCGCGCGGGGATGAAGTCGATCTCCTCCTGCAGGTCCTGGCCGACGTCACCGACGATCATCTCGCCGCTCGCGCGGTCGAACGAGAAGCGCCATGGGTTGCGCAGCCCGTAAGCCCAGATCTCCGGCCGCCTGCCGGCCTGACCGGCGAACGGGTTTCCGTGGGGGATCGTGTATCCGCCGCCGGGGGAGGGGTCGACGCGCAGGATCTTGCCGAGCAGCGTGTCGGTGTTCTGCCCGTTGCCTTCGGGGTCGCCCTCGCTACCGCCGTCCCCCACGCCGATGTACAGGTCGCCTTCCGGGCCGAACGCGAGCTGACCGCCGTTGTGGTTGGTGTTCCGGTGATGATCGATCCTCAACACCAGATGCGCGCTCGCCGGGTTCGCGCGGTTGGCGTCGCTGGCCGAGCGCTGGTATTGGACGACCTCGATGTCGTTGCCGGGGACGATGTAGTCGACGTAGAACAGGCCGCTGCGGGCGTAGTCGGGTGCGAACGCGATCCCGAGCAGTCCCTGCTCGTCGCCGCCCTGCGCTTCCACCGAGCCGGCGACGTCAAGAAACGGGCGAGCCTGCGCGTGCCCGTGGAGCAGCAGCATCACCTGGCCGCCGCGCTGCGCGACGAACACGCGGCTGGGATCGCCGGGCGCGCCGGTCACGGCGACCGGCTGGTTGAAGCTGCCGACCTGCACGAGCCGCACGCCCGAGCTGCCGGCGTGTCGCGCGCTCGCCGCGGGGTGGGTCGCGCTCTGCGAGCGCGCCGCGCCGCCGGCTCCGCAGGCTGCCAGCACGACGGGTAGAGCGAGGACGATGTTCCGTGCACGGCGGATCACGAGCTGACATCGTCGCAGTACCGCACCGAGGACGCGCCCCCCGAGGGCTTCCGGTGCAGGGGCCTCCGGTGCAGGGAGTAGCTTTGCGAGCAATGCGCCTCACTCCCGCGATGGGCGTATCGCTTGCCGCGCTCGTCCTCGCGGCATCGGGTGGTGCGTACGCGGCGACGAGCAGATCATCGGGATCGATCGTCGCATGTGTGCATCGCAAGGGCGGCGGCCTATATGTGGCCCCGAAGTGCGTCAGGCACGACAAGCGCCTGACGTGGAGCGCGGCCGGTCAGATCGGCCCGACAGGAGCGACGGGCAGGGACGGCGCCGGCGGAGCGAACGCAACCCCGGGCACGACAGGCGAAACGGGTCCGCCTGGGCCTCCCGGCCCGTTCCCCGACGTACTCCCGCAAGGGGTCACGCTTCGGGGCGACTGGGCGGGCGGCTCGAGCGCGCCCGGTACGGCATACGAGTCGATCTCGTTCGGCTTCGCGTTCTCCTCGGCGCCGACGTTCAACTACGTTCCCGGGCCCTCGTCGGTGCCGCCCGGCTGCCTGGGGGGCACGAATGTCAACCCGACGGCCAAGCCGGGCAACCTGTGCCTGTACTCCAACGGCTTCCCCGACAACACCAAAGGCCCTGTCGTCACCGGCGCCCCCGACCCTGGGGGGACGCTATTCACGGTTCAATCGGAAACGGCCAAAGCGTTCGCCGACGGCGGCACCTGGGCCGCCACCTCACCGTAGCCCCGCTCACTCCGCGAGGCGGCTGAGCGCGAACACGTTGGCCGCGTGCAGCCGCACGAGCAGCTCCCCCTCGACGGTGTTGCGCCGGCCGAACTCCTCGGCGCGCTCCTCGCCCATGTAGCGCGCGCCGATTCGCGTCGCCCAGGGCAGGAGCTCCTCGAGGTCGGTGCTGATCGTGACCGGCCCACTGACGCTCACGAACGAGAACGGCGGGCGCTCGTCATCGACGCACAGGCTCGCCTGGCCGGTCGCGATCAGCGAACGTCCCTTGACGGTCCCGGCGCCGGTGTTGAAGACGAGGTCGTCGCCGTCGAGCACGAACCAGACCGGCACCACGTGCGGACGCCCGTCCTCGCGGGTCGTGGCGAGCTTGCCGGTGCGGGTGCCCTGCACGACGAACTCCCTCCACTCAGCGTCCGTCATACGTGGCAAATCGACGCTCCTCTGCACTCAACGAATCGCCCGATGAAGCCGATCATAGAGACGATCGCCGCGATCAGCGGCCAACTGTCGTTTCCGCTCTTCCAGCGCTGCTCATCTCGTGGCGGGTGCCGGGACCAAGCCCCCGAACACGATCGCCGCGGCAGACCGCGGCTGATCGGCGGCGGTGTAGATCGAGGTGTCGGCGCCGCCGGAGCCTGGGCAGGGCGCTTCCTGTTCGGCGCCCGGCGCTTTCAGCTCGTAGTACCAAGCGTGGATCACTTTGAAGAACGGGCGGATGAGCGTGTTGAGGTACCGGGCACCGTCAGCCTGTTCGCTCGCGCTGGATGCGCGACCGGCCTGACATAGATACGCCCCGGCCTCGGTGAGCCACACGGACGCGCCGGCGGGCAGCCCCTGCTCGAAGCTCTCGAGCGTGTCGGCAGTCCGGTACTTGACCGCGGCGTAGGGGTGAAACCCCCAGTTGGCCGGGAGCGGCGTCGTCAGAGCGGCGGCGTATTCCCGCTCGTATCTCACACCCATGCCGACGCCGGCGTCGGTCACTTCCGGGTGGCCGGGCCGTTGATAATGGGAGTCGAGGAAGTCTCCGGCGATCGGCGTGCATCGGAAGGTGCCGCACAGCGCGCTTGCAGCGTTCATGAACTCGGCTGCCCTGACGGCCGACGGGTGTCCGTCGTTGACGGAGCCAACCCCGGTGTTGTTCGGCTCGTTCCACGCCTCCAGGAAGCGGATCGGATCGCCGATCGACGCGGCGTATCTCAAGAGCGCAGCCACCCGGGCGCTGTACATCGCCTGCGACCTCGGCACCCGCGGCAGCGCTGTGTGATCGGAGACGAGCGGTGCTTCGGCCTGCTCGATCGCGACGTCCGGGGTTAGGCCGAGCCACCTGACGTCTGCGAGCCACGCGGCGAACAGGTCGAAGTGCAGCGTTTCCCCATGTGGCGCGTCCATCACATCCCACGGCACGACGAACCGCGCGAAGCGGATGTGCCCGCGAGCACCCCTTACCCAGACGCTGCGGAAGTACTTCGCGAAGGGGCGGCCTGAGAACGATGCGACGTTGAACGCAGCGCCGTCCCAACGCGCGAGGTTCTGCTCTGAGATCCCGTCCACATGCGCGACGCGCGTCCGCGCAGTATCACCGGCGAAAACCAAGCCGAGGCCGAGCATGACGAGGCAGGCGACCAGGAGACTGACGAGTGCCCGGTTCGGACGGGTGAATGCGATCGTCAGGCGCCCGCTGCTCCAACCGCCTCGAGCTGCGTCGCGGCGAGCGGGTCGCGGCCGTCCCAGGTGCCCTGGGAGGCATACGGTCGGAAGCGGACGAACGCGGATTCGTGGTGAAACGGCTGCGCAGCGTGGCCTTGCATGGCCGCGATGTGGCCGGGCCCGACGCCGCCCAGCACGTAGGCGCGCATCGCGGCTGTGTTACGCCACAGCGAGAACGTCGCCACGAGCCGTGGAGGCCGAGCAAGGCCGGTCCCCGCGAGCAGCGCCGGATTGCGGACGGCGAGTGCCTCGGCCGCGGCGCTGGCACGCAGGAAGCGAACCGTCTGCGAGAGCCGCAGGCGGCCGATGGTCAGGACCGCAGCGGGCTCGGCGTCGTCCATCGGCTGCTCTTCGGACGGGAGCCCCGAGAGCTGTGACCAGGCCCCGAAGACCCGCGTCGGCGCCAGCCGCGCGTGCCACCCGTGCGCGAGCTGCGCGGCGAGCGGATGGCCGGCGAGGAAGCCGTCGATCGCCGCGTCATCGTCCCATGCGGCGACCAGGCCGACGCGGCCGACGCTCGGCCGCGGAAGCACCGCACCGCCGAGCGGCGCGGTGGTGGTGAGCTCGGCGTAGCGCAGGCCGGGCACCGCGCCCGGATCGAGCTTGCCGCGCACCAGGCCCAGCGCCACGCGCGGACCGACGTCGGCGATGTGGACGGAGGCGATCACGCGGGCGGTTCAGTTTGACCGGGCAACACGTTACTATTCAGTGTACCAGATGGTAACTACTGTCGACAGCATGGCTCCCGCGCCACCCGAGACCCCGCGGCACAGGCGCCCGGCGGCGGAGCGTCGCGCGTTGATCGAGGAGGCGGCCGCGCGGCTGTTCGCCGAACGCGGCTACGCGGCTACGACCGTCGAAGACATCGTGTCCGCGGCCGGTGTGAGCAAGCCGATGCTGTACCGCCACTTCGAGTCCAAGAAGGAACTGCAGCTGAAGCTGCTCGAACATCGTCGCGACGAGCTGGCGGCCGCTCCGTTGGAGCGCTTCCTGCGGGAGGAGGGTGCGCCCGCGCAACGCCTACCGGCAATGCTCGATGCGTGGTTCGCCCACGTCGAGGAGCACCCCAACAGCTCGAGAGTCCTGTTCCAGGACGCGGCGGGTGACGCAGACGTCCGGGCGCTTCAGCGCGAGCTGCGAGGACGCCAGCGCGCAGCCGACATGGCACTGCTGCGTGAGTTCGCCCCGCAGCTGCCCGAGCAGGAGCTCGAGCCGTTGGGCGAGATCATCCGCAGCTCGCTGACCGGGCTGGCGCTGTGGTGGCTCGAGCATCCAGCGGTCCCGCGCGCGACCGTTGTGGCGGCGATGCTACGCATGACACGGGGGCTGCTCACGGGCGGCGACTGACCCCGACGAGGGCGCGTTTTCAAGCTCCTGGCGTCGAGCTGATCGCGTTGTGTCATCAGGCGGGATCTACGGGCTTGGGCACCCTCAAGTCGGCCGGCTTGCACGCCGATGCGGAGACGTGGACTTCGATGACACATCGACGGGTGAGCGCTCTGGATCGGGCGGTCGGGGTCGACGCGCGTGAGCGATCTGTCGGCCCACGCCAGGGGCATCCGGCGACCCTCGCTGATGCTGGCAGCGCTGGCGCTTTCGGTGGCGCTCGCCGCGATGTCGGTGGGTGTCGTGCTCTCGCGAAACGCCTCGCAGGAGCAGATCCGCGCGAACCTGAAGGCGCGAGGAACCTCATCGGCGGGGTTCCTGTCCGCTTTCATCGCCCAACAGGCGGCGCGCGAGAGCAGGGGCGGTGAGCGTCTGCTCGCCGGTCGTAAGCCATCAGACAGTGCGTTCCGGATGGTCGTCAGCAGCCTGGGCAGCGAAACGGCCGTGCTACTCGACCGGTCCGGACGGTTGCTCGATGTGGCGCCAGCGAATCGAGCGATCCTCGGCTCGGAGATCGCACCGCACCACACACACCTGACGCAGGCCGTCGCCGGCCACGTCGCCGTCTCCGGCGTCGTGCGATCGACCACTAAGGGCGAGCCAGTGGTCGCGGTCGCCGTGCCGTACCCGACGAGCCACGGGCGCCGCGTGCTGAGCGTGGCCTACCCGGTCGCGGGCAGCGTCCTGTCGATCTTCGTCGAACACGCGAGCACGTTGAAACCCCACCAGGTCATGCTGATCGACGGCGATGGACGGATCATCGCCGCCAGCCCCAGCACCCACGCGAGGACCCTCACCGAGGCCAACCCGGCGCTCGCGCATGCCTCTGCTCAGACCTCCGCCGGTCAGGTATCGATCGCAGGCGTCCGCAGCACGTTCGTGGTCTCTGCGGTGCCGGGAACGCCGTGGCATCTCGTCATGGCCTCGCCCAACTACAAGATGTTCGCGTCGATCAGCGGATGGGCCAAGTGGCTTCCTTGGATAGTCGTCGCGCTGGTCGCCGTTCTCGGTCTCGCGGTCCTCAGCCTGCTGCTGCGATCGAACGCAGAGCGTGCCCGCCTGGCTGCCCTGTCGAGGAAGTACGCCGAGGCTGCGAGCACCGATTCGCTGACCGGGCTGGCAAATCGACGCTCACTGCAGGCGCGGCTGGCGCAAGCGAGCGCTTTCGCGAGCCGCTACGGGGAGACGCTGTCGGTGTTGATGATCGATCTCGACCACTTCAAGAAGATCAACGACACCCACGGTCATGAGGCCGGGGACATGGTGCTCGTCGCGGTCGCCGGCACGATGCGACAGGTGTTCCGCGACAGCGACATCTTTGGCCGCTGGGGAGGAGATGAGTTCCTCGCGGTACTCCCCAATACAGACGCCGACGGGGCGTTCGATGCCGGACAGCGGCTGTGCGAGCGCATCCGCGAGACCGATCTCACCGAGCACGACCTACTCGAGCCGATCACGCTCAGCGTCGGATGCACCTCGGCACTCGGCGGCACACCAAGCGATCTGATCAACCAGGCCGACGAGTCGCTGTTCCGCTCCAAGCGGGCCGGGCGCAGTCGCGTCAGCGTCGGCTGACAGCGCTCTCAGCCGGCGGCAAGACTCCTCAACCAGGCCCGCGCTCGAGCTGCGTGGCAGCCTCGAAATGCGGCGACCAGGGCTGCGCCGAGCGCGTCCACACCTCGAGCGCCGGCTCCAGCCAGGAAGCGTCGTCGAGCGTGCCGGCCTTGATGAACGCCGCGTCGGGCATCGCCCCAGCGAAGCTGACGATCGGCGAGCCGCAGGCCGAGCAGAACTGGCGCTGGGTGTCGGTGCCGTGCTGCTCGCCGGTCGTCGTAAACGAGGCGAGCGTGTCACCTTCGACGGTCAGGGCCGCGCGCGGCACGCCGACGACGACGGAGAACGCGGTCCCCGTCTGACGCTGGCATTCGGTGCAGTGGCAGACAGCCTGCGCGAACGGCTGCGCATCGGCGCGGTAGGTGACGCTGCCGCACAGGCAGCGTCCGCTGATCTGGCTCGGCGGGTCAGGCATACACAAGCACGGTATACGAGCAGCTCGCGGCGCGCACGCCCAGAGGAGCTCAGCGCCGCCTGAGCTGTATCGTGCCGCGAGCGATGCGGGTCTACCACCGAGAGTACGCGGGGCGGCCGATCAGAGTCGTGTGGATGCTCGAGGAGCTTGGTGAGCCGTACGAGCTGACGATGATCACTCCGGAGGAGGGCTCCAGCGAGGAGCATCACGCGCGCCATCCGCTGGGACGCGTCCCGGTGCTCGATGACGGCGAGGGATTCGTGTTCGAGTCCGCAGCGATCTGCTTGCACCTCGCCGACAAGCATCCACAGGCAGCGCTCGTGCCGGCGCCTGGGACACACGAGCGGGCGCTCGTCTACCAGTGGGCATGCTTCGCTCCGGCCGAGCTCGAGCCGCCGCTGATCGAAGCAGCGGTCCAGGCGCAACGAGACCACGAGCGGGCAGCCAAGGCACGTACGCGTTTCGACGCGGCGATCGCCGCTGTAGCGCAAGCGCTCGGTGAGCACGAGTACCTCGTCGGGGCGAGCTTCAGCGTGGCGGACGTGATGATCGGCACGGCGCTCGCCTTCACCAAGCGCGCCGGCTTCGCCGATGACCTGCCGGCGAACCTGCAGCAGTACGTCGCGCGACTGACCGAACGAGCCGCCTACCAGCGCGCGTTCGCACGCACATCGGCCTGACGTAGCGGACGCCGCTACGCCTGCTCGACGGCCGCGGCGCCTACGGGCGTAGGCGAACGGGCAGCGTCTTTAGCTGGTTGGCGAACGGCGACTCGACAAACCTCGGCTCGCCGTCGATCTCCATCTCCGGGAAGCGTCTGAGCGTCTCCTCGATCAAGATCCGCAGCTCCAGTCGCGCGAGCGCCGTACCGAGACAGAAGTGCCGGCCGCCGGCGCCGAAGGCCTGGTGCTCGGTATTGCGGGTCACGTCAAAGCGGTCTGGATCCTCATAGCGCGTCTCGTCGCGATTGGAAGACGGATACCACATGACCAGCTTCTCGCCCTCGTGGATCGTCTGCCCGTGGAGCTCTGTGTCGCGGGTGGCGGTGCGGGCGAAGTGACCAAACGCGGGGAACATCCGCAGTGACTCCTCGACAACGGCCGGTACGAGAGACGGGTCGTCGAGCACCTTGCGCCGCTGCTCGGGGTTCTCCATCAGCGCACGCATGCCGCTGCAGTAGGTGGCCTTGGTGCTGTCGTTGCCGGCGGCCATCAACAGCAGGAAGCCCATCACAATCTCGTGATCCTCGAGCTGCTCGCCGTCGATCTCCGCGTGCACGAGCACGCTGGTCAGGTCGTCGGTCGGCGTCTCGCGACGTTCGGCGATCAGCTTGCCGCAGCGCGCGAACACTTCGGGCACTTCGCGTTCCATCACGATCTGTGCGCCCTCGGGTGTCGCGTCCGGGTCGCCACCGCTGACGATTGCGTTCATCAGGGTCGCCCACACCTCGTCGTCCTCGGGCGGCAGGCCCATGAACCTCCCGATCACTCGCGCGACGACCGGCTGTGCGACCTCGTCGACCAGATCGCAGGTGTCACGACCGTCGAGCCCGTCGAGCACGTCCACCGCGATCGCACGGATCGCATCCTCATGCTCGGCGATCCGCTTCGGCGTGAAGCCCCGCTGGAAGAGTGCCTTGAGGCGGTCGTGCTTGGGCGGGTCCATGCCGATGAACATCGCCTGCTGCATCTCGAGTGAGAGGATCGAGTTCTTCAGAATCGTGAACCCGCCGACTTCGGAGGAGAAGGTCTGCCAGTCGCGGCTGACCTCGTGGACGTCGTCGGCCGTGGTGACAGACCAGAAGCCATCCTCCTGCGGGTACTCGGTGATCTGCACGGTCCAGTGGACCGGGCACTCGGAGCGCAGGCGCCGGAACAGCTCGTGCGGCGGCCCGTCCGCGTAGTTGGCTCGATCGCCGACGAGCACGTCCTCGAGCGGTGTCTGGTCTTGGCTGGTGGTCTCCACGCTTGCCTCCCGATCGTCCGCGTCGCAGGTCAGTGAAGCCTACTCCTACGACGGCCGTTATGTGCTGTCCGGAGGCGGGTGAAGGTTGCGTGAGGCCTGCGGCACGGACGCTGGGTGAAAAATGAACTTCGGCGTCGGTGACTGTGAGTAGTCGAAACTATCTGTTCTTCCCTGTCGAGGCACCATTGCATCGACGATGGTCCTGAATGCATAGTTGGCCAAGAACGTTGTCGAAGCTGCGGTTCTCCTGAAGGATCACCACCACGTGTTCGATCGGAGGCTTTGAGCCACTCGCGGGAGCGATGCTCGCCAACGCGACCGCGGCAAGAATCTGATCCGCCCTACACCCCACAGACCGCTGACTGGCACCGCCCAAATGCGGTCGCCAAGGGGGACCGTCGGGCACCGGACCCGAGCGCTCGACTTCATCATCCCCGGCGACCTCGCAGGCCCAGTGCACGGCGCGCGGGACCCGCGCAGCGGCGCCTGCCACTTCAGCGAAAACCAAGCCCGTGCCTGGGGCCAGCGCTTCTTCACCCCCCCGTCAAGGAGGCCGCTGAGCAACCCGAGTTCTTCGCGATCCTCGGCGCGACCCCCTACTCGCTGCGCCGCGGCGGCATCTCCCTGCGCCTACGTGCCGAGGACCCACAGACCGTCGCCAGCGAGTGCGGCGCCAGCCTGCGGATGCTCACCGACCACTACGCCTACGCGATCGCCGATCTCCGCCGCAACGGACCACGCCCAGCCGATACCGAGTGGCGCGCCGCACACACCGAACAATCAGCCCACGACGCACACCAGTTTCCATCCCCCGCCAGCGAAGCCCGCGACGGTACCCGCCCTCGCGGCAAGATTCTCGGGTGGCTCGCTGCCCACAGACGAGGTATCTGGGCAGATCCAGCCGCGCGGGCATATCGCGCCAGCGATGAGGCTATTGGCTCCCATGCAGATACCTCTCGCCGGTAACGTGTTGACAGTCGTACTGACGGTCCGCGGCGAGTGTTCGTCTTGTCGAATCCCGGGAGAACTGAACGATGAGCACACTTATGTCTCGCGGCTACGAGGTCTTCTACCGGCGCGAGGTGGTGTGCGCCTCGGCTGCCGTCCGATCGCTCATGTTGGCGGTGCTGTGCGCTTTCGTTCTTGCCAACGTGTTCGGCGGTGTCAGTCTGGCCTCTCAGTCAAGAAGCGAAGAAGCACCGTGCTTGAAGCGACGCCATCTCCCCACCTTCACGGCTTACGACCTCGGGAGCACGTTCGACGGCCTGTCTCGCACGTCCGTGGAACGCTCCTGCTTTGCCCCGCCCCCGAGGGCTCTGCACCGTCTGGGAGAACCGGCCTCTGTGGCGTGGACCTCCAACGCGACCTACGGAACTTGTACGCCAGAAGGCAGCGACGGGACCTGCGATCCACCGCTAGAGATTCAGAGTTCCCCCGAGTGCGATCGTAACTTCAGCTCCTACGGGGTCGTTGAGCCGACCCGAGCCGTAAGTACGCGCAGGTCGTTCTTCCTGAGTGGTAGCCACAAGATCCCCACGGCCGCGTTCGAATATGGGCGCTTCGGGGCGCGGCTTGAGATGTACACGGGTCAGACGACCGTCGTGATCTTCTCCTATCGGAACTCCGACCCTCCGGGTCTCGCGAGGCGAGCGGCTCACGCGCTCGCGCGGCTGATCGCACCCAAGCTCTCGCGCATATCGGCTGCAAGGCTGCGTGCCCTCGCCGTTGATCCGCACGGATGCCGCCGATCGACCTCGAAGTAGGAGGGCACGGAGCGAGATCCTCGACAGCCTCTCAGCCCAGTTGCCGCTCATCGTCGCGACATTGGCGGGAATGCTAGGCAACGTTCTCATCATCGCTTAAAGGACTCCGTTCATCGTGCTCGCGCATGAACGAGATTGCCGTTAACCAAAGCGCCGTCAAGCCACAAAGCATCGCCGCGTCAACGGGCCGAAGGCTGCTCAACAAGGTCCCGGAGATTACGCTCTATTTCTGGATCATCAAGATCCTCTGCACGACCGTCGGCGAGACGGCGGCTGACCTCTTGAACGAAAACCTGGGACTCGGCCTCACCGCCACCTCCTATCTGATGGCCACCCTGCTGATCGTCGCGCTCGTGTTTCAGTTCCGCTCGAGCAGGTACGTGCCGGGCATCTACTGGCTAACGGTCGTCTTGATCAGCGTCGTCGGCACGCTGTTCAGCGACACGCTCGTCGACAAACTCGAAGTTCCCCTGCAGACGACCACGATCGCCTTTGCGATCACGCTCGCCGCCGTTTTCGCCGGCTGGTACGGGAGCGAGCGAACGCTCTCGATCCACACGATCTTCACGACCCGCCGCGAGGTGTTCTACTGGCTAACGATTCTCTTCACCTTCGCGCTCGGTACCTCGGCCGGTGACCTGGCTGCTGAGAAGCTGGCCCTGGGCTACTCGGCTTCCGCGCTGATCTTCGGAGCGCTGATCGCGATCGTGACGCTTGCTCACTTCCGCTTCAAGCTAAACGCGATCCTGGCCTTCTGGATCGCCTACATCCTGACCCGTCCACTCGGGGCCTCGATCGGCGACTACCTCGCGCAGCCGATCGAAGGCGGCGGTCTCGGACTGGGCACGATCCTGACCAGCGTGATCTTTCTGTCGACGATCCTCGTGCTCGTCCTCTACCTCACCCGCTCCAAGCGCGACGTGATCGCGATCTCCTCGGTCGAGGGTGACCCGCAGGCAGCTCCAGCAGCGCAGGCTGGCGAGGGTGAATCGCACGTGCTCGTGATAACGAACAAGATCAGCGCGAGTCCGGCCGTACTCGATGCCGTTCGCGAACGCGCCTTGGCCAGCCCTGCCAAGTTCTTCCTGCTCGTGCCCAATCCAAACCACGTCGCGTTCGACCGCAACAGCGCCACCGGCCAGGCCGGCGAGGAAGTACTGGCGCAGGCACTGCCGCTGCTGCAGGAGCCAACCGGCGGCGAGGTTGCGGGCCGCGTCGCGTCCAGCCCCAACGCCTACGACGACATCGTCGAGGAGCTGAGCACCGGCCGCTATCGCGAGATCATCCTCGAGACGCTGCCGAGTCATGTATCGCACTGGCTGCACGTCGACCTCCCCGAACGGGTCGCCAACCTCGGCTACCCGTTGACAACGGTGCCCGCAACCCACTGACGAACGCTCATCCCGCGACGCGATCGCCCGCTGCTGTGGCGGTCGCGCCTCCACAAGCTGGACTCATCTCGCCTTAAGCTCCTCTGGCATCGTCTCGGGATGCATATCCTCGTAGTCGAGGACGAGTTGAAGATGGCAGCGCTGATTCGCCGCGGCTTGAATGAACAAGGGCTCACGGCGGATATCGCCATGACCGGCGAGCAAGCCGGCCTGATGGCTGGCGTGCTCTCCTACGACGCGATCGTGCTCGATGTGATGTTGCCCGGGATCGACGGATTTGAGACGTGCCGGCGTCTGCGCCGCGACGGGATTTGGGCTCCGGTCCTGATCCTGACCGCACGAGGGGCCGTCGAGGACAGGGTCGCTGGGCTTGACGGAGGCGCCGACGACTACCTGACCAAGCCTTTCTCATTCGCCGAGCTGCTCGCGCGGCTGCGGGCGCTCGTACGGCGAGGTGAGTCCGAGCGCCCCTCCGTGCTCGAGGTCGGCAATCTCAGGCTGGACCAGGCATCTCGGCAGGTGAGGCGAGGAGGGGTAGAGATCGCCCTCTCGAGCAAGGAGTACTCCGTCTTCGAGACGTTCATGCGCCGACCCGGTCACGTGCTCTCGCGCTTGCAGATCCTCGAGCACGCGTGGGCGTATGACTTCGAGTACCGCTCGAACGTGATCGAGGTCTACATCCGCTACCTGCGCCGGAAGATCGACAAGCCGTTCGGCGTCGAATCGCTCGAAACGGTCCGCGGCGCCGGTTACCGCCTGCGCAAGGACGGCGGTTGCTGAGTCGCGCATCGATCCGCCTGCGCGTGACGCTCGCGTTCGCGGCGGTGATGACGATCGTGCTCGGCGCCACGGGCGTCTTCGTCTACCTGCGCTTCAGCTCAGAGCTCGACAATGCCATCAACAATGGGCTCCGTTCACGCGCCGGCGATGTGGCGGTGCTCGTCAAGGAGGTCGACTCGGGCCTGAGCGAGGGCCGCCAGAGCACGCTCGCCGGGAAGTCCGAGAACTTCGCCGAGATCCTCTCAGTGAGCGGAACGGTGCTCGATGCGACGGCGCAGCTTCGTGGCCACTCCCTGCTCACCTCGGCCGAGCTCCGACGGGCCGCCTACGGTGCGATCCTGCTGGATCGTGGCCCACTGCCGGGGCTGCGGGGGCAATCGAGGCTGCTGGCATTACCGGTATCGAGCGGCGGTCGCCGCGTCGTAGTCGTCGGCACATCCACCGAGCCGCTCACCGAGTCGCGGGCCGATCTGCTGCAGTTGCTGCTGCTCGGCGGCCCGATCGCGCTGCTGCTCGCATCGATCGCCGCCTACGGCGTGGCGGCGGCGGCCCTGCGGCCGGTCGAGGCGATGCGCTCGCGAGCCGCTGAGATCTCCACGGCTGCTCCCGACCAGCGCCTGCCCGTCCCGCAGACCGGCGACGAGGTCGCGCGTCTGGGTAGCACGCTGAACGCGATGCTCGAGCGTCTCGGCGATGCGCTCGCACACGAGCGGCGGTTCGTAGCCGACGCCAGCCACGAGCTCCGCACCCCACTGGCAATCCTGAAGATGGAGCTCGAGCTGGCGCTCGCTCGGGGCCGCTCGCCCGAAGAACTGCACGCGGCGCTCGCCTCGGCCGCCGAGGAGACCGATCGCCTGACCCAGCTCGCCGAGGATCTGCTCGTGATCGCACAGGAGGATCAGGGCAAACTGCCGGTGACGCTCGTCGAGACCGACATCGCCGAGGTCCTCGGCGGAGTCGTCGAGCGCTTCTCGCGCCGAGCGAGCGACCGCGGTCGCTCACTCGAGGCCTCCGCCCAGCCCGGGCTCGGCGCACCGGTTGACCGGTTGCGCATCGAGCAGGCCCTCGGGAACCTCGTGGACAACGCGCTTCGCTACGGCGAGGGTCCGGTAAGGCTGGACGCGCGCGGCTGCGACGGGTTCGTCGAGCTTCACGTGATCGACAGCGGCCCCGGCTTCTCGGCGGAGTTCGCAGGCCGGGCGTTCGAGCGCTTCAGCCGCGCCGACGCAAGCCACGGACACGGCGGCTCCGGGCTCGGTTTGGCGATCGTCGACTCGATCGCCCGCGCACATCACGGCACGACACGGCTGACACGCAACCCCGAGGGCGGCGCGGATGTGTCGCTGATCCTGCCGCTGACTCTCATCTGAGCCTCATCCGCAGGGGATAAACCTATGGGCGGAGTGAAACCGTCGAACGCGGAGGGATGGATGACCGTCAAGAAGATCGTGCCTCGCCTATGGGCCGTAGCGATCATCAGCATTGCCCTCGCGGGCTGCGGAGGCGGCGCCTCAACGAACCACGGCGGCAGTGCGAGCACAACTGCCGAATCGCCGCAGGGCGCCGCCGAAGCGTCGAGCGACGCGCAGTCGGCCGCGACGGGCGACATCCCCGACAAGCAGGCGTTCCTGACGTTCACCGACCGTTCGGCCGGATACTCGATCCGCTATCCCGAGGGCTGGACGCGTATCGGCGGGGGCGAGGAAGTCACGTTTAACGACAAGGCCAACGTGATCCACATTACGGTGAGCGCCGGCGCGGCACCGACTCCCGCTACAGCCTCGGCCGGGGTCGCTCAGATGAAGCGCATCGACCCCACTATCGCGCTCAGCGGCACACCCCTGCGCTTGAGGATCAACGGCAGCCCTGTGATCAAGCTCACCTACACACGCCTGAGCAAACCCGATCCGGTCACTGGCAAGCAGCTTCCGATCATCACCGACCGCTACGAGTACGCGCGCGCCGGCAAGGCTTCCGTCGTCGACCTCGGCACGGCGAAGGGAGTCGACAACGTCGACGCTTACCGCATGATCAGCGGGAGCTTTCGGTGGCGATGAGGAGCCTCTACCGCGAGCCCGAAGCGAGCTCCCAGCCGATCGAGTGGCCCGCGCTCGAGCTGCATGACGTCTTTCGCATCTACCGTTCCGGCCCGGTCGAGACGGTCGCCCTTCGTGGCGTCAGCCTCGAGGTGCAGCAGAGCGAATTCGTCGCGATCCTGGGCCCGTCCGGCTGCGGCAAGAGCACCTTGCTCGCGCTGGCCGCCGGCCTCGACCGCCCGTCGGCAGGCGATGTGCGCGCCTTCGGCAACTCGCTGGCGCTGCAGAGCGACGCCGAGCTGGCCGAGTATCGCGCACGCCAGGTCGGCATCGTGTTCCAGAGCGGCAACCTGTGGGAGACCCTCACCGCGCGTGAGAACGTCGCGATCGCGCTGCAGATGGCCGGTGGCGAGCATCCACGGCAGAGAGCCGAGGAGGTGCTCGCAACGCTCGGCCTACGCGAGCGCCTCGATCACCGCATCGCCACCCTCTCAGGAGGCGAGCAGCAGCGTGTCGCGATCGCGGCGGCTGTTGCGCGTCGCTCATCGCTCGTGCTGGCCGACGAGCCCACGGGTGAGCTCGACACCGAGAATGAGAGCACCGTGCTCGAGACGCTCGCGGGACTGCCGCAAGAGCACGGATGCACGGTGCTCGTCGTCACCCATTCCGACGCGGTCGCAGCCGCGGCCGATCGGACGATCGAACTTCGTGACGGGCTGGTCGTCTGATGAGCCAGGCGAGCGTGCATGTGACGACCGAGCTCGCGTGCTGCCGCGATCTCACCGTCTCATACGGTCGCGGGGCGGGGCTGACGACCGCGTTGACAGGGATCGGGCTGACGGTCCAGATCGGTGAGGCGCTCGCACTGCTCGGGCCGTCGGGCTCGGGCAAGACGACGCTGCTGCACGCGCTCGGTGGTCTCGTCGTGCCGAACACGGGCAGTGTGCTGTGGAAAGGCGAGCCACTGTCCTCGCTCGATGCGGCGGCTCGCAGCCGGGCGCGAGCGGCCGGAATCGCCTATGTCTTCCAGGGGTCGAACCTGCTGCCGGCGTTCACCGCTTACGAGAACGTCGCGTTCGCCGCATGGGTGGCTCACAGCTCCCGTCAAGGTGAGGTCTCCGACGCGTCCCGCCCTGGGGTGGGTGAGTTGCTCGAGCTGGTCGGTCTGGCGGGGAAGCTCGATGCGCTGCCAGCCGACCTTTCCGGCGGCGAGGCGCAACGTGTCGCGATAGCGCGCGCCCTCGCGCAAGAGCCGGAGCTGCTGCTGTGCGACGAGCCCACCGGCCACCTCGACTCCGACACCGCTGAGCGCGTGCTCGATCTGATTGACGCCCTGCACGAACGCTTCCGCTTCGCCCTCGTGATCGCCACTCACGACCAGCGCGTCGCCTCGCGCTTTCCGCGCGCGGTGCGCTTGGCCGACGGGCGCATCGAGCGGGAGCGAGCATGAGCCCCGTCCTGCGACTGGCTCTCTCAAGCGTGCGCCGCCGTCCCGCCCGTGCGGCGACCCAGGTGATCGTGCTAGCCGCCGCCGTCGCGCTGCTCGGAGCGATGATCCTGTTCATCGGGCACTCGCTGCGCTCGATGACGGCGTCCGTCACGCGAACCGTCCCGCTCGACCTCCAAGGCCCCGTCGCCTCCGCTACGGATGCACGAAGTGTTGCATCCGCGGTACGGCGCCAGCCGGACATCGCCCAGGCCGCCGCGTCTGCCACAACCCCGTTCGCCGGCATCGGCCACGAAGGACCAGCGGGCGTGACGAGCGCCGGGCATGGGTACGCGCTCGCCGTCGAACCCAGCTATCTGCGGCACTTCGGCACGTTTCGCTACCTGCGCGGCTCGCTGCAGGAAGGCCAGATCGTGCTCGACCAGCAGCTGGCTGCGACGCTTCAGGCGCAGGTCGGCGACAGCGTGACGCTCACCACGCCGGGTAGCAACACGCCACACCGCTTCACGGTCAGCGGCGTCGCGCTCGTGACGGCTTCCGACGTGCTCTTTCAGCCGCTGAACCCCCTGCTCGGCCCGGCGCCGGCTCAGCCGCCTTCGAACGTCGCGATCCTGCCGCTGGCGACGTTCACCAAGACACTGGCGCCGCAGCTTGCGACGCTGTCGGCCGGGGGCGCCGGAGCGTCGGCCGTGCCGGGCGCGCAGACCGGCGTGCAGTGGCAGGTGCAGGCCCAGGTCAACCGGGCGGCCTTCACCGGTAGCCCAGGCAGCGCGTTTACGCACGCCGGCCAGATTCGCAACGCGGTCGAACGGAGCCTGCCCGGCAAGGTCCAGTTCGTAGACAACCTCTCCGCGGCCTTCAACTTCGCAGCCGAAGACGCTCTGTACTCGGAGGCTCTGTTCGTGATGCTCGCCGTCCCGGGGGCGATCCTGGCGATGGGCCTCGTGTACCTCTCGGCGCTCGGCACCGTCGATCGCGACCGGCGTGAGCTGGCACTGCTGCGCGCCCGTGGCGCCAGCAAACGCCAGCTGCTCGGCCTCGCGGGCGCCGAAGCCGCTGTCGTCGGCATCATCGCCGGGCTGCTCGGCGCTGCGCTTGCCTTTGCTGCGGTCGCCCTGCTCGTGAAAGGATCGAGCGGGGTCACCCCCGGGCGAGGGGCGAGTGCCACGGCGTCGTGCGTTGTGCTCGCCGTGTTGGGCGCCTTGGCGGCGCGCCTGGCCACAGGCATGCGGGCGTTGTCGAGCACGGTCGCCGAGGGCCGTCGGAGCGTTCTGCTCGCTGGTCAGCCGCTGTGGCAGCGCCTCTATCTCGACCTGATCGCGCTTGCCGTCAGCGGGCTGATCTACTGGCTCACGGCCAGCACGGGCTTCTCGGCGGTCGTCAACCCCGACTCCAACCCGACGCTCTCGCTGTCGATCTACATGTTCTTTGCCCCGGCCCTGCTGTGGATTGGTTCGGCGCTGCTGATGCTTCGGCTGCGCGGTCGCGTGATCGCCGGCCTCGCTAAGCGCCTCGGCGAGTCGGGGCGACCGAGCAGCCGGCGCGGGTTCTTGCTGGCGAGCGCCGGCAGACGCGGCCAGGCGATCAACAGAGGGCTCCTGCTGGTGGGACTGCTGCTGGCCTTCGGCGTCAGCCTCGGCGTGTTCACGGCGACCTACGATCAGCAGTCGATGGTCGACGCGCAGCTCACGCTCGGCGCCGACATAACGGCGACGGCTCCACCGGGCGTCACGGTAAAGCGCGACCTGGCCGCCAAGATCGCCACCGTGCCGGGCGTGACCGGGACCTCCGCGGTCGAGCATTCCTATGCCTACGTCGGCCCCGACCTGCAGGACACGTTCGGTATCGACCCATCCGCGATCCGCCGCGCGACTTCGCTGCGCGACTCCTACTTCGTAGGCTCCAGCGTCGACACCGCCCTGCGGCGCCTGCAGTCACGACCCGACGGGGTCCTCGTCTCCAAGGAGACGATCGCCGACTACTCGCTGAACCTCGGCGACCTGCTGAGGCTCCGTGTGCTGGACCACGGCAGTGGCCGCTTCCGTACAGTCGGCTTCCACGTCGTGGGAGTCGTGCAGGAGTTCCCCTCCGCGCCGCGCGACTCGTTCATGGTCGCCAATGTCGGCTACCTGCAACGCCTCGATGCCGCCGGGGGTCCTAACGTCGTGTTCGCCAAAACCAGCGGCGACGTCGCGGGCGTGGCCAAACGTGTCGCTGTCGCGACGCGGGCCGACGGTGTGACGGTCAAGGACATCCGCCACCAGGCGGCACAGACGGTGAGCTCGATCACGGCCGTAGACCTGAGTGGGATCAGCCAGCTCGAGGAGGCCTTCACGATCCTCCTGGCCGCGGCTGCGATGTGGCTGTTCGTGAGCCTCACCGTGAGCGAGCGCCGACACGAGTTCGCGACGATGGCCGCGGTCGGAGCTTCACTGAAGGACATAGCCGGCTTCGTGCGCAGCGAGGCCACGGCGATCCTCGTGGCTGCTGTCGCACTCGCCGCCGTGCTCGGCTGGCTGCTCTCGCAGATGCTCGTCGCGATGCTGCAGCATGTCTTCGATCCGCCTCCCGACCGGCTCGCTGTGCCGTGGGGCTATCTAGCGGAGCTCGGCCTAGCAGGAGTTCTCGGCGCTCTTTTGGCGATTGCCCTAGCCACCCGCAGGCTGCGGCGCCTAGCGCTCGGCGAGGCGCTGCGAGAGCAGTAACTCTTCATTGCGAGAGGGACCGCGCCCGGCGCAGCACCGACCACCTGAGCAGGGCCAGCGCGGCGAGCGGCATCAGCCACCACGCCGCCACGTCGGATGTCGCGACCAGGGCTGTGAGAGCGAGTGAGAGGACGACCCCGAGGGCCGTCGGCCAATCGTCGCCGACGACGAACTCCCAGACCGCGCGAGCGACCCTGAGCGCCATTCAGTTCACCCTGGCCGGGATCGAAGAGCCTCGGCGGCGAAGCTCGCTGACCATCGCCAGCGCACCAGCGGCGATCACGACCGCCACCACGGGCAGCGCCGCATCGCCCCCGGGCCATCCTGCGCCGGCGCCCTCGGCGCCCCAGAACGTGCCAAAGGACGTGAGCAGCACGCCGACGGTGAACTTCATCGCGTTCTCCGGAACACGCGCCAACGGCGCGCGCGCCACCACACCCACGACGACCACGCCGAGCACCGCGATCAGCGCAGCGATCGCAGCGAGCGGTACGCGGTGCTGGCTCACGCCGAAGGTGAGAACGATGAAGATGACCTCGATGCCCTCGAGCAAGACGCCTTTCAGGGCGACTGCGAACGAGTATCCGTCGAATCTCTCTGCCGCCGGTGAGATCGCTTCCGCTGAGTGGGCCTCGCGCGCGAATGCCGCCAACTCGTCGTGGAGCGCGAGCAGCCCGGAGGCACGCAAAATCGCCTTTCGCAGCCACTGCAGCCCGAACACCAGCAGCAATGCGCCCACGAGTAGTCGCAGCGTCGCGATCGGCACGAGCACGAGCGCCGGTCCGAGCGCCACCGTCAGCAGCACCAAGATCGCCATACCGTGCCCGCCCCGAGCAGCGCCGAGGACCAGCGCCGGGTCATGCCAACGGCGAGCACGATCGTGAGCGCCTCGACCGCCTCGACCGTGGATGCAAGGAACACCGAAGCGACCAGGCTGAGCTGAGCGCTGCTCATGCCTTGAGTGGGCCAGTGAGCTAGGCCTTGCGGGGTTGGTGGCGCGGGCCTATCCGGGAACGAGATGCACGGCGATCACCGTGTCGAGGCTCTGTTCGATGCTGCCGATGCCGCCGATCAGATATCCGGTGGCGCCGGATTCGATGGCGGCAGCATTCGTCACCGCAAGCGGCAGTCGTCCCGCCTGGCGGGCAACCCCGCTGGCCGGATCGAACGCGACGATTCGCCGCAGCGCGACGCCGTGCGCGCGGCCGCCGAGCACGTAGGCCTTGCCGCCGAGCACAACGGCTGAGGCGTGCGAGACGGGTCTCGGCAGACGTCCGATCACCCGTGCCGCACCCGTGCGAGTGTCGATCCGCTGGATCGCGCTGGTATCTTCGCCGCTGGCGAGCTCGCCGCCGAAGGTGTAGATCCGCGTCCCGAACACGGCGACCGCTGAATACCGAAACGGCACAGGCAGACGGCCGATCGCGGTGTAGTGCGACGCGTCGGTTGTTCGCAGCACGTCGGCTACCGGTTCCGTGCCGTCGTAGCCGCCGAGCACGTATGCCGCGCCGCCGACGCTCACCGCCGAAAGATCCGAGCGCGCGCTCGGCAGCGTGCCGATGCGCGTGCCGCTGTTCTGTGCGCTCAGCGCTTCGGCCGCGTCCAGCTCAATGGCCCCACCGCCGCCCAGCACGAGCGTGCGCCCGGCGAGCTGCACGGCCGCGAGGTCGTGCTTGGCTTCGCTGAGCACGCCCGCCCGTCGCGGGCGCAAGTCAGCTGGGAGGGCGACGATTTCGCTCGTTGAGGTGTCGAGGCTGTCGAGCCCGCCGAGCACGAGGATCTCGCCCCTGCGCTCGGTGACTGCCTCGCCGGAGACGGCCGCCGGGAGGCGGTAGGACTCGAGCTTCGCCACGATGCGCGACGTGTGCGCTCGCTGCTGCGCCGAGGTCGCCGACGCATCCCGCCGCGCCGAGGCGCCGGTCCCAGAGCCACCGCAGCCGGAGGTCGCGAGCGCGGCGCCCGCGAGCGCTGCAGCGACGGCAGTGGAGCTCGCCCATCGGCGCACTCGAGCGCCGGGCCGAGAGCGTGCCTGGTAACTCACACGGCCAGCCTGCTTCGCGCTCCTGAAGCCGAGATGAGAGTCCCGCCAGCTTCGCATCGCTCTCATCTGGGCTTCAAGCGCCGCGTTCACCGTGTGTCGGTGCGCAGCACCAGGCCAACAGCCCTGACATGCGTGCTGCTCGCGTTGTGCGTGGCGGTCTCGACGCTCGGATGCGGTGGCTCGGGCGGTCCCACGCGCTCTGGTGCGGGCGAACGAGCTAAGGACAGCCAGAGCGCAGGCGCGCAAGTGCGTCGCCGCCTGCCGCGCAACAGCTCGGTGCCGCCGTTGCTCGACCCGCACAACATCTACGCGGCCGACCGCGCGGGGATGCTCTCGCCGGTGGTGCGTCGCTTCCCGGAACGCGTCTACGTGCCGAACAGCCTGAGCGACACGGTCAGCGTGATCGACCCGAAGACCTTCAAGGTGACCGGCACGTTCGGAGTCGGCGCCCTGCCACAGCACGTAACGCCGTCGTATGACCTGAAGACGCTGTGGGTCGACAACGACAGAGGTAACACGCTGACGGCGATCGATCCCTTGACGGGCATGCCTGGGCGCTCGGTACCGGTCGCCGATCCGTACAACCTCTACTTCACGCCCGATGGGCACTTTGCGATCGTCGTCGCCGAGGCCCTTCAGCGCTTGGACTTTCGCAATGCGCAGACAATGAGCTTGCACCGTTCACTCGCCGTGCCATGCAACGGCGTCGATCACATCGACTTCACGGCCGACGGGCGCTACCTATTGGCGAGCTGCGAGTTCGGCGCGCGGATGGTCGAGGTCGACGTACGCCGCGAGCGCGTCGTGCGGACGATCCCGCTGCAGTCCGGCGCGATGCCGCAGGACGTCAAACTCTCGCCCGACGGGCGCACGTTCTACGTCGCCGACATGATGCACGGTGGCGTCTGGATGATCGCCGCCCGAAGCATGCGCGTTGAAGGCTTCATCCGCACGGGCGCCGGCGCGCACGGGCTGTATCCGAGCCGCGACGCGAAGCTGCTTTACGTCTCAGACCGCGGTGAAGGCACGATCTCGGTGATCTCCTTCGCGCGAAGGGCACTCGTGGGCAAGTGGGTCATCCCCGGCGGCGGGAGTCCCGATATGGGAGGCGTCTCGGCAGATGGGCGTGTGCTGTGGCTCTCGGGCCGCTACGACGCCGTCGTCTACGCGATCGACACGCAGAGCGGCAAGCTATTGGCGAAGATCCCCGTCGGTCGCGGCCCGCACGGGCTAAGCGTCTTTCCCCAGCCGGGCCGCTACTCGCTTGGGCACACAGGCGCCTTTCGCTGAGACGTGACGGCAGGTGCCGGATCGTGCGCGCTGGGCATGCGGTCTGCTCGGCGTCGCGGAGTCTCAGTCGCGGCGGCCTCGTCCCTCATCCTTCGTTTAGGAACCTCAACCACGATCTCCGCTCGGCTTCAGATCCGCCCTGGCGCGTCAACCGGCGCCCGCTCTCGTTGGCCGCCACAGCAATGCTTGTTCTTGCCAACGTCACCTCATCGATCACCAGCTGGATCGCCGAAAACGGGCTCTATGCGGTGTTCGCGCTGATGCTCGTCGACGCACTGTTCCCGGTTGGCGGCGAGTTGGTGATGCTCTATGCGGGCGTGCTCGCTGCGGGTGCCGTCACGGGGCACAGCGTCTCGCTGTTCGGCGCGACGCTCGGCAGCGGCGCTGAGAGCTACGTCGCGCTTTCGCTCGCGGGCACGCTCGGTTATCTACTCGGCGCGTGCCTCGGCTGGGAGCTTGGACGGCGCGGCGGCCGCACACTGATCGCGCGTCACGGTCGCTGGTTGCATTTGGGTGAGGCGAACCTCGTGCGCGCCGAAGCGTGGTTTGAACACTACGGTCGCGCGGCAGTGCTGCTCGGCCGCGTGACGCCCGTCGTCCGCTCGTTCATCTCGATCCCGGCTGGGATCCTCGCGACGCCGCTTGGCGCATACGTAGCGCTGACGGCGATCGGCTCGGCTGTCTGGTGCTTTGGCTTCGCGGCCAGCGGCTGGGCGCTCGGCGACCGCTGGAAGGAACTCCACGACACGTTCGCCTACGCCGACTACGTCGTGATTGCGTTTGTGGCCGTGCTCGCCGTGCTAGTCGTGGTGCATCTCGTGCGTTCTCGCTCGAAGGGCGACGGCGGTCCTCGTAGCGAGACCGAGCGGATCTCCGAGCGGGCTTGAGCGCGCACACAACGGCGGAGAAGTTCCCAGAACCTCTGGGCATCGGGGCAATGTCGATGCCCCTTCGCGCTCCCGTCCGAGGAGCAGGGAGTCCCGGCTCCAGCCCTCGCTACACGTCGCGGCCCGCGGCTCGACCCGACCAGACGTCCCGGATCGGCATAGGCTCTGACGCGACATTCAACGCAGTATCCGGTCGTCCGTTAACGCTGTGACGGGTGGCCCGTGGACATCATGAACGGTAGGATGAACGTGCCTTGCCGACGTAGCTCAGATGGCCAGAGCACTCGCTTCGTAAGCGAGGGGTCCGGGGTTCGACTCCCCGCGTCGGCTCTCGATTTTTTCTGCCGCTGCGCTACCCGGACGACGATGTATTCTTGGTCTGGAGAAGTCCAAATCCGCACGAATCGTCGGCGAGCGTTCGTGACGCGGAGCCGTCGCCGCTCGCTTCCAGCGTCGCCAGCTCCGCCAGCAGCGACTCGCCGTGCTTCTCGCAGAACGCAGGGCCGATGCCACGAATCTCGATCAGTTCGCCGGTGCTGCGCGGGCGCCTGTGGAGGATCTCCGACAACACCGCGTCCGCCGCCACTGTGAACGCCGGCTTTCCCTGCGCCCGCCCCAGCCGCCATGCCCGCAAATGCTCGAACTCGCGATCGCCTGCCTGTACCCCCAACGGGGGTGCGCCCTGCAGGGTGTCCAACGGGTCGCCGGCGTCGAGTGCCGGCCCGCCGCGCGCCGCCGCACTCCTACCGCGCTTGCGTGGACTGGAGACGGGCTGCGCCCGCACCGCTTGCTCGAGCGCCCGGTCTGGGTCGCACACATCGCAGCATCTGCCCGTCGGCGCGCCCTGCGCCCCGTCGCCAAAGTGGTCGAGGATCTGGCGCCTGCGACACGTCTCCCCATCCGAGCTGTAGCGCTCGATCGAGCGATAGGACTCCCAGCCACGATCCTTCGCCGCCTTGATCGCGGTGTACGCCAGGCGCGGGCTGCCCTGGCCTGTCAGCCTCACCAGCAGCCCGTCGCGACCGCCCGGGCGCAGCTCCACCGCCCCCGCGCGCTCCGCGATCGACAACAGCACCCGCTGGCGCTCGCCCAGCTCGCCATGCCCGATCGCGAGCTCGCCATCCTCGGCGCCGCCTCGCAAGCTCCCCACGTAGCGCTTGACGTCCTGCACCGTCGTCTCGCGCTCCTTGATGAAGCGGATCAGGCGGCCCAGGTCCATTCGCGCCGACAGCAGCAGCGCGCGCGCCGGCTCGCCGTCTCGCCCTCCCCTGCCCGCCTCCTGGTAATACGCCTCGAGGCTCGTCGGCAGCGCCCAGTGCGCCACCGTGCGCACGTCAGCCTTGTCGACGCCCATACCGAACGCGTTGGTCGCCACCACCACCTCCGCGCTGCCCTCCATGAACGCGAGCTGGCTGTTGCGCCTAGCCTCCGGGCTCATGCCCGCGTGGTAGCCCACCGTCGCGATTCCCTGCTGCCTGATCTGGGTCGCCACCTCGTCGGTGTCCTTGCGCGTTCCGCAGTAAACGATCGCCGGCCGCGCCTCCGGGTCCTGCAGCGAGTGCATCAGCGCTGCGCGCTTGCGTGCCACCGCGCCCTTCCCCTCCACACTCACCACATCGAACGTCAGGTTCGGCCGGTCGAAGCCCGATCGGATCGACACCCACTCGCGCAGCTCCAGCCGCGCCGCGATCTCCTGCGCCACCCGCGGCGTCGCCGTCGCCGTAGCCGCCATCACCGCCGGACGCGAACCCTCCGCGTGACCGTGCGTCAGCGACGCGATCGCGTCGTGCAGGCGCAGGTAGTCAGGCCGGAAGTCGTGGCCCCACTCCGCCACACAGTGCGCCTCGTCGACCACGAACAGCGCCACCCGCCGGCGCGACAGCGCCCCGCGAAACGCGCCCGAGGCGAACCGCTCCGGCGCCGCCAGCACCAGCTGCGTCTCGCCCGATTCGATCTCCCGCAGCGCCTGCGCGTTGTGGCCGTCCTGCATCCCCGACGCCAGCATCGCCGCGCGCACGCCCGCCTCCTCCAGCCGCCGCAGCTGATCCGCCATCAGAGCGATCAGCGGGCTCACCACCACCACCAGGCCATTGTCCGCCAGCGCCGGCAGTTGGTAGCACAGCGACTTGCCGCCGCCCGTCGGCATCACCACCAGGCTGTCGCGCCCCTCGAGCGCCGCCTGCACCGCCTCGCGCTGACCCGACCTGAACTCCTCCAGGCCGAAGCGCGCCAGCAGCCCCTCCGGCGTCGGCGCCGAGGTCACGCCGTCGGCCAGCATCGCGGATACGGTCGCGCTCATCCGATAGACGCTACCCCTCGCTGCGGGCGGGACGCCGCCGCCAATCCCCAACCAGCGCCGTTTGGTCGCTACGAAACCCGTCCCCGCCGCCGGCAGGCGGCCCTCATCATCAGTCTTTCCCGCTTCGGCGCTCCCACACCACGCTCGCGCCCCGCCACGGCACCAGCGTGATCGCGCGCCGCCTGATCAACTCTCCGCGACGCGACAGCAACCCACCCGGCGCGCGCGGCTCCAGCTCGCTCAGCATCGTCCTCAGGATCAGCTTCATCTCCATCAGCGCGAACGACGCTCCGATGCAGCGGCGGATACCGCCGCCGAACGGGATCCACGAGAACGTCTCAGGCGTCTCGCCCAGAAAGCGCTCCGGGCGGAACTCCGCAGGGTCCTCGTACACACGCGGGTTGCGGTTCGTCAGGTAGATCGACGGGACCACCCGCGTCCCCGCTGGGAGGCGCAAGCGCCCGACCCGCAGCTCCTCGGTCAGCAGCCTCGCCACCACCGGCACCACCGGCCGCACGCGCAGCGTCTCGTTGACCACCGCCGTCATGTACTCCTCGCTCTCGCCCGCATCGATCTCCGTCATCAGGCGCTCGAGCTTCTGCGGGTGGCGCACCAGGCGCTCGATCGCCCACGCCACCGACGTCGCCGTCGTCTCGTGCCCCGCCAGCAGCAGCGTCACCAGCTCGTCGCGCAGCTCACCGTCCGACATCGCCTGTCCATCCTCGTCGCGCGCCTGCAACAGCAGCGAAAGGATGTCCGTGCGCTGCTGCAGATCGCCCTGCGCGCGGCGCGCCGCGATCTCCTCGTAGATCAGCGCGTCGAGCCGGTCCAGCGCGACGCCGATCGTCCCCGTCGGGCGCTCCCCCGTCGGGCGTCGCAGCGCGAACCGCAGCATCAGCAGCGTCTGCGTCGGCTCCAGCAGCTCGCCGATCGCCTTCCGCAGTGGCCCCATCCGCTCCGCCTCCACGCCGAACACCGCGCGCAGGATCACCTCCAGCGTGATCCTGCGGGTGTGCTCCTGCAGGCGCATCCGCCTGCCCAGCCGCCAGCCCGCCATGTCGTTGCGCGTCGCCGCCACCACCACGTCCTCGTACTCGCGCATCCGCTCACCGTGGAACGGCGGCAGCAGCAGCTTGCGCTGGCGCAGGTGCTCCGGCCCCGTCAGCACCACCACCGAGCTGCGCCCCATCACCGGCGCCACCGGCGAGCTGCCGGCCGCCGACGGCGCGACGTCCGGCGGTGCCGTGAACACCGCCTTGACCGCCTGTGGGTCGCTGACCATCACCAGCTGCAAACCACTCGGCGCGAACGTGATCGTGAATGCCTCACCGATCCGCTCCGCGCAGCGATCCATCAGCCAGGTCGGCGCCAGCGCCCACACAAGCGTCTGCACCACCGGCGGCATCCGCGGGCCCCGCGGCAGTCGTCCCTCCGCGCCGCCCACCGGCGCCCCTTCCGCCTCGCCCTGCCACGCCGAAGGAGTGGAAATCGCGCTTGCCACAACTACACGCTACCTCGCCCTCGACTTGCGCACAGCGACCGGTACGCGCGAGCGAAGAAACGCCTAACGCTCGGCGCGCTCGCTAGCCACAGGCGCGGCGCGCTCGCGAGCCACGGGCTCACGCCCGAGGCGGACGCGATGCCTGCGCCAGTCGGCCATCCGTTCGCGGGTCTGGTGCTCCAGCAGCGCCTGCGCCACCAGTGCTCGTGCACGCTCGATCTCTCGCGAGGACAGCCGCTCCGGCAGGCGAGTCAGATAGCCCACCAGCATCCGCGCAGGCACCACGCGCACGCCCTTGCGGCGCGCCATCGGCTTGTCCACCCATGCACGGCTGAACACGATCAGCGGCTCGACCGTGAAACCAGTCACCCGCTCGATCGCCCTCCTCTGAGCCTGGGCCTGGCTCAGCGTCGCACCGTGCACGCGCGCCACCCGCACCGGTCCCGGATGGCTCTTTGTCTCGATCGTGAACACGCCCGCCGGGCCCACCAGGATGTGGTCGACGTTCCCGCGGCCAAGGCTAGCGTCGTGGATCACACGCCACTCGTGATCGGCCAGCTCATCGAGCAGGCTGCCGACCTGCTCCTCGCCCGTCGCACCGCGATCGCGACGCTCGAGGAGCGGCAAGACGTAGCGCGAGATCACGAACATGCTCGCCAGCAGCGCGACCTCCGACGCGAGAAAGCGAGAATCGTGCAGTCCAAACGTCCTCCCCAGCAGAGCCGTCGCGACCGCCAGCGCACCCAGAATCACCAGCGTGCGCATGCGCAGGCGCCGCACCATCGTACGTGCGTACTGCCCGGCGGTACGGCGGGTCGGGTCTGTTTCGACTACCAGCATCTCTCTTTCCGCTCAGCTCTCTCTTGGTTCATCGGCCCAACCTCGGCTCTGCCTTGAGCCTGTGCGAAAAGGCCCTGGGAATCCCGGAGAAGCGTGGAGAGCGCGGCCGGAATCTAAAGCAGCGACAGCACCCCGCCGAAGCAAAAACCACACCACGCACGAGCACTCGATCGCTGCGAGAACGACCGTCGATCGCAGCGCGAGCTCGACTCCCTTGCTAATGCTTGACCACCCCGACATCTCTCACCCACCCGACATCTGCCTGATCCTGCGGGTTCACGGCGAGCAGCACTGGCTGACCTCCGAGGTCATCCCGATCGTGCGCCAGCTCGAGCAGCCCGGGCTGATCTCAGAGGACGAGGTCGGCGCCGCGGTCGCCTACCTGGAGGTCCTGTGGATCGACGCATGCACACGCGCAGCAGAGACCGACGCCGCCCGCACAGCGCTCGACGCCGCCGACCTGGAGCCGGATCGCATGCTCGACGAGAAGGCTCGCCGCTATCACGCCTCCTTGCGCGCGCTGCGCACCGCCGTATCAGCCCGCGTCGCGGCGCTGATCGGCCTGTCAGGCGTCGCTTTGACGCATCAGCACACCGGCTCCTGAGGCAATCACATACGCTCCGCGCGATGGCGCCACGCTTTGACCTTCAGTCGCATTCGACCCACTCCGACGGTGTGCTGTCGGCCGCCGAGGTCGTAGAGCGGGCAGCCGAGGCCGGCGTGGAGCTGCTCGCTCTATCCGATCACGACACCGTCAGCGGCGTCGAAGAGGCGATCGCGACCGGCGATCGCGTCGGCGTGCGCGTCGTGTCCGCCGTCGAGATCTCCGCCGTCGACGACGGCGGGGGTGGGGGGGAGTCGGTTTCCCGCGAACTGCACATCCTCGGCTATCGCATCGACCACACCGGACCGCCGATGACCACATCGCTCGTCGACTTCCTCGCCGATCGCGAGAAGCGCACGCTGCGCATGCGCGACGCGCTGCGCGAGGTCGACTTCGAGCTCGACGAAACGGAGCTCCACGAGCGGATCGCCGCCGGCAAACCGATCGGCCGCCCCCATCTGGCCGCTGCCGTGCTCGCCGACCCCGCCAACGCCGAGCGCCTGAAGGCAGAGCAGATCGACGATGTCGGCTCGCTGATTCGCGGCTACCTGATCGAGGGCAAGTCGGCCTTCCGCCTGCGCGAGACACCCACGGTCGCCGAGGCAATCGACGCGATCCACGCGGCCGGCGGCGTGGCCATCTGGGCGCACCCCTTCTGGGACATCTCAGAGCCCGACGAAGTCCTCTCCACCACCGATCGCTTCCATGCGCTCGGGATCGACGGCGTCGAGGCCTTCTACATCACACACACGCGCGAGCAGACCGAGATGCTCGCCGCGCGCTGCGCCGAGCTGGGCTTCCTGACAACCGGCTCCGCCGACTTCCACGGCCCCGAAAACCGCCAGTTCTCGAAGTTCATGGCGTTTGACACGTTCGGTATCGAGCCGAACCTCGGGCCGATCGGCTGAGCCGCCCGGCCCCGAAAGGCCCGACCGGTCAGGCGCGCGCAGCGAGCGCCTGGATGCGGTAGGCCAGCGCTTCGAGCGCCAACTCCTCCGACACGTTCAGCGACAGGCTCAGCCGCGTGTCTGCGACCAGCTCGATGCCGCGGCGCAGCCGTGGCGCAGCCGCGCCATCGGCGTCGCGCTCCAGCTCCGCTCGCCGGTCAATCGCGTACACCAGCTCCGGGGCGCCTTCGCATATGCACAATGCGTCGCGCAGCCACAGCTCCGCCAGGCTCAGCGCCAGATCGAGCGTACGCGTACGCGTACGTCGCTCGCCGCGTTTTTGGGCGTCGAGGCCTTCGCGTTCGTAGCGTTTACGCTCCTTGCTCGGCACGAGCTCGAGCTCGCCGCGCATCCGCTCCTGCGCTCGCTCGCCCGCAGCCGAGCCCGCCGCCTTCGCCGCCTCCAGCATCGCCAGCCACGGGCGCCCGCCCGTCGAGCCGGCCAGCGCCGAGCGCACGAACTGCTCCGCGCCCTCGCGCAGCGCGACGCCCTCCGCGCTCGCCAACCGCTCAGCCAGGCCCGCATCGCCGCACGCAAGCCGCGCACACGCAGCCGCGCGCTCACCCTCCACTCCCTCCAGCCGCTCCGCGATCCTCGCCCACGGCAAGGGATCGAAGCGGATCTGCTGACAGCGCGAGGCGATCGTCGCCAAGACGTCCTCACGGCGGTCCGCCAGCAGCAGCAGGTGCGTGAATCGCGGTGGATCCTCCAACGTCTTCAGCATGCGGTTCGCCGCCTGGTCGTTCATCGTGTCCGCCGCCTCGATCACGAACACCCGTCTCGCGGACTCAAACGGCGTCCGCGCGGCCGCCGCCACGACCGGCTGCTCGATGTCCACCACGAGCATCTCCGCCGCGCCCGACGGGGTTACCCAGGTCAGGTCCGGGTGGGAGTCTCGCGCCACGCGCTCGACGACCGTGTCCGGGCTGCGCGCGCCGTCCGCCAGCAGCGCCGCCGCGAACGCGCGCGCCACCGCTTGCTTGCCGGTGCCTGCCGGGCCGTGGAACAGGTACGCGTGTGACGGACCACCCGGCGACGTTAGCGCCGGACCGAGCACCGCGCGTGCGTGCGGCTGCGCCTCGATCCCAGGCAGCATCTGTGTCGCCTCATGGCCTGGGCCACCTCGGGCCGGAGACTGGGGCGTCGTGGACATCTCGACCGCCATCCTAGACCTGCCAACGTCTGAGCTCTGACCGAGATCGCGGGGCCGCTCAACGGCCGGTTCGGGATACTGGCCGAACTGTGGCGCATGACAACGTCGAGCAGCATCGCCGCCTGATTGAGACGTTCAACGCGCGCGACATCGAGGAGTTCGTCAGATGCTTTGATCCGAGCGCCGAGTTTCAGTCGGTTTTTGCGGCAGTGGGAGGTGCCGTTTACCACGGGCACGATGACTTGCCAACGTACTTTCAAGATCTGGCGGACGCGTGGGGAGACGAAATCCGCATCGAACCCGAGGTCTACTTCGACCTTGGCGAGCATACGCTCCTGTTTCTGATCTTCCACGGGCGCGGACGACTCAGCGGCGCGGAGGTTACTATGCCTGTCGCCCTGGTGGCAAGGTGGCAGGCGGGCCTCATTATCTACTTGAGGGCCTACGTCCACAGGGAGGACGCACTTATCGACCTGGGCGTGTCGGAGGAGACGCTGAAGCCGATCGACCCGTGACGGTAGGGCGCTCCGCTCTGTACCGTGCGCGCGTGGCCCGCGGAACGCTGATCACGATCGAGGGGCTGGACGGGGCCGGCAAGTCGACGCTCGCCGATGCCCTCGCCGGCTCGCTCGCCGAGCGCGGACTGCAGGTAAAGCTGCTGCGCGAGCCCGGAGGCGTCGAGGTCTCCGAGCGGATTCGCGCGCTCGTCAAGGACCCCGCGCTGGCCATACTCCCGCGCACCGAGGCGCTGCTGTACGCAGCTGCGCGAGCGCAGCTCGTCGAGCAGCAGGTGCTGCCGCTGCTGGACGGCGGCAGCGTCGTGCTGCTCGACCGATTCGTCGACTCCTCGCTGGCCTACCAGGGGGCCGGGCGGGCGCTCGGGGTCGAGGCCGTGCGGACGATCAACCTGTTCGCCACCGGCGGACTCGTCCCCGACCGCACATTGCTGCTGCGCATCTCCCCCGCCGACGGTCGCGCGCGCCAACGTGAGCGTGCGCTGGAGCCCGACCGCCTCGAACGCGAGGGCGAAGACTTCTTCGCGACGATCGCCACCGCCTACGAGCAGCTCGCCGAACACGACCGCGAGCGAATCAGGGTGATCGACGCAGGCATGCCGCCCGAGACCGTACTACGCAGTGCACTTGACGCGCTCGAGGGCCTGCGCCTCGGTGCCAGCGCTCAGCACTAGCATGAAGATCACGATGCCCCGCCCGCGTAGGCTGCCTCTGACCGTCCACACCCGGCTGCTCACACCTGCCCTGCTGGGCGCAACTGCGCTCAGCCTGCTGACCGGTCCAGCCTGCGGGCAGGCGTTGGCCACAGGCCCGCAGCCCCCGAGCACCGTCCCGACCGCTACCAGCGCCGCCCCCTCGACGCCCGCCACCGAAACGCCCGCCGCCGCCGCGTCCGCCGCCGCGGCGTCCGCGACTGGCGGCGTCGCCACGCCCAACGCAACCACGCCCGCGCCAGCCGGCGCGACCGCGGCACCGCCCGCCGGGTCGACCACCACGACAACCACACCTCCCGCAACCGGTGTCCAGACGAGCACCACGCCCGCGGCAGCAGCGCCCAGCGCCGCACAGCCGACGACCGGCTCGCAGACCGTCGTCGTGCACACGCAGACCCACTCGACGAGCAAGCTGTCCGGCACGGCAATCGCTGCCGCCGTGCTCGCGGCGCTGATCGCCCTCGGCTGCGTTGTGTGGGGGGTCGCGCGGATGCTCGCGTACGAGCCCCGCTGGACGCTCTCGCTGCGCCACGTGATGGCAGAGGCGAGCTTCCGCGCGTCCGCCACGTGGGCCGAACTCACGGACTGGGCGCGCCTCGGCCGCTAGCCGGCCCAGACGCGATCGGAGCCTTTCTTTAGCCGCTGTTTGGGCCTTCGCAGGCCCGGCCGTGGGCGCCCCGGTCGCTATCCTTTAAGCAGCCGATTCACCTCGCTCTGCGGCGCGAAAAAGGTCCGTCCGATCGGTGGCGGATGATCCGGTGTTACCCCCAAAAGCACTGTATTTTCGCCGCAAATTGAGGGTTTCTTGCGGCCCAAGACGAGGAGACTAGTTAGATGGATGGCGCCCCGCAGACCTCAGTTGCAGATGTAGCCCAGACCGGCACGGCGCTGTCGATCAAACGCTTGTTCACGAATCCGGGGACGCACCCCTTCGACACGGTCGAGTGGGAGCTGCGCGACGCACGAATCGGACACGGCGATCGTGTCGCCTTCGAGCAGCCGGGTGTCGAGTTCCCGAAGGTCTGGTCGCAGAACGCGACCAACATCGTCGCGCAGAAGTACTTCCGCGGGCAGATGGGCTCGCCAGAGCGGGAGAGCTCGGTCAAGGACATGATCAGCCGCGTCTCAGGCACGATCACCGGCTGGGGACGCGCGGGTGGCTACTTCGCCAGCGAAGACGACGCCAGGGCGTTCAACCACGAGCTGACCCACATCCTGCTGCACCAGATGGCTGCGTTCAACTCGCCAGTGTGGTTCAACGTCGGCTTCGAGGAGAGCCCGCAGTGCAGCGCGTGCTTCATCCTCAGCGTGGACGACACGATGGAGTCGATCCTCGACTGGAACACCAAGGAGGGGATGATCTTCCGCGGCGGCTCCGGCTCGGGCATCAACCTGTCGAACATCCGCGGGTCGATGGAGCCGCTCGCCAAGGGCGGCACCGCATCCGGGCCGGTTTCGTTCATGCGCGGCGCGGACTCATGGGCCGGCACGATCAAGTCCGGTGGCAAGACGCGCCGCGCGGCCAAGATGGTCGTGCTCGACGTCGACCACCCGGACATCCGCGAGTTCATCTGGTGCAAGGCCAAAGAGGAGGACAAGGCCGAGGCGCTGCGCGACGCCGGCTTTGACATGTCGATCGACGGCGAGGGCTTCAAGTCGATCCAGTACCAGAACGCCAACAACTCGGTGCGCGTGACCGATGAGTTCATGCGCGCGGTCGAGGCCGGCGAGGACTGGCACCTGACGTCGCGGACGACCGGCCTGCCGGTTGGGGATCCGGTCCCCGCGCGCGAGCTGATGCGCGAGATCGCCGAGGCGGCATGGCGCTGTGCCGATCCTGGCGTGCAGTACGACACGACCATCAACCAATGGCACACCTCACCGAACAGCGGGCGGATCAATGCGTCCAACCCGTGCTCGGAGTACATGCACGTCGACAACTCCGCCTGCAACCTGGCGTCGCTGAACCTGATGAAGTTCCGCCGCCCCGACGGCACGCTCGACGTGGCGTCGTTCGAGCACGCGGTCGACATCATGCTGCTCGCGCAGGAGATCATCGTCGGTCCGTCGAGCTACCCGACCGACGAGATCGGCGTCAACGCGCGCGCCTTCCGCCAGCTCGGCCTCGGCTACGCCAACCTCGGCGCGTACCTGATGAGCAACGGGATGCCCTACGACTCCGACCACGGACGGGGCGCCGCCGCGGCGATCACAGCGCTGATGACCGGGCGCGCCTACCGCCGCTCGGCCGAGGTCGCGGGAGCGCTGGGACCGTACGAGCACTACGAGGAGAACCGCGAGCCGCACAACGCCGTCATGCGGATGCATCGCGACGCCTCCTACGCGATCCCCGAGGAGGCCTGCGGGGATGGTGAACTGCTGGCGGCCGCGCGACGCTCGTGGGACGAGGCGGTCGAGGCGGGCGAGCGCTTCGGCTACCGCAACGCGCAGGCCACGGTGCTCGCGCCGACCGGCACGATCTCCTTCCTGATGGACTGCGACACCACCGGCGTCGAGCCGGACTTCTCGCTCGTCAAGTTCAAGGAGCTCGTCGGCGGCGGGCAGATGACGATCGTCAACCGCACCGTGCCACTCGCGCTGCAGACGCTCGGCTACGCCGAACCGCAGGTGGAGCAGATCGAGGCCCATCTCGCCGAGCACGGGACGATCGTCGGCGCACCCGGGCTGAGCGATGAGCATCTCCCGGTGTTCGACGTGGCGGTCGGCGAGCGCGCGATCTCGCACATGGGCCACCTGAAGATGATGGGCGCCGTGCAGCCGTTCATCTCAGGAGCGATCTCGAAGACCGTCAACCTGCCACAGGAGGCAAGCGTCGAGGACATCGCCGACGCCTACACCCAGGCCTGGCATCTGGGGATCAAGGCGCTCGCGATCTACCGCGACGGGTCCAAGACCGCACAAGCGCTGCGCACCGACGCGCAGAAGGGCGTCCAGGAGCCGGCCGACGTCGCGTCGTCATCGGAGGTGGACGCGCTCGTCGAAGCAGCCGTCAGCAAGGCGCTGGCCGAGGCTGGCCCACGACGCAAGCGCATGCCCCGCGAGCGCGAATCGCTCACGCACAAGTTCTCGATCGGCGGACACGAGGGCTACATCACGGCCGGCAAGTACGAGGACGGCTCGGTCGGCGAGATCTTCCTGACCGACATCGGCAAGGAGGGCTCCACGCTGCGCGGCATGATGAACTCGTTCGCGACCGCGATCTCGATCGCTCTCCAGTACGGGGTGCCACTCGAGACGCTCGTGCAGAAGTTCAGCTACATGCGCTTCGAGCCGGAGGGGATCACCGGCAACACCGAGATCCCGTTCGCGAAGTCGATGCCCGACTACATCATGCGCTGGCTCGCCTCGCGCTTCCTCGACACCGACGCACAGGAGGAGCTCGGGATCCTCACGCAGGAGGTACGCGCGCGCAAAGCCGCACAAGAGGCAGTCCAGTCGGTCAGCTCCTCCGACACCGCCAGCCCCGGCAACGGTGGACCCGGCAACGGTGGACCCGGCAACGGCGGAAATGGCGGCACCGGATCAGACAGCGCACCAGAGGCCTCCTCGGTGGACGGCCAGAGCGCGCCCGCGGCCGCCTCGCTCACAGACTCCCCGCCAGTGGTTCCCGCGCGACTGCAGGGACTAGACCTCGGGCCCGCCTGCAGCCAGTGCGGAGGCATGATGCAGCGCACCGGCTCCTGCTACACATGCTCGTCGTGCGGCAACAACACCGGCTGCGGCTGAGCCTGAGCCGCGGCTGGTAACGGCCACTGAACGTCCCGTTCTGTGATCTGAGCGACGCGTATGCCTCCCGCCGGGAGGCATACGAGCAAGCGCTGCTGCGCGTCGCACGCTCCGGTCGCTACATACTCGGCGCGGAGGTCGACGCATTCGAGCAGGAATGGGCGCAGTACAACCACGCCGCCCACGCGATCGGCGTCGGCAGCGGTACCGACGCGCTCGCGCTGATCCTGCGGGCCGCAGGATCCGGCGCCGGAGACGAGGTGATCGTGCCCGCGTACACGGCGCCCGCCACCTGGATGGCCGTCGCCCTGACCGGCGCCCGCCCAATCGCGGTGGACGTCGATCGCAACAGCGGGCTGATCGACCCGCAAGCAGCCGCCGCGGCGATCGGCCCGCGCACCGCCGCGCTGATCGGCGTCCACCTGTTCGGACGCCTCGCCCCGATGGGCGACCTGCGCACGCTGACCGACCGCCACAGCCTGCTGCTGGTCGAGGACGCCGCACACGCACACGGCGCGAGCGAGGGCGCAGCTCGTGTCGGCACGGTCGGCGACGCGGCAGCGTTCTCCTTCTACCCGACGAAGCCGCTCGGAGCACTCGGCGACGCCGGTGCCATCGTCACCGACGATCAGCAGCTCGCGAACACAGTGCGCCGGCTACGCTGCAACGGCCAAGGGTGGCCTCCGGCAGACGCCATCGACGTGGGCCCGAACTCGCGACTCGACGAGCTGCAGGCAGCCGTGCTGCGAAGCCGGCTCGTCGCGCTCGACCACACGCTCGAGCGGCTCCGATCGCTGGGGCGGCGTTACCGCTCGAGCCTCGAAGACGCCTCCGGGGTCGGCCTCCCGGAGCCTCCACACCACGCTCGCGAGCCCGCGTGGCACCAGTTCGTGATCACCCACCCGCGACGCGACCAACTACGCACTGAGCTCGCCGCCCTCGGCATCGGCACCGCCGTTCACTACCAGCCGATCCCACCCCAGCTCACAGCCTTTGGCGCTAGCGGGTCGTTCCCCGCCGCCCTCGAGCTGTCGGCGCGCGCGCTCAGCCTCCCCTTCGACCCGTGACTGACCGACGCTCAGGCCGACGAGGTCTGCGCGGCCGTCATCAGCGCCAGCTCGTCGCGCTCATGCACGTAATCCGCAGGGTCGTGCGGACCAGACGCGAGCACCAGCACGACCAGCTGATCGTCGAGCGCCTCCAGCTCATGCCACACACCCGGCGGCACGAGCAGCGACTCGCCCGCAGCCGCCTCGAACGTGTCCACCACCCGACCGTCGTCCTCGAGAACCCTCGCCCTGCCCGACACAATCGCCAGAAAACGATGCTGCGTGCGGTGAGCATGCCCGCCGCGTAGTGCCCCAGCGGGGATGCCGTGCAGCACATACGCACGGGCCGGCGTGAACGGCAGCGAATCGAGATCCGTCAAAGTCAGCGCCCCACGCTCGTCACGAAAGACAGACAGCGAGCCGCGCGCGCAGCCAACCGCATCGTGTCCATCCATCGTTGCGATGATAACGACGTGCTCCGCCGGCTCACCACGCTCGATCCGCGCAAACGGCGCCGCGTCGATGCCCGCATCGCGCGGTTGGACGCGCTCACGCAGCAGGTAGCGGAGATCGCTCAGGCGGTCGGACGGCTCGAGGCCGACCAGCGGGCGCTGCTGGCCGGCCAGGCCGAACTGCGCACGCGTGTGCGCCGCGCGCAAGCGCTGACCGCGCGGACCTACGAGGCCGTGCACGACTGGCCGGCACTGCTTGCCGCCGCGCGTTCGGCGGACGACTACGAGCTCGCGTTCACCGACCCCGAGCCCCTAATCAGCATTCCGATCCCGACCTATCACTCTCCCGACACGCTGTGCCAGCGGGCGCTGGCGTCCGTGCTCGATCAGACGTACTCCAACTGGGAGGCAATCGTCGTCGGCGACCACTGCACCGACGACACCGCCGAGCGTGTCCACGCGATCGGCGATCCGCGGATCGCGTTCCACAATCTGCCCGTGCGCGAGCGCGATCCCGACGATCCATGGGAGAGCTGGGCCGTCAGGGGCAGCGTGCCCCGCTCGAGGGGCATCGAACTGGCGTGCGGCCGCTGGATCGCACCGCTCAGCCACGACGACGCATGGGATCCCACCCACCTCGAGACGCTGCTCGCCGAAGCACGCGCGCACCACGCCGAGGTTGCCTACTCGCGCATCCGCGTGATTCGTGCCGAAGATCCCGACCTGCCCGTGGTCAGGACTGTCGGCGCCTACCCGCCGAAGCTCGGCGAATGGGGATGGCAATCGGCGATCTTCCACGGCAACCTGCGTTTCCTGCGCTACGACCGCAGCTGCGCCCTCGCCTCCGAGCCAAACGACTGGAACCTCGCGCGGCGAGCCTGGGAAGCCGGCGTGCGGTTTCACAGCGTCCCACGCGAGACCATGTCGGGATTCGTGTACGACCGCCAGGGCGACATCAGGCGGGCCTACGAGGCGCTCGGGCTGCCACCCAGCGCCGCCGCCGACACGTTGTGAAGCTCGTCCTGTACGCCGTCTCCAGCCCCTATGTGGCCGACGCGATCGAGACCGTCGGGCGGCTCGGCTGGGAGCTAGCAGCCTGTGTACGCAACCTGCCCGACGCGCCCATCCCCGCCGAGGTGTCCGGTCTGCTCGAGGCCCACGAGCTGTCCCCAGATCTGCTCGCACTGCCGTTCGCGATAGCGCTGGTCACACCCGCCCACCGCGCAAGCGCGATCGCCGACGCGCGCGAGCGCGGCTTCGATGAACTGCTCTCGCTCGTCGACCCGACCGCCGTCGTCGCGCGCAGCGCGACGCTCGGCGCAGGCGCCTACATCAACGCCGGTGCGATCGTCGCCGCGGGCGTGATCGCGGGGATCAGCTGCGTGGTCAACCGCGGCGCCTCGATCGGCCACCACTGTCAGATCGCCGACTACGTCACGTTCGGCCCCGGTGTCACCACCGGTGGCAACTGCCGCTTCGGCGCCGGGTCGTTTCTCGGCGTCGGCTCGGTCATCGCCCCGGAGGTCGAGGTCGGAGCCAACGCTGTCGTGGGTGCCGGGGCCGTCGTCGTCGCAGACGTGCCAGTCGGGGCCGTCGTCGTCGGGAACCCCGCCGAGGTACTGCGCTACGGAGACGGCTACCGCGGGGTGGGCCGCTCTACCTGAGCGCCTACGATGGCTGCCATGTCCGTCATCGCCAACCCACCCTCGCCCCAGACGCCGCTGCAGGGCGGCTGCCTGTGCGGCTCGGTGCGCTATCAGATCAGCGCTCCGTTCCTGTCTGCCGGCTACTGCCACTGCACCCGCTGCCAGCGGCGCACCGGGACGGGCTCCTCAGCCAACGGCCGCGTCCCACAGAGCGGTTTCCGGCTGCTCCAGGGCGAGGAGCAGCTGCGCGCGTTCAAGCCGCCCACCGGCGTACCCAAGCTGTTCTGCGCGACCTGCGGATCCGCGCTGTTCAGCGGCGAACCGCTCACCGATGATGAAGTCGCCGTGCGGCTCGGGACGCTCGACAGCGATCCCAGCATCCGCCCGCAGTACCGCATGTTCGTCAACAACGCCGCACCCTGGGAGCCGATACCCGAGGATACGCTCGTGCGCCATGCAGGCCTCCGCGGGGCCTGAGCCGGCACGCCGGCGTCCTACACGAGATCCAACGCCACGGTCGCTCCCGCAACCAGCGTCGTGTCCGCGCCGAGCGTCGCAGTGCTCGACGCCGTCAGCCTCGTTCGCGACGCACGCGTCCTGGCGCCGAGAACGCCCGCGCGCTGGCGCAGCCACTTCAACGAGTACGGCTGGCCGCAGCGCTCGCGCCAACCGCTCAGCGCTTGCTCCAGCCGATCGCCGTCAGCCTCGCGCGCCAGCACCTCCACACGTCCGCCGCCGTCAGCCGTCGACCCCAGGCGCACGAGGTAAAGCTCGCCCGTGTCGCTCACCCACGCCGCACGGTGCAGCGGCCCGTCCGGCTGCTCGCGCCACCACAAGCCCACATCCAGCTCGCGTGAGCGCACACGACGCTGATCGGCCGCGTAGAAGCCACCCAGCGACTCGTAGCACTCGCGCGGTGTGATTCGTTCACGCACATCCAGTCGTCTCATTTCGCGCAACCAACTTTCGGGAGAAGGGTTCTCGCGAAGCCTCCTCCGCGCCCCTAAACCACGCCTTACCCGGTTGTAAGGATTCGCAAGCACGCGCCCCAGCAGCCGGTGGTCACCGGCCCGTGCGGGCCGGTGACGCGGACTTCGGCCGGCTGGATCAGTTGAGGCGCTTCTTCAGCGCGCTCGCCGCCGAGAACTTCGCGGCTTTCGATGCCGAGATCTGAATCGTCTCGCCGGTCGAGGGGTTGCGCCCCTGGCGAGCAGCCCGGTGGCTGACGCTGAACTTGCCGAAGCCGGCAAGCGCGACTTCACCCCCGGCGGCCAGCTCGTCCGAGACTACCTCGATCGCCGCCTCAACCACCTGCCGTGCCTGGCTGGCGGCCAGTCCAGTGCGCTCCGCGACCTGCTCGGCTAGCTCGTTCTTAGTCATGCCACTCCCTTCTCGAGTGTCTTTGCTGGGAGCAGGCTAACCGTTTCAGAGGACGGCCATACGGGCGAACACGCCGTGCGCACGGCAACGACGCTCTAATTTCCGGGCGAATTAAGCGGCGCGAACACTTCAGAGGGCGCCCTGGAGCCCTCCTCGGGGCTCTCGCCAGCTACTCGCGCCGCCCGCGGGGCAAGCTTTCCAGCGGCGCACGCCGCCCACACCACCGACAGCCAGGCGCCGCACGCCAGCGCCACGTGCAGCCACACCAACTCCGTCGGCAAGTGCGTCTCGTACTGGTCCAAGCCGACCACGCCCTGCAGCGCCAGCAGCACGCACAGCAGTCTCAGCGGCCGCTGCACGCTCTGCTCCGCCGCGCGCCTGCGCGCCAGCCACCACAAGCCGACCGCCGCCACGCTGAACGCCAGCGCGATCTCCGCATGGCGGTGGATCACGAAGTCCATCGTCCCGCGCCCGTCAAAGTGCAGGCGATTGATCCGCTGGCCCGGCGAGCCGCCCGCATGCGGCCCCGCCGCCGTCGCCGCCGTCCCCGCGAAGATCGTCAGCGCACCAAGCGCCGCCAGCGCGCGGGTTGCGCGGATGACCGTGTTGTCGGCCGCCGCAGCCGCCGGAGCCGGCGCAGCGACCCCAGTCACAGCGAGATCGCCGACCCGGGCGCCGGCCGCCGTCGGCGTGTCCGCCGGCGAAGCATCCGACGTGGGCTCGTGCGAGGCCCGCCACACGAGCAGCACCGCCGCCAGCAGGATCAGCATCGACAGCGCGAAGTGCCCCATCACCCAGCCGTAGTCCAGCGCGCCCTTGACAGTGAAGCCGCCGAGCACCGCCTGCCCGACGACGCCCAGCGGCAGCAGCGCCCCCAGCCACACCAAGTCGCGACGGTACGGGCGGCGGCGCAGCGCACCCAACCACGCCAGGCCGGCCGCCACCGACACCGGGAACGTGACCACGCGGTTGGCAAACTCGATCACCGCGTGCGTGTTCAGCGGCGGATACACATTGCCGTAGCACTTCGGCCACGTCGGGCAGCCGAGACCCGAACCCGTCAGCCGCACCGCCGCGCCCGTCAGGACGATCAGCGTCAGCGCGCCGAGCGCCACCTCGGCCACACGCACGTACTGCTCGGGGGTGATCGTGTAGCCGTTCGTGCGCTCGCGCAAACGCTGCAGATGAGCCGACATCTGCGTTAAGGATGCCACTCAAACGGCAGTCCGTCCGCGATCTCGCTCAGCCGCGGCGCCGCCGCGTCGCGCTCGGAGACCGTCAGCTCGGCCGCCGGCAGCGGCCACTCGATCGCGATCTCCGGGTCATTCCACGCGATCGCCCGTTCCAGCTGCGGGTCGTAGTAGCCGCTCTGCTTGTACATCACGTCCGCCACCTCGCTCAGCGCGCAGAAGCCGTGCGCGAAGCCGACCGGCACATACAGCTCGCGCATGCTCTGCTCGTCCAGCTCCACCGCCTCCCAGCGACCGTACGTCCGCGAGCCCCTGCGCAGGTCGACCGCCACGTCCACGATCCGTCCGCGCGCGCAACGCACCAGCTTCGACACGCCGTCACCGACGTGGAAGTGCAGGCCCCGCACCACGCCGCGGGCAGAGCGCGAGTGGTTGTCCTGGACGAACTGCTCGCCCTCCGGGATCCCCGCCTGCGCGTGCCACTCCTGCCGGTAGGTCTCGCAGAAGAAGCCCCGCTCATCGCCGTGGGCCGTCGGTTCGATCACCACCAGGCCGTCGATCGGCAGCGAGCGCGCGCGCATAGGCGCAAGAGGGTAGCGTCGCGCGTCGTGCGGGTGTCGTCGCGCGCCATGCAGGGGCCGCCCCGGAGCGCTAGATTGAGCGGCCGATGGCTGTCAGCGTACTCGCCGCGTGGGCGCCCCCGCCCGCCAGCCCGCTACTCGCGGACGGCGCCGTGCACGTGTGGCGAGCCGACCTCCAGGACGTCTCCGATGACCTCTGCGTCGCGCTCAGCACCCAGGAGCGCGAGCGCGCCGAGCGCTTCCTGCGCGAGCGCAACCGGCAGCTCTGGCGCCGCTCGCGCGCGCTGCTGCGCACGCTGCTCGGGCGCTATCTGCACGTGGAGCCCAGCTCGCTGCGTTTCGGCGCCGGCGCTTACGGCAAGCCCGAGCTGATCGAGCAAACGGACACAACGCTGTCGTTCAACCTGTCGCACTCACGCCAGCAAGCGCTGTACGCGTTCGCCACTCCCGGCCCCGTCGGGATCGACGTCGAGGGCCCACGGCGGGCGTTTGACGCGGTCGCAATCGCCGCACGCGAGCTCGGCCCCGAGCAGGCGCAGCGGCTGAACGCACTGCCCCCACCCGAGCGCCAGTATGAGTTCCTGCGCGCGTGGGTCCGCCACGAGGCCGAGCTGAAGTGCCTGGGCCTGGGTCTCGGCGCAGCCGACAGACGCCCCGACACGTCTTTCCTGTGGATCGAGGAGCTGCAACTCGGGCCCGACGTCGTGGCCGCGCTCGCCGCGCCCGAGCGCCCGTCCGAGCTGCGCTGCTGGCAATGGCCGATACAACCTGGCCACTGACCCGCGCAACTCAACGCGCAAACCCTCCTACAGGATCTTGACGTTGATCGTCTGGGTCACCGTCTTGCCGGCGACCGTCGCCACCAGCGTCGTCGCCAGACCATGGTGCGCCCGGATCTGCTTCATCACCTGCGGCGCCAGGCGAATCGGCAGGTGGCTCGTCTTGTTGCCCCGCAGGTTGAAGGGAGCGTGGCCGATGCCGAGGTGCTTGGCGCCTATCAACGTGGCCGCGCCTTTGCATTCCGGCGTCAACCTGCAGTAGATCGCCACCGACACGATGCGGCTGTGGTTGATGCCGTCCGTCTGCGGGTGCACCGTGATCGGCGGCAGCACCGGCGGCAATCCAGCCGTGCCGCCCGCGCAGATGTGGGTCGCATCCGCGCCGCTCGCAAGCGCCACCTGCAGCATCAGTTCCTCGCTCGTGTTCTGCGCGAAGCCGTCCATCGTCGTCGTGTCCAGCGCCGACAGCATCGCGCCGTTGTTCGTGCCGTTGCCCTTGATGAACGACGCGAACCCCGAGCCCGGCACGGCACCCAGAACCTGGTAGCCGACGCCACTCTGGTAGGCCTTTTCGACAAACCCGCCCTCATCGTTGAAGTCCACGTAGTCGCCCTGGCTGACGCACAGGTTGACCGGTTCGTACGTGCTCACCGTCGAGCCGCTCGCCCCATTCGCGCCGCACACCGGCAGGTCGAACGGCTGCGAGGACAGGTTCACGCGGGCGCCGCCGCCCGGCTCAGGAGAGATGTCCTGCAGGTGGAACTGCGTCAGCGGCGCCGGTCCACCGGGCGCCGGGATCGTGCAGCCCTCGATGCTCACCTTCACCGCCTGGCCCGTCACCGGCATCGCCGCCTGGCCAGCCGCCAGCGTGGTGTTCCACAGCGCCTGGTCCGCACCGAAATGGTAAGTGTGCACAACGCCGCTCGGCACTTCCGCCGTCGGCAGCACCTGTGTGTTGGTGCCCGCGTAGTTCAAATTCTCGGCCGTGTTCAACGTTGCCGGCACCGACAGCGGGCTACCGACCGTGATCACCGCAGCGCCCGCCGAGGAAGCCACCGCGAGCGCCAGCATCAGCGCCAGCACAACGGGGAACATCATCACGAACGTCGCGCACGAGAGCACGCAAGCTGGCAAGCGAGCTGCCGTGCTGTGAGCCGAACGCGAGCCTCCAACGATCATGCGATTGAATCGGCTGGCGGGTGGATTGCTTGATCGTGGCAGCCTCCGCTGGACAGATCGCCGCCGCCCGAGCTGAGCTTCCGCCACGCCCAATCGACTAACGTGGCGCCAGATGCTCCTGGAGGATCGCACGCCAGAGGCCCTCGCCCCCGACAGCGACCCAGCCGGCGCTCGCCGCAGCGCCCGCGGGCTAGGTCCCGCAGCCCGGCGCCACTCGCGACGTCTGCTGATCCTCGGCGTCGTCGCGATCACCGTCGGGTTCTCCTACATCGCGCTCAACGGGATCGACTTCAAGGACGCCTGGACGGGGCTCAAGGACAGCGACTACTGGTGGCTGATTCCAGCCCTGATCGCGTTCGGCCTCGGCAACGTCGCGCGCGCACTGCGCTGGCGCTCGCTGTTTCGCCCCGGTAGGCGCCCGCCGTTCTCGACGACGCTTAACGCGATGATGATCGGCTACTTCTACAACAACATCCTGCCCGCGCGCGCCGGCGAGCCCGCCCGGGTGCTCGTGCTCACCCAGCGCAGCTCCGCACCGCCGGTCGAGATCACAGGCACCGTCGTGCTCGAGCGCCTGTACGACGTCGTCGCAGTGCTGTTGATCTTCTTCGCCGCCGAGCCCTGGCTGCCGGAAGTCAGCTGGCTCGGCACAGCAGCCGTAGCCGCCGGCGTGCTCGCCGTCTTGATCGCGATCGCCGCCGCGGTGCTCGTCGTGTTCGAAGACCGGCCCGTGCGCGCCCTGCTACGCCCGCTGCGACGCCACTCGCGCTTCTCCGGGGAGCGGCTCGAGAGCACCGTCGAGGAGCTCGTCCACGGGCTCGGCGGCCTACACGACTGGCGCGTCGCGTTCGAGGCGCTCGCCTGGACGATCCTCGCCTGGATGCTCTCCAGCCTGTCCGCCTACTTCGTCATGGTCGCCTTCCACCTGCACCTCCCGTTCTCCGCCGCCGTGCTCGTGCAAGTCGCCATCGGGCTGGCGATGATCCTGCCCTCGCCGCCCGCCGCCGTCGGCGTGTTCGAGGGAGCCACGCTGATCGCGCTGCGCGCCTACGACGTGCCCCGCTCCTCAGCTCTGCCCTACGGCGTCGTCCTGCACCTGATCAACTTCGTGCCGTTCGTGATCATTGGGGTGCGGTTGTTGCATTACAACGCGCGGCATCCTTACACCGGAGCGGGCCCAGATGGGAAGAACGCGCCGGCGCTATCACAGGTGCCATAGCCAATGTATAGGCTAGCCGCGGATCGAGTCGCCGCCCTCTTTTGCGGCGCGCTACGGCGGATCGTTAGGAGCCAACTAGACCGGTGAAGATGAGCCTGTTCAACAATCTGAGGGAAATCGAGCGTAGCCGAGAGGCGTACTGGCTTCGTTATCCTGCGACCTCGCCGACGCGGCTACGTTGGCGCGCGAATGCGGCACGCCATGCGCTCCACATCGCCCCCGGCGAGAAGGTCCTTGAGTTTGGTGCTGGCAGCGGCCTGTGGTCCGAGCACCTAACCGCGGTCCTTGGACCGGACAGTGTCATCACTGCAGCAGTGTTCAACGCCGATCTCGCCGAGCTGGCTCGCGCGAGAACAAATGCAGCCATCCACGTGCTGACTGTTGAGCACGAGGCAGAACTAGCGCCAGAGAGTTATGACTATGTCGTCGGAACGGCAATGCTTTCCCACGACCGATGGCTCGAGAATCTCGGCTGGATTGCGCGCCTGCTCAAACCAGGGGGACAGTTGCTGTTCCTGGAGGCCAACTACTGGAATCCGCAGGTCTTCGCAAAGGCTCATAGCCGTCGCCTCGCTCGTTGGAGCCGCAATGCCGAATGCCAGATCGCCCTGCGCGAGTCCGATATTCGCCGGGCCGCCGAGCGCGAAGGGCTCGAAGAGACAGTGGTCGTGCCGTATGACATTCTCCACCCACGAACCCCCAGACGGCTCGTACCAGCGGTGCAGTCGACCGCATTTGTTCTCGAGCATCTACCCGGGGTCAGAGAGCTTTGCGGAACTCTTTTCATCTGCGCGAGCAAGCCGGGCCGTACGTCCAGAGAACGCCCGCGAACCAATCTCGCACGGCATGAGGTCCTCCGCGACGCGATCTCGGTAGTTGTTCCCTGTCACAACGAGGAGATGAACATCCCCGACCTGGTTCACGCGCTGACCGCAACCTACGACAGCTACATCCACGAGATCGTGCTGGTTAATGACAACAGCCGAGACGGTACTGCGACGGTGACTCGGGAACTCGCCAACAAGGATCCCCGCGTGCGGCTCGTGGATCGTTCTCCACCCGGGGGCGTCGGGAGAGCACTTCGCGACGGTTATGCGGTCACCACCGGTAAGTACATCCTATCCATGGACTGTGACTTCGTCATGCTCGTTCCCGAGCTACAAGACCTCTTCGACGTGGTCGCGGCGGGCCATGAAGGCGCCATTGGCAGTCGCTTCTCCTATGAGTCGGTGCTACTCAACTATCCCGCGTCGAAGCTGCTCGGCAATCGCGCGTTTCACCTCATCATTCGACTTCTACTGCACAGCAAGGTCCGCGACATCTCCAACAATCTCAAGCTCTACCGGGGAGACATTTTGCGCGAGATGGACATCTCTCAAGACGGCTTCGCGGCGAATGCCGAGACCGGACTCCGCCCGTTGCTCGAAGGACGCGACATCAAGGAGGTGCCGATCGCTTGGATCGACCGCTCGAGCGATATGGGCGTGTCCACCTTTCGCGTCGCGCGAGTCGCTCCGGGTTACATCATCGCGCTCGCGCGCATGCTCGGCCACCGCCGCAGCACGCCCACGCGCGGTTGCGACGCGCCGCCCAAAGGACCAGACCCGAATGCCAGCGCCGCCGCAGATCCCGACAATGGTGCGCGTAACCCTGGGATGCCCGCGGGACACCGCTGACCAGGGCGCTCTCCGTTTATTCTCGATCCCACATGAGTCGGTCTCTATCTCAGCCGATGATGTCGCGGGGCGGTCCGAGGACCGGCCTATCTATGGAAAGCGGTAGGTACCGGCTACAACGCCCCCCACGATGGCTTTGGCCCATCTTGCTCGTCGCTCAGGTGGCCGTCGCAGCGGCGTTGACGAGCTACACGTACTTCTTTTTTGACGACTTCCTCTTTCTTCAGCAAGCGCGGACACAGCACTTTAGTCTCTCCTACCTCCGCGAGCCGCTCTACGAGCACTTCTCCCCACTTTCGCGGATTCTCGATGCAGCCCTTGTTCACATATCCTCAGGCAGCTTTGCTCTCGCTCATGATACCCAGCTCTTTATCTATGCGGCAGCGATCGCAGCATTTGCCCTTATCGCCGTCACCGTCCTCGGCAATAGTTGGGCAGCCTTTATCCTTACGACGCTTTTTGGTCAATCGCTTTTTCTGCTTCGGATGCTCCGCTGGTGGACTGCCACTGCCAATACACTTCCTGCCACCGTTTTTATGCTGCTGGCTATAGCCGGCTATTTGCGCTGGCACTTGGGGGGTTCGCGTCTTTGGCTGGCAGCATCCATAGGCGCATACGCGCTGGCCCTCGCAGATTACGAGACGGCCATGCTATTTCCCATCTACCTCGGACTAATCGTGCTGCTTGTACTTGAGGACAGCTTCGATCCCAGAGTGTTGCTGGCAAGGCTATTGCGCGAGCGATGGGCCTGGCTTTGTTACATAGCTTTGGCCAGCGCGGGCCTGTACAATTACTATGAGTACTACTTTAGCCCCACGCCACGGCCATCTATCCATGAACTTGTGCATTTTCTTTGGATTGCCTTGGTCGAAAGCTTTGTGCCGGCCCTCGTCGGCATCAAGGACCCGGAGGCGGCACTTAGCTCAAGTACTATCGTGATCGCTTGCTCGGTGCTTTTTATCGCGACGACGATTGTATTTACACTCTACATTCGGCCTCGTGCGTGGCGGTGCCTCGCGGCCTTTTCGGTGGTATTTCTCGTAACGATGATTCCTATCGGGCTCAATCGTGTTAAGGCATTCGGCGTGGGCGTAGGGCAAGAGCTGGACTACCAGCAGTCTGTGCAGTTTATGTTTTTCGTGCTCGCGGCCTTTGCGATCAGCCTGAGATGGGGCGGGCAGCGATCCCGGACCGACAAAGTCGGCCGCTGGTTCGCCAAGCATCAACGAGCTTTCGCTCCGGCCGCCTGCTCGTTCCTGCTTGCCGGATACGGGGCGCTTTACATAACTTCTGCTCACGCCATGTCGAAGGCGACCTGGGAACCGCGGATTGCCCACGCCTATATTAAGCATTTTCTCGCGGGCGCTAAACGCGCAGAGGAACTCACCGGTCGCCAGCCAGACCTGATAGACCATGAAGTTCCGGAAAATGTCCAATTTGCCTCGGCTGTCCCCTTCAATCACTATGACCAGCTCTTCGGAATATTCGATTCGGACCTGCGCATCGATCAGATCGCTAGTCCTACTTACTTCGTAACTAACGAGGGAGCCTTGCTTCCAGTCAGCTTCGACGCTACCGCCGTCGGCGATCTCACAGCTCCTAAACCCAGCCCTACCGGTCGGCCTGCTTCAACGCAGGGATCCGTAGGGTGCGTACCCACCGGATCGCCAGCCACAAGGCTACACGTCAGACTGTCCGCACCGCAAAACATGCCAGCGCAGTGGAGCGGGCTACCATACGGGTTGCTAGTAAAATACCGAACCCCGACACGTGCACCCGTAGCAATCCTCTTGGGCAACTCTGGCAATGTGACGGTGGATGAAGCGTTTCCTCATGTATGGGGTCCCGGTGCAGGTGGTGAACTCGCACCGCTGAGCATTAAAACAGCGGTCGATGAACTTGCCTTTGACGTGCCTGGTGGTACATGCGTCACCAGCCTAGCTTTCGGTCACTTCTCCCCTGCGGGAGCCCCGCTACAATAAGCGATATGCGAGGAGTGCTATGAGCGTGGGATCACCGACCAGCGGGGATATGTCAGCGGAGGATACGCAACTTGTCGACGGCAGGAAGATCGTCGTGGTTATGCCTGCGTACAATGCGGCACAGACCCTCGAGCTGACTTATCGCGATATACCTGTCGGATGGGTAACAAAGATCATTCTTGTGGACGATGCCTCACGCGATGCGACTTTGGATATCGCGCGCGGGCTTCCGCTTGAGGTGATCAAGCACCACCGTAACGTGGGCTACGGCGGAAATCAAAAGACTTGTTATACGGCGGCGTTGCGAGAGGGCGCCGATGTGATCGTCATGCTGCACCCCGATGGGCAATACGATCCTCGTCTCCTGCCGTCACTTGTGCGCCCGATTCTTAGTGGCGATGCGGACATGGTCCTCGGCTCGCGATTTATGGAACCGCGAGGCGCCCGTGCAGGTGGCATGCCTTTGTACAAGTACGTTTCCAACCGCTTCCTGACAACGATTGAGAGCCTAGTGCTAGGCCAGCGATTCAGCGAGCTCCATACTGGCTATCGTGCCTACAGTCGGCAGTTTTTGGAAACCATTCCCTTTCTTCGCAACGCCGACGACTTTGTATTCGACTCTCAGGTGATTGCCCAAGCGGTCCATTGGCATCAGCGTATTCTCGAGACTCCTGTGGCCACCAAGTATTTCCCAGAGGCTTCATCCGCCTCAGTGCAGCAGAGCATCGTCTACGGGATCAAGACACTGGCCACAATGGGAGTCCTGACGCTGCATAGGCTGAGGCTCGTTCGGTCGCGACTATTTGACGAATAACTTTCTGCATGTGTGCCCGCATATTGCGGGGACGGTGAGGAGGGCAGTCAAGTCGAGGGGTGGCCCCTGTGGAGTGATCCGGGGTGGTCGCCCAGCCCGCGAATACGGCGGCCGCGATCGCTAATCAAGCAATGACCCCGCAGACTGAGAGCGGCGACGCCGACCCAAGCTGAAGTTGCCAGGGGACCCGCACACGATCGGCAGGGATCGAGAGCGTGGCGGTGTCGTGCGGCGGCACGGGCGTGGCAAGCGTAGAGAACATATCCCCAAAGCGCTTGACCGCAGCGGATGCCGTAGCAGACCCGCGATCGCGAATTGCCACCCCTCCTCGCGGCAGGACGAGCACTGTGGTCATCGTTGCTCCGGTCCGTGGGGTCAGATCGATGCAACTACCGCGTCGCACCTGCGTGCCCGATGTCAACCCGGCGACGGCGGGGGGAGGAGCCAACGGCGAAGCACTCGTGTGCATGGATGTTGTTGGAGTAAGCGCATACAACGCGATCAGCACCGCGTCAGCGGCCGCTCGCGACGCCGGCGAGCCCGCAGCGAGAACTGCTGGACTATCGGCAGGCGAGGAGCCGATCGCCCGCACCGTGTGTAGGAATGGCTCGGCAAAGATCTGCGGCGCTCGCGCCGGATCAGGCTGGTAGGTCGGCGCGGCGTAGGCAGCGGCGAGTTCCATCGCTCCGAGCTCCGCGGAAACCGTCGCGGAGGTCGATCGCAGGAACATTGCACCGCTGTGCAGGGCCGTCAACCCCGTGACTACAGCGACTGCCACAACCACCATCGCCAGGGCAAGCATACGCGCGGTAAGCACCACATCCCTCAGCAGCTCGACCCCAACCAGCACGATCACGACGGCCCCGAGATACACATAACGACCCGTTTCCGGCGTTGAGATTGTGGACCGTGCAGATGCGGTCACGAACCACAGCGACAGGCCGACAGCTAGCAGCCCCGCCAGCCGTGCGGAGATGACCACCGGCCTGGCGAGTCGGCGCAAAAGAACGAGATAACCGAGAACAGCGATTGGACGTCCCCACTCGAGGCTGCGCCCGAGGAGGCCACCGAACGCCGCCGCCGCCATATCCTCAGCGAAGCCTGGGGCGTTGATCAGACCTGTTCGGGTGATCTCCTGTTCGCCGTAATGCAGGTACCACAGCAGATAGAGCACTACCGGGATCACGACCACGAAGCCGCGCCGCCACTCGCGCCGCCACGCAAGCTCGACGGCAACGCCGATCAACACCGGGATGCCGAGCCCCGAACTGCCTAGCGACACCGCTATCGCGACCGTCGCCGCGAGGTCGCCGCGAAGATCACAGCGTTCGAGCAACGCAAATGCAGCAAGCCCGCCGGCAATCGAGAGCAGATAGTCGATCTGGAATGCCCACAGGAGGTCTTCCCAGGCTACCCCAAGGAAAAGAATCAACGCAGTTGCTAGCAGTGCCGGCACGTGTGAAACCCGGCGCGAGGCGAGCAGGAACACAAGCCCAGCGCAGATGAGGTGCAGAGCGATATCCACGAGCCTGAACACCGCGTAGTGGTTGAGGCCAACCACGTGAAAGAGAACCTTGTAGATGGCGATTGGGATCAACGACAGATGTCCGTTGTGCGCCTGCAGCAGTGAGTGGATCCCGCCGCCGTAGTCGTGTGTGACGTAATCCCAGTCGTCGAAGAAGAACGTCAGACCACGCCCCATGTAGAGCAGCAGCGCGACATCGGCAAGCATCAGTCCAACAAGTACCCAACGCCAGTTGCGCTCGAGTCCGCTCACCAGACGATCGGGCGTCGTAAATCCGTGCTCTGCGAGATCGTCGTCGCGACGAACTGGTTCTCCCGACGATGGTGTCCTTATCGCAAGAGTCATCGGCCCGTCCGGGGATCAGCGTGCATGATCCACCGCTCGGCGTTGCGCTCGTGGATCTGTACGAGGATGTCGCGCACGTCGTGGGTTATTGCCCAATCGGGGTAGTCAGCCCGAAACGGGGCCAGATCGCTTATCCACCAGCGGTGGTCTCCGATCCGGTTGTCCTCGCCGAGACTCCACTCGAGCTCGCGTCCGGCGATTTCCTGGCACAGCTCGATCGCCTCGAGCATCGAGCAATTACTCTCGCGCCCACCACCTATGTTGTAGACGGCCGCCGCACGGGGGGCATTGTGGAAGGCGTCGAACGCGGCCACCAAGTCGGCCGAATGGATGTTGTCGCGCACCTGCTTACCGCCGTAACCATAGACGGCGTAGGACTCCCCCGTCATCGTGCAGCGCATCAGATAGGAGAGGAAGCCGTGCAGTCGCGTCCCGGCGTGGTTGGGACCTGTCAAGCAGCCTCCACGAAAGCAGACAGTTGGCATCTCGAAGTAGCGCCCGTACTCCTGCACCAGCAGGTCCGCGGCGGCCTTGGAGACCCCGAACAGCGAATGGGTGGAGCGGTCAATCGACATCGTCGTGTCGATACCCCGGTAGTAACGGTGGCCCGCGGGAAGCTCGAGCCGTGTGTCGAGCTCCTCGAGCGGCAGCTCGTTCGGCAGGTCGCCGTATACCTTGTTCGTCGAGCAGAAGATAAACGTGGCCTCGGGCGCGTGCTGCCGGGTCGCCTCGAGCAGGTTGAGCGTGCCGTTCGCGTTCACCGCGAAGTCCGTCTGCGGATCAGACGCCGCCCAGTCATGCGAGGGCTGGGCGGCCGTGTGGATCACAAGCTCCAGCTCCGAGGCCTGCTCCGCGAACAGCCCGGACACGGCATCCGCATCGCGAATGTCGATCTCCAGCGAGCGGAACTGGTCCGGATAGCGCTCGAGTAGAGCCTCCGTCGTCTGGGCCGTGGACGCATCCGCCCCGAAGAACCTAGCCCGCATGTCGTTCTCCAGACCGACCACCCGGTAACCGCGCTCCACGAAGTGACCGACCGACTCGGAGCCGATCAGCCCCCCCGATCCGGTGATTATCGCTGTAGGCACGCTATCCGCCGCTACAGCGCCGCCGCCAGAGCGTCCTCGCGCTCGGCGATCCACACGTGGATGCCGGCCAGGATCTCATCCGGCCCGCGACGCAGACGCCATTCGGTCATCGTGTGAAGATGGGCGCAGTCGGTGATGTAGATCGGGATATCGTCGGGCGTGCAATGTCGACGATCCTACCCGTGATCTGACCGCACAAGGCTCCTCGTCTCCCGCAATGAGAGGCTGCACTCCGATGAAGCCGGCGCCTCCGGTCACGAGCACGCGACGTCCTGGCTCGGTCATCACTGTGTCAGCGGTCCAGCGTCCGGCGCAGCTCCCGCAGCTCTCCCTCGAGCCGCTCGATACGCTCAGCCTGCTGGCGTAGAGCTAGGTGCACGAGCGGCGGCATCCGCTGATCGAGTCGAGCATCGAGCGAGGAGATCACTTCTACGAGTGAGCGATCCACCTCCCCCTGAGCCTGAAGCATCGGCCGGGCCACACGAAACAGCGCGCGCCGCGCGACCAGTCCAGGGGTGCCGAAGCGGCTCGGTGACGTTGGCATCTGCGCCGTCGTGGGGATCGCCGCGAGCCCGTCGGCGGCCGCAGAGGCGCTCTCCGGCGCCGGTGCTGGCTCCGTGCCGCCCCCCGCCGGCCGCGCCTTTATCGGCACCGGATCGGGGCCTGCGTCTCGGCGGCGAAGCACGATCTGATCCTGGAAGTCGAGGCTGCTCCGCGGCAGGTAGGCAAGCACATCGAACCAACGGCTCCAGTGCTCGAAAACGTACCAGGGCGCGTGAAACGCCGTGTGGTAGAAGTCGGGGAACGCACTGCCAACGTAGGTGTCAGCGGCGATATAGAGGAGCCCGTCGCGCTCAAGCACGGTGCGCCATTCGCGTCGCTCGCGGGAGTCGGGATCGAGTTGGCGCTCGCTGACCTCAAATGCATGCTCGCCGTGCACGCTCAGGATGAGCAGACCCCCAGGCGCACTGATGCGTTGCAGCTCGGCCAGCCACAGATCCTGATAGCGCTCGTCCAGGTGCGTGAACACGCTGTGATTGACGATCAGGTCGAACTCGCCAACGGCGTAACGGGTCGGCGGAACTCCGTCATTGACGTCGAAGCGCGCGAACGGAAGGTTGCTCGATGCCCATTCGATCGCGAGCGCGTCGATGTCCGTGCCGACGAGCGTTCGCCCTACCGCCAAGGCCTCCATCCAGCGCATGATCCGTCCGCAACCGCAGCCGAACTCGAGGATCCGCTGATGCCCGTCGAGGGTCTCGCCGACCGCCGCAATCGCGGCTTCCAGATCCTCCAGCGAGCGTTTCCCGGTCTCCAGGAACAACGTTCGGTGCGCGTCGACTTCGTCGTTGGAGAAGCCGCTGACGACGCGGTCGATCAGCTCATCTGGGGGCAGTGGAAGTGTCGATGGGCTCTCGGGCACGGGCTCAGACTAGCTGCACCGTAGGCTAGACCCGTGAGCGCCCACCGGTCCCGCGCAACAACGCTGAGTGTGTGCTGCGTTGCGAATACGCCGGGACCCTTTCTGAGAGCCGCCCTCGCGCCGCTGCGCGAGATCGCAGACGAGATTCTGATCGCGGCAGGCGGAACCGTCTCGAACGGCGACCTCGCCTGTTACGGGGAAGTCGCCGACGCTGTGTTCGCAATCGAGTTCGACTTCATCGAGCGCCACCTCCCATGGCTGCACGCACAGTGTCGCGGGGACTGGATCCTGCGACTCGACGGGGATGAGATTCCCTCGCCGGAGATGCTCGCGCAGGTGTTGGCGGCCAAGGGCGACGATCGCATCAACAGCGTGCTTTTTGCACGAAGACACCCCTTCCCGACGGTCGCGCAGTACATCGTGCAGGAGCCCTGGTATCCGGACTTTCAGGTTCGGATGGTCCGCAACGACGGGTCGCTTCGCTTTTCGGGCATGCTCCATTCGAGTGCCGAGCGCACGCCTCCGTCACGCATCACCGAGGCTTGCATCTATCACCTCCCGTTCATCCTGGGCGACGCTTCAATCAGGCTGACGCGAGCGGACAGGTACGAGCGGCTACGGCCCGGCCTGCTCGCGCCGACAGGTCTGGACATCGCCGGCGCTCTGCTGCCAGAGAAGCTCGCAGGTCTGATGACTGTGCGCATCCCGGACCATCACCGGCACCTGCTCGAGGCGGTCCTCGACGAGTCGCGCGCGTCGACCCTGCCCGGCGACGCCACCGCCGTCTCGCTCGAGGAGATGGACGCGTTTTGGGCTGGCCGCGTCCTTCAGGCGAGCGCCTACCGCGCGAGCATCTCGCTCATCGGCACGCCCGCACCGTTCGGGCCCGGCGAGAGCCGGCCGGTCTACTTCCTCGTCCGCAACGACGGAGACGAGCTGTGGGGGTGGGACCCATCGATCGGGCCATACCTGCACCTTGTGTATCGCCTCGTGCGGGAGGGCAAGGGTGAGATCGAGGACTGGCGCCCGGCGTTCTTCACAGAGTGGGTCAGACCAGGCAGCTCGACGATCGTGCCGACTCAGGTGGACGTTCCGACCGAGCCTGGGCGCTACCTCCTCGAGGTCAAGATCCGTCACGCTCCCGGCAGGCTGTTCGGCGACTCCCAGGAGATCAGGATCGTCGTGCGCTCCGGCGGAGCCTGGAGCCGCTGAGCGCCCTCAGAGATTCTCAGCAATCAACGGCGCCGAGCGATTGAACACCCAAAAGCCGATCGCGAACAGCGCCACGACGATCAGCATCGATGCGCCGATCGGCGCCCAGCCACCGGTCACCTGGGCGGCGCTCGGCGTACCGTGCGTCACCATCGCGTGGCGAAACTGCTGGAAGGCCACGGCGAGTGGGTTGAGCATGTACACGTGCAGCCAGAACGCACCGAGCTTTTCCTTCACGGTGATCACCGAGATGATCACCGGAGACGCATAGAAGAGGATCTGGTTCGCCACGTCCCAGATCGGCTGGATGTCGCGGAAGTTCACGAACAACGCCGACAGCAGCATGGCGATCCCCGTGGTCAGCACCGCGAGGAGCCCGACGATCAGCGGCAGCTCCAGCCAGCTGAGCATCGGCGTGACACCTTCGATCAGGGCGAATGCGAGCACGACGACGAGGTTGAGGCCGAGGTTGAACGACGCGAGCAGGACCACCGCGAGCGGAATCACCAGGCGCGGGAACTGGATCTTTCGCACCAGGTTCTCGCGGTCGACGACACTGCGCACAGCCCCTCCTGTCGCTTCGCCGAAGAAGGTGAACAGCACGATCGACCCGAGCAGCTGAGAACCGTAGAACTCACTCCCCGGGCCCGTCGAGCTATTGACCTGAGCCACCTGGGTGAAGAACACGTACAGAACCCCGAACAGCAGAAATGGCCGCATGAGCTGCCAGAAATAGCCGAGGGCCGATCCGAAGAAGCGGAGCTTGAACTCGTTGCGCGCGATGTTGTACGTCAGGTGCCAGAAGCGTGACCAATCGTCGGTTAGCGCCCGCGGGCCACGGATCGGCTGCCCGAGCGATGAGCCGTCGGCCTCGCCAGGGGCGCTCGCCTCGACGGTGCTCACGAAATCTCCACGCGGGCTCGCACAGGCGTGGCATCCCGCTCGACGCCGGCGGTGTACGGGAGGTCGACGTAGCCGCCCCGGGCCTCGACCGCACCGACCATGAAATGCTGGGCACCCCTGTAGCGGTCGATCACGTCCAGCCCGGTGCCGCGGTGGGCGAGACTGGCGAGCGGAAGGTAGCGCCCGGGGGCGAGGTAGTTCTCGAAGCGCACGGAGAAAACAGCCTCATCGCCCGCCTCGAAGCGCCCGCTGCGCTCGCAGTCCCGCGCGGTGGTGGCGATCATCGCGGCACGCCGCTCTTCGTTCTCGAGGGTGACCTGCAGCGCTGGGTCCTCGACCGTCTGCTGAAACGAGACCCGGGCCTTGAACACGACCGGGTAACCCTGGTTGTAGACCGCCCAGCGCTTGCCCGCGATGTCCTCGACCCACGCATCGACGATCCGCGCAGGACCGTCCCCGAGACGCGTGACCGTGCCATCTGACTCTCGCGCCATCTCGCGACGAAAATTGAGCTCGAGATAGCTCTCGGCGACGCTCGCAGGCTCACCGAGCGCGACCATGTCGCCACGCTCGAGCAACATCGCGCGGTGGCAGAGGCGGTTCACAGAGCCCATGTCGTGGGTTACGAACACGATCGTCTTGCCGTCGTCGCGCATCTCGTTGAAGACCTCGAAACACTTCTGCTGGAACGCCGCGTCACCGACCGCCAAGACCTCGTCGATTAGCAAGATGTCCGCATCGACCTGGATCGCAACCGAGAACGCCAGCCGCACGTACATACCGGAGGAGTAGTTCTTCAGCTTCAGATCCTGGAACTCCTCAAGTTCGGCGAACTCGATGATCTGCTCGAAGCGCGAGCGCGCCTCCCGCGGGCTGAGACCGAGCATGATGCCGTTCATCACGACGTTGTCGAGCGCGGCGAGATCAGGGTTGAAGCCCACGCCAAGCTCGATGAAGGTCGACATCCTTCCGTTGCACCAGATTCGGCCGCAGTCCACCCCGTAGATCCCCGCGAGGCACTTCAACAACGTGCTCTTGCCGCTGCCGTTGCGTCCGACGATCCCGAAGAACTCCCCTTGCTCGATCGCGAATGACACATCCTTCAGCGCCGTGAACGCCTCGTGACGCGAGCGACGCCGCGGGTGAAGCGCGCGCTCCTTGAGCGTGTGCGTGCGCTCCTCGGGGACGCGAAACGTCTTGCTCACACCGTCGACGACGATCGCTGGCAGCTTGTCGGGCATAGCCACAGGGTACCTGCGAGGGTCTCGGCCACGGTTATAGTGCCGCCGGGTGCGCGTCTGCACAGTCATCAACAGGGCGTGGCTCGCCCACGCCCGTGCGTTGAGTGAGTCCTTGCGCCGGCACGAGCCGGACGTAGAAATCTCGGTGCTCGTGGTCGACGGTCTGGAGGGGTTCGCCGATCCATCGCTGGAGCCATTCGAGGTCTTGACTCCGCAGGACATCGAGATCGACGACTTCAACGCGATGAGCGTCCGCTACGAGGTCACGGAGCTATGCACGGCGCTGAAGCCCTGGGTGATGCGCCATCTCCTGCGGGAGGACGAGCGGGTAGTCCTGCTGGACAGCGACGTGCGGGTGTTCGCGCCGCTCGACGGCCTCGATCAGATGCTCGCTTCCCACCCGCTCGTGCTCACGCCGCATCTGCTCGAGCCCCTGCCGGACGACGGTCGCGAGCCGAACGAACTCTCAATTGTGCTCGCAGGCCTGTTCAACACAGGGTTCGTGGCGGTCCGACGGACAAACGAGGTTGAGCGCCTGCTGGCGTGGTGGGCCGGGCGGTTGCTGAGGCACTCGCGTCTTGACCCGGCACGGGGACTGGTGTTCGAGCAACGATGGGCAGAGCTGCTCCCTGGACTGAGCGACGATGTCGGGATCTGGCGGGACCCGGGCGTGAACTTCGGCTACTGGCGCGCGTCGACGAGCCGTGTGGAACGCGACGGGCAGCGCCTGCTCGTTGCCGGAGAGCCACTGCGCTGCGTGCATTTCACAGGCTTCGATCCTGCCCGCCCCGATCGACTGAGCCGATACGAGACACGTAAAGCACTCGACGAATCTCCAGTCCTGAAGGAGCTGTGTGCCGAATTCGCCAACCGTCTCGCGGCACACGGACATGCAGAGACCAGCCTGTGGCCCTATGGCTTCGCGAGCACCGTCGGCGGAGCCCCGCTGACACCCGAGCTGCGGGCGATGTGGGATCTGGGCTCCGATGCGGGGGCGTTGAGCGAGACGCCGTTCTCGATAGAAGGCGAGCGCGCCTTCCTCGCGTGGCTGGAGGAGCCAGAGCCGGGCGCTCCCGGCGAGCCCCTCAGCCGGTACCTGCACGGCCTCCACAGAGAGAGCCCAGATCTGCGGAAACGCTTCCCGGACCCGCACGGCGCGGATCACGCCGCGTACTTGGCCTGGGCACAAGAGCAGGCTGAGCGCCATCCGGGTGAGGTGATTGGCCTGTTGGCGACAAACGAGCACTCGCCGCAGCAAACCGGGTTGCGGCGGCTGGAGCCAGGCGAGAAGCACGAGTCAGAGCGGGGGCAGGTGATCGTATGCATCCCCGTGTACGGCGCGCTATCGCTGTTCAGCGAGTGCCTCACAAGTGTCCTCGCGCATACGCCGCACGACGTCGGCATCCTGATCGCCGACGACGCCAGCCCGGACCCGACGATCGAGCAGTTCGTCATATCCCTCGTCGACAGCGACAGCTTCGCCGGGCGCGACGTGAGCTATCTACGTCAGCCCGAGAACCTCGGCTTCCCTGGCAACGTCAACGCCGCGTTCGCCGCGGCGGCTCCAGCCGACGTCGTCGTGCTCAACAGCGATTGCGTGGTCGCCGCCGGGTGGCTGCAGGGTCTGCGCCGCGCCGCGTACTCCGACGCGCTGATCGCCACCGCCAGCGCCTTGACGAACCACGGGACGATCCTCAGCGCTCCCGAGCGCAACCGTCCCGTCCCTGGCCTACCTCAAGATCAGCTCCTGGAGCAGGCGGCCGAATCGGTCCTCGCCCAGTCGATGCGTCTATATCCGAGACTGCCGACCGCCGTCGGACATTGCATGTATGTTCGCCGGCAGGCTCTCGATCTCGTGGGGGACTTCGACCTTGCCTTCTCCCCGGGCTACGGCGAGGAGGTGGACTTCTCGCAGCGTGCCCTTCTCCACGGCCTCGTCCACGTCGCCGCCGATGACGTCTACGTGCTGCACAGCTCCGGGGGGTCGTTCGGCGAGGACGGAGACGAGAACCCCGTGCGCGAGCAGCACGAGGAGATAATCGCGGCGCGCTACCCGTACTACCAACGAGCACAGGCCGCTGCAGGGCAGGCGGAGCTCGGGCCGCTCCCGCGGGCGCTCGCTGCCGCACGTCGGGCGATGATCGGCCTGACGGCCACGATCGACGCGCGCTGTCTCGGCCAGATCATCACGGGCACCCAGGTCCATACGCTAGAAGTAATCCGCGCACTGAGCCACACGAAACAGGTTCGCATGCGCGTGATCGTACCGCCGGATATCGGCGACTATGCCCAGGAGCAGCTGGCCAAGATGCACAACGTCGAGCTTCTGCCGCACACGGCCGTGCACCCCGCGATGGGCAAGACCGACGTCGTCCACCGTCCCTACCAGGTCAGCAACGCAAACGATCTGCTGGTGTTGCAGTACGCCGGCGAGCGGACGGTCATAACCCATCAGGATCTGATCGCGTACCGCAATCCAGGGTACTTTCCCGGCTACCCCCAGTGGGAGAGCTACCGTCGGCTGACCCGCCAGGCGCTGGCCTGCGCCGATCGCGCGGTGTTCTTCTCCCATCACGCGGCCGGGGACGCCCTCAAGGAGGACCTGATCGAGCCCGACCGGGTACGGATCGTGTACATCGGCGTCGACCACGGCGGCGCTGCAAATCCCCCCGCGCCGGTATCCCCGCGCGCGATCGAGGCGCTCGCTGAGCACCCGATGCTGCTGTGCCTGGGCACGGACTTTCGCCACAAGAACCGGGTGTTCGCGCTGCGCGTGTTGGAGGCCCTACGAGATGCGCACGGCTGGGACGGAACGCTTGTGCTCGCGGGACCAAGGATCGACGCCGGTTCCTCCGCCGGTGACGAGGCCGCGTACCTCGCCACACGGCCCGAGCTCGCAGCCCGAGTGATCCTCCTGCCGGCGGTCAGCCAGGCCGAGAAGGCGTGGCTGCTCGAGCGCTGCACCGCGGTCGTGTATCCGACCACGTACGAGGGCTTCGGCCTGATGCCGTTCGAGGCCGCAAGCAACGGCCGCCCATGTCTCTTCGCATCCCACACGGCCCTCGCCGAGACGCTCCCGGTGCAGACCGCAACCCTCATACCCTGGGATGCTCTGGCCAGCGCGGAGCGGGCATACCCACTGTTGAACTCGCCCGAGGCGGCGGCTGCGCAGGTGCGCGATATCCGCCAGGCCGGCAAGCGCTTCACCTGGCAGGCGGCAGGCGAGTCGCTCGTAGAGGTCTACTGGGCCGCAGCAGGGTCCCCTACCCGTACAGCCTCGCGCATGGCTGTCGACGGAGCCCAGATCGAGCTCGAGCGTGAGGAGGCCGAGCGCAAGTACAACGAGCTGTGGAACGCCCTCACACCCGACGCCCGCACGCTGGTCGCACCCGACGGGCCGCTCAGCCCGACGGCCACCAGCTCGTTGGCCGCAGCGGCGCGTCGACCGCTGCTGCGCCGCGTGCTGTTGGGTCCATCACAGCTGGCCTACCGGCTCGCGGGAGGAAAGCGGGGTGGCGGCAGCGAGCCACCATCAACCCCGCCGGAGACCTTCTCGCTGCACTTCAGCTACTCGAACAAGGAGCACATGCGCGAGCAGACATTGCACGCCGACTCCGAGCAGCTCATTCCGGAGCCGTGACCGCGCTCGGCGAGCGAGCGACCTGCATCAGGAACCCCTCCAGCGCATCGATGCGCCGCTCCCACGCATAGTGGGCGGCGGTCTCCAAGCCCGCCCGGCCGAGCGCCTGGCGCAGCGCGGGGTCCTCGAGCAGCCGCTGCACAGCGGTGCTCACCGCGAGGGGGGTCGGCTCGGGCATCAGGCAGTTCTCGCCGTCGATGCAGAAGTCGCGGTTGCCGTGCGCGTCGGTACACACGACCGCCCCGCCCGTCGCCATCGCCTCCAGCGGCGGCAGCGCAAAGCCCTCGTGCGTCGATGTCTGAACGAACACGCTGGCCTGGTTGAACAGCTCGTTGACCTGCTCGTCGTTCGGTGACTCCACGTAGTGAATGCCATCCCCGTCGGCGAGCTCGGGCTCGATGCCGAATAGGCACAGCTCTGGTCGTGGGCCGCTGAGCGCCCGCCACGCGTCGATCGTCAACGGCAGGTTCTTCAGCGGGTTGGAGCGCCCGAGGGCGAGCACCATGTCCTCGCGCCGCTGCCGATTTGCGAGCGGGCGGAACGTCTCCAGGTCGATACCCGGCGGAATCAGCTCCGCCTCTAGCCCCAACTCGCGCAGGCGCTCGCGGTTCCAGGAGGAGATCGTCATGTAGCGGAACTCAGGCCGGTAGGAGTCGATCACCGCGTGACGGGTGATCTCGTCGTCGGGGTAGTAGGAGGTCTCGATGTCCTGCACGAAGTACACGGGAACCCCCCGCAGCACGCTCGCGCGCCACACCGGCGCGGCGGTGTTCCACCAGGTCGCCACCTTGATCGCCTCGATGTCTTTAAGCGCGTCCACCAGCTCCTGGTAGTCCTCAAAGCTGTGCACCGGCGCGCGCAGCGGGAACCAGTCGGGCGGATCGTCGAGGGTGTACAGCGCCACGTCGTGCCCGCGGTCCAGCAGGCGGTTCAGGTGCTCGAAGACGTCGCGGTGTCCGCCGCCGACGCCGGTGCCCTCGGTCACGTAGACCACGCGCAGGGCCCCCGACTCGCTACGCACGCGACGCGCGTCAAAGAACTCCCCCCAGCGCTCCCAGAACAGCGCCTGGGACGCGAGCTCCCGCTCGCCCACCGCAGTGCCGCGGGTCACCGACTCGTGATGCACGAGCCTCGCCGCCGGAAAGTACAGGACGCGGAAGCCCGCCTGCCACGCGCGCAGGCACCAGTCGACGTCCTCATATGCCATCGGGTAAGCCTCATCGAGCAGCCCGACGCGCACCATCACCTCGCGTCGGACGTACATGCACGCCCCGGTCACCGCCAGCACTGAACCGGCATGGCGGGCTGGTCCCCAGCCTTCCGGCTTGAAGCGATAGCGGTGATCAAACCACTCAGGGGCATCGCGATTGCGCACGGTGCCGCCGAACTGGATACGGCCGTCGGGATACAGAAGCTGCGCCCCGACGATGCCGATATCGCCCTCCTGGGAGGCGGCGTATTGCAGGCACGCCAGCCACCCAGGCAATGCCTCCACATCGGAGTTGAGCACAACCACGTCCCGATCCTCCAAGCAGACGCGCAGGCCGCGATTGACGTTGGCGGCGAACCCCGCGTTCTCGGCCCCCTCGATAACGCTGATCCCCGCGATCCGTCGCAGCTGGGCTACATGCTCAGAACCACTCGCATCATCGGCGACGATGATGCGCGCCATCCCGCGGGGGACCGTAGTGCGGATGCTCTCGACGAGCGTCGCCACCCTGTCCGCGTCGCGGAAACTCGGAATCACTATGTCTACGGGCCTGCCGTGCTCGCGATACCAAGCCAACGCGCGGCGCATCTCGAGATTGCGCGCGTGGGTGCGCAGCCGCAGTCGGTGCTTCAGCGGCGTAAACCGCAACGGCCAGGTGAACACACGAAACAGCAGAGTGCGCCAGCCGTGGTAGCGGTAGGTCAGATAGATGCGCCGGCGCAGGCCGGCGAGCGGTCCGCTGAATGTGCCGTCTAGTGCACTCGCGGCGATCGACTCCGATCCTGAGATCGGGGGGTTTGCGCCCGTCGAGGCCGCGGCGGTGGGAGGCTTGTCGTGGAAGGAGCGCTCGTCTGTCACGCAAGGTCATCCCGTGCTCGAGATCGATCCGCGGGCGCGTCGAGATCGAGGGCGGCAAAGCCACCGCGTCGCTCGAGCGACAGCCGGCGCTGAAGCACACCGGGAAGCAGGTCGGCCCGCGAGCCAAGCATAGCTCCTGTCTGACGTGCCATCTGGTGAGCGGTGACCGCGGCCAGAGTTCTCCGACGATCAGCCGTCGGGACGCCGCAGGAGACGAGCTCGCGCTGGGCGCGGCCGAGCTCGCCGCGCAGCCGTCGGATCACGCGCGCCGGCGCAGCGGGCTCGCGCCAGCCGTAGATCTCACGCAGACCTCGCCACTCGTCGAAGCAGCGACGCAGCTCCTGCGTGAGCGTGTAATCGTGGGAGTGCAGTACCGCCGCGCCGGGAACGAACGCCTTCGCATAGCCGGCGCGCAGCATGTCGATCGCTAGCAAGCGGTCCTCCGCGTAGGCGACGTCGCGGAATGGCACCTGCTCCCAAGCCGAGCGGGCCAGACAGGCATTCGCATCGGTGAAGAAGCCACGCCTGCCGATCAGCGTGCGCACTGGAAGCGTAAGGCGCTCCTGCGCGGTCAGGCGCTCCACACAAGGGTCCCCGTCGGGAGCCAGCGAAGAGAACCAGTGCTCCAGTTCCATGCGTACCGCCAGCGAGGCGTCGGGTCGCGGACGGTAAGGGCCACAGACGATGCCGATATTGGGCGCGAGTCCCAGCCCCTCGAGCAGTCGCTCCAGCCAGCGCTCGTCCGTCGGCTCCGCGTCCTGGGTGAGGAAGGCGACGCGCGTGCCCGATGCCTCTCGCATCAGCAGGTTGCGCGTGCTGCCGTGGCTGAACTGCGATGGAGAGATCTCCAGCACGCGCGCTCCGTGCGCTTGCGCCGCTCGCACCGATCCATCTGTCGAGCCCGAGTCGCAGATCAGCAACTCGTGCTCGACAGTCTGTCGTGCTATCGCCGCTAGCGTACGCACTAGTGGTTTGCCGCCATCGCGCACCGGTATCGCAACCGTGGTGTCACATCGAGACATCGTCACAGCCCGGCACGATCAAGCGTAGAACCCGGTCAGCGTTACGAGCTGGGAGGCGTAGCTGAGGGCGAGCATACACACGAGCAGACCGGTGCCGGCGAGCAGCGCCCAGCGACGGCCAAGGCCGTTCAGCGACGCCGCCACGAGCACCGCCAGGGGCACGATCGCCAGAAACGCATACCGCCCGAATTCTGCGATAACGGGCCGTATCCCGGTGGTGAAGTACGCTGCCTCGAAGCCGGCCACCACGGCGACCGGCGTGAACAGCAGAACGACTGTCTCAGGGAGGTTACGACGCACGAACGCCCACTCTCGCACGGCCGCCACCACTCCCAGCAAGGCAGCAGCGATCATCACCGCGCAGACTACGAGGTATACCCAGTGAGGAAAGAACACGTCGTACCAGCCAAAGGCGCCCCATCCGCGTTCTACGAAGATGACAAACGCAGGCGGCGTGGCGGTCTCGAAGTGTGGCGCCATGAACGACAGGCGGGGGAGGAAAACCTCCCATAGATAGCTGAGGTAATCGAGTGGGTACGCGCGCACGACGCTGAGCACGCCTTCACCGCTCGGCACGGCCACCCCACCGGAGCTGGAGGGGCGAAATACCCCAGCGAGGCGAATCGAGGACTCGTGCACCGCCAGCGCGGCGACCAACAGGCCTGCAAATCCGGCGATATCTACGCGCCGATGGTGGCGCCACAGCGCCGCGAGCAGCGCGACCACAGCCACCAGATAGAGAGAATCTGCCGTGCCCTTGACAATCGGCAGGGCGATCAACAGCGCGCCGGTGAGCAGGCCGAGCGTCAACGCGAAGCCGCGGCGTAGTAGCAGGATCAGCAGCAACTCGAGCGCGGCCGCGCCGGCGTTGACGCCGACGTCATTGTTGACTGCACCGGAGATGAACCCATACATCGGCTGGTAGGCGATCAGCAGCGCCGCGAGCACCGCGAGCCACGGACGCCCTGGCGCCAGCTCGCGCGCGAGCAGGAACGCAAACAGTGCCGCCAGCGCGCCGATCAACGCGGAGGTCAATCGCATTAGCGTGAGCTGGGCGAGCGGCGAGCCAGGGGCGAGCGCATATGCGGGCGCGAGCGCCGCGTAGTAGATCGCGCCGTGCGTGGCGGCCGTCTCGTTGCCGCCACCGTCCGCGGGGCTCGGGTGGGTCGCCAGCCGACCGCGGTATTCCGCCTGCTGCCGCGCCGCCCAGGGAAGACGAGTGTCACCTACCTGGTGGTCGGTGGCGAAGTCCATGTCTTCCAGCACGAGTGACTCCGCGCTCGACCAGCGCGCCAGCGGCGAGCCAGGGTTACGCGAGGGCGCTTCGCCACGCTCCACGAGCGACTGGGTATAGGCGAAATGGTCGACCTCATCGGGGGCTTGGAACGGCGGCGTAATGAACGCCCAACACGCGAAGTTGACGGCGGCGATCGCAAACAGCCACGCCGCCATACGGCGCTGGCCGAGCTCCAAGCGAGGATGCGCCGAGGCCAGCGCCAGACAGCGCACGGACACCAGCGCAAGGCCTGGCAGGACGCCGAGCAGGAGCAACACGTACAACCAAGGTCCGACGATGCCCGGCCGAAACAGCGAGGCGCGATCCAGGATCTCGCCAGCCCGCGCCAGGTAACTCCGCTTGGCTCCCGCTGGAGGTAGATACCACACCGCGATACGCCCCGTGAGCGGATGCCCGCCCGCAGTCGGGGCGTTCGGAGTGGGAATCGCCGGCAGCGGTGTTCCTCCCCAGTTCACGAGATCGGTCGCTGTCACGCACAGCGAGGCCGGCCGTTGCGCGGCTTGCGCGAGCGACTCAGGGATCGGGAACACGGCGGCACTCACACGGCTGGCCGGAACCGTGACGGGTGCGAGGCGGCGGTCGATCGGGCGTCGAGAAGGCCCGACGATCAGCGCCATCTGCAGAGCAGGACGTAGACGCGTACGCGAGATCACCTGCAGACGAATGCGCGCTGTGCCCGCGGGGATCTGCAGGTCCGGCACGCAGAGGGGCGTGCCTGGCTGGGTCTCGGCAATGTAGGTGACGGCCTCGACGCTGTTGGTGCCTGTGAAATATTCGCGCGGGCGCAGGCAGAAGAATGCGACCAACAGGATCAGCGGCACCGCCACGACGAGGGCCGTTCGCCACACGCGCGCGTCACCGGCGAACACGATCGCCGGAATCCGGCACACTGGCCGCACGCTAGCGCCGGCGCAGACCGAGAATCGACAAGAGGAAGGACGAGAAGAAGATCTGAATCCCGACGATCATCAGCGTCGCGGCGATCACCGCGAGATGTTCGTCGGCGAGCGAGCCGAACCCATGGGAGATCCAGGTGGCGAGGATCAGACCACCCATGACAAGCCCGACGAGCACGAACAGACCGCCCAACAGCAGCCCGTGCTCGAGGCGAAAGCGCGCGCGCATACGGTCGAACCACGGGTCCTGCTCGCCCATGAAGTACGTCCCGTAGGCGTGAGCACACAGGCCCAGGCACAGCACCTGGGTGCCGACGATCATCAGCAGCGAGCCGCCGATCAGCGCGTGCACGCCCCAGGCGCGCCCGAAGAAGTCAAAGCCGGCGCCGACGAACACGACGATCACGCTGCCCAAGATGGCGAGCACGGCGCCGGGGATGATGAACAGATGGTTAGGGCTGTGCACGAGCAGGAAGCGCAGGTGACGCCAGCCATCGCGGAAACTCGAAAGCTTGCTCTCGCCGCCGCGCGGGTGGTATTCGATCGGGAACTCGGCGATCTTGAGCTTCTCCTTGGAGGCCCTGATGACCATCTCTGAGGCGAACTCCATGCCGGTGGTGCGCAGATCGAGGCGCGGAAGCACTTCGCTGCGCACGGCGCGCATCCCGCAGTGTGCGTCGCTGACGCCGGTGCGGAAGAACAGGTTGAGCAGGCCGCTAAGGATCGGGTTGCCGACGTAGCGGTGCAGCCACGGCATCGCTCCCGGCTTGATGTTGTCCATGCGATCGCCGATCACCATCTCGGCGCCGTCTTCGAGTGCGGCGACGAAACGAGGAATCTCGTCGAAGTCATACGTCAGATCGGCATCGGCCATCACGATGTAGCGCCCGCGTGAGGCGGCGAAACCCGCGAGATACGCACTGCCGTAGCCGCGTCTGCGTTCGACGACGACGCGCGCGCCGGCCTCTTCTGCCAGCCGCGCCGAGTCGTCCTCGGAGTTGTTGTCGGCGACCACAACCTCACCCGGTACTCCCATGCGGACGATCGCCTCGAGCGCCGCGGTCACGCACGACTTGATGTTCTCGGCCTCGTTCAGGCAGGGGATTACAACCGACACCAGTGGCGAGCCGGCCTGCTCTGAGTCGGGCGCCACTGGGGGGGCGCTTGAGGGGGCGAGTGTGCTCATCGGGTTGAAGACCGCGGCAGCCCTGTTTCGACGTCGAGCTGCCGGCTTTGCGTTTATAACGCCTGAGAGGGCGGAAAGTGGCGCACACAGCTCGCCGCCGGTGAGATGAGATGCTAGCGAGATGCGTGTGTGCCTCATCTACGACTGCCTGTTCCCGCACACTGTCGGGGGCGCGGAGCGCTGGTATCGCGATCTAGCCGAGCGCCTGGCCGCCGAGGGCCACGAGGTCACGTACGTGACCCTGCGCCAGTGGCAGCGCGGCGAGCGAGCGCAGATTGACCCGCGAGTGCGAGTCGTGACCGCCGGGCCGCGGATGGACCTGTACACGACCGGCGGGCGCCGGCGCACGCTGCCGCCGCTCGTGTTCGGGCTGGGGGTGCTGGCCCATCTGCTGCGCCACGGGCGTCGCTACGACGTGGTGCACACCTGCTCCTTCCCCTACTTCTCGCTGCTCTCGGCCGGCGTCGCACGGCGTTTCGGGCGCTTCGAGCTGGTGGTCGACTGGTTCGAGGTCTGGAGCCGCGCCTACTGGCACGAATACCTCGGCGGGGTCGGCGGCCGCGTCGGCGCGCTCGTCCAGCGTCTGTGCGCGATCGTGCCGCAGCGGGCGCTGTGCTTCTCCGAGTTGCACGCGCGGCGCCTGCGCGAGCAGGGGCTACGCGGTCCGGTGACCGTCCTGCGCGGCCTGTACGCCGGTGCCGCCGAGCCAGCCACGCCGAGGCCGGCCGATCCGGTCGTGCTATTCGCGGCGCGGCTGATCCCCGAGAAGCAGGTGAAGCTCGCGGTCGCAGCGATGGCGCTCGCGGCCGAGCGGGTCGACGGCCTACGCGGGGAGTTCCTCGGCGAGGGGCCGGAGCGCGCGGCGCTGGACGCGGCGATCGTCGAGCACCGCTTGCAGGGAATCGTCACGGCGAGAGGCTTCGCCGATACCGACGTGGTCGATGCGGAGATGCGCCGGGCGATGTGCATGCTCGTGACCTCCCGTCGCGAGGGATACGGCCTCGTCGTCGTCGAGGCCGCCGCGCGCGCAACGCCGAGCGTCGTGCTCGCCGGCGAGGACAACGCCGCGACCGAGCTGATCGCCGAGGGCGTCAACGGCAAGATCGCCCGCGGCTCCGATCCGCAGGCGGTGGCGGACGCGATCGTGGAGGTCCACGAGGCCGGGATCGCGCTGCGCGAGAGCACCGCGCGCTGGTTCGCGGAGCACGCCGAGCAGCTGTCGCTGGAGTCCTCCCTACGGAAGGTCCTGGAGATCTACGCGGGCGACGGGGCGCGCGGCGTTCCGCCGGCGAGCGACTCGCTCGCGCCGGCCGCACGCGCGTAGCTGTCGAGCGTCAGGCGCGCCGTTCGCTCCCATGTGAACAGACGGGCCCGCTCGCGCCCGTACGCGCGCAGTCGCCCCGCCTCCTCGCGATCCGCGAGCAGGCGCTCGAGCGCGGCGGCGATCGCCTGCTCGTCGCACGGGTCGAACAGCAGCGCCGCGTCACCCGCCACCTCCGGCAGCGAGGATGCGTTCGAGCAGGCGACCGGCACGCCGCGTGCCATCGCCTCCAGCACCGGTAGCCCGAACCCCTCGTACAGCGACGGGAAGACGAACACCTCGGCGAGCGACCACAGGCCCTCGATCTCCGCGCCCGAGACCCACTCCAGAAAACGCACGTCTTCCGCCACGCCGGCCTCGGCTGCGCGCGCGCGCAGCTCCCGCTCGTGCGCCGTCGCGTAGCCCGGCAGCACGAGCAGCGGGCGACGCTCCGACGGGATCCGCGCCAGCGCGCCGATCAGCCGCACCAGGTTCTTGTGCGGCCGCTTGGCCGAAACGCTGAGCAGCACGCGCCGCTCGTGGAGATCGAAGCGCACACGCGTCTCGTCCTCCGGCAACGCACGCTCGCGCTGCACGGAGCCGAGCCCGAGCGGCACGACGTCGATGTGATCGGCACCGATGCCGATCAGGCTCACGAGGTCATCGCGCGTGCTTTGAGAGTCTGCGATCACCCGGTCGGAGCGACGCACGCCCAACGGCACGAGCACCCTCATGCCCCTGTCACGCAAGCCGGCGTGCGCGTCGGGGAAGCGAGCGTAGATCAGGTCGTGCACGGTGCTGACGCGTCGGAAACGCCCCCACACGGGCGCCGTCGAGGCGAGGCTGTGGAGAACCTCGACTCCGGCCCTGGCGGCCATCAGCGCCAGCGGCACCTGCTCGCCGAGCACCCACTGCACGCGGTTACGGGCGCTCACGGGCACCGTCACCGCCGGTAGCAGCTCCCCCCACGGCCCTCCGCCTGCCGCGGCGGTCTCGCGATTGACGAACGCCGTGAAGCGCGTGCCCGGCGGCGCCTGTGCGAGCAGCGCCGGAATCAGCTCGCGCGCGTAGACCTCCATTCCGCCGGTCTCGCCCGGGACGAGGAAGATCAGGTTCAGGCCGACGTGCACGCCGGAGCAGGAATACCACGCCAATACCGGCCTCGCTGCGTGAGCGAACCTCGTAGGCTGTCGCGCGGTGCTCCGCAGACTCGCATCGACGGTCGTTCCGGACGCGGGCAAGCGCGCGATCGACCGGGCTCGCGCGCGGCGCTTCCTTCGCCGCATCGGTCCGATCAACGACGAGTACGTACGTCGTCACGGGCTGGAGGTTCGCCGCGGGCCGTTCGCCGGCATGCACTACATGCCCGGCCAGGAGCACATCTCCGGTCTGCTGATCTCCAGGCTGGTGGGCAGCTACGAGCATCAGATCTACCCGTGGATCGCGGAGTGGATCGCCGGCGACTTCGACGTGGTGATCGACGTTGGCTGTGCCGAGGGCTTCTACGCGGTCGGCCTGGCGCTTGCGATGCCGCGCGTGGTGGTGCACGCGTACGACACCTACGAGCCGGCGCGACGCGACTGCGCCGAGCTGGCGCGGATCAACGGCGTGCAGGATCGCGTCGTGATCGGTAGTGAATGCAGCGCCTCGACGCTCGCTGAAGTGTCCGACGCGCGTGTCGCGCTGCTGAGCGACTGCGAGGGCTACGAGAAGCGTCTGCTCGACCCAGACACGACGCCCAACCTGCGCGACTGGTCGATCATCGTCGAGCAGCACGACAACGTCGACCCCACGATCGGGGCGACGATCGAGCGGCGGTTCCGTGAGACCCACGAGATCGAGGTGATCTCCGACGCGCCGCCGGACGGCGATCGCCCGTTGGAGCTCGAGTGGATGACGGAGGAGCAGGTACGGCTTGTACTGCACGAGCGTCCGCTGCCGATGACATGGGCGCGCCTGCGCCCTCGTCACGCGATCGCGTGAGCGGGGCATCCTCACGCGATCGCGTGAGCGGGGCATCTCCTCTGGTCGTCGGCATCGATGCGCGTGCCGCGACCGAGGTGCCCGCCGGTCGCGGCCGGGTGGTGCGCGAGCTGTTGCGCACGTTGGCAGCGCGCGCGGAGGACGGTCACCGCTTCGTCCTGTACGCGCGCCAGGCGTGGCCTGGCGTGGAGCTGGACGAGCGCTTCCGCTGGGAGCTGATCGGCGCGCGCGATCCCTGGTGGCACGCGCGGGCGGCGCGCGCGGCGAACCGGGAGTGCGACGTGTTCCTGTCCTCCAACTCCTACCTCACGACGTTGCTGTTGCGGATTCCGGCGGTGACGATCGTGTACGACCTGACGACGTTCGCATCCTCGATGCGCCCCAACCGTCGCTCGACGGTCATCGAGCGAACCACGCTCGGTGCGGCGATGCGTCGATCAAGTGCGGTGCTGGCGATCTCGAAAGCCACGGCGGATTCGCTGACGGATCGCTTTCGCGCGGCCAGAGGCAAGACCGTCGTCGCCGCGCTCGGCGTCGCTACGACGCTCGACGACAGCGTGCAGCCGTCCGAGGCGGCACGGCTGCCGCCGCCCGGGTTCGTGCTGGCGGTGGGAACGCTCGAGCCGCGCAAGAACCTTCCGCGGCTGGTCGAGGCCTACAGCTCGCTTGACGAGGCCACGCGAACGCGCCACCCGTTGGTCGTGGTGGGCCCGTTGGGCTGGGAAACCGGCGAGACGCTCAGCGCCCTGCGCTCACTCCAGGGACGCTGCGAGATGCTCGGATATGTCTCAGATGCGGCGCTCGCGGAGCTCTACAGGCGGTGCGCGGTCTTCTGCTATCCGTCGCTCGGGGAGGGCTTCGGGCTGCCTGTACTGGAGGCGATGGCCGAGGGTGCGGCGGTCGTGACATCGGAGATCTCCTCGCTGCCGGAGGTGGGTGGCGACGCTGTCGACTACGTGGACCCGTACCGAGCGTCCAGCATCGCCGCGGGACTGCGACGAGTCCTGAGCGACGAGTCCCACCGCGCGGATCTGAGCACGCGCGCGCGGGTGCGCGCCGCGGAGTTCTCGTGGGATCGCTTCAGCGCAATCGCGCTCGACACGCTGGACGATGCGGCGAACGGGCGGGCGATCGGCTCTGCGGCCCCCTAGATTGAGGCGATGCCGCGCATCCTGTTCCTGACGACGGCACACGAGGACTACCTCGCGGACAGCTTGCTGCACGGACTGCGGACGCTGCTCGGGACCGCCGTCGTGGACTTTCCGCAGGCGGGGTTCCTCTACGACAGCTACCCAGTGGAGCGTCGCAGCGAACTGTACGGACGCGGCTTCAGCCTGTATGGCCTGCTCCCGGACCCCCCACAGAACCGCGAGCAGGCGCTCGAGCGCGCCCGCGACGGCGCCCAAGCCCGCGACGGCGAGTTCGACCTGATCGTGTTCGCGGACATCTGGAACACGTTCGAGCGCTTCGCCGAGCTCGCGCCGCAGATCCACGACACCCCGATGGCGGTGCTGGACGGAGCCGACCGCCAGGAGCCCTATCCGTACGCCGGGCGCTGGTGGCGCAAGCCGGCCTGGTGGACGCTGCCTCGAGCCCACACCCGCGCGATCTACTTCAAGCGCGAGCTCACGCCACTGACCGGCTGGTTTCGTTCTTACCTGCTGCTCCCGCCGGCGCTGGCGAGCCGGCTTCCGTCGATCAGGGCGATGCGCGAGATCTCGTTCTCGTTCCCGGCGGAGAAGATCGTCAGCGAGCCGCCCGCCTCGAAGCAGCGGCTGCTGGCCAGCCACGTGGTCGACCCGGAAGTCGCCTCGCGTCTGGGCGTCGGCACGTCGTACGCGTTCGCTGACGAGGCCGAGTACTACGCCGACCTGCGCTCAGCGCGCTTCGGCATAACGATCAAACGCGCGGGTTGGGACTGCCTGCGCCACTATGAGCAGGCGGCCAACGGCTGCGTGCCGTGCTTCCGCGATCTCCAGCGCAAGCCGGCGCGCTGTGCGCCGCACGGCCTGGATGACACGAACTGCGTCTCCTATCGGAGCTACGACGAGTTGATCGCCCGGCTGGACGCGATCGACGACGCGCGCTACGCATCGCTGCAACAGGGGGCGCTGGACTGGGCGCGCGCGAACACGACGGTCCGTCGCGCTGAGCAGTTCCTGCGTGCGTGCGGACTGCCGGCGCCCGCTGCGCATCCCGCCACTCCCGGCCACGGCGACGGCGACGGCGACGGCCAAGGCCAGGCGCGCGAGCGGTCGCCGGCGAGATGAGCGCGGGAGCCTCGGGCGAGGTCGCGGAAGTCATCCCCGACGGCGACATCCTCGCCTCGCGCGAGGCGGGCGGCCGCTTCCTGCGCGGCAGCGGCATGCGGGTGCTCGCGTATGGCGGCGGGCTGCTCGTGGGCTTGGCCTCGACGCCGCTGGTGACCCGCCATCTCGGCCCGACCGACTGGGGGCACTTCATCACGGTCACGTCACTGATCTTCATCATGGCGGCGATCACCGAGGGCGGCGTTGGCAACCTCGGTGTGCGCGAGTTCTCAACCGGCGATGACGCGACGCGGCGCTCGTTCATGAGCAACCTGATCGGCCTGCGGATCGCGCTGTCGCTCGCGGGCGCCGTCGGCGCGATCGCGTTCACGCTGATCGCCGGCTACTCGCGCGTGCTCGTCGAGGGAACTGCGCTGGCCTCGGTGAGCCTGCTGCTGGACGCGATGCGCGCCACGCTGACCGTCCCGCTGACCGCCAGGCTACGACTCGGCTGGCTGGCGATCAGCGACTTCACCGGCCAGTTCGTGACCGCTGTTTGCATGGTCCTGCTGGTCGTCGGCGGGGCCTCGCTGCTGCCGTTCTACGCGGTGGCGGCGGTCGCGGCACTGGCGACGCTCACGTTGACGGCGACGCTGGCGCGCCACGAGATCAGCCTGCGCCCTGCGTTCTCCCCGGCGAGGTGGCGATCGCTGCTGTCGGAATCGTTCGTGTTCGCCGCCGCGACGACCCTCGGGGTGATCTATTTCCAGATCGTCGTGATCGCGATGTCGCTGCTGGCGGAGAAGAGCCAGACCGGCTACTTCAGCCTCTCCTTCCGGGTGCTGAACATCGTCAACGGGGTACCTTGGCTGCTGGTCGCGTCGGCCTTCCCGATCCTCGCTCGCGCGGCGCGCGACGACCACGAGCGCCTGCGCTACGCGCTGCAGCGGCTGTTCGACGGCAGCGTCGTCGTGGGCGGCTTCTTCTCGCTGTGCGTGATCATCGGCGCGCCGTTCGCGGTCAAAGTGATCGGCGGACCGAAATTCGAGCCGTCGGTGGAAATCCTGCAGATCCTCGGGGTGGGAATCATCGGAACGTTCCTCGTGGCGACGTGGTCGTTCGCCCTGCTCACATTGCGCATGTTTCGCGACCTGATCGTGGTCAATGCGCTCACTGTGGGGCTCGCGGTGGTGCTCAGCCTCGTGTTGATCCCCTCCCACCAGGCACGCGGTGCAGGCGTCGTCACGGCGACGCTGGAGCTCACGCTGGCGGGCGCGTATGCGGCAGTCCTGTGCTATCGCCGGCCGGAGCTACGTCCGTCGCTGCGGCAGCTGCCGCGAGTAGCGTTGGCACTCGCGGTGGCGTTCGCCGTAGGGGCCCTGATCCCGGTCTACTCGGCAATTGCGGTCGTCGTTTCGAGCGTCGTGCTGTTCGCCTGCCTGCTGGCGCTGCGCGCCGTGCCGGACGAGTTCCTGCAGGCACTGCGCCGGCGACCGGCCGGCTAAGGTAGCGGCGATGCCGGGTACGATTCCGCTAGAGGCGCCGAAGTCGCAGACGTACTACGGCCTGTCGCGTTCGGAGACGCTCGCACACCTGCCAAAGCCGGTCGGTCGCGTGCTCGATATCGGCTGCGCGGGAGGTGGCGCGGCGCCGCTGCTGCGCGCAGGGGGAGCCTCCTGGATTACGGGCATCGAGATGCTGCCGGAGCCGGCGGCGCTCGCCGCGCGGGTGTACGACGAGGTCCTGACCGGCGATGCGCTGAGCGAGCTGGCGAACGCCACGGGACCGTTCGACACGATCCTTTGCTACGACGTGCTGGAGCATCTGTACGACCCGCTCGCGCTGATCGACGCGCTGCGCGGCGTGGCCGCCCCGAACGGCCAGCTGCACGTCTCGGTGCCGAACGCGAGCCATGTGTCGCTGCTGCGCGATCTGATCCTGCGCGGCACGTTCGGCTACCAGCCGGCGGGGCACCGCGACGCGACCCACATTCGCTGGTTCACGCGTCGCGACATCGTGGCGCTGGTCGATGAGGGCGGCTGGAGCGTCGAGAGCGTCGAGCACTCGCAGCTGCACCGCTCGCGGCTGCTGCACAAGCTCACGCGCGGGCGCTCGACGGAGTTCCTGGCCGGCCAGTGGTACGTGCTGGCACGCAGCCGGGTGTGATGGCGGAGATCGACGTGTCCGTGTGCGTGCCGGTCTACCGGGCGCACGCGGAGCCAGACCTGACGACGCTGGCGGAGACGATGGAGCGGGCGCTGGACGGCCTGAAAGGCGAGCTGGTGGTGGCGCTCAACGGCATCTCGGCAGCCGATGCCGGGGTTCCGCCCGGGGCGCGGAGCGTCGACCTCGAAGTCAACCGCGGGGTCTCACCCGGGTGGAACGCGGCCGCGCGGGCGGCATTTGGATCGGTGCTGGTGTTCGCCAACGACGACGTGCTGCTCGGGCCGCGCGCCCTACGACTGATGCACGACGTGCTCACGACGCGCCAGGAGGCAGGCGTGGTCGGGCCGGACGGCACGATGTGGGATCTGAGCGTGCCGAAGCACCTCGAGTACCTCGACCTGTCGGATAGGGGGGTCGGCGAGGTGGAGGAATGCGACGTGGTTTCGGGGTTTCTGTTCGCGTTGCGCCACGAGGTGTGGGAGGCGCTGGGCGGCTTTGACGAGGCCTATGCCCCGTGCTCCTACGAGGAGGTCGATCTGTGCACCGATGTGCGCAAGCGGCTCGGCCTCCAGTGCTATGCAGTCGCCGGCATCGAGACCGAGCACGAGTACGGCATCTCTGTCAGCAACCCGTGGAAACGGATCCGCTACAACGGACGGGCTGAGCTGCTGCGCTCGATCCACATCCGTAACGCACGTCACTTCCGCGAGAAGTGGCAGGGGGTCGTGTAGGGCCGCTCGGTCGCGCACCGGTCGGCCGCGCCGAGCCGTGTCGCAGGACCGCCCGCGATCTCACGGACGGCGCAGCTCGGCGCACACGATCGCCGCTGCCGCGGTGGCATCCTCGCCGTAGCTGCGGTCCTCGACCGAGTCCTCCTCGGCGGCCGACCATCCGCTCATGGGATCGTGTGCGAAGACCTGCAGGCGCTGGACGGCGAGACCGGCCTGCTCGACGACGCGGCGGAACGTCGAGGGGGCGTACTGACGCTGCCAGCCCATGTCGGCGTCGGCGCCGGCTGGCACGGTGACCAGCACGAGCGGCGCGACGCGGCCGAGCTCGCGCAGCGCGTCCACGTCGCCGCCACCGCCGCTGGCGACGTTGTAGCTGGTGTTGTCCATGCCGACGTGCTCGAGCGTCGAGAGGCAGATCGCGATGTCGAAGCTGTCGGATGGGAGCGGGAGGCTGCGGACGTCGGCGACGTGGGTGCGCAGGTGCAGGATCTCTGCGGCGGCAAGGTCGGCAACCTCGACGGTCTGCGGCTGTCTGACGAGCAGGCGCTTGTAGACGACCGGGGAGAACGCGGTGCCGATGTCGAGCACCCGCGTGCCGCTACCGGCGGGGAGGCTGCGGAGCACCCAGGGGATCTCGATCACGCGCTCGGTAAGCCCGACGCCGATTTCCTCCAGCGGCTGCCCGCCGTGGACCAGCCGTTCGATCAAAGGTTCCTCGGTGAACTCACGCCGCGTGCCGGCGTCGCCGCCGAGCAGCTTCGGCAGGTACGCGAGCTGGCCGAGCCTCCTCGACCAGGGCTGTGGCAGGCGAAGACGAAGCCGCCGGAACTGTGCAGTCAAGAGCTCTGGCGGCACTGGCCGAAGCCTAACGGCTGCGACGTGTCCGCCACGTACATGGCCAGACGTCGAGGACACCGCTACCGACGAGGAGACGGGGAGTCATGCCGTGCTGCGAGTTTGCCAGGCCCGCTCGTAGCACTCGAGCGTACGCTCGGCGGTGGCCGCCCAGGAGAACGCCCGCGCGCGCTCGCGCCCGGCGGCGATTAGTCGCGCGGCTAGCTCGCGATCTCGCAACAGATCGAGCACTGCCGCTGCGATCTCCTCGGAGCGCAGCGGGTCGAAGTAACGCGCGGCGTCGCCGGCGACCTCAGGCATCGCGGACACGTTCGAGCAGGCGACGGGGACCTCGCGGCGCATCGCCTCCAGCACCGGCAGGCCGAAGCCCTCGTTGAGCGATGGCAGCACGAAGCAGGCGGCGGCCGCGTACAGGCCCTCTAGGTCGGCGTCGTCGACGTACGGCGGGAACGACACGTTCGCGGTCAGGCCTTCGCGGGCGGCCTGGGCTCGGAGCTCGCCCTCGTGCTCGGTCGGGCGACCGGGGAGGACGAGCATCACGTCCGGCTCGTGCTCGACCACCGTTCTCATCGCCTCGAGTAGCCGGGCGAGGTTCTTGTGCGCCTTCTTCGCTGAGACCGCGAGCACGATCGGGCCGTCGCCGAGCCCCAGGCGATCGCGCAACTCCGTCTCCGGCGTCGCTGCGGCTCGCGCTTGGACTCCCGGTCCGAGCGGCACGATGTCGATCCGCTCGGGCGGCACGCGCAGGTACTGGACGATGTCCTCGGCGCCGGCTTGCGAGATCGCGATCACGCGGTCCGCGCGGCGGGCGACTGGCGGCACGATCAGGCGCCACAGACGCATCGTGGCGCCGCGGTCCTCGTCCGGCGCCACGATCCAGATGACGTCGGGGACCATCACGACGTTGACCGCCCGCGTGCGCAACGGCGCCGTGAAGGCGACGCTGTGCAGCAGCTCGACGCGTCGCCCTGCGAGCACGCCGAGCACGGTCAGCTCCGACACGGCCTTCAGCCCGCGCATGCTGATCAACCGGTTGGTGACGAGCTCGACCTCGCCGCTCCAGGCCTCGCGGCTCAGCTGCTCGTATCCGCCTGGGCTGCAGAACACGCTGAAGCGAACCTGCGGCGCGAGGCGCACGAGCTCGGGTACGAGCGCACGGACGTATGTCTCGAGGCCGCCCATTGGCGGCTCGAGGAAGATCGCGTTGACTCCGATCCGGCCCGGCAGGCTGAGGCTCACGCGCGCCCGACCTGGCGGCGCGTGTACAGGAGGTCGTAGTCGGACAGCGCTTCGATGAAGTCGTAGTGACGGCCCAGCGCGGCGTCGAGTGCGGGCTGTTGCGAGGCGCGGTCGAGCGTCTCGAGCAGCAGGTGGTGGGGCGCGTGCTGCTCGAGGTCCAAACCTCGCAGCACTTCGAGCTCTTGCCCCTCGAGATCGAGCACCATCAGGTCGATCTCGAGGACTCCCGTCTGCTCGAGTGCCGCTGACAGCGTGCGCGCGGGGACGGACAGTGAGTACGGGCTGCGCCCGACGACCGCGAGCCCATCGGCTGCGTGGCTCTCCGCGGCGACAGTCGACATCAGGTCGCCGAAGTGGATCGTGATGTCGTGCCCGGCGTGATCCGGACCTACCAGAGCGCATCCGAGGACATGGGAGCTGGCCCGCCGGCGTTCGCACTTGGCTCGCAGCTCGGGGACCGGCTCGATCAGCACCCCAGACCAGCCGCGGTGGCGTTCGAGGAAGTACGTGTTGGACTGCGTATAGCCGTCGTGTGCTCCCGCCTCGAGGAACGTTCCCCCGTGCCAGGGCATGAGCGTCGCCAGCTTGCGATCGATGTCGAACAGCGCCGGGCGCGAGTAGCGCGTCGAGCCGATCATCTCGGCGATACCGCGCCGATGCCACGGACCGTCGAGGTTGTAGAACGCGCGACGGGCAGCTGTCAGTGATTTGTCGAGCAGCGCCACCGCGCCAGTTTGTCATGGCGGCAGGAGCGCACCTACGATCCACAGGTAGCGCCGCCGAGCGGCCGCCGAGCGGCTCAGTGCTCCCGCACTTCGACCGCCTTCGACGCTCCCGCCGCGAACGGGTAGTCGGCCTCGGCCTGGCACAGCACCCTGAACTGGTAGTCGGCGGGCCCGGGGAACTTGAAGCGGTAGCCGGCGTGGTAGCGCCCGTGAGCGTCGCTGCGGACGACGTTGAACTCCAGCCACCGGCTGCCAGGAGAGCGCGCCTCAAGCACGAGCAGCTTCCCGCCGTGCGGGATCGGCCCGCCGCGCAGGCGGCCGGTAAAGCGGATGCTCGCGCCGACGCTCGCCGTGTGTGGCGTGATGCTCAACGCCACGCCAGCTCGGACGCTCAGCGTCAGAGTACGCGTTGCCGCGGGCAGCGTTTCGCCGAGATGACTCCGATAGGAGAAGCGCAGCGTGCGCGAGGAGACGCCGGCTGGAATCCGGACGGCAAAGCGGCCGTTTGCCGCGGTGCGCACGCCGGCCATCGCCACGGCCCTCGAGCCGGCGAACGCCGGCGTGGCGAGCACGTCGATCTGGGCCGCCCCGATCGGCGCCCCACTCGGAGCCGCCAGCCGTCCGACGATCGTCTCGCCGTGAGCGAACCCGCTCGTCAGGCGCTTTTGCTTGGTCCCCTTCCAGCCAACCGTAAGAGCCGCGCGCGCCGACGCGTTCACGCCGTTCGGCGGCCCCGGCACGCCCGCCGGAGGTGGGTTGGCAATCACCACGTTCCTGTCCAGCACCGTCGCCGCGTTCCCCGCCGGGTCGATCACGCTGACCACCAGATGGTGGGTGCCGTTGCGCACTCGGGTCGTGTCGAGACCCACATCGACGCTCACGGACACTGAGCACGGCTGCGCATACAAGAACGCCGGCAGCCCGTCAGAGGTCCCACCCACGTTCTTACACCGTCCGCCGTTGCCGTCCACGACCATGCCCTGGACGACGCTCCCATCGACGCTGAACAGCGCCTCGTACACACCCGCGCCCGGGTCGCTCGCGCTGAACGCGACATCGCTCATGCCCGCGACCGCCGGCGCGCTGGCCAGTTCGCCACTCACGTTGGACGCCGTCGGTCCAGCGCTCTGTTCGAGGGTCAGGTCCGCTGCGTAGAGGTACACCACGGCGGCGAAGCCGTTTGAGTCACCAGGTCCTTCGGGGCAGTTGTATCCGGCTTTCCCTCCGCACGACGCACTGACAAAAAGATGCGAACCCAAATTCGCCCCCGGCAACAGCACACGGTCGGTTGACGAGAGTGGCTCACTTGTCTGGCCCACACCGCCGGTGCAGTTCGCAAGGTAGGCACACGCGTCGAAAACGTCAGTGTCGGTCGGCCCAGCAAGGAATATCTGGTAGCCGGCATAGCCACTCGCACCGCCATCGGCGTCTCCGGCACGCCAGAGGGTCGCACCTGCCATCGCTATGCGGTCAGGCAGCGTAAATGCCCACGTCGAAAGGGCAGATTCGGTCGCACGTGGCGTTTTCCCGCGCAACCCCGCCACCAGCGCACCCCCCTGCGCGCAGGTGTTCTGGGTGAAGGTTTCCGAGCCGGCGGACGACCCGCTCCAGCCATCTACGGGGGCGCTTTCGCCGCTTGGCGTGCGGCACGAGTACACGTGGTACCGACCGGCGCGGGCGACCGTCGGACCGATGACGGACACGGCGACGACCGCGAGGACGCCAACGGTGGCCGACAGCGACGACACACGGCCCGCCCGTTCCGACATCCACTCGAACACAGACAACATCTCAACCTCATGTCGCTCGGAGACCCTCGATGACCCCCCTGCCGAATTGTTCCACTTCGCGCAGGCGGGCGCGCGCGAGCTTCAGACGGTGAACTTGATTGGCAGCTCCGCGAGACCATAGATACCGGACACGCTTTCGAAAACGGGCTCCCCGTCCAGCTCGAGCCCTCGCAGGCGCTGGGAGAGGAACGCAAGCCCCTCCTGCAGCTCAGCGCGCGCGAGGTTGGCCCCGAGGCAGTAGTGCACGCCCGCGCCGAACGTCAGCGGCCGTGCGTGGCCGCGCTCGGCGGTGATGTCGAAGCGCTCCGCGCCGCCCTCTCCGGCGACGTCAGCCTCGAGGTCACGGTTGCCGGTGAACGCGCACACCATCACGATCGTCCCCTCCGGGAACATGACGTCGCGGAAGCTCAGATCCTCGGTCGTGATGCGTGCGGTGAACGGGGTGATCGGCTCATACCGCAGAGCCTCATCGACGGCTCGCTCCGCGAGCGAGGGATCCGCCGCCAAGAGCTCCCACTGCTCTGGGTGTTCCGCCAGCAGCCGGATCGCGTGTGCGAGCTGGCTCTGGCTGGTGTCGACGCCGCCGACGAGAATGTTGAAGACGAGGTTGATGCACTCCACGTCGGACAGCCGCTCGGGTGGGTGGGCCGGATCGGCGGCCGCGATCAGCGCCGAGACCAGATCGTCGCCGGGATTCTCGCGTCGCGTGCGCACGAGTGCCTCGGCGTACTCGTAGAACTCGTCCACAGCCCGCTCGATCCCCTCGCGCTCGCTGGCCATGCTGGCCACGTCGAACTGCCGTTGGATCCAGTTCGACCAGTGGTGCAGCTTCGGCGCATCCTCAAGCGGCGCACCCATCACCTGCGCGATCACCTGCGACGGGTACGGCTTGGCGAACGCCTGAACGAACTCGCAGCTAGCGACGTCGCCTGCCGGCGAGGCGGCCAGGACCCCTTCGAGCAGCCCCTCAAGGAAGCCCGTCATCGCCGGCCGGTAGCGCTCCACCGCTCGCGGCGAGAGCGCCGGGTTTACGAGGCTGCGAAGCCGCGAATGGTCGGGGCCGTTGACGTGCAGGATGTTGCGCTTCATCTGCTCGTACAACGGCCCGTCGGTCACGTCGAAGATCTCCGCGATCTTCATCCCCGGGAAGGTCGCCGAGCGGGTCCGCAGGAAGAACTCGGCGGACTCACGGTCGAGCACGATGTAGCCGAACGGCCCCTGCGCCAGCCAGCCCTCCTCCCGCAGCTCGCCCATCGCCTCGTGGAACCGCTTCCCGCGCAGGGACGGGTCGGTCACATCGAACATCGGAAGCTCCAAGTCGCTGACGAGCGTCATGACCGCGGCGGCTTACGAGGGTGGGGTTGCCGGCCGCCGACGCTACTTCTTCGGGCTGACCGCCTGCTTGAGGCTTGCGCCGGCGGAGAACTTGGGCGCCTTGGACGCTTTGATCTTCACGCGCTCACCGGTCCGCGGGTTGACGCCCTGGCGGGCTGCACGTTTGACGACCGAGAACTTGCCGAACCCGGTGATGCTCACCTCGTCGCCTTTTTTCAACGTCTTGGTCACCGTGTCCAGCAGCGAGTCGACAGCGCGAGTCGAATCGGCCTTCGTGAGACCGCTGTCTGCTGCGATCGCTTCGATCAGTTGCGACTTGTTCATGCTTGCTTTCCTTTCAAGTGGTCATAGCCGGCGGTGGCCGGCGAGCGGGCAGGGTACCGCGCCAGCTTCGTCCCCGGGTTGAGCAGTTCCTTCGGGTCGAACGCGCGCTTGATCTGCTCGTGCAGCTCGAGCGCCCGTCGATCCCATTGAGACTGCAGGCGCCCTCGCTTCAGCCAGCCGACGCCGTGCTCGCCGGCGATCGACCCGCCGAGCGCAACGACCAACGCGAACAACTCCTCGCCGACCGCCTCGGCAGCGTCCAGCTCAGCCTCGCGCTCGGGGTCTACCAGCACTGTCGCGTGCACGTTGCCGTCGCCGCCGTGGCCGAACGAGCACGAGCGCAGGCCGTGGCGCACGGCTATCTGCTCGAAGCCCTCCAGACCCTCCGCCAACCGCTCCATCGGGAATACGACGTCCTCGCTGACCTTCGCCCCGCGCACCGCGCTGACCGCCGGGTTGACCCCATCGCGCCAGCGCCACAGAGCGCGCGCGTCGGGCGGCTCGTGCACCGCGACCGCCTGCTCGCTGAACAGCTCGAGCAGCGCCTGACGCTGTGCCTGCGCCTCCCCGTGCCCACCATCGACCTCGACGATCAGCGCGAAGCCCGCGTGAGCGGGCACTTCGCCGGGGTAGGCCGCCGCGAGCATCCCGAGCGTTTCACCATCGAGGAAGTCGAGCACCGACGGGCGCAGCCCTGCCGCGAACACCTCGCCGATCGCCGCGCAGCCCTCGGCGCGGGTGGCCAGGAACACGACCAGCGCGATCGCCGCCTCTGGTGCCGGCAGCAGCCGCAGCCTGACCGCGGTGATCACCCCGAGCGTCCCCTCCGAGCCAACGAGCAGGCTCTTGAGGTCATAGCCGGCGACATCCTTGCGCGCCCAGCCGCCAATCTGGACGAGCTCGCCGGGTGCCAACACAACCTCGATCCCCGCTACCCAGGCGCCGGTCGTGCCGTACTTCAGCGCATGCGGACCACCGGCGTTCGTCGCCACGTTGCCGCCGATCTGCGACTGCTCCGCGGCCCCCGGGTCAGGAGCGAACAGCAGCCCGTTCTCGCGCGCCAGGCGCTGCACGTCGCGCGTGCTGACCCCCGCCTCGGGGAGCATCCGCCACAGCTCCGGCTCGAGCTCGCGCACCCGTCGCATCCGCTCGAGCGAGCACACGACGCCGCCATCCGTCGCCACTGCCCCGCCCACCAGCCCGGTGCCACCGCCGCGCGGCACGATCGGCACGTCGTGCGCATAGCACCAACCGACCAGCGCGGCCACCTCCTGCGCGCTGCCCGGGAGCGCCACGGCGTCCGCTCGCCCGTCCACACCCCGCCGACGGGAGCAGTCGCTGTTGTATGGCGACCCAGACGGCACGTCCGAAACGTGCTCGGGGCCGATCAGCCGGCCGAGCTCGCGGACGATCGCCGGGGCAACGCTAGACATCGCTGAGGCCAGGCTAGTGGACCTCGCTCCCTCCAGCGCAAGCGGATCGAGACCTCGGCGAACTTATCGCGGCGACTGCCAGGGGTCGATGAGATCGACCCCTGTGTCTTTGAAGTCATCTGTGTTGCGTGTGGCGAGCGTCGCGCTGAGCTTATGGGCGATCGCGGCTATCTGTGCGTCGGCGACGCTGATCGGGCGACCGAGCGTGGCGCGGCAGATCTGTGACTACGACGAGCGGGCTACCAAAGCGACGCCACCCCATATGCCGTGAGCGCGGGATCGCGCGTCACAATCGGGATGCGCTCGCTTAGAGCCTGGGCGACGAGCAGGCGATCGAAAGGGTCGCGATGGATGCGGCCTTGGACCTGCACGAAGGGGAGGTCTCGCAAGTGCGCGACATGCGGCCAGGCGATCGCCAGCAAATGGATTCCGTCGGCCTGGACTTCTTCGGGCCATTCGGCATCGATGGGCAGCTTGCCGATGGACTGCTTGATGGCGATCTCGGTCACCGTGCCAGCGCCCACGAGCGGGGATTCAGCGCTTTGAATAGCCTCGCGTGCTCGGCCAGAGAGACGCGGGTCTTCGCTCAGCCACCACAGCAACGCATGCGCATCGATGAGCAGACGCGTCACTCGATAATGCCGAGTGCCTTTGCGATGTCCTCGGGCCACTCGTCGAAGTCGTCGGGCACACTGAGGCGACCGCGCATACGTCCCGGAGTTCGCTTGACGGTCGCGCCGTGGCCCGTGAGAGCCACGAGGCGAACCACGGGATGGGGGCCCCGGCGGAGAATCACCTCTTCGCCTTCCTCCGCCTGGCGAACGAGCTTGGACAGCTGAGTCTTGGCCTCGCCGATGGAGTAAGTCGAAGACATGAATCCAGGGTAGCCAACTTGGTCAAGTTGGTCAAAATACGCGCGCCCACCCAGTAGCATGGGCATCCTATGGCAGTCACCCCCAAGCCTTTCGCGTCGGCAAGCGAACCAGCGCAGACGAACGGGTCGACGCACACAAGCCAGCCCGGCTCGGTCCCAGTCGAGCATCGCTTCCGCACGCTCTCCGACGAGCCGGTGCGTGAGCTGTACACGGCAGAGGACCTTCCCGCCGGGGCGGGCAGCGGCGGCCCCGAGGATCCGATCGGCCGCCCGGGCGAGTACCCGTACACGCGCGGGATTCACTCCTCGATGTATCGCGGGCGGCTGTGGACGATGCGCCAGTTCGCGGGCTTCGGCACGAGCGAGGAGACCAACGAGCGTTTCCACTACCTGCTTGAGCACGGCCAGACGGGGCTGTCGACTGCGTTCGACATGCCGTCGCTGATGGGCCATGACTCCGACCACGCGCGCAGCCTCGGTGAGGTCGGCCGCGAGGGCGTGGCGGTGGACACGCTCGATGACATGCAGACGCTGTTCGGCGGGATCGACCTGGGCGAGGTGTCGGTGTCGATGACGATCAACGCCCCGGCGGCGATCATGCTCGCGTTCTACGTCGCGGCAGCCGAGTCCGATCCGGTGCATCCGACGCCCCCGGAGCGGTTGTCGGGGACGATCCAGGCGGACATCCTGAAGGAGTACATCGCGCAGAAGGAGTGGTGCTTCCCGATCGACCCGGCGATGCGCCTGTGTGGCGACATGATCGAGTGGTGCACGCTGCGGATGCCGCGCTGGCATCCGATCTCGATCTCCGGCTACCACATTCGCGAGGCCGGCTCGACCGCGCAGCAGGAGCTCGCGTTCACGCTCAAGGACGGCCTCACGTACGTCGAGCAGGCGGTGCAGCGGGGACTGGACGTGGACGACTTCGCGCCGCGGCTGTCGTTCTTCTTCAACGCGCAGCTCGACTTCTTCGAGGAGATCGCCAAGTACCGTGCGGCACGCCGGATCTGGGCGCGGGAGATGCGCGAGACGTTCGGCGCGAAGAACCCGCGCTCGTGGCAGATGCGCTTTCACTCGCAGACGGCGGGCGTCAGCCTGACCGCCCAGCAGCCGCTGAACAACATCGTGCGCACGACGATCGAGGCACTCGCGGCGGTGCTCGGCGGTACGCAGTCGCTGCACACCAACTCCTACGACGAGGCGCTCGCACTGCCGACCGAGGAGGCGGTCACGATCGCGCTGCGCACGCAGCAGATGATCGCGCACGAGACCGGTGTCACGAACACGGTCGACCCACTCGGTGGCTCGTACTTCATCGAGTCCCTCACAGACCAGATGGAGCAACGGGCCTACGAATATTTTAAGAAGATCGATGAGTTGGGTGGGATGGTGGCCGCGACGAAGCTCAACTATCCCCAGCGTGAGATCGCCGACGCCGCCTTCGCGCTGCAGCAGGAGATCGACACGCACGAGCGCATCGTCGTCGGCGTCAACCAGTTCATCGCCACCAACGAGGAGCCAATCCCGACGCTGCGCGTCGACCCGGCGCTCGAGGCCAAGCAGATCGGCCGGCTACAGGCCGCACGCGCCGGACGCGACGGCACAGCCGTCGAGCAGGCCCTCGCGACGCTTCGTGAGGACGCCGCACACGAGGATCGCAACCTGATGGAGCCGCTGCTCGTGTGCGCCCGCGCCCACACCTCCGAGGGCGAGATCGTGGAGTCGCTGCAACAGGTGTTCGGCGACTACACCGAGACACCAGTCTTCTGAGCGCGGTCGATCGCCACACCGATTCGATCGGCGGCGCGCCGGGCAGTAGGCTGGACCGAGATGCTCAGACTCCTGCTAGGCCTACTCGTCGTGGTCGCGATCGTGTTGGTGCTCGTGAAAGCGGCAGTCTTCGGCGGGCTGATCGGCGCCATCGCCCTGCTCCTGCTGATCTTCCTCGCCATGGGCAGCGGTCGCTCGCAGAGAGGCTGATCACGCGATTCGGGTCGCATGCAGCGCGCGTCGCGATCCTCCGGGACGGCGCGCGAACCGACCACGGGCGGTGGGAAAGCTAACAGCCTCCGTTCCATGGTGGAAGGCGATCTTCGCGTCGAACTCATCTCGGAACACGTCCAGCATCGCGCGATTCTCAGGCAGCACCTCGGCCGTGAAATGCGTGATGCCGCGGCTCTCAGCGACGGTCGCCAGGCGCTGTATGAGGATCGTCCCGAGGCCGCGCCCACAGAGGCGGTCGGCGACCTCGACCGCAACTTCCGCGCGTGTCCGATCGAGTTGCACGTAGATGGCGTGACCGACGAGCGCCCCAGCGTCGTCGATCGCGTTCAGCCCGTAGCGGTCCGGGGCGGTGGCGGACACCAGGTGCGCGGCGTAGCCCATGTCCGCAGCTGCTGTGAAGAACCGTAGCCGCCGGGCCTTGGGACACAGCTCGGAGAGGAACAGCCGCACAGCCGGCTCGTCCTGAGCGCTCGCCGGGCGTATCGTCACCGACGAGCCGTCTCGCAGTCGCATTACTCGGCCGACAGCGCCGCGACGAGAACATTCGGCTCGCTTGCGCGCCGATCCGCCTCGAGCACGACCTTCAGCGCACCGGTGCTCGCAGCGTCGGCGAACGTATCGTATGCGGCCATCGTGTCGTCCAGCGCAAAGCGATGTGTCGCGAACACGGTCGGGTCCAAGCGACCGCCGGCGACCAGATTCATCAGGCGAGGGATCGTGTGCGTGTCGACCAGGCCGGTCGTGATTGTGACGTCGCGGGTCCAGAGCTTCTCGAGGTGGAGCGTGGCGGAGTGACCGTGCACGCCGATGTTCGCCACGTGCCCTCCGGGACGGATCAGCTCGCTCGCCAGCTCGAACGTGGCAGGCGTGCCCACCGCCTCAACCGCCACGTCGACGCCGAGTCCACCTGTGAGCTGCATGATCTCCGATACAGGGTCCCGGTGTGTGTTGTTGATCGTGATGTCAGCTCCGAAGCTACGCGCGCTCTCAAGACGGCTGTCGGCAAGATCGATCGCCACGATCTGAGCGGGCGTGTAGAGCCCTGCGGTCAAGATCGCCGCGAGACCGATCGGACCCGCGCCGACGATCGCCACGACATCTCCCGGCGAGACCCTGCCGTTCAGCACGCCCACCTCATAGGCCGTGGGCAGGATGTCGGAAAGGAACAGGACCTGCTCGTCGCTGAGGTGCTCGGGGACCTTGTACACCGAGTTATCAGCGAACGGCACGCGTGCGAACTGCGCCTGCAGTCCGTCGATCAGATGACCAAAGATCCAGCCGCCCCCGCCGAGGCATTGGCCGTAGCGGGATTCCTTGCAGAAGCGGCAGCGCCCGCAGGCGCTGATGCACGACAGCAGCACGCGGTCGCCGACCGCCACGGTGCTGACACTGGAGCCGATCTCCTGCACCGTTGCGACGGCCTCGTGGCCGAGCACCGTGCCAGGAGGCGTCTCGGGAACATCGCCCTTGAGAATGTGCAGGTCGCTCCCGCAGATCGTCGAGGTGTCGATTCGCACGACGATGTCGGTGGGATCGATGATCGTGGGGTCATCCACGGTGTCCCAGCTGCGCTGGCCCGGACCGTGGTAAACGAGAGCCTTCATGTCAGTCTCCTGCCGTAGTCAATGGATAGTTGGCCAGCGCGGTTGCCACTGCGCGCGGCTGCCGGGCTCGGCGATCACCGGCAGCGCAACAACCGACGCATCCGGCGCCTCGATCGCCGCCCCACGCTGTGGACGGCGATCGCCGGTGCTCAGTGCTTCCGGCGTCAGGCGCCGGCTACCGCCGGACCACGGCCTCTGAGGTTCACCTGCCAGTTGGCGAGCGGCAGCAGGAACAGGACGCCGCCCAGCAGGATCAGGATCAGTCCGGCGATCGAGGCGATCGTGCCAACCACCGACCAGCCCCAAGCGCCGAGCAGGAGGCCGCGTAGCGTCTCACCCTGGAACAGGGTCGCCTTCTCGGTGGCGAGCGTCGTGTTGGTCGGCGCTGCCAGGGCGGCAGTGCTCACCTGCGCGTAGGTCTGGCCGCCGGCGATCTTCGAGAGGTGGACGTTGATGAAGTTGTTGGCGTACGCCTTCGCCTGCGCTCCGTTGACGAGCTGCTGGCCTGCGTACTGCTTGACGCCGGGCAGCAGCTCGGGGCTGCCGGTGGCCGGGAAGAAGATCTTCTGCGGGACGAGCTGATCGTGGACGACCTGCTTTGCATACGAGCCACCCGCCATCGCGAAGATCCCGACGACGATGATGCCCACCGCCGTCACCATCGCGATCGAGGTCAGGCCGGTCAGTTTCGCCAGCAGCGGGCTGCGCGGCGCGTGATCGCGATGCGGGACACGGGACTGTCCATCGCGATCGCGATCGGGGTCGGCGGTGTCGAGAACAGACACGCCGTTACCGGCGGTCACGGCGGGCTGGGGAGGAAGGACTGAGCTTGGCACGGTGGGCCTCATTTCGGTTGATGTGCGCTGAGCGCCAGCGACCTGAGAGAAGCACCGCGGACTTGAACAACATAGCATGAAATACATATCTAGGAATGGAAATCCAGGAAAAGAAGATCTAGATACGCTATTCTTGCTCTTATGAACGCTGCCACGGCTCACCGTTGGAAGTTCCTGACGAACCACGCCCAGGTTCTCGCGTGCATCGCCCACGATCCAGGCGTGCTCCTACGAGAGATCAGCGAGCGGGTCGGGATCACCGAACGCGCCGCCCATCGGATCGTCACCGAGCTCGCCGACGGCGGCTACATCACGCGGGAGCGCAACGGACGGCGCAACCAGTACACGATTCAATCCGCGCTTCCGCTTCCCGACCGCCTCGGGCGTGTGCAGCGGATTAGCGACCTGCTGACGATTCTCATCGGTACGACCGAGGAGCTGCCAGACACGCCGGTCCTGCCGGTCACCAAGAACGGCCAGTCCGGACCGACCAAGAACGGCAAGGCCGGTCGTAGTCGTGTCTAGCGACTCCGGTCTTGACATGCCAGGCACCTCGCGTCCCGGCAAGCTTCGGGTGGTCATCGCCGGCGGAGGGGTCGCCGCGCTGGAGGCCGTGCTCGCCCTGGCCGATCTCGCGCCCGAGCGGACCGACGTGACCGTCATCGCCCCCAACACCGAGTTCGTCTATCGACCGATGGTTGTGCGCGAGCCTTTCGCCTACGCCCAGGCCCGCCGCTATCCGCTCGCCCCGATCGTCAGCCACGCCGGGGCGACGCTGCTGACGGGAGAGCTCGGCTGGATCGACCCGGCGACGCGCACGGTCCATACCAAGGCCGATCGGGCAATCGAATACGACGCGCTGATCCTCGCGCTCGGGGCGAGCATTAACAAGCGCTACGCGCACGCTCTGACGATCGACGACCGTGACCTGGACGAAACCATGCACGGGCTGATCCAGGACGTCGAGGGCGACTACATCCACAAACTTGCGTTCGTCTCCCCGGGGCGCATGGCGTGGCCGCTGCCTCTGTACGAGCTCGCGATGATGACCGCCGGGCGCGCCTACGACATGAACATCGCGCTGGAGACGACGATCGTCACCCCCGAGGACAGCCCTCTGGCGATCTTCGGATCCGCGGCGAGCAGCGCCGTCGCCGAGCTGCTCACCAGCGCGAACGTCGAGACGATCAGCTCGGCCTACGCCGAGGTGCCCAGCTCCCGTGAGGTGGTGATCAATCCCGGCGACCGGCACCTCGAGGTCGATCGGGTGATCGCGCTGCCCGAGCTCCACGGGCCCGGGGTCCGTGGCATTCCGCTCGGCGAACACGGCTTTGTCCGGGTAGACCCCTTCTGCCGCGTACCCGCCGTCGAGCGTATCTACGCAGCCGGCGACGTCACCGACTTTCCGATTAAGCAAGGCGGTGTCGGTGCACAGCAGGCCGACACCGCCGCCGCGTCGATCGCGGCCCTCGCCGGCGCATCCGTGACGCCCAAGCGCTTCAACCCCGTGATCCAGGGCATGCTCCTGACCAACGGGAAGCCGCGGTATCTCACAGCACACATCACCGGAGGGCACGGGTTCAGCTCGGAGATCACCGACACGCCCACGTGGTCACCACCGAACAAGATCGCCGCCAAGTACCTGGCGCCGTACCTCGAGCAGCGCGACCGCGAGAGCATCCCGACCTAGCGCCCCTAGCGTGCAACACCCAGCTCCGAGTTCGGCCAGCAGCGCTGTAGAACCGAGACGCCCGTGTTCTAGCGATAGTCGGACCGCCCGCTTGCTTGGCGCGACAGTTGGTGTGATGCTAGTATGCACGTATGAAGCGCACCACTATTTCGCTGCCCGACGATCTTGCTCAGGCGCTCGACCGTGAGTCGCATAGACGACGGACCTCGGTCTCTGAGATAACGCGCACAGCGCTCTCAGACCACCTCGGCTTGACTCTGCGAGAGCCACGCGACCTGCCATTCGCTGCGGTCGGGCGCAGCGGTCACAGCACCACCGCACGAGACATGGAGCAGCTCCTGGAGAAAGAGTGGGATGACGGCCCTCGCGGTCGTTGACGCCGGCCCGCTTTACGCTGCAGCGGACGCCGACGACCAAGATCATCTCCCCAGCCTTGCCGCGCTCGCCCGGACGGACCTTCGTCTCGTCGTGCCCGCCCTCGTCGTCGCCGAGGCCACCTACTTCGTCGGAAGACGGCTAGGCGCCATTGCCGAGAGCAGCTTCCTCAAAGGCATGAAGCAACTCGACATCGAGGGACCGAGCCGCGACGACATCACACGAATGGCCGAGCTCGTAGAGCAATACGCCGACTTTCCGCTCAGTGGCACCGATGCATCGGTCATCGCTCTCGCCGAGAGGCTAGAAGCCCCGATGATCGTGACCCTCGACCGCCGTCACTTCACAGCTGTCGCACCGCGTCATCGCGCCGCATTCGAACTGCTGCCGTGACCCGAGACCCCAGCCGAAGTAAGGGATGCTTTCTGGAGGTTGCCGCGTTGGGCCGTCGAACGAGTGTCTTCGTGAGTTCTTACGCGCAGACACGCCGGAAAGCGTCCTTTTTCGCAACTTCCCGTCCGATCCGCGTGTCCACGGCTTAGGATGCGACCCTTCCATCGACCAGACATGCCCTCCGGAGAGCGTATGAATCGACACAAGCTACATGCGTCTGCGTAGGGTCCTCGTCGTCGGGGCGCTCGTGGTCGTGCTCTCGAGCGTGACGGCACTGGCGCTCGCCTCGCGGCGAATCGTCGCCGAGCAATCCGCCTTCAGCGCCCCGACCGCGTCTGCATGCGCGCCGTCGAGACTTAACCGCTCCGCCCTGTTGCCAGGCACTGGGGTCGCTGCGTCCCCGCTTCCGGACTCGCTCGACGCCTCCCCCAACACGCAGATCAGCCTGCTTGGGGCGCCGGCCCACGAGCTCGACGACGTGCACGTCAGCGGCTCGCAGACCGGCTCGCATTCCGGGCGGCTGCGCGCGTACTCGCAGGGAGACGGGGCCAGCTTCGTGCCGTCGCACCCGTTTCGCGCCGGCGAGACGGTGACCGTGCACGGCCATCTGAAGGTTGGCTCGGCGCGGCAGTCGTTCGCCTACCACTTCGTCGTCGCACATCCCGACGCGGTCGTGTACGCGGCGGCGGCCAGCGCGAAACGGGACCCGAACGAGATGCAGCACTTCCATTCTCGGCCGGAACTCGAAGCGCCGGTGATGGTCGTCACCGCGAGCTCGCCGCAGACCGCCCAGGGCGATCTGTTCACGGCCGCGTATGCCGGGCCGGGCCCCAGCGGACCGGCGATCTTCGACGAACAGGGCAACCTCGTGTGGTTCGACCGGCTGTCCAGCGGTGCGGCGACCAACCTGCAGGTGCAGCAGCTCGGCGGTCAGCCGGTGTTGACGTGGTGGCAGGGCCACATCCCCAAGCAAGGGTTCGGTCTCGGGGAAGAGATCATCGAGAACACCTCCTACCAGCAGATCGGCCGCGTGCACGCCGGCAACGGCTTCAAGGCTGACCTGCACGACTTCCACATCACACCTCAGGGAACCGCCGTGCTGAGCGTGTTCGACCCGATCGACTGCAACGTCTCCGCGGTCGGTGGACCGAGCGGCGGTGCGGTCACCGACGCGATCTTCGAGGAACTCGATCTCAAGACGGGCCTCGTGCGCCGCGAGTGGCACAGCCTCGACCACATCCCGATCGGCGACTCATACAGCTCGGCGACCGGCTCGAGCAGAAGCTGGCCGTTTGACTACTTCCACGTCAACTCGGTCGACCAGCTGCCCAACGGCAGGACGCTGATCTCGGCGCGCAACACATCGGCGCTGTACGAACTGAGCACGCGCTCGGGCCAGGTGCTGACGAACATCGGCGGCAAGCACTCGAACGTGAAGCTGTCGGCCGGCGCCGCCACCGCCTACCAACACGACGCAACGATGCTCGCGAACGGCATGATCAGCGTGTTCGACAACGGGGCCGTCCCGAAGGTCCACTCCCAATCGCGCGCGATGATCCTGTCGGTCGACGCGCACACCGGGACCGACAAGCTCGTCTCCCAATTCCGGCACGCGAGCCCGCCGCTGTCCTCGGGCAGCCAGGGCAACGTGCAGCCGCTGGAAGGCGGGGACCTGTTCGTCGGCTGGGGCGCTGAGCCGTACTTCTCCGAGTTCAGCCCCACTGGCCAGCTGCTGTATGACGCGCACTGGCACGGCTCCTACCAGTCCTACCGCGCGTATCGCTTCCCGTGGTCGGGCGCCCCGAGCGAACCGCCGGCGATCGCCGCCGCGACCAGCGGCGGGCATGTGGTCGTGTACGCGAGCTGGAACGGCGACACCCGCACCACCAGCTGGCGTGTGCTCGCGGGGCCATCCCCGACCCAGCTCACCCCCGTCGCCAGCGCCCCGCGCCAGGGGTTCGAGACGACGATCTCGGCACCGGTCGCGGAGGCCGACGTGGCCGTCCAGGCGCTCGACGCCTCGGGTGCGGTGCTCGGCACCTCGCGCACGATCGCCGGCTGACTGTGTGGACGGTTTTGATAGCCTCGACTTCCTTGCAGTCAAGCGGAGGAGTTGCTCAGGATGGCGGCTCGCGATGCCGGAAACAAGCCGCTGGAGACCGACGAGCCGACGCCCGGCAAGCACAACGGTCAGAACGAGCGCTACCGGCCGCTGCCTACCGGCACTCACGGCCTCGACCCTGAGCTCGTAAAGGACGACCAGCGCAAGCGGTTGCAGCAGGCGATGGTCGAGCTCGTCGCCGATAAGGGGTACCCGGCCGTGCGGATCGTCGACCTCGCGAAGCTCGCCCACGTCTCACAGCCGACGTTCTACAGCCTCTACTCCGACAAGGAAGACCTGTTCCTGTGCACCTACGACGAGGTCGCCGGACGCACTGCCACGACCGTCCTCGAGGCCTATGGCAACGCCGACGGTAGCTACGAGCAGCGGCTGATGCTGGCGATGCGCGCGTGGGCCGAGCTGGCGGCCGCTGAACCAGAGGCGATCTCGCTGCTCGTGCTCGGCGCGTTCGGCGCGGGCTCCAAGGCACTCGAGCGACGGAGGCGGATACTCGACGAGCTCGAGCGGCTGATCGGCACCACACGAACGCCGATCGACGCAGACGAAGCTCAGACGACCGAGCATGCCCCGGACCTGACCGTGAAGGCGATCATCGGCGGGATCCGAGAGGTCACCTCCGTGCGCCTGCGCGAGGGCCGGGCCGACGAGCTGCCGGTACTGGCGGACGACGTGATGACGTGGGTCAGCTGCTACCCGCCATACCTGCCCAGTGGGCTGGATGTCCCTGCGGCGCGGGACGGGGAGCCGGCCGGCAGGATTGCAGCCGAGCCCTCCGAGCGAGCGCGGCGGGCCGAGGGACGCCTGCCGAGCGGACGCAGCGACCTTCCGCGCCAGTTCATCGTCAAAAGCCAGCAGGAGCGGATCATCGACGCGACCGCCGCGATAGTCGCCGAGAAAGGCCTGGCGGCGCTAACGATCCCCGAGATCGTGCGCCGAGCGAACGTCTCCAATCAGACCTTCTACGACATCTACCCGTCCAAGCGCGACGCGTTCCTCGGCGCGCAGAAGGTCGGCATGCACCAGGCGCTCGGCGTCGCGGTCAAAGCCTATGAAGCGCACGCGGCGACCGACTGGCCGCGAGCTGTGGGAGCTGGCGTGCGCGCGCTCGTCCATTACCTGGTCTCCGAGCCGGCCCACGCCCACCTGACGCTGGTCGACACGTTCGCCGCCAGCCCAGAGGCAACGGAGATACGCAACTCGATGATGCAAGCGTTCGCCGCCTACCTCGGCCCGGGCTATGAGCTGGTGGGCGACTCGGGCAGAGTGCCGGCGATCGCCGCGGAGGCGATCGCCGGCGGCGTCTGGCAGATCCTGCACCACTACATCGAGAGCGACCGGATCGACGAGCTGTGCGGAACGGTGCCGCAGCTGACCTACTTCGCCCTCACCCCGTTCCTTGGGCCGGTGGACGCAGCCGCATACGCGATGCTCGACTGCGAGTAGCGAAGCTAGGAAGCGCTCAGGAGCGCATAGGCAGTGCGGCCGTCGCGCTTGGCCCGAGTGACCGTCCCCGCCTTGAGCAACGGGCGCAGCCCAGCCCGGATCTCAGCGCCTGGCAGCGCCGAGACGAGCACCAGCTCGGCGACAGTGTGCGAGCCGTGCTCGAGCGCCGCGACGATCGCCTGCCCAGCGACGCTGTCTACCGTCCGGGTCTTGCTCGAGCGCGTACCCGGCGCACGGGCGCCAGGCGAGGAGCGTCGTGCGGGTTTCTTTCGGCCGCCTGTGCCCTTCGGGCGGGAGTCGCCTTTCAGACGGCCAGTGGCCTTGGGACGGGCGGCAGTGTTGGGACGGGCGGCAGTGTTGGGACGGGCGGCAGTGTTGGGACGGGCGGCAGTGTTGGGACGGGCGGCAGTGTTGGGACGGGCGGCAGTGTTGGGACGGGCGGCAGTGTTGGGACGGGCGGCAGTGTTGGGACGGGCGGCAGTGTTGGGACGGGCGGCGCGCTTCGGCGGCTCGCCGGTGCTGAGCCCGTCCGTGCCGAGCGCGTCGGTGACGCCGATCAGCCGCTCGTACTCAGCTACGGCGGGGCGCAGATCGGTCAGTCGCTGCTCGATTTCGGCGCACACCCGCGCCAGTAGCTCAACGGCCATCGCCCGTTTCTATCAGGTCGATCACTCGCCGCGCGCGCTGACTAACGCGCGACGCGAAGGTAGGCGAGCACCGCCAGCACACGCCTGTGATCGTCATCGCAGGCAGGCAGGTCGAGCTTGGCGAAGATGTTGGTGATGTGCTTCTCGACAGCGCCGGGCGTGACCACGAGGCTCTCGGCGATCGCCGTGTTGGAGCGGCCCTCGGCCATCAGCGCGAGGACCTCGCGCTCACGCGCGGTCAGCCCGGAAAGCGCGTGCAGCGGACCGCCGCGCGGCGCGAGCAGCTCGGCGACGACCTGCCGGTCGAGAACGGTCCCCCCGGCGGCGACGCGTTGCAGGGCGTCGAGGAACGCGCGCACGTCGCCGACACGCTCCTTGAGCAGGTAGCCGATCCCGGCAGTGTCCTCGCCGATCAGTTCGCTTGCGTAGGCCGTCTCGACGTACTGCGAGAGCACGAGGACTCCCAGCGCCGGCTGACGCCTGCGCGCCTCGATCGCCGCGAGCAGGCCCTCGTCGCTGTAGGTGGGGGGCAGCCGCACATCGACGATCGCGAGGTCCGGTTCGTGGCCCGCGATCGCGCGCAGCAGCGCCGGGCCATCCTCCACCTGAGCCACGACGTCGATCTCGTTCTCGCGCAGCAGCGCCACCAGCCCCTCGCGCAGCAGGGCGAGGTCCTCGGCGATCACTACCCGCACGGAAGCCTCACCTCCACGACCGTCCCGCCGCCGTCCGGGCTCTCCAGGCGCATGCTCCCGTCGAGCGCCTCGACGCGCGCGCGCAGGCCGGCCAGCCCCAAGCCCGCAGGGTCTGCTCCGCCGCGACCATCGTCGCCGACGACCACGGCCAGCGTCCTGTGCTCGTCGGTGAGCTGCACCCAGCTGTGTCCCGCGCAGGCGTGCTTGACGGTGTTCGTGAGCGCCTCGGCGATCACGAAGTACGCGGCGCTCTCGACGGCCGGCGCCAGCGCCCGATGGGTGTTCGCGTCGATTGATGTGCCGACGCCGTAACGAGCGGCTAGCGACTCCACCGCGGCGATCAGCCCGCGGTCGGCGAGCAACGGCGGGACGATGCCGCGTGCGAGGTTGCGCAGCTCGGCGATCGCGTGGTGGGCCTCGCGCTGCGCGTCGAGGATCAGGCCGCGGATCTCCGGCTGGTCGTGGACGCGCAGCTCGGCGCGCCCTAGCTGGAGTGTCAGCGCCACGAGGCGCGCTTGCGCGCCGTCGTGCAGGTCGCGCTCGATGCGGCGCAGCTCCGCAGCCTGGGCGTCGACCGCCTGACGACGGGTGCGCGTCAGCATGTCGATCCGTGCCCGTAGCGCCCGGCGTCCGTGGGCGACGAGCACGCGATCATGCAAAGCGATCAGCGAGTACGCGCTGCCAGCGGTCGCCAGGCCGAGCAGCGCCCACGCGGGCCAGAACGTGTGCACGCCAGCCAGCAGCCATGTCAGCAGCCAGGTGAACATGAGGATCACCGCGACCACGCCGTCGAGCGTCCACACGCATGCCACGCGACGGACCGCGCCCGGAGGATGGCGCCAGGCCCAGCCCGCACCGAAGTCCAGCAGCACGAGCGCCCCAAGCCCGAGCCACGCCCACGCCGGCCAGAAGTAGCCCTGACCGTCGAGCGTCCAGATCGCGGCGAGCAGGACCGCAGTCAGGAACGCAAGCCGATGCACGAGCGAGCGGGCGTATTCACCGATCGACAGGCCGGCGGCGAGCGCCGGCATCCAGCGCCGCGGATTGGCGCTGTGGGCCAGTGAGAGCTCGAGCGGTGGACGAGCGCGCTGTGACATCGCGGTTATCGTCTCACGGCACCGCCCGCGTGCAAACCACGGTCGTCCGCAACACGCCTTGGACCCGCGCGGCGCCTGCCCGGTGGCGCCGAGCCGGCGGGGTCAAAGCGCCTTGGCAGCCAGTCGCTCGGGAGGGATCCGCTGCACGTCCCAGATCAGCCCGGCGCGCTCCAGACCGGTGATCACCAGACCGGACACGTCGAGCTCACGCGCGCCCATGCCGTGGAACGCGGAGGTCGGGAACGCGTGGTGGTTGTTGTGCCACGCCTCGCCCATCGAGAACGGTGCCAGCCACATCAGGTTGCGCGAGTGATCGGTGGTGTCGAACCGCCGGCGGCCGAAGAAGTGACACAGCGAGTTGATGCTGTAGGTGACGTGATGCAGCACGAAGATGCGCACCGCGCCGGCCCACAGCAGCGCCTCCAGCCCGGCGTGCAACGAGCCGCCGATCGTCAGCCCCAGCACGAACGGGATCGCGAGCCCGACCAACGACCACAAGATGAAGGTCTTATCGACGAACGAGATCACCGGGTCGGCGAGCAGGTCGGGGGCGAAGCGCTCGCGAGCGCCGCGCTGGGTGTGGTCGAACAGCCAGCCGACGTGCGCGTGGGCTAGGCCACGCAGCGCTCCCCGCCAGCCGACGCCGTGGTCGACGTGCGGGCTGTGCGGATCGCCGAGGCGATCGGCGTAGGCATGGTGCTTGCGGTGATCGGCAACCCACGAGATCACCGGCCCCTCGACGGACATCGTGCCGAGCACCGCGAACAGGCCACGCAGCCATGGCGAAGTCTTGAAGGCGCGGTGCGTGAGCATGCGGTGAAAGCCGATCGTCACGCCGAGCGCGGTCGCCGTGTACATGAGCGCGAAGATCCCCACGTCGAGCCAGTCGAGCGCGTGACCCCACGCCTGCCAGACGGCGAACACCAGCAGCAGCGGCGGCACGGCGGTGATCACGCCGGTGATCGCCCTGTCGAGGTTCTCCAGGATCGGCTCCTGGATCTCCTCAGGCGTGGGGCCGTCGGGCGTCGCGATCACCTGCGGGCCCTCGCTCTGCAGCTCGTCCGGCTCCGGATCGAGGACCGTTCCCGCGGGTGTGCTCATGCCATTTAATGTTGAGACCGGCGCGCGCGTTTGTCGATGCGGCCGACTACCGAGAAAGCGGGGGTTATCCCCCGGCTGCTGTGATCGGGTTAGCCATAGTGCAGATCGTGACCAGTGGCCACGTGCAGGAGGCGATCGCTAGGACGCCTCTCGCTCCATCGAGTGCTCTTTGACGCGCGCTCAGCCGGGCCGCACGTCGAGCACGATCTTGCCGGTCGCGCGACGCTGGTCGAGCGTCTTCAGCGCATCGGCCAGCCGCTCCATCGGGAAGCGCTCGCCGACGATCGGTCGCACGAACCCCTCGTCGACCATCCGGTTGATAGCGGCTCCGATCTCACGGTTGAGGTCGGGCTTGCCCATCACGTAGGCACCCCAGCCGGCTCCGATGACCTCGGTGTTTCCCAGCAGCAGCCGGTTGACCTTGACTTCTGGGATCGAGCCGCCGGTGAAGCCGACGACGACGAGCCGCCCACCCTCGCGTAGCGAGCGCAGGCTGTCGGTGAAGCGCTCCCCGCCGACGGGGTCGAGCACGACCTCGACACCGCCGCCCGATAGCTCGAGAACCTGGTCCTTCCAGCTGTCGCTCAACAGCAGCGTCTGATCGGCGCCGGCCGCCTCGGCGACAGCGCGCTTGGCCTCGCTTGAGACGAGTGCGATCGTCTTAGCGCCCAGCCCCTTGGCGACTTGCAACACGGCGGTGCCGACGCCGCCGGCGGCGCCGTGGACAAGCACCGTCTCGCCCTCCTTCAGGCGGCCGCGCAGCACGAGCGAGAAGTACGCGGTGTGGTAGTTGAGGATCAACGCCGCGCCCTGCGCGAAGTCGAGCGCGGGCGAGAGCGGGAACGTGAAGAACTCCGGTGCGACGGCCGTCTCGGCGAACGCACCGAGACCGCAGAAGGCGGCCACGCGGTCACCCGGCTTGACGTTTGCGCCATCCGGAGCGCTGATCACGATCCCGCCGACCTCGCTGCCAGGGACGAACGGCAATGGCGGTTTGAGCTGGTACTCGCCACGCGTCTGCAGCAGCTCGGGGAAGGACACGCCCGCGGCGTGCACCTCGACCAGGACACCTGCCCCCGGAGTCAGCATGTGCGAGGGCTCCCCCTCCGGGGACAATGCGGGCTCGGGCAGCTCGACGAACGCGAGCGCACCGTCGGGGCCGGATTCGTCAACGATCTGGATTGCTCTCATCGTGGGAGTATCTCCGAAACATCTAAGAAGGGGTTGGGCGATGGCAACCGTGTTGTGTGTTTTGTATGAGGACCCGGTCGATGGCTACCCGCCGGCGTATGCGCGCGCGGAGATCCCGAAGATCGAGCGCTACTACGACGGCCAGAACGCGCCCACACCGGAGGGCCTCGGCTTCACGCCGGGTGAGCTCGTGGGGTGCGTGTCGGGCGAGCTCGGGCTGCGCGAGTTCCTGGAGTCGCGCGGGCACAGGCTGGTGGTGACCGCCGACAAGGACGGCCCGGACTCGGTGTTCGAGCGCGAGCTCCCGGACGCGGAGGTAGTGATCTCACAGCCGTTCTGGCCGGCGTATCTGACCGCCGAGCGGATCGCCAAGGCGCCGAAGCTGAAGCTGGCACTGACGGCGGGGATCGGCTCAGATCACGTCGACCTGCAGGCGGCGATCGAGCACGGCCTGACGGTCGCCGAGGTGACCTACTCGAACAGCATCAGCGTGGCCGAGCACGTCGTGATGATGATCCTCGGCCTGGTGCGCAACTACATCCCGTCCTACCAGGTGGTGATCGACGGCGGCTGGAACATCGCCGACTGCGTATCGCGCTCGTATGACCTGGAGGGCATGCAGGTCGGGACGGTTGCCGCCGGGCGCATCGGCTCAGCTGTGCTGCGGCGGATGAAGCCGTTTGAGGTCGGCCTGCACTACACCGACCGCCACCGCCTCGCGCCGGAGGTCGAGCAGGAGCTGGGCGTCACCTTCCACGACACCGTCGAGTCACTCGTGGCAGCTTGCGACGTGGTGACGATCAACGCGCCGCTGCACCCGGAGACGGAGAACCTGTTCGACGCGCAGCTGCTGTCGAAGATGAAGCGGGGCTCATACCTGATCAACACCGCGCGCGGCAAGATCTGCGACCGCGACGCTGTCGCCGCGGCGTGCGAGAGCGGCCGGCTGGCCGGCTATGCGGGCGACGTGTGGTTTCCCCAGCCCGCCCCGGCTGACCATCCGTGGCGCTCGATGCCCCACCACGGGATGACGCCGCACACGTCCGGCACGAGCCTGTCTGCGCAGGCCCGCTACGCGGCGGGCACGCGCGAGATCCTCGAGTGCTTCCTCGACGGGCGTCCGATCCGCGAGGAGTACCTGATCGTCGATGGCGGTGGGCTCGCCGGCGCGGGCGCTCACGCCTACAGCGAGGGCAACGCGACCGGCGGCTCGGAGGAGGCCTCGCGGTTCAAGAGCGGGTGAGGCGGAGGCCGAGGTATCGCGCTCCCGAACAGCGCGGGGCCACCAGCGCGGGCCGCCTCATGACGTGCTCGCGCGAGGAATCGAAGGCTGTAGCTCGGCGTCGGCGAGTATCCAGGTGACCACGCCGGCGAGCGCCGCGACGATCAGTACGGACGGCCACGCCCCGACGGCAAGTGCGAGCACGTGCGAGATGACGAACGCACCCAGACCGACCGCCGCGAGCTTCGAAGCGGTCCGCGTCCCGTGGCGCCGCCGCCACACCCAGATGCAGCCGAGACCGCCGATCGCGAGCACCGTCCCGCCGGCCGGGCGCGAGCCAGTGGCTGCGACAACTGCGTAGGAGGCGATCAGCGCGCCCGCCACGAAGGGTGCTGTCGGGGTCGGACGCACTACTCGCAGCCTAGCGTTGCAGCGCGGTGCTCAGCAATCGCTGTCGTCGGCGTGTGGCGCTCAACGATCGCTGTCACCGGCGCGCGGCAGCACCAGCAGCGAGCAGCGCGCGTGGCGCTCGAGATAGTCGGAGGTGCTGCCGAGCACCAGGCGGCGCACCGGGCCATAGCCGCGCGAGCCGACGACGAGGATGTCGAGCTCGTCGCTGAACGCGGCCAGCTCCTCGCCCGCGATCCCGTATACCGCGAGGCCCTCGACTCCGGCCAGCGCGTCCATGCGCTGCTTGGCCTCGGAGATCATCACGTCGATCGTGTCGCCGATGTTCATCGCAGCCGCCCCCGTGAACGCGTAGGAGGGGATCGCGACCACTTCCAGCGCACGGACGGTAGCTCCGCTCGCATCGGCCACCTGCCTGGCCTGCGCGAGCGCCGCCTCACTCTCCGGCGAGCCGTTGTAGGCGACGCCCACGGTGACGATCGGCACTGTCCTCGCGGCGTACCCGCGGGCTGCGATCGCGACCGCACAGGGTGCGCCGTTGAGCGCTGCGCGCGTGTCGTTGCCGAGCATCGCGCGGCCGAGCGCGCCGCGGCTGGAGGTCCCGACGACGAGCAGGTCGGCGCCCTGCTCCTCAGCCTGCTTGTGCAGACCGGCGCCCGGCTTGACAGCCACCACGCTGACCAGCTCCACCGCATCATCGGCGCCATCGATCGCCGCGCGCTCCCCCTCCAGCAGCGCCTGAGAGGCGTCACGCTCATCGCCGACCATACCGGGGGCGACCGCGTGCACCGGATTCAGCTCGCCGGCGCGCACGTGGGCGAGCGTCAACCTTCCATCCAGCGCGGTCAGCTTCGCGGCGAGCGCGATCGCGTCGCGCCCGTTGGCGCTGCCGTCGACCCCCACGAGCACGTTGGCGAACATCGTCATCGCCCCTAGCGTAGAGGGAGCACGGCGCCTCGGCGGGAAAGGGCGCGACGCCCCAGCGGGGAACGTGTCCACTGCGGGGACAAGCGCGGCGCGGACAACGACGAGGCGTAGCATGGGGCCCGTGGCAGACGAACCACCCACCGGGCCCGGCCAACTAGCCGGACCGGACCGGCCCGATCGCCTGGACGGCCGGTCCGGCGGCGATCGCCTGGACGGCCGGTCCGGCGACGATCGCGCGGGTGACGGACGCTCGGAGACCCATCCGCCGCTACCGCGCGACAAGCGCGGCTGGCACGTCTCGCCGGCGCCGGACGGCAGAGGCATGCCCGAGCAGACACCGACCGGCCCGCCGCCCCATCGCATGCGCGGCTTCTGGTGGTTCGTGATCGTGCTGATCGCGATCAACTGGCTGCTCGTCCTGTTCGCGCATCCCTCGACCGGCGAAAAACGCGTGACCGTGTCGTTCAACCCGTACTTCCTGCAGTCGGTGCAGTCCGGCGAGGTCAAGTCGATCTCCTCCAAGGGCGACGCCGTGCAGGGCACGTTTAAATCTAAGCAGCGTTATCCGCCGAGCGATCAGAAGGCGAAGCCGACGAAGCAGTTCGCGACCCAGATCCCGACGTTCTGGAACGGCGCGCAGCTGTCGGCCCTGCTGAAAGAAAAGGGCGTCGAGATCAACGCGAAACCGACCAGTACGAGCCAGTCGCTGCTGGCCGAGCTGCTGCTCGGCTTCGGCCCGACTCTGCTGATCGTCGGCCTGTTCGTGCTGATCGCCCGCCGGGCGGCGAAAGCCGGCGGGGCGATGGGTGCGCTGGGCAACTTCGGACGCTCCCAGGCGCGGCGCGTGGACCCCGCGAAGATCCAGGTGACGTTCGATGACGTCGCCGGCATCGACGAGGCCAAGGCCGAGCTGTCGGAGATCGTCGACTTCCTGCGCAATCCCGAGCGCTACGGGCGCCTCGGCGGGCGCATGCCGCACGGCGTGCTGCTGTCCGGCGCACCCGGCACCGGTAAGACGCTGCTCGCTCGCGCCGTCGCCGGCGAGGCCCACGCGGCGTTCTTCTCGATCTCCGCCTCCGAGTTCATCGAGGCGATCGTCGGCGTCGGCGCCTCGCGTGTGCGAGATCTGTTCGCCAAGGCAAAGGAGGCCGCGCCGGCGATCATCTTCATCGACGAGCTCGACGCGATCGGGCGCTCGCGCCAGGGCTCGGTGTCGGTCAGCGGGTCAAACGACGAGCGCGAGCAGACGCTCGACCAGATCCTGACCGAGATCGATGGCTTCGAGTCCTCGGAGGCAGTCGTCGTGCTGGCCGCCACCAACCGCCCGGACGTACTCGACCCAGCGCTGCTGCGACCCGGACGCTTCGATCGGCGGGTGACCGTGCAGGCGCCCGACCGCAAAGGACGCACCGAAATCCTCACGGTCCACACGCGCTCGATCCCGCTCGACGAGGACGTCGACCTCGATGCGCTTGCCTCGAGCACGCCCGGGATGGTCGGCGCCGACCTCGCTAACCTCGCGAACGAGGCGGCGCTGTTGGCGGCGCGCCGCGAACACGCGAAGGTGAAGATGAGCGACTTCACCGACTCGTTGGAGAAGATCATGCTCGGCGCACCGCGCGGCATTCTGCTGGCACCGGCCGACCGCGAGCGCACGGCCTACCACGAGTCGGGACACGCACTGGTGGGAATGCTCACGCCGGGCGCCGATCCGGTGCGCAAGGTCTCGATCATCCCCCGCGGCATGGCATTGGGAGTCACGCTGTCGACGCCGGACAGCGACCGCGTGTCCTACTCGCTGGAGGATCTGCAGGCGAAGATCAAGGTTGCGCTCGGCGGGCGCGTGGCCGAGGAGGTCGTGTACGGCACGATCACCACAGGCGCCGAGTCCGACATCCAGCAGCTGACGCAGATCGCGCGCCAGATGGTCGGACGCTGGGGCATGAGCGCGACGATCGGTCCCGTCGCGGTGCTCGGCGAGGAGAACCAGGGCGCGCTGCTGGGAGGCATCAGCGAAACCTCGCAGGAGACGCAGCGGATCGTCGACGAGGAGGTGCGCACGATCGTCGAGGGCTTTCACCAGGAGGTCGCGCAACTGCTGGAAGAGCATCGCGACCAGCTTGAGAGCCTCGCCCAGGCGCTGCTGAAGGCCGAGACACTCGACGCACCCGAGGCCTACGCCGCGGGCGGCGTCGCGGCGCCGCTCGAGGCGCCGCCGGTCGCGGTCGCCTGAGCGCTCAGCGAGGCGCCGCCGGTCGCGGTCGCCTGAGCGCGCTCAGGGAGCAGCCGCCGGCGAGGCCTGCTGCGAGGCTTCTGTGGCGGATGAGCGCGTGAGCATGTCGACGCCGACGGTGCAGACCGCGAGGCTGATCAGCGCCGAGGCCACGATCGCCGTCGCGATCACCGGCGAGAGCAGGTGTGCGGCGAGGCCGAGCGAGGCGACGGCCGCCGGCACCCCGAGCTGCGCGGTAGCCGCCAGGGCGCCGGCGACCCCGCGGTGCAGCAGCGCGGCGGCCAGCAGGTGAATCGCGACGTTGAGCGCCGCCAGCGCACCCGCGAGCACGAGCATCGTGGGATCGCTGATGAGCCCGGCGAGGTCCAGCTGTGCGCCGAGCACGACGAAGTACAGCGGCACGAAGAACCCGTCCGCGATCCCCCGCACCTGAGTCGAGAGGCGTTTGGGACCGCCGATCGCGGCGACCATCACGCCGGCCCCGAAGCCGGCCACGAGGATGCTCGTGCCGCCCTTGCGGGCGATCCAGGCGAGCAGGAACAGCACGATCAGCGACAGGCGCAGGTCGAGCGCCCAGGAGCGTTGCTTGCTCAGCTTGCGCGCGCGCTGAACCCACGCGCGCTCGCCGAGCAGCCGAGCACCCGCGAGCAGCAGGACGGCGGCGGCCAGCACCAAGACCCCGCCGAGCACCACGTGGCCGACGCGCGAGGGCTGCAGCACGATCGGCACCGACAGGATCGTGAGGATGTCGGCGATCGTCACCTGCGCCATCACGCTCAGCACCTCAGCGCCGGCGAGGCCAGACTCCGTGACGGCGGGCAGCAGCACGGCGACCGAGCCGGATGCCAGCACGACCGCGTACACGGCGGCGTGACCGGTCCCGGCGATGCTCGCCGCGAGCAGGCCCGCGGGGATTGCCAGCAGGCACACGAGCGCCGCCAGCAGGCCGCCCGTGCGTGCGGATTGCGCGAGCCGCCGATCGCGCAGCGGCAGGTGCATGCCGACGGTGAACATCAGCATCGCGAACCCGATTTCCCCGAGCACGATGACCGTGGCGTTCGCGGGGTCGACCGCGGCGAGCACTTCGGGCCCGACGAGGATGCCGGCGAGAATCTCGCCGACCACCACCGGGATGAAGCTGCGCCCGAACAGCCCCAGCAGTGGACCTCCGAGCCCGGCCAGCGCGATCAGCGCCAGAACCCCAAAGCTCATCGTCCGGACCAGCTCACCGTGCCGCGCTCGGCGAGAGCGAGGCGAGCAGCGCTAGGAGAGCACGCCCGCCGGCAGGACGTAGCGCAGCGGCGGTCGAGCGGCCGCCGCTGCATTGCCGCCAACGCGCGAGCCGTACAGACCATGCAGACCCTGTTTCGGTGCGGCGGCCGTGCTCGCATCGGGCACCCCGGCGTGCGCGGTGATCCAGGTGATCAGGGCAGCGAAGTCGCCGCCCTCGGCGAGGATCATCGAGCGCTCGACCACATCCCCGCCGGACGGATGCGGGCGGGCGAGCCGCTTCACCACGGCGCGAATCGCATCGTCGTCCGCCACGGTCACACTCACAGCAAGACCCGGTCGCCAAAGAAGCGTGTCACTTGCGCGCCGTCTTCGACGGCTTCGGCGGGTAGCGTTTGCGCTCCTCCGCCGTCATCTTGCGGATCGTGAGCGACCCTTCTTTGACCTGGCGCTGGACGTCCTCCAGCTTTACGCGCCGCTTCTCCGCGGCGCGATCTGCCTGCGTGATCATGTATTCAGGTTAGCGCGCCGAGTGGCACGTCGCCGCACGCGCCGGAGCACTTGCAGGTGAAAAATCAGCCAGCAAACGCGCGCTGGCCCTCGTGTGCCTCCGCGAACGTAACCAGGCGCCCGCGATCCTCATCCCACAGCTTCAGGCGCACAGCGCGCAATCCGTCTCGGAGCGAGAGCATCGGCACCTCGTGGAAGATCGGGTTCTCGTCGTGAGCGCGCTGCAGGTTGTAGTTGGGGATGCGCGCGCTCAGATGGTGAACGTGGTGCAGGCCGATGTTCCCGGAGAAGAACTGCAGCACCTTCGGCAGCTTCAGGTAGGAGCTGCCCCGCAGCGCCGCATCGGCATAGCTCCAGCCGTCCGCGCTCTCCCAGTACGCGTCCTCGAACTGGTGCTGGACGTAGAACAGCCAGATGCCGGCTGACCCGGCCAGCAGCACGGTGGGCGCCTGGATCAGCAGGTACTCGCGCCAGCCGATCAGCCAGCACAGCAGCCCGATCAGCACGGCGAGCGCGATGTTCGTGCCGATCACGCTGCGGCGCATGCGCGGGCGCGCTGAGCGCGCGACGATCCGCGGTCCGACGAGCAGCGAGACGATCGGACCGATCCCGAACATCACGATCGGATTGCGAAACAGGCGGTATCCGAGCCGTGCACGCGGGGGCAGCGCGAGATATTCGCTGACCGTCAGCGTGCGCACGTCTCCACCGCCGCGCCGGTCCAGGTCGCCCGATGTGGCGTGGTGGATGGCGTGGTCATGGCGCCAGCGCAGAAAGGGCGAGTACACGAGCAGCCCCAGCACCGTACCTAGCCACATGTTGGCGCGCTTGGACGCCAGCAGCGAACCGTGAGAGCAGTCGTGGAAGAGGATAAACGTGCGCACGAGGAAGCCCGCCGTGGGAATCGCGAGCGCGAGCGTCAGCAGGTAGGAGACCTCGAGCGACAGGTACATCAGGACCGACAGCAACAGGTACGGCAGCACCGAGGTCGCAAGATCGAGCAGGCTGCGTCCCAGGCGCGGCCGCGCGTACGGGGCGAGCGCTGCAACCCAGAAGGCGCCGCCCGACTGGGATGTCGCGCTCATCGCGGCGCTTCGGTAGCCGACGCCGGGATTCCGATCATCGGTGCGACTCTACTCGCCTCGCCGCGACGCAGCGCGAGTAGGCCGCCGGCGGCGACGACCAGGCACGTGACCCCGCCGAGGCCGAGTCCCGCGCGCGCGCCGGCCTGTGCCATCACCCAGCCGACGAGCGGACCGCCGATCGGGGTGGAGCCCTGGAAGGCGACGAACCACAGTGCCATCACGCGACCGCGCATGCTCGGAGCGGCGCCGAGCTGCAGCGTGGAGTTGGCGCTCGACATGAACGAGATGCTCGCACCGCCGGCGAACGCCAGCGCGACGAGCTCGACCGGGAGGTTCGGGGCCAGCCCGGCCAACAGCAGCAGCACGCCGAACGCCGCCGCGGCGATCACAAGCGTCGGTAGGCCGGTCCTGCCCTTGGCGGCCACGACCAGTCCGCCGACGACCGCGCCGACGCCCATCGCGGCGGTCATGAAGCCGAAGCCCGCCGCACCCACGTGCAGCCCCTGGCGTGCCATCACCGGCAGCGTCACCTGGAACTCATACGCCAGACAGCCAGCCAGCGCCATCATCAGCAGCGGCACTCCCAGCTCGGGCGTGCGCCTGACGTAGCTCAGGCCCTCGCGCAGCTGTCCCGGCTCGCGCCCACTCGGCGGGCTCGGCGCGATCGCCGCCCGGTCGAGCGTCATCAGCGACGCGACCACGGCGAGGAAGCTCGCGGCGTTCGCCAGGAAGCACACGCCCTCGCCGACGGTCGCGATCATCACGCCCGCGATCGCCGGGCCGAGCACGCGCGCGACGTTGACCATCACCGAGTTGAGCGTGACCGCGTTGCGCAGGCTCTCCGGCCCGACCAGCTCCAGCATGAACGACTGGCGGGCCGGGTTCTCGAAAGCGTTGTTCAGACCCAGCAGCGCCGCCAGCGCGCCGATCTCCCACAGTTGCACCGCGCCGGTCACCGTCAGCACGCCCAGCGCCAGCGCCTGCACGCCCATCGCGATCTGCAGCGCGACTATCAGCCGGCGCTTGTCGACCCGGTCGGCGACCACCCCTCCGTACGGGCCGAGCAGCAGCACCGGCAGCGTCTGCAGGGCGACGATCACCCCGAGCGTGGTCGCGGAGCCGGTGATCGTCAAAACCAGCCACGACTGCGCCGCCATCTGCATCCACGTGCCGGTCAGCGACACCGACTGGCCCGCGATGTAGCGGCGGTAGTTGGGGATCGCGAGCGCCGCGAACGTGACACGGCCGACGCCGATCAGGCGCGTCATCGGCGTGTGCCCGGCAGCCGGCCGGCGAGCTCCTCGAGCACCGGCAGCGCGTTCCACAGAGCCTCGCGCTGGTTGTCCGTCAGCTCGTCGACGTGGACGCCCAGCGCCTGTGTGCGCTCGCGGTGAATCCGCTCGCGCATCCGCCGGCCGGCCGCCGTTGCCTGCACGAACGCGGAACGGCGATCGCCGGGGTCCGCGACGCGCACGATCAGGCCGGCGTCGCTCAGGTTCGCCGCGATCCGCGAGAGCATCGTCGGGTTCACGCTCTCGATCTCCGCCAGCTGCGAAAGCCTGATCGGCCCCTGCCTGACGACGGTGAACAGGACCGAGATCTGCGACGGGGTCAGGCCCGAGCCGGCGAGCGTCGGGCGCAGGCGCCGAGCGAGTCTGCCCACGACCGCGCGCAGCCGCGCGGTCGCCTCCGCCTCCGCCTCCAGTATCCCGCGAGCCGCGGACTCCTCGACACTTGCTCCTGCCATCCGAGCGCGATCCCTCCTAATTTATTTGCTTGCCAGCAAGCATTATAGAAGACCACACGGTAGACGGGAAAGCGGGCGCGGATGTAGAACGTAGGCCCATGTCCAGCTCAAGCACCTCCACCCAAGAGCCCAAGCGCGAGCGGCTGCGACGCACGCGACGCCTGCTGCGCGAAGCCCGCGCCCACCTGACCAGGAGGGCACTCAGGCTGGTTGGGTTCCTCGCCTTCGCGTACCTGTTCCTGAAGCTGATCCCAGGTTTCGAGAAGGCGCTGCAGGACCTGAAAAACGTGGAGCTGAGCTGGGTGATCGGGGCGATGGCCGTCGAGACGTGCTCGGAGATCGGCTACGTGGTCTCATGGCGCGGGATCCTCGATCCCGAAGACCTGCTCGCAGAGGGAGACCGCGGCAAGCACCTCGGCGCGCGCGTCGCCTGGGCGCAGCTCGGGGGCGGCATGATCGTCCCAGGCGGGACGCTCGGCAGCATGGGCGTCGGCGCTTGGATGCTGCACCGGCTGGGACTCTCGATGGATCGCGTCGCCGAGCGTCAGTTCACGCTGATGTTCCTTAACACCACCGTCGACGCCCTGGCGATCGTGTTCTTCGGCCTCGGGCTGTGGCTCGGGCTGTTCAGCGGTGAGACCAACGCGGCCCTCACGCTGCTGCCCGCGGCGGTCGTCGTGGTCGCGCTCGCGCTCGCGCTGTTCATCGCCCGCCGCGCCGAGCGCCTCGCCGCGCACCTGCACGAGAGACGACCGAAGATCGCGATGGGTGTGACCGCGCTCGCGGGCGCCGTCGAAAACACCAAGAACATGCTGCGACACCGCGGCAGCACACGGATCGTGCTCGGTGCGATCGCCTACCTCGGCTTCGACATGCTCGTGCTGCAGGGGGCGTTCGTCGCGATCGACGCGCACCCCGTTCCGAGTTTCGCCGTGGTGTCGATGTGTTACCTAATCGGCGGGCTCGCGGGCTCGATCCCGCTGCCGGCGAATCTTGGGGCCGTCACCGGAATGGCCGGAATGCTCATCGTGTTCGGCATCAACCACAACGAGGCAGTCGCCGCCGTCGTGCTCTACCAGGCGATCGGTTACCTCGTACCGCTGATCGGCGGCGGGATCGCCTACCTGTTCCTGCGCAACGAATTCGGGCCGATGAGCAGCGCTGAAGACGACCAGGAGCCGACGACAAGCGCCGCGTAAGCGGCCTGCATCGGCGAGCTGCCCGGCCGGCAGTAGGCGAGCTAGGCCCGGCCGGCATGCGCGGTCGCGTCTACGCCTCCACGAGACCGTTGCGGATCGCGTAACGCGTCAGCTCGACGCGGTCGCGCATGCCGAGCTTCTCGAGGATGTTCGCGCGGTGGCGGTCGACCGTCTTCTCGCTGATCACGAGCTCCTGTGCGATCTGGCGGTTGGTGTAGCTCTCCGCGACCAGCTTGATCACTTCCGTCTCCCGCGGCGTGAGCGGATCGCGCGGCTGCTCCCCGTCGTGCGCGCGCCGCAGATAGTCGTTGATCAACGTCGTAACCGCACCCGGATACAGAAAGGGCTCGCCCCGCATCGTCGCGCGGCACGCCTCGACCAGATCGCGGTCGGCGACCCGCTTGACCACGTAGCCCGAAGCCCCCGCGCGGAGCGCCTCATACAGATACTGCTCGTTCTCGTGCATCGAGAGGATCAGCACGCGCACCTCCGGTCGGCGCCGCTGCAGCTCCCTGGTCGCCTGAAGTCCCGTCATGCGGGGCATCGAGATATCCAATATCGCCAGATCGATGTCCGTGCTCAGCGCGAGCTTTACGGCCTCCGCGCCGTCGTCTGCTTCGGCGACCACCTGCAGGTCGGGCTGTGCCTCGAGGATCAGCCGCAGCCCACGTCGCACGAGACCGTGGTCGTCAGCGAGCAGAATCCTGATCGTCAGGCCCGGCACAGATCACCGTCGAGTGGCAGCTCGAGACGCAGTTCGGTCCCGGCGCCGTCCTCCGGCCGTTGGACCCTCAGGTTCGCGCCGATCAACCCTGCGCGCTCCTCCATCCCGCGCATCCCGTTGCCGTCGGCCGCATACCCGTTGGGCAGGCCGCGACCGTGGTCTCGGACGACCAGCGTGAGCTGATCCGCCGCACGCGCGACCGTCAGCTCGGCCGTGTCGGAGCCCGCGTGGCGCGCCACGTTCGTCAAAGCCTCCTGAGCAACCCGATACACGACCAGCTCGGCTTCATCGCTCAGTGGTGGTATCGGCGTCTGGATCTGCCTCTCCACACGCAGACCTACACGGCGGCCGAACCCATCGCTCAACGCCGTCAGTGCGCTCGCCAGCCCGAGATCCTTGAGCATCTCCGGGCGTAGGTCGGTCGCGATTCGCCTGACATCCTCGAGGCTCGTGCGCGCCGCGTCCTGCACGTCATCCAGTTCACCGCTCAGATCCGCCGGCAGGCGCTCGTGCAGGCGGCTCAGCTGAAGCAGCACCGCGGTCAGCGTCTGGCCGACCTCGTCGTGCAGTTCCTGAGCGATTCGCAAGCGCTCGGACTCGTGCGCCGCGAGGATCCTACGAGTCGCCTCGCGGCGCTCCTGCTCGAGCCGCTCGAGCATCTCGTTGAACGTCAGCGCCAGCTCGCCCGCCTCCGACGTCGGCCGCGCGTCCGGTATCCGCTGCCCGGGCTTGGCCAGGTCGACCCGCCTCGCCAATGCGGTCAACGCCTGCAGCGGGGCGATGAAGCGGTGCACCACGACCACGTTGATCAGCGTCACCAGCGCAAGTGCGCCGACGAGCAGGAAAGCCTCGTCCATGGCGACCGACGAGAACTTGCGCGGCGCGATGATCAGGACCGTCAGCATGCACGCAGCGAGCAGCAGCAGGGCGTTCGCCACCACGACCCGCTCGAGCAGCGGCCGGTAACGACCTCGGCCAATCGGACGAGAGCGGTGATCGCGGGGACGGTGATCCAGCGATCGGCTCATCGCAACATTGTTGCGGCAAGACGCGCCGCGCGCGCGACTTCTCCGTGCCTCAAAGGGCGCACGATTTCGCCACGTCCTGAGCGTCAAGGACTGCCCAGGCGACACGCTCAATGATCTGCTTCGAGCCATGCTCGTCGGCAAGATGATCTGGCTTCACCTCCTCGTCCATCAGCACGGGAGCGTCAATGTTGACTCGTCGCGGCATGTCGGCAATAACGAGGATCCTCGCCATGGTGTTCTCCTTAATTTCGTGTGTGGACTGGGTCGGCGGGCGCCCGGTGTGGGTTGGTCGGGCGCTCGCGCCGACAATTTCGGCTCATGCCTCGCCGGGCAGCACCTCGAGCTTGCGCAGCATCGAGCCCTCACGGGAGTCGCGCTCACGTGGCGAGATGCCCAATGTCTGCTCGATCTCGACGCGCGGTATGCCGGCCAGCAGCATCCCGAACAACGGCTGCTCGGCATCGCCCAGCCTGCGACGCAGCATGTCCGCCAGCGGCTGAGACACCCTCGGCAGCAGCCGCCTCCCCTGCGCGACCGCACGGACAGCGTCAGAGAGCTCGGAGCCGAGGCCACCCTTGTTCAGCACAGCATCCGCCCCCGCAACGGCGCAGCACGCCGCAAGATGGTCGTTTGCGAACGCCGAATAGATGATCACGCGGGGCGGCTGCGGCAGCCGCTTGAGCTTGCGAGTCACCCACAGGCCGTTTCGACCGCCGAGGTGATAGTCGACGACCGCAACGTCTATCCCGCCGGCGTCAGCCTGTGCGACTGCGCCCTCAGCGTTGATGCACACCGCCTCCACGCTCAGATCCGGCTGCTGCTCGAGCAGCTGCACCAGCCCAGACCGAACGGCAGGATGATCGTCCACCACCAGGATGCGGATCTGACGGCTCGCTGGATCGTCAATCGGATCACCGACAGCGGTCCAATCGCTGCCATCGGGTTCGAGCGATTGTGGTTCGAGCGCTTGTGTGATGTTAAGCATCGGTCCTCCTTCGTTCGGCCTTCATCATTCGGGTTCGTGTACGACACGCTCGCACGAACCTGGCCGTAGGAGAATGGGGCGCTGACCCCATCATCGGCGTGCTGCCTAGACGATCCGTTTCACACCGTTGACCGCAACGCTGCCGAGCACGACGACGGTCACGACACCGGCCGCGCCAACGAGGATCCCGATCGCGGCGAGCACGATGTCTCGCATCAACACGCCGAGCGCCAGCACGACGACGCCGATCGACGGCAGCGTGTCGAGTCCGGAGAACGGCGGCGCCAGGAACGCCGTCAGCGTGAGCACGAACACGACCGCCCCGAACACGATCCCTGCGAGCCGGTGCGACAGCAGGCGCTGCCCGCGCGGACGCGAGAACCGCTCGAGCCAGCGGATCCGCGAGAGCAACATGGTCACGAACTTCTGGCGCGAGGCGCTCGTCAGCTCGAGGCGCTTCCAGCGCGCGGGAAGCCACACCCGGCGACGGCCGACGAGCAGCTCCAGTGCGAGCAGCATCGTCACGAGCTCGAGCACGTGGGTCACGCCGCCGGTCGGAAGTGGCAGCGCAGGCAGCGACATCAGCAACACGAACACGACCGCGAAGCTCCCTTCCCCGAACACGTCGATCAGAGCGCCGAGCGTCTTCGGCTGGCTGTCGTCGCCGAGCCATTGCTCGATCCGGTCGCTGACCCTGACTTGCGGCTCCATCGGCTCATTCTGAGCGACCGGCTCCATCAGCTCATTCTGAGCGACCTGGACGTGGCGTGCGCTCGCGCGGAACGCCGTCCGGGGGCCTAGCCTGTCCCTGGATGAGGCCCGTGTACAGCCTGAGCGTCCTGATCCCGGTTGCGCTGCTGCTCGATCTCGCGGGCGCATCGAGCCTGCTCGTGTTCGCCAGCTCGGCGCTCGGAATGGTGCCCGCGGCGGCGCTCATGGGTGACGCCACCGAGCAGCTCGCCGCACGCGCCGGACCTGGTGTCGGTGGGCTGGTGAACGTCACGTTCGGCAACGCCCCCGAGCTGATCATCGCGATCTTCGCACTAAGCGACGGACTGCAGGAGGTCGTCAAGGCCTCGCTCGTCGGCTCGATCATCGGCAACGCGCTGTTGGTGCTCGGCGCGGCGATGCTCGCCGGCGGCTGGAAGCGCACACGCCAGACCTTCGACCGCACCGCCGCACAGACCCAGGCGGGGATGCTGCTGCTGACCGTGATCGCGCTCGCGCTGCCGTCGCTGCTGCAGCTGGCACACCACGTCAGCCTGCCCTCGGTGTCCGACGTTCGCCGCTCCTACGGAGCCGACCTGAACCACGTCTCGATCGCCGTCGCGCTCGTCCTGATCGCCACGTACATCGCCGGGCTGTACTTCTCGCTGAGCACGCACCGTGACCTGTTCAACCCCGTCGGCGGCGAGGCCGACTCAGAGGACGCCTGGTCGGTGCGCCGATCGGTCGGCACGCTCGCCGCGGCCGGGATCCTCGTGGCGGCGATGAGCGAGGTGCTGGTCGGCTCGATCGAGCACGCCTCGCACGATCTCGGCCTGTCGCAGTTCTTCGTCGGCGCGTTCGTGGTCGCGATCGTCGGCAACGCGGCCGAGCACTACGTCGCGGTCGCGGCCGCGGCCAAGGACAAGATGGACCTGGCGGTCAACATCGCTGTCGGCTCCGGCGCCCAGGTCGGCCTGTTCGTCGCGCCCGTGCTGGTGCTGCTGTCGTTCGCGATCGGCCCGTCACCGATGGCACTCGTGTTCAACGTGTACGAGATCGCGGCCCTGCTTGCCGCCGGGCTGGCGGCCACGGCGCTCGTGTCAGACGGCGAGTCGACGTGGTTCGAGGGCTTTCAGCTGCTCGCGCTGTACGTCGTGATCGGCGTTCTGTTCTACGCCGCGTGACGGCCGTTAACCTGAAGACCATGGCTGACGGCGTGCCTACGATGCTCCCACGTGGGCATGTCGAGCACGTCGAGCGCAGCCGGCGGGAGATCATGCAGGCAATCGGCGAGCCAGACGATCTCGTGTTCGTCCGAGGTCACGGGAACTTCGGCGACGAGCTGATATGGGCAGGCGCCCGCGAGCTCCTGAGCGGTCGCCCATTCCGTGAGGTCAGCGTGGAGGAGCTGTCGGGGGCGAACGGGCACACCGCGCTGATCTGTGGCGGGGGCGCCTTTTGCCACTCCTTTCACCAGCTGATGCCATATGTGCTGGCGGTCGCAGAGCTCCGGTTCGAGCGAGTGATCCTCATGCCGAGCAGTCTCGACACCTCGGTCGACGTCGTGCGGCAGGCACTCGAACGCACACAGGCGGTGGTGTTCGCCCGCGAGCTGGAGTCCTACCGGCAAATCGAATCTATCTGCAACGCCCGGCTCGCCCACGACACGAGCTTCTTCTTCGACCTAGAGCCGTACCAACAGACCGGCTCGGGCGTCCTCCATGCCTTTCGCACGGACGACGAGTCCGCCGGCGAACGACCGCCTCCCTCGGACAACGACGACATCTCCATCACCGCGGGGACGCTCGAGCGCTGGCTGCGTACGATCTCGCGCCACGCTTCGGTTCAAACGGATCGTGCGCATGTGATGATCGCCGCGGCGCTGCTGGGCAAGGACGTCGGGTTCGCTTCGGGCAGCTACTTCAAGGTGCCCGCGATCGCCGAGTACGCCCTCGGAGATTTCCCGGTTCGCAGGCTGGCGCCGGTTCGCCGTCCAAAGATGCCTGCCCGCCTCGCGCCAGCCCCGTGCTCAGGCGATGCAAACGTACTGCGCGAGTCGCTGGGCTCCCGCGCGCAAGCCCATCCGCCGTCGGAGCTCGGGAGCTTGCGCAGCTCGACAGGTGTCCCACGTGTGACAGCAGTGATTATCACCCACGACAAGCCCGAGCTCGCTCTGGGTGCCCTTTGGTCACTGATCGAGTCGCCCGACATCCCGGTGGATGTGCTGGTGATCGACAACAACTCCACATCTCGGACCCGCGAGAACCTGACCGGCGCCTGTGACGAGCATCCACAGATCCGCCTGGTACTGAGCGAGCGCAACCTCGGCCGCACGGAAGGACGCCGGCGGGCGCTCGAGCTGATCGACAGCGAGATGGTCCTGTTCCTGGACGATGACGCGGAGCTGCTCCACGGAGCACTCGAGCACCTCGTGTTCGAGCTCGACGCGCACCCCGAGGCCGGTGGCGTGACCGCGACAGTCGTGACACCCGACGGACGGATATCGCACTCGGGCGGCTGGTTCGAGCAGTCAGAGGAGATCGTCAGCTTCACGCTGGCTTCGTCGGGACTCCGATTTGATGATCCCGACATACCGGAGTCGGGACCGTGCGACTGGATCCCGGGGACCGCGCATCTGGTGAGGAGGAGCCTGTACACGGAGTTCCCAATCGATCCGGGTATGTCCTCGTACTACGAGGACATCGATTGGAGCTTCAGGGTCGCAAACGCCCGGCCGGACTGCTTTCGTCGCTCCCGTCACGCGCTCGTCCTCCACCACGCAGTGCACAAGCCATGGGGTGCTCGAGACCTGGCCGCTCGCGCGCTCCTCGCGCGCTTCATCTCCGCGGCTGCACATTTCTACGATGCGCATGGCCTGCTGCTGGGCGTCCCCGGTGTGGATGTGTTCGCGATGATCCCCGAGCTGGTCCGCGACGACGGCACTCGCGACCTGGCGGCGACGCGCCTGCTGATGACCCTGGCGCTCACGCAGGGCACAGACTGGCTGCTGATGGAATGGATGAACGGCGGCCTCGACCCACTCCTCGGGATCGAGCGGGCCGCTCTCGCCGACGAGATGGACGGCGCTCGTGCCGAAGCCCAGATCATGCAAACCGAGCTGAGCTCGATACGCATCGAGCTGGACGAGGCACAGCAACAGCTCAACGTCGAGCGCGCCAGGCACGACGATACAGCGACGCGCCTGCACCGCATCTATGCATCTCGCCTATGGAAGCTGGGCGGCGCCTACGACCGAGCGCGCCGACGAGTGCGGGGGGTGCTCGCCGTCTCCAGACAGCGACCACCACGCCAGTGAGCGCAGGGCCACTCGCCCGGTGACCTGCTGAGACTGCCCATAACTATCGTCGCGAGGCGTCTGCCAACGCTCGGAGCCCGACATCGCCGGGCTCCGACCCTCCGTACGGAAGGAACGCTGACCATTCGCCAACGCGCGGCGACAGGCCGGGGTTAGTTAGCCCGCCGCGGTGAGGCGAGGGGGAGGCCTGTTCTCGCCATGACCTCCCCCCACGCCGGCGTATTCAGGCGATTTCCACCGGCGAGCCTGTGAAAGATCCATTCTTGACCTTCTTGGCCTTCTTCTTGCCTTTGCCGCCGCTACATGTGCCTTGGAACGACTGCGACACCGTCCCGGAGATGCCGAGCGTTGCGAACGGTCCCTGGTTCAACGTCCCGGACATGCTCACGCCGGCCAATCCGCTTAGCGGCACGCTGAGCGTCCCGCTCGAGTTGCCCTGACCTTTCGGCGACCACTTGATGACGATCGATCCTGTCGCCGCTTCGCCTTCGCTCGCCAATGCGGCGCACGTCACCGGGTTGGTGGTCTTCAGGTGCGCGACGTAGCTGCCTGCAGTGACCGTACCCGTGCAGCCGGAAAGCATGCCCTTGATCGAGATGTTCTGCACGTGCGCCGATTCATCGAGCCCAGGCGACAGCTTGAGCGTGCCGTGGTTCGCGCTACAGGTGGTTCCTGTGATGGCGCTCGCAGGGGCCGCCGAAACCCCCATCGTGGCCAACGGCGCGATCAGTGCTGCGAGTACAGACAGACCTGCAAACCTGGTTCGCATTGCTTCCTCTCCTTCTGTTCGCCTTTTCCTCTGTTAACGCGAGACCGTCGGCGAGGTTGGGTGGGGAGCGCGAAGATGCGTTCCGGGAGGGCGACGCCTCGTCGACATCTACGTGGCGTGTGTGTGATCGCTACGCGCCGGTGCTCGCGATCTATGACACGCGGTTACTTGCCGGCGCCGTTGCCGTGCGGCTGTTCGCTGTTGCCGTGGAGCTGTTCACTGTTGCCGTGGAGCTGTTCACTGTTGCCGTGGACTTCTTCGCTGTTGCCATGCAGTTCTTCGGCCTTGCCGTGCGGCTCGTCGGCCTTGCCGGCGCCGTGCGCTTCGTCTGTGCCATGCGGCTCTTCGCTGCTGCCGTGGACTGCTTCGCTCTTGCCGTGGACTTCGTCGCGGTTGCCGTGCGGTTGTTCGGCGTTGCCGGCGCCATGCGGTTCTTCGCTCTTGCCATGCGGCAGTTCGCTCTTACCGGCGCCGTGCGCTTCGTTGCCTTTCGAGCTGCCGCGGTCTTCGTCACTTATCCGGTGGGCAGGGGATGGGTTGGAGAGACTCGCCTGCCCACCGCCATCGGAGACTACGGCTGCGGCTGAGCGCTGCTGATCTATCAAGGCAGCAGGGGTGCGGCCAGCGACGCCCCCGGCGACCACACCTTCGGCGGCGCCTGTGTGGGGCCGCGGATCGCCGGTCGGGCGCTCGGCAGAGTTGGCAGGCTTCACCACGGCGGTGAGACGCAGGCGGGCAAGCCTTACCGGGGAAGTTTGGGCGGGGCGGCTTTGCTGTCCCGGGTGGCGCGGCAGCAAGGTCGATCCAACGCTGCTGCCGGCGACCAGCACGCACGCCACGCCGGCGAGCAGCTTGACGGCGAGTGCACAACCGCCTCCGCCGAGGAGTTCTGCAGACGCCCCGGTCGCGGGTGCCCCGGCGCTGGTGGGAGCCACCCAGGCATCCGTCGCAGCAGCTCGCCCGTATGCTGCCTCGAGGGCTCGCCGCTTGAGCGCGAGCGCCGGCGCGAGCGGGAGCAGCACCCGGAGCGTGCGCCGCTGCTGTGAGAGCACTTCCGAGTAGGCGCGACAGCCGGCGCAGGTGCGGACGTGGCGACGAAGGTTGCTCTTCAGGAGCGCGGGACCGCGAGCGGTGGCAAGCTGTTCACGGATCTCGCGGCAATCCGCGTCCCGGGCGTTGCGCTCGGAAATCAGGCTCGATCGGGCCTGGTAGACATAGGACTTGACCTGCTCAGGCCGGACTTCGAGCACGGCCCCGATCTCAGAATGGCTGAGCCCGTGCAGCTCGGCGAGGATCAGCGCGGCGCGCTGGCGCTGCGGCAGCTCGAGCAGGCTGGTGAGCGCCTGACGAAGCTCGTCGCGCTGCTGGACCTGCGCTGCGGGATCCGCGCGTTGTGCGATCGTGCCGATCGCCTCGGCGGTCGGGCGACGCTGACGCAGGATGCTGAGACAGGCGTTGCGCGCGATCGCGAACAGCCACGGCCGCAGATCTATCTCGCGGTCGTCCGCCACGAGCGCCCTGTAGGCGGAGGCGAAGGTCGACTGGACTGCATCCTCGGCGTCGTGCTGCGAACCGAGCATGTGGCGACAGAACGACAGCAACTCGCGAGCATTGCGATCGTAGAGGATCTCGAACGCCATCGGATCGCCACGGCGGACGAGCGACACGAGCCGGTCGTCGGCGGCGAAGCGGAGTCGCACGCGCGCGATGCTGCGGACTCGTCGATGGCGTTCGGACACTCGATCTCCCGGCCGCGTCCCGGCGGCGAAACCCCGCGTGCGCGCCCGCCTTCCATGCGAGCACATGACACTTGACAACAACAAGACTCTAGCGCCCGTTGAAGCATGTACTACACCGGAGCACAGCTTTTAAACAGATCTCCGAAGAGATGGGGTTTGCGAGACTGTCATATGGCGCTGTACGTCCTGATCCCCGGCGCGGGAACCGATCCGCGCGTGTACAGCGCGACGATCGATGCGCTGCGCGGTCTCGGCCACGAAGCCCTTGCGCCGCCGCTTCCCCTGGACGATCATCAGGCGACGCCCAGCGACCACGCCGATGCCGTCGTCGCTGCCATGCCGCGCGATGCCGAGCCAATCGTCGTCGCCCATTCACTCGGCGCGTTCGCCGGCCCGCTGGTCGCGGCGCGCATGCCGGTATCGCAGCTGACCCTGCTGGCACCGATGATCCCGAGCCCCGGAGAGACCGCCGGCGAATGGTGGGCCAACACCGGGCACGAAGACGCGATCGCCGACATCCTCGCGCGCCGCGGGCCGATGAGCGGCTGGGGGCAGCATGCGATCGCAGAAATGTTCCTCCACGACGTCGACCCGGACGTCGCTCGAGCCAACGAGCAGTTCGCGGGCGCCCCGGGAGCGGGGATGTTCACCGAGCCATGGCCGCTGGATGCTTGGCCCGACGCGCCGACGCGGGTACTCGTGCCGCGCGACGATCGGCTCTTTCCGCGTGACTTCCAACGTCGCCTCGCGCGCGATCGCCTCGGCCTCGAGATCGATGAGCTGGCCGGAGGTCACTTGCCGATGCTCTCTCGGCCCGGCGAGCTAGCGCATCGGCTGGTCGAGCTCGCCGCGTAACTCAGTCCTGTGAGCTGTGCTTGCGGGCTATCTGAGCGAGACCGCGATCGTAGCTCAGAAGCTCACCGCCGAGCTCGCGAGCGGTGGCAAGGATGATCGCGTCTGGTAGACGCAAGCGCTGATGGCAGGCACGGAGCTCGGAGGCGCGCTCGGCAATCGCCGCCGTGAGAGGGGTGACCGCGATGCCCATCGCGGCGATCGCATCGCGCGCCTCGCCAATGCGCCCGGCACGCGCGAACGCGACCAGCGCCTCGCTGTAAGCGCTCGCGGGAGCGAGCGGCGTTCGACCTTCTCTGTCTACTGCTTCTACGTCCTCTATAGAGCGAGTGTGGTGAGGATCGGCGGCGTCAAGCAGGCCGATCAGGACACTCGCGTCGAGGATCAGCGCTTCCACTCGTCGCGCAGCCGATCGAGCTCGCCAACCTTGTAGATCCCAGTCGCGATCCCCGCATGACGTCGCACGCGTGAACCCCGCGTCGCAATCACGACCTCGCCATCGCCGAGCGAGCGCACAGCCACCTCATCGCCGGCGCGCAGACCGGCCGCGCGCATCGCCTCGACCGGAAGCGTGACCTGATTCTTGGAAGACACCCTTGGCATGCCTTTACTCTAGCAACCGAATTAGTAAAGGCTAGGCCAGTGGAGCTCCCGCTGATCGAGAAGGTGCGGGATCCAATCGATCCCGCACCCGCCACGAGTTCACATGTTCGATGACCGCGCGACCTAGATCGCTCCGTCGGGATCGATGTTCTGGTTGAGGCGGAACACGTTCGTCGGGTCGTACTCGCGCTTCAGCGCGACCAGGCGCTGCGTAGGTCTCCGTCCCGTAGGACGACCGCGCCGCGTCGGCGTCGCCGAGGAAGTTGACGTACGCCCGTCCCGTCGACGCCTCCGCGGCGGCGTCGATGACGGCGCGCGCCCACTGCGTGTGCGCGGCGGCCTGCGTCGGGGTCGTGCCAGCCGGTCACCGCGTTGAGCACGAACGGCATCGAGCGCTCCGAGAACGCCGTGTCGCCCTCGCCCACGCGGCCCACCGCGCCACCCATCTGGTGCACGTGCATCTCGCACTGCGGACCCGGCGCGGACTGGTGCTCAGCGGCACAGCCGCTCGATCAGCTCGTCGTCGAGCCGCGCCAGGTTGGTCGCCTTGAAGTACGCGTGGATCCCCTTCTGCCACAGCGGGTCGATCAGCGTCTGCATCGCCATGTACGGCATCGGCCCGAGCAGGTCGGCGACCGGCTCGGCGACCTCGCGGAACGCAGCGGAAATGGGCCTCGGCCTCGTCGATCGGGCCGGCTGAAACGGCGATCAGCGCGATCACCTTCTTGCCGTGCCACTCCGCCGGCACGACCGGCAGCGGCGGCGCGGTCGTCAGGTTGAGCGCCGCCGTGATCTCGTCGGGCGCGCCCGGCGCCCACTCGCGGAACAGCCGCATCAGCTCTGCGTCGTGCTCGGCCGCGAAGAAGATCAGGCCTGCGTAGACGACCGGCCCGACCGGGTGCAGCGCGAACTCGAACTGCGTGACGATGCCGAAGTTGCCCGCCGCCGCCGCGCAGACCCCAGAGCAGGTCGGCGTTCTCGGTCTCGCTCGCGTGCACGAGGCTGACCGTCGGCCGTCACCACGTCGGCGCCGACGAGGTTGTCGCAGGCCAGGCCGTGCTTGCGCATCAGCCAGCCGATGCCCCCTCCCAGCGTGAAGCCGGCGACGCCCGTCGTCGAAACCAGGCCGCCGGTCGTCGCCAGCGCGTGCGCCTGGGTCTCGTGGTCGACGTCGCCCCACAGCGCGCCCGGGCCGACGTACGCGCGCCGCGCCGCCGGGTCGACGCGCACCGAGCGCATCGCCGACAGGTCGATCACGATGCCGCCGTCGCAGCTGGAGAACCCGGCGATGCTGTGGCCCCCGCCGCGGACCGCGATCGCGCAGGTCGTTGCTGCGCGCGAATCCGACAGCCGCGATCACGTCGGCCGCGCCGCTGCACGTCGACGATCACCGCCGGGCGCCGGCCGTCGAACGCCCCGTTCCAGATCCGGCACGCCTCAAGATAGCCCTCGTCCTCCGGGCGCAGAACCCGGCCGTGGATCGCCTCGCGCAACTCCTGTACCGTCGCCTCCCCGAGGACCGGGGTGATCGTTGTGCTCATGACTGCCTCCGTTTGTCGTTGGCTGTAGCGAGCAGTCCTACGCGCGCGTGGCTTTGCGTGGCCTTTGCCGATCCTTGGCGAGGCTTTGCAGCCGCGCCTGCATCGCCGCGACGCCGGCCTCGTCGAGCCGCTCGCGAGGTAGTGCTCGCCGGCCTGCTCGAACAGCGCCCGCGCGCGCTCCGAGTCCGCCACGCAGCTGCGCCACCTCGGCGAGCGTCGCGACCGTGACCGCGATCCAGCGCTGGCGCTCGGTCTGCCCCGACGACCGCGCGCGCTTCGCCGCAGCGCAGCGTCGGCGTCGTCCAGGCGCCGCGCGCGATCGCGAGGTCGGCCGTCCGCCACAGCGAGCTGACGAGCCCCCAGCGGTCGCCGGCGCGGCGGAACAGCTCGCGCGCCTCGGCCAGCGGCTGCTCCGCGCGGTCGTAGCTCGCCGCTGACCGTCTCCACAAGCCCGACCGCCGAGCAGCGCCATGCCGACGCCGCGCCGGTCGCGCATCTCGCGGCGCAGCGCGCAGCGCGCTGCTCGAGGCTGCTCCCGCGCCGCGTCCGGGGAGCCCTGCCGCGAGCGCCAGGTACGCGCGACGCACGAGCACGTCGGCCTGACCGCGCTCGGTTGTTCGTCGCGCTCGAAGCGCTCGCCGGCCTCCTCGAGCAACGCTCCTCGCGCGCTCCGGCTCGCCGCGCAACGCGGGCGATCGTCGCCTGGTTCGCGAGCACGTAGCCGACCGCCGCCTCGCAGGAGATCTCGACGAACGGCTGCAGCGTCTCCTCGAAGACGATCCGCAGTCCCGGTCGGCGCCGCCGGATCCGCGGCGCGCATCTCGGCGATGTTCAGCAGCGAGGGATCCGCTCGCGGCGAGTCGCCGAGCGGCTGAAACGACGCCGCGCTCTCGATCAGCAGCGGCTCCGGCGCCGGCCAGGTCGCCGAGCAGCCAGCGCGCCACGCCGAGCGAGTAGACCGACGACCGCCTCATACGCCGCGAGCCGCGCGCCGCGCGCGAGCTCGCGCGCCCGCTCGAGCAGCGCCACGGCACCGGCGCGGCGTCGTCGTAGCTGACCGCGATCTCGCCGAGGCGCTGCAGCGCGCGCCATTGCGCCCGCGCATCGCCGAGCTCGCACGGCGATCTCGTAGCTCTCCCGCGCGTGCGCCGCTGCCGCACGCGAGCGCGCCCGCGCGGTAGTCGATCGCGGACGCCGCCAGCAGCGCCGGCGCGCGCGCAGCGTCGGTGCGCTCCGGCGCCGCCGCGAGGCGTCCGCTCGAGGCGCGCGGTGCGCCTCCTCGAGGTCGATCCGGCGCAGCCAGAACGGCGTCAGCGCCACGCAGTAGCGCAGCGCCTCGCGCGGGTCGCGCGCGAGCAGGGTGGCGTGCGCGGCGCGCAGGTTCGCCGCCTCGCGGTCGAGCCGCGGCGAGCCGCCTTCGCGCTCGACCGTCGCGAGCGCCCAGCTCGCGTGACGGTCGCCGCGAGCGCGGCGCCTTCGCCCGCCTGCGCCAGCCGTTCGAGCGCGTACAGGCGGACCGTCTCCAGCAGCCGGTAGCGGCGCTCGCGGCCCGACGGCTCGACGCTGACCAGCGACTTCTCGACCAGCCGCGGCGCAGCACGTCGGCGACCGCCTCGCCCGCCAGCCCATCGCCCGCGCACACCGCCTCGGCGGCGCCGAGGTCGAAGCCGCCGGCGAACACCGCCAGGCGGCGGAGCAGCAGCTTCTCGTCGCGCCTCGAGCAGATCATGGCTCCACTGCAGCGTCGCCGCGAGCGTCTGCTGGCGCGTCGGCCCGACGCGACTGCCGGTGCGCAGCAGCCGGAAGCTGTCGTCCAGGCGCTCGGCCAGCGTCGCCGTCCCGAGCGCGCCGAGCCGCGCGGCCGCGAGCTCCAGCGCCAGCGGCAGGCCATCCAGGCGGAAGCAGATCCGCGCGATGTCGGCCGCGTTCTCGGCGTCGATCGCGAAGTCCGGCGACGGCGGCCGTGGCGCGCTCGCCAGCAGCTGCACCGACTCGTAGCGCAGCAGCTCCTCGGGGGCGAGCTGCTGCTCCGGGGTCGGGGATCGCCATCGAGGGCACGCGGAACACGACCTCGCCGGCCACGCGCAGCGGCTCGCGGCTCGTGGCGACGATCGTCAGGTCCGGCGCGGCGCGCAGCAGCGCGTCGGCCAGCGCGGCGCTCGCCGGCAGGACGTGCTCGCAGTTGTCGAGGACCAGCAGCAACGTGCGCGTCGCGAGGAAGTCGGCGATCCCGTCCAGCAGCGAGCGCCCGGGCAGCGCTCCCACGATCGAGCGCCGCCGCGACCGCGCGTGCGACGAGCTGGCCGTCGCGCGACCGACGCCAGCTCGACGAGCGCGCGCCGCCGGCGTATGAGCCCTCGGTCTCGCGAGCCAGCTCGAGCGCGAGCCGCGTCTTGCCCGCGCCGCCCGCGCCGGCGAGCGTCAGCAGCCGCGTGCGTTGCACGAGCGCGAGGCAGCTCGCGCAGCTCGTGGCTTGCGACCGACGAACGAGCTCGCCTGCAGCGGCAGGGCGGACACGCGCTCATCGGAGTCCGACTCGGCGACGCTCCGCTTCCAGCTCGTCGCGGAGCTGCGCTCGAGCTGCTCGCGCCGCGCGCCGGCCCAGTCCTCGTAGCGGTTCTCCGGGAGCAGCTCGCCCGCGTACAGCGACATCGCCGCGCGGTACGCGTCCGCCGATCCCGCGCGGCGCGCCTGCTCGGCGGCCCGCTCGAACTCATCGACGTCCACGCTCGCGTGGAGCGTCAGCAGCTCGTCGCGCAGCGCGATCGCATCGGCTCCCAGCGCGCGGCGGGCGACGTGCACGACCTGGTGCAGGTTGTTGGCCGCCGCCGCCGGATCCAGCTCCGGCCACAGCGCCTCCATCAGCTGCTCGCGGTGCAGCCGGTGGCCTGCGGCAAGCGCCAGCAGCTTGACCAGCTCGCGCCCCTTGCGCAGGCGCCAGCGCGAGCCCGCCACCGGCTCGCCGTCGCGCGTCGCGACGAAACCGCCGAGGAGCTTGATCGCGACATCACCCGAGGTCTGCGGGCGATCATCGTGCTTGGACTGCACAGCTCGACCCCCGAACTGATCTCTCGTCGACCCTCGAACCTTGTCCGCCCCGCGGCGGCGTTCGCGCGAGGACGGTCTGCGAAGCCTACCGCGCGGTCAAAGCGCCTACGGTGCGGTCGGGGCAACGCCGATCCGTTCGCCGAAGATCCTCAAAAGCTCTTCGTGCAGATCATCTGCAGCGAAATCTCCGGTCCCATCAGATATCGCCACCACTTGTGCGCGCGACGCGCGATCGTCCGCTGGCGAGCAACGTTGATCGCGGCGAGCTTGAACGATCCCAGTACGCTCGCCTCGGATGTCAGATGAATGGGATCCTGTGAGAAGTAGGAGGCGAGCGGCGGCTCAGTTATCTGGAAGCAGCGAAAGCCTGCGCACCATGCAATCCGTAGGTACTCGTGAAAGAAGTACACGTGCTCGTTGCCGTCGAACTGCGCCACCTCGCAAGCATGGTCGCGCCTGAGGTCGGTCGGCCATCGCAGCGGCTCATTCACCACCAGCAGGCGCCCCCCAGGGCGAAGCACGCGATGAATCTCACGCAGAGACTCAGTCATCCTTAGACGACTGTTGTGATGCAGCACCTCGCAGCAGAAGACCCAGTCGAAGCTGTCATCCGTGAACGGCAAGGCGGACATCTGCGCCAGCACCCGCTCGAAGTAGGTCCCCTGCTCCTCGAACCACCAGTCAGCCGTACGAAGACCCTGCATCTCAACCATCGAGATGTCGAGCGCCACCGTGCAGAGACCCGCTCGTGCGAAGTTGGCGGACGCCCAGCAGGTGTTGGCGCCGACGTCGAGAATCCGCTGCCCAGGAGTGAAAGAGATCGTCTCGAGCAGGTGTTCCATCGCCCGCCCCTGAGCCCACCAGTAACCGCTGTCGTCGTTCGGGAGACGCAATATGCGTGCTCGGTCCCATCCGTCGCGACGCATCTCCTGCGCAAACCGCTCCAGCCCCTCCGCCTCCGCCTTCACCTCAGGCAAGGGGTCCGGCATCAGATCGGCGACACCGTCACGGACAGGACGCTCCGATTGACACTCCTGACAGTGAAGCTGCCCCTCGCGTGTCTCTCGCTCATCGTTCACCCTGGCCGTGAGTTGCAGACTGCCGGGCGAACCGCAAAGCGGGCATCGCAGGAATGAAAGCAGCCCCGGTTTCATAGCGAGCGCCGCGCCTGCCGATTTACGGCATTCGTCGGCGCTGAGCGCACTCGCCCTATGACCATCGTGACCACCGTGACCATCGTGACCATCGTGACCATCGACAGCATCCTCCCCCAGAAGCTTGCGAACGCGACAGATCTGTTGAACTTCCAGAACAGTGGCATCGTTCAGAAGTTGCGGTCGCTGCTTCTATAGGATCGCTAGTACTGCTTTGTTAGGTTTATTCTCTTTGCTGGTGGCGGTGCAGTGAGAGCCGGTCGAGCTCGATCGGTTGTTGGCAGGTTTGGCAGCGGCCGGTCCAGCACTTGAACACTGGTTGCAGGGTGAGTGCTGCCTGTGGCAGCGTTAGGCCGGCCGCTGGCGAAAAGGGTGTAGGCGCTCCAGGGTCAGGAATCCGTGTGCGGCGGTAACCAGCGCGGTGTGGTGGTACCAGCCGAGGTATGAGCGGCCCTCGTAGTGGTCGAGTCCGAGTTCGCCCTTGAGCTGCTTGTAGTCCAGCTCGATCTTCCAGCGCAGCCGGGCGAGCCGGGCCAGGTGCTCGGGCTCGGTGTCGGCGGGAAGATTCGAGAGCCAGTAGTCGGTCGGCTTCTCTTGTCCCTCGAGCCACTCGCAGATCAGCCACTCCTCGCGTGGCTGTTGCGCGTAGCCCTTGTGCCAGAGGTGCGCGGCGCGTACCCGCACGAACGCGAAGCGAGACCTCATCGGCTCGCTGTCGGGACCGTCGCGGAAGGCGACGGTCTGCCACTGCCCGGGATCCAGGCCAGCGATCAGCTCTCCGATCGCGGCCGGCTTGCTCTGTGGGCGAAGCCGGCCGCGGGGGCGACCGGTCGCTCCGTTGCGCTCGGGGACCTGAAAGGCGATCCCGGGAGCGAACACGGTCGTCTCCGCCGAGACCGAGAGCACGTACTCCAGTCCACTGTCGTGCAGGCGCTCGCGCAGCTGGGTGTTATCGCCGTAGGCAGCGTCGCCGAGTACTGGCACCGCAGGCACCTCCCAGCCGGTGGCGCGCTCGATCAGCTCCGCGCCGAGCTCGGGCTTGGTCTTGAACCCAACCTCCTCGGGGACCTTCGCTATGCGCCGGCGATCCTCGTCCTGACACCACTCCTCGGGCAGATACAACGCCCAGCCCAGCGGGACCGTCCCCTTTTTGCCGACCGCGTGCACAGAGACGCCGATCTGGCAGTTACCGATCTTCCCCAGTGTGCCCGAGTACTGGCGCTTGACCCCCGGCGAGCGCTTCCCCTGCTTGGGAAAACCGGTGTCATCGAGCACCCACGCCTCCACGTCGATCTCACTCGCCACCCGCTCGGCTACCGCCTTGACCACCAGCGCCGGATCCCACGGACTATCGGCGAGAAACTGCTGCATCGACTGGTAGTCGGCCTCCCCACCCAGCCGCTCGACCATCGGCTCAAGCGACTTACGCTTGCCGTCCTCGACCAGCCCACGCAGATACAGACCACCATTCATCTTCTGCGCCGGCCGATTCATCGCTTCCGCAAGCACCTCACAGCCAAACCGCTCAAGGCGCTCCTTCACCACCACCGCGGAATCCACCCTCGCCGCCTCAATCACCGCCATCATCATCCTCGCCTCGAATCAACCGAACACAACAACGGTTCGCGACGAACACAAAGAACCCTACAACAAACCTAACAAAGCAGTACTAGATGGAGGCGGCGCCCCGCACGCCAGCGTCCCCGGGCCGATCCGACCGACGGGACTATAAGCCTCCGGTGACTTCGTAGCCGCGACCGTTTCCGCAATAATTTCACCAGTGCCGAAGTCGACTGATCGGGTTTTTTACGAATGGTGCGAATTCTTCCGGGAGATCGTCGCCGCGCTTTGTGCCGAGCTAAGGGCTCGCGTCGGCAGACAACGGCTGCGGGACATGCTGTTCCGAGGCACTGACCAACAAGACCTCGCGGCCTTCCGGGAGGGCCTCGCCCGGCGATACCTCCGGGGCGACGGCCTCGAGATCGGCGCGCTGCATCGCCCCCTTCGGGTACCACGCAGAGCGAGAGTCCGCTACGTGGACATGATGAGTCGCGAGCAGCTGCTCGCGACTCACTCGTCTGCTGTGTACGGCAACCCGCATTGGGTCGTTTGAGACCGATGTCATCGACGATGGCGAGCGCCTCGAAACTTTTTCCGACAAGTCCGTGGACTTTGTGGTCGCCAACCATGTGCTCGAGCACGCCGAGGATCCGATCGCCGCGCTGGGGCACCTTGTCCGGGTCCTCGTCCCGGGCGGAGTCCTGTTCCTCACCCTGCCCGACGCCCGCCACACGTTTGACGCGATGCGTCAGCGGACTACGATCGAGCACGTCTTGCGCGATCACCACGACGGCCCAGAGGTTTCGCGCGAGCAGCATTACCGAGAATGGGCATACGTCGAGTGCCTTCCTGAGGACGACGTCGCCGAGCGAGTCGCGCAGTTTGCTCGCGAGCGAGCACGCCACCACTTTCATGTTTGGGAGCTAGTACTGCTTTGTTAGGTTTGTTGTAGGGTTCTTTGTGTTCGTCGCGAACCGTTGTTGTGTTCGGTTGATTCGAGGCGAGGATGATGATGGCGGTGATTGAGGCGGCGAGGGTGGATTCCGCGGTGGTGGTGAAGGAGCGCCTTGAGCGGTTTGGCTGTGAGGTGCTTGCGGAAGCGATGAATCGGCCGGCGCAGAAGATGAATGGTGGTCTGTATCTGCGTGGGCTGGTCGAGGACGGCAAGCGTAAGTCGCTTGAGCCGATGGTCGAGCGGCTGGGTGGGGAGGCCGACTACCAGTCGATGCAGCAGTTTCTCGCCGATAGTCCGTGGGATCCGGCGCTGGTGGTCAAGGCGGTAGCCGAGCGGGTGGCGAGTGAGATCGACGTGGAGGCGTGGGTGCTCGATGACACCGGTTTTCCCAAGCAGGGGAAGCGCTCGCCGGGGGTCAAGCGCCAGTACTCGGGCACACTGGGGAAGATCGGTAACTGCCAGATCGGCGTCTCTGTGCACGCGGTCGGCAAAAAGGGGACGGTCCCGCTGGGCTGGGCGTTGTATCTGCCCGAGGAGTGGTGTCAGGACGAGGATCGCCGGCGCATAGCGAAGGTCCCCGAGGAGGTTGGGTTCAAGACCAAGCCCGAGCTCGGCGCGGAGCTGATCGAGCGCGCCACCGGCTGGGAGGTGCCTGCGGTGCCAGTACTCGGCGACGCTGCCTACGGCGATAACACCCAGCTGCGCGAGCGCCTGCACGACAGTGGACTGGAGTACGTGCTCTCGGTCTCGGCGGAGACGACCGTGTTCGCTCCCGGGATCGCCTTTCAGGTCCCCGAGCGCAACGGAGCGACCGGTCGCCCCCGCGGCCGGCTTCGCCCACAGAGCAAGCCGGCCGCGATCGGAGAGCTGATCGCTGGCCTGGATCCCGGGCAGTGGCAGACCGTCGCCTTCCGCGACGGTCCCGACAGCGAGCCGATGAGGTCTCGCTTCGCGTTCGTGCGGGTACGCGCCGCGCACCTCTGGCACAAGGGCTACGCGCAACAGCCACGCGAGGAGTGGCTGATCTGCGAGTGGCTCGAGGGACAAGAGAAGCCGACCGACTACTGGCTCTCGAATCTTCCCGCCGACACCGAGCCCGAGCACCTGGCCCGGCTCGCCCGGCTGCGCTGGAAGATCGAGCTGGACTACAAGCAGCTCAAGGGCGAACTCGGACTCGACCACTACGAGGGCCGCTCATACCTCGGCTGGTACCACCACACCGCGCTGGTTACCGCCGCACACGGATTCCTGACCCTGGAGCGCCTACACCCTTTTCGCCAGCGGCCGGCCTAACGCTGCCACAGGCAGCACTCACCCTGCAACCAGTGTTCAAGTGCTGGACCGGCCGCTGCCAAACCTGCCAACAACCGATCGAGCTCGACCGGCTCTCACTGCACCGCCACCAGCAAAGAGAATAAACCTAACAAAGCAGTACTAGAAGGCTTCCTCGACATGTTGGGCGCACTGGAGCTCCCCGCAAGACTCGAGCTCGCCCAAACCAACCTCGATGAATTTGCCGTCATTCTCCGGCGCGAGCCGGGATGCTGAGCGTACTCCTGCGTTTTGTCCCGCTGCGAGCGTCTCAGGCGTGGCCGTGAAGGCGCTCGGTCGCGTGCGTAAGCAGCCGGTCTATGGGGTGTAGCGGGCCATATATCTGGTTTGGTGTTCTTCGGGGCCGCATGTCCAAGAGATCAGGGCACGACCGGTTGGGCTCTGAACGATCGGGTTCTCGCCTCCTTCGAAGGCACAGGTCTGTCGTGGATTTGACACCAGGACTGGCCGTCCAAATTGACCGCTCGCCCCGGCGGTCGTGAGCCAGATGCCAGACTTCGACTTCCCGTGAGTACCCCGACGTTGCGCCTCCCACACGAGGATTGCTCGGCCACGGTCATCCACCGCTGCGTGGAGTTCATAAGGGATGTCTGCCTCGAAACGCTGGGCAGGCCCCAGCCTCCCCAGCGTCTTGCCCACCTCGACGATCACGTTGTTCTGGCGATGCGGGACCCGTGCGACGAACAGGGTTTCATGCCCGCCGGCTGCGATGGTCGTGCTGTCGCTCGCTCCACCGATCCGCCACGGATCACCGAACGCGTGTCCAGCGGCGCGATGAACCATCCAGAGCTGGCCGTCTACCAGTTCGTGCTCGTATATCAGTGCCTGGTTGCCCGCGGTGTCTGTCGCAAACCCAGTGGAGTTCCCTAGGTTCACAGGGCTAAAGGACAGCACGGCTCCTCTGCGCGCGGCTTCCCACACGCCGCCTCGCCCGGTGGTCGCGGAAAAGGCATACGTTGGGCCGAGTTCATTCACCCAGTTGAGCACGGTTTGCCCTGAGCCGGTCTGCTGGATTCCGAACTGTTCTATGCCGAACTGGCTTTCAGGCGGCAAATAGATCGTCTGCACGGCATATCCGGCGTCCGTGGCGCGGGCTGCTTGAACGCTGAACGTGCTTGTCTTTTCCGTTACCCAAGCCGCGAATAGGTGCCCGCGACCGTCGACCGCGACTTGCGGGGTTTGGATGACTTGCAATTCGGTGGTCTGCGGTGAGAGCTCATCGAGCAGCGGTGGTCTCGCGCCGAGCATCCATGTCGAGATGCCGACGCTGTCACAGCAGGCGTCGTAGTTAGTGTCGACGAGTGCCACCTGGTCGTTGTCCGCGAGCGCGATTTCCAGCGGCGCCGCCCCGGCTTCGCCACCTTCTGACGAGACGGATTTGGCCGGGAGCCCGACGATCTGCCGGTTCCGTAGCTTGCCGTCGCGCGCAAGTCGAGCGACGACCACGACCGGCATTCCGTCCCCGAAGGAAGGGTAAGCCACCACAGCTTGGCCGGAGTCATTGATCGCGAATTGAGCATCCCCTGCCTCTTCGGCTCCCAAAACAGGCGAGAGGACAATCGGCCGGCTCAAACCCGCGGCACGCACAAACGCTGGAAAGACAAGCACAGCGACCAGCAGTGCAGCAATCATCGATGCCGTAACTCGTCGCATCTGATCTAAGACATCGTCACGCTCCGAGAGTTGCGCGAGTGCGGCAACGTCAAAGCCCGCCAGCGACGTTGCGGTGCTCGCGGCGGCTACGGGTCGCCGCTCCGCGAAGGGTCTGTCCCGGACTTTGATCCCCGATCGCTGCGACATCGCGGTCTGGACGGCGCCGCTGCCGGTCGCGGCCTCGACGCTACTCCATGACTTCGCCCGGGTTCTGGGACGCAGGGCCAGAACCCACAGAGCGGCGCAACCTGATCCTCTCCCTGTTCGCGCAGGTCTGGGCGAAGGACAACCAGATCGTCGCCGTTGGTGTCAGTCGGAGCGCTTGGAGGTCTTTGCTCTTGACCCAGGTACAGGCTTCAGTAGCTCGACCTTGCAGCTCAAACCCTTGATCTTCGGCCAATCATCGTCGGCGCAGAAGGCCGTGTCGATCTCCTCGTGGAGATCCGCGGTGGCCAGGATTAGCGCGTCGGGCATTCTTAGAGAGATGCGCTTACCACGTAGCGTTGCCGCGCGGGCCGCGACCTTTCTGTCGACAGGCAAAAGATCCTTGACCAAGGCATCGAAGAAACGATCTACGTGCTCTTCGGAGTGGTGTCCCAAGGAAACGCCGGTCATCAGCTCGGCATAGCTGATGACAGATGCCGCCAGCGGATGGTTGCCGATGATTTCCCTGAGCCTGGTGACTGCGACCTCATGCAAAGCATCGTCAGCGTCGAGGAAGCCGACGATGACGGTCGAGTCAAGCAGGATCAATCCCACTCCTGGCTCAATTTGCGAACAGCACGGCCCAGCTCGCCGCCGGTACTCAAAGAGCCCGCAAACTCCTCGACGAGATCGTCCATGCGAGCGATCACGACGCGCCCTGGACCTTGCGCCCTGACCTGCACGACATCCCCCTCACGAAGCCCAGCCTCGCTAAATGCCCCGATCGGGATTGTGATCTGATGCTTGCTTGAGACCCGAGAGCGGCCACCCGCGCTCCTTGCTTTCTTTACATTTGACGCCATAAGTAAAGAATAGCTCATCAGTACACTGCTACTGCCTGATCATGTCGGTGGGCAAGCCGGCGGATAATTCTCGCTTCCAGAACTGCGGACACCTCTGGGTCGTCTCTCCAACCCCGAAAGACGGGGTGGAAAGTGCGGTGCACAGAGCCGGGAGCGACGGGGGTTGAACCCTCGATTGACACCCCACGCTCCCCAATCGAGATTCGGCTGTAGATACCAATTGCAGCGAGGCACTACCGAGCGGGCATTCAGGAGATACGCTCGGACAGCCAAGCGACAACTTTCGCCAGCTCGACCTGCCCGGCGGCGATCTTCTCGGCCATCGGCACGTCCACATCTGGCAGCGTGCGGTGAAGCGGCGATCCGTTCACTTCAAGGAACCGTGCGGTCATGAGGAACGAGGTCCTCTTGTTGCCGTCTGGCAGCGGATGGTTGCGCGCTAGGCGCTCCAGCAAGATCGCGGCCTTCTCGAGCAAGGACGGGTCGAGATCGACGTCGCCGAAGCCGGTGCGTGGCGCGCCGATCGCGGACTCGGCGAGCCCAACGTTCGGGAGACTGGCGATCCGGTCAGTCGTGGTCGCGAGGATCGCTGCTGCGATGTCGCAGAAGTCCCCGAACTCGGGGTAGATAATCGCCACGGGCTACTTGCCCAGGCGACGCAGCGTCTCTCGATGTTCCTCGGCGAGGCGGCGGATAGCCTCGGAGCGCTCCTGATCAGTACCCGGGAATCCGTGAGCGAGCTCGGGTTGCTTTGTCTGCGGTGGAGCAGGTTTGTGGCTGACGTTGGACTTCGGCTTGGCAGCGCTCATTTCCATGATTGTAGCCACGGCTCTGAGAACGTCTGGCTCGACCGAGACCGCGTCGTCGCAGTCCAGCCCGCCCGACTCCGCCATTCAGGTCTGGGCTGAGCGCCGAAATGCGTTGGTCTCGGACGTAAGGCCTTTCGTAGTCGGCAAGTGAGGTGATTGGCGCCGGCGAGCCCGCCCAGCTCGGTCCCCGCTGCGGCAAACCTGCCTTATTGGCTGCTGGGTGTAGCTGACCCGGCGGGCCGGCGATGCGAGGGGTTTGATCGACCGGCGTAAGCTTGGTGGATGGGGGTTGGACTGAGGATGGCCGACAAGCGTCAAAGGCGGGTTGCGGAGTTCATCGATCCGCTCCGTGTGACGCCCGGGTCGAATGTGATCCTCGCCAAGGACTTCGACCCTGCCTTCAGGGGAGGCGTGAAGAAGAAGGAAGGGGTCGCCCTGCTCGCCGAGGGAGTGCGACTGCTGTCTGAGTACCAGGCACGGTTGGCCGCTCAGGACACGTGGGGGGTGCTGGTGGTGCTGCAGGCATTGGATACCGCCGGCAAGGACGGGACGATCCGCCACGTGATGAGTGGCGTCAACCCGCAGGGCGTCGCAGTGCACAGCTTCAAGGTGCCGTCGGCCGAGGAGCTCGATCACGATTATCTCTGGCGTTACGCACGGTCCCTGCCCGAGCGTGGCGAGATCGGCATCTTCAACCGCTCCCACTATGAGGAGGTGCTCGTGGTGCGCGTACATCCAGAGAATCTCGATCGCCAGAGGCTGCCGAAGGCGGCGAGGACAGGGGACATCTGGCGGCGCCGCTACCGCGAGATCAACGACTGGGAGCGCTATCTCACCGAAAACGGGCTGCGGATCGTCAAGCTGTTCCTGAACATCTCAAAGGAGGAGCAGCGAACCCGGTTGCTGCGGCGTATCGATCTCCCCGACCACAACTGGAAGTTCTCCGCGGCTGACGTCCACGAGCGTGAGCGCTGGGATGACTACCAGACGGCGTTCTCCGAGATGCTCTCGCACACGAGCACCGACTGGGCGCCGTGGTATGTGATCCCCGCCGACCGCAAGTGGTTCGCGCGGTTCGGAGCAGCCGCGGTGCTGGTTCACACGCTGATGGAGATCGACCCCCGCTTCCCGCCGGTCACCAGGCAACAGCGCGAGGCGCTGCTCGAGGTCAAGGCGCAGCTCGAGGAGCAAGCGCCCAAGGGTGCCCCCGCCGACCCCTTCGAGCACGAGCGCCAGGACGCGTAACTCCGAGCTTCGCGTAGGAGCGACTACCCGGCAGGTTTTTTCACTCTGGGTGATCCGTCAAGGACTCGCGGGCAACTTCCTCGAGGGCGGCCTCGAGCGTGGGGTAGAAGTGTTCGCGATCGAGAGTCTCCAGTAGGCCATAGCGCAACGTGAGGTCCTGCAGGCGGCTGCGCATCTCCGCGAACGCCAGATGGGTCCCGGCGGCATTGAGCTCGTTGTCGAGCTGCTCGAGCATCTCGGCGGCGGTGACGTCAACGTCTGTGACGGCCTCGCACTGCAGGACCACCCACTGGGGCTTGTGGTCACGCACGAGCTTGCGGATCTGCAGCCGGAAGGCGCCGGCGTTGGCGAAGAACAACGGCGCCTCCCAGCGATACACGACAACACCCGGAATCTGCTTCGCGTCCGGATGAGTGTCAACGTCGTGCCACCCATCGTCACCTTCGAGCTTGCCCAGGACGGCGCCGTGAGGCCACCAGTTACGCCTGAAGAAGAGCAGGATCGCGAGCGTGACGGCGACGACGATGCCCTGCAGCACGCCGAGCAGGATCACGCCGGCGGTAGCGACGAGGGAGACGGCGAACGCGCTCTTGCGAACCCGCAGGTAGAGACGCAGGATGCTCACGTCCATCAACGACAGCGCGGCGACGATCACGACGGCGGCCAGTGCCGTTTGCGGCAGGTCGGCCAGCAGGGAGTTGAGGAACAGCAGGAGCACGGCGACCAGAGCCGCACCGACAAGACCGGTGATCTGGCTCTTGGCTTTTGACTGTTCGGCTACCGCGGTCCGCGAGCCGCTCGTTGATACCGCAAAGCCTTGGAAGAGCCCTGCGGCGATGTTCGCCGCACCCATGCCGATCATCTCCTGGTTGGGCTCGACTTCTTCACCGCGCCGAGCCGCGAAGCTCGTCGCGGTGGCGATCGTGTCGGTCAAGGACACGAGCGTGATGCCCACCGCGGCGATGAACAGGGGAACGACGTCGCTGGCGCTCGCCCATGGCAGCGTCGGCGCGGGAATCCCCTGAGGCAGCGCGCCCACCGTGGCCACGCCGTTACCGGCGAGCCCGAACACAGCCGACGCGGCGGTGGCGCCAACGACACCAACCAGCACCGCAGGCAGTCGGGTGGTGATGCGGGGGAGCACGAGCAGGAGGACGAGCACGGCGACCCCGACGATCAGCGTCGTCGTTTGCGTCTGGTCGAGGTTCTCGGCGAACGCGCGTAGCTCCGCGAGGAACGAATCGGCGTCAGTGGAGAAGCCGAAGAGCTTCGGCATCTGGCCGACGATGATCGTGATCGCAAGGCCGTTCATGTACCCAACCTGCACCTCCTTTGACAGGAGGTCGGCGACGAACCCGAGCTTCCCCAGCCCAAGGCCGATCTCGGTGAGCCCCACGAGCACGGCAAGCATGCCGGCCAGGGCGATCGCGCTTGCAGGATCTCCGGTTACCAGCAGCGGCGTGATCGCAGCGAGGATCAAGGGCGAGATCGAGGAATCGGGTCCGAGTACCAGTACTCGGGAAGGCCCGAACACGGCGTAGCCGACGAGGCACGCGATCGTCGTATAGAGACCGGTGGCCGCCGGGAGCCCGGCCAGCTCGGCATACGCCATGCCCTGCGGAACGAGAATCGCCGCCAACACCACACCCGCTAGGAGATCCGCTCGCAGCCACGAGCGCTGATACGTCCGGACGACGCGAATGCCCGGCACCCAACGCTCGGCTCGAACCGAAACCCGCCCGCTCATGCGACAAGGTCCGCTGGCCCGCACGCGGCGCGTCGTCGGTGAAGAACCCGTAGCGTCACGCGCATCGTCATCGACCCCGAGTGCCTTGAGACAGACTGTCAGGCTCCCGCAAGCAGCGCGACACGTAGATCGCCCAACCGCTGCCGAGCAGCAGCCCGGCGACCACGTCGCTTGGGTAGTGGACGCCCAGGTAGACCCGAGACGCGGCCACTGCGAGAACGATCAGCAGCGCGAGGCCGCCGGCCACACGGGTGAGCTTCGGCGACGCCCCCGCCGCTGGCAACGCAAACACCAGCGAGAGCCAGAATGCGCTCGCCTGCGTCGCATGACCCGAGGGAAAGCTCGAGCCGGTGACCGCCTGCAGGTGCTCCACGGGCGGGCGCGGGCGCGACACGAGCAACTTGACCAAGTCCGAGATCAGCATCGCGCCGCCGAGGCTGAGCGCGACCGCGAGCGCCTGCCGGTGCAGGCCAGCCCGGGCAAACCCAAGGCTGGCGATCAGGGCGAGCGGTACGAGCAGGAACGCGCTGCCCGCCCAGGTGACTACGCGCGCCACCTCGGTGAGCGCCGCCGTACGCTGAGCGGCTACGTCGCGTACCGCGTTCAGCTCGACCGACCCCACCACCGAGGTCCACAGCTCCCCGCCCCCCCAACCGAGGAGCACGAAGGCAGCCAGACCGAGCGCCAGCCGCGCGGCCGGGTGGCTCACCGACCGGCCGCCACCCGCAGCAGCGCACCCAGGTTATCCGTGGTCAGCGCCGCGGCTCTGGCGGCCGGTGGCAGGCCGACTCCCCTGGGCAGCCGCACGCGCAGCGCCCCTGGCAGCGAGGCGAAACGCAGGGGTGGATCGAGCACGAGCGCCTCACCGTCGAGGCCAACCTCCACCGGGCCGCTCGAGCGGACCTCGAACTCGTGGGTCGACCACGACAGTAGGCCCGGAAAGCGGCCCACCTGACCGACCAGCTCGAGCGCGACGAGCTTTGACACGTCAGCAGCACTGCGCACCCGTGCGGCCAAGACACCGAGCTGGCCAGTGTCGATCCGCTCGCGCGTCCCCGCGCCAGCCAGGCTCGTCACCTGATAGGGGTTGTTCGATACGAGCACGAGCGGCGCATCGTCGCAGCGGCTCCCGTCCAGAGCGGTGAACTCGAGATCGATCGGCTCGGCGTCGGGGCCCAGCAGGTCGGGCAGCATGCCGGTCCAGGTCTCGAGCTTGGCATCGCGGTAGGCGTCAGACTGGACGACCTTGGCATAGACGCCGAGCGAGGCGTTGTTGACGAACACCCGGTCGTTGACGCGCGCGAGATCGATGCGCCGCTCGACCCCGTCGGTGAACGCATCCAGCGCACCCACGACGTCATCACGATCGAGGCCGAGATCCAGGGCGAAGTGATTTCGAGTCCCGGCGGGAATGCAGACGTGGGCAACGTCGCGCCGAGCAGCGACCGTCGCCACGAGGGCCTGCGAGCCATCCCCCCGGCCATCCCGATGACCCGCGCACCACGTGCGATGGCGCTCTCGGCGAGCTCGAGCAGGTCATCGCCGGGCTGCAAGACAACCGGCTCGATGCCCCGTCGCCGAGCTTGAGCAACGAGGTCAAAGCGCTCGGCCTTACCACCGCCCGACTTCAAGTTGATGATCAGCACCGCGCGTCTCGCGGCGCCCACCGGCACGGTCTCCCCAACCACGCCCCTGGCCGCCGCCTGCCCTGTCCGCCCGAGCGCGTAGCGCGCCGCGAGTCCGAAAACGGCCAGCAGCAAGAGCAATGTAACCAGCACCACCACCCCCTGCCAGTGAGTCGCCAGCACCACAATCAGGCCGATCCCACTGAGCGTGGCGAGCGTGGCCCCAGCCGCTCGTCGCGGGCCGCGACGGGTCAAGGCGAGCCAGATCGCCGCGCTGCAGACCAGCACGAGCCCGACCGCCAGCACCGCTATAGGGACATCGCCCGCCAGCGCGACCGCGGCGACCACGACCATGGCAATCGGCGCGAGGAGCGCGACGACAGCGGTGATACGAGGCCACAACGACGGCCGCGCCGCCACATCGCCATCCAGACCCCCAGGGCTCGTCTGCACGCCGCCCATCTTCCCATGCCCCGGACATGGTGTCACCCCACGGATGGGCCCAGCGGGTGATGAAGTCGTCGTTGAAGCCGGCGACCAATACCCGTCAAACGCTGGGCCGATCAACGCCGTCGAACGGGGCAAATGACAGGAGCGACGGGGGTTGAACCATCGATTGACACCCCACGCTCCCAATCGAGGTTCGGCTGTAGGTACCACTCACTTGCAGTGAGGCACCGCCCCTAGCCAAGGGGAGCAGCGTCGTCACGAAACTCTGAAACGACAAGGCGGATGACGCGGCCAACGTATGTCAGTCCCGGTCTCGTTCATCATCAGCCTCGACCGCTGGCGCCTCAGTAGCATCGACCTGAGCCCGTGCCCACGTGACGGCCGCGGTCGCCCAGCGCAGCGTCGTTTCCCGATCGACCAGCTTCGGGTCCTCTGCGTCGTATCGCAGCGCGCCCCCGTACGGTGTGAGCTGGTCAGCATCATCCAGATCATCGCACGCCGTAGCAACTGCTCGGCTAGGTCATGCTGACTGGCCATCAGGCCGCCAGCTCTCGACCCTCGGCAACCGCTGCATGGATCAAGCTTCCACGCACATCACGCCACTCGCCAGCTCGCTGCTCGCTGCTCGCTGACCACGATGACGTCGGCCGAGACAACCAACTCACCTAGCGCTCTGCGCAACCGCACAGACTCGACCCCGGGGTGCTCAACCTCCGGCTCGATAACGAGGAAGTCGAGGTCGCTGTGCCTACCCGCGTCGCCCCTCGCGTGCGAGCCGAATAGGATCACGCGCGTCCCGGGCGGAGACGCACCGACTAGACGCCTACCGGCCTCGCTGATTGTTGCCTCGTCGATCATCGCGCGTTCCCAATAATAGAAAAGTCCTGCAAAACGCGGGGTAAAGTACGGGAGCGACGGGACTCGAACCCGCGACCTCTGCCGTGACAGGGCAGCGCTCTAACCTGCTGAGCTACGCCCCCGCGATGCTCGGAGCGCCGGGGCGACGTTCCGTGCCTACTCAGTATGCCAAGCCCGACGTTTTGGCTCCGCGCCCACCGAAACTGGCTGTCCGGCCAGGATCGACTACGCTTGGCGCGTGGCGCTAGTCGGCCCCCCACCGCTGCTGCATTCGAACCCCCTGTCGATGCTCGTCCGCGACCTGCGTGAAGAGCGCGCAGCGGCTGTTGCGTTCCCGCCGGGCGAGACTCGTTTCTCGCTGGCGCGTACGCGCCGCTTCGCCGAGGAGCCGCTGCCGTTGCTGCTCGAGGCGTACGAGCGCTACGGGCCGATCTTCACGCTGCGCCTGTTCCACGGCAACGTCGTGTTCATGCTTGGGCCGGCCGCGAACCACTACATAACGGTCTCCCATGCCTCGAACTTCACGTGGCGTGAATCGCACTTCCGCGACCTGATCGGCCTGATGGGCGACGGCCTGCTGACGATCGATGGCGAGTTCCACCGTCGCTCGCGGCGGATCATGCTCCCGGCGTTCCATCACGACCACATCGCCGCGTCGGTCGACGCGATCGTCGATGAGACAACGCGCGCGCTCAACGAGTTCCAGCTCGGCGCGAGCATCGACCTGTATGCGTGGACGCGCCGCCTCGCGGTGCGGGTAGCAATGCGTGCGTTGTTCGGGGTCGACCCCGACGGCCCTCAGGCACGCTCGATCGATGCCGCCGGGCTGTTCGAGGAGGCGCTCTCGTTCTTCGCGGCCGACTACTTCCTACGCATCCTCCGCGGACCCCATACGCCGTGGGGACGCCTGCAGAGCGCCGCGCGCAAGCTCGACACGCTGATCTACTCCGAGATCTCCCGCCGCCGTGCGACGGGAGAACGCGGAAGCGACGTCCTTAGCCTGCTTCTCGACGCCCACGACGAGGACGGCAACGCGCTCACCGACCTGCAGATCCGCGACGAGGTGATGACGCTGCTGTTCGCCGGGCACGACACGACTACCTCGACGGTCTCGTTCATGTTCTACGAGCTTGCGCGCAATCCGACGGTCCTGGCGCGGCTGATCGCCGAGCAGGACGCCCTCCTGCCGGCGACGCGATCCACGCCGGAGGATTTGCGCCCGGCTCTTTTCGGCGAGCTCACAGAGCTGGAGATGGTGCTCGACGAGACGCTGCGCAAGTACCCTCCGGCATGGGTCGGACCGCGACGCGCGGTCGAGTCATTCGAGTTCGAAGGCCGGACCGTGCCCGCTCGCGCGTTCGTCAACTACTGCTCGTGGGCCTCCCACCATCTCCCTGACGTGTTTGCCGATCCGGAGGAGTTCCGTCCCGAGCGCTTCGCGCCGGAAGCCCGCGCTGCTCTGCCCAAGGGAGCGTACGTGCCGTTCGGAGGGGGATCGCGCACGTGCATCGGGATGCGTTTTGGCCAGCTCGAGGTGCGCACGATCGCCACGCTGATCCTCTCGCGCTTCACGCTCTCGCTTCCCGAGGACTTCCGGCTGAGGATTCGCCAGATGCCGACGATCAGTCCGAAGGACGGTTTGCCGATGCTCGTCCGGCCCACGGCCGCGTTCACAGTCCCGGGTCTCTCGGCAGCGGCCTGAGACCCGTCCCTGCTCAGCGCAGACGCGCGGCCATCGTCAACCGGTAGCTCGGTGGCGATCCGCCCAACTCGCTCGCGCCGACTCCCTCGACGTACACGTGCGGGTCGGAGAACAACGTCAGCTTCAGGCCTTCGACGAGAAAGCCGACGGGATGCGCGACCAGATCGCCCTGGCTCGCCGTTGCGACTGCGTTGACCGACGCGCCGACACCGAACAGCGCACCGCTGGCCCGCACTTCGACCTCGCCGTGCTCACTTCGCAGCAGATGCACGCTGAACCCGCTCGGAAGGGCCGCCATCGCGGCCGGTTCGGCGACGTCCGCCCGTGCGCTGAGCGCGCTGCCGCGTTTGTGCAGGCTGGCATCGGTCAGCCGCAGCGAGCCCACCTGCGCGCGTTCGGCGCTCACGTCCATGCTGCCCGTGTCACGTGCTTCCCACAGCAGCTTCGCTGCCTGCGCCGGGCTCAGCGCGATGCTCTTAACCCTCACAGTCACCGAGTCAGCATGCCCCCACAACAGCTCCACGGCAGGCCACGCGCTGACGCTCACGCTGTGCACCGTTCCGTAGCGACCGACCCTGGAGGAGATCTTGCTCGCGGCGACGCGCGGCAGGAGCACCTGGATGATTGCCAGCACGAGGACGACGCCTCCCGCCGCCCATCCAGCGATCCTGGCAGTTCGTCCCATGGGGACAAGCTTCGCAGGCACCTCCCCCGACTCCCGCTAGCCTTATGAGCCTCACGAGGGCGCGTAGCTCAGTTGGCTAGAGCACCTCGCTTACACCGAGGGGGTCGCCCGTTCGAGTCGGGCCGCGCCCATCGTCTTCTCGATCCCGCTGAGAACACCCGACCACGAGCCCGGCCGATGACCGACGAGTCCCCAATTCGCATCGCAGTGATCGGCTCGGGCCCCGCGGGCTTCTACGCGGCCGGGCACCTGCTGAAGGCAGCCGACGGGCGGGTCGAAGTCGACATGCTCGAGCGACTCCCGACGCCGTGGGGGCTGGTCCGCTCCGGCGTCGCCCCCGACCACCCAAAGATCAAGTCGGTCACCCGTGTGTATGAGAAGACGGCCGACAACCCGCGCTTTCGCTACTTCGGCAACGTCACCTTCGGAGAGCACGTGTTCCGCCAGGACCTGCTGACCCACTACCACGCGGTGGTGTACGCCACGGGGTCTCCGTCGGATCGACCGCTCGGCATCCCCGGCGAAGACCTCGCCGGATCGCACGCGGCAACCGAGTTCGTCGGCTGGTACAACGGCCACCCCGACCACACCGACCTCGAGGTCGACCTGCTGTCGGCCGAGCGGGCCGTCGTGATCGGCAACGGCAACGTCGCGCTGGACGTTGCGCGCATGCTCGTGCTCGCGCCGTCCGAGCTCGAGCCCACCGACACCGCCGACCACGCGCTCGAGGTGCTCGCCGCGAGCCAGGTCTCCGAGGTCGTCGTCGTCGGACGGCGAGGGCCGGCCCAGGCCGCGTTCACGAACCCCGAGCTGCTCGAGCTCGGAGAGCTCGCCGGCGCAGACGTGATCGTGGACAGCGCCGAGCTGGAGCTAGCGCTCGCGGTTCCCGACGCGAACGCCGAGCAGGACATCACCTCCCGCCGCAATGTCGAGATCCTGCGTTCCTACGCCGAACGCCAGCCGGCCGGCCACGGCAAGCGGGTCGTGCTGCGTTTCCTGCATTCTCCTGCAGCGCTGCTACCCGACGAGCACGGCCACCTCGCTGCCGTCGAGCTGATACGCAATGAGCTCGTCCCGACAGATGCGGGCAGGCTGCGCGCCGCGCCGACGGACGAGCGCGAGACGATCCCTGCCGGGTTGGTGTTCCGCGCGATCGGCTACCGCGGCATCCCACTCCCGGATGTCCCGTTCGATCAGCGCTCGGCCGTGATCCCCAATCGATCGGGGCGCGTCCTCGACGCCGAGGGCGGCGAGCCGCTCGCCGGTGAGTACGTCGTCGGCTGGATCAAGCGCGGCCCCTCGGGCGTCATCGGCACCAACAAGCGCGACGCGCAGGAGACAGTCGACGCGATGCTCGCCGATCTCATGCCCTCGACCGAGGGCGATGAGCCGACGACGGAGCGCGGCCCGACACATGAGCCGAGCACACCGGACGCGGATGCCGTCGAGGCGCTGCTTCGCTTCCGCCAGCCAGAGCTCGTCACCTACGCCGGCTGGGAGGCAATCGATCGCCACGAGCGGGCGCTCGGCGAGCCGGCAGGCCGTCCCCGCGTTAAGCTCACGCGGATCGACGAGCTGCTGCGCGTGGCCGCCGCCGAAGAGCCGTAGGCCACGGTCTGCGAGACTGTTCGGCCGCAAGCCCCGTTAGCTCATCTGGTAGAGCGCCGGACTTTTAATCCGGTGGGGCGGGTTCGAGTCCCGCACGGGGCATTGGCGGCGCGCTACTCAATGCTCGCCGGCTGGTTCCGCCTCCAGCTGGCGGCCGCGTTACCCCGCCGCGTAGTCTGCGCTCGCTGCCACGAGCAGTGCAATGAAACGCTCAGTTGCAGGCGTCAGGTATCTCGTTGACAGGCGTACCGCTGACACGCGGCGCATCGGCGGGTCGCTGGCGAGGGCCCGGATCGCCACGCCCGGGTTCCTCGCCTGGAGCATGATTCGCGGGAGGAGCGCGATCCCTTCGCCCGCTGCGACGAGCGCCTGTGCCATCTGGCAGTCGTTGACGCGAAACGCGACGTTCGGTTCGAAGCCTGCGTCGCGGCAGCGACGGTCGATCATGCGGAAGCTGGGACTGTCGGCGCCGAAGTCTCCCAGCAGCCAGCTCTCCTCCCGCAGGTCGGCGAAGCAAATCGTCTGCTCACGCCCGAGCTGATGCCCGCGCGGCACGACGACATCGAAGGGGTCATCGAGGAGCGCTACGACGGCGAGGTCGTCGGCGAACGTATCGCCGATCTCCGGATAATCGAACGAGACACCGAGATCGAGATCGCCGTTTCGCAGCGAGCGACTGACGGCCGACGGCATCCCGATCTCTGCGATCGACACGTCAATATCGGGATGGCTCTCACGGAATACACGAAGGGCGTCGACGACCATTGCGGCGCCTGCGCTGGAAAACGTCCCGAGCCTCAGACGACCGGCAGAGAGGTTGGCAATGGCCTCCACCTCCAGCTGTGCGGCCGCGATCTGTTCGAAGGCCGCAGCTGCGCGCTGAACGAGCGCGGCTCCGGCCTCCGTCAGCCGGAGCGGCCGAATGCCACGGTCGATGAGTGTCGCTCCCAGCTGCCGCTCCAGGGTTGTAACAATCTTCGATACGGCAGGCTGCGTGTACTCGAGGCGGTCCGCTGCCGCAGAGCACCTGCACCGATCCTCGGGCCTCCGCTCTCGCTCAGCGACCTCTTACGCCCAGCGACCCACGAAGCCGCACGGGCACCGCACGGCCCGCCCGGCTTCGCCGACAAACCCGCAAACGCTCGGTCGATCCGACTGGACCACGTGCCCACGGGCGGTTCGCTGCACAGACTCATGCAAGCCGGCGGGCCGGGCCCAAGTCAGGCGTTGTCAGGACAACCTCCAGCGAGTCTGAGGGCTTTGAAAGCCGTCCTACGGTACGTCCGATGACGTACAATATCGGCGTGGCGTCTAAGACCGAGCGGCTGAGCCTTCGCCTAACCCCCACGCAGGACATGGTGCTGCGTCGCGCTGCAGAAGCCCGCGGCGAGTCGACGAGCGACTACGTGCTGCGTCATGCGGTAGAAGCAGCCGAGGTTGACCTCGCCGATCGTCGCGTGTTCGTCCTCGACGATGCTGCCTGGGACGAGCTACAGGGCCTGCTCTCCGCGACGTCATCACAGCTTCCGCCAGCTATGACCAAACTGCTCTCCCAGCAGTCGGTGCTCGAGCGACCCACCCGTTGATCTATAGCGGCCCGACCCTCCTGACCGGCGAACACAGGCTGGAGGGGTTCGACTGTGGTGAGCCCGCGCTCAATGACTGGCTCACACGCCGGGCGCTCGGCAACCAGGAGTCCGGCACCAGCCGCACATGGGTCGTGATAGACAGGCCGACCAGGATGATCGTGGCGTACTACGCATCCTCCACAGCCTCGGTGATGCGCGCCGCGGCGCCGCGGCGCATCGCCCGCAACCAGCCCGCCGATCTGCCAGCGATTCTGCTTGGACGAATGGCCGTCGACAGTCGCCACCAAGACAACGGCATCGGTGGCGCCATGCTCAAGCATTTCTTGACGAAGGCAATCCAGGTATCAGAGAAAGTTGGAGTGAGGCTCGTCCTCGTCCATGCCAAGGACGAGCAGGCAAAGGACTTCTATCGACATCACGGCTTCGTCGAGTCACCCATCGACGCGCTCACCCTAATGATGTTGCTCCCTTCCGACCCGCCCTAGCCAACGAACTACGGTTGGTGAGGACAACTGCCATTGCTTCCGATGGGTTTGAAAGCTGTTCTACCAAGTGCATAACCTATGAGCGAGCCGTCTCGCTCAAACGCGTTGGACGGCACATCGCGAGCCCACCCCCAAGCCGCGTCGTGCGTGACACCAACCAACAGCGCCACGCACGACCCACACAACAACTACACAGCAACTACAACCAACACTTTCAAACCTACGATAAAATCGTGAACATCGTCGCCGCACTACCAGTCTCCGGCGTCAATAACAGCGTACCTCCAAATAACCAACAGAACGGCTTGTTCCCGGTACCCTGCACATTCACTAACAGGGTCGTCGGAACGCGTATCGAGGAGTCATTGTAGTAATACGGGATTTCCTGAATCCCCGACGTCTCGCTCACGCACCTCGACGCGACGTCGATATCCGACGCGTCACCTTCCACGCCTCCCGTCGTCAACGAAACCCTCATCGTCCACGGTCCCGTCATCGAGAGTTCGAACGTATCGGCATTACAAAATACCCTGACTTTATCGAATAAGATCAACGCCGCGACTTCTAACTGCTCACCAAGCCCCGACAGGCCCGTGTACACCAGATGATATTCCGCACCCGAAAGTAACACTTCACCATTCACTTCCAAGTCACCTAACGTATGACATTTTTGGCCCCCTGCTTCTTCTACGACTCCTAAGAAGTCGACAAGGGCCGAGCCTAACGCCGTTAATTCTTTTGCCTGGAGTAACACGGAGATTTCCCTGGCATTCAGGAGACCACCTTCCGCGCTCCTGAGTTCAGTCGTAGCTGTCAGGCTCCCGCCCAGGTTGACCGGGTAAAGTTCCCCGGGTAACGCCGTATGAATTAACGGTAACGGGCTGCTTTCCGCAAACGCCGCCGACACCATCACCACACCCACAACCAACACCGACCCAAACATCAAACCAAACACTCTCAAACGCCTCATACCAACTCCTAACAATCAAGCAACACAACAAAACTAGGCCGCCAAGCGATCCCCAACAAGCCACACAGGCTCAGAGCACTCACTATCCTACGCCCTCCTGTCCGATCTTTGTGACGCTGGGCGCTCTTTTTGAGCGCGAGGCGAGGGGCCGGGAGGAGTGTCCAGAGTGGAGCAGTTCGAGGAGATCAGGCGCGATCACGCGCGAGAGGGACTGTCGATCCGCGCGCCGGCGAAGCGTCACGGTGTTCGGCGGGCAGTTCGGCAGGCCCTGGAGTCGGCGGTGCCGCCAGCGAAGCGTCGGCCGGAGAGCCGTCCGGCGCCGAAGCTGGGGCGGTACGGACGTTGATCGATGGGTGGCTGGAGGCGGATCTGCAGGCGCCGCGGAAGCAACGTCATACCGCTCGGTGGGTGTGGCAGCGGCTGGTTGAGGAGCACGGCGCTGATGTGTCCGAGCGGCAGGTCGATCGGTATGTCGCCGCGCGCCGGCGGATAATCGGCGAGGTGGAGGCGTTCGTGCCGCTGGTCTCTGATGCGGGTGTGGAAGCCGAGATTGACTGGGGAGAGGCGCGGGTGGTCCTGCGCGGCGAGCTGGTGGATTGGATGTCAAGATCCAAAACCCAGTCCTTTGCCCAGCAACGACGGCGTGTAACGGCCAGCGTCATAGGCACTGCGCCCAGTTCCTCCCCGACAAACGGGTTGGCATCTGGGTGAGCTGACCTGCCCGGCCCCTTCGCTCCAGTCCCATTACAGGACCTTCATCACTACTACGAGCCGATCCGCCCCTGTGCCTCGCGGTACTCTGCCCCAGACGGTTTCTGCCGCCTAGGGTCCTCCCTCTCGCGGCCGACGGGCAACCAGAACCCATCCTGACCTGGTCGGCAATATCGAGACACAGGTTCTGCTGTTCCGTGCCAGCGCCCACGACGAACTCACGCCACCTTGACACCGAGCACCACCAGAGCGACACGCAGGCCGTCCTCCAGCTACACCACGCACTAGCATGATGCTCTCCCAGGAATCTACACCAACCCCGGCTGAGGAACAGATGCGCCGCACTCAACCCGGAGTCCCCGATTCGTCGATCTTGCAGGCGGTGCGCTACGCCGCACTGGGCGGTCCGAACCAGGTGGCCAGCGCGTCAGGAAGCCCAAGCTGGGTACCGTCTCCTACCCACGCGACGTAGCCGTCTGGGCGGATCAGTACAGCGGCGGGGGCGCGCACGACGCCGAGTACGGGGAGCTCCCACTCTCCTCTGTAGCTCGCGTCGATCAGCTGGATCACGTCAGCCCATGGAGTGATGTCAAAGTCGCCTGGCTGACCGAGGTTGAGCAGCAGCGGCCGTGCGTCGTGCAGCAGCTCGAACACTCGCAGCGGGCCATCGGCGGCGATCAGGTCGAGATCGGGCATGCGGCGTCCGAGCAGCGGATGTCCCTCGCCGAGGTCGTAGCGAATGTCCAGCCCGGAGATGATTCCCGCGAGCCGTTTGCGAGGCTCGTCGATGCTCGCCAGCTCCGAAACCACATCGACCAGCGCCTGCTGGCGATCGTCTCGGCGCTGGAGCGCGGCCTGCGCCATCGTGTGCTTGAGCGCGCGGGCAGCGACCGGGTGGCGCTCGTCCTGATAGGAATCCAGGAGGCTCTCCGCGGAGGTCCCGTTATTCACCTGCGCCAGCTTCCACCCCAGATTCACCGCATCCTGCACGCCGAGGCTGATGCCCTGTCCACCGGCCGGGTAGTGCACGTGGGCTGCGTCGCCGGCCAGCAGCACTCGTCTGTCGCGGTAGGCCGCGGCCTGCCGAGTCATATCGGTGAATCTGGAGATCCAGGTGGGGTTGTGGATCCCGAAGTCGGTGCCGTACACGGTGATGAGCGCTTCGCTCAGATCGCGCAGGGTGGGCTCGCCGCTGGGCCCGAGCTGCTGCTCGGTCACCAGGACCCGCACCGGTCCCCGATCCGCGTAGATCACCTCGCCATCGCGGATCTCGTACTCCAACCTGCCGAGCGAGTGGACGCCGACGGCGTCGTGCCGGATGCCCAAGTCCGGCTCCTCGGTCACCTCGACCTCGGCGATCAGATTGCTCCTCGTCGGATCCCACCCCGGGAACTCGATGCCGGCTGCTTTGCGGATCAGACTGCGTCCTCCGTCGCAGCCAACGAGATACTGCGCCCGCAACGGCTCGCAATCGGAGCGCCGGACGTCAACCCCGGTGTCGTCCTGCGCGAAGCCCGTCACCTCACATCCGTAGTACATATGCACCGGCAGCTCGGCGATCCAGGCGGCCATGATCCGCTCGATCTGGTTCTGCCAGATCCCGAGCGAATACGGATGACGCGTCGGGAAGTCGCTCATGTCCAACGCGGCCGTACCGAACGTCGCGACCTGAGCGACCTGACCCTCGGCGAGGAACCGATCAGCGACCCCGCGTTGATCGAGCACCTCTATCGTGCGCGAGTGAAAACCGCCCGCTCGTGAACCGGCGAGCAAGTGATCCGGACGCCGCTCGACGACCGCGACGTCGACCTTCGCCAACGCCAGCTCAGCCGCCAGCATCATCCCCGCGGGACCGCCTCCGGCAATCACCACCGCATGCTCAATCATCGCCACGCTCCCGCGGACCGCTACCTGCCGGTGCGGTCGCGGTGCTTGCACCCCGGCCAGCAGCACGGCCGGCGCTGGCCTTCCTCCAGCTCTTCCTGAGTCCGCCGAATGCGGCGCTCTCGGGTGGCCTCCTGCTTGGCATCCTCGACCCAGCAGATGAACTCGTTGCGGGCCAACGGAGTGATGTCCTGCCAGGCATCGAGTGCGGTGGCGTTGGCGGTCAGCGCCGCACGCAGATCCGCGGGCAGTTCATGCACCACACCACCGGGCACTCTCTGGCTGCTCACCAGCCCAGGGTAGTGAGCCGGGGGCAAGCCACGCCGCTCAGCCGTCGACGAGCGGAGCGACGTAGCGCAGGAACGGCTCGATCTCGATGCCCCGCCCGGTCGCCTGCTCGACGAGCGGGATCGTGTCCAGGCGCCGCCCGAAGCGGTGCACGTGCCGTGCGAGCCAGCGCTGGATCGGAGCGACTTCGCCCGCGCGCAGATCCTCCTCGCGCGACCCCAGCTCGCCCTCCATCGCCTCCCACAGCTGCGCTGCGATCAGACAGCCGAGCGCGTAGCTGGGGAAGTAGCCAAAGCTGCCGGCGCTCCAGTGCACGTCCTGCAGGCACCCGAGCGCGTCCGAGGGAACCTCCACCCCGAGCAGGCGGCGCATGCCGTCGCGCCACGCAGCCGGCAGATCCGCGACCGCCAGCTCGCCGTCCAGCAGCGCCAACTCGAGCTCGAACCTGAGGATGATGTGCAGCGGGTAGGTCAGCGGATCGGCAGACACGCGGATCACCGACGGCTCCACACCGACGAGCGTGGCATGCAGATCGGCCGGGGTGACCGCGAAGCCACCCGCCCCGAGCTCCGCGGCGAGCACCTCGGCGAACGCCGGGTTGCGCGCGACGTGGTTCTCCCACAGCTTGCTCTGGGACTCGTGGACCGACATCGAGGTCCCGCCCGCGAGGCTCGTACGCTCGAGTGCTGGATCGACCTGACGCTCATACAGCGCGTGGCCGTACTCGTGCAGCGAGCTCAGCAGCGACTCCACGTCGCCGTCGTTGTAGCGCGTCGTCACGCGCGAGTCGCGTGTCCCGATCCACGTGGTGAAGGGGTGCGCCGAGACGTCCACGCGCCAGCTCTCCGAGTCAACGCCCAGGCGGCGTAGAACGCCGCTCACGGCGGCCTGCTGCACGCCGACCGGTACGTCGAGGCTGCGGCGCGGCGAGGCGAGGGTTGCCTCCGCCACGAGCGGTGGAAGCGCCTGCGCGAGCTCCCCGAACACGCGGCGCAGGTCCTGCGTTCGCAGCCCGAAGTCGTAGTCGCCGAGCAGCGCCTCGTAGGGGCTCTGCCCGTCCTCGGCCAGGTAGCTGCCGCGCTCTCGCGCCAGCTCGACGTTTCGTTCGAGCGCCGGGGCGAACGCGCCGAAGTCATCGGCCGCTCGCGCCAGCTGCCAGCACTCCTGCCCGTCGGTGCTGGCACGCGCGAGCTCAACCGCGAGCTCTTCCGGAATCCGGCGAGCCCGCTCCCAATCGCGGCGCGCCAGGCGGACGATGTCGCGATCGAGATCGTCCAGCTGCGCCCCCTCCAGCTCGCCCAGCCACTCCCCGAGATCTGCAGCGGTCGAGCGCGCGTGTGACAGCCGGGCCAGCGCACCGAGCTGCTGGGCCCTCGCGCCCGCGCCGTCGGACGGCATCATCACGAGCTGATCCCACTGCAGGAGCATCTCGATCGACGTGAGATCCGAGAGCTCAGCCAGGCGGTCGCGCAGGTTCTCCAGAGCGGGCACGCGCTAACCCTATGGACCGCAGCCGGGGCGCGAAGGCTAGTCGCCGACCGTGAGGATGATCTTGCCGCGCGTGTGCCCGGATTCGCTGAGTTCGTGCGCGCGCTGAACGTCCGCGAGCGGGAGCGTCTCGGCGATCTCGACGCGCACGTCGCCGCCCGCCACCAGCTCTGCTATCCGAGCCAGCTGCTCGGCGCTCGGGCTCATCACGAGCAACTCCGCGCGCACGCCGCGCTCCGCCGCCCGCTCGGGCGGAGTGTTGGCGATCGTGACCAGAGCGCCACCGCTACGGACCGTCGGAAGCAGCTGCTGTGTCGTCTGACCGCCGACCGTGTCGAACGCCACGTCGACGCCGCTCACGGCCTCAGCGACCTCCTGGCTGGCGTAGTCGACGTACTCGTCCGCGCCCAGGCCGAGCACGAAGTCGCGGTTGCGCGCGGATCCGATCCCGATCGCTCGTGCCCCCGCGTGCTTGGCGAACTGGACCGCCAGGTGACCAACGCCGCCGGCGGCGCCTGCGATCAATGCCGTCTGACCGTCCTTGAGACCGCCGCGATCGAACAGCGCCTGCCATGCCGTCAGGCCGGCGACCGGCAGCGCGGCCGCCTGCTCGAAGCTCACGCCATCGGGCTTCGCGGCGATCATCCCGGCGTTGGCCGTCGCGAGCTCCGCATAGGCGCCGCTGGCGGCGAAACCGAGCACGGTCGCTCCCTCGGCGAAGTCCTGCGCCCGCGAGAGCTCAACCGTCCCGGCGATATCGCTGCCGAGCACCGCAGGCAGCTCCTTCGGCCTGAGCCCGCTGCGGAACTTCCAGTCGATCGGGTTCACTGAGATCGCGTGGACCCGGACCAGGACCTCGCCGTCCCCGGGCTCGGGACGCTCCCGATCCTCCAGACGCAGCACGTCCGGGCCTCCCGTCTCGTGAATCACGACGGCGTGCATCGGCGTCTCCTCTCGCGCGGAATCGTGAGCAGCGAGTCTAGCCCTCGAGCAGCCGGTCGGCGAGCACCAGGGCGACGAGGTGCGCGCGCGTGTGGGCGCCGGTCTTGGTCATCGCGTTGCGCACGTGGGTACGCACGGTCTCCGAGGAGAGAGACAGGTCGGCGGCGATTCGGCGAGTGTCCGAGCCGAGCGCCACCAGCCGAACGACTTCGCGCTCCCGGGGCGTGAGCTTCAGCCGACGCCCGTCGCGGGAGTCGAGCCGGGCCGGGCAGATCAGCTCCGGACCGTCGGGGTGAACGCTGGCGGAGAGCATCACGAACAGCGCCAGCCAGCGATCGCCGATCGTCGTTGCGTGAGCGGCAAAGCTCACGCGCATGTGCGTCCCGCGGGCGTGAACGACGATCCGCTCGCCGTACAGCTCGTCGTCGTGCAGCAGCCGCTCCCAATCGGCATCCCCCTCCGCGCGATCGTCTGTCACGCTGCGCTCGGCGATGATCCCGAGAACCTTCTCCCGCGGGTACTGGAACAGCGCGATCGAGGCGTCGTTCGCGTCGACGTAACGGCGGTCGCGGCCGACGAGCGCCATCGGAATGTGCGACCGCGTGAACATCGCCCAGAACGCGCCCCGCCGTACGTCGGCGTCGGATGGCTGTGGCTCGGATGTCTGTGGGTCGGACTGCAACATGGTCCCAGCCGATAGGGCGCGCGCTGGAGCTTATGGTGGCGCCGACCCCGCAGCCATCCCCTGTTCGGGTGAAGATCTGTCCGATTCTGGGGTTCTGGCCACGCCCGCCGGCCGCCATAATCCGCCTGTGCGACTGCTTCCGTTCAGCAGTACGAGAGCGGGTCGGCGGATCCAGCGTCGAGCTAGCCGTGCCGCTGCTCGTCGCGCGATTCCGCGCGCGGACCGCCGGCTGAGCCCCGTCCAGTGAGCTACCGCGCAGCCTGCACAAGCGGCGCGCGACGATCGGCCCACGGCCGCGCCTGCTCGAGCTGCGCGGCGAGCGCGATCAGCGGGCCGTCCTGCCACGGCCCGGCGACGAGCTGGACGCCGACAGGCAGGCCGTCCTCGCTCCAGTGCAGCGGCAGGCTCACAGCGGGCAGGCCGGTGACATTGCCGAACGCGGTGAACGACACGCTCGCCACGACGTCCAGCACCGGCTGCTCCGGGGTGGCGTGCGCGGCCTCCAGGATCGCTCCCGCGTGCGGCGGGAGGATCGCCGATGTCGGCGTCAGCAGGACGTCGAAGTCACGGCCCCAGCGCGCGAGCTCGCGACGACTGAGCAGCTCGAGCGTCTTCGCCGCCAGCACGTAATCGTATGCGCCCGTCTCGCTACTCAGCGCGCGCTGATGGACGATGTGCGGCTCGACGGCCGACCAGTCAACGTCGTCGTAGTCGGCCAGCCCGCCCTGGGTGAGCGCGATGAACGGCGGCACCATCTCTTCGGAGATCGTCGGTACCTCGACCTCCTCCACGCTGTGGCCGAGCTCCTCCAGCAGGGCGGCCGCCGAACGCGCGCCCGCGACGCACGCGGGGTCGGTTGGGATCCCCAGGGGAGCCTGCGCCATCAACCCGATCCTCAGGCTGCCCGGTGGCGTGCCCACCTCCCGCGCAAACGGGCGGGCGGGCGCCGGCGCGTTGTACCAGGCGAGCGGATCGGGGCCGGCGATCGCGTCGAGGACGCTCGCCGAGTCGGCGAGCGTGTGCGAGACGACGCCCTCGACGACCGCGCCGAGCCAGCTCTGCGCCAGGCGCGGCACGCGACCGCGGCTCGGCTTGAAGCCGACGAGCCCGCAGTAGGAGGCCGGGATGCGGATCGATCCGCCGCCGTCGTTGGCGTGTGCGATCGGGAACATCCCGCCGGCCACCGCCGCACCAGCGCCGCCGCTCGAGCCGCCGGGGGAGCGCTCCTCATCCCACGGGTTGCGGCTGATCCCGTAGCGCAGGTTCTCCGCGACGGTGATCACGCCGAACTCCGGCGTGTTGGTGCGTCCGCACAGGACGAACCCGGCGTCGACGAGCCTGTCGACGACCAGCTCGCTGCGCTCGCTCACGCCCGCGGGACCGCCGCGCGAGCCGTAGCTGACAGGCCAGCCGGCCACCGGCGTCAGGTCCTTGATCGGCAGCGGCACGCCGAGGAATGGTGCCTGCTGCGCCTCGCCGGCAGCGAGGCGCCGATCGGCCTCGGCGGCAGCCGCGCGGGCGTCGTCGTCGTTGCGCCAGATGACCGCGTTCAGCTGCGGGTTGCACTCGTCAACCGCCGCCAGGCACGCGTCGAGCAACTCGACCGCGGAGAGCTCACGACGGCGCAGCGCTGCCGCCAGCTCCAGCGCCGGCGAGGACGGGTCAAGCGCAGCCATGCGCCGACACTACCACCGCGCGCTGCCCGGCACGCGCGAATATTGCTCGCGCGCCCACTCGCTCCACGCGCGAGCTACTCCGCGCGCGAGAACTCGAGGATCGCGATCGCCAGCATGGCCAGCCCAAGCAGCGCGACAACGGCCGCCTCGACGACGGTCGGCACGCGCCAGCCCCACCACGTGACCCCCGGGTCGAGCGCCTGGCGCGCTGCCGCGCTGATGTCCAGCTGCGAGAAGATCGCCCGCCGCATCGGCTCGACGGCGTACGTGAGCGGGTCCAACCGATTGAGGACCGCCAGCCACGAGGGCAGGCTGGCGACCGAGAACAGCGCGCCGGAGATGAAGAACATCGGCATGATCACCATCTGCATAAGTGCCATGAACGACTGCATCTGGTTGATCCGCGCGGCGAACATGACGCCGAAGGCGGTGATCGAGAACGCGAGCAGTAGCGCCAGCGCGAACAGCTCGAGGATCAGCCCGAGGTTGTACGGCACGTCCACCAGCGGCGAGATCGCGATCACGATCAGGCCCTGGAAGGCCGCGACGGTGGCGCCACCGAGGCACTTGCCGAGCACGATCGAGCTGCGCCGCACCGGCGCGACCATCATCTCGCGCAGGAACCCGAACTCGCGGTCCCAGACGATCGACGCGGCGGAGAACATCGCGGTGAACATCACCGCCATGCACAGCACGCCGGGGTAGATGAACGTTTTGAAGTCGACGCCGTGGGTCCCCGCTGATGCGAGCGAGGAGATGCCGGTTCCGAGTACGAACAGGAACAGGAACGGTTGGATCAGCGAGGTGAGGATGCGCAGCCGGTCGCGGCTGAAGCGGATCAGCTCGCGCCGCCATACGACGCGGATCGCGCGCAGCTCGCTGCGCAGGCTGCGGGCCGGCACACGCACCCTGGCGACGTGGCTGCCCGAGCCCCCCGAAGGCGGGGAGTCCCCGCGGCCGCTCGGCGCGGTCGCTGTTTCGGTTGCCATCATCGGCTCAGCATTCGCGCCATGTTGCGGCGCATGTCGGTGACGCCGGCGGACGCCTCGGCGTCGCGGATGGTTGTGCCGGTGTAGGACATGAACACGTCGTCGAGCGAGGGGCGGGCGACGTTGACCGAGCGGATCGGCGGGTGGGCAGGATCCCACTCATCGAACAGCCGCGGCACGAACTGCTCGCCGTCGGCGACACCGAAAGTGACCGCGCCTTCCGCCACGACGGCATCGATCTCGAAGCGCTCGCGCAGTGCGGCGATCGCCGCGTCGTCGTCGGAGGTCTGGATCTGCACGCGGTCGGTGCCGACGCTCGCCTTCAACGCTTCGGGCGTGTCGAGTGCGACGATCTTGCCGCGGTCCATGATCGCGATCCGGTCGCAGTACTCGGCCTCGTCCATGTAGTGGGTGGTGAGGAAGATCGTGATGTCCTCGTCGCGCTTGAGCTCGGCGATGTAGCTCCAGATCGAGCTGCGGGTCTGGGGGTCCAGGCCGACGGTCGGCTCGTCCAGAAACAACACGCGCGGAGAGTGCAGCAGCCCGCGCCCGATCTCCAGGCGCCGCTTCATGCCGCCGGAGAACGTGCCGACGAGGCTCGCGCGGCGATCCCACAGGCCGACCATCTCCATCACCTGCTGCAGGCGCTCGGCGACCGTGCGGCGCGGCATCCCGTACAGCTCGGCGTGCAGGCGCAGGTTCTGCTCGGCCGTCAGATAGCCGTCGAGTGTCGTCTCCTGGAAGACCAGGCCGATGTTGCGCCTGACCTCGTCGCGTTCGCGCATCACATCGTGCCCGGCCACAAGCGCCGTCCCGGCGCTGGGGCGCACGAGCGTGCAGAGCATGCTGATCGTTGTCGACTTCCCGGCCCCGTTGGGGCCGAGGAAGCCGAACGTCTCACCGGCGTGCACCTCCAGGTCGATGCCCCGCACCGCCTCGATCTCGCCGTAGCTCTTGACGAGGCCGTTGACGGAGACGGCTGTGGCGGGACTGGACATGGGGGTTGCCGGATCGATCATCCGTCTCGCACTACCGTAGTGGCCTAGCTCTCGTCGTCCGAGACGCCCTCGCCGCCCTCGCCGTCGGCGAGGATGCGGTAAAGGTCGCGGCGGGCACCGGCGAGGACCTCGCGGGCCTTGGCCATCTGGTCGTCGCTGCCGGTGTGCATCACCTGGGCGAAAGCGAAGGCGACCTCGCGCATCAACCGCCCTAGCTCATGCGCCTGGCTGCCGAGTTGATCGCCCATCTGCTCCCAGGGCGCCGGTCGCTCGGTGTCGCGCTCCTCGACGGTCGCCTTGCCGGCATCCGTGAGCACGAACAGCTTACGTCCGTCGAGCACCTCCGAGCGGATCAGGCCCTCGTCCTCGAGCTGCTGCAGCGCCGGGTACACCGAGCCGGGGCTCGGGCGCCAGGCGTCGCCGCTGCGCTCCTGCACCTCCTGCATGATCTGGTAGCCGTTGCGCGGCTCCTCGGCGAGCAGCAGCAGCGCCGCCGTGCGGATGTCGCCGCGCCTGGCCTTGCGCCCGCGACCGCGTCCACGGGGGCCTCCGCCCCGAGAGAACGGACCGAACTGGCCCTCGCCGAAGTCGCCGCGCGGGCCGTAGGCGGAGCTGCGGCCCCTGTGTGCGCCGTGATGGCCCGTCCTACAGCCCGGCCTGACACCTGTTGAATGAATCTCGTTACCAAACATATCTATTTCCTATCGTGAGCTATCAAAGTACGATCACGATATATCGTTATCTAGGAAATGTCAAGTCCCCCCCCGCAACGATCGCGGTTTCGCGGTACTGGCCTCGACCGGTCCGGCGCTAGCCGTGCTTCAGCTAAGCGGCGTACCGCTGGGCTGAGCGGGCACGCGCCTTGGCCGCCTCGACCTCGCGGTCCTTCGGCGGGGCGTTCGTGACCAGCTCGTCCAGCAGCTGTGCGGAGATCGCTGCGACGGCGTCCACGGCCCGCTCGAACGCCTCGGCGTTCGCCTGCGAGGGCTTAGTGAAGCCGCTGATCTTGCGCACGTACTGAATCGCCGACGCATGGATCTCCTCGTCGGTGGCGTGTGGCTCGAAGTTGTAGAGAGTACGGATGTTTCGACACATGCTCCGATCGTAAACGATCGTCTTGCGGGCGCCTTCGGCGCCGGGCAAGCCGAGTGTCGGGTAGCCGGGGCGGTTGCCCGCCCCGGCTCCCACAGAACCGTGCTTGTGCTGTTCACACACGGCTCCTCGGGACGACGGGTTGCGAAGCCCGCCGCCGGCCGTTATCGACCTTGACCTATCCCGACTCCATCGCGAGCTGCCGGGTGGGGGCGACGATCTCCTCGTGCCAATAGACGCCGTGCCATGCTGCCCGCGGCTGGGCGCCGAGGGCGATGAGGTTGCGAACGATCGTTGGGCGGCGCTTCCAGTGGTGCAGCAGGATCGCACGCAAGCGACGCCGGATATGGGCGTCAAGAACGCGCAACGCGAACTGCTCGCCGGGCAAGACGATCCGGAAGTACTGGTGCCATCCCCGCAGCCACACGTTGACCCGCAGGATGCACCCCTGAAGGGTGCGTCCCCACAATCGCGGCGTGAGCTGACGGATCTTCGCCATCGCCATGCGCTTGGTGCGCTGGGAGAGCAGAATCTCCCACGGTCCCGGACTGCGCATCTACTCGCAGACTGAACCCGAGGAAATGGCAGTCCTCCGGGCGAGCGATCGCTGACTTGGCTTGGCTGATCTTCAGGCCCAAGCGCCCTTCGATGAACCTCCTCAAGCTGGCCATCACCCGCAGCCCCGCTCGTTCGCTCTTGACATAGACGTTGCCGTCTCGAGCTCTTCCACAACAAGAAGCGACGCCACAGCTCCCTCAACATGCTGACACCCGACGCCTTCGAGGCTCAATACCAACGACAACGACAAGCCGCCTGACTTCTCGCACCCCATCGACGTCAAAGGGAGTGGTAGGGTCGGCGGGAGGCGCCTGGGCTGTGCGGCTGTGTGAGCCCGACTGGCTTGGTTTCCTCCCGCCGCCGCATCGATCCGTGCATGCGGTTCTCCCGCACACGGCTCTCCGACGTTCTTCACCGCCGACATTCAGCTCCCCTGGCGCCGCGACCGGTTGGGCCGGGGCGCGATGATGGTTCCGTTGAGGTCGATCAGGCCCACACGGTTCGGGGATTGGTAGCAAGCAACCCACCAGCCGTACCGTGTGCCACGCTTATGACGCTTGGCGATGAACCCTGCCAAGCGCATCAACGCGTAGCGCGTGATCTTGTCGAAGAACTGCGCGGAGTTCCCATAACGGAAGTAGCCCGCCCAGCCGCGCAAGAACCGGTTGAGGTCTCGCACGATGATCTCGACAGGGACCCGCAGCCGTGAACGCGCCGTAATCTCCCGGATACGTTCGCGGGCGTGCCCCATCGCCTGACGTGAGGGCCAGCGCACGAGGAAGGTGAGATGCTCCGACCGGCGGGTGTTGCCGCGCACATAGCGGTGATGGAAGCCAAGGAAATCCAAACCCTCGCCTCCCTCCCGCAGATGCACGATCCGTGTCTTGGCCTGCTTGAGCGTTAGGCCCATCTCGGCCAGGATCACGGTGAACGCCTCAAGGGCGTCCTCGGCTTCCTGTTTGGTTTTGCATATCGCCAACAGATCATCCGCGAACCTCACCAGCTTCCCGTGCCCTCGCTGCGCCCACTGCCGGTCGAGCCGATGCAAGTAGACGTTGCACAGGACTGGCGAAACGACACCGCCCTGCGGGGTGCCAGTGTTGCTGCGCGTGATCGCCCCGTCCGTCATCACTCCAGCGCGCAGCATCGCGCGCAGGAGCTTCAGGACGTGACGATCTGAGATCCGCTCCTCGATCGCCGCCATCAACCCCGAATGCGGAATCGCCTCAAAACAGTCAGCGACATCCGATTCTGCGACCCACCGCGAGCCGCTCCAAGACTCATCCACAAGAACCTGGAGCGCATCGTGCTGTGATCGCTCCGGGCGAAACCCAAACGAGCACGGCAGAAAGTCAGCCTCAAAGATCGGCTCAATGACGATCTTTGTGGCCGCTTGAACAACGCGGTCACGGACAGCAGGGATCGAGAGCGCACGCCGCTCCGAGCGGCCAGGCTTCGGTATGAACACCCGGCGCGCGGGAATCGCACGCCAACTCCCGTCCTTCAATTCCGTGGCCAGCTCGTCGAGCAGCTGGTCAACCCCGTACTCCTCGACGTCGGCGATAGTCATCTGGTCGATGCCGGCCGCGCCACGATTGGCGCGCACCAGCTCCCACGCCCGCTCCAAGACGTCCCTGCGGTGGACCTTGTCATAGAGCGCGTGGAACCTTCGTCCGGGGTCGGCCTTGGCCGCCCGGTAAAGCGTTCGCTGTAGTTCTCGAACTTTGTCCTGCTTGGTGGTCCTAGCCACTTGGGCACTCACCGATCCTTCCCTATGCGTGACGCGTGAACGAAGCAGCGGCCCTTCCCTCACCCCGGGTTTTGTTGTCCCGTGGGTTCAAGCAGTGTCGGGTCGGGGGAGGTGGCAGACACGTAGGTCCGCTGCCTCCGCCCGCCCTTCCGAACCGCTCGTGCAGTTTTCCCGCAAGCGGCTCTCACTGGACGTAGCCCTTCTGGCGGTAGTAGCTGTCCATGCTCGGAATGAGTTGCAGGAGGTTCACCAGGCCCAGTTCCCCGTAGAGCCGCCGCGCTGGCAGGTGCCGCCATCCGGCGTTCCGCCAGTGCTTGTATTGGTGGTTCCAGACGCGCATCATGATCCAGCGGTTGAGGCGGTTATATAGCCGACGCACCTTCGCACGCCGGTAATAGTTGCCCCAACCACGAATGATCGGATTGAGCTCGTTCAGCACCCCTTCAAGGTCCTTCGGGTTGCGCCGGTTTGTCGCCGTGCGCACCTTGTCCTTGAAACGCTCGATCGAACGATCGGTCGGGAGCGCGTAAAGGCTGGGACCTCCAGCCTTGTGCCGCAATCCCTTCCCGCGCCCGATCTTATAGCCCAGGAACTCAAAGCCCCTGGTGATGTGAACGATCCGCGTCTTCTCAGGGTGAAGCCGGAGTCCCAGCTCGCCCTCCAGCACCTCGCGGGCGCTCGCCAGCGCCCGTTTCGCTTCCGTCTCAGAACGGCAGACGATCACCCAGTCATCGCAATACCGCGTCAACGCAAAACCCGCCCGGGCCATCCTCTCGTCGAAGAGGCTCAGATAGATGTTGCTGAGCAAGGGTGATGCCACCCCGCCCTGCGGTGTCCCGGCGACCGCGCTCTCGAACACGCCGTCCCGCAGCGTTCCGGCCGTGAGCATCGACCTGATGAGGCTCAACACCTTGCCGTCGGCCACCCGGTCAGCAACCCGGTCAACCAGCAGCTCATGCGAGAGCGACCCGAAGAAGTCAGTGATGTCAGCGTCCACGATCCACTCCGCCTGCCCCAGCTGCCGCCAGATACGCCGCATCGCCATATGCGCCGAACGACCCGGTCGGTAGCCGAAGCTCGCCTCCCGGAACGTCGGCTCAAAGATCGGCTCAAGCACCTGGACCAGCGCCTGCTGGCACACACGATCCATGATCGTGGGAATGCCCAACGGGCGCTTCTTGGTGGTCCCGGGCTTGTCGATCTCGACCCTTCTGACGGGCCGTGGCCGGTAGCGGCCTTCCTTGAGCTGCCGGTGCAGAACATCGAGATAGCGATCCCGATCCTCATCGAACCGGGCGATGGTCACACCATCGACGCCGCCAGCACCTTTGTTCTTCTTCACGCGCTCCCACGCTCGCCGCAGATTCCGCCGGTCATAGACCTGGCCGATCAACGAGTGCGCCTTCCGCGCCCGCATGGTTCGCTTGCCTACCGGGCTCACCGGTACGACGTCACGGGTCTCCTCACGAACGCCGCCTCGGTCATTGCCGCAGCAGCCATCAGTCCGACGCTCGATACTCACCCGACCCCCCTTCCGAATCGCCCTGCCCAGCGTGACCCCTTCCCCCTGAACAGCGCCTTTTGGGTCGCTATCCCGCCGCCCCACAAGGAGACGATCCCAGGGCTTTTGTTCTTCCCTGGTTCACGAGTACCGTGAGTCACTCCGACTTCTCGCACAGCATCCCCAGCGATTTCGCCCGAAGGCTTATACGCCCAGGTACCCAGCCCCGTCGAGCGGGACCGTACGAGACCTCCCGGGGTAACGCATGCTCCTTTCCCGCCGTGCCGCCCGCACACACCTTGTTGCGTCCAGGCACCCCAAGTACTTCCTTCGCCTCCGTAATGCAGGCTCGGTATCACCTGGATCTGGCCGACCGGTTCGCCTATCTCGGCTACGGCCCGGCGATTCGCCTCAAACCCTTCAGACCCCACCTCACGATGGGCGCCCTGTCCTGCGCCAAAGAGACCGAGTACGCCCAGGCCCAGACCCGCATCGCTCGACAGGCAACAGGCGCTAACCCCGGCGGTTTCCCGAACCGGCGCTCCAACCCCATCACCATGAAGCTCCACGACTCTCAACCCCTCTGCTCACTTCAGCGCCCGGCGAGGCATTACCCCCGCCTGTTGGCTACGGACCCCGCTTGGGGCCGGTCCGACTGGACTTCCACCAGCTAGGAACATGCGCCGCCCGGCGCACAATACGGCCGCCTCCGACTCCCTCCCGGCACCCCGTCCACTTCCCGGCTCATCACCAGTTATAAGACGCGACACTCCAGCGGCCATTCCGCAGACCACCGGGCCGGGGAGGGCCTCCCCAGTTCCCGCCGCCACCATCTGAACGTTCCGAGCCCTCTACGCCGGGGAGTCCTTCAGAGCTGCACTTCCAGGATCTTCGCTCCTTCCGTGGCCTTCGCCGTGAAAGACGCGGCTCGGCTCTCCCTACCCCCACCCGAAGGCAAGCACATTAACGGCGCGGCAGGCTTCGCTTGACGCTACGGACCGCTCAGTCGCTCCCCCAAAAGGGCTTTTGACGCTGGGCTTCGACCAAGCCAGTTTCCCGACCCAGCCGCCAGCCTGCTACCGGGCCTCCTGGCAGCTACCCGGACCGGACTCACACCGGCAGGCGACAACGAGCTTATGTCAGATCAGGTCAACCCATCAACCACCCCCGACTCTGGGCGCACTCCCAGGAACTGTGTAGGCATGAGCGAAAGAGATTGCTATGCCTACTACTACGCAGGGCCACATGGAGTCGCAGGAGCTGGTGTTTCCCGCTGCCAGGGAGCGTGGGGAGCCCGGAGGGCGACCGGAGTGGACCGGCAGCGGCGCGTGCGCCGTGGACTCCCCGTCGCTCTCGCCGGAGCTGGTCGATGAGGCCGTCGATCGTGCTGGTGGGCGCCGTCGTGTGCGGCAAGCTATCGGGGTGCCGTCTGATCGGCGGATCAGCGACGAGGTGATCGACGAGCTGCTCGCTGGTGCGAGCAGCGAGGAGGAGATCGCGGGGCCGGGAGGGCTGTTGGCCGAGTTGACGAAGCGGCTGGTGGAGCGGGCGATGGAGGTCGAGCTGACCGAGCATGTGGGCTATGAGCCGCACTGCGAGCCGCCGGGCGGGACGGCGAACACGCGCAACGGCAGTACGAGCAAGACGCTGATCACCGAGCACGGTCGCGTCCGCGTTGAGACCCCGCGCGACCGGGATGGGAGCTTTGAGCCGAAGATCGTGCGCAAGCGCCAGCGTCGCTTCGTCGGGTTCGACGAGAAGATCCTCGCGCTCTACAGCCGCGGGCTCTCCACGCGGGACATCTCCGCGCATCTGCAGGAGATCTACGGCGTGAACGTCGGACGCGACCTCATCTCGCGCGTGACGGATGCGGTGATGGACGACGTGCGCGAGTGGGCCAAGCGGCCACTGGAGGACATCTACCCGGTCGTGTTCCTCGACTGCATGGTGCTGAAGATCCGCGAGAGCGGAACGGTGCAGCGCCGCGCGCTGTACCTCGCCTTGGGCGTGACGCTCGACGGTGACCGTGACGTGCTCGGCATGTGGTTCCAAGAGACCGAGGGCGCGAAGTTCTGGATGCAGGTCCTCAACGACCTGAAGACCCACGGTGTGCGGGACATCCTGATCGCATGCGTCGACGGGCTCACCGGGTTCCCCGACGCGATCGAGGCGATCTTCCCGGCTACCACGGTGCAAACGTGTCTGGTCCACCTCATCAGGGCGAGCCTCAAGTACGTGCCGCGCCGCGAGCGCGAGCAGGTCGCCCGCGCCCTGAAGCCGATCTACACCGCCAAGGACGCCGACCAGGCCCACGCTGAGCTCGAGGCCTTCGATGAGAAGTGGGGCGACCGGTTCCCGGTGATCACCCAAACCTGGTTGAATGCCTGGGAGCATGTGACACCGTTCCTCGCGTTCCCCACCGAGGTCCGCCGCGTGATCTACACCACGAACGCGATCGAGGCGCTCAACCGCCAGCTACGCAAGGCGATCAAGACCAAGGGCAGCTTCCCGACCGAGGACGCCGCCCGCAAGCTCGTCTACCTCGCCCTGCAAAACGCCGTCCCACAATGGACACGGACCCGGAATTGGACGGCAGCGCTGCTCGCGTTCAAGATCCACTTCGGCGACCGCGTCCCCGACACCACAAACTAACTGTCACCCATTCACCACAACCGGAATCACTGTTACACTAACCACCAACCCGCCTACACAGAAAAAGGGACGCTCTCATCTGACGCTCTCCAAACGGCCGGCTCACACTAGTGCTTCTTGGTGGTGTGTTGTGCGTGGTGTTTGGCCTTGTGTTTCTTCTTGGCTGGTTTGGGGCAGTTGGTGATTGTGATTTTGGTGGTTTGTTTGGTGGTGGCGTTGTTTTGGCCGGTGATGAGGGTGGGCATGTTGAGGGTTTGGCCGCAGAGGTTGTAGTTGGCTTTGGTGGGGAGGAATGTTGCGAGGATGGAGTGGGGGCCTTGGGGGAAGTTCGTTTCGAAAGTGGTGACGGGGGCGTCGGGGACCGTTTCGAAGCTGGAGGTAGTGATGCCTTTTTTGATGTCGGTCTTGCCGTCGAGGATTAGGGTGATGCCTTCGCTCTGGAGGACATACTCGAGGTCGGGGAACGCGGCACCACCGTGGGAAACAAGATAGGCCGGGCCGGTGAACGGCGTGTCGAGGAGGGGCGTGTGAGCGACGGCGGTGCCGACGGCGGAGCCTTCGGGGCACGCCGCGGGGTTGATGTTGAAGACGCTGTCGAGGCAGGCTTTTTGGAGGGTCGTTAGCCGGGAGGGGAGCTGCTTGGGGAGGCTAACTTTGACTTTCGCGATGTTCGCCTGGCCGAGGCTTGAGGTGACGCGGACGTGTAGGGACGCGCCGCCGGCTTTGCTGGCGTGGCCTTTCGTGTCGACAGCGAACCCGGGTTTGAATGGCAGTTCCTGGCAGCCACCAGCCTGGAACGGCGAGGAGACACTGCTCACGAGCCCGTTTTTGGAGGTCAGCGTCGCGTTGATCGCCATCGGCTTGCAGCTCGTGGGGTTCAGGGTGTAGGCGTTGCGGTTGATGCTGATCGTGACGCTCCGCAAGAGCGTTGGTGTGAACCCGTCGGTATGCCCGTCTGCGCCGGTAGCATCGATCGCCGTCGGGAACGGGTCTGAGACGGCGGTCACGTGCGCGTCGTTGGGGTCGATGTAGAGCGCGGTTCGCACGACGACGTTACCGAGATCTAGCGGGCCGGCGGCGATCGGGACGACCGCCGCGAGACCGAGTGGTGCGCCCTTGTACGCACCGGTGAGATAGGCCTTCCCGGCGAGCGGGAACGGGTTCGCGCCCGCGCCCGCGGTAGCTTGTAGCGTCCCGATTTCTGAGCCGGCGGGACACCCCGGGCTAGCGATCTCCGATGCGGCGGAGGGGTTCGCCGCGATCGCTTGCAGAGCAGTGTCTGAGCAGCGCGCGAGACCCGCGAGTTTCGCCGTCAGCCCCCGCGGCAGAGTAGCCGTCAGGGTCGCTATTTCCTGTTCGCTATCTTGGCGTGAGAACGCGAGCGTGAGCGGGGAGTACCCCCCGGCCTGGGGGTTGCTCGTCGCGGCAGCAAAACTAGGGGTGAACCCTGGGAGGCAGCCCTTGTTGATCTGGAAGCTATCCGCGACGCTCGCCGGAGGCCCGGATTCCGGCGCGGACCACGGTGTCAGCTGCCCGGTGGTGGTGTAGCTGCCGCAGGCTTGGGGGGTCGCGAGCTTGCCGCGTTCACCGCCGAAGAAACGCATTTTCAGCTCGGAGAACGGGAGCTGCGGGTTTTCCTGGAACACCCCCGTGACCTGGCCTGTCACGGGGTCTGTTTCGAGCTTGCCGGGGACCTTCACGATCGTGCCCGTCGCCGGATCATCGATCACGATGTACGCGGCTAGTAGCGCCCCGAACGGGTTCGCATTCTGGGCTGCCAGATAGACAGAGCCAGTAACCGGGTTTTCAAGCAGCGGGGTCGTGACTTCGACACTGGCGATCTTCGAAGCATCCGGGCACGACGGCGCCACGGGCGTGAAGTTCGTCAGGCCCCTGTTCGCTAGCGGGCTACCGTTGAATGATGCTCCCAGCCAGCCGATCTGTGCCTCTGTGCAGCTCGCCAGGCCGGATGCTGCTGAGGGGTTGGTGATCAGCCCGAGGGGCAGCGTTACCGTCGCGTCCCTAAGCGGTGGTGTCGCAAGCGCGCCCTGTGTCTGCGCGGCCTGCGGAACCTTCAGCTCGACGGTCAGGCCCGTTGGGCTGTCCGCGACTGTGGTATCCGGCCGTGCGGTCAGCGATGGTTCGAAGCGCAGCAGGTCACAGCCCGTCACCGGCGGGGATTCCGTCGGGTTGCTGCTCGCCGAGACCCAGTTAGCGGATTCGACTAGTGGTTCGCCGACGGGGGTGCCGTTGTCGTTGAAAGCACCCGGCTGCCGCCAGGAATCTAGGTGTACCGTCGAGACCCTCGGCTGTCCAGAGGAGCAGTCGGAGGGGTTCGTGAAGAACGGGATATGCGGCTCGCCGTCCATATCTTCGTCCTTCGCGGCGGGGTCCCCGAAGAACGTCGCGATCGCGTCCGTCAACGTGATCTGCGGCACACCAGGAGTAGTTGCACGCACGACATACCCCGACACGGTCGGGGCGACACTCGCATACAGCACATGCGTCGCTTTCAGAGCGTCGTAGAACCCGAACTCCGCGGCTACGCCATGCTCGGGCACCATGTTGAAGATCCCGCCAGCCGCCCCGTCCAGTTGGCGTGGCGGGCCGGTCCTGAGCTGCCCAACCCTGGTATCGGCCGGGCAGTGACGAGTCGTTGAGAGTTCCGGGAGCGTGCACTTCGGTGTTGCCTGCGCGTCACCGACGAGCCCCGGTGGGAGATCAACGATCACATCCTTCGCGTCTTCGACGCTCGTCACACCGACACCCCCTGCCTCCGGGACCTCCCTTTCGATGCTGTTCAGGTCAAAGCGCGTCGTCATCTCATAAGGATGATCGCCCGCCTGATGATCCGGTTCGCCGCCCGCGCCCGCGATGTAGGACACCAAGCCACCCGGCCCGAACGACAACGACGCAGAACCCACCACCAACGATTCACTAGCCGTCGCCCCCGCGGCGCCCACCGCGGCCGCGGTCGCGGTGTTCACACCGCTATGTGCGCCCGCGCCCGCCGTCACTGACAGGTTCAGTTCCAGCCCCGCATCAGGCACCAAAGCTTCTTCAAAAGTGCACGTCACCGTCACCGATTCCGCGCCCCCGCCTTCCTGTTCACATCTCCCGACACCCAGTTCCAATTCGATACCTTCGACACCCTGCAAGCCGCTCAGGCCATTACGGACCGCCGGCAGCACATTCCATTCAGCGACCGCCGCCGTGAACCCAACCGGTAGCTTGTCCTTCACCACGACCGGCCCCGACGCGACGCTACCCGCGTTCGCGACAGACACCTGGAAAATATGAGCGGCTCCTTCGGGGAACTCCCCCTGAAACGCCACCGAATGCACCGTCAAACCAGCCCCAGGGGCACCCGCCCCCCAAGCAAACGCCGGCAAACACAACACCACAAAAACCAGCGAGCAAAAGACAACAAGAAGCCTCGCGCCGCACACACGCCCGCCACGATCACCCCGCACAGGACCGACACGATGCGCATACCGCGCAGACATCTCGCGTACCCCTTGACCTCTAACCCTGATCCATCGATCGAACATCCCGACAGAGTCTTCCACCCAGCCCGCCCGCCAGTCAATACACGTCTCCAACTACCACAACCACCACACAACAACCCCCACAACCCACCCCCGACGACGACAACAACAAGAAGAAGAAGGGGGCTGGGCGAGAATCGCCCAGCCCCCTCTTTTGTCCACAGATACGTGCTGTTGGCTTAGAAGCCGCTGCGGATGACTTCTTCGGCGCTTGAGGTGTTCAGTTCGCCTTCGAGGTTTGCCTTGTTGTTGCCGGCTGCCGAGGGCAGACCGACTTTTTCGTTCACGACGCCGTCCAGCACGCCTTTGATGCCGAACAGTTCACCGCAGCCTGTAGCGGCCGGCACCGCGAACGTGTTGTCCACCAGCGAGTTGTTAGCGATGTGAAGCGCCCGCACGGGTTCTTCTTCCCCGGGGATCGTTTCTTTCAACGTCGACAACGTACCGAGTTTACCTTTCAACGCACCCGACGTGCCCGTCGAGAGATGCAGCTGGATCGGGCTCGCTTCAGAGCCGATATAACACGAGCCGCCAAGGAGTTCATTGTTCAAGTGAACCCTTGCCGGCAACGTGACCGCCGTCCCCGATTCTTCGATCAGGTTGAAACTGTTGATCAACGGCGGGTTGTGTTCGTTCGCGACCGGTTCTAGCGTCGCCGTCAATTCCGTGATGCCATGTTCAAAAAAGAATTTGCAGGTATTACGCAGGAATTCATTACTGATTTTCGTGCAGTCAATGATCCCGGTCAACCCGCCAGGCACATTCAACGCGACTTTCTGGAAACTTTCAAAACCAGCCTTCGCGCCAATCGATACTTCCAGCGTCGGCTGTGATTCGACACCCGCCGAGATCGACCCGCCCTGCTGCACGATCGACTTATTGATCGGCACAGTCGTTTTGTTGATCGTGAATTCCCCAGCCGACGTCACATTATAAGAGCATTTCAAGACAATCGGGATTTCCGTCGGGCAACTCTGGAATTTTTCAAACGGCCGCACAGCCAACGCCGGCGACGCCGACGCCAACACAGCCATCGGCACGACAAACGCCGCCGCTACCACCACAAGGACACGCCTGCGGAAACCCGCAACACGCCCACCACGATCAATCGGCATGATCACAACCTACTTTCTATAGAAACCAGCGACAACCCATCGATTGCCACACGCCCGCCACCCACAGTGACAGGCCACCAGCACACTAACCACCACCCACCAACCCCCACAACCACTGTTTCTCACTACCCACCAACAATGAACTATCTGAACCCTCGCAGCCACTCAGCCCCAACCCCCGAAGGGAAGGGGGCTGGCTCCACTCCTACGGTCGGATCGTCAGCGTGACGGTCGAGCTGATCGCCTGGCCGCCTGCTGGCGCGTATGCGATACGCAACTTGACCGTCAGCTTGCGCTTATGGTGGAGCACGCGCCGCGCCGCCGACGTCAGCGTGACCTGAAGCGACTGCGCCCCCGCCTTCAGCGAGCGGCTGATCTTTTTGATGTCGCCGCCCGTCACCGTTACCCTGCCAGCAGCCGACGGGCTCACCCTAAGATTGAACTTTACGCCACGCGCGCTATGCGTCAACACCGCAAGACGCGCTACAACACCAGGCGGCGGAGCAGGAAGATCACCCTGGCCCTGCAACGTGTTACTACCAGCAAGCATCACAGCCACAGGCGCAGCAGCAGGGCCATAACACGCTTCTTCCTGACACCCCAACCCAGGTGACGGTGGCGGCGCGACACACGGATCCGTTGTCTCACACACCCGCGCATCATAATAATCCCGGTCAGTATCCGTATCCTGCGAAGTCAACTGATCATTCGTCGCAAAAAACACATTCAAACCAGACCGATCCACGCCCAACAACCGCGTCGAAGTACCGATCCCCGTCGCATTGCTGTTCGGGGTGGTATCCCGGCCATCAGAGATCAACGACACATTCCCATCACGGTACTCATACACATTCTCAGCCAGCAAGCGACCGGGCGGGTTATTGACCTTCACTTCGTTGAGCGCTCCCGGCGCCAACGCGACCGGGCTCTGAAAGAACACATACCGCCCATCGTCAGACATCGTCAGATCCCCACGCGCCGCACCGACCGCCGCACCCCAGCCAAAAGACGCCGGCACGATCGCGGGTTCGGCCTGCGGATCAGTGCTGCCAGCGTTGCCGTTGTCGTTGAAGCCGTCCCGGCCGACCGACACCCGCACAATCAACCCCGCCTGTGCGTCATACCGATAGACCTGTGTCGGGCCTTCCGCGCGCGTGTCATCCGCGGTCAACGCAGCATGACTAAGGAACACCAAAAACTGCCCATCCGGCGTCACATTCGCCAGGCCAATACCTCGATCCCACTCGATCGCGGACCCGTTCCCTCCCACGAACGGTTCTTCATCTGCTGGTGGGAGTGTCGCGATGAACCGTAGCGGCTGGCCCGTCGCATACACATACAGGTTATCCTGGCCATCCACGGCAACCGACCCCAACGCTCCCGTGTTACCCGCGAGTCTGCCCCGGGCGACGAAGTACACGTGCGTCCCATCCGGGGAGATCGCCATCACGCCCTGTACCCGCGGGCCACCAACAGCGGGCTTTGACCCTTCAGCTTCAGAAACATCGACCAGCACGCGTTCTTTCGCAGCAGGTTCTTCGCCATGATTCCCGCACGGCACGGCGCATACCGACTCATACAAGTTACAGCCAGCCCCACCCTCCAGATGACATTTTTCGCCGGCGTGGCCTTGGATGCCTTTGCCGTTGCTCGCGTTGTCGCTGAGCTGCTGCGCACTCGTGAAAAACACCCGCGAACCATCACTGGAAGCACCCTCAAATTCCGCGTCCTGCGGTTCGCTCTGCGCCGCCAGACACTCCCCGCTCGTGCAGCCCGCGGGCGTCGGCGCGGACACCAACACACTATGCGCACCCGGCCCTTCCCCATCGACACGCTCAAACAACTCATTCGCCGCCGGTGCCACCGCCCCCAGCGAACACGGTCCCGTTTCGCTGTGCCCCTCCGCGGTAAAGAACGCCACACGCCCATCCACAGACAACGACCCAAACGAACTACTAGGCTGGATAGCTTGTCCGCCGCCGAAGTATGTTGGGCATTCACTAACCCGCGTCGTGCTCCCGAACGGGCCGCTAACACCAACCGCCAACGGCCGGGCACCATGCCCCGCATACTCATATATAGAATGGCTGTTTTCCGGGAACCTGGCGTCGAGCGACCACAGGTCGGCCCCTTCAATCGCTGCGAAGAGCATGTGCGAGAAGTCGTCTGTCGCCTCGACCGCCGTCCCACCGACGTCCAGTTTCTGGATCGATCTGCCGTTTTCTGACACGGGCCCGATTTCAGCGGGTGCCCCGCTGCCTGTGCGGGCATAGAAGTTATCGTGCGCTTCGATCGGGTCGGGCGCGGAGAACAAGGTGATGTGTGTGTTGGCGCTAGCGGCCCACTCGGTAGTGATCCCATACTGTGTGGCAGGCGGTGCGAGCGGGCGCGTCACCCACCCCTGACCGGTACGCGCGAATTCATAAGGCTCACCCTCCTGCCCACGGATCCCGGTGCACGATTCCGTGCCCGCGAGACACTGCAGGCTGATCGCCATCACATCCGCGCCGCTACCAGCGATCTGCGGGAACGGGAGGCCTCCGCCGAACACGCTGCTGATTAGCGCGCCGTTCTTCTGTGGCGGGGTGACCAGTTCATAGGAGCGGCAGTCCGGCAGCGCCGTTGAGTGGTCTTGCTGGCGGACCACTTCATCGGGGCAGCTACCCGAGGCGCCCGTTACCGCGTGCACAACAAACGTGTGATCCACACCCGCCGTCATCCCCGAGGGGTTCCTGGCGGCTATCCGCCAATGATAGGTCGTGTCCCCAAACAGCGCCGTGAGCGTGGCGCTCACTGCGACGGGTTCGTTGCCCGCCCCGATTTCCCCGGGTGAGGGATGGCACGCCACCACAGACCCATAGGAGAGGCTCGTGCCGTATTCGAACACGCAGCTTTCGAGTTCTGCGCCGTCCGGGTTGACTTTCGCGTGCAGCTCTGCGCTACTGGACGTTTCATTCGAGGAAGATTCGCCTTCAACGATCGGCGCCGGTGGTGTGGCAAACGTCACCAGCGGGCTACTCGTAGCTGTCTCCCCCGCGCTATTGCGTATCCGTAGGCAGACCGTGTACTTCGTGTTCGCCGCGAGCCCCGCCAGCTGTACCTGCACCGGCTCGGGGGAGTTGCCTTTGGAGGTCCCGACCTTGCTGCCGGCGTTGTCGCATTCCGATTCCGACGGCTCGTACAAGAATTCATAGACCGCACCCGCTTCACCCGCACTATTGGGGTTCAAGGTGCCCTTCAGTTTCGCCGTGGAGCCCGCGACTTCGCTTACTTCAACGTTCACCGGGGCTTCCGGCAACGTCGTGAAATGCTCGACCGCGCCGTTTGTTTCTTCGCCTTCGGTGTTCTTCGCGACCACACGATAAAAATAGGTTGTGTCCTGCGCTAGTGTGCCCGTTGGGACGCTCGCTGTCTGGTCGCCGAACCCCGATAGCGGGCTCGCGCCGGGAACAGTCGTGATCGCGCCTTTCAATACTTCGCCCGCGGCTTCCGTGGAGTACTCGAAGGAAAAGGTCGTTTCCTGGTTGTTCGGGTTGACCTGCGCTTCCAACATCGCCCCATCAAACGCCAACCCGCCGACCGTCTCGTTGGTGATTGTTGGCGGCCGCGCGAGCGTTTTGAACGACACCTCGTTACCGCGCACTTCATCGCCCGCCGTGTTCCTCGCGACGAGACACACCGTGTAGTTCTGCCGCGGTTCCAAGCCCGACAGCTTCGATTCAACCAGCGTTTTCGCCGGGACCGCCGCGACCGCGACCTGTTCGCTTTCCGTCCCACCAACACACGTCCCCGCAGTGCTATACAAGAAATGGTAGCCCGTTTCGGCTTCTTTACCCGGGTTCAACTCGCCATGCAACGACGCCGTATCCGCAGTCACTTCGCCAGCCGCTTCCGTCACCGGCGCTTCCGGGAGCTCCACCGTCGTGAAATGCACAGGCGCACTAAGCGTCGATTCACCAAGCGCATTGGATGCCTTCACACAGAAACTATACGGTTCCCCCGCCAGCAGCCCACTGACCGCCGCGGAGACCCCGAGCGGGCTCGCACCCGACGCGGGGTCTTCAACCGTTTCTTTCGCGCCCGCACCGGTGCATTCGCTCGCGGACTGCCGGTACACAAACCGGTAGGACCCCGGTTCGCCTTCGCTACCCGGGTTCAACACCCCGACCAGCATCGCCGACGTCGCTTTCAATTCGCTCGCTTCGACCGCCTGCGGCACCTCCGGCGGGCTAGCCGCCGCTGTTTCAAACGCGACCGGTGCGCTGAGCGTCGTTTCGCTTTTCGCGTTCGTCGCCGCCAAACACACCACATACCCAGTTTCCGGCGCCAAACCCGACACCGCTTCACTGACCGCTTCCGGTTCATTCCCAAAATACTGCCCCGGCGACACCGGCACCCGGCTCGCACCCACGCTTTCGCATTCCCCCTGCGACACGACTTTCGACGCCTTATACAAAAACTGGTAGCCACCCGATTCAACCGGGAACACCCCAGACGCCGGATCCAACACACCACGAAACACAGCCGTCGACGCGAACACCCCACCCACAGGTTCCACAACAGGCACATCCGGCGAACCAAAAGCCACACCCGAAAACACCCCAGCCACCACCACAGCACCAACCACGGCACCAAGCGCTCCCCGAACAAAACGATATCCACGCATCCATACCCAGACTCCCACAACCCCGAAACCCCGTCAACACCCGTCTCCCACTACCAACAAGCCCAAACTCCCAACCAATCCCGAAACCCCAACCCCAACCCCAACCTCAACCACAGCCACCGCCACCAACCCCGGCCCCCCACAACAAGTCGTGCGCGACACCAACCAACAGCGCCACGCACGACCCACACAACAACAACTACACAACAACTACAACCAACAACACAACAAGCCTACGATAAAATCGTAAACATCGTCGCCGCACTACCAGTCTCCGGATGCAGTAACAGCGTCCCTTGTACTAACTCACAGAACGGCGCGTTCCCGGTACCCGACACATTCGTTAACAGCGTCGTCGGCACCCGTACCAAGGAATCATTGTAGTAATACGGGATTTCCTGAATCCCCGCCGTCGCGCTGCAATGCGAGATAACCTCAATGTCGTTCGCGTCACCTTCAGTTTCTGTTCCTTTCGTCAACGATATCCTCGTCGTCGCCGGCCCCGTAACTACGAGTTCGAGAGCATTTTCGTTACAGAAAATGACGAATTTATCGAATAATACCAGGCCCGCGACTTCTAACTGTTCACCATTCCCGGACAGGCCCGTGTACACCAGATGATATTCCGCACCCGGAAGTAACACTTCACCATTCGCTTCCGACTGGCCTAAAACGTGGCACTTTTGTTTGGTTTTGACTTCTTCGACTCCTAAGAAGTGAATTATCGCTAAACCTAACGCCGTTAATTCTAGTGCGCTAAGTAACACGGAGATTTCTTTCGCCTTCAGGACGCCACCCGCTTTATTCTGGAGTTCGTGTTCACCTGCGAGCTGCCCTCCCAGGAAAATTGGGTAGCGTTCCCCGGGTAACGCCGTGTGAATTAACGGTAACGGTAAGCTTTCCCCAAACGCCGCGCCCGCCGTCATCACACCCACAATCAACAGCGACACCAACACCAAACCAAACACTTTCAAACGTCTCATACCAACTCCTAACAATCAAATAACACAACAAAACCAGGCCGCAAGACGACCCCCAACCGAGCCACACAACCCGAGCGACCCAACAGCCCAGGCCACACAACCCACGCACCAAAACCAACCAACAACCCCAGCACGCACCCCCCACCATCCCACCCAACCCACCAACAAGTCAAGCAAACCCCACAAATGTCTCCAACCTCAGCAACTTCCGCACTCCACAGCACGCGCGTGATGAAGCGGACTGCCGGTCTGGGCGTGTCGGCGGTGCCGGCTTGCCCGGGTTAGTTCAGGGTGTAGGGGTCGTGTTCGCGCGGATCAAGCGGCCCATGGAACTGCTTGCATTTGGGTAGCACGTAGCCTGCGCTGCAGTTGGTTTGTGCGGTCCACTTCGCCCGCCATTTCTTGATGTAGGCGACCAGCGCTCCCTCTTGGCGCTGTGCCGGCAGCATCGATCTGATCGATGCGGCTACCGCGCTGAGTGGCTGCTGGTAGGCGGGGTGGATCTTCTTGACCCTGACGATGAAGTAGCCGATCACCGTCTGGATCGGGCCGAGTAGTACTCCTGGCTTGGACGTGAAGATCGCGTGATTCAGCGTCGGCTCCTTGTAGTAGCCCGACGGGAGGTCCGACACGAAACCTTTTGCGCTCAGAACGGCCTGCGGCGAGTGAAGGCCCGCCACGACGCTCGCGAAGCTCTCCCCCGAAGCGATCTTCCGTCTGACCGCGAGGCTGGCCGTTCTCGTGGGCGTTGCCGCGATCTCCAGATCGCGCGTCTGCTGAAAGAAATACTGGCGCTTGTGCTGCTCGTAGTACCTGCGTACCCCGGCTGCCGTTAGCGGGCCAACGCGCCGTTTGATCGCCTGGCGGATCGCGTTTTCATCCAGGGCCTTATGTACCTGGAACTTGATGTCGGCTTCGTCTCGCCCGACGCTCGCCAGATAGCTGTGAAAGTGAGCCTGCGTATGAAACGTCTGCTTGATCAACGCGGCGAACCGGCGCTGGAACGCCTGACCATTGACATCGACACCGAGTTCTCGAGCCCCACCGATCGTCCAGTCCGCGACGACATACCGATACAGCGCTTCATTACGCAACTGCTGGTCGAGCGCCTCGCAGCTTTCCCGCAACTGCGCCACCGAGGACTCTGCCGTATTCGCTGCGGACGTGCCGGCGACCGATGCGCGTAAGGCCACCCGTAACTGGGCTACACACCCAGCGAACTGCGGCGGCGCCAGCTTTTCGCGGCGCTCTTCTATCCCCCACCAACGATTGACCATCGCCGCAGTAATCACAGAGCCACCGACCCGCGCCACGACCGCACTGGGATTCCCAGTCCTCGCCGCCCCAGCGCCCGCCCGCCCAGGACCCGCCGCCCTAGGATTCGCCGCTGATGTCGACCCGCCGCCCGAACCGCCGCCACAAGCAGCCAAACCCACCACAACCACAACAGCCATGATGCAGATCGACCAACGCCTGACACGACGACACATGACACCCACACTCCTCGCCAGCTGACGACCACGAGACCGGCCGCGCATGCTGCCACACACCAACCACACCACCAACACCACCCCCACAAGCACCCACACACCCCACAAAAACAACAGAAAACGACACCCCACGGGGCTGTGAAACGTTTCCAACTCACGCCCCCCGCACTTCCCGGGGCGGATACGATCAGCGCCTTGACCCCATCACAGCCACCACACACCAAGACCCCACCGGACCCGGCCGGGCACACGCCGGCGACTACGCCGGCACGCGTACCCGAGCAGCCGACGCTCGACGGGCTGGAGGCGAAGTGGAGCACGGCGTGGGAGCGCGACGGTGTCTACCGCTTCGATCGCAATGCCCCGCGTGAGCGGGTGTTCTCGATCGACACGCCGCCGCCGACCGTCAGTGGTTCGCTGCACGTCGGGCACGTCTTCTCCTACACCCACACCGACGCGGTCGCCCGCTACCGGCGGATGCGCGGGCGCGAGGTGTTCTACCCGATGGGCTGGGATGACAACGGCCTACCGACCGAGCGACGCGTGCAGAACCACTTCGGCGTGCGCTGCGACCCATCCGTCGCCTACAACCCCAACTTCCAGCCACCAACAGAGCCGTCCGAGAAGCAGCCCGTGTCGATCTCGCGGCCGAACTTCGTCGAGCTGTGCCTGCGGCTGACCGAGACCGACGAGCAGGCCTTCGAGGCGTTGTGGCGCACGCTCGGGCTATCAGTCGACTGGTCGATGACCTACACCACGATCGGCAAGCTCGCACAACGCATCTCCCAACGCTCGTTCCTCGGCCTACTCGCGCGCGGCGAGGCCTACCAGCTGCAGGCACCAACACTATGGGACGTCGACTTCCAAACAGCCGTCGCCCAAGCAGAGCTCGAGGACCGCGAGCGCCCAGGCGCAATGCACCGCATCCGCTTCACCGCAGCCACCAGCGGCGCAGACGCGCTAATCGAGACGACCCGCCCCGAGCTGATCCCCGCGTGCGTGGCGCTGCTCGCGCACCCCGACGATGAGCGCCACCGCGCGCTCGTCGGCAGTGAGATGCTGACGCCGCTATTCGGGAGGCGCGTGCCAGTGCTCACCCACCCCCAAGTCGAGATGGACAAGGGGACGGGCCTCGTGATGGTCTGCACATTCGGCGACCTCACCGACGTGACGTGGTGGCGCGAGCTCGGACTCCCGGTGCGCTCCGTGCTCGGCCCCGACGGACGCCTCGCGGAGATTCCATGGGGCGCTCCCGGATGGGAGTCCGAGGATCAGCAGCGGGCGCGTGCTGTCTACGCCGAGCTGCAGGGCCGCACGATCAACCAGGCACGCAGACGAATCGTCGAGCTACTCGAAGCCTCAGGCGACCTCCTCGGCGAACCCCAGCCAGTGACACGAGCGGTGAAGTTCTTCGAGAAGGGCGAGCGGCCCGTAGAGATCATCACCAGCCGCCAATGGTTCCTACGCACAACCGAGCACCGCGACGAGCTGCTCGCCCGCGGACGCGAACTGACCTGGCACCCCCCCTACATGCGCGCGCGCTACGAGGACTGGGTAAACGGCCTAAACGGCGACTGGTGCATCAGCCGCCAACGCTTCTTCGGCGTCCCATTCCCCATCTGGTACCCGATCGACAACAGCGGGACAATCCTGCACGAACAGCCGATCACCGCAAGCGAGCAGCAGCTCCCAGTCGACCCCTCAACCGACACCCCCGCCGGCTACGAGCCCTCCCAGCGCGGACAGCCAGGCGGGTTCGCCGGCGACCCAGACGTAATGGACACGTGGGCGACCTCGTCGTTGACGCCGCAGATCGCCGGCAAGGCCAGGGAGGACCCAGAGCTATTCGCAAAGATCTTCCCAATGGACCTGCGCCCGCAAGCGCACGACATCATCAGGACCTGGCTATTCACGACCATCCTGCGCTCGCAGCTAGACGAGCACACGCTGCCATGGCAGAGCGCCGCGATCTCCGGCTGGGTACTCGACCCGGACCGCAAGAAGATGTCCAAGAGCAAGGGCAACGTCATCACACCAATACACCTACTGCAACAGTACGGCGCCGACGCCGTACGCTACTGGGCAGCCAACGGCCGCCCCGGAACCGACACAGCATTCCGGGGAATCCGGGCGGTAGGTACGGAAAGAGGGGCCAGGACTCAGAGTCGCGCTCGAATCAGCTCCTTGATCCCAGCGGTGAGCTTGGCCTCCTCGGCGATCAGATCTTTCGCGCTGAGGTTGACGCGGCAGTGGAGTACGCGAATAGAGTCGATCGTCCCGAGATCCTTGAGGAAGGATGCTTGCTGCTCGAGACAGGGCGTAAAGATCACGACTTGTCCTGTCCGGTAGCGCAGAGCGTACGTGACCGCCTGCTCGATCGCGTCGCGCTCGGGCTCGCCCGACCCTGGCACGTTCTTTATCTCTCCGACGAGCGCCGGTATGTTCCCACGGCGCAAGAGCACCACGTCGGGCATGGCCATCCGTTTCGTCTTCGTATCGAACAGCGGCAGCTTGGCGATCCCCTCCGTGTTCGCATTGTGCACCGTCACGCCCCAGCCCTCGCTGTTTGCCGCGCGCTTGATGATGTTGTTCTGCATTGACGCCCGCCTCCGGCACCCCCGCTTGGCCGGTCCCCGACAGGTTCGAGGCCACCACACGAGCGGACCCTCGCGGGTCTTCTGCTGTCGCGATCGGCAGGCAGAGCTGCCACGCCGTTTGATCAACCGGGATCGCCTTCCCTTGCCCGCCGCGACTCGACCCGGCACGCTCAGCGGGCATTACCCCGCCTTCCAGTGTCGGGTCGGGGGAGGTGGCAGACACGTAGGTCCGCTGCCTCCGCCCGCCCTTCCGAACCGCTCGTGCAGTTTTCCCGCAAGCGGCTCTCACTGGACGTAGCCCTTCTGGCGGTAGTAGCTGTCCATGCTCGGAATGAGTTGCAGGAGGTTCACCAGGCCCAGTTCCCCGTAGAGCCGCCGCGCTGGCAGGTGCCGCCATCCGGCGTTCCGCCAGTGCTTGTATTGGTGGTTCCAGACGCGCATCATGATCCAGCGGTTGAGGCGGTTATATAGCCGACGCACCTTCGCACGCCGGTAATAGTTGCCCCAACCACGAATGATCGGATTGAGCTCGTTCAGCACCCCTTCAAGGTCCTTCGGGTTGCGCCGGTTTGTCGCCGTGCGCACCTTGTCCTTGAAACGCTCGATCGAACGATCGGTCGGGAGCGCGTAAAGGCTGGGACCTCCAGCCTTGTGCCGCAATCCCTTCCCGCGCCCGATCTTATAGCCCAGGAACTCAAAGCCCCTGGTGATGTGAACGATCCGCGTCTTCTCAGGGTGAAGCCGGAGTCCCAGCTCGCCCTCCAGCACCTCGCGGGCGCTCGCCAGCGCCCGTTTCGCTTCCGTCTCAGAACGGCAGACGATCACCCAGTCATCGCAATACCGCGTCAACGCAAAACCCGCCCGGGCCATCCTCTCGTCGAAGAGGCTCAGATAGATGTTGCTGAGCAAGGGTGATGCCACCCCGCCCTGCGGTGTCCCGGCGACCGCGCTCTCGAACACGCCGTCCCGCAGCGTTCCGGCCGTGAGCATCGACCTGATGAGGCTCAACACCTTGCCGTCGGCCACCCGGTCAGCAACCCGGTCAACCAGCAGCTCATGCGAGAGCGACCCGAAGAAGTCAGTGATGTCAGCGTCCACGATCCACTCCGCCTGCCCCAGCTGCCGCCAGATACGCCGCATCGCCATATGCGCCGAACGACCCGGTCGGTAGCCGAAGCTCGCCTCCCGGAACGTCGGCTCAAAGATCGGCTCAAGCACCTGGACCAGCGCCTGCTGGCACACACGATCCATGATCGTGGGAATGCCCAACGGGCGCTTCTTGGTGGTCCCGGGCTTGTCGATCTCGACCCTTCTCACGGGCCGTGGCCGGTAGCGGCCTTCCTTGAGCTGCCGGTGCAGAACATCGAGATAGCGATCCCGATCCTCATCGAACCGGGCGATGGTCACACCATCGACGCCGCCAGCACCTTTGTTCTTCTTCACGCGCTCCCACGCTCGCCGCAGATTCCGCCGGTCATAGACCTGGCCGATCAACGAGTGCGCCTTCCGCGCCCGCATGGTTCGCTTGCCTACCGGGCTCACCGGTACGACGTCACGGGTCTCCTCACGAACGCCGCCTCGGTCATTGCCGCAGCAGCCATCAGTCCGACGCTCGATACTCACCCGACCCCCCTTCCGAATCGCCCTGCCCAGCGTGACCCCTTCCCCCTGAACAGCGCCTTTTGGGTCGCTATCCCGCCGCCCCACAAGGAGACGATCCCAGGGCTTTTGTTCTTCCCTGGTTCACGAGTACCGTGAGTCACTCCGACTTCTCGCACAGCATCCCCAGCGATTTCGCCCGAAGGCTTATACGCCCAGGTACCCAGCCCCGTCGAGCGGGACCGTACGAGACCTCCCGGGGTAACGCATGCTCCTTTCCCGCCGTGCCGCCCGCACACACCTTGTTGCGTCCAGGCACCCCAAGTACTTCCTTCGCCTCCGTAATGCAGGCTCGGTATCACCTGGATCTGGCCGACCGGTTCGCCTATCTCGGCTACGGCCCGGCGATTCGCCTCAAACCCTTCAGACCCCACCTCACGATGGGCGCCCTGTCCTGCGCCAAAGAGACCGAGTACGCCCAGGCCCAGACCCGCATCGCTCGACAGGCAACAGGCGCTAACCCCGGCGGTTTCCCGAACCGGCGCTCCAACCCCATCACCATGAAGCTCCACGACTCTCAACCCCTCTGCTCCCTTCAGCGCCCGGCGAGGCATTACCCCCGCCTGTTGGCTACGGACCCCGCTTGGGGCCGGTCCGACTGGACTTCCACCAGCTAGGAACATGCGCCGCCCGGCGCACACTACGCGACCATCCGACTTCTGCTGGGCCATCAACCATCGTCATCTCGTTCTCCGGCCTACCAGCCAAACGGCTGGAACCCAACAGACCTCCTGGGGTAAGACGCTGAGATTTCGCCATGATCGCGTCGCCAATACGCCCCCGGGACCGGCAGGAACAGGCATCGCTGCTGGCGGGCCAGCTCACCCACCCAAAGGACGCCTTACGGCGCTTCACTCTCGTTCGCGACCACAACACACCTACGGCTACCTTCAGACCCGCCCTCACGGAACCCCCGCAGCGCAAACAGCCGCACTGGGACCGCCCGGTGAACCCCGAGCCGCGCCCCTTGCCTCATCAATGTTGGGTTCCCCCCCGTCAGGGCCCCAGGACAGGACTTCCACCTCCGATCTCAAACGCCATGCCCAGCACACCGCTTACGATCTCCGCTGGCTGGGGGCCGCGCCTGGCTGACCAGCGCACTCTGGCCCGAACCTCAGTGCCTGAAGTGGCGCACTCCGGTGGCTACCATCGCGACGCCTGCGGCGTCCGCTGCGGCGACGACCTCCTCGTCGCGCACCGACCCGCCGGGCTGGATAATCGCGCGGACGCCGGCGTCGATCGCCAGTTGCGGTCCGTCGGCGAACGGGAAGTAGGCGTCGGACGCCAGCGCCGCGCCCGCGAGCGCGTCGGGCTGGAAGGCCTGCGCCTTCTCTACGGCGATCCGCACGGCGTCGACGCGGCTCATCTGCCCGGCGCCGATCCCGATCGTGGCGCCGCCGGCGGCGATCACGATCGCGTTGGAGCGCACGTGACGGCAGACGACCCAGGCGAACAGCATGTCCCGCCACTGCTGCTCGCTCGGCTGCGTGGCGCCCATCGTGTGCATCTGCTCGCGCGTCTCGGAGACGATGTCTCGAGTCTGCACGAGCTGGCCGCCGATCACCTGCTTGGACTCGACCTCATGGCTGGGTGAGGGCCAGTCGCCGAGCTCGAGCAGGCGCACGTTCTTCTTGACCTGCAACAGCTCGAGCGCGTCGGCCTGGTAGCCGGGGGCGAGCAGAACCTCGATGAATTGCTTGGTCAGCTGCTCGGCGAACGCGCGGTCGACCGGACGGTTGACCGCGATCACCCCGCCGTAGGCGCTCTGCGGATCGCACGCGAAGGCGCGCTCGTAGGCCTGCTGGCCACTGTCGCCGACTGCACAGCCGCACGGGTTGTTGTGCTTGACGATCACGCAGGCCGGCTCGTCGCCCGTCCCCACATGGGTGAGCTCCTCGACCAACTCGCGTGCAGAGCTGAGGTCGAGCAGGTTGTTGAACGACAGCTCCTTGCCGTGCAGCTGGGAGACGCCCTCGAGTAGGTGCGTGGGCGCGCCGACGCGCGCGTAGAACGCGGCTTGCTGGTGGGGGTTCTCCCCGTAGCGCAGATCGCTGACCTTCTCATAGGTTTCGCGCCAGCTGGGAGGGAAGCCGTCGTAGGTGCGCATCGAGAACCAGGTCGAGATCGAGGCGTCGTAGCGGGCGGTGCAGGCGAACGCCTTCGTGGCGAGCTGCTTGCGCGTGTCCAACGACAACCCGCCGCCGGACTCGCGCAACTCGGACAGCACACGCACGTAGTCGCCAGGGTCGACGACGACTGCGGCGAACGCGCTGTTCTTGGCCGCCGCGCGGATCATCGTCGGGCCGCCGATGTCGATGTTTTCGACGATCTCCTCCTCGCCGGCGTCGCCACGGGCGAGCGTCTGCTCGAACGGGTACAGGTTCACGCACACGAGGTCGACCGGCTCGATCCCCTGCTCGGCGGCAGCGCGCAGATGCTCGTCTTGGTCGCGTCGCGCGAGCAGGCCGGCGTACAGGCGCGGGTGCAGCGTCTTGACGCGCCCGTCCATGATCTCGGGGAAGCCGGTGAAGTCCTCGATCGCGCGCACGGAGATCCCCGCGCCGGCCAGCTCGCGTGAGGTCCCGCCGGTGGAGACGATCTCCACGCCCAGCGCGCGCAGCCCTTCGGCGAACTCGACGATCCCCTGCTTGTCGGAGACCGACAGCAGCGCCCTGCGCACGCGCACCTCACCCGGCGCGGCACGCTCGACGCCGGTGTCGTGGTCGGTCATCAGGTCGCTGTCCGGGGCCATGGTTGCAGCCTATCCCTCGGCCTGGCCGATCGCGATCCGGCGCGGGTTCTCGGGCGCGGGAGCGAGCGCACCGTGTGCGAACAGCGCGACCGCGCGCGGCAGCAGCGAGTGCTCGAGTGGTCGCAACGCGGCCATCACCTGCTCGGGCTCGCGCGCGTCCGGCAGCTCGACGGCGCCCTGCAGGATCACCGGCCCGGAGTCGACGCCAGCGTCGACGAAGTGGACGGTCACGCCGAACACCTTGACGCCGTACGCGAGTGCCTGCTCGACCGCGCCGAGGCCAGGGAACGCAGGTAGCAGCGAGGGGTGCACGTTGATGACCGCACCGGGAAACCGTGCGAGGAACGACTCGTCGAGCAGCTCCATGTAGCCCGCCAGCACGATCAGGCGCGCGCCGCGCTCGGCCAGCCAATCGGCCAGCGCCCGATCGCGGGCGTGGCGATCGGGATACCCGGCGCGGGCATACACGGCGCTCGGCACGTCGCACACTTCGGCGCGCGCCAGCGCCGGCGCGCCGGCAACGCTGGAGGCGACGGCGACCACTTCGGCGTCGCGCCCGTGCACTGTGTCGAGCAGCGCCTGCAGGTTGGTGCCGCCACCAGACACGAGCACCGCGATGGGAAGTCTGTCGCTCACGCGCCGCGCACGATAGCTGTGAGCAAACTCACAGAGCGCGCGCTCGCGATGCCCTTCAATCGACGATAGGGAGAAGAGCCCGAAGACATCGATCGAGAGGACGGAAAAATGCTTTCAGCGATCATCGTCACCCTCGTGATCGTCGCGGCGCTCGGCTACGCGCTGCGGACGAGGAGCACGAACGACCTGATCATCCGTAGGCCGTACAACAACATCTACAGCGACGCCCCGGGGGCGCGCGACGACAACCCCGGCTAGGCGCCTCGACAACCCCGGCTAGGCGCCTCGGTTAGGCGCGCGCGAGGGGGAGCACCGGCCCGCTCGGCTGCTCCTCCTCGAGCGAGTACTTGCCGGCCGCGCCGTCGCTGCCGGCGAGCGGGTAGGAGCCGGTGAAGCACGCGTCGCAGTGTGTGGTGCGCGTCGCGCGTGTCGCCTCGTACACGCCGTCCATCGAGAGGTAGTGCAGCGAGTCGCAGCCGAGCTCGGCGGCGATCTCGTCGGTGGTCCGCCCGTGGGCGATCATCTCCTCGCGCGTGGACATGTCGATGCCGTAGTGGCACGGGTGCTTGATCGGCGGCGCGGAGATGCGCATGTGGATCTCCGCGGCGCCCGCATCACGCAGCATCTGCACGATCTGGCGGGTGGTGTTGCCGCGCACGATCGAGTCATCAACGACGACCAGGCGCTTACCGGCGATCACCTCGGGGAGCGGGTTGAACTTCAACCGCAGCCCGTGCTTGCGCAGCTCCTGGCCGGGCTGGATGAAGGTGCGCGCGACGTAGCGGTTCTTGACGAAGCCGTCGTCCTGCGGCAGCCCGGCGGCGCGTGCGAGGCCGCGGGCGGCCGGGTTGCCCGAGTCGGGCACCGCGATCACCAGGTCGGCCTCGACGGGCGCCTCGCGCCACAGGATCTCGCCCATGCGCCCGCGCGCCACCTGCAGCACCTGGTCGTTCATGCGCGAGTCCGGGCGCGCGAAGTAGATGTACTCGAACACGCAGAACGCGCGCCTGCCATCCGTCACCACCATCCGGCTCTGCAAGCCGTCGGCGCCGAGCGTGACGAGCTCGCCTGGCTGCACGTCGCGCAGGTACTTGGCGCCGATGATGTCGAACGCGCACGACTCGCTGGCGACGCAGTAGCGCTGCTGATCGGAGTCCCGCTCGCCCCCATCGGGGGTCGGGTCGAGCACGCCGAGCGCCAGCGGCCGCAGGCCGTGCGGGTCGCGGAAGGCGACCACGCGATCCTTGGTCATGGCGACGATCGAGAACGCCCCGCGTAGTCGCGGCAGCACGTCGGCGATCGCGTCCTCGACCTGCTCGGCGGGGTGTGTGGCGATCATCGCGGCGATGATCTCGGAGTCGGACGTCGAGCTGAACGTGACGCCCCGCTCGAGCAGCTCCTCCTGCAGCTCGAGCGCGTTGATCAGGGCGTGCGCAGGTCGTTCTCGGTGAATACCTGGCTGACCAGCCCGAGCTCGCGGCGCGTGATGATGTGCCCGCCGCGGTCGGCCGCGGCGATGCCCGCAGACTCCTGTCCGCGGTGCTGAAGGGCGTACAGCGCGAAGTAGGACAGACGCGACACCTCGTGACCGGGCGCGTACAGTCCGAACACTCCGCACTCGTCGCGCGGTCCGTCACGCATCACGAACACAAGCTAGCAGGGGCCGCTCATGGAGCTTCGAGGACTTGCTCACGCAGCTTCGGGGGGCCGCTCACCTGGCTTCGGCAACGGACGCTCCTGACGCGATGCGAGCGGGCGCACGGGGAGCCATCGCGCGGTCGGCAGCCCGCATCCCGGGCAGCATCAGGCCGCCGAGCGTGGCCGCCGCGCCCATCAGACCGGCCACGATCAGCGTGGCGCGCACACCCAACAGCGCGCTGAGCGGCGCTGTCAGCGCGAACGAGAGCGGGAGCAATCCGATCGAGATGAGCCAGTCGAGGCTCGAGACTCGTCCAAGCATGTGGCCTGGCACCTGCGACTGCTTGACGGTCGCCCAGACGATCGTGCCGGCGGTCTCCAGCAGGTTGAACGCCAGGCTCGCGAGCATCAGCTCCCAGATCGACGTCGCGAGGCCGTATCCGCAGACGGCCAGCGTGGCGAGCGTCCAGACGGCGAAGATGAAGGTCATGCGCAGTGAGGGCAGCCCGCTGCGCATCATCACCAGCGCGCACGCCACGGAGCCGAGTCCGCCGGCGCCGAGGACGAAGCCGAGCTGCTCGCCGCTGCCGCCCAGCTCGTGCTTGACCATGAACGGAAGCAGGACCTCGGCGGGCCCCATGAACAGCAGATAGGCGATGCCGGCGCTCGCGAACGTCCCCCACAGCCAGACGTGACGACGCACGTAGGCCCAGCCCTCGTGCACCTGGCTCGTGAACGCGCGGCCGACCTGCGCGGTCGAGCCCGCAAGCTGGGCCGTCCCGCGCGCAGGTGCGACGGAGGCGCGTGCGGACATCGACCACAGCGTGGCCGCCGAGACGAGGAAGGTCGCCGCGTCGGCCGCGAAGGCGGCGCCCACGCCGAGTACTCCGACGAGCACTCCCCCGATCGCCGGACCGCCGAGCCGCAGGGCGAGCGGACGAGCGACCTGCTCCAGCGCGTTGGCCTCGCCCAACAGAGACTCCGGCAGCAGGTCCGGCAGGATCGCGTCGCTGGCGGGGTCGAAGAACGCCTGGGCGCTGCCGTACAGGGCGACGATCACGATCATGTGCCACAGACGCAGCTCCCCGCTGACGGCCAGCGCCGCGAGCAGGCCGAGCAGTGCCGCACGCGCGAGATCAGCGAGCAGCATCACCTGCCGCCGACCGTGGCGATCGCTGACCACGCCCCCGAACAGCAGCAACGCGATCAGCGGAACGGTCATCGCGATTCCCAGCAGCGCCAGAGCGGTCGGGGCGTTCGACAGCATGTACGCCTGCCAGGCCAGCGCGACCAGGAACGCCCCGTCTCCGAGCAGCGATACGCAGCGACCGGTGAACAGCAACCGGAAGTCGCGATTTGCGAGGGCGCTGCTAGGCGCCATCGTGCGGCGCCGGCTGCGGCTCGCCGGGCTGCGGCGCCGGCTGGGGCGCCTGCTGGGGCTCGCCGGGCTGCCCCGCATCGAGCTCCGATCTCCCGGCGAGGAAGTCGATCAGGTGCCCCGACTCCATCGGGTAGGCGAAATGGAAGCCCTGACCGAGCTCGCAACCGAGGTCGCGCAGGCGACAGAGCTGCTCGTCGAATTCGATGCCCTCGGCGACCACCTCCAGGGCGAGCGAGCTGCCGAGCGCAACCACCGCGCTCGACAGGTCGGCGGCCTCACGTGTGGCCTCCGGCCGCAGGAACGACCGGTCCATCTTGATCACATCGACCGGGAAGCGACTGAGGTAGCTGAGCGAGGAGTAGCCGGTGCCAAAGTCGTCCATCGCGATGCGCACGCCCAGCGAGCGCAGTTCGTTGAGCTTGACGACGGCGATGTCGGGATCGTCGATCAGCATCGACTCGGTGATCTCGATCGTCAGTTGCCGCGGCTCCAGGCCGGACCCGGTCAGAGCATCTTCGACGTCGGCGATGACGTCGCTGTTCTGCAGCTGGCGCACGGATAGGTTCACGCAGATGTATGGCGTCGGCCCGACAGTCCACTGACGCTGGACGGCCACCGCCTGCAGACACGCTTCGCGCAGCACCCAACGGCCGATCGGGACGATCAGCCCGGTCTCCTCGGCGAACGGGATGAAGTCGCCGGGGAGGACGAGTCCGCGCTCGGGGTGGTGCCAGCGCAGCAGCGCCTCCATGCCAGCCACGCCGCCGTCGGCGAGTCGGACGATCGGCTGGTAGTGCAGCTCGAACTGGCCGCTCTCGAGCGCTCGCTGGAGGTCGGCGCGAAGCTCCAGGCGGGCGAGCACGCCGGCGTGCATCTCCGGCTCGAACAGTCGATAGCCGCCCTTGCCGTCGCGCTTGGCAATGTACATCGCTGCGTCGGCGTCGCGGATCAGCTCGTCGGCGCCGACGGCGGAGGAGCGGTCCATGATCGAGATGCCGATGCTCCCTCGCACGACCAGCTCCTTGCCCGCCACCATCAGCGGTTGGCGCAGGTCCTCGAGCACGCGTTCGGCGACCTCGACCGCAGTCTCGTTGTTGTCTAGATCCTCGAGCAGCACGACGAACTCATCTCCGCCGAAGCGGGCGGCGGTGTCACTCGAGCGGATGCTGGAGGACAGGCGCTTGGCGACGTCCATCAGCGCGGCGTCGCCGGCACCATGGCCGAGGCTGTCGTTGATCGTCTTGAAGTCGTCGATGTCGAGGAACATCACGCCGAGCTCGCGGTCCTCCCTCCTGGCGCGCCCGATCGCGTGCCGGACGCGCTCGACGAACAGCGCGCGGTTGGCCAGGCCGGTGACCGGATCGTGGAACGCCTGGTGGGCGAGTTGCTCCTCGAAGGCCTTGCGCTCGCTGATGTCGCGGGCATTCAGGACGATGCCGCGTACGTGCTCGTCGTCGAGCAGATTGGTGTGCAGGATCTCGAACTGGCGCAGTTCCCCGTCTCGGTGGCGCAGGGTGCACTCGATGACCTGCCCATCGGGGCGAGCGTAGGCCGAGCCATCGGCGAGCAGCCGCAGCAGGGACCCGGCGTCATCGCTCGCGGCGAGCTGGTCGAAGCGGGTGCCGATCAGCTCGTGCGGGGGATACCCGAGCACGTGCTCAGAGGATGGACTCTGGTAGGTGATCGTGGCGTCGGGCCCGACGACGGTGATCAGGTCGCTCGCGTTCTGCACGAGTGAGGCGAAGCGGGCTTCGCTGCGCTGCACGTGGATCTCCTCGGTCAGCCGGGCGCCCTCGAGCGCGAGCGCGAGCTGGGTGGCCAGCGCCTCCAGCGCGGCGCCCACCTGGCGTGAGGTCTGCCTGGGACGCGCTACCACGAGCATGCCGAGGATCCCATTGCGGGTCGGCAGCGACAGCACGAGCCCGCTGGAGAACTCCGGCGGTAGCTCCATCGAGGCGAGTAGCGCGGGCTCCAGATCCACGCCGGCGGTTGCGTTCTCGGCGGCCAGCTCGAGCAGCGTCGCGCTGACCCGCGCGGGGAGCAGGCGTGCCGGCCATCGGGGGTCATCGTCGCGGGCGATCGCGCGCAGTGCGCCGTCCTCGATCAGACACAGCACTCCGACGCCCGGGCCTCGGAGCAGCGGCGCGACGACGTCCAGCGCGGAGCGCCTCATCTCCTCGCGCGTCGCGCAGGCCACGAGCGCAGCGCCGTAGGAGCTGAGCAGCCGCTCGCGGGCAACCGAGCGCTCCTGCTGGCGCACGAGATCGACCATTCGCATGACGACCAGTCCGAACAGCACGATCGAGGCGCAGATGATCACGATCAGATCGAGGTCGCCACGGTGCAGCTCCTTCAGCAGGATGCACACCGGCGCGATCAGCGAGGCGCCCGCGAGCAGGGCCAGCCGCAGTGGTGTGAGCTTCGCCCCGCGGTCGCGCGCCGGCTCCTCCAGCGCGACCATCGAGGGGTGCAGCGCAGCGGCGCCCCATAGCAGCTGGTAGGAGAACCAGCCGAGGTCGAGCAGCAGCTGATGGTGGAAGGCGTTGTTGAGCGTCATCACCCCGTAGACGAAGTCGGTCACGAGCAGCGACACGATGCTCGCGCTGAGCAGGTAGAAGGCCGGCTGGCGACGACCGGCGCCGAGGATCAGGCGGATCGCCGCGGCGAGCAGGATGATGTCCCCGAGCGGGTAGGCGACCGACACCAGCTTCGGCAGCAGGCCCATCGTTTCGTCGTGCAGGTAGGGCGCTATCTGCAGAACCCACGACAGCAGCGACAAGCCGAGGGTCAGGATGGCGGCGTCGATCAGCGTGTTGCGGTCGCGCCGAGGGTTGCGCCGGCGGACCAGCAGCAGCAGTCCCAGCATCTGTGCCACGTAGACCGTCAGGTAGATCGCGTCGCCGATCGACGGGAACGGCACTTCGCCGTGCAGGATGTACTTCGGGTAGCTGTAGGTGTAGACGTCACCTAGCCAGTACAGGCAGAGGCCCACGGCGAACAGCCACCAGGGCAGTGCATAACTGGGCTTGTTGCGGCGAATGCCGACGATCACGGCGATCCAGCTGGTCAGGCCGAGCGCGTTGAACACCAGCGCGTTGCCCTTCAGTGGCGGCACCAGCAAGTAGAGGAACGCGCCGACCGCGCCGAAGATCAGGTACGCCTGCCATGCCTGCAGACGCGGGCGGCGAGCCGATCCAGTCAACCGCGGCGGATCGCCGCTCTCGTGGACGCCGGTGGTGGGCGCGGTCTGCAGAGCCTGGGCACCCATCACGCCACCTGTCCGCGCTTGGCGGACGCTGACTGCAGCTCGCCGGCCTCGGCAAGCTCGGTCACGGCGTCGATCAGGAGATCGACCTCGGTGTCGGTGTTCGGCGCGGTCAGCTGCACGCGAAAGCCGACCTCGTCCTTGGGCACGAGCGGATACGCAGCGAGCGTGACGTACACGCCACGCTCGAACAGCTGGCGGCCGACGGCGTCGATCCGCTTGTGGTCACGCAGCGGCACCTCGATGATCGGCAGCGCAGACCGATTGGGGGTGTAAGCGTCGAGGTCCCTGAGGGCGTCGAGCACACGAACGCTGTGCCGGTGCACGACGGCGCGCAGCTGATCGCCGCGCCGCTCGTTCACCTCGAAGCCCGAGAGCACGGTGGCGAGCGAGGCTACGGGCGAGGGACCCGAGTACAGGTAGGGCGGTGCGGCGACCTTGAGCAGGTTCTTGACCTCGGTCGGGCAGGCGATGAAAGCGAGCAGCGAGGAGTAGGCCTTGGAGAAGCCCCCAACCAGCACGACGTCCTCGTAACTCTCGTCGAAGTGGCGCACGATGCTGTTGCCGGTTGCTCCGTACGGGCTCGTCTCCTGCGCTGTGCGTTCGCCGATCACGCCGAAGCCGTGGGCGTCGTCGACGTACAGGAGTGCGCCATGGCGTCGCGTAACCTCGGCGAACGCCGTCAGGTCGGGGGCGTTTCCGGTCATGCTGTTGATGCCATCCATGCACACGAGTCGCGCGCGGTCGTGCTCGGCGGTGAGCAGGTCGTCGAGGTGGTCGGGATCCTCGAAGCGAAAACGGCGCACGGCGGCGCCGCGCGACCGCGCGACCTGTGCGCCGTCGTAGATCGTCTTGTGCGCGCGGGCGTCGAGGAAGATCGTCCCGGACGCGGCGAGGATCGGGATAACGGAGGCGTGGATGTGCGTGATCGTCGGCAGCACCAGCGTGTCCTCGCAGCCGAGCAGCGCGGTCAGGCGATCCTCGATTTGCTCATACAGGACCGGGCTCCCGAGCAGCCGGGACCAGCTCGGATGCGTTCCCCATTGCTCCAGGAACTCGGGTATCGACGCGATGATCTCGGGATCGAGGTCGAAGCCGAGGTAGTTGCAGGAGGCGAAGTCCGCCAGCCAGTGATCGCCGACGCGGATCATGCGGCCGTCGATCTCCTCGACGACGGCATCCATCATTGGATGCGCGGCGCGCAGGGCCTCGATGTCGCGGAGGCTGTCGAGCCAATGGTCCATCCAACGCCGGTCGGAGCGCGACGGAGCGGAAGTGCTCGGTGCCATGGAAACCGGCGAAGAAGCCATATCCGGGCGACCATCGGAACAAACGGTCAAGGCCTTGACCGCTGCTACGTCAGCTAAGCGTTTCTTGCAGCAGGTGGAATGTCCTGCGCCACCTCACGCGCAGCCGAAACGCACTACAGACCGGCGTCACGGGAACAGCTTCGCGAGCTCCCGGTGCGCGCTGGCCAGCCGATCGAGGGTGAGCGTGATCGCGATCCGCTCCTCCCCGTGATCGTCGACGATCGTCAGGGCCTCGCCACCGGCGCGACCGATCCGCAGAACGGCCACGCCCTCGGGCGCACCCCCAGCCAACTCAGCCAGGGCCTCGGCAGCGCCGCTGACGAGAAAGCCGCCGGGCCCCTCGCCGAACAGCGCGGCGTTCACGTCGATTTCCCGGCCGAGGCCGCCGGCCCCGTCGAGCCCGCGAAGCAGCTGCTCGAGCTCGACCTCGGCGCCGAGCCGACCGGCGAGGCAGCACTCGGCGAGCGCGACGGCGAGCCCGCCCTCGGCGATGTCGTGGGCGCTGGACAGCGCGCCGCTGCGCACGGCGTCGCGCACGGCCGCGTGCGCGGCGGCGACGGCGACGATGTCGACGGCGGGCAGCCCGTCGGGCAGCGGCTGCCCACACAGCTTGGCGAGCTCGCTGGCGTCCAGTGACGGCGCGAACGCTCCGACGAGCGCGATCTGATCGTCGGCGCGCTGGAAGCCGAGCCGCCCGGCGCGCCGCGCGTCGGGGAGACGGCCGACCATGCCGATGACGGGCGTCGGGTAGATCGGGCCGGTGGCACCCTCGTTGTACAGCGAGACGTTGCCGCCGACGATCGGCGCACGCAGCGCGCGACAGGCGTGACCGAGGCCGCGTACGGATTCGCTCAGCTGCCAGGCGATGTGCGGCTTCTCGGGGTTGCCGAAGTTGAGGTTGTTGGTCGTGCCGAGCGGCTGCGCGCCGACGCAGGCGAGGTTGGCGGCGCACTCGAGCACCGCCTCGACGGTCCCGGTGTAGGGGTCGGCGGCGACGCGGCGCCCGTTGCAGTCGATGCTGACGGCGAGCGCGCTGCCGTCGGGGAGCGCGAGCACGGCGGCGTCGGCCTGCTCGGGGCGGCGCACGGTGCGCGATTGCACGATCGAGTCGTACTGCTCGAACAGTGGTCGGCGTGAGGAGATGTTCGGAGAGGAGAGGATTGCGAGCAGGATGTTCGGGGGCGCTGACTCCATGGTCACGCCGGCCGTTGCGGACGGCGGCGGGTACACGGGCTCGGTGGGCTTGCGCGGCTGCAGGTCATACAGCGGGCAGTCATCGACGAGTGCCTGCACGGGCATGTCGCCGACGAGCTGGCCGGCGCGAAAGACGCGCATGCGGCGCGTGTCGGTGACGTGGCCGATCGCGGCGCCGCCGACCTCCCACTTGGCGCACAGCTGGAGCACGGCGTCGAGGTTGGCGGGCTCGACAACGCACAGCATGCGCTCCTGGGACTCGCTGACCATCACCTCGAACGGCTCCATGTCGGGCTCGCGGAGCGGCACGTCGGCGACGTCGATGTCGATCCCGAGCTCGCCCTTGGACGCCATCTCAGAGGCGGAGGAGGTCAGCCCGGCGGCGCCGAGATCCTGCAGCGAGACGATCAGCCCGCGCTCGAGCAGCTCGAGCGAGCACTCGAGCAGCTTCTTCTCCTCGAACGGATCGCCGACCTGGACGGTCGGGCGCTTGTCAGCGCCGTCATCGCCCTCGCCGCCGAGCTCGGCGGAGGCGAGCACGGACGCACCGCCGATGCCGTCGCGGCCGGTGGACGCGCCGAACAGCACGACGACGTTGCCGGGTCCGACGGCGGCGCTGCGCATCAGCCGCTCGCGCGGGGCGAGCCCGAGGGCCATCGCGTTGACGAGGCAGTTGTGCTCGTACGGCGCCTCGAAGTACAGCTCGCCGCCGACGGTCGGCACGCCGATCGAGTTGCCGTAGTGGCCGATCCCGGACACGGCGCCGTCGAGCAGGTAGCGCGCACGGGCGCCGGACGGCTCGCCGAAGCGCAGCGAGTCGAGCACGGCGATCGGGCGGGCGCCGATCGCGAAGATGTCGCGCAGGATGCCGCCGACACCGGTGGCGGCGCCCTGGAACGGCTCGACGGCGCTCGGGTGGTTGTGCGACTCGACCTTGAACGCACACACGAGCCCACCGCCGACGTCGACCGCGCCGGCGTTCTCGCCGGGTCCCATGACGACGTGCTCGCCCTCTGTGGGCAGCGTGCGCAGCAGCTTCTTCGAGTGCTTGTACGCGCAGTGCTCGCTCCACAGCAGCGAGTACATCGCCAGCTCAACCTGGTTCGGCGCGCGTCCCTGCTTGACGCACACGAGCTCGTACTCGCTGCGCGTGAGGCCAAGCGCCAGCGCGTCCTCGACACTCGGCACGGCGCCCTGCTCGACGGCGGCGCGAGCGGCGGACGCAGCGGCGGCGGCGGTCTCCGCGAGGGGTGTGGGAGTGTCCGCGTTCGAGTCCTGTATCACCATGGTCATACAGCCCTCGTGAGCGGACTCATGCAGTCCCTCGACCCTGTACCACCATGGTTATACGCTCGCCCGCGCGGCGAGTCATGCGAGCACCCCCTCTACGGCCAGGCGCATCGACTCGAAGATCCTCAGCCCATCGTCGGAGCCGCCGGTCAGCTCGTCGACCGCGTGCTCGGGATGCGGCATCAGCCCGAACACGTTGCCGTGCTCGTTGCACACGCCCGCGATGTCGCGCGCCGAGCCGTTGAAGTTCTCGCCGGGCGCGTAGGAGAGAACGATCTGGCCGCGCTGCTCCATCGCGTCGAGCGTGTCGGCATCCGCATGGTAGCGCCCCCAGGCGTGCTTGGCGGGGATGCTCAGACGCTGACCGGGCTGGCACGCGCGCGTGAACGCGGTGTCCGGCTGCACGACCTCCAGCTGGACCTGTCTGGAGGTGAAGCGCAGGTTGGCGTTTCCCAACAGCGCACCGGGCAGCAGGTGCGCCTCGCACAGCACCTGAAAGCCGTTGCAGATCCCCAGCACGAGGCCCCCGTCGCGCGCGAACGCGATCACCGACTCCATCGCCGGAGAGAAGCGCGCGATCGCTCCCGCACGCAGGTAATCGCCGTAGGAGAAGCCGCCGGGGACGACGATCGCATCAGCACCCTTCAGGTCGCGATCGGCATGCCAGATCAGCTCCCCGTCAGCCACGCGGCGGGCCGCCGCCAGCGCATCTACATCATCGCACGAGCCAGGGAACTGCAACACGCCAACCCTCATCTAAGACGTCCGTGAGCGCACGCGAACCTCACTCGGCGATGATCTCGTAGTCCTCGACCAGCGGGTTCGCGAGCAGCTTCTCGCACATTGGGGCGAGCTGCGCGGGATCCTCGACATCGAGCTCGACCAGGCGGCCGACGTGGACGTTGCTGACGCCGTCGAAGCCGAGCGCGGGCAGGGCGCGCTCGACGGCCACACCCTGCGGGTCGAGGATGCCGGCCTTCGGCCGGATCAGGACGCGCGCCCTCACACGGCCGTCCGGTCAAGCCACGCCTGGAACGGCTCGCCGGTAATCAGCTCGTACGCCTCGACGTAGCGCGCGCGTGTGCCCGCGACGACGTCCTCGGGGATCGCCGGCGCGGGCGGGCGCTTGTCCCAGCCGCTGCCGGCCGCCCAGTCGCGCACGTACTGCTTGTCGAAGCTCGGCTGTCCGCGTCCCGGCTCGTAACCGTCAGCCGGCCAGTAGCGCGAGGAGTCGGGCGTCAGCACCTCATCGCCCAGGACCAGCTCACCGCTGTCGTCCAGCCCGAGCTCGAACTTCGTGTCCGCGAGGATCACGCCGTTGGCGCGCGCGTGCTCGGCCGCGAACGAGTACAGCTGCAGCGATGCTTCGCGCACGCGCTCCATCAGCGGACGGTCGCCGACCAGCTCGACCGCGCCCTCGAAGTCGATCGCCTCGTCGTGGCCGACGTCGGCCTTCGTGCTCGGCGTGAAGATCGGCTCGGGCAGACGCTCTGACTCGCGCAGGCCGGGCGGCAGCTCGATCCCGGACACAGCACCGGTGGCCTGGTAGTCCTTCCACCCCGACCCGGTGATGTAGCCGCGCACGACACACTCGACAGGCAGCATCTTCAGCCGGCGCACGACCAGCGCGCGACCGCGCTCCGCGTCAGGCACGCCGTCGGTCGCCGAGATCAGATGGTTGGCAAGGATCTCAGCGGTTGCGCCGAACCAGAACACCGACAGCCCGGTCAGCACCTTGCCCTTGTCCGGGATTGGCGTCGGGTGGACCGCGTCGTACGTCGAGATCCGGTCGCTCGCGACCATCAGCAGCGGCGCCGGGACGCCCGGCGTGGACGGGACGTCGATCGCCCCCTCCAGGTCGTACATCTCGCGCACCTTCCCGCTGGCGATCAGGGACAGGTCGGCGAGCGTCGCGGTCACGTGGCGCGATGCTAGCAACGCCTGCCAACGCCTGCCCACCGCACGGCAGTGCGCTGCCCTCAGGAGCTCGGCGGGGCGATCCGATCGAGCCGCGCGAGGATCTGATCGGCGTGGCGCACGTAGTGGGAGTAGTCGAAGATCGCGTCCAGATCGAGCTCGCGCGCGCGCTCGTCCGCGGCGAGCAGCTGACGCAGCGGGACGCCATCGTCCCACGCGCGCTGCGCGAGCTCCTGGACGACGCGGTAGGCATGATCGCGCGAGCTTCCGGCCTCGACCAGCGCCAGCAGGACGCGCTGCGAGAACAGTGCTCCGTGCGTCAGCTCGAGGTTCGCTCGCATCCGCTCTGCGTCCACCGTCATGCCCTCGACGAGCGCGATCGTGCGGTGCTGGAGATAGTCGATCAGGATCGTCGAGTCGGGCAGGATCACGCGCTCGACCGACGAGTGCGAGATGTCGCGCTCGTGCCACAGCGCGACGTTCTCCAGCGCCGCCTGGGCGTTGCCGCGCAGCACCCTCGCCATGCCCGAGATCTGCTCGCTCTTGATCGGGTTGCGCTTGTGCGGCATCGCCGAAGAGCCCTTCTGCCCGGCGCGGAACGGCTCCTGCAGCTCGCGCACCTCCGTGCGCTGCAGATGACGGACCTCCGTGGCGAAGCGCTCGAGGCCAGCGCCGGCGAGCGCGATCGCGGACAGCAGCTCGGCGTGCCGGTCGCGCGGAACGACCTGCGTGGAGACGTCCTCGCGCGCCAGGTCCAGGCGAGCAAGCACGCGCGCCTCGAACTCGGGGCTGGTGGCGGCGTACGTGCCAACCGCCCCGGACACCGCGCCGACGGCGACCTGCGCGAACGCGCGCTCCAGGCGGGTCGCGTTGCGGTCGGCCTCGAACGCGAAGCCGGCGAGCTTGATGGCGAAGCTGGTCGGCTCGGCGTGCACTCCGTGCGTGCGCCCCACGCACAGCGTTCCCGCGTGCTCGCGCGCGCGTGCAGCGAACGCGGAGGTGAGCAAGCGGGCGCCCGCGACGATCACCTCACCGGCCGCACGCAGCTGTAGCGCGAGCGCCGTGTCGAGCACGTCCGAGGAGGTCAGGCCGAAGTGGACCCAGCGCCCGGCCTCGCCGACCGACGCAGCCAACACGTCGACGAACGCGGCCACGTCGTGCTCGGTGACCAGCTCACGCTCGTTGACCTCGCCGACCGTGAAGCTCGCGCCGCGGATCGCCTCGAGCTCGCTCGCGGTCGGGCCGTCCGCTCCAAGCAGGCCGGGTAGCTCCTCGCACGCCGCGAGCTCAACCTCGCGCCAGGCGTTCATGCGTGCCTCGTCGCTCCATAGGGCGCCGAGCTGCGGGCGGGTGTAGCGCGCGATCATGCTCCGAGGATCTGCGCGGCGAGGATCGCCGCGTTGCGCGGGTTGTCCAGCCCTACGCATCCGACCGGCACACCGGGCGGCATCTGCACGATCGACAGGATCGCGTCGAGACCGCCGGCGGCCGTCAGCCGCCCTGACAGCGGCACGCCGATCACCGGCAGGTCGGTGTGGGCGGCCACCGCGCCGGGGAGCGCCGCGGAGATGCCTGCCCCGGCAATGATCACCCGCAGGCCGCGCATGCGTGCGTTCTTGGCGTACTCGGCCACCAGGTCGGGCTCACGGTGCGCGGACATCACCCGCACCTCGTGCATGATGCCCCGCTCCTGCAGCTCGTGTGCGGCCTTCTCCATCGCCTCCATGTCGCTCTTGGAGCCCATCACGATCCCCACCCGCGGGGCGTCGACGTCGATGTCGTCGAGCTGCGCCTGGACTTCGGACTCCTGCATCGGCTCCGGCACGAGCGAGATCCCGGGCGCGCCCGTCGGCCGGCCCTCCTGCGAGGACGGCGGGTCTCCCTGTGCGGACGGCGGGCCTTCCTGCGCGGTTGGGTGCCGGCGCATGCGCTCGCGCGCGCCGAGCGTCATCTCGTGCATCCCGTTCCCGCTGTGTGCCTGGCCGCGATGCCCGCCACGTTACAGAGACGCGATGAAGTCATCGATCGGGATCCCCGCCAGCGTCTCGTAGCGAGCGGTGCCGCGCGAGCCGAGCTCCAGTGAGATCCGCGCCATCGCGCCCTCGTCCGGCGCCTCGACCACAGAGATGAAGTCGATGTGGCCGAGCGTCGCCCACTGCGCGTGGACCTTCGCGCCGAGCTGTTCGACCTCCTTGTTGACCTCCTTGATCCGCTCCGGATTGTTCTTGACCGTCTGCACGCCCTCGGGCGTGAGCGTCGTGAGCATGATGTACGTAGGCATCGTGGTGGCTCCTCCGTCGGGGGATTTCGGCCGCTCGCGCCGGCGCGGCGCGGGTGCTGTGCGCACGGTCGTTTGTAGCGGATCGGCCAGCCGATCGACGGGCCGCTCCAGCAGAGCACCCGCTCTAGCAGAACATCCACTCTCTAGCAGAACACCGCGAGGTGGAACGACTGAGCCATCGGTTTCCCCTTTTCGGCGAATGTCTGCACGAACACCGCGTCCGGGTTGCCGAGCCTCGTCGCCACTGCGACCATGCCCGCGAACGCCGAACCGGCTTCGGGGGACCCGAGAGTTGCGATGTACGCGCACCCGCTCACGTTCCGGTTGAACACGACTTCATAGGCACCGGGTTCCAACAACGCGGTAGCCGAGACGGTCGCACCGCCGCCGCGAACCAGTTCCCCTTTGATGTTGACGACCGCCCACAGCGTCGTTTGCGGCGGTGCTACTTCGCCTTCCGCCCCCGCTTCGCCCCTGACGCCGTTTTCGCCCCTGGCGCCCTGTGCGCCGTCCCTGCCGGCGGGACCGCTGGTGCCCCACGACAGCCGCCTCTCGCCCTTCCTGCATCGCGGCTTCTTCGCGTAGATGTGGGCGTTGCCGTTCTTCTTGACGCACGCGTACAGCGTCGCCGCGTGCGCCGGCGGGGCGATCGCCAGCACGCCGACCAGCAACGCGGCGCACGCCAGCGACACGATCGTCGCGCGTCGGTTGATTGTGCTCGACATCGATCGCTCCTCAGGAGATCGCGGGGGGCTCACAATCGTTGCACCGTCGCGAGACCCACACGGACATTCGTCCAGCCGGACTCTGTCGAGCAGCGTGCCGGCGGCTCAGACGGAGGCTGCGGCCTCCGTGTCGGCAGCCTGCTCGAGCGCCAGCTCCCCGTCGAGGACATCGACCTGGACCTCGTCGCCGCTGCGAATCTCGCCGGCCAGCAGCGCCAGCGCGAGACGATCGGTCAGCTGCTTCTGGATCACCCGTCGCAGCGGGCGCGCTCCGTACGTCGGGTCATAGCCCAGGTTCCCGAGCAGCGTGCGCGCGCTGTCGGTCAGCGTGACCTGCACGCCGCGCTCGGCAACGCGCTCGATCACGCGCTCGACCTGCAGCTCGACGATCTCCGAAATCTGCTCGCGCGTCAGCGCGTCGAAGCGCACGATGTCATCGAGGCGGTTGATGAACTCTGGCTTGAAGCTCGCGAGCAGCGCGCTGCGCAGCTCGGTGTCGCCGGATGGTCCGGAACCCGCCCGCCCTACCGGGAGATTGGAGGTCATGATCAGCACGGTGTTCTTGAAGTCGACCGTCCGCCCCTGGCCATCGGTCAGACGGCCGTCGTCCATCACCTGCAGCAGCGTGTTGAACACGTCGGCGTGCGCCTTCTCGATCTCGTCGAGCAACACGACCGAGTAGGGCCGGCGGCGCACCGCCTCGGTCAGCTGGCCGCCCTCCTCATAGCCGACGTAGCCGGGCGGCGCGCCGACGAGCCGCGACACGGAGTGTTTCTCCATGTACTCGGACATGTCGATCCGGATCATCGCGTCCTGCGAGTCGAACATGAACTCGGCCAGCGCGCGGGCGAGCTCGGTCTTGCCGACGCCTGTCGGCCCGAGGAACAGGAACGAGCCGATCGGACGATCCGGGTCCTGCAGCCCGGCGCGCGAGCGGCGCAACGCGGTGGCGACCGCCTCGATCGCCTCGTCCTGGCCGACGACCCGTTCGTGCAGCCGGTCCTCCATGTGGATCAGCTTCTCGGTTTCGCCCTCCAGCAGCCTGCTCACAGGGATGCGCGTCCAGCGGGCGACCACCTCGGCCACGTCGTCCGCGTCGACCTCCTCTTTGAGGAACACGGGCGCAGGCGTGCCCTGCTGCTCGGCGCTCTCGTGCTCGGCGAGCCTCTTCTCGAGCTCCGGGATCACGCCGTAGCGCAGCTCGGCCGCGCGCTGCAGGTCGGCCGCGCGCTCGGCGCGCTCGGCTTCCGCGCGCGCCTCCTCGAGGCGCTCCTTCAGGTCGCTGACGCCCTTGATCGCCTGCTTCTCGCTCTGCCACTGCGCCTTCATCGCGGCCGACTGCTCCTGCAGCTCCGCCAGCTCGCGCTCAATTGCCTCGCGGCGCTCGACCGAGGCCTCGTCGGTCTCCTTGCTCAGCGACGTCAGCTCGATCTCTAGCTGCATCACGCGCCGGTCGACCTCGTCGATCTCGGTCGGCAGCGAGTCGATCTCGATCCGTAGCCCGGACGCAGCCTCGTCAATCAGGTCGATCGCCTTGTCCGGCAGGAAGCGGTCGGCGATGTAGCGCTCCGACAGCGTCGCCGCGGCGATCAGCGCGCTGTCCTGGATGCGCACCCCGTGGTGCACCTCGTAGCGCTCCTTCAGGCCGCGCAGGATCGCGATCGCGTCGGCGACAGACGGCTCGCCTACCATCACCGGCTGGAAGCGGCGCTCCAGCGCGGCATCCTTCTCGATGTACTTGCGGTACTCATCGAGCGTCGTCGCGCCGACTGCGCGCAGTTCGCCGCGCGCGAGCATCGGCTTAAGCAGGTTGGCGGCGTCGACGGCGCCCTCCGCGGCGCCCGCGCCGACGATCGTGTGCAGCTCGTCGAGGAACAGGATCACGTTGCCCTGAGCCTCTGAGACCTCAGCGAGCACGGCCTTCAGGCGGTCCTCGAACTCGCCGCGGTACTTCGCACCGGCGACCAACGATCCGATGTCCAGTGCGATCACACGCCGTTCGCGCAGCGAGTCCGGCACGTCGCCGGAGACAATCCGCTGCGCCAGGCCCTCCACGATCGCTGTCTTGCCGACCCCCGGCTCGCCGATCAGCACCGGGTTGTTCTTCGTGCGCCTGGAGAGCACCTGGACCACGCGCCGGATCTCCTCGTCACGGCCGATCACCGGGTCGAGCTTGTCCTGCTCGGCCGCCTCGGTGAGATCGGTGCCGAAGCGCTCGAGCGCTTCGTACTTCTCCTCGGGCGACTGGTCGGTCACGCGGTTCGCTCCACGCACCTCGGCGAGTGCGCTCGTCAGCCGCTCGGGCGTGACGCCGACCCGGCGCAGCTCGTCGGCCGCGCGCGATGAAGCGCCCGCGGCAAGCGCCAGCAGCAGGTGCTCGGTCGATACGTACTGGTCGCCGAGCTTGCTAGCTTCGCGCTCGGCCAAGCGCAGCACCGCCAGCAGCTCAGAGCCGGGCTGCGCGACGCTGTCCGCGGGCGAGGATGCGCCCGCGACGGGAAGCTCGCCGAGCGCCCGCTCGACCCCGGCGCGCAGGCCGTCGACCTCGGTCCCCAGCTTCGCCAGCAGCGGCAGGACGACGCCGCCGGGTGCGTCCGCGCTCGCACCCGAGGACGCCGCACCGGACGGCTCGGCGAGCAGTGCTCCGAGCAGATGCAAGGGGGTGAGCTGCGGGTTGCGGCGCTCTTCGGCCAGCCGGGCGGCCGCCGCGAGCGCCTCCTGGGACTTGATCGTGAAGCGATCCGCCTGCATGTACTACGACCTCTTGGACCTGCCGTGGAACGGCGAGCGGGCATCGGCCGCGCGTACCAGCTCGAGACCGCCGCGGTAGGGAACCGTCAGCTCAGCGCGGAACGAGCGGCGCACCTGCTCGAGCTCCTCTGCCAGGCGCTCCTGCGCCTGCAGCGCTTCAGCCTCGATCTGCTCGATCCGCGCGTGCATGCTGTCGATCTCCTGCTCCAGGCTGAGGACGCGCTCGACGCCGGCCAGGTTGAGACCGAGGTGCGCTGTCATCTCCTGGATCCGCCGTAGCTTCTCGACGTCGCGCTGCGAGTACAGCCGCGTGCCCTTCGGCGAGCGCTGCGGCTCGATCAGGCCACGTGCCTCGTACACGCGCAGCGTCTGCGGGTGCATGTTCGCCAGCTGCGCCGCGACCGAGATCATGAACACGCCGCGATCGGTGTCCAGCTGCACGTGCGTGACCGAGGCCCTCGTAACCACCGGGGCGGTGTTCCGACGACGGGGCGCGAGCCCTTCACTGTTCACACCGGACATCAGCTCTCACCTGCCTTCGCAGCGTCCGCGTCGGCATCGGCCTTGGCATTGGTTTTGGCGGCGTGTGCCGCGGAGCCGTTCTCGAACAGCCCCGCACGGGGGTCGCCGCCGAGCGTCTTCGACAGCTGCTCGACGGCGCTCTGCTGCTCCTTGCTCAGCTCCCGCGGAACATCGATCACGAATCGATAGTGGATATCGCCGTGCTCGGACGACGAGCGCCCCAGCTTGGGCGGCCCCTCGCCGCGCAGGCGCTGCACGGTCCCGTGCGCGGTCCCGGGGCGCACGCGCAGGGTCTTCGTGCCGGACAGCGTCGGCACCTGCACCTCGGCGCCGCTCAGCGCCTCGGGGATGCTCAGCGGCACCTCGACCTCGAGGTTGTCACCCTTGCGGGTGAACAGCGGCGAGGGTGAGACGTGCGTGATCAGGTACAGGTCGCCGTCCGGCCCGCCGTTGCGGCCGGGCTCGCCCTTGCCGGCCAGACGGATGCGGCTGCCGTCCTTGACGCCCGCGGGAACGTTCACACGCAAGCGCTTGACGGTGCGCACCGCGCCCGCGCCGTGACAGGTCGGACAGGGATCCTCGATCACCGTGCCCGTGCCGCCGCACTGCGAGCACGGCTGGGAGATCGAGAACATCCCCTGGCCCTGCGTCTCGATTCCGCGCCCCTCACAGCGTGGGCACACCGACGGCGCCGTACCCGGCTTGGCGCCGGTGCCGTGGCACGTCGGGCAGCTGGCGTTCATCGGCACCTGCAGCGGGATCTGCGCACCGGCGACCGCCTGGTCGAAGGTGATCGACACCTGCGCCTCGAGGTCCGCGCCGCGTTCGCCGCGCGGTTTGGTGCGCACGCGCCGTCCACTGGCCGAGCCACCGAACAGGTTGGACAGGATGTCGCCCATCGATGAGGCGTCGAAGTCGAAGTTGCCGAAGCCGCCGAAGCCAGATCCGGGCCCGCCCGCCCCGCCCGCGGCGAACGGGCCGGTGCCGGTGTCGTACTGCCTGCGCTTGTCGGGATCGCCGAGCACGTCATGTGCCTGGGAGATCTCCTTGAAGCGCGCCTCCGCCTGCTTGTCGTCGGGGTTGCGGTCGGGGTGGTAGGCGCGCGCGAGTTTGCGGTAAGCCTTCTTGATCTCCTCGGGAGTCGCTTTGCGGTCGACCCCGAGCGTCTTGTAGTAGTCGGGACGAGTTGCCATCACCGCTCCTATGCGGCCACGACCACGCGCGCCGGGCGGATGATGCTCTCGCCCAGGCGGTAGCCAGGCTGGTAGACCTCGACCACGGTCCCACTGCCAGCCCCGCCGGGAGCCTGCTCGGCGGTGGCGACCGCCTCGTGCACCTCCGGGTCGAACGGCTCTCCAACGGGGTCGAAGGACTCGATGCCGACGCGCGCGAGCGCCGCTGCCAGCTCGGAGCGGACGAGGCGTACGCCCTCCAGCAGCGGGTCATCGTTGGCCGCAGCCCCGAGCGCGCGGTCGAGGTTGTCGAGCGCGGGCAGCAACTCCTTGGCCAGGCCGCACACTCCCCGCTGCTGCGCCGCGGCGGCCTCGCGCGCGACGCGCTTGCGGTAGTTCTCGAAGTCCGCCTGGGTGCGCTGGGCGAGCGCCAGGTACTCGTCGCGCTCAGTGGCGACGCGGACGAGCTCGCCCACGTCGCCCTCGAGTGCATTGTCGTCGAGGACCTCGGGCCCCTGGGGGGCCGCGAACTCCTCCGGCTCCTGCTCCTCGAGCGTCTGCTTTGCGTCGGTCATGTGCGCCTACGCCTTCGGCTCGTCGACAACCTCGGCATCCACGACCTCCTCCTCGTCAGAGGATGAGGTCCCGCCCGCGCCGTCGCCCTCAGCTGAGGCGCCGTTGGGCGGCGCGGCCGCGGCGGCCTGCTCCTGGGCGCGCTGGTACATCGCCTCGGAGATCGCGTGGAACGCTGTCTGCAGCGCCTCGGCCTTCGCGTTGATCGCCGCCGGGTCCTCTGACTCGAGTACCTCCCTAACCTCCTTGATGGCCTCCTCGATCCGACCCTTGGAGTCGACGTCGACCTGGTCACCGAGGTCGGCTAGCTGGCGCTCGGCCTGGTAGGCGGCGTTCTCGGCGTTGTTGCGTGCCTCCGCGAGCTCGCGCGCACGGCGGTCCTCCTCCGCGTGGGACTCCGCGTCGGAGACCATGTTCTTGATCTCGTCGTCGGACAGCCCGGAGCCGGCCTTGATCTCGATCTTCTGCTCCTTGCCGGTGCCGAGGTCCTTGGCCGACACGTTGAGGATCCCGTTGGCGTCGATGTCGAACGCGACCTCGATCTGCGGGATGCCACGCGGAGCGGGCGGGATGCCGGTTAGCTGGAACTTGCCCAGCGACTTGTTGTACTGGGCCATCTCGCGCTCGCCCTGCAGCACGTGGATCTCCACCGATGGCTGGTTGTCCTCGGCGGTCGAGAAGACCTCGCCCTTGCGGGTCGGGATCGTGGTGTTGCGCTCGATCAGCTTCGTCATCACGCCGCCCTTGGTCTCGATGCCGAGCGTCAGCGGGGTCACGTCGAGCAGCAGCACGTCCTTGACGTCGCCAGCCAGCACGCCGGCCTGGATCGCAGCGCCGACGGCGACCACCTCATCGGGGTTGACGCCACGGTGTGGCTCTTTGCCGGTCAGCTCTTTGACCTTCTCCTGCACGGCCGGTGAGCGCGTCATGCCGCCGACCAGCACGATGTGGTCGATCTCCTTGACGCCCTTGTTTTTTGCGTCGTCCATCGCCTGTCGCACCGGCGCGACGACGCGGTCGAGCAACTCGGATGTCAGCTCAGCGAGCTTCGCGCGGGTGAGGCGCGTGTCGAGGTGCTTCGGCCCGGAGGCGTCGGCCGTGATGAACGGCAGGTTGATCTGCGTCTCCTGCGTGGTCGAGAGCTCGATCTTGGCCTTCTCGGCCGCCTCGTACAGACGCTGCAGCGCCATCGGGTCGGCGCTCAGGTCAATCGCCTGGGACTTCTTGAACTCGGACACGAGCCAGTCGACGATCGCCTTGTCGAAGTTATCGCCGCCGAGGTGGTTGTCGCCGGCGGTGGACTTCACCTCGAACACGCCGTCGCCGATCTCCAGCACGGACACGTCGAACGTGCCGCCGCCGAGGTCGAATACGAGGATCGTCTGGTCGGACTCCTTGTCCAGGCCGTACGCCAGCGAAGCGGCGGTCGGCTCGTTGATGATCCGCTTGACGTCCAGCCCGGCGATCTTGCCGGCATCCTTGGTGGCCTGACGCTGATCGTCGTTGAAGTACGCGGGGACGGTTATGACCGCCGACTCGACGCTCTCGCCGAGATACGCTTCGGCGTCTGACTTGAGCTTCTGCAGGATCATCGCCGAGATCTCCGGCGGGGAATGCTGCTCGCCACCGGCCTCGACGCGCGCGTCGCCGTTGGGCCCGGAGACGACCTTGTACGGCACGATCGACTCCTCCTCGCGCACCTCGGCCTCCTTGCGGCCCATGAAGCGCTTGATCGAGAAGATCGTGTTCTGCGGGTTGGTCACGGCCTGTCGCTTGGCGACCGTGCCGACCAGACGCTCGCCCGAGGCGGTGAACGCGACGACGGATGGTGTCGTGCGACCCCCCTCTGAGTTCTCGATGACGGTGGGCTCGCCACCCTCGAGCACGGCCATACACGAGTTCGTCGTGCCGAGGTCGATGCCTATGGTCTTTGCCATCTCGTGATGCTCCTTCTTATAAGCTTTATAAATCTAAGTGAGAGTGTGACAGATTTCCTGCCAGCCTTCAAGTGGTGGCAGCCCCGATCGACGAATCCAGGTGTGGTGTGTCTGTCTACAGCGCGCGATAGCAGTCGTATATACGACGTAAATACTATGGCTATCGCGCGTCGCTTGCACAGACACCAAGCCCATACTCCGTAACTACCATCGCTATCGCCGGTCGGCAGCGAACCAATGTGGACGCCGTTTGGCGCGGACGCCCCAAAATCGGGGTCTTTGACGCGGGCGAGTAACGCACGACGCGCGCGCGAGTAGGGTTTCAATGACAAGTGACCCGCCTCGAGCGCAACGCCAACATCAGCGCAGTCGTGATCCCGTTCCTCGGCGTGATGGCAGCGGCGGTGCTGCTGTGGAACCACTTCCTCGGCCCGCGCGATCTCGTGATCTTCGCCGTGATGTACCTGCTGAGCGCGATCGGCGTCACGGTCGGCTATCACCGACTGCTCACCCACCGCGCGTTCCAGACGCACGCATGGCTTCGCTACACGCTCGCGATCCTCGGATCGATGTCGCTGCAGGGCGGCGTGATCGACTGGGTGGCCGACCATCGCAAGCACCACACGTTCACCGACGAAGAGGGCGACCCCCACAGCCCACACGCCGGACACGGCGCCGGCCTGCGCGGGATGGTGTCCGGCCTGTGGCACGCGCACGTCGGCTGGCTGTTCGAGACCCACGGACAGGCCTCCTCGAAACGCTTCGCGCCGGACCTCGTCGAGGACCCGACGATGCGCCGCATCAACCGGAGCTTCCCGCTGATCGCGCTCGGCAGCCTGGTGCTGCCGTTCCTGCTCGGCTTCGCGCTCAGCGGCGGCTCGCTCGTCGCTGGCGGCCTGAGCGCGCTGCTGTGGGCGGGCCTCGTGCGGATCTTCCTCGTGCACCACATCACCTGGAGCATCAACTCGATCTGCCACTTCTTCGGCAGCCGCCGCTTCGAGACCGACGACGAGTCGACGAACGTGTTCTGGCTGGCGCTGCCCTCGCTCGGCGAGGCGTGGCATCACAACCACCACGCGTTCCCGCAGTCGGCGTTCCACGGCCTGCGCTGGTACGAGCTCGACCCCTCCGGCTGGCTGATCCTCGGCATGGCACGCGTAGGACTGGCCTGGGACGTCGTCAGGGTCACCCCCGAGAGAGCGCGTGCAAAGCTCGAGAACCGTGAGAAGCGCCCCGCCTCCGCGGCCAGCTGATCGCAGCTCCTCCGCGGCGCTCGCAAGAGCGCTACCGTCCCAGGTATGAACATAGTCCCGACGGGCCCCCGGAGTGCCCCGAACGGGGTATGAAGCCTCGGCTGCGCGGCGTGCTGCATGAGTACGGCTTCTTCGTGTCGCTCGTATGCGGCGTGGCGCTGATCCTCGCCGCCTCCGATGGGCGCGCGCGACTGGCCGCCACGATCTATGCCGTCGCCGTGTCAGGGCTGCTGGGGACGAGCGCGCTGTACCACCGGGTCACCTGGCGCCCACAGGCGCGACGCTGGATGAGGCGGGCGGACCACTCGATGATCTTCGTGCTGATCGCCGGCACCTACACTCCCGTCGCGCTGCTCGCGCTGAAGGGCTCGCTGGCGAACACGATCCTGATCGTGCTGTGGGCGGGGGCGCTCGGCGGCGTGCTGTTCAAGCTGCTGTGGATCGACGCTCCCAAGTGGCTGTTCGCGGCCGTGTACGTCGCGCTCGGGCTCGTCACGGCGGCGGTGTTCGGCGAGTTGCCCTCAGCGATCGGCTGGCTCGGCGTCGCCGGGCTGGCGCTCGGCGGCCTGTTGTACGTGGTCGGCGCGGTCGTGTACGCGAGCGGGCGACCGAACCCGTGGCCGAAGGTGTTCGGCTACCACGAGGTGTTCCACGCGCTCGTGCTCGCGGCGGCCGCGCTGCAGTATGCGGTTATTGCGTTCGCGGTATTGCCCCGCGGCTGAACAGCCCGCGACTCGGGCACATACGCGCCAGCGCGCACTCCTCACAGGCCGGCGAGCGAGCGTGGCAGGTGCGCCTGCCGTGGCGCAGCAGGTTGACATGCAGCTCGAGCTCCTGCCCGGGTGGGGTCAGGTCGAGCATCTGATCGTGGAGCTCGTGAAACGGCGCGCCCGAGCGCAGCAGGCCGAGCCGCATCCCGACACGTGAGACATGCGTGTCGACCGGCACGTCGCGCAGGCCGTACGCGAACAGCAGCACGCACGCGGCGGTCTTGCGGCCGACGCCGGGCAGGGCTGTGAGGTAGTCGCGGCCCTGATCGATCGGCGCACGCGGCAACCAGTCGAGCGAGATCTCATGGGGAGGATCACGCGGGTCGTCGGAGATCGCGCGCAGGATCGCCTGGATGCGCGCCGACTTGACCTTCGATATGCCACCCGGGCGGATCGCCTCCTCGACCTCCGACACAGGCGCGTCGCGCACTTGCTGCCACGCGTCGAAGCGCTCGCGCAGGCGCAGGTACGCGACGTCGCGGTTGCGATCGTTGGTCGACTGCGACAGCACCGTCAGGATCAGCTCGGCGATCGGGTGGCCGTGCGGGCGCATCAGCGGAGCGCCGTACACCTCTCGCAGGCGTTCGCGGATCCTGACTACCCTCGCGCGCGTCGGCGGGGTCCAGGCTCGGGTCTGGCTGCGCACCGCCATCACGGTATCCGCCGGGGCGATCGACCGCCAGAGGGCGCCATCCGGCTCGCGGCTCGTCTATATCCTCGGCCGATGCCCGAGGTCAGCGACCACACCGCCGAACTGGATGCCCCGTACGGGGCAGTTGCTCGCCCTGTCTTCTGGCGCAGCGCACCCCCGCCCGACGGGGACTCGCGGGGCGCCGTGCCGCTGTACCTACACGGCGTGCCTACCAACTCCGACGACTGGATAGCGCCACGCGCGCACCATGCGACCGTGCCGCGGTGGAAACGCTGGTGGAGACCGATGCGACGGGAGGACGAATCGGTCGAGCCGCCGATGTACGACACCGGGTTCCTGGAACGCAGCGGCGGGCTGGCCGTCGACCTTCCTGGCTTTGGGCGCTCGGGCAAGCCGGGCTATCTGAAGTACGCGATCGCCGAGTACGACGAGTTCCTCGAGCGGTTCCTCGATCACGTCGAGGTCGAGCGCGTCCAGCTGGTGATGCACGACTGGGGTGCCGTTGGGCTGGCGTTTGCGCAACGCATCCCGGAGCGGGTCGAGCGGCTCGTGATCATCAACGCGGTGCCGTTCCTACCCGGCTTCCAATGGCACCGCATCGCGCGTGCCTGGCGCACGGTCGGCGTCGGCGAGCTCGCGATGGGGATGACCAACCGCTTTACGCTGACGCACGGCTCGGTGGAGGCCAACGCGACGCCCGGACCGATGCCCGGTGCCTGGGCGGACAGCGTGCTCGAACATTTCGACGAGGGCACACAGCGCGCGATCCTGCGGCTGTATCGCAGCTCGCCTGGAGATGTGCTGGCCGCGGCAGGCGCGCGGCTGGGAGATCTGGAGATGCCGGCGCTGGTCGTGTGGGGCCAGCGCGATCCATACATTCCGGCCCGCTTCGGGCGCGATTACGCGAGCGCGTTGGCGCAGGCAGAGCTGCTCGAGCTGCCCGACGCCGGTCACACGCCGTGGCTCGATCGCCCTGACGTGATCGAGCGGGTGGTGGACTTCCTGAGCGCCGGGTGAGCGGCCTCGCGCTGGCAGACCGCGCCGCAGACCCGGGCAGTGTGTCCGGGTCACGCCGGCTGCCCCCCGCGTGGACGATTACGGCGGCGCTCGCCGTCGTTTACCTGATCGCCGCGCCGCCGAGCCCGGACCTGGCCGCTGCCAGCTACCGCAGCGATCTGTTCTCGCGCGTCGGGTTCTCGCTGTGGGACAACTCGTGGTACGGCGGACACCACCTGCCCGCGTACTCGCTGCTCGCGCCCGCGCTCGGGTCGCTGCTCGGGCCGCGGCTGCTGACGGCGCTGTCGATGACGATCGCGACGGCGCTATTCGCGCTGCTGATCGATCGACGGTTCGCACCGCGTGCGACGTACATCGCGGCCGCATGGTTCGGCCTCGGCGCGGGGATCGAGCTGCTCTCCAGCCGCGTGCCCTACGACCTCGGTCTGGCGATCGGTCTCGGCTCGCTCGTCCTAGCCCAGCGCGGGCGCTCGTGGGCAGCACTCGGGCTGGCCGCGCTGTGCGCTGTCGCGAGCCCGATTGCCGGCACGTTCCTCGCGATCGCCTACCTCGCGTGGGCGCTCGCCGGACCACCACGCGCCTGGCCGGCCGCCTGCACGCTGGCGGCCGTGGCGCCGGTCGCGTTGCTCGTGCTGGCATTTCCCGAAGGCGGCTCGCAGCCGTTCGTCGCCTCGGCGTTCTTTCCCGCGCTCGCCGCGGTGCTCGCGATCTGGGCGCTGGCGCCCGCCGAGCTGCGCGTCCTGAAGCTCGGCATGCTCGCCTACGCGCTCGCGCTGACCGGCGCCTACCTGATCCCGACCGCCGTCGGTGGCAACGCCGATCGCCTCGGCGCGCTGTTCGCGGGACCGCTGGCCGCGTGCGTGCTCGCCGGCACCCCGCGCGGCAGCTGGCGGTCGTGGGCGCTGATCGCGCTCGCGCCCGCGCTGCTGTACTGGCAGGTCAACGCCGCCGTCAGCGACTTCCGCGCGGCCGCCTCCGATCCCGCCGTCCACGGGTCCTACTACACGCCGCTGCTGTCCGAGCTGAAGCGACTCGGCGTCGGCTACTCAGCGCGCCCGGCGCGGATCGAGGTGGTGCCGATCGCCGACCACTGGGAGGCGCGCTGGGTCGCTCCACGGGTGATGATCGCCCGCGGCTGGGAGCGCCAGCTGGATCGTGACCGCAACCCCCTCTTCTATGACCCGTCGACCCCGCTCGACACCGACCTCTCGCCGCCGCTGACCGCCGCCCGTTACCGCGCCTGGCTGCAGGGGCAGTCGGTCTCATATGTCGCGCTTCCGGACGCGAAGCTCGACTACGCGTCAGGCTCGGAGGCGCGCCTGATCAAGGCCGGGCTGGCCTACCTGCACGAAATCTGGCGCAGCGCGCACTGGCGGTTGTTCGCCGTGCTCCGCCCCCAACCGCTGGCCGACCCGCCGGCGGTGCTGCGCAGCGTCACGACCGACTCGCTGACGCTGCAGGTGCCGCGTCCTGGCTCCTACACCGTGCGGGTGCACTTCACCCCCTACTGGGCGCTGGCAAGCGGGGACGGCTGCGTGGCGCGTGCTGCCGGAGACTGGACCGAGATCCAGGCGAAGCGCGCAGGCCGCTTTGATGTGGTGAGCAGATTCTCGCTGGCGCGCGTGCTCAGCGACGGCCCTCGGTGCACGTGAGCATCGTCTAGGCTTCTCGCGTGGTCGCCCGCGCTCGAGTCCTGCAGGCGCGCCTCTTGCCGCACGGGTGGCTGGATGCGCTCAGGCAGGTGTCGCTGTTCGCCGCCGCGTACCTCGGATACCGGCTCGTGCGCGGCCTGGTCGAGGGGGACGCGAACGCCGCGTTCGCCCATGCCCGCGACCTGATCTCGCTAGAGCGAACGCTGCACCTGTTCGTCGAGCCCTCGATCCAGGCGTGGGCCTCGGGCAGCCATCTGGTGATGGTCCTGTCGAGCTGGATGTACGTAAACGCGCAGACGACCGTCACGTTCGGGGCGCTGCTGTACATCTACTTGCGCCACAACCGCAACTTCTACTTCGTGCGCAACATGTTCATGATCGCGATGGCGATCGCACTCGTCGGCTACACGGCGTTCCCGACCGCCCCGCCGCGGTTCATGCCTGAGTGGGGCTTCATCGACACGGTCTCGGACTTGACCGGCGTCCATGTCTCGCACACGAGCGCCGCAGCGAGCGCACTGTTCAACCCGTACGCGGCCGTTCCCTCGATGCATGTGGCGTTCGCGTTGATGATCGGCTGGCCGCTCGCGCGCCTGTCGCGACACAGGATCGTGGGCGTCCTGTGGATGCTCTATCCCTTCCTGATGGCGTTCGTGATCGTGGTCACCGCCAACCACTTCATCTTCGACGCGCTGCTCGGTGCGCTGACCGCGGGCGCCTCGGCGTACGGCGCGCGCTGGCTCGCCCGCGCGCGCCCGGTGTGGCGGTTCTCGGCAGTCTCTCCCGCCAGGCTCACGACGAGCGGGTAGCGGCGGCTGAGCACGATGGCACCCAGGCAGCACACCCCCTCCCGCCGCGCTCGCGGCGCCTACCGCTCGGGCCGGCCCCGCGCACGTGCTCCGATCGGGGCGGGAGAGCGGCGCGAGCTGGTGCGCAACCGGCTGATCGAGTCGCGCCTGACCCCGAACGCGATCTCGCTGACGGGCTTCGCGCTGAACATCGTCGCGGCCGTGCTCGTGTGGCGGCAATTGTTCTTCCTCGGCGGGGTTGCGTTCATCGTGGGCTCGATCATGGACACGCTCGACGGGCGCTACTCGCGCATGTCCGGCAAGGGGACCCCGTTCGGGGCTTTCCTCGACTCGACGCTCGACCGCATCGAGGAGGGGATCGTGCTGACCGCCGTAGCGGGCTACTTCGCGTTGCAGGGCAACCGCGCGGCGACCGCCGCTGTGGTCGTGGCAGTGCTGGCGTCGCTGATGGTCAGCTACACGCGCGCCCGCGCTGAGGCACTGGGCGTGGAGTGCAAGGTTGGGATCGCCACGCGGCCGGTGCGCGTCGTGATCCTCTCGATCGGGCTGATCTTCGCCAAGGGAGCCTCGCTCGGCGACTTCGAACTGCTGCAGCCGGCCGTGTACGTGCTGGCGGCGCTCAGCGTGATCACCGTCCTGCAGCGCATCTGGCACGTCCGCCGCGAGCTGTCCGTGTGACCTTGCGGTCCCGGCGGAGTAGTCTCCTGCGGCGGTCCGATCATCCATCCGGCCGCCTCACCTGAGAAGCAGGGCGGCCCGCGGGGCCTCCCTCGACCGGGCGCTTGCGCCCTCGCAAAGGAAGCTCACTCGTGATCAAGCAGAACGGAAACGGCCGCGCCCGAAACGGCGCAGCGGCCTCCAACAACGGCGCAGCGCGTTACCAGTCCGACAAGGTGCGCGTTGCGATCGTCGGCGTCGGAAACTGCGCCTCGGCTTTCGTCCAGGGCGTCCACTACTACCGCGAGGCAGACCCGGACGAGCGTGTCCCCGGGTTGATGCACGTCGACCTCGGCGGCTACCACGTGAGCGACATCGAGTTCACGGCCGCGTTCGACATCGACGTGACGAAGGTCGGCAAGGACCTCGGGCAGGCGATCTGGGCTGGGCAGAACAACACGATGAAGTTCGCCAAGGTGCCGAAGAAGCTCGGCGTGCCGGTGTACCGCGGGATGACGCACGACGGCCTCGGCAAGTACCTCAAGCAGAAGATCACCAAGGCACCGGGGGAGACCGCGGACATCGTCAAGATCCTCAAGGACACGCACACCGACGTGGTCGTCTCCTACCTGCCGGTCGGGTCCGAGGACGCGACCAAGTGGTATGTCGAGCAGATTCTCGAGGCCGGCTGTGGCTTCGTCAACTGCATCCCCGTGTTCATCGCGCGTGAGGACTACTGGGAGCGGCGCTTCAAAAAGGCGCGCCTGCCGATCGTCGGCGACGACATCAAGTCCCAGGTCGGCGCGACGATCGTGCACCGCACGCTCGCCCGGCTGTTTGACGACCGCGGCGTGAAGATGCTGCGCACCTCACAGCTGAACGTCGGCGGCAACATGGACTTCTACAACATGCTCGAGCGCGAGCGGCTGGAGTCGAAGAAGATCTCCAAGACCAACGCGGTCACCTCGATCATGGACGAGAAGCTGCCCGCGCAGGACGTGTACATCGGGCCATCCGACTATGTGCCGTGGCTGACCGACCGCAAGTGGGCGCACATCCGCGTCGAGGGCCAGGCGTTCGGCGACGTGCCGCTGAACGTCGAGCTGAAGCTCGAGGTGTGGGACTCCCCCAACTCAGCCGGGATCGTGATCGACGCTGTGCGCTGTTGCAAGCTCGCGCTCAACCACGGGATCGGCGGCCAGCTGGATGGGCCGTCCTCCTATTTGATGAAGTCGCCTCACGACCAGCGGCCTGACGATCAGGCACACCGCGACACCGAGGCGTTCATCGCGAGGTACGCGGGCAGGCCCGGCACTCCTCCGCCGAGCGGTTCCAAGAGCGCGGCCCGGGGCACGGCGAAACGGCCCGCCCGCAGCGCGAGCACGAGCGGAAAGCGGACGGTCAAAGCGCCGGCCGCGAAATAGGCGACCGCAACGGGCTGGCCCTCGGGCTGCCCCACAGGCGGGATAATCGTGAAGCCGATGAGCACCTCGTTCTCGATCGCCCACGTTACGCCATACCCGTGGGAGGCCGAGGACAACGAGGTCAACGCGCACATCGAGCGCGTCGCGATCGAGCTCTCGCGTCGTGGCCACCGCGTGCTTGTGCTGGCGCCGTCGCGCTCTCAGGAGCGCGTTCGCGCGTCGCGCAAGGCGCTGCGCGCCGCGCGCGCCGGCGCGGACGGCGCGACGTCGCTGCTCGACGGGACCGATGACGGCACACCACGGGTGATAGCCGTCGGCGAGGTGCTCGACGTGGTCACCCGCCGGCGTCCGCCGGCGCTCCCGATCGACGTCGCGCGCACGGTCGAGGAACTGCTGAGCACCGTGCAGCTCGACTTCGTCCACGTCCACGAGCCGTTCGCGCCGAGCACCTCGAACGCCGCGCTGCGCCACTCGCGGTCGCTCAACGTGGGCTCGTTCCACTCCTCAAGCGAGCGCCTGCTCTCGACGCTCGTGGCCCGCCGCTTCGTCGAGAGCTTCTTCGGACGCCTGGACGCGCGTGTCGCGAGCCTGCCGGAGACCGCCGAGCTGATGAGCCGCTACTTCCCGGGCGAATACCTGCACCTCAGCGACGGTGAGCAGGCGGCGACGGAGCTCGAGCGGATCTACCGCGGCCTCGCAGCGAGACGACATTCGAGCGACGGCGACCCTGCGCTACGACGCAAGCTCTCCGCGCGCCCGCTGATCGACGTCGACCTGCATATGCACACCGACCACTCCTACGACTGCGCAACGCCCGTGGAGGTCCTGCTGGCGACCGCCCGCGAGCAGGGGCTTGGGGCGATTGCGGTGACCGACCACAACGAGATCTCAGGCGCACTGCAGGCGCAGGCGCAGGCAGCCAGGCTCGGCCCCCACCCGCCCGTCAAGGTGATCGTGGCAGAGGAGGTCAAGACGGCCGGCGAGGGCGAGGTGATCGGGCTGTTCATCAAGCAGAAGATCCCCCGCGGGATGAGCCTGAAGGACACGATCGCCGAGATCAGGCGCCAGGGCGGGCTCGTGTACGTGCCACACCCGTTCGACCGCATGCACTCGGTGCCCGACTACGAGCACCTGCTGAAGATCCTCGACGACGTCGACGCGATCGAGGTGTTCAATCCGCGCGTGGCGATCAGCGCGTTCAACGACGAGGCGGCTCGCTTCGCGGCCAAGTACCGGATCCCCGCCGGCGCCGGCTCGGACTCGCACGTCGCCCAGGGCCTCGGCTCGGTGCGTATTCAGATGCACGATTTCGATGGGCCGCAGGAGTTCCTGCAGTCGCTGCGAGACGCACGCATTCTCACGCGCCCCTCCTCACTGCTATACGTTCAGGCGCTGAAGTTCCTACAAACGCGGGCTACCCCGCGCTCGGCGCGACGGGCGAGCAAGGCACGTCGCCTGAAGCGACTCAACCGGGCCCACGGCGGCGGCGGGCGGCGATAAGGCCCACGTCGCGGGCGCAAGTCCTGATGCACCGTCAAGGACAAGACGACAGCTCGTCAAATCCCTCGGGACCGATGCCCGTGACCGACGACGAGATCCGCGAGAAGTATCTGGAGCGCGCGATACGCGAGCTCAACACGCTGACGCGCGAGCTGCAGGCGTGCCCACACTGCCCGCGCGGCAACCTGATGCCGGTGCTCGGCTCCGGCCACCCGCAGGCCGACATCATGCTGCTGAAGTACTCCGCGCTCCCGTCCGAGATCGAGGAGGGAGTCGCCTTCTACGGACGCGCAGGCGGCGCGTTGATGAAGTCGCTCAAGCGGCTGTCGATCGATCCGCTCGCCGTGTACGGCACGCTGTGTGTCAAGTGCCCCCTCAGCGATGCCTCGCTGGCGGACTTCGCGTGCGTCGCGCGTGTGGTCGAAGAGATGGCGATCGTGCAGCCGAAGATCGTCGTCGTGATGGGAGCCGATGCGCTGAGCGCGCTCGCCGAGATGGACATCCCGCTCGCACGCCCGCTCCACGACACGCCCGGGAAGATCCAACAGCTGACGCCGACGATCGACGCGCTATACGTGCCGAGCATCGACGACTCGCTGGACGAACAGGACGCCAAGCGCGAGTTCTGGGCGGCCTTCCGCACGCTCGGCGAGTGGTACTCGGCGCAGCCGCCGTACTAGCCGCGACTCCGCGCGTCGGGAGACCCCTGAAGAAGTTGACGATTCAAGCTCGACATCTGAGCACGATCTTCCCCAGCTTTCCCCCCGCCGCAAAGCGCTCATAGGCGACAGCAGCATCCTCGAGCGGAATCTCCTCGGCGACCACCGCGCGCAGCTGACCGCGCTCGAACAGCGGCAGGACCTCATGCTCGATGAGGCGAGCAGCGAGCGCTTTCTGCTCGAGCGGCCGCGCACGCAGTGTCGAGCCGTGGATGCGCGCTCGCTTGCCCATCAGCGCGAGTAGGTTCAGCTCGGACTTGGCGCCGGCCGAAACGCCGATCACCGCTATCCGGCCCCCGGTTGCGAGCGCCTGCAGGTTCTCCGCCATGTTCGGCGCGCCCACCAGCTCGAGGATCACGTCATATGGACCGTGCTCGGCAAAGCCCTCGCACGCGATCACGCGTGCGCCGAGCTCGCCGACCGCGCCGCGCAGCTGCTCGTTGCGCACGGTCGCAGTCACCCGCGCGCCGGCCGCGCGCGCCAGTTGGATCGCCGCCGTGCCGACGCCGCCTGCGCCGCCGTGCACGAGCAGGTGCTCGCCCGGTCGCAGCTCGCCCTGCGTGAAGATCGCGTCGTGCGCCGTCGTGAAGACCTCCGGCAGGCCGCCGGCCGCGGGCCAGTCGAGTCCCGTCGGGACGGGCATCAGCGTGCGCTCTTGCACCACGCACAGCTCGGCCTGCGCGCCGCCACCGACGATCGCCATCACGCGCGCGCCGACGGAGAACCGCTCGGCTCCATCTCCGAGCGCGGCGACCTCACCGGCGAGCTCCATGCCGGGGATGTCCTGCGGTGAGCCCGGGGGCGCCGGATAGAGGCCTCTTCGCTGCATCATGTCGGCGCCGTTCAGCCCCGCAGCGTGCACGCGGACGAGCACCTCGCCGGCGCCCGGCTCGGGATCGGGGTGCTGCTCGATCAGGATCTCGCCGTCGCGGATCGTGGCTGCACGCATCGGCGCCTACCCTACCCCTCCTGCGGAGAGGTGCAGAACGCACAGCGGCGCGCCTGGCGTGGGATCTCGCTCAAGCACTCCGAGCAAGGTTTGGTCTCGGACTCCGTGTCCAGACCGGCCTCGCGCCGCGTCATCAGCAGGTTGACCGGCTTGACGACGAAGAAGAACACCGCCGTGGCGATCGAGATGAACGCAATCAGCACGTTGATGAAGTCGCCGTAGTGAAAAGTGCTGCCGTTGATCGTGAACATCAGCGCCGAGAAATCCGGCTTGCCGATGATCGCCGCGATCAACGGGGTGATCAGGTCGCGCACCAGAGCGGTGACCACCGCGCCGAACGCGGCGCCGATGACGAGTCCGACCGCCAGGTCGACCACGTTGCCGCGCAGCAGGAAGGTCTTGAACTCCTTTGCCATGTGAGCTCCTCTTTAGCTTGGCCTCGTCCTCTTTGGCTTGGTCTCTGTCGCCCAGGCTGTTCTTTTGTTACTCGCGCTCGAGCAGCGCCACGCACTCGATGTGGTGCGTCTGCGGAAACATGTCCACGGGGCGGACCTTGCGCAGCACCCAGCCGGCCTCCACCAGTTCGGCCGCGTTCGGCGCGAGCGTCGTCGGGTTGCACGAGACGTACACGATGCGCTTGGGCGAGGCGTCGATGATGCGGTGCACGACCTTCTTCGACAGGCCTGCGCGCGGAGGGTCGACGACCACCAGGTCGGGACGCCCGGCCCGCTCGAGCAGCTCGGGCAGAGCAGTGCGGGTGTCGCCGGCGAAGAAGTGTGCGCCCGAGATGCCGTTGCGCTGGGCGCCGGCGATCGCGTCTGCGACCGCACGCTCGATCAGCTCGATGCCCCACAGCTCGCCCGCGCGCGGAGCGAGCGTCAGCGCAATCGTGCCGATCCCCGAGTACAGGTCGTACACGCGCTCCCAGCCCTCCAGCGCGGCGTACTCCGCGACCACGCCGTACAGCAGCTCCGCCATCTCGGTGTTCGTCTGGAAGAACGCCTCGGAGGAGATCAGCAGGTCGAGCTCGCCCAACCGCTCGGGGAGCTCTTCCTCGCCCCAGACCAGCTCCGTCTCGCCACCCGCGGTGGTCTCGGCGAGGCTGCGTGAGCGCGTCCACAGCACGCCGCTGAGGCTGTCGCCGAGCGCCTGACTGAGCGCAGCTGCAAGCGCCCCCACCTCGAGCTCGCCCTCAGTCGTCACGATCCTGATCTGCAGCTTGCCGGGTCGGCGACCTTCGCGCACCACCAAGTTGCGCAGGCGCGCGCGCCCGTCGGCGGCCGGCGAGGTGCGCTCCCCCCGCTCCGCGCGCTCGCCTGCACGCTCGCCTCGCCGCCCCCGCTCGCTGCGCTCCCAGGCGATCAGACCCTCCGCACGACACCAATCCAGCGCCACCCGACGCGCGAGGTTGCCGCGCTCGGATGCCAGCAGGCAGTCATCGATCGGCGCGACCCGGTTGCCGCCCGCGGGGACGTGAAAGCCGCATACCAGCTCGGCGTGGGCGGAATCGCCGTCCTGCCCGAATGAGTACTCGAGCTTGTTGCGGTAGCGCCACGTTTGCAGCGCCGGGATGATGTCCTGCAGTTCGAAGCCATCCAGCTTGCCGATCCGTCTCAGTGCCTCGCCGACCTGGGCATGCTTGATCTCCAGCTGGCGCTCGTACGGGATGACCTGCCACGGCACGCCCGGGTGCTTGGCCGTCGGAGCGATCCGCTCCGCGCTCGGCTCGAGAACCTCCAGCGTGCGCGCGTGCGCGTAGCTCCGCTTGCGCTTATGGACGACGGCCCGCACGCGATCTCCGGGTATCGCTCCCGCGACGAACACCACGTACCCGCCATCGCCAAGCCGCGCAACTCCCTCGCCGCCGAAGGCCAGCGACTCGATCTCCAGCTCGAGCTCGTCGCCTCGCTGTGGACGGGGCGTCACAAGCTCCGCCGCGGCAAGCTCACATTCTGCAGGCGCAGAAGGCGTGGGGTCGGCGTTCACGCTCATCCACAACTCGGCGACGGTGCGCCATCGTATTTACCGGCTCCCGCGAACGTATATACGTTCGCGCACCTTCCACGGAAAAGGACACTCACAGCGCGCCCCTTTAGGTTGCCGAAGTCGACAACGCCGGGCCGCCAAGAACATGCTCAAGCAGCGCCTTCTGCGCGTGCCGGCGATTCTCGGCCTGATCCCAGATGTGCTGGCGGGAGCCGTAGAGCACTTCGGGTGTGATCTCCTCGCCCGGGTGCGCCGGCAGGTCGTGCATCGCGAACGCACCGGGTGCGGCGGCATCGAGCAGCGCGTCGTCCACGCGATAGTCGGCCAGATCCCTACGGCGCTCGGCGGCGGTGGCCTCATCGCCCATGCTCACCCATACGTCCGTGTACACGGCGCACGCGCCCGCGACCGCCTCGTACGGGTCGGAGTGCAGCGTCAGCTGACCCGTGGCACCCGCGGGAAGCGAGAGGTCGTCCTCGAGCACGTAGCCCGCCGGCGAGGCGACCGCGACGTTCATCCCGGCGAGCGTCCCCAGGACGGCGAGCGAGCGAGCGACGTTGTTGCCGTCGCCGACGTAGGCGACACGCAGGCCCTCGAGCGTGCCGCACGCCTCGCGCACGGTCAGCAGGTCGGCCAGCACCTGGCACGGGTGATGCCGCGCGCTCAGCATGTTGACGATCGGGACCGTGCTGAACTCAGCGAGCTCCTCGAGAATCGCCTCGCCGCCCGTGCGCAGGCCCACCGCGGCGACGTGCCTGGACAGGACCAGCGCGGTGTCGCGCGGAGCCTCACCACGCGACAGCTGGAGCTCATCTGAGCGCAGCACGACCGCGTGGCCGCCGAGCTCGTGAATGCCGACCTCGAACGACACCCGTGTGCGCGTCGAGGGCTTCTCGAAGATCAGCGCCACGCTGCGCCCTTCCAACGCCCGTGAGGAGAGCGGCGCGCACTTGAGCTCGTGCGCGCGGTCGAGCAGCGCGCCGAGCTCGGCCGCCGTCAACTCAGCCCCGGTGAGGAAGTGGCGAGGGGTCATCGAACGGGCCAGTGTAGGCGCTCGGAGCTCGCCGTCACGGCTCGCGAGCGCTGAAACAAGGCGAACGAGCTCGGGTACGACCGGTGGCCATCCGCGCCAGGCTGTGAGATTGTTCGCGATGCCAACTTCATCGAGAAAGGATCGCTAACCATGAACAGAGCCAGCGCCGTCGTGATCGCCTGCTGTGCGCTGGTGCTCGCCGCCGGCTGCGGATCGTCCGGGGGCTCCTCGAGCAGCTCGACGGGCAGCAGCTCGAGCACGGGCTCGACTTCCACCGCCGCGTCCGCGTCCACCTCCCCCTCGTCATCGCTGAAGGCCAACAAAGCCCCTAAGTACGCGACTCCGTCGGGCTCTTCGCCGGTGCAGAGCGGTGTCGTCCCGATCGCCTATCGGAACATCACGATCGCGCCCGACACGGTCAGGGTCAAGGTCGGCAGCACGCTCAAGTGGACCAACTACGACACGGTCGAACACAACGTCACGAGCGAGGGAGGCCCGCAGAAGTTCGCCTCCAAGACGTTCGGTGAAGGTGGCACGTTCGAAGTCAAGGTCAACAAGCCGGGGGTGATCCACTACGAGTGCACGATCCACCCGACGACGATGAACGGGACGATCGAAGTGGTCAAGTGACCGCCGGCCCGGTGACGCCGGCCTGGACTTAGCCGGCGGAAGTCGGGCCGAAGTCCGGAAGGCCCTGCTCGGACGTCGACGGGGTGGCGTAGTCGCGGCGCGGGATCCGCCCAGCGCCGCGCGCCTGGCGCCCCGATTCGACGGCGGCGCGCATCGCACGGGCCATCGACACCGGGTCCTGCGCGCGCGCGATCGCCGATGCGGCCATCACCGCGTCACAGCCGAGCTCCATCGCCAGCGCGGCGTCGGAGGCAGTGCCGATCCCGGCGTCGAGCACCACCGGCACGGCGACCGCTTTGCGGATCAGCGCGATGTTGTACGGGTTGCGGATGCCCATCCCGCTGCCGATCGGAGAGCCGAGCGGCATCACGGCGGCGCAGCCGAGGTCAGCCAGTCGGCGTGCCAGGACGGGATCGTCGGTCGTATACGGGAGCACCACGAAGCCATCGTCGAGCAGCTCCTCGGCCGCGCGCAGCAGCTCCGGGGCGTCCGGCAGCAGCGTGTCCTCATCGCCGATCACCTCGAGCTTGATCCAGTCGGTAGCGAACGCCTCGCGCGCCATACGAGCAGTGATGACGGCGTCGCGAGCGGTGCGACAGCCGGCGGTGTTGGGCAGCAGCTGAACCCCCGCGTCGGAGAGCACGTCGATCAGCGACCCGTGCGCGGCGGAGGTGCTTGTGTCCACGCGGCGCAGAGCGACCGTCACGAGTTCGCTGCCGCTCGCCGCGATCGCCTCAGCCAGCAGCTCGAGCGAGGGAAAACCGCCGGTCCCGAGCAGCAGCCGCGAGCGCAGGCTCCTGCCGGCAATCGTCAGCGTGTCCTCGGCGGACGCGGTGCCGTTGCTAGACCCGGCGCCAACGGCTGTCGGTGCGCTCAACGGGTCACCCATCCTTGGATCATCCTCCCTGCATCGCCGTCAGGACCTCGACCCTGGCGTGCTCACCGAGCGTAAACAGCTCCCACGCTGCGCGCGGCACGACCTCGCCGTCGACGGCCACGGCCACGCCGCGTGCATCGGGCGCGAGGCCGAGCCGTCGGATCGCCGTGGCGACCGTCTCCCCCGCGCGCACGTCGGAGCTGCTTCCGTTGAGCACGATCATCGGAGCACCTCAACGCGCCGGCCATTTGCCCCGCCGAAGACCGGCCGCTCGGAGCCTGCGAAGCGATCGGGCGCACACGCGGCGAGCAACTCCGCGTCAGCGTCCCCGACCCGCTGGCCGCCGCCGGCGGCGGCGAGGATCCCGACTACGAGCTCAGCGGTGAGCGGCGCGAGCAGGATGCCGTTGCGGTAGTGGCCGGTCGCCCACGTCAAGCCGTCGACGGCCCCGGGGCCGATCGCTGGCCCATTGTCCGGCGTGCCGGGGCGCAGCCCGACCGACAGCTCCTCGATCTCCAGCTCGCTGACGCCGGGCACCAGCTCGTGCGCGTCGCGCAGCAGCTCGTAGATACCGCCGGCGGTCGCGGACAGCTCGAACCCGCGCTCCTCGACGGTCGCGCCGAGCACGTAGCCACCGTCGGCGCGGGGTACGAGATAGCCGCCGCGAAAGCGCACCACGCGCTGCAGCAGGCCGGCCCCGGCAGGGTCGCGCAGGCGCAGTAGCTGTCCCTTGACCGGACGCACCGGCACGCCGGCGCCGTCAGGCAAGCCCTCGATCTGCTCGCTCCACGGCCCGGCGGCGAGCACCACTTGCGCCGCGGGGACGATCTCACCGTCGTGCAGTTGCACCCCGATCGCGCGCTCCCCCGCGCCGTCCAGCTCGACGCGCCGCACGGGCGCGTGCTCGCGAATCCGCACCCCGGCCGCGCGGCCGGCCTGCGCCAAGGCCGTGAGGACCAGCCGCGGATCGACCGAGTGATCGTCCGGCGCCTCCAGCGCCAGGCGCACGGTCGGTGCCAGCGCCGGCTCAAGGTCGCGGGCCTCGGTGGGGCGCAGGCGCCGCACCTCCAACCCGAGCGTTTCGCGGAACGCCAGCTGGCGCTCGAGCTCGCGAGCGTCGTCGCCGTCGCGAGCGAGCAGCAGCGTGCCCGTGCGCATCAGGCCCACGGCCATCCCGGCGCTCGACTCGAGCTCCGCGGCGAACGCCGGCCAGATCTGCGCCGAGCGCACACCCAGCTCCAGCAGGCGCTGTCCCGCGCTGCCGAACTCGGCCTCGGCGACCGGCGCGAGCATGCCGGCGGCCACGCGTGAGGTCCCGTGCCCGGCGTTGTCGCGCTCGAGCACGACCACCGACATTCCGCGCGTGCACGCACGCCATGCGATCGCCATGCCGATGATCCCGCCGCCGACGACGGCGACGTCGACTCGGTCGTTTTCGGGCATGCGGGTGATGCTAGCCCGCCGCCGAGGACGGGCGAGGCCGCAAGGCAAAGGATCAGCGACCGCGAGCGAGCTGGTCGGCGGCTACGTCGACGTGCGACGGCTGTCCGCGCGCGCTGGTCAGTAGCCTCGAAGCATGTCCACGTATGACCCCGGCAGCGGAGCCGACCGGCGCGCACGCCTGGCCGTCGCACGGTTGTACCTGGTGTGCGGCGCGTTCCCCGACGGAAGCGGGCTACCCGACCTGCTGCGCGCTGCGATCGCCGGCGGCGTGGACATCGTGCAGCTGCGCGAGAAGCAACTGCCGGACGAAGAGCTCGTATCGGTCGCGCACGCGGTGCGCGCCCTGTGTGAGGAGCTTGGCGCGCTGCTGATAGTCAACGACCGTCCGTGGGTCGCGCTCGAGGCGGGCGCGGACGGCGTGCACGTGGGGCAGGACGACATGCCGGTCGAGGAGGTGCGTGAGCTGATCGGGCCCGAGCTGCTGATCGGCCTGTCCACGCATTCGCCCGCGCAGATCGACGCGTCGGACGCCGCGTCAGTCGACTACATCGGCGTCGGCCCGATCCACGAGACGCCGACGAAGCCCGGCCGTCCGGCCGTGGGCGTCGAGCTAATCGGCTACGCGGCCGCCAACGCACAGGTGCCGTTCTTCGCGATCGGCGGGCTGGACGCTGAGAACCTCGACGAGGCGCTCGAAGCGGGTGCCGAGCGCGTGTGCGTGCTGCGCGCGGTTGCCGCCGCCGGCGATCCCGAGCTGGCCGCCCGAAGGCTGCGCGAACAGCTCGACGCCCAGCCGCTGCGGCTCGATGCGCGGCCCTCCCAGTCCTCCCAGCCCTCGGGGGGCTGAGTCGATTGAGCGAGCCTGGCGGACGCATGAGAGGCGAGCAACGCGACGCGCTCGTGCGCGCGGAGCTCGAGCCGCTGGCTGCGGGTGAGCACCCGCGCGCGCTGTCGATCGCGATCGGCGTGTGCGTCGTGCTCGCGATCGCGGTGCTGCTCGGCGCGCTCACGGTGCACGACCTGGCGCGTCGGGGCGGCTCGCTGCCCGGTGCGTTCGGGCTGGCGGCGGTCCTGACGTTGCTCGCCGTGGGGATGTACCGCCGGCGATACGTGGCGGTGCTCGGCTTCGAGGCGCTGCTCGCTTTCCAGATCCTCGTGACGTCGCTCGCGCTGGTCGTCGCCTCGACGTTCCTCGCAGCGGGAGTGTGCCTGCTCAGCGTCGGGCTCGGCGGCTGGCTGTTCTGGAAGCTGATCCGGGTCATGGGACGCATCCAAGCGGGCGAACGCCAGGACCGCCGATAGCCCTCGCGCGGCAGTCCTGGTCCCAATGGCTTCGAGGCGCCAATGACCTTCGATAGTGTGCGGTCACATGGCCGCCAGCTCCTACGACTGCGTCGTGATCGGCTCCGGACCGGGCGGTTACGTCGCGGCGATCCGCGCGGCGCAGCTCGGGAAGAAGACCGCGGTGATCGAGCGCGACAAGCTCGGCGGGCGCTGCCTGAACTACGCGTGCATCCCGGCGAAGGCGGTGCTGCGCTCGGCGGACCTGCTGTCGGAGATCCGCGAGGCGGGGGACTTCGGCCTGAAGGTCAGCGGCGTGGAGGTCGACTACGACGCCGTGCGGGCGCGGCGCGAGAAGGTCGTCACGACGCTCACCTCCGGCGTGGGCAGCCTGTTCAAGAAAAGCGGGATCGACGTGATCGAGGGCGACGCAGCGCTGACGGCGAACGGCGACGTGCAGGTGGACGTGTTCGGCGGCGAGCGTCAGACGATCTCGGCTGGCGGCGTGATCCTGGCGACGGGCTCGGTGCCGCGGCCGATCCCGGGCGTCCCGTTCGGCGGGCGGGTGATCGGCACCGAGGAGGCGTGGGCGCTGCCGGAGGTTCCTGCGCGCCTGGCGGTCGTCGGCGCTGGCGCGTCCGGGGCGGAGATCGCATCGGCGTTTGCCCGGCTTGGCAGTCAGGTGCTACTGCTGGAGGCGATCGAGCGCCTGCTGCCGACCGAGGACGCGGACATCTCGCGGGTGGTCGAGCGGGGCCTCAAGCGCCAGGGGATCGAGGTGCACACGGGCACGCCGATCGCTGACGTGACCGGCGGTGAGACGAGCGTGAGCTTCTCCTACGGCGCGCAGTCGGCGGAGGTCGACTACCTGGTGATCTGCGCCGGGCGCGGCGCGGACGTCGAGCGGCTGGGGCTGTCCGACGCGGGCGTCGAGCTCGATACCCCGTCCGGGGCACGCGGGACCGGCGGCGGCCTGGTGAAGGTCGACGGCGCGATGCGCACGTCACGACCGGGCGTGTACGCGATCGGCGACCTGACCGCCGGCCCGGCGCTCGCGCACAAGGCATCGGACGAGGGGATCATCGCGGCGGAGGAGATCGCCGGGATGAAGACACACCCGATCTCCTACGTGGACATCCCGCGGGCGACGTTCTGCACGCCGAACGTCGGCTCGTTCGGCTTGACAGAGGAGCAGGCGCGCGAGCAGGGCTACGACGTGGTCGTCGGCAAGGTGCCGTACGGCGCGGTCGGCGGGGGCACCGTGTACGGCGACCGCAGCGGCCTGGTGAAGGTGGTCGGCGAGAGCAAGTACGGCGAGCTGCTCGGCGGTCACATAGTCGGCGCGCGCGCCACCGAGCTGATCCAGGAGCTGGTCAACGTGCGCGCGCTCGAGGGCGGCTTCCCGGAGCTGGCGCGCATTATCCACGGGCACCCGACCCTGTCGGAGGCCGTGATGGAAGCAGGACGCGCCGCCGACGGCTGGCTGATCCACGGCTGAGGCCGCTGTTCCGCGGCGCCAGACGCCATCCACAGACCGACCGCCTCTCACGGCGTCACTAATCTCGAAGACGTGTCCTCACAGACGGCGGCGTTCTACTTCGACCTGGCCAGCCCGCTGGCATACCTGGCGTCCGAGCGCGTGCTGCACGTTTTCTCGAACCCGCCCACCCCGGCGGAATGGCGCCCGGTGCTGGCACGCGAGCTGGGAGCGGCGGAGACGTTCGAGGGGTTCCGCTGCGAGCAGGAGGCGGAGGCGTTCCGCGCGGAGGTCGACCGCCGCGCGTGCGAGCTGGAGCTGCAGCCGGTCCGCTGGCCGCGACCGTTCCCGTTCGACAGCTCGCTGGCGATGCGAGTGGCTACGTACGCGGCGTCGATCGGGCGCACGGTCCCGTTCGCGCAGGCGGCGTTTCGCCAGGCGTTCGCGGGCGGGCACTCGCTGGAGAACCCGGACTTCGTGCTGATCGCTGCGGCCGCGTGCGAGATGCACCCGACGGCGGTGCTGCGGGGCGCTGAGCTCGGCTCGGTCACGGCGAGGCTGGAGGACACGACCAGGAAAGCGCGCGAGGCGGGAGTGACCGACGTCCCGGCGGTCCTGGTCGGGAGCGAGGCGTTTATCGGCGAGCGCGCGCTCGAGCAGGCGGCCGAGGCGATGCGGCGGGCGGAGATGCGACGGGCGGAGGAGGCGATGGGATGAAGGCCGGGCACGCGTACCGCCTGATCGTGACGCGCGGCGGCCTGGCGCCGGCGCTGCTGGCGGACCACACACGGGTGGATCACATAGAGGTGGTGGAGGTGGACAGCGGCGAAGTGGTGCTGTTCTGGGATCAGCCGCCGCACGCGGCGTCGAAGCTGGCGCGCTCGCTGCGCGCGGATCTGGCGCAGCTGGAGGCGGAGGAGTTCATCACGCGCTGGAGTACCGTGGAGCACGGATGAACGCCACACGAGGACCCGCCCTTCCGGAGCCGGATCAAGCGCGCGAGTGGCTCCAGACGATGACGCTGATCCGCCGTTTCGAGGAGCGAGCGGGGGAGATGTACGCGCGGGCGAAGGTCGGTGGCTTCCTGCACCTGTCGATCGGCGAGGAGGCGACGATCGTGGGGGCGGCGCGGGCGCTGCGCGATGACGACTACCTGATCTCGACGTACCGCTCACACGGCCACGCGCTGGTGCGAGGGACGCCGCCGGAGAACGTGATGGCGGAGCTGTTCGGCCGCGTGGACGGCTGCTCGCATGGGCGTGGTGGCTCGATGCACATGTTCGACCTGCAGCGCCGCTTCATGGGCGGCTACGGGATCGTCGGCGGCAACCTGCCGATCGCGGCGGGGATTGCGCTGGCGAGCGATCAGCAGGGGACGGACGAGGTGACGCTGTGCACGTTCGGCGACGGCGCGTCGAACCAGGGCACGTTCGGCGAGACGTTGAACCTGGCTGCGCTGTGGAAGCTGCCGGTGGTGTTCATGGTGACGAACAACCAGTTCGGCATGGGCACGTCGCTGCAGCGCCACTCGGCGGTGACGGATTTGCAGCGCAAGGGCGAGAGCCTGGGCGTCCCGGGCATGCGCTGCGACGGGATGGATGTGCTGGACACGCACGCGGTGCTGAGCGACGCGGTGCGCCGCGTGCGCGAGGATCGCCGGCCGGTGCTGGTGGAGGCGGTTACGTACCGTTTCCGCGGTCACTCGATGGCCGACCCGGAGCAGTACCGATCGAAGGAGGAGGTGGCGCGCTGGCGTGAGCGCGACCCGCTGCCGGCGTTCGGCGAGAAGCTCGTGCGCGCGGGTGTGATCGAGCAGTCGGAGCTGCAGCGGATCGACGGCGACGCGGTCGCGCGGGTGGACGCGGCGGTCGAGTTCGCGGAGTCCTCGCCGTTCCCGACGCCGGAGTCGTTGTACGACGACGTGTACGTGCTGGACGGCGAGGTGCGCGGCTGGTACTCGGTACAGACGACGGACGCGACGGACGCGCCCCCGGACGGCGCGACCGACGCGGATGGTTCGCACGCGGCGGCGAACGACGAGATCCCGCAGCAGCTGACGGACGCGCTGGCGGCGAGCGAGGAGGGCCGCGAACGGCCCAGCGTGACCGGCGCGGGCGAGGCCGCGGCCGACCTGCCAGGGGAGGTGCAGTGATGGCGCAAATGCGTTACCGCGAGGCGCTGAACGCGGCGCTGCGCGAGGAGCTCGCGCGGGACGAGCGAGTGCTGTTGATGGGCGAGGACATCGGCGTGTTCGGCGGCGCGTTCAAGGTCACGGACGGCCTGTTGGCGGAGTTCGGCGAGCGGCGCGTGCGCGACACGCCGATCTCGGAGAACACGATCGTGGGCGTGGGGGTGGGCGCGGCGATGACGGGGCTACGCCCGGTGGTGGAGCTGATGACGATCAACTTCGCGCTGCTGGCGTTCGACCAGATCGTGAACCACGCGGCGCATATCCACTACATGTTCGGCGGGCAGGTGAAGGTGCCGCTGGTGGTGCGTATGCCGCAGGGCGCGGGCCATCAGCTCGGACCGACGCACTCGCACTGCTTCGAGGCACTGTTCCAGCACGTTCCCGGTCTGCTGGTCGCGGTGCCGGCGACGCCGGCGGACGCGAAGGGTCTGTTGAAGACGGCGATCCGCGACGAGAACCCGGTGATTTTGATCGAGCACGAGTCGCTGTACGGGGTGCGCGGCGAGGTTCCCGACGACCCCGACCACCTGGTCCACTTCGGCCAGGCACGCGTCGCGCGCGAGGGCTCGGACGCGACGGTGGTGGGCATCTCGCGGATGGCGCTGACGGCGGAACGGGCGGCGCAGACGCTGGCGGGCGAGCACGGCGTGCAGGTCGAGGTGATCGACCCGCGCACGCTGCGCCCGCTCGACCTGGACACGATCCTGACCTCGATCCGCAAGACGAACTGCTGCGTGATCGTCGAGGAGGGCTGGCCGCACGGTGGTGTGGGGGCGAACCTGGCGGCGCTGATCGGCGAACAGGCCTTTGACGACCTGGACGCGCCGGTCCGGCGGGTGACGGGTGCGGACGTGCCGATGCCGTACTCCAAGCCGCTGGAGGACCTCGCCTACCCACACGAGCAGCAGATCGTGGACGCGGTGCTGGCGACCGTCAACCGCGTGCCCGGCGTCCCCGGCGTCTCCGGCACCCCCGGCGTCCCCGGAGCGGCGTGATGGCCGACATGGTGATGCCGCGGCTGTCGGACACGATGGAGGAGGGGACGATCGTGCGCTGGCTGAAGACGGACGGCGAGACGCTCGCGCGGGGTGAGGAGCTGGTCGAGATCGAGACGGACAAGGCGACGATGACCTACGAATCCGACCAGGCTGGGATCCTGCAGATCGTCGCCGCCGAGGGAAGCACGCTGGCGGTCGGCGAGGTGATCGCGCGCGTCGGAGCCGAGGCGCCACAACCGCCACGACCCGATGATGGGCCGGCCCCCGGGGGGCCGGCGGGGGGGTCGCCGCCCGCGGGGGACGCGACGCGCCGTGGCGACGCCACGCCCAGGCCTTCGACAGCGCAGCAGTCACAGCGACCGGTCGCGCGGGGGGACGGCCCGGGCCGGGTCAAGGCCTCGCCGCTGGCGCGTCGGATCGCCAGCGAGAACAGCGTCGACCTCGCGACGCTCACGGGCAGCGGCCCGGAAGGCAGGATCGTCAAGGCGGACGTACTCGGCGCGGCCACCGCTGGGCCCGGCGCTGCCGCCGGCGCGGAGGCTCCAGTCGGCACCGGGCACGTTTCCGCCAGCACCGCACCCGCCGACGCCGGCTCGAAGTCGATACCCGTCGCATCGCTGGAGGGCGTGGCGACGGCTAAGGGCCAGAGCACGGAAGTCGAGCTGACGCGCACGCAGCAGACGGTGGCGCGGCGGATGGCGGAGTCGAAGGCGACGATCCCGGACTTCACGCTGCAGGTGGACGTGGACATGGCGGCGTGCGTGTCGCTGCGGGCCGAGCTAAAGGGACTCGCTCATCGTGGCGGTAGTAGCGGCGGCGGCGGCGGCGGCGGCGGCGAGGCGAGTGGGCCTGGCGAGCGCGATCCGATCAAGACGCCGACGTACAACGACATGGTGGTCAAGGCGTGTGCGCTGGCGCTGCGCGAGTACCCGCACGCGAACGGCAGCTACCGCGACGGGCGCCTCCAGCTGCACTCGCGCGTGAACGTCGGCGTGGCGGTTGCGGCCGAGAACGCACTGGTCGTGCCGACGGTGTTCGACGCGGATGAGAAGTCGCTCGGCGAGATCGCGCGCGAGACACACACGCTGGCCGAGCGCGTGCGCGACGCCACGATCACACCGCCGGAGCTAGGCGGTGGTACGTTCACGGTCTCCAACCTGGGCATGTACGGCGTGCGCAGCTTCACCGCGATCATCAACCCGCCGCAGGCGGCGATCCTGTCTGTCGGCTCGGTCGAGCCGCGTGCGATCGTCAGCGCAGATGTGGTGATCGCGCGCCACACGATGACGTTGACGCTCGTGTGCGACCACCGCATCCTGTACGGCGCGGAAGCAGCCCAGTTCCTTGAGCGCGTGCGCGAGCTGCTGCAGACGCCGTCCGCACTGACGCTGTAGGCAACCTGGGGATCTGTGCGCGTATGCGACCGCCTGCGCGTTGCGAGCGGCCGGCTGTGACCTGTAATGACCGTCTCAGTCGAGCAGCTTGATGCCTTCGGTGAGCTGCTTGCGCCCCTGCTTGACGACGACCTCCGCCTTGGCGGCTTCGCTGCTCGCCGCTTCCGGCTGGCTGGCGATCTCTCCGTAGGCGGTGGACAGCTCGTCGTATCCGACGATCACGGCCTGCAGCCCCGCGCCGATCTTCCTCTTGGCCTTTTTCACGCGCGGCGCGGCCGCCGACTGCTTGGCGACCTTGGCCTTCAGCGCGCCGAGTACGGTAACCGACTTGCTGATCGCTGCCTCGACGCCCGCCGGATCTTTGGGATCGGGGGCTGCCTTGTATTCGCCTACCGCAGTCAGCACGCCGCCTTCGGCGACGTCGATCTTCGAGCTGTAGCTCACGATCGCGGCCTTGATGCTCGCCTTGCTGGCCGAGGCGGAGGAGACGGGGCCGACCAGGGCCCCGCAAAGCATCGCCACGCACGCCATCACTCGCGCTGCTCTCGCTGAGGTCATCGATCCGCCTCCGTCGTCGGGTTCCAGGACGCCGCCAACCTAGCGGAACGGAGCCACTCGGCGGCGCTCACGCCAATGGGTCGACCCAGCGCAGGCCGGCAAACCGCGAGAAGTCGTTGTCGCACGAGCACAGCGTCGCGCCGTGCTCGATCGCGAGCGCCGCGAGATGGGCGTCGCTCGTGAGGTTGCCGGCGGTGCCAAGTGGCTCGAGCAGGTCGCGCAATATCGCCGGGTGCCGAGCGGTAGGACCGACGGTCGTGGCGCACGGCTGCGCCAACCACGATTCGACCAACTCGACAGCGGCACCCGCGTCGAACGGCCGCTCCATGACAGCGGGATGCGTACTGAGCCGTATGAACGTCACCAGCACCGCCCAAGCAAGGGCTACGGTCTCTCGACCGGAGAGCGTCTCCTCCAACCACTCGCGGGCCGGCGCGTTGCGCGCGGAGCGCGCGTCGTACGCATACAGGAAGAGGTTGACGTCCGGCAGCTTCACTTGACGTCCGGCAGCTTCACTTGCCCAATCGAAGCTTGCGCAGGATCTCCTCGTCCTCCATTTCCCCCGCGAGCGTCAGCGCCTTGTCGAGGTTGATCCCAGGGCGAACGCCCAGCGGTGCCGATCGTACGCGGAAGCGCCGGCTGGTCGGGGTCGCGTCCGCCAGCCCTGCCCGCAGGGCCTCGTTGAGAGTGCTCTTGAACGATGTGCCCCGCTCGCGCATGACGGCACGCAGCTTGGTCTCGACATCCGGGTCGAGCGTCACCGTCGTGCGCATCTGAGGCATCATAGCATCACCTTGAATGCTGTCATGATGCATCAGATGGCATATGTCCCCGCCGCGCTAGGCTTGAGGGCAAGCGAGATGCGCAGCGATCGACCGTCCAACGAGCTGTGGGTGTGCCACCTGGGCATCGTCCCCTACTCCGACGGGATCGCCATCCAGGACCACATCCGGGCGCAGCGTCAAGCCGGTGAGCTGCCCGACACGCTGCTGCTGCTCGAGCACCCGGCCGTGTACACGCGCGGGCGGCGCTCCGGCGCCGGTGACCTGCCGTTTGGCGAGGACTTCTACAAGGCGAAAGGCATCGAGGTACACACCACCGATCGCGGCGGACGCATCACCTACCACGCTCCCGGTCAGCTCGTCGGCTATCCGATCATGCGCATCCACGACGTCCACCGCCACCTGCGGGTGATGGAAGACGCGATCATCGCGGCGCTCGCCGAGGAAGGCCTCGCCGCGCGCTCACGTCACGACGAGGGCATCGACTACACCGGCGTCTGGGTCGAGGATCGCAAGATCGCCTCGATCGGCGTGCACGTCTCGCGCGGGATCGCCACGCACGGCTTCGCCGTCAACGTTCAGAACGACCTCGACCCGTTCTCATGGGTTATTGCCTGCGGCCTGCCCGACGTGCGCATGACCTCGATTGCCGCCGAGCTGGAGCGCTCGGAGCAGCGGAATCATAATCCGCGTGTCGGGGGTCCGAGCGCCATCGGCACGGCACGCAACACGCGCATGCCGTGCGTGCGCAGGCGGATGGCCTACCGCTTCTGTGAGGCGCACGGGCGACGCCAGCGGCTCGTCTCACCGTCGCGCCTGGGGATCGACATCGCGAACCCTCCCAGGCGAGCCCAACGGCGAGCCCCGATTAATCCCATCAAATCCGCACCGGCCCAGCCGATTCCTGTATGAGCGCCACCCGATCTCGATCCAACCCCGGCGGGATGGACGTGCTCAGCGTGCTCGGGCCGGACGTGCGGCCGCTGCGCGAGCGCAAGCCGCCGTGGTTCAAGGTGCCACCGCCGGGAGGCAAGCGCTACCGCGAGCTGACCGAGCTGATCCGCTCGGAGAACCTGCACACTGTCTGCCAGGAGGCCGCCTGCCCGAACGTCGGCGAGTGCTGGGAGCGCGGCACCGCCACGTTCATGATCCTCGGCGACACCTGCACGCGCCGCTGCGGCTTCTGCAACGTCAAATCCGGCAAGCCGACCTGGAACGACCCGCTCGAGCCCGCGCGCGTCGCCCGCTCGATCGCGCGCATGGGGCTGCGCCACGCGGTCATCACGTCCGTCGACCGCGACGACCTGCCCGACAAGGGCGCCTCCGCGTTCGTCGGCGTGATCCGCCAGGTCCGCCGCCAGGCGCCCGGCTGCCAGATCGAGGTGCTCACACCCGACTTCCAGGGGCAGGAGATGCCGCTCGCGAAGGTCATCGCCGAGCGCCCCGACGTGTTCAACCACAACGTCGAGGTCGTCCCGCGGCTGTACCCGATCGCCCGCCGCGGCTCGCAGTTCGAGCGCTCCTGCCGTGTGCTGCGGCTAGCGCACGAGCTCGGCGAAGGGGACGTCGTGACCAAGTCCGGGCTGATGGTCGGGCTCGGCGAGACGCACGAGGAGATGCTCGACACGTTCGCCGCGTTGCGCGAGAGCCGCGTGCAAGTGCTGACCGTCGGGCAGTACCTACGCCCTTCCGACCGGCATCTTCCGGTCGTGCGCTACTGGCACCCCGACGAGTTCGCCGCGCTCGAGCGCGCCGCCTACGAGCTAGGCTTCGACCACGTCGCCGCCGGCCCGCTCGTGCGCTCCTCCTATCACGCAGACCAGCATGTGCCACAACCGCGCGCTGGCGTCGGGCCGCTGGCGGCGACCGGCTAGTCTCGCCCGATCCTCCCGCTGAGAGACAACATCCCGCTCGCACGGCGCCTGTCCGCATGAGCACCCGCCTGTTCGTGCTGCTCGCGGCACTCGTGTTCATCGCCGGCTTCGCGTTCCTGACGTGCGTGTCGGTGATCGAACAGGGCTTCTCGCTCGCGAGCCTGCTGTCCGTGTGCATCCTCGTGCTGCTCGGAGTCGGGGTCGTCGGGGCTCTGCGCAATCCTCCTCGCGAATGAGCTCTTCGCCGTTTCTCACGCCAGGCCAGAGCCGCGCGCGCAGGGCGCACGCCGCCGCCCGACGCAAACGCCGGCGCCGGCTGGCGGCCGGCGGGGTCGTGCTCGCCTTGCTGATCGCGTTCGGCGTCGAGATGGCGCTCGCCAGCAGGTCCGGCGAACGGCCAGCGAAGCCACCCAGTGCCTCGCTCCACACCGCCGCGCCTGCCGCCGCGGCCGCGGCCCATTCGCAGACCGGCCTGCCGCTGGCCAAGCCGGCGCTCGCGCTCGCCGGCATCTCCTCACCCAGCGCGGACCCCGTGCACGAGCCGTTCCACGCCCCGCCACGCTCGGGGATCCTGTTCAACCTGTCGACCGGCCAGGTCCTGTGGCAGCGCAACGCATACAAGCGCGTACGCATCGCCAGCCTGACCAAGATGATGACCGCGCTGCTGGCCGTGCAGTCATCGCCGCCGGACGCACACGTGCTCGTAACCAGGCAGGCCGTCAACATGCCCGGCTCGAAGGTCGGCGTGCTGCCGGTAGGCAAGCACGTGCGTCTGGAGAGCATGCTCTACGGGCTGCTACTGCCGTCCGGGAACGACGCTGCCGTCGCGCTCGCACAGCACGTCGCCGGCAGCGTCCACAACTTCGTCTCGCGCATGAACGACGAGGCCGCCAAGCTCGGGATGGGCTGCACGCGCTTCTCCTCGCCGTCGGGCTACTACGACAAGGGCAACTACTCGTGCGCCGCCGACCTCGCGATCCTCGCCCACGTCGACATGCAACAGCCGCGCATCGCGCGCGTGACCCACACCTACTCCGCCGTGCTGCCGTTCCCGATCAAGGGCGGCAAGCTGTACCTGTACAACAACAATCCGCTGCTGATCTACAAATATCCGGGCGTCACCGGCATGAAGACCGGCTACACCGAAGCCGCCGGCCGCTGCCTGGTCGCGACCGCCGAGCACCACGGCGTGCGCCTCGGCGTGGTCGTGCTCGACTCCACCGCCCCCGGCGTGCAGGCCAGCCAGCTGCTGAACCGAGGCTTCAAAGACGTTTACCACCAGCGTCCGGTGCCCGCGCCGCCGCTTCCGCCCGGGGCGTGAGCGGCGTGTAGTACCGTTCATCTGGACGGATTGACTGGCCAGTCAGCCAAAGGAGAAGACGTGGATCTCGAGGACACACCGGAGCAGGCCGCCTACCGCATCCAGGTGCGCACGTGGCTCGAACAGCACAAGGCGCAAGCGCCGAGCCTGGAGGGTCCGGGAGCGATCACGGACGAGGACGAGATCATCGCCGCGCGGCGCGTGTGGCAGGGCAAGCTCGCCGAGGGCGGGCTCGCGGGCGTGACCTGGCCGACGGAGTACGGTGGGCAGGGCCTCGGGCCGATCGAGAACGTGATCTGCAGCCAGGAGATCGCGAAGGCAAAAGTGCCCGGGATTCTCGACGGGATCGGCGTCGGCATGCTCGGGCCGACGATCATCGCGAACGGCTCGGAGGAGCAGAAGTCGCGCTATCTGCCGCCGCTGCTCCACGGCGATGAGGTCTGGTGCCAGCTGTTCTCCGAGCCGGCCGCCGGCTCGGACCTGGCCGCAGTGCAGGCGCGCGCCCGCCAGCAGGACGACGGCAGTTGGCGCCTGAGCGGGCAGAAGGTATGGACGACGAACGCGCAGTTCGCCTCCTACGGACTGCTGCTCGCGCGAACCGACCCCGACGTGCCCAAGCACAAGGGGCTGACGATGTTCATCGTGCCGATGGACGGGGAGGGCGTGACGATCCGCGGCCTGCGCCAGATCTCCGGCGAGGCCGAGTTCAACGAGGTGTTCTTCGACGACGTCGAGCTCGACGAGGGCGCGGTCGTCGGCGGCGTCGGCAACGGCTGGGGAACGGCACTCGTGACGCTGATGTACGAGCGCGTGACGATCGGCCTCGGCAGCGAGGGGCTGGGCTACAACTCGACCCGTTTCGCGGCCGCGATCGCCGGCGATCAGAACGCCCGCCGCGACCCCGAGGTGCGCCACAAGCTAGGCGAGATCTCGAGCGAGATGCTGGCGGTCCGCTTCACCGGCTACCGGACGCTGACGGCGCTCTCCAAAGGCCAGATCCCCGGCCCCGAGGCGGGCCTCGCGAAGGTCACGATCGTCAGCGGCGCGATCAAGGCCGGCGACCTGATCGCCGACGTGCTCGGCCCCGACGCGCTGAGCGAGGACAGCCAGTGGGCATACATGATCTCGTTCCTGCCCGGCCTGAAGTCGGCCGGTGGGACCGAGGAGATCCTCAGGAACACGATCGGCGAGCGGGTCCTCGGACTGCCGCCGGAGCCGCGCCTGGACAAGGGCATCCCGTTCTCGGAGCTGCGCTCCAAGGAAGGAGCGCCGGCATGAACCTCGCACTCTCAGACGAGCAGGTGTTCCTGCGTGAGGCCGCGCGCGGGGCGCTGTCGCGCTTCAAGACGCTCGAGGCCGCGCGCGCGGCGCTCGACGGCGACGAGAGCGCGCTGCCGGACCTGTGGCCGACTGCCTGCGAGGCCGGCTGGCCCGGGCTGCTGATCGACGAAGCCGACGGCGGCGCCGGGCTGGACGCGTTCGACGCGATGCTCGTGCTCGGCGAGTGCGGGCGCGTACTCGCCGGCGTCCCGCTGCTCGGACACCTCCCGGCCACGGCGATCCTCGGCGATGCCCCGAACGCCGCCGAGTTCATGGCGGATCTGGCCACCGGCGAGCGACGGGTCGCATACCTGCCGTGCTGCCCGCCGGATGACATCGACGACAGTTGGAGCACCGATCCGATGAGCGGCTTCGGACGCGCGCCGCTGCCGAGCGCCGGATCGCCCGACCCAGACGGCCACGTGCAGCTGACCGGGAGCTTTGCGTTCGTCCCCGACGCCCCCGGCGCGAACGCACTCGTGGGCGTCGCGCTGATCGACGGCCGCGCGCAGGGTGTAGCGATCCGCGCCGAGGAGCCCGGCGTGCAGATCCAGCCAGTGCGCCGCTACGACGCGACGCGCTCGCTCGGTCATGTCGAGCTCAAAGACGCCTCCGCGGTCGTGCTCGACGCGCCCGAGGACAGCCTCGCGGGCGCCTGGCATCTGACGCAGGCACTGATCGCCGCCGAGTCGCTCGGCAGCGTCGAGACGGCGCTCGACGTGTCGGTCGAGTACGCCAAGGAGCGGCACACGTTCGGCCGTGCGATCGGCTCATACCAGGCGGTCAAGCACTCGCTCACCGAGGTGCTGCGCCAGCTCGAGAACGGGCGCTCGCTGCTGTACTACGCAGGCTGGGCGCGCGCCGGTGCGCCGGGCGAGTTCCCGCTAGCGGCCAGCGCCGCGCGCTCGGTCGCGGGCCGCGCGCTCGATGACGCCGCGCGCACGATGATCTCCGTGCACGGCGGCATCGGCGCCACCTGGGAGCACGACGCACCGCTGTACTTCCGCCGCGCACAGCTCTCACGCCGCCTCGTCGGAGGGACCGCCAAGGCCACCGATCGTGTCGCCGGCGAGCTGCTGGCTCAGGCCGACGCGGCGTAGAGAGACGGACATCTGAGACAGGACATCTCGATCGCCGTCGATCCACAGCGGCTCGGAGGCCTGGGCTGGGCACGACGCACCGAAGGGCGGCTGAGCGCCCGCGAGCGCCGTCGGCTGTTCGCGGCGATCGCGCTCGGCCAGTGGGAAAACGTCCTCGGTCGCGCGAAGCTGGCGCTCGGACGGCTCCCGTCGGGCGCCGCGGAAGTCGATCTCGAGACGTTCACGGCGCCGGACTCGCTGTTCGCGCGTGAGGCCGAGCAGGCATGCGCCGAGCTGCCGCCGTCGCTCGTCGGCCACTCCTATCGGACCTGGCTGTTCGGGCGCGCGCTCGCCGCTGTCGACCGCATCGAGCTCGACCCCGAGTTGTTCTACTGCGGCTCGCTGTTGCACGACCACGGCATCGCCCAGCCGACCCCGGGGCGCGACTTCACGCTCGCAAGCGCAGAGCGAACGGCCGCCTGCGCAACCGCAGCCGGGGTCAGCGACGAGCGCGCACACCTCCTCGCGGACGCGATCTGTGTTCACACGACGCCGGGCGTCGCCGTCGAGCGCGACGGAGCCCTTGGCTGCTACCTGCAGTGGGGTGCGATGGTCGACGGTGCCGGGCTGCGCATCTGGGACGTTGCCCCGGCCAACGTCGCGAAGGTCCTGCAGCGCCATCCGCGAGAGGACTTCAAGCGCCAGCTTGTAGCGATGATGCGCACCGAGGCCGCCACTGTGCCGCACGGCCGATTCGCGCTGCTCGTGCGCTGCGGTCTGCCTCTGGCCGTGCGCATGGCCCCATTTGCGAGCTGAGCGCTCGTGAACTGGGCACATGGGGTCGTCTGCTCATCTGGCTGGTGGGCGCGCACCGTCGAGCGAGAGCTGCTCCCATGGGGCACGTCCGGGGTGGAGCTCGGCGAGGATGTCCTGGAGATCGGGCCCGGGTTCGGCGCCACGACCAGTGTGCTCGCCCGCCGGTCCGGGTCCTTGACCGTCGCCGAGCTCTCCGAGAGCTACTGCGAGCGACTGCGGCGCAAGCTCGACGGCGATGTCGAGATCGTGCAGACGGACGCGACCGCAATGCCATTCGCCAACGGTCGCTTTTCCGGCGTGGTGTGTTTCACGATGCTCCACCACGTACCGTCGCCGGAGTTGCAGGACCGGCTGCTAGCGGAGGCCTCCAGGGTGCTGCGACCCGGCGGCATGTTCGCCGGCACCGACAGCCTCGGCACGGGCCGGGCGTTCAAGCTGTTGCACGTCCACGACACGCTCGTTCCGGTTGCCCCCGACGGGCTACCCGCGCGCATGGAACATGCAGGGCTGATCGAGCCGCAGGTCGACACGGGCGGCAGCTCATTTCGCTTCCGCGCACGCAAGCCCGGCTAGCGTCTGCGCGTCCGATGGCGAGCGGCAGCACGCCGCGTAGGTGGGGGAGCATTCAACGCAGCGAGCACCGGTGCACCATACGCAGCGTGGACGGCTGCGACGAGGCTCTGCTGGACGCCGCAGTTGATGCAGAAGCCATGCTGCGACCAGCCGATCGCGCGCGCTATCACCTCGTCGGCGTATGCGACGCCGGTGGCATCGTGGCCGTAGTAGTCGTAGGCGGCATCCCACGCCGAGCCGTCCAGTTGGTAGCCAGCGCCGTCGGCTGACAGCAGGTGCCCGGCAGCCATGATCGCGTCGAAGTCGTCATAGATCGACGGGTGCTTGCCGGTCATGTGGTCGTAGCTCGCGGGACGGCGCCCGTAGATGTAGGAGTTGCTGACCAGATCCCACGTCGTGACCGGTCCGTTGGTGACGTTGAACTGCATCGGCCCACCGCAGCAGCGGGCGAAGTTGAGGCCCCGGTAGGTGCTCGGCGCGGTCGAGAAGGCGGACTCCTGCATGTGGATCGACGCGATCAACAGCCAGTTGACGGCGAAGGTGTGCTCGGCGGTCGCGTAGATCGGATAGAAGCCTTCCAGCCACCGCCGCTCGATGTGCACCTGCGTCGCTGCCGCAAGGCTCCTTGCCTCGGCACTCTGCTGAGCGGCGGTCGGCCGGGCGACGATCTTCGCTCGAGCGTGGGCCGCGCCGGCTGCTACTGCTGCTCGCGGGGCGGGGACAGGCGTGGCGGCCGAGACGAGCACCGGCGGCGGCGCAACACTCTTCGTCTGACCGATCGCTCCGCTGAGCACGGCGATCAGCACAGCCAAGCCGATCAGCCCCGTCGCGCCGGCCAGCAGCCAGGCACGCCGTTCGGAAGGGGGCGTCGGAGCGAGAGCGAACTCGAGATCGGGGGTCTTCATCGACAAGCAAACCGTACCCATGCTCGCCGCCGGCCTCAATCCGCAACCGATTCGCCTAACCACAGCGAATCGCGCTCGCGTTCGCCGCACGCCGCGCCGATCTCCACGGCGTCGGGTTGGAACACACATGCGCAGATCCCTTTCACCCCTCGCCACACTCGCCGCGCTGCTCTGCTTCGCCGGCGCCGCATCGCCCGCCCGCGCCGCATCGCCCACCCGCGCCGCACCGCCCGCCCGGCCGAGCGTCCCGCCCGGGGCCTCGGCAGCGGCGCCCGCGCCGGCACCCGTCCTGACGGCCGTGCAACAGCGCTACCTTGCGCTGGCGCAAGGTGGCGTCGTCCGCGCTCAGCAGCGCTGGAAGGACCCGCGCCGCGGCTGGTACGACGCGCTGCTGGGAGACCGCAAGCGCTATCCGCTGGCGACGATCTGGGACATCGTGCCCCTGTTCCAGTCGCTCGACGCGATCGCGATCGCGCAGCCGACGGCCGCGAACCGGCGTGCGCTCGCTCGCTTCGCGGCCGGCGCGGAGCGCTATCTGAACCGCGGGCTGAGACCCGTCCCGGGCTACTCCCCTTATCCAGGAGACCGCGAACGCGACACAGAGACATGGTTCGACGACAACGGCTGGTGGGGGCTGGCATTTCTCGAGGCCTACCGCGCCACCGGGACGCGGCGCTACCTGGCGGACGCCGAACGTGCGCTGAGATACATCACCGCGGCCGGCTGGGATCGGCGCACAGGCGGGATCTGGTGGAACACCGATCATCCGTACAAGGCCGGCGCGGCGCTCGCCTCGGACACGCTGCTGGCGACCCTGATCTACCAGGAAACCCACTCCGCGTTCGCCCTCAGCGAGGCGCGCAGGTTCCTGCAGTGGGGCAACACGAGCGGGTTCAGCTCGGCCGACGGACTGTACGCCGGCAGCAGCATCAACTCAACGCCGGTCGACTACATCGAGGGACCGCTGATCTACGCCCAGGCAATGCTATGCCGGCTGACAGCCACGCCCGGGGACTGCGAAACAGCGACGCGGTTGAAGGCGACCGCGCTCCAGCGCTTCGGCTACCTGCTCGACTTCTCGCCGCAGTACGACGCGATCTACCTGCAGTGGATGCTCGCACTGTACGCGCTCGACGGCGACCCCACGCTGTACACGCTGGCGGCCGACAACGCCCGCAACGCGCAGACGCGCGCCGCCGACCGCGAAGGCCTGTACCTGCTCTCGTGGAACGGCGAGACGCTGCCCGCGCGGGATGCCGAACCGCGGATGTTGCAGACGCAGGCCGCGACGACCAGCGTGTTCGCCTGGCTGGCCGTGTACCCGCCGCCGTCGTGAGCTCGGCTCACACCCCGAGTGCGCGTTTGGCGAAGCGGTCGAACACGCGCGTCGGGAGCAGGCTCTTGGCCAGCAGCATCGCTCTGGCGTCGCGCCCGACCACATAGCGGGCCTTCATTCGCGGCGCGCTCAGCGCGCGTACGATCGTCTGCGCGACCTGCTCGGGCGGGACTCCCCGCTCGGAGGTTTTCCGCATCACGCTGTCCATCGCCGCCGGGACCGTTCCGTACTCCTTCGCCAGTGCCGCCGGGATCGTCAACCGTTCGGCGTCCACGCGGCTCTTGTCCCAGATTGGCGTCGCCACCGAGCCCGGCTCGATGATCGCGACCTGCACCCCGGAGCTGTGCAGCTCGACTCGCAGCGCATCGCCGACGGCCTCGATCGCATGCTTGGAGGCCGCGTAGGGGGCGCTGAAGGCCATCGCCACGCGCCCGCCGATCGATGAGACGAGGACGATCCTCCCGCCGGCGCGGCGCAGCGCCGGCAGTAGCGCGCGGGTGACCGCGATCTGAGCAAACAGGTTGACCTCGAACAGCGCGCGGAGATCCTTCTCCGAGATCAGCTCGAGCGGGCCACTGATCCCCACTCCGGCATTGTTGACGAGCGCGTCGAGCGAGCCGGCGCCGGACTGCTCGATCCGCTCGCGCGCCTGCTCGATCTGGGCAGCGTCGGTGACGTCCAGTTGCAGCGCGATCAGCCGTCCCGGGGGAGCCGCCTGCTCGAGCTGCTCACCGACCGAGACGTCGCGAACGCCGGCCAACACCGTCCAACCGGTCGCCGCCAGGGCGATCGCGCTCGCGCGACCAATTCCGCTGGAGGCGCCCGTGATCAGGGCCGTGGGCACCGACGCGACGTTACTCCACCTGGAGATCGCAGGACGGCCGGCCGGATTAGCCGGGGCTTAGGATCTGGGACGATGGTGTGCCCGTGCACACGCTCTCGCCTGCACGCCGCCGGATAGCGCTCGCGGCGGTCGTTCTAATGCTGATCGGCACGCTGGCCGGCTGCGGCTCCACGGTCGCCGTCAGGCAGGCGGCGCACGTCAGCGCCGTTGCCAACCAGCCTGTGCCGGGCATCCCGGCAGACTGTCCGGCGACCGTGCTGGACACGGTTGGGCGCGTCCTCACGCGGGTCTACCGCGAGGGCATCTCCAGCGAACGGACGCTGTCGGCCGAGCACCTGATCGCGGGCTCGACGGCGCTGCGCCAGGCCATCGAATCCGGCGACGCGCCGGCCGCCAAGCTGGCGGCGCGCGCGCTGCTGGCGACCGGCCACATGACCAACCTGCGGGTGACACGCGGGACGAAGACGCTCGTTGACGTGGGTGGCGCCGCGCTGGCGCCGATCAGCGGGACGATCCGTGGCGCCGACGGGAAGGCGATCGCGAGCTATCTGGCGAGCGTGTGGGCCGACAGCGGTTTCGTGGCGGAGGCCAACGGGGTCGCCCAAGGGCAGGCCGCGGTGCGATCACACAACCGCACGGTCGCTGGATCGCTGGCGCTGCCCGACGAACCGCTTCCGAACAGTGGGACGCTGACGCGCGGCCACGTCGTCTACCAGTTCACGTCACTTCCCGCCCAGGCCTACCCGTCGGGCTCGGTGCGGATCTACATCCTGATACCGCTCAGCGCGACCGCAAAGCTGTGTGGAGCGAGCAGCGAAGACACGCTCGTCAACACGCTCGCGCGGATCGCCAATTTGATCTACGCCGGCGAGGGCGGCCCACGCACGCTCGCGCAGATCAAACGTGTCCAGCACGACGGACCGCTGCTGAGCGCGGTCGCGCGACGCGACCCGACAGCCACGAAGGCCGCCGTCGAAGCCCTGCTTCACCATCACCTGGTGCGCTTGCGGGTAAGCGCCGGCGGGCGGCTGCTGTCCGATGTCGGCGGACCCTACGTGCTCGCGCCGGTCAGCGCACCGCTGCGGCTGGACGGCCGCAGGATCGGCAGCATCGTGCTCTCGATCCAGGACGACGAGGGCTACAAGCGCCTGACCGGTCGGCTGGCAGGTCTCAACGTGCTGATGTACATGAACTCCAAGCTCGTCAAGAACAGCCTCGGACCGAGCTCCGGGGAGGTGCCGGCCAGCGGGTCCTATCAGTACCGCGGGCACAGCTTTCGCGTGTTCACCGTGCACGCCACCGCGTTTCCGTCGGGACCGCTGGTGATCCGCGTGCTGGTGCCGATCCCCTATTCCTAGCCGGCTGGCGGCCGGCTAGCGGGCCGGGCTCACGCCGGCGCGAGCGACTCGCGTTTGGCGCTCAGGGTCTGCAACAGCTCGGTGAACGCCGCTTCGAATTTCTCGACGCCCTCGCGCTCCAGCGTGTCGGTCACGTCGTCGTAGTCGACGCCCGCCCGCTTCAGATCCTCGAACACCTGGTGCGCCTCGGCCAGGCCGCTCTGCAGGCGCGGCTGCGGGTCGCCGTGATCCTGGTAGGCCTTGATCGTGTCCTCGGGAACCGTGTTGACCGTGTCCGGTCCGAGCAGCTCCTCGATGTAGATCGTGTCGAGATAGGCAGGGTTCTTCGTGGAGGTCGAGGCCCACAGCACGCGTTGGGGGGTCGCACCCTTGCCCGCGAGGTACTCCCAGCGCTGCCCCGAGAAGACCTCGAGGTAATGCGCGTAGGCGAGCTTCGCGTTGGCGATCGCGAGCTTGCCCTCGAGCGCGTCCTGGCCGCCGACCGCCTGCAGGCGTTTGTCTGCCTCGGTGTCGATCCTGGAGACGAAGAAGCTGGCCACCGACGCCACCTTGCTGGGGTCGCCGCCCTCTGCGATCAGGCGCTCCAGCCCGCGCAGATAGGACTCGGCAACCTCCGCGTAGCGGCGCAGCGAGAAGATCAACGTGATGTTGATCGAGCGGCCCTTCGAGATCACGTCCTCGATCGCCGCCAGGCCCGGCTTGGTTGCGGGGATCTTGACCATCAGGTTGGGAAGGTCGACGTCGTCGTGCAGGCTCATCGCCTGGCGGAAGGTCGCGAGCGTGTCGTAGGCGAGCCGCGCGTCGACCTCCAGTGAGACGTACCCGTCGCGCCCTCCGCTCGCCTCCCAGACCGGGTGGAACACAGCACAGGCGTCCTTGATGTCCTGCTTGGCGAGCGTCCAGAACGTCTGCTCGACGTCGCTGCCGTGCGCGGCCAGCTCGTTGATCTGCTCGTCGTATGCGTCTCCGGCCCCCATCGCCTTTTCGAAGATCGACGGGTTCGACGTGGCGCCGACGACCGAGTAGTCCTCGATCAGCTCCTGGAGGTGCCCGCCGTGGATCGATTCGCGCGAGAGGAAGTCGACCCAGATGCTCTGCCCGAGATCCGACAGGCGCTGCAGGGGCGTGTTTGCGTCGGCGGGCATGACGGCTCCTTGGTCTCGGTTCTCAGTGTCCGGAGTCCACCAGCGCGCGTGCCCGCGCGGCGATGTTCTCGGCGGTAAAGCCCAGCTTCTCCAACACGGTAGTACCCGGCGCGGAGGCGCCGAAGCGGTCGATGCCGAGGACCTCGCCGTGGGTACCGACCCACTTCCACCAGCTCATGCTCGCGCCCGCCTCGACCGCCAGGCGCGCGCCGACCGCGGGTGGCAGGACCTCGTCGCGGTAGTCCTGCGTCTGCGCCTCGAACAGCTCCATGCACGGCATCGACACGACCCGCATCGCGATCCCCTGCGCGGCGAGATCGCGGGCTGCCGCGAGCGCCGGGGCGACCTCCGAGCCGGTGGCGATCAGGATGATCTTGGGGCTCGCGCCGGTCGAGTCCCACAGTACGTAGCCGCCGCGCCGCAGACCGTGCGCGTCCGCTACCTCGGTGCGGTCGAGCACCGGCAGGTTCTGGCGCGTGAGCAGCAGCGCGACCGGGCCGTCCTCACGCTCGAGCGCTACCTCCCACGCGACGGTCGTCTCGTTCGCATCGCCCGGACGCATCACCCACAGGTGCGGGATCACGCGCAGCGCGGCATAGTGCTCGACTGGCTGATGTGTCGGGCCGTCCTCGCCGAGCCCGACCGAGTCGTGTGTCCACACCCACACGACCGGCAGACCCATCAGGGCCGACAGGCGGACCGAGCCGCGCATGTAATCGGAGAAGGTCAAGAACGTCGAGCCGTACGGTTTGACGATCCCACCGTGAGCGGCCGCGCCGTTGACGATCGCGCCCATCCCGTGCTCGCGGATGCCGAACGGGATGTTGCGTCCCGCGTGCACTGCCGAGAACTCCCCGCCTCCCTCGAACAAAGTCTTCGTCGACTCCACCAGGTCCGCCGCGCCGCCGATCATCGTCGGCGCGAACTCGGCGAAGCTCGCCATCACCTTCTGCCCGGCCGAGCGCGTGGCGATCTTCTCGCCGGCCGCGAACGTCGGCAGCGACTCACGCCACCCGTCGCGCAGGCGCCCAGACCAGGCGCGCTCCCACTCCTCGGCCATCTCCGGCAGCGCCTCGCGCCAGGCCTCGAAGCGCTGCTGCCACTCCCGCTGGGAGGCCGCGCCGGCCTCCAGCAGCGACATGTGCTCGTACACGCTGTCGTCGACCCAGAACGTCCGCTCGGGGTCGAAACCCATCACCTGCTTGGTCGCGCGCACCTCGTCTTCACCGAGCGCCGCACCATGCGCCTTGGCCGTGTCGACGGCGTTGGGGGCCGGGTAGGCGATGTGCGAGCGGATCGCGATGAACGACGGCCGCTCGGTTTCCTCACGCGCGGCAGTGATCGCCGCGTCCAGCGCGTCGACGTCCTCGGAGTCCTCGACCCGCTGCACGTGCCAGCCGTCGGCCTGCATGCGGGCGGGGTGGTTCTCCCCGTCGAAAGAGAGCGAGGTCGTGCCGTCGATCGTGATGTGGTTGTCGTCGTAGCAGGCGATCAGCCGGCCCAGCCGGAAATGCCCGGCGAGCGACGCCGCTTCCTGGCTGATCCCCTCCATCAGGTCGCCGTCCGAGCAGATCGTGTAGACGTGGTGGTCGACGATCTCCCGACCGGGGCGATTGAAGCGATCCGCCAGAAAGCGCTCGGCGATCGCCATGCCGACCGAGTTGGCGAATCCCTGTCCGAGCGGACCGGTCGTGATCTCGATGCCCGGCGTGTGGCCGCGCTCGGGGTGCCCAGGCGTCAGCGAGCCCCATTGGCGGAACTGCTTGAGATCCTCGAGCCCGACGTCGTATCCGCACAGGTGCAGCAGCGAGTACTGAAGCACACACGCGTGGCCGGCGCTCAACACGAAACGGTCGCGCGCGGGCCACGCGGTGTCCTGCGGGTTAACGCGCAGAAACCGCTTAAACAGCGTGTACGCGAGCGGCGCCAGCGCCATCGCCGTGCCCGGATGCCCGGAGTTGGCTTTCTGCACCGTGTCCATCGCCAGCGCTCGGATCGTGTCGATCGACAGCCTGCGGATATCGGCCTCGTCGAGGCCGGCCGCGTCGGCCTCCGAGCTGCGCGATGCGGGGGTCGCCGCCATCGCCGTCGATCCTACTACCTGCCATGCAGACCGCTACAGTCGTTTGATCGTGTCTGAGGAGTTCTGCGACGTCGGCAGGGACATCACGCTCTGCTACGAGACTTTCGGCGACCGTTCGAAGGAGACGGTGCTGTTGATCATGGGGCTCGGCACACAGATGGTTGCCTGGCAGGAGGACTTCTGCCTCGAGCTCGCCGGACGAGGCTTCCACGTCGTGCGTTTCGACAACCGCGACGTCGGGCGCTCGACGCATATGACCGGCCGGCCGCCGACCGTCTCGCAGCTGCTGCGGCGCTCCAAGCGCGCCGCCCACTACACGCTCGGCGACATGGCCGACGACGCGGCTGGGCTGCTCAGCCAGCTCGACCTCGCCCCCGCGCATGTGGTCGGCGCATCGATGGGCGGGATGATCGCCCAGCTGCTCGCCGCGCGCCACCCGCAGGCCGTGCGCTCGCTGGTGTCGATCATGTCCAACACGGGCGGCATGGGCAACGGACAGCCGGCGCTGCGTATCTACCCCGTGCTCCTGCGCCGCGCGTCGCGCGAGCGCGAGCAGTTCATCGCCCATGCACAGCGCGTATTTGAGGCGATCGGCTCACGCGGGATTCCGCGCGACCCGCAGGACATCGTTGCGATCGCCGGCGAGAGCTACGATCGCGACCACAATCCCGACGGAGCGGGACGTCAGCTCGCGGCGATCATCGCATCCGGCGATCGCACCCCGGAGCTGCGGCGGATCGTCGCTCCAACCCTGGTCATCCACGGGACCGCCGACCGGCTCGTCGCGCCGTCAGGTGGCCGGGCCACCGCGCGCGCGATCCCGGGAGCCGAGCTGCTGAGGATCGAGGGGATGGGCCACGACCTGCCCAGAGCCGTATGGCCGCGCCTGATCGATGCGATCACCGAGCAGGCTGTCCGTGCGGACGTACGCACGGCCCGGCGCTCGTCCCTACCGGCCCGTTCAGCGGCTCTGTCGGGCCTGTAGGTACAGGCCTTCTCTGACCGACCCCTCAGCGCCCGCGGGGACGCCGCGTGCACGACCGCAGCCCCATCACCGAGTGAGCACGCACGCTCGAGCACCAGCAGCTCTCCGGCTGGACGCGCACCAGCCAGTGGAGGTCGTGGCGAGAGTGCGAGCGCCGGTACGGCCAGCGACCGTGGAGCGCGCGGAGCATGCGCTGCTCATGGCACACAAACAGCCTCAGCTCCATGCGACGCCGATCTCCATCGCCGCGCCGTCGCGAGCCCCACCACGCGTACTTGACCACAGGCCCATCGTCCAATCCCTTCCTTTGCTGTGCGGCTGGTCAACCTCCAGAGCACTTGCCCCGGACGCCCACTGCTTCTCCCTTCACGACATATAAATCAGGTTTTACGCAGGTTGTCAACTCGATAAACTAGGGATTACGCAGATTGTCAATCGGACGACTCGGACGACTGAGATGTAGCGCTTTGTCCACTCCGGCGAGACCGTGGTCGGGATCGCCGGAGCGCACGGCACCGGAACTGGAGCGGGGCGGATGTGCGCGAGCCTGGCGCCGATCCGGCGGCTGACGAGAACGCGGGCGCGCCGCCACGGTCACGCCCCGTACGGTCACCGTGTCGGATCTCTCGCCGCGCTCGATGCCGTCGCGCGTGATACACGCGAGGCATGGATAAGAAACAAAGCATGCCATCTCAGCGACCGCCACGAGATAGCGATCTCGCTTGGATAGGCAACTTTCCTGTATGTCATCAACGGAGTACGTGGACTGCTTGACGCAGAATGCTGGCCGTGGAGACTCGATGACCGAGAACCGTACGTAGTCATACGAATGTATGGAGATAGGACAGAGGGTCGATCGATGCGCGAACACGGATCACTGCCGAGCGCACGTGAAGACGGTCTGCTTGTAGAGGCCACGCGCACGTCGCCCTACCCGACCAGACCCGTTCCTGGGACATTCCCGCGCGGCGCCCCAGCGGAGCCCCTGTGCTCCGGCAGCGTTGTGCGGGGGACAATTTAGCCGTGACTCTCGAGCACCGGCAGGCGCGGTTGGACGAGGCCAACGCGGACTTCTGGTCCGAGCTGTGTGGCACGCACCTCGCGCGCTTGGTCGGCGTAGAGGACGCCTCGGCCGCGAGCCTGGGACGCTTCGATCGCGCCTACATGGACCTGTATCCGTACCTCGAGCGCTACCTACCGTGGCGCTCGGGCGAGCGGTTGCTGGAGATTGGGCTCGGCTACGGGACGGTCGGACAGCTGCTTGCGCAGCGGCGTCTGGACTATCACGGTCTCGACATCTCCCCGGGGCCGGTGGAGATGATGGTGCACCGGCTCGAGCTGCTCGGCGTGGAGGATGCGGATGCTCGGGTGATCCAGGGCTCGGCGCTTGCGATTCCCCATCCCGATGCGTCGTTCGACGTGGTGGTCAGCATCGGCTGCCTGCATCACACCGGCGCGCTCGGCCGAGCGATCCAGGAGGTGGGCCGCGTACTGCGCCCGGGCGGGGAGGCTATGGTCATGGTCTATAACCGCAACTCGTATCGTCGCGCGGTCATGCTCCAGATGCAGGCGTTCCGCAAGGGCCGGTGGTTCAACCGCGAACGGCGGGCCGAGTATGTGAGGAGAAGCTATGACGCCAACTCCGAAGCCGGCGTGGCTCCCGCCACCGAGTTCAGCTCCATTCGCGACGTGCGCCGCATGTTCGCCGGTTTCTCCAAGGTCCGGGTGAGGCGGGAGGACTTCGACGACCTCGTGCTGTCCGTTGCGGGCAAGCCGCTGCTGTGCATTCCGCGCAAGCGCCTGCTGAACAACGTGGCTCGCATCGCCGGCTACGATTTGTACGTCACTGCCAGAAAATGATCCCCACAACAGTTCCTGGGATTCTGGTCTTCTACTATCGCCCAGACTATCTCTTGCGGCGTGAGCCGCTCGACCCGACCACGGTGAGCGAGCACATTCACTCGTTTCGTGCGCATTCGCGCTTTGCCGTGTGGGAGGTCAACACTCATCTCGGTTTCCCGCGCCACCTCGAACGGGCGCATCCCGCGGTGATATTCCTGCACAACACCCTGTGGATACCGACCAGTTACGCCATCCCGAAGCGAATGACGGACTGGCTGCGGGGCGTGGACGCCTACAAGGTCGCGTTCTTCCAGGACGAGTACCACTTTTGTGAGGAGCGCTTTGACTTCGTCAACGATGTCGGCGTCGACCTGATCTACACCCACGTTCACCCTGAGGACATCCCCCAAGTCTGGGGTCGCTACACACCGCGAGCGACGGCTCGCTTCAATTTTACTGGGTACGTTGATAAACAGATGGTCGCGGCTGCCACCAGGTTCGCCCGGCCCGACGCTCAACGCGACATCGACGTCGGTTATCGAGCCCGGACCCTCGATCCTTACCTGGGCTCGGGGGCTCTGGAGAAGTCGCGCATCGGTGAACAGTTCAAGGAGCTCGCCGCCGGCGCTGAGTTGACGATCGACATCGACACGACCGATGAGGGTCGGCTCTATGGAGATAGCTGGTATCGCTTCCTCGGGCGCAGCCGTGCCGTACTGGGCGTCGAGTCGGGCACGTCCTACATAGATCTCGAAGATGAGGTTCTGCGCGACTACGAGGCACGCGTCAAGGCGGGGCGCCCGGTCACGCTCGAGGCGCTGCAGGAGGGTCCGCTCGGGCGTCTAGATCACAACCACTCCTACCGCACGATCAGCCCGCGCCATTTTGAAGCAGCCGCTTTCCGGATCTGCCAGGTCTTGTTCGAAGGCCAGTACTCCGGCGTGCTGGAGCCGATGGTTCACTACGTGCCGCTGAAGAAGGATTTCTCGAACTTCGAGGAGGTCATCGAGCTGATCGGAGACAGACGCGTGCGAGAACAGATCGCTGAGAACGCGCATCGCGATCTGATTCGGTCGGGCAAGTACTCCTACGAGCGCTTCGTCGCGGGAGTCGACGATGACCTGTTTGCGGCCGGCCTGAGCCCCGCCCTCGATCGGGCGCAACGCGCGAAGCTGGGCTGGGCGATCCAGCGCAGCCGCGTGTGGCCGCGGGCCGTGATCGAGGCGAAGTCGTTGATCATGAGCCTGCCGCGGATCATCGCCCGCCACGTGCCGTGGCCGTGGGTGCATGAGCTGCGCATTCCGAAGAGGTACTACTCGAAGAGAAACTGACCGGGCCTCGGCCGGGCGCACGGCCGCCGCTCGATAGTACAGCGAGTCGCGTGGCGTCGCCACCGGCGGCCGCTGGAGCACGTCGTAGACGATCAGGACCGCGGCGATGCCATGCTGCCGACCTCGGCTGGCGACAGCTCGCGAGCCTCCGTCCAGGTAGTCCGCGGGCGGATGTAGCCGCGCACCACGGGCCAGGGATAACTCTCCTCATCGGCCATCGGGGCGTTCAGGGCGGTGAAACGTATCGCGCGGAACACGAAGTCGGCGGTCACGCCATCCGCGCCGTGCAGCGCCACGGCGAGCACATACTCCCCTGGGAGCAGGGTAACGTCGAGGTCCGCCGCGATCTCGATCGTCCCGGGGTGCAGCGGCAGCGAGGTCCCGCGACGATCGACGCTCTGCACGGTGGCGAAGCGCTGACCGTCGGCAGTGCAAATACCGATCTCCACGACAGCGTCGGGGATCGGGTCGAACATCTCGAACGTGAGCGCCACGCGGAACGGCTGACCGAGCCGGACGCTGCTCGTCGGCTCGCCATCGGCGTCGGTCAGCACGACGCGGCGAAGCCTGGCCGCGCCGGAGCCCTCGAAGCGCTCAGCGTCCTCCCCGATCACCGACACCCCGCTCCCGTGTGTCTGATCGATCCGATCGAAGTACGCGGCCACGGCGTCGGGCGCTGTGCCCTCGAACATGAGCTTTCCCCTATCGATTAGGAACGCGCGCGAGCAAAGCCGCTGCACCGCGGCCATGTTGTGACTGACGAACACAACCGTCCGTCCGCCCTCGGAGACCTCCTCCATCTTCCCCAGGCACTTACGCTGGAACTCCGCGTCGCCGACGGCCAGCACCTCGTCGACGAGCAGGATCTCGGGCTCGAGGTGCGCCGCCACCGCGAACGCGAGGCGCATGTACATACCGCTCGAGTATCGCTTCACGGGGGTATCGATGAACGGCTCGACCCCCGCGAACGAAACGATCTCATCGAACCGCGCATCGATCTCGCGTCGGCGCATCCCGAGGATGACCCCGTTGACGAAGATATTCTCGCGCCCGGTGAGCTCCGGGTGAAAGCCCGTCCCGACCTCCAACAGGGTGGCGACGCGCCCACGCAGCGTGATCCGTCCCTCCGTCGGCAACGTGATGCGCGAGAGCAGCTTGAGCAGCGTGCTCTTCCCGGCCCCGTTGGGCCCGATCAGCGCGACCGCTTCGCCGCGGCCGATCTCGAGCGACAGGTCGCGCAGCGCCCAAAAAGACTCGGGGCCCCGGTCGGGGCGCGCCAGATGACTGTATGGCGCGGGCCTGCCCGCGACCCGGCGGAAGGGGCTGAGCAGCGCGTTCTGCATCAGCTCGGAAAGCAGCACGCCGCCGGGGGCGGCGCCGCTGAGGACGTAGCGCTTGCCTACGCCCTCGATGCGGATAGCGGGGTCGCGCACGTTCAGATCACGTCGGCGAACGCGCTCTCGGAGCGCTGGAAGTAAGCGGCACCCGTGAGCACCAGCACCACGCTCTCGACGATCGGGATCAGAATCAGCGGGCCCGGCCAGGCGGCATTCGGGAACAGCATCCACCGGTAGGTCTCGAGAATGCCCACCATCGGATTGATCGCGTAGATCGCCCTGACCTCGTGCGGAACCAGATGCAACGGATAGGTGATCGGGCTGACGAACAGCCCCACCATCACAAAGAACGGGATCGCCTGGCTGATGTCGCGGTAGCGGACGTTCAGCGCTGACAGCCACAGGCCGATGCCGATCGCAGTGGCGAGCGCGACCACACCCACCAGCGGCACCAAGAGGATCTGGATCGGAGGGACCATCCCGTACACGAAGATCGCGCCCAACACGACCACGAGCGCGATGCAGAAGTCGACCAGCGGCGGACACACGGCCGCAAGCGGGACGATGATCCGGGGGAAGTACACCTTCGAGATCAGCTTCTCGTTGAGGACGATGCTCTCTGCCGCTCTCGTAACGGAAACGGAGACGAACAGCCACATCACCATCCCGGAGACCGCGAACGGGGCATACGGCACGCCCGCCGCGGATGGGACCTTCGCGAGCGCGCCGAAGAACACACTGAACACGAGCGCCAGCAGCAGCGGCTGGAGCACGGCCCAGAACACGCCCACCACCGACTGCTTGTAACGAGAGGACACTTCGCGGCGGGCGAGGAAGTACACGAGCTCGCGGTCCCCCCACAACTCTCGCACGGACGGCAGCGAGAACCCCTTGAGCGGCTCTACTACCCGCATGGGCGGTTCGCTCACCCGCGGCGGCGGTTCGCTTACCCGTGTAGGCGGTTCACTCACTCGTGTCGTGGAGGTGTCCACGTCAGGCCACCCATTCCCCGGTCAGCTCCTCGATCCGCTCGCGGTGCTTGGCGATGCAGCACTCGATCCAATCGAGATTCTCGCGCGTCCACGCGATCGTCCGCTCGAGCCCGTCGCGCAGGCTGGTCTCGGCGCTGAACCCGATCTGGCGCCGGGCCTTGTCGGTACTGCCGTAGCGCTGGCCGGAGTGATCCCAGTCGCGCGCCGGAGTGAACGCGATCGGCGTCGGGTTGCCGGTGAGCTCGTTGACCAGCTCGGCGAGCGTACGGATCGACGTCTCCGTGCCGCTCGCGAGGTTGTAGACGCCGCCGGGCTCGCCGGTGGCGCACGCGATCAGGCCCCTCGCAATGTCTCCCACGTAGATGAAATCGCGGCTGGCGATGCCGCCGTTCTCGACCGGAAGGGCCTCGTGACGCAGCGCCTTGTAGATGAACGTCGGCACGACGTTACGCCACACCGTGTTCACTGTCCCGCGCCACCGTCCTGCGCCCAGCACCTCGCCCGGACCGTAGACGTTCTGAAAGCGCGCCTTTACGACGGGCAGCGAATGGCGAGTGAAGTAGTAGTTTGAGTAGCACTCGCCGATGATCTTCGAGATCTGATAGGGACTGTCCAGCCAGAGCGACACCGGCGCATCCTCCGTGGTTGCCTCCGCTCCATCGAAAGTCTTCTCGGCGACGGTGCATCCCGCCGACGCATAGATCACGCGCTTGAGCGTGTTCATGCTCTTGATCTCCTCGTAGAGCCTGAGCGTGGAATACGTGTTGTGTTCGTGATCGGCGAGTGGATCGGCCATCGAACTCTGGTTGCCATGGTACGTGGCCAGATGGAACACGTAGTCCAAGTCTCGCGGCAAATCCGCCAGCACCTGCTCGTCGGTGATAGATCCATCGATGAGCCTCACCGTCGGATGTTCAGGCAGGTTCTCACGCTCCGACGAGAGCAGGTTGTCCACCACCAAGATATTTCGGGGCTCGCACTCGAGCAGTGCTCGCACAAGGTTCGAACCGACGAAACCGACACCACCCACCACCAACACCCGTACGCCCATAAAAGGCGTCGCGGTCATTCGCTCCGCGCCTGTCATCGCCAAGTGCCTGCGCTTGTAGAAGTGGCAGCGTAGCGGGCGAACCGTTGCAACTCCTCCACCAAAACGCCCGTGCCCGCGGCCGTCCGACTGTGCTCGTGCATAGATCCAATCGCGCTCTGCCTGGGCCGGCGACTGCGCTGTAGGTCTTCTTGCAACTGCTCCAGCACCCGCACAACACGCAGTCCGCTGTAGCCGTCCGAGCGCGGATGTACACCGTTGCTAATCGTGTCGAGGAAGTGTTCGCACTCCAATCGCAGCGGCTCCACGTTCGGTATCTGAGGAGAGAACATGCCACCACTGCGGCCGATGTATTCTCCGTAGGAGTGGGAGCCTGCGTCGAAGCCCTTGTCATAGATCGTGAGCTTGCCCTCGACGACGGTGTCGTCGAATGTGGCCATGCGCTTGGACCCGACGATCGTAAAGCGACGCTCCTTATGAGGATCGAGCCACGACAGGTGCAGGTGCGCAGCGATCCCTGATGGGAAGCGCAGGAAGCAGAACACAATATCCTCGACGCCAGGCTGCAGGAAACACTCTCCACGAGCGAAGCACTCACACGGCTCTTCGTCGAGAATGTGCAGCAGGACCGAGACATCGTGAGCACCGAGGCTCCACAGCGCGTTCTCATCGACGCGTAGCTTGCCCAGATTCAGGCGGTTGCTATAAATGCAGCGAATCTCGCCGAGCTCACCGAGGTCGGCGAGTTCCTTGAGTTTGCCCAAACCCGGGTGATACTCAAGCAAATGTCCCACCATTAGCACCCGTCCCGTCCGCTCAGCTGCGGTGACGGCTCGTGTGGCGTCGGACACCGTTTGCGCAAGCGGCTTCTCGACAAAGCAGTGCTTGCCGGCCTCCAGCGTGCGCACCGCCAGCTCAGCGTGGGTGGGGACCGGTGTGGCGAGCACGATTGCGTCGAGGCGTTCGTCTTCGAGTAGGTCCTCGAAGCGGCCGGTCATTTTCACTCCTGTCAGCATCGAGGCCGCGTGTGCACGCGCGGCCTCCGCTGAGTCGCAGCACCAGACCAATTCCGCGCCGGGAAACGCGTGGAAGTTGCGAGCCAAATTGGGCCCCCAGTAACCGAGGCCAGCAACGCCTATGCGAGGGGGACCAGGCGTGCGGGCAATGTGAGCATCGCGCAGTTCTCGTCGCATAGCGCTGCTCACTCCCCCACCCGCAGGTGCGTATACGTCTCGGCGACGCCATACGAGCGGTAGTAATCAACCGCACTCGCGATTCCTTCCTGCAGTGGTACCGTCGTCTCCCAGCCGAAGTCCGCCTGGATTCTCGACGGGTCGAGGAGGATTGTGAATGCGTCTTCCGCGCTACGTGGACGCACCTCCACCTCCTGCTTCTCCATCCCAAGTGCGGTGACCGTCGCGTCGAACAACTCCTTGATCGCGAAGTCGGAGCCTGTGGCAACATGATACTTGCCGTGACCGATGCCATCGACGACGGCTTGACGCACGACCGTAACCAAATCGTCGATGTAGATAAAGTCACGCTTGGTCTCCATCACGAAGCACGGCTTGCCTTCGCTGAGGCGTTGATAAAAGGTCGGGAGCGGTCCCGAGAGATTCCTTGGCCCGTAGGCGTTCGCCAGGCGAAACGACACGAAGTCCAGTCCGCTCAGTTCTATGTACTGCTCTCCGGCCGTCTTTGAAATGGCGTAGCTGGAGTCGGGACGGATCGGGTGCGCCAGCGTGATCGGCTGCTCCAGCGGCAACGTGCCGTAGCAGAGAGCGGTCTGAAAGTAGACCAGCCGTCTGACGTTGTTCGCCAAGGCGGCCCTAACGACGTTGGCCGTGCCAAGGCTGTTCGTGCGGATATCCTCCGCCCAGTCATCGGGGTCCTTGTACGACGCGGCGGCATGGATGACGACTTGGGGCTGGAAATCCGCCAACGCGCTGTTGACCGCGGAGGCGTCTGCGATCGAAGCCTCGACTACGGTCAGGGCATCGTGGGCTGTCAGATTGTCGCTGCGACCGGTCGCATAGTTGTCGATTACGAAGACCTCATGATCCTCATCCAACAGCCGGTCCGACAGATGCGACCCGATGAAACCCGCGCCACCCGTTATCAAGATCTTCATCCACATCGCCTTTCTCTGTAAAGAGCTTCTTGTAGTACGACTCTCGATCGTGAAACGTCTGCTGCCAGACCTCCATACAGAGCAATCCCCATGCCTTGCGACTAAAGCGCTCCTCCTGGTCGAGGCCGGCGAGCAGCTTGCTGTTATCAAACAGGGTGCGCTGCTGCGCCGCCGCAGTTGACAGCGTGTCAACTATGTATTCGCGCGCGCTGCCTCGCAACCACTCGGTGAGTGGCACCGGAAACCCCATCTTGTCCTTGCGCTGGGTGATCGCGTCTGGAACGAGCCCGCTGGTGGCCTGCCTGAAGACCTGCTTCAGCGTCCCACCCCTGAACTTGATGTCGGCGGGTATGGTGGCGGCAAGTTCGACCAAGCGGTGATCCAGCAACGGGACACGCGACTCCAGGCCATGAGCCATGCTCACGCGATCCTCGACCTGGAGCAGCGCAGGCAGCAGCGTCTTGAAGTCGAAGTGCGTCATCTTGTCGAAATACGCCTTATGGCCAACGTTAGACCCATCGAATATCTCGCGGAATGTCTCGTATGGAGAGTAGGCTCCAAGCGCGTCGAAGTTGACCTCCCCATCCAGACCGGGCGTGCGGTTGATCAGGCTGAAGTAACGGACGTCCAGGTCCCCAAACAGCCCCTCCTGCCAGAGCTTCTGCAGCATCGGCTTGTAATTGCGCAGCGCAACGAGATTGGGGATGATTGACTCATACGTCACCACAAAAGTGCCGTTGTGCGCCGTTCCGTCGATCGCCGCCTTGATGCACTGCTCGAAGTAGGCGACCAGGTAGCGCGTGTAGCCTCCGAAAATCTCATCGCCTCCCTGTCCGCCGAGGATCACCTTGCAGTGACGCGCGGCGGCCTCGGAGACCATGAACTGCGGAAACGAGCCCGGTCCCGCCACCGGGTAGTCGAGCTGATAGATAACATCGTGAAACCGCTTGACGAAATCGTCCACGCCGATGTCGACTTCGTGGAGCTCGATCCCGCAGGACTCGGCGAGAATGCGAGCGTACCTGCTCTCGTCATACCCAGGATCGTGCGGGAATGTTCCGGTGAAGGCCCGCATTGAAGTCTCCGGGCGGTCACCGTCGTGGGCGCAGGCCAGCGAGGCGACTACACTGGAGTCCAGACCACCGCTCAGGTATGCGGCGACGGGCACGTCGCTGCGCATGTGGAGTTCGACCGACTCGCCCAGCAACTCAGCGATTTGGTCTTCGAAGTATCTGGCTGTGTGGTTGAGGTCTGGGTCGTAGTAGATCTCCCAGTAACGCTGCGCCCGCAGTGTCCCGTGGCTAATGTGCAGGTAATGACCGGGCTGCAACTCGTGGATTCCCTTAAATAGCGTCTTGCCCGCCAGACAGAATTGAAATGCCAGATAATCCTTGAGCGCATCGACATCGATGTCGATTGACGGTACGAACGGCAGCAGCGCCTTTGCCTCGGAGGCGAAGTAACAGAGATCTCCCGTCACCGTGTAGTACAGCGGCTTGATGCCAAAGCGGTCGCGGGCACACACCACCTTCTGCGCCCGCTCGTCCCAAACCGCATAGGCGAACATTCCACGCAGTCGCTCTAGGCTGTCAAGACCCCAGTGGTCATATGCGCGTAGCACCACCTCGGTGTCAGAAGCGGTGCGGAACCGCTCGACGCCGATCTCGCGGCGCAACTCCGGGTAGTTGTACACCTCGCCGTTGTAGGTGATCCAATGCCCGGCCTCGTCGCCCATCGGCTGGTGACCATGATCCAGGTCGATGACGCTCAAGCGCCGGTGGGCAAAGCCGACGTGTCGGTTGGCATGCACCCAGACGCCTGCATCATCGGGCCCGCGATGCCTGATCAGCGAGCTCATGGTCTCCAGGCGCCGCTCGAGGTCTGGAACCTCGTTGCCGCTCAGGGCGACTATCCCACAGATACCGCACATGCCTGACCGATCATCTGGCCGGCGTCGGGGCAGGATCGGTGATCACCCTGCGCTGTCGGTCTAACAAGATCACGCCGACTTCGGGAAAGCGACGGTCAACGCACGACAGCCGTGGATCGGGGTGATTGTGTCGACTCCATGCGTGGGCATGCATACGGTCTATCGGCTGCGGCATGAGAATGCTAGTAATTCGAAGCCTCTGTTTCTGATTTCACGGCGGGCAACGGACGTCATTGCGCACTCCGCCGGAATTCGTGGGCAGGCCTCGGGCGGCGTTCGATCGACATGCCTTTGACAAACGTTGTGGTCGATCGCGGGAGGCGTGATGCAGACCGAGAAGGATGCGGAAATCGTCGGTTGGATTGGTCGCGTCGGTGCGGCCGGCGCGTCGGGGTGGGAGATCTTGAGCGAGCGGGAGCTCCGCGCCACAGAACGAACGTGGCGAGCTGGTGGCCTCGGCGAGGGTCAGGGAGCTGCCAGGCGGCCAACACGTCGAATCAGTGCTGAGGAGCCAAGCGCCAGTGTGCCGAGACGTGGCCGACAGAGACTGACCGCTACCCATGAGATGCGACCCGATGCGGCCTCGTTTGGTACCCATGCGGTCGGGATGCCCCACCCTCCGCTGGCGTCCGGACCAAAACCCATCAATTTGCAGTCATTTCTGGAGTGCGCCCGGCGGGAATCGAACCCGCGGCCTGCGGCTTGAAAGACCGCTGCTCTTTGGCTCCCCGAAGAGAACCGTTGACCACTGAGCTACGGGCGCGCGCTTTGGAGATCTAAGCGACTCGACATTCCGCCGAGCACCTTATTCTAAGCACGCACGCACCGCACACGCGGCGAGAGGGAAACGGCCTCTGCCGGCTCTCGGTGAAGCCCGGGACCTGACTTCTAGGGTGCGCGCTGCACGATCGCCGTACGCGGGAGCTTCGTTCGCGGGATGCCGATTCCGTCGCACAGCTTCATGCATGGAACGTAGGTCGGGCGAAAGCCGAGCAGCTGAGGAATCGTGACGATCTGATAGCCGCGCGAGCGAAGCGAGGCGATGATGTCGGGGTAGGCTGCGAGTGTCTGCCCGCGCGGGCCTCCCCCGTCGTGGGAGATGATGATCGAGCCGGGCCGCACCTGTGCGAGCACCCGCTGCTCGATCGCTCCTGTACCGGGCTGGGTGTAATCACTGGGATCGACGTCCCAAAGTACGGTCGCGAGCCCGAGCGAGCGAGCCGTCTGTACGACCGACTGGTCGTAATCGCCGTACGGCGGACGAAACACGCAGGGGGTGTAGCCAGTGAGCCCGCGGATCACCCCGATAGTCCGCTGCAGCTGCGAGCGCACGCCGCCGCTCCTCAGAAGGTCAGGGTGCGTAAAGGTGTGGTCTCCGAGAACGTCCCCTTCGCGCAGCTCGTGAAGCAACGTCGAGCGATATCCGGCACTCACGTCCTCGCCGATCATGAAGAACGTCGCCTGCGCATGGCTGCGCGCGAGCATCCTCACGAACGACGGGGTGTCGGGCGCGGGTCCGTCGTCGAACCCGATCGCGACCTCACGCCGCGCCGGGCCCCCGCGGTGGGCGCTCTCGCTGCGGCTGGCGCACCCGGTGATCCGATAGAGCGTCGGCGGATGCGCCGACGGCGCGCTCGCTGGCGTTTCAGACGGCGCCGCAGTGTGCTTCGGGGCAGGCGTGGCGGCACCGGTGGCGGCCCTCCCGGCCTCCTGTGTCGAGCCGACCATCACGACGCACGCCGTGAACGCCAGGATCGCGAGCGTGGAGCGCACCTCAACCCACGATACCGGCGGCGGCCGGACGCGGGGTCGTCTCGGCGGGCTCGGATGCTGCGCCGGGGCGTAGGGTGCGCCCATGAGCAGGCTCGTCGCAGCGATCGACCAGGGAACCACCAGCACGCGGGCGATCCTGTTCGGCGTCGACGGCGCGATCAGGGGCCTCGACCAGCGCGAGCACGAGCAGATTCACCCGCGTGCAGGATGGGTCGAGCACGACCCGCGCGAGGTATGGGCGCGCACGCGCGAGGTGATCGACGGGGCGCTCTCGCGTGCGGGCGCGCACGTGCAGGACGTCGTCGCGGTCGGCATCGCCAATCAACGTGAGACAACAGTCGTGTGGGACCGACGTACCGGCGAGCCGATTCACAACGCGATCGTCTGGCAGGACACGCGCACTGCCGCACTCGTGCGCGAGCTCGCGGGGGAGCAGGGGGTCAACCGCCTGCGCGAGGAGGTCGGGCTGCCACTGTCGACGTACTTCTCCGGCCCGAAGATCAGCTGGATCCTGGACCACATCCCTGGCGCCCGCGAGCGAGGCGAGGCCGGCGAGCTGGCGTTTGGCACGATGGACAGCTGGCTGCTGTGGAACCTGACCGGCGGCCCGAGCGGCGGCGTCCACGCGACCGACCCAACCAACGCCAGCCGCACGATGCTGATGAGCCTGCACACGCTCGACTGGCACGCTCCGAGCCTCGAGCTGATGCGCGTGCCGAGATCGATGCTCCCGGCAATCCGCTCCTCGAGCGAGATCTACGGCGAGGTGCGCGGCACGGCGCTCGAGGGCTGCCCAGTGGCAGGAATCCTCGGCGACCAGCAGGCCGCGCTGTTTGGCCAGTGCTGCTTCGAGCCCGGGGAGGCGAAGAGCACCTACGGCACCGGCTCGTTCCTGCTCGTGAACACCGGCGAGCAGATCGTCCGTTGCGAGGGCCTCTTGACGAGCGTCGGTGCGAAGCTGCACAAGGAACCCACCGGCTATGTGCTCGAGGGCTCGATCGCCGTGACAGGCGCGGCCGTGCAGTGGCTACGCGACCAGCTCGGGCTGATCGACACCGCAGCTGACGTCGAGCGGCTGGCGCGAACCGTGGAGGACAACGGCGGCGTCTACTTCGTGCCTGCGTTCTCCGGGCTGTTCGCCCCTCACTGGCGCGATGACGCGCGCGGCGTGATCGTCGGCCTGACGGCCTACGCGCGGGCAGGACACCTAGCGCGCGCGGTGCTCGAGGCGACGGCGTGGCAGACGCGTGAGGTTCTCGATGCGGCCAACGCCGCCGTCGAGGTCCCGCTGCGCGAGCTGCGCGTCGACGGCGGCATGACGGCCGATGAGCTGCTGATGCAGTTCCAGGCCGACGTGCTCGGGATGCCGGTGATCCGCCCAACGGTGACGGAGACCACTGCACTCGGCGCCGCGTTCGCGGCCGGCTTGGCCACCGGCTTCTGGTCCGACCAGGCAGAGCTGAAGGCGCGCTGGTCGACAGGTCGCCGGTGGGAGCCGGAGATCGACGAGCGCCGTCGCGAGCGGGAGTTCGCGCAGTGGAAGAAGGCGGTCGCGCGGTCCTTGGACTGGGTCGACTAGATATAAGGCAGCTAGAGCCTCGGGCACCCACACGCGGGCCGCGGGGGCCTGGGTGTACCGCTCGCCGCGCATGCGCGGCCGGCTGCGCTCAGGGCGTGAGAACGATCTTCAACGCCTCGCGGCGGTCGTACACCGCGTAGGCCTGCGGCGCGTCTTCGAGCTTCATGTGATGGGTCACGAGCGCGGTCGGGTCGAGGACGCCGGCGGCGAGCATCGCGAGCACACGATCGACGTGCGCGATCACGTTGGCATGACCTCCGCGCAGCGTCAGCGCCTTCAGCCACAGCAGCCCGAGGTGGACCTCGCCGCGCTCGGCGTACACGCCGATGCACTGGATGCTGCCGCAGTTGCGCGTCAGGCGGATCGCGCTCTCGAGCACCTTCGGGTCGCCGACCGCGTCGATCGACACGTCGACCCCGCGGCCCTCGGTCGCACCCCGCACGGCCGCGCGAACATCCTGCTCTGCAAGGTGCAGCGGCTCGGCGCCGAAGGACTCGGCCATAGCGAGGCGCTCGGGGACGCTGTCGATCGCGAACACGTGCGCCGCGCCGGCGGCCTTCGCGGCCTGCACGGCGCACAGCCCGACCGGGCCCAGCCCCATCACGGCCGCTACGTCACCGGGGCGCAGACCGCTCGCGTCGACGGCGTGGAAGCCGGTGCCCATCACGTCGCCGGCGAACAGCGCCACGTCGCTGCTCATGCCATCGGGGACGCGTCGCAGCACGAGGTTCGCGCGCGGCACGAGCGCCATGTCGGCCTGCGTGCCCTGCAGCGAGCCGAGCCCGGCGCCGTGCCCGAACGTGCGCGACTCCACGCAGCGGTGATAGGAGCCCTGCAGACAGAAGAAGCAGTCCCCGCAGGCAGTCTGAAAGCAGCCGAGCACACGATCACCAACCGCCACCCGCGTCACCGCGTCACCAACCGCGAGCACCTCGCCGACGTACTCGTGACCGATCGTGAAGCCGGGCTCGATCTGCACGCGGCCGTGGTAGATGTGCAGGTCCGAGCCGCACACCCCGGTCGCCTCGATGCGGACGATCGCGTCCTCCGAGTCGAGCAGCTCGGGGTCAGGGCGATCCTCGACGCTGACGACGCCCGGGGCCTGGAATGTGACGGCGCGCATGTTTGCGCCAGCCTATCGTTACGGGTCCGCTAGCCGTGCCCGAGCACGGGATGGGGAGCGTAGGGCTCCTCCAGGCGCGCGATCTCGTGATCGCTCAACTCGAGCTGCTCGGCAGCCAGCGCATCCTGCAGGTGCTCAGCCTTGGTCGCCCCGACGATCGGTGCGGTCACGGCGGCCTTGTGCAGCAGCCACGCCAGCGCCACCTGCGCGGCTGGCACGCCGCGCTCGGAGGCGACCTCGGCGACGCGCTCGACGACGTCGAAGTCCGTCGGCTGCGAGTACAGGTAGTCGGTGAACGGGTCGCCGCTCGAGCGGGCCGTCCTGCGCTCGCCCGCGCGCGTGCGGTTCCCGGCCAGCACCCCGCGCGCCAGCGGACTCCATGGGATCACGCCCACCCCCTGATCGACGCACAGCGGGAGCATCTCGCGCTCCTCCTCGCGATAGATCAGGTTGTAGTGGTTCTGCATCGAGGCGAAGCGGGTCCAGCCGTGCAGTTGGGCCACCTGCTGAGCCTTGGCGAACTGCCACGCGAACATGCTGCTGGCGCCGATGTAGCGCGCCTTGCCGGCGCGGACGATCTCGTGCAGAGCCTCCATCGTCTCCTCGATCGGCGTGCGGTTGTCCCAGCGATGGATCTGGTACAGGTCGACGTAGTCCACCTGTAGACGCTGCAACGACGCGTCGATCGCACTGAGGACGTGCTTGCGCGAGAGCCCGCCGCCGTTCTCGCCGGGAGTCATCGGCATGAACACCTTGGTCGCGAGCACGAACTCCTCGCGGGTCAGCAGCTTCCTCAGCAGACGCCCGGTGGCGATCTCGCTGGCGCCCTGCGAGTACGTGTCGGCGGTGTCGAAGAACGTGATGCCGCCCTCTACGGCGCTTCGCACGATCGGCTCCGCGGCCTGCTCGTCCAGGACCCACGGTTTGTCGCTGTTCTCGCCGAAGCTCATCATGCCCAGGCACACGCGCGAGACGCGCAGGCCGCTGGCACCGAGGTTCACGTAGCGCATCGGATCAGCCGGCCGCTACGCGTGCCGCGGCCGACTTGGCGCGGCGGGGGCGGGCACGAGGTGGCGGAGGCGCTACGAGCGCGATCAGATCGTCCATTCCGCGCGCGATGCCGGCCGTCAGAACATCGATGTCCGGTGCGCCGTCGTAGTCGCCGGTGACGCCGAAGTACAGCCCGCCGTCGTAGGAGAAGATCGCGACGACGATACGTATCGATCCGACGACCGGGACGAACGGGTAGGAGCGCAGCATCCGTCGGCCGAGCGTCTGCACCGGCTGCTGAGGACCGGGGACGTTGGTCGTGGCCGTGTGCATGTTCAGACGCGGGGAGAGCGTGACCAGACGGCTCCCCAGCGCGAGCAGCAGCGGTGGTGCGAAGCCGGACATGGAGCTCAGCACATCGCCTGCGACCGCTTGCTTGGACTCCTTGATCCCGTCCATCTCCGCGCGGATCGCCTGCAGGCGCGCGACCGGATCGAGCAGGCCGACCGGCAGGCCGGCGAACACGGCGGAGACGCGGTTGTTGTAGACGCCGCGCTCTCCCTTGCGGCGCACCGAGACGGGGACCATCGTGCGGACCACGCGGTCCTCGGTGACCTCCTCCCCGCGGGAGTCCAGCAGCTCGCGGAACCCGTTGGTGATCAGCGTGAGCACGACGTCGTTCACGGTGCCGCCGAGCGCGGCTCGAATCGTCTTGACGTCGCTGAGGCGCGCCTCGGCCCAGCTCCAGCGGCGGTGCGGCCCGATCGGGCCCGTCAACGAGGATGCTGCGACCGGACGCATGCGCGAAGACGCTGCGGCCGCCGCGCGCACGATCTCACCGAGCGAGCGCAGCGATTCCCACGGCGTGCTGATCGCCTGCCGCAACGCCTCCAGCTGCCCGCCCGGGCTGGCACGCCGCCCGATCGTGCGGATCAGGATCTCCAGGCCCGAAGGCTCGGGCGCCGCCGCCCATTCCCCGTCCGTCGAGCGAGCGGTCGTGTCCGAGAACATGACCGACATCAGATCGGTCGCCGCGACGCCGTCGACCATGCAGTGATGGACCTTCGACAGCAGCGCCCAACACCCATCCTGCAGGCCCTCGACAACCCACATCTCCCACAATGGCTTGTCGCGGTCGAGATGCTGGGAGAACACACGACTGGCCATCTGGCGCAGCTGCTGCTCGGTCCCCGGTGCCGGGATCGCGGTGTGCCGTACGTGGTAGTCGATGCTGAAATGCGGGTCGTCGATCCATGCCGGCGAGCCGACCGCGAGCGGCACCGAGTGAACCTTCTGGCGGTAGCGCGGGACGAGAGCGAGCTTGCCGGCGACCATCGCCCGGAGCTCCGCGAACGGCGGCGGCGGACCCTCGAAGATGCTGACGGCGCCGATGTGCATGGGCGTCGTGTCGTTCTCGACGTGAAGGAAAGACGAGTCGATCGGACTCATCCACTCCATGGAACCTCCGCGCAGTCGTCCAGTGCCCGATCCAACACCCGATAGACAGCCGGATGAACCGACATGCCGCAGTGACTCGAGTCGACCTCGACCTGTTCGGCGTGCGGGTCCAGGCAGGCCCGCCAGTCGACGATCGCGTCGCTGCGCGAGAGAATCGAGATCGCCTCGATGCTCGGCGCAAGCGGAGCGGTCAGATCGGCGCGAAAGCTCTCGCAGCAGTCGCCGTCCCGGCAGCTGGTCGAGAACACGCCCGGCAGACCAAGGTCGCCGAGGCGTGCGACCCAGCGCACTGTCCGCAGCACCGATGGAGACACAGCCAGGCCGTCTCGTACCGGCGATCCCAGCATCACCAGGCCACACGCCGACTCAGGGTGTCGCACCGCCAGCGCGCGCGCCAGCGTGCCACCTCGGCTCTGCCCGATCAGCACAACGGGGCGTCCACAGTCCGACGCGAAGTCGTCTAGCTGCGCCTCCAGGCGGGTCACGATCTGCTCGGCGCAACCGATGTTGACCAGCATGCCGCTCATCGAGACGCGGTGGCCGCGCCGCCTCAGCCAGTGCCGCAGGACGGTCAGCGACGAGTCGCCGGCCATGAACCCCGGGACGAGCATCACGGGGGGCGCGTGCTCGCGGCGCCTCGGTGGGCGCAGCAGGCCGGCCGCCAGCAACCTGGCGAGCTCCCCGCTGTAGCGTAGCTCCCCCCAAACAGGCGCTTCCGGCGCCCCCTCCACGCTGTCCTGTCCAGTCATGGTTGACATACAGTACGCCCAATGGAGCTCGCGAACAGGCATATCGTCGTCACGGGGGGCGCCGGCGGAATCGGCAGAGCCCTGGTTCGACGGTTCGCCGCCGAGGGAGCCGGCGCGATCGTCGTCGCCGACCGCGACCTCGCCGGCGCGCGAGCGATTGCCGCTGAGGTCGGAGCACTGGCCATTGAGCTGGACGCGGGCGATGAGGCCAGCGTGCGTGCATTGATCGCGCACGCCAGCGAGGCAAACGGCGCGATCGACATCTTCATCTCCAACGCCGGCGTCCCCGGCGCGATGGGTGGACCGGAGGCCAACGAAGATGCCTGGGATGAGGCCTGGCGCGTCAACGTGATGGCTCACGTGTGGGCGTCGCGCGCGCTGCTGCCCGGGATGCGCGAGCGTGGCGAGGGTTACCTGATCAACACGGCCTCGGCGGCCGGGCTGCTGACGCAGGTCTCCTCGTTGATCTACAGCGTCACCAAGCACGCCGCGGTGGCGCTGGCGGAGTGGCTGGCGATCGAATACCGCGACGAGGGCGTGCGTGTGTCGTGCATCTGCCCGCAGGGCGTCAGGACCCCGATGCTCGAGCTGGCGATGGAGGAGCCGGCGGGCGCTGCCGCGCTGAACTCCGGTGGGCTGATCGAACCGGAGGACGTCGCCGACGCGGTCGTTGCCGGGATCAACGACGAGCGCTTCCTGATCCTGCCGCACGAGAACGTCGCGCAGTTCATGGCGCTGAAGGGCTCCGATCCGGAGCGCTGGTTGAGGGGGATGCGACGGCTGGTGCGCGACGCGCGCTCACAGGCCGCCGGCGAGTCCTAGCTACGTGGTGGTCGTGACGCTCGCCCGCTCGTAGCTCGCGAGCGTCACGGCGTCGTGGGAGCAGAGCAACTCGACCTCCCCGCCGTGGCGCTCGGCCAGCTCGCGCAGGCGCTCGCTGTTCTGCCTGCGCGCGGCGCCGTCGGCCGCGTTGATCGCCTGGAAGGCGGTGAGCCCCGGCGGGCAGTGCGCAGGCGTCTGCACCTCCTCGCGGTGGAAGTACGCATCGCCGCAGTGCATCAGCCACCGATCGCCGTCGCGAACGACGATGCCCATGTGGCCGAGGGAGTGCCCGAACAGCGGGATCAGCAGGATCTCGGCGTCACTGTCGGGCAGGACCTGGACGCTGTCGAAGCCCAGCCACTGCTCACCGGCGACGTCATGGCGCACCCACTTAGGTCCGTGCGCCCAGTGCGCTGCGACATAGCGTGCACGCTCGCGCAAGGGGGGATTCATCGCCACGTCGAGCTCGCGCCCCATCAGGTGAACCTCCGCGTCGGGGAAGTCCGGTAGCCCGCCCGCGTGGTCGACGTCGAGATGCGTGGTGAGGATGTGGCGCACGTCGACCGGATCGAAGCCAAGCTCGCGAATCTGGGCGATCGCCGTCTCGGCGACGTTCGCGCGTGGGCGCACGATCGTCGTGAACAGCCGGCCGAGCTGGCGCGGGTTGCGCATGTCCTGCATGCCGAAGCCCGTGTCGATCAGAACGAGGCCCTCGGCGCCCTCGATCAACAGGCAGTGACATACCAGGCGCGCCTCGGCGAGCACGCCACCCTGACCCGTCAGCAGACGTGCACCGCGTGGGCACATCGTCCCGCAGCTGAGGTGATGGATCGCGCGTGGGGAGCTGTTCACGTCAGGCCGCGCCGAGTGCAGCCAGCGGCTCAGCCAGCGCCCGGCCGTGACGGATCAGGTCTGCCGCGCGCTCGGCTAGCGCGATCGTCGGCGCGTTGGTGTTGCCCCGCGGGACGGTAGGCATCACCGATGCATCGACCACGCGCAGCCCCTCGAGACCGTTCACCTTGAGCTGATCGTCCACGACCGCCCCCGTGTCCTCGCCCATCCGGCAGGTGCCCACAGGGTGGTAGATGGCGAACGTCGTACGCGCGATGTGCGCGCGCAACGCCTCGTCGCTGTCGTCGTCGGGGGTGTTGAACGGATTTGCGCAGTAGGGCTTGATCGCAGGCTGGGAGCAGATATCCAGCGTTAGGCGCAAACCATCGATCATCCGCTGCATGTCATCGCCGGCGCTGTAGAAGGCGTTGTGTACGATCGGCTTGGCCGTCGGGTCTTTGGAGGCCAGACGCACCGAGCCCCTGCTGCGCTCCGTGAGCAAGCACGGCGAGACCCACACTCCGTGGGCTTCGGGGTCGCGTAGGCCCTCGTCGACGATATGCACGGGAGCGACGTGAAACTGGATGTCGGGAGCCGGGGCATCCGCGCCGACGCGGGCGAAGCCCCCGGCCTCGGCGAGGTTCGAGGCGAACGGCCCGGTCTGCGTGGCTTCGTACTGTTCGAGCGCTGCCGGCTCCAGCGCCAGCAGCAGGCTCTGCGGCTCGGGCGTCGTCCACACGAGCTGCGCGGCGGGATGATCGGACAGGTTCTCGCCGATCGCCGGCTGGTCGAGCCGCACCTCGATCTCGCGCATCGCCAGGTGTTCGGCCGGGCCGATCCCGGAGAGCATCAGCAGCTGCGGTGAGTTGTAGGCGCCACCGCACAGGATCACTTCGCGCTCGGCACTCAGCTCCTGCACCTGACCCAGCTGGCGCGCCTCGACGCCGACCGCGCGGGTGCCGTCGAACAGGACGCGCTGGACATGCATGTACGGCATCACCGTGAGGTTCTCGCGCTCCATCACCGGGTGTAGGTAGGAGACGGCAGCACTCGCGCGCATGCCGCCACGCTGAGTGACCTGGTACATCCCGACGCCGTCCTGCTCGTCGCCGTTGAAGTCCTCGTTGCGTGCGAGGCCAGCCTGCACTCCAGCATCGACGAACGCATGTGAGATCAGGTTGCCGGAGCGCTCTTCGCTGACCGACAACGGACCGCCGGCGCCATGCCACCGCGATGCGCCGCGCTCGTTGTCCTCGGCCTTGAGGAAGTACGGGATCAGATCCGCAGAGGACCAGCCGGGCACGCCCCATTCGTCGTAGTCGAGACGGTTGCCACGGATGTAGACCATCGCGTTGACCGACGAGGACCCACCCAGGACCCGGCCGCGTGGCAGCGTGATCCGCCGCCCGTTGCACTCCTGCTCGGGAGCCGAGTGGTAATCCCAGTCGACCTCGGTCGCGCCGAGCTGCAGGTATCCGAGCGGCACGTGGATATTCTCGTTGGTGTCCGGTGGGCCGGACTCCAACAGCAGGACCTTGACATCGGGGTCCTCACTGAGACGGTTGGCCAGCACACACCCGGCCGACCCTGCACCCACAATCACGTAGTCATACATTGGCTGCCTCCCTTACGCCAACCATACCCGACGGCGGGTAGCATGGACGCAGATGATCGTCGTCACCGGTCGAGTGCACGTCGCAGCTGAGCAGCAGGAGAGCTTCGCCGCGCTCGCCACCGAGATGTGCCGGTGCTCGCGCGAGGAGGACGGCTGCGACGGATACCACGTGTACGCAGATCTGGAGCAGCCCGATCGCTACGTGTTCGTCGAGGAATGGGCTGACGAGGAGGCGCTGCAGCGCCACTTCCGCGAGCAGCACACGGGCATCTTCATGGAGGGCCTGCGCGACGTGCTGGCGACGCGGCCCGACGCGGTTTTCCACACGACCGCCGTCTCCCGACGGCTCGATCCCGCACGCGGGCTCGTACCCGTCGAGTAGCGGCGGCGCCACAGTCCGAGCAGGATCGCCGCGCATGAGCTACACAAAGGGCCTGCAGGAGGTCGGGGACGGTCTCTATGCCTACCTGCAGCCCGGCGGAGGCTGGGGATGGATCGAACGCGGGACTGGTCGCGGACGGGCAGAGCACGCTCCTGATCGACACGCTGTACGACCTCGCTTTGACGGACGAGATGCTGCGGGCAATGCGCGCCGCGGTGCCGGCTGCGAGTCGCATCGACACACTCGTCAACACCCACGCCAACGGCGATCACTGCTACGGCAACCAGCTCCTCGGCGGCGCTCGGATCGTCGCCTCCGAGCGGACCGCGGCCGAGATGTCGGACCTGCCGCCGGCGGCGATGGCGGCCCTGATCGAGCAGGCTCCGACGATGGGCGAGCTGGGCGCCTTCTTCCTGGACTGCTTCGGCGCGTTCGACTTCACCGGCATCGAACTGGCGCTCCCGCAGGAGACCTTCGTGGGCCAGCTTCGGATGCAAGTAGGCGAGCGTGAGCTGCACCTGATCGAGGTCGGCCCTGCGCACACCCGCGGCGACACGCTCGTGCACGACCCCACGGGACGGGTGCTGTTCTCGGGAGACATCCTGTTCTCCGAAGCGCACCCGATCGCCTGGGCGGGGCCAGTTTCCAATTGGATCGCCGCGTGCGATCGGATCCTCGCGATGGACCTCGAGGTGATCGTTCCTGGGCACGGGCCGTTGACAGGACCGGACGCCGTACGCGAGCTGAAGGCGTACTTCGAATATCTGTACGAGGAAGCGCGTGCGCGTTATGCCGAAGGAATGACGGCATTGCAGGCGGCGCGCTCAATCTCGCTCGGGCGTTGGGTCGACTGGCGCCAACGTGAGCGACTGGTCGTCAACATCGCCAACATCTATCTCGAGCTGTCCGGCAGTCAGGAGCCGCTGAACCCGTTGACAGCGTTCGAACAGATGGCCGAGCTGGCGCGGACGCGCTAGTCACTCTGCCGAGAAGCGACGTCTACCCGGCGTTCACCGCGAGATGCGCCTACTGGTCCTGAGCCACGCGACTGCCCCACGCAGCGCACAGCAGATCCGAAAGCAGCGCCAGGGAATCTTCCTCGGTGCTTTCGTCGATCGTGTCGATCATGCGCGCGACTAGCGCGGCGGCGGACACCGCATCGAGCGGCCAGCTGTCCCAGTCCATCATGCGGCCCCCTGGAGTGTGAGAGGGTGAGTTGGTGAGGCGGGAACATCGTGCGTGTTCATGGTGTTCATGTTCACGCGTCGGGCACTCGGATCGAATACCGCAGTTGCGCGATCCGCCTTGAGCCCGCTTTTAGATTGCGGCTACTGGGAGTCGCGCGGGATGACGCGGTCGACCTGAACTGCTTCGCCCGAGTGGGTGTCCGGGTACACGACGAGCACCTGCGGCGCCCCCCCGAACCACGCGCTCGTCTCGGCGACGCCAACGTACTCGGCGGCGCGCTGCGAGCCATCGCCCTGTATCACCCAAATGGGCTCGCCCTTGCGAAATGGGCCATCGCCGATGTCCGTCATCTGGCCCGACAGCATAAGTGTCCTGTCAACAGCCACCTACGCGCACGGTGCTCAGCCCGCCGTCTACACGCACGGTGATCAGCCAGCGCCCGAGCGCTCACTGGGCGCCTGCAGTTGCACCTCACGCCGACGCGCCCCGCGCGAGGCCAGGTCACGCAGCTTCGCCGCCTCGGCATCCCAGTCGTAGATCACTGCGGTGCTCGCGATGCGATCGTAGATCGCCTGGTGGGTACGGCCCAACACGATCCCCAGAAACCCCAGCCCCAGCGTGAGGAACCCGAGCGGGAATGCGACCAGGCGGATCAGTGCGTGGCGGCGATCGAGCGGCGAGCCGTCCGCGCGCACGATCCGCAGCCCGAGCAGGCTCATTCCCGGCGACCGCGCAAACGCCACCCACGAGCTGCCGAAGTAGAGCGCGGCCCAGATCAGCTGGCCGGCAAGGACGACCACGTGGTGCTTGAGATCCAGATCCCACGGCGTGGCGGCGGTGATCGCGAACTCGAGCAGGGCGAGCGCGGCCGCGTAGACCACCGTGACGACCAGCAGATCCGCACCATATGCCAGCAAACGACTGACAGCTCCCGCGTAACGGCCCTGGTTGGCGATCGCCTGACCAATCCCAGCGTTCAACGTGGTGCCCCCCTGCTCGGGGAATCCGGCGACGGGCTGGCGCCGCTGTCATCGACGCCTTCCTCCGCGGCGCTCTGCTCGCCCCTCAGCAGCGGCGGACCGTCCGGCACCTCGCCCTCCTTGCGACGCAGAACGCGATTCACCGCGCGGGTCACACGCGTGTCGACGCCGGCCGTCTGACTTCGAGCGGCGTCGAGCGCTGCGGTCGCGAAGCCGCTTGTCGAGCGTGCGACGATCGTGCCCAGCTCGGTCTCCTCGACGATCGCGTCGACGTCCACGCGCTGGACGACCTCGTTGACATCGATGCGCTCTGCAATCCGGTCGACGTCGATACGCCCGACGAGCGCGTCCACGTCGATGCGCTCCACGAGCAGGTCAATCTCGATCCGCCTGACGAGCCGATCGATGTCTATGCGCTGTACCAGCGCGTCGATCTCGATCCGCCTGACCACGTCGTCGATGTCGATCCGTCGGACCAGCGCGTCGATGTCTATCCGCTGCACGAGGTCGTCGATCTCGATCCGGCGCACAAGCCGATCGATGTCGATGCGCTGCACGATCGCGTCGATGTCGAGTGCGTCAACGACGCCAGGTGCGAATGCCTCGAGTAGCCGCTGCGTGCCGAGCTGGGCGGCCGAGCGCGCGCGAGCACGCACGTGGCGGCCGTCGTCGACGAGCGGTCGCGTGGCGCCGTCGAGGAGCCGCGTGGCGCTGCCGGCGCCCGGCAGTCCCGAGACGACGTGACCAGCGGCCGCGCCGGCGCCCCAGGCGAGCGATCCGAAGCGTAGGGCCACACGCGTCGCGCGGGCGGCGGCACCGACGGCGAGATCGCTCGCCAGCACCAGTTGGGGCGGAATACCGTTGTCGGCGCCTCTGGGGCTCCGCGGCACGATCTCCACTCCCGGCTGTGGGACTCTCTCGGCCATCGACTGCGCTGAATCTACTCTGGAGGGCTGCGACCAGCGGTTATAGTCGCCCCCAAATGAGCTCGACCAACCGCCAGGTGCGCCTGGCCGCCCGTCCGACCGGCCTGCCCGTCGCTTCCGACTGGGACCTAACCGAGGAGCCGGTCCCGGTCCCGGGCGCCGGGGAGCTCGTGATCGAGATCTCCCATCTGTCGCTGGACCCGGCGATGCGTGGCTGGATGAACGCCGGCGCCTCCTACATCGATCCGGTCGAAGTGGGCGATGTGATGCGCGCTGGAGCTGTCGGGCGTGTGAGCGCGTCTGAGCACCCTGGGTTCGCGGTCGGCGACCAGGTCACGGGGGCGTTTGGCGTTCAGGAGCACGCGCTTTCAGACGGCAGCGGTGTGATCAAGATCGACCCGTCGCTCGCGCCACCGTCGACCTATCTCGGCGCGCTGGGGATGACCGGCATGACGGCTTACTTCGGCCTGTTCGATGTCGCCGAGCTGAAGGACGGGGACACGGTCGTCGTCTCGGGCGCGGCCGGAGCGGTCGGCAGCGTCGCCGGACAGATCGCCAAGATCAAGGGCTGCCACGTGATCGGCATTGCCGGCGGCGAGGAGAAGTGTCGCTGGATCGTCGAGGACCTCGGCTTTGACGCCGCGATCGACTACAAGGCACAAGATGTCCGGCGGGCGCTGCGCGACGCGGCGCCGAAAGGCGTGGACGTCTACTTCGACAACGTCGGCGGTGAGATCCTCGACGCCGTGCTAACCCGCCTCGCGCGCGGCGCGCGCATCGTGATCTGCGGCGCGGTGTCTCAGTACAACGCCACCGAGGCCGTTCGTGGACCTTCCAACTATCTATCGCTGCTCGTCTACCGTGCATCGATGACCGGGATGGTTGTGTTCGACTACGCCGCCCGCTTCGGCCAGGCAGCGAGCGAGATCGCCGGCTGGATGCAGGAAGGGCGGCTGGTCTCACGCGAGGACGTCGTGGACGGCGGCGTGGACGCGTTCCCCGATGCCCTGCTCAAGCTGTTCGCGGGCGAGAATATCGGCAAGCTCGTGCTGCGGATCGGCGGGGAGTGAGCCGGCGAGGATTCAGATCCACCCGAGGATCACGCCGAACACCAAGCCTGCCGCGAGGTTGAGCGTGGCCAGCGAAGCCACGACCCGCACCTGACGAGCGCGCTCGGGCATGTCGTGGACCCAGAACGCGACGACGTAGAACGTCAGGTAGCCGAACACGACGATCACCGGGAAGCTCGCCACGTTCCACCACCAGTAGTACCAGTGAAAGACGCCGTCGGCGTGCAGCAGTAGCTCCACACCGACGGACACCAGCGACAGCCACACGGCCAGCACCCAGCGATTCGGCAGGCCGAGGATGCGGGCGCTGCGATCGGCCGGCAGTAGCTTGGCGAAGACGATCCCGTTGATCGCAAAGAACAGCGAGATCTCGACGTTCAGCCCGATCAGGATCACGAAGCTGCTGTCGCCGGTCACCGTCCACAGCGCCTGGTGGCCGTTGACGTGTAGCACCAGCGCGTTGATGATCTCGTTCGTCCAGTCCATCAACCAGAAGGCCATCCCGGCGAGCACGGCGTCCCAGTTGGAGCGCTCGATCTCGACCGCGTACACGTACACCGCGAGGCCGAGCAGCGTGATCGTCGCCCAGTTGAAGTGCCCTGGAGCGCGCAATAGCTGTTCGGCCTGTCGCGTGAGGGGCGTGACCGTCGAGATCACCTAGTGGGCACAGGGACGAAGCGAGCTGGCAGACGATGACGCACCGGCGAGACTCTAACTGCGCTGCCCGCCGGGTGATATCCGTGGTGCCCCTGAATGCCGCCTCAGCATGTATTTTGGATCGGCGTGCTCCCCGTCGCGATCATCCGCTACTGCAGCTGAAGGACATGGAAGCCGTAAGCGACAAGCCGTTCGGAGATGCGCTCCGGGTTCTGATGGCCGAGCGCGGGTTGAGCTATCGCATGCTTGCCGACGCCACGCGCGAGATCGACGGCAAGGGGATGACACATGCCCACATCAACATGCTCGCCAACGGGCACGACAAGCCGTCGATGCGCGCGATGAGGCTGATCGCGACAGCCTGCGGCGTCGAGCCGGACTACTTCGCCGAATACAGGCTGGCAGCCGCGATGCGCTCGCTGGATCCCGCCGAGGTCGGGCTCGAGCAGGCGCTCGAGAACCTCAACGCCCGGCTCGGCGTCCAGCGTTCGTCTGGCGCCACAGCACGGCTGCGGCAAGCGCCGCGAGCAAAGCCTCATCCCACCGGCTAGCGATCGGATCGACCGGGCTCGCCGCGAAGCAGAACAGCGCGATCCACACCAGCCAGGTCATCTGCACGCCGCGGCGCGTGACCTCTGGATAGCGCCAGATCATCTGGTTCAGGCGCCCGGCGAAGAACCCCAGCTCGTGCGCGTCGCCTAGCAGCCTCGCCGATGCGGAGAGCGCCGCGAGCGCCGCAACGAACGCGAGATAGCCGAACGGACGCAGGCACGCAAGCCAGAAGCTCCGCAAGCCGCGACCCATCAGGGAGGCGGTGTCGCTCACCCGCTCAGTGTAAGACCGCCGAGGAACTCCAACAGCGCCGCGTTGACGGCCTCGGGTGCCTCTTGCTGGACCCAGTGGCCGACGCCGGGCACGATCACCTCGGCGCGAAGGTCGCTGACCCACCCGCGCATCGCCTCGGCGGGCATGAACTGGCGGACGAGGTCGCGCTCGCCGGTCAGAAACAGGGCGGGCTGCTCGACGCGTCGCTTGGCCACCGCCGCGGTCAGCTCCCAGTTGCGGTCGATGTTGCGGTACCAGTTCAGGCCACCGGTGAACCCCGTCCGCTCGAACGCCTCGACGTAGACGGCCAGCTCAGCCTCGGACAGCCACGCCGGCAGTCGAAGCTCTGTGCCGTCGTCCTCGGCCCACCGGGCAGTCCACTGACGAGATGTCGTGAGACTCCTGCGCACGTCGCGAGCGAGTGCCTCGTCGGCGACGCCGGGCTGCTGAAACCACACGATGTAGAAGTCATCGCCCAGGTGACGGCGCAGGATCGGCACCGGCGCGGCGGGCGCCCGCGGCACAAATGGGACGCTCAGCCCGGCGACCGCGCGCACCCGCGGCGGGTCCAGCAGCGCGAGCTGCCACACCACGTTCGCGCCCCAGTCGTGGCCGACGAACACGGCTGTGGCCTCGCCGAGCGCATCGAGCAAGCCGACCAGGTCGCCGCACAGGGAGAGGATGTCGTAGGCCTCCACCTCCTCGGGCGCCGAGCTTCGGCCATAGCCGCGCATGTCGGGCACGACCACGCGATATCCCGCGGCCACGAGCGCGGGCACCTGCCGGCGCCACGAGTACGCCAGCTCAGGGAACCCGTGGCACAGCACGACGAGTGGCCCGGAGCCCTCGTCGAGCACCTGGAGCTCGATCCCGTTCGCTGCGATGCGACGCTCCGGCACAGGGGGTCACGATACGCCTCGTGCCAGCTCGGCGAGACCTCGAAGCGACGCTCGGATCACGTCCTGCTGGGCCTCGAGGCGTGTGGCCTCGGCCTCGGGGATCTCCACCTCCACGCTGATGCGGGTGGCCTGCCCGTGCGCGAGCGGCTCCAGACGCCAGTCGAAGCGCAGGTCCGATACGAGGCAGGAGACGGTCACTCCTCTCCTGTCGCGCTGGGTATCGAGCAGTTGCGCCATCGGGAAGTCGGGATAGCCGTCGGGATACATCGTGTACTCACCCTCGACGCCGACCTCGACGGTCTCGATCCCAACCCACCAGTCGGGGAAGCACGCCGGGTCATACAGCAGCTTCCACACCTCCTCGGGAGGAGCCTGCGCGTCGGCACTGTCACGGAAGGAGGGCATGAGGCGCTCCTTGTTCGGGTGTATGCAGGGAGTTCAGCTCGCCCACGACACGCTCCAGCTCGCGCTCGGGCTCGACCAGCCCGACGACCGGCCGACCCAGGTCGGCGAGCACCGCCGCCATCCGCTCGCCGCGCGAGAAGCGCGTGAGCTGTCGGCGCCAGCCTGCGGCCGCCTCCTCCAGGCGTCGGATCGCCAACGCGCGATCGCCGGCCTGCATGGCGATCAGACCTTGCGCGCGAGCGAGCCGCGGGACGAGCGTCTCCGGCCAGTCGCTCGGGCGCAGCGGCTCGAGCGCTGTGGCGCGGACTTCCTCCTGCGCCTCGGCCAGCCGTCCGGCGCCGACGAGCGCCTCGGCTCGGGCGAGACGGGTAAGCGCCGGGCTGATCGGAGCATCCTCGACGAGCGCACGTGCGAGCAGCTCACAGGCCGGCGAGAACTCCCCGTCGGCGAGCGCAACGAGGCCGCGGTCGTGCGCGGCCATCGCGGTCAGCTGCGTCTGGCCGACGCGCTCCGCGAGAGCCATCGCTGCGTCGGCTGCCGCACGCGCGCGATCGCGCTCGCCGGTCCGTAGCAACAGGAACGAGCGCTGGGCGAGCAGCTGGACGTCGAGTGCCACCAATCCCCGGCCCGCGAGCACTGCGTCCGCTCGATCGAGGAACCCGAGCGCGCGGTCGAAGTCCCCCGCAGCCGCCGCGGCGCCTGCCGCGTTCGCCCAGCATCCGTACGCGAGATCCGGGCGCCCTGCCCGCCCGATCGCCTCGCCCGCGGCAATCGACGGCGCGTACGCGTCTTCGAAGTCACCGCGACGCATCGCCGCCAGCGCACGCGCGTGGCCCACATCGTAGGTCTGGAGGTCCCCTGCGGGTTCCCCTGCCGTGAGCCAATGGAGCTCCACGAGCAGCCGCTCAGCCTGCTCCGCGCTGCCTGCGACGGCCTCCGCCCAGGCCAGCGCCGCGAGTGCCTCACGGCGCTCGGCGTACGCCTCGTCGCTTGCGCCGTCCAGCAGCTCGAGAGCAGCCCGGCAGCACTCCCGCACCTGCGCCGGCGCGCAGATCGGCCCGTGGTACCAGCCTGCGCAACGGAGATACGCGCGCGCGAGCTCCACGGCGGGAGCACGCGCGAATAGATCGCTCGCCTGCGCAAAGGCCTCCTCCGCGGCCGCGCGATGGCCGGACCAGGCCTCGACCTCACCGAGCTCGAGCAGCAGCTCGGCGCTGGGAGCGCCGATCGATAGAGCCTCATGCAGATAGCTTGCCGCCTCGCGCAGTGCGCCCACAGCACGGGCCTCGGCCGCCGCAGCCGCGAGCTGCGCGATCGCCTCGACGTCGCGCCCGGCGAGCCGCAGGTGGCGAGCGACCTCACCGGCACGCTGAGCGCCGGGCGACGGCTCCCTCGCAAGCAGCGCGTCCGCCCACAGACCATGCAGCTGCATTCGCCGTGGCTCAGGCACCTCGACATAGACGGCCTCGCGCAACAGGGCGTGGCGAAATCCGATGCGACGCTCGCGTGTCACGAACATCCCGCTGTCGAGCGCCTCGCCGGCCGCGTCGGCAGGGCGCTCGATCGGCAAGGCGGCGACCTCGATCCCGTCGAGCTCTCGTGCGGCGACGGCGGCTAGCTCGGCGAACCCCCGTGCCGAGGCGCTCAACGCTCCGAACGCACCCCTCACAGCTCCGCCGACGCCGTCTGCCAACTCGCGTTCTCCACGTGCGAGAGCGCGCGCGGTCTCGACGGCCAATAGCGCATTGCCCTCGGCCGCCTCGACCACTCGTGCCACATCGCCGCTCTGGAGCTCAGCCGCGCAGCGGGCAAGCTGCGCGACGCCGGGGGCGTCCAGCGGGGCGAGGACCAGCTCGGCCCGTAGCAGCCCGCGCGAGCGCAAAGCCTGCTCGAGCTGATCGGCCTCGCGCCGGCGGGGACGCGACCTACGGGTGAGCAGAAGCAGCACGGGCAGGCTGGCGATTCGCCGGGCGACGTAACCGCTCAGCTCGAGGCTTGCCGCGTCGGCGATGTGGACATCCTCGATCAACAACACGAGCGGACGCGCGCGCGACGCCCACTCGACCAGCGCCACGACGGCCTCCAGCAGCCGCGCCCGCTCGAGCTCGGGTGAGGCGGATGGCCGATCTGGCACGGCACGCTCCAGGCGAGCGTGAATCTCCGGCGCAAGGCGCGCGAGATCGTCCGGCCATGCCGTCTGCGGTGGGGGTTTCGCCAGCCCTGGCAGGAGCTCTCGAATCAGCTCCGCCCACAGCCCGAACGGTGCCGCGCCACCGAGGTCCAGCGAGGCGCAGGCAGCGGTCCTTGCCCCCTCGGCGCCGGCAAGTGCGAGCAGCTCACGGGCCAGCCGCGTCTTGCCGATCCCGGCCTCGCCGCATAGGCTGACCGCACCGCCACGACCACCAGCTGCGAGCCTCCACGCGCTCCTCAGACGCTCGAGCTCGTGTACGCGGCCGATCAGTGGAAGTAGGTCGGCGAGATCAGCGCTGCTGGCAACATCAGCGCCGGCAGCACCCTCGCCGGGCTCCGCGCGGAGCCCCTCGACAAGCGCACGCGTAGCCGGCGAGGGGGCCACAGACAGCTCACGCCGCAACCGGTCGCAGAGAGCGCGGTAGACAACCAGCGCGCTCGCGCGATCTCCGGCCTGCGCCAAGCGTGCGATCAGGCGCCTGTGCGCGTCCTCGCTGAAGGGGTCTGCCTGCGTCTGTTGGCGGCTCCACTCGATCGCGCGATCGAGCTCGCCCGCTGCCTCGCACCCGCACGCGAGACGCTCGAGACACTTCAGCAGCTGCTCGCGAAAGGACTCGCGCGCGCTCACGATCCATTCCTCCTCGAACCCGCTCAGCAGCTCGCCCGCGTACAGGGCGACCGCGTCGCCGTCTCGGCCCTGCTCGATCAGCGAGTCGAACTCGAGCGCGTCGACCGACAGCCAACCCTCGTCGCGCAGGCCGACGTCGTCGCGATCGGCTGACAACAGATCCGCTGCGTCCGGCTCGAGGCTCCGTCGCAGCGACCAGATCGCGCTGCGCAGGCTCGCTCGCGCGCTCGCGTCGAGCACATCGGGCCAGAAACGCGCCGCGAGCTCGCCGCGTGGCTGTGGGCCGGGGTGCAGAGCCAGGTAGGCGAGCAGCGACCAAGCCCGCCGCGAGGCTGGCGGGGGCACCTCGACCCCGTCGCGCTCGACGGTCATGCGTCCGAGCAGGCTCACCTTCAGCACCACGCCAGGGTACGCCGATCGCAGCAGCGCGCAAGCGGCGCGGATCGGCTTTGACGTTCGCTTGACGGGCGCGCAACGGTGCGCTCGTCATGGTCTCGATCGTCAACCAGAGCAAGGAGACTCACGATGAGCACCAGCACAGCATTTGACCTCGCCACGTTCACCCGAGCGATCGAGGAGCGCGACGCCAGCACGCAGCTGGCGATGTACGCCGAGGACGCACACGTCACGCTCGCCGATCGCCTCGCCCAGCCCGGCTCGCCCCGGGTCCTTCGCGGCCGGGGCGAGGTCCGCACATGGGTCGAGGACGTGTGCGCGCGCGACATGACCCACGAGGTGGGGCTGACAGTGCATGACGAGACCGGCGTCGCCTTCACCGAGGCGTGCCGCTACCCGGACGGGACCAACGTCCTGTGCGCCACCGTCCTCGAGATCAGGGATGGCCTGATCGCGCGCCAGATCGGCGTTCAAGCCTGGGACGAGTGAGCTCGCAGCGCGGGCAAGATCGGGCATCCGGTGCGATCAAGCCGGTGGGCGGGCGCGTGCGCCAGACTGTGCGGATGCAACAACGCGTCACCGTGATCACACTGGGTGTCGGCGATCTCGCCCGCGCGCGTCGCTTCTACGAGGCGCTCGGCTGGAGCACCAACGCGGCGCCCGGCGATGAGGTCGTTTTCTTCCAGGCTGGCGACATGGTGCTGTCGCTGTGGGACCGCGCGATGCTCGCGCACGACAGCTGCATCGAGGACGCGCCGGGATGGGGCGGTGTGACGCTCGCGCTCAACCTCGGCTCGCGGGAGGAGGTCGACGCCGTCACCGAGGAGGCGCGCGCCGCCGGAGCCAAGATCGGGCGTGAGCCACACGAGACCTTCTGGGGCGGCTACAGCTCTGTCTTCATCGACCCGGACGGGCATCCCTGGGAGATCGCCCACAATCCGCACTGGACGCTCGCGCCGGACGGCGGGGTCAAACTCGGATGACGTTCAGTCGGTCCACCAGTCGGTGATCGGGACGCCGTCGCCCTCCTCGGGCCTCGATCCTCCCACGGCGACGATCTCGAGTCCCTCGCTACCACTCTCGAATGCCCTGACGACCTGAGGAGCGACGCGCACGACGTCCCATTGGCGCAACTCGAGGATCTCGTCGTCGAGCTTCACCCGCCCGGATCCCGCGGTCACGATGTAGGCCTCCTCCTGCTCGCGATGGTGGTGCCCGATCGAGGATCGAAAGCCTGGCTCGTAGCGGAAGTAGCTCACGCCGAGCTGCTGCGAGTCGAGGTGCTTGCGCGCGAAGCGCCCCTCGATCTCCGGCACATGGGCACCGGCGAGATCCTCGACATCCTTGAGATTCTTGACTGTGTAGTCGGACATTGCTGAGCTTCCTTTCCGTCGATCGCGTCGTCGTGGCTGGGCGTCGCCCGACTGCTGGCGTCGCCCGACTGCTGGCGTCGCCCGACTGCTGGGCGTCCCCCGACTGCTGGGCGTCCCCCGACTGCTGGGCGTCCCCCGACTATCTCTAGCATGCTCTTGTGGCGCGCCGGATCGCTCTCACGGACCGGCCGTGAGCCGCGCCCGGCCGCGCGCGACGCGCACCGTCTCGGTCAGCGTGGAGATGTCGTAGGCGCCGTAGTGGCGACGCCCGTTGACGAAGAACGTCGGCGTGCCCGAAACGCCGCTTTCATCCGCGCTCGCCACGTCCTCGCTGACTCGGGCCGAGTGCTCGTGGCGGCGCAGGTCCTCGAGGATGCGCACGCCGTCGAGCCCTAGCTGCTCGGCATAGGTCTTCAGGTCGCCCGGCTGCAGATCGCCCTGATGGCCGAGCAGCGTGTCGTGCATCTCCCAGAAGCTCCCCTGGACGGCCGCGGCCTCTGATGCTTCGGCTGCGATCTGGGCCGACGGGTGGACGTCGTTGAGCGGGAGGTGGCGCCACACGTAGCGCACGTCGTCCCCGAACGACGCCAGCAGCTCGCGGATGACTTCCTCCGCCCGACCACAGAACTCGCACTCGAAGTCGCCGTACTCGACGAGCGTCACACGCGCGTCCTCGGGGCCGCGAATGTGATCGCGCGCAGGATCGACGTCCTCGGCGAGATCGAGGAGGTCCTCGGCCGTTCGTGAGATCTGACGCGCGCGCACCGTTTTCGGCAGCATCCGCACGACGCGCAGGACGACCCACCCGACAAGTGGCGCTATCACCACCGACGCCAGCGCCCCCAGCTTGGCCTCATCCAGTCGCTCGCCGGTGAACGCCAGGCTGGCAATCAGAACCGACACCGTGAAGCCGATCCCGGCAAACGCGCCGCCGGCGGCGAGCAACGGCGGACTCAGCGGCGAGCGCGGCCCACGCAGCGACGGCCGCGACGCGATCCACGACGCGCCGGCGATCCCGACCGGCTTGCCGACCACGTAGCCGAGCAGGATGCCGAGCGTGATCGGCGAGACGATCGCGTGTTCGATCAGGACGCCTGTGACGTGCACGCCCGCGTTGGCCAGAGCGAACAGCGGCACGATCACGTAGCCGGTCCATGGGTGGAGGCTGTACTGCAGCCGCTCGTTGGCCGAGATCGCCGACAACACACCCTGCTGGGCGGAGCGAGCGAGCTCTGGCGTCGGCTGCTCGCGAAACGAGCGTGCGAGCGCGGTCGCGCGCTCCAGATCGTCACGCGAGGGCGGATACGCGCTCGTGGCAAGCCCGACTGCCAGGCCCGAGACGACCGGGTCGATGCCCGACTCGAACAGCGCGACCCACAAGCCGACAGCGACCGCGAATGTCACAGGCCGGCGCCATCGCGGCGCGTAGCGCAAGGCCAGCAGCGCGCCGAACAGCGCAACCGCGACGGCTAGCGCGAGCACCGAGACGTGGGTCGTGTAGACGATTGCGATCACGAGCAGCGCGCACAGGTCATCGAACACCGCGACGGACAGCAGGAACACGCGCAGGCGCGTCGCCGCTCGCGGCGTGAGCAGCGCGAGCGCGCCGAGCGCGAAGGCGGTGTCGGTCGACATCGCCGCCCCCCAGCCGTGAGCTCCCGTGCCCCCCGCGTTGAACGCCAGGTAGATCACCACCGGGACCGTCATGCCGCCGATCGCCGCCACCACGGGGATTGCCAGCCGGCGACGCTCACGCAGCTCGCCGAGGTCGAGCTCGCGCTTGGCCTCCAGGCCGACGACCAGGAAGAACAGCGTCATCAACCCCTCGTTCACCCAGTGGCGCAGGTCCATCGAGATTCCCGCACTCCCGAGCTGGATCGACAGCTTGGTGCTCCAGACCGACTCGTAGGAGTGCGACCACGGCGAGTTGGCCCACACGAGCGCGGCCACGGTCGCCGCGAGCAGGACGATCGCACTGCCGGTCTCGGTCCCGAGAAAGTCGCGCACCGGCGTCGCCAGGTTGCGCGCCCACGCGGTCCGGCCGGCGTACAGCGCTGTCTCTTCGCTGGCGCTCATCGTCGGCTGAGCGCTAGCGCTCGGCCGCTTGCTCGGCAGTCGCGCGCGCCTCGCCGAGCTCGAGCGCGCTGACCGCCGTCAGCCTGTAAGCCGCCATCGGCCCAGTATCGCGCAGGCGGGCTGCGGGCGACATACGCGCGTCGCGTAGATCGCGGCGGGCTGCGAGGAGCGCCCCGGACGTGTGCGAGAGAGGTTCGCGGCGCGTCCGGTCAGGCCGTCGGCTGAAACGGGAGCACGTCGCGCAGACCCGTCACGTCGAACACCCGCTGCACGGCCGGCGGTCCCGGGACGATCTGGAACTCCGCCCCTCGCTTACCGCAGTGCTCGCGGAGCGTGAGGACGGCACGTACGCCCGTCGAGTCGATGAACGTGACCTTGCTCAGATCCAGCGTTACCCCGTCGATCGCGATTGCGTCGACGTGCCCGATCGCGTCATCGAGCAGCGGCGTCGAGGCGAGGTCCAGTTCGCCGGACAGCCGCAGCGTGTGCCAGCCGCCTGCGATGACGCTCTGGATCTCCAGCTGCCGCGGCGCCTCGACTGACTGTGGGTACGCCTGCTCACCCCTGCTGAAGCGTTGTTTGCCCGCCGCCACCGTGATTCCCCCTTCCCGCAACGACAGACTCAGATTATATCTCGTTGATGTTGGTGTCCTCATGGGCAGGGGTACTGTCTATGCATGCTGGGTCTGCCCGACGAGGTGCGAGCGTGCCTGTTCGACCTCGACGGGGTGTTGACGAAGACGGCCGCCGTGCACGCCGCCGCCTGGAAGGAGATGTTCGACGCCTTCCTACACGAGCGTGCGCAGCGGGCTGGCGAGCAGTTCTTAGCCTTCGACGCGGTCGCTGACTACGACGAGTACGTCGACGGCAGGCCGCGTTACGAGGGCGTGCGCTCGTTCCTGAGCTCACGCGGGATCGAGCTGCCCCGCGGCGAGCCGAGCGACAGCCCGGACGCGCAGACGGTCGACGGGCTCGGCAACCGCAAGAACGAGATCGTGCTGCGGCTGATCGAGGAGCACGGCGTCGAGGCCTACGCGGGCTCTGTGCGATACGTGCGAGCGGCGCAGGCGGCCGGCCTGGCGCGGGCGGTCGTCTCCTCGAGCACCAACTGCCACCAGGTGCTCGTGGCCGCAGGGATCGATGGGCTGTTCCAGCAGCGCATCGACGGGGTGGCCGCCGAGCGCGAGCATCTGCAGGGGAAGCCGGCACCCGACACGTTCCTGGCCGGTGCACGGGCGCTCGGCGTGGAACCGAGCCAGGCAGCGGTGTTCGAGGACGCGCTCGCGGGGGTGGCGGCGGGACGCGCGGGGCATTTCGCGTGCGTGATCGGGGTCGACCGCGTGGGACAGGCGCAGGCGCTGCGCGAGCACGGCGCGGACGTCGTGGTCGGCGATCTCGCCGAGCTGCTCGGCGGCAGATGATCGATCACCCCGCCTACACGGTCGAGCCGTGGTGCTTGCGCGAGACCGAGCTCGACTTGGACATGCTGGAGCAGGCGGAGTCGATGTTCGCGCTCGCCAACGGGCACATCGGCCTACGCGGCACGCTCGACGAGGGCGAGCCAGCCGGGCGCCCCGGGAGCTACCTCAACGGCTTCTACGAGCAGCGCCCATTGCCCTACGCCGAGGCCGGCTACGGATACCCGGAGGCAGGGCAGACGGTCGTCAACGTCACCGACGGCAAGCTGATCCGCCTGCTCGTCGACGACGAGCCATTGGACGCGCGCTTCGGCGAGCTGCGCAGCCACGAGCGGATGCTCGACTTCCGCGCCGGCGTTCTGCGACGGCGCGGCGAGTGGGTCTCGCCGGCCGGGAAGCGCGTGCTGGTCTCCTCCGTCCGGCTCGTCTCGCTGGCCCAGCGGGCGGTGGCCGCCGTCCTCTACGAGGTCGAGGCCCCTGACGATCCGACTCGGCTGGTCGTGCAGTCCGAGCTCGTGGCCAACGAGCCGATGCCGGACGGCCAGCTCGACCCGCGTGCCGCGGCACAGCTGGGCTCGATGCTCCGCACAGAGCAATTCTCACACCGCGACGGCGGAGCGGTGCTGGTGCATCGGACCAGCCGGAGCGCTCTGCGGATCGCCGCCGCGATCGACCATCTGGTGAGCGGTCCCGACGGTACCGAGACGTCCACCGAAAGCAGCGCGGACATCGCGCGCGTGACGATCACCACGGAGCTGCGCCCGGGGCAGCGGCTGCGGGTGGTCAAGCTACTCGGATACGGCTGGTCGAGTCGGCGCTCCACAGCGGCACTGCGCGACCAGGTCGCTGCCGCGCTGGCCGAGGCGCGCGACACCGGTTGGGACGGGCTGCTCGCCGCCCAGCACGACTACCTCGAGGACTTCTGGGAGCGAGCAGACGTGGAGCTCGACGGCGATGCCGAGCTCCAGCAGGCGGTCCGCTTCGGGCTGTTTCACACCCTGCAGGCGGGTGCCAGAGCCGAGCGGCGCGCGATCGCGGCCAAGGGGCTTACCGGCCAGGGCTACGACGGTCACGTGTTCTGGGACACCGAGACGTTCGTCCTACCGGTCCTGACCTACACCACCCCGCATGCGGCGCGCGACAACCTGCGTTGGCGCCACTCGACACTCGAGCTGGCCCGCAAGCGGGCCGAGTTGCTCGGCCTGTCCGGAGCGGCGTTTCCGTGGCGCACGATCGACGGGCAGGAGTGTTCGAGCTACTGGCCGGCGGGGACCGCTGCGTTCCATATTGGCGCCGACATCGCGGACGCCGTCGGTCGCTATCAGGCCGCAACCGGGGACGAGGCATTCGCACTGGAGGTCGGGCTCGAGCTGCTCGTGGAAACGGCGCGACTGTGGCGCTCGCTTGGCCATCACGACGCGAGCGCGAGCTTCCGCATCGACGGGGTGACCGGGCCCGATGAGTACAGCGCGGTGGCCGACAACAACGTGTACACCAACCTGATGGCACAGCGAAATCTGCGTCTGGCGGCCGACGCGGTCGAACGCCACGGCGAGCGCGCAGGCGAGCTCGGCGTCGACCCCGAGGAGGCCGCTGCCTGGCGCGACGCGGCGGAGGCCATGTTCATCCCGTTCGACGGGCAACTGCGCGTACACCCGCAGGCCGACGGCTTCACCGAGCACCGGCTATGGGACTTCGAGCACACGGCGCCCGAGCAGTATCCGCTGCTGCTGCACTTCCCCTACTTCGACCTGTATCGCAAGCAGGTCGTCAAGCAGGCCGACCTGGTGCTGGCGATGCACATGCGCGGAGACGCGTTCGGCGCCGAGCAGAAGGAACGGAACTTCGCCTACTACGAGGCTCTGACCGTCCGTGACTCCTCGCTGTCGGCGTGCACGCAGGCGGTGATCGCGGCCGAGGTGGGTCAGCTCGAGCTCGCCTACGATTACTTCGCGGAGGCGAGCTTGATCGATCTCGAGAACCTCGAGCACAACACCCGCGACGGCCTGCATATCGCGTCCCTGGCGGGCGCCTGGATCGGCGCCGTCGCGGGATTCGGCGGGATGCGCGACTACGACGGCATGCTGAGCTTCGCGCCGCGCCTGCCCCAGCAACTCACCCGCCTGGCGTTCGGCATGTGCTTCCGCGACAGGCAGCTGAGGGTAGAGATCGATCATCGCCACGCCCAGTACTCCCTGCGCCGCGGGCCGTCGCTGCGGGTCGTGCATCACGGTCAGGCGATCGAGATACCCGAACACGGGCCGCTGAGATGCGCGATCCCAGATATCACGGCGGGGGAGACGCCTCGGCAGCCTCGGGGACGCAGCCCGGCGCGTCGGGTGACATCAGGCTGAGGACGAACGGCGGCGGGATCATTCAAGCGAAACGCCCAGGAGGGCTGCAGATGAACGAACTGAAGCGAGAGGCGACGATCAGGTGGATGAACCACCCGCCGGAAGGTGTGCCCCGCCTGACTGTGGGGAGCGATTCGTTCACGGCGCTTCCGCTGACCTTGGATGCCGACGCCAGGAATCCGCTGGCAACCTCGCCGGGGGAGCTGCTGGCGGCTGCAATCGGCAGCACGTTCGCGTGGCTGGCTGCGGAGATGCTGAAGAAGGAAGGGAGGCAGGCGCGCGAGCTGACGGCGCTCGTGACGTTGACGCTGACGGGGAACGGCGACGGCATCGACAGCATGTCCTTGAGCGCGATCGCCTGTCGGCTCTGGGGACGCGTGCCCCGCAGCGAGCAGGAGCAGCTGGGTGCGATCGCACAAGCGGCGATCGGGCGCTGCATCGAGACGCTGGGGATGCGCAGCGAGAGCATCTCGGTCACGGTCGAGACCGTGCTCGAGGGACACTAGCTCGGCGGCGCTCCGCTCCGAGCCCTTCAGGAGCCGCCTGATCGACCCGATACATACAGCGTGGCCTCGATATCCGCGCAGCGCGTGCTTCCCCTACGCCGCTATTCGGCACCATCCACGACACTCCCTGCCCTGGGGAACGAGCGCCGTGGCGTCCACGCTCGACGCCGCCGGGCAACCGGTTATGGCAGCCCGTGGCTTGCGAAGGCGACTATGTGCGCTGCAACCCTTCGCCACGCACGGGCCCACACGTTCACAGATCGCGCACGCGCACTTCTGCAGCTCCCCTTCCTGATCGGACTGCTGTGCGCGATCCCACGGACGCGGATCCGTCTGAGCGCAAGTCCAGCGGGCGAGCGTATTCGCTCGCACCTGGAGCTCACACGGTGGGGACTCCCGCGGTTCAGGCTGGCGCAGGGGGTCCTGGACCTGCCGGGCGACCACCGCGCGTATCTGCGCGGTCGGCGCAGACAGGCCGTTCGCACGAACGTCGCCCGGGCGCGCGGCCAGGGCATCCTCTGCTCGCGCACCGTCGTGTCTGACTGGGCACCGTTTGACCACCAGGACGCTCCTGCTGCCCCGGCCGAGCTGTGGCAGGCGAGAAACCGCCGCGGAGTCGCTGTCGGCGAAGCGTGGGTGACCGTCGACGAACACTGCGCGCTCGTGCATTCGCTCGTGACGAGCGAATCCGACGTGCGCTGGCTGCTGCACACGGCGATCGTCGAAGACCTGTGCGATCGCGGCTGCCGCCAGCTGCTGACGAACTCCCACGACGCATTCCTGATGCCGGCTGGTCAGCAGTACTTCCAGCGCCTGCTCGGGTACTCGATCGGGCGCGTGCGCCCATCCGCGCAGCCATCACCCAGGTCGATCCCCTCACGCCACCGGGTCGCGTTGCTGGGGCTCGCGGGCGCGGCCGCGCTCAGCGAGTGGGTGCTCGCGAGCATCCTCTGAGGTGCCCGGGCGCGCGTCGCTCCTCGACATCGAACCGGCCGCCGTTTGGAGCTAGCTCTGTGCAATCCCGCGATGATGGCCGCGACGCGGGACCGGTCCGCGCGCGTTCTGCGACCGGGTCGGGAGCGGTGACGAACCGGTCGGTCGGTAGGGTTGGGCCCGACCGCCAGCCGAGAACTAGGAGGACTTGATGGACACGTACGCAATCCTGAGGCGCGGGGCGTGGGGCTCGGAGGAGGAGCTCGGCGAAGTGGCAGGCCGTTCGCGCAAGATCGGCGACGAGGACATGTCCGAGGACATCCGCTGGATTCGCAGCTACGTCCTCGCCGAGGCAAACGGCCGCCTCGGCACGGTGTGCATCTATGAGGCCAGCAGTCCGGAGGCGATTCGCGAGCACGCCGCGCGGGTGGAAATGCCGGCCGATGAGGTCATCCCGATCGCCGACACGGTTGTGGTGCGACCGGACCCCGAGGCCGCCAACGCGTGAGGCGACAGGCGGTAGCGCCCTGGTGAGTGCCACCGCGCGGGGCTGGTAGCGTCCGCGCGGTGGTGGATCGGGGGGTCAGGACGCGGTTCCGCGACGGCGACCCGGAGGCCGTCCGCGTCGTATATCAGTCCTACGGGCGGCTCGTGTACGCCGTCGCGTACAGGGTGCTGGAAGATCGCGGGCTGGCCGAGGAGGCGACGCAGCAGACCTTCGTCAAGGCCTGGCGCGCTTCCGCCGGCCTCGACGAGAGCCGCGAGATGGGTCCGTGGCTCGCGACGATCGCACGCCGGGTCGCGATCGACGTCCAGCGCAGCGAGGCGCACCGCAGTGCCGACCCGCTCGAACTCGCCCCGCCGGCCGACCCGGCACTCGTGTCACAGCCCGAATCGGCTGAGGTCATCTATGACGTCTGGGAGGTCCGACGGGTGGTCGAGAGCCTGCCGCCGCACGAGCAGGAGATCATCCGCCTGCAGCATTTCGAAGGCCTGACCCATACGCAGATCTCGGAACGTCTGGCAGTCTCGGCGGGAACGGTGAAGTCGCGCTCGTTCAGAGCACACAAGCGCCTCGCCGCGGAGCTTGGTCATCTGCGGGAATGAACCGAATGGCGTTGGGCTACCGTAATAAGCGTTAGAAAGAGGGGAGCAGCCATGGCAGCGAGCGACGACGACAGGATCGCCTACCTGGCCGGTGAATCCGGCGAGTCGCTCACGAGCCAGGAGCGTGCGGCGCTGGACGAGCTGGACGCGCTACTGAAAGTTCCGGCGACGTGGGCCGAGCCCGACGCTGGCCTGGAGGACCGGATCGTCGCCGCGATAGCCGAGGAGGCTCACGCCCAACCGGCCGAGGCTCGTGCGCGCCGGCCGTCGTTCTCCGCTCGCCTGCGCTTGCCTCGTCCTGCCTTTGCGCTCGCCGGATTCGCTGCGGTCGCGGCGTCAGTGATCGTGGTTGCGGTCGCGACCAACACCACGTCGCGTGCGCCGCAGCAGTTCGCGATGGTGGTCTCGGGCACCGACCTCGCGCCCGGCGCACACGGTGCCGCGACGCTGACCAAGACAGCTTCCGGCTGGAGGATCGAGCTCTCCGCGGCCGGCCTTCCTCACCTCGCCAACGGCAGCTACTACGAGGCATGGCTGAAGAACGCGGCAGGCGTGCTGGTGCCCGTCGGCACGTTCAACGACGCCAGACAGGTCACGCTGTGGGCCGGCGTCCCGCCAACGGAGTTCCCGAGCCTGAGCGTCACCCAGCAGCAGGCCGACGGCAACCCGGCGTCATCCGGCAGGCGCGTGCTCGCCGGAACCGTAAGCGCCAAGCGCTGAGCGCCGCCGCCGAGCGGCTGCTTCGTCAACCACCCTCCTTCCCCAGTCCGCCGAGCGACGCGAGCGGGAACCGTTCGCGTTCGTGGGCCGTACCGGTCTTCGAGGACCAACTCCCCTTCCCCGAGACCAAGGAGGCTTCGATGTTCCATACGGCAACCACCATCGGCCGCACGATCCGCGCGACGATCGCGAGCGCTAACTGCAACGCGCGCTCTGCCGCGAGCCGCGCTCCGAAGCGAGCCGGCATGCGTGTCCGGATCGGGCTTGCAGGCGCAGTACTTGCACTCGTTGGTACCGGATCGGCGGCGGCATTCCAGGCGCTCCCATCCGGCACTCAGGTGAACGACGACCGTGCCGCAGGGATCAACAGAACATTCAGCGTCAGCGGTGAGGACCCCGCGAACTCAGACGTAGTGGGTGGCGCGCTCACGGCCGGCAAGCCGGCCGTTCCATGGGCGATCTTCCGCCAACAGGAGACAAACGGCGCACCACCCCTCAACGACCAGATTTTCGTTCGCTCGTTTGCGAATGGCAACTGGTCGACGCGCGGGGCAGGCACGGTCGGTGGCCGTTCGAGCACCACCTCGCAGTTCGGCGGATCGCTGAACTTCGACCAGAACCAGGACGGCGAGGCGCCGGCGATCGACTTCGCGGGAGCCGGACGCGCCGTCCCGTGGGCGACTTGGTATGAGCACACGAGCGGAACCGGATTCGAAGAGAACAACATCTTCGCCAGCCGTTTCGACAACAACGAAGACGCGAACAAAGGCAAGTGGATCTTCGGCGGCCAAAGCCGTGGCACCGGCGGACGAACCGTGCCGGTCCCGTCGCTGAACATCCACACCGACCAGGACGCTGAGAACCCGTCCGTGGCCGGCGGCTCGGCGGTCGACCCGACCAAGCCCGGGCCATGGGTGACCTGGCAGGAGACAACCGAACAACCGGTCGAAGGCACCGATCAGATCTTCGTGTCTCGGCCAGTCGGGCCGGGAGCCACGAACTGCGACGGCGTGACGCCGGAAGGCGTCGAGAACGGCGAAGGTCACGTGCCCGCGATCGGCGGCTTCTGCTTCCAGCAGACCGGCATCGGGCGTGTGGGCCCCGGGGGCGCTGACCCGAGCCTCAACGTCGACCCGTCGCGTAGCGGGGTCGAGCCGGACATCGCTTTCACCGGCGCGTCCGACGGCGTCCCATGGGTCGTCTGGTACGAGAAGGGCAAAGGCAGCCTTCCGCTGAACGAAAACGAAATGGTGTTCGCCGCCAAGGGCGTGAAGGACGAAAGCGCGGAGGGCGGCTTCCACTGGGTGGCCGTGGGCAACGTGGGCAGCGCGACGCTCGACAGCGTGACCAACGGGTTCGGACGCTGTGCAGAATCGAAGAAGAACGAGGAAGAATGCTCACTCAACAAGAACCCGAAGAACAACGCTGAGAACCCACGGGTTGCATCCGGGACGATGAACTCGGCCAAACCGACCGTTCCGTGGGTCGTCTGGGACGAGGACGTCTCCGGCGTCAAACAGGTTTTCGTCTCGCGACTCGTCGGCACGGGCACGGAAGCGCACTTCGAAGTTCTCAACGGCGGAGCGCCGATCTCGACGGGCGCCAACGACGCTACTCGCCCCGACATCACGTTCTCGGGCAACACGCCCTACGTGTCCTGGCGCGAGGATGTCGGCGGCGGGATCGTGAAGGGCTTCACCGGCCATTTCGTCAACCCGGCGAGCCCGACGTTCGTGCTCGACGGCAGCGACGTGCCACTCACGCCGACCGCGCAGGCGAATGTCCGTGAGCCGATCTCCTCCTCGTGCATAGCGACGCCGTTCAACTCCGACGGCGCAGCATGCCAAGGTGGAGCCCTGGGCACCCCGTTCTTCCTGTCCACAAACGGGACGAGCCCGCGTGGCCTGTTCGCCAACGCCTACCAGCCGGACACGCCAGTGACCGGCGCGGCAGGCGCCATCGACACCTCCTCGGCGACCGTCAGTGGCACGGTCAACCCCGAGGGCGCCTCGGTGAACGTCTCGTTCCAGTACGGCACGACCACGGCCTACGGCCAGACGACGGCCGCACAGGCGACCGGGGTGAGCAACGCCGCGACTCCGTTCACGGCTGCGCTGACCGGGTTGCCCGCCGGTACCACGATCCACTACCGCGCAGTTGCGGTCAGTGACCTGGGGACGTTCCTCGGTGCCGACCAGACGTTGACGAGCGCCTCGACTCCGGCTCCGACGCCAGGGACTGGTACGGGCACGACCCCGGCACTGACGACGGGAAACGCGTCTACGTCGAACGCGAAAGCCTCGGGCTCAAGCGCAAGCGTGCGCGTTTCGTGCACAGGCGCGGCCGGCGCGAGCTGTCGCGTCGCGCTCAAGTTGACCATCACCGAGACGTTCAACGGCCATCGACTGCTCGCTGTGACCGCTGGCTCGAAAGGGCACACGACGCGCAAGGTCGTCGTGGTCGGAAGCGCGAACGTCACACTCAGCGCCGGCCAGGTCAAGACAGTGAAGATCGCTCTGAACCGCATCGGTAGGCGGCTGCTCGCCGGCCGCCACGGACTCAGGACGAAGCTTCGCGTCACGCAGGCGTCCGCGAGTGGAGCGAGCACGACGGTCTCAATCCACCTCGTCACGTTCAAGGCCGCCAAGCAGCAGCCGGCACACCGGGGTCACTAGATACGGCGATCCGAGCCTCGTTCTCGATTCAGGGGACGGGGCTCGGACGTCTGGCTTACGTCCGAGCGCGACGCTTCACCAGCTGGCAACAGCTTGTTCACAGCTCGGACACGCGATCGCCCGTACGAACGACTTAGCGTTGCCGCGCGCCGGCTCGCGGACTCCGCGGGCCGGGATCTTCGTTTCCTACCGGAGGGACGTTCACTGTGCCGAGCGCTTTTGCCGTGCGGAGTATTCGAGGCTGGTTTCGCCCAACGCTGATCGCCGTGGTGGCGGGAGCCGTTGCGGTCCTACTCGCAGCCGCCGCGTCGTCGGCCGCCGCGAGCGCCGGCTTCATCCCGGGCGACGTCGTCGTCTACCGCACCGGCACCGGGTCGGGCGCACTGTCCAGCGCGGCCACACCGGTATTCCTGGACGAGTACGAACCGGGCGGGAAACTAGTCGAATCGCTCGCCCTGCCGACGACGGCCAGCGCACCCAACGAGCCGCTGCTCGCCAGCGGCACGGCCAGCTCTGAGGGACTGCTGACGCTCTCGGCGGATGGCAACTTCCTGATGGCAACCGGGTACGACGCGGCCGTCGGCACAGTGAAAGTCGCGGAAACCAGCTCCTCGAGTGTCCCGCGGACGATCGCCCGCATCAGTGCTGGCGCCGAAGTCAACACGACGACGGCGCTGACGGACGCGGCCAGCGCGAACAACGTGCGCAGCGCGACCAGCAGCGACGGGACGAACATCTGGGTGGGGGGCGCGGCGGGAGGCGTCCGCTACACGACACTCGGAGGGAACTCGAAGATCCAGTGACCGGCAGCCGGGGATAGCGCGGCTGCGTCAGGTCACGCTGGTCAGGCCGATGACGAAGTGCACCGGCAGCTCGGCCGGTGTCTGGCCGGCGTCGACGATCTCGCGGACCCGCTCCAGCTGCGCGGCGCGTTGATCCTCGGGCAGGGCCGCGACCCAGCTCACGGACGCGAGATAGTCGGTGACCTGCTCGGGGGACGCCGGCTGCATGGAGATCAGGCGGATCTCGCGCGGGTCAGCCCAACCGCCGGCGGCGCGCACCGACTCCTGCCATCCCGGACCGTCGAAGCCAGGGTGCGCGGGCCGCAGGCCCGCCATCAGCGTGCCGACCTCGTGCGCCCACGACGCATCACCCCAATCGGGCGCCACGGTCAGCACCGCCAAGCCGCCCCCGGGGCGCAGCACGCGCCGGATCTCAACCAGGGCGGCGGCATGGTCGAACCAGTGGAACGCGTCGGCTACGGTCACGGCGACAACTGACCCGTCCGGGAGTGGGACCGCCTCGGCGACGCCTTCGCGTACGCGCTCGTCGCCGACGCTTGCGGCGAGCATCTCGCGCAGCGCGGACTGCGGCTCGACGGCCACGACATCCAGCCCGATGCCGAGCAGCGCCCGGGTGAGCTTCCCGGTGCCGGCCGCCAGATCGAGCACCGGACCCGCCGCGGGGATACGCAGCTCGGCGGCGATCACGCCGGCGACCGCGGGCGGGTACTCAGGACGCCCGCGCTCGTACGCGCCCGCCACCTCCGCAAACCCGGCGCTGAGGGGATGCAGCCCCATTGGTCGAACCGTAGACGATCTGGTTTGCGGGCCTGGGTGGCGCTCCACACTGGGGCGAGCGGTACGGTGCTTGACACTGCGATCGTGCCGCTGCCAGAATCCCGCCGTGCTCGTCGATCTCGCGCCCAGGGGTGCGCGCGTCGTTTGGTTGTCTCTGGTGGCTGCGCTACTGATGCTCGGCGTGCCTGCGATCGCGCGCGCCGCGACGATCTACCCCAACTTCGCCGGCGACGAAGGTACTGGCGCAAGTAACTGCTCCGCGAGCAACCCACCGGCTCCGAAGACAGGGGCCGAAGAATGCTCGCTACGCCAGGCAATCGAATTCGCGAAATCGGGCGACGTGATCTCCTTGACTTCCCCCGCGCCAATCGGCCCCTACAGCATCGAAGAAGAACTTCCGATCGTCGGAAAGGAAGTTACGATACTCGGCGCTGGCCAGGCAATCAGCGTCGTAGCAAGGAAATCACGGATCTTCTCGATTGCTTCGGGCGCGACGCTGGCCCTGACGGGCGTTGCGCTCGAAAACGGACAGGCCCCACACGGCAGTGCGATCGTCAACAAAGGCACCCTGGTCGTCCGCGACGATGAGATCTCCGGCAATGAAGCGCCGGTGGAACCCGGCACGTCCGGAGGCGCGATCGAGAATGAAGCAGGCGCCAGCCTGACGGTGCTCGACAGCACCGTCGCGAAGAACACGGCGGAAACGGGCGGAGCGATCGACAGCCAGGGCTCGCTTGCGATCGTCAACAGCACGATCGCCGAAAACACTGCCGTGCTCGGCGGCGGCCTGTTCATCTCGGGCACAGACACCACCAAGATCGCCAACGCCACGATCGCCGGCAACACCGCGACAAGCCGGGGAGGCGACGTCAACTCCGCAAGTCCCGTTCAGATCGAGAACTCGATCATCGCAGCAGGCGAAGCCCCCGAAGGCAACGACTGCTACGCGAAAGGCGCGATCAAATCGGGGGGTTACAACCTCTCGGACACCGCCACCGCGGGTGAATGTGAACTGACCAAAACGGGCGACAGAGAAGGCGTCGAGGACATCCAGCTTGGGCAGCTCGGATCGAATGGAGGCGCGACGAAGACGATCGCGCTCGGCGCGGAAAGCGCTGCGATCGGAGCCGGCAACCCGGCGGGTTGCACTGACCAAGCCGGCCAGCCACTGACTGCCGATCAGCGCGGCCGCGGTAGGCCAAAGCAATGCGATGTCGGCGCGTTTCAGACCCCGGCGGCCGATCTCAGCGTGAGCATAACTGCACCACCGGCCGCCGCCCCGGGCCTGGCGATCACGTTCACGCTCACCATCACGAACAGTGGCCCGTCAACCGCCCAGGGCGTCACTGTCACCGACAACCTGCCGGGCGCCGCGACGCTGGTCTCAGCGGCGGGATGCACGGGTACCGTGACCCTGACATGCAACGTTGGCAGTCTGGCCGCGCGCGCTCAGGCAACGGTGAGCGTGACCGTTTCGCAGACGCAGGTCGGTGTTGCGACAGACACCGCGATCGTGACCAGCCCCGTACGCGACCCGGAAGTCGCGAACAACTTGGCGAGCGCCGACACAAGTGTCACATCTCCTCCTCCTCCACCGCCGACGACGACGCCCCCTCCACCTCCCGGAACCACGAACAACGCCCCTCCGAGCGCTGGCAACCTGATCATGGCCTTCAAGCAAAAACTGGCCTCGACCCTGAGCGCCTACTTCCTGTGCAAGGTCGCGAGCTGCGTGGTCACACTTTCGGGCAACATCAAGGCGGGCAAGAGGACGATCCCGGTTGCGCTGAAGCCGGTGACGATCAAAGCCGAACGGAAGCAGAAACTGGCGATCAAGCTGTCGAAGAAACTGCGCCTGGAACTGGCGAAAGCGCTTGCTAAGCATCAGAAGGTCACGCTGACGGTCGCCGCGTCGGTGCGCTACGGAGCGTTCAGCGCGAAGACAAGACCGCTGACCAGCGCGCTGCAGCCCTGACCGCCGCCGGCGCCCTGGCCGATCTCACGGGCGCCCTGGTCCGATCTCAGTCGGTCACTTGAACGATCTGCTCACCAGGCCGACCGAGAAACGCGTGCAGCAGGCCGTTGACCACGCTGACGATGATCGCGCCCAGGACCGCCCACCAGAAGCTCGCGATCGTGAACTGGGACACTATCCAGTGGGTCAGATAGAGCATGAACACGTTGATCAGGAAATAGAAGATGCCGAGCGTGACAATGATGAAAGGGATCGAGAGGATCGCGAGCACCGGCTTCAAGAAGTAGTTGGCGAGCGTGAACACGAGTCCGGCGACCAGCAGTGCCCACCAGTCGTTGCCGTAGCTGAGACCAGACAGCAGCCATGTCGCCACGAACAGGGCGATCGTGTTGAACACCCACGTGATCGAGAGCTGGCGGAACATCACCACAGCGTACCCTCCGCCGCCCCGCTCGAGACGCGCGCATGACGTGGCGTGCGTCCACCAGCTCGGCGCCGGGCGCGAGGGGCGCGTCCTTGCGATGCGCTCTACATCAGGCGTCCGCCCAAGCCACCGCGCCCGGCAGGACGGGATCTACCCCCGAACGCGTGGCCCATAATCCTCGGATGCCCGGACCTCGACGCCGTCACGCCACAGCCGGCTTGACCGCGGTCGTGTTAATTCTCGCCGCTGTAGCAATCGGCGGATGCGGCGCGTCGGACCGATCAGCTGCTGCGCCTACACCCAAGCCTGCCGCCGGCTCCGAGACCCGGACGACCACGCAGGCGAAGGGCGGCGGCTCAAGCGGTGCGTTTCACGCCCCGCCGGCGGCGGCAGCCGACCCGACGCACGCGGACACGCCGCCTGAGCAGCGGACGACGCGCCCGGTAGCGCCCGCGCATCCGATTCCCGTCGCGTTCCGGCCAGCACCGGGCGCGCCGTCGGATGCGGAGGTGCAGCGGGAGCTGTCACAGATGGCGAGTATCCAGAGCAAGCAGCGAGAGCAGGCGCTGAGCGCGGCCGCTGCCAACCTCGCGGGCCTGCTGCCGTGGACGATGGAGCCCAAGTCGGGAACGCGCGTGAGCGTCGCGTCGGTGTTCACCGACTACGGCCTCGGCCTGGCGTGCGGCGGCGTGCTCGGCCGCAATCAGCTCGGAGTGGCACACAAGACGGCGCCATGCGGCACGCTGATCACGTTCACCTACGGCGGTCGCAGCCTGACGGTGCCGGTGATCGACCGCGGGCCGTACATCGTCGGTCGGGAGTGGGACCTGACGGGCGCGACGGCAGCCGCGCTCGCGTTTCCGGGGCTTGGGTCGATCAGGTGGTCGCTGGCCAGTTGAGCGAGCCGCCTCCGGCCGCTTCGGGCCACACTCCAACGCCGAAGCCGGAACACGCCGCGCGCCTCCCAAGAGTGTGGGCGATTCCGCTATTCTGATCACCGTTCGGCGGGTGACCGACCACGGGGGTAGGTGCGCGATGGGCAAGACCCTGCACGCGATCGGGACGGCGGTGCGATCGGGTCTGAAGGCGGTGCGGGCCAACATGCCGCTCGTCGGGGTCGTGTGCGTCGCGGCGGTGCTCGCGCTGGTCATCGCCGGGGTCATCCCGATACACCACGGCACCGCCCGCTCGAACGGACGGCAGCCGTATGAGTACGTGTATCTGGACCCGGCACGCGTGACTACCTATCTCGGGCAGCTCGACGAAGGCGATATCAACCAGGAAACGCGCACTGACACATTCAAGGACAGCGCCGGGGCGAAAGTGGAAGTTAAGGCGCTCGGCGAAGCGAGCGGCTCGCTGAGCAGCGAACGCACGGCCAGCGCAGTGGTCTCGTTCTCCGAGGCTGACAACTTCTTCAAACTGGAAAAGGAGCTGCGCTCGGAGCACAGCTTGGAGACGGTACCGCTGACGGCATGCTGTCAGGAGAAGGTCCGTAGAGAACTCGCGAAGGCAGTCGAACGACTGGCCGCGACGAGATCCGGGAAGTCGCGTGAGCAGCTCGAACGGTCGAGCCGCGAAGAACTCGAAGCGAGGTCGGAGGAAGATCTGGAACACTTGACGATCGGCACGATCGTCAAGCTCGAAGGAGCGTTCCTGCGCGTCCCGCCATACCTAGCCGCGTATCCTAGTCTGCGCTACGCACCGTTTCGCAACAACAGGAAGAACAACGTCCTGGGAGTCGCACGCTCCTCGGAACTGAGCGAAACAGAAGTCACGGCCGGACATCGAGTCGAAGCCGAGCGTGAAGCGTTCATCAAAGACGCGCGTCCCAACCCGCGCGTGCCGTTCTCGGTCAAGCTACATCGGCTCACGATCGTGATTCCCGCTCGCTTTGACTATCTGACGGGCGACCCGAGCCTGCTCGCGACGAACGTCACGGTGGTGGGCAAGGTCGTGTTCACTGGGAGCGACTTCGGTGACGCGGCGTCAGAGGCGACATACCTCCCCGCGCTGCTGAAAGCCAAGCGCGGCTTCCTCGAAGACCTCGGGTTCAAGAAGGCGTTCCTCGCCGAATACGTCGGCAAGCACCGGCGCCGAGCGCTCGACAGAGAACTGTTCCAGGCCCTGCAGCGGTCGTTGATCTTCACCGGCGCGACGGTCGAGGTGATCCCAATCGCGATCTACAGCTGATCAATCACACGCCGCCGCGCGGCAGTGCCGACGGCCGCGCAGCATCCCTGATTATCGTCACGAGAGGTGGTGGGTTAGGATCTCGTGGTGTTGAAGCGCATCGTCATACTCGGCGCGGGCTTCGGCGGGCTCGAGCTCGCGAGCCTGCTCTCGGAGGCACTCGGCGACACCGTCGAGGTGACGCTGATCGACAAGAACGACGCGTTCGTGTTCGGGTTCTCGAAGCTCGACGTGATGTTTGGCCGTGCAAGGCGCGAGGACGTCCGCATGTCCTACGACGAGATCGTCAAGCCGGGCGTGCGCGTCGTGCGCGAGACGATCACGAGGATTGATCCGCAGGCGCGGCTCGTGAAAACCGACGCGGGCGTACACGAGGCGGACATCCTCGTGGTGGCGCTTGGCGCGGACTACGACATGGACGCCACGCCCGGCCTTGCCGAGGCCGGCAACGAGTTCTACTCGGTCGCCGGCGCCGAACGGCTGGCGGGGATCATCCCGACGTTTTCGCAGGGACACGCCGTGATCGGGGTGTGCGGCGCGCCGTTCAAGTGCCCTCCGGCACCGAGCGAGTGCGCGCTGCTGCTGCACGAGGAGCTGACCGCGCGCGCGGTCCGCGACGCTTGTCGGATCTCATTCGTGATCCCCTTGGGCTCCCCCGTGCCTCCCTCCCCCGAGACCTCAGCTGCGCTGGCGAAGGCGTTCGCCGAGCGCGACATCGCCCTGATCACCGGCCGCCGTGTGAGCTCCCTCGATCCCGACCGAAGCGTCGCGATCCTGGACGACGGCGCCGAGCTGCCGTTCGATCTGTTCTTGGGCGTGCCCAAGCACCGCGCCCCCGAGGTGGTGATCGCGAGCGGCATGACCGAGGACGGGTACGTGCCGGTGGACTTCGCCACACTGCGGACGCGCTTTGCAGGCGTGTACGCGGTCGGCGACGTCGCCACCGCGGGCGTGCCGAAGGCGGGCGTGTTCGCCGAGGGCGGCGCACGGATCGTCGCCAAGAGCGTGATCGCCGAGCTGCAGGGGGGAGAGCCGCCGGGCCGTCACCTCGGGCAGGGCACTTGCTACATCGAGTTCGGGGGAGGCCGAGTCGGCAGCGTGGACATCGACTTCCTGTCAGGTCCGTCGCGCACCGGAACGTTCAACGCGCCCTCCGCCGCACTGGTTGCCGAGAAGGAGCGCTTTGGCTCCAGCCGACGCGCTCGCTGGTTCGGCAGCTGAGACAGACCACGCGCTGGCCTGGGATCTGGAGCCAGCAGTCAATGCGCAACGCTTTGCGCTGCTTTCCGGCGGACGGATGTCGCTTGAGGAGGGGGGATAGCCAGTAGGTATGTCGTCTGCTCTGCTCGATCGCTGTGGATCCCCAGCACCCCTGCAACGGCGCGTGCGGCCAGAAGCTCGTCGCTAGACGTATGCCCGCCCAGCGCGATCACGGCTCCCTCAAGCGCGCCCAGCAACGCCAATGACGCCGCCCGGGCAGGCGGTCCCGGTGGAATCGAGCCGGCTTTGCGTCCGGCGTTGATGAGCCTGACGCAGCGTTTGACGCCGGTCTCCCAGATCCGCTCGGTCTCGCGCCCTACCGGATGGTCTCGACCGGCGAACTCCAAGCGCAGCGCCATCACGACGCGGGCGATGTCGCGTCGGCAGAAGACGGCGTGTCCGCGTGCCAGAGCCAGCAGCTCAGCGACCGGGTCGGTCTGTTGTGCAGCCGGCTCGCCGACCTCGCACATCCAGTTCTCGTTGACCCACTCGACCACGGCCAGCGCTAGGTCCTCCTTGTCCTTGAACTGGTGGTACAGCGCGCCCCGCGTATAGCCGGCCTCGCGCGCCACCTCCTCGAGCACGAGGTTGCCGTAGCCGTAGCGCGACAGACCACGCGCGGCAGATTCGAGCAACGCGCTACGCGAGCGGGCGCGGCGGTCAGCCTGAGTAGGGCGCCCGTGCACTGACAACGTCTGCACTCTCCCGCCGCTCATCGACCTTGCGGCGGTCGAGCCGCATTAGTACATACATACACGTGTGTATGATAGCATTTTCGCGAGTATACGAAGGTGGGAGTGTGGGGGGACGCGCTCGCAGAGAGGTCCATTGCGCTCTTGATGGCGCCGGTTGTGGGGGTCGTCTGATGAAGCGGCGTGACACTCCGAGATGGCGTGATGCGATGATGCGCTAGCATCAATTTTGTGCGGACGACCTTGAACATCGACGAAGACGTGGTGGCGGCCGCACGGGAGCTCGCCAGTGATGAGCATCGCTCACTCGGCTCGGTGATCTCCGAGCTTGCCCGTCGGGGGCTGACGCCCGCGAGGGTCGAGTCCGACGATGGGCTGCCGGTTATCCGTGTGCCTGCCGGTACGTCACCAATCACGCCGGAGATGGTGCGACGAGCACTAGACGAGGATTGAGCCCCCTCAATGGCGCTGCTTGACGTCAACGCGCTCGTGGCACTGGCATGGGATTCGCACGTACATCACGCGCGGATGCGAGCCTGGTTCACAGCTAACAGCGCAGCGGGCTGGGCGACCTGTCCGATCACAGAGAGCGGCTTTGTGCGAGTGTCGTCTAACCCGAAGGTGTTGCCGAGCGCCATCGGCGTCAACGCGGCGCAAGAAGTTCTCTCAGCGCTGCGCGCTCGCCCCGGCCACCGCTTTCTTGCCGACGATGTCTCGATCAGCGGCAGCGACGTACCAGCAATCGCTGGCTACCGACAGGTGACCGACGCACACCTGCTGACGCTGGCCCGGCGGCGCGACATGCGCCTAGTCACGTTTGATGCGCGCATCCCGGGCATGAGCGACCAGCACGATGTCGAAGTTCTGACCGCACTTGAGGGCTAATCTGGATGTCCTCCTGTGAGCAGCGCACGACGCTCAGCGCATGTCCCCACTCGTGCCAGGCAGTTCGTGCGATGAATGCCTCATATGTGGCCTCATCGAGCCCGGTGAGCTTCGCGTGACCAGCGTGTACGAGAATGATCCTGACCGCCAGCCTGCTTGCTGCAAGCGCCGCTCAATCCTGCTGATCGGGAGAGCTAATCTTGCTGCGAGCTGCATCGGTGGCGGCGAGTTGAGGCGCAGGGTTGGCGGACTCGGCGACGGTCGACCGCAAAGGACCCGGAGCTTGACGTGAGCTGCCCCAGCGCCTCGTGGTGCTGGTGACCCACCGCCTTCCACGTGTCGCGACTGCACCGAGCCTCGGTGAAACCTTGTGCCACTGCTCCAGTCCGCGTTTTGTGCCAGCAGCGACTTGCGGGAGCACGTCGTCCGTGATCATCTGATGTCCATTGTGGGCTGCCCGCGTGAGCTTCGGGCGAGCTTTGATGACCTCTTCGTGACTTCGCGAGACGGCCGCGTTCATCTGACGTGCACCCTGGTGCACTACGTGTGAGGCGGCGGGGGACGCGTGTCGATAGAGATCTGCTCCGCGTTTCCGAGGTGAGTATCGAGCCGTCATCCAGATCGCGCCTGACACGAGCAAGAACATCCCAAGTGCGGTGAGGATGGCTCCGACAATAAATGTGCCTACGAGCATCGCTGAAGCGCCAGCACCGCCTTCAGGTGCCTTGATCTGGCCCAGCCCGACAGTCCGAAAGCCGAGATTTATCGCCGGAGAGGCCGTGCTGAGCAAGAAACCCGAAGCCCCTTGGCCCTGCACCGTCGAGAACGAAGCAAGCGCAGCCGGGAAACCGACTATGAGCGCGATCGCCCCACTGGTGAGGACGCGCCGCGGGCCACGATATCGGCGGCTTGGTGTTGGTCGTATGGCCGTGCGGCCGCCTGACGGCGTGATCTGGTCGGCTCGAGCGAGCTCGTCGACGCGGTAGCTGCAAAAGCGACATACGACTGCGGCTGTCTTGATCTCCTCCGCACAATCGGGACACAGCTTTGTGTCGAGTGCTGATTCATCTCGCGTCGATACCAGCCGCCGGGTTGGCCCAAGCTGCCCCGTCGAGTCTGTCGGTCCACTTGAGTCGGGGCTTGCCAAAGCCGTGACATCGCCTCGAGCTGGTCCAGATCCTGGCATGCTCCCCCTAACGCATCTACCGATTTGGGCGCAGCATACAGGGAACGGGGATTCTGGGGAATCGGATTCCGCCGCCCAGCGGAAGCCGGCACTTGCACCCACCACTGTCGGTCCCAACGCCTTTGACTGTGTCGATCGGTTCTCGGCGCGCCGGCGGCGCGGTTGCGTTCGATCTGCCGCCGCCGCGCTATGCCAAGCGTAGTCCTTGGGCAATCCTGTGTTTGACGGAGAACTTCAATGCCAGGTTTTCCCTGCGCAGGGAAAAGTCACCGAGCATGCCAAGAGCGAGGAAGTATTCACAGGAGCTGCTTGACGGTGGAGCGCGTCGGTGTTCGAGTCTGGGCGCCCGAGGCCGCAGCAATCCGCGGCGGAGGCCGGCCGGCGGGCGCTGGTGGCTCGCGCGGGCTCTCTACTCGGATCGTTGCGGCGGTATCCTCGCTGGCTGCGGATAGCGCTCGATCAAGGCTGTGGCGACGGGCTGCAACGATTCGCTTGGAGGGATGTGGCTTCAGCAGGCTTCGGCCGCCGTTGTTCCCTCACATGGATAGACGCCACCGGCAGCGCGCGTCCCACGACGCTTGTCCGCCCTTTCATGGATGTCTCCCGACGCTCCGCGGAGTCGGCTTCGACGTTGCAGCCCGGGTCTATAGCTGCGGTGCCCGGGCTCGCATGATTGGACCCCTGGCCGGGCGCCTATCCCGAGCGGCCGACTGGCCAGCGTCCTTTGCCCGGCCGGCGCACCCTCGACCCGCAAATGATGCCTCACTGGCACAACCGGGCACAAATCGTGGTCACGGCCCTCCGTGGCCACCGCTGCTAGGCCGCCGGCTTCTGTGAAAACCGCGATCTAGCAGGTGAATTGTCGATGGAGCTAGGGGGACTCGAACCCCCGACCTCCTGGGTGCGATCCAGGCGCTCTCCCAGCTGAGCTATAGCCCCGTGCGGGTGGGCCGGCGCCGAGGCGCGCGCGGCCGAAGAAGTGTAGTCGTAGAACGGGTCGCCTCGCGCGCAGTATGGTTTGGCGGCGGCATGGGACTGCTCGACGACGCCATACGCGAACACCTGGAGCTCAAGCGGCGCCGCGGCGCCGACCCAGGCATGGTGGCGCGCGAGGAGCGTGACGCGCTCGCGCCCGTGTTCCCGGATGAGAGCGACGACCAGGGCGGCGATCTCGAGGCTGACGAGGCAGCTGTCGCGGGTGTCGAGCATGTCGTCGGTGACGTGGACTTCGAGGAGCACGCTGTCCAGGAGCACGCTGCCGGGGATCCAGCGCCGGCCGATCTGTCGACCGTCGGGCAGGAGACCGCCGAGCTGGACATGCAGGCCGTGATGGACGAACACGCGCACGCGGCCGACGGGGAGGGTGCCGATCCGATCGACGAGCGCCCGGCGGCAGGTGGCCAGGCAGGAGGGGGTCCTGACGAGCCGTCTTTCGAGTGGGAGGTCTCGAGCGACGCCACTGCGGAGCAGGCGCCGGGCGGTATCTCCGGGCAGGAACGACTCTCGTTCGAGTAGCTGCCGGTGCCCCGGCAGCTGGAGCGGGCGAGCTTTTCGGGCGTGCGTCTCCCTATCTGGTCGTCCCACGTCAGGAAGCCGGGCGATCCCCTGAGCTTGCCTGGTCGGCCAAGCGTTGGCTCAGCTTCTCCAGTTGCGGGCGCAAGACCGGCAGTTCGCGCTCCACCAGGTCCCAGACGATGTTGCGGATGACGGGATCCTGGGTCTTGCCGTCTGAGAAGAACGCTTCGCGGCCATCGACCGTGTAACTCATGATCGCGTCGATTGCTTCGAGGGCGTGAAGCAGATAGGCACCGCTCGTCCTTCACAGCGACGCGGCCTCAGCGTAGATACGCTCACGCAGATGCGGGCTCACGCCGCCGTCGCTGAGCACATCGACATGGGTGCCAAGCATGTCCTCCAAGTCCTGCCATAGCCCTACGAGGTCGATCAGACTGCGCCCTGGTTCCATCTCGACCAAGAGGTCCACGTCGCTCGACGCACCCGACTCGCCGCGCGCCATCGAGCCGAACACACAGCGGCGTGCCTCAGGATCTCCTCCCGCCGGGCACGCAGCCGTCGAAGGTCGATCTGGGCGGCCACAGAACGCATGCTTGCGACCACCGTACCGCCGCTCAGCGTTTTGGGATGACCGCACGACTTGGACCTCTGGACTCACAGCGCCACGTGGGTGGCCATCGAAGCCTTCCTCGGCCCTCCAGGCTAGTCCGCGCTCCCGATGCACCAAGTCGTCGTCCTGGGCTGTAGCGCGAGCATAATGCGAACGCGACGATAGGCCCTGCGTTTCCATAGCGTTTCCATAGGCTCTGCTCGGACGGAGCGCAGCGACCATAAACGCCCTAGAATTGGGCTCCAGGGGCCATAGCTCAGCTGGGAGAGCGCCTGCTTTGCAAGCAGGAGGTCACCGGTTCGATCCCGGTTGGCTCCACCATTTGGCAGAAGGTCGAACCGGCCCAGTCCCTCCGGGGGCTGGGCCTTCGGCGTTTGACGGCGATGATCGCGTCCATCGCCTGATCGAGGCACTACTGGCTGCTCGGCTGTGAGGGCAGCGGGGTTCGCATTCCGACTGCCGGACAGATCGGGACAAGCTGCGAAGCCCAGCCCCAGCCTGGATCGCTTGCTTGAGTTCTGCTGGAGCCGGTCGGTCCGCAGGTACGCCGGCGAGCAGCCAAGGCCATACGCAAGAACGCCGGAGCCGCGGACGCTCGGGATTAGCCCGGCTCTCGCCAGACGGCCCGTCTCGGTGTCCGAGGCAGCTGGAATCAGATGGTCCCGCAGGAATGTGCTCGCGCGAGACCGTTTGGTTCGGTGTGGCTCCATCGCCAGAAAGCGGTGATCGAAGAGGAGGGGCTCCGCGCCTTCGGGCGCCGGGCCTGTTCAGCGGCCTGCAGAGGCGCTTCGTCCAGTCGATCTTGGAGTTCCGCCACTCGAATCTGCCCTGGTTATCCGACCGTTAGGTTCCGTAAACTTCGCCGGTCGCATAGGAGTGCGGACTCCCGGCGTCACGAACACGCGCGATGGCCGGGAGTCCGCTACGGCGCAGTCAAACTGCGTCGCCTCTGCTCTATGGGGTGAGGTCTGCCTGTCTGCGTTCTCTTTCGTGGATCACGCGTTCTGACTTCCCGAGAACCCAACGTAGAGCAGAAGTCAAGTGTGCTACTCGATATCTCGATTCTACACATTGTTCACCATAATCGTCAACATCTTCGGTTTGGGGTCATAGGACCACCGTACCACTGCAAATCCTGGCCGTTGCCCAGCATCGGGTGGCAATCTGAGGAGAAGAAGATCTGCGCCCATGTTCTGGACCTATGGCGATGTTCCTGCCGTCTCTGACTCTCCGGTCCTTGTAACGATTTCGTGAAGGGCCCCCATTATTGACTGGCTAGTCAACCAGGGGCGATATCGTGGGACATCTCTTTCGTGGCCGTTCCGAGAACCTGACGATCGTGAGGCTCGCTATGGGAATCTGAGGTACCGGCAACCCTTCGCTGACCCGCTTCCAGTCAACCACTGGGCTAACCGGGGGCGCGTTTGGGCGACTGCCGGCGGTCCTCATCTCCCATGCGTTCCGGGCTATGTCTGCGCTCGACCCCTCATCGAGTGACCTGCCGCAAGCGCCCCGACCCGGTGGCGGGACGGTTCCTGTCATCGTGGCGATTCTCGCCGCCATCGCCGCCATCGTCGATCTCGCCGGGCTCATCCAGATTTGGAGTTTCATGCAGGAGGTCGTAGCAGTCGGCATGGCTGTGGCAACGATCCGACTTGTGTTGGAGTTCCGCGGCTGGATCAGGCGCGGGCATCTTAGGCGGGGGGCACCCATGCGGCCTGTACTCCTGCGTCCGTTCACGGTTGGACGCGTGGTGACGACGAGCGCCCTATCTTTGGCGTGCCACTTCACCCCCGTGGAGCCGCTCCTCACGCTCGGCGCGACCGGGGTGCTCATCGTTCTCGCTCGATGCAGCGCCAGATTCGACAGCAACATACGACCGGTGCTCGCACCGATAGCACCCCTAGCCAGCGTGGCAGTTGACGAGGAGGCGTCTACTGACCACACAGGAGTCGAAGACGAGGGCGAGACGTCTAGACTAAGACGGTGGATAGCTCGCTGTCGGACGTGGATCGCCCTCGAAGCGAGGCGAGAACGAGAAGAGCTCAGCAAGTACGAGCTTGTTAGGGCCGTAAGGTACTACTCGCGAGCGGCACCGCTTATTGCGCTGCTTGCCGTGTTTTGTTCCTTCGGTTCGGCCGCCGGCTTGGCTACCAACCCGTCTAACGCTCCAAGCGGCAAGTCGACCAAGAGCCACGAACGTAAGCCGACATCAGGCGGCGCCTCCAGCACTGAGCCTGCCCCGAACTCGAGTCAGTCAAGCTCAGAAACCCAAGGAGCGCCACTTACTGCCGCCGTCACGGACGAATCCTCGCCGGTCGTGACCTGGGACGGTGAATGTGCGAACGAGAAGGGACAGTTGGGTGTATCTGCGCGGGCTGTGTTGGCCTTCGACAGGCTCTACGAATCTGATTCAGGGCTTGAACCCCGGCAGGAGGGATGCGTGCGCCATATCGCCGTGCACCACCACGGCAAGGAATTCTACGCGAGCGCCTTTGGGGTCGAACCGATCACGGGCGCGCACCTGAGCTATGCACTTGACTCCGAACGGTACGGCGGAGTGATCGTGCTGTGGGCTGCCTCATCAATCGTCGAAACCCTGGTCGCCCAACTCGGACCAATCGGCGGCGTGGGGCGGTATCCCGACTACGAAGCCGGTGAAGATGGCGACTACTACCTCCTGAGAACACCTCGGGGTATCTACGCGCTGACGAGACAACACCGAGACGATGAATACGTCGTACTCACGCCGACGGTGGCGCGTGCATGGCTAGGAGCGATGAAGGAAGCCCGCGAGTGGTTGTGGCCTTCCACAGCACAGGGAGACCACGCGATCGTCCAACTCGGCACCGGCGACCCCACGGGTCGTAAAGTCACCGAGATAACGGTCGATACGGCTACAGATGAAGCCAGGCGGGGTAAGTATCGCTATCCTGCCTCACCTGTCGCGGAACTCAGCCTCGCAGAACTCCAAGCGTTGGCGCCTACGGGGTAGGGGCTTTCAGCGGACGTCCGCGCCCCCGGTGATCGTGTGGCGTTGACTCGTTCGGGCCGCCGAGCGACGCCATGCATTGAAGCGCTATTGGCTACGCGCGCGGTCTAGATGCGGCTTCGCATCCCGCCCTCCGGGGATGGCGGGAAAGTTCTCGAAATCTCCGTGGCCTCTGATCCGGAGGCTTCATGAGGAGCGGTTCGGCCCCAAGATCGACTAGGCGTATGGTGTCGCCAACCACGACAGGCCGCAGAGCCGATCAGCAAAGCCGAGGTCGCAACTAAGGGACTCTGGCCTAGCCACCGGGCAGGCCCAGCGGGCCGCTCCCCAGAATGTGCCCGATGCTCGTGAGAAGCGTCACGAGAATGTCTCGTGCAGCCTCCGGAGGGAGCGCGGCCCCGAGGACGTAGCTGAGCATCAGCCCGGCGGCCATGAGGAGCCAGTCCTTCCGACCAACGCGGCCGGTCGCGGCGGCAAGATCATCGAGCTTGTCTTCGAGGAGTCGCGTCTGCGCCTCTGAGAGCGAGTACGTGCGGCTTACGTAGTCTCTCAGTTCTCTCAGCTGGCCAGCAATCGCTAGTTGCTCGGCTGAGGTGAGTGGCGTGTTCTCGGTGGCCTCATCGAACACAGCGCCAAGCAGCTCGGTCTCGCCCTGAAGCTGAGCCCACAAATCAGGGGTGTCGATGTCTAGCTTGACGTGCATTAGCCAGAGCTCGACCTGCTGCATCAGCCGATACTGGCTCAACCCCGTCCGCTCTTCGACCGGACCCTCTCCCGCTAGGTAGCGCGAGGCGTAGGCTCCAGCGGCGCCTCCGAAAACGAAATATGCCCCGGACGGGCGGTGCCGGAGAGTGCTCTCGTCAGCGCCAAGGTCCCAGTCGAACTCTTCCGCGGAGAGGCCAGCATGTTCAACGGCGCGAAAGATGTCATTCCGCTGCACCTTCCTTAGACTCATGTGGACTCCTCAGTGGCTGTCCAAGCGCGGCAGCTTTCGCCGAGTCGCATAAGTGTCATGGATGCCTCCTGTTTAGAGCATCTCATGGGCCAGTATGGCGCGCAAGCACGTCGGCGGCGGACAGCGGCTGGCGGTCCGCCGCATGGTTTGAGTCTCGCTCCGTGGACGCTGGCAGGCCAAGACTAAACCGTCGAGCACGAGTCGAGGCTTTGCGGCGAGCGCTGGTCGATAGCCAGAGGCGATCCGGCGGGCGGGTAGGGGCGAATCCGTGGGCGGATACACCCGACAGGCGCTACTCGGGCGATAGCCGCCGCGTTCTGCTGACATGGCCCTTGACCCGAAGGGCTGCACGAGGGGTGGGTTAGGCAACGGTTCATAGTTCCGACGCTCACTGTGTGTTGCTTCGATGAGCGGCATCAACCACGGGCTCGATTCCAGTTGGGTTCCCATTTTCCGCCTTTCGGGATTTACGGCTCCGTCAGGCTGTGGGACACTGGCCTCAATGGAGACCAACATGAGATATTCGAGCCATCCGCTCTACTGCCGCGACCACCGGTCGCTGGCGCTCTAACGTGCGCCTCTATCAGCGAGGTTCAGAATGGAGGAAGTGGGATCTGCACGTTCACGCGCCCGGAACCAAGTTCAACGACCAATTCGGCGATCCGCCAGATTGGGATTCGTTCTGCGGCACCATCGAGAAGTCGGATGTCGCGGTCGTCGGCATCACTGACTACTTCTCGCTGGACTCGTTCTTTGGCTTTTCGGCTCGATACAAAGAGCGGCACCCGAACACCGAGAAGGTCTTCTTCCCGAACTTGGAGCTGCGCCTTAACGAGAGCGTGAACAAGGCGACCGAGCTTGTGCATATCCATGCGATCTTTCGGCCCGACGTCGAGAAGACCAAGATCGACAGCTTCCTTTCCAAGCTGGCCGTGCAGCACACGACCGGAGATGGACGCAAACTGACGTGCAGTGAGCTCAGCTCCAAGTCGGATTTCGAGAGTGCGACCGTTTCGCGAGACGGTCTAAGGAAGGCGGTAGAGGAGGTCTTTGGCGATGCCCAGCACGCTGCCGACAGCGTTTTGCTCTTTGTCCCGGCCAACAACGACGGAATTCGAGCTGACGACCAGGCCCGAAAGCGTCAGATCGCCGACGAGATTGAGCGACAATGCCAGGCGCTCTTCGGCAGCGCGTCCAACCGGGACTTCTTTCTGCAGGCAGATAGATATGAGGCTGAAGGTCTGACCGCAGTAGCCAAGCCGGTCTTCGGCGGATCGGATGCACACTCACAGACCGAGATTAGTGACTGGCTAGGAAAGGCGGTAGACGAGCCCGGATGCAGCAAGGCGATCACGTGGGTGAAGGCGGACCCTACCTTTGAGGGGCTGCAGCAGACCTTGGTCGAGCCTGCGGAGCGTGTTCGCATTCAGCCAACCAAACCCGACGCGAAGGAGCCTTACAAGGTCATCACCGCCGTCCACTTCAGTGGAACAGATGACTTTCCCGAGACAATCGAGTTCAACCAAAACTTGGTCTCGATCATCGGAAGCCGCTCATCGGGGAAGTCCGCTCTTCTCGCGTACATGGCTCATGCCGTCGACCCAATCGACACCGAACGTCAGCAGCGCGCTGTGGAACCACTACTCAAGCCCGAGAAGCTCGGTCCAGCGGCGGGCATCACGTGGGACTTCGTAAAGCACATCGAGTGCGTAGTCGAGTGGGGTGCGTCGGCCGAGCACTCAGGGCACGTCATCTACATTCCGCAGAACTCCCTTTATGCCCTGAGTGGGCGTGCCGACGAGATCACTGCGAAGATCGAGCCCACAATCTTCCGCTTGGACCCAGCTTTTGAGGCAGCGCATCGCAAGGTCCGGCTTGAAGTAGACGGAGCCAATGAGGCGATTCGTAGCTCTGCGGCTGCCTGGTTCCAGCTATCCGCCAACCTCAGCCAAGCGCAACGTGCACTCCGCGAGCTAGGCGACAAGGCGGCTATCACGGAGACGCAGTCAAACCTAGTCGACCAAATAGCAAAGCTCCGTGCCGACTCATCGCTCACCGCACAGGAGAGCGCCGACTACCAGAACCTGGTCGATCGCTTGGGGACTATCGACGGCCGACTCAGAGCCATTGACGAGGATTCGACGAAGCTTGGGCCTTATATAGCGCGACAAGCCGACGCTTCGTATGTCCTTGCGACCGGCGTAAGGCTTGAGGTTCACGCGACGCCAAACCTCTCCGAGCTACCGACTGCAATTGTGTCCGCGGTACAAGCTGCGAACTCCGAGGCCGTCACCAAGCTTACGGCGAAGCTTGAGGAGATGCTCGTCGGCCACCAAGTCACCTTGGACTCTGACAAGGAGGAACTGAAGGCAGATAGCACGAGGCTCAGGACCGATAACGCGGCCCTAATCGCGAAGAACGCCGCAAACGCTGAGATTGAGGCGCTCGTCAAAAGCAAGCAAAAACAGGACGACGCTCTCAAGGAGATCGCTACACAGGAGACCGAGATCACTCAAGTCGTCAAGCAGCGTGATACACGAGTTGAGCAAGTCAGCGCCGAACTCGCTCGCCGCGATGCGGCGCTCAAGCAGCTAAAAGCAGTGTTCTCGGCGAAGGAACACAGCCTCGACCTGATGCGATTTGGTCTCGAGCAGGAGTTCTCATCCGCGGCCCTCGCGGCTTTGGCTGAACGCTTCAACAAGCACGAGCGCGGACCGCTAATCGATCGCGACACCAAGCATGTCAAAATTCAGGATGCGCACTCCTCTCCCGGCGCGCTCTTTGAAGCCTTGTGGTCAGAGCAACAGAAGGTGATACAAGGCGAGGACAAAGCGCAACTAGCGGCTGATGTTTTGACGCTGACGCCGGAGACCAGATTCTATGGCGAGCTTGAAGGCGATCGCATCGGCGGCTTCAAAGCGTCGTCGATGACGCCCGGCAAGCAAGCCCTATTCGCGCTGACTCTAATACTGAATGAGTCTGATGATGCTTGGCCGCTGCTCATCGACCAGCCCGAGGACGACCTCGATAGTCGGTCGATCTACGACGTTCTAGTCGGTTACCTGATGGAGCGAAAGAAAGAGCGGCAAATCATCATGGTGAGCCACAATGCCAACCTAGTGATTGGGGCCGACTCAGAGCAGGTGATCGTAGCGAATCGCCACGGGGCGGATCGCAAGAATAGAGATGAGCGTGAATTCGGCTACCTCACTGGCTCACTGGATCACAGTCAAGCCAAGAACGACTCGCCGTTCATTCTTCCGTCGCGTGGTATCCGCGAGCATGCCTGCGAGCTGCTGGACGGTGGCGAGGAGGCCTTCCGCAAGCGGCGCGATAAGTACAAGCTCTGAAGCCCTAGAGAGCTACAAGTTCAAACCTCGCAAACGGAGTGCCTTTGGCATGGATCGCTCGATAGTGCCTGTCCGCCAGAGTAAACGAAAGTTTCACACGTGTCCGAAGGCTCTTTCCCTTGCGGACCTGTGCGAGCAGCGCTGAATAGAACGCCATGTCAAACGCAGTGAGGGCCGCGGGGGTCACGTTGTCCTGGCTAGCGATGAGTATCCGTGCACCCGCCGCCTTGAACCCATCTCGCCATGCCTCGCTCTGAAACTTGCATCCGGTACTGACGATGATCGGTGGCAATTTGCATCCGGCCCGATTTGATTCCTGCGCTAGTTGGTCGGCGATCACGCGCTTTCTTGCAACTCCGACATCCAACTCGGTCCCAGTTGAATGCCCTACGATATGGAGCACGTCAGCATCGCTAAACGCAGCGGCGTAGAAGTCAGATGCCTTATATGCGCGTACTAGGTTTACCTTGGCACGGGGAGTACCGCGGCCGAAATCCTGGCGATTGCGAAACAGCCCGAGCGCGTCCACTAGAAATGACGACTCAAGCTCGCTCATGAGGTCGCGAAGACCGCCGCAATTGACGACCCGAATGTCTAGGATTTGTTTTGCCTTCGCCACGTCTAGCTCACTCTAGTTCATGGATCACCGTGGCGAGAGTCCGGCGCAGCAGGTCGCACAAGCGGCATTCGACGTCGTTGAGCTCAGTGCCCACCCGTGTCGTGGGACGAGCCGGCCGCGGGAGTGGGCCGCAGCACGACTCGACCGGCACGTTCGGTGGTGAAGAGACGCGCATGGCTGTTCGGGACCAAACGCAAGCGCGCGTTGTTTCAGTGCTTCTGACGCTCGGATTCGGTCGGCACCAGCCGTCTGATGCTCACTTCTTCCCCTGGGGGATTGGCGCCAAACACGAGGTTAAGGCCGGAAGGCTTCCACAAGATGTTGTGCGCAAACAGGCCTGACAAAATCGCCGTAAATGCTTGCTCGGCGAAGTCGGTGAACCCATGTACACCTCCAGCTAGCGCCGTATAGCCGACACCGGCGACGCCCGCTACAACGACGAGGGCGATCGCCTTAGCCTGCTCGTTTTTCCAGTGCGCCCTATTGTTGATCCAATACGTCGCGAGCGGTACTACGGCTCCAATCATTAGTACCCATATTTGCTGACTAGGAAGAACGAGCTGTGTGGTTTCGCCCATATTGCATGCCCCCCATTTGGTAGAAATCCAAGAATCGGACTAATTCCGGGGATGATACCGGACCGCGTTTTCGCAGGACCTGACCGCTCCACGCCGTAGGCTCGCGCCGCACAATCGGCGGTGTGCGACTGTTCAGTCAGTCGCGGTACCATCCGCGTGTGTGGCGCCTCCCTGTCTGTCTGTATGGGGCATCGTCTATGTCGACGGCGGAGTCGTCGGGCTCCTGCCACTCGCGTAGGCAGTAGGTGGCTGAGGCGAGGCGCCGGCATGTGTCGTGCAGGCGGTCGCTGAGCTCGAACCATGCGGCTGAGTTGGCCCCGCGGTTTGCGTCGAGCAGGTCGATGGCTTCGTCGAGTGTGCCTTGGACGTCGGCTTGGAACCCGGCGATCCGCTCGCTGGCGGCGGTGCGGGCTTCGCTCCATCTCTGGTGCTGTGGGGACTCGGGCAGCGTGATCTCGGCTCGTATAGCGTCGAGTCGCTTGCGTCCTTTGGTCGTGAGTCCCCATACGTCGCGGCGGCGGCGGGTGGACTTCTCAATCAGGCCGGCGGTTTGGAGCGCCTCGAGTTTGGGGCGTAGCTGGAGGGTCGTCCAGCCGTTGTGTGGGAGTCCCAAGTGTTCCTTGATGCTGCTGAGTGACTCGGCGGGTTCGTTTCGGCCTCGGTGGCAGATAGCTCGCTCGATCGCGGCGAGGATCAGGTCATTCGAGGGCAGCTCGGCAGGCGTAGGCTTGGATGCGGGCATGGGGAGTCACGACTCCTTGTGTCCGGGCCTCGGTACGGTCTTCACCCGTGCCGGGGCCGCTTTGGTTTATGGAGCCGGGCAGGCTAGGGCTGCGTGGCCTGATGGGTCAAGGTGTGGCCGGCCCGCCACTGTGCGCCTCATCTCTGTCGGACGTTCTGTCGAGCGAAGCGATGACGCGACTACTCGAACCTGGCTGTGGGGCATCCGCCAGATTTCCGGCGCGCAGCTACGATAAGCCCCCGATAAGCAAGGGCTTATCGGGGGCGGGCTTGTGGACGTCAGTTGCGGACTGGGGAGGGCGGTCCGGTCAGGCGATGGCGGTGCGTCGTAGGTGCTCCCATTCGGGACAGCGTTGTAGGCCATCCTCGATGCATTCGCGGTTGTCTCTGGCGAGGGCCAAGACCTCTTGCCACTCTGCGGCTGTAAATGCCGGGAGGTTGTGTCGGATCAAGTCCGGAAGACGAGCCTCGGGGATCTCCACCAGCCTTGTCACGTCGAGTGTCTGAACGGCGGCAATTGCTGCTGCTGCGTTGAGCTTTTCACACGTCGTGCGGTGGGCGATCGAGCTGCACAGGTACTCGCTTATCCAGTAGCTTGTCTCGCTGACGGTGCGGCCGGCAAGCCGCTGACCAAGTCTTTTCACGGTAATCTCCTATCTCGCGGGTTGCACCTGCCAGCAGTGGTGTGGGCAGGCGTGCCCGTGAGATAGCTCACCAGTGAATTTGCTATTATACACTATTATCTGTGCTTGTGTCAACTGGAATACGTAGCGCGTAGTAATCAAGGATTTCATCGGGTGCACGGTGAATTCCGTGTGAACGGAGGTCGGCGTAGGGGTCTCGTAGTTCAGTCCAGCATTGAGCGAGATTCTCGATATAAGCTTCGAGGGCGCTGCGGAAGGTATGTACGTCGCACGTCCGGTCCGGCTTCTCCCGATTGCATCGACATGAATATATCCAGCCTTCCCAGGACTTAACTAGATCGTTGGAAGAGATAGTGGGCATCCCTGCTTTGGTTTGGGCTAGACGTTGTAGTGTCTCTTGGTCAAAGGGGGATGCTTTGCGCATGGTGTCCACGAACCGAAAGGGCGGAATCCACGTCGGTGTGAGATGACGCATGGCTTCCGACTGACTCGCGCGGAAGCCATCCGTTTCAGCTCGCGTCTTTACAAGACATAACAGCTTTACAAACAGCTCCACGCTTTCCTCGGGGCCAAGGAAGTCGTCGTCTTCCCCTTCCGGTCCCCAATCAAGCCCGTAGAAGAAATGGTCGAGGGCACGAGCAACGGTCCAAGCCTCGTGCACGCAGCTCAGCCAAGGTTCGTTATCAGGAGGTTGAGCGCCCTCGCGGGTGCTGCGCTGTGCGAGGGCATCGACCTCTCGTTCGATGAGCTTGGCGGCGAGAGCGCCCATTAGTTTCCGCTCATGGCTGGGCCGGTAGGGACGAGTCTGAGTCTTTGCCATCGCACGAATCGACTTGTCGGTGTAAAGCGCCGCCGCTTTTCGGCGATCCTTGCGGTCTAGCGCCTCGGTGCCTCGCTCAAGTGCCAGGAAGCAGCGAGCAGCAGCACCAAGGTCCGTGTCGTCAACGAACTCGCGCTCTGATGGCGGCTTGACGAGATCGTAGGTGGCTTCGTTGAGGACTTCCCGCGCCCTGAGCGCGGTGGCTTCGGCGGTTGGGTTGGGCGTATCCACCGACGGTGATCCGCTTTGGACGCGGGTCAAGCTCATTAGGCGCGGCTTGCGCTGGATGGCATCGACGCTCGCGCCGTCAGATCCCTGCATGAGGTCATACAGCTCGTCACCGAGCTGCTCAGAAGGCGTGGCTGGGTTGGCGCTGGACAAATCGCGTCCAATTATTTCGCACGGCCACCTCTAGCTTGCCTCCCGATACGCCAAGCAACGCGCCCCGATACCCATCTTGGGACGCGCCAACCAAGGAGGTCTGCGCAATGCCCCGCCTCATAACGCTCCTCGAGGTAGAAGCGGTCTTGACTCGTGACGTGAAGCACTACATGTCGCTCGGCTTCAGCAAGCCCGAAGCGATCCAGCGGGTAGCGTTCGAGCACGGCATTGACCCCGAGTGGGTCGCCCAGCTCGTTGACGAGGAGCCGGGAGGCGAGGCGTGATGGCCGCCCATCCCGTCCTCGCCTCGTCCCGCTCGGTCGGCCTCACAAGGGTCGAGCGTCGAGCCGCCAAGGAGATCACACTGACCCGTGCCGCCAGCTCCGTCCTGGCGGCACGGGAATCGGCACGGCTGGACGCCATCGCCGATGTCGCAGAGACGGCCCTGCTCAATGCCTCAGCGTTGAGCAGCTTGGAGGTCGCGCTCGTTATGCACACGCCGCACGCCGCCAAACGGCTCGGCCACCTCGCCGACTCCGCCTGTGTGGCGATGGGCAAGGTCGTCGCTCGAACGGGCCGGGGCTTCTGATGATCCTCCACCGCCTGATCCACATATTCACCCCGCTGCTCGTCTGCGGCGGGGTGAGCCTAGTGATCTTCTTCGCTATCTCTGTCGCCGAGCTTGTCGGCAAGGTGCGCCGTCGCGTGCGTCGTCGCCGAAGGCTGCGCCTTGAGCAGTACCGGGCCGAACAAGCCATCCGCCGCATCAGACGGGCGGCCGTCCACGACATGCTGCAAGCCAGCCGCGCTCAGCATTACGCCTACGACGACCCGGACATCATCGAGGGCGCCGCGGTGGAGGTGAGGCACTAGTGACCAAACTGCTTCAAGCGGCGCTACTCGGACTCGTCTGGCTGGTGGTGATCGCGGCAAGCAGCCGCGCCTTGATAGCCCTCGCCGGTACTTTGGTAATGCCGATTGTGGCTGCCGGCATTGTCGCGGCTCTGCTGCGCTGCGTGTGGTGGCTGACCGGGCCGAGGTAACTCCTAATAGTGGACCTGTCTCGCCCTCAAAGCACAGCCGGGTTCACTCCCGGCGATCCATAGAAAGTCCTTGACTCATCTATTTCAGTTGATCAATACTCAGGAGGTTCAATACCGAACAGATACCGAACATTAACTAACTCATGGAGGTGACATTTGAGCAACTAAACGAAAGGAGGAATTATCTAATGGCGAAAACACGTCGTATTAAGGTCAAAGGGGTCAGACGCACCGAGGGCAGCGGTGAGGATGTAGAAATGCTCAGTTTGGTGCTGTGGCTCCAAGCCAAAAGATTGCTTAAGGAACGCAGGGCTAACGAGCAGGCCGCGCGACAGAAAGCTAAGCGTCGGGAGAGCGAGGGCGGCCATGAACGCTGATCTACTCTCCCTGGTCGCAGCCGGGGGTGGCGCAACCATGATCGCGGGGATTGCCGCGTTTGAACATAAGCAAGCCGAAAGGATGAGAGCTTCCAGGGTAATTCTGTCTACCCGGTATCCGATGAACCTGGAAGCAGCTCAAGTAGCTGCCGCCTGGGAAAACCTAGCCGGGTTGCCGTACACCATCGAGCTGGTTGCCGAAATCCTAGCCACCGAAGGCTCCATTACTCATAGCCTGCTCGTACCGCAGGCAGCCTGTGAATCGGTGCGCTCGACGCTGACCGGCGTCATTCCGAGTCTGCGTCTGGCGGACGCCCCGCCGCCACCAAGTGAAGCTGCCAGCTTGAGTCTGCGGCTGTTCGTCCCGACGAGCATTCTCAAGGCGGATAACGTCGTCTCGGCTTCACGCTCGTTGCTGACCGGCCTCGCTGGACTTCGAGCCAGCGAGAAAGTCGCAATTCGCTGGGCGCTGTCGCCCGGTCGTGCTCCTTCCAGGCGGCAGGTGGAGAACCCAACGTTGCGGCAACGGGAGATCGAGCGGGCGTTGCAGGGCAGGGCGATTTCCCCCGGATTCCGCGTCAGCGGATTGGCACTCATCCGCGCCGCGACGATCGGCCGGGCGCGGGAGCTGGCCGCGCACATCGAGAACATGCTGCGCAGCCGTCGCGGCGTCCTTGGCGGCATCCGTGTGACCTCGGATCGCGGTGGCCGTAGCCTGGCCGCGCTTCCCAAGGTGCGCCGGTCCTCGGGCTGGCTGTCGGTGGCGGAGATCGCTCCGTTGCTCGGCCTGCCGCTCGGTGAGCCTGTGCCGGGTGTGGAGGTCGGCTCTCGCGAGCTGCTGGTACCGCCTGGGGTTGCCCGGAGCGGCCGTGTCCTGTTCACCGGCCGTGACGCGCGCGGCGCTCGTCCGGTGGCTCTTTCGGCCGAGGCCGCTCGCCACCACATGGCCGTGATCGGGCCAAGCGGGGTGGGCAAGAGCGTGCTGCTGGCTAACGCCATCCTCAGCGACATTGAGGCTGGCTTTGCCGGGGTGGTCATCGACCCGAAGGCGGATCTCGTTGATTCGGTTCTGCGACGGATCAAGCCGGAGCACGCCGACCGGATCGTTGTGCTCGATGGCGGAGATCTGTCACGCCCCGTCCCTGGGGTCGCACTCTTGTCAGGCGGCGATCCCGACGCGCGCGCAGATGTCCTCACGGGAACGCTGAAGTCGATCTTTGCCGGCGTATGGGGAGTCCGTTCAGATTTTTACGGTCGCTTGGCGATCCGGACACTCAGCGAGGTACCCGGCGCTTCGCTCGCCAGTATGGGCCGCTTGTTCTACGACGAGCCGTACTTGCACGCCGCTATCGCCCGTCTGTCTGACCCCTACTTGGTCTCGTCCTGGCAGGGCTACCTCGCTCTTTCCCCGACCGCCAGAGCCGAGCATGTCCAGGCTCCGATGGCAAGGGTGATGACGCTGCTGGCGCGGCCGCGCGTGCGGGCGATCCTAGCGAGCCCGGAGCCCAAGCTCGACATCGCCCGGCTGTTGCGCGAACGTAAGTGGCTGCTGGTGAGCTTGGCTCCCGGCACGGCGCTGAGTGAGGCCGGAGCGACCTTTGTCGGCGCAGCGCTCATGTATGTGATCTGGAGCGCGATTGAGGCGCGGGTTGCTGTGCGGCCGGAGCAACGCCACTTGGTCTGTCTCTACTTGGACGAGCTGGCGACGCTCACGAACGGCACGCCGTTTGGCGTGGAGCTGCTCGCCGAGCGCGCCCGAGGGCTGGGTGCTGGCCTCGCGGTGGCGTTGCAGACCTTGGGACGCATTGGAGAGCCTACGCGGTCTGCCTTGACAGGAAATCTGGCAACGATGGTGAGCTTCAGGGCGGGAGCGGGAGAAGCACCTACGCTCGCGCGGGAGCTTCCGGGTTTCACCGCTAGCGACTTGATGGCTCTCAGCCAATACCAAGTCTGTGCCCGCGTTGGCACCGGAGCAGGCAGCGCCGTCTCTGTGGTCACCGGCCACACCCAGCCGCTGCCGCCGGAGACCGGGCAGGCCGAGGCGATCCGTGACCGCTCGGCTCGCCTCTACGGCAGCGACCCGGCCGCGCCTGAGTCACCCGTGCCAGCTCCGTCGGTGCCGGCGGATGAGGCGTCTGAGGAGCGGCGTCCGGGGCGTACCGGGAGGGCTTCATGACCCGTCCAGTCGCTCGACCAGGGACGTTGAGTCAGAGCACAGCAGTCGCTAGGGCTGGTACGGCTTCCGGCGGATTTTCGACGCCGAAAGGTTCTGTCTCCTCTCAGTCCCTTTACCTCACCGCTGACCGCCTCCACCAGGTGGCTGCTGAGCTGAGCGACCGCGACCGGGAGCTCTTGAGCTTCGTCCATGAGAGCCGTTTCGCCTCCGGTCAGCAGCTCATCCGTGCGTTCTGGCAGAGCACTGACCCGATGAGTAGCCAGGCGCGGGCGGGGCGTCGCGCCCTCAAGCGCCTGACGGGCTGGCGGGTGCTTGAGACGCTGCCGCGCCGTATCGGTGGGATACGCACCGGCAGCGAGGGGTTGGTTTACCGAGTCGGCCGCGCCGGAACACGGCTGCTCGCGGCCCGAGGCATCTACGGCCCACGCGTGGAAGCTCCCGGCACCCTGCACCTAGCGCACACGTTGGCAACGACCGAGCTGGCGCTGCGACTTCTCGAAGCAGCCCGAGCGGGCGTGCTGGAGCTGATCGAGACGCCACAGCAAGAGCCGCGGTGTTGGCGCAGCTATCCCGGCGTCGGCGGCGTGCAGCGGACGCTCAAGCCGGACCTGTTCGTTCGCGTCGGCGTCGGTGGGGCGGGTGCTGGGGATCACCTTGAAGACAGGTGGGCGATCGAGGTAGATCTTGCCAGTGAGTCCGGGCGCACCATCGCCCGCAAGACCGTCCGCTACCTGGAGCACTACCACTCAGGCCGCGAACAGCGCGAGCATGGGACCTACCCGCGAGTGCTGTGGGCGGTGCCCGACCAGCAGCGCGCCGAGCAGATCACCGGGGTGCTCGATCGCCAGCCAGCCGAGGCGCGGCGGCTGTTTACCGTCTGCCTGCTGGATCGGGTCGTGGATCTCCTTGCGAGCGAGGCGAGCTCGTGAGCACGCGCAAGCCCGCGATCTACTCCGACAGCACCGAGCGCTGGCGGCTGCTCGAGGCCGACGCACTGCTGGCACTGGCGAAGCTCCCGGACTCCTGCGTGGATGCGATCGTCACCGACCCGCCCTACGGGATCGCGTTCGCCGGGGAAGCCTGGGACGGGACGGCGATTCGCCAGGCGGTCCGCCGTGACGGTGAGCGCCTCGGCGACGGGGAGGCGTTCGCTCGCTGGACGCGGGTGTGGGCCAGCGAAGCTGCGCGGGTCCTCAAGCCCGGCGGGTACATGGTGGCATTTGGCGCTCCCCGCACCTTTCATTTGCTCACCTGTGGCATCGGGGAGGCGGGGCTGGAGATCCGTGACCTGCTGATGTGGCTCTATGCCCAAGGGATGCCGAAGTCCCGGCGCTTGCCCGGTGGCCTCGGTACCGCGCTCAAACCGGCCTACGAGCCGATCCTGCTGGCCCGCGCCCCGCTGGCGGGTACGACACCGCGCAACTTGGCGGAGTGGGGTACCGGAGCGCTGAACATCGAGGCGAGCAAGATCATCAGTCCGCAGACGCAGCGTGGGTACTGGCCCGCCAATCTGGCGCTCTCCCACGCCCCGGATTGTCTGGATGATTCTTGTGCGGCGGGCTGCCCGGTGCCTCTGATCGACCGCGAGCACGACAGCCTGAGCCGAATGTTCTACTCCGCCAAGACCTCGCGGCGTGAACGTGAGGCCGGTTGCGAGCAGCTACCAACGCAGTCGGTGAAACTCTACAACGGCCATCACCATCCCCCGCGCCTGGTCGCCAACGTTCATCCCACCGTCAAGCCGATCGACTTGATGCGCTGGCTGGTGCGACTCGTCACACCAGAGCGAGGGATCGTGCTTGACCCGTTCTGCGGGAGCGGAAGCACCGGGGCGGCGGCGGTACTTGAAGGACGGCAGTTCCTCGGCATTGAGCGGGAACCCAAGTACGTGGACGTTGCCTGCGCGCGTATCACCCATTGGGCGCACGAATCCGTGAAGGAGTCCGCGTGAGGGCTGGACGGCTCTACGGCGGATGGAAGGGCACGCGCCTTTCTATCTGCCGCCAAGGCCATTCAACCCAAAGGAGATGTCTCATGGCAGTAACGAAGGCTCAAGAGGTCTACGACCGGATCGAGGCGATGGTCGCCTCCGGCACCGAGAAGGCAGACGCCTTCAAGCAGCTGGCCGACGAGGCCGGCCGTCCCTACGACTCGGTTCGCGGGTCGTACTACTCCCACAAGAAGAAGCTCGAGGGCGGCGACAATGCCAAACCCGCGCGTACCCGCCGCCGGGAGACAACGCCCGATGACGCACTGGCCGACGCAAGGGCAGCGCTCGAACGAGCGATTGCCTCCATCGACCGGGAGGTCGAGACAGCCAAGTCCAGGGCCGACGAGGCCAAGGCCGAGTACGAAGCGCTCAAAGGCAGCGCCACCGACAGGAAGAAGGCCATCACTGAACGCCTAGAGGCGTTGAAGTGAATCACAGCGGGCCGGTCGGGGTTTCACACCTTGACCGGCTCGCACTACCAATGAACAGGTTGCTTAACTCAGGACTTAACGGGAAAATCGTTAAGCCAAATTAACCATAGGAAGGAGAGATACATGCCACAAACCCTAACCAAATCAAACCAACCCAGCCTCGAGGCTGAGCTAACGGAGGCCGCAGCGATCTATGTCCGTGTCTCCAGCACCGGCCAGCTCGGCCGCGACGGCGACGAGGATGGCTACTCCATCCCGGCGCAGGTCAAAGCCTGCGAGCTTGAGGCAGCCAGCCGGGGCGCGAAGGTCGCCAAGGTATACATAGAGCGTGCCGAGTCCGCCAAGAGCGACGACCGCCCAGTCTTGCAGCACATGCTCAAAGAGCTGCCTAGCCTCGGCGTCCAGTACCTGATCGTCCACAAGGTCGACCGCCTCGCTCGCAACCGCCTGGATGACGCCACGCTCTACCAGCGCATCGTCGGCATGGGCATCAAACTGGTGTCGGCTTCGGAGAACATAGACGACACCCCGGCAGGGCAGCTCATGCACGGGATGCTCGCCACCTTCGCGGAGTACTACTCCAACAACCTTGCCACCGAGATCATGAAGGGATTGCGCCGCAAGCACGAACAGGGCGGCACGCCGTTCAAGCCACCGATCGGCTACCTCTCAAAGCGGGAGCTGATCGGAGCGCAGGACATCCGCAGCGTGATCGTCGACCCGGTACGCGCCCCGCTGGTGAAACTGGCGTTCACGCTCTACTCAACCGGAGAATGGCCGTTGCATCGTCTCGCAGCGCACCTCGAGGAACAGGGACTCCGCAGCCGAGGCACCCGACGATACCCCGAGCGGCCGTTGGGCGCCAACCGCATCAACGCAATGCTGCGCAACCCCTACTACATCGGGATCGTCGCCTGGAACAGCCAACGCTACGCCGGCAAGCACGACCGGCTCATAGGCGAAGACACGTTCGACAAGGTGCAGGAACTGCTCACCGCGGCCAACCAGAAAGGCGAACGCCCGCAGAAGCATCGCCACTACCTGCGTGGGACCGTTGTTTGCGATGAATGTCTCGGCCGGCTGCTCTACGGACGCCACCGCGGCCGCTCAGGACGCCAGTACGAGTACTTCTGCTGCAACAACCGTGCTGTCCGCCGCCGCAAAACCCAGTGCTCAAGCGGCCACTCCCCGGTACCGACCGTCGAGGACGGAGTCCTCACGCTCTACCGCACGCTGCGGCTCGACCCCCAGGTGCAGGAGCAGATCCGCGCTGAGCTACGCCAAGAGCTAACCGAGCGCACCGGACTCGTCCAGCGAGAGGCCGAACGCCACGAACGCGCGCTGAAAGCGATCGAGGCCAAGCAGGAAAAGCTGGTGCAACTCTTCTACAAGGACCTCGTGAGCGAGGACGTCTTCGCCGCCGAGCAAACCAAGCTCAAGGACGAGCGCCGCGCCGCCAAACACCTCCAGGCCACCGCCACCGCCCAACTCGATGACCTCCAAGCCGCACTGGAGCTAGCGCTCAGCCGTATCGAGACGCCCTACGAGGTCTACTGCGACGGCACCGAAATGGAGCGACGCATCATGAACCGCGCCATCTTCGAGCACATCCAAGTCGGCGAGGAAGGCCACATCACCGGCACCACCCTGACCCCCGTCTACAACGCCCTGTCAGCCTGGCAGCCCAGCCTCGGCCGCCCCCAGGCCGAACGGAAGGGCAGCCAGGGCCAAGCCCGCCAATGTTCGCCTTATGTTCGACCGACTGCCGCCCCCGTCCACTCAGGCAACTGTCTGTACGCGGCAGACCTACCGCATTTATGAGAGAGCGGCCGGGCCTTGCCACCGAGGGGCCTGGCTCTTGAGGACTCTGATGCGCAGAACAAGGCCGTCGTCGTTGATTGCGGATGCGACCTGCTCGGGGTCTTCGTTGTCGTTCAGCCGTTGGGACTCAGCGGCCCTGATGGCTTGAGCGATCTCCGCCCTCATTGCCGCGGCTCGGTCGCGGTCAGGATCGAGGGCTGCATTCAGGGCCCTGTACCAGGCCGCCGGTGAAGACTTCGACCATGTCGCCGTCGGGAAAGCTCAGTGAGGAGTTCGCGCCGACCAAATCCCCGAAGGCAGATTCCTCGTGGCGCAAGCTCTTGATGTCGGCTTCCTCGACACCGTCTCCAGCGCCCGCCCAGGCGATCATCCTGTCCGCGATGAAGCGAAGGGCCCGACCGCCGAGGGCCGCCGGGCTCGCGAACACCACTCTGCCGTGCTCGTCCTTGTCAAGCCGGTAGAGCTTGTCCCTCTCCGGGAGGTCAGGTCGCACCCACGGCTCACCGGACTCGGGTGGATCGACCCCATAGAGCTCGACAGCCGAGCCCCTCTTCGACACCCAAGCAGCATAGGCGTGACGCTCGATCGACACCGGAGGCTGGCCGGGATGAGTGAAGACGATGCCCTCGAGCTGATGCATCGCAGACCCCAGTTGGCCGACTGCCCTTGCTCGACCTGAACTCGTCCCCTTGCACTCCACGACAAGCAGTCTCAGCCCACGACTCGGGTGGTCAGCTACCAGCAAGCAGTCGGGGCGCCGGTTTGCCTTGCTTACGGGAGCGGCTTTCACATGGCCGGGTAGTGGCACGGGCCGGGGGCCGACCAGATAGTCGAAGTCGATGGGTAGGCGCAATGTCGTGCCGGGCGGCACCTGGGTCCTTAGCCACCGCTGGGCGTAACTGAGCGCACAGCCGACACCAAACGCCTCCGAAAGCGCCGTCATGTGATGGTGCCTGTAGTCACCGACAAGAGAATTAGTGACCAAGCGTCCACCGGGCTTGGAAAGGCGGTCGACGAGATACCCGTATCGGATAAGACTCCACTGCCACGAAGCCAGGTGCCGCTGTACGTGTCGCGGCGGCAACATCGCTAGCCCCAGCGTCTGGAGGATCTCGATCGGCCTCAGTTCGACCCGCGCTGCGGATGGAACGGGCGTCGGCCTCTTGGGCGTTGGCGCGCTGCCCTTCGCGGGCGTCTTCTTGTAGGGCTTCGATTCTTCGACTTCACGGCAGAGCGTGTGACTGCTCTCCGGCTCCAGCGACACCTGCTGAAGCAAGGTCGCGGGAAGGAGCGTGAGGAAATACGGCATACCAAGATGATCATCGCCTCCTCGGATGTCGGCTCCACTCGGACGGTTGTCTGTCCGGGAGACGACAGGGGGCGCCTCAGGACGACGTGTAGTGCCGGAGCCTCGCCAGGAGAGCGCGACGACGAGCGAACCCCACGCGTGCGACGACGGCACCGACGGCAGTGATCGCGAGGCCCAACACCCCGACAACGGCTCGGATGGTCCCGCTCATGACTGCGCCGCCGCCGCGCGTCGATGGAAGCAACCATGTATCGACTGCGTGACCCACTAGCACAGAAGCCAGAAAGACGGCCGCGGTTGCGAGGACGACGACACAGAGTGACAGTGTGCAGCACAGCGCGAGCACGACCACCAGCCAACGGATCAAGCTGTGAGTTTCGACGTAGTTCTCCAAGTCGTCGACCTCGAGGTGCTGCATACGAGTGCGCTCCGCCTGATCGATTTGGCTGGACTCGTCGGTCGGAGGAACCCCGACAACGTCCGCGTTTGGGCCGAGGAAATCGAAGCTTGGAGGAGTCGAGGAACGGCGTCCCCGCGTTCGGCGCCTCTTCGGCTCGCTTGTCGTTCCTAGCTGTCGACGTAGCGGCGTGTGCGAGGACGAGCCCGCCGCATCGGGACGCGGCCACCTCGATGGATCGCCAGATCTTCCCGCGTTCAGGTCGACTGTGCTCACCCCCCGCCTTCCCAACGGTTCTGCGTAGTGGCTATCGTGCTTGAGGATCAGGAAATAAGAAACTAGAATGCTGAATCCTTCGATGTGAGCTGACAAAACGAGGTAGCGGCCGGTCTCGGATTCCGCACGGTGGTGGCTCACTCAACCGACACGTGGCCGCCCGGAAGCCGCGCAAAGCGGTTCGCGTTTACTTCGGTTGGCTCCGTGATCCGCACTCAACGCGAACCGCGGAACGCAGCACCATACGAGATCTTACGACTAGTTACGGAAAACCCGTAAGAGGCCGTAAGAAGTAGTAAGCTCGGGCTGTGGCACGCAACCCATACCAGCCAGGCGTGGGCACGACCCCACCGTACCTGGCCGACCGCGAGGAACAGCTGCAGCGCTTTGGCGGCTACCTGCGCGACTTCCCCGACAAGCGTCGCAACGTCCGTCTTAGCGGCCTGCGCGGCGTGGGCAAGACCGTCCTACTAAAGGAGTATCGAGCGGCGGCCCGCGAGCGGGATTGGGTTGTCATCCGCCGCGACCTCACCGCCCGTCTCTGTCAGGAGGAGGATTTCGCGATCGCGATCGCCGACGATCTAGACACTGCAATCAGAGCGTTCTCTGCCACAGCCAAACTGAAGGCGCTGCTCACTAGCGCTCGCGCCGCGGTCGGCGAGATCACCGTCGGACTGCCAGGCGGGGCGAGTGTCACTGTTGGTGCGGGGAACTCGACGGCTTCGTCGATCCTGGAGGACCGTCTCGCCAAGGCGCTGATCCGGGTAGGGCAGTTGGCGGCAAAGGCTGGGCGTGGGGTGGCGTTTCTGTACGACGAGGCACACACGCTCCACGATCAGCCACGTCAGCGGCAGTATCCACTCAGCGCATTGCTCGGCGCATTCGTGCAAGCGCAGGACGAGGACGAACCCCCGCTCCCGGTAATGCTTGTCGTCTCGGGCTTGCCACCGCTTGTCCAGAATCTGCAAGCAGCACGCAGCCACACAGAGCGGCTCTTCCGCGTTGAGGAACTCGGTAATCTCGCCCTCACATCAACCAACAGAGATGAGCCCAGTCCCGCTGCTCTGGCGTTGATCAAGCCGGCCGCGGATACCGGAATTACGTTCGAGCGCGCCAGCGCCGAGCGGGTCGCCGCCGATGTCGACGGCTACCCCTACTTCATCCAGAAGTACGGTGAGGCCCTCTGGGATGCGGCCGACGCCGCCAACCTTCATGCAGTCGGTTCGAAGCTCTATGCCGACACACGTACGCGCGTCCAGGATGCGCTCGATGCCGAGTTCTTCGAGAACCGCTATCTGGACGCTCCGCGGGCCGACCAGCTCACCATTCGAGTCGCTGCCGCGCTAGGCGGCGAGCAGTTCGAAATAGCGACGCTCGCCGCCCAGTTCACAAGCCGCAACCCCAACGCCATCCAGCAAAGCGTGAATCGCTTGCTCAAGAGCAACCACATCTATCGCGTCACCCAGGGCGTCTACGCCTACACCGCTCCGCTTTTCGGCGACTTCGTGCGCCGCAAGTACCCACGTCAGCCGTCTGATCTGTAGTCGGCGCTGTCAAGGGATACCGGCCCGCCGGCAAGCCGCGCAAACCGGTTCGCGTTGACTCCGGCTGGCTCCATTGAACTGTTGTGTGCGCAAACCGTGGTATGGCGACGCGGTAGGTGGGCAGGATTTCGGCGCGGCTGTTGACGCGTAGGTCGGCGATGAGGATGCGTAGCAGCGCCTTGGACTGGGCTGTGTCGCCCGTGCCAATCGTTCTGCATCAGCCCAAAGACACCGAGGCGGTTGTGCGATGGCGCAGCCCTTAAGTGCCGCAGCGCCTACGACGCAGCGTATCTCGTGCTTGCTGAGGAACTCGACACACAGCTGTGGACGCTCGATGGCCGACTCGCGCGCAACGCCAATGCACACGGACTGCCGGTGCAGCTGATCCAGACCGACTGAACAACGCCAACGACCGACACGTGCGGCCGGCCGGCACGCCGGAGAGACGATACTTTGGACATGGCATCACCACAGCCGCGAGGAGCGAGCATCTCGATCTTCCTGGTGGACGGCACTCCACAGGGGCCGCGCTTGGTCCAGCGCCCGAGCTGGACCGGCTCGTTTCTTGCCTTCGCCCGGGCGGACTACTCCCAGGCCCGGAAACGTCCAGAGATGGCCCGAACCGGCGCTTACGTGCTGGCTGGCCCGGATCCCACGGAGCCGCTGAGGCGACGGGCCTACATCGGCGAGGGCAATGCGATCATGACTCGCGTAGATAAGCACCAACGGGAGAGGGATTTCTGGACGCATGCGTACGTGCTCACGACCAAGGACGACTCGCTTAACAAGGCGCACGTCAGGTACATCGAGGCGCGTCTGTTGGAACTCGCCAAGGCGGCCGGCGTGGCTTCGATCGACAATGGGACAGAGCCAGACCCTGCCAGTCTCAGCGAGCCCGAGACCGCCGAGATGGAGACCTATCTCGACTACGTGCTACCGCTATTCCCGTTGGTGGGCATAAACGTGTTCGAGTCGGTTGAGGAACCAATGCCAGCGACAAACGCCAAGCCCACGGACAACGGGGCAGCGACTGGCGCTTCGACGGAGCGCCTGAAACTCTTGACACAACTTACGCAGGCAGAGGGCGAAGATCAGTCTCGTGGCTTTCTAGTCCTTGAGAACAGCATTGGGCGGCGCGAGAAGATGGTGATGCAGAGGGGCTACGAGCAACTGCGCGACACCCTGCTGCATGAAGGGACTCTCGTAAAGGAGGGCGACCATGTCCGTCTGGTCCGTAGCTATCTCTTCGACTCGCCTTCTGCGGCAGCCAGCGTGCTCGCGGGTGGCAACAAGAACGGCCGTACCGAGTGGAAGAATGACGCGGGCCGGACGCTTAAGGAGCTGCAAGAACAGGCAGCACCGACTACAGACAGCACAAGTCCACCAGAGGAGTAGCCACGGTGGCGGGATGGGCTTGGCTCGGCGCCGAGCGGCCGGGCACCTCATGCCGATCGCGGGTGCGGCCATCAGCGGACGGTTTGCGCGCCGAGCAGTTTCGGCCGCCGATCTCGACGAAGGTCGAACCGGCCCGGTCGCCGAGAAGGAGCCCGGGTCTTCGGCGTCTCCTGACATCATCGAGCAACGCGCTGATAGAGGCCGGTGCCGGCGTGTACGTCGAAATGGCACGATCGGGTCGTGACAGACGTAGCTGCCGAGCTTCTGACTAGCCGATGCGTTCGAGCACACGTCCGATCGCCATGGCGCCAAACTCGACGGCATCGGCCGGTAGGCGCTCGTTCTCGGCGTGGATCAGCCGCATGAAGGGCATCTCAGCTGGCAATTGCATCGGCAGGAATCCGTACGTCTGGATCCCGATCCGGGAGAAGAATCGCCCATCGGTGATGCCGGGGAGCAGCATCGGTATCGCCTTGGCCTGAGGGTCGAGCTCTGCCAGCACCCCGGCGAGCACGCCGAACAGCCCCAAGTCGGGCTCGGCCGCGACGGGGTCGTGGCGCAGGACCTCAAACTCCATCTCCATGCCCGTGAGCGTGCGCAACTCGGCGAACAGCTGCTCTGGAGCGAACCCCGGCAGCAGACGGCCGTCGAGCGTCAGCGAGATCACATCCGGGATCACGTTAACCTTCTCCCCGCCCCCCACGATCGTCGCGCTGACGGTGTTATGCAGCAGCGGATCGAACACTCGCCCGCGCTCGCCCATGACATCGAGCAGGCGATCGGTGAGGCGCGGCACGAGCAGGCCCTTGAGCGGCAGTGCAAACGGCGGCGGCATGTCAGCGGCGGTCGCCTCGATCATCGCGCGCGCGACCGACGTCACGTGCACCGGCAGCCGGTGACGGTCGAGCCGCTGCAGCAGCCTGCCGAGTCGGCCCATCGCCCCGCCCCTAATCGGTATCGAGCCGTGCCCGGCCGGGCCATGCAGGATCGCGCGGGACCAGCAGACCTGCTTCTCAGCGACCATGATCGGATAGAACCGGCGTCCGGCGACGTCCATCGTGAACCCACCGAACTCGCCGATCGCATAGCGCACGCCCGTGAACAGCTCCGGGTGCTCGCGTACGAGGAATTCGGCGCCGCGTTCGCTGCCGGCCTCCTCGTCGACCATCAGGCACAGGATCACATCGCCCGGCGGCGGTGTTCCGCTAGCCTTCGCGCGCATGAACGCGGCGAGCATCATCGCCACGCCGCCCTTCATGTCCAGCGCGCCGCGACCCCACACGTAGCCGTCGTGCAACTCGCCGGCAAACGGCTCATGCCGCCATTGCCCGCGCGCCGCAACAACATCGACGTGGCCCTGCAGCAGCAGTGGAGCGCACTCGCCACGACCGGCCAGCCGCGCAATCAGGTTCGGGCGCTCGGCCTCACTCGCGACGATGCGCACCTCACAGCCGAGATCCCCCAGCAGTCCCCTGATCCAGTCGATGCACTCACGCTCATTGCCCGGAGGGTTGCTTGTGTCGAAGCGCAGCAGTCGCTGGAGGAGCTCGACGGGGCGATCCTGAATGGCGTCCAGATCCACGTCACACAGTCTCCCCCATTGCAGCGGTCGCTGTCAGGGGGTGCGTTGTCCAGACCGACGTCTGCCTGTGCCGGGCGCCTGGAGCGTCAAAATGCTTACGTGACGCGGCCTATCTCGTCCTCGCTGAGGTACTTGGTACGCGCTTTGGACGCTCGGCCGGGATGCCGCCTCACGTGGCTTGCCCGTGCAGCTCATCCATACGGGACGACGCCCGTCATGCGTTGTCTTCAAGCGATATCTGCCCACCGGCCACCCTTGCAAAGCGGTTCGCGTTGACTTCGGTTGGCTCCATCACCCCCGATTTGCGGCGGGTTCCGGAGGGCGCTCGTGACGATGGTCGAACCGCCGGTCGAGAACGGGGCTCCTACGTGCGACACTCGGGGCATGACCAAGGCTGAGCTACACGAGCTGGTGGACCGTCTGCCGGACGGCGCGGTCGATGGCGCTGCTGTCCTGCTGGGCGAGATCAGCGCTGGCCGCATAGACCCTGAGCAGGCGTGGTTTTGGACGCGAGAGTGGCAGGCGAAGGAGCGCGACGCCGATGACGACCTGGCAGCGGGTCGTGTTTCGTCCTACGAGAGCGACGAGGAGTTCCTAGCCGACCTGGCTGAGCGGACGAAGCCGCTCGATGCCGACGCGTGAAGTCCTCGCGTCGTTTTGGCGCGATTGGGATCGGCTCCCCCCTCAACAGCAGCGAGCGTTCCGCGAGGCAGTTGCGCAGTTCATCGCAGACATTGCCAATGGAGGCCAGAGCTTCCATCCGCGCCTGCGCGTCAAGCGGGTGCAAGGCCGTCCCGGCGTCTGGGAGATGACCTGGGCACCGGATGGCCGCGCCACCTTCGAGTACGGCACAGAGGTTCGTCTCGGCGAGGCGCACATCATTTGGCGCCGCATCGGCACGCACTCGGTCTTCCGCCGACCATAAGGCGTCGATGAGCGACCCAAAGCTACACCACTATGTGCCGCAGTTCTACCTACGGCGCTTTTGCGACGGTGCCAGTTGCCTTTGGGCCTGGGACCGAGAGGCAGATAGGGTGTTCATTGCCAGCCCCGGATCGGTGGCCGCAGAGCACTCGTTCTACTATCTAGATGTCCTCGCAGAACGAGGTCACGATCCGCTCACAATGGAGAGGCAGCTTGCGTCCATCGAGCACGAGACCGCCTGCATAACAAGCCAGTGGATCGAGTGGATTAGTGACGGATGTTTGGGAATGCAAGTCCCGATCCCAGATCCTCGCGTGAGCGACGGAGACTTCACACGGAGGCGCTATGGGATGACAAGCTGATCGCGATGTTCCGGGATCGGATTAAGTCGTCGGCTTGGGTTTCTGCACGGAACGATACGGATGTACCCTTTATGACATCCGACAATCCAGTGGCGTTCCGCCGAGGGGACAATGCCATGTGGCTCAAGGCCGGCATGTTCGGCGACGGAACATACGTCATGTATCCGTTGGCGCCGGGTGTCGTCATGTACTGCTATCCATCTGAAGAACCTTGGTTGAAGTTGGCGTCGTTCGACTCCTGCGTGTCTCCCGTCAGATTCACAGCAGACATGGTGGATAGCGAGAACACTGCGCAGGTCTTTATGGCATCGCGGTTCGTCTTTTCGTGCCGTAACGACTTTGCAAGGGCAAGGGATTTTGCCCCAACAATCAGCACCGATGTCTACGCTCCTTATTGGGAGTCGAGCTAGCGGTCTCCATCTCCGAGCGATATCTGCCTACTGCGTACCTTCACCGAGCAGTTCCACTCCACTAGCCCACAAAATGTGGAAGGACTGAGAGGTCATGATAGTCGACCATCAACCGTCCTGCCATGGTCGCATGGGTATTCGGCAACACCCGTTCGCGTATGTGGCTCCAAGGCACGAGCGGAAAGATCCAAACCTCGCCGGCGGTGCGTGTCTCACCGTCCCACTTCCAAACGACCACCAAAGGAGGCGACAGCTTGCCCGCGAGGCGCAAGCCGGCTAGCGGTCTAGCGCTAGCACCGCGGATGCGGCCGCGCGGAGGAGTCTCGACGCTCTTTACTTGGGCGCGAAACTCGCAGCGTTCACAGGCCACGTCGTAGACTGGAGTCGCTGCTGGAAGCTCAACTAGCGCCTTCCCGCAGTAGGGACAAGCGATGCGACTGATTACATACGCCACAGCCCGGCCGCCGCTCTCCGTGTTACTGATTCGCTTGTGACGAGCCACCATCCAATCCTGTCGAACCTTCCGGACAGCTGCCCGCGCCTCGACTCTAGGGTAGACACTCAACGGTTCGGTCCGCGAGATGCCGGTCATCCAGGGAGCCTCGGCGCTGCCACAAGAAGGTCACAATCTTGGCGCCGTCCTTGGGCGAGACCTCGACGATGCTACCCGTCTTCGTCAAGCGACATCCTTCCGCCTAGAAACCGAGCAAAGCGGTTCGACTTGAGGTCGGTTAGCTCCATTTTCTTGTCGGCAAACAAACCATGGGGTTGGGAATGGTTGATCTCGGCAACACCGATACTTGCGGTCCTTGCCTATCCACCGCTCGGGAGAGCGCTATTCCACGCTTGTGGACCGCTGGCGTCGCCGATCGAGACGGCCCTGCATCCACCAAGGGTTGCGCCCGCATAGCACGAAGCCGATCTCTACGAGGAACACCATAAAACAGCGCGGCCCAAACAACCGGCCACGGACCAGCGACCATGAAGGCCACGCAGGTAACTGCCATGAGGATCAGCGATGGAAGCTTCCATCGACTGTTCGGCGACTCAGGCTCATGACGCCTTGGAAATGACTGCGAGAGTCCCACGACCGCAATGATCGTGCCGATCACGAGTCCAGTCAGTATGATGGGATTTTGGATGACGCGCCGACCATGTGCGGTGGCAGCGAGGCCGGCTTAACGTCTAGCGCCAGCTGTGCGAGACGCGTTCTCACGGGCCTCTGCGTAGAGCGGCTCAGGAGCCATGTCAGCGCCATTTGGCCACGTGACGGTGCCTGCCTCGGCGTCTACTGCTACGCGCGCGAAGTACTCGGGATCGCGCAGCGACTCAAAGACACCTCGCCACTCGAGCCCCGCAAGGTCGACCTCGCCCACTGTTCCGTCGTCAAAGGTCAGGCGCAGTCGGTACTGGCCGGTGACCTCGACACCGATGACATCATGCAGTTGCTCCACGAAAACCACGTTACGCCAGGGCATCGATTGGTTCCAGCGGCTCGTCCCGTCGTGCGCGCTCCCAGTTCGCCGCTAGCTCGTCCTCACGCAGCACTGCCCACTCTGCGACCAGCAAGAGCGCGCGCCGCGGAAGCGAGCCTGCGATCACGGCGCCACGAAATCCAACGACGCGGTCTGCCCTGCGTAGCGGGCGTGGAAATGTGGGCGTGCGTGAGCACCCTCGTTTCCATACATCCAGATGGTAATCCCGTAGAAAGCGCTGATCCTCGGCACGCAGGCACCCATACGATCGCCTTGAGACGAAACGCTACGGCGCGACGTTCGACTAACCGAGCGGGAGGGCTGGCCCGGCGACAAGAACGTGGTTTGCGCGCCGAGCAGTTTCGCCCACTACACGGCCAGTTGTCGAACCGCTCTCTTTATGCAGCACTCGACCCCGACTCGCCGTCTAAGGCCATGTGATCCCGAGCGTGCGTGCCGCAGTGCTGAGCTTCATGACGAGCCGCTGCTGGTCCATTGGTGAGGGTTGGAAGTCATGCGCTCGGTAGAAGCTTGCTGCGCTCTCGTCGATTGCGTTCACCACGACGATCCGCCCCCCGGCCGAGCGTGCCGCCACGACGATGGTTGTGAGTGCATGAACGAGCAGCTCCGCGCCGAGCCCTTGCCCCTGGAGGTGCTGGTGGAGGGCGAGCTTGGCAAGCAGGATCGCCGGGATTCGCTGGGGAGCCCCACGACTGATGTCTCGCGGCGTCTGCTCCCGTTCGATGAGGTGAGGCGCCAGCGCGAAGTAGCCGGAGACGGCCGCAGTCGTCTCATCGATCAGCAGATATGTCCGGGTGCCCTGCCCTGTTGCGCGCCGGGCGTGCTGCTTCAGCCAGGTATCGAGGACGAGATGTCCGCAGATCAACGCGTCGAGGTCGTGGCCGTCCGCGAGCGGCTCGACCCGGTAGCTCACGCCGCCTTGATCTGCGGCTGCCGCTCAGCCTTACGAGCTGCGCTCGCGAGCCTTGAAGCCTCCCCAGGCTCATCCAGCGTAGCCACGAGCTGGTCGAAGTACGCAGCGGGTACGACGGTCGATGCTTGCTCCCTGACGAAGACGTCAGCTCGCTCCAGTGCGGCAAGCACAACGAACGACGAAACGGACTCGCCCGCAAGTACTGCCGCCTGCTCTATCTGCTTGCGCTGAGACGCCGTAAGTCGGGCCTCTAGTCGCTCTGCCTTAGCTGCCACAAGAATCCTCCTTAGTTCCGTACAAGTGTACGGCGTCTCAGCCCTGAGCGCTGAGTTTCTGACGCTACCCAGGCACTCCCGGTGCAGATCCGTCGGAATAAATGCCGACATCCCTCCAATGTATTGATGCTTCATGCAAAACAGATGAGGATGCCGTTCGCCGAGCTCTCAGAGGCCGAGAAGGAGAGCGACCGCGAGCAGGTACGTACAACCCTTGAGGTGATCCGCACCGCCCTGCGCAATGACTAGGTAACGGAATGTTGCCGCCTGGCTGGCCATCAGATCGCTAACAGCCACGCCGAACTCGTGCACTGCCTGGAGAGTTCTTACGCGCTGCTGTCTGCTGAGGCTCAGCGGCGTGGCCTGGACCCCGATGCCCTAGCTGACGAGCTGGTGCGTGCCCGACCTCGCCGCCGGTAGTGATCAGGATCTTGAGGCAGCGCTCAAGGCCCTCGCGGAGTTCCGTGAGAGCCTGCCCGAGGCATCCAGCAGCCGGAGGGCTCGCGAGAATGTCCATACCCGCAACGCGAGCTAGGCTCAAGAGCCAAGCAATCTGAAACGCCAGGCGGTTCACCTTGCCTGTGCGGCGTCGTCCACGATCATCTGCCCATGCGGGTCGTGCGTCGCAGCGAAGGCGATCCTATTCGGGGAGCAGCGTGAGGTGAGAGCAGTGGCGAGGTCTTACGACCGAGAAGTGGCGCCGATCGAGGGTGGCCACTGTGGTTTGGTCGAGCCGCTCGCAGAGCGCGATGATCGAGGCATCGACCAAGCCCAGGTCGAGATCGTGGTAGGTGCACTCCAGTTCGGCTGCGCGGGTGAGGTCAGCGTCGGTTGGGTGTGCGAGTCGGTATGCGCCGCGGACGATGTCGGCGACAAAGTCGGCCCATACCTGGGCTCCGCCGAGCTTGACCAGCCAGTAATCGACCTCGACGAGGATCGCGCTGGGGATCAGTAGATCATCGGTGTCTGCGAGCAGAGCGGCACAGCGCTCGTGGTCGGGGTCTCCGGCGTTGAGCGCCGCGACGATTGGGCCTGTGTCGAGGATCAGCGTCACGCGGAGCGGAAGGGACGTTCCTCGGGCTTCTCCTTCTCGGTGGCCTTTGCGATGCTCGCGTCCGCGCGGAACATCGCAAGCCTGGGGCGCCGACCATGCCTGAGCTCCTCGGCGCGCTCAGCGACCACCTCGCCGAGCATCCTGCCGAGGGAGAGGCCTCGGGTGCGTGCCTCATGGGAGAGCGTGGCGAGGTCCTCCTCGCGGGCCACCACAGTCGTCCTGCGCTCCGCCATGATGCATATTATACATCTGATGCACGCCCAGGTCGACCGATGCGCAGCGGTTCGCGTTGACTTCGGTTGGCTCCATCGACGGACCAAGCCGGCCGTTTGGCCGGCGGTCAGGCGGGAATCTGTCTGGCTACGCGACGAGTACCTAGCTGACCCCCGACGCTGAGGGGCGGGAGGGGGAAGCGATGACGGATGACAATGCGATCGAGGTACACGGGCTGGCGAAGAGCTTCGGTGATGTGCGCGCGCTGGATGGCGTCGACCTGGCCGCGCCGCAGGGGCAGGTGCTGGGCCTGTTGGGTCCGAACGGGGCGGGCAAGACGACGCTGGTCCGGATCCTGGCGACGCTGCTGAAGCCGGACGCGGGCAGCGCGCGCGTCCTCGGCCTGGACGTAGATCGCGACGAGGCCGCGCTACGCGAGCGGATCGGGCTCGCGGGGCAGTACGCGGCGGTCGATGAAAACCTCACCGGCCTGGAGAACCTGACGATGGTCGGCCGTCTGTACGGGGCGAACCGTAAGTCCTCCAAGGCCCGCGGCCGGGAGCTGCTCGAGCGCTTTGAACTGAGCGACGCGGCCGATCGGCCGACCAAGACGTACTCCGGCGGCATGCGCCGCCGCTTGGACCTCGCGGCCGCGCTCGTCGCCAAGCCGCCCGTGCTGTTCCTCGACGAGCCGACGACGGGCCTCGATCCGCGCAGTCGCCTGAGCCTGTGGGCGGTGATCGAGGGTCTCGTCGCGGAAGGCACGACTGTCCTGCTGACAACCCAGTATCTGGACGAGGCCGACCGTCTGGCGCACACGATCGCGGTGATCGACCACGGTCGTCTGATCGCCGAGGGCACGGCCGACCAGCTGAAGGACCGTGTCGGCGGCGAGCGCCTGGAGGTCCGCCTCGACGAGGGCGCCGATGCCGACGTGGCGGTGCGTGCGCTCGCCCCGATGTCTGATGAGCTCCCCACCGCGGACGACGGTCTGGTTAGGGTGAACGTGCGTGTGCGCGGCGGCGCGATCGTGGAGGCGGTCCGTCGACTGAGCGAGGCGGACGTGGGCGTGGACGACCTCGCGTTGCGCCGCCCGACACTCGACGACGTATTCCTCGCCCTGACCGGGCACGCCGCGGAGGACGCGTCGGAGGAGCCTGAGCAGGAGCTGGTCGCATGAGGCGTCTGGCCACCGACACGCTGATCATCGCCGAGCGGAACCTGATCCGTCTGCCGCGTGCGCCGGAACTTCTGATCGGGTTCACGGTCCAGCCGATCATGTTCGTGCTGCTGTTCCGCTACGTGTTCGGCGGCGCGATCAGCACTCCCGGCTACAGCTATGTCGACTTCCTGATTCCCGGGATCATCGTCCAGAACATCGCGTTCGGCGGTTTCGCGACCGCGCTCGGCCTGAACGAGGACGTGCGCAAGGGGTTGATCGATCGCTTCCGTTCGCTGCCAATGTCCCGCGCCGCGGTGCTCGCCGGACGCACGCTGTCTGACGTGGCCACCAACTTCCTGTCACTTACGATCCTGCTAGTCACGGGCGTGCTCATCGGCTTCACCTTCCACACGACGTTCCTCGACGCCGTCGCTGGCATTGGCCTGCTGCTGCTGTTCGGTTATTCGTTCTCGTGGTTTCTCGCGTTCATCGGGCTGCTCGTCTCATCGCCGGAATCGGTCAACTCGGTCGGCTTCATTGTCGTCTTCCCGCTGACGTTCATCTCCTCGGCGTTCGTGCCCGTCGCGTCGATGCCCGCGGGTCTGCAGCAGTTCGCGGAAGTGAACCCTTTCACGGTCGTCGTGGATGCGATCCGCCACCTGTGGCTCGGCGCCCCGGCGCACAACAGCGTCTGGGGCGGGGTGGCGTGGTCGCTGGCGATCATCGCCGTGTTCGCGCCGCTGGCCGTGGCCCGCTACCGCCGGGCGGCCGGGCAGTAGACGCAGATCAGTCGCCGATCAGATCGATCAGCGCCGCGACGACCAGGTCGGCGTGACGTCGAAGCTCCCGCGCGCTCCCCAGATCGAGCTCGAGGGCCCCCAGGAAGGTCGCCCGATAGGCGACCGGCATGAAGCACAGCGACGTGAACACGACGACGGCCTGGCGATGATCGAAGCGTTCGTGACCGCCCGACGCGCGCACATCGCACAGCGCCGCGAACGCCTGCTCGGCGGCGCGGGAGCGGACCTCGGACGCGCGCAGGCGCCGGCCGTCGTCGAGCGCCTCCCACTGGACGATGCGGACGAACGCAGGGCGTTCGAGCAGGAAACTCAGGTAGCCGATCACGGCGACACGAAGCGCCTCCTCAAGCGATCCCGTGCGCTCGTCCCCGATGTAGGCGAGGAGCATGGCGAACGCCTCGCGGACCGCAGCGTCCCGATCCACGAACAGTCGATCCAGGATCGCCTCGTACAGCGTCTCCTTGTTGGTGAAGAAGTACGCGGGCGCGCCGCGAGACAGACCGGCGCGCTCACCGATCTCCTGCAGTGTCGCGCCGTCGAAGCCGCTGCCCGCGAACAGCTCCTCGGCCGCCAGGAGGATCGCCGCCCGGCTGCGCGCGGCGTCGCGGCTGCGCGCTGGGGATCGTGTGTCGGCCACCGCGACTAGCCGCGCGTCGCGTCGCCGGCGAGCGCGTCGATGTGCCGGGCTGCCGCGTCGAGCTGGTCATCGCCCCAGAACAGCCGTCCGTCCGCGCACGCCACCGTCGGCACACCGGAGACGCCCAGCGCGAGTGCTTCTTCGGTCCGCGTCCGCAGCCCGAGCTTGACATCCGGGCGGTCGGCCTGATGGACGGCGTTGTCGGCCAGGCCGACGGCCAGGGCAACGCTGGCGAGCACCTCGGGATCGCTCAGCGGCCTGCCCTGCAGGAACTGCGTCCGCATCGCCGCCAACGCGAACTCTCGCCCGCGCCCGCGGTCCTCGGCGAGCACCGCGACGCGCATCGCGAGCAGCCCGTCGTTGGGCCACGGCTCGGGCCAGCGGATCGGCGGCAGCCCCCGCTCGACGGCGCGGCGCTCGACCTCGGCGATACCGGCCGCTCGTGCGGGCGTCTGCGCCCAGGACGAGCGTTCGGTGGCCTTGAACAGCGCGCCTAGCAGCACCGGGCACCACCGCACTTCGCCTACCAGCAGCTGCTCGGCGCGCTCGGCTGCGAGATACGCGTAGGGCGAGCCGACGTCGATGAACAGAGTGGATCTCATCGCGTCACCGCGTCACGACCATGGACGCAGGGCGTCAGGGTCGCGGTCCATCCAGCCGACGTTGAGCCTCGCCAATCCCATGTGCCTCCCTAGTAACTTGTTGGGCAGCAAGTAGCCTACAAGATAACTTGTCGATCAGCAAGTGATTCGGGGACTTACGCAAGCGAGCGTGAGCGTACGTCGGCGAGGACGCCGCGCGGGAGAGCTACGCGGCCACGATCCCGGGCTTCAGGACGTCGGGGTCATGGCCGGGGATCACGGTCAGGCCAGCGTCGCGCAGCGCGCGCAGCCGCTCGGCCGAGCGGCCTTGCTGCTCATGATCGTCGGCGAACACCGGGAAGCGGTGGTCGTCCAGCCCGGACGCAAAGTGAGCGACGTCGATCCCGAGCACGAGATCGCCGATGCGGATCGACTGGTGTCCTGGCGTGTGTCCAGGGGTGGACAGAAGCTCGATGCTGCCGTCGCCGAGGAGATCGTGGTCGCCGTCGATCAGAATCACCTCGCGGCCGTCGACGGCGTAGTCGCGCGGCAGGAAGAAGTTGCGCGCTACCGCAGCATCGTCATGGCCGGCCTGCCATTCGGCGCGCTGGATCACGATCGGCACGGACGGCGGGATCAGCTGCAGGCCGCCGACGTGGTCCCAGTGCAGGTGCGTGAGCACGACCGTCGTGAGAGTGCTCAGGTCGAGTTGCTCGGAGACGCTCTGCTGCTGCTCGAGCACGGACATCGCGAACACGTCCGCTCGCTCGTAGTAGGAGGCCGGGTCGGCGATCGCGTCCGGGTTCAGCCCGGTGTCGATCAGGATGCGCTCGCTGTCCGTCTCGACCACATACGCCGAAACGGGGTAGCGGATCGTCTGCTCCATGTCATCGCCAGCGCGGAATATCCCAGCCGGCGCTGTGAACCATCCGACGTTTAGCCTTTCTACCTTCATCGATCCTCCTCTAACCCGTCGGATCAGCAACCCACTCGAACACTCCCCGGCAAGTCTCCTGGATTGAGTCGCAATTTGATGCCCCGACCTGTGAACCGCGCCGCGCGCCGCGCAGGCGATCGGACGCGCACGCTGTGAGCGAAGTCGAGCTGAAAGACGGGTCGCGGGCGGAGATTCGGCCGCTGGGTCCTGACGATCGGGCAGGACTGGCGGCGGGGTTCGAGCGCCTGTCGGAGCTGTCGCGCTACCGCCGCTTCCTCAGCCCGACCGACCATCTGACGGCCAGGCAGCTCGATTACCTAACCGAGATCGACCACCACGACCACGAGGCACTCGTCGCGATCGAGACCTCGAGCCGCCACGGTGTGGGGGTCGCACGCTTCGTACGCGACGGCGAGAACCCCCGTGAGGCGGAGTTCGCGGTCGCGGTCGCGGACGACTGGCAGCGACGCGGGCTTGGGACGGCGCTGCTGCGCCTTCTGGCCGCCCGCGCCCAGGAGGAGGGGATCACGCGATTCACCGGGCTCGTGCTCGGCGAGAACGAGCCGATGCGCCATCTGCTGGACACGCTCGGCGACGTGCAGCGGGGACGCGTGCGAGAAGGAGCCGTCGAGGTGTTCCTGCAGATCCCCGACCAGCCGCTCGCCGACGAGCGCAGCGGACAGCTCGCCGGCTGGATGCGCGCCGCGGCCCGGGGCCAGCTCGGGTCGAGCCTGCGCGACGCCGGCAGCGGTTTGTGATCGCGGAGATGCGATCCTGACACGGAGATGCCGTCCTGACATAGTGAGCTTGACGGACACCCACCCCGAGCCACGAGAGGAGACACGATGCCCACGCCTGCAATCTCGATCACCGGCGTCGACTTCGTTTGTGTACCCACGCGCGACCACGACCGAGCAGTCGAGTTCTATGGCGAGACGCTCGGCCTGGAACGTGGCAAGCGCTGGGGCGAGATGCCGGCGACGGAGTTCCGGGCGGGCAACCTGACGCTCGCGGTAATGGACCCGAGCGCGTTTGGCCAACCGCAGTCGCATCCCAACAGCGCGCCGATTGCGCTGCAGGTCGATGACGTCGAGAGCGCGCGCGAGCTGCTTAAGGAAAAAGGCGTGACGTTCCACGTCGAGATGATGGACTCAGGCGTCTGCCACCAGGCGATCTTCAGCGATCCCGACGGCAACCCGCTGATCCTCCACCATCGCTACGCGCCCGACCACGGCGCCTGACACGGCGCCTGACCTAGTCGGACGAGTGTTCAGACGACTCGCTCCCAATCCGCGACAGTGGGCCGCCAGCCGGCTTCGCCCCCCACCGGCGGCCCGCGCCGTACGTCCAACCACGACAGAGTGGACCTCGACGACGACGCTCGCCGACTCGTGTGGTCTGTGATCGACGGACCGTACACACACCACAACGGCTCGACTCAGGTGTTCCCGCACGACGGAGGAGGCGCGCGCTTCGTGTGGGTCGCTGACCTGCTGCCGAACGACTTGGCGGACTACACGGCTGAGCTGATGGAGCGGGGCACGACGGTTGTCAAGGAGACCTTGGAGGCGGCGTCGGTGCGCGCGTAGGAATCCGGCTGGGGGTCCGCGTGCACGATCAACACAGGCACGGGGCTGTGGTGCAGGACGTAGTGGCTGACGCTCCCGAGCAGCATTGATCGCAGCGCGCCGCGGCCGCGCGAGCCCATCACGATCAGGTCGTGATGGCCGTCCTTGATCTGGCGCAGCAGCGTCGGTCGGACGGGCTCGCGGCTGGAGACGCTGCTGACGGACACGTCGTCGGGAACCAGCTCGACGGCTGCGCGCAGGATCGCGTCGGTGTCAGCCTCTGAATCGCGCACCAGCTTCGCCACGACCTCCCCGCCGACGCCGACGTACGCAGCCGCGGAGGGCAGGACGACCGCGCTGAACAGTGTCAGCCGCGCGTGCTCGCAGTCGGCCAGGTCGATCGCCTGCTCGAGCGCCCGATCGGCGTCGGCCGATCCGTCTACGGCGACCAGAATGTTATGAAACATGATCCGCTCCCTTTGTTGCCCGGAGCCGTCATCGGGATCTATTTATATATAATAATACTATATAGTTGGCAATATGACACCAGCGGCCGTGGACCGGGATTCGGAGCGCGCGGAGCGGATCGACTACGTCGCCGAGCACCTGCTGTCTCGCTGCGCGCTGCTCGTGCGCCTGCTGGTCAGGCAGGTGGGAAGCCACGAGATCTCTCGCACGGAGGGCGAGGTTCTGAGCGTCCTCAGCGAAGGCCCGCGGCGGATCACCGAGCTGTCGGAGCTCGAGGGAGTGGCGCAGCCGACGATGACGCTGCTGGTCAAGCGGCTGGAGAGCAGCGGCTGGGTGACGCGCGACGGCCTGCCGCACGACGGGCGCGTGGTGATGGTCACGATCACCGCCGCCGGCATCGCTGCACTCGAGGCCTTCCGCGCGTACTTCCTGACCGAGCTGCGCGCCGACCTCGAGGGTCTCTCACAGCGCCAGCTCGCGGCGCTCAGCCGCGCGACAGCGAACCTCGGCTCGTTCGTCGACGATCTCAGGCGCGGCGCCGAACGGTGACCGGCCGGCCCGCACAGGTGCTCACGCGCCCTGCCCCTGCATCTGCTGCATCCGCGCCATCATCGCCGCTTGTACCTCTGCCAGCTGCTCGCTTGGGCTGAACTGGACGAACTCGCTGTCCGCGGCGGCCATCGGCGCGTGGCCGGGAGGCACGTAGAACGCGTCACCGGCCTCGAACACCTCCTCGTGGTCCTCGAAGCGCCAGGTCAGCTGGCCCTTGAACACGTACCCCCAGTGCGGGCACGGACAGTGGCCGCCGGGCAGGCCGGCGAGCATCGGCGCGAGATCCATGTCCTGGCTGAGCGTCACGAAGTTGACGGTATAGCCGTCGAGCTCCTCCGACCGATCCTCAGCCGGGCCGTGCTGCTCGACGCGTGAGGCGCTGTCCCTAGAAGCCTTCGGCATTCCAATCGTCTCCTTGTTTGGATTGGTGTCCTTGTTTGGACTGCCACCACCCTAGGTCTGCGCACGGCCGCCGCCATCGGGCGTTCGACCGATCTTTCAGGCCGGTGCGCCTGCCGCGAACTCCTCCTCGGGAAGCAGGCCGTGCTGCATCGCGAACAGGCTCGCGGTCGCGCGCGAGGAGGCGCCGATCTTCGCGTAGATGTGCTCGACGTGACTGCCGACGGTCTTTGGCGCGATCACCAGGCGGGCAGCGATCTCCTTGTTCGACAGCCCGAGCGCCAGCAGCCGCAGGACGTCGACCTCGCGCGGCGTCAGCCCGGCCGGGCCTTCGCGCCGGCGCGACACGCGGTGCCCGGCCGCGCCGAGCACCGCCTCGACCGCCTCCGCGTCAAGGCGCCCGGCCTTGACCTCCGCGCGCAGCTCCGCCGCTGCGTCGGCCGCCGAGCGCTGCGGGCGATACGGACGTGGCTCGCGCATCGCCTGGTAGGCGTCGGCGGCGCCGACGATCCGCGCCGGACGGGAGATCGCAGCGCCGGACAGCCCGTGCGGGTAGCCCGAGCCGTCGAGGCGCTCGCGATGCTGCACGGCGATCGCCCCCAGCGGTGCGAGCGCGTGCGATTTGTGCAGCATGCGCTCGGTCAGATACGGGTGCATGCGCACGCGCTCCCACTCGCCGGCGCCGAGCGGCCCGCGCTTGTCCCAGATCGCGTTCGACACCCCGAGGCGGCCGAGGTCATGGACGAGACCCGCGCGGCGCAGCGTCAGGACGGCGTCCGCGGGGAGCCCGAGCGCCGTCCCCGCCTGACCCGACAGGTCGGCGACCGCGCGTGCGTGGCCGAGCGTGTACGGCGACTTCAGATCGACGAAGTTCGCGACCGCGAGCAGCGCCGCGTCGAAACGCTCCGCCGAGAGCATCACGGCGAGCGCCGGCTCGGCGTCGATCACCGCATCCCACGTGCCGACCTCGTCCAGGCCAGCGAGGATCATGTCGGCCTCCTCGCACATCAGCTCCGCGAGCTGTGGGTCGAACTGCTTACCCGCGCGCCCGCGTGCGAGCTCTGTGGCCGCCCGATTGCCACCCTCGCGGTGCGCGACCTCGACGAACTCGGCCAGTTGCGCGACCCTCGCGGCGACCGGCACCTGCTCCCCTTCGAGCCCGACGGGCCAGCCCCGCCCGTCCCACTGCTCGTACGCAGCGCCGAGCGCTTCGAGCACCGCGGGCGCCAGCCCGAGCTGCTCCGCCAGCGCTCGCGCGAGCGCGGAGTGCTGGGCGATCATGTCGTCCATGTCGCGTCTGCCCGAGAGCGCGAACTCGAGGCCGACCCGAACCCGATGCAGCGGCGGGTTGCCTGAGCCCAGCAGCCGCATGGTCGCGGCCGTTCCTCGCACGCTGGGGAACTCGTACTGGTACTTGCCCGACTTCAGCGCGATGTCGTCGCCGAACCACTTCGCCTGCTCGTATGCGTCCGAATGACAGCCGACGTTGACGAGCAGCGCCGTGTAGTACACGACCGCCCGTTCCTGCTCGTCAAGCCCGACCAGCTCGGCCAGGCGCAACGCGATCAGGCACTGGCGTAGAACGTGTTCCATCGGCTGCCCGAAGCCAAGATCGACGCCGAGCGACAGCGCCGCCACGAGCTCGGCCAGCCGCACGTGCGCGCGATCGGGCGGTTCCATGGACCGACACTATCCCCGAACGGCATCCCCGTCGCCGGACATCCCACCCAGAGAACGTGATCATGTACGATCATCCGTGATGACAGACGACGCAGTGGCTATGTTCGACGCCCACGCAGCCAGCTACGAGGCGCTACGGCGGCGGCTAGTTCCATCGTTCGACGCGTTCTATGGCACCGCCGTCACGGCACTCGAGCTCGCCGGATGCCCGCTGCGGCGGGTGCTCGATCTCGGCGCCGGGACCGGCCTGCTCTCGCAAACGATCGCGCGGCAGTACCCGAACTGCGAGCTGGTGTTGCTTGACGGCTCCCCGGCGATGCTCGAGCAGGCACGCGGTTCGCTTGGCGATCGTGCGCGCTACGTCACCGGCGACCTGGCCGAGACGCTGCCCGCCGGACCGTGGGACGCGGTCGTCAGCGCGCTGGCGATCCACCACCTCGAGCACGCCGCCAAGCGCAGCCTGTTCGAGCGCGTGCACCACGCGCTGTCGCCAGGCGGGGTTTTCGTCAACGCAGAGCAGGTCAAGGGACCGACACCGCTGCTCGACAGCGTCTACCGGGAGTGGCACGAGCGCCGCGCGCGCGCCCTGGGTACCAGCGCCGAGGAGTGGGCGCTGGCGCTCGAGCGCCAGCAGCTCGACCGCCTGGCCAGCGTCGAGGACCAGCTCACCTGGCTACGCGGAGCCGGCTTCGACGACGTGGACTGCCTGTTCAAGGACTACCGCCTGGCGGTCCTGTTCGCGCGGCGCGGCGACACTCGCTAGTACATCCGTCCAATTATCGCCCGCAGGCGATCGGGCGCTTGAGATCGCGCCGGTCGACGCTCACACTGCCGGCTCAATCGACAACTGAAAGGGCAAACCCGTCGCGAGGCGGGGGCGCAAAGTCAGGGATCTCAACGAGACCGCCCGGCCGCCAGAAGAACCTCCTGGGGGTTATCGTGATCTTGTCTCCGTCCCGCCGCAGTTGCCTGACGCCGAAGGACCGCGCCGCGCGCATGCAGTCCGTGCGACGTGAGTGCGCCGCCGGCGAGCACGGGTTCTCGCTGATCGAGCTGCTCGTCGTGATCCTGATCATCGGCATCCTCGCCGCGATCGCGATCCCGTCCTTCCTGAGCCAGAAGGGCAAGGCCTTCGACGCCCAGGCCAAGGAGCTCGCACGCACCGCTCAGACGACCGCCGAGACGATCGCCACCGGCGACGACGGCAACTACGAAAAGGTCACCCCGGTCGAACTCAACAGGGAAGAGTCGACGATCGGCATCACCGCAAGCACCACCAAGGCCTACCTGAACAAGGCATCCGGCGCCAAAAGCAACTACTCGGTCACCGCCAAGGCGACCGACGGCAACGAATTCACCATCACCAGGAACACGGCCGGTGAAGTGACACGCGAATGTGTCAGCGCACCCGGGAAGAAGGCGTGCGGCGGAGCCGAAGCATCCAGCTGGTGAGGCAGGAAGAAGCTTGCGCAAGCTTGGGGCAGTAGGAGACGGCTTGTGCAGAACGTGAGGCGGGCGGGGGGCCCGCCTCACGTACAGGGCCTGGCGCATGGCGGCGTCCGCCTGCCCGGCGCCTACGCTGCTGTGATGCCGAACATCGACGAGCCGCTGTTTGATGAGCCGCGTGAGCACCCGGGCTTTCGCGCTCGACGGGCACGCCTCAGCCGCCAGGCCGGCAGCGAGCGGCTCGGCCTGAGCCTGTGGGAGGTGCCGCCGGGCGAAGCCGCCTACCCCTACCACCACCACCTAGCCGAGGAGGAGCTCGTGCTCGTCCTGGACGGCGCCCCCAGCCTGCGGACGGCGGACGGCTGGCGCGAGCTGCGAAAGGGGGAGATCGTTGCGTTCCCGCGCGGCGAGCACGGCGGGCACCAGCTGGTGAACCGCACCGTCGAGACCGTCCGCTTCCTGTCGTTCAGCACCAACGGCGAGCCCGACCTGGTGATCTACCCGGACTCGGGCAAACTCGGGGCGTACGAGCGACTGCCTGACGGAGGTGGCCTGCGCGCGCTGTTTCGCCTCGCGGACACCGTCGATTACCACGACGGCGAGCAGCCTCCGCGCTGAGCTGCAGCGGCTTACACTGCGCGGCCAATGGCCGCGTCCAACGACCAGCTGTCGCCGCTGCTCGTGCTGCAGCACCTCGACTGCGAGCCCCCGGGCGCCTACGAGGACGAGCTGATCGACCGTGGCATCCCGTTCGATCGGGTGCTGCTGGACCGCTCGACGCGGCTGCCCGATTGGCGCGCGTACGCGGGGATCATCACGATGGGCGGGCCGATGGGTGCTTACGAGGACGCGCTGCACCCGTGGCTCGGGCCGGAGAAGCAGTTGATCGCCGAGGCCGTCCGCGCGGGCAAGCCGTTCTGGGGCGTTTGCCTGGGAGCACAGCTGCTGGCCGCGAGCCTCGGGGCAAACGTCGCCCCAGGTCGCCTGCCGGAGCTCGGCGTGATGCCGGTCGAGCTGACCGCGGCCGCGGCCAGCGATCCGGTGTTCGCGACCGCCCCGCCTACGTTCGCGACGCTGCAGTGGCACGGCGACACCTACGAGCTCCCCGCCGGGGCCGTGCAGCTGGCGCGCTCGCGGTTGTTCGAGCAGCAGGCGTTCGTCGTCGGAAACGCCTACGCGCTCCAGTTCCACCTCGAGGTGACGCACGCGCTCGGCGCGCGCTGGATGCAGATACCGGCCTATGTCGACGAACTCGAGCAGCTCGCCGGCAGCGGTGCCGCGAGGAAGATGCTCGAACAGCTGGACGCCGCCGAGGCGGACACTGTCCCGCTCGCGCGCGAGCTGTTCTCGCGCTGGCTGGTGAACCTCGCCGGCTATCCCGGAGCTGCTAGGTGACCGCGCCCGTGGGCGCCGCGGTCGTCCCCCGCAGAACGCCAGCGTCGCGTGTCAGCCGCTGTGCGAGCGTCACCGGGATCACGGTCAGCAGCAACACGAACAGCACCACGACGTTCACCTGCGGCAGCTGCTGACCGAGACGGATATTGCCGAAGATCCAGATCGGCAGGGTGTTCTGCGCGCCGGCCGTGAAGATCGTGACGACGATCTCATCGAACGACAGTGCGAACGCGAGCAATGCGCCGGCAACCAGTGCGGTCGCGATCACCGGCAGCGTCACGAAGCGGAACGTCTGCCAGCCGTCCGCGCCGAGGTCCATCGACGCCTCGATCAGCGAGGTCTGCGAGCGGCGCAGGCGGGCGAGCACGTTGTTGTAGACGACCACGATGCAGAAGGTGGCGTGCCCGATCACGATCGTCAGCAGCGAGAACTGGAGGCCGGAGAAGCTGATGAACGAGTTGAGCGCCATCCCGGTGATGATCCCCGGCAGCGCGAGCGGGAGCACGAAGATGAACGAGATCGCTTCGCGCCCGAAGAAGCGGAAGCGATGCACCGCGAACGCGCCCATCGAGCCAAGCGCCAGCGCGATCGCGGTCGCGAAGAAGCCCGCGCGGAGCGACAGCCAGAACGCGTGACGCATTTCCTGGTTGTGCCATGTCGAGGAGAACCACTTCGTCGAAAGCCCGCTGAGCGGCCAGCTCTGGACGTTGGACGGGTTGAACGCGTACAGGACGATGATCGCGATCGGCACGAACAGGAACAGCATGATCAGCACCATCCACACGGCCAGCGCCACCCGGCTCCATCGCCCCGTGCCGATCACAGCGCTTCGAAGGCCCCGAGTCGACGTGCCAGGAGCAGGTACAGACCCATGATCACGAGCGGAACCGTCGCGAACGCCGCGGCGAACGGGACGTTGTTGGCCACGCCAACGTTCTGGTAGACGACGTTACCGATGAAGTCCGACCCCGCGCCTCCTACCAGCGTCGGGGTGATGAAATCCCCGAGCGTCAGCGCGAAGGTGAAGATCGAGCCCGCGGCGATCCCCGGGAGGATCAGCGGGAACAGCACCGTGCGGAATGTCCGCCAGCCGCGTGCGCCGAGGTCGGCGGACGCCTCGAGGTAGGAGTCGGGCACGCGCTCGATCGCCGACCAGATCGGCAGGATCATGAACGGCAGCCAGATGTAGGAGAACACGATCCACATCGCCCAGTTCGAGTAGCCGACGTTGATCGCCCCCAGCCCCACCTTTTCGAGCGTCCAGTTGAGAATCCCGTCCTTTGCGAGTATCAGCCTCCACACGTACACGCGCACCAGGTAGCTCGACCACAGCGGGATCAGCACGGCAACGAACAGCGCCGCCTGCAGGCGCTTGGGCGCGACGCGCACGGCGAAGAACGCGAACGGCAGCGCCAGGATCGCGTCGGTCACGGTCACCGCGGCCGCGATCCCGACCGTGCGCAGCGCGATCGTTCGATACACCGGCACCGTGAACAGCGTCTTGAAGTTCTCGAGCGTCCAGCTGTGGACGAGGTTGCCGGTGAACGGTTCGACGCTCCACAGCGCCGAGACGAACAGCAGCACGAGCGCCGCCAGGTAGATCAGCACAAACCACGCGCCGGGCGCGGACAGCAGCAGGACGGCGCGCAGCCACGGCCGGCGGAACAGAGCCGCCGACACGCGGACGCGAGCAGTCCCGGGAACAGCGAGACCGGTGCTCAAGGTCGCTGTCCCTCCCGGGCTAGCCGGTTACTTCCGTCCACTTCTGTTGCCAGGCGCTGTAGTCCATGCAGTCGCTCTGGCCGTTGCCGCATTCCGCTACCGGCGTCTTCCAGAACTTGATGCTGTTGAAGTAGGCGCTTGGCGCGTTGGCGTGGTACACGACACACGAGCCCTTGCTGATCTGTTCCATGTACGCGCACGCCTTTGTGTTGGCTGGCGTCTCACCGTATGAGATCGCCTGCTCAGCCTGGATCTTCGGGTTCGACACCCAGTTCACCCATTTGTAGGCGCAGTTGGGGTGCTTGGCGTGCGAGGAGAGCATCCACGTGTCGGCCCAGCCGGTCGCACCCTGTACCGGGATCAGCGACTTGACGGGTGCTTTGTCCGCCTCCAGCGTGCTCTGCTGATACGGCCAGGCAGCCCCGATCACGGCGTCACCGCTCTTGAACAGTTCGATCTCATCCGAGGCCAGCGCCCAGTACTTCTTGATCAGCGGACGTTGTTCTTTGAGCAGCTTGGCTGCCGCGTTGAGCTGCGGTTCCGTTAGCTCGTACGGATCAGTGATGCCGAGGCTTGGGTCGGTCTTCGACAGATACAGCGCGGCATCGGCGATCTGGATCGGGTTGTTGGGAACCGTGATCTCGCCTTTGTACTGCGGCGTGTAGATCGACGCCCAGCTCGTGGGCGCCGGTTTCACCGACTTGGTGTTGTACAGCAGGATGTTCGGGCCCCATTGCAACGAGATGCCGTAGTGCTTGCCGTCGACCGTGTTGTGCGGAGGCGACTGCAGCTGCGGGATGAAGTTCTTCCACTGAGGCACGAGCGCAACGTTCATCGGCTGGACCTCGCCGCCGCGGATCAGCCGCAGGCTCGCGTCGCCGGATGCCGAGACCATGTCGTATTCACCCCCGCTCTGACGCATCAGCGTGACCATTTCATCGGACGAGCCGGCGTACTTGGCGTGCACCTTGCAGCCGGTCTGCGCTTCGAACGGCTTCACCCATTCCGGCTGCGTATAGCCTTCCCAGGCCACCAGGTTCAGCTGGCCCTCGCCGTTGCCGACGCTCGTCGGCAGGTTGCTCGACGCCGTGCTGCTGGACGAACTGCCGCAGGCGCTCACGCCGACGGCCATCAGCGCCAGGCTCACGCCAAGCGCCCAGTCGATCTTCGCGAACCTCATCAGTTCCGATCCTCCTCTTTCTTTGACTCAAGCTCCGACGCGTCCTGCTCCCGCCAGGCGAGCCGGACGGCCCGCCCTCGTTCCGCGAGCGCCTGCGCGGCCGACGTTTCCAGGTTCTGCCGCACGACCACGAGCGTCTCACCGCGAGAGGACTCGACCACGTAACGGGTGACAGAGCCGAGGTAGGCGACGTCGCGAACCACACCACGAATCTCAGCCGCATCGGGCGCATCCCCCCCGCCATCGGCCAGCAAACGGATCTTCTCCGGCCGCACTATGTACCTGCGCCCGGCGCGCTCGATGATGTTCGACGTCCCCACGAACCCGGCGACGAACTCGTTGGCCGGGTTCTCGTAGATCTCACCAGGCGTGCCCACCTGCTCGATCTGGCCATCCGAGAAAACCGCGATCCGATCGCTCATCGTCAGTGCCTCGTCCTGGTCATGGGTCACGTAGATGAACGTCATGCGCTCGCTGAGCTCGCGCTGGATCGCCTTCAGCTCGACCTGCATCTCCTGGCGCAGCTTCAGGTCGAGCGCCCCAAGCGGCTCGTCGAGCAGCAGCACCCGCGGGCGGTTGACGATCGCCCGCGCCAACGCCACGCGCTGGCGCTGACCGCCCGACAGCTGCAGCGGACGGCGCTCCTCGACGCCGGGCAGGCGCACCATCTTCAGCGCCTCGGCAGCGCGCTCGGTGCGCTCGTGCTTGGACACGCCGCTCACGCGCAGGCCATACGCGACGTTCTCGATCACGCTCATATGCGGGAACAGCGCGTAATCCTGGAACACGGTGTTGACGGGGCGCTCGTACGGCGGGCTGGCCGTGAGGTCCTCGCCCTGGAGCTCGACACGACCTGAGTCCGCGAGCTCGAAGCCCGCGATCACGCGCAGCGTGGTCGTCTTGCCCGAGCCGGAGGGCCCGAGCATCGTGAAGAACTCCCCCGGTCGGACCTCAAGCGACAGCCGCTCGACCGCGACCACGTCGCCGTAGGTCTTGCGCACATCGCTCAAGCGGACGGCGGGCGCGCCCGACACGGCTCCGACCGACGAGTGAGGTGGGCCTGGCACGTCGATCGTCGTCCCTGCACCGGAGACCATCCGGCGCGGAGTCTAGTCCTCGCGTCTGCAGGCCACAACTGGCCGGTCTGGACAATCTCAGCCAGTCGCGTGCTCCGTTCCGGGTGACGATCGTCCTCACTGTCACAAGTGCGCCCGCCATGAGACCGGGGTGTGTCAACTCTGCAACTTCTCCCCATTTTCGCTTGCTCGACTAGTGCGCCTGGCATACCGTGGAACGCACACTGAAAATGGTGGCCCGGCGGTGCGTCAACACCCCGGGCCCGGCACCGAGTCGCTCGGCCTCGATGCCCGTCGATTGTCCCTCACCTTCGCTTGAACATGCGGCGTGGGGATGGTGCGACTGGGATCGATGCGGCCGCTCGGCGTCGTCGACGAGAGGAGCGACGAGATGCCACATCGGGACCCCGGCCCGCGCACTGGACGAGCCCCATTCGACGGTCTGCCCTCGGACGAGCTAACGCTGGCGGCGGTCGAGCGCGCGGAACGTCACCGCGCGGCCAGCCCGCTCCCGGTCGCGATCTGGTCAATCCTCGAGCAGCTCGCGATCGCCCGCCGCTCGGGCGCCGCGCGCCGCGTCCGCGAGCGACTGTCCGCGCTCGTCGCCGCCGGCCAGCTGACGCGCGCCCGGCGAGGTGGGGTTCCGACGTGGGAGCTGTCGGACGTCGGGCGCGCGCGACTGCGCCGTGCACGACGCGGGGGCGAGTCCCTGGAGCTGCCCGAGTCTCCACAGCACCGCGCCTGGCGCAACGCGTGTGCGGCCGCAGCGCTGGAGATCGAGCGCTTTCGCGCCCGACTGCGCGGGCGTCTGGACTCGGCCGCACAGCTGCTCGACGCTAGCCCACCGCCACACTCCGACGCGTGGCTGACTCTCGGCGAGGAGTTGCGGCACGACTGTCGGCGCCTGGCGTCCGCCAGCCACTGCCTGCGCGAGTGGCCCGAGCCGTCCGACGATCGAGCCGATCTGGACGAGCGCTCAGATCCGGGAGACGAGCTGCTCGACCCGGCGGACGCCGCCGTGCGCCGTGCACGCCGCGGCGGGCGTCGCAACATCCGGCTGTGGAGTGACTAGCCGCGCTCGGCGATCATCCTCAGCGCGTACTCACCGGCCGGATGTGCGCGGGCGCGCTCGACCAGCGCAGCGGTGCCTGGGGCGAGCACCTCGGGCTGCGGCAGCGGCACGCCGTAGATCGGCGGTACGAGCACCGGCGCACACAGTGCCGCGAACGTCAGATCGGCGGCGCTGAAGCGCTCGCCGCACAGATGCGGGCGTCCGTCGGCGAGTAGCCCGGCGGCGAAGTCGAGCTCGCGCCACACCGCGGCCTCGTCCTGCACGGCTGTGCCCGGCCGGATCGCGAGTGCCTGCTTCACGAACCGGGCGGCAAACGGCCAGCCCGCACGGATCGCCAGGTCCTCCCACCGGGGAACGCCGCGGTTGTTGTACCCCAGCATCAGCTTCTTCTGGGGGAGCATGTGCGCGTAGATCAGGCGCCGACCGCTCGGGCCCAGCTGCTCGTCAAAGCGCCTGCACAGCGCCTCGACCTCGGCACGCGAGCGCGGTTCGACGGGAACTAGGCGCTGCTCGATCGGGGTTCGCCGATCGACCCACTCGAGGATCTCCTGCGAGTCGCCGATCGACCCCTCGCCGGTCACCAGCACGGGCACAGTTCCGCCGCCGCCGGCGCGCCGGGAGGCGAGCCGGTGGATCCCTTGGACATGCGGCTCCTCGCGGTACTCGAGACCGGCCCGCTCGAGCGCCCAGCGCGCCTTCTCGCAGTAGTGGCTGATCGGGATCGTCACCAGCCGCAGCATCGAACTCGGGAGTATGACCCTTTGCTACTGTGGCCCAGAGGTGCTGCGCTGAGAGCCGGCGAGGCCAAACCCGATCGCCACGAAGCCGCACAGCCGGCGGGACGACCTGTCGCGGTGCCCGCTAATGAGGCGCGGTTCGAGGAGTGGCAGATCGCCCTGCACGGGCGCCGCGCGGTCTACCGGATCGCCGGCAACGGCCCGCCGATCGTTTTGATCCACGGGATGCTGAACGCGTCCAGTCACTGGCAGTCGGTCGCCCGCAGCCTGGCTAGCGACTACACCGTGATCGCGCCCGATCTGATCGGACACGGCGACTCGGCGGCTCCGCGCGGCGACTACTCGCTCGGCGCCCACGCGGCCAGCATCCGCGACCTGCTGGCCGCGATCGGGATCGAGCGCGCGAGCATCGTCGGCCACTCGCTCGGTGGCGGCGTGGCGATGCAGTTCTTCTACCAGTTCCCCCAGCGCGTCGAGCGGCTCGCGCTGATCTCCAGCGGCGGCCTCGGGCACGAGGTCAGCCCGATGCTGCGCAGCGCCGCGCTGCCCGGGACCTCCGGCCTGCTCGCGTTGACGCTCCAGCCGCGTCTGCTCGGCGCGCTGAACACGGCAGGGCAGCGTCTGCGCGAGGGTGGCCACGGCGTCGGCGTGTACCTGCAGGCGATCGCACGGGCGCTGGCGCCACTCGAGACCGCGGAAGCGCGACAGGCGTTCCTGCACACGCTCCGCTCGGTGATCGACGTGCACGGGCAGCGCGTCAGCGCCACCGACCGCCTGTACCTGCTTGAGACGATGCCGACGATGATCGTGTGGGGCGAGCGCGACAACACGATCCCGCTCGAGCACGGCCGACGCGCGCACGAAGCGATCCCCGCAAGCATCTTCAGGACGCTGCCCGACGCGGCGCACTTCCCGCATCTGGAAGACCCCCAAGGGCTATCGCGCCTGTTGCTCGAGTTCATCAGCGAGACGTCCCCGGCGAAGATCGAGGACGCCGACTGGGGCGCGATCCTCGCCCGCCGCTCGCCGCGCGAGCGGCGGCTCGGCGACGCGGCCGCGTAACGGCGCCGGGTGCCGCTGAGCTCAGGCGACGGACGGCTCGGCGACGACCGCGGGCGGATGCCGCTCTAGGGTGCATCAGCACCTGCGACTGGCGCGCGTGGTTACGCGCCTGCCAGGCGCTCATCGCACCGGTGCACGTGAGCATCGCCGCGAACGTCGCCTGGTAGGCCCACGGAGCGCCGCCGACGGTCACCGCGAGCGTCAGGTACGACGCGACGGTCAGGCCGCCGACGAGCGCGACCGACCACAGCGGATAAGACATCGCCGCGAACACAACCGGGATGAAGAACACCAGTGCGACCGGGCTGCCAGTGCCCCCGTCGGCGAGCGCGGCAAGCGCGATCAGCGCCAGATCCAACAGGCTCCAGGCGAGGAAGAAGGCCTCGCGAAAGCGGCTGCGCACGATCCGTTCGCGCGGCAGCTGGGCGACGACAGCGGCGGCCGCGATCCCCGCGCCGAACAGCACAGCCAACGCGGTGCGATTCGGCAGCTGCCAGGTGAGGATGATGTAGATCGTGCTGGTGGCGCACACGAAGTAAGAGAGCCACACCCCGGCGCCGAACGTGGCCACGCGCATGTTCAGCGCAGACGGGTCCAGTACAGCCGGATCGTCCTTGCCGATACTCCGCATGCAGTAGTCATCGCCCGTCGGGGGGTTGACCTTTGGTATACAGACCAGCTCTGGACGTTCAGGCTGGAGGCAGATATCGGCCGCTCCCTGCGCGAGCACACGCCGTGCCCGTCGCGCGAGCTCAGCGCCGATCTGGATCAGCCGGAGGCGCCCGCCCGCCACGCCGGCGGGTAGGGCAGCGGCTTCAGCGTCCCCTCGAGCCGCTCGCGCATCGACTCCAACGGCGGTGGCAGCGACAGGCTCTCGCCGAGATGCTGCTCGTCCTCGTCGACCGCGAAGCCGGGGCCGATCGTGGCGATCTCGAACAGCACCCCGCTCGGCTCCAGGAAGTACACCGACTTGAAGTAGAAGCGATCGATCACAGGCGTGGGGCTGGCGTCCGACCTCGCCACCCGCGCGCGCCACTCGTCCAGGTCCTCGATCACGGCGGCGAACGCCACGTGGTGCACCGTGCCCGCGCCCTGAGCGCGATTGATCTCCGGCGGTGCCGGGTCATATGCATAGAAGCCGCTGCGCTGATCGCCGCGGATATCCCAGTGCTCGCCCGCCCCCCTGGCGAAACCGAGCGCCTCGCCCAGCAGCCGCTCGCTGCGGACCGGCGCGTTGCTGTACGCGCGAACGCCCTCGAAGCCCTGAAGCGCGTGCTCGCTTGGGATCTCGGGCGAGTCGGCGCTCAGCGGATCGTCGCCTGCAGTGCTCACGACCAGCTCGTGCTCGAGCCCCTCGGGGTCGGCGAACAACAGGCTGCCGCCTGACAGCTCGGCCCGCACCCCGTGGGTCGCCAGGCGCTCCTCCCAGAACTCCAGCGCCTGCGGCGAGGCGACCCGCCAGACGATCCGGTGGATCATCCCGGCGCCCGCGATGCCGCGGGCCGCTCCGGGGTACTCGAAGAACGTCAGGTCCATCCCCGGCGAGCCATGCTCGTCGCCGTAGAACAGGTGATACACGTTCGGTTCGTCCTGGTTGACGGTCTTCTTGACCATCCTCAGACCGAGCACGCCGGTGTAGAACTCGACGTTGCCGACCGCGTCCCCGGTGATCGCGCTGATGTGGTGTATGCCCTCGAGCTTCATCCTGCCATCAGCACTCTATGCAGGTTCGCGCACTCGATGCACGCTCAGCGGGCGAGCTCGTGCGATCATCGACGCGTGCAGGACGGATCGCTCATCCCGCGCTTCGGGCGCGCGCGGCGCGATCCGGCGCTGGCCGTGCTCGAAGGGTTTCACCCGCTGAAGCATGCGCTGCGCTTCGGCGCCAAGATCCTCGAGCTGGTCACCGGCGATGCCGGGGCGCTCGAGCGGCTGGCCGTCGAGCTCGCGCCTGCCGAGCGGCAGCGCATGCTGGCGCTCGCGCGCGAGATCGAGCCCACGGTGTTCGCCAAGCTCGCGCCGCTGGCACCGTCGACCGGCGTGATCGCGCTGGCCGAGCGCCCGGCGGTCGACCCGGACGCCGTGCTCGCCGACCAGCGCCCGGCGCCCGTGGTGCTGCTCGAGGATCCCCGTGACCTGGGCAACATGGGCGCCTGCGTGCGCGTCGCAGCCGCCGCCGACGCGGCGGGCGTACTCAGCACCGGCACCCACGACCCATGGCACCCAGACGCGCTGCGCGGCGCCGCCGGTCTGCATTTCGCGGTTCCCGTCGCGCGCGCGCAGCCCGGGTGGGAGCTACGCGCGCGTGACAGGCCACTGCTGGCGATCGACCCCGACGGCGATCCGCTCGAGCCAGCCGCGCTGCCCGCGCGCGCGCTGCTCGCTTTCGGCACCGAGCGTCATGGGCTCAGCCGCGAGCTGCTCAGCGCTGCCGATGCCCGGGTCGGCATCCCGATGCGCCCGGGCGTCTCGAGCCTGAACCTCGCCACGTCCGTCGCCGCCGTGCTCTACGCGTGGCGGCTGACGACGAACCCGATCCCGCCGCCGGGTTAGCGCGGATCGCTCGCTTCCACGCCGTCGAGCAGCAGCCAGTTGCCGCGTAGCGCCTGCTCGGCGCGGGCGACCATCCTGTCGGCTTGCTCGTCGGGATCGTCGACGTCCGCCATGAGCTCGACGATCAGCTCGCGTGCCGCGTCGGCGTGCTCAACATCGCGCGACTCGTGCAGCCTGAAGTACTCGGTCGCCGGTCCTTCGCCGGTGAAGCCATAGTGAGCGCTCAGGCCCTCCAGCTTCGTCGTCGAGATCTCCGGCTGGCCGGCCTCGACCGCGTACAGCACCGCGAGGTGCTCGAGCAGGTCCTCGCCCGCGGTCCACGCCTGCACGCAGGACTGCGTCTGGGTCGACGCCGGGCGCTCGGCGTCCGAGCCGACGGCCCGCTCGAACTGCTCCCACAGCTCTACATGCGCGGCCTCCTCCTCGGCGTGGCGACGCAATCCGCCGCTATGCGCCTCGTCGGCGCAATCGGCGGCCGACGCCGACGCCGAAGCCAGCGCGAGGACCGCGTGCCGGTACTCCCCGGCGTAGCGTCCGAGCTCGCCTGCGTCGAGCTCGCCGGCGCTCCAGCGCTGGTAGAACGGGTGCTCTAGCACGTTGATCGCGCCACGTGTCTTGTCGAGCCTCGCGAGGACGTCCATGTGGTTTCCCTTCTGTTGGTTTTTGGCTTGGACGGGGAAGGACATCGGCCTGTAGGTGCAGAAAGCTACGGTGTTAGCGGGGTCTCGCCCACCAGGCCCTGGACCGCTGTCCGGGTGCTGTGCGAGGGTGCAAGCGGGAGTTGACCGGCAGGGAGCACGAGGGTGAGGTTTCTATGACCGTCATCGTTGCTGCGGGGCTCGTCGTGATGGCGTTCGGCGCGATGATCGCGCTCGCTCTCAGTCGGGTGGCGGCGCTCGCGGACAATGCTGCCGACCGCCAGCTCGCCAAGCGGCGCGTCAAACCTCCGATCGCGGGCCGGCGCCAGAGCTATACCGGGTTGGCGCGCGCCCAGTCGACGATCGCGTGTGAGTCGTCGATCACGGACCCGTCGTCGAGCACGAGGGTGGGAACCCAACGATTTCCCGTCAGCTCCTGCACCTCGCGACGCCCGCGCGTCTGGTTGAGCGGCCCGAGGGGCGCAAAGCCGTAGGACTTGATCACCTCGGGGTCGTGACCGGCGTCCTTCAGCGCGTGATAGGCATTGGCGCACGGGTGCCCGCCGGGTCGCGGCGTGGGAAAGGTGCCCCAGCAGACGTACAGCTTCACGAGACGTTCAGCGTACCTTCCATGCCGGCCTGACGGTGCCCGGGAACCGAGCAGTAGAACGTGTATTTTCCTGGCTGCAGCTGTAGTTTGAGCGTCTTGGTCCCGCCGACGAAGGTCGGTGTCGCCCCAAGAACCTTCGTGCCCTGGGCGATCGTCACGTTGTGTTCCACCGGCGACATGTTCGCCATCGTGATCGTCACTGCCCCGGCCTTGGCGCTCAGCTGCTTCGTGTTGTAGCTGAGCGCACCCGCCGGGTTCGCAGCCAGCGCCAGCGAGCTCCCAGCTTTGCCGGGCGCCGGCGAGGACGGCGGAGCGGGCGTCCCGGTCGTCGCCGTCGGCTTGCCGGAAGCTCCGCCGGTCGCAGCTGCGGGCGCGCCGGGCGTCGCGGGGGTACCGCCAGCCGCGGGGGTCGCGGCCGCCGCGGCAGCGGTCCCCGCGGGTACGGGCGCACCGACGACCGGGATCGGCGCAGTCGGTTCGGTCTTCGTGCCAGAGCTCACCGGCTCGGTCTTGGCCGGCGACTGGGACGTCAGGACAGCCGTCGAGACGGCGCCGAGGACAAGCACAGCGGTGATTGCGACGACCCCACGCTGCCCGGCCGCGCTGCTCGGAAAGTCCGGGCGGCGCATGCCGATGCCGAGCGACACGAGCAGCGCCCACGCCACGAGCAGTCCCCCCGCGATGTAGAACGGGACTTTGCTCTTCTCCGCCGCGAGCACCGGTGTCAGCTGAAGGGCCAGGCTGTGCATCGGGCGCGAGCCTAGCCGATGGGGCACCGGTATGCTGCCAAGCGCGATGGCAGAGGTGGTGCGCACGCCCGAGGAGGCGCTGCAGGGTCTCCCGGACTTTCCCTTCGAGTCCCACTACCGCGAGCTCGACGGCGTGCGGCTCGCACATCTCGACGAGGGTCAGGGCAAGCCGGTGATCTTTGTCCACGGCGAGCCGAGCTGGTCGTTCTTGTGGCGCAAGGTGATCCCGCCCGTACGCGACGCCGGCTACCGCTGCATCGCGCCCGACCTCGCCGGGTTCGGGCGCTCGGACAAGCCCGTGGACCTCGACTGGTACTCCTTCGAGCGCCACTGCGCGATGACCGCGACGCTGCTCGAGCAGCTCGACCTGCGCGAGGCGACCGTCGTCGTGCACGACTGGGGCGGCGGCATCGGGCTGAACATGGCGGTCGAGCACGCCGATCGGGTCGAGCGGATCGTGATCCTCGACACGGGATTGTTCACCGGCCGCCAGCGAATGACCGACGCTTGGCTGGCGTTCCACGACTTCGTCCAGCGCACCGAGGACCTACCAGTCGGGATGCTGGTGCGGCGCGGGTGCAACGTCGATCCCGGGGATCACGTGGCCGGCGCGTACGAGGCGCCCTATCCCAACGCCCCCTCGAAGGCCGGTGCGCGGGCGTTCCCGCTGATGATGCCCCGCTCGCCCGATGATCCCGGCGCGGCGCGAGGCCAGCGCGTGCAGGAGGCGCTGGAAGTCGATCATCGCCCCAAGCTCGTGCTGTGGGCCGACGCCGACCCGATCATCCCGTTGAAGGCAGGCGAGCGCCTGGCGGAGAAGTTCCACGCGCCGCCGCCGCGTGTGATCGAGGACGCCGGCCACTTCCTGCAGGAGGACCAGGGGCCGCTGATCGGCTCGCTGATCGCCGACTGGCTCGCCGCCGGCTGAGCGGGTCAGTCGCCGACGGTTTCCGCCAGCTGCGGCTGCTCGGGGGCGGGCTCGAGACCGGGCTCCGAGCGGGCCGCGCGCAGGTCGTAGCCGCGGCGCACGTTCGCGTCCGCGCCGGAGAGCACCTTGTCGGCCTTCATCGCCCGACCCATTCCCTCCGCCAGGGGGCGGGGCAGCATGCTCACGAACATGTTCGTCCGCTTCGCCGACTTCGGCACCCACACGTCGACGCTGCCGTCCTGCAGCGCCTCGACGATCGCCTCGGCGACATCCGTCGGCTCGAGATTGCTCATCCCCCGGACCTCGCCCAGGCCGGAGCCGAGCTCGGTGTTGACGACCGTCGGCATCACGTAGCTGACGTCGATCTGCGCGTCCATCAGCCGCAGCTCGCCGCGCACGGCCTCCGTCAGGCCGACGACCGCGTGCTTGGTCGCCGAGTACGTAGCGCCGCCGGGCGCGCCGAACTTGCCCGCCTGCGAGGAGATGTTGACGATGTGCCCGCGGTCGCGCGGGATCATCCGCGCGAGCGCCAGCTTGGTGCCGAGGATCACCCCGTGCAGGTTGATGTCGATCATCCGCCGCGCCGTGACGTCGTCCTCGTCGATGAAGCGACCGACCTGCATGATCCCGGCGTTATTCACGAGCACGTCCAGCGGCCCCAGCTCCTCCTCGGCGCCGTCGAGGAACGCCGCGAAGGAGTCCCGATCGGTCACGTCGAGTGGCAGCGCCACCGTCCGCGGGCCGAGCTCGGACGCCGTCCGGGCGGCCGCCTCGAAGTCGACGTCGCCGAGCGCCACGCGCATGCCGCGGCTCAGGAACGCCGCTGCGGTGGCGCGCCCGATGCCGCGCGCGGCGCCCGTGATAGCTGCTGTCTGTCCGGCGAGGATGCGGGGCTGCTTGGCCATGGTTCTTCTCCTGACGGTGACTGCCTGATGGGTCGGGTCCAGCAAAGCTAGCGCGCTCGCACGGCGCGTGTTGGCCGGGCAGCCAGTCGTCAAGGCGGACGCGACCGCCGTAGTAGGCTGGGCAGATGCCGTTCTTTCAGTTCGAGGGGCAGCGTGCCGCGTACACAGAGTTCGGCGGCGGACCCGCGGCGATCACCTCCGGAGGGGCACGAGGACGCACGGCGCGCAGCGCGCCGGCAGCCGGGCGCCCGTTGATCCTGCTCCACGGGCTACTGCTCTCCCAGGAGATGCACCGCCCACTCGCCGAAAGCCTCGCGGCCCGTGGGAATCACGTGATCACGCTGGATCTGCTCGGCCACGGACACTCGGACCGCCCGCGCGACATGTGGCGCTACTCGATGGCCGCCTACGGCGAGCAGGTCGTCGCGCTGATGGACCATCTGAACATCAGCGAGGCTGCCGTGATGGGCACCTCGCTCGGCGCCAACGCCGCGCTCGAGGTCGCCTCCAGTCATCCGGAGCGGCTGCGCGCGATGGTGATCGAGATGCCGGTGCTCGACAACGGCCTGCTGTGGAGCGCGCTCACGTTCACGCCGCTGCTCGTCTCGCTCACGTTCGGTGAGCCCGTGATGAAGCTCCTGGCCCGCGTCACCAGCGCCGTGCCGCGCCAGCTGCTGCCGCACTACGGCAACGTGATGCTCGACGTGGTCCGCCAGGAACCCGGCCCCGGCGGCGCGCTCCTGCAGGGCCTGTTCTTCGGGCGGATCGCCCCCCCGCGCAGCGAGCGCAGCACGTTCACCACCCCCACGCTCGTGCTCGGCCACGAGCGCGATCCAGTGCATCCCTTCTCCGACGCCGACATGCTCGTCAAGGAGATGAAGAACGCAAGGCTGCTGCAGGCCACCTCGATATTCGAGCTGCGCGCCCAGCCCGAGCGGCTGACAAACGAGATCGCCGCGTTCCTCGATCAGGTGTGGGCCAAGCCGGCGTCAAAGGCCGGCACCACCGGCAAACGGTCCAAGCGCCCTGCCAGCAAACGCGCCGGCAACAGTCGCGAATAACTAGCTCGCGGGGAACAGTTCCAGTTCGTTGACGTCCACGTGCCCAGGAGCTTCCGGGGTGCCGACCGAGGATTCCGGAGCCCTGCTGATCCACAGCGTCACGAACGTGAACGTCCTGTTCGAGTCGCGCAGTTTGAGCCGCGCGTGCTTCTTCTTGACCGTCAGCGAGCTGCTCAGCGCGATCCATGCCGGATCGGTGATCGAGGCGGGGGCCGTCTTGCCGTTCGCGCCGTACACCTGGACGGTCATCCCCGGGGTCGAGGTGATCAGGCCGACCGCCGCCAGCTGCTGCTTGGTCTTCAGGTTGATCAGCAGTCCCTCGGCCATCTTCGGAGCTGTAGTCGGATCAAGCTTGGCCGTCCACGCAGTCGTGCTGGCGCCGTCGATCGCCAGGCTCGGGTCGCCGAACCCGCTCGCTGGGTAGGAGTACGGGTTGTACGTCGAGGCCGCATCCGTGTCCAGCAGGATCGCCGCGGGCGCCGATTCTTCGCTGTCTGCACCCCCTGTCGCCGGGGTCGACGGCGTGGTAGCGGTCGGGGTAGGTGTGTTTGTGGTGCCCGATGGGATCGTGGTGTTGGCGGGCGTTTTCGGGATCACCGCCGTCAGCGGAATTTTCGGCGTTTTGACCACGCCCGACGGGATGCTCGCTTTCGGCGTCGGCGTCGTCCCGAGAGCTCCCGGCGGAGGGGTAGTCGTGGTCGTCCCCGGGATGCTCGGCGCGGTCGCCGCCGGGGGGGTCACGCGTGCGACCGTCGTGGTCACAGCGGATGATTTGCCGTTGTCCTTGCTAAGCGCCGCGTACGCCGCCGCCGCCGCGACCAGCACCAGCAGCACCGTCGCCCCGAGGATCGCCGTCGCCGAGCGCCAGCTCGGCGAGCCGAGGCTGCCGGGCGCGCCCGCGCCGCACTGCAGGCACCAGTCCTGGTCGTCCGCCATCGCCGCACCGCACTTCGCGCAGCTGCGCTGGGGGGCAGGCAGGGAGCCGGAGGTAGGGGGCGCCGGAGTACCGGCCGATCCGCTCGGCGGCGCCTGCTCGTCCGCCGGCGCGGACGGAGAATCGACGAGCAACGTGGCCATCGAGCCGATTTTAGCCCTCCGCCGGTCACCCGGCGCGGGTCGGCGCGCGGCAAGCGCTCTCAGCGCGGCAGCGGCGGGCCGCCAACGACAATCTCGCGCCCGGTCGGCTGCAGCTCGCTGTCGAGCTCCAGCTGCCAGTAGTAGCGGGTGAAAGTCAAGCCCGCGTCGAACTCGCCGACGTGCGGCTCGACGCGCTCTCCGCCGGCCATCGCCACGATCAGCTCCGGGTAGGAGCGTCCCGGCAGCGCCGCGTACGCCGGCGCCGGGAACGCGCCGCCGAAGCGTGTGTTCACGTCTGTGATCCCCAGCCCGACCTGCGGGTCGCGGAACACCTGGATCGTCGCCGGCCCGCACACGCCCAGCGCCTCCATCGTGCGCCGTCCCAACTCGATCAGCTGCTCGTCGTGCACGACCTGGCCCTTGATCGACTCGCCGCCGCGCGACTCCAGCATCGTGCGCGGGATCGCGTTCAGGCAGCGCCCGTCCAGGTCGCCGAGGCAGTCGATCGAGAACTCCTCGCCACCCATCGCGCGCTGCACCATCACCGGCTCCCCTCCCGGCAGGCCCCGCGGGCGCGACGAGCTCAATGGGTCCTGCACGTAGTCGATGAAGAAGCGTGCCTGCTCGGCGTTGTGTGCAAGGTGGATCGAGCGCGCGCCAGAGCCACGGCGGGGCTTCACCATCACCGGGTACTCCAGCGCGTCGAGGTCGTCCTGCGGCAGCGCGGTCGGCGGCGAGGGCAGCCCCAGCCGCTCGAGCAGCACGTGCGCGTCGTACTTGTCGTACGTAGCCCGGGCCACCGCGGCCGACGGGACCAGGGCGGGAAGCCGCTGTTCTTCCCGCGCGCGAGCCAGAATCTCTATATCGAGGTCCGTCAACGGCAGCACCGCGCCGACCCCGTGCAGCTCGCTTAGGTGCTCGAGCGCCGGCACGTAGCCCGGATCGTCCATCCGCGGCACCTCCACTCGCACCTGCGCCGCGTACTGCGCCGGCGCCAGCGGCGAGGGGTCCGCGACGAGCGTCTTCGTCAGCGCCGCGAAGCACGACACGATGTCGTAGCGCTTGCCCGCGCCCGTCAGCAGGATCGCCGGCGTGCTCACAGCTCGCCCTCCCAGCCGCCCGCCGGCCCCTTGTACAGCTCGGCGCCGCCCAACACCAGGCCGACCGTGCGCCACAGAATCCGCACGTCCAACGCCAGCGAGCGATGTTCGATGTAGTACAGGTCCAGCTCGATCCGCTGCGCCCACGGCAGCGACGCGCGGCCGTTCACCTGCGCCCACCCGGTGATCCCCGGCTTGATCTCAAGGCGCCCCCGCTGGCGCTCGCTGTACTGCGCCACCTGCACCGGCAGCGTCGGGCGCGGGCCGATCAGCGACATCTCCCCGCGCAGCACGTTCACCAAGTTCGGCAGCTCGTCCACCGACGTCCTGCGCAGCAACGCGCCCACGCGCGTGATTCGATCGTCGTTCTCGTCAACCGCCAGCCCCGCGCCGATCCGCTCCGCGCCGGCCACCATCGTGCGCAGCTTCAGCACGTCGAACTCCTCGCCCTGCAGGCCGCTGCGGCGCTGGCGGTAGATGATCGGGCCGGGGCTCTCTGCGCGGATCGCCATGGCTGCCAGCGCGAGCAGCGGCGCGGTCAGGGCGAGGGCTGCTGCGGAGACGACGATGTCGATCGCACGGCGGATCATGGGGGGATTCTCGCAGCGGCCGGGAAAAGCGTCCCAAGCCCGGCCTAGCTTCCGCCCACATCAAGGTACGAGTCATCATCAAGCTGATCGAAGCCGACGGCTGGCGGCCGAGTCGCCAGGCCGGAAGTCATCGCCAATTTCGTCATCCGATCAAGCCCGGCACGGTGACCGTCGCCGGACATCCACGCGACGACTTGCATCCCAAGACGAAGACAAGCATCATGAGTCAGGCAGGACTTAGGCGATGAACGACATCGAGCGCTACCTGATTCTGATCGAGGGCGGACCACCGTCGAACTACTCGGCTTGGTCGCCGGATGTTCCAGGCTGCGTGGCGACCGGCGACACGATCGATGAGTGCGTCGAGGAGATGCGAACGGCACTTGCAGGCCATCTAGACGTGATGCGCGACCACGGCGAAGCGTTGCCCGATCCCTCCGGTCCGGGCGTGTACGTAGAGCGCGCGGTCGCAGCGTGAGGGCATCCGTCAGCGCGTGCCCTCCGCGGCCTCCCAGGATGCGTCGGTCCCATGCGCCAGCCAGTCCCACAGCCCCGCTGCAAGCGACGCCGTCGTCAGCACGTAGTAACGCGCGATCAGCAGCGGGCGGATCGGTAGCAGCCCGGCCAGCGCGGCGGCTAGCAGCAGAGCGAGCTGGAGGACGAGCGTGACCGAATACACGCCGCGGGCACTACCGGAGTCGATCGTGACGAGTGCGACGTTGGCTGCCAGCGCGAGCACGTGTAGCGCCGGCGTCGCGTACCGCAGCACGCGATGCGAGACGATCATCAGCGCGTAGCCGAACGGGTAGCCCCGGGGGGAGAGCATCCCGCCGCGCAGCAGGATCGGCCAAGTGTGGCTCATCATCCGTCGCTTGCGTGCGAACTCTCCGCTCAGCGACGGGACCATCTTCTCGGACGCGCGCGCCGCCGGAACGTACACGGCGCGCAAGCCGTGCTTGACCATGTTGAACGGCAGCGACAGGTCGTGGCCCATGATCGGGTCGACGACGATGTAGGAGTCGCGCCGCGTCGCGTAGATCGCGCCGTTGCCCGCCGTGATCGAGCTCAAGCGCGACTCGCGCGTGCGCACCGCCATCTCATAGCGCCAGTACACGCCCTCCTGGTTCGACGCGCCCGATCGTCCGTTGCCCTGTGCGTCGGCCGGCGCCAGGAAGCGCACCTGACCGCATGCATAGCCGACCAGCGGATCGGCGAACGCCGCGACCAGCTCGCGTGCCGCGCCAGGCTCCCATAGCGCGTTCGCGTCCGAGAACGCGACGATCTCACCGCGCGCGCGCTCCACAGCGGCATCCTGCGCGCGGATCTTGCCGCCGCGCGGCAGCTCCAGCACGAGATCCGCACCCGCCTGTGCGGCCAACGCGGCGGTCGCATCCGTGCAGCCGTCGCACGCGACGATCACCTCCAGCCGCTCGCGCGGGTAGTCGAGGCTCAATGCGTTCGCGACCTTGCCCGCGATCACCGCCTGCTCGTCGTGGGCAGCCACGATCAGCGACAGCGACGGCGCGGGACGACCAGCCCCTGGCGAATGGGGTTCATCCCGTGAGTTGCCTTCGCGTGGCGCGTCGGACTCGCGTGGCGCGCCCCCCGCGGGCGGGAGCACGCGAGCCAGGCACGCCAGCGCGGCTGCATAGCCAAGCTGGGTCCACACGATCGATCCCACGCACAGCCAGAAAAGGACTTCGAGGGCGAGCACAGGCAGGGATTGTCGCGGACGCGACCGGCGGCGGATGCCTGCCGCGCGCTAGCCTCGAACGATGACCTACACGATCAAGAACCTCAGCGAGACCGTCGACAGCGCACCCAAGTTCGGCTTTGCCGAGATCGGCGAGGCCCACTTCCCGCGCGAGGAGCTGGGCGCCGAGTCCACCGGCCTGGCCTACCACGTGCTCAAGCCCGGTAGACGCCAGGCGTTCGGGCATCGCCACGACGAGGCCGAGGAGATCGCCGTCGTGCTCTCCGGCCGTGGTCGGGTCCGCCTCGACGATGAGCTTGTCGAGCTGCGCGAACTCGACGCAATCCGCATTTCACCGAAGGTCACGCGCGCGTTCGAGGCCGGATCTGAGGGCATGACGCTGCTCGTGTTCGGACCCCGCCACGCCGGCGACGGCGATCTCCTGCAGGACTTCTGGACCGACTGACACGCACGTCGCGGGCGCGGCTGCGGTGGAGCACGGGCGGGCGTTCGCTCAGCCCGCCAGCAGCCGTTCGTACAGCGCCAGCGTCTGGCGCGCGACCGCATCCCACGAGTACTCGCCTGTGGCACTCGCGCGTGCGTTCTCGGCCATCGCCGACCGCGCCTCCCGGTCCGCGAGCAGCTCCGTAAGCGCGCTGTGCAGCGCCCGGCCGTCGCCGGCCGGGAAGATACGCGCGGCGCCCGTGGCCGCGATCTCCGGGAAGCCGCCCACGTCGCTGAGCAGCAGCGGCTTTCCGAACGCGAGCGCCGTGAACAGCACGCCCGACTGGTCGATCTCACGGTACGGAAGCACGACCAGGTCAGCCCGCCGGAAGTACGCCGGCAGCTCGTCATCGCCGATGAACCGCGGCACGAAGCGAACGCCCGGCGGAGCGGACGCCGTCAGCGCAGAGATGTCCATCCGCGGCATGCCCGCGATCCACAGCTCCGCGCCCTCGACGCCCCGCCACGCCTCCAGCAGCAGGTCGATCCCCTTGTAAGGGCGCATCAGCCCGAAGCACAGCACCACCGGCAGGTCGGTCTCGAACGGGGCGTCGGCCACGATCCCCGATCCGCCGGAGGAGCCCGGATCGCCCGGATCGCCTGGACCTCGCGGGTCGCCTGGACCTCGCGGGTAGCCCGGGGCGCCGGCCGCGAGATGCTCGAACACCCCATGCGGGATCACGTGCACGCGCGCGTCCTCGACGCCCAGCTCGGCGGTCAGGCGGCCGCGTCCGTGCTCCGAATGAACGACGACCGCGTCGAAGCGGTCGTAGAGGCGTCGTTGGGCCTCGCGCTGACCCGGACGGGCCTCACGCGGCAGGATGTCGTGCGCGGTCAGCACCAGCGGTCGCCCGCGTGGCAGCAGGGGCCCGTCGAGATGCTGCACCGCCAGCCACTGGAAATGCACCACCTCCGCGGCGCGCGCGGCGCGCCGGTAGCGCAGCATGTCCGGCACGTGCTCGGCGAGCTTCACCGCGCGTCGGGCGCGGGGGTCATCGATTCGGGCAGCGAGGCGATAGAAGCTCTCGCAGCGGGTGTAGTTGTGCGCCGACGCCACCGGACCATGCGCGAAACGGCTCGTGTACAGCTCGACCTCAGCCCCGGCCACGGCGAGCGCACCGCACAGGGCGTGGTCGTAGGGCGGCGTGTACGCCGACGGGTCGACTACGTGGACGCGCATCTGGGATGAGTCTGGCGCACGGCGGTTCCGCGTAGGGTCCCGCACGTGCCCTCGGTCGAGCTCAGCTATTGCGTGGTCAACACCTCCCAGCGCGAACTGCTCGTGCGGGGGCTGGACGCGATCGCGCGCGAGCGGGCGAGCCTGCCGTTCGCGACCGAGGTGCTGGTGCTTGACAACGCCTCGCACGACGGCTCCGAGCAGGCCGCACGCGAGCACCCGGCGGTCGATCAAACGATCGCCCGCGAGCAGCGCGTCGGCAAGGCCGCAAACGACAGCCAGCTGCTGCGCCGTGCGCGCGGCCGCTACGCGCTGCTATTGAACGAGGACTCCGAGTTGCGTCCGGGGGCGACGTTGGCCCTGTGGGAGGCGCTCGACGCGCGGCCCTCCGCTGCGTGCGCCGGAGCGCAGCTGGTGCGCCCAGACGGACGCGCGCAGGCGTGCGCGTGGCGCTTTCCCACGCCCGCCACCGCGCTCGCCGGCGCGCTGCTGCTGCACCGCGTCTACACCGTGCAGAGCAAGGGCGCGGATGTGCGCGAGGTCGACTGGTGCCAGTCCTCGGCTCTGCTCGTGCGGCGCGAGGCGGCCGAGCAGGTCGGGTACCTGGACGAAGACTTCTTCGTGTACTCCGACGAGGTCGACTTCGCACGGCGGCTGCGAGACGCGGGCTGGCGCAGCGTTTATGTGCCGGGTGCGATCGCCGTGCACGACGAGCAGCTGTCCACCGACACGGTCCCCGAGCGACGGATCATCGAACTGGCGCGGGCCCGCGATCTGTACATGCGCAAGCACCATTCGCCGGCCGGCGCTCGAGCCGTGCGCTGGCTTACCGCCTGGAGCTACGCGCTGCGTGTGCTGGCCGCGCTCGCGCTGCCCGGACACGACGCGCGGCGCTACTGGCACCACGTCACCGCCACGCTGCGCCCCGATCGCGGAGAAGGCCTGCGCGAGGCAGCCGAGGAGTACAACCGACGCGTAGGCGCCTGAAGGGCGCGGGCGGCCGATGCCATGCCGCTGCCCGGGCCTCTACTTGTCGGCGAGCTCCTGCATGACGACCTCTACGACAGCCGGGTCGAGCTGTGAGCCGGCCACGCGCCGCAGCTCCTCGCACGCCTGCGACGGCGTGCGCGCGGGGCGGTATGGCCGGTCGGTGACGATCGCGTCGTAGGTGTCGCACGCGGCGATGATGCGGGCGGCCAGGGGGATCTGCTCGCCGGCCAGGCCGTCCGGGTAGCCCGCTCCGTCCCAGCGCTCGTGGCTCGCGCGCACCGCCGGCGCGAGGTGGGCGAAGGCGTCGATTCGTGCGACCAGCTCCCCGCCGATCGCGGCGTGGCGTCGCATCACCACCCACTCCTCGTCGGTCAATGCGCCCGGCTTCAGGAGGATCTCGCTCGGCACGGCGATCTTGCCGACGTCGTGCAGCATCGCCGCGTAGCGCACCTCGCGCGCGGAAGCACTCGACAGTGACATGCGCAGCGCCACGCGCTCCGCGAGCTCTGCCACGTCCTCGCCGTGGCAGGCGGTGTAGTCGTCCTTGGCCTCCACGGTGCTCGTCAATGTCGCCAGCACTGTCGTGAACGCGCCCTCGAGGTCGGCGGTCAGTCGGGCGCGATGCACGGCGACGCCGAAGCTCGCAGCGATCGCTTCGACCAGCACCGCGTCGGTCTCCACGAGGGCGCCAAGCTCAGCCGCCTCGATGTTCAGCACGCCCCACACCGATCCGTCGACGACGATCGCCACCGCCAGCTCGGCGCGGGGGTCGGTCGCGGGGTCGCGGACGATGTAGTCCGGGTCGGTGCGCGTGTCGGTCACGAGCGCCGTGACGGCCGAGCGAGCGACCCGGCCGTTGACGCCCTCGGACGCCGGCTGCTCGGTCAACAGAAACTCGGTCATCACCTCAGCCAACGGCCCGCGTGCGGCGAGCAGCCGTAGAACGCCGTCGTCGTCGAGGCGCTGGATCGCCGCGAGGTAGAACGCGAACGTGTCGTGCAGCTCGTCCACAACCAGCTTCGCCATCTCCTCGACGTCGCTCTTTGTGGCCAGCCGGGCCGTGAGCCGCGATGCGACGCTCAGCTGCTCGCGCAGGTAGGCCACTTCGCCGGACTCCGCCACGCTGCGGACGCGGGCGTCGGCCTTGTGGCGGCGCAGCGCCTCGGCGCGCCGTCGGCGCTCCTTCACTCCCGGTCGGCGGGATGGCTTGATTGTCAGCTCGTTCACGGCAGGGCACGCATCGGTCACCAAAGCCGCATTCTTGAGCCAAAGATCGGCGACTAGACACTGGACCTGCGGGACCAGGACGGACGCGCGCTGGGCGAACGACGCTCAGATGTCTTTGAGCGGATCCTCGGCGTACGCCTCGACATCGCCGTGCCCGGCGCGAAACGCGGCCACGCGCTCGCGGCCGTCGAGCACGAGCGCGCGCGCCTGCTCCCACTCGTGCGGGTGAAAGAACTTGCTCGCCAGTAGCAGTGCCGGGATCCACGCGAGCCACAGGACGCGCAGGACGAGCCCGAGCAAACCGGCCGTGGGCAGCAGCAGCTCGCCGGAGATCGCGACGCCGGCGAAGATCGCCAGTAGCCACGCCAGTCGCGTCCATTCGAAGCCGACCTCGAACAGCCGTCGAGTCAGCAGGTGCATCAATGCCAGCATCGCGACGTACGCCGCGCACAGAGCGATCCCCGCTCCCGCGATACCGAGCCCGAGGCCACTGTTGGGGACGAGCACGAACAGCAGCCCGATGTTGACGATCAGGCCGAGCGCGGCTGCGGGAAGGTTGCGTGAGGTCACCCGCGCGCGGCCCGTGATCACGATCATCACCTGGTAGAGGCCGTACAACGTCCACGCGAGCGCCAGCCAGGGCAGCGCGGCGTGCGCGCCGAAGTACGGCGGGGCGGCGAGCAACCGGACGATCCAGCGCCCGAGCAGCGCGACCGCCGCCACGACCACGCCGGTCGCGAGCACGAAGTACGTGGTCACGACCGAGTACAGGCGCGCGGCGTGCGCGTCGCTGTCGATCGAGTACGCCAGCGGCGGCCACGCGTACTGGAAGCCGCGCACGACCACGAACACGACGGTCGCGAACTGCAGCGCGACCGAGTAGTCGCCCGCCGCCGCGTGCGAGTAGCCGCGGAACAGGTACAGCCGGTCGGCGACCTGTAGCCCGTACACGCTCGCATCGGCGGGCACTGTCGGCAGGCCGAAGCGCAGCATCGCGCGCAGATCCGCGCCGCGCACGCGCAGGCTGAAGCGCGCCCGCAGCACCCACCACAGCCCGAGCACGACGAGCGCCGAGGCGCCGAAGTTGCCCAGCAGCAGGCCGCGTGCGCCCTGCCCGGCGATCACCACGAGCGTGACCGTGAACGCGACCGTCATCGCCACGTTCGCGCCTGACGCGTAAACGTAGGCGCGCGCGCGTTCGTCGACGCGCAACTGTGCGTAGGCCATCTCGAGGTTGGTGAACGCCCACAGCCCGACGATCGCGCAGTAGATCAGGGTCGGGTCGTGAAAGCCCAGCAGCAGCCGTGAGATCTGTCCGGCGAACACGACCGCCACGAGCGATGCGAGCGTCGTCGTCCAGGCGACCGTCGCGGTCGCCGTGCGCGCGATCCGCGTGCGCCGGGCGGTGTCCTCGTCGTCGAAGTAGAAGCGGATGAACGCCTCGCCGATGCCGACCCGCAGGAAGATGCTGGCCAGGATCACCGCCGTCAGCAGTGAGGTGGCGGCGCCGTATCCGGCCTGCGAGATATGACGCGTGTACAACGGGATCGTGATCAGCGCGATCCCCTTGGCGACGATGTCCCCGAACTGGTACGCCGCGCCCGTGGTCACCAGGCGCTTGAGGTAGCCGAGCACGGCTCAGAAGCTACTGGCCGGCGCGCTCGGCTCGCCCGCGCCCGGATCCCTGCGCGCCAAGGCGACGCCGATCCCCAGCAGCGCCCACGTGAACGGGTCCTCGAGAAAGTCGGCGTACGTCCACGTGTGCAGCACGAGCGCCGCGAAGCACGCGGCGATCGCGATCCGCGGCGGCGATCGCCCGGCGCCACCGAACAGGACGACGCCGGCGAGCGCGAGCAGCGCGACGTACAGCGCGAGCCCGATGATGCCCTGCTCGGCTGCCACAGTCACGGGGATCGTGTGCGACGCGGCCGTAGCGTTCTCCGTGCTCGCGTCCCCGTGGCGCTTGTACTCCGTTTCGAAGGACCCCGAGCCGTAGCCCTGCAGCGGCCGTTTGGCGAACAGTTCGAGGCCTCCCGAGATCAGCGTCGTGCGTCCGCTGGTGGCGTTGCTGGCAGAGCCGCTGGAGCCCTTCAGGCCAAGGTGCAGGCTGGCCGGCGCGAGCAGCACGATCACGACGCCGAGCGCCAGCAGAGCACCGGCCGCGCAGGCCGTCGCGCGCGCGCCCCAGCACCACCCAGCGAGGATCGCGAGGCCCACCAGCAGCGCGGCGATGCTCGACTGCGAGAAGCTCGTCACGAGGCCCGCGAGCAGCCACGCGAGTACCGCCGCCGCACCCAGCAGCTCGCGACGCCGGGCATCGGCATATGCAGCCACGCCGCGCGCGAGCACGAGGGTCGTCAGGGCGATCATCACCAGCGCCAGGAAGCGGCCGTAGATGCTCGGGTCGAAGAACAGCGAGTTGACGCGGAAGTAGTTGTCGTACTGGTTGGCGGCCACCACCTTCGGGTTCAGGAACAGCGCCTTGCGGTAGTACTCGACGAAGCCGACTCCCGCGAACAGGATCGCCAGCGCGACCGCCACCCCCAGACAGCGCAGCAGCAGCTCGCGCGTCCAGCTCACGTCGCGCAGGATCAGGAACAGCAGCGCGAACGGCACGTAGAAGAACGCGATGTTCTCGGCGGCCTTCGCATGGTCCGCCGAGTACAGCGCCTGCAGCGCATACAGCACGACCGCACCGAGCAGCACGCGTTCGAGGTTGCGCACCGTCCGAGTGTGCTCGCCGCGCGCGGTCCCGGTTGCATCGTCACTGCCACGCACGGTCTCCAGCGTGTGGCCACGCACGGTCTCCAACAGCCGCGGCAGCAGGTGCGCGAGCGTCCCGGCCGCCACGACCAGGTATAGCGGGATCAGCAGGTTCACCGTCCGACCGTCGGCCGATATCGGCAACCTGAACGGGAGCGCGAGGATCGCCAGCAGCGGAAATGCGTCCGGCCGCCGGCGCATCAGCACGACCAACGCGGCGATCACGGCCAGCGCGAGCAGCACAGCCGCGGCGAGCGCGCCCGCGCTCGGCAGGCTGGTCGCGATCGTCCCCACGCTCGGCAGGCTGATCACGGCCTCACCAGCGTGAAGCTGCGCGGCGAGTACAACCCGCGATCTTGGTCACGCAGAGCCACGTGCACGCGGTATTCCCCCGGGGCCGCGCGTTTGCCGCGGTTGACGGGCACGATGATCGCGTGGCCGGAGGGCGTCAGGATCTGCCGGTAGCGGCGCGCGACGCCGTAGTGTCCGTTCCAGCGCAGCGAGAGCTGTTTGTAGCGTTCGACCGGGCGATCGCGGATCAGCGTGGCGACCGTGTCCCCGCGCGAGTTGACGATCGTCACGGTCACCGCGTCAGTCTTCGCGAGCTTGAACGAGATGCTCTCTTGTTTCGAGCGCCCGGCAGGGTACGGCGAGAACGCCGTTGCCAGTTTGAAGTTCTGTACCGCCGTCGGCGTGTGCTTGATCCGCTGCGTCAGTAGAAATGCTGCGACGCAGGCGATCACCAGCAGCGCGAACACGATCCGCGCAAGCGGATCCGTCCCCAGAGCCGATGCCCGGGCGTCCGCCGGCCCGTCATCGACCCCGCCGGGCGCCTCGATCAATCCTCGCCGCCCAGCGCGAACCGCTCGACGGTGTCCGAGCGCAGGCCGAGTCGCAGTGTCTCGAGCGAGAGGACGTCGTCGGGCGCGATGTTGCCGAGGCTGCACTCCGTCCCGAACCGCTTCAGCAGCCAGACTTGCTGGCTCTGCAGCGGGGCATCGAAGATCAGCCGATCCTGATCGACGGAATGCACGATCTCATCGATCAGGCCCGTGCGCACCTCGCCGTTGGCGCGGTAGATGCCCGCGGTTCCCGACTCGCGCGCCTCGGCGATCACCTTCCACGCACCCGCGTCCAGATCGCGTTCGATCTGCTCGACCCACACGTACGGCGCCATGATGAAGTCTGCGTCCTTGCTGCCGACCTCGGCGAACACGATGAACTCCTTGGACAGCCGTTCGATCAGCTCGCGCTTGAGCTGCGCAGCAAGCTCGATCGTCCCGTCGCTGATCTCGACGTGACGCAGCCCGAGCTCGCGCAACCACGCGATCAGCCCGTCGACCCGACCCTGACGAATCGCGACCTCGGTCAGCGTTCCGCCGAGCACGACCGGGATGCCATGCGCGGCGTAGCGCTTGAGCTTCGGCTCGAGGTTGCCCGTCACCAGCGCGGTGCCCCAGCCGAGCTTGACCACGTCGACAGCGTCCCCCACCACCTCCAGCAGACCGTCGAGGGCAGCGACCGACAATCCCCTGTCGATCACATGGGTGATGCCGTGCTCGCGCGGCTTTGCCGACCGCGCCGGAATGTCGAGGAAGCCGGCTATGGGCTCGACGCGGCCTTGTCCTGGCCGACGATCACCACCACGTTGGCCGAGCCCGCAAGCGCAGCCACCGACGATTCCATCGGCTGAACGTGCGTCACCGACAGCGAGTGCGCCACGCCGCTGGCTTCCGTCTGATGGCCGCTCGCGTACTCGACGACGGTCACCTGGTTGGTGCCTGGTGGCCGCCCGTTCAGCGCCGTCGCCTGCGAGAAGCCGGTCTGCTGCAGTTCGGATGAGATGTGATGGGCGAGGCCGGTCGTTTCGGTTCCGTTGAGAACCGTCACGGTGGTTTCTGCCGGGTCGAACGCCGCCGCTGGTTTCGTCACCGGCTTGGGCTTGGCTTTCACGTGCACCACGTGGGCGCTGGTCACGGTTTTCGCCGCGGTCCTCGCGCCGTGATTCGACGAGGAGCCGCCGAGCGAGGAGATCACTACGACGGCCGCGACCGCGAGGGCGATCACGCCTCCAGCGATCAGCAGCACCCTCCGTCGAGGCGAGCGCCGCGCCGTGTATGTCGAGCGTCGCTCCGCGCTCGCGCCGCCGGCACGCGAACGGCTCCCTCCCGAGGCCGCCGCGGCGGTTGCAGCTGTGGCCGCGACCTGCTGCTCGGCACGGCGGGTGCCGCCGTCCTGCGGCGGCGCGGGAGGACGCCGGACCGACGGCTGCGCAGCGGCGCTCGCGGGCGGAGTCGCGGCTGCGGGCCGCGAGGCTGCCGGCGGCGGTGTCACGGCGGGCGCCGCCGGTGGCGACTGGCCAACGGTCGGGGGGGCAGCTGACGGCGTGGCCGGACGCGGGGGACTCGGGGCGCGCGGCGCACTCGCAGCAGCGACGCCTGCAGCTGCTGCAGCCGTCGCCGGCGCCGGCGGGCGCGGATCGGCGGCGGAAGGGGTGCTCGCCATAAGCGGTCGGCCCTGCGAGGCGCCTGCCGCGGAGGCCGGCGCGCCCACGGCAGGCGGCGTCCCCTGGGGCGTGGGCTGTGCAGCCCCGGGCCGAGCGGGCGCCGGGGAGCCTTGGGGCGAACCGGGCTGGCCGAACGTCGCCGGCTGGCTCCCAGGCGCCGGGGAGCCTTGGGGCGGCGCGGCCTGGTGGCCGGGAGCCACCGGCTGGCTCCCTGTCGCTGGCTGGGTCCCCGTCGCTGGCTGGGCCGGCGGAGGCAACGGTAGACCAGCACCCGACGCCGGGGCGATCGGGGCGGCGGGGGACCCGCTCGCGGTCAATGCCTGGCCGGCCGGCAGGACTGCGGTGCCCGGGGCTGGCGACTGAGCGCCGGCGACGCGCGTGGCGGGCCCCGCCCCGGTGGTAGCGGCACGCGCGTGTATCGGAACAGCTCGCGGGACCGGCCGCGCCTGCGGCTGCGCCTCCGGTGCAGACTGTTGGACGCGGACAGCGGCAGCGGTGCTGACGCGCTGCTCGAGATCGGCGGCGCGCTCAGGCGCGCGTCCGGCCCACTCGCGCAGCCGCCTGATCTCGCGAGCCTGCGAGAACACGAGCAGCGACAGGACCGCGATGCCGACCAGCGCAGCGAACGCTGCGATCGCCCCGATCTGCGTGAACGAGCTCGAGAGCGAGAGCGCGAGCGGGAGTGAACTCATGAATTCGGGGAGTGTACGAGGGGAGCAGGCGCCTCGTCCCCGCTCACACGCCGATGCTCGCCGTCGGGCGCGTTGTCGGCCTGCGCGGCGGCCGCACCGTCGGCGCCGATCGCGAGCTCGGCTGCAGCCGGCTCGCGCCGCGCGGCGACCAGCTCGGACACCTTGGCCGCCAAGCCCGCGGCGTCGCCCTCCAGCACGAGCAGGCCGATCTCGGCGAACATCGATTCGACTGCCTCGAGCGCCAGCGGCTCGCGCTCGGCCAGCAGGATCTTCTCAGCGGCGGTTGGCCGCGGCCGCTCGTAGCCGTTGAACAACTCCTCGTCGAGCTTCTCGCCGGGCCGGCGCCCGACGATCTCGATGTCGATGTCGCGGTCGGGATCGAGACCCGACAGGTCGATCATCGCGCGAGCGAGATCGACGATCCGCACCGGGTCGCCCATCTCCAGCACGAACACCGCAGCGCCTGGGCGCGGCTCGGGCCCGGCCCGACGGCGCGGCGGTGGGCTCGAGACGGGGCTCGCCTGCCTCGCCTGCTCGGCCTGCTCGGAGACGAGCGAGCCCGAGCGGATGATCAGCTGCACGGCCTCGGGAATCGTCATGAAGTAGCGCGTCATGCGTTCGTCGGTGACGGTCACCGGACCGCCACGCTCGATCTGGCGGCGGAAGATCGGCACGACGCTGCCGGAGGAGCCGAGCACGTTGCCGAAGCGCACGGCCGCGTAGCGGGTATCCGCAAAGCGGACGGTGGCGGCCTCCAGCGCGAACTCGGCCATCGCCTTTGACGCCCCCATCACGGTCGCCGGAGCGACCGCCTTATCGGTCGAGACGAGCACGAAGCGCTCGACCCCCACCTGGCCCGCGACGGTCGCCACGACGCGCGTGCCGATCGCGTTGTTGCGCACGGCCTCGACCGGGTTGGCCTCCATCAGGCCAACGTGCTTGTACGCGGCCGCATGGAAGACGACCGTCGGATGGTGCTCGGAGAACACCTCCCGCATGCGCTCCTCCTCCTTGCAGTCGGCGAGCACGGCGGCGAGCATCGACGGCGGCACGTGGCGCTCGTCCTCCAACTCACGCTGGATCGAGAACAGGTTGTCCTCAGCGTGGTCGACGAGCACGATCCGGTGTGGCTCCACGCGCGCGATCTGACGGCACAGCTCCGAGCCGATCGAGCCGCCCGCGCCGGTCACGAGCACGGTCTCTCCCGCAAGATAGGCGCCCACGCGCTCCAGCTCCATGTGCACCGGCTCGCGGCCGAGCACGTCCTCGACACGCACCTCGCGCATCTGTCGCGCGAGCGCACCGCGTGTCTGCAGCAGCTCGAACACGGTCGGCAGCGTGCGCACCGGAATGCCGCGCACGCGGCACTCGCGGACGATCCGCGCGCGCGTCGATCCGGGCGCCGAGGGAATCGCGATGATCACTTCGTCGGGCTCGGCGTCGTCGAGGATGCGCGGCAGATCGCCTTCCGTGTTGCCGCGCACGCGCACGCCGTCGATCCGCAGGTTTCGCTTACGCGGATCGTCGTCGAGGAAGCCGACCGGCACGAGCCCGAGCTCGCGGTTGCGCATGATCTCGCGCACCACCAGCTGACCTCCGTCGCCGGCGCCGGCGATCAGCACGGTCCGTTCGCCTTTCGGCCCGCGGAAGGCGGCCAGCGGGCGGCGCTCGTACACGCTGCGCGCGACCGCGCGGATGCCGACGAGGAACACGAGCGAGAGCAGCGCGAACAGCACGATCACGCCGTTCGGCAGCACTACGGCGACGGTGTTGCCGTGCGGGTAGCGGTACACCGGGCGCAGCACCTCGATCGCGACCACACTCAGCAGCACGATCACGGCCACCGCGCGGACGATCGCCTCGTAATCGCGCTGGCCTGCGTAGCGCCAACGGCGCTGGTAGACGCGCGAGAAGACGAGCACCGGCAGGCTGCCGAGCAGCACCCACCAGATCGTCGCTTCGCGCAGGTGCGCGTACTGCCCTGTGGGCCCGCTGTCGAAGCGCAGCTGGAACGCGAGGTAGTACGCGAGCGCGACCAACGCCCCGTCCACTGCGAGCTGCGGCAGCGCGTGGCGGTGGAGCGGAAGGGCCGCCGAGCGGATCCGTCGGCGCATTGTGGAGATTGTAAGCGCCTACTGCGACTGTGGCGTACCCGCCGGCGCGCTGCCCGCGCGCCTCGAGACAGGCGAAAGCAGCAGCTCAAGCAGGACCCGCGGATCGCGGAGCACGCGCTCGGGGACGTCGGCGCGGGCTCGCTTGCCGAGATCGAGCTCGTCGGCAGCGCGCAGCATGCGCAGGCGCTGTTCTGCGATCAGCCGCTCATCGACGGCTCCAAGCCGCCCCTGGAACGTCGTGTAGACGGGCGTGCCGAGCGCTACCGCCTCGCGGTTCATCGTCCCACCGGCGGAGATCACGAGGTCGGCGAACGCGATCAGCGACTGGGCATCGATCGCGTGCTCCGGCACGAGGAAGCCGGGTACGCCGCGCAGCTCCTCGCGCTGTGAGGGCAGCCGCGGCAGCACGACCGGCTGAGCGCCGTGCTCGGCCGCGGCCGTTCGCAGCCGCGCGAGCACGTCGGCGAACAGGTCATTCTCGAAGCGGTGGTACAGCGAGACCTCGGGCGGCGTGCGCACGACGACGATCGGGCGTGAGCGATCGAGCCCCAGCTCTCCCAGCACGGCCTCGTCGGGCTGGAAGTCGGCGAGGTAGTACTCCTCCTTCAGTCCGGCGTATCCGCGTACCTTCCCGCGCGCGCCATAGCGCTCCAGACGCTGCTGCGGGATCGCGTCGGGCACGACGACCGCCTTGGCCAGCCGGCAGTTGACGTTGTGCTGCACGGTCGCCCACTCGTAGTCGAACATCGTCGAGCTGGGGACACGCAGAATTGCCGCTGCGACGCTGATGTCGTTGGAGCCGTGGCCGAGTGCCAGGTCGAAGCCGGCCCCGGCGGCTCGGGCATCCCGACGTGCCCAGCGCACGAGCGCGACCGAGCGCGACGCCAGCCCAACGGCCTTTGCACCCAGTCGCTCGCCGCGGTGGCGGCCGATCGCGACATGGTCGATGCCGAAGCGCTCGCACAGCTCGATCGTCTGCGCGAAGTCGCGGGCGGTCACACGCACCTGATGGCCATCCGCGCGCAGCAGTTCGATCACCGGGCGCATCACCAGCACGTGCGGGCTGTTCGTCAGATCGATCCAGATGCGCATCGAAATGCGCACGGTATCGTTGCGCTGCCAATGCTCGTCCTGGCATCGATCTCCGAAACGCTGGTCAATGAAACCTCGCACTTCGTGCGCGAGGCCGGACTGCCGGGGATCTTCGTGCTGATGGCGCTGGGATCCGCCTGCATCCCGGTTCCCTCCGAGGTGGTGATGCTGTTCGCGGGCTTCGCCGTGGCGAACCCGGGCCAGAGCGCCTCGCAGCACCACATGACGATGCTCGGGATCATCCTGGCCGGGCTGCTCGGCACGATGGTGGGATCGTGGATCGCCTACGGAGTAGGACGCGGCGGGCGTCTCGAGCTGCTCGAACGCCACGGCGCGAAGGTACACATGGGTCCATCGCAGATCGACCGCGCCGACCGCTGGTTTCAGCGCTACGGCGACCCGGCGGTCCTGTTTGGACGATTGATCCCGCTCGTCAGGGCATTCGTGTCGTTGCCGGCCGGGATCGCGAAGATGCCGCTCGGGCGTTTCAGCGTGCTGACGCTGATCGGCTCGATCCCCTGGGTCGCCGGGCTGGCCTACCTCGGGCACGCGCTCGGAGGCGAATGGACAAACGCGCGCAAATACTTCGAGTACGTCGACTACCTGATCGTCGTCGTCATCGTGATCGGCATCGCCTATGCGATCTACCGCCGCCGGCGCAGAGCCGACCCGGCGGCGGACGTGGGCTGACAAGCCGAGTGGTGCTGGGGCGCGCCCTCAGACCCGCTCTGTCCACCTACCAGGCGCTCGCCCTGGGCCTGCTTCAGGGGCCGACGGAGCTGTTGCCGATCTCCTCCTCGGCACACATCTCGCTGCTGCCGTGGCTGGTCGGCTCCTCCTACGCTGAGCTCGACGGCGAGCTGCGCAAGTCCTTCGAGGTCACCCTGCACGCGGGCGCCGGCGTCGCGCTGGCGATCCACATGCGCTCCGAGCTGCTCGCCGGCGCCGCGCGCCTGGACCGACGCCGCGCCGTCGTGATCGCGCTGTCGCTGGCGCCGCCTGCGATCGTTGGATTCGCGCTGGGCAGGCCGATCGAGCAGCGGCTCGGCGGGCCGCGCTCGATCGCCGCCGGCCTGCTGGCCGGTGCAGCCGCGATGGCACTGGCCGACAGCCAGCGGCGACGGGGCGCTGAAGAAGAACGCACGTCGGAGGATGTGACGCCTGCCGACGGGCTCGCGCTGGGGCTCGCCCAGGCGTGCGCGCTGGTGCCCGGGGTATCGCGCAACGGCGCCACGCTGACCGCTGCGCGAGCACGCGGCTTCGGACGCGAGGCGGCCGACGCGCTGTCCTGGCACGCCGGGCTGCCGGTGATCTTCGGGGCGAGCGCCCTAACCGGGGTGCGCGCGGTGCGCAGCGGGGTCGCTCGCGAGCAGCGTGCGGGCCTCGCGCTGGGTGCGGGTGCCGCGTTCGTCTCGACGCTGGCGTCCGCGACGCTCGCGCGCCGCTGGCGGCTCGCCGCACGCTCGCTGCTGCCGTACTCGCTCTATCGCTGCCTGCTCGCGGCGCTGGCAATCTCGCGTGTGCGGCGGGCACGCGGAGGCGGATGACGATCCTCGGGACCATGATCGGCGGGCGCTACCGGATCGACGCCGAGATCGGGCGGGGCGGGATGTCGACGGTCTACCGCGCGTTTGACACCGTGCTCGAACGGCCGGTCGCGATCAAGCTGATGCACCGCGAGATCGCCACCGACTCCGACCAGCTCGAGCGCTTCCGCAGGGAGGCGCGCTCGGTCGCACAGCTCAACCATCCGCATGTCGTCACGGTGATCGACGCGGGCGAGGAGCCGCCGGACGGCAGCGAGCCGGACGCCGCGGTGGGCAGCCCGTACATCGTCCTCGAGTACGTCGACGGAGAGACGCTCAAGCACGTCATCCGTCGCGAGGGGCAGCTCGCGATTCCTCAGGCGATCGCCTACGCGATCGAGATCGCGCGCGCGCTCGGCGCGGCGCACGAGCGCCAGATCGTGCATCGCGACGTCAAGCCGCACAACGTGCTGATCAGCGAGGAGGGCGGCGCCAAGATCACCGACTTCGGGATCGCGCGCACGCTCACCGAGGAGGGCCTGACGATCGCCGGGCGCGTACTCGGCACGACCGACTACGTCTCGCCCGAGCAGGCGCTCGGGCAGCCGGTCACCGGGCAGTCGGACCTCTACTCGCTGGGCATCGTCCTGTTCGAGATGCTCACCGGAGACGTCCCCTTCCACGGGAGCTCGCCGGTGGCGGTCGCGATGAAGCACGTGCGCGAGGACGTGCCGGACGTGCAGCAGCTGCGTCCTGAGATCTCGGCGGCAACCGCCGCGGTGGTCGACCGCGCCGTGTCGAAGGACCTCGCGCGCCGTTATCCCGACGCGGCGAGCATGGTCGCGGACCTCGAGGAGGTGCTGGCGGTCGAGGCGTCCCGCTCCGGCCAGGCCACCGGCGAGGTGACGACGGTGCTGCGCACGCTCCCGGGCCGCACCCGTCGCCGGCTGCCGTGGCGCATGCGCCATCCGGCACGCTGGATCGCCCTGCTCGCACTGGTGGTCGCGGCCGTGGCGATCGTGCTCGTGGCGGCGGCCGGCAGGACGCACAAAGGAACCGGCGTCTCACCGGGGATCGCCGCGCACGCGGGCCTGGTGCCGGTCCAGCTGAGCCAGACCGCGGCGCACGACTACAACCCGTTCGGCACGGGGCCGGAAAACCGCGATCAGGTGGAGAACGTCGTCGACAGCGACCCGAATACGACGTGGAGCACCGAGCAGTACTACGACGGCACGCTGAAGAAGGCAGGCGGCGTGGGGCTCGGGATCTATCTGGACGCCGCACCGAGCGTGCTCGCGCGAGCGGTCGAGATCCAGACGCCGACGCCCGGGTTCGGGGCGCAGATCTATGTCGCGAATCACGTCGAAGCCGGGCTGTCCTATGGCAGCTCCACCCCGCTGAGCGCGCGTGGCTGGCGCGGGCCGGTCGGAGCCAGCGCCCACGTCCACGGCAGCGAACGCATCCCGTTGACGCTGTCGGGCACCCGCTACCGCTACTACCTGATCTGGCTCACGACCCTTCCACCGGGCAAGCAGTCGGCGACGATCTCCGGGATCACGCTGTTCAGGTGAGTCCCGTCGGCGACGCCAGCTGTGTCAGTTGCGGTAGGCGTGGCCGCTGGAGTGGCGCTCGAGTGCCAGCCGGCACAGTCGCTCGACGAGCTGCGGGTAGGGGACCCCGGAGGCCTCGAGCAGCTTCGCGTAGACGCTCGTTGGCGTGAAGCCGGGCATCGTGTTCAGCTCGTTGACGAGCACTTGCGCTCCGTCGACGAAGAAGTCCACCCGCGCCAGTCCCTCGCAGCCGGCGGCGAGGAATGCCGCGAGCGCCAGGCGCCGGACCGCTGCGAGCGCCTCCGCGGAGATGCCCGCGGGGATCCGCAGCTCCATGCCTCCAGGTGTGTACTTCGCCTGGAAGTCGTACCACTCGCCTGCGAACACGATCTCCCCAGGCTCGGACGCCGACGCGGCGTCATCGCCCGCTCGCTCCGAGCCAAGACGCCCGAGCACGCCGCACTCGACCTCCACTCCCGAGGCCGCCGCCTCGACGATCGCCAGGCGGTCATGGGCGAACGCTCGGTCGAGGGCGTCCCCGAGCTCGTCCGCCGCGCCGACCTTGACGATGCCCACGGATGAGCCGAGGTGCGCCGGCTTGACGAACAGCGGCAGCCCCAGGCGGGCCAGCTCGGCGAGCACATTCTCGCGCGAGCGCGCGAAGTGCTCGGCGTGCACGCCAGCGTAGTCGACCTGGGGGATTCCGACCGCGCTCATCAGCTGCTTGAACAGCACCTTGTCCAGGCACACCGCCGACGCCGCGACCCCGGCCCCGACGTAGGCGACGTCCAGCGTCTCGAGCAGGCCCTGCACGGTGCCGTCCTCGCCGAACGGCCCATGTAGGACGGGGAACACGACGTCGACCCCGAGCAACCCAGCGGCGGGCCTCACGCTGAGCTCGTTTCCCTGATGACGCCACGCTCCGTCGCGGCCGATCTCGACCCAGACGACATCGTGCCCGGCCGCGCGCAGCCCGTCGCTGACGGCCGCCGCAGAAGACAGCGAGACGTCGTGCTCGGAGGAGCGCCCGCCCGCGAGCACGGCGACCGTCAGCGCCTCGCCTACGAGCCCATCCGGTCCGCCCATCGGAGCGCTCACCCGGGCGTCGCCGGCGGAGGCGTCGTGGTCGTGGTGGTTGTCGGCGTGGTGGTGGTGGTCGTCGGCGTCGGCGTCGGCGTCGTCTGCGGCGCGAGTTCGCCGACTTCGATCGTCACCGTCGTCCCCTTGCGCGCATGTGTACCGCCGGCCGGGCTCTGGCCCAGGACGACCCCCTTCTGCGACGCTTCTGTCGTCGTGCGCGGCACCGCCCGCGGGCTGAGGCCGGCGTGCGTGAGCGCGGATTCCGCGGCGGCGACGGCCGCGCCCTTGACATCGGGGACGGCGACTTCCTTGGGCGCCTGGGCGACCGTCAGGTTCACCTTGTCGCCTTCGTGCGCCGCAACTCCCGTCGCCGGCGACTGCGAGATGACCGTTCCCGCGGACAGCGTGCTCGAAACCTGCTGGGTGATCGCTCCGACCGTCAGCTTTGCGTTGGTGAGCGTCGATTCGGCCGCTGTCTGGGACTGACCGACAACGTCGGGCACCCCCACCGACGCCGGCCCACTGGAGACGAAGACGGTCACATGGCTGCCGACCTGCACCTCGGTGCCGGCCGGGGGGTTGGTGTTAATCACGTGACCGCTCGCGACGGTCGAGCTGGCCTGCGGCGTGGTCGTGGGGATGAAGCCCGCGGCGCGCAGCTTGGCCAGGGCCTGCGAGGCCGTGAGCCCTTCGACGTTCACGAGCCCCTCGCTGGCTGGCCCCCTCGAGACGACAATGCTCACACGCGAGCCTCCGTCGAGGACCGACCCGGCGCCCGGCGCCTGGCTGATCACGCGTCCGCTGGCGACGGTCGTACTCGGCGCCAGCGACGGGAGCGGATCGAGGCCCGCGGCGCGCAGCACCGCCCCCGCGGCCTGTTCGGTGTCTCCGGTGACGTTCGGCACCTTGACCGACTTGCTCTGCTGCGTCAGCACCAGCGCGAGCGCCACGGCGGCCGCCAGCAGCGCCGCACCGGCCCCCCAGATCAGCGCGCGCCTCCTGCGGCGACGGCGATCCTCCTCGGAAGGCGGCGCGCCCTGCTCAGCCTCGAGCTGTTCGTCACGACCGGGCGGCGCGAGCAGCAGCGAGCCGGTGGCCGCGTGCATCGGCGGCGGCTCAGGCTGGTAGATCTGGCCGTCGGGGACAGCGACGGCGCTCGCGCCGGAGAGCGCCGGCAGCGCCTCGCGCTCGTACTGCAGCGCGGCGATCAGCTCGTCGGCATCCGCGTAGCGTTGCGTCGGGTCCTTGGCGAGCGCACGCAGGACGATCGCATCCAGTGAGTACGGCAGGGCAGGGTTGAGCTCGCTCGGCGGACGTGGCTCGGCGGAGACCTGCTTGACGGCGATCGCCACCGCGGTCTCGCCCTCGAACGGGACGACGCCGGTGAGCAGCTCGTACAGGATCACCCCGACCGAGTACAGATCCGAGGTGTCGCTGACGGCAAAGCCCTGCGCCTGCTCGGGCGACAGGTACTGCGCGGTGCCCATGATCGAGCCGGTTAGCGTCATGTCCGACGCGCCTGCCCGAGCGATGCCGAAGTCGGTGACGCGGGCGCGCGCCTCCTCGTCGATGATCACGTTGTGTGGCTTCAGATCGCGGTGTATGACACCGCGACGGTGCGCGAAGCTGGCGGCGCGCAGAATCTGGATCACGATGTCGATCGCGGCAACCGGGTCGAGTGGCCCCTGTTCGCGCACGATCGTCTTGAGCGAGCGTCCGGCGACGTACTCCATCGCGATGTAGTAGGTGCCGTTCCACTCGCCGCGGTCGAAGATCGCGACGATGTTCGGATGCGACAACCCCGCCGCGCTGGACGCCTCGCGGCGGAAGCGCTCGACGAACTCCTGGTCTTCGGCGAAGTGATGGTGCAGCACCTTCACCGCGACCTCACGCCCCAGCAGCTGATCCTGGGCGAGGTAGACGTCCGCCATGCCCCCGGAGCCCAGGCGCGAGATCACCCGGTAGCGGCCGTCGACGATCGTCTCGGGGTCAATCATGCAGCAGCCGCTCCATGACCTGCTTGGCAACCGGCGCGGCGAACGCGGCGCCCTGGCCGGGAACGCCCTCGAGCGTCACGGCGATCGCCACGCTCGGGTTCGACGCGGGCGCGAACGCGATGAACCACACGTTGTTGATCGCCGTGCCGATCTGTGTCTCGGCGGTTCCCGTCTTGCCCGCCACCTGCACGCCGGGGATCTGCGCCTCGGTGCCCGTGCCTTCGTTGACGACGGCTTCCATCATGCCCGTCACAGCCGTGGCGGTCGAGCGTTTCATCACGACCGACTGCACGCGCGGGGCAACGTGCAGCACGGTGCGACCTTCGGGGTCGACGATCCGCGCGGTCATGTGGGGCACCATCAGGCGCCCGTGGTTGGCCACGCCGGCGGCCACCTCGGCCATCTGCAGCGGGGTCACCTCGAGTTTGTCCTGTCCGATGCCCATCCGCCCCACATCGACGCGCGAGCTGGTCGGGGGCAGGAGCAGCGGACCGAGGTACTCGCCACTGACGGACATCTGATCGGCCGGGTAGTCGAGCTGCGGCTTGCGGTCGAAGCCGAAGCGCCGCATGTATTGCGCCATCGTCTGCTTACCGAGCTTTTCCGCGACCTGCGCCCAGACGGTGTTCACCGAGTGCGCGAGCGCCTGCGTGAGCGTGATCTGCCCGAAGCTCTCGTCGTCGTCGTTCTGCAGCGGCACACCGGAGACGAGCACGTCGTTGCGTCCGCTGACGGTCGATTCGGCCGTGTAGGTGCCGGTGTCGATCGCTGCGGTCGCGGTCAGGACCTTGAACGTCGATCCGGGGGCGTAGCCGAACTGGGTGGCGCGGTTGACCAGCGGGCGCCCGTTCGTGTCGCCGGTGAGCTTTTCGTAGGAGGAGACCGAGCGCAGCGCGTTCGGATCGAAGCTCGGGGATGAGGCCATCACGGTGAGCGCTCCGCTGCGCGGTTCCAGCGCGACGACGGCGCCCTTGTAGCCGGCGAGCGCGGAGTTGGCGACCTGCTGCGCTCCCGGGTCGAGCGTCGTGACCACCTTGTCGCCCCTCTGCTGCTTGCCTTGGAGCTGGTCGAGGATTCGCTGCAGATTCGAGCCGCTCTGGCCATTGAGCGCCGAGTTGCGATAGCGCTCGAGGCCTGCGCTGCCGAGGTTGGTGTAGTAGTAGCCGACCGCGTGGGCGAACTGTTCACGGGTCGGATAGACGCGTTCGTAGGTGCCTTCCGAGCGACGGACGCTGCGCGCGAGCACGGCGCCGTTGGCGGCTGTGATCGGGCCGCGGTGGATGCGCTGCTGCTCGAGCAGCGTGCGCGCGTTGAGCGGGTTTTCGCGCAGCGAGGAGGCTTCGAAGATCGTCCAGCGCGAGGTGAACGCGACCAGCAAAGCAAACAGCAGCGCGACGAACCCGTACAGACGCAGGATCGGGCGGTTCACTACGGGTGCCTCATTCGAGCTGCCCGAGTTCGAGGCTGCGGATCAGCGATGCGGCGTCGGCTTCCGAGCGCAGCGAGTGATCGAGCAGCGTGCGACGCTTCTGCACGGTCAGCGTCGCCGCGCTGACACCGGAGACGTACTGGCTGCTGTAGAGCGCGAAGTTGCCCGGCAGCCGGTACGGGACCCCCTGGAACATCGTGACCAGTCCTCGGTTGTTGGTACCGACGAAGTAGACCGACTGCAGCGCCAGATAGGCGGCTGACCCGATCAGCCCGAGCACCACGATCGCGACCACCAGTCCGCCCGCGCGACGCAGACGCCGGCGGCGGCGCTCGCTGGAGGCGAGGCTCGAGGACGCCGGGGCCGCTCTCGGCATGCGTCGCGCGCTCGTCGGTGGCTCGGTTGCCACCGGGGCGCTCACGACCGTGTCGCGCTGCTCCGTGGGTGCAGGGGCGGGCGCGCTGACGGCCGGCATGTCGACCATCGTTGCGCCGTCCGCGGGCGAGCCCTGCAGCTCGACCTGCTCGAGGCGGATCAGAACGACGGTGATGTTGTCCCGTCCGCCGGCCTCGTTGGCGGCCGCGATCAGCGCCTCGCCGGCCTCGCGCAGCGGCGCGTGGGCGAGCAGCAGCGCCGCGATCTGCTCCTCGGGGACCATCGTCGTGAGGCCGTCGCTGCAGAGCAGGTACACGTCCCCGCCGCGACCGTGGAACGAGCGCGTGTCGACCTCTACCACCGCTTCCGGGCCGAGGGCGCGGGTGATGACCGACCGCTGCGGATGATCGACCGCCTCCTCCGGTGTCAGCCTGCCCTGGCGGATCAGCTCGTCGACGAGCGAGTGGTCGTCGGTCAGGCGCATCAGCTGCCCGTCGCGCAGGCAGTAGGCGCGGCTGTCACCGACGTGCGCGATCGCCACGTCCTGTTCGCCGACGTAGGCCGCGGTGAGCGTCGTGCCCATGCCCGCCTGCTCGGCGTTGGAGTGCGAGAGCTCGTGGATGCGTGCGTTGGCTGCCTGAGCGAGCGTGGCGAGCGCGAGCTCGGGCTCGGTGTCCCCCTGCAATCCGGGGTCGAAGGACTCGACGGCGATCCGCGAGGCGACCTCGCCGGCCTGCGCCCCGCCCATTCCGTCGGCGACCACGAACAGCGGCGAGCGGGCGAGCAGCGAGTCCTCGTTGGCGCGCCGCTGCCGACCCGTGTCGGTCCCGGCGTACTGCTCGATCACGCGGATCACGTCAGTCGACCTCGAACGTGAATTCGCTGTCGCCGATGCGCACGCGGTCGCCCGGGTGCAGCGGCCGGGCCGTCTGCAGCAGCTCCTCGTTGAGGTAGGTGCCGTTGGTCGATTGGAGATCTTCGATGACCACAATGTTGCCCTGCTCGTAGACGCGGGCGTGCCGTGAGGATGCGAACGGATCGTCGAGCCTGATCTCGGCGCGATCCCCACGTCCCAGCACGATGTCGCCGTCGAGGTCGTAGATCATGCCCGGTTCGTGGCCCGGAGCGCGCTCGACCGCCAGGCGCGGGGCGCGATGCGCGACATCGGCGCTGCCGAGCGCGGAGGCTGAGTACAGCCCTGTGGCGTCCGGCGGGATCGCGCCGGGCGCTTGAGCGCGGTCGACTGCCGCGGGCGCGCCACGGGCGAGGTCGCGGCGCGCGCTGCGCGCGACCCACAGCAGGAACAGATACAGAACGGCGAGGAAGCCGAACTTCAGCGCGACGGATACGGGCTCGAGCGTGTTCATGCAAGTTCGAAGACGATCTCCGTCGAGCCGAGCTCGACGCGGTCGCCCGAGTGCAGCGGCCGGCGACCGTGCACCACTGAGCCGTTGAGCAGCACGCCGTTGGTCGAGCCGAGGTCCTCGACGGTCCAGCCGTCGCGTCCCTGGCGGATCTGGGCGTGGCGGCGCGAGATGCCGGCGTCGTCGATCACCACGTCGCAATCGCGACTGCGCCCGATCGTGCCGCCACCGGGGGGCACCAGCAGCCGCCGTCCGCGTACGGCGAGCAGCGCGCGCTCGGCCCTGCGTTGCGCGTGGGCGTCCTCGACCGGGCCGCCGAGGCGGGCGGAGGTGCTGTAGATCATCGTCTGGCCGTGCTCTTGCGGTTCGGCTGGTGCATCCGCTTGGTGGTGGCGATCGGCTGGCGGGGCTGGCTCTGATCCCTCATCCTCGCCGTCGGGCCGGACCAACCGCACGTGAATCCCGAATTCCCCGAGCGACAGGCGCTCATCTGTGTGGAACACGATGTGCGGCTGCGAGGCCATGATCACGTCCTCGCGGCGCGCGTGCTCGAGCAGGTAGGCGCACAGCTCGTCGATGACTTCCCCCTCGACCCCTTCGTAACGGGCACGATCCTCGGGCGAGAGCCACACCTCGTACTCGTTCGGCACGTACACGCGTGAGACCGACACCGTGCGATGCGCGTCCATCTCGCGGGCGAGCTTGCGTGCGAGCTCCATCGGTCGAACCTCCGAACGGAACACGCGCCCGAAGGTGCCCTCGACGAGGTTGGCGATCGTGGTCTCGACGCTCTTCAGCAGGTTCATTGGCGGGGGCGGGGCCTATCGCGTGGAGATCGGCCGTGAGCCGTGAGCCATGCTACGCACCCTCGCTCAGGCGGGGCCGCGCAGCGCACGCGCGGCGACCGCGAACACGCCTCCCAGAACCGCGCCGAGCACTACGCCACGGGGATCCGTGTGCACCGCGTGAGCGCCGGGGCCGGCATCCAGCTCGGGGGCGCCAGCGGCAAGTGCAGCCGACCACACGGTCACGGCTGCGACGTCGAGTGCCGCGTTGCGTCCCCGCACGAGCCACGGCAGGACAGCCGAGCCGAAGCCCCACAGGAGCGCTCCGAACAGCACTCCGAGCGTTAGCAGTGGCGCGAGGACGTGCATTGCTGTCGCGCTCAGCGAGGCCTCCCACACCAGCCGTGGAGGCGTCCCGGCCGGTTGACCCAGCCACAGGCGCGCGGCCGATGAGGAGTCGAGCAGCGGCTCGGCGAGCACCAACCACCAGTATCCGAGCGCCCCGAGCGCCGCGCGCTCACGCCAGCGCGCGGCCTGCCCCGCGATCGCCGGATAGGCGCCGGCGAGGCCGGCGAGGCCGAGCACCGGGGCGAGCGCGGCGGACAGCCATCCAGCGCCAAGGCGCGAGGTCGTTCGCTCGCCCGGCGCCACCAGCAGCGGCGCCAACGCGGCGAGAATCAACAGCGCCACGCCGGGGCGGCCAGCGAACGCCTGCCAGCCGATCAGGAGCGCGCCGCACGCGATCCACAGCGTGCGCGGCAGGGCGAGTCGACGCCCGGGAACCGGCGGCTCAGGGTCCCCAGTCACCTGCTCGACCGGGAGCGGCCGGCGGGGCACGAGCGCCTGGGGCACCAGCGCCTGGGGGCGCGCGTCGCGCGGCACGGCCGGCTGCTGCTGCTGCTCGAGCGTCGCGTGCTGTGGATCGTGCGACCGTGTACGCGACCAGCGCGAGCGCCTCAGCCCACGTTCCAGCGCCTCCTCGTGCGCGTCGCGGAGCTGCTCGAGCGTCCCGCGATCGCTCGCCTCGGGAGCGAGGGCACGATCGAGCGAGCGGGCGAGCGGGCGCGGCAGGTCCCGACGCTGCTGCTCGAGCGGCGCGATCGGCGCGCCGATGCGACGCATCGTCGCAGCCGGCGTGGCGCCGCGTACGGGATTCATGCCTGACAGTGCCTCGTAGATCACGAGCGCGAGCGAGTACAAGTCTGCCTGCATCCCGACCTCGCGACCCTCGCTCTGCTCCGGGGCCATGTAGGCCAGCGTGCCGAGCACGTCGCCGGTGCATGTGAGCGCGTCCTCGCCGAGCAGGCTCGCGCCACCGAAGTCCGTGAGCTTGGCCGCGGCGATCAACGCCTCGGGTGGCGGTCCGTCCTGCGGCCGGTGAGGGATGAGCACGTTCTGCGGCTTGATGTCGCGGTGGATGACCCCGCGAGCGTGAGCGTGGATCAGCGCACCGGCGAGCGCGACGCCGATCTCCAGAACCTCCTCGTCCTCGAGCGAGTCCTCGGCGATCAGGCACGCGAGCGTCTCACCATCGACGAGCTCGGAGATCAGGTAGAAGGCGTCCTCGACAGCGCACGCCTCGTACAGAGCGACGATCGCCGGGTGCGCCAGACGCGCGGCGGCGAGCGCCTCGCGCTGGGCGCGCTCCCTGTCGATCGGACCCCCACCCGCCCCGAGCAATACCCGCTTGACGGCAACCTCGCGATGCAGGAGCTCGTCGTGCGCGCGCCAGACGACGCCGAAGCCGCCGGCGCCCAACCGTTCGAGCAGGCGGTAGCGCTCGAGCACGAGCTCCTCGGATGCAGGCCCGGCGCCCGGACGCCCGATCCGGCGGCGGGCTGGCTGATCCGCGGAGCGGAAAGGTTGGACGAGGGTGTGCGGCGACTCCACCGGGTTGCGCGTTCGCCGAGCGAGGGCGCTGTCCCTGCCAGGAACTAGAGGAAAAGCCGCATTGACCGAGAAGTTGCAGTATCACCAGGGAGGCGACGGGCAGTCATACTGGGGCCCTTCACAAAGTCCCTGCAAAGGAGCGGTTCGCTTTTGTCGTTCTTTGACGATGACGAGGAGACAGCGCCTCGACCGTCACCACGAGCACCAAGGCAGCGGCCGATCGAGGATCGGCCCACGGCTGCGGGGACGTCGCGCACGGCGCGCACCCCTCAGCCGCGGCGTCCCCAAGGCTCAGGCGCATCGGGCCTGGATCAACACACGCTGATGGTCCGTCGCCGGGTAGCGGTCGGCATCGGGATCGTCGCGCTGATCGTGATCGTGCTGCTCGTCAGCGGCTGCCTGAAAAGCCAGAAGACGCAGTCGCTGAAGACCTACAACCACAACGTCAGCCAGATCGGGCAGGAATCGGTCACGCAGGTCTCAAAGCCGTTGTTCGCGGCGCTGACGAACGCGAGCGGCAAGTCGGCGCTCGACGTCGAGGTGCAGGTCGACGAACTGCTCAAGCAGTCGCAGACGATCCTCGCGCAGGCCAACGGCCTCAGCGTGCCGGGCGAAATGGCCTCGGCGCAGCGCAATCTGCTGCTGAGCCTCGATCTGCGCGTCGAAGGGATGACGAAGCTGGCGGCGCTGCTTCCGAGCGCGCTTGGAGGTCAGGCCAAGCAGGCCAGCGCGAAGATCGCCGGCGACATGGAGATCTTCCTCGCCTCCGACGTGATCTACTCCCAGCGCGTCGTCCCGCTGATCCAGCAGACGCTCGCGTCGAACGGCATTCACGGGTTGAGCACGGCCCCGAGCGTGTTCCTGCCCAACGTCGGCTGGCTCGAACCATCGACGGTCGCCTCGCGGCTCACCGGACAGGCGTCGAGCAGCTCCCAGAGCGGGCTCGCGCCGGGCACCCACGGCAGCGCGCTGATCAGCACGAGCGTCGGCGCCACCGCGCTGCAGCCTGAACCGGCGCTCAACCATGTCAGTGGCGGCGCCAACCCGACGTTCACGGTGACCGTGGAAAACGCCGGCGAAAGCCAGGAGACCAACGTCAGCGTGAACGTGACGATCACCGCCGGAGGCAAGCAGTACAAGGCATCGCACAGCGTCAACGCGATCCAGGCGGGGAGCAAGGCGAACGTGGAAATCCCGGTCGCGGGCGTGCCTCTGGGAGTCGCCTCGAAGGTTGAAGTGAACATCGCCCCGGTGCCCGGCGAGACGAACGCCGAAAACAACAAGAGCACCTACCTGGCGATCTTCGGCGAATAGGACGTCGGGCTGCAGCCCGCGGGTGGCGGTTCGCGACGGCGGGGCCAGCGGCTAACTTGTGGCGATGCTCGGATCGGTCACCGACACTCAGGGGATCATTGCGATCGCGGCCGCTGCTGCGGCTGTCGTGGCGTTGCTCGGATGCGTCGCGCTCAGCATGAGCGTGCGGCGCCTGCGCAGGGCCCAGCGGATCGTGCTGGGAGAGCGGGGCGAGCAGGACGTAGTAGTCCACGCTGCCGCGATGCAGGACGCGTTCGAGGCGCTACAAGCCTACGTAGAAGAGACGGCCACGCGACTGGACGAGCGCCTGGCGGGCGTCGAGGGCGCCCTGCGCGGGCGGATCGCGCATCGCGCACTCGTGCGCTACGACGCCTACAACGAGCTGTCCGGGCATCAATCGATGTCGATCGCGCTGCTCGACGACGAGCGCTCGGGAATCGTGCTGTCGTGCATCCACCACCGCGATCAGGCGCGCGTGTATGGCAAGCAGGTGCGTGGCGGTCGCGGCGAGGAGGAGCTCTCCCCCGAGGAGGCTGAGGCCGTGCGGCTGGCTCTGGCCGGCGAGGGCGGGTCGGTAGGGGATGAGCACTCGACCTGAGTCCGGCGGCGGCCGGGCGCGGGTCGGCTATCTCGGTCCGGCGGGAACCTTCAGCGAGGAGGCGCTGCTGTCGAGCGCGCAGGCCGACGCCGTCGAGCCGGTCGCACTGACCAGCATCTATGACACGGTCATGGCCCTGCGCCGCGGCGAGGTCGGCTGGGCGATCGTGCCGATCGAGAACTCGCTCGAGGGGTCGATCAACACGACGCTCGACCTGCTGGCGGGGGATGCGAGCGACGTGAAGATCGTCGGCGAGACGCTGCTACGTGTGCGGCACTCGCTGATCGCCGGAGAGCTGGTGGCGGTCGAGGAGATCGAGACGGTCATCACGCATCCCCAGGTACCGGGCCAGTGCACGCGGTTCCTGCGCGAGGAGCTGGGGCGGGCGCTGATTGTTCCGGCGAGCTCGACGGCCGAGGCGGTGCGGACGGTGGCGGGCGCCGGGCTGCGCACGCAGGCTGCCCTCGGGACCGTGCTGGCCGCCGAGCTGTACGGCGGAACGGTGATCCGCGAGGGGGTTGAGGACCGTGACGACAACGAAACACGGTTCGTCTGGCTGGCGTGCGCCGAGCGGGCGCAGATCGATCCGCCGCCGCTGCGCGCCGTCGATCGTGGCGAGTGGAAGACGTCGCTGGTTTTCTGGGGCGAGGGCGCGGAGCGACCGGGCTGGCTGGTGCGCTGTCTCGACGAGTTCGCCCGCCGGGACATCAACCTGACGAAGATCGAGTCGCGGCCTCGCCGTGAGGGCCTCGGCAGCTACATGTTCTTCGTTGACGTCGGCGGACGAGCGCAGGAGCAGACCGTCGAGGAGGCGCTCGCGGGTTTGCTGGCGATGTGCGAGGACGTTCGGGTTCTCGGCTGCTACCGCTCGGCCGCGACTGCCTTGCAGCGCTGACCCCGGCTTCCCGTCACGCCCGGAGCGCCGCGCGATGGGGACGCCCCCGCTACACTGCGGGCCGACGATGGAGAGCACAGTCCCACCAGAGCCGGTGGGGTCCGTGTCGCCTTCAGAGCACCCGCGGCACGGACCTGGCTCATCGCCGACATCGGCGATGAGTGGTCGGGTGCTCGTCCTGAACGCCACGTATGAGCCGATCAACGTGTGCACGGTCCGCCGCGCGGTGGTCCTCCTGCTCAAGGAGAAGGCCGTGCTGCTCGAGCGTGGCAGTTGGCAGCTGCACTCGGAGAGCTCGACGCTCGCCCGGCCGGTGGTGATCCGCCTGGTCACCTACGTGAAAGTCCCGCGCGACGCACACCGGCGCAAGATCACGCGCCGCGCTGTGTTCGCTAGAGACAGTTGGACCTGCCAGTACTGCGGCTCGCGATCGAACCTGACGGTCGATCACGTGATCCCGCGCTCCAAGGGCGGGTCTTCCAGTTGGGAGAACATCGTCGCCTCGTGCGCTCCCTGCAACAGGCGTAAGGGCGACCGGCTTCCCCGTCAGGCGGGCATGCACCCGCGCCATGTGCCGCGCACGCCGCGAGCGGAGATCTTTATCCACGTGGCCAGCCCGACGATCCCGATGGCGTGGCTGGCGTACCTGCCGCAGGCGGCGTAGAGAAGACGAAGGGCGCCTGCACGACGGCGCCCTTCGCGAACTGCTCTGACTGGAAAGACCGAGAGCGACGGGCAAGGCCGGAGGGACCAGGACCGGCGGTCGTCTCGGGGTGTCCCGGGTTGGATTCCGCTGACCGGTTCGCGTCAACCGGTTCGGTCGGACCAGCCTACCGACCTAGCGGCCGGTCACCTCCAGGGTCCCGTAAGAACTGTCACTCAACGTTTGGACCACCTCCTTTCTCTGGTCTGGCCAGGGTAGCGAATGGAGATGACGTGCGCGGGACCTAGCGGGACGTCGGCGGGCGCGAGCGCTCAGTGGATGATGACGCCGAACTCCTGAGCGTAGGTCGCACCGGGGGACCCGCCCGAGAGCGAAGCGGGCACCGCGGGCGTAACGCCGATTCCGGTTTCGCGGTACTGGGCTTCGAGGATGTTGGCCAGGTGCCCGGGAGACGCGATCCAGGCGGCGACGATCGCCGCTGGGGTCGACAGCTGGTAGGTGCCCCATGCGAGGTTCTCACCGATCACGTAGCCGACGCTCGGGCCTGGGATGTAGCCGGTGTCACGGATCCGGTCGACCGGCGTCTCTCCTGCCGGAGAGACGTGGGCGAAGTAGTCCTCGGAGACGAGTTCGTGGGAGTGGCCTTCGGCTGCTTGTTCGAGATCGGGGCTCGCTTCGAGTGGGCTCTCTCCGTTTTCGGCGCGCTTGCGGTTGATCAGGCAGAGGATCGCCGTGCGCACGAGCGGCACGTTCTCTGCGGTCGGCGTCAGTTCTGTGTTCTGGCACGGGGTCGCGAGGACGGCGGCGATGCTGGCCGCCGTGTCATCCGCGCCGGTGTGGCCTGCTGTCGTTACGGAGGGTGTGGACGTTGGGGACGGAGTCGCTCCCCGCGAGACGGACTTCGGCCCCTTAGGCGTCTTGGGCGTCCGCTTGCGGACCGTCGGCTTGCATGCCCGTGTGGCCCTGCGGCGGCGCGACGATGACCCTCGGCGAGCCTCCGTGCAGGCCGAGCGCGGTCGCGAGCTGCGACGCCTGGAGATGTGGCCGGCGAACTTCGTCCGAGTGCTCGCCAGCGCGAGCGGAGCGGACGGGTGCGACGATGCGGCGGCCGCCGGGGCGGCAGTTAGGGCCGTACAGCTGAGGATCGAGAGGACGGCTGCTAGAAGGCTTCGGGCGAATGGCACCCTCAGCGTTTCGACCCGCCGCGCGCTCTATCTGAGGGCTAGGCCCGAATCTGGACAGGTGGACGCAGCTCCAGTAGTCCCGGGCAAGATGTTGCGAAGTTCTTGCAGCTGGACTTTGGGCAAATTCGAGTCAGTCACTGGCCGGCTGATCGACGGCCGGCGGTGCATCTACCTCGGCCACGGCCACGTCGTCATCACCGGCGTCCACGACCAGCGCCACTGCGCTCACGGCGTCGTCCTCCTTGAGGTTCATCACGCGCACACCGGTCGCCGAGCGACCCTGCTGAGAGATGCCCGCAGCCGAGGTCCGTTGCACCATCCCGCCGACGCTGATGAACACGAGCTCCTGATGCTCGCGCACAACCAGCGCGCCCGCGAGCGAGCCCTTTTTCTCGGTCAGGCCGATCGTCTTGACGCCTTTGGCGCCGCGGTTGGTCTTGCGGTACTGCGCGATCTGGCTGCGCTTGCCGTAGCCGTTCTCGGTCACGACCAGCAGGTCCATGTCGTCACGGGCGACGTCCATCGCGATCACCCGGCCGTCCCTCCCCACGTCCATCCCGCGCACGCCGGTCGTGTCACGGCCCATCGAGCGCGCATCTGACTCGGCGAAGCGGACCGTCAGCCCGGCGCGGGAGACCATGATGATCTCCTCGCCCGGATCAACTGCTCGGACAGCGAGCAACTCGTCGTCATCGCGGATGTTGATGGCGATGATGCCGTCGGCTTTGATCGGCGTGTTGTACGCCTCGAGCTCGGTCTTCTTGACCGTGCCGTTGCGGGTGGCGAACACGAGGTACTTCGTCTCTGTGAAGTCGCGGGTGGAGAGGACCGCCTCGATCCGCTCGCCCTCGCGCAGCGGCAGGATGTTGACGAGCGCCCGCCCCTTGGCCGTGCGCTGCGCCTCGGGCAACTCGTAGACCTTCGACCGGTAGACCTTCCCGCGGTTGGAGAAGAACAGCAGGTAGTCGTGCGAGGAGCACACGAACAGGTGCTCGATGAAATCGCCGTCCTTCATGTCCATTCCGGTGACGCCGCGTCCGCCGCGTGCTTGCTGGCGGTAGGTGGCCAGCGGCAGCGACTTGATGTAGCCGGTCTGGGTGATCGTGATCACCATCTGCTGGTCGGCGATCAGATCCTCGATGTCGATCTCATCCTCGGAGTGGGTGATCTCCGACCGGCGCTCGTCGCCGAAACGCTCGGAGATCTCCGCGAGCTCCTCCTTGATCACCGCGAGCACGCGACTCTCGTCGCCCAGGATCGCGCGCAGCTCAGAGATTCGCTCGCTCACGTCCGCGTGCTCCTGTTTGATCCCGTCGGCCTCGAGCGCGGTCAGCTGCGACAGGCGCAGGTCGAGGATCGCTGTCGCCTGGATCGTGCTCAGCTCGAAGCGCTCGACCAGCTGTTCGCGGGCGCTGTCACGGTCGCGCGACGCGCGGATCAGTTCGATGATCTCGTCGAGGTGCTCGAGCGCCGTGAGCAGGCCCTCGAGGATGTGCGCTCGTGCCTCCTTCTCGGAGAGCTCGTGCTTGGTGCGGCGCACGATCACTTCGCGCTGGTGGGCGACGTAGTTGTGGATCATCGCTCGCAGGTCGAGCGTGCGCGGGACGTTGTCGACTAGCGCGACCATGTTCACGCCAAAGGTGCTCTGCATCGGCGTGTGCTTGTAGAGCTTGTTGAGCACGACCTTGGGGATTGCGTCGCGCTTGAGCTCGATCACCAGACGCATGCCGCGCTTGTCGGAGTGGTCCTCGAGGTTGGCTATCTCGGGGATCTTCTTGTCGCGCACGAGGTCCGCGATCTTTTCGATCAGGCCGCCCTGGCCGCCCTTCTTGACCATGAACGGGAGCTCGGTGACGACGATCGCCTCCTTGCCCTGTTTCAGCGGCTCGATGTGCACACGCGCCTGGATACGCACGCGTCCGCGGCCGGTCTCGTAGGCGTCTTTGATGCCGGCGTGGCCGAGGATTATCCCGCCGGTGGGGAAGTCGGGGCCCTTGATGTGGCGCGTCAGGCCCTCGACCTCCATCTCGGGGTCATCGATATACGCGATCGTCGCGTCGATCACCTCGCGCAGGTTGTGCGGCGGGATATTGGTGGCCATTCCGACCGCGATCCCCGAGGAGCCGTTGACGAGCAGGTTGGGAAAGCGCGAGGGGAGCACCAGCGGTTCGCGCTTGGAGCCGTCGTAGTTGGGCACGAAGTCGACCGTGTCCATGTCGAGGTCGCGCAGCATCTCTGTGGCCGTGCGGGCCAGGCGCGCCTCGGTGTATCTCATGGCGGCAGCCGGATCGTCATCAATCGAGCCGAAGTTGCCCTGGCCGTCGACGAGCTGGTAGCGCATCGAGAACTCCTGCGCCATGCGCACGAGCGTGTCGTAGATCGCGGAGTCGCCGTGCGGGTGGTACTTGCCCATCACCTCGCCGACGATCAGCGCGCACTTCGAGTAGGAGCGTGTGGGGCTGAGGCCGAGCTCGTTCATCGCGTATAGGACGCGGCGGTGCACGGGCTTCAGACCGTCGCGCACGTCCGGCAGCGCGCGCCCGACGATCACCGACATCGCGTAGTCGAGGTACGCGGTGCGCATCTCCTCCTCGAGCGCGCGCGGTTCGATGTTGCCGCCGCCGATCACATCAGCACTGGCCATGACTCACCTCCTCAGACATCCAGGTTGGCGACGGCTCGGGCGTTGTCCTCGATGAATGCTCGCCGCGGCTCGACCTGGTCGCCCATCAGCATCGAGAAGATACGGTCGGCGGCGAAGGCGTCCTCGAGCGTCACCTGCGCGAGTGTGCGGGTGGTGGGTGACATCGTCGTTTCGCCGAGCTGGTCGGCGTTCATCTCGCCGAGGCCCTTGAAGCGTTGGAGTTTGATCCCCTTCTGGGCGACGGTTAGGACGGCTTCGTGCAGCGCCTCGAAGGTCGTGGCGCTCTCCTGGGCGTCGCCGAGACGAACGTCGAAGGCTGGGCTGCCGACCAGCTCGATCAACTGCGCGTGGACACGCGCGAGCTGGCGGTACTCCTGCGAGTCGAACAGGTCGCGTTTGATTCGGTGCGTGCGGGCGAAGCCGGTCTTCGTTTCGACTGCCTTCACGTGGATCGCGAGCGGGTCTTGATCGACAACGTCGGCGAGATGGGCGTCGCCGTCGGCGCTGGCGCGCGCCAGGTACTCGATCGCGGCATCGACGCTCATCACCTGCTCGCCGAGCAGCGAGGACTCCTCGAGGAATTGGACGACGTCGTGCCCGTAGTGCCCGCGTAGCGAGAGCGACCAGCCTTGGTATTGCTTGAGCAGCCTGGAGAAGCGCTGCCAGCGAGCCTCGGTCAGCTTCAGCTGGGTGCCGTGACGGTCGAAGATCTCGATCTTCTCCCACTTGTCCGACAGCAGGATCTGCTCGAGCTCTGAGTCCTTCTCGATGTAGCGCTCGCGTGCGCCCTGCTTGAGCTTGTACAGCGGCGGCTTGGCAATGTAGACGTAGCCGGCCTCGATCAGCTCCTGCATCTCACGGAACAGAAGCGTGAGAACAAGCGTGCGGATGTGAGCTCCATCTACGTCGGCATCGGTGTTGTGCGACGCCAATCCGCCCATGCCCGCCACAAAGTTCTCATCGCCCCAGACCGAGAAGTCATAGACGCAGCCGTTTGTCGCGGCGACCTCCTTGACGTTCGTGACCGGTAGACCCACGAGATCCGCAGAGAGCTCCGTTGCGCGACGCGCAGCGGGACGAGTTCCGGCGATCCTTGCGCTAACGGTTGGTGCCCCTGGGTGATCTCGCCATGCCGGCTCGACCGTGGAGAGATCTCCCACGTCGGTCACATTGATCTGCCAATGCTGGTGCTTCTGCTCGATCGGGTGCCCGTGAAGAATCCCACGCGTGCCATCTGGCTCTCGCACCGACACAGATGGGAGTACCCCGAGCGAGGAGAGCAGGTACTGAAGCCCGCTCGCGATGTGGCGCGATGAGGAGTAGAGCGTGACTCGACCACACGAGGCGGTCCCGTCGCCAAGTAGGAAGCCGCGCAGGAACTGAAGACGCAGCGCCTCGCTCACGTTGAAGACGATCGATGGGATTCGCTTCTCGGTCGAAGTGTTGGCCTCGAATCCAAACACGTACTTCCAGGCTAGGGCCGCCACTCGGTTATTGACGCGAATCTCCGCCACTCGCGTGGTCGCATCATAGGTCCGCGGAGCGATCCCGAAGACATGCTCCATAGCGGCGCACATCTCCTTCGCGTAGCCGATGTTGCCACGGCCAATCGCCAAGCGAACGCCACCACGCTCGCTGCACGATCCCTCGGCCACGAAGAAGCCGAGCAAATTCAGCAGCTCTGTGTCGACGGTTATGTAGCGGTTTACCGCCTGTCCAGCGTGGTGCTCGGGCGTGAGATGGACATCTTCGCGGCCCTCGAAGAACTCGATGTCGCGCTCGTCCAGCTCAGAGAGGCGCACCTCCTGACGCAGCCGGTTCCTGCGCGACGCGCGATACTGACGGCGCCATGTGCGATCGAGCGTGCTGCTGCACACGCGCACACGCGCGCGGACGGCATCGAGGTCTCCGCCTACGGCCCTCACGTACGCCTCCCAGTGAGACAGGATTGGGCGGGAGGTTCCCTTCTCCCACGCATAGAACGTGACCGGCTGACGGATGCCTATGGCATCACACAACGCTCGCTGCGATACGCGATTGCGACGCCGCAACGTGCTCAACTCCACGCGTACTTCTTCCGGCACCTCAACCCGCGGCTGAGTCAGCTCGGGGTCATCAGCGTGCTCGAGGATGATCTTTTGCTTGCACCAGTCGAGCACAGCCGGCCCGCGAACCCACACCTGACGAGCCGCATCGGGATAGCGGTGGAGCTCGCGCAGGAGGTCGATGCGCAGCGGCGCGCAATTCGGCAGGGGGATTCGCCGGGGCGCGACGACGAGATCACCGGGCTCGATCTGATCGCCGCGCTTTTGGCGGAGCTCACCATCCTCGTGGACATAGATTGAGTGACTGGCCGTGACCCGTACCGAGCGTCCATAGAGTGTCTTGACCTCGTAGAGAGGCTCGTCCACCTCATGACGGACGACGCCCTTGATATCGCCGAAACGGGGCTCGCGCGCTGCTAGGCCGACCGATAGGACCTGTCCGTAGTCCCCATATGCCGAGCGCACGAGCCGCTGCGGGCCCTCGACCCCTCGGCCTTCGACGAGTGGATCGACGAAGTCCGCGATCGTCGTCATCCGCACCCCATCGTCGTCACGTACAAGCACGTGCTCCTCTGCGTCCACGCTCATCAGCACGACCTTGTGATACCGCGCGTTCTCGATGTTGAATTCGTCGCGCACGCCAGTTCCGATCGCGGTGATCAGCGCCTGGATCTCGGTGTTCTGCAGGACCTTGTCGATGCGCGACTTCTCGACGTTGAGGATCTTGCCGCGCAGCGGTAGGACGGCCTGCGTTTCGCGGTCGCGTCCCTGCTTGGCTGAGCCGCCGGCGGAGTCGCCCTCGACGACAAACAGCTCGGCCAGAGACGGGTCCTTGATCGAGCAGTCGGCAAGCTTGCCCGGGAGCGTCGAGTTCTCCAGCGCGGACTTGCGTCTGGTGAGATCGCGCGCCTTGCGCGCGGCCTCACGCGCGCGCTGGGCTTGCACGGACTTCATGATCACCGCGCGCGCCTCGCTGGGGTTCTCCTCGAGGAACTCGCCGAGACCGGCGTTGACGATCGACTCAACGAAACCGGCCATGCCGGGGTTGCCGAGCTTGGTCTTCGTCTGGCCCTCGAACTGGGGATCGCGCAGCTTGACTGAGATCACCGCGGTCAGCCCCTCGCGCACATCCTCGCCCGAGAGGTTGTCCTCTTTCTCCTTGAGCAGGCTGTGATCACGCGCGTACTTGTTGAGCGTGCGTGTGATCGCCGAACGAAAGCCGCTCATGTGCGAGCCGCCCTCTCGGGTGTTGATGTTGTTGGCGAACGAGTGGATCGAGTCCTGATAGGAGGAGTTCCATTGCATCGCGACCTCTGCGGCGCCCTCCTCGGACTCGCCGGCGAAGAAGATCACCTTGCGATGGACGGTGTCCTTGTTCTCGTTGAGATAGGAGACGAAGTCCTCGATCCCCCCCTCGTACTGGAACTCGGCAGAGTGGCCCTCTCCACGCTCGTCGACGATCGAGATCTTCAGTCCACGGGTCAGGAAGGCCGTCTCGCGCAGCCGTTCCTCGAGCGTGAAGAAGTCGAAGTCGAGGGTCTCGAAGACGTCGGCGTCGGGGAGGAACGTGACGGAAGTGCCGGTCTGCTCGCCGGGCGCCAGCGCGTCACCGGTCAGCAACTCGGACTGGGGAGCCCCGCGTGAGTACTCCTGCGAGAACACGTGCCCGTCGCGCCGGATCTCCACGCGGAGTTGCTCGGAGAGCGCGTTGACGACCGACACGCCGACTCCGTGCAGACCGCCTGAGACCTTGTAGCCGCCACCCTCTCCGAACTTGCCGCCGGAATGTAGGACGGTGAGCACCACCTGGACTGCCGGCAGGCCCTCCTTCTCCATCGTCGCGACGGGGATGCCGCGTCCGTTGTCGATGACCGTCACCGAGTTGTCGGGGTGGATCGTGACCGCTACCTCGCTGCAGAATCCCGCGAGCGCCTCGTCGACAGAGTTGTCGACGACCTCATAGACCAGATGGTGGAGGCCCATGACGCCGGTCGAGCCGATGTACATCCCGGGGCGCTTGCGAACCGCTTCCAGGCCCTCCAGGACGGTGATGTCCTGTGCGTCGTAGTCCGCCGAGCCGCCGCCCATCGACGGGTCGTTTACGCCGCCCTTGCCCGTGCTCTGTTCAGAGCTATTGCTGCCTGCCGCCAAATGGCCCTCCGATGACGTGAGAACGCCCCGGATTCGGTGGCCAAATGGGCCACAACCGGGGCGGGTTAGCTGTGGCCTCAATAGTAGCAGGGCGGGCACTCTGATTCGGGCTCAAACGAGCCCTAAATCCCTGCAAAATGGCCGGAAATCGGGATCCGTCGTCAGCCTGTCCGGCAGCGCAGCTCGCGAATCCGCTCGCCGCCGAGCGCGGCGTTGAGCCGGGGGATCAGTTGGGCACCCATCAGGTTGAGCTCCTGGGCCCATACGGCGGCGTCGCAGATGACGGTCAGGACGCCGTCGCGCTCGGCGGTCGGACGCGCGGACGCGGCGATCGCCGGGCCGGCCGTGCGCTCCCAGACCTCCTGCACTCGTGCGAGCGTGCTGGCGGGGGCCAGCGTTCCGGTGAAGCCCTCGAGGGCGGTAGCGATCGGCCGCGGCGCGAACCGGCTCATGCCGCGATTGCCTCCTGCAGGATCGCTCCCGGTGAGATGCGCAGACGTGTCACGGATCCGTCCATCGCGTTAGGGACGTGGGCGAGATCGGTGGTCGCGACGACACTCTGACCGGCAGTGGAGAGCTCACGGACGAGCAGCTCGCGTCGCTCGCCGTCCAGCTCGCTCATGACGTCGTCGAGCAGCATCAGCGGCGTGCTCCCAAGTTCTCGGGCGAGGACCGCCCGCTCGGCCAGCAGCAGGGCCAACAGCGCCAGGCGTTGCTGGCCCTGAGAGCCATACACGCGCAGCTCTCTGCCGTCGCGCAGCACGGCGAGCTCGTCCCGGTGCGGTCCGTGTCCGGTGAAACCCCGCTCGAGGTCGCCGTCGAGCCGCTCGCGCAGCTCGGCGAGGAACTGGTCCTCGTCTGCGGCCCGCGAGCGTGGTCGATACTCGATCGAGACCGTGTCGCCGCACCCCAGTTGAGCCGCGCGCGTGGCGAACTCCTCGGCCAGCAGTGCGACGGCCTCCGCGCGATGCCCGCGCAGCGTCAGCGCTCGGCCGGCGAGCTCTCGATCCCAGGCGGCGAGCGTCGCTGTCGATGCGCGACCGGAGCGGATACGCGCGAGCAGCGCGTTGCGCTGAGCGAGCACACGCGAGTACTCCCTGCGGGCATCGGCGCGCAGCGGCCACAACGCGGCGATGACCTGGTCCAGGTGGGCCCGGCGGAGAGCGGGGGGCCCTTTAAGGAGCTCCAACCGATCGGGGAGGAACACGCTGATCAGCGGCCTGGCCTGCACGTCGAGCAAGCGCTCGACGGGGGCCCCGTCGGCGGTCATCCGCTTGACCGGCTGCGAGCTGCCGGGCTCGGTGCCGAAGCCGACGCTCAGCTCGTGCGCGTCGGTACCGTCGAGCAGGCTGACCGCGACGCGGGCCGCCTGCTCGCCGAAGCGCACGAGCTCGCGCTCGTTACGCGTCCGCGGCGAGCGTCCTGTGCATCCGAAGTACAGGCCCTCGAGCAGGTTCGACTTGCCGGCTCCGTTCGGTCCGTGGACAACGGTCAGCCCCTCGCCAATGCCAGCCTCGGCGCGCGTATAGGTGCGAAAGTCGCGCAGCTGCACGCTGAGCACGCGCACGTTCAGATCACCGCGCTACACGTTCAGGCGAATGGGCATGATCAGGTACACAAAGTCGCCGGTGTCGGGGGATTCGATCAGCCCCGGGCGTAGTGGGCTGATCAGCTTCAGGACGAGCTCGTCGGAGTCGATGCTCTCGAGTCCGTCGCGTAGGAACTCGGGGTTGAAGCCGATCTCGAACGGCTCGCCGTGGAACGGCACGGGGATCGCCTCGCTGGCCTCGCCGACGTCGGGGGTCTGCGCGGAGACCGTGAGCGTGCCCTCGCCGAAGCTGAGGCGCAGCGGTGCGTTCTTCTGCGCGAGCAGGCTGATCCGGCGCACCACGTCGGTCAGCTCGGCGCTCGCGAGACGTAGCTCGTGCTCGACGGACTCGGGCAGCAACTGGCGGTAGTTGGGGAACTGACCGTCGATCAGGCGCGAGGACAGCACGACGTCGCCGAGCTCGAAGATCACCTGGTTCTGCCCGACGCTGACGGCGACGGTGTCTGCCGGTGTCTGCTGGGCGATGCGCACGAGCTCCTGGAGTGCCCGTGCGGGGATGTTCGCCTCGAGGCTTCCCTGCAGCGGCGACTCGAGCGCTGTCTCCTTGACGCTGAGCCGGTAGGAGTCGGTGGCGACCATCCGCAGCTCCTGCGCGGATGCGGACATCAGGATGCCGGTCAGCACCGGGCGGGTCTCATCTCGGGACGCTGACCGCGCGACGCGGGTGACGGTCTCGACGAAGGCCTCGGCGGGAAGCTCGACACGGGTCTCCGATGACGGCGAGGGCAGTGAGGGGAAGTCCTCCGAGCGTAGGGTGCGCAGATGGAAAGTGCTGGGTCCGCAGATCAGCTCGACGTCCTGCTCGGCGCTGCGCAGCTCGAGCGTCAACGGCTCGGAGGGAAGCGCTCGTGCGACGTCGAGCAGCAGGCGCGCGGGTAGCACCGCCGAGCCTGGGCGGACGACCTCGGCCGCCAGCGGGACGCGTAGGCCGATCTCCATGTCGGTCGCGAGCAGCTCTGGAGTGGAGTCGGCGGTGGCTGAGATCATCACGCCGGAGAGCGCCTGCACGGCGCTGCGGGTCGAGGCGACGCGGGTGGTGGTCTGAAGTTGTGTGAGCAGCTCAGCCGATGAGAGGGATAGCTTCATGAGGATTACTAGTAGTTAGGGAGTATCAGTAGGGGCTGTGGATATGTGTATTTGCGCGGGACAGTGGTGATTGGGAACGTGCGCTGGTGTAAGGACCTGTGGACGGTCGAGCGAGAAGTCTCTCAGGCGGAGCGGTCGAGCGTGTAGGGGAGTTCAAGGTGGTGGACAGCCAAGCTCCCGACACAGCTTCTCCACAGCCTCGCGTGAGCTTTCGTCGGAGGCAACGCGCGCGGATGCCCTTCGCCATGCGTGCAGGACGGTCGTGTGGTCACGCCCACCGAAGTGGCGTCCGATCGCGGGCAACGACTCACCCGTGAGCTCGCGCGCGAGGTACATGGCTACCTGTCGCGGCCAGGCGACGCGTGCGGTTCGAGAGCTGGAGGTGAGCTCGTCGGTTGACAGGCCGAACTGGCGGCAGGCGGCATCCTTGATCTCCTCGACGGTGCGCGTGCGATGAGCGCCTGCGGTCTGTGGGTAAAGGCCGTCGAGAACCTCGACGGCGAGGTCGCTGGTGAGCGGCCTGCCGGTGAGCGAGCTGAAGGCGACGACGCGGATGAGAGCTCCCTCGAGGGCGCGGACGTTTGACTGGATGCGCTCGGCGATCACTTCGAGAGCGCCATCGTCTACGAGCTGCAGTTGGTCGTGTTGCGCGCGCTTGCGCAGGATGGTCAGGCGCGTGACGAGGTCAGGGGGCTTCACGTCCGCGACTAGCCCGGCCTCGAAGCGCTCGCGCAGGCGATCCTCGAGGGCCTGGAGGTCGCGCGGTGGGCGGTCGGAGGTGAGCACGATCTGGCGCCCGCCGTCGTGCAAAGCGTTGAAGGTGTGGAAGAACTCCTCCTCGGTCTTGGCCTTGCGCTCGAGGAATTGGACGTCGTCGAGCAGCAGCACGTCGACATCGCGGAAGCGCAGCTTGAAGTCCTCGGTTCGCCCACTTCCGAGCGAGCCGAGGAACTCGTTGGTGAACGACTCGCCGGTCGTGCAGCGGACGCTCAGCCCAGGGTTGTGGGCCAGCAGCAGGTTGGCGATCGAGCTGAGCAGGTGGGTCTTGCCGACTCCTGGGGGACCGCAGATGAACAGCGGGTTGTAGGCCTGGGCGGGCAGCTCGGCGACGCTCAGGGCTGCGGCGTGCGCGAGCCGGTTGCTGTCTCCGATGACGAACTGCTCGAATGTGAGCTTCGGGTTACCGAGCGGTCCGGCGAGCGCGGTACAGCTGGAGCGTGCTAGGGCATGGGCGACTGCCTGGGGTGGTTGCTCGGAGCGAGGTGTGCTGCCGACTGCGGGAGCGAGACGAGCATCCGTGCGCGACTCGCTGACGAGCTCGACGCTGGCCTGCGGTCCGAGCACGAGCTCGACGCTGGCCTGGATCGTGCGACCGAAGCGCTCGCGGATCCAGCGGCAGGTGTGCGGGGGGGCCTGCACGGTCAGCTGCCGATCGTCGAGCTCGACCGCGCGCAGCGGCTCCAACCAGATTCGGTAGGTGGACTCGTCGACGACGAGCGCAAGCTGGGCCTGTATCGGCGCCCATATGTGATCGAGCTCACGGCTCACGGCAGCGTCAATCCGCTCCTCTCCCAGAGGCAGTGCTGAAACCGATTCAAGGGGGACCCGAGGGCCCGGTCGGGCGACTATACCCAACGCCTCCGCGGGCTCTGAGGGGCTGACCGCAATTGGCGAGAAAAATCAGCGCGGGCGCTACGGTCCTATACTGCATGCCCGACTCGCCGGGTGCTCGCGAGCAGCATGCAAGGCCCGCGCGAAGGATTACGGCGATGACCGGAGAACAGAGATCATGAAGCGCACCTACCAGCCCAAGAAGCGCAAGCGCGCCCGTGCCCACGGGTTCCGCGCGCGTATGAGCTCACGCGCCGGACGGCTCACGTTGAAGCGCCGCCGTGACAAGGGACGCAAGCGCCTCTCCACCTGAGGGCCGTTTTGGCACGCGCCCTGAGCCCGGCGAGCACGCGATGACACCGCTGACGCCGGGGCGCGGAAGGCTGTCCCGCAGCGCGGAGTTCGAGCGCGTTTACCGACATGGCCGCTCGACCGCGAATCGGTACCTCGTCCTTTACACGTTCCCGAACCCGGCGGCGCAGCGGCCGCGGCTCGGCCTGTCGGTCTCGCGCAAGGTCGGCGGCGCGGTCCAGCGCAATCGCGTCAAGCGGCTGCTGCGCGAGGCGTTCAGCCATCAGGAGACAGCGTTGAAACCGGGACATGACGTGGTAGTTGTGGCGCGTCCGGGAGCGGGCGAGCTGGCCGAACGCGAGGGGCTTTCCGGTATGGAGGACTCGCTGGCGGAGTTGATCGTCAAGGCTGGGCTCCGTGGAGTAGTGGCCGAGACGACCGATCGCGGGGGAGCGCAGGCGTGAGCACGCAGGCGCCGCGGGTGACCGCGCCCACTCCCTGGTGGCGGCCCGCTCGCCTTGCGCGCGCGGTGGTCCTTGCGCCGATCGTCATCTACCAGCGTGTGATCTCCCCGGCGATCCCCCGGCGCTGCAAGTACGAGCCGACGTGCTCGCGTTATGCGGTCGAGGCGATCCGCGAGTACGGCATACTTAGGGGCCTGGTGCTCGCGGGGTGGCGTCTGCTCAGATGCAATCCGTGGAGCCACGGCGGATACGATCCGGTGGAGGCCCAGCGAGTGTTCAGGATCGATCCCGAGGCCGGCGGCTGAGCGACCGTCGGGCGCGTAGCGTGCAGCCGTCGGCGAGCCGCTGCGCACGAGCCCTCAGCCACCCGCTCAAAACCACGACCGCCGAGATCTTTTAGAGCATGCCCATTTTCGCCAACGTGATCGAGGACGCGTTCTCGCCCCTGATCAGCGTCTTCGAAGAAATCATGGTGTTTATCCATGCCCACCTAGTGGGCGGGAGCTGGGGCCTGGCGATCGTCGGCCTGACCGTGTTGATCCGCGCGCTGCTCGTCCCGTTGACCTACCGGCAGCTGAAGTCGATGCAGGAGATGCAACGCCTCGCTCCGCAGATCGCTGTGCTGAAAGAGAAGTACAAGGAGGACAAACAGCGCCAGCAGCAGGAGTTGATGAAATTCTACCAAGAGAACAAAATCAACCCTCTGGCATCATGCCTGCCGCTGCTGCTGCAGCTACCGGTGTTCATCTCGCTGTTCTACATGCTGCGGACAGACCTGAAGTTCGACATCTGCGGTCCGCAGCTGCGGGAGTTCTACAGCCGCGAACTTGGCAAGCCGATCACGAGCAACAGCCAGATCCCCCAGAACGCGGTCCAACACATGGGGCACACGGTCAAGGGGCTGACCGAAGTCGGCTGCAATGCCGTCGCCCCAGGGTCTGCCAAGTTCCTGTTCATTCCGGACATCACCGCGAAGGCGACCGGCGCCGTTCTAGTTGTGCTGCTGCTGCTGTACGTCGGCTCGCAGATCGGTTCGACGTTGATCGCCACGGCGACGGCCGATCCCAATCAGCGTCGCCTGATGCTGTTGCTGCCGTTGGTTTTCGTGGTGATCCTGTTCCGCTACCCGGCGGGGCTGCTGGTGTACTGGATCACCACGAACGTGTGGACGATCGGCCAGCAGTATCTGATCAAACGCCGCCTGCCGGCTCCGGCCAAACCACCGGATCCCCCGCCGGGATCGGCGAACGGCAAGCCAAAACGTCCTCTGCGCGAGGCGATAGCGGCGGCGACGGGCGTCGCGAGCGCCGATCCGGCGCCCGCGACGAGCCCGGCCTCCACGGCCGCGGCGCCACCTCGCCCACCGCGAAAGAAGAAGAAACGCTCAGGTAGAAGGCGATGAGCGTGGGCGACGACGACACCGACAGGGGACTCGACCCGGCCGATCTCGACCCGGTCGAGGCGCTAGAGGAGTTGCTCGAGGAGATCGTCGACGGGCTGGGCCTCGAGGTCAAGATCGAGGTTCACGAGCAGGGCGAGATCCTCACGGGGCGTGTCGAGGGCGAGGACGTCGGCCTGTTCATCGGCCGCCATGGCCAGACGATCGACGCGGTCCAGCACCTGGCACAGCGGATCGTGTTTCCCGAGGGCCCGTCTGCTGTGCGCGTCGTGATCGACGCTAATGGGTACAGGGAGCGTCGCGCGGAGGCGCTGCGCACCGACGCGGACGAGGCGGCTGAGGAGGCTCTGCGTTCTGGGCAGCCGGTGGAGCTCGACCCGCTGCCGCCGTCGGAGCGGCGGATCGTCCACGAGTACCTGCGCGAGCGCGGCGAGGTGACGACGCACAGCGAGGGCAATGAGCCCGAGCGGTATCTCGTCGTCAGCCCACTGCCGGACTGAGGCGCTGTCCGTTTCACGTGAAATCGATGGGCTGAGCGCAGCACAGCAAAATCAGCTGTCCGCCGTGCTGGCGGCGGTCGAGACGGACGAGCATGCGCCGACGGCGGTACGTGAGCACCAGCGCGCGGCCGATGTGCACGTGGCGGACTCGTTGGTCGCGTTGCAGCTCGACGCAGTACGCGCGGCCACGAGCCTCGCGGATCTGGGCAGCGGCGCCGGGTTTCCCGGACTGGCGCTGGCGATCGCGAGACCCGCGGCGACGGTCAGCTTGATCGAGAGCCAGCGTCGCCGGTGCGAGTTCCTGGAAAGGGTCTGCGTGCTGGCAGGGGTCGAGAACGTCCGCGTCGTGTGGTCGCGCGCAGAGGAGTGGAGCGATGGTCTGGGCCAGAACGACGTCGTCACAGCGCGCGCGCTGGCGCCACAGCCTGTGGTGCTCGAGTACGCGGCGCCCCTGCTGCGCTTGGATGGCGCGCTGATCGACTGGCGGGGGGCACGAGCCGAGGATGAGGAGGCTGCAGCCGACCGTGCTGCAGCCCAGCTCGGCATGCGTCGGGAGGAAGTCCGCGCGGTAACCCCATTCGCGGGCGCTGCGAACCTACATCTGCACGTGTTCGTCAAGACCGACGCTACCCCGCGGCGGTTTCCACGACGCGCGGGGATCGCTCGCAAGCGCCCGCTGGGGGCCTGATCGGCCCCGGAGGGGCAGGTATTCGGCCCACTTTGCTGGCGTATGGCAGCCGCGGCCCGACGATCGGCGCTAGCGTGCGGCGTATGGGCACGGTGTACGCGATCGCCAACCAGAAGGGCGGCGTCGGCAAGACGACCACGGCGGTGAACGTCGCGGCGTGCATCGCGGAGGCTGGGTACGAGACGCTTTTGGTGGACGTCGACCCGCAATCGAACGCGACGGTCGGCCTGGGGATACCGCGCGCACAGCGGCCCGGCCTTTACGAGGTACTGACGGGCGAAGCGACAGCCCTGCAGGCGCTGTGCGACTCGCCGGTGCAGGGGCTGCGTGCGCTGCCCGCGGGGCCGGATCTGGCAGGCGCGAACATCGAGCTGCCACGGATCGAGCGCTACGAGTACCGGTTGCGCGAGTGCTTGGACCCGGTCAGGGGCTGCTTCCAGTACATCCTGCTCGACTGCCCGCCGTCGCTCGGCCCGCTGACGGTGAGCGCGCTCGTGGCGGCGGATCGTGTGATCGTGCCGGTGCAGACCGAGTACTTCGCGCTGGAGGGCCTCGCTGGTCTGCTGGAGACGCTCGCGCTCGTGCAGCGCGAGCTCAATCCGCGCCTGACGGTCGCGGGGATGCTGCTGACGATGCATGATGGCCGCACGCGGCTCGGCCAGGACGTCGAGCGCGAGGTCCGCGCGCATTTTCCGGACTTGGTGTTCGACACGGTGATCCCACGGAACGTGCGCGTCGGCGAGGCCCCCAGCTACGGTCTGCCGGTGACCCATCACGATCCCCACAGCGCGGGCGCTGAGGCGTACTTCGAGCTGGCAAAGGAGGTGGCAGCGCGTGGCTAAGCCGAAGCCCGGGATGGGGCGTGGTCTGGGCGCGATCCTGTCGGTGTCGGGCGAGCAGGCGAACGGTCGCGAGCAGCTGCGCGAGCTGCCGATCGAGCTGATCTCCCCGAATCCGAAGCAGCCACGGCGCCGCTTCGACGAGGACTCGCTGGCCGCGCTGGCGGGATCGCTGGACGAGCGCGGGGTTCTACAGCCGGTGCTGGTGCGTCCGCGGCCGGGGGGCACATATGAGCTGGTAGCCGGCGAGCGGCGCTGGCGCGCGGCGCGGATCGCGGGCCTGAAGAGCGTTCCGGCGATCGTGCGCGAGCGCGAGGATGCGCAGGCGCTGGAAGTCGCGCTGATCGAGAACATGGCACGCGAGGATCTGAACCCGATCGACGAGGCACGCGCGTGCGCGGCGTTGGTCGAGGAGCTCGGGCTGACGCGCCAGGATGTCGGCCGGCGTGTCGGGCGAAGCCGGGTGGCTGTCAGCAACCTGGTGCGGCTGCTCGACCTGCCCGACGAGGCAATCGAGTTGGTGCAGCAGGGAGCGTTGAGCGAGGGGCACGGTAGGGCTGTGCTGCTCGCGGAGGACCACGGCGCCCGCCGTCGCCTCGCCCGCGCAGCGGCCGAGCAGGGATGGTCGGTGAGGGTGACCGAAGAGCGCGCTCGGGAGAGCAACGCGGAGGGTGCCGCGACCAAGCCCGAGGCGAACCGATCCGCGTCCCCTCACCCCGACCAGGAGCGCGCGGCACGGGACATCGCCGACGCCCTCCGCGGAGCGCTCGGCGCGGAGGTCCAGGTGAAGGCCACGCGCGACGGTCGCTACAGCGCCCAGCTGTCGTTCGCGACGCCCGAGGAGGCGCTCGAGCTCGCGCGCCGCATCCGGCCACGCGCAGTTGCGTAGAATCGGTTGCCGCGGGCGATTAGCTCAGTTGGTTAGAGCGCTTCTCTGATAAGGAAGAGGTCCCAGGTTCGAATCCTGGATCGCCCATCGGTCATTTGTCGCTTTGTGGAGCGGTTTTGGACTCTCTGCTGTAGGGCTCCGGGCGAGGGTTGGAGTTGCCAATCTCGCCGCTGCTGCCCATTGCTGCCCAATCTGGCGGTCTCGTTAGAGCCGCGGTTGCGCCTATCTCCTCGGACTAATAACCAAGCCTTCTCTCACCGGCCAGTCCTCAGTGGCGGGATCAGCACGATTACTACCGCCGGTAGGCAAGAGATGGGCGATGACCGCGCGGTGGCCAGTCTCCTGGCGACCGAAGAGAGAGGTTGCGAGCCAAGACAGCATGCCTCCAGTTGCGGCTCCGGCTACGGGCAGCATCGAAGTCCCGGCAGTCGCAGCAACCGAACCCCCGGCTGCGGCACCACAGGCGATCCGGAGCCACGAGTCCTTCGCCGAGTCCGCCAGCACCTTACTGCGGCGAGTAGCCTCTGCGACGTCTCTTGATACTGGCCCCAGCTGATCCGCAAGGACATCCCTGGCCTCCGAGGCGAACTCGTCGCCGTCGGAAGGAAGTGCGCGGATGTGCTGTGTAGCGCGCCTCAGCGCCGCCCGCCAGTCCTCGAAAGCCTCCTCTTGGGCGCGAGCTGCGACGAGTGTGCTCGGGTCTAGAGCGTGAAGCAGCGGTAGGTCGGACGATGAAAGCGCAGGCGCGACATAAAGGTCGCGGCGGGCCCTCCGCCTGAGCGTCTTACCTAGCACCCGGAGGCGTTGCTCGTACAGTGCCCACTCAGTACCCGAGGGCGGAAGGTAGGACGCACCCGCAGCGTTGGCGATCGCCAACGTACGCGCAAGATAGTAGGCGGCATCGCCTGCCTCTTGCATTCGCTCGTCCGAGCGTGTGCGCGGCGAGGCGACGCTAAACGAGACTCGCGTTCCGTCGTCCTGGGTGAGGGGAGGGCGGTCGATCGGTGAAGCTAGGAGCGCACGGTACTCATCGTCCTTGACCATGTGGCGAACGGCTGTATGAATCGCATCCTGTCTTGTCAACGTCAATCGCAAATGAGGGACTAGGAGCACCGCGCCCGATCGGATCAGGGGCGCGAGCTGAGCAACTTGCCGGACTGCTGTCGACAGGTTTGTGTGATGAGAGTTCAACTCGTCGGCAAAGTTCTCGTACCCGGCGGTTGCCTCAAGATGGACCGAGCTGGCCTGAATGTCTATCCCGACACCCCGGATAGCAGGTAGGGGTCGAAGCCTGGACCGACCCGGCTGAAAGTAAGCGGCGATCGGGTCGTACACGACTACCTCGTGCGCGTACAGCAGGGCACTGTTGAGTAGGTCGCGCGCTATGCCGTGGTCTGGACAACGTGCGACCCAGCCACCGAGATGTGTGCGCAACGCGCCGTCGGCAGGTGGAGCTGGGTCCCAAGCGTCGTAAAAGTCGTTAACCGACTCGTATAGGTCGTGAATCTCCGTGCGGCTTAGTGCTCTGGCTCGGAAGTTCGCCGACGTATTCGTGGTCAGGCGGCTTGGGCTGCGGGTAGGTCGAGCTTGTGGGCGAGGCGGTCGAGGTCGGCGCGGGTGAACTTCCACTCGAATGGTTGGGCGATTTGTTCGTAGCGGCGTCCGAACGCGAGTAGCTGCGCTTCGAGCGTGTCGAGGTCGTGAAAGTCGTTGGGGGTGGTGACTGTTCAGGTGGGGTAGGTGTGGGCGGCGGTGTGGCGAACTGGGTTATGTGAACCCGGGTCGTCCTTCGTATGATCGGCTGGCGGTGTTGGTTGTTGAGCAGGCTTCGGTGGTTGAGGGGCTGCGGGTCGAGGTCGCTGGGTTGAAGGTGCAGGTCGCGGATTTGGAGCGTCGACTGTCGCGGAACTCGCGGAATTCGTCGCGGCCTCCGTCTTCGGATGGGCTGGCCAAGGGGCCACCAAAGAGTCTGCGGCGTCCATCGGGTCGCAAGCCTGGTGGTCAGCCGGGCCATCGGGGTGGGCATCTGGAGAAGGTGGCTGTGCCGGACGAGATCGTCGATCACGTCCCGTCTGTGTGCGCTGGGTGTGAGAGAGATCTGTCAGCCGGTGAGGATGTTGGGCATTTCGCCCGCCAGGTTCTCGATCTGCCGGAGATTCGGTTGCGCTGCAGCGAGCACCGCGTGCACACGCGGCGCTGTGGGTGCGGACACGAAACGACGGCCGTGTTCCCGGCTGCGGTCAGCGCGCCGGTGCAGTACGGGCCGCGGGTGTGCGCGCTGGGCCTGTACCTGGTGAGCTATCAGCACCTGCCCTATGTCCGGGCTGCCCGGCTCCTGTCGGACTGGCTTGGTGCGCCGGTCTCGACCGGGACGCTGGCCGCGTTCATCGCTCGCGGCGCAGAGGATCTCGGGCCGTTCCTCGACGAGATTCACGCTCAGATCACCTCGGCGCCCGTCGCGCATTTCGATGAGACCGGCGCCCGCGCCGAAGGCAAACTGCGATGGCTGTTCTGCGCCAGCACCGAGCGGGCGACGTTCTACTCGCTGCACGACAAGCGCGGGTTTGATGGTCTCGATCACGCCGGTGTGCTCCCGCGTTTCGCAGGGATCGCTGTGCACGACGGGTTCAAGCCCTACAGCAACTACACCAACGTCCAGCACGCCCTGTGCAACGTCCATCATCTCCGTGAGCTACTCGGCGTGATCGAGCAAACGCCCGATGATCCCCAGCAAGCCTGGGCGGTGCGGATGGACCAGCTGCTACGAGATCTGCATGGCGTCGTTAGGCGCGCCCGCGCCTCAGGCGAGGACTGGCTGGACCCCGCCGAGCTGGCCGGCTATCGCGCCGCCTACGAGCAGATCATCACGCTCGCCCACCACACCAACCCGCCCGGCATGATCCCAACCGGCAAACGCGGCGTGATCCGCCAGACACCAGCACGCAACCTCCTCGTGCGCCTGGACCGCAACCGCGAGCACGTCCTGCGCTTCGCCCACAACTTCCAAGTGCCATTCGACAAGGCGTTGGTTTCATAGTGCACCTCCTGCTCATGGTTGGGTGGGTTCTCGGTTGGCGAGGCGCCAGCCGAGGCGCTTGATGAGTCTGGGGTCGCCGGGGGTGGGCGGGTGGTAGAGCCGCTGGTTCTTGTCGCTGGCCTTCTCGGATTTCAGCAGGCCGGCGTGGTCCCAGGCCTTGATGGTGCTGGTGTGCACGCCGAGTTGCTTGGTGATCTCGTCGACGGTAAGCAGGCCGCGCGCTTGGAGTCGTTCGGCGTGGCTTGGGAGGTTGCGGGCGCGGCGGATGTGGAGCACGATCGCGGCGGTGAACGGCTTGCCGGTGCCGGAGCGGCGGGCGGCGTGGTTGAGCTCGGCGGCGGTCTCGGCGTCGGTGTGCTTATCGAGCAGCCGGTCGAGCAGCGCGAGTGTGTCTGGGTCGGTCTGTCTGGCTTCCCAGGCTCTTGGTGGGATCGGGATCGTCAGGCTTCGGGTCTGTCCGCCGCGGAAGCGGATGTGCAGGTGGATCTCCTGCGCGCGGTTGATCGTGACGTCCTCGATCAGCAAGCGAGCGATCCGCTTACGCTCTCGCGGTGGCGTGGCCGGGTCGCTCCATAGCGCGGGGAAGTCGGCTGCGAGCGCGCGGACGCGGGCCTTGCGCTGCTCATCGATCGTCGTCTTGGCGGCGGCACTTGAGCGCTCGTACTCGCCTTGGGCGGCTTGCAGGGCGCGGAGCGCGTCGTTCCAGTCGGCCTCCAGTGTGTCAGCGACGAGGCGGTTCTCGGGGTCGACTTGGAGGTAGCGTCGGCGGGCGAGCTCGGCGCGTTGGTGGGCGCGCTGGACGTGGCTTTTGCGGAGCTCGTCGGCCTGGTCGGCGCGGGCTTCCAGCTCGCTCTGGACTGTGAGTGCGACCTCGAGCGCGAGCGGGGTGACGGTGTCGAGCAGCAGCTGGCCGATCGTGTTATCGATGCTCTGGCCCGGGACGACGAGGCATTGCGGGGTACCGGCCTGGATCGACTCGCCGACGCACTTGTAGTCGGGGATCAGGGTGCCGCGCCGCTGGTGGTATTGCACGGTCATCCGTTTCCCGCAGCGTCCGCAGATGGCGAGTCCTTGCAGCAGGGCGGGCCCCTCGCGTGCGGGGCCGGCGGCGCGGTCTGGGCCGTGCGCTTGAGCGTTCGTGGCGAGCAGCCGCTGGTTGATCTCGAACTGCTCCCATGTGAGGTAGCCGGGGTGCGCTTCGGGGATCAGGGTTGTCCACTGCTCGCGCGGGAGGGTCTCGTTGGTGATCTTGCCATCCGGGCGCTTGCGGGCACGACGGCGGCCATAGACGAACGCGCCGGCGTAGCGCGGGTTGTGCAGCGTGCGCAGCACCCGCCAGTGGCGCAACGGCGTCCATGCCAGCTCGCCCTTGTGCTCCCCGGTTCGCACCCTGACCGGGAAGAGCACCCCCTCGCGGGTGAACGTCGCCACCACGGCGCGCGCGGAGCCGGTCCGTTGAAACGTGGCGAACAGGTAGCCAAGCGCGTGTTGGACGCCGCTGTCGGGGTCGAGCGCGACCTTGCCGGCGGGGTCATATACGAGACCGACGGGGAGCGCCATCTGCAGCTCGCCGCGGCGTGCCTTGGAGAGCTGTCCGCCGCGCAGGCGTGCGCGGATGAAGTGAAGCTCGGCCTCGCTCATGGTGCCCTTCAATCCGAGCAGCAGCCGGTCGTTGAAGTCGCCCGGGTCATAGATACCGTCCTCGTCGAGGATCAGCGTCCTGCTCATCCCGCAGATCTCGAGCAGCCGGTGCCAGTCGGCGTTGTTGCGTGCTAGGCGCGAGACCTCCAGCCCGAGCACGATCCCCGCTCTACCCATCCCGACCTCCGCGACGAGCCGCTGGAAGCCTTCGCGGTCGGCGGCTGAGGCGCCGGACTGTCCCTGGTCTTGATCGATCACCACGATCCGCTCCGCGCTCCAGCCGAGCGCGAGGGCTCGCTGGCGCAGCGCGTACTGACGCTCGGTGGACTCGGTGTTCTCGAGCACCTGGCGCAGCGTGGACTGGCGCACATACAGGTACGCGGTCCGCTCCAGGTGCTCCGTGGTGACCTTCGACGCGAGGGCAGCGGCGGCACTCACGTCCGATCACCCAGCCCCCGCGCACGCCAGCGCCATCGCGGCGAGCACATCGACGATCTGTGCTGCCTCGGCCCGCAGCTCGACAGTCGCGCGGGCTCCCGCCGGACGGCCGGCTGGCGGTGTGCCCTGCCACGCCCGCGTCCACGCGGCGACCCCGCGGCGCTGGCAGACCGCCAGCCCCATCCTGAAACCGTCGCTCTCGCCAGCCAGCGCCCGTGCGCGCAGCTGCTCATAACGCTCGACATCCAACGCGGACGCACCACCGCCTTCACCGTCGGTCTCCGCGCTCACTTTTGGAGCGGTCAGATCGAGCGAGCGCCCGCTCGACCGAGCGGGGGTGCACCCGTACCCCGAACCGCTCCGCGATCACCTCCACCAGATCGGCCGACTTCAGCGACGGGTCCGCCAGCAGCTGCTCGCGCGCGAACGCGAGCACCTCATCGGTCAGCTTGTGCGCCCGCCTCGGCCCGGGACGGGCGGCCACCAGCCCCGCCAGACCACCCTGATCCAGCGCGCTCTTAGCCGCATAGAACGACGGCCGCGAGAACCCGAACGCGGTCGCCGCGCGGCTGACCGGCTCGCCCTCGACGCGCGCCTTGCGGACCATCTCGTACTTCACCTGCACCAGATCGCGAGCGTCCAAGAACTCCGAAGAGGCAAACCGCTCATCTGACACCGCCTCCGGCCGCGGATTCAAACTCCGCTCCGCCCGCAACGCCGCCACCTTGGGATCCTCCCTAGACCTCGCCACCGTTCTCCTCTCGATCTACTGTTAGGCACATTATGCCGCCCTCCCCGGACGGAAAAGCACGAACGACTCCCAACCGGCCTCGCGATCCAGCATCAGCATAAGATTCCGGCTAGAACTTAGGCTAGAGACGGGTAACGCCAGGGGCCTTACCGGCAGAATCTCTCTTACAGTCACGGCGTAGTCTCCTTTACAGCATTTTCGCTGTCGCCCGCCCGGCGCAGCCCGTCAAGCAGCTCGGCGAGCACCAGCAGATCCTCCACCCGGAACGCGCTCCGATCGGCCGCCAGCACCACAAACGGATCCACATCACCAGCGTCCGTCCACGCCCGCGGCAACGATCGCTGCACGCCATCATCCCCGAGGAAGAACGCCCGATCCTCGCCCCACGTCTGACGGACCGCCACGAACACGAACTCCCGCCCCAGCCACGGATGAAACGGATGCGTCACCCGGACAGTCCGCTGCCCACCATCCGCATCAAGTGCAGTTGACGGCGACCTCCAACAACCAAGCAGAGCGAGACATCCGAATGATCAAGCTCCAGCAGAAGATCTCAGGCTGCTGGCGCACCATCACCGGCGCCGAGCAATTCCTCGCGCTCCGCGCCTACCTCAGCACCGCCAGCAAGCAACGCCAACCAATCACGCGTGCCCTCACCGCCCTCGCCGCGCACGACCCCTGGATCCCAGCCGCCGCCAACCCATAGCACCCCACCACACCACCTGAACAGTCACGGGGGTGAGGACTTTGCGCTGGGCCACGGAGAAGTAGATCTCGGCTTGGTTGAGCCAGCTGGCGTGGACGGGGGTGTGGATGAGGATCAGGTTCTTGTATCTGCTTTGGAGGCGTTTGATTGATGCTTGGCCGCGGTGCGCTGAGCCGTTGTCGACGATCACGAACACGCGTTGGGCCTTGCTGTAGGGCTCAACGGTCATGAACTGCGCGACGAGCTTGTCGAACGGGACGATCCCGTCCTTCTCATCGCAGCGGTCGAACAGCCTGGCGCGGCGTGCGTCCCAGGCAGCGAAATAACACAAGGCGCCGCCGCGTTCGTATTCGTGCTCGACGCGCTGGCCGCGCTTGACGTGGGCCGCGGCCGGCAGCGTGGCGTGCTTGCGGCGCCGCGCTTGGATCGAGGGCTTCTCGTCACAACAGACGACGTAGTCGCCGGGGTGTAGCAGCTCGCCTTCCCAGCGGCCGGAGTACAGGTCGAGGATGCGGCCGGCCTTGGCGGTGAACGCTGGGTCGCGCGGGAAGATCCAAGAGCGGTACTGCCACGGCTTGATTGCGTCCTCTGAGAGCCAGCGCCAGACCGTCACGCCGGAGATCTGCTCGCAGATCCCGCGCGCGATGGCCTCGCGCGCGAGCTCGATCGAGGACCAGCGAGCCAGCGGCACGTCGCTGTCGGAGGGCCGCTCGCACGCCAGGCGGATCACCTCAGCGCGCACCCGAGGGGGGAAAGGCCGGCGGTCTGCCGCGCCGGGGCCGGTCCTCCAGGCCGGCCAGGCGATGCTCGAAGAATCGCTTGCGCCACTGCGAGACGACGTCACGTCCGCAGCGCAACCGGGCGGCGATCTGATCGTTGCGCAGCCCGTCTGCGGCCATCAGCACCATCTGCGCCCTCATCACCTGCCAGTACGGCAACGTATATGAACGCGCCAGTGACTCCAACACCGCGCGCTCATCCTCAGACAACTCGATCCGATACGGGCTATGTCTCGGCATCAGCGTCCCTTCACAAGACGACAGGATGCCAAACACGCTACGGCCGTGACCAGACGCTAATACGTAGCCTCATTTACGAAACAGAGCACTTAGCTGGTGGACTCGCTCGCTGGTGAGGTCTCCATCGAGGACGTTCTCAAGAACGTCGATAACAGTGTGCAGTCTAGTCGCCATAGCGCTTGGACTGCCCCAGCGTTGTCGAGCAGACGTACTCACATTTTAGATGAGGTGCTTCCGCGCTCCTGGGTGTCGTGCGAACCGTTACCGCACCTCGGACAGTTCGCAAGAGAGAACAAGCGCCTTCAAGCGTTCCGGCTCACCATCGCGCCGGTCCATCTGGCGGGCGTAGACCGCCAGCGTGAGGTTCGGGGTCGTGTGCCCCATCTGCGCCATCACGTACGGCGGCGCCTCGCCCAGAGCGAACAGCAGGGATGCGAAGGTACGAGCGCCCAGCTCGTCACGCGGCGCCGGCAGGATGTAGACGACGCGGACACCCGCGTCCGACTACAGCCGCGAACTCCGCCAAGAAGGCGGCGGCGTCACACGCGCATGGATACCCGGAGCACCACCCGACAAGTGGGCCTACTAACCACAATCGCTCGACGCGGATACAGCAACGGCGCACCAAAGGATGCGCGAGTCGCCGGTCGCGGCACGCGAGAACTACGGGATACGCATGCGGCGAGGTTCTCGCGGCCGGGTGGCCTCCGCTACGAGTACCGGAGGCGTCGGCTACGCCTCCTTGTCCACGCTGATTGGTGCGTAGCGAAGTGATTCCTGCTGGGCTCGCTCTCTGCCGCCGACTACGCTAGCTTCAACCCATGACCACCCCAGAGATCATCGAGCGGGCTGGGCGTCTACTGGCAGAGGCGGTGCCTCCTCGGTCGAAGGTGCTGCTCTTTGGATCGCATAGTCGTGGCGACGCCAGGGAGGGCAGCGACTTCGATTTTCTCGTGATCGAGCCGGAGGTAGCGAGCAAGGCGAAGGAGATGGTTCGCTTGCGGGAGGCGCTGGACCCACTCAGGGTTCCTGCGGACGTAATTGTCATGTCGCAGGAGTACGTGGAGGAATGGGGCGAGGTTCCGGGGACGATGCTCCACGACGCGCTTGTGGAGGGACGTGTCCTCGCAGAGACGTGATCTGCACGACCTCGCGGAGCGCTTTGCACGCAAGGCTCGTAGCGATGAGATCGCACTCGACAAGCTCGCCGACGATCTCGACGTGCCCGATGACCTCATCGGCTTCCATCTACAGCAGGCCCTTGAGAAGCTTCTGAAGGCTGCTCTTGCTGACGCTGGTGTTGCGCCACCTCGGATTCACGACCTCGGCGAGCTGCTTGCGTTGCTACGCGACGAGGGTCTGTCTCCTCCTCCTTCGCTCGGTGAGGTACGGGCACTGGTCCCCTGGGCAGTCGAGTTTCGCTACGACGACGGCCCGGACGAACGACTCGATCGCACCGCGGGCCGCGAGACTGTCTCGAAGATGCGCGCGTGGATCGATGAGCTACTTGCGGGCGAGGAAGACACGGAAGAAGACGAGGCCTAGCGGGCGATCGAGGAATCGTCCTCAATCCCGCCGCATACAGGCGCACGCCACCTGCTGGTTTTCAGTGCCGGTGGCGCGTCCCCTGATAAGGAAGAGGTCCCAGGTTCGAATCCTGGATCGCCCATCGGTCCCCGCTGTTCGACTAAGTGGAACGCTGCGGGCTCCCCGAGCGCTGCATGGGTTGCGTTTCCGCTTGACCGCGTGCTAGCCGACCCGTCCACCGGCTCGACGGTTGCTTTCGCGACCTGGCGGCTGCGCCGATTCACCGGCCATGCTTTTCCACGGGTTCCCCCGCCGCTCCGCTGTCCGCATAACCGCTGCTCTCGTGGTCGCCTTGGCACTGGCGTCGGCCGCGAGCGCTACGGCGGTGGCAGGCCCCTCACGCGCGGCCTATCGCGCACAACGAGCGTGCGCCGCACCTCGGCCGGGCTTCGCCGAGTGCCTGGGTATCAGGCTAGTCCCCGCTTCGCTAACCGAAGCACAGCTAAAGGCCTCGGCTGTGCGGCAGGCCAGGGAAGTAGCCCGTGGCGAAAGGCTGTCGGTGACCAATAAATCCCCGATCGCTGGTGGACTCACCCCACAGCTCCTGCATTCCGCGTACTCGCTGCCGAACGAAACGCTTGTCTCGTCGTCGCAGACGGTCGCTGTCGTGGACGCGTACAACGACCCGACTGCCGAAGCCGACCTCGGCATCTACGACCGGCAGTTCGGACTCCCTGCGTGCACCACGGCCAACGGCTGCTTTCGCAAGCTCAATCAGCTCGGGCGCACGAGCCCGCTGCCCAGCACGCAGGGCGGGTGGGCGACCGAGATATCGCTCGACGTGCAGATGGCGCACGCGATCTGCCAGAGCTGCCGCGTGCTGCTAGTCGAGGCGAACAGCGAATCGTTCGCCAACATGGGCACCGCGGTGAACGCCGCGGTGACGGCCGGGGCGAGCGAGATCAGCAACTCCTACGGCGGGCCCGAGTCGTCGTACTACACCAACTACAACGCACCGTATAACCACCCCGGGATCGTAGTAACGGCATCCTCTGGCGACTGTGGCCACTTCAACGAAGGCTGCCAGAGCGCCAACGCAGCGAACTTCCCGTCGGACTCACCGGACGTGGTCGCCGTCGGCGGCACCACCCTCGCTGAGAGCGGGGAAACGTGGAGCAGTACCGCCTGGAGCGGCGGCGGAAGCGGCTGTAGCCAGGTCTTCACGGCTCCGCTGTGGCAGGCGCAAGTGGCTAACTTCTCCGCCACCGGCTGCTCGACAGGCCGCTCGGTCGCGGATGTGGCAGCGGTCGCCGACCCCTACAGCGGCGTCGACATCTACGACGGCACGCCTTCCGGCAGTGGTGCTGCCACCGGCTGGGGCGTGGTCGGCGGGACCTCCGCTGCCTCCCCGATCGTCGCCGCCGAGTTCGGCCTCGCGGGGGGCTCCCAGGGAGCTGAATACCCGGCCGCCACGCTGTACTCCAGCCTGGGAAATGCCGGCGTTCTCTATGACGTCTCATCCGGTAGCAACGGTTCGTGCTCGGGCACGACCTCGTGCCGCGCGGCCGTTGGCTTCGACGGACCCTCCGGGGTTGGCAGCCCGGTCGGCTTGAGCTCCTTCGCCGCCGCTGGTAGCCCGGCGATCGTTGCCCGTCCGGGCCTCTCGGGTGTAGCCGAGCAGGGGCAGTCATTGACTCTGTCTCACGGTGAATGGTCTGGCAGCCCGAGCTCCTACGCCGATCGCTGGTCACGCTGCAATTCCTCCGGCTCGAGCTGCTCCACGATCGTGGGTGCCACCGGCACGACGTACACGCTGACCGCGACCGACGTGGGCTCGACGATCCGCATCCAGGAGAGCGCAGCGAACTCATCCGGCAACGGCGCTCCGTCGTTCTCCGATGAGACGGCAACCGTCGTCTCGAACGCGCCGACGATCTCCAGCTTCACCCCGTCCTCAGCCGCGACCGGCGCCTCCGTGACGATCACAGGCACTGCGCTCAACGGAGCTACCCGGGTGCGCTTCGGCTCACTTGCGACGACGTTCACGGTGCTCTCGCCGACGCAGGTCACGGCAACCGTGCCGAGCGGCGCAGTCGCGGCCGCGATCTCCGTCACGACCTCGATCAAAATCGCCACCAGCCGACTGAAGTTCACTCCCACGCATTCGCTCACCGGGTTCACGCCGACCAGTGGAGTGCCGGGCAAACTGGTCACGATTACCGGGATCGGCTTCACCAGTAGCTCTAGCGTGAAGTTCAACGGCGTCTCGGCCGGTAGCGTGACGTTCGTCTCGGCAACGAAATTGAAGGCCACCGTGCCCGCTGGAGCCGGTACCGGACCAATCACGGTCACGAATACCGCGGCACCGGTGGGAACCGTCAGTGCCGCGAGCAGTTTTACCGCGAGTTAGCCGGTAGCCCGAGACACCAAACCGGTCCGCGTAGCGGCAGAGCTTCAGGAAGCCGCGCTGTTGGCCGATGGGTGTCCAGATGACGGTGAAACGTTCGAGCAAACCCCGAGGTGAGATCCGCGTTCCCGTGCCGCCCACCCCATTCGCTGAGCAGCTCGGGGAGGATGTTCGGCGGCTTGGAGAGGCGCTGAAGGCGCGCGCCGCGGAGGTCCTGGAGCAGACAATCGCGCACACTGCGGAATCGGGTGAAGTCGTTGACAGCCTTGTTCAAGATCGCTTCGAGCGAATTTGCACGGGCTCGACCGTGGCGGTCGCACGCTGGATCGCAGGTGATGGGCTCGAGGTGACGAACGACGCCGCCCGCGAAACCTCCCAGATCTTCGGCGAGCTCGCCGCTCGGCGAGCGGCTTCACTGACCGAGGTGACGCGCCGCAGCCTGTGCTGGCGCAACGTCATGGCCAGTGTCCTGCGCGACAGTGCCGAGCGGCTCGAAGTTCCGGACGACGCGCTCTGCGAGGCCCTGAACATGGTCCAGCTGAGCCTTGAGTTCAGCCTCCTGAGGGTTTGTGAATGTTTCGAGGAAGAGCGCAAGCGGACGGACGAGGAGCTCGCGCGGCGCGAGGAGGAGCTCGCGTTCCTGGCCACGCACGATCCGCTTACCGGCCTGCCGAACCGCACGCTGATCCTCGATCGCGTCGAGCAGATGCTCGCGCGGGCGCTTCGCAGCCAGACACCGGTGGCTGCGCTGTTCATCGACCTCGACGGTTTCAAGAGCATCAACGACACGCTCGGCCATGGCGTCGGCGACGAACTGCTGCGCGCGGTCGCGGCCCGCCTGGAGGGTGTGGTGCGCCATGCCGACGCGCTCGGACGGCTGGGTGGGGACGAGTTCGTCGTGATCGCCGAGGAACTGGCTGCGGACGCGGGGCCTGAGCTCGTGGCCGAGCGTCTGCTCGAGGCGCTCAAGCACCCGTTCAAGCTCGGCACCGACGGCGCGACACGGCTGACGGTCACCGCGAGCATTGGGGTCGCAGCGGGAGAGCGAGCGTCCGCCGAGGAGCTGTTGCGCGACGCTGACATCGCGATGTACCAAGCGAAGTGGGATGGGAAGAACCGCTACGCGGTGTTCGAGACCGGCATGCAGGACAAGGTACAGAGCCGGATGGAGCTCGACATGGACCTGCGTGAGGCGCTCGAGAAGGATCAGTTCTTCCTCGCCTACCAGCCGACGTTCGCGCTCAGTGACATGAGCCCCACGGGCGTGGAGGCCCTGATCCGCTGGCACCACCCGACGCGCGGCACGGTCCAGCCGGACGCTTTCATCCCGCTGCTCGAGGAGACCGGCCTGATCACGGAGGTCGGACGCTGGGTTCTGCACGAGGCCTGCCGGCAGGGCGCGGCATGGCATCAGGCCGGGCATCCGGTCGGCATCGCCGTGAACGTGTCCGGACGTCAGCTCGACACCGACGAGCTGGTCGCCGACATCGAACAGGCGCTCTCCGGCAGCGGCCTCGACGCTGGAGCGCTGACGATCGAGATCACGGAGACGACGCTGATGCGCAACGTCGAGGAGACCGCACGGCGGCTGGCCGAGATCAAGCAGCTCGGCGTGCGGATAGCGATCGATGACTTCGGCACCGGCTACTCGTCGCTGGCGCACCTCCAGCGGTTCCCGGTAGACGCCTTGAAGATCGACCGATCGTTCATCTCCGGCCTTCGAGCCAACAAGGAGGGCGAGACGTTGATCCGCACGCTCGTGCAGCTCGGGAAGGCGCTCTCGATCGAGACCTTCGCCGAGGGCATCGAGCAGCAGCACGAGTTGTCGCTGCTGAAGGACCAGGACTGTGACAGTGGCCAGGGCTTTCTGTTCGCCCGACCACTCGACGCGGCCGCCGCGGAGGCATTCTTCCGCGACACCGCCGAAGCCTCTGCGCTCACCCGCGCCCGCCGCGCGGAAGTGGGCGGGACCTAGGCAGCTTCAGAGCGCTCCCTGAAGGCTAGCCGTCGGCCCTGAGCGAGCCCAGCCTCGCTGACGGCGCCGCGACGGGATGCATCCATCAGGTCGGGCCCCAGCGCGGTGACGCTCGCCGCGTCCGGGTTGATCGTGCTGACCAGCGCCCCGCGGTGCCTGAGCGCAAGCGCCTCGGCCGCCGCGATCCCGCGCGAGACTGGCCCCAGCGCGCCGAACAGCCCGCCCGCGGACGGGCGCATCGAGCCGGTCGGATTCAAGCACACCACGCGGCTACCACCGGAGACCTCGACTGCGTCGGCGTTGGTCGGACTCCAGACGCCGCCGTCGACGTAGCTGTGTCCGCCGACGGCCATCGGCGTGAACACGCCCGGGATCGCACACGACGCCTGGACGCCCGCGGAAACAGACACCTCGGGGGCCCCGGGGGCGCCGAACATGACACGCTTGCCGCTGTCGAGGTCGACTGCCGCGATCCGCAGACGGCCGTCCCAGCGCACGCCCGTCAGCTCGATCGCGCGGCCGAGCTGAACGAGCGAGCGGCGACCCGTCGGCACTCGCCGCAGCGCGGCGCGCCGCAACAGCGCGCCGCCGAGTGATCCCGAGCTGAGCGCGAGCGACGCGAGCGGTGCCGCGGCCGCGTTGCCCAGGCCGGCCGCCGTGACGAATGCCTGTCCGAAGGCTCGGCCGCGGGCGTCGTCGGGCTCGGGCGGCGGGAACGAGGCCGTCTGCGGCGGGCGATCGAACCGCTCCGCCGGTGCGATCCCGGCCACCAGCGCAGCCGCCACGATCGAGCCGGCCGACGTGCCGACGAACAGGTCGCACGCGCGGCTGTTGAAGCCCTCGGCCTCGTCCAGGCCGGCGAGGACAGCGTTCATCCAGGCCTCGCCGAGGATGCCGCCACCGCCGAGCACCAGCGCCTGCGGCGTCCTCACTGGCGCCCACCGAAGATCCGCAGGAAGAACAGGAAGATGTTGAGGACGTCCAGGAAGATCCCCGCGGCCAACGGAACGGCTTCTTCCATCCCGGCTCGGCGCATGCGGTTGAAGTCCAGCAGCGTGTAGCCGCCGAAGATCACCAGGCCGAGAATCGAGTAGACGACGTTGCCCCCCGGGATCGAGACGAACAGCGAGATGAAGCCGACCACGATCAGTCCCAGCAGGGCGATGAACAGGAAGCGATAGCCCGCCGACAGGTCGCGGCGAATCATGTAGCCGATGCTCCCGAGTGCCGCCACGAACAGCGTGGTCGCGCCCGCGGCCTGGTACAGGACGTCCGGGGCGACTTCCGCGTACGCGTTCAGGACGCCGCCGAGCCCGAGCCCGAGCGCCAGCCCCGCGGCGAACAGCAGCGTGATCGCCAGGGCCTCCGAGCGGCGCGCGAAGTTCAGCCCGATGATGAACCCGAAGCCGACGAAGAAGCAGATCAGCGACGGACCCTCGGTGAAGTCGCGTCCGAGGTAGGCGCCGAGCGTGAAGAACGCGACGGTCACCGCGACCAGCCCCATGACCTGACCGAACACGCCGGCCTCGCCCACGGTCTGAACTGAGCCGAACATCCCGCTGTCGCTGCTGTATGACTGTGCTTGGGGCATCGCTCACTCCATTCCTCGAGCGCGGTGGCGCTGGTTGGCGTCGTCGGCTTGAACTGCTCCTGCCGATAAGCGTACGGTCGCCGGAGCCCGAATGGGCTCGCCCATTCTTTCGGGCGGTGAAGTTTAAGCTGCGGTCACGCGCCGAGACAGCTCGCAAAGGCGTACGCTCGCACGATGGGGGAGCAGGTGTTCGATGGCGGCTGGGAGCGGCTGTTCTGGCTGCTGTTCAGGCATTCCTTGAATCCGATCGCGCTGCTCGACGGCCAGCGGCGCGTCGTCGACATCAACGACTCGGCGCTGACCCTGCTCGATCGCAGCTCGTCGGAGACGCTCGGAATGTCGGTCACCGATAGCGTCATCCAGGCCCAGCGCGAGGATGCGACGCGCCAGTGGGAAACGCTCATGCGTAGCGGGGAGTGCACCGGCTCGCGCGATCTGCTGAGGCCCGACGGCTCCACCATCGAGGTCGACTACGCTGCCCGCTTGACGGTCATCGACGGCCGTAGGCTGGCGATCTACGTGATCCTCGCCAAGGACGGCGTGTGGCCGCTTCCCACTCGCGCGCCGTCCGCGGCAGCGGTGCTGACCAGGCGCGAGCGGGAGGTCGTGACGCTGATCGCGATGGGGCTGGAGACAGACCAGATCGCGCTCGAGCTGTACGTCTCCCCGGAGACAGTGCGTACACACGTCCGCAACGCGATGGCCAAGCTCGGCGCCCACACACGTGCGCAGCTAGTCGCGATCGTGATCTCCAGCGACCAGTCAATCCATGTACCCCACGTGCAGGCGCGCGCAGGCGGCTGACCGCGCGATCAGCGCCTCCAGCAGCGACGGCGGTCAACCGGCTCAGGACCCACGGACCCGCTCGCCCTGCGGATCGAACAGCGGCTCACGCGCCACCTCGCCGCCGATCCACTCGCCGAAAATGTCCACCTCGACCTCCGCGCCGGCGAGTACCTCCATCGGTAGATAGGCGTACGCGATTGAACGCTCGAGCGTGTAGCCGTAGCCGCCCGAGGTCACGCGCCCAAGTACAACGCCGTCCACCCTCACCGGCTCGTTGCCCAGCGCGACCGAGCGAGGGTCCTCGAGCACCAGGCAGCGCAGACGCCTGCGCGGCTCCTGCGGCCCCGCGGGCGACCCGCTGCCCAGCGCGTCCGCGCCGAGGAACGCCCCGCCCTGCTTCACACAGAAGCCGAGCCCGGCCTCGTACGGCGTCTCCTCAGGGGTGATGTCGGCTGCCCACACGCGGTACCCCTTCTCCAGCCGCAGCGAGTCGATTGCCCGGTAGCCGCCGGCCACGAGGTCGTGCTCGCGCCCGGCCTGCCACAGCGAGCGCCACATGCCGGCGCCGTACTCCGTCGGGCAGTACAGCTCCCAGCCCAGCTCTCCGACGAACGTGACGCGCAGCGCACGCGCGGGGACGTCACCGACGGTCAGCTCGCGCATCTGCATGTAGGCGAAGTCGAGCGGATCGTCGGTCAGCGGCGCGAGGATGTCGCGTGCGCGCGGTCCCCACAGTGCGAAGCACGCCCAGCGCGCTGTCACGTCGGTGCAGCGCACGCTCCCGTCGGTCGGGGCGTGGCGGCGGATCCAGCTAAGGTCGTGGTTGCCGAACGCCGTCCCGGTGACGATCGAGAACAGCTCCTGCCCGACGCGCGTGACGGTGAAGTCGCACTCGATCCCGCCGCGTCGATTGAGCATCTGGGTGTAGGTGATCGCCCCGACCGCGCCCGCGACACGGTTGTCGCACAGCCGTTCGAGGAAGTCGGCCGCTCCGGGCCCGGAGATCTCGAGCTTGGCGAACGAGGACTCGTCGAACAGGCCCGCGCGCTCGCGCGTCGCGAGATGCTCGGCGCCGATCGCGGGCGACCAGTGCATCCCCGCCCAGCCGCGCGGGCGCAGCGACTGATCTCCAGCGGCGGCGTTCTGCTCATACCAGTTGACCCGCTCCCAGCCAGACTTCTCACCGAACGCGGCGCCGTGCTCGGCGTGCCACGGATAGGCACTCGAGGTTCGCAGCGGCCGGCCTGCCAGGCGCTCGTGCCCGGGGTAGCGGATGTCGTAGTAGGTCTCATACACCTCCTGCGCGCGCTTGAGCGTGTACCCGGGCGAGCGGAAGTGCGGCCCAAAGCGGCGGATGTCCATCTCCCAGACATCGCTCGTCGGCTCCCCCTCGAGGATCCACTCGGCCATCACACGTCCGAGACCGCCGGCGCCGGCCAGGCCGTGTGCGCAGAAGCCAGCCGCCACGAACAGGCCTCCCACCTCGCTCTCACCTAGGCAGAACTCGTTGTCGGGAGTGAACGCCTCGGGCCCGTTGATCAGACGCGTGACCGTGATCTCGTCCATCTGCGGCACGCGCACGCGGGAGTTGGCGGCGATCTCCTCGAAGCGCGGCCAGTCCTCTTCCAGCAGGCGTCCGTTGAAGTCCGCGGGGATCGCGTCCAGGAGGCGCTCGTCGAGCGCCCACGGCGCCGAGCTACGCTCGTAGCCGCCCATGATCAGCCCGTCGCCCTCCTCGCGGAAGTAGATCAACAGGTCTGGATCGCGCAGCGTCGGCAGGTGCTCGTGCGTGCCTCGCTCGCGGAACGGCTGCGTGACGAGATACTCGTGCGCGAACGGGACGATCGGCACGCGCACGCCGGCCATGCGCCCGATCTCTGCCGCGAACATCCCGCCCGCGTTGACGACCACATCGGCCTCGATCGGGCCCCACTCGGTCTGCACGCCCCGCACGCGCGGGCGCGCAGGCACGCTGCGATCGACGTCGATGCCGGTCACGCGCGTGTGCGTGAAGATTCGGCAGCCACCCTCGCGCGCCTTCTCGGCGAGCGCTGTCGTCAGCAGCGACGGGTCCAGGTAGCCGTCGCTCGGCAAGTATGACGCGCAGCGGACGCCCTCGATGCTCATCAGTGGGAACAGCGCGCGCGCCTGCTGCGGCGAGATCAGCTCGAGCGTCAGCCCGAACGTCCTCGCCCAGGCGACCTGGCGCAGCACCTCTTGCTCGCGCTCCGGAGTGCACGCGAGGCGGATCCCGCCGCATTCGACCCACCCGCAGTCGAGCGTCCGGTACAACTCCACCGAGTCCATCATCATCCGTGTCAGCGGTAGGCTCGAGCGCAGCTGTCCGACCAGCCCGGCCGAGTGAAACGTCGATCCGCTGGTCAGCTCGGCGCGGTCGAGCAGGACCACGTCGCGCTCGCCGAGCTGTGCCAGATGGTGGGCGATCGAGGTGCCGCCGACTCCTCCGCCGACGATCACGACTCGCGCGCGCTCGGGCAGCTCACGCGGTCTGGCCATGCCCGTCCTCCTGTCCACCCTTCGCGACCTCGCTCAGCCACCGTCGGAAGCCAGGCCCGTCCACGGCGGCGCGCAGCCGCTCGAAGTGCTCGCGCGCGTAGGCGTCGAAGTCGAAGTCGAGCTCGGAGACGACTCCCTGAACGACCCCCCAGGCCGCCTCGCGAGCATCCGAGAGCACGCGCATCAGCTTCAGCGTCGCGCGACGCGCGCCCGTCGGCGCGCGCCCGTCGTACGCGCTCAGCAGGCGCTCGTCGGTGTCGTCGTCGAAGTCGTTGTTGATCGACAGGTTGCCCAGGTCGAAGCATGGGTGGCCCATCCCCGCGTACTCCCAGTCGACGATTAGCATGCTCCCGTCGTCCCGCGCGCGAATCACGTTGCCGGCGAGCAGGTCGTTGTGACACGGGCGTGCGTCGCTCACGGGGAGGGCTGCGGCGATCTGGCCGGCGACCGCCAGCGCCTGCGCGTAATCGTCCGGCAGCGCATGGCCGCGCCCGCGGACGCTCGCCTCGTAGTCCGCGAGCAGCGCCGGGACCCAGAAGGTCGTGCGCAGGCGGGCGCCGGAGTCGTGGAAGCTGCGCAGGGCCCGCGCGAGCTCCTCGACCCGCTCGGCTATCTCCGGCGAGCCGGCGGGATCGCACGCGACGAAGCGCGTCACCAGGCAGTCCTCGAGCGCGGCGGCAACTTCGGGAGCGATTTTCAGTCCCGCTGCCGTCTCGCTCGCAAGCCGCTCGGCAACCCGGTCGATCCCCAGCAGGCCGGTGTCGCGGCCGTGCACGCGGACCACGTACTCGCTCTCTCCCAACGTGACGCGAAAGTTGCGGTTGGTGATGCCGCCATCCAGTGGCGTCGGCGTGCCGGCGAGCGGGCCGAGCGTCGGCTCCAGGCGCGCCAGGATGTCACCCAGCCGAGCGTCCTCGCCAACGTAGCGTTGCGCCATAAGGCTTGCAACCTATACCTTCAACCGATGAGCCGGGACGATGCGCACGACGGTACTGCACCAGACTCGCGGAGCGCCGCCGGGCTGATCGCCGCCGCCGATCTGCGGGGCGCCCGGCGTGCCCTGCAGGGCGTCGCCGTACGGACCCCCACGCTGGCGTGCGCGGACCTCGACGCTGCCTCCGGCACGGACGTGCTTTTGAAGGCTGAGTGTCTGCAGGGAACGGGGTCGTTCAAGCTCCGCGGCGCGCTCAGCAAGCTAGCTGCGCTCGGCGAGCGCGCTGCCGCCGGGCTGCTGACGGCCAGCGCCGGCAACCACGCCCGCGCTGTCGCGCAGGCGGCGCGCGTCAGGGGCGTCGCGTGTGAGGTGTTCATGCCGCGTGACGCCGCCGTCTCGAAGGTCGCGGCTGTGGAAGGTCTCGGTGCGACGGTCCGGCTCGAGGGCTCCTCGGTCGATGAGGCACTCGAGCTCGCGGGCGAGCGCGCGCGTGAAACGGGTGCGGCGCTGGTGCACCCGTTCGACGACCTCGATGTGATCGCCGGCCAGGGAACGATCGCCTTGGAGCTGCTCGAGGAGGTCCCCGATCTCGCGCGCATTGTCATACCGGTCGGTGGTGGCGGCCTGGCGAGCGGGATCGGGATCGCGCTACGGCGCGCGGGCGCGGATGTGGAGCTCGTGGGGGTGCAGGCACACAGCTGCGCGCCGTTCGCGGAGATCTTCGCGGGGACCGTGGCCGCAGGCGCGAGCGCCGCCACCACCGGGGCGACAATCGCCGACGGCATTGCGATCAAGCGCCCAGGGACGCTGACGCGGGCGCTCCTGTGCGACCTGCTGGCGAGCGTCGAGACGGTGACCGAGGAGGAGATCGCCGACGCGATGGTCTTCCTGGCCGAGCGGGCCAAGCTGGTCGCCGAGGGAGCCGGCGCGGTCGCCGTAGCCGCCCTGCTCAGCGGCCGTCTCCCGCCGGTGTCTGGGATCACCGTGGCGATCGTGTCCGGCGGCAACGTCGACAACGGGCTGCTCGCCGGTCTCCTGCTGCGCCACGAAACTGAGGAGGGGCGGCGCGTGCGCCTGTTCACGCGTGTTCCGGACCGCCCCGGCGGCCTTGCGGAGCTACTCGATCTCGTCGCCCACGCCCGTGCAAACCTCCTCAGCGTGGAGCACAAGCGCGAAGCCGTGCCGCTGCACGTGCGCGAGACGGGCGTCTCGCTGACGCTGGAGACCCGCGGTCCCGGTCACACCGCGGAGCTGCTCGCGGCGCTCGCCGCGGCCGGCTATGACGTCGAGGTGGAGTAGCCGCAGGGCGCCCGTCAGTCGGATCGCGCATACCCCGAACGGACCTCGCGGCGTACAGTTCACGCTGTGGAGCGCTACGACCTCAACGGCAAGGTCGCGCTCGTCACCGGGGCTGCTCGCGGGATCGGGTTGGCCACCGCACGAGCCCTGATCGCGCGCGGCGCCTCCGTTGCGATCGCCGACGTGAGCGCCGAGGCAGCAGTGACTGCAGCCGCCCAGCTGCACGACACCCGGGTGCTCGGGCTGGCCGGCGACGTCACCGATCGCGGTGCCATGCAGCGGGCGGTCGCCGCGACCGTCGATCGCTTCGGCGGGCTTGACGTCGTCGTCGCGAATGCCGGTATTGCGCCGCGCGTGGCAACGTTCCACGCGATGAGCGCGGAGGGCTTCGAGCGGGTGCTCGAGGTCAACCTGATGGGCGTGTACAGGACCGTCGATGCCGCGCTGCCGGAGATCATCCGGCGTCGCGGGCACGTGGTTCTCGTCGCATCGATCTACGCGTTCACCAACGGCATCGGCTTGGTTCCGTACGCGATGAGCAAGGCCGCGGTCGAGCAGTTCGGGCGTGCCCTGCGCGTCGAGCTCGTCCAGCACGGAGCGAGCGCGAGCGTCGCCTACTTCGGTTTCATCGACACCGAGATGGTCCGCCAGGGCCTCGATCGGGACCCGCTGGCGCACGAGATGATCGCCACCTTCCCCAAGCCGCTACAGAAGCGCCTGTCTGCGCAGGCTGCCGGCGAGGCGATCGTACGCGGCATCGAGGGCCGTCGCCCGCGGATCATCCAACCGCGCCGCTGGGCGCTGCTGTCGGTGCTTCGCGGCCTCGCCGGGCCGCTCAGCGATGCTGCGCTCGAGCGCGACGAGAAGACGCAGGCACACCTGCGAAACCTCGATGCCCGCGCCGGCGAGGACCAGCCGACGACCGAGCCGACAAGCATCTGAGACGAGCTCGCCTGCTTATTGCCAGGCGGGTTCTTAGGTGAACCTCTGGACGAACGCGAGCGCGGTGTCGGCGACCTCGTGCCAGCCGCTGTCGATTGTCAGCGCGTGCCCGCGAGCCAGCTCCACGATCTCGGTTACCCCGGGGTTGCGCATCTGGCGCTTGTAGGCCGCGTTGGCGACCGCCGGCGGGACCGCGTGATCCTGCTCGCCGGAGATGATCAGCAGCGGGCCGCGCATCGGGTTGGCGCTGTCGACCTTGACCTCAGTCCACGGGTTGAGATTGGCGGCCGCGGCCTGGAAGATCGGCGCGCCGGGCGCCGGAACGGCGAACGTCTCATACAGCTGGTGGGCCTCATCCTCGCTGACCGCGTTGGCGAACGCGTAACGAAACTGGCCATAGGAGAGCGGCGCCGCGCGGCCACGGTTGGCCGGATTGGCGAGGACGTGACCTACGGATCTCACGGCCGCGAGCGGCAATGGCAACACCCCGCGGAACGGCGCCGGGTTGATCGCCACGGACACCTCGGCCAGGCCACGCCCAGCGAGGATCTGGGTGAGCAGGCCGCCGAACGAGTGCCCGACGATCGCCGGCTTTCGCTCGAGGCCCCCGATCACCTCGTCGAAGTGGTCAGCCACTCCTCCGACGGTCTTACGTGCGAACACGTCGGGGTTCGCGTTCGCCTCCTCGACGGTCTGCGGGTCATCCGGCCATCCGGGGCTGACCGCTGAGTAGCCGGCCTCCTCGAACACGGTTGCCCAGCGCTCCCAGCTACTCGGCAGCAGCCACAGGCCGTGTATGAACACGACCGGCGTCCGTCCGCTCGCATTGGCTTTTGCGACCTGCTCAGCCTCGATGTCGGTGACCGTACGCCCGCGTGCTTGGGTGCTCAAGTGCTGCTCCTTCCTATGCCCGCTTGTCCAGATGACGCATCCGTGTGCTGAGACTAGTCCGCGACCGGCGGATCTGTCAGCCGGCGGGCGAGACGAACGCGTCCGTGCTCATGCTCGGGTCGAACAGCGCGTAGCGGTCCCGCCCGGCGTCCTTGGCTGAGTACAGGGCCAGGTCGGCGTCGCGCAGCAGGTCATCGGGGCTCCCGTAGCGCCCGATCGCAGGGCGATCAGCTGCCGCACCAATCCGACTGCTCATGCCGGAGCGTCACTGCTCTGCGGGTCCCACAGGGGTGGCCATCGTGGGAAAGTCGTCCACGGCGCTAAGGCATACGCTCGCGCCTGCCGATGATCGCCTCGTGAACAGCTTCACGCGTTTGCCCCACTCGCCGGCCCGATCCCGCTTGAGCGCTCTTCTGGGATTGCTCATCGCACTCGGCGTGTGCGTAGCCTTGCTCGCCGCGGTAGCGGCGCCCGTGCATGCGGTGGTGACCACAGTCGGATCGACGACCGTCGGCGTCCAGCCCCGCTTCTCGAGCACGTACAACCCGTTCGCCGGCGAAGCGGAACCCAAGACCTACGCCAACCCCAATGGAAACCCAGTGCTGCACGGCACGAGCACATACGCGATCTACTGGGATCCGACCGTTAGTTATTGGAGTGAATGGCAGAACGCGATCGACCACTACCTCCGGGGCGCCGGAACGGAAAGCGCGAGCCTCGACACGGTCTTCGCGGTCGACAGCCAGTACACCGACAAGTCCAATGTGCCGGCGACCTACGCCCAGACCTACAAGGCTGCGTATACCGACACGCACCCCTACCCGGCGTCCGGATGCGAAGATCCGGAACCGTTCTTGGTGGAAGACCAGATCGGCCGGGAATTCGGCGGTACGCCCACCGCCGTCTGCCTGACCAGCGCCCAATTGGCAAGTGAACTGGAAGCCTTCATCGCCCTGCACGGGCTACCCAAGGGCTTGGGCAGCGTCTACTACCTGCTCACACCACCCGGCGTGACCGTGTGCCTCGATGGCGGCAAACTCACCGGCCACTGCTCGGATTACGCAGAATCGAGTAAAGCAAGCTACGAAAACAGCTTCTGCAGCTACCACGCGGATGTCAACCCGGGTGGCTCGGCGACGGGCAGCGCGAACACGATCGTGTACGCGGTGGTTCCCTGGACGGCCGGGGGCTTCGGCGACCTGCGCCTCGCCAATTCCGACCAGAGGCCGGGTTGGGAATGTCAGGATGGCGGCATAAACCCGGCAGGCAAGAATGGTTACGAACCTGAGAAAGCCAAAGAAAAAAGCGTAAAGGAAGAAGAAGAATTCACCAAAAAGAACGCCGAAGAAAAAGAAGAAGCCGAACTGACTGAAGAACTGGAAGGTCCGCACGAGCAGGAGCCGAACCAGCGGCCCTGCCCGAACACCAACGGCGATTGTGACTACGGACTGTCCGACCTGATCATCAACCAGCTCAGCCTCGAGCAGGAGAACATGGTGACCGACCCGCTGCTCAATGCGTGGCAGGATTCGGCGAACTACGAGAACACCGACGAGTGCCGCTTTCTCTTCGGGCCCGTGCTCGGTGGGGATGTCGCGGCCGACCACAAGACCCGTGCCGGCACCCTCTTCGATCAGTCGCTGGCCTCGAGCTCCTACTACCTGAACGACGCGTTCAACCTCTCCGCCTACCGTCTCCCATACCCGGGCGTCTCGTGCATCCACCACGTCAACCTGGACCCCAAATTCACCGCGCCCAATCTCGTCAACGCCGGGGAAGTCGTCGGCTTTGACGGTATGGAGTCCGACATCAGCCTCGACGCCGCGGTCGGCTACTCCGCCGCTGGAGCTCCGCAGCCCAACTACGCCACCTACACGTGGGACTTCGGCGACGGAACGCCCACGGTGTCTGGTTTCGCGCCCGGAGCTCCGACGTGCGAAGCACCCTGGTTGAGCCCCTGCGCGGCGAGCGTGTTCCACTCCTACCAGTACGGCGGCACCTACCAGGTCACACTGACGGTCAGGGACGTGGGTGGCAACGTCGCCAGCGTCACGCAGCCGGTCACCGCCGCCGGCTCGCCCCCGCCCCCCCCGCCGACGCCCCCGCCCGCTCCGAGCGGCACAGGCTCCTCGACGGGTGGCCCGGGTGGATCGGGAGGCGCCGGCGTCGCCAGCGTCCCGGCTCCTGTGGCAGCCGCGAGCATCATCTCGAAAAGCCTGAAGACGCTCGGCAAGGGCCTCGCCGTCCGCTACTCGGTCAACGAGCAGGTCGCCGGACGCTTCGAAGTTCTGCTCAGCCGCACCACGGCGCGCAAGCTGAAGATAAGTGGCGCCTCCGCGGTCGGCCTGCCTCCGGGCTCGGCCACGCAGCTCGTGATCGCTAAAGCTGTTCTCGTCACCACCAAAGGCGGGCACAGCACGGTGCACATCCTGCTCTCCAAGAAGACCGCAGCCAGCCTTGGACGGGCGCACAAGGTCTCTCTGATGCTGCGGTTGATCGTCCGCAACGCGGCTTCCAAAAGCCCGGTCACGACGACCGTGATCAGCAGCTCGACTCTGCGCCGCTGATCGCACCGCGCCACGGGCGGCGCTAGTCCGAGGAGCCTTCTTTGCGCCGCGCGCGCGAGCGGTCCCGGAACACGAAGTACCACAGCGCGCCAAGTGCCACCCAGCCAAGGACGATCGACACGAGTGAGATCACGGCCAGGCCGGTGTTCGAGTTGTTGACCGATTCGCCGTCCAGGGCCATCGAGAGTGTTGCGAGCGCAGCGGCGAGGACCATCGGCGTCGATCCGCTCGGCTACAGCCCCGGCCAGTGGCGCGCCACGAAGCCCGAGTTGTTCGTCGGCGCGACCTGCCAACGCGATGCGTACACGCCGCTGCGCCCGGCTGTGTCATAGAGAATGCCGTCCACGTACATATATGTGTGCCCGGCGTTCGCGTACACGGTGATGTACCTGCCCGGACCCGGGGCGCCCCAGCTTTCGAGGTCTCCCGAGGTCTCCGGTGCGCTCAGCAGCCCTCCGGCTGCAAGCGCGTAGCTGACCGACCCCGAGCAGTCGTATGCGTTGTCGACGAACGACGCGTGTCCGCCCCCGAACACGTACGGGAAGTCCGTGATCTCGTTGGCGCCAGCGACGACCTTCTGGATCACTTCCGGGACATGAGTGGGGATCGGGATCGTACCGTCGCCGCCGACCGACTCTCCGCCCGGGACCGGGATCAGCGAGTGTTTCTGCGCCTGCTTGGCGCTGCGTTCTGCGGCCTTCATCTGCGCGAGCTCGCCACGCACTTCGGCATCCGAGGGCGCTCCCGCCGCAACGACAGCTTCGCCCGCCTTGGCCGGCGTTGCCGCCGCGGCGTGGTGGACCGATCCAGGCGCCGGGAAGCTGCTGGCTTCCTGGGGGTCGGCGACCTCTTTCGCCGTGCCGTGCGAGCTGTCCGCTGTGGAGGACTCAGCAGTGGAACCTCGGGCCGAGGACGCTGCGGCGGAGGACCCTGTGGTGGACGAACCGACCACCGCGCCGACGACCGCACTGTGCGAGGCGCTGGGCGTCGTGCTCGCGTGCGTGTTGTCGTTGCCTGCACCTGCCGCGACCTGCCCGCAGGCCGCGAGGCCGGCGCACGTGAGCGTGCACAGCAGCGCTGTGAGTGCCCTGCGCGCGGAGTCCATCTTTCCAAGGCTAGCGGTAGCCTCCGCCGCCACGTGTCGGTTGCGCCAGCGCTGGTGTCCGCCGCTGAGTCCCGCTACCCTGATGCGATGCGCGACGACGCCACGGCCGTGGAGCTACGGCCGCATGTTCGCCTGCTCCACGGGATGCGAAGGCCCGCCAACTGGCTGCAGCTGATCCGCTTCGGCTTCGTCGGGGCAGTCGGCTTCGTCGTCAACCTGGCGGTCTACTCGCTGCTCGTGCACTCGGCAGGGGTCGACTATCGTGTTGCCGCCGTGGCCGCGTGGCTGGTGGCCGTGCTCAACAACTTCGTCCTCAACCGTCACTGGACGTTCGACGCAGGGGACGGGCGCGCCCACTTCCAAGCGCTGCGCTTTCTCGTCGTCAGCCTCGTCGCGTTCGGCTTCAGCCTGCTGCTGTTGACGGTCCTGGTGGAGGACGCGAGCGTCGCCAAGGTGCCGGCTCAGGCGCTGGCTGTGGCTGCCTCGATGCCGCTCAACTTCCTCGGTAACAAGCTCTGGAGCTTCCGCTGACGAGCACGAGCTCTCTGCCCCTTTGAGCCCCCGCATTACGCGCTCGGGCTGCTCGCCGGCGCCACAGCCGGGACCTATACTCTGACTTCCCCCCGCTCGGAGGACCTTTGTGCAGGAGATGGTGATCTACGGCGTCAGCTTTGACATGGTTGGCAAGCAGCCGATTGTGCTTCTGAAGACAGTCGACGGCAACAAGTTCCTGCCGATCTGGATCGGACACCCGGAGGCGGCGTCGATCCTGATGAAGCTCCAGGGCGCCGGCACGCCACGGCCGATGACCCACGATCTGCTGAGCGACATCCTCGGGGAACTCGATGTCAAGTGCACACAGGTCTCCGTAACCGAGCTTCGCGAGAACACGTTTTTCGCGTCGATCACGCTCAGCGTCGGTGGTCGCGAGCTCGAGATCGACTCGCGGCCGAGCGACGCGATCGCGCTGGCGGTGCGCTCGGGCGCTCCGATCTACGCGGCCGAGGAGGTCATCTCCGAGTCGGCGATCGAGTTCGAGCATGACGTCGACGAGTCGGAGGACGTCGTCGAGAAGTTCAAGGAGTTCCTCGACCAGGTCAGCCCGGAGGACTTCGCCGCCGGCGACTCCTGAGCGGTGCGTCCTCGCGTCAGCGGCTGAACGCCGACGCGAGGATTCGCTCGATCAGCGCGTCGAAGCCGATCCCTGCCGCGTCGGCGGCCAGCGGCAGCAGGCTCGTTTCGGTCAACCCCGGGCCGACGTTCGTCTCCAACACAGACAGCTCGCCGGTGTCCGCGTCCAGCATCAAATCGACGCGCGCCACGCCGTGGCAGCCGAGCAGCCGGTACGCCGCCAGCGCCAGCTCCTGCGCCCGCTCGGTCGTCTCGGCGCCCAGCTCCGCCGGGCACACGAACGTGGTCATGCCGATCTCGTAGCGCGACTCGTAGTTGTAGAACTCCTCTTCCCGCGGGATCGCCTCGACCACCGGCAGCGCTACCGGCTCACCGCCGGCCTGCCCCGCCGTGCCCGTGGCGTCCAGCACCGACACCGCCAGGTCACGGCCCTTCACGTAGCGCTCGATCACCACCTTACGGTCATACGACAGCGCCCCCACGATCGCCGGCGGCAGCTCCTCGCGCGAGCGCGCGAACTTCACGCCCAGCGCCGAGCCCTGACTCGCGGGCTTGACCACCATCGGCAGGCCCAGCCTGCGCTCGACATCCCCGAGCGCTGCCGCCACGCCCAGGTCTTTGATCGCGGTCTCCTTGATCGCGGTGAAGTCCGGCGTCGGAATGCCCGCCTCGATCATCAGGTACTTAGCCAGCGCCTTGTCGGTGCAGCGCATGCACGCCGCCGGTCCAGAGCCGGTGTACGGCACGCCGATCGTCTCCAGCAAGCCCTGCACGGTCCCGTCCTCGCCGTCGCGACCATGCAACGCCACGAACGCCGCGTCGGGCTCGCACTCGTGCAGCTGCGCCACCAGCTCGGGGCCGGCGTCGATCGCGATCACCTCGTGTCCCAGCCGGCCCAGTGCGCTCTGCGCCCGAGCGCCCGAGCGCAGCGACACGGTCCGCTCCAGCGACCCTCCGCCCTTCAGCACCGCGACCCGGCTCGGGGCGGTCATCGATCCTGTCGTCGGCGCGCCGAGCGGGCGGAATCCGATCCATCGCGACGAGGCAGCGCGACGACGTCCGCGAGCGGGGCTCCCTCGTCGGGCGCACTCCCCGGCTCGGCTGCGGGCGATGGAGACGCGGCGCCCGGCGAGCCGGTCAACGTCCCCAGTAGGCCTGTGTCACCGCCCATGATCCTGCCAATCCGACGGATCCCCTCCCGGATTTCGTCCTCCGGGACTCCCGCGAAGTTCAGGCGCATCGATGAGCCCCCGCGCCGCCCATCCGTATACGCGGCGCGGCCGGGTACGAACGCCACGCCCTCGCTTCGCGCCATCAGGTCGGTCGTGTCGACCCCGCCGTCGAGCGTCGCCCAGATGAACAGGCCGCCCTCCGGCCGCGTCCAGCTCGCGCGCCCGCCGAAATGCTCCTGCAGTGCCTCCAGCATCACGTCGCGGCGCCGCCGGTAGAGATCCCGCAGGCGCTCCACGTACTCGATCCACGCGGGCCGGGTACCGGTGCCCGGCTCTGCGAAGTACGCCGCGACGAACATCTGCGTGACCGGTGAGGAGCACAGGTCCGAGCCCTGTTTGCCGAGGTTCAGCTTCTCGAGCACCGGGCGCGGCGCGACCGCCCATCCGAGACGCAGACCCGGCGAGAGGATCTTCGAGAACGTGCCCAGGTAGATCACGAGGTCCGACGCACCACCACGACCGACGGCCTGTGCGTCCAGCGAGTACAGCGTCGGCAGCGGGTCGCCCTCGTAGCGCAGCAGGCCGTATGGGTTGTCCTCCAGCACGAGCAGCTCACGCTCGCGCGCCACCTCGACGAGGCGCCGACGGCGCGCCAGCGACATCGTGACCCCGCCCGGGTTCTGGAAGTTGGGGATCGTGTAGATGAACTTCGGTCGGCGGCCCTGCGCTTGCAGGCGGTCGAGCGTGCTCTCGAGGACGTCGATCGGCATTCCGTCGGCATCCATCTCGATCTGCTCGACATCCGCCTGGTAGGCGCTGAACGTCGGCACCGCTCCCGGGTACGTTGGAGCCTCGGCGACGATCACGTCGCCGGGATCGATCAGCGCCTTGCACACGAGGTCGATCACCTGCTGTCCGCCGGTCGTGACGATCACCTCGGAGGGATCCACAGGCGTTCCCTCGTGCTCCATCACCTCCACGATGCAGCCGACGGTCGCAGCCATTCCCTCGGTCGGCCCATATTGCAAGGCGCGCGCTGTGCCCTCCGCGGCGACCTGCGCCATCAGCTTCGCGTACAGCTCGGGCGCAAACGTGCTCGTGTCCGGCAGCCCGCCCGCCAGCGAGATCACATCCGGACGCTCGGTCAGCGCCATCATCTCGCGCATCGCCGAGCTTTTCATCCCGCGCGTGCGCGCCGAGAACAGCGCCTCGTAGCGGGCGAGCTCGTGCGCGGCGGGCCGTGCCCGTCGTCCGCCGCCTCCTCCGCTGGTCGATCGTTGCATAAGCCTCACGTCTGTATTCGCCGTCGCGGGCGACGAACCTCGCACAGCTCCGCCGCATCGCCGGACCGGTCGTCTATCGTGCTGGCCGGTCTTCGATCGGTCGATCTCCGATTGGTCGCACGGGCACGGTATCGCACCTCCACGGCGCTCCACATGAACGGCATCTTCTTCTACATAGGCCTCGGAGTCGGGCTCGCCGCAGCGTGCGGGCTGCGCCCGTTCCTGCCGGTGCTCCTGGCCGGCGCGCTCGGCTCCGCCGACGTGCTCGGCGTCCGCTTCACGCATGACCCGTTTCGTTTCCTGCAGGCGGACTGGTGGCTGCTCGTGGTGACCGTCGCGCTCGTACTCTCCTACCTCGTGCAGATCCTGCTCTCCCAGACGCCGATCATCGACCCGGGTGACCGCAAGGCGCGTAACGATCCGCTCGCCGCGTCGATCACCGGGCTGGCGTTCGGCGCGGGCGCAGCCCTGTTCGCCGGCACGCTCGCCGCGCACGGCGATGTCTGGTGGCCCGGCCTGCTCGGCGGGTTTGCCGCCGTCGCCGTCGGCCAACGCGCGTCCTGGCCGGTGATCGCGCGCGCCCGCTCGCGACTGCCCGACCGTGCGGCTCAGGAGGCGTTGACCGTGTATCTCGACGCGGCCTCCGTTCTCGCAGCAGCGCTGGTCGCGCTGCTGCACCCGCTCGGCTACGTGCTCGTTGCGCTGCTCGCCTGGTTTGCCTGGCGTGGACGCGGCCGCGCGGATGAAAAGTACGCCGGGCTGCGCATCCTGCGCCGCTGATGGCGCCGGCTGCCAGCTCATCGCGCGCCAAGCTCGTGCTGTGCGTGATCGACGCGATGGCGCCGGCGATGCTCGAGCGCGCGATCGAGTCCGGCGTCGCACCTGTGCTCGAGCGGCTCGTCGCCGACGGGCTCTACGTCTCGGACTGCGTCGCCGCGTTCCCGTCGGTCACGCCCGTGTGCGCCGCCTCGATCGTCACCGGCGTCGCCCAGGACGCCCATCGGATCCCCGGCATGAACTGGTTTCACCGCGAGGAGCAGCGCTACGTGGAGTACGGCTCGAGCTTCCGCGCCGCTCAGCGCTTCGGCATCACGCGGCAGCTCACCGACACCGTCTACAACATGAATCGCGCGCACCTGTCCGACGGCACGCCGACCCTCTTCGAGACGCTCGACGACGCCGACGTGCGCACCGCCGGCACGACCTATCTGATGTACCGAGGTCGCCACCGCCACGAGCCACAGCGCGACACCGCGCTCACCAGGATCGCCTCGGCGCTGATGCCGCACGCGGTGATGGGGCCGCGCGAGCTGTTCTACGCCGACATCTTCGCCTCGCGTCGCACCGGCTGCCGCTCCGGCCTGGGCATGCCCGGGGTGCGCGACAAGCACTCAGGGTGCGTGTCCGCCTATATGGTCGAGCATGACCTGTTCGACTTCCTACTGCTGTCGCTGCCCGACAACGACTGGTACTCGCACAAGCACGGACCGGACGCGCAGGTCCAGTCGATCGCTCAGGCCGACCTTCAGCTGGCGCGGATGATGAACGCCGCCGGCGGCGTCGAGGAGTTCCTCGCCGAGCACGCGGTGATCGCGATGGCCGATCACTCGCAAGCGCCGGTCACCGCGACGATCGCGCTGCAGGACGAGCTCGATGAGCTCGGCGTGCTCGGACCGGTGCGCTCGTCGGAGGGATCTCGCGACGGCGATCCGCGGATCGCCGTCTGCCCCTCCCAGCGCGCCGCGATGGTCTACGCGCTGCACGAGCCCGAGCGCGACGCGATGCGCGCCTCGGTCGTGGCGCGCGCGCTCACGATCGATGGTGTCGACCTCGTGCTGTGGCTGGAGCGAGACGCCCACGACGCGCCGCGCGAGGGCGTGATCGCGAGTCCCGAGCGCGGCGAGCTGCGCTTCGCGCCGGGCGGGCCGCTCACCGATACGCGCGGCGTCACCTGGAGCCTCGACGGTGCGCTCGCTGTGCTCGAAGGGACCGTCGAGGACGGCCGCCTGCTGACCCCCGACTACCCCGACGCGCTCGCGCGCGCATGGGCCGCGCTCACTTGCCCAACCTCCGGCGAGGTGCTGCTGTCCGCCGCGCCCGGCTTCGAGTTCATCGACTGGGGCCGCCAGGCCCACGTCGGCGGTGGCAGCCACGGCTCACTGCACGCCAGCGATTCGCTCGGCGCGCTGATCCTCAGCGGCGTGTCGCTGCCTGACCCCGAGCCGGCACAGTGGGCGATCCGCGACGTCGCGCCGATCGCGCTCGCGCACTTCTAGCACCCCCGTTACCCTCGCGTGATGCGCTGCCGCATGGCGATCCTGACCTGTCTGGCCCTCTGCGCGCTCCCGTCCTCAGCCGCTGCGGCGACGGGCACTCCGACGTCGGCGATCGGCGCGTCGGCGATCGGCCCGTCCTCGCTGGCAGGGTCGACCGCACCGATGAGCAGCGCCAGCGCCGCCGGGAAAACGGGCACGAGCGCCACGACGGCCCCCGTCAACCCGGAAACGCCGATCCCGGTGGCGGCCTCGAGCAAGCCCCCAGCCGGGCGCAGGCTGTCGCCGAACGCGGTGCTCGCGATCGCGCAGCGGCTTCCCAAGATGCGGGCCGTGCGCGCAAAATACCCCGGCTCCTACGGCGGGGCGTATCTGAAGGGTGCCTTCAAATGGCAGGTCAGCTACTTCTCCAAAGGCGGCAAGCAGGAGATCGGACAGGTCATCATCGACGACCTTTCCGGCCGCGTGGTCGAACAGTGGACCGGTTTCCAGATCGCCTGGTCGATGGCACGCGGCTACTCCGGCGCATTCGGCAGGCACGTCAACGCGCTGTACATCTGGTTGCCGCTGTGCGTGCTGTTCATGCTGCCGTTCGTGAACTTCCGCAGGCCGTTCTCGCTGCTGCATCTCGACCTGCTCGTGCTGCTGTCGCTGTCCGTCTCGCTCGCGTTCTTCAACCACGGGCACATCTACGGCTCGGTCCCGCTCGCCTACCCGCCGTTGCTGTATCTGCTCGCCCGCATGCTCGCGCTACTGCGACGCCCGCGCGCCCCTCGCGCCGACCATGACCCGCCGTCCGCCTTCCGCCGTCCGCCGACGCTGCGCCTGCTGGTGCCGGCGCCGTGGCTGGCGATCGGCGTTGTGTTCCTGATCGGCTTTCGCATCGGGCTGAACGTCACCGACTCGAACGTGATCGACGTCGGCTACGCGGGCGTGATCGGCGCTCAGCGGATCGCCCACGACCGACCGCTGTACGGCTCGTATCCGGCGAACAACGAACACGGCGATACATACGGTCCGGTCAACTACGAGTCCTACGTCCCGTTCGAGCAGCTGTTCGGCTGGAGCGGCAACTGGGACGACCTGCCGGCGGCGCACGCGGCGGCAATCTTCTTCGACCTGCTGACCACGGGGCTGCTGTTCCTGCTCGGCCGGCGGATGCGAGGTCCGACGCTCGGCATCGCGCTCGCTTACGCGTGGGTTGCGTATCCGTTCACGTTGTTCACGCTCGAGAGCAACTCCAACGACACGCTCGTCGCGGTGTTCGTGCTGGCGGCGCTGCTCGCCGCCAGCTATCGCTCAAAGCTCGCCCCCGCCGCTCGGGGCGGCTTCGCAGCGCTCGCCGGGCTGACCAAGTTCGCGCCGCTCGCGCTCGCTCCCGTGCTCGCCACGCACGGCCTTTCAGAGCTCTCACCGGCGCGCCGTGCTCGCGTGCTGGGGCTGTTCGTGATCGCCTTCGCCGGCACGGCTGCCCTGGTATTCATCCCTGCGCTGAAACACGACTCGCTGCACACGATCTACGAGCGGACGATCGACTACCAGTCCAACCGCTCCTCGCCTTTCTCGATCTGGGGGCTGTACGGGTGGCACGGACTGGAGCGCGTTGTCGAGATCGCGGCGATCGCGCTGGCGCTGGCCCTGGCGGTGCTTCCCAGGCGCGCCGACCTGGTCGGCCTGGCAGCCGCGTGCGGCGCCGTGATGCTGGCCGTGGAGCTGGGGATCGAACACTGGTTCTACCTGTACATCCCGTGGTTCTTCCCACTCGTGATGCTCGCGCTGCTCGGGCGCCTCAGCGATCCCGCGAACCCTCCGCCGGTCGTGGCATCAGCAGCTGCTCGATCGAGTCGGCCCGCAGCGGCTGTGAGCAGCTGATCAGCACCCCCATCAGCCACGGGTCCTCCTCGGAGGTTTCGAAGCGGGTCGGCATCTGCGTCAGCAGCGACTCGATCGCCTGCTCGCGCTTGACGCCGATCACCCCGCCGCGCGGGCCTGTCATGCCGACGTCGGTGATGTACGCGGTGCCGCTCGGCAGGACGCGAGCGTCGGCGGTCGGGACGTGGGTGTGGGTGCCCACGACGGCGCTCACGCGCCCGTCGAGGTGCCACCCCAGTGCGACCTTCTCGGATGTCGCCTCGGCGTGCATGTCGACGAGGATCTGATCGACCTCGCCGAGCTCGCCCAGCGCGACCTCGATCTCGGTGAACGCCGAGCGGCCCGCCCGCACGTACAGGTTCCCGCTGAGGTTGACCACGCCAAGTCGAACGCCGTCGCGCTCGACCACGCACACGCCGCGCCCGGGCTGGCTACGGAGGTAGTTGGCGGGTCGCACGATCCGGTCGCTGTCGGCCAGATACGGATAGATCTCGCGGCGGTGGTAGGTATGATTACCGAGCGTGATCGCGTCGACGCCCGCCGCGAACATCTGCTCGGCGATCTTCGGCGTGATCCCGAGCCCACCGGCGGCGTTCTCCCCGTTGACGACGACGAACGTTGGCGCGTAGCGCTCGCGCAGGATCGGCAGGCAGTCGAACAGCGTCTGCTTGCCGATGCCGCCGACGACGTCGCCGACGAACAGGATGCTCGCGGCGGTGGTGCCCGCCTGCGGCTCAGCCATACTCTGGCGATGGTGGGAGGCACTTGAAGCCCGTGGCCGGAAACGCTCCCGAGCGCGCTGCGCCGGCAGCGCAGGAGCGGGAGCTTGCCGACCCGCCGGGAGCCGACACGACCGAGGAATCAGCGGTCGAGCAGCCCGCGATCGAGCCGCCGCGCGTCGTGGTCCCCCGCTGGATCCAGCTGGTCGTGCTGCCGCTGGCGCTGCTGGCACTGTGGGCGCTGGCAAAAGCGGCGGGGAAAGTGGTGTTGATCTTTGTCATTGCCGGGCTCATCGCGATGATCCTCAATCCGGCCGTCGCCTTCCTGCAGCGCTCGCGCCTGCCCCGCGGGCTCGCGGTGCTCGCCGTGTACCTCGCATTCTTCCTGACGCTCGCTGGCCTCGGCTTCCTGCTGGCGAACCCTATCTCCGATCAGGTGCGGACGTTCACGAACAACCTCCCGCACATCGTCAACGAAGCGAACAAAAAGATCGCGACGTTCCAGGGTGAACTGAACCAGCACGGCGTCCACGTGCACCTCGTCAAGCAGGGCAAGACGGCGCTACAGACCTTCCAGGAAAAAGTCGCCAAGAGCGCCGACAAACTGGCGTCGTTCGGCGGTGCGCTGGCCACCGAAGCGGCCGGCGCGATCTTCGACCTGGTGCTCGTGTTTGTGCTGTCGGTGTACATGCTGCTGTACGGTCGGCAGATCGGCGCGCTGGTGCGGCGGATGATGCCCGACGGCGATGGCACGAGCGCCGATGACTACCCGCTGCTGATCCAGCGGGCGGTCTCACGCTACGTCGGCGGGCAGCTGCTGTTCAGCACGCTGATGGGCGCCTCGGCGGGCGTCTCCCTGTATCTGTTCGGTGTGCTCGGGATCTTCCCCGAGGGGAGCAAATACGCGGTCGCGTTCGGCGTGTTCTACGGCGTGATGGAGCTGGTCCCGTACGTCGGGCCGATCCTGGGGGCGCTGCCGGCGGTGATCGTGGCCCTGTTCACCGATCCGATCACCGCGCTGTGGGTGGCGCTGCTGTTCGTCGGCTTGCAGCAGCTGGAGGGTCACGTGGTCGCGCCGCAGGTTTTCGGGCACACGCTGCGGATCAACCCCCTGCTGGTGATCTTCGCGCTGCTGCTGGGGCTGCAGCTGTACGGGATCGTCGGCGCGCTGATCGCCCTGCCGATCCTCGCTGTGCTGCGCGAGACGGCGGTGTACCTGAGTCGTCATCTGACGCTCGAGCCGTGGGATCGCGGCCACAGCGGAATGCTGTGAGCGCGAAGCTCAGCGTCAGCGCGCTCGGCAAGCAGTACGGCGACCTGCAGGCGCTGCGGGAGGTCAGCTTCGACGTCCGCGGCGGCGAGCTGGTCGCCGTGATCGGGCCGAACGGCGCCGGCAAGACGACGCTGCTGTCGATCGTCGCGGGAATCCAGTCGCCGAGCGCCGGCAGGGTGACCCCGGGACCGCGACAAGTCGGATGGGCACCGCAGCACGCGGCGCTGTATCCGCGGCTGTCGGTGGCCGAGAACCTCGAGCTGTTCGCGCGCCTGGAGAAGGTGGCCGATCCGCAAGCGACGGTCGAGCGGATGCTCGAGCAGACCGGCCTGCACGACCGGGCCGATGAGGCCGTCGCGCGGCTGTCGGGCGGAAACCGCCAGCGCGTGAACGTCGCGATCGGACTGTTGGCCGACCCACCGGTGCTCGCGCTGGACGAGCCGTCGGCGTCGCTTGACCCCGGGCAACGCGAGCGCCTGTGGGAGTTCGTACGGATGCTCGCCGACGGCGGGACGGCGGTCGTGTTCTCGACACACAACGTCAGCGAGGCGCAGCGCCACGCGGACCGTGTGATCGTGCTGTCGAATGGGCGGCTGATGTTCGATGGTCAGGTACCAGCGCTGCTGGAGGGCGGCGGCGAGCGCGACAGCGGAGACCTCGAGCGCGCGCTCGTGCGATTCCTGCGGGAGGGGGCCGAGCCTCGCGCCGAGGACGCGCCATGAGGTGGCTGCTTCGCAAGGATCTGCTGATCCTGCGCCGCTCGCGGCTGCTGGTCGCGCTGCTCGTCGTGTACCCGGTCGCGATCGCGCTGCTGATCGGGCTTGCGATCTCGCGCGGTCCATCGAAGCCGCGCGTGGCGATCGTCGATGAGACGCCGCCCGGCGAGACGGTCAAGGTCGGCGACCAGCGCGTGGAGGTCGACGAGTACGCGCGCCAGCTGTTCCGCCAGGTCGACGCGGTCGACGTGGCCTCGCGCGCGGAGGCGGTCGCGAAGGTCAAGTCCGGCGAGGTGATCGCCGCGGTGGTGATTCCACCGGACATCGCCGCGCGGCTGTCCTCGGATGTCCAGCGGGCGCAGCTGGAAGTCCTGTACAACGGCGACGCGCTCGAGCAGTCGCTCGTGCAGTCAACGATCAACTCGGCGCTCGCGCAGGCCAACCTGGCGTTCTCGGAGCAGATCCAGCAGGCTGCCGCGAAGGCGATCGACGCCCTCCTGCAAGGCGGCGACGTGGGCATCCCCGGCGCGCCCGGGAACCTGATCGGGCTCGGCGAAATCCCTTCAAAGCTGAGCGGGGCGATCGCCGCGCTGCCACCCGGCCCTAAGCGCAGCGAGCTCGAACGGATCGACGAGTTCGCGGGCTTCGCGGCACAGAACCTGTCCTTGAGCAAGGACGTGCTGTCGACGATCGGGCAACCGATCAGCGTTAAGAGCTCACTGCTGCACGGCCGACGCACGCCGCTGAACACGTTCGCGGTGGTCGTCGCGGTGAGCGTGTCGCTGATGTTCGTTTGCGTCCTGCTGGCCGCCGGAGGGATCGCGTTGGAGCGCGAGGAGCACGTGCTCTCACGCCTGATCCGGGGCCCACCGGCGCTTGTCTCGCGCGCGACGCTGCTCAGCGAGAAGGTGCTGCTGGCGGCCGGGTGTGCGTTTGTGATCGCGTTCGCGATGCTCGCCGGGATCGGGGCGTTCGTCGCGCTCGACTGGAGTCGCGTCGGACAGTGGGTGCTGGCGCTCGCGTTCGGCTCGCTCGCGTTCGGCGCCCTGGGCGTGGCGATCGGCGCGCTCGCGCGCGAGGTCCGGGCGGCCTCGCTGCTGGCGTTCCTGCTGTCGCTCCCGCTCGCGTTCCTGGCGCTCGTGCCCGCAGGATCGGTGTCGAGCGGGGTGTACGACGCGATCAAGGCCGTGTCGTTCGTGTTCCCCTACAAGGCCGCGCTGCAGGCGCTCGATGCGGCCGTCAACGGGAGCTCTCCGTCGATCGGCCTGTCGATCCTCCATCTGGCCGGTCTGACGCTCGTGTTCGGGGCGCTGGCGCGCGTCGGGCTACAGCGCGCGGAGTGAAGCGAACGCTCTAACCTGAAAGGCGCGATGGCCTATCCACAGACGCGCATGCGCAGACTGCGGGCCACCGCCGGCCTGCGCGGACTTGTGCGTGAGACCGATGTGAGCGCCGGGCAGTTGGTGCTGCCGCTGTTCGTCACCGAGACGGGCCCCGGTCGCGAGCCGATCGCGACGATGCCGGGAGTCGATCGCCTGTCGATCTCGGCGGCCGTTGAGCAGGCGCATGACGCGGCCGCGCTGGGAATCGCCGCGGTGATGCTGTTCGGGCTGCCTGCCGAGAAGGATGAGCAGGGGTCGGGTGCGTGGGATGAGGAGGGCGTGGTGCAGGTTGCAACGCGCGCGATCAAGCAGGCGGCGCCGGATCTGCTCGTGATCACGGACGTGTGTCTGTGCGAGTACACCGCGCAGGGACACTGCGGCGTGCTACGCACGGACGGCCCCGGCCCCGGCCCCGGCCCCGGCCCCGGCCTTGGCCTTGGCCAGCCGACGGTCGACAACGACGCGACGGTCGAGCTGATCGCGCGCACCGCTGTCAGCCACGCGCGCGCTGGGGCAGACCTGGTGGCTCCGTCGGACATGATGGACGGGCGCGTCGGGGCAATCAGGGAGGAGCTCGACGGCGAGGGTTTCTCTGAGACGCCGATCCTCGCCTACTCGGCCAAGTTCGCCTCGGCGTTCTACGGGCCGTTCCGCGACGCTGCCGACTCGACCCCCGCGTTCGGCGATCGCCGCAGCTACCAGATGGATCCGGCCAACGGCCGTGAGGCCGTGCGCGAGGCGCTGCTCGACGTGCAGGAGGGTGCGGATATGGTGATGGTCAAGCCTGCACTCGCGTATGGCGATCTGATTCGCGCGGTCAAGCGCGCGACGCGTCTGCCGGTGGCGGCGTACAACGTCAGCGGTGAGTATGCGATGGTCAAGGCAGCCGCGGCAGCCGGGTACATAGACGAGCGCGCGGCCGTGTTGGAGATCCTCACCTCCCTGCGCCGCGCTGGCGCCGACACGATCGTCACCTACCACGCAAAGGATGCAGCCAGATGGCTGGCAGAACAGACATGACGCCGCAGCCCGAGTCCACCGGCACTACTCCGCTCGCCGACCCGCTTAGTCCGACGACCGCGGGGCGGGCGGGCTCCAAGACACGCAGCCGCAAGGACGGCGCCGCGGTGGCGCTCGACGAGCTCGACCGCAGGCTGCTGAACCTGATGCAGGGCAGCTTCCCGATCGCGCCGCGCCCCTACCGACACGTGGCAGAGCAGGGTGGCGTTGATGAGCGCGAGGTGATGGACCGCGTGCAGCGCCTGCTGGACAAGCGCATCATCCGCCAGGTCACGCCGATCTTCGACACGCGGGCACTCGGCTACTCCTCGATGCTGGTGGCTGCGAAGGTCGACCCCGAGCATCCCCATCGTGCTGCCCAAGTGATCAACGAACACCCGGGCGTGTCGCACAACTACCTGCGCAACCACGAGTTCAACCTGTGGTTCACGATCGCCACCGAGCCGGACTCCAAGCTCGGCCTCGAGGGTACGCTCGAGGTGCTGGCACGCGCGGCGGGCGCCGAGTCGGTGCGCCAGCTGCCGACGTTGAAGCTGTTCAAGATCCGCATGGATCTGGAGATGGAGGGCGACACGGACGCGCTGTCGAGCGCGGCCGAGGTGAAGGAGCCAATCGAGCTCGAGCCCCAGCCGTACGACGAGCTCGACATCGCGGTGATCCGCGCTCTGCAGGGAGACATGCCGGTGGTCGAGGAGCCGTTTGCGCCGGCGGCTGCCGAGCTCGGGATGCCGCAGGAGCGGCTGCTCGACCATCTCGCGCAGATGCAGGAGCGCGGCCTGCTGCGCCGCGTCGCCGCGATCCTCTACCACCGCCGGGCGGGCTTCTCGGCCAACGGCATGGGTGTGTGGCAGGTGCCGGACGAGCAGATCTATGAGATCGGTTGCAGGATGGCGGCCGTGCGCGGCATCTCCCACTGCTATCAGCGCCCGACGTATCAGGATTGGCCGTACTCGGTGTTCACAATGGCCCACGGACGCTCGAAGGAGCAGTGCGACGCGATCCTCGACGCGATCGCGGAGCAGACCGGGATCCACGAGCGAGCGACCCTGTACTCCTCGACTGAGTTCAAGAAGATCCGCCTGCTGTACTTCACCGAGGACTTCAAGGCGTGGGAGCGCGAGCACGGCGCGTGAGCCGCGCGGACGGGGGTGCCGGGGGCATGTGTTGTTTTATTTTCAGCGCAGCGTGCGCCATCGTATTTACGTGGTAGGCGAACGACCGAGTTGACGGCCTCGCTCACCGACACGCGCTCGGCGGAGCTGTATGGACGGGCCCAGGAGGTGATCCCCGGCGGGGTCAACTCGCCCGTGCGCGCGATGCACGCGATTGGCCGCGAGCCGATCTTCATCGCACGCGGCGAGGGTGCCGAACTGATCGACGTGGATGGCAACAGGTTCGTCGACTACGTGTGCTCGTGGGGGCCGTTGATCCACGGGCACGCGCACCCGTATGTACTCGCGGCGGTCGCGGAGGCGGCCGCCAAGGGGACGAGCTTCGGCGCGCCGACGCCGGGCGAGGTCGAGCTGGCGAGCGAGGTCGTGCGCAGGGTCGACGGCGTGGAGATGCTGCGCACGACCTCCTCGGGCACCGAGGCCGCGATGACCGCGATCCGCCTTGCTCGGGCGGCGACCGGCCGCGAGCCGATCGTGAAGTTCGCTGGTGCCTACCACGGGCACGCCGACGGCCTGCTCGCGCAGGCCGGCTCCGGCCTGGCCACGCAGGGCCTCCCGTCTAGCCCTGGTGTGCCGGTGAGCGCCGCCGCGAACACGATCGTGGTGCCGTGGAACGACCCGGACGCGCTCGTGTCAGCCATCGATCGCCACCGGCCGGCGGCGATCGTCGCTGAGCCGCTGCCCGCCAACATGGGCCTGGTTCCACCTGCCGAGGGCTTCCTGGCGCTGCTTCGCCGCCAGGCCGACGCGACCGGGTCGCTGCTCGTGCTCGATGAGGTGATCAGTGGCTTCCGCGTTGCGCGCGGCGGAGCGCAGGAGCTCCTGGGCGTGCACGGCGACCTCGTGATCATGGGCAAGGTGATCGGAGGAGGTCTGCCGGCGGCGGCTGTCGGAGGTCGCGCCGAGCTGATGCGGATGCTGACACCCGTCGGCGAGGTCTACCAGGCGGGGACGTTGTCGGGCAACCCGCTGGCGGTGGCCGCCGGCCTGGCGGCGCTCGAGCTGCTGGACGAGGCCGCGTATCTGCGCCTTGAGGCGATCACGGCCCGGCTCGCCGATGGTCTGCGCGCGGCCGCTGGCGGCTACCCGGTCGAGGTTCGCAGCATGCCGGGGCTGCTGACGGTGTTCTTCAGCGAGCGGCCGGTTGCGTCGTTCGCCGACGCGCAGGCCTGCGACCTGGGGGCGCACGCCGCGTGGTGTCGGGAGCTGCTGGCCCGCGGCGTCTACCCGCCGCCGTCTCAGTTCGAGTCATGGTTTCCCTCGCTGGCGCACACCGACGAGCAGATCGAGCGTACGCTGGATGCCGCGGCGGCGGCGTTCGCATGCCTGCCGGAGCCGGCGGTTGGACGATGAGTCCCGTGGACGCCGGCCCGGACCTCGCCGCGCTTGAGCGCCTACGCGTGCTGTTGCGCGATGCGGGCGGATTGATGGCCACGCTCGTGCAGCCGGACGAGAGCCCGGTGTCGGACGGGGTCGCGGGCACCGGGCGCAGCCCGGCCGCGCTGGTCGCGCAGGGCCCGCGCGCGGCGGGCAGGTGCGAGGAGTACGAGCTGTTGGTCGATGCGATCTACGAGGGCTATCTGCTGCATTACGGGGAGCCGCGCGTGATGCGGGTGCCGGACCTCGATATGAGGCTGCTCGCCGGCGATCGGCTGTACGCGATCGGGCTCGCCCGCCTGGTCGGACTGGGCGACACGCTTGCCGTGGCCGAGCTCGCTGACACGATCACGCTGAGCGCGCTCGCGCAGGGGGCCGGCAGCGGGGCGCTGGCCGATGCCGTCTGGCAGGCGGGAGCGCGCGCGGTGGGTTGGGGGCCGAGCGAGCGCCACCGCCACGCCAAGGGGCTAGTGCTGCTGGGTGCACCGGAGGCGTTCGAGGCGATGCGCACAAGTGCAGAGGCGGTCCCGGCGTCGCCCTGAATCGCGCCTCGATATTGTTTGGCTCGGTGCCAGACAAGCGCGCAAAGCAGAAGTCCAAGTACACGCTCGACCGCCAGATCCCCGGAGCCTTCGAGGGTGAGACGGTCACGCGCCGGCGGTTCATGACGGTTGGCTCTCAGGGGGCCGGAGCGGTCGCTGCCGCGGCGTTCGTGCTGCCCGCGCTCGGCTTCGCGATTGGGCCGATCTTCAAAAGCACCCCGCACCACTGGGAAACGGTGGGGACGACAGACCACTTCACTGACCTGAACTACACACCGGTCGTGCTGACGCTCACGCCGAACATCGGCGAGGCGGGCAAGACGACCGCGTACGTGCGCAAGTTCAACGCCGCGATCGATAAAGACGCGTATGACCGCGGCACGCCGTACATCGCGATCTCCAGCCGCTGCGCGCACCTCGGCTGCCCGGTGCGCTGGGTGGATGCCGCCGAGCGCTTCATCTGCCCGTGCCATGGCGGCGTGTATGACCTGCTCGGCCGTCGGGTCGGCGGGCCCCCTGTCCGCCCGCTGGACCGCTTCTACACGCGCGTGATCGGCAACGAGGTGCAGCTCGGGCCGCGCTTCAGCGTCAACAGCGAGCTGCGCCGCTTCTCGCCGCGCGACCCGGGCGAGCCGCTCGACGGCATCGGCCAGTACATGTACCCATCGCGCCCCGGCGCCCAGAAACTCTAACCCCGGAACCTCGGTCTTTCCTTGCCCAAGCTCCCCGCCCCCCCGATTCCAGCTCCGTTGAAGGCGCCCCCGCCGCGCCCGAGCGAGGGCAACGGCAAGCTGGGCCCAGCCGATGCAGCCAAGGAGGCTGGGATCACGGTCGTCGACTGGGTCGACGAGCGCACGTCGCTGAGCGGCGGCGCGCGCTGGCTGATGTTCCGCAAGGTGCCGAAGGGCACCAACTGGTTTTACACGCTTGGCTCGGCGACGATGTTCGCGTTTCTCTCGCAGGCTGTGACTGGCGTGTTCCTGGCGATGTACTACCGCCCGGACGCGTCCGGCGGCGCGTACGAATCGATTCGCTACGTGACCAACGACGTGTTCCTTGGGCAGTTCGTGCGTGGCATGCACAAGTGGGGCTCGAGCGTGATGGTGATCCTCGTGTTCCTGCACATGGGACGCACGTTCTTCTTCGGCGCGTACAAGTACCCGCGCGAGCTGAACTGGGTGATCGGCGTGGTGCTGCTGATCCTGACGATGACGATGTCGTTCACCGGCTACCTGCTGCCGTTCGACCAGCGCGCGTATTGGGCGACGATCGTGGGCGTCAACATCAACGGCACGGGACCGCTGGTCGGCCCGTACCTGAGCGACTTCCTGCGCGGCGGCTCGGAATTCGGCGCGACCACGCTGTCGCGCTTCTACGCGATCCACATGCTGCTCGTTCCAGGGGCGATCGCTGCGCTGCTCGGTGCCCACCTGTACCTCGTGGCCAAGCTCGGCACGACCGCGCCGCCGTGGACCAAAGCCGAGAAGCGCCCAGAGCTGCGCGAGACAGAGGTGTAGATGAACCAGCGCGAGAAGGAGGAGTACCTCCGCGAATACTCGGTGCTGAAGTCCCAGGGCAAGCCGTTCTTCCCCTACGCGGTGGCCAAGGATGCGGCGATGGCGTGCGTCGTGATGGCGGTCATCATCACGATGTCGCTGGTGCTCGGCGCGGAGCTCGGCTCGAAGGCCAACCCGACCACGACCACATACGTGCCGCGGCCGGAGTGGTACTTCTTCTTCCTGTTCGAGGTCCTACGTGTGATCAAGCCGCCGAGCCTCGTGCCGCTGGCGACGATCGGCGTGCCGACGATCGGCATGATCCTGTTGTTCCTGCTGCCGTTCTACGACCGCGGCCCGGAGCGCCGGCCGGAGCGGCGCCCGATCGCGACGCTGACTGGGATCGTGGTGATCGGCGCGATGGCCTTCCTCACCTACCAGGGCGCGAGCGCCGGCTCGCCGACGGTGATCGAAATGCCGACTCCGCAACACGTGATTCAGGCCGGCGGCAGCACGCTGTCCGAATTCGAAGCCGGGCGCAAGGTGGTCGCCCAGTCGGGGTGTCTGGCGTGCCACAAGATCGGCGACAACGGCAACGCTGGACCCGGGCCGAACCTGACGAACGTCGCCTCGCGCATTCCGCGTCAGGCGATCGCGCGAACGCTCGTGAACCCGACGGCGCCGATGCCGTCGTTCAAGAACCTTCCGCCGAAGAAGTTCGAAGCGGTCGTCAACTTCCTCTCGCAACTCAAGTAGGCCGCGCGTGCCCGCTCGTCCCCGAGACGGCGCACCCGATAGCGCACCCTCCAAACCCCAGGACAGGCCGCCCGGCACGCTCGAGGCGGGCCAGGTACGCGCGATGTTCGACCGCGTATCCGGCGTGTATGACCTGATGAACACGGCGATGTCCGCCGGTCTGCATCATCGGTGGCGGACGCGCGCGGCCGATTTGGCTCGCGTCGGCCCCGGTGGCCGAGTGCTCGACGTGGCCACCGGCACCGGCGATCTGGCGATCGAGCTCGCGCACCGCGTCTCCCCGACGGGTGAGGTGACCGGCAGCGACTTCTCCGAGCGGATGCTCGACCGAGCGCGCGCGAAGGTCGCCGCGATGAACGGAGGCCTCGTGCGCCCGCGTTTTGAATGGGCCGACGCGACGCGGCTGCCGAACCCGGACAACAGCTTCGACGCCGCGACGGTCGGCTTCGGCGCACGCAACTTCGACGATTTGGCCGCCGGGTTGGCCGAGATGAGGCGGGTGGTGAAGCCGGGGGGGCAGGTGGTGGTGCTCGAGTTCACCACGCCCACCCGCCCGCCGCTGTCGCTGTTCTACCGGCTGTGGTTCGACCGGGTGGTTCCGGCGCTGGGTCGGGTGGCGGGCGCGGCCCTCGCCGCTGCCGCGCGCGCTCGCGGCGGCGCGGTCGACTCGGTGATCGCCGACGCATACACCTATCTGCCCAACTCGGTGATGCGCTTTCCTGGTCCGTCGACACTCGCCGCGGAGATGCAGCGCGCCGGCCTTACGGGGATCTCCTACGTGATTACTGCTGGCGGCATCGTGGCGATCCACGCAGGCACGGTCCCTGCCGAGCAGGCATCATGAGCGCAGTGAGCAGCACGGCGACCGGCCTCCAGGAGGCGGGAGTGGATGGACTGGACGTGATCATGCGCCGCGGTGGCGAGGAGCTGCGCAGAAGGATGGAGCGCACCGAGTGCCACCTGGAGCGGGTCACCGCGCAAGCCGGGACGCCGCTGGCCTCTCACGCGAACGCCACAGTGGTCGCCGGCGGCAAGCGGCTGCGCCCGCTGCTCGTCGTGCTGGCCGCCGAGTCGGCCGGCGGGCCCCCCGACACGCCGGACGGGGAGGAACGCCTGGTGCGCGCGGCTGTCGCGGTGGAGCTGGTGCACTCGGCGACGCTCGTCCACGACGACGTGATCGATGGCGCGCTGCTGCGTCGCGGCCATCCGACGGTCGCAGCGACCGCCGGCCGCCAGATGGCGGTCGCGACTGGTGACCTGCTGTTCTCGCGTGCGTTTGCTGAGCTCGCGCGAAACGACGACGCCGCGCAGTTGCACGCGCTCTCGCAGGCCAGCTCAGCGCTCGCCGAAGGCGAGCTGCTGCAGCTCGAGGACGCGTACGCCTCTCGCGTCGCCGTCGAGCGTTATCTCAGGCGCTGCGAGCTGAAGACCGCGGCGCTGTTCGAGGCGGCCTGCCGGCTCGGCGCGCTGACGGCCGCGAATGGCTCTGCTGCGCTGGCGGACGCACTCGGCGCGTTCGCTCGACGCATCGGCCTGGCTTTCCAGATGCTCGACGACGTACTCGACGTGTCCGGGCCGGTGGAGCGAACCGGCAAGTCACGGGGCACGGACCTGCTCGACGGCACGGTCACGCTGCCGTTCATCCTCGCACGCGAACGCGCACCGGAGCTCGCTGCCTTCGATCTGAGCTCGCTGGACGGGGCCGGTGGGTCTGGCGACATCGAGGCGCTGTGCGAGCGGATCGCGGCGACCGGCGCTTTGGATGAGGCCCGTGAGCGCGCGCTGGCGATCGTGGCGGAGGCCAAGGCTGCGCTGCCGGCGATCCTTCCGAATGGTCGCTCCGCCCTGCTCAGCCTGGTGGCCGACTCGGTCGTCGAGCGTTACCGCTGAGCGTCCTAGAAGTCGCTGGGGAGAATCAGGTCGGCGTCCAGCGCGCGCACGAAGAACTCGACTTCCTCTGACATGTTCGCGTGCGTCATGCGCCTGAGGTCACCGAGCAGCGCGCTCGATCCCCGGTCCAGCTCGTCGTCCAGACGTTCCACGGCCGACTGGTCGAACACGCCTTCGCGCCGTGACTCGCACTCCGGGCAGCGGAGCACGATCCGCCAGTGGCGGGGGCCCTCCTCCGACCAGTCGAGCGGGTAGACGAGCTCGCCGGCGCAGTGGAAGCAGATGTGCAGCTGAGCGGGCGAGCAGGTGCTGTCCGTGGGTCCGGATTTGCGTCCGTACACGGCGCCGGTCGGGTTGGCAGCCTGCGGCGAGGAGTGCTGGATGTGGGGATCGTTCTCTGACTGCATCAACGCTCTGAAACCCCATCGACGCGTGACGCTGGCGCCTTTAGCTTGCGGCCCAATACCGGCACGGTGGTAGGTTCATAAGGCCCATGGGCAGCGCGATTCGCACGATCGGCCACGAGGATCGGCTGAGCCTCGTCGACCACCTCGAAGAGCTGCGTACGCGCCTGATCGTCAGCGCTGCGGTGCTCGCGGTCGCGTTCGGCGTATGCCTGTGGCAGAACCACGCGCTGCTGGACATAATCAACAAGCCGCTGAAGGTCGAGACGCAGAAACAGGTCGCCAGAGGCGAGGGGACGGTCGGGCAGGCGGTGATCGCCCAGCAGGGCGTGCTGAAGGTCTCCACGGACACGCAGGCCGCGTTGGGTGTGCTCGCCAGGCCGGGGAGCGGCCTATCCCGGCAGGCGCGCGCGGAGCTGCCGCCGCTGATCGCCAAGCTGAAGGCCGACGTCGCCAAGATCCCGCGCCATCCGGTGGGTGACAACCCGGTGACGCTCGGAATCGGCGAGCCGTTCACGACGACGATCACCGTGACGCTGTACTTCGCGCTGATCGTCTCGTTGCCGGTGATCCTGTATGAGCTGTACGGCTTCATCCTGCCGGCGCTCAAGCCGCACGAGCGACGCGTGGCGATGCCGCTGCTGCTGGCCGTGCCGTTCCTGTTCGCCGCGGGCGTGGTGTTCGGGTACTACATCGTCCTGCCTGCTGCCGTGCGCTTCTTCGTGAACTTCAACTCGAGCCAGTTCAACGTGCTCGTGCAGGCCAATCCGTACTACGCGTTCGCCGCGACGATCCTGCTGGCTATGGGGCTCGTCTTCCAGGTGCCCGTGGTGATCATCGGCGCGACGCGGATCGGCCTCGTGACTCCCGCCCAGCTGCGCAAAAGCCGACGCTACGCGATCGTGGCCTGCGCGGCGGTCGCCGCGCTGTTGCCGGGCGATGCGATCACGCTGCTGCTCGAGACGGTACCGCTGTACCTGCTGTTCGAGGCGAGTATCCTCCTGGCAGCTATTTTCGGGCGAGCGGATCTCGGCCAGCACGATGAGGGAAGCGCGACTACTGCAGGCGCCCGGCATCCCGCGGAGGATCCGCCGCCACCACCACCGGAGGACCCAGCGGAGCCAACCGTGGAGGATCTGATCGACCACGTAGACCCCAGGCTGTCGGACTGATGCTGTTCGACCTCAGAGGCCGCGGCCGTCGCCGCGCGGTCAAGGTGATCTACATCGGCCTGGCGCTGCTGATGGGGGTGGGCCTGATCGGCTTCGGCATCGGCGGCGGCTTCGGCGGCGGCGGGCTGCTTACCGCTGCGAGCAACAACGAAGGTGCGGGCAGCACGAGCTTTGCCAGCCAGATTAAGAAGTACCGCAAACTCACCCAGCAGCAGCCGCAGAACCTCAACGCGTGGGAAAACCTGACGAAAGCGCTCGTTCACGAAAGCGGCAACGAAGCGCTGATCACGAGCACGGGCACGCTCACGAGCAAGGGCAAGGAACTCTATCGGCAGACCGCGCAGGCGTGGACGAGCTACATCGCCCTGAACCCACGTAAACCGAACTCCGAACTGGCGCAGCTGATGGAGAACGTGTACGGCGAAGGGGGACTCAAAGAACCTGCCAAAGAGGTGGAAGTGCTGCAGATAGCGGTCGCCGCTAGGCCGACTGACGCGGCACTGTACGCGGCGCTCGCCGAGTACGCTTTCAAAGCCAAGAACATGCGCGTCGGCGACTTGGCTGCAGCGAAGGCCGTTAGCCTGGCGCCGGCGGCCCAGCGTGTGCACCTGAAGCAGCAGCTGGCCGAAGTCCGCAAGAACCCGAGCGGCGAAAAAACGTACACGACCACGACAAACGGGAAAACCTACGTCGGCACGCTGAACTCCAAAGGCGAACTGAAGTCAACCGAAGTCCCGACAGGTGCCGCCTCGACCGGAACGAAGTCGACCAGCACCAAATAGCCGTCGGGTGCGCAAGTGAAGGTCGACCGTGAGCATCCGCGAGGCCGTGGGCACGCAGTCACCGGGGAGCCGAGCGACCCGCGCTACAGCGGCCGTCTGCTGATCGGATGCTCCGATCGCCCTGGGATCGTGGCGGGGGTGTCCGGCTTTCTGTTCGAGCACGGGGCGAACATCGTCTCCTCCCACCAGTATTCCTCGGACGCCACAGGCGGGCGCTTCTTCATGCGCACCGAGTTCTTCCTCGAGGATGCGTCCGAGCGGGAGCGCTTCGCTGCGGCCTTCAAGGCGTCGATCGCGAGGCGTTTCGCGATGGATTGGCATATCCGCTGGTGGGGCGAGAGGCAGCGCCTGGCAATCCTTGTATCCCGCCACGATCATTGTCTGCAGGAGGTGCTCTGGCGATCGCGTCGCGGCGAGCTCGACGCACAGATCGTGAGCGTGATCTCCAATCATCCCGATCTCGAGCCCGTCGTGGCCTCCGCCGGGCTCCCGTTTCATCACGTCCCGGTTGAGAAAGGTCGCATGGATCGCGCCGAGCGCGAAATGCTCGAGCTGCTCGAGGGGCGTGCCGATCTGCTCGTGCTGGCGCGCTACATGCAGATCCTCAGCGGCGAGTTTCTCGACCAGGTCGGGATGCCGGCGATCAACATCCACCACTCCTTCCTGCCAGCGTTCGCGGGTGCCGACCCCTACTCGCGGGCGCATGAGCGCGGCGTCAAGCTAATCGGCGCGACCGCCCACTACGTCACCGATAAGCTCGACGACGGGCCGATCATCGAGCAGGATGTCGTGCGGGTGGACCATCGCCAGAGCACCGCGGAGCTGGAGCGGCTCGGGCGCGATGGCGAGCGCCTGGTTCTCGCGCGGGCGCTCGCCTTGCACCTGGAGGATCGCGTGATCGTCGACGGCCGGCGCACAATCGTGTTCTGAGGGTACGGAGCCGCACAGCGTCCGAGGCCGCGAGGCCGCGGCGTGCTCGGGTAGAATCGATCCGGAGCTGGCCGATCTCGCCGGCGCGCTCTTGGGCCGTTAGCTCAACCGGCAGAGCAGGGGCCTCTTAAGCCCAAGGTTCCGGGTTCGATTCCCGGACGGCCCATTACCTCGGTTTCCCTGCGAGATACTGAGCAACGATGTCTCAGGAGAACGTTGACGCCGTGCGCGCAGGCTTCGAAGCTTTCTCCAGCGGAGACTTCGAGCGCCTGCTCGCGTGGCTCGATCCGGCGATCGAATGGGACGTCTCGCGACGGCAGCTCGAGCCGGCGATCTTCCACGGTCATGAAGAGGTACGTGAGTTCCTGCGCTCGCTGGGTGCGCTCTGGAGTGATCAACGGTTCGAGCTTCAGGAGACGATCGATGCAGGCGACAGCGTCATGGTCACGATCCGTTTTGTGAGCAGGGGTCGCGCCGGGATCGAGATAGCGGCCCTCGCCTGGTATGTGTGGGAGCTGCGTGCCGGCCTGTTGTTGCGATCGACGATGTACCAGACCAGGGCCGACGCACTCGAAGCGGTCGGCTTGCGGGAGTAGTCGCGCCGACGCCCGGGAAGCGCCGCCGGGGAGCAGCCCGCAGTGATGCAGCCGGGGAGCAGCCCGCCGTGATCAGGAACGCAGCTGCAGGCCGTCGCCTGCGATGATCGTCTGCTTGCCGGCGTCGGTCCACACGACCTGCTCGCGGCCCGGGCCTACGCCGATCATCGTGACCGGCGCACCGATCTGCTCGGCGATGAAGTCCAGGTACTCACGCGCCGCGTCCGGCAGGTCCGACAGGCTGCGGCACTCGCCGAGGTCCTCGCTCCATCCAGCCAGCTCGGTCAGCTCGGCGGTGGTGTGGTGCAGCACGGTCTGGTGGTAGGGGAAGTCCTCGAACTCCGCGCCGTCGGCGCCGCGGTAGCTCGTGCATACCTGGATGCGGTCGAGCCCGGACAGGACATCCAGCTTGGTGACCACGAGCGCGGTCATCGTGTTCAGGCGTACCGCATAGTGGAGCGCCACGAGATCCAGCCAGCCGGTGCGCCGCGGGCGCCCTGTCGTGGTGCCGAACTCGCCGCCGCGTTTGCGGATCTTCTCACCCATCTCGTCGTGCAGCTCGCTCGGGAACGGCCCGGCGCCGACGCGCGTCGTGTAGGCCTTGGAGATGCCCCACACTTCGTCGATCGCCTTCGGTCCGATGCCGCTGCCAACGCACGCCGCGCCCGCCAACGGGTTGGAGGAGGTGACGAACGGATACGTGCCGTGGTCGATGTCCAGCATCGCCCCCTGCGCACCCTCGAGGATCACCACCTTGTCTTCGTCGAGCATCTCCCACATCAGCTTCGAGGTGTCCGCGATGTGCTGCTCGAGGCGGTGTCCGTAGGTCAGATACTGCTCGGTCATCGTGTGCAGGTCGAGTGCCGGGTCCTTCTCAAATGGCCGTAGCGACAGGCGCTTGGGCTCCATCGCCGCGACGATCTTCTTCTTGAGGATCTTCTCGTCCAGCAGGTCCTGCACGCGGATGCCCAGGCGCGCCGCCTTGTCCGCGTAGCACGGGCCGATCCCACGCCGCGTCGTTCCGATCTGCAGGCTGCCCAGCTTCGCCTCGCCGGCGGAGTCGAGCAGCAGGTGGTAGGGCATGATCAGGTGCGCGTTGGCCGAGATACGCAGGCCGCTGACGTCGACGCGTCGCGCGCGCAGCGCGTCCAACTCGTCGATCAGCACCTTCGGATCGATCACCACGCCGTTGCCGATCACGCAGCGCTTGCCCGGATACAGGATGCCCGAGGGGATCAGATGGAGCTTCCACTCCTGCTCGCCGCGCACGATCGTGTGGCCGGCGTTGTTGCCCCCCTGGAAGCGCACGACCGCGTCGCCGTGCTCGGCGAGCAGATCGGTGATCTTGCCCTTGCCCTCATCGCCCCACTGGGCGCCGACTATGACTATGCCTGGCATGAACGATGGAGTTTAGGGGCGAGTGGCGCTCGCCTCAGCCGACGCGCTCCGTGGTCCCCGTTCGCTCGGCGCGGTACTCGCGCCGCTTGTCCGCGCCGGCCAGCGCGATCGGGTCGCCGCATATCTCGACCAGCCTCGAGACCGTGCGTGTCCCCAGACGCTCGTTCAACTGATCGGGCATCAGGTTGGTGGTTGCCACGATCGCCCGCTGTGCCTCATAGCGCGCGTTGACGATCGAGTACAGCTGCTCGAGCACCCAGTCGGTACGGTTCTCCGCACCGAGGTCGTCGATGTGCAGAAGGTCGACCGCGCTCAGCCTGTCGAGCAGGTCGAGCAGGCCGCCCTCGGACTCGAGCGACTCGCGCAGCAGGTTGAGCAGCCGCGGCAGCGAGTAGATCGCCACCGAGCGCCCGGCATCGAGTGCGGCTTTGGAGACGACCATCGCGAGCGTCGTCTTGCCTGTGCCCACGTCGCCCCACAGCCACAGGCCTCGTCCACGGTCGAGGTTCTCGGCGACGTTACGCACGTAGCGCTTGACGGCCGTCACCTGGTCAGGGGCGCTCCTCGCGATTTCAGGCAGCGGCGGGCGATCGAACGAGACGCCGCGGTAGAGCCTGGGCAAGCGTCCCTCGAGGCTCGCGGTGCGCGCCTTGGCGATCCTCGCGGGCCGGCAGCCGCAGTCACGAGCCGTGTTCGTCGCCTCGTCGATCACAAAGCCGCTGCCGTCGCAGACTCCCAGCGGGCATGCGGCGTCGCTTGCGCCGGCGCCGGGGATTCGGGCGCGGGCGCCCGTCGGTTCGATCAGCTCCTCGCCTGTCATTGCTCGTAGCGTTCGCCCGCGTAGTTCATGAACTTCGGGTACTCCTTCTGGAAGGTCAGCGTCACTTTTCCGACCGCCCCGTTTCGATGCTTGGCGATGATCAGGTCGGCCTCGCCGGGGCGTTCGGAGTCCTCGTTGTAGTACTCGTCGCGGTAGATGAACATCACCAGGTCGGAGTCCTGCTCGAGGTTCCCGCTCTCGCGCAGATCCGACAGCTGAGGCTTCTTGTCGGGGCGCGTCTCAACTGCGCGGCTCAGCTGCGACAGCGCGATCACCGGCACCCCCAGCTCGCGCGCCAGGATCTTCAGGCCGCGGCTGAGCTCGCCGACGGCGGTCACGCGGCTGTCGTAGCGGCTGTCCGTGCGCATCAGCTGCAGGTAGTCGATGATGATCAGGCCGAGCCCGCCCTCGCACTGGCTGTGCAGGCGCCGTGCCTTTGCGCGGATCTCGAGCATCCCCACGTCGCTGGAGTCATCGACCCACAGGGGCGAGCGTGCGAGCCGCTGGCTTGCGTTCAGGATCTTCGGCCAGCGCTGCTCGGCGACCCGTCCCTTGCGCAGCTCCTCGCCCTTGATCCGCGCCTGGGAGGCTACGAACCGCTGGGCCAGCTCTGCCTCCGCCATCTCCAGCGAGAACAGCGCCACCGGCTTGCCGTGCTCGACCGCCGCGTTCTCGGCGATGTTGCACACGAGCGCGCTCTTGCCCATCGCCGGGCGCGCGGCGATGATGATCAGGTTGCCCGCCTGGAAGCCGCCGGTGATCTCGTCAAGGTCCTTGAAGCCGGAGGGGGTGCCCGTCAGCGAGGTGCCCTCGAGTGACAGCCGGTGCAGCTTGTCGAGCTCCTCGTGCAGTACCTCCTCGATCGCCCGGAAGTCCTGCTGACGGTCATCGCGCGCGACCTCGAGCATCGCCTTCTCGGCCTGCTCGACCAGCTCGCGCGGCGGCGCGTCGTGCCCAAGCACGCTCTCCTGGATCTGGTAGGTGCTCGTCAGCAGCCGCCGCAGCAGGGCGTTCTCACGAACGATCTGCGCATAGCGGCGGGCGTGTCCGGCTGCCGGCACGACGCCCGTCAGCTCATCCACCGTCGCCGGGCCGCCGACCTCCTCCAGCTTGCCCATCTGACGCAGGCGGTCGGTGACCGTGAGCACGTCCACCGGCTCGCTCTCGCCGTACAGCGCGAGCATCGCCTCGTAGATCACGCCATGGCGCTCGCGGTAGAAGTCCTCCGGCCGCAACCCCTCTTCGATCACCAGCGCATACAGCGAGCGGTCCGACAGCAGGATCGCGCCGAGCACAGACTGCTCGGCGTCAAGGTTGTGCGGCGGCGTGATCGCGCCTACGGATGCGCCCGCAGCGCCGTTAGTTGTCGAGACGGCGCTCATCTAGATGCGCGAGTTTAGGCGCGACGCGGGCGCGCATCGACGGCCGTTTCCGCAAATGCGGCGTGAAAAAGATGCGACGCTAGTCACGAACACATGTTCGCATCGCCGAGGAAGATCTCCCGTACCCCCCGCAGCCAAGACCAAATCTACGGCGTATATACATCCCACCCGAATAAACAGACCACACCACCACACCTCCCCCCCCCCCAGCCGGCAAAGACGAACCTAGGCAAAGCGGAGCACGTGAGTGATGCCCCCCGCCGCGGCGACACGCGCGTCGGAGCGTCTATTTCTTCGCGACGACCATCGTCTTGATCGTCGCCTGGACGCCCTCGACGACGTCGACCACGACCATGTACGTGCCGACGTTCTTGATCGGCTCGGTCAGATGCACGCCCCGTTTGTCGATCCGCAGCCCGCGCGCTTCACGGATCGCGCTGGCGATGTCCTGCGCCGTGACCGATCCGAACAGCCGTCCGTCTGCCCCTGCCTGCTGGGGGATCGTCAGCACCGTGCGGTTAAGCAGGTTGACGTTCTCCTGCGCCTTCTCGACCGCCTCGCGGGCGGCCCGCTCGGCCGCTGCCTGGCGCTGGCGGACCGTCTCGATCGCGCCACGCGTCGCAGGCTGTGCCAGCTGGCGCGGGATCAGGTAGTTGCGCAGGTAGCCCTTCGAGACGTCGACCACGGTGCCCTGCTCGCCGAGCGTCTCGACGTCCTTGAGGAGAATTGCCTCCGGCATGCTGCCCGCCTAGCGCTCGCGGTCCCGGTCGCCGCGGTCGCGCCCGCCGCGAGGGCTATCCTCGCGGCCGCCCTCGTTCACGTACGGCAGCAGCGCCAGCTCGCGGGCGCGCTTGACGGCGCGGGCGATCTGGACCTGGTGGCGCCGGCACGAGCCGGTGATCCTGCGCGAGCGGATCTTGCCCTTCTCGGAGATGAACTTGCGCAGCGACGCGACGTCCTTGTAGTCGACCTGCTCGACCTTGTCGCGGCAGTGCTGGCACGGCTTGCGCCGCCCGCTGCCGGGCCCGCCCTTCTTGTCGCGCCGGCGTACCGGCTTACCGCGACCGCGTGCTTTGGCCATCAGCGTTCTCCGCCGCGGCTGCGGTGATGCACGGTCTTGGCAATGATCGAAAACACAGGGACCTCGCTGTACTGGCTAGAACGGAATGTCGTCGTCGCCGGCTGAGCTGGCGACAGGTGCGGGTTGGAAATCCCCTTCGTGTGTGGGGACATCGCCGCCCTTGGAGGCTCCGTTGCCGGCGAACCCTCCTCCACCGGAGGGGTCTTCGCGCGAGCCCAGGAACTGCACCGAGTCGGCAATGATATCGATTGTCTGGCGCTTGGCGCCATCCTGGGTCTCCCACTCACGCCAGTCGAGGCGTCCGTCGATCGCGACAGGGCGTCCCTTGGAGAGGTAGCGCGAGGCGTTCTCTCCCTGTGCGCCCCAGACCTTCACGTTGAAGTAGTTGGGCTTGTCGACCCATTCGCCGCTGCTCTGATCCTTGCGGCGCGAGTTGCACGCGACCCGCAGCTCGCATACGGAGGTGCCGCTCGGCAGCGAGCGCAGCTCGGGGTCGGCGGTCAGATTTCCAGTTAGCACGACCCTGTTGATGTTGGTTCCGGCCACGGCTCATCTCCCTTTTGGCTTGTCCACTTGCGGTTCTGGACCGGTGGTTCGGCGGTCCGCTCCAACGTCGAGTCTAGTCGGGCCTTCGGGCGCCGATATCTTGCCGCCCGTGGGCGACCCCGCTTATTGCGAAGATCGCTTTGCGCGAGGGGAGGTGCCGAACACCTCGTCCCAGTACGGAGCGCTGATCCCGAACCCGCGTGTGTCGTCCTGGAAGTGGTGGCGCATGTGTCGCTCGCGCAGCGCCCTACCCAGCCGTCCACGCGGGCGGAAGTGGTGCAGGTAGTAGTGCGTCAGGTCGTACACCAGGTACCCGGCGAAGAACCCTGCGCCGATCGTCGGCGCGTAGCTGGAGCTGAAGACCAGGTAGAGCACGCCGAACACGGCCAGCCCGAGGGGCAGGCTGACGGCGGGCGGCATCACCAGGCGCATCGGGTCGTTCGGGTGGTCGTGGTGGACGCCGTGGATGATCCAGTGCAGGCGCGCCCCGAACCCGTCCGCTGGCTCGAAGTGGAACACCAGTCGGTGCAGCCAGTACTCGAACAGCGTCCACAACGCGTAGCCGCCGGCGAACAGGCCGATGCTCGCCGGCACGCTCACGCTCTCCAGGCCCCAGGCCGTAAGCAGGACGATCGTCGGCAGGAAGATCAGCACCGGTACCAGCGGATGCACGCGCGAGAGGGCGTCGAGCACCCGCGAGTCGAACATCGGCGGCGAGTCGCGCAGCACGTCCGTACGGCTCACGGAGCGGTCGCTCATGTCTTCAGCCTCAGCCCAACCCATGGGCCGATGTTATTACCCTCACGCGCCAGGCATAAGCGCCTTGAGCGATTTTGCTCAGGCGTCGCCGGCGACTGGCTCTGCGAGCGCCGGCTCGACCTCGACCTCCACCGCTACCTCGACCTGCGGCGCGGCCGCTGCGGGCGCCTCGGTCTCGGCTGCTCGTGGCACCGAGGACGAACGCATGTCAGGCGCGTCGGGTACGCCCGGCGCAAGCTTGACGACGCGGAAGCGCAGCACGCCGTCGATGATCCTCAGCGAGTGCTCGAGCGCGTCGAGCAGCTCGACGCTGCCGGCATGGAACTGCAGCAGGTGGTATTCGGCGTTCGCCTTTTTGTCGATCGGGTAGGCGAGCGCCCGCTCGCCCCACTCGTCGTGGCGCAGAAGCTCTCCCTGTGCCTCGATCGCGGCGCTCGCGTCGGCGACTATCTTCGCGCGCTCGTCTTGCTCGAGCTGGAGGTCGAGCAGCAGCACGAGATCGTATGTGGGTGCAGGTAGGGTCATGTGTGTCGGGCGCAAAGAGTAGCGGGTTGAGCGCTACTCACACGCGGCTAGCGTGCAGCGCCCTTGGCGCGGATGTCCGCCAGCTGCTCGTCGATCCAGTCGCCGGGGTCGCGCGAGGTGACGATCTGCGCGAGCCCCTCCGCTCGGCGCCGGCGCTCGCGCTGGTCCATCGTCAGAGCGGCGTAGATCGAGTTAGCGAGCTCCTGGATGTCGAACGGGTTGACCGACAGCGCGTACTCTCCGAGCTCCTCGTGGGCGCCTGTGTTCTCCGACAGGATCGACACGCCCTCGTGCTCGTTGACGAGTGGGCCCTCCTTGGCGACCAGGTTCATGCCGTCGAACATCGCGTTCACGAGCAGCACGTCGTAGTGCTTGTATGCCGCGACCGCCTCCTCGAGGTCGTCGCGCAGCTTCAGCTGCACGGGCATCCAGTCGGGGGTTCCGTGACGGTGGTTGACGACCGCCACGAGCGCCTCGATCCGCTCCAGGTACTCCGCGTACTGAGGCACGTCCGTACGCGAGGGCATCAGCTGGGCCATGAACGTGACCCGCTCGGTGAACTCGGGGTGCTGCTCGAGGAACAGGTCGAACGCGGAGAAGCCGCGCAGGATGTTCTTGGAGAGATCGGCGCGGTCTACGCGCAGGATCAGGAAGTCGCGGCGCCGGCGCAGCAGCTCGGCCTCGAACTCCTTGACACGCTCGCTCTGCGCGATCAGCCGCGTGGCCTTGTGGTCGATCGGCAGCGGGTATGCCCTCACCCAGACCTCGCGTGAGCCGAAGTGAACGATCCCGTGCTCGAAGTCCACCTCGAGGTCCATCAGGTCACGACAGCACTGCAGGAAGTTGCGCCTGTAGGAGCGCGTGTGGAAGCCGATGATGTCGTTCGCCAACAGGCCCGTAAAGATCTCCTCGCGGATCCGTGTCGGCAGCACGCGCCACGCGTCGGCCTGTGTCCACGGTATGTGGATGAAGTGGTGCAGGAAGACATCCGGGCGGGCACGGCGCACGAGGTCCGGCAGTGTGTACAGGTGATAGTCGTGAACCATCACGACCGGCTCGTCTGTGCCCTCGAGCTCCTCCACAACGGCGCGCGCGAGATCCTCGTTGACGACGTTGTAGCCGAACTCGAAAGCCTCGATCTCCTCGCGGCGGATGTCGGGCGCGTTCGAGAGGTCCCACAGGTAATGCTGGATGAACCACAGCATCGGGTTGGCGAACACGTTGTAAAAGCGGTCGTAGGCGTCGGGATCGCTGACCACCAGGCGCACCTCGTACTCCCCGCCGGCGGGGGAGCGCACGGGGAACGCGCGACCACCGTGCTCGCGCGAGACCTCGACGTCGTACTCGCTCATCGCGGAGGCGATCCAGATCGCTTCGCGATGCGAGGCCAGGCCGGTCAACGCCGTTACGAGCCCGCCGGAGCCGCGCTGGACCTCGCCGTGGGCGTGGAACGTCACCGGCCCACGGTTGCTCACCAGCACCAGCGGAGCCCGCTGTGCCGGCTCGCCGCTCATGCTTCTCTTAGCTCGTTGAAGATCCGTAGGTAGTCACGAAGATAGCGCGGGGTGAGGAAATGCTGGCGCACCCGCTCCTTGCCGCGCTTTCCAAGCGCACGTCCGAGCTCGGGATCGCGCAGGACGTCCATGCTGCGCTGCGCGCATTGCTCGACGCTCGAGACCAGATATCCGGTCACGCCGTCCTCGATCTGCAGCGGTATGCCGCCGACGTTGCCGCCGACGAACGGTCGCGCCTTCCAGATCGCCTCCGAAACCGTCAACCCGAAGCCCTCACGGGTCGACTTCTGGATCAGCACGTCGGAGTGTGACTGGAACGCGTTGACCTCGATCGCGCCGACGTTGTTGAAGTTGTTCAGGATGTGGATGTCCGGGTCGCCGTCCGCGTGCGCGACCGTCGCGTTGAAGTAGTCCCACCCCTCGGGGTCATCGCTGGCCATCGAGCCGACGAGTGCGAGTTGCACCTCCGGCATCGTCTCCTTGACCAGGCGATACGCGTCGATCACACCGAGCGGGTCCTTCCACGGATCAAAGCGCGAGACCTGGCAGATCAGCGGGCGGTCTACGTCGATGCCGAACTGCCCGCACACGAACGCGCCGTCTTCGGGCGACAGCGCCATGTTCTTCGGCGTCAGCGGGTCGATCGCAGGCGGCACGACGTTGACATGGCCCTGCATCCCGTCGGGTACGTACTCGCTCATGTGAAACAGCGACTCCGGGTAGTGCTCGATGTAGGGCAGCAGCTGGGCAATCGTGTCCGGGTTGGGGGTTGACACGTCGATGTGGCAGCGCCACACCCAGCCCTTCGCCTTCTCGGGCACGAGCCGGCACAGCGCGGCCGGCTGAGGATCGTGGACGAGGCACACGTCCCATCCGCCGGTCAGCTCGCGCGCGTTGATCTCGTTGTACCGCAGCCACGTCGCCCACTGCTCCTCATCGAGATCCTGCGGGGCGCCCTGGAGGGCGTTGTGCATCAGCTTGGTCGCGTTGAAGAACTCTTCGCGGCCGTAGATCACCTGCCACTCGCACTCGAGTCCCACGTCGCGCATCAGCGGCACGAGCGTGTAAAGGATCTCCGAGACGCCGCCACCGAATGCCGTCGCCGAGATGTGGACCACCCGCTGGCCCTGCAGCGGCTCGGCCAGCTCGCGGATTTCGGCAATCAGCTCGCGCCCGCAGATGTGTGTGTAATCGTTGAGCGTCTTGTTCGCGACGGCGACGGGCTGGAGCACGCGGCGGCACGATACCTAACCGCGCGCATGGATCCACGTCTATCGCTTCAGCCATCTACTCGCGGAGCGTCCGGTGGTGCGTGAGCGAGTGCCTCACAGTGCCCGGTCACGCGAGGAACCGACCTGCGGACTAAGGTCTAGCGGCATGCTCAACTGGCGCCTCTACCGGGCGGCCTTCGTGCCCTTTCTGTTCGCGCTTGCGCTCGCCGCGTTCTCGCTCAGCCCCCGCCCGACGCCGCTGACCTCGACGCTCGCCCCGGACGCGTTTCAGGGCCCGCGGGCGTTCGCGGAATTGCAGAGCCTGGCGGCGCGCTTTGCCGACCGGCGCCCGGGCAGCACCGGCGATCAGCGCCTCGCTACTGCGGTGGCGAGCACCATGAAAGCGCTCGGCGGCGCGGCCGGCGGCGGTTTCTCAGTCCACGTCGAGCGCTTCGCCGCGCAGACGATCGACGGCGAACGCACGCTCAGCAACGTGATCGCCGAGCGCCCGGGCTCGACCAGCGCCACGCCGATCGTGATCCTCGCGCATCGCGACGCTGCCGGGGCGGGTGGGTCCGCTTCTGAGGCTGAGCTGTCCGGCACCGCGTCGCTGCTCGAGCTGGCCCGCGTGTTCGCTTCGCGCGAGACCAAGCGCACGATCGTGCTGGCATCGACAAGTGGCGGTAGCGGTGGCGATGCCGGGGCCGCGCAGCTGGCGTCCCAGCTGGACGTCCCGCTGGACGCCGTGATCGTGCTCGGCGACCTCGCGAGCAGGCGCGAGCGAGCGCCACTCGTGGTCCCGTTCTCGGACGGCTCTGGCTCGGCGCCGCTGCAGCTGCAGCGCACGGTTGACGACGCGATCGCGCACGAGGTCGGGACTGACCCCGGCGCACCGAGCGCGCTCGGCCAGCTGGCGCATCTGTCGTTTCCGTTGACCGTCGGAGAACAGGGAGTTCTGAACGCGAGCGGTGTCCCGGCGGTGCTCGTCCAGGTTTCAGGCGAACGAGGCCCATCGGCCTCGCGCGCTGCTGTCAGCATGGAACGTCTGGAAGGCTTCGGTCGCTCCGTGCTGAGCGCGGTGGATGCTCTGGACGCGGCACCGGACGTCTCCAAGTCGATGCAGACGGGCCTACTCTTGCAGCGCCAGACGATGCCGGCGTGGGTGCTGCGGCTGCTCGTGCTCACCCTGCTGCTGCCGCCGTTCGTCGCGGCGGCAGACGGGCTCGCACGTCTGCGTCGGCGCCGCGTGCCGGTCGGGCGCTGGATGCTGTGGACGCTGACCTGCTCGCTGCCGTTCTTCAGCTGTGCGTTGCTGGCGTATCTGCTCGCCTCGCTCGGGATCCTCGGCGCTGCGCCGTCGGTGCCGAGCCTGCCCGAGGCGATGCCGTTTGATGGTCGAGCGGCGACCGCCGTGACCGCGCTCGTGTTGACATTCGCAATCTCATGGGCCCTGTGGGGCGCGCTCGTCAGGGGGCTCGGCTGGGGAGCGCGCCCGGATTCCGAAGTGGTCGGCCTGTCCTTGCTGCTGGTTGCGCTTCCGCTAACGCTCCTCGTGTGGATCGGCAACCCGCTCACCGCGCTGCTGGCACTCCCGGCACTGCACCTGTGGCTGCTGCTCGCCTTCCCCGACCGATTGCAAATCGGCCAGCGTCTACGTCGAGCGGCCTCGCTCGTACTTGTTGCGCTGGGGTTGCTTCCGCTGGCGCTGCTGGTGCTGTTCTACGCCCACCAGCTCGGACTGGGTCTCGGCGATGCGGTGTGGATGGCCGTGCTGCTGCTCGCCGGTGGCCACGTCGGACTGATCGGGGCGGTCCTCTGGAGCGTCGCGCTCGGCTGCGCTGCCGCCGCGGCGATGCTCGCTGTGCGTGCGCAGCAGCCCCCGCCAGGCCCCCAGATGGCCGATCTGCACGAGGTCACGATCCGCGGGCCGATGTCGTATGCCGGCCCGGGTTCGCTTGGTGGTACGGAGTCGGCTCTGCGACGATAGGGAGCCGTGTCTGGGGAATTTCACCTGAGAACGCTCGCGCGTGAGCGTGACGAGCGGCCGTGGTCGGCGCGCGCCCTGCGTGTGCTGGCGGCCCTGCTGATCGCGCTTGGCGCACTTGCGCTGATCGATGGAGCCGTCACGCTGCTGTGGCAGGAGCCGATCTCGGCGCTGTACGCGACGATCCGCCAGGACGACCTGAGCGGAGCCCTGAAGCAGATCGAACGCGCCCCGCCGACACCGGTGGAGCAGCGCACGCTGGCGAGCCTGTCCGACGAGCGCAAGCGGATCGCTTTCCTGGCTGGCGAGCTCGAACACCACACCGGCGACGGCGGCGCGCTCGGGCGCATCGTGATCCCGCGGGTGGGTGCGAGCTATGTGGTGATCAGGGGCACGAACACCGAAGATCTCAAGAGCGGCCCGGGCGTGTACTCGGAAACGCGCTTTCCGGGGATCCCGGGCACGACCGCGATCGCCGGGCACAGAACCACATATCTGGCGCCATTCCGCGACATCAACGTGCTCACGCGTGGCAACCGCATCCTGCTGTACATGCCCTATGCGCACTTCACCTATACGGTCATCGGCCACCGGGTTGTGTCGCCGAATGATGTGCAGGCGGCGGTCGCGAACGTCGGCTACAGCCGGGTTGTGCTGTCAGCGTGCACGCCGCTGTTCAGCGCCGCCAAACGCTTGCTGGTGTACGCCCGGCTGACGCGTACCGTGCCCGTCGGGGCTGCTCGGCGGCTGCCCGGTGGCGCGCTGCCGCGGCCGATCGACGCGCAACCGGCGCGGGCGCCGAAGGCCGCGCCGGGACCGCTACAGGGAGTGCTCGAATCCCTCAATCCGAACAGTGTCGCCCCGCTCGTCTGAGAGCGTCACCCCGGGTGCTCCGGCGGCCACCTCGCCGATCCAGCTGACCTCCACCGAGCCGAGGCGGCTTACAGCGCTCTCCACGCGCTCGCGATCTTCGGGCGCGGCACAGAAGCACAGCTCATAGTCTTCCCCGCCTGTTGCCGCGAGCTGCCAGGGGGGCACGCCCAGCTCGCCGGCGACCTCGCTGACCCCCTTGTGCAGGGGGAGCGTCGCGAGCGCCACCTGCAGCCGCATGCCGCTTCGGCGGCCAATGTGGCCCGCGTCGGTGGCGACGCCGTCGGAGAGGTCGATCATCGCGTGCACGCCGGCTGCCGCCAGCGCCTGACCCTCCGCAAGTCGTGGCAGCGGGCGGCGAGCGCGCGCGAGCGCTGGCTCCGCGGCAGGTGTGCGAGCGGCGCGCCCGTCCATCACGGCCAGCGCGGCACCTGCCGCACCCAGGCAACCGGTCACGCCGATCAGATCCCCGCAGCGCGCGCCGTCGCGACCGACCAGCGCCTCGGCGCTGTCGGCCCAGCCGACCGCTGTCACGGACACGGTCAGCACCGGCGCGCCCACCACGTCCCCGCCGGCGATCGTCGTGCCGGTTTCGCGCGCCAGCGCACCCGCAGCGCGCATCAGCTCCAGCGCCCGCTCTTCGCCGCGCTCGGCCGGGAGGCCGAGCGCGAAGTACGCCTCGCCCGCGTCTGCCCCCATCGCGGCGAGGTCAGACAGCGCGCTCGCGAGCGCACGGTGTCCGACCTCGCCGGGCGTTGCCCAGCCGTCCCCGAGGCGGAAGTGGACGTCCTGCACGATCGTGTCGAGCGACGTCACGCACACCGGTCTCGCCCGTACGACCGCGGCGTCGTCCCCGATCCCGCGTACTACCCTGCTCGATCCCCGCGAGCTCGTGAGCTCGGCAGCGATGGACTCGATCAGGGAGCGCTCAGCGATACCGTGTCAGCGGTGTCGGTAGACGATCCGCGCGCGGTCCAGGTCATACGGTGAGAGCTCGCAACGCACGCGATCGCCCGGCAGGATGCGAATCCTGAAGCGGCGCATCTTGCCGGCGACGTGGCCGAGGACGACGTGGTCGTTGTCCAGCTTCACTCGGAACATCGCGTTGGGCAGCGCCTCGATCACCTCGCCCTCGAATTCAACCTTGTCCTCCTTCGCCACACCGCATCCCATCTGCTCGCGTACACCCAGGCGCAGTCGCCTTAGGTTTCATGTATCGATACTCAAACTACCAGCGTGCGAGCAGCGAAGGGGCCAGGGTGCTCGCCGGACCGGGCCTCAGCCGGGGGCGGCTCCGCCGGTTTTCCTGACTGTTGGGGCTTCCCTGGGCGCAGCCGGCCTGTTCGGCGCGTGGGTCGGGGGTGAGGGGATCGGCGCTTCTGTGTGCGCATGCTGGTGCCTGTGTTCGCGCCTGGTGGCCGGCCGTTCGCTGAAGCTTTCCTTTTCTTCGGAGGGGCCGCTGTGCGCCTCGCCGGTGCTCGCGTATTTGCCGTAGAACGGCTCGTAGGAGATCTGTTCCTTGGGTTCCGGGAACGGGACGCAGCTTTCGCCTTCGGTAACCGCGGCCATGTACGCGTGCCAGATTTCGGCCGGCAGATAGCCGCCCTGCTGCGGCTCGCCGTGCACATCGGTCATCGACACCCGCCTGGTGGGATAGCCCATCCATACGACCGTCGAGTAGTTGGGCGTGTAGCCGTCGAGCCAGGCGTCGACCAGTTCACTGGTGGTCCCCGTCTTGGCGGCAGTGGGGCAGTTGATCGCCGAGCGTGTCGCCGTCCCGCCGAGTACGTTCTGGTGAAGGATGTTCGTCTCCTCAGCGGTGACGGCTTCGCTGAGTACCTTCGTGCGATGCGGCTGGCCCCAGTTGGTGTCGGCGTGGCCGTCCGGAAAGACGACCTTGGTGATCGCGATTGGGCTGTCGCGCGAGCCGCCGTTGGCCAGCGTCGCGTACACGTCGGCCATTTCCAGCGGCGTGACGCCCAGCGTCAGGCCGCCGAGGGCTTCGGCGGGGAAGCTCGACAGATGGGTTTTCACTCCCATCTCGTAAGCCGTGTGAGTGACGGTTTCCTCGCCAAGGTCGGCAGCGAGCTGCGCGTAGACGGTGTTGTCGGATTTGAGCGTCGCCTGAACGAGGTCGATCGATCCGTTCTGCTCGCCGCCGAACGTTTTCACTTCGTAGGTCGGATATCCGGGCAGCCAGCCCGGCGCGAGCGTGTGGGAGTTATAGATCGTCGAGTTCGGGTCGACGCCGCGTGACAGCGCGTCAGCGAGGTCGATCGCCTTGAACGTCGAGCCGGGCTGGCGATGCCCGTCCGCGGCCAGGTTGTACTGCGACTTCTCGTAGCTCTCTGACTCGGCCATCGCCTCGATGTCGCCGTTGTGGGGATCGATCGTGACGATCGCGGAGGCGGGGTCTTCGGGCTCGTTGAGCACTTCGGCGATCGCTCTGCGCGCGAGTCGCTGCATGTTCAGGTTGATCGTCGTGTACACCTTCAGCCCGCCCTGCTGCACGGTTTTCGCTCCGTAGCGGTGAACGAGCTGCTCGCGTACGTATTCGAAGAAGAAGTCCTCCCGGCGTTGTTGGTAGTAGGTGCCCCGATGAACCTCGAGCGGCGCTGCCTTCGCAGCCGCGGCGCGAGCCGGGCTGACGTAGTGCAGTTCGGCCATCTTCGACAGTACCTCGTTGCGCCGTTCGCGCGCCGCCGACGGATCCAGGAACGGGTTGTATTGCGACGGTGCCTGCGGCAGCCCGGCGAGCAGCGCCGACTGCTCGAGGTTCAGCTGCGAGGCCGGTTTGTTGAAAAAGATGCGCGCGGCTGCCTGGACGCCGAGCGCGGTCTGCCCGCCGAGCGTTCCGTAGGGAACGCTATTCAGATAGCTGGTGAGGATCGAGCGCTTGCTGTGGTTCTTCTCGTAGTCAATCGCCAGCTTCGCCTCGATGATCTTCTGCTTGATCGTGCGCTGGTCGCCGCCGAGATAGAGGTTGCGTATCAGCTGCATCGTGATCGTCGAGCCGCCCTGGAGTGCCGCGCCGTGCGACACGTCCTTAACCGCCGCGCGGAAGATCCCGGTCAAATCGACGCCGTCGTTTTTGTAGAAGCGTTGGTCCTCGATCGACACGGTCGCGTTCTTGAGGTCGGTGGGCATTTCGCTCCAGCCGACTGGGCTGCGCAGCTCATCCGACTGGATGAAGCCAAGGCGCGTGCCGTCAGAGGCGTACACCTGGGAAGTGCCCCCGCTGAGGATCGGATGCAGCGTCGCTATCGCGGGCGCCGATTCGGCGACGTTCAGCACGTAGCCGATCGCCGCGATCACACCGACCACGAGGCTGAGGGCGAGAACGCCACCGCAGACCACGAGGATACGGGCGCTCCCGCCTCGGCTGCGGCGACGATGTCGTGCTTGTCGGGACATCTTCGAAGTTCCGAGATTACCGTGCTTGTTGTGATTTCCTGCCATATGCATCGCGGCGGTCTCTACGCTTGCAGCCAAGCGCTATGAACCCCGACACCGCAGAGCTGCTCGTCGTCGAGAGCCAGGGCGAGCTTGCCGCGTCGCCGGTTCGACCGCCGATCCTCGACCCGGCCGCGCGCCGCTCGGGGGATGTTGGGCTGGGCTGGCTGTCGCGGCTGCGGGCAGATCCCGCCCGCATGCGGGCGCTCCGCGAGAGCTGGAGAGCGCTGTGGTGCTCGCGGCTGCTCGTCTGGACGGCCGCCGTGGGAACGCTCGTGGCGTTTGGCTTCGGGCCCGTGCGCACCGCCTTCAACCCGCCCGGGACGACCAGGGGCTTCGGCTGGCTCGGCGATCTGCTGGCGGCTCCGGCAGCACGCTGGGACGCGGCCTGGTACTTGGTGATCGCGCACTACGGCTACCGGCCAGACCTGGGGGCGTTCACCTCCTCGCGTGCGGCGTTCTTTCCCCTGTACCCGCTCGGCCTGCGGACGATCTCGTGGTTCGGCGTCCCGGCCGTGCTCGCCGGCGTGCTGCTGTCGCTGACCGCGCTCGCGCTCGCGCTGTACGGCATCCATCGCCTGACCACGCTCGAGCTCTCGCGCGGCGCGCATCCGTCGTTGGCCAGCGATCGGGCGTCCGACGCAGGCGATCGCGCGCCAGATGCCGCCCGCCTGGCCGTGATGCTCACGGCGTTCGCGCCGATGGCGTTCTTCTTCTCGGCCGTGTACTCGGAGTCGCTCTATCTGGCGCTGTCGGTCGGCCTGTTCTGGAGCGCGCGTCAGGGACGCTGGATGTGGGTCGGCGTGCTCGGGGCGCTCGCGGGTGCGACCCGCAGCACCGGCCTGTTGCTCGCGCTCCCAGCCGTGATGATCTATCTGTATGGCCCACGCGAGGATCGCGCCCCGGACGCGGTCCTGAAGCGTGCCCTGCCGCCGGGTCGTCGCTCGCGATTGCGCCCCCGCTATCGACTACGCCGTGACGCGCTGTGGCTGGGCCTGCTGCCTGCGGGCGTCCTGTTGTATGGCGCCTACCTGTGGCTTGCCGGCGGCGACGTTCTAGCGCCGTTCCAAGCCCAGGACGTATGGGGCAGGCACTTCGCGGGCCCGTATGTGGGTGCGTGGGACGGGCTCCGGGCGGGCTTCGACGGCGCCAGGCAGCTGCTGTCCTTCCAGCGCCAGCACGTGTACTTCGCCAGCGGTTCGGGCAGCCCGTTCGTGAGCGCCGAGCACAACCTGCTGCTGCTTGGATTCCTGCTCGCTGCCGTCCCGGCCGTCGTAGGGGTGCTCGGCAGGCTGCCGCTCGCGTATGGCGCATACGTGATCGCGGCGCTCGCGCTGCCTTTGTCCGATCCCGTCAGCTCGCAGCCGCTGATGTCGCTGCCACGTTTCCTCGTGGTGCTGTTTCCGCTCAGCATCTGGGCCGCTGCGTGGCTGTCCGAGCGTCCGCGCGCGCGCCGCCCGACGCTTCTCGCCTCGGCAGCGCTGATGGCGTTGTTCGTCGCTCAGTTTGCAACCTGGCACTGGGTGGCCTGATGGAGGAGTCGTCGCCGGACGCGTGGGCGATAGCCGCGCCATCGCCGTCCAGCGGGGCGTCGCTGGCGCCGTCCTCGCAGCTGCCAGGCGAGCAGCAGCCGCTCGATGATCCCTCGCGCTCGCCGACCACGAACTGGCCGGCCTGGACCGCGCCGCTCGCGCTCGTCGGTGGGCTGGTGCTCGCGGCGGTTGCGGGCCTCGTGGTGGACATCCCGGCGATCGTGCTCGGCGTGAAGGTGTCGAGCACGCACACACCTCCCGGGTTGTCGATCGCCGACACGATCGTCCAGGACCTCGCGTTCGTGCTCGCGGCCGTGTACTGCGCACGGCTCGGCGGGCGGGTTGTGCGCTCGTGGCAGTTCGGGCTGCGCCCGCCTGGGGTCGGCTGGCGCTCAGCCACGCGGCGGATCGTGCTGCTGCTGATCGCGTTCATCGCGCTCAGCGCGGCCTGGTCGCTGGTTTTTCACCCGAGCGAAGAGAAACTGCTCGAACAGCTCGGGTCCAACGAAGGCGCCGCGCTGCTCATCCTGAGCGCCGCGCTCACCTGCGTCGTGGCTCCGATGGCTGAGGAGTTCCTGTTTCGCGGGTTCATCTTCACGGCGCTGCGCAACTGGCGGGGGACGCTCCCGGCGGCCGTGATCACGGGCCTGCTGTTCGGAGGCGTGCACGTAGGCTCGGCTCCGGCGCTCGATCTCGCGCCGCTGGCGGGGCTGGGCTTCGGGCTGTGCTTGCTCTACCGCTATACGGGCTCGCTGTACCCGTGCATGGTCGCCCACTCACTGAACAACTCGATCGCGTTCTCCAGCCTCGAGGGCTGGGGCTGGCAGGCGCCACTGCTAATCGTGGCCGCGCTAGCTGGGATCGGAGGGGTGGTGATCACGTGCAAGCGCGTCGGCCTGATCATGCCGCAGGCACAGCCGCCCGCTCCGGTGCATAGGATCGTGTGATGAGCCGAATCCGTCACGCCGCGATCGCCTGCGCGGCATTCCTCAGCGTCGCCGTCGCGCCCGCAGCGTCCGCAGCTGAAACGCCGCCGGCCACTCCGCCGGCCGCGACACCCGCTCCTGCTCCCGTGTCGGCACCCGTCCCGGTCGCCGGTCGGATCCAGCTGGTGCTGCAGAAGGTCGGCGGGACTCCGCCGTTCGCGATGGTCGGCGGGCGGATCGTGGTGCGTGGCATCGTCAACCCGTACGTGGCCGGGCAGAGCGTGTCGGTCAGCTTCTACCGCGAAGGTCGCAAGGTCGCGGTGAATGTCCTCGGGGTTCGTCCGGTGGGCAACGGCGCCGGGCAGTTCCACGTCAACTTCTCGAGCCACTACGCCGGCCTCGTACAGGCGCGCGCGGCTCACTACGCGACCGCTCAGCAGGGTGCCTTCAGCGGCCACTCGCCGGCGGTTCGCTTCGTCAACACGAACCTTGGACCCGGCGCCCGTGGCCAGTCGGTGCGCCTGCTGCAGTCCGAGTTGGACGTGCTGCACTACGCGGTGCCGCTGAGCGGCGTGTTCGATGAAGGGACCGGGCAGGCGCTCGTCGCCTATCGCAAGATGACCGGCCTCGAGCGCATCGCGTATGCGGGCAGGCAGGTGTTAAGCGCCTCGCCCGAGGCGCTGGGAGCTTCCATGTGCGCTACCGCAGCGACGGGCGCCACGTCGAGGGCGATCTGACCAGGCAGGTGCTCGCCGAGATTGAACCCGGTGGGCGGGTGCACAGGCTCTACACGATGAGCTCGGGCAAGCCGTCGACGCCAACCGTGATCGGGCGCTTTCGCGTGTACTCGAAGACGCTTGGCGTCAACAGCGAGGGCATGGTCGACTCCAACTACTTCATCCGCGGGTACGCGATCCACGGATACGCAGAAGTCCCGACATATGCCGCGAGCCACGGCTGCCTGCGCGTGCCGATCCCGGATGCACCCACGATCTACTCGTGGGTGCAGGAGGGCACACCGGTAGACGTCTACTACGAGGGAGGCGGCGGCAGCTCGCGGGTGCGAAGCAACGTCGGTCCCTAGCGGGGCTCCCCTACAGGCGGACGCGTAGCGTCCGTGCTAGGAAACCGAGGCCGAAGCCGTACACAACGAGCGCCAACAGCAGCCGTACGCCACGGTTGGCCCATTCGCTGTTAGACCCGGATACCACACCGGCAAACGGCGACGTGAGATGAGCGGAGGTTTCATCGATCGCTTTGTGCACGCTTCCCTCGTGGCTCGCGCCCGTGTTCTTCGAGCTTGAAGCAGCGGTCTGGCCGCTGATCGCTTCGGTCTGATGAGTGGAGGCGGTGCTCGTCCTGTCGAGCGCGAACACGGCGAACGACACGATCACGATCGCGCAGATCACAAACGAGGCCAATCGCAGCAATCGCACGATCCAGGAAGTCACATCGCTAGATTAGGTCCCCCCGTGGACGTGTCGGACGCATATACGACCCCGATCGGTCAGTCCGCTGCCCGTGAGCGGCTCGTCGAGGAACTTCGCCAGCACGCGCTCGTGATTGGGCGCGTCACCCTAACGAGCGGCGCCGTGGCCGAGTACTACGTGGACGCCAAGCGCGCGATCCTGCGTCCGGGTGGATTCGCGGCTCTCGCGGAGCTGCTCGCCGCCCAGGTCGCGGAGTGGGGCGCAACGGCCGTCGGCGGGATGACGATGGGCGCCGACCCGGTCGCGTGCGCGGCGCTCGCCGGCGGAGCTCGGGCGAAGGCGTTCTTCGTGCGCAAGGACGCCAAGACCCACGGCCTGCAGCGGCGTATCGAGGGGCCGCCGCTGGAGCCGGAGGACCGCTGCGTGGTCGTCGAGGACGTCGTCACGACCGGCGGATCGACGCTCGCTGCGATCGCCGCCCTGCAGGAGGCCGGGCACGAGATCTGCGGTGTGGTCAGCGTGCTCGACCGGCTCGCCGGTGGGGCCGTCGCGATCGAGCGCGCCGCGGCCGCGCCGTATCGCGCGCTGACGAGCATCGACGATATCTACGCCGAGCGACCCGACAGACAGGCCGGCTGAGCCGCATGGCATCCGCAGAAAGCCAGCAGCGTCCAAGCGTGCGCGCCGCCGGTCCTGGCGATGTGCGGCTGCTGTTGGAGCTGATGGGAGAGCTGGCCGAGTACGAGCATCTCGAGAGCGAGATGCACGCGACCGAGCAGTTGCTCGAGCAGGCGCTGTTCGGCGCTCGTCCGGCAGCCGAGGCGTTGATCGCCGAGCGCGGGTCCGAGGCAGCCGGCTACGCGCTGTTCTACCCGACGTTCTCGACCTTCCTGGCGATCCAGGGAGTGTGGCTGGAGGATCTGTTCGTGCGTCCGAAGCACCGCCGCGCGGGCGTCGGCAAGGCGCTGTTGGCGGCCGTCGCCGCCGAGCTTCGCGAACGTGGCGGCGAGCGCCTGGAATGGTCGGCGCTCGACTGGAACGAGCTCGCGCTCGGCTTCTATCGCGGCATCGGCGCACAGACGATGAACGAGTGGATCACGCACCGCCTGATCGGCGAGCCGCTGGCGCAGCTGGCGGGCGAATCCGGCGCTGGCGCCAGCGTCCGGCATAGGTAGCCTTCACGCGAGCACGATCGCTGCGCCCTCGTAGTCCAATGGATAAGACGACCGCCTCCTAAGCGGTAAATCCAGGTTCGACTCCTGGCGGGGGCACTCGAAGGAAAGCCCTGCAAATGGCCTGGTTTGAGAAGTGGTTGACCGTTCGCCGCAAGCTCGCGCAGGGGCATCCGAGACCCGCTGCTGCCCATTGCTGCCCAATCAGCCCTACCAACGAATGCGTGCGGACGTGATGTCAGTCGTCAGAGTTATGGCTAGGCTGATCGGGCAAGTCCGGCTCCCAATCCGCAGGCGGGACCGGCACCCCGAGCGCCTGCATCTGTCTGTCCCATTCATCAATCACCGCAGTGCTCTGCATCATTTTCTGAAGTGCTCCAACGATGCGCGCGGATGGCTCCTTCATTACACGCGATGAGCGGGCATTCTCGGCGATGGAGCCTGCGAGTCCTGACGTCCCTTCGATACTCCCGCGTGCGGCGATTGCCATACGACGCACGATCAGCCCAAACTGCCAGCCCTCGAATTGTGTTGATATCGAACGGCAGGCGGCCGTACTCACCGATCTGGACCGTCAGTTTGCCTCGCGTGTGTCGGAGCCCTGATATGTCGTGGTGTTTGTCAAGTGGGCAGGGGTGATCGCGTCCGCTGGGCGGGCGGTTGGGGTGGTCGGGAGGCCGGGGCGCCGGGCTCGGTGTCGGCGTTGCCAGTCTGATGATGCGGGGGTTGGGTACCCCAGGGCCCGGTTTCGTGCTGCCAGCGTGCGCTGTCTAGGAACGGATGTGGCACTCGTGTCCGAGTGCTGTCCATAGGGCTTTCGCGCGTGCTGGCCGCTGATGGCCCGGCACCCCGGCCTCCCGACCGTGGGGCTGTCAGCCGGGGTCAGTCGGCTGTGGCTGCTGCCCAGAGGAAGCAAGACAGCTCGCGGGCGCACGCGACGACGATCACGTTGTGTGCCTTGCCGCGTCCGCGCATCCGGTCATGGACACGGTGCAGCCTGTGCTGGGCACGGTTAGCGATCTGCAGAACGTGGTCGGGTTGGCCTTGCTGGCGGTTTTGGAGGGTCACCCCGATCCGTGGTGGGCGTCCGTAGTGCCAGGCCGACTCGACGAGCAGCCGGCGAGCGAAGCCCGATCCCGTCTTCGTGATCGACCCTTGGTGGGATGACTCGCCGGACTGGTGAAGCGACGGGGTCAGCCCGAGCCATGCGCTCAGCGCGTTCGCTCGCTTGAAGCGTTGCCAGTCACCGCCGAGCTCGAGATGCACCGCGAACGCCGTGAGGGTGTCAACGCCCCGGAAGCAGCGGAGCCTCGCGACCGTCGGCCACCACGCCTCGTCTTCAGCCAGGCGTGAGAGCCGCTCCGCGATCGCGCTCTTGCGCGCGGTCAGCCCGTCGACGGCAGCGATCAGATCAGCGAACACCAGCTCGCTGGCCGTCTCAGCGAACTGCTGGGCCGCAAGCCACTGTCGGTGGCGCGTCGTCCATGTCGAGGACTCGGGATAGACCCGGCCGTGACGCAACAGCATCTTCGAGACCCGGTGACGAGCCGTCATCAGATCCCTGCGGCACGCATCATGGGAGCGCATCAGCTCGCGGGCAGCCTCGACCTCGACGGGCGGGACCACGACTGTGGTCAGCGAGCCGGCGAGCAACAGACGCGCGAGCAGCTCCGCGTCCTTGCGGTCTGTCTTCACCCGATCCGATGGGCCCCGGGGTGTCTTGCCCGGCGCGATCACCTCGACGTCCACGCCGGCCGCGCGCGCGGCCCGGTAGAGCCCGAACCCGGTCGGCCCGGCCTCATAGCAAGCACGCACCGGCCCCGGCAGACTCCGAAGCCACGCGACCGGCTCCTCGACGCCCGGCCCGAACCGGGCACGCACAAGCTCACCCGTCGAGACATCAATCGCCGCAGCATGAGTCGAGCGAGCATGGACATCAAGCCCCACATAAGTCACCATTCCGGTCATGGCCGGACCTCCTCACTGTCTTGGGGTCAGCCGGAGCGGATCTCCGGCCAGACAAACCCCCGCGAGGAGTGTCCGGCCTACCTCCGACGGTCAACCCAACGGGCGACCTACGACATAGGGTCTAGCTCGTACATCACGTTGGCATTCGCGCCCGTTAGATCAGCAATGACTACATCGTCGTCTCTAAAGCCTTCGGAAGACCTGCTCGTTGATCTCTCCGGGCTGCGTCAAGTCGTCAGCCTCATTGACTGGCAGGTGCCCTGATATGTCGTGGTGTTTGTCAAGTGGGCAGGGGTGATCGCGTCCGCTGGGCGGGCGGTTGGGGTGGTCGGGAGGCCGGGGCGCCGGGCTCGGTGTCGGCGTTGCCAGTCTGATGATGCGGGGGTTGGGTACCCCAGGGCCCGGTTTCGTGCTGCCAGCGTGCGCTGTCTAGGAACGGATGTGGCACTCGTGTCCGAGTGCTGTCCATAGGGCTTTCGCGCGTGCTGGCCGCTGATGGCCCGGCACCCCGGCCTCCCGACCGTGGGGCTGTCAGCCGGGGTCAGTCGGCTGTGGCTGCTGCCCAGAGGAAGCAAGACAGCTCGCGGGCGCACGCGACGACGATCACGTTGTGTGCCTTGCCGCGTCCGCGCATCCGGTCATGGACACGGTGCAGCCTGTGCTGGGCACGGTTAGCGATCTGCAGAACGTGGTCGGGTTGGCCTTGCTGGCGGTTTTGGAGGGTCACCCCGATCCGTGGTGGGCGTCCGTAGTGCCAGGCCGACTCGACGAGCAGCCGGCGAGCGAAGCCCGATCCCGTCTTCGTGATCGACCCTTGGTGGGATGACTCGCCGGACTGGTGAAGCGACGGGGTCAGCCCGAGCCATGCGCTCAGCGCGTTCGCTCGCTTGAAGCGTTGCCAGTCACCGCCGAGCTCGAGATGCACCGCGAACGCCGTGAGGGTGTCAACGCCCCGGAAGCAGCGGAGCCTCGCGACCGTCGGCCACCACGCCTCGTCTTCAGCCAGGCGTGAGAGCCGCTCCGCGATCGCGCTCTTGCGCGCGGTCAGCCCGTCGACGGCAGCGATCAGATCAGCGAACACCAGCTCGCTGGCCGTCTCAGCGAACTGCTGGGCCGCAAGCCACTGTCGGTGGCGCGTCGTCCATGTCGAGGACTCGGGATAGACCCGGCCGTGACGCAACAGCATCTTCGAGACCCGGTGACGAGCCGTCATCAGATCCCTGCGGCACGCATCATGGGAGCGCATCAGCTCGCGGGCAGCCTCGACCTCGACGGGCGGGACCACGACTGTGGTCAGCGAGCCGGCGAGCAACAGACGCGCGAGCAGCTCCGCGTCCTTGCGGTCTGTCTTCACCCGATCCGATGGGCCCCGGGGGGTCTTGCCCGGCGCGATCACCTCGACGTCCACGCCGGCCGCGCGCGCGGCCCGGTAGAGCCCGAACCCGGTCGGCCCGGCCTCATAGCAAGCACGCACCGGCCCCGGCAGACTCCGAAGCCACGCGACCGGCTCCTCGACGCCCGGCCCGAACCGGGCACGCACAAGCTCACCCGTCGAGACATCAATCGCCGCAGCATGAGTCGAGCGAGCATGGACATCAAGCCCCACATAAGTCACCATTCCGGTCATGGCCGGACCTCCTCACTGTCTTGGGGTCAGCCGGAGCGGATCTCCGGCCAGACAAACCCCCGCGAGGAGTGTCCGGCCTACCTCCGACGGTCAACCCAACGGGCGACCTACGACATAGGGTCTAGCTCGTACATCACGTTGGCATTCGCGCCCGTTAGATCAGCAATGACTACATCGTCGTCTCTAAAGCCTTCGGAAGACCTGCTCGTTGATCTCTCCGGGCTGCGTCAAGTCGTCAGCCTCATTGACTGGCAGGTGCCCTCAACTGATACGGGTGCTGAACAACCTCCTCAGGAACTACAGCTAGCCTCCTCGTCAAGAGCCGGTCTTATGGCTGGACGGGCGGTGACGTCAGGCGCTAGCAGCAAGCAATTTCGACGTGATGACGCGCTCGCGCCCGTCGGCCGACACGAGGACGACGGCGTAACCCTCGTCGAACGCGCGTGTGGTCTCGTGGCCGGCGTGGGGCGACTCGGCATCGATGAAAGCGGCGTGTTCGGGATAAGGCGACTTGCCCTCGATCGCTAGGTCGATAGCACGATCCATAGCCTTCGCGGTGGGCGACTCGGAGGGGTTCATGTTGTGCGCCATCCGGCGATCATCTCCTTGTAGTCGGTGCGAACCGCAGCGATCGCAGCTCGCATCCCTTCCCCAAGAGTACCGGCATGAAACGTCGTCGCGGGCGCCTTCTCACCGCGACGGTTGTGTCGGTGCATGTCGTTGACGCCGTGCGCGCCGTCGTACACGCGCACGGTCGCTGCGGCACCGTCGTCATCGACCGTGAGGACTACGGCGTAGTCCACGACGTTGCTTCGGTTGGTCACGAACTCGACAACGAGGCGCGCCCCAATCTCGTAGTCCAGCAGGCTCGATCAGCTCGCGAAGGGGTGCTTAAGCCTCGCTGCTCAGGCGCGGAGTAGACCGGCCGGGAGTAGCGCCTCGAATGACTCGGGCTTGTTGAAGTAGCTGGAGTGTGTGCGCTTGATCGTCTCTAGCGAATCGGCGCTCAGCAGAACTACCTCTACGTTGGAGCGATCGTGGGCGTCCTGCTCGGCCTGCTCGTACGCCTCCAGCGCGGCGTCGTAGTCAATGCCATAGGGCCGGACGTCCGCGTTCGCCGACGGGATGTCGTAGACGATCAGGAAGTGCTTGATGTCGTCCGGGCTCATTGTCTTGTCACTCCCCGCGGCTCAGGGTTCCTTTGATCTTCGCATACCGTTCGTTGAGCGCCGTCGCCAGCTCGTTGGGGATTGTCTCGCCCCGGTCCAGAAAAGCGAAGGCGTTGGAGACCGTGAGGTAGTACGCATGGATCTCGGCGGCACCAGCCCCGAACTTGAGCCCGACGCCGATCTGCCGGCCGTCCTCCTCGACCTGATTTGCCCAGGCATCCTGGAGGCGGTGCGCAGCTGCACCTCGACCGGGTAGCCGCCGCGACGGACGATCAGGTGCAGCGCCCGGTAGCCCGACGGCTTCGGTTCGGCGATGTAGTCCCGCACGCGGATGATCGTCCACGTCTTCCGCAGACGGCGGCTCACGGCATAGACGTGGGACAAGCTTGGGAGCAGCGCACGGACACCACCGATGTCTTGCATCTGAGTGACCTGCATGTTCGGCTCTCGTGCGAGCTTGTCGATGATCGTCGTCCACCGCTTCAGCCGCTACGTGACCTCTACCCGCTTGCCAATGCGTCCGTCCTCGCGCTCGAGGTGGTGGCGAAGGTTCGGGCGATGCTCGTGTAGTCGCGGCGAGCCGCTGCTTCGGTCAGACCCAGAAGCACTCGGCCTGCCCGGTTGACCTGGCCCTTGGAGAAGGACGGACCAACTGCGGATGTCGGCGGGTCAGCTTTCTCTGTGCTCACATACGCAGCGTACGGCCTGCTTGCGATGGCATCGCTGCGTCGCCAGCGTTTGGGCAGCGGCGTCATTCTGCTGCCCAAACCTCCCTAAATCGCCCCCAATCCGGCCCGATCCAAGATCGGCACGAAGGCCCGAATCTCCAGTAACCGCCAAGAAATCCGGCCGTTTCAGCTGCGGCTCCCACCAGCCTCCTAAGCGGTAAATCCAGGTTCGACTCCTGGCTGGGGCACTACCGGAAAAGTCCTGTGTTCATGCTGGATTGAGGCTTCGGCTGCTGCTGGCCGGAAGCTCCGCCCAGGGTGGCCGTAGTCGAGCAGGTAGGAGAGATCGACATCGGCCGTGGTGCCATCCGCGAAGCGCACATGGACGGCGTGGCCTTCGAGCGGCTGAGCCTCGGTGAGAAGGGGCGTGCCGCGCATTAAGGTAATGGTAGAGACGTCGATTGATTGAAGTGGCTCGTTGCGGCGCGCGCGAGACCAGTTCTCCCGCAACTCGGCGTCGTGTGCTCGCGCCCACTCGACCACGAGCCGACGGCCGCAGCCTTTCGGCAGGTCCATCCGATGGCATGGTCTCACCTCCTCCCGATCCCGTAGCCACCGGCTAGCAGAGTCGACGACGAAATAATCAATCTAGTGGTCCCTCGTGGAGGCGCAGCCTTCGCCCCCTCACGCGTGCTTGACATCGATCCCCAAAGCTCTTCGCAGTGACTCTCGGACGAGCAGCCGGTAGGCGAGGTCGCTGACCGCTACGGCCGCGATCAGGCTCCCCACAATGCGGCGAGCGCTGAGCGCCGATCTACTCCCCGAGGCGCTTCCCTGTGTCCGCTGTCGAGATTCCCCCATGACCGTCCCTCCTTGAACGTCGAGCGCGGCTCGAACGACTGGCTGTGTCTTTCCGCGCTCGAAAAACGCTACGGGATCGCGCACAGCCCGTCAACGCGCGCACCGACGTGTGCAATCGCCTCCCCCGGGCGCTCGGGTAGCCTTGCGCGACCCAGACGTTCGTTGCCGGCGCGACCGCCGCGGCGAGCGTCCTCTCAATCGAAGGGGGGACCAATGAACCGAACGCGATCCCCGTTGTTCGTCGTCGTGCTGCTCTGCGGAGTGCTCGTCGCCGGGTGCGGTAGCAGCAGCAGTTCCACGACGAGCGGCTCAACGTCCACGAGCGCGCCGGCGACGACGTCGAAGTCGGCGACCACCACGCCGAACGTTGCCACCGCCGGCATCGCTCAGTACGTGGCGGCGTGCAAGCAGGTCATCAAGCACGAGCCCACGCTGTCAGCGGACGTGAAGTCCAAAGTGGAAGGCATCTGCAACAAAGCCGCCGATGGTGACCTCGAAGGCGCGCGCAAGGCAGCCAAAGAAGTGTGCATCGAAGTCGTCAACGCCTCACCGATCCCGGCCGCGGCCAAGGCGCAGGCGGTAGCCGCCTGCAAGACTGACTGACGCGGCAGGCTTCGGAAAGCCCGTTTCGGGAGACGGGACCGCGGTGACCTACCCCGCGGTCCCGGTCCCCTCGTCCCCCGTCTCGTCGTCCTCGTCCCCGGCGTACAGCGACTCGCACGCCAGCTCGCGACCCTTGGTGTCGAACAGCCTGATCTCCAGCAGATCCTCGCGGTAGTCGTCTGGCGCGATCAGCGTGAAGCGCTCGCCGATCAGCTCGCACTGGTCGACCGCTAGCTCGGCCAGCTCGGCGGTGGCGATCCGCCCTCCGGAGATCAGTGGCCGTCCCCACACCAGCGTCATCGCGGCGACGGCGCCCGACTCGCCCCGCCAGGCGCCGATGATCTCGTCGCACACGTCGAGCTTCCAATCCGGGTTGCGCGCCGCCGTCTCGTCGGTGAAGTCGACGTGTGCGGTGAAGTCGCTCGGCTCGCCATCCTCGAGCGCTGGCAGGAAGCGCACGTAGCCAAACAGCTCGTAGCCGCCGGAGGTCTGCGCGGTGCCGGGTACGTACGTGCGCCCGTGCCATGTGCGGTCCGGGTACCAGGCGATCGGACCGGGCTCACCGAGATCCTCCTGCTCGCCGTCCAGCGCCAACGCCGCGGCCAGGAACTCCTCGCTCAGTCGCTCCTCCCAGCGCCCATACGGGGCCTCCTCCTGCGGCGGCTCGGCTGCGAAGCGGGGTACGAATCGTTCCTCGGGAGGCATGGCTGTCCGGCAGCCTAGCGGTCGCGCTCAGGCCTGGCGCAGCGCGGCTGCCGCGTCCTCGGGTGCGACGATGTTCAGGTTCACGTCGGTCGAGAGCTCGAGACCGGCCAGATGCGTCAGGCGCGGGAGCACGTCGATCCGCCAGCAGAAGTCCTCGGTGCCACGTGGGGCCGTGCGCACCCACAGGTTCAGCGGCGGGCTCGATCCGAGGTGGCGTGCGAGCCGACACAGGCCGTCGTGCAGCAGCGCCGCGCCTGAGGGGCCCTCGTCCTCGAAGCGCGCCCGCGGTGTGCGCGGCGCGAGCATCAGCTGAAACGGCAGGCGCGAGGCGTACGGGGCCATCAGCACCGCCTCGTCATCGATCGCGACGATCCGCTCTCGCCGGCGCACCTCCTCGGCGACCAGGTCTCCGAGCAGGCTGTGGCCCATCGTGCGGGTCGTATGCGCCCCGGCCCGCTCACGCTCGCGCGCGACCGCCGCTGGCACGAAGTCGAGCGCGTACAGTTGGGCGTGGGTGTGTGGCAGCGATGCCCCGGCCTCGCGTCGCTCGTTGACGATCAGCTGCACGTACGCGCTGGCCGCATGCGCACGCATCCGCCGCCGCCAGATCTCTACCGCCTGCACGACCTGCTCGACCGGCAGCTCGGCGAGCGAGAGCACTGGCTGCGGCCCGTTGACGATCACCTCGTGCGCGCCGCTCGCGGGCAGCGAAACGAACAGATCCGGCTGGCCGCGCACCTCGACTGGGATCGGTGTCTCCCCGGCGGCCGGCTGCGGCTCCGACGGCGACAGCGCCGGATACAGGTTAGGTACGACGCGCACGCTCCAGCCAGGGCCGTCGGGCGCGCCACCGTCGGGCCTCTCCGCGTCGAGCTCGGGCGGCGTGCGGTCCTCGTGGCCGCCAGCAAACGGGTCCTGCTCCGGGTCGATCGGCTGCGGCGGCGCGCAGCGTGGCTCGCCTCCGGGGCGGCGCGAGCGCTCGCCGGCGATGATCGTCCTGTGCCCGCTCAGCGGGTCGATTCGCAGCTCCGGCAACGCTCAAGCATCGAGCGCGTAGCGCGCGACGTCCTGTTCGAGCTTGGCCACACTGGGATAGGGGCCCTGGTGGATGTACAGATTGCCGCGACGGTTGAAGAACACGGTCACTGGCGTGAACGTCGAGTCGGTGATCGCCGTCCCGACCTGGCCGCTGCGGTCGTAGTAGCTGGGATAGCTGACGGGGAACGATCGAAGGAACGCGGATGCGTGGCGCGGGCTCGTGTCGCCGGAGTCGATCCCCACGAACGCCACCTGGCGCCCACGCGAGACGGAGACATGCTGGAAGGCCCGGAACTCTTCACGACAGGGTTGACACCACGAAGCCCACTTGTTGATCACCAGCGGCGTTCCGCGCAGCGAGGCCAGGCGGGCGCGCAGCGCCGGGAGGCCGCCGGGCAGGACCTCGTCGGCCTGCGCGTGCAGTGCGGCCAGCGCTGCCGGCGATCCGGCCAGCTGTGCTCGCATCTGCGCGAGCGTGAGCTTCGACGGCGCGGGCGGCGGCGAGGAGTCGCCGATCTGTGCCAGACCGACGAGGAGCAGTACGAGGACGGCCGTCGCGACGGCCGCAATCGACAGGTTCTTCAGGGACATCGTCGTAAGGGTGGCATAGCGCTCACTTCAAACGCGCCCCCGCGTGCTATATCCTGCTTGTACGTAAGAGTCGGGTCGCGTCCAGCGCCCGGCGAATGGCGCCAGTGGGGCGCCAACCCTTGCGAGCCGCGCCGAAGGCCACCTTCGACGGCGGCTCTGTCTCGAAGTCCAGAGCCTCAATGGCCGAGTCCACCTCAGTGGCCCTCGCGGCCGCGACCATTCCAAGTTCCGCCGACATAGCTCGCGCGGAGAAGTTCGTGCGCGAGCGCTTCGTCCACGAGGGCGAGGATCCGCAGGTCGCGCTCGCTGCCGGTACACCGCGCCGGCGCGCGCTCGATCAGGCGCTCGCCGAGCTCGCCGAGGACCCGAAGACGAAAAGTCCCTCAACGGCCTGGCGGCGCGAGTTCTCGCTGTTGCTCGGCCTCGAGCGGCTGATGTCCGAGGAGGAGCCGACGCTCGTCGACGGTACCGTGCTCTCCGCGCACCAGGTCGACGCGCTGTCGGGCACGCTCACGGCGTTGCTCGCGGAGGCCCAGCAGCGCACTGCCCCGGGCGCCAACGGTCGCGCCGCTGACTCGGCATCGCCGGAGCTGCTCGCTTCGGCCGACATCCTCGGACCGGACGGCGCTGCACCCGCGAACGGCAACCCCGCCGCACCCGACGCTGCGTCCGAGCGAGATCGCGACGCAGGCGAGGACGACGATGAGGACGAGTACGACGCCGAGGAGGACGAGGACGAGGACGACGAGGACCTCGGACCGGTCCAGCGCGCTGCGCCCGACGAGGACGATGATGACGACGACCTCGACGAGGAGGAGCCCGACGAGGACGACGAGGATGACGAGTCCGAGCAGGAGACCGAGTCCGATGAGGAGCCCCGCGACTGGGTCGAAGAGGGCGACGAGGAGGAGGAGTCGCTCGCCGAGCAGCCGGAGGATCCGAACGCGGCGAAGCGCTTCTGGTTCGAGCACGCGACGGGAGCCGGCAAGACCGTCGCGGCGCTGGGCTTCGTAGAGGCTTCGCAGACGGGAGGCGTGCTGATCCTGACCCACCGTCGCAACCTGGTCGACCAGTTCCTCGGCGAGCTGCGCGATCGGGGTTACTCCAAGCGCATCAGCCGCCCGCTGCTGCAGGGCGAGGATTCGGTGAAGGGTCCGGTGACGGTCGAGACCTACCAGTGGTTCGTGCGCAACGCGGGTAAGATCTCGAGCGCGTACACGATCGTGATCTGCGACGAGGCGCACACCGCGCTGGGCGAGAAGACGAGCGGGGCGATCCGCAACTGGACGGGGCCGATCTTCATCGGCATGACGGCCACGGGCGCTTTGATCGCGCGCCACGTCACCGATCTGTTCCCGACGCAGACCTCGCGCTTCGACCTCGCACAGGCGGCGCGCCGCGGCGTGATTGCGCCGCTTCGCTGTGTGCGCATCTCGCCGGGCGTGGGCGTGCGCACGATCGCCAAGGTGCCGCTGCGTCGCGGCGAGGTGGACACCGAGTTCGACCAGGACGAGCTGGCGAAACTGCTGGATCAGCAGCCGTTCAACCTGGCCGTCGCGAACCTGTACAAAACGCGCTTCAACGGCGTGCCGGGCGTGGTGTACGCGGCGGGGGTGCGCCACGCGTACAACCTCGCGGAAGCGTTCCGCGCGGAGGGGATCAAGGCGGAAGGCGTCTCCGGCGAGACGCCCAAGCGCGAGCTGGTTGAGATCCTCGCGCGCTACGAGCGCGGCGACATCGACGTGCTGATCAACGCGCAGCTGCTGGCGGAGGGCTGGAACAGCCCGCGGGCGACCGTCTGTGTGCACCTGGCGCCGACGGCGTCCAAGCGCATCTATCAGCAGCGCGTGGGACGCGTGACGCGCCGCCACCCGGGCAAGGAGGCGGGCCTGGTCGTGGACTTCGTGCATCCCGCGACCAAGCACGACGACCCGGTGGTGACGCTGCATTCACTGCTCGATAGAGATGTTTATAGGGGGGGAGCGATCGTGGTCGGCCCGGTGCGTCGTGGGCGCGGCCGGCGGATGCGGGTCGAGCGTCGCGTGTTGCCGGTTTGCGCGGAGGAGGAGCGGCGCTTCCAGGTATTCGAGCGTGAGCTGTGGCGGATCGCTGTCGAGCACCTGGACTACGGTGAGCAGCATCTGTGGGCGGCGCTCGCCGGCGCGCGCGTGGCCCCGAATGGCTGGCGCCGCGCGCGCGCGATGCTGCACTTCGACCGCACGGGCGAGCTGAAGGGTCGATTCTTGATCACGGCGGTCAAGCGCAACAAGAACTCGCAGCTGCGCTTGCGCGCGCTGACGGATATCGCCACGCTGCGCGACCCGGATGCCTTCGATGAGGCGATCGACATCATCGGCGGGTGGCCGCGCGATGAGCGCAAGGAGGCGACCAAGATCATGCTGCGCGCGCTGGTCGAGCGGCGGATCGGCCGCCGCGATCAGGCCAACGCCTGGATCTGGCGCCTGGCTGAGTACACGCGCGATGTCCATGAGGAGTACGCGGTGCAGCGTTGGCCGGAGACCAAGCGGCTGCTCGGACTGCTCGTCAACTCGGCCGGTGGAGCGCACGCGCGTAACGCGCGTCGCCTGATACATGCGGCGCGCAAGCAGGACCGCCGCCTGGCCGCGGCGCTGCTGGCCGCGGCGCTCGCGCACACGCCCGAGGCTGAGGAGGCGCTGCGTGGCGCGCGCACACGGATGGCGCGTAAGCCCCCCGCGCTTGCGCGCGAGCTGCTGCGCAACTTCCCGAAACGCAGGGCGCGCAACGCGAGGCGCAGGCGCAAGGGCTCCAAGGGCGCGAGCAACGGAGCGGGCTCGACCGCGCAGCGTGCGGCGGCGAAGGCCAAGCAGGCACAGGACCCCGCCGCTGCGACGGCCTCGACGAGGGCGCAGGACAACGAGCTGCGCCGCGACGTTCGCGACGCGCTCGATCAGCACCCCGCCTAGGCTGTCCCCTCCTCGAGTTGGCCCGGCGTACGGTTCGGTCCGGCGTACCGTTCGGTCCGGCTTAGGTCTGCGCCTAACCGGGGTCGTTCGTGCTTGGGCGTCCTCCGATCGCGTTCCCGAGGGCGCGCGAGAGCCGCGCCTCGATGCGGGTCGGGTCATCGAACCGCTCGCACGCGCGCTGGAGTCGCTCACCGCCCTGCGGATACCACCGCCGCGCCCACGGCGAGCGCGGGTGAGCGAGGCGCATCGCCCCGACCAGCCCTACCGGAAGGATGAACAGCCCTATCGCGCCCAGCAGGATCCGGCCCTTGAGGACCGCCACGATCGCGACGGCGAGCGACAGCGCGATCGTCGTCGAGACCGCGACCGCCGATTCGGTGCTCGAGAGCCCGAACGGACGCACGCCGATCACGACCAGCATGCCCACGACGGACACGATCGCGACGGCCTCCAGCGACGAGCGGCCCTGCTCGCTCCAGTAGACGTCTTCCATGCGCGTCCACAGCGCGAACTCGTCGAGCGTGAAACCGGCGCCGACACCGAACGCCGCCGCGACGATCCCGCCCCACGGCTCGTGCAGATGCACGCCGATGCCGATGAAGCCCGCGCCCAGCATCAGGAAGATCCCCCACACGAAGTGGTGCAGGTGCGTGCCGCCGGAGGTTTCCACGCCGCCGGGCCACCACGTGAAGCGCCTGGTCATGCGCGCGCTCGTGCGTATCGCCAGGAACGAGATAAGCAGCGCCGCGAGGCAGATGAACGCGTGCTGGCGCCCGTCGTCGGCTACGACCTGGTTGTAGATCTGTTCGACAGGGAACGGGCTGACAGCACAAACGCTCATTGACCGTCCAGTATCGCGTCGTCGACGCGCTCCAGGTGAACCTCCCCCGCCTGCAGGGTTTTCCTCCGCCCGTCCGCGAGCTCTACGATCAGGTGCCCCTCCGCGTCGATCCCCCGCGCGACCCCGCGGCCGGCGTCGCCGGGCGGCGTTTCACCCTCGGCCGGTCCGCCGCTGGGCGGCCCTGCGCCAGGCGACGCTCCGGCAGGTGCTCCCCAGGCGATCGTCTCCCCTTGAAGCACATCGCGCGCGCGCCATGTCTCGAGGGCGGCGTCCGGCGGCTCGCCAAGCCGCCGTCGTAGAGCTTCCAGCACGCGCTGGAGCGCCGGCTCGATCGCCGCCGGGTCGTGCCCGAGCGTCGCAGCGCGTCCGCGCAGCTCGGCTGGCATACGGTCGAGATCGACCGCGATGTTCACGCCGATCCCGAGCACCGCCCAGCGCTCCTGCGGGCGGCCCTCGACGAGGATCCCTGCGAGCTTCGCGGGGTGCCCGCCACGGCTCTGCACGACGATGTCGTTGGGCCACTTGATCCGGGCTGGCTCGCCGACCGCATCGCACACTGCCACGGCGGCGATCAGCGACAGCAGTGGCGGCGGCTGACGCAGCAGCAGCGACATCAATAGCGAGCTGCCCGCCGGCGCCGACCATCGCCGGCCCTGGCGGCCGCGTCCGGCGGTCTGCTCGGAGGCGGTCACGAGCGTCCCGTGCGGCGCTCCCTCCCGTGCGAGCCCCCGTGCGAGCTCGTTCGTCGAGCTGGTGCGGCGCAGGTGAACGCGCGGATGGCCGAGGTTCGCGGAGGTGTCTGTGGCTCGAGCGCGCGGAGGGTCGCTCACGCCGGGCGCACGGTCAGCTCGTCGTCCGCGCCCGCGCCGAGCAGCTCGGCGGCCGAGCCGCGGTTGACCGCCAGTGCCACCATGCGCGTCGCGTCCTCGTAAATCAGCAGCTCACCGGGCGTCACCTCGGCGAACGTCGCGGCGTAACGCGCCGAGCGGACTGCCCCGGCATGGCTGATCGTGAGCGTGTCGCCGAGCGTCACGCCGAGCGACATCAGCTGCTCGTCGGCGGCGTCGAGGATCAGGTTGCCGAACGTGTCGCTGCGCAGGACGTGAACGGTCAGCACGCCGTTGTCCACATGGGCGGAGGGCAGCCCGAAGCGGCGCAGCTGCTCCACGGGCAGAGGATCGCCGACCGCGCTGAGTGGCTCGCCGGCAGCGAGCGCCGCGGCCACCGGCGCGAAGATGTCGCGGCCGTGGAACGTGCGCGACACCGGCTCCAAACGCTCGGGCGACTGGCCGATGTCCACTGCCTCGGCGACGCCTGAGAGTCGGTCGGCAGCCGGCATCAGCAGCCCGTTGTCGGGGCCGACGAGGAAGTGGTCGCGCTCGGTGGTACGCACGGCGATGGCACGACGCGCGTGCCGGCCGACCGCGCTGACCCCCGGGTCGACGATCGCCAGGCTGACCCCGGCCGGGAGGAACGGCAGCGCGGAGCGCAGCACGATCGCCCCCGCGCGTACGTCGTGGCGGGGGATCGCGTGGGTCAGGTCGATCACCCTGGAGCTCGGGCAGCGGCGCGCCATCACCCCGTGGCACACGCCGACGAACTCGTCGAGCACGCCGTAGTCGGAGAGGAACGTGATGACTGGTGGGTGCGCTCTATCGGTCATCGCTTGCTCGCAGCGCCACGTCGGCCAGAAGGGCGCCGATCATACCCTCGACGTCGTACGGATCAGCCTCGATGTGTGGCTCAAGGCCATGCTCGCGCAGCGTCTGACTTGTGATCGGTCCGATCGACGCGACGCGCGTATCCGGCGAGAGCCCGAGGCGCCCGCCTGACTCACCGCTCGTGGCCACTGAGGGCGACGTGGCTGTCTCCCCGGCGTCGCCGCCGGTGGCCGCGTTGACGAAATGGCGCACCGTAGAGGAGGAGGTGAACGTGACGTAGTCGGCGCTCTGCGCCGTCTGCAGGGCACGCGCCGAGAGTGGCTCGGCGATCGTCTCGTACACCGCCAGCACGTCCACCTCGACGCCGCGCGCGCGCAGCGCGTCGGGGAGCACCTCGCGCGTCTCGCGCGCCGTGGCGATCAGCGCGCGCTCAGGCGCCACGTCGGCGAGTGCCTCGAGCAGCGACTCGGCGACCGCTCGCTCGCTGACCAGATCCGCGATCACGCCGCGCTCGGCCAGGGCGCGCGCGGTCGCCGGGCCGATCGCCGCGAGCTTCGTCCCGGCCAGCGAGCGCGCGTCGAGACCTGCCTCGGCCAGGCGTTCGAACAGTCCCGCCACGCCGTTCGCGCTGGTCACGCAGATCAGGTCATAAGGCGCCGGATCCAGCGGCGTGCCGGCAGGATCGGATATCGGTTGGACGCGGATCACGGGTGTCTGCAGCACCCTCGCTCCCAGCGCCTGCAGGCGCCGTGCCAGATCGCTCGCCTGGGCTCGCGCTCGCGTTACGGCAACCGTGACACCGGCGAGCGGCTGTGGCTGCAGCCAGGAGAGCTGATCCGCCAGCGCGGCCACGGCCCCCACGACCACGATCGACGGCGGGCGGACGTCCGCAGCGTGGACCTGCTCGGTGATCGTCGCTAGCGTGCCGGTCACCGTTCGCTGGCCCGGCAGCGTTCCGGATTCGATGACCGCTGCCGGCTCGGAGCTGGACCGACCCGCCGCGATCAGCGCCGCCGCGATCTCGGGCAGCCGCCCGATGCCCATGTACAGCACGAGCGTGCCCGGGAACGCCGCCAGCGCCGCCCAGTCGATTCCCGCGTCCCTGTCCTCGTCGTCGCGGGATTCACCGCTCGGCTCGCGCGCGTGGCCGGTCACCAGCGCCACCGCGCCGGCCAGTCCCCGGTGGGTGACCGGGATCCCCGCGTAAGCGCTCGCGGCGACGCCCGCCGTCACCCCCGGGACGACCTCGAATGGGATCCCTGCGGCGCGCAGCGCTAGCGCCTCCTCTCCGCCGCGACCGAACACGAACGGATCTCCGCCCTTCAGCCGAACGACCGTGCGGCCCGCCTGCGCGCGCTCGATCATCAGCGCCTCGGTCTGCTCCTGCGGCACGGACGGCCCGCCGCCCTCCTTGCCGACAAACAGCAGCTCCGCGTCAGCGCGCGCGCCGTCTAGCGCTGTCACCGGGATCAGGCGGTCGTACAGGATGACATCGGCCGTCGCGATCAGCTCCAGTGCCCGCGCGGTCAGCAGGCCGGGATCGCCGGGGCCGGCACCGACCAGGTAGACGCGGCCGCTCACGCGCCGACCGGCCAGTGCTCGACGTCGAGCTCGGGCATCTGGAAATGCTTGGGATTGCCGGTCGCCAGTCGAGCGCCGACGCCCGCGGCTGCTGCCGCGATCAGGCAATCAGCTTGGCTGAGCGTAATCCCCCGGCCGGCGCAGGTTCGACGCCAGCGCCCGGCGCGTTCACCCTCTGCGCGTCCCAACGGGGCCAGACGGAGTCCGCTCAGGAAACGGATCACGAGCGCTTCTTTGTTCTCGTGCGTGCCGCGAAGCACCTCATCGACGTTCACGGCGCAGATCCACGGGACCTGGCTCGCCTCCCGCAGCTCGCGTATGCGCTGAGCTGCCGGGCGGTCACGCAGCGCGTCGATCAGGACGGTCGTATCGAGCAGCAGCGGCAACCGTCAGCCGACACGGCGCGGATCGCTGGAGCGCTGTGCTCGCACCCAGCCGGCGGGGTCGGAGTCCCACTCGTGCTCGCTTCCCGCGAGCGCTCCGAGGCCGGCTTCGATGTCGTCCCAGCGGCGCTGATCCTCCAGCGCGCGACGTACGGTCTCGCTGATGAACGCGCTGCGCCGCCGCCGTCCCACTCGAGCGTCGAGTTGCTCGACGAGATCGTCCCCCAAGCTTATGTGCAAACGCATGACCACAGCCTAACACACACACTACACACGTAATCACTCGATTCCCGCCATCTGCTCTGCCTGGCGCAGCATCTCCGCGGCGCCTGCCGATCGCATCCGCTCGGCCACGCGCTGCCCCAGCTCCTCGGGGTCGTAGAAGCCACCTAGCAGCTGGTCGCGGATCCAGGCCGAGCCGTCGGGCAGCCCTACCCACGCGCTCAGCAGCAGGCAGCCGCAGCCGGCGGGAGCGGCGTATGCGCCCAGTGGGGTGTTGCAGCTGGCGCCGAGCTCGCGTGCGAGCGCACGCTCGGCTAGCAGGCACGCGAACGCGTCCTTGTCGGTGATCGCCTGCACTGCCTGGCGAACGGCCGCGTCATCGCTTCGCCCCTGCAGCGCCAGGACGCCCTGCCCGGGCGCCGGCACGAAGCGCTCCGCGTCGAGCACGCCGCCGGCCTCGCCCTCGCGGCCGAGCCGCTGGAGTCCGGCGTGCGCGAGCACGATCGCCCGCAGGTCCTCGTCCGGGTCGCCCAGCTTCCTCAGGCGCGTGTCGACGTTGCCGCGGATCGCCACCAGCTCGAGGTCCTCCCGCACGGCACGCAGCTGAGCCAGGCGGCGCAGGCTGCTCGTGCCGACGCGCGCGCCCGCGGGCAGCTGCTCCAATCCCGCGACGCCGCACAGCACGTCCTCGGCGGCGGCGCGCTTCGGAGCGCCTAGCAGCTCCAGCCCCTGTGCCTGCTCGCCGGGCAGGTCCTTCGCCGAGTGGACGGCCAGATCGATGTCGCCGGCGAGCAGCGCGGCCTCCAGCTCGGCGACCCAGCGGGACTTGTCGGTTGCGGCCGCCGGGCTGCCGGCATCCGCGTCGCCGCTGGTGTGCATCGGGACGATCTCAACGTCCGCGCCGCCGCCGTCCCCCAGCTGTTCGGCGATCAGTCCTGCCTGTGCCAACGCGAGCGCGCTGCGCCGCGTTCCGAGTCGCATCAGCCCGACGCACGGCCCCCGGGGCCGGTCCGGCGATGGCGCGCCGCGAACGGCACGCTTCCGTCGGAGGCGCGGGCAGGCAGATCGTGAACCTCCGCCAGCTCGGTCGAGCCCCCGTCGGCTCGCTCGGCGGAGAGCTCGGCCGCCCCGGCGTCCTCGCGCAGCCCGAACAGCTCGCGCACGAGCTCGAGGCTCGCGTGGCCGCGGTCTTCGCCGAGGCTGCGCAGGCGGATCGTCGGCTCGTGCAGCAAGCGGCTCATCACCGCCCGCGCGATCGCCTCGACGCGCACGACATCGCGCGGCGACGCCGACTCCCAGCGGCCGGAGTTCTCGCTGAGCACCTGCTCGACGATGTCGTCGCCGTGCGTGCGCAGCGCGCTGACCGTTGGCAGCGCGTCGAGCTGCCCGAGCCAGCGCGCGAAGCGCCGGATCTCCTCCTCGACGATCTCCAGCGCCTGCGGCGTCTCGTCCGCGCGCGTGCTCAGGTTGCGCGCGACGACAGCCTGCAGGTCGTCGATGTCGTACAGGCTGACCCCCTCCAGCTGGGCGCACGCGGGGTCCACGTCGCGTGGCACCGCGATGTCGATCAGCACCAGTGCTCGCCCGCCGCGCTGGTCCATCACGAGCTCGAGCTCCTCGCGCCCGACGATCGGGTGCGGCGAGGAGGTGGAGGACAGGACGATGTCGGCCTGCACGAGCTGGTCGGGCAGTTTGTCCAGCCCGACCACAGAGCCGCCGAAGCGTTGGGCGAGGCTCAGCGCCCGGTCGGCGTGGCGGTTGGCTACGAAGATCGTCCCGGCGCCCTGCTCGGAGAGCGCGCGCGCAGTCAGCTCGCTGGTCTCGCCGGCGCCGAGGATTACCACGTGGCGGCTCTCCAATCCGCCGAGCACGCTCAGCGCCAGATCGACCGCCACCGACGGGACGCTCACGCGACTGGAGCCGATCCCCGTCTCCGTGCGTACGCGCTTGCCTGTCGTCAGCGCGGCCGCGAACAGGCGGTTGGACAGCGGGCCGGTGCAGCCGGCGCGCATCGCCGACTCGTGCGCGCGTCTGACCTGCCCCTGGATCTCGGCCTCACCGAGGATCATCGACTCGAGGCCCGCGGTCACTCGGTAGAGCTGGCGCGCGGCATCGCAGTTGCGCGGCGAGTAGATCGCCTCGGCCAGCTCCGTCGGGCGGGTCTCCGCGCGCCCGGCCAGCAGCCCGAGGACGTCCGACTCCGCTCGCACCGGGTCGCCGACCACGAGGTAGACCTCGGTGCGGTTGCATGTCGAGATCACGACCGCCTCGCGCACCTCCGCTGTCGCCGTCGCGGTGACCGCGAACTCGCTCGCCTCGTGCTCGCTGAACGCCAGGCGCTCGCGCAGCGCCACCGGCGCGGTCTTGTGCGAGATGCCTAGCGCGAGCAGCTCGCTCACGTGTGCCCCTTTACGGGGTATGCGCTCGCTGACTCTCGCGCTTGCTCCTGCTCGCCAGGGTCGGCGGCGCTCGGCGTCGGGCGCTCGGACATGCTCAGCAGCTCGCCCAGCTCGCGATCGATCCGCCCGAGGCGGATCGCCATGATCGCCAGGTAGATCAGCACCAGCGCGAACAGCACAACGTACGCCGCGGCGACGTACTTGCCCGCGGTATGCAGCGGTAGGGCCGGCGTCTCTGCGAGCACGCTCGCGAGCATCACAGCGCTCCTCGCCCGCCCGCCCGCACGGCGACGGTCGTGGTCGGCTGCAGGCTGGGAGCCGCGCTGCGCGTGCGCACCGGGGCCTGCTCGCTTTCTCCCGAGAGCCGCCTGCGCAACGTGCGCATCTGCATGCGTGCGTGCTTGGCCGTCAGCTCGTACTTGCACAGCGTCGCATATAGCAGCGCGATCGCTAGCAGCGAGACGACGAACGTGAGCGCCATCGGCCCCGGGAGGTTTGACGTGCTGCCGAGCACGCGCGGATGTAGGTACGCGGTCGACAGGCGTACAGCGATGAAGTTCATCGGCACGAACGCTCCAGCGGTGACAGCGAACACCGACGCGTAGCGCGCCTGGCGCTCGGGGTCTTCGATCGCGAAGCGCAGCGGCTGATAGGTCGCGTACAGCAGGAACACGATCAGGAACGACACCAGCGTCGGCTCGCTCCACACCCACCAGTGCCCCCACGAACCCTTCGCCCAGATCGAGCCGGTTATCAGCGTGCCGACGCCGAAGATCAGGCTCATGTGGATCGCCACGTAGGAGCGGATGTCCCAGCGCTGCTCGCGTGTGCGCAGGTGCTGGATCGCGAACAGCCCGCCGAGCACGAACCCGCTCAGCGCGACGATTGCCAGCGGCACGTGCACGTAGAAGATCTTCTGCAGGAACCCCTGTTCGGCTTCCAGCGGCGCGTAGAAAAAGACCATGGCGAGGGCGGCCGTCATCGCGATGACGGTGGAGATGCTGAGCGTGCGCAGGCTCGAGCGTTTCACTTGGATGCCAGCCAGAGGTGCAGGATCGTGGAATCAACCATCTAGTCCTCCAGGAGGAAATCGAACAGGGCGTAGGCGATCAGCCCGAACAGCAGATCATAGAGGCCCAGCGTGGCCAGCCAGCGCGCCGCCGGTGCCGCCCGGTGGGCGTGAACGAGCAGTGGCGCGCTCGCCCGCGCCCCGCCGATCACGATCGGCATGAACAGCGGCAGCGCGAGCAGCGGTCCCAGCAGGTCGCGCGCCCGCGTGCGCACCGCCATCGCGGCTACCAGCGTGCCGATCACCGCCACCCCGAAGTCTGCCAGCGCGAGCGTCGCCACCAGCCCGGGCAGCGCCGGCCTGAGCGGTGAGCCGAGCAGCAGCAACGCGAACGCCGGCACGGCGACCAGCTCGAGCACGACCAGGTAGGCCAGCAGCGTCAGCGTCTTTGAGATCAGCATCGCGCTGCGATCGACCGGCGCGAGCAGGAACGCGTCGAAGCCGCCCTGATCGGCGTCAGCGACGAACAGCCGGTTGACGCCGAGGATCGCCGCGAACAGCAGCGTTACCCACAGGATCCCTGCCGCCAGGTCCCCTTCCACGACGTTGCGGTTCAGGGCGAAGTGGAAGACCACGAACGTCGTCACCGCGAACAGCGACATGCCGGGTACGGACTCCAATGTGCGTAGCTCCACCAGCAGCTCCTTGCGCAGCAGCGCGCCTACGGTGCTCCTCATCTGTACAGCTCGGCGATCTCTTCCGGGCCGACCTCGCCGGCCGCGCACAGCAGCGCGGGCCGCCCGGCCCGCAGGCCGAGCACGACGTCGGCCTCGGCCAGGCCGCCGCCCGGATCGTGGCTGCAGATCACGCGCGTGCGAAGCCCGCCCGGATCGGCTCTGGCGCCGAGCAGCGGCGCGACCAGCTCGACCGCGGCGGGATCGAGGTTCGCGTAAGGCTCGTCGAGCAGCAGCAGCTCCGGGTCGTGCAGGACCGCGCGCGCGACCGCCACCCGCTGGACCATCCCGCGCGAGAGCATCCGCAGCGGTTCGCTCGCCCGGGCTGTGATCGCGACCGACTCGAGCAGCTCCTGCACACGCTCGTCGTCGACGCCGTACAGGCGCGCGTGGAAGCGCAGGTTCTCCAGGGCGGTCAGCTCGCGGTACAGCAGCGGCTCGTGGCCGAGCAGGCCGACCCGCCCGCGCACCGCCCATGCTTCGTCGGGCAGCCGTGAGCCGAGCACGCGAACGCTGCCCGCGTGGGGTCGCAGCAGCGTCGCGAGCACGCGCAGCAGCGTCGTCTTGCCGGCGCCGTTGGGCCCGAACACGACGAGCGTCTGGCCCTCCTGCACCGACAGCGAGACGCCGCTGAGGGCCTCCCGTTCGCCGTAGTGCCGAGTGAGCCCCTCGAGCAGGAGCGCTGCCACGCTCCGGCTCTCTACACCTGCAGCGCGTGCGCGCTCTGCGCCCGCGCGATCAGCTCGCGCACGGCCTGCTCGCCGGGGTCGCCGACCGCGTCGCGCAGCAGCGCGATCGGGTCGGGATCGCCGCCGACGATCCCCTCGAAGAACTCCTTGCGATCCTGGTAGGTGGGCAGCGTGCCCTTGGCCCACCCGCGCACCTCGTTGAGCAGCACCGCCAGCCGCGCGTACGGCTCGCCGAACTGCCCTTCGATCTCGCGCTTCATGCGCTTGGCCAGCGCAGGCGATGCGCCCGCGGTGGAGATCGCGATCGCCAGCGGCGTCATGCGCACGATCGCCGGCAGGATGAAGTTGCACAGCGGCGGCACGTCAACGATATTGACCAGCATCGCGCGACGCTCCGCGTCGTCGAACACGGCGATGTTCACGTCGGTGTCGTTGGTTGCCGCGATTGCCATGAAAGCGCCCTCGAGGTCCGCGGCGCCGGCGTACGCGCGCTGCTCCCAGTGGATCGAGCCCTCGCGCGCGTACTCCTGAAGCGCTGGCTCGGCGTCGGGGGCGATCAGCGTCACCTCGCCGCCACAAGCAAGCAGCCCCTCGACCTTCTCCAAGCCGATCTCGCCGCCGCCGATCACCAAGCAGCGGCGTCCGCTGAGCTTCAGGCAGGCGATGTAGAACGGCGTGTCGAGCATCCCCTGCACGCAGCTCTGGTCGCAGATCCCCCTGCGCAGCTGACAGACGCACTCCTTGCCTGCATAGGCCTGGGCGGGCATCGCTCAAGGGTAGTGCAGGCGTCGCGCCGTCAACTGCTCGAGAGAGTGGGTGGGTGGTGTACCCAAAAACGAACTGCGATAGCAAACGTATCTACAGGAATGTCCTCGCCGCGAGTATTGCCTGGCTCCGTATATACATTGGCTACCGCTGCGCAAAAAAGAACACACACACACACGGACAACGCCCCCGAACGACAGACAACGCCCCCGAACGACGGACAACGCCCCCGAACGACCCTGATTTCCCCGGAGCGGCTGTCTACCGCGCCAGCCCGCGCCCGAAAACGCGTGCGCCCACGCGCGCCAATGCCACCGCGCCCTCGCGCCAGGCGTGGTCGCGGTCGGCCTCGCGCCCGGAACGGAACTTGGCCATCGAGCGCATCGCCTTCACGCTTGTGGCGTCGTATGGCCCCCACCACAGGCCGCGCGTGCTTGGGGGATCCCAGGTGATCAGCTTCTCCTGCGCGCACGCCCGCAGGCCGGCCTGCCCGAGCGTCCGCCCGAGGCCGCCGCCCGCGGCTGCGCCCCACGGCCCGCGCGAGACGGTCGGCCCAGGGAGGTGGTCATTGAGCCACACCATGCCCGCGTGCAGCTCACGCGCGATCCGCGTTCCCTGGTAGCGGTCGGCGGTCCACACGGACGCACCGAGGCAGTAGTCGCCGTCGTTGGCCAGCGCGATCGCCTCGTCGATCGAGTCAACCGCCACGACGACTAGCACCGGTCCGTCGATCGGCTCGCGCAGCACGCCCATCTCGAGTGTCGCCCCGGTGATCACGGCCGGCGCATAGAACGCGCCGGCGTCGCACCCGGGCGGGCTGACCGGCCCGCCGCAGTGCAGGCGCGCGCCCGCGGCCACTGCCCCCTCGACCAAGGTGCTGACGTGCTCGGCCCGGCGGACGGACGCCAGCGGCCCGACCTGCACGCGCGGGTCCGCGGGGTCGCCGACCGTCAGCGCCTGCGCTCCTCGCACAAGGCCCGCGAGGAAGCGCTCGTAGACCTCACGGACGACGTACACGCGCTCGATCGAACCGCGCGCCTGCCCGGCGCCGGCGCAGCCCGCCCACAGCGCTCCGGCGACCGCGCGCGGGAGGTTGGCATCGGCGAGCACCAGCATCGCGTCCTTACCGCCCAGCTCGACCGTGACCTCCTTCTCGCGTGAGACGCACGCACGTGCGACGACGCGACCGACCGCGGGGGAGCCGGTGAACAGGATCTTGGTGAGGTGCGACTGCGCCAGCGCGACGCCGACGTCGGCGGCTCCGTGCACCACCCGCACGAGCCCCTCGGGCAGGCCCGCGCGCGCCAGTACCCGAGCGATCCGCTCGGCTGCCAGGCTGGCGCGCAGCGCGGGCTTGAAGATCACGCCGTTGCCGGCCAGCAGTGCTCCAGCGATCTGCCCCAGCGGCTGCGCGAACGGCGCGCTGCCGGCGCCGATCACGCCGAGCACCCCGTACGGCTCGAACGCGATGCTCGCCCGCTTGGCGAGCGTCAGCGAGCGGTTGATCCCGACCCGCCGTGGGCCGAGCATGTCCGCTCCATCGTCGGCGACCCATTTCAGCGCGTCGATCGCGGCCAGCAGCTCGAGCGCCGCGATCTCCCCGCGCGGCCGGCCCTGCTCGCGCGCGAGGGCCTCCTGCAGCTCGTCGAAGTCATCGATCACCGCCTGCGCCATCCTGCCCATGTACCGCGCGCGGTCCTGCACGCGCAGCAGCGCCCACAGCGGCTGCACCTTCGCCACCTCCTCGACCACCTGCTCGACCTGCTCGGGCGGGGTCAGCGGCACGCTTCCGAGCGCCACCCCGGTGGCGAGGTCGCGCGCCGTGAGCTCCGCTTGCGTGTATGTCGAGGTCTCGCTTCCAGGCGCGCTCATCGAAAGCGATTATCGCGCCTGTGAGCTGCGTGCCTCGCGAATTCGCTGAAGGCGCGTCGACAGCTCGGCCTCGGCCTCGTCCGGCTCGTAGAAGCGCGCCCCGACGACGCCCTCCGGGAGCAGCTCCTGCGAGGAGAGGTGCCCGGGGTGGTTATGCGGGTTGTCATAGCCACCGCGGTCCTGCCCGGGGCGGGGCCCCGAGCGCAGCCACGCGGGAACCGCACCGGCCCCGTGCTCGCGCACGTGCTGCTGGGCCGCCGACAGCGAACGCCCGGCTGCGTCTGACTTCGGCGCCAGCGACAGGTAGATCGCCGCCTGCGCCAGCGCGTAGCGCGCCTCCGGCAGGCCGACGTGCTCGACCGCCGCGGCGGCGGCGGTCGCCACCGACAGTGCGCCGGGGTCGGCGTTGCCGACGTCCTCGGATGCGAGGATGATCATCCGCCGCACGATGAACCGTGGGTCCTCGCCGCCCTCGAGCATCACCGCCAGGTAGTACAGCGACGCGTCCGGGTCGGAGCCGCGCGTGGCCTTGATCCACGCGGAGATGTAGTCGTAGTGGCGGTCGCCGCCTTTGTCGTACAGCACCGCTCGCCGCTGCAGCGCGTCCTCGACCCGCTCCAAGCCGACGCGATCCTCGCCCAGCTCGCGGGCCGTCTCGACAGCCAGCTCGAGCGCGTTCAGCGCGGTACGCGCGTCGCCTTCGCCCCGCGCCGCCAGGAAGGCGAACGCGTCGTCATCGATCGCCGTCCCGTCCAACGCGATCGCCGTGGCGACCGCGCGCCGCAGCACGGTCTCGACCTCCTGCGGCGTAAGCGCCTGCAGCGCGTACACGCGCACGCGCGACAGCAGCGCGTCGTTGACCTCGAACGCCGGGTTCTCGGTGGTGGCGCCGATCAACGTGATCAGACCGTCCTCGACGGCCGGCAGCAGTGCATCCTGCTGAGCCTTGTTGAAACGATGGATCTCGTCGAGGAACAGGATCGTCGGGGTCCCGGCAGCCCCGCCCCCAGTATCGCGGCGATAGGCCGCGCGCTCGATCACTGCGCGCACCTCCGCGCGCCCGGCAGCGACCGCGCTCAGCTCCTCGAATGCTGCGTTCGAGCGTTCGGCGACGATTCGTGCGAGCGTCGTCTTGCCCGACCCGGGCGGCCCGTACAGCACCATCGAGTGCGGATGGCCCTGCTCGATCGCCGTCCGCAGCGCCGAGCCGCCGGCGAGCAGGTGCGACTGCCCGACGAACTGCTCGAGGCTGCGGGGCCTGGCGCGAACCGCCAGCGGGCGCTCCTGCCCGCTCGGTCCCGCTCCGCCGGCACCGTCCGGACCACTGGCACCGTCCGGACCGCTGGCTCCCGGGGGCGGATCCCCGCCTGGGCCCTGATCGAAAAGCGTATCCACCCGCCTCAGTATCGCGCCTCTCCCAGAGGTGTCTCGCGTTTCGAGCAGGTCGCCCGCGGAGGCCCGTCGAACGTATACATCCGGTGCCTTACGCAGCCAAGTCACAACCTCGCCCGGATCGGGGGCCGCCGCGATGAGCGTGGGCGGCGCCGAGGCCCTGTCGGGTCCGCGTGGAGGCCTCGAGATCTTCGACGTCGGCGGGGACGTGGCCGCGCGCACGCCGTGGCAGCTGTTCTGGCGTCGCCTGCGCCAGGACCGGGTCGCGCTGGTGTCACTCGCGTACATCGGCTTGCTGATCGTGATCGCGTTCGCGGCCCCGCTCGTCGTCAGCGTGCTCGGACTTCCAGGGCCGAGCGTGCAGAACCTCAACCTGACCGACTCCTTCGGATCGCCGCTGGGACCGACGGCGGCGCACCCGTTCGGCGTCGACCCGCTCGGCCACGACGTTGCCTCGCGCGTGATCTACGGCACGCGGGTGTCGCTGCAGGTCGGCCTGCTCGGCACCGCGATATCGACCGTGATCGGGGTCAGCGTCGGGATGCTCGCGGGCTTCTACCGCGGCTGGATCGACACGCTGCTGTCGCGCACGATGGATGTCTTTCTGTCGATCCCGATCCTGCTGCTGGGGCTGGGGATTGGCGCCGCGTGCGGCGTCAAGGGCTGCGCGAAAGGCCTGATCCAGCCTGGCATCGGGGTGATCATCTTCCTGATCGCGCTGGCGACCTGGCCGTTCATCGGACGGATCGTCCGCGGCCTTGTGCTGTCGCTGCGCGAACGCGAGTTCGTCGAAGCGTCGGTCGCGCTCGGCGCGTCGGACGTACGGATCATGTTCCGCGAGATCCTGCCCAACCTGGCGGCGCCGATCATCGTCTACGCCAGCCTGCAGATCCCGTTCAACATCCTGATCGAGGCGGGCCTGTCCTACCTGGGAGTGGGCGTTCGCCCGCCGACGGCCAGCTGGGGGCAGATGATCGCGGCCGCGACGCCGATCTTCAACACCGCGTGGTGGTACATGGTCTTCCCGGGGGCAGCGCTGCTGTCGACCGTGCTGGCCTTCAACTTGCTGGGCGACGGGCTGAGAGATGCCCTCAACCCGAGGACCGCCGGATGAGGGCAACCGAGACACCAAACAGGAGGCGAGGAATGAAGTCGATCAGGACGGCCGTTGCCGTCGCGCTAACGGCTGTGCTGGCGCTCGCGCTGGCCGCCTGCGGCTCGAGCAGCTCAAACAGCTCGCGCAGCGCGGCGAGCGGGGCCGGCGGCGTCAGCACTGGCGGGTTCCAAAGCCCGACCACGGAGTCGCTGACCGGCGGCAAACGCGGCGGTACGTTGCAAGTGCTCAACGAATCGGACTTCGAAAGCCTCGACCCGGGGATCGCTTACTACTCGATCGACTACGAGGTTGTGTTCGCGACCCAACGGCCGCTGTATTCGAACAAGCCGAACACGGCGACCGAACCGACCCCCGACATGGCCGACTCGCCGGCCGAAATCACGCCTGATAACAAGACGGTCACCGTGCACCTGAAGCAGGGCATCCACTTCAGCCCGCCGGTCAACAGGGAAGTGACATCCGCAGACGTCGCGTACGCGATCGAGCGCGGCGCTAATCCGAACGTCGCGAACCCGTACTTCCAGTCTTACTTCGAGGCGGTCGAAGGTGCGCCCAAGGCGACCGGTGGGCCGATCAAGGGGATCCAGACTCCGAACAGTCACACGATTGTCCTGCATCTGAGCGAACCGAAGGGTCAGCTGGTGGCGGATGCGCTGGTGCTGCCGCTGACGGCCGCAGTGCCGAAGTCCTACGCGGAAAAGTTCGACCGCAGCAAGCCGACCGACTACGCCAACTACCAGGTGGCGACCGGTCCGTACATGCTGAAGAACGACGCTCAAGGCAAGGTGCTCGGCATCGGCTACATCCCGGGCCAGTCGGCGACGCTCGTGCGTAACCCGAACTGGAACTCAAAGACGGACTTCCGCCCGGCTTACCTCGACCAGATCAACATCAAGATCGGCGGCACGAACACGGTGATCGGCCGCCAGGTGCTGGAAGGCACGAACGTCGTCGAGAACGAACCGCCGGCGCAGGCGAGCGTCCGTCTGTCGGCGGAAAAATTCAGGCAGCAGCTTGAGATCTCGCCGGGAGCGGGAAGCCACTACATCGCCGTCAACAACAAGGTTGGGCTGTTCTCGAACGTCAACCTGCGCAGGGCGGTGTGGGCGGCGCTCAACCGTACGGCGATGAACAAGGCGCGCGGTGGTGAGCTCGTGACGACCGTGGGTACGCATTTCATCTTCCCGACGATCCCGGGCTTCGAGCAGGCGGGTGGTCTGAAGGGTCCGCAGGTTGATTACAACGAACACCCCGAAGGCAACACGGTGGTGGCCGAGAAGTACATGAGGCTTGCTGGCTATCCGAGCGGCAAGTACACCGGCCCCAAGACGCTCGAGGTGGTCGGCTCGCGCGGCAGCCCGGCCGAACAGGACGCTGAAATCGTCAACCAGACGCTGAAGAACCTCGGCTTCCAGACCAAATTCACGCTCGTCGAATCGGCGACGATGTACGGGAAGTACTGCGGCGTTCCGAAGGAAGAGGTCGACGTCTGCCCGAGCATCGGCTGGGCGGCCGACTTCGCGGACCCGCAGACGGTGCTGAACATCACGTTCAACGGGAAGTTCATCAGCTCGACCGGCAACGTCAACTGGAGCCAGACGAACGTGCCGCAGATCAACGCGGCGATGTCGGCCGCGGAAACCGTCCAGGGCCAGTCGGCACGCGCGAGCGCGTGGGCGAAGATCGACGAAGAACTGGTCAAGCAGGCCGCTGCGATCCCGTTCGACTGGGACAAGCAGCCGCAAATCGAGGGCAGCGAAGTGGCCGGCGTGGGCGACTTGTGGAACGTGGGCCAGTGGGACTACAACTGGACCTCGCTGAAGTAGATGGAGGCCGTGGCGTAGGGGCTCCCGTGTGGTGGAGCCCCTACGTACGGCGTCGTCGCTGATGACGGCCTACATCATCCGCAGGATCCTGTGGGGGGTCGCGCTGCTGATCATTGTGTGCGCGCTGACGTTCGTCCTGTTCCGGATCTTCCCGACCGGCAACCCGGCGGTGCTGCGCGCTGGGCGCGACCCGCAGCCGAAGCTGATCCACGAAATCGAACGCGTGCTCGGCCTGGACAAGCCGCTGAGGGTGCAGTTCTGGGATTACCTGAAGCGCGTGTTCCTGCACTTCGACTTCGGCTACAGCTACTACAGCCGGGAGTCGGTCAGGAGCCTGATCGCGGAACGCCTGCCGGCCACGATCTCGCTGACGGTCGGTGCGGCGGTGCTGTGGGTGATCGGCGGGTTCGGGGTCGGGATCCTGTCGGCGCTGCGGCGCCACTCGTGGATGGATCGCGCGGCGATGGGCACGGCGCTGGTGCTCGTCTCGGCTCCCGAATTCTGGCTCGGGCTGATCGCGCTGTTCCTGTTCGCGCAGGACATCGGCAAGTGGCAGATCTTCCCGGGCGCTGGCAGCTACACGCCGATCACGACCGACCCCTGGAGATGGTTCACGTCGCTGATCATGCCGTGGTTCGTGCTCGCCTCGGGGGCGGCTGCCGTTTTCGCGCGCTTGATGCGCGGCAGCCTGATCGAGGCGATGGACGAGGACTACATCCGCACCGCACGGGCGAAGGGCCTGAGCGAGCGTGCGGTCGTGCGCCAGGGCGTGCGCTCGTCGATCAACCCGCTGGTCACGCTCGTGGGGCTGGAAATCGGCACGCTGCTGGGAGGCGCGCTGCTGGTGGAAGTCGTGTTCAACATCCCCGGCGTGGGCAGGCTGGCGTACGCGGCGATCATCCAGTCGGACTTCTCGGTCGTGCAGGGCACGGTGCTGCTGGCGGCGATGTTCATCATCCTCGCCAACATCGTCGTGGACATCGCGTACGCGTATCTCGACCCAAGAGTGCGCTACTCGTGATCCGCACGCCAGGTGGCACGCTAGGTGGCACACCGGGTGGGTGTCCGCGGTGAGCGCTGCCGCGTCCTCATCGCAGGCGGAGCCGCTGCTACGCGTGGAGGACCTGCGCGTGGAGTTCCCGGGCGAAGACGGCGTCGTGCACGCGGTCGACGGCATCAGCTACGAGGTCCAGCGCGGGCGCACGTTGGGGATTGTCGGCGAGTCGGGGTCGGGCAAGACCGTCTCCTCGCTGACGACGCTCGGCCTGACGCGCCGGCAGGGCGCGCGGATCTCCGGTCGCATCCTGTTTGACGGCCAGGATCTCGTGACGCTCCCAGAAGCGCGGCTGCGCGCGATCCGTGGCAACGAGATCGCGATGATCTTCCAGGATCCGCTGTCGGCGCTGCACCCGCTGTACCGCGTCGGTGCGCAGCTGATCGAGGCGGTGCTCGCGCACCAGGACATCTCCAAGCGGCGAGCGCGCGAGCGCGCGATCGAGCTGCTGGGGCTTGTGGGGATCCCCGATCCGGCGAGGCGTGTCGACGAGTACCCGCACGAGTTCTCCGGCGGGATGCGTCAGCGGGCGATGATCGCGATGGCGCTCGTCAACGAGCCTAAGCTGCTGATCGCGGACGAGCCGACGACCGCGCTGGACGTGACCGTCCAGGCGCAGATCCTGGCGTTGCTGGAACGCCTGCAGCGCGAACTGCGGATGGCGATCGTGATCATCACCCACGACCTCGGGGTGGTCGCGGAGATGGCCGACGAGATCGCTGTGATGTACGCGGGCCGAATCGTTCGAGATGGCGTCCGCGACGGCATTGTTCTCGGACCCGGAGCATCCGTACACATGGGGCCTGTTGAAGTCGATCCCGACAATCCACGGTTTGCGCGAGGAGGCCCTCACGCCGATCCCTGGAAACCCACCCAGCCTGATCACCCGGCCGTCCGGATGTCATTTCCACACGCGCTGCCCTTATGCGCTGCCCGACCACGCCCGCATCGACCCCAGGCTCGAGCCGCTGCCGGGCGAGCCGGCGCACCGGGTCGCCTGTCTGCTCCAGGCGGACGCCCGCCGGCGCCTGTGGCAGGAGCTGCGCGCAGGGCGCACGCCGGCGCAGGCGCTGGCCGCGGTGGCGACCCCCGGGGAGTCGGACTCGGAATGACGAGGCAGGCGTGACCTCCGAGCAGGCGCCGGCGCTGGCCGCGGTCAGAGCCACGGGAGACCCGGAATGAGTCGCCGCTCATGAGCTCCGAGCGGGCGCCCGTGCAAACGCGCGACACAGACGCGGACGCGCTGGTGCAGGTACGCGACCTGGTCAAGCACTTCCCGATCACGCGCGGGATCGTGATCCGCCGCAAGATCGGCGCGGTCAGGGCGGTTGACGGGGTCAGCTTCGAGGTCCGCCGCGGCGAGACCTTGGGGATCGTCGGCGAGACGGGCTGCGGCAAGAGCACGACGGCCAAGCTGATGATGCGCCTGCTCGAGGCGAGCGCGGGCGAGATCGCGTTCGAGGGCCAGGACATCACCCGCAAGCGCGGGGCGCAGCTGAAGGCGGTTCGTCGCGCGGTGCAGATCATCTTCCAGGACCCGTACTCGTCGCTGAACCCGCGCAAGACGATCGGCTCGATCATCGGCGAGCCGTTCGCGATCCATGGCCTGGAGCGCGAGAAGGGCGCGCGCAAACGCGCGGTGAAGGAGCTGATGGAGACAGTTGGGCTGAACCCCGAGCACTACAACCGCTATCCGCACGAGTTCTCCGGCGGCCAGCGCCAGCGGATCGGCGTCGCGCGTGCGCTCGCGCTGAAGCCAAAGCTGTTGATCGCCGACGAGCCCGTGTCGGCGCTGGACGTCTCGATCCAGGCCCAGGTGCTGAACCTGCTGCGTGACCTGCAGCGCCGGCTCGGCCTGACGCTCGTGTTCATCGCGCACGACCTGTCGGTCGTGCGCCACATGTGCGACCGGGTCGCTGTCATGTACCTCGGCAAGATCGTCGAGATCGGCCCCAACGAGCAGCTGTACGAGTTCCCCCGGCATCCGTACACGGGCGCGCTGCTGGCGGCCGTGCCGGTGGCCGATCCGTCGCTACACGGCAGCGAGCGCCGGCTGCTCGGCGGCGACGTTCCGAGCCCGGCGAACCCGCCGAGCGCGTGCCGCTTCCACACGCGCTGTCCGAAGGCGCAGCCGCTGTGCTCGACGCAGGAGCCGGTGCTCGAGGACAAGGGCTCGGGGACGCGTGTGGCCTGTCACTACCCGCTGACGCGCGAGGAGGTCGCGGAGATCGGCGTACGATCTGCCCGATGAGCGGTGCGGGATGAGCGGTGAGGGACCAGTCAGCGGAGACGGCGGCGCGGAGGCCGAGCAGCTGCTGTCGGCGCTGATCCGCTTCAACACGGTCAACCCGCCAGGCAACGAGCGTGCCGCGCAGGAGTACCTGGCCGACCACCTCGCCAGCGCGGGATTCGAGTGCGAGCTGCTGGGCGCCGAGCCCGACCGGCCGAACCTCGTCGCGCGGCTACGCCCGGCGCAGCGCGAGGGCGGCCCCGGCCCGACGCAGGCCGAAGGTGGCCCCGGCCCGACGCCCGAGGGTGGCCCTGGCCCGACGCTGTGCTACCTCGGCCATGTCGACACGGTGCTGGCGAACGCCGAGGAGTGGACGCACGATCCTTGGTCGGGGGAGATCGCGGACGGCTTCCTGTGGGGGCGCGGAGCGCTCGACATGAAGTCGCAGGTCGCGGCGGAGATCGCGGCCGCGGCCTCGCTGGCGCGCTCGGGCTGGCGCCCGGCGCACGGCGAGCTGCTGATCGTGGCGGTCGTCGATGAGGAGACCGGCGGCTCGCTGGGGGCGGAATGGCTCACCTGCAACCACCCGGAGAAGGTCCGCTGCGACATGCTGCTGAACGAGGGCGGCGGCGCGGTGTTCGACTACGCCGGCCGGCGTCGTTACGGCGTGTGCTGCGCCGAGAAGGGCGTGTTTCGCTTCATCGTCTCGACCGATGGGATCGCCGGCCACGCGTCGATGCCGGCGATGGGCGAGAACGCGCTGCTGAAGATGGGCCCGGTGCTCGAGCGCTTCGCCGCCGGTCAGCCGTCCTACCGGCCGACCGAGGAGCCGCTGGCGTTCCTACGGGGGATCGGCGAGGACCCCGACGACCCCGAGGGCTCGGTCGCGCGCCTGCGAGCCGTCGACGCGCGCCTGGCGACGATGTTCGAGCCGATGCTCGGCGTCACGTTCACGCCGACCCGGATCGCCGCGTCGGAGAAGATCAACGTGATCCCCAGCCGCGCCGAGCTGAGGGTCGATTGCCGCGTCCCGCCGGGACTCGGCGAGCGGGAGGTGCGCGAGGGGATCGCCGAGGTGCTCGGCGAGGAAAACGCGGGCGGCTGGCGGATTGAGTTCACCGAGCGCGTGGTCGGCAATCGCTCGCCGGTGGCCTCGCGGTTGATGGACACGATCTCCGAGTGGATCGCCGAGCAGGACCCGGGTGCGCAGGCCGTTCCGGTCGTGCTTCCCGGCTTCACCGACTCGCGCCACTTCCGCCTCGCGTTTCCCGACTGCGTCGCGTACGGCTTCTTCCCGCAGCGTCATCAGTCGCTGCTGGAGAGCGCGCCGCTGATCCATGGGGCGGACGAGCGGATCGACGTTCGCGACCTGGCGTTCGCGACACAGCTGTTTCGAGATCTCGCTGTGCGCGTTCTCGGCTGAGAATTCGGCGGCTCGACATATGCGCCGAAAACGCGCATAATGAAACGATGCCATGGAGGGTGGAGTTGGAGACGGTGGACGCTTGAGCACGGTTGTCTCAACGTCGCCGGAAGCGCCTGCCGCGGGAGCTAATGTGGCCGCGGGAATTCACGCGGCCCCGGCCCATCCGGCGCTTGCGCACGCGGTGGTCGGGCACGCCGTCGTAAAGCACGCCGCGACGCAGGCGGCGCTCGTTCACGCGCACGTGGTGGCGAACGCCCCCGCGGCCGCGCCGCAGACGTCGTTCGCTGAGGAAGTCCAGAACTGGGCGCTCAACTGGGAGCCGGTGATCGCGATCGTGTTCTTCACGGCGCTGATTTTCATGATGTGGCGGATGATGAAGGTGATGCCGCGGGTCAAGCCGCAGCGCATCAAGCCGACGTCCGACCAGTCGGTCACGTTCGCGGACATCGCCGGTGTGGACGAGGCGAAGGCGGAGCTGCAAGAGCTGGTCGAGTTCCTGCGTGACCCGAAGTCGTTCCACGCGCTCGGGGCGAAGGTGCCGAAGGGGGTACTGCTGCATGGACCGCCGGGGACAGGCAAGACGTTGCTCGCTAAGGCGGTCGCGAACGAGTCCGGCGCGCAGTTCTTCGCCCAGTCGGCCGCGTCGTTTGTCGAGATGTTCGCCGGCCTCGGCGCCGCGCGCATCCGCCGGCTGTTCGCGATCGCGCGTAAGCACGAACCGGCGATCATCTTCATCGACGAGCTCGACGCGGTCGGCGGGCGCCGCGGCGCGGACATCTCCGGTGAGAAGGACCAGACGCTGAACCAGCTGCTGGTCGAGATGGACGGCTTCTCCTCGAGCGGGAGGGTCGTCGTGATCGCCGCGTCGAACCTGCTCGAGAAGCTCGACCCGGCGCTGCTGCGCCCGGGCCGCTTCGACCGCCAGGTGTTCGTCGTGCCGCCGGACGTCACCGGGCGCATCGGCGTGCTCGAAGTGCACACGCGCGACAAGCCCCTGCAGGATGTCGACCTGTCGCTCGTGGCTCAGCAGACGAGCGGCCTGACGGGAGCCGACCTGGCGAACATCTGCAACGAGGCAGCGATCTTCGCGACCAGGCGCGGCGCGAAGACGATCTCGATGGTCGACTTCGACTCGGCGCTCGAGCGGGTGATCGCGGGGGTGCAGTCCAAGCGCGTGCTGAACGAGCACGAGAAGCGTGTGGTCGCCCACCACGAGGCCGGGCACGCGCTGTGCGGCGAGCTGCTGCCGTCGGTCGACCGAGTGCACAGGATCTCGATCGTCCCGCGCGGGCGCGCGCTCGGGTACACGCTGAACCTGCCCGCCGAGGATCGCTATCTGAAGACGCGCGAGGAGCTGCTCGACTACATGACGGTGCTGCTGGGCGGCCGCGTGGCCGAGCAGATCGTGTTCGGCGCGATCACCACTGGCGCCTCCGACGACCTCAAGCGCGTCGCCGACATCTCCCACTCGATGGTCCACGACTACGCGATGGGCACGGCCGGCGTCGGGCGCTCGCCGGAGGGCGACGTGCGGCTGTCCGAGACGACGCTGCGGATTCGCGACGAGGAGCGCCAGGACCTGATCGAGGAAGCCAGGCGGGCCGCGCAGCGGATGATCGTCTCTCACCGCCGCCAGCTCGATGCGCTCGCCGCTGAGCTGCTCGAGCGCGAGGTACTCGAGCGCGACTCGATCGAGCGGATCATGGACGGTGTGCCGCGCCTGGAGCGGGCGCCCGGGGTCGGCCTGCGTGTGGTGGCCGCGGCCGAGCCGCACGCGCCCCCGCCCGCGCCGTCGCCGATCCGGCTACCCGAGGCTCCCGGCGATGAGGGGCCCGGTCGCATATAGACTGCGGCTCGTGTTCAGCCGCATCGACCACATCGGAGTTGCCGTCGAGGCGCTCGAGCCCGCGATCGAGCTGTATCGCGACAGCTTCGAGATGGTGCTCGCTCACCGCGAGATCGTCAGCGAGCAGGGCGTCGAGGCCGTGCTGCTGGACGTCGGCGAGAACCACGTCGAGTTGCTCGCCCCGCTCGCCCCTGACACGCCCGTCGGCAAGTTCATCGCCAGGCAGGGGCCGGGGCTGCACCACGTCGCCTACCAGGTGGCTGACATCGACGCGACCCTCGAGCAGCTCAAGCTGGCTGGCCTGCAGCTGATCGACGAGCAACCGCGGGCAGGCATTCGCGGCTCGCGCGTAGCGTTTATGCACCCGCGCGCGAGCGCGGGTGTGCTGACAGAGATCGTCGAGCCGGCGGCCGGAGTGGGGGCCCACTGATGGCCTCGAGCGGGCGGCGCGTCAGCATCGGTTTCCACGGCGGGCAGGTGCTCGCACTGCGGGTCGGCGACGAGGATCTGAAAGCGCTCAACAAGGCGCTCGGTGGCAGCGGCTGGCATGAGATCGAAAGCGAGGACGGACCGGTCAGGGTCGCGCTCGCGCAGATCGTGTACGTCAGCGCCGACAGCGACGAGTCGCAGGTTGGCTTTGGTTAGAGCAGCAGGGCCGTGTAGCACGATCTGGCCCGTGTAGCACGATCTGTAGTACATTGGGCTCATGTCACGTGCGCTCCATGTCCGACTCGATGCTGAGGCCGAGGCGGCTCTTGCGGTGCTGCGCGCGGAAGGGATGAACGACTCAGAGGCGGTACGGAGCGCCTTGACCGAGGCGCATGCGCGCCGCCGGCGGCGCCTCGCGCTGCGAGCGGAGGCGCGGCGGCTGGCCGCCGATCCGAAAGATCGCGCGGAGCTGGCAGAGCTGCGTCGCGAGCTCGATGGGCTCGCTCCTGCCTGGCCGTCCGAGTGATGGTCCGCGGCGAAGTCGTGCGACTGACGGCACCTCGTCGGGCACGAGGTCACGAGCAGCAGGGAGCGAGACCGGGGGTCGTCGTGCAGACGGATGAGCTGCTCGACCTCAGCACTGTGCTGGTCGCTCCAACCTCGCGTTCCGCGGCGGCGGCTACGTTTCGTCCCACGATCGACCTCGCCGGCACGCCGACACGAGTGCTCGTCGATCAGCTGCGGGTTGTCGACGTGCAGGTGCTCGCCGGGACCCTCGGTCATCTGAGCCACGGCGAGATGGCGACCCTCGACGACGCCTTGGCGCTCGTACTCGGCCTCCCCGGCTGATGGTCTGAGCGATGAGCACCCGAATCGGCATCGTCGGCATGCCCAACGCCGGCAAGTCCTCGCTGTTCAACGCGCTCACGAAAGCGGGTGCGGAGGCGGCCAACTACCCGTTCACGACGATCGAGCCTAACGTCGCGGTCGTGCCCGTGCGCGATGAGCGCATGGAGCAGGTGGCGGCAACGGTCGGCGCGTCGGAGATCGTGTGGGACACGATCGACTTTCACGACATCGCCGGGCTGGTGGCGGGCGCGCACGAGGGCGAGGGGCTGGGCAACCGCTTCCTGGCGAACATCCGCGAGACCGATGCGATCGTGCACGTGGTGCGCGCGCACGGCGACGAGAACGTGATCCACCCGGAGGGCCGCGTCGATCCGCTGGCGGACATCGAGACGATCGAGACCGAGCTCGTGCTCGCCGACCTCGAGACCGCGGAACGGCGCGTCGAGCGGGTCGGCAAACAGGCCCGCGGTGGCGATCGTGTGGCGATCGCCGAGGAGGCGTGGCTGCGGGCGGTGATCGAGGAGCTGCAGGCCGGCCGCCCCGCGCGGGGCGTGCCGGTCCCGGAGGAAGCGCCGAACGCGGCGCGCGACCTCGGCTCGCTGACGAGCAAGCCGGTGCTGTTCGTGGCGAACGTCGATGAGGGCTCGCAGGACGTCCCGGCGGCCGTCGCCGAGCACGCCGCCGCGCAGGGCGCAGGCGCGGTCGCGGTGTCCTCGCGGATCGAGGCGGAGCTATCGGAGCTCGATGATCTCGAAGCGGCCGAGATGCGGGAACAACTGTTTTCCCGCCCACCCGGCGAGTCGAGCCTGCAGCGGGTCGTCGGCGGGGCGTTTTCGCTGCTCAGGCTGATCGCGTTCTTCACCGCCGGCGAGGCCAAGCCGGCGCAGACTTGGCACCTGCGCGACGGCCTGACCGCGTGGCACGCGGCCGGGCAGATCCACACTGACATCCAGAAGGGCTTCGTGCGCGCTGAAGTGATCGGCTGGCGCGAGCTGCTCGACGCGGGCGGTTATGCCGGCGCGCGCGACCACGGCACGCTGCGCCTCGAGGGCCGCGACTACCCGATGGTTGACGGTGACGTGATCACCGTCAAGTTCACGCCGTAGTTGGTTACCCGCTCAGGACGCTGTGGACGGGGCGTCGCAGCCGTACAGGTGCTCGCGCAGCTGGTCGCAGCTCTCGGCCGACCAGCGCTCGCTCGTCTCTAGCGACTCGATCAGGGTTTCCGCTGAGCGCAGCAGCTGCTCCTTCTCGGGCTCGCCGAACAGCAGCGCGTCGGCTGCCTCGAGCAGCTGTTCGCGCTCCTTCGCGTGCAGCTTGGTCGGACCCTGGCGGTCCATTGCCTCGAGCAGCGCCGTGTAGTGGGCGCTGCGCGCGGTCATCGGCTCGGCTGTGCTCATCATCGTGCCCATACGTTAGCGACGCAACGGTCCTCGCCCGGCCGATGTCATCGTGCCTGGTCGCCGGGCGCGCTCAGCGCGAGCTTCTGCAGGCGCTCGGCCAACCGGCGCATCCCCAGCTCGCTCGCCGCGACTGCGCCGCCGGCGAAGTCGGTCGCGTGGTCGGCCGGGCGCTCGACGTCGATTCGTTGGAGCGTCGCGATCCGCTTGAACGTGCGCAGCAGCTCGGCGTTCTCGCGCAATGCCTTCGCTGTGCGTGGGCGCAGTTGCATCCTTGCCCGCGCGCTGCTCTGCGTGCCGTCGCCGTCGCCGTCGCCGTCGCCGTCGCCGTCGCCGCTGCTGCTGCCGCCCGCGCCCGCGCCCGCGCCCTGCTCTGCGACGGCCAGCAGCTCCTCCAGCGATCCGTGCTCGCGCAGCAGCTGCGCGGCGGTCTTCGCGCCGATGCCCGGTGCGCCCGGCAGCCCGTCGGAGGGATCGCCGCGCAGCGCGATGAAGTCCGGCACCTGCTGCGGCTCGACGTCGTAGCGCTCGCGTACCTGCTCCGGCCCGACACCCGTGGCCGGGGAGTCCTTGCGCAGGTCGAGCACCGCGACACGCTCGCTGACCGCTCCGTACAGATCGCGATCGCCGGTCAGCAGCAGCGCCTCGCCGCCGTGCTCTTGCTCGCTGAGCGCGAACGAGTACATCACGTCGTCAGCCTCCAGGTCCGCGCTCGTCGCGTACGTCCAGCCGAGGCTCTCCAGCAGCTGCGGTGCCTTCAGCCACTGCGCCCCTAGCTCCGCCGGCATCTCCTCGCGGTGGGCGTGGTAGGCGGGGTAGGCCTGCACGCGGTAGTCCGCTTGCTCGGCGCCCATGCACGCCACTACGCCACGCGGGAGCCGAGAGTGGGAATTCCCCTCGATCAGCGACACAATCGCGTTCACGGTTCCCAGCAGCGCGTTGACGGGCTGCCCGTCGGTGCCGACGATCGATTTGGGCAGCGCGAAGAACGACCGGTACAGCAGCCACGGAACGTCGGCGATCAGCAGCGGGCCGGAGACTGATGCGCTCACGCGCTCGCGCTCAGCTGGCCAGCATCCAGCAGTTTTCGCTCCACACGAAACGGTTGGAGCTACCCATCAACGGGCTGGGCAGCTCGATCGACGCGTCGTCGCCGTGGACCACCACGACCGCCGACGGGATCGCATGCGCCTGCGCCCGCAGCCTCGCCCGGCCTCCCGGTTCCCGCAGCAGCCGCGCGAGCTTGGCATTCCAGCGTTGCGCGCACGTGTGGTGGTTGTGGGTGGCCCGTAGCGGCGCGTTGAGGATCGCGCACGCGCTCGCACCGTTGCTGGCCAGCTCGGCGGACACGAAGTTGCTTGCCGCTCGGCGCACCCACGCGATCTGCCCGCGCGTGCCCATCGAGTGGTAGGCAGGCGCACTTGCCGGCGCGAGCAGCGTCGCCGGCGTGAGCAGCGTTGCCGCGCACGCGAGCAGTGCCACCGCGTGGCGCGCGTTCGGACCGGACGTCCCCGCGTTCGAGCGAAGCCTCATCGGCACATCGTAGGTGTGCGTAAGGCGGACGGCAATCATGCGGCCGCGCCGCCGCTGGTCGCGGTCGTGACGGGTGCCGTGGCGCCGCCCTGCGGGCTGCTGGGCGGGGCCGGCGGGGCCGGCGGCGGGCTCGTCGGCGCCACGGGCGTGAACGGCGCCGTGCCGCTGTGGTCGGGCTCGTGCTTGACGCTCGCGCCGCTCTTGACGCTGAAGTACGCCCACGTGCTGTCCAGGCCGAGCCGGCCCGCGAGTTCCGGGCCACTGACCCGAGTGGCGCCGCGCGAGCCGAGCACCTCGGCGGCGACGATGCGCGGAGACACGCCGCGCTTGAGCACCGCTACGCCCTTGAACGAGCCCCTGAACAGGCCCTGCAGGCGCGCGGCCGCCGCGCGGAAGCTCATGCTCAGCTTCCAGCTCGAGTGGGCTTCATAGGAATCGGGGACGCCCTTCAGCCAGGGCTCCGGCTGGGAGCCGAGGAACGAGTCCTCGATGTTCTCTGTCATCCCGCCGGAGCTGGCGAAGAAGTACGTGATTGCGGGCTTGCCTGCGTACTCGACGATCTGCCCGGCGGTCGCCGTCACGGCAGCGTTCGTTTGCGCCGTTTCTGCTGCCACGCCGCGATAGACCTGCGAGCGCGTGTCCGCGTACACGTCGAAGCGCGAGCCGCCCGCATGGTCGGTCAGCGCGTATGTGCGGCTGGCGATCGCCTGGGCCTCCAGCGCGGCGATCGGCCAGGACGAGGGCATCTCGGCGGACACCACGCCGCGTACGTAGCGCTCCAGCGGCACCTTCACGACCCGCGAGCCCTCGAGTACTTTCACGACAGCGTGCGCCGGCGCCTGGCCGATCGTGGTGGCGCTGTAGTAATGGGTCAGGATCGCGGCATCCGACCAGCCGTGCTGCGCATAGCCGAGCGCCCCGTCCTGGCTCATGCCGACGCCGTGTCCTTCGCCGGCGCCGTCGATCATCAGCGTCGACGCACCCGCCCCAGCCGCGCCCAGGCAGAGCGCGACGAGCGCCACGAGCGGCGTCGCCAGCGCCACTACCAGCGGGCCGCCGGCGCGCGTTCGTCCGGGCCGGGCGCTGCGGAGGCGGTGATAGGTTGAGGCGATGATCGCCACCATTGCCCACAGCAACACGGGCAGGCGCGCACGGTCGCGGTCGCGCTCGAGATGGGGAGCTCCCATGGGTTCACGTTCGGGCGCCAAACCCCGTCGCGTGAGGGCTGCAGGATGACTGGCGCCACCGATCCGAGATCGGCCAGCGAGCGCGCGGTGCTCGCACGGGTCCCGAACGAGCTGTACATCGCGGGACGCTGGCGAGCGGCGGGCAGCTCAAAGACACTCGCGGTCGAGGATCCGGCGACGGCCGAGCCGTTGATCGAGGTCGCCGACGGCGACGCGGAGGACGCGCTGGCGGCGTTGGCGGCGGCGGCGGACGCGCAGGCCGAGTGGGCGGTCCACCCGCCGCGCGAGCGCGGCGAGATCCTGCGCCGAGCGTACGAGGCGATCGTCGCGCAGACCGACGAGCTGGCGCTGCTGATGACGCTTGAGATGGGCAAGTCGCTCGCCGAGTCGCGCGCCGAGATCGGATACGCGGCTGAGTTTTTCCGCTGGTTCTCCGAGGAGGCGGTGCGCATACACGGCCGCTACATGGTCAACACGACGGGCAAGGGCCGCATCCTGACGATGCGCCAGCCGGTCGGTCCGTGCGTGTTCGTCACGCCGTGGAACTTCCCGACGGCGATGGGGACGAGGAAGATCGCCCCGGCGATCGCGGCTGGATGCACGATGGTCGTCAAGCCGGCTAAGCAGACGCCACTGTCGATGCTCGCGCTCACCAAGATCCTCGAGCAGGCCGGGTTGCCGGGGGGCGTGCTGAACGTGATCACCGCCAGGAGCGCCGGCTCTGTGATCGAGCCGCTGCTGAAGGACCGGCGCACGCGCAAGCTGTCGTTCACAGGCTCGACCGAGGTGGGACGCTCGCTGATCGAACAGTCGGCCGAGCAGGTGCTGCGCGTGTCGATGGAGCTGGGTGGCAACGCTCCGTTTCTGGTGTTCGGGGACGCCGACCTGGACGCTGCGGTGGAGGGCGCGCTGCTTGCAAAGATGCGCAACGTGGGCGAGGCGTGCACGGCGGCCAACCGCTTCCATGTGCATGAGTCGATCGCTGATGAGTTCGCCGGTCGCATGGCCGAGCGGATGGGCGCGCTGAAGGTCGGTCGCGGCACCGAGCAGGGGGTTGACGTCGGCCCCCTGATCGACGAGGCGCAGCGTGAGAAGGTGACAGAACTGGTCGGCGATGCGCGCGAGCGTGGCGCGCGCGTGCTGACGGGCGGCGGACGCCTATCCGGGCCCGGCTATCCGGGATACTTCTTCGAGCCGACCGTGCTTGCTGACGTCCCCGACGATGCGCGGCTGCTGAGCGAGGAGATCTTCGGCCCGGTGGCGCCGGTCGCGACGTTCACTTCGGATGAGCAGGCGCTGGCTGCGGCCAACCGCACGGAGTTCGGGCTGGTCGCGTACGTGTACACGCGCGACCTCGAGCGGGCGTTTCGTGTGTGCGAGGGCCTGCAGTCAGGGATGGTCGGCCTGAACCAGGGTGTGGTGTCTAACCCGGCCGCGCCGTTCGGGGGTGTGAAGCAATCAGGGTTTGGCCGCGAGGGCGGGTTCGAGGGGATCGGCGAGTATCTGGAGACCAAGTACGTGGCTTTGGGGGTTTGATGGAAGCGGTGTTAGCCGAGCCAGCGCGGCCGGTCACCGTCCACGTAGGTGGTGGCGACAGCCAAAGCAACGGACGGCCGTGCGGCCGGCATTGCTTCTCGTGGGTGATCGAGACCTGTGACGTCGGGGTCAAATACCGGTAGACAGAACCCGTCAGCGAGGGGCCACGCGGCCGACGGCACTAGGATGGCCTGCCAGCCGAGCTTGTCGGCCAGCGCTGCTAGCTCCGGGCAGTCGCCATACGACGGGGGAGCAGCTCTGAAGCTGTGTGTGTCAAATCCCGCCCGGGTCAGGAGCTCCAGCGCCCACGGGCTCGTTAGATCGGCGAGGCGATCGAACACCAGGTCGAGCTCGAACAGCGCTCTTGCTGCGACGCTGAGCTCGAGCGCCCCCAACCCCGCCAAACCAGCTTCGTCGAGCCCGACGCCGCCTGTCGGATCCGCACCCGCTATGTCTCGCGGATGGTGTCGGCAGTACTCCGCCCATGCCACGGCTGGCGTTGTCGCCGTATAGAGCGTCCAGTCAGTCGGCCAGCGACCCTCGTTGGCCCTCATCATAAAAGGATCGGGCGGTGAGCCGTCCGGGGGAATCCACACCTGCCTGTAGTAAACGGTGACGTCTCGACGCAGGACGGGAATCTGCACCAGTGGTGCCAAATTAACCATCTAGGTTGCGGGAGAGGTTTCGTACGCGCGTGCTTCGGCGACAATAGGCTCGATGTCGCCAGCAGCGAGACGTACCAGTCGGGTCGGAGCGCCCGTCGTTAGCCAGCGTTGAACGCCGGACGGTCCCAGCCCTCCCACGAGACCCAGGCCAATTGCACGCAACTGCTTAAAAACTCTTCACGGTGTCGTGGTATGGAACCGGCTCGCCAAGTTGCCACGGCCCTCTCGCTAACGCCGGTTGCCTGAGCAATCTGCCCTAGCGTCAGTCCGCTAACGGCGCGTACGTCTTCCAGTAGGTCCCCGGTTAGAGTTGGGACGACTGGTCGCCCAACCTCGACCGCAGGAGACTCTCGAGCGAGCGTTGCGGCCAACCCCTGCAACGACCGGTCAGCCCGGTCAGCCTCTTTCTTCATTGTTTGGGTGACGACTGTCACCTCGTGGACTTCGATGCCCCACATTCCCGCGAGGCTTACCTTTGCGAGGACAAACGCGCCGCCATACTCGTCACCGGTGGCCAATTCGCCGAGCCAGTCGTCTATCACGAGGGCCTCGCTCTCGACGTAGCGGAGACAGCCCGTGACGGCAGGAGTGAGGTCTAGTGGCATGTTACCGCTCGCTCGTGCGCTTCAGCTCGGCGAGGTATGTTTTTGTGAGCGTCCACACGAAGAATGGCTCAATCAGCTCATGAAACCCTTCGATCGTTGCTATCAGGTCCGTAGGTAGGAAGGCACGTTCGGTAACGGAGAAATAGTCGAAGTCGAGAAGATAAGAAGCGTCCTCCACCAAGCCGTGACGGATGACGAAGGTGCCGAGCGGCTCTTTGACACGGAGCTCTCCAAAGCTTCTGAGAAGGCCGTCCTGGATGGCCGTCCCCACTGGCAACACCAGCTTCGGATTGATGATCGTGCGGATGTCGCCTCGGAGGCGGTCATCGTGGATTTCGTTGATGTAGCGCAGCCCGAGGCGCATCTCACGCTTGGGCTGAAAGATCTCTGCGCATGCCGTGACTGCCGTCCTGAACTCCTCGAGGAATTGAGGGAAGTCGAGGTAGCTCGGGTCGGCCTCAACGGCGAGGCTTGCATGGCCAAGCGAGACGGCATAGCCGCGCTCGTTGTCCTTGAATGGCCAGACCGTGTCGGTCGCAGCGGCGGACGCAGCCGATGAGGGCCCGGGACCGGGGCCAATCTGGACGGTGAACGTCTGAGCAGCTTCGGGAGTCCCCGGTACGTATCGCGGGTCGAGTTGCGACTCGAACGCGGACACCAAGTCCCTGTTGCCGATCGCGTGTACTGGGCTGTACCTCACCTGAGCCACCGCTACCTTGAGCGGTGCGAACTCCAAGTGGTTGAGGGTGGCTTTGGGGACTCGGATGGGCATGGACTATCGAATCGGCATAGGCTGGTTCATGAACATCTTCATGATAGTTGGTCTTGCGGTTGACGCGGCAGCTGCACGCGTGCGCCCGTTTCCCCGCCCGCGCGGAATACTCGTATCAATGCTGCGAACCCCAGACCTAGCGGGTCGCGCGCTGGACGAGCGCTACGAGCTGCACGCGGTGATCGGCGAGGGCGCGTTCGGACGGGTGTACAGAGGGCTGGACAGGCGCCTCGCGCGGGCGGTGGCGGTCAAGGTGATCAAGCCGTGGTGGGCTGAGGACAGCGCGTGGGTGGAGCGCTTCGAGCGCGAGGCGCAGCTGCTGGCGCGCGTGAGCGACCCGGGGATCGTGCAGATCTTCGACATCGGCCATGCGGAGGAGGGCCCGTACTACGTGGCGGAGCTGGTCGAGGGAGAGAGTCTCGCCGAGCGCCTGCACCGTGGTCCGCTCCCGGCGGCGGAGGCCCGTGCGATCGCCGAGCAGCTGTGTCGCGCGCTGGCGAGCGCGCACGCGCAGGGGGTGGTGCACTGCGATGTGAAGCCGGCGAACGTGCTGTTGAGCAGCGACGGGATTGTGAAGGTCGGCGACTTCGGCGTGGCGAGGCTCGCCGAGGGGACCTCGCAGGCGCTGTCGGCGACGGTGGCGGGCACGCCGCGCTATATGTCGCCGGAGCAGGCGCGCGGAAGGGCGACGACGTCGGCGACGGATGTGTACAGCGCGGGGGTGGTGCTGTACGAGATGCTCGCGGGCAGGCCCCCGTTCGTTGACGGCTCTCCGGTCGAGCTGGGCTTGCGTCATGTTCAGGACGAGCCGCCGCCGCTCCCGCCTGGCGTTCCGCGGGCGCTGCGCGAGGTGGTCGATCGCGCGCTCGCCAAGCAGCCGGCCGACCGTTTCCCGGACGGCGCGGCGATGGCCGCCGCCCTGCAGGCAGCTGGCCCGGCCTTTGCCACCGACCCGGCATCCGCGACCGATCTGGCATCCGCCGCCGGCCCGGCACCTGCGACAGGCACGCCCGGCGCGTCGGCCGAGGACGACCCCTCTGAGCAGGCGGCCGAGCGATCGTCGTCGGAGACGCTCGTGATGCGGGAGCCGGAGACGATCGACCTGGCGGGAGCCGAGACGATCAACCTGGCCGCGACTCGCACGAGGGTCCAGCCGCGCGGTGATGATGGGTCCGTCCGGCCCTCCGAGCCGCCTTCGCGACCGCGTCCGGGAGATCGCGCGCCGCGCCTGCGCGGCAACCGCCGCCTGCTGATCGCCACACTCGCTGCTGTGCTGATCGCGGCGGTGCTGCTGGCCGTGTTGGCGATCGGCGGCGGCAGCGCGAGCACGACGGTCCCGGAGCTGCGCGGCCTGCCCCGCGGAGGCGTCGAGGCGCGCGCGGAGCGCTTGCACGTGAGGCCGGCGTTCTCGACGCGTCACTCGGAAACGACAGCTACGGGAATTGCGATCGCGCAGCAACCGTCCCCGGGTACGCGCACGGCGGCGGGCTCGACGGTGCGCGTGGTGCTGAGCGCGGGTCCGCGGCCGGTGAGGGTGCCGGGCGTGGTTGGCGAGCGGTCGTCGTCGGCGGGAGCGGAGATCGCGGATGCGGGCTTGCGCTACGGGGTGACGCTGGTGGCGGCGCCTGGATCGAAGCCTGGCGTGGTGACGCACCAGTCACCGCGTGCGGCGACGAGCGTGCCGCACGGATCGACGGTCGCGCTGAGCGTGGCGGAGGCGCCGCGCTGGCGGGCGCTGACGAGCTTCTCGGGCGTCGACGACGGCCGCTCGGTGCCGTTTCGGATCCTGGGCAGCCGCTGGAGGGTGCGCTACAGCATGGACTACGAAGGGACGTGCACGCTGCTGCTGGTGTGCTTCGGACCGAGCGCGGAAGCGGAGAACCTGCACGGCGAGTCGAGCGGCGGCGGCTTTGAACTGGGCGAAGGGAGCTCGCAGACGCACACGTTCGACAGCGGTCCGGGTCTCTACCGTCTGCTGGTGTCCGGCGGCCATGACTCGGCACGGTGGTCGATGACGGTCGAGGACTACTACTGATAGGAGGGGTTGCGCGGCTGTGAGTAGCTGCGTGCGGTGAGGGTGTCGGGGCGCGGAGTAGGATCAGCGGATGCTCGCGCGTTGGGGGATTCGCTTCGGCACTTCGCTTGCGGCGGTTGCGGTGGGCATCCTTGTGTCGAGCGCTGTGCTGAACAAATTCTCGATCGACACGACGGCGTTGATCGAGGCCAGTCTGCTGTTCTGGCTGGTTCACATTGTGGTGCAGTTGCTGGCGTTGCGTGTGCTCGTTCGCCAGCCATCGATCGCGCTGGCGGGGCTGCTCGCGCTTGCCTCGACGATCGTGTCGCTGATCATCGTCAACGCGATTGTCAGCGGGATGAGCATCCACGGCATTCAGACGTACGTGCTGGCGACGCTGATCATCTGGCTGGCGACGGCGGCCGGCGACGTGGTCGGCCGGCGGATGCTGCGCGATCGCCGCGCTGCGCGGCGGGCGGACGCTTCGTGAGCGAGCGCGTCTCCTACTGAGCGGGACGCGTCGGGTCGCTGGGGCTCGAGGGATCGGCCGGCCGGGCAGGCGGGGCCGGGGCGGCCTTCGGGGCCGGAGCGGCCTTCACGGCTGGGGCGCCCTTCGTCACAGGGGTCGCGCTTGCAGGAGTCGCGGGGTTGGGCGGTGCCTTCGGAGCTGCCGGTGTCTTCGGAGCAGCCGGTGCCTTCGAGCTCGCCGGCGTCGTGGGGCGTGCCGGGGCCGGGGCTTTGGTGCCCGTCGCCGCTGTCGGGCTAGCCGGCGCGCCGGGACTTGCTGGGGCTGCCTGAACGGCTGTGGCGGTCGCGCCGACCGTCGCAGGGACGGGAGCCTGGGCAGGAGCGGCGGCGCCGGGGGCGGGGACGGCGGGACGCGCTACGGGGAAGCCGCCGCCGAGCAAGCTCTCGACGGCGTCGACGGGGATCGGCTTGCCGATGAACGGGCCCTGGGCGATGCTGCAGCCGATCGCTTGCAGGCTGACGAGTTGATCTTGTGACTCGACGCCGGTGGCGATCACGCTGAGGGAGAGTTCGTGGCCGACGACGAGGATCGCCTCCATCAGCCAGCTGCGGTAGTCCTCGCCGTCTGAGGCGGCGAGCGAGTTGCGGTCGACCTTGAGCGCGTCGAGTGGCATGCGCTGCAGGTCGGAGTGGCGCGCGTAGCCGCTGCCGCCGAAGTCGTCGATTGCGATCCGCACGCCGAGCCGCTTGACCTGCTCGAGGCGATCGGCGGTTGCGGAGAGGTCGCGCATGACGGTCGTCTCGTCGATCTCGAGCGTCAGCAGCGACGGCTCGATTCCGGACTGCTGCAGCGCGCGCCGCACGTCGGTGGCGAAGCCGTCGCGAGCTAGCTGGTACTCGGAGATCTTGACCGATACTCCGACCCGTGGGCCGCCGACGTTCCAGGCGGCGCCGCGGTTGCAGGCCTCTTCGAGCGCCCAGCGGCCGATCGGCACGATCAGCCCGGTGTCCTCGGCGAGCGGGATGAAGTCGTCGGGTGCGAGCACGCCCTGCTTCGGGTGGCTCCAGCGGATCTGCGCCTCAAGGCCGACGACCTTGTGGCTGGCGAGATCGCAGATCGGCTGATAGAGCAGGAAGAACTGTTTTTCCTGCAGTGCGGTGTTGAGCTCGGCCTCGAGCACGGCGCGGCTCTCGATGACGGAGCGCATGTTGGCGTTGAACAGCGTGTAGCGGTCCTTGCCGGCGGCCTTGGCTGCGAACAGCGCGAGTTGCGCGTCGCGCAGCAGGTCTTCCGGGGTTTCGTAGCGGCCGAACGCGACGCCGATGCTGGCGGTGGCGAAGAAGCTCGGGCCGAAGTCATCGAGTTCGACGGGCTTGTGCAGCGACTCGATGATGCGCCTGGCGAGCGAGTCCAGCCGCACTCCGCGGGCTGCTGACTCGACGAGCACGACGAACTCGTCGCCGCCGAGTCGCCCGACGGTGTCACCGCCGCGAACCACATGCTCGAGTCTTTCGGCGACGATCGTCAGCAGCTGGTCGCCGGCGGCCTCGCCGAGCTTCAGGTTTACGTCCTTGAACCAGTCGATGTCGATGAACAGCGCGCCGGCGAGCATCCCGGACTGGCGCCCGGCACGCGCGACCATGCGCTCGGCGCGGTCGAGTGTGAGGGCTCGGTTGGGGAGACCGGTGAGGCCGTCGTAGAGGTCGACGTTGGGCACTGTGCGGGTCTTGACGGCGGGCGCCGCGCGGCGCGGCGCGCCGAGCACGAAGATCAGCAGGCCGAGCAGTGCGCTCAGCAGGATGCCCCCGATCAGCACCGCGAGCGCGGTCCCGTTGGAGAGCACGTCCACGCTGGCGGGGACGGCGAAGCTGGTCACCGTCCATCCGTTGTGCAGGCTGGCCGTGCTGCTCTGGGCGCCGCTCTGTGGAGCTCCGCTGGTGAAGACGACGTTCGAGTTGCGGTAGCGCAGGCTGACGGCGTTGCCAGGGTGCCCGTGCAGCACCTGCTGCAGCATGACTGCCGGGATCAGCACCTCGCGCAGCCATCCGACGGACGCGGCGGCGCGTCCGAACGCGGTGTGCGGGATCGCGTTGCCCCGGTACACGGGCATCTGGATCGCGAGCGCCTGGGCTTGTCCGAGCGAGACAGCGGTGTAGCTGCTGACGCCCTTGTCCCGGGCGAGCAGCAGCGCGGCCGAGGACGCGCAGTAGTCGAGGCCCCTGGGTAGGTGGCCGGCATGGCTGCGCACGAGTTCGGCGCTCGTGAGGCAGTAGTAGTGGTGGCCGCTCGCCGGGACGATCCGCAGGCTGGGCGGCGTCGGTTTCGGCGTCGGCGTTGCGGTCGGCGTCGCGGTCGGCGTCGCGGCGCTGGAAGCGCTCGTCGCGGCGGCTGTGGATGTCGAGCCGGTGCTCGACTGTTTCGATCCGCTGGCGGCGGGCGTTGCGGCGGCGACGGGCGTCCTGAGCGGGTGGCCGGAGATCTGCGCCTCGAACGCGGCGAGTTCGGGCGTTCGCACGAGCGTCACCAGGCCGAGGTTCTCGAGCTCGGGGAAGCGGTGGAGCGTGCGCGCCCATTTGACCCACCTGGCGAATTCGGCGGGCGTCGCTTTGGAGTTGCCGGCGAAGAAGGTGCTCGCGCTGACCGCCAGCTCTTCCTCGCGCTGGAGCGCGAGCTTGACTGCGGAGGCGATCCCGGTTGAGCTCTGCTGGAAGGCCTGCTGCGTTTCTTTGGAGTCGTTGTGCGCGACGGCGTGTGCGGCGATCACGGAGCCGACGGTGCCGGCGGCGAAGCACAGGACGGCGACGGCACCCCACACGGCCTTGCGGCTCCGGATCGCCGTTGCGAACCGACCCGCGGGCGAGCTTGGCGTCTCCTCAGGCGTGCTGTCGGTCGGGGCGGCGAGCGTTTGCGCTGCGACTGCTACGGGATCGATCGGCTGGGCTCCTACGGGATCGATCGGCTGGGACGCGGCGGCGGCCGGGCTGGCCGGTTTTCCGGCCGCGGCCCCCTGGCTGTCGTGACCGTGGGGAGTGTTTTTGGGAGTTTCGCTGTCTGACATTGCCACCTCATCGGCCGCGAGGCCCGCGCGCATGAGTCCCGGGGGAGATCGAGCGCGCAGGCCGATATCTGTCGCGCACGCAGGTGCCTTTCGACAAATGGCCGACGGGGGCCTGCTGCCACGCACCGACGGGGGCCTGCTGCCACGCACCGACGGAGGCTTGCTGCCACGCTCCGACGGGGGCCTGCTGCCGCGCGTAGACTGGCGCGCTTGAGCGGGCCGGCGAACGCGGTGCGGGCGATACGCGCAGAGCTGCGGCTGCTGGCGTCGGTACGTGTGCTGCCGATGCGCGTGGCGTGGTTCTTCTGCCGCGCGCGGTGGCGGGCACGCCGCATCGGCGACCGCTTCAGCCTGGATTCGGCGGCCCGCCCGCACGAGCTGGCGCAGCTGCTCGCGCTCGCGCGCGGGCGCGAGCGCGTGGTGGAGCTCGGGACGGGCACGGCGTGGAGCGCGATCGCGCTGGCGCTCGATGATCGGGGGCGCCGGGTCGTCAGCTACGACCCGTGTGTGCGCCCGGAGCGCGAGGCCTATCTCGAGCTGGCCGGGACGGGCGTGCGCGAGCGGATCGAGCTTCGCGACGAGCCGGACAGTAGTGGGCCGCACGCCGGTGATCGGCCGGTGCAGCTGCTGTTCATCGACTCGTTGCACGAGCGCGGCGCGGTGCTGGGCGCGTTCCGCGCGTGGCGTGCTGCGCTCGCGCCGGACGCGCTGACGGTATTCCACGACTTCGGGCACCCGGACTACCCGGGCGTGCGCGAGGCGGTCGCCGAGCTGGAGCTGCCTGGGCACGAGCGCGGCGGGCTGTTTATATCGGCGCCCGCCGCGTAGCGTTATGGTCCGTGACATGGCGGAGGACGTTCGCGTGGTGTGGATGCCCGGTGGCGCGCGCACGGAGATCCATCTCACCGCGCAGGACACCGGCGGTTCGTTCTGCCTGATCGTCGACCACCCGCCGGTGGGCTGGTCGCTAGCACCGCATCGACATACGAATGAGGCGGAGACGATCCACGTGGTCGACGGCGAGTTCGAGCTCGTGCTCGATGGGACGCCGATGCGCCTGTCAGCTGGGCAGACGGCTCACGTCCCGCGCGGCGTGCTGCACTCGGGTGTGAACGTCGGTGATCGGCCTGGCCGGCGCGTGCTGATCTTCAGCCCGGCTGGGATGGAGCGCTTCTTCCTGGAGGCCGGCGCATCTGCGCCGGACGGCGAGGTCGACCCGGCTGTCCTGCTCGCCGCGGCGGCGCGTCACGGCTGGGAGTTCGCCGCACGCCCCTGATGCGCGCCGGCCCCTGATGCGCGCCGGCCCCTGATGTGCGCCAGCCCCCAATGTGCGCCAGCCCCTGACCCGCGTCGGCGCGATCAGTGTGCGGCGAGATCGACGGGCGGCAGGTCGCGCACCTGATCCTTGGACAGCGACAGGCGGACGCCGTTGGCGGTGACCTCGGTCACGGCGCGGATCGGGATCGCGACGTCCTTCTTGCCCCACAGGTGTCCCTCCTGTAGCAGCACGTGCGTGACGTGGTGGTCTGCTGGGTCGATCACGAGCCCCTGGACTTTCCCGATGTTGCCGTCGTTGGCGTGCACGTGGTCGCCGCGACGCATGTCCACCTCTCCGACCGGGACCCGGTCGTAGACGATCACCGGTGGGACGGCGGGGTCGGGCCCGCCGAGGCCGCCGAAGCCTGACCCGAGCCCGTAGTAGGGCCACGCGAAGACCTCTCCGTTCGCGTAGCTCGACTCGCCGTAGCTGTCATCGAGCAGAAAGTGCGTCTCCTCGGCCTGTTCGAGTGCGTCGAACTCGGCGGCGCTGCACTGCAGACGGATCCCATCGGCGCTTGCGTCGGCGATCTGTATCGGTACGAGCCGTCCCGTGCGAGCGATATCCCTGGGCTCGACCACGAGATGCGTGAGCGTGCGGGCGACGGGGTCGACGACCACGCGGCGCAGATCGCCGCAGCTGCCGTCGCTGCACGTCACCTGTGCCCCGATCGTGTACTCGTTTGCGTTTGTGTCACTCATCGATCTCGGTCCCCTTTGGCTCGGCGTAGGCAAGCTTAACCGAGCCAGGCGCGTGGTCGGCGTCACTCGCAGGGGTTGTGGGCGGCGGTGGGGCTGCCCCCGCGCGTGGGACTACAGTTCCTCGATCGATGCGCATTCCGCCTCGATCCCTTTCGCCACCGGTGCTCGGGGCGCTGCTGGCGGCGCTGCTGGCTGGCTGTGGGAGCTCTCGGCCTGCGGACAACGGCGTGGCGGCGAAAACGCCCGCGCAGATCGTGGCGGCGGCTGAATCGGCGGCCGCGGGCGCCGCGACGGTGCACGTTGCAGGCTCAATACTGAGCGAACACGAGCCGATATCTCTTGATATGGAGCTTGTCGCGGACAAGGGCGGTAAGGGACGGCTCGGGCTGGAAGGGCTCAGCATCGAGCTGATCGACCTCAACCGAGCCGTCTACATCAAAGGGAACAGCGCCTTCTACAGACGCTTCGCGGGGCCGACCGCCGCGCGGCTGCTTCCGGGGCGCTGGCTGAAGGGGCTTGCCGCCAAAGGGCCGCTGGCGTCGCTCGCATCGCTGACCAGCCTGAGCAAACTGATCGACGGCACGCTCGCCGGCCACGGAGCCCTGTCGCGCACAGGCAGGACGACGATCGACGGGCAGCGCGCGGTCGGCGTTCGCGATGCGGCTGGTGAGGGGACGCTGTACGTCGCGACCACCGGCATGCCCTATCCGATCGAGATCCTGCGCCGCGCCACGGGTACGGATCGCGGCGGCCGGATCGTGTTCAACCGCTGGAACCAGCCGGTGTCGCTCCAGGCGCCGGCCGGCCCGATCAACATCAAGCAGTTGCACCGAACCCCGTAAGTCTTGTGGATCACCATATGTCTATGCTCGCCAACACCAAGTCAAGCCTGCGGCCGCGAACGTCGAACGGAGACGTGCCAGCAGAGTCATATCTGGGACCGGACAAGGACGCGAGTGCTCTCAGTGAACGGTGCAATACAAGCAAGTCTTCTTCGAGGACCCGCAGAGTCGGGGCTGCCTGCAGAGAGCCCGGAACAGGGACCTTCGCGGATCGAGGGCCTGATGCGTAAGCTCGCCGGCGCCGAGGGTCAGCCCGACCAGCCCGGCAAGCGTCCGCCTCGCCGGCGCACCAAACACCGCCACCCGGCGCTCGCGCTGTTCCCGTTCGTCGCGCTCGCCGTCGCGGCCGTGGCAGCGGCGGTTGCGGCGGGTGCCTCGCTGTTCGTGACCGGCTGCCTGGTGGCCCTGGGCTGCGCGACGATCGCGCTCGGATGGCGCTTCGGCGAGAACGGACGCGCGGCGCTGGAAGACGAGATCGAGAGCCGCACGAGCGAGTTGAAACGGGCGCTGTCGGAGCTCGAGATCGCGCAGGCGGAGACCGTGCAGCGACTGTCGATGGCGGTCGAGTTCCGCGACGAGGACACCGGCGCACACATCGAGCGGATCGGACGCTTCTCGGTGCTGCTGGCCGAACACATCGGCATGGACTCTGAGTTCTGCGAGCGCCTGAAGCACTCGGCGCCGCTGCACGACGTCGGCAAGGTCGCGATCCCGGACGCGATCCTGCTGAAGCCCGGCCCGCTCACGCCGGAGGAGCGTGCGATCGTGGAGACGCACGCCGAGGAGGGCCACCGCCTGGTGCGCGGCTCGTCTTCATCGATCCTCGACATGGCCGCGACGATTGCGCTGAGCCACCAGGAGAAGTGGGACGGCACGGGTTACCCGCGCGGCCTGAAGGGCGAGGCGATCCCGATCGAGGGGCGGATCGTGGCCGTGGCGGATGTGTTCGACGCGCTGACCAGCGACCGCGTGTACCGCAAGGCGTTCGCGGTCGAGGACGCCGTGCAGATGATGCGCGAACAGCGAGGCCGCCACTTCGACCCTGTGCTGCTGGATGCGTTCATGGAAGTGCTCGGACGCTCGGGCCCGGACGCTCGCGAACAGCTTCGCTCGGACCCGGCTGCGCTCGTCGAGGGCACGCTCGAGACGTTCGCCACGGCGCTCGAACGCGGCGACGCGGAGATGGCCGAGGGTGCGATCGCGACTGCGATCGAGGATGGCGCGTCGCCGACGACTCTGCATGCGGAGGTGATCGGCCCGGCGCTGCGCCGCATCAACGTGCTCTCGGAAGCCGGCGAGATCGACTCTGAACGTGAGCACCGCGCGACGACGATCACGCGCCGCGTGCTGGCGACGCTGTACAGGTACATGACCGGCAGCACTGAGCCGACCCGCGAGCGCGTGCTGCTGGCGGGCGTCGAGGGCGACATGCACACGCTCGGTCTGCAGATGGTCCACGACCAGCTTGCGGCGGCAGGATTCCACACGATCTTCGACACCGATCTGTCGGCAGAGCGCCTGCTCGAGATGGTCGACAGCCAGTCGCCCGACCTGGTGATCGTTGGCGCGACGGTGTCCGCGGAGTCCGATTCGGTCGAGCTGGCGTTGCGCGATCTGCGCTCCTCGCGACCGGACCTCCCGATCGTGCTCGGCGGCCCGGCGGTCGGCGGCAGCCTGCCGCTCGAGCGCCAGGGTATGCGCGTGCTCGAGCGCATCGATGAGTCGGTCGAAGCAGTCGAAGACTTGCTGGCGACGTCCGCCTCGACTGCCTCCGTATAGATTTCCCCCGCATGATCTCGAACGCGATCGTGACCGGCGGGGCCGGCTTCATCGGTTCGCACGTGGTCGACGCGCTGTTGGCGGACGGCTACTCGGTGACGGTGATCGATGACCTGTCCTCTGGCAGCGCCGACAGGGTGCCGAGCGGCGCACGGCTGGTGCAGGCCGACATCGTCGATCTGGTGGCGCTCGAGCAGATCGTCGCGGAGGTCCAGCCGCGGGCGATCTTCCATCTGGCCGCGCAGGCGAGCGTGGTCGTGTCGGTCGAGGACCCGGGTCGCGACTGCGAGGTCAACGTCAAAGGAACGCTGAACGTGCTCGAGGTCGCAGGGCGCTGCCGCGCGCCGGTCGTGTTCACGTCGACCGGTGGGGCGCTGTATGGTGACGACGCGCCGACGCCGACGGGCGAGGATCGGATCCCTGCGCCGCTGTCGCCGTACGGCGCGTCGAAGTGGGCGGCGGAGGCGTATGTGAACACGTGGTCGCTGTCGTCGGGCATCCCGCACGCGGTGTGCCGGTTGGGCAACGTGTACGGCCCGCGCCAGAGTCCCCATGGTGAGGCTGGAGTGGTCGCGATCTTCACCAACCATCTGCACGAGGGGCGGGCGCCGAAGCTGTTCGGCCACGGGACGCCGACGCGCGACTACGTGTACGTGGGCGATGTCGTCAGCGCGCTGCTGTCGGCGTCGGGGCGCTCGGGCACGTACAACGTCGCGACGGGCGTGGAGACGGACGTGATCAGCATCTGGCGCGAGCTGAGCGCCGCGGCGGGCAAGCAGATCGAGCCCGAGCTGGCCGACCTGCGCCCGGGCGAGCTGACGCACAGCCGCCTCGACATCGCGCGCGCCGAACGCGAGCTCGGCTGGCGCCCAGAGGTCGCGATCGCACAAGGCCTGCGGCTGACCTACGACGCGCTCGTCGAGGAATTCGAGCGCCGCTAGAGGCTCGATGTGGGTTGCGCCGTGCAGAGGGGGGCGGCGCTGACATCAGATGACGGGCCTTCGGTCCTTGTTATCTGGGGTGATTTTGGGGGGCGGCTGTTCGTTGCAGGCTCCCAGGGGGAGTGTGTGGTGTGGTCTGTTTTTGCTCCGCGGTAGCAAAGGTATATACGCAGTAGGTACTATGGCTATCGCTGGCCGCGCGCGGTGATATGGGAGGCCCTGTCGTGGGCGGGCGATGAACCCACATCAGGCCTCTAGCTCACTCAAGCGCCACTCCTAGTTCCCGCGAGCGCCAGCAGCCCCGCGGTGCGCCCGCGATCCAGCGATCGAGTGGCGTCGGGGCGGTCGGTCAGTATGCAATTCGTGGCGCAGCTCTTCTGCGAGCGGCGATCCGGGTCGAGACTAGCCGCATGAGGTATGCCCGCTCGGCGGCCCTGCCCGGCCTCGCGACACTCGCCCTGCTGCTGTGGGCGCCAGCGCCGGCGCAGGCGGTCAAAGGGCTGCCGGGCGGCGTTACCGCCCCGTCCGCGCCGAAGGCCGGCGGCAGCCAGTACGGCGTGCCGGTGCCCAGGCCGCAGCGGCGCCCGGTGGCGAGCAGCTTGAGCGTCCCGGCGACGGCGACTCCGGGTCGACCGCCACGGGTCAGCTTTCGCATCACCGAGGCCGGCGTCGGCACGGTGGACGCGCAGGTGGCGATCGGGTCGCTCTCCACCCGGCGTGAGGTCGTCGTTGCGCGCCTCGGCTGGGTTCACACGGGCCGTACGGTCGTCGTGCGATGGCCGTCTTCGGCAACGCTTACGCCGGGCAGTTACCACGTGAGCGTCAGCGCACACGACCACCATGGCGTGAGCCTGCTGCGTCGCGCCCACAGCTCGGGGGTGGCGGGCCTGACCGTGAAGGCGCCGGCTCTCGCCCCGGTTGTACCGACCTCTTCGGCACCGGAAGTCGGCGTTCCCACCCCCGCCGAAACGGTGGCTGACGGCGCGATCTTCCCGGTTGCCGGTGCACACAGCTTCGGCGGCCCGGAAAACCGCTATGGCGCGCCCCGCGCGGGCCACATCCATGAAGGCCAGGACGTGCTGACGGCCGAAGGCACTCCCGACGTAGCACCGCTCGCGGGGACGATCGCGACGACCGGCTACCAGGCCGGCGGCGCCGGCTACTACGCGGTCGAGCACACTGGCGTAGGGCTCGATTTCATGTTCGCCCACTGCGAGGCCGCGTCGCTCCTCGTCGCTGAAGCTCAGGCGGTGATCGCCGGGCAGCAGCTGTGCAAGGCGGGCCAGACCGGCGATGCGACGGCTCCGCATCTGCACTTCGAGATCTGGGTCGGTGGCTGGCAGAGCGCGGCCGGCCACTCGATCGACCCGTTGCCGTATCTGAAGGCGTGGGAACGGTAATAGAAAACACGCCTTGGCGAAATTAGTGATCACCTGGAACCATGGTCTCCCAGAAGGTGAATTGTCAGTCGGCGAAGCGATGGGAGAACGAGATGTCACGACGCGCGAGGATGGGTGCGGCGGTGCTTGCTCTGGGCGCTATTGGCGCCTTCACCGCTGGTCCTGTGTCGGCTGATGGGCCGGTGTGGTACGTCAAAGGTGTCGAACTGCGCGCGGGCGAAACCAAGGCGTACGCTTCTGAACAACGAGGTACGAAAGTCTTGCACACCAAAATCGGTGGGGTGGAAGCCGAGATTGAATGCGGGGCCGAGAAAGATAAGGGTGAGCTCCTCGGGGGCGTGCCCGGCAAGGACACGCTAACCGAAGCTGCTTATACCGACTGTAGGGTCGTAGAACCCCCGGGTTGCACAGTGGTTGAACCGATCGTGCTGGCGGCGAGCGAATCGAGCCCGGTGAGGGGGACGCTGGTCTGGAAGGACGCGACCAGCGGCAAGACTCGCCTACTGCTCCGCCCGCGCGAAGGAACGAAAGAACTTGCGTCGATCACGATCGAAGGTAAGGCGTGCCGTAGCAGCGGCGCTGCGACAGTGGAAGGCCAAGTACTCACCGACGTCGAGCCCGCTCCAGCGGGGTTCGCCGAACGGGGACCGCCGCTTCCGTGCCCACCGGCTAGGACCTATTGGACGGAAAATGCTCCGGCTCGGATCGAGCAGACGTTGACCGAACCGCTACCGATCTTCGACGAATCAGCCGAAAGCTGCGTGGCGACAGACACGAAGAGCAGCTCGGAAGAAACGAACGCCGACTCGACTGCGGAAGAAACACAGGGACTGCCCGCGCAGGCTGGATTCGAAGGGCCCTGGTGGGCTGCCAGCGCTTTGAATCCGAACAGCGCGTCGAAGTCAGAAGGGGATGGCTTGACGGCGAGCACCGACAAGGATGGACTCGCAGTCGAAATCGGCGGTGCGGTGATCAGTTGCGAGAAGGGCGACGGGACCGGTGAAGTCGGCGCGCGCCGAACTGAAACGGGGACCGCTGAATTCGAAGTGACTTTGACGGGCTGTGCGGTTGCCGGCATTCCTGGATGTGTAGTAACAAGCACAGACGGTACCGGAGGACCGTTGCCAAACAGCGGCGAGATCCTGATAGGGGCACGAGGCGATTTGGTGTGGCCCGGAAATGTGAAGCAACGCAAGACCGGTGCGCTGCTGTTTGAAGGAGATCTCGACCGTGACGCCACGCCCGGTGTCTTGACGACCGTGAGCATCGAAGGCGCAGCGACTTCGTGCCCGGCGAGCCTGCGGAGGACCGTATCGGTGACAGGGCGGCTGGTGGGGAGGCTCGAACGAGAAATCGGCGAAACCACCTACGCGAGCCTGGAACCGCGAGAAAAGGTGAAGGCTCTGGTCCTCGGTTTCTCAACCCCGGTGCAGGAGGTCGAAAGATGGGACACCGGCAAGGACAGGTATGCGGCAGAAAGGGCCGAACTCACGCTCGACGGCGGGGCAGAACCTGCGGCAGTAAGGGGCATCCTGAAGCTCGAATGAGCGACCCTTGCAACTCCTCTGTGCGCTCAGGATACGGGCGATGAGCTTCTCGGGAGGGGCTCGGCCTTCGCTGGCTGCCGGAGATCGCCCCCCGCGGCGCTCGACAGCGCGCCGAACGGCTAAGGTTCCTGTGATGCCGGTGACTGGCAGGCATTTTCGGCGAGATAGCTCAGTTGGTAGAGCACACGACTGAAAATCGTGGTGTCCCGGGTTCGAATCCCGGTCTCGCCATCCGCTCGATCGATCCTGAGTTAGGTCGATGAATGCCGCGGGTAGGCCCAAGCCCCCCCCGGCATATGCAGGGTTGGTGCGATCGTCGCGAGGCTCGGCCAACCACCCTGTGCATACTTGCGCTCGGGCGGCAGGCCGAGCGCCTGACAGAACCGTCCTGGTGAGATTCGCCACACATGCTAGGACGCGAGCAGGCTGTGAACGCAGGCCACGACCCTGTCGGCGAGGCCCGTCAGCTGATCCGGCGCCATGTCCGCGATGTACGCCCCCACGCTCGCAAGCGCAACCGCTGCGGCGAAGGGGATCGCTCGGTTGAAGTCAGCGCGGCAGGCCTCGAGCGGATAGTCGAGCTTGGAGTTACCGATCAGCGTCCTGTGGTACTGCTCCAGTAGCTCACCTTGCCAAGTGAGCCGGGACCTCGTCGCCAACGACGAGAGCATCAGCAGTGCCAGGTCTGAGAGCGGGTTACCCCACATTGCGAACTGCCAGTCTGCCAACAGGGCTTTCACGTGCGCTGCCGGAGCGACGCGTTGGAACAGGATGTTGCCAGCCCAGGCGTCGCCGTGACAGAGCGCGAAGCACCTCGCGCCGGCGTGGGACGCCCGCATCGCTCTGCGCAAATCCAGCTCGCCGACCCGTGCCAGATCGTCATCGGCTATCAGCCCCGGCCAGGTTTTGCCTGCTATCGCAGGCAGTTCCTCGATCCCGAGCTTTATCCATTTGGACAGGTGCTCCGAAACAGCCGTGAACAACCACGGATGGCGCCCGACTAGAGCGCTCCCGGAGGTTGCCGCCGTGAACGAATGGGCAGTGGCAATGGTCTCGACGGCCGCCATTGCAGCGTCACGATCAAGACCTCGGGCCATGACGCTCTCCAGCCGTCGCGGCTGGCCCACCCGCTCCAGAGCCAGCGCTCCTCGCCCATCCTCCCGCAACACCGACCAGAAGCAGGTCGGTGCAACCTGCGTACCGGCAGCCCTGTGGGCCTCGAGCAGGCGATAGCAGCGAATCTCACGCTCGAGAAGCCTCGTGGTTTGCACGAGACCGTCGAGCTCGTCCAGCTCAGGCGAAGCCTTGAAGACGAACGCCTTGGCGCCAGACTGCACTTCGTACACGGCGCCCATTGCTCCCGCGGAATACGAGAGAGACGCAACCGTGATGGGCTCAGTCGAGCCGACCTCCCATCCCAGAACATCACGCAACCACTGTCGATCGATCGCGTGGACGTCCGGGATCTCCCCCCGTTGGGGTGGCGTCACGACCCGCTCGAGTAACCGACCGTGGCCCCAGTTGCGCTGGCCGCCGCTCTCGCGAGAAGCCCAGCCGACTCGAGCTGGTCTAGGTAGGCCTGCACCAGGAGTGGAAGCGGAGGGCAGTCGGCAAGGAGCGACAGGCCGTCTGTGCGTGTGTTCTGTGTGTCCAACCTGGTGGGCCGCAATATCGGATCGGCCCGCTCGGTAAACAGGGGAAGGAGCGGAAACAGAGGGTTGCCATCCGCGTACCGGAGCCTTTGCAGTGCCGTCTCCCAGGCCTGCATGGGCACCATCTCCAACTGATGACCGGCCTGACGGATCACGCCGACGAACTCGTCGTAGGTGATCGGCTCCGGATGGATCACGTGGTAGGTCGCACACGGCTCTCGCAGGCGTGATAGCGCGACTATCAGCGCGGCAGCAACGTCGACCGGTATGACGTCAATGGGCGCCTCGATCTCAGGGCAGACCCCGAGTTGAATGATTCCTCGCACAAAGCGCCCAAAGTAGTCATCGACCGGCCCGTGCACACCTTTGCGAGGTCCCGTGATGGTGCCCGGCCGGAAGATGACGGCGGGCAGGCCCGCATCGTTTGCAAGGCCGACCAGCTTATCTGCGACCCACTTCGTCTGAGCGTATCCACCGCCATACATATGGTCGCTAAACCTCAGAGGTTCGCCCTCGTACACCGTGGGCTGGCGCAAGTAGGAGTACCCCTCGAACACGGCGTCGGACGAGACAAAATAGAAGCCCTTGGCCGTATGCTCCGACGCAAGCTGCAGAAGCTGTCTCGTTCCTTCGACGTTCTCAGCGCGGAGCCTGTCGTAAGGGAGGAGCGAGTTGACCCGCGCGCCGCAGTGGTAGATCGCCCCGAGCAGCTCGGACAGTTCGCCCCATCTCGCAGAAGACAGCCCGAGCCGCGGGGCTGCAAGATCTCCCGCTACAGCAACGAGGCGGCTCGACAACGCGCGGTCATACGCGATGCCCCGCGCGGTCAGGTTTGCGATCAGCCGGTCGTGCGCGTCGCGGTCGTCACGCGCCCGAACCAGGCAGTGCACACGCGCCGATGTTTCGCGTAGCAACTCGCCAGCCAGGTGGGCACCAAGGAATCCCGTCGCCCCCGTCAGCAGCACATCGACGGGATCTGCTGTGCTGACCGGCGCCGGGACGGCGAACCCGCCGTCCAGAACGGCGTCGTCGATCGGAAGGGGGGGACGATCTCGTCGGGGTGCCTGGGTGGCTCGGCTCGGCGCCGGCGACTCAGTCGGAAAGAAGCCGACCTCGCGCAGTTCCGTCAGACAGCGCTTTGCCACCTCGGCCACGGTCCTCATGTCCTCTGCTGTGTGACTCGCCGAAATAAAGCACACACGGGTCTCCAGCACGTAGATCCCGTTCAGGGTGAGCATGTTGAAGAACAGCTCCAGCGCAAAGGGGAAACGCTGAAGGCTGAACTCCCCGGCACCTATGAATCGGAAGAGCGATGAGAAATGGATGATCCGCAGCGGGAAGCGCTCACGCTCGCAGAACGCGTTGAGGTCGTCGGCCAGCTCGTGCACCTGCCGATCGAGCCGCACCTGCAGCGCCGGGCTCTCCTCTCGCAGTCTTCTCAGCACTGCTTCCGCGGCCGCCATAGACAGCGGGTTCCTGTTGAACGTGCCGCCGAAGAATGTCGTCGGGACGAGTGGATGACTGTCGTCCCCGTAGCTCCATGCGCCGCCGTCGACGGTGTCGAGATAGTCCGGGTGTCCCGCGACGGCGCCGATCGGCAGCCCCCCACCAAGGATCTTTCCGTAGGTGACAAGATCGGCTTCTACACCCAGCTGGCCCTGGGTACCGCGAAGGCCCGAACGGAAGCCCGTGATCACCTCGTCGAAGATCAGCGCAGACTCCCACCTGCGCGTCAAGCCGCGCAGCTCTGCCAGGAAGCCGCTCGGCTGGAGGTCGGGGCGCCGGCTTTGCACTGGCTCGACCAGGACGGCGGCGAGTTCAGGGCCGAGTTCGCCGATCATGGTGAGGCTGTCTGGAGATTCATACTCGAGTACGACGACCTCGGTCATGGCTGCAGCGCCGACCCCGCGTGCCATCGGGATCGAGGCCTGAGTGCCGCCCGGAAGCGCAAGTGTGTTGTCTGCCCAACCATGGTAGGAGCCCTCGAACATCACGAAACGACTCCGGTTCGTTGCTGCCCGTGCGAAGCGCAGGGCGGCCATCACCGCCTCGGTGCCCGAGTTGCAGAAAACGGCCCGCGGCATTTGTGTCAGGTCGCACAGGAGCCGTGAGACATCCCCTGCGCGATCCACCTGAGGGCCGATATGCAGGCCCCGACCAAGCTGGTCTTGGATTGCCGTCGTGATGAAGCTTGGGTTGTGCCCGAACAGGTGCACGCCATATCCCATCGAGATGTCGAGATATTCGTTGCCGTCGATGTCCCAAAAGCGGGATCCAGCGGAACGCTCAGCGACGATCGGATACGCGATCTCCTTGGTGAGTTGATGGAAAGGCGCCATCCGGCAGTTCGCCATCGTCTCGCGGTCCCTGCCTGCCGCCGCCTTGGACCGGCGCGTGCGCCCAGCCAGTTCGCTGACGAGGCGGTCGACGAACTGTCGTTGTGTTGCCGTCAACGCGAGTGCTTGTGGCAGCGACGTCGGTTGTGGAGCACGGCGGGTGCGCTCCCTGCGCGTGTCGCCCTCAATCTTTGACTGGAGTGGCTGTCTGGGTTCCCCTGCGGGGCGGGCCTGGGTGGCTGCTGCGGCCGCAGAGCTCTGTTGCTCTCCTCCGAGGGGAGGACTCGTGCAGATCAGCTTTGCCAGCTCGTCGATGGTGTTCGTGTCCTCCACGAGCTGCTGGAACGACACCGTCATGCCGTATCGGTCTCGCAGGAACTCGCTGATCCGCATGAACACGAGAGAGTCCGCACCGAGCTCGTCGAGTGTGATGTCCGGGGGGATCTCCTCCGGGGCTGCGCCAAGCAGCTCGGCCACGCATTCACGTAGCCCGTGATGCACATTGTCGATCTGTGTTTGCGCCGGTGGGTCAACGGCAATGCGGTGTCGCTCGCGCTTGAACCTATATGTGGGTAGGTGAACCCGTTCCGGGAGCTCGCCCTCGTAGAGCAGTCGCCAGTCTAGGTCCAGGCCGGCGCACCACTGCTTGGCCACAGCCTTTGGATCAGAAGCCGACGTTAGCTCAAAGGCGGAAGCTCTTGCTGCGTTCTTGCCGTCGAGGTGACCGGTGAAGACGGCGGCTGCAGTGGCCCCTTCCACGTGGTTGGCTAGGCGCGACCACAGCGTCTCGAGATCTGCCGCTACGACAGCGAGCCTGAAAGGGTGGTGCTGCCGTCCAACCTGGAGCGTGTACGCGACCTGTGTCACATCGCAGGCGGTGAGTGCGTCTGCCTGCTGGAGAAACGCCTGAAGCAGTGCCTTGAGATCGTGGGCGTCGCGTGCCGAGAAGGGAAATACCGATTCCCGTCCGCGCTGCCGCCGGCGCTTGTCTGGGGCCGCTAGTGCTGCCGGTGCTGCAAGGATCGCGTGGGCGTTGGTGCCGCTCATGCCGAATGAGCTCACACCCGCTATCAGTGGCGCGTCGGCCGGCCAAGCTAGGCCGTCATGGCTTATCTTGGCCGGCAAGGTGTCCCAGTCGAACAGCGGGGTGAGCTCCTCGCAGTCGATTTGTGGAGGGATGGTGGCGTTGCGCAGGGCGAGTGCCGCCTTGAGGACGCCCGCCAGACCGGCCGCCTCCTCGAGATGCCCGATGTTGGCCTTCACGGCACCCAGGAAGAGAGGCCTGGTGCGGTTTGGGAACGCCTCGGCCAGCGCGCGAAGCTCGATGGGGTCACCGAGCCGGGTCCCTGTCCCGTGGGTCTCGACGTAGGTGACCTCATCAGCAGAGACCCCCGCATCGGCGAGCGCCTTTGCGATGAGTCGGGACTGCGCGACGCCGCTCGGGACCGTGAGCCCTGAGCTTGGGCCATCATGATTGACCGCTGTTCCGCGCACGACCGTGACCACCGGATCTCCGTCGGCCACCGCGCGATTGAGCGACTTCAGCACCACGACGGCGCAGCCCTCGCCACGACCGAAGCCGTCGGCTCGCGCTGAGAACGCCTTCGAGCGTCCATCGGGAGCGAGAGCGCGTAGCTTGCACAGCTGGATCGTCTCGGCGGGGTCGAGCATCAGTTTTGCCCCGCCGACGATCGCGAGCTCGCATTCGCCTTCACGGATCGCCCTCGCGGCAGCTTGCAGAGCAACGAGCGAAGATGAGCAGGCCGTCGCGATCACCTGACTCGGCCCGTGGAGGCCGAGCTTGTAGGAGATGCGACCCGCCGCGAAGCTCAGCGTCGTGCCGGTCGCCAGGTAGGGCTCGGTCATCAACGCGGTCTCGGGGGCCGTGCGCAGGTAGTCGTTGAAGAACTCGTCAGCTCCGAGGAAGACGCCTGTGTCGCTGCCGCGGAGGGAGTGGGGGTCGATCCCGGCGTCTTCGATGGCGTGCCACGTCTCCTCGAGCAGGAAGCGATGGCGCGGGTCCATGCTGTTGGCCTCTCGCCGAGAGATACCGAAGAAGCCCGAGTCGAAGTCCTCCACGCCCGTGACCATTGCTGCGTGTCGCACGTACATCTTCCCTGGCGCCTCGGGCGCAGGGTCGTAGAGCTGCTCGACGTTCCAGTGGTGCCGGTCGATCTCGACGATGGCGTCTCTACCGTCTCGCACAAGCTCCCAGAGCTCCTCTGGAGAGTTGGCTCCGGGAAGGCGACAGGCCATCCCGATGATCGCGACATCGCGATCCCTGGGCACGAAGGCGGCGACGGGCTGCTCCTTGACGGAGTCGAGCTGGGTGGGTCTCCTCGGAGGCTGCTCTCTTGGGGTCGGCAGGGCCGCAATCTCCTCTGCGAAGTGCTCCTGCGCGATGTGCTGCGTGAGCTCACCCAGTGAAGGGTGCTCGAACGCGAGCGTCGCCGGGAGCGTGAGCCCGAGGACATCCTCGAGCCGGGCACGCAGGTCGAGCGCGCCGAGCGAATCGAGGCCCATCTCGGCGAAGCCGCACTCAGGATCGATCTGCTGCCCGGCGTCACCGAGGAGATCCCTGACGAGGTCCGCGACCGCCCCTTGGAGGGTCTCGCGAGCCCCCTCCGGCGTCGCCGCGAGCAGGCGGCCTACTAAGGGCACGGACGTTTGGGAGCGAGGCGTGGGACCGTGGGGGCCCTCGGCGATCTCGGTGATGAGCGAGGGGCGCCGCCCGTGCGCGGTGACGAAGTGGTTCCAGTCAAGGCTCATAACAGCCACGTGGGGTGCCTCGCGCGACATCACTGCGGCAAGACCCGCGATTCCGGCGGCCGAGGAGATGAAGGTTTCACCAGCGGCTTCCAAGTGCACTCGGTGACGCTCCGTGAGCGACGATGTCATTCCGCCGTCCGCCCAGCTTCCCCAGCTCACGCTGAGTGCGGCGAGACCGGCGCTCCGTCGCATGTGGGCGAGCGCATCCAGAAACGCGTTCGCGGCTGCATATGCTCCCTGTCCGCGGTAGCCGATCAGCGACGCCAGCGACGAGAACATCACGAAGTGATCCAGCGCGAGCTTGCGGGTGAGCTGGTCCAGCACACAAGCACCGTCGACCTTCGCACTCAGGGTTGCCGCGATCTGCTCTCGGCTCAGGTTCAGGAGGATGCCGTCGCGCACTGCGCCAGCACAGTGAAACACGCCTCGCAGGTCTCTGCCGCATGCCGCCAGCACCGCCTGCACCTGTGCAGCGTCGGTGACGTCCCCTCGCGCTACCTCCACGTTGGGGAAACGATTGATCAGCTCGGTCAGGTTCTCGGTCTCTGTTTCGGGCGGTCGGCCGCTGCGGCTGAGCAGGATGACCCGGTGTGCGTCTCTGCGAGCGATCGCCTCTGCCAGCTGCAGCCCGAGGGCCCCGGTGCCACCTGTGAGGAGATAGACCCCCTCGGGCCGGATCGCCAGCTCGGCTGGTTCGCGCGGCAGCGGACCGTCGAGGGGCGTCAGGCGGGAAGCGCAGAGGCGACCGTGCCTGATCATGAGCTGTTCCTCCGCCGCGTCGGAGTTGGCAGTGAGCACCGATGCCGCAACCTCCAGGTCGCCGTCTGGAGGTTCGGGTGGGAGTGCAAGGGCGATGCACTTGAGCTCGGGATGCTCGGCGTTCATGGTCCGGGCAAGCGCTGGCAGCGCCGCCTGGACGAGGTCGGTGGGCACGGGCTCGTGCCCGACCCGAGCTTCCTGGATGACGAGCCAGATCCGCTCGGGGACGGTCGCCTCGACAGCGCCGCCAAGCACCGCAACGAGATCCTCGATCAGCTCCGTCATCCGATTCGCGGCGGTGCCTGTTGTGTGGAGGCCTGGTACGAAGACGATGTCGCTGGAGTCGGAGACCGCCCCCCTCGTCGCGCCCCCCTGCGGGTTGGGGATCAGCTTGGCGGGCGCTCCGTGCCGTTCGAGTGCCGCAGCCACGCGCGAGCCGAGGGCGGACTCCCCGACGATCGCGAATCGGCGACCCGTGCTGTCAGATTGCCGAGGCTGCGGGAGGGCCCTCCAGGTCAGCTCGTAAGCGACTGGTGCCTCGGGGGCAGGCTCTGCCGTTTCGCATCTACCCCGCTTTTGCTGTGACCTGGAAGGCGTCGAGCTCACCGTCGGCGGATCGAGCCAGTGTCGCGAGCGGTCGAAGGCATAGGTCGGCACTGTCACGCGGCGCCTCGGGAACGGCGCGTGGAAAGCCGCCCAGTCGACCTCCACACCGGCGACGTACAGGTCGGCGATGGTCTTGAGCGCCGCTTCGGGGTCTCGGGGACTCAGGCTCGGCAGCACCGCCGGAGCCGCTGGTAGGGCCTGGCGGGCGAGTGCGGCGAGCGTCGGCTTCGTGCCTACCTCAACGAAGAGGCGCGTTTCGGCCGCCGCCACGGCTTTCAGAGCATCGTCGAATCGCACGGGGCTCATGATCTGGCTGACCCAGTAATCGGGTGCAGCGATCTGCGAAGGCTGGATGAAGCCTCCCGTCACTGAGGACACGATGTCGATCGTGGGGTGCGAGTAGCTGATCGTCTCGGCCTCCTCGCGGAAGCTCCCGAGCATCGGCGCCATCAGCGGCGAATGGGACGCGTGTGAGACTCTGAGCCGGATCGTGGTGATCCCTCGGGAACTGAGGTCGCTGCAGATGGCATCCAGCGCCTCGATAGCTCCGGATAGGACTGTTGATTTCGGGGCATTGATGGAAGCTATGGCGACCGAGTCCTCGTAGCGGACGAGAAGCGGCTCGATGTCCGTGAGCCCCGCGTCGACCTGGGTCATGCCGCCGCCGGGGGGTAGTTCCTGCATCAGCCGCCCGCGCGCGCTGACCAGCCGGAGCCCGTCTTCGAGGCTGAAGACTCCGGCAAGGCACGCCGCTACGAACTCGCCGAGGCTATGGCCGAGGAGCAGGCCGGGCTGGATGCCCCATGAAGTCCACAGCATGCTGAGGGCATAGCCGACGCTGAACAGCGCGGGCTGGGCCATGCCAGTCTCGTCAATGCGGCCGGATTCCGGCCCGTAGAGCGCCCCGCACACCGAATGCCCGATGAGTGGCTGCAGGATCTCCCCGCAGCGCTCGAGCGCCTCGCGGAAGATCGGCTGGGTCTCGTAGAGGCGCTGGCCCATCCCGAGGTATTGCGAGCCCTGTCCTGTGAAAAGGAACGCAAGCTTCGGCGCGTGCATGTGTTCCATGCCCGCCGTCGACACGGGCCCCTTGGCGAGGATCTGCCCTAGCTGCTTTTGCGCATCCGGGATGTCCGATGCGCGGATCGCGACGCGGTGCTCGAAGTGCCGACGGCCGGTGGAGGCGGAGAAGCAGATGTCAGCCAGAGAGGCATCGCCGCTCTCCAGGCGCGCGAGATAGCGCTCGACGTTGCCTTGCAGCGCCTTCTGAGAGCGCCCAGAGACAGGCAGCACCTGGGCCGGTGCGTCGGCAGGGACGGTGACGGTGTCGCGCGGCGGCGCCTCCTCGACGACCACGTGGCAGTTCGTGCCACCCATCCCGAAGGAGCTGACGCCGGCGAGTCGGGCTCTCTCCTCGCCAATCTGCCAGGGCCGCAGTTCCGTGTTCACGAAGAACGGGCCGCCCTCCAGTTCCAGAAGCGGGTTTGGAGTCCGGTAGTTCAGGCTGGGTGGGATCTCATGATGGTGCAGGCTCAGGACCGTCTTGATGAGGCCAATGACACCGGCGGCCTCGTCGAGATGGCCGATGTTGGTCTTCACCGAGCCGAGCGCGCAGTACTGGCCAGCGCGATGCGCCGTGTTGGCAAATGCGTTGCGGAGGGCTGCCACCTCGATGGGATCTCCGAGCCTCGTCCCAGTGCCGTGCGCCTCGACATAGGTGATCTCCTCCGCGGTCACTCCTGCGTTTTGGTGCGCGCGCACGATCACGTCTACCTGCGCCTGCACGTTTGGGCCGGTGTAGTCAAGCTTCGCCGCACCATCGTTGTTCACGGCGGACCCCTTGACGATGGCATAGATGCGGTCGCCATCAGCGAGTGCGGCGTCGAGTGGCTTGAGTGCAACGACGCCGAGCCCGTTGCCGAAGACCGTGCCGTCGGCGTCGGCATCGAAGGCTCGGCAGTGGCCGTCTGGAGAGAGCATCATCCCGTCGCGCCACACGTAGCCCGTGTTCTGTGGTGCGATGATCGAGACTCCGCCTGCGAGGGCGACTTCGCATTCGCCGTCGAGCAGCGCCTGTCGTGCGAGGTGCACGGCGACCAGTGACGTGGAGCACGTCGACTGGACGTTGATCGCCGGCCCGCGCAGGTCGAGCTTGAACGACACACGGGTGGCGAGGTGGTCGCCGGCGTTGCCCTGCTCGACTCGAAGGTCGGTCGCTCGCTCGACGTGCCGGTGACTGAGGAAGGTCCCGCCGCCATGCGTCGGGAGCACGTTGTTCACCAGGTAGGTGCTCAGGCTGGACCCTGCGTATACACCGACGCGGCGGCCGTTGGGCACGATCCCGGCATCCTCGATCGCCTCCCATGCACACTCGAGGAAAAGCCGTTGCTGTGGGTCGATCGTGGCGGCCTCCGCAGGGCTGTACGCAAAGAACCCGGCATCGAATGCAGCGATCTCGGGGATGAGGGCTGCGGCCGGTACGAAATGCGGGTCGCTCGTCTGATCGGGCTCCAGCCTGTATGTCCCTCCTGGCGAGAGGCGGGTGATCGACTCGGTGCCGCTCCTGAGGTTTGCCCAGAACTCCGTGAGGTTCGCCGCGCCTGGAACGCGGCAGGCCATCCCGATGATCGCAACATCACCGCCGCGGCGCGGCGCAGTCGATTTGCTTTCGATCGCCTTTGGCCGCGCGTCGCTGTTTGCGAGATGCGCAGCGAGAGACTCTGCGCGTGGGTACCGGAACATCGTGTCTAGAGGCAGCGCCCGACCGAGCGCCGCACTGAGCGCCTGGTGAGCTCGGACGAGCGCGATCGAATCTCCGCCGAGCTCGAAGAATGTCTTGCACGGATCCACGTAGGCGTTGCCGAGCACTTCGCCCCACACGCGCTGGACCGTGCGCAGCGCCTCGGGCGAGGGGCGGGCGCGACTCACGGAAGGCTCCTCCGGGCGGTCGGGCAGGCGGTTGAGGTCGAGCTTCCCGCTCGGAGTGAGAGGGAGCTCGTCGAGCAGCATGATCGTGGCGGGTATCGCATGCTCGGGCAGTGTCGCGATGAGACTGCGGCGGACCTTCTCGGGTAGGTTCTCGCGCGAGGCACGGTCGGGAGGGACGATAAATCCAACCAACCTCGTACCCCCACTCGACGTAGGCCTCGGGACCACGGCGCACTCGGCAACATCGGGGTGCCCAGCCAGTGCTGCCTCGACCTCGCTGGGCTCGACCCGGAACCCGCGTATCTTCGTCTGCCGGTCGGCTCGCCCCAGGCACTCGATCGTTCCGTCGGGCAGGTAGCGGCCGCGGTCACCCGTGCGGTACAGGCGGCCGCCGTGAAGGGCGAACGGGCTGGTTACGAAGCGTTCGCGAGTGAGCTGAGGACGGCGATGATACTCGCGGGCCAGGCAGTCTCCTTCAGCGCAGATTTCTCCCGTGACACCGAATGGCGCTAGCTGGCCGGCTACATCGAGGATGCACAAGTTCATGTTGTTGACGTTCGGGAAGCCGATTGGGACGGTGCTCGGCCACCGATCCGGATCGCCGCGGAGCGTGTAGGTAGCCGCGTCGATGCACTCGGTCGACCCGTAGTGGTTGTGGATGACGCAGCCTGTCCGACGCGCCAGGTCGCGGATCTCGGGCGTGATCCTGAGCACCTCCCCGCCCACGATGAGATCGCGCAGGTCGGCTGGCGGGGGCAGCGCCTGTGCAGCCTGAGCGAGCTGCTGCAAGGTCACGAACGGCATGAACAGCTTCTGCACGCGATGCTCGCCCATGAAAGTCATGAGCGCCATCGGGTTGCGCCGGGTCTGCTCGTCCAGCTGAATCAGTGTCGCGCCCGTGCACAGACCGGCCAGGATCTCGTGGAACGCAACATCGAAGCTGACGGGTGAGTAGAGCAACGTTCGCGTGCCGAGACCCGTGGGCCAGTGTTCGCGGTGCCAAGTGACGAGGTTCACCAGCGCCCCGTGCTCCATGAGGACCCCCTTGGGCTCTCCGGTCGAGCCTGACGTGTATATGCAGTAAGCACCGGCATTGGGGGCTGGCTGCTCTGTCGAGGTCCTCGCTCGCCCAAGCTCGTAGGCTCTCTGCATCTGCATCCACACGCAGCAGGGCCTGTGGCTGGAGCAGCGAGCGGATCTGCGGTGCCGCGTCGAGCAACGTCTCCGTCGTGATCACGGTCTCGACCTCGGCGTCGCGCAACATGAACCGAATGCGCTCCGCCGGGTAGGACGCGTCGAGGGGCACCACCACGGCGCCCGCCTTGAGGATGCCGACGACCGCGACCACCACGTCGATCGACCGCTCCATACACAGGCCGACCATCCGGCCCCGCGGGCGGTGCGCCGCGTTGAGCTGACGGGCGAGCTGGTTCGCCCGGCCGTTGAGCTCCGCGTAGGTGAGCCTGGCGTCCCCGTGCTCCACCGCCACCGCGTCGGGTGCAAGCTCTACCTGATCCTCGAAGAGCCGAGCGATGGCACAGCGCGCGTACGGCGTCCTCTCGGTGCGCCACAACGCCTTGATCATGGCCTGCTCTTGCTCAGGGAGAACGCGAAGCTCATGGCCGGTGCGCCCTGGTGCGCCCGCTGCGTCGTCAATCAAAGTGTGGAACTGGTCTGCGAAGCGCGCGACGAGGTCGGGGGCGAGCACATCGCCGTCAAATCGCCAATCGAGCACGAGCTGTTCGCCCGACCAGCGCGCTCTGAGCCAGATGTCCTCGCCGATGGAGCGCGTATCGATGTTCATGTGCTCCACCGTCAGCGTGGAGGGAAACTCTCCAGCGTTGGCGTGCACGCCCACCGCGGTGAAGTCCGCGAGCAGGCGATGTGGCGCGCTGCGGGCGTCCTCGGCGCCGTGGGCCGCTCTCAGCGCGCGCTCCCACGGAACGTCCTGATTGGCATTCGCCCTGGTGATGTCCGTTGCGAGGCGACGCACCGTCATCTCGAAGGGCTCGTCGTGCGCGATGTCGTACTTGAAGATCCCGACGCTCGCGCAGGGTCCGAGGAGTGCCTGCTCATCCGCCAGATGCCGCGAGGACGTCACCAGCGCGAAGGTCAGCGGGACGGCGTTTCCGTGGCGGCGCAGCAGCTCCCCGAGTGACGCCGTGAGGACGGCGGCCAGCGAGCATTCGCAACGCGCCGCGTACCCTTCTGCGCGCGCGACCTCATCAAGTGACATGCAGGTCGTGTGCGAGCGGCAGGGCTTCGTGCGGGGACGCGCTGCGCCACTCCTAGCACCTGCCAGCTCGGCCTGAACCCATTCCCCGCTTAGGTACTCACTCCAGAAACCGTGCTGCCGCTCGGCCTCCGCGGTGCTCAGCTCATGCTGTCTGGCGGAGTGGCAGCGAAATTGGTGCGAGCGAACTTGCGGCTGGTCGGCCGCTGCGCCGGTGAGCCAGAGAAGCTCTGCTGAGAGCAGCCGCAGCGTGTGGTCGTCGGCGACGGCGCGGTGTGCGGAGAGCACTACGCAGTGGTCCTCGGCAGCTCTGCGCAGCAGCAGGACTCGCCATAGCGGTGCTGAGGCCATGTCGAACGACCGCTCGGTGAACACCGTGGCGAGGTGTCGCCAGTCGCCACTGCCACCCTGCCGAGCGCCGTCCCCGATGTCGAGGGCCGTCAAGTCGGGGTTTGCCGTCTCGCGGACCACTTGGTGAAGCTGCCCCTCGGCGAATTCGAACCCCGTTCGCAGGATCTCGCGGCGACCGATCACGGTCTCCATCGCGGCCTTCACCTCGGCGCGCTCAAGCGGCCCCTTCACCCCTAGGGCAATGTGCACGTTGCACAGGGGGCCTCCTTCTTGCAGCTGGTCGAGGACGTAGGCGCGCTGCTGCTCCACCGAGGCAGGCACTGTGACCTCGCTGGGGCGCTGCGACAAGAATCAGCCTCCGCGGCCGTCTGCGCTGGTGACGAGAGGCCGCGATCCGTCATCCCTCGTCGCGCGTGACAGCGTCCAGCGCAGATCGGTCAGCAGGTCAGCCGTTTCGGCGAGCAGGTAAAAGCGATCTCCGGGATAGCTCCGATGCTCTATGGGCCCGGCGAAGAATGCGTCCCACTTCGCCATCTCTTGAGGTGGAGCGAGCGGATCGGCTTCCCCCGCCAGCAACGTCACGGGTACGTCGAGATGACGATTTGGCTCAAAGGAGCAAGTCTCGGCGATGCGAAGGTCCGCGCGAAGGATCGGGAGCATCAATCGCATGAGCTCCTCGTGCTCGAGCGCTTCCCGGGGGGCGCCGTTGAGGGCGGCGACCATTGCGAGCAACTCGCCGTCGGGCAGCTGGTGCAGATTGGCAACGCGGCCACTCGATGGACAACGTGACCCCGATAGGAAGAGGTGCGCAGGCAGTGGCAAACCGCGCTGTTCCAGTTCGTGGGGGTGAGCTGATAGGCAAGCAGGCCGCCGAGGCTGTGACCGAACATCGCAAACGGTCCCGCGCGCATCTCTGAAGCCAGCTCATCGCTGAGGAGTTCGACGAGTTCCGTCGCGGAGTGGCAGAGGGTCTCGCCGATGCGCCGACCGTGCCCGGGTAGCTCCACGGGTCGGACGGTGAGCGTCGGCGCGAGCGACCTAGCCCAGGCGCCATAAGCGCTCGCAGAGCCACCAGCGTACGGCAGGCAAAACAGGCGCATCGCTCGCTCGGTCTCCCAACGCCCATGACCTGACCAGCCCGGGCAGTCTCCCTCGCCAAAGTTCTGCGTGTAATCTTTGCACGCGTCGTCGTCTTCTGTCCAACGGAATAAAACGGATGTTTGGTGAGCGCCGTGAGAGCGGACCGAGAGCCAGCGGCCCACGCGACGGCGGGAGCATGGATGTCAGAGGAAGAGACGGTCGACAGATTCGAGGTTGCCGTCGTGGGGGCCGGCATGTTCGGTTCAGCAACCGCGAAGCACCTGGCCGCGGCGGGTGTGCGCGTAGGAGTGATTGGACCGTCCGAGCCGCCTGCCGGCAGGCTGGCGAGCCTGCACGAGTTCGCGGCTCACTTCGACGAGGCCCGGATTACCCGTAGGCTCGGGTGGGACGACGTCTGGGCAGCGACAGACGTAAGATCACTCGAGCGCTTTCGCGCGATTGAGCAAGAGTCGGGAATCGAGTTCTTCAGCGAGTGTGGCTCACTCGTCTTGATGGCCGGCTCGATCGCTGAGCGAACAGACTCAATCCTCAGGCGCTGCGAGACCGAGGACATAGAAGTGCAGCGATTCGGCGAGTCAACGCTGCGGCGCGCCTTCCCCTCGCTCGCACCGCCGCCCCTTCCGGGCGGTGTGGATGCCCTGTTCGAGCGTCGTCAGGCGGGCTACATCAATCCGCGCCGCCTGGTAGCGGCACAGCTGAGGCTCACCCAGGCCCGCGGTGGATGCGTGGTGCGCGGTGTCGTCAGTTCTGTGACCAGGCAGAACGCCTCGGACGGGTGGCGACTGGGTGTTGAGGTCGGCTCACATGTGAGAACGGTCCAGGCGGAGAAGCTGGTCGTTGCGACGGGGACATTTACGAACCACAATGGAGTGCTAGCCCCCGATCACCGTCTCGCCATGCACGCCTTCACCGAGCCAAACCTGCTGTTCGAGGTCTCCTCCGAGCAACTCGGCGGCTTCATCGGGCTCCCACCGATCGTGACCGTCGATCCAGACGACACGGGCACCGCCAACATGTCGACGTACCTGCTACCACCCATCCGCTACCCCGACGGCAGGTGGTACCTGCGCATCGGCCCCGGCATGCAGCCGATCGTGCGAGAGCTGCAGACCCCAGAAGAGATGATGAGCTGGTACCAACGGCAGGCGCTGGCAGCAGATCAGCGCGCTTTCCTTGAGGAGAACATGCGTAGGCTGCTGCCCGATCTCACGCCGGTCAATGTTCGGCCGGCGTGCTGCATGATCGAGAAGACGCCGAGCCGCTACCCCTACATCGGGCATCCTGGTGACGACCAGGACCTCACGGTCGTAGTCGGAGGGAATGGGCATGGGGCGCGTGGGTCGGATGAGATCGGACGGCTAGGCGCGTCGGTCGCACTTGGCGAGCGTTGGGACTGCCCGATTGCGCAGGAGGTGTTCCACCCGCTCCTGCAGGCTCAGAAGACGGCCGTCGCAGACGCTTCATTTCTCAAGCCACCGTTTGGGTTGTGCTGACGGGCCCGCTCGGGGCGGCGCAGCACGGCGACGGGTTTCGGGCTCTACCGGGTGGAGTGCTCCAGGGTGAGCTTGCCGAAGCTCGCGCGGACCGGTGTGGGGTAGTTATTTGTCATGCAGGCGTCGCAGAAGCCGCCGGACGGCACCCCGATCGCCTCTCTGAGCTCGGTTGTGTCGAGATACGCGAGGCTGTCGACGTGCAGGAGCTCCTGGAGCTCCTCAACTGTCCTGGATGCGCCGAGCAGCTCGTCCTGGGTCCCTATGTCGATGCCGTAGAAGCACGGCCACCTCACGAGTGGGAGGGCGACCCGGAGATGCACCTCGGTCGCACCAGCGTCACGTAGCATCGATGCGAGATAGCGAGTGGTGGTCCCGCGGATCACCGAGTCCTCGACGACGACCAGTCGCTTGCCTTGAACCTGCTCAACCAGCACGTTGAGCTTGCGGCGCGCGTTCCGCTCGCGTTCACCCTGGCTGGGGTTGATGAATGTGCGGCCGATGTAGCGATTCTTGACCAGCCCGCTCGCGTAAAGAATGCCACTCGCATTTGCGTACCCCTCGGCGGCCGGCAGTCCGGAATCTGGCACACCCATCACGACGTCCGCCTCGACCGGTGCCTTGCGAGCCAGCAGCTCACCCATGCGCACCCGCGCTCCATGGACCCCACGGCCGTACAGCTGGCTGTCTGGGCGCGCCATGTACACGAACTCGAACACGCACAGCCGCGGGTCGATCCGGTCTTCCGAGAATGGGGCGAGCGAGCGTGGATCCTGACCGCGTTCGATCACCACCATCTCTCCCGGCAGCACCTCGCGGACGAATTCGGCACCCATCGCATCGACTGCTGCGGTCTCTGAGGCCAACACCCATCCCTCCCCGAGACGACCGAGGCAAAGCGGCCGGAAGCCGTTGGGGTCGCGCACCCCGACCAGGCGCTCAGCGTCCATGAGGACGAGGGAGAAGGCTCCCTCCAGGGAGGGGAGGTTCTCTAGGAGTGCTCGCTCGAGCGACGCGCCGGGCTCTTCGGCGAGCGTTCGTGAGAGAGCCGCGGCGATCAGGTCGCTGTCGTTGGACGCGCACAGGGCGTCACCCTGAACGCCGTCGCTGTCGGCGTCGGCCAGGCCCTCGGCGAGGTCGAGGCTGTTCGTGAGATTGCCGTTGTGACCCAGGGCAAATGCGACGGCGGCGGTGGAGCGGTAGCACGGCTGTGCGTTCTCCCACGTACTGCTCCCGGTCGTGGAATAGCGCGTGTGACCGATGCCGAGGTCGCCCTCGAGACCGCCGATCCTCCGGCGATCCAGGACGTCTGTCACCAGACCAACATCCTTGATGACCGTGATACACGAGTCGTGGCTGACTGCCAATCCCGCAGCCTCCTGACCACGGTGCTGCAAGGCGTGAAGGCCGTCCGCGATCAGAGGCGCCGCGACTCCACCGGGGATCAGGACGCCGAGTACGCCGCACGCCTCCCGCGGGTGGTCCGCGTCAGTGCTTGTCTGCTCGCTGCTCGCGGATGGGTGAACCCTCATCCAGCCGATCATATCGCCGCCAGGAGCAGACCCCTTGGGCCCAGCAGGCCGGGTGTTATCGGCCAGGGGTCGCTGGGGTGGGTTGCTCATCGTGGTCTAGTGCCTCTAGGTCCTCGTTGGCTCTGTCTAGGACGATGCGGAGTGCTTCGCTCAGCGCTCGGGCCTACGAAATTGGTAGCGGGCGCCTGATCACACGCCGATCAACGGCCTGTGAACGCCGCTCTGATCACTCGTTCGGCGTTGCCGTGGAGGATCGCCTCGGGGTCTCTCTGGCCGGCATCCCAGACCCATGTCTCGAGCTTGGCGAGGTCCTCCGCCTTCTCGAACCCCTCGAGCGTCGGTTTGATAAAGCCGTCGATGTCGGTGCCGAGCGCGGCGACGCTGCTTGCGTCGCCTACGGCCGTGGCCATCGCATTGAGGTGCGCCTTGACGAGCGCGGCGGACTCGGCTTCGCTATTCGTGTCGCCGAGTTGGTGCTGCGCGCTGATGAGCCCGATCACGCCTCCCCGTTCGGCGATCTTGAGGGCGGTGTCGTCGGAGAGATTGTATTCCTGCGCGCGTGCGAACGGCCCGGCGCTTCGCATCCCCACGTGTGTTGCGATGATGGGGTAGTCCGTCTTCGCGCTGTCTCCCTCGATGCGCTCGACCAGCTCGAAAGTCTCCGTGACCGCCCGCTCGGACATGTGGCTGATGTCGATCAGGATTTTGTGCTGGTACATGGCTTCGATCAGTTTCGTGCCCAGCTCGGTAAGTCCGACATCTTCGGGCTCGGGGAAGACCTTGAGAAACTCTTGGTCTGTGAATGCCGGTATCGCCGGCGCCTCGGTCGCCACTCCGCGATAGAAGAGATGGGCGACCGTGATGTATAGGACGCCTTGCTGTGAGAGCCACTGCACGCGTTGGTCGAGCTTCTCTAGGTCTTCGCCGAGTTGGAATCCGCCCTCGACGCAGTGGATGAAGCGGATGCCCTGCCTTTCGAGGTCTGCAGCGGTCTTCGCCACGAAGACGGGCCTGCCGTCTGCGGTCGCGTCCGGCAAGTCGCCCTCGATGAATTCGAGCTGCCGCTTGAGGTAGTCGAAGTAACGCTCGCGCGGCGGCTCGTCGTTCAGGTACAGGGGGTCGAACTCGGAAGCCGGCCAGTAGAGCACCGAGCACACGATCCCGGCTCCTCCGGTCTTCAGGCCCTCGAGGCTGATGCGCCAACCCGAACTCCAGCCAGCATCGTTAACGATCTTCGCCACCAGGTCGAGGGCTCCGCCCTCGATTTTGTCCACGAACCGCGACAGCCAGCCCTCTCCGGGACCCGCGGCGTCCGGCTCGTCAGCGACGAGGTGCATCGGGTAGTGACAGTGCAGGTCAGCGATCATTCCGGACCAGCCTCCTCGGTCTGCCGCTCGCTCGCAGCGGATGGACACGTGTTATCGGAAAGCGTAGCGACCGCAGGGGATGTATGCATGGATGATACTGTTCGCTCTATAAGAATGCACGCCTCCTTCCATCCGTCCCAACGGTTGTAGTTGGTCACCGTAGGGTTGGTGCACGGTCCTCGATGACAGCCACCGAGCGTCCACGGCGCCTCTTGGCGCTCCACGATGAGTCGCCCACTGGTGCGCGGGCCTTTGCGTTCGCGGCGCTGTGGTTTCTGGTGGCGTCTGGCCTCGCCGCTGGCGCGTTCGTGGTCGCGATGGACGCGGAGCTCGCGCCGCTGCTACGGCTGTTCTTCGTGGTCCTGATCCTCCTACCGGCGCTGCTGGCACTCATGCTCGCGTCCGACGGCATCGAGCGAGGTGTCTCCGAAAGCTTCCGCGGCTGGGCCGGGCGCGTCTACTGGTTGACGACCTCGGTAGCGGTGCTCGCCGCCGTGATACTCGGTGGAGCAGCGGTGACGCTTCTGGTTCCCGACCAGCCCGGGTTCTGGCATGTGGTGATCGACTTCCTCGTAGATCTCGGGCTAGGAGGCCTGGCGGGAGCGCTCACAGTCGGCGCGATCACGCTCGTGGGTGGGAGTCTTGGTGAGGCCATATATCGGTTCCAGCCGGGAGGAGCGGGCGGATCTGCGGGGTGGACGTGAGCGAGAACATGCTTGCCCTCGCCAGGGCGCGCAGACCACCAGCTGGCAGCGGCCCGATCGAGTACCGAGAAGCTGGCGCGCACACGCTCCCCTATGCGGACGCGAGCTTCGACGTCGCAGTCTGCACTCAGGTCTATGAGTACGTCGATGATGTTCCCGCAGCGCTGCTGGAGCTGGGGCGGGTGCTGCGCCCGGGAGGCCGGGCGCTCGTGCTTGACACCGACTGGGACTCGATCGTATGGGCTTCGAGTGACAACGAGCGCATGGACCGGGTGCTCGCCGCGTGGGAGGAGCACCTCGTTCACCCTCACCTGCCGCGTACGCTCACACGGCTGCTGCGCGATGCCGGACTGGAAGTCACCGACCGCCAAATCGTGCCGTTGTTCAACGCCGGCTATGACCCCAACACCTACAGCGCCGGAATGCTTGAGCTGATCGCCACGTTCGTACCCGATCGCAACGGCGTGAGCGAGGCCGAAGCCACAGCATGGGCACAAGACCTAACCGAACTCGGCCCCAACTACTTCCTCAGTCTCAACCGCTACCTTTTCCTGGCGCACAAGCCCACCTGACTACCGGGCTGAACGGCGGGCAACTACGGGTATCGAGCGACAGCAAAATCGGCGGTGTCGACGGCTCGAGTCTGCCTCTCGCCATCCCGCCGGACCGGCGCTGGGGTTTGTGCCGACGAACCCGACCCGCGGCACAAACCCCCCGGTAGTTGCGGGTATCTTCGGGTGTCTCGACCGGGACGGCGACCGCTCTGCGTCGCGACAGAAGGTGCGAAACACCTGCAAATTAGGGCTTTGCGCTACGATTCGCACGGCGGGTCGGTCGGAGGGCGCCACGGCTGAAAATCGTGGTGTCCCCGGTTCGAATCCGGGTCTCGCCATCAAGAAGGCGCTGCAAATTGGCATGTTTTTGTAAGTGTTCAGTGGGTTGGGCTGTTTAGTTCAGGAGCGGGGCTGGGTGGCCGTGGGCGTTGGCGTTGAGTGCTTCGGTGAGGTAGACGAACAGCGATCGCTGTTGGAGGCGGCAGGTCGTGTGTGCGGAGAGCAGCCGGGCGGTGCGCGTCTCGCCGTCTTCGGACTGGCTGCCGAGGCTGGGCTTGCGGTAGATGACGGCGCCGCGTAGCGAGCGCTCGGCGTGGTTGTTTGGTCGGCTGTACGCCCGGGACGGCTGCGAAGGTCCATAGCGTGGGCCATGCCTTGAGGAGATTTCGGGCCATGCCGCGGCAGTATTTGTTGCGTGGTGATTTCCCGGCGAAGCGTCTGAGGGCGGGCTTCAGTTCGCGTCTGAGGACGGTGACTTCTCGTTTGAGCTGTCGCCGGTCGCCGGTGTGCTGGAAGACCTCCCATGCCCAGAACAGTCGCTCGCAGAGGTGCAGCCCGAGCTCCCCGAACCGCTTCTCCTCGGCGAGACCTTCAGCGTGAGCGGTGAAGTCACGGCGAAGATGTGCCCAGCAGACCTGTTGGCGCGCGAGCGGCAGATGGCTATAGGCCCACCAGCGGTCTGAGGTGACGATCGCCGTGGTGTTGGCGAGCAGCATCTTGGCGTGATCCTCGTGCCGGTCCGGGGCGACATGGAAATATGCGTGCTCGTCGGTGAACATGCCCACAGCGCACGCTGTGACCCCTGCAGACGCCACCCCGTCTCATCCATGTTGAGATGCCGGCTGGAGCGGACCACGTCGGCGCCGAGGCGCTGCTGGATGTCGGCCATCCTGGACGGGCCGTCGTCTTGGGCCATCGCGAGCAGGAATGACTTGTCGATGCGTGAGGCGGCGCTCAGCGCCGGCTCGTGGATGAGCGCACCGAGCCTGCGCCGCGCTCGGGCGACCCCTTGGGTGGCGTCTTCGGCCGTGATCTCCGGTGCGCTCTAGTTCACCCGCCAAACCTGGGTGCCCACCAGCTGCAGCAGGAAGGGATAGCCGCGGGCTCCGTCGACCATGATCTGCAGGGCCTCCTCGCCGATGCTGCGGCCGGCTGCCCGGATCGGTTCGCGTAGCGCGCGTTCAACGTCGGCGCGCGCCACCGAGCTCAGGGTGTGCCGTTCGGCTCGGCGCAGGAACGTGAGAACGTCGTCGTTGACGACGTCGCTGACGCTGGCAGCTAGGCCCGCACCGGCGAACGCCAGCTCGCGATTCTCGCGGAAGGTGTGCTGCACGACGGTGGCTAGCTCGCGTAGCTCTTCGATTTGGTTGTGGTGGATCTCGTCGAGGGTGATCAGGACGCCAGTGCTCTGCTCGGTCAGCAGGTCGGTGAGCATCTCGAGCTGGTTACGCAGACCTGCTTGGACGACGTGCGCCTCGATCGTGCTCCAGGTGAGAGAGCCGAGATTAAGTGGAGCGCCCACGCCGCTTATGCGGCGCTGCACCGCCTTGGGGTCGAAGTCGCGAAGTAGTCGTGGGAGGTGCTGCTGGGTCATCCTGGAGACGAAGCCGGGGGTGGCGGTCTCGCTGACGATAAGCCAGCCGCGCTGGCGTGCGCGGTCCTCGATGGCGTTGAGCATGACCGTCTTGCCGGCGCCGCGAGCGCCGGTGTAGAGCGTCGCGCGGCCCGCCGCTCCGGGGCCATCTTCAAGTGCCTCGGCGAAGTCATCGAGCAGGTCGTCGCGGCCGACCAGCAGCGGTGGGCTGACCCCGAAGCTCGCGTGGAATGGGTTATTCATCCGACCACCAAACCCGATCCCTTTAGAGGTTTATAGAGTTTTTAGATTCGGTTAGAGGTGGCTCAACGGCCCGTGAGCGCGATCCATACCGATGCCATAAGATCCCGACCGATGGAATCCAGACGGGGGTTTCGATCCGCATTTGTCCTGCTGAGCTGCGGCTCGACGATCGTCCTGGTTGCTTGTGGGCAAGTTCACCATGCATCAGCCCGACGAGGGGGCTCTCCCGTCCTCGGCGCTATCCAGGAACACGTCACGGGCCTTGGCTCTGTCAAGCCGTCGACGGTCGCCCTTGGTGGCGACGGGACCAGCGTCGTGTACCAGATGCATTGGGCAATGTGGGGATCCCCTCAGGCCGAAGGCACTGGTACCGCGGAGTGGGTCTGGCCTGGAACGTGCAACGGCTGCAACTCCAGTTCGCCCGCCCGGGTGGTGGCCTTCGACCTCGGAACCTGCAACGGTCGAAGGTCCTACAAGGAGTTCGAGTGGTACTTCCCTCAATACGGCGAGCGCTTCAGACCAAATCGTGCCGTAAGCGCCTGCAATATCGCTGAATACAGACTTTCTTCGCCACCGACTCCGCCGGCCAAGTGTCCGCCGATCGCGATCGCGAATGGCATCGCAGCGACAGACATCACGACCACAGAAGGGCTCAGTTGTCCCGTCGCGGATCGCGTCATCGTGGACATCCCCTCCGGGCCTTACAAGCACGAACGTCGTTTCTACTCGTCGAATTACCGCTGCGGGACGGGAGGGACGTTCGGCGGGCACGGCTCTCCCAGTATCATCTGCCGGAAGGGCGAGGTCTCGGTCACCTTCAATCGCGTGAGTCAGTGACCGCCTGTCTGTATGTCGCTATGGGACCGCCGCCCCCTTCGCGGCAGAACGCGCCCTGTATTGCGCGAGCAGACGCTGGCCTCTGGAGGACTCTTCTATCAAGAGCGCCTTGCGTACTTCCTGTTCACCGCCCTCTAGCGGTTCGCGACCATCGAGATCCTCTTCTCCGGTGTCGAGAAGCTTTTCTACCACGAGCCGGTCGACCCGTTTTATGAGGGCAGGGTCTCCGCTTGCGTGCGCCGCGAACGCCGCCAGCGATGGATCTGTGAACTGTTTGTGCAGCAGGGCCATCGCGGACTTTCTACCGCTCATGGTGTTCCTGATCTTGTTCCATCCCGGGGTTGGATGAAGTTCTCCTAGCGATGCCAGATCGGCCGCCCGTACACCCGACCAAGATACGATGCTCTGAAGTTCGGTGAGATTTTTGAGCCAGCACCAGGACACTTCTCCCAGCTCTGCATGAAACGTGCCGTGGACGAACGTCCATATTTCGTGTTCGTCCACCGGTAGAAACGGTACGGCGTCGGCGCCTTCGATGCCTGTTGGCGTGCTCAACACAAACGTCCCGATTTCCATCGGTCCCCCGCCATCGACATCCAAGTCGACCCGCAACTGGTAGACGCCGTATTCGGTGAAGTTTTTCCTAGCAGCAGCGAACCTCACTGGGATGCTGTCGTACTCCCCTGGCGGGATTTCGTCATGAAAGTGAAATTGGCTCGCCGGTTCGTGAGGGAGCGGATACGCGGGGAGCATGACGATATGAGGTGGCGGTTCTGGAAGAGGCCCGCCACCTTGTGTGAAGCAGATCCTCAGATTCGCGTAGTTCGTAATCCACACCGTCACGCCCTTTACGAGCTTTCGCTCCCGACTCTCGTTGTGCAGCACGATGTCCACCGTTGGTGAGCTCGCGAGAGTCTGGACCAGGCCATTAGCTGAATGGGCGTAGGTTTCTTCCTCTGGGTCGTTGCGCACGTACGCTTCGGTTAGCATCAGTCGCCCGTCGTGCTTCGTGCTGCTCGAGGTCGCGGCGATCACCACTGGTCGGAGCGCGACGACGACAGTAGCCAGCCCGCCGATGCCCCCGAGTACTGCAGCCCAGAAAAGGATCTTTTGCCTTCGACTCGTCGCCGGCGTCTTGCTATGGCCCGCGCCGGTGCGCCGCCGGATCAGGCGTCTGGATGGTCTAAGCCGGCGTCGCATCGCGCGGCGATCCTCCAGCTGTCTGCTCGATGGCCGCTAGAGAACCTAGCCCCTGCATGGCTCTCGAACGCTCAGTCCGAAGGTCCACCGTCTCCATTCGGCCCTCGGCGGCGGCGCGCCCGTTACGGTGCATGCCCGCTTCTCTAGCGTCTCGTTCCCCAGGTTCCAGATGATCGGGGCCCTCGCCTCGACCGCCTGCCCCGAATGTGCGGTATAGCTGCCAACGAGGTAGGGCTCGGTTGGATCGAAGCTCAGCGAGACGGGTTCAGCGGATTCGCTGACCGGCAGTGCTTCTGAGACCGCACCCGTGCCCAGGTCCACGAGGTAAGTGCCAGTATTGGTCGCAAAGGCAAGAACGTCGGACTTAGGTTCGACGGCGATCGCCGTCGCGGGGCCGTGTTCCTCTTGGATCGGTGGCTTAAGCTCGTGCCTTCCGTTCTTGCTGAGCTGCTCGATGACGCCCCCTTTGCTCATCGTCAGCAGGTCTCCAGATTCGAGATAGAGCGCAAACCTAGCGCCTTCGGCAACCATCGAGCCAACTGTCTCCCCACTCGTGACATCGATCGAGAGCAGGCGCGTATGGCCGTTTCCGGCATTGAGTTCCGATTCTTTGTCTGAAAGCGAGTCCACGATGAAAGTCTTTTCGTCGGGACTGACGGCGAAGCTGCTGATTGGGCCAACGTCGATCGTGGCCACCTTCTTCCAATCCTCGGTAGACCACACCACTATGAGCTGCTGTGCAACGCTGTAGGCCGCGAGCAGGTGCCGGTGGGCCAGCAACGTGACTCCAGAAACGATCGACGGAATTTCGGTGAGGCCTTTGGCCGCCACGGCGCTCTGCACGAGCGCGAGCCTTTGAACCGGCTTGCCGGTCCGCGTGTTCCAAACGAGCACGACCGCCGCTCCGGTTGGGTCCTGTCCCCCGGCCGCTACGAATTCTCGATCGACTTCGGCGCTGTCGATGAAGAGACCGCGTGGGGTGTCGTTCTGTTCGGGCCACCACGTCTTGCTCGGCATCAGCCGTCGCACCACTGCGTTCGGTTCGTTTTCGGAGCCCTCTGGTCCCGCGACACCGGGTTTGACGAGTGTCAGCTCGTCTACCTCATTGGGGTTTGAGCCCTCGATCTCCAGCAGATTCCCTTCGGGCCCGAAGTCGGTGATCAGCCCAGCTTCGCTTTCGTTAGTCGGCAGTCGTATGCCGGCAGCAGCGTTGAGAACGCTCACAGTGCCGTCAGAGTCGATCGCCAACGGCCCTCCAGGCCCTTCGGTCAGATCGCGAACGGCTCTTCCTTTGAAGCGACTGAACTGCGCACCCGATTCTTCGGCATGAAGGAGGTCAGCTGATGAGAGGCCCTTGCCACTGCCCGCTGCCATGATCGGGGACTGGTATCCGAAGCCGGTGACTTCTGCACTCGATGTCTCGGTCAGGATGTAATGCTTGATGGGGCTCCACAGGATTGCTCCGGTGGTCGTGCCAATGGCTATGGACCGCGAGGGCGTCGCGTATTCGGCCAGCGCCGTCACCTCGGAGGGGATTTCGTGCGAGGGCACTTCTGTACTGACACGGTTGCTACGAATGTCGACCCCATCAACCCCATCGGCACGAGTTGCTACGAGCAAGCGGTTTTCATCGACTGCGAATTCTTCGTTGGAGGCCGTCGCTGCGGTCACTTCGATCGAGCGACGGTTGGCGTCCCAGGAGCTGTCACCCGGCAGATCTCGCAGTAGTTTCCGTCCCAGGAGACGATGAGACAGCACGTTGAAGACGTAAAGCTGGCCGGTGCGCGTCACCGCGAGCAGCCTGGTGGAGCTCTCGAGGAACTGGAGTCCGACTATGTCGTGCCCGGGCGTTGGTAGTCTCGCCAGTAGGAAACTGGAGGGTTTGCTCGTGTCTTCCAGGTTCCACAGGGCGATTCGCCCAGCCGTGTCGACCGAGGCGATCAAGAACGGGCTGTAGGACTGGGCGAACCGGATGATCGGTGTCGGTGTCGAACGGGTCGCCAAGGGCGCTCCCGAGTCGGCGCTCCAGATCTGAAGCCGGCGGTCGGCGTCGGAGGTGACGATCGCCGCACCGGTTCTGATTGCGGCGAGAGGTGACGGACTGCCCAGACGAAAGACATGTGAAACCCCTTCGAACTCCGAGTCGGCTCGGAGGAGCAGCCACTTGCCAGCACTAGTCGGCGCCCGCTCCTGGGCTGCTGCGGCGAGGGCTGGCGCGCGAGACGGTTCCTCTTCCAGGATCCTTGGCAACCTGCTGCGCAGTGATTCCGCGTTGCGCGTCGAGTTGCTCTGACTGGCGCCTGCGCAGCCGAGCGCCACGGCTGCAAGCAGGGTCGAAACGATGGCGGGTATCAGGGTTCGCATGATTCGGGATGTCGCGTCGAGACCGGCGATGCGAACTTATCGGAGCGGCAGGCGTCTTGGCCTTCGGCGTATTCGTGCCCGACGATGTCTCGGACGTATACTGCGTTCGCGCTCGGGGGCGCGGCGAACAGCTTTGCTCACGCGCTACAACCCCGGGTGTCCCATAGATCCGCAATCTCGCGCCGTTGCTGCCGGATTGCGTGCGTATGACTGGCGCTCGCATGTTGTCCACGGCGGCGACGATCCCAAGCCCTCATTGGGCCTCAGCGACCCACCTTCCGTCATTGTCTGAGCGCGCTCGATCGACTCCTTCGTGCCGACGCACGAAGACCAGCCCCAAAGCGTCCATACTGACTACCGATGACTTCGGGGCAGTCTCACACAACCGGCACCCACCAGAAGCTGATCGTGTCGCTCGCACACCGCACGGCAGCCAACATGGTTGCTACTTCATAGGAGGTCGCAAATGGCATCAGTCGAGAGAAACAAACCGGCACCCCTCGAAAGCGATCTGCAGAACGCGCGCGTCGGCGATCGGTCGAACTTCCGGGAGGGGCCGCCGCACGAGCTGTTCCGGCGGCTGCGCTCGGAGTGCCCGGTGCACTGGTCGGACGGGATCACCGAGTACCCCGGCGAGGACGGCTTCTGGTCGGTGACCACCGCCGAGGATGTGCATGAGGTCAGCCGCGACTGGCAGACGTTCTCCTCAGAAATCGGGGGCTTCACCGCCACCAAGAAAACGGGGCTCTCGCTGGAGATGCAACAGGCGATGTTCATCGGCATGGACCCCCCAAAGCACGACCGTCTGAAGGCGCTCTTCCAGCGCGGCTTCACGCCCAAGCGGATCGCCGAGCACGAGCATGCGATTCGTGCGATCGCCACCGAAGTACTCGACCGGCTCGCCGATCGGGAGAGCTGCGATCTCGTCAACGATGTCGCCCAGCCTGTGGTGGCGCGTGTGATCGGCAGCTTCATGGGCCTCACCCCCGAGGATGATGCAGTGTGGGCCAGGCTGATGAACGCGATCGTTGGGGCGGGTGACCCGGATGCCACGCCGGATGGCGCCAACAGCGTGATGGAGAACGAGGTGCCCGAAGTATTCGAGCGCTGCGGCCGGCTGATCGCCGAACGTCGCGCCGCACCGACTGAGGATCTGACGAGCGTGCTGGTGCATGCCGAGCTCGACGGTGAGCGACTCGGGGATCACGAGATCGTGATGGGTTTCCTGCTGTTGATGGCGGCCGGTAATGACAGCACCAAGGCGACGTATTGCAGCGGGATGCGTGCGCTGATGGAAAGCCGTGACCAGCTGCGTGAGGTCGTGGAGGACCCGTCGTTGATACCCGGCGTGGTCGAGGAGTCGCTGCGCATGTTTCCCGCGTTTACTCACTTCGCCCGCACCGCCACCCGCGACACCGAGCTGCACGGCCAGAGCATCCGCGAGGGGGAGAAGCTCGTGATGTGGTACCCGTCCTCCAACCGCGACGAGTCCCGCTTCGAGGATGCCGAGCGCTTCGACGTCAGGCGCAACCCCGAGCACCAGGCGTTCGGTGCCGGCGGCCGGCACTACTGCCTCGGTACGGCGCTCGCGCGTCTGGAGCTACGGATCCTCTTCGAGGAGACCCTCGCCCGCTTTCCCGAGATTGAGATCCTCGATACCCCGATATACCTCGAATCGGCGTTCGCCAACCAGATGAAGACGCTGCCGGTGCGGCTCTCGCCGCCACCCGCCTGAAGGAGACGCCGGTGGTCGCCCTATCGCAGACTGAGCAGGAAGCATGTCTTCCCGCTGAGCCACCCGAGCGCCGAAACGGAGTCGTGCGCGTGCGCTCCTGCGTGCGGGTGGGCGTGACGGAGGCTGCCATGACGGTGCAGATCGCCTCTGACGAGTTCATAAGCCGTGGATGACATCGTCGCCTTGAGATTACGTGGCGGTCCACCCGGTTGTGACGGGCGGGCGGCTCGAAGGGCGTCTGTTATCCAGGCGTCGGGCGGCGTTCGGTGTAGGCCACCCTCAGTTTGGTAGAGGCGACACGTCCGGCCGTACTCGAGGATGGCGGTTGCGCCGGATTCGACGTCGTTCCCGTCGATGCGCAGCGTTGGCGAACCAAGGAAACGCTCCCGGCGCGCGGCGGGCTCGGAGTCGATGCGGCGCTCCCCCGATTCGTTTGGGCCGACGGCCCCGCTCGTCGGCCCAAACCCCCCGGCATCTTCTGGTATCTGCCGGTATCTCGGCCCGCCTCGCCGCCCGCCGCTGTCGCCGAGGGCAGCGCGAAATGCCAGTAAACGCGCGGGCAGCGCGAGCGGACACGTCATCTACAAGGTCGAACCTCGCCCTCGGCGGAGAAGAAAAGAATGGCGATAACCTGCTCGCGATCCGCGACCCGGAAATCGCGACAGCCTTCGGGATCGAGGCGCTCAGCCTCGTCGACCATTACCAATTCCTCGACCGTCTCTCAAGCGCCGCCGGGTCAGGGTCCGCGCCGCCCAAAACGCCGCCGCCGGCCGAGAAGCGGCAGGCCGCCGTCTCCGCAGACTGGTTCGTGTCGACCACGGACCGGTGGACCCGCCCGTACTTCGATCCTGAAGACCTCCACTCCCGCGACAGGGAACTGTTCGCCTGACCCACGGCCTGACCTCGCTTGGTGGCTCAGTTTGCGGCGCTCTGGCCAATCCGCCGATCGATCAGATGCCTATATAACGCTTGACGTTCATAACGCGGCACGTTATTATAGGCGGAGTGCTCCAGTCGTTCGCGGATAAGGACACCGAGCGTGTCTGGCAGCGCAAACTGGTGCGTAAGCTCGACCAGGGCACGCAGCGCGTCGCGCTGCGAAAGCTGCTCATCCTTGACGCCGCCGACGCGCTGGGTGATCTCCGGGTACCGCCGGAAACCGGCTGGAGAAGCTCAAGGGCGATCTGGCCGGCAGCTACAGCATCCGCGTCAACCGGCAATGGCGCATCTGCTTCCACTGGACTGTCGCCGGACCGGAGAACGTCGAGATCCTCGACTACCACTGAAAACGAGAAAGGAAAAAAACACCCATGAACGCCGAGTCCATCATGTCTCCTATACACCCCGGCGAGGTGCTTATGCAGGAGTACCTGGAGCCGCTCGAGGTCACCCAGCACCGGCTGGCCGTAGCGATCGGCGTTCCGCCACGTCGCATCAACGAGATCGTCCACGGCAAACGGCGCATCAGCACCGACACCGCCCTGCGACTCGCACGGTACTTTCAGACCACCGAGCGCTTCTGGCTGAACCTCCAAGACCGCTACGACCTCGAAATCGAACGCGACCGGCTCGCCCCCGTCCTGAAAGAGATCAAGCCACTCGCCCGCGCCTAATCAACAAAAATCACCGACTGAAGCTGCCTCCAGAATCGTGGCTGCGCAGCTTCGCGTCGCACGATCCCGCGTTTCTTTAGCTGCGCTAAGTCCGGAGCGTCTGGGTAGAACCACCGGAGGGACGGAACAGGCTTAGTCAGCACCCTCGTCGGTGCTGTCAGTTCTTTCTCCACATCTGCCATCAGGAGGTCTTCGCGCACACCGAGCGCCTCCTCCAAGTAACCGATCATGCTGTCGTAGGCTCCCGAGATGCTGGCAGCCGCGTCCGTCATCTGTCCTCCTTGTCGGTGCTTCGGATCTGGTGTCGTGAACAAGCCATCGACGCAGCGCGAAGATGTCAGCCTGCGTAGGGAACGCGCCTGCTCCGCCAAAGCAAAGGAAGTCCGTGCCGGTGCAGCCATCCGCAAGCGAGCGTGTGCCGATCCTCAGGCGCACACGTCAATCTCACAATCCTGGATGTCCGGCCAGCGCTATCCAGAGGCAGACTGCGAGCGATACACTCGCATCGACGGCTTGCCCAAGTCTCGGGCGAGATCTCGTGGCAGGTCGTCTGTTCCGGCGCACAAGGGGCATATACCGGAGAAGCCCTTCTTGCCTTCCCTGCTCCATTCCTTCAGGCGTCGCTCGAGCGTGGGCGTGCCCTGCCAAGTCTGCGCGACCGTGAGCTTGAGACCCTCGGCGATCGCCTTCTTGGTCTCCTTTGCGCCGGAGCCAAACCGATGCTGCTTATACCTGCGTTCGAGATTGCTCGAGAAGCCGAGATAGTGCTGGCGATTTTGCTTGGTCCGCCCGGAAAAATGCACGAGATAGATGACACCGCGGGCGTCGGGCGCCGGGAACTCATTTTTGGACATCGCGATCAGAGCTATCGGCTCTCCTGCCAGGCAGCGGTAGCGGCCGATATTCAAAATCGGCAGTTTGGTCGGAATGGGAGCATAGGCGTCGCGCGGGAGTTACTTGACCGACTCGGCTATCCGTGTATCTACGATGCAGATAAAGGTCGTGAAGGTACGCCGAGTGGGCAACAGCAACGTCATCTCGATCCCGAGGGAGTTTGAGGCCAACGGCTATGTCCCCGGTTCCTCGGTGTTGGTTGAAGAGCTTGCGGGAGGCGAGTTGCGGATCATGTCCACGGAGAAGGTCCGCGAGCGTATCCATGACGTTGGTGCGCGCGTCGTCGCCGATCACGGGGAAGCGCTTCAGACCTCGCCGATCACGATCCAGGGTCATCACAGCCGTAGTATGGCCGAGGATCAGCCCGGCGATAGCGAGCCGGTCTATCGTGTCCTCTGAAGATCGTGGTGTCCCCGTTCTAATCCGGGTCTCGCCGTCCTCACCTGCCGCCGTGCGAATGAGGACCTCGCACCATCCGGGCCGCGGGCGATGATTCGCACATGGCGACGGAATTGGATAGCGGGCAAATCGCCGGAAGTCCGATGGTCTGGGCTCTGCTTCCCGGCGAGGTAATCGAGCGCGGCGTACTGCGCCAGCGGTATGGAGGTAGCCCGCAGGGCGGGATAGTGCCCTCGCGGACATCGCCGAACGTCATGGTCTTCTCGGAAGCTGCCTCAGGCGAGCAGCACGGGTATTTCGACGGCTGGCGCGACGACGGCTGCTTCCATTACACCGGAGAAGGACAGCGCGGCGACCAGCAGATGAAGGGCGGTAACGCGGCGATCCTGCGCCATCAGGCGGACGGCCGAGCGCTGAGACTCTTCAATGGTGCACGCGGCCAGGTGACGTATCAAGGTGAGTTTGCTCTGGACGTCGAGCGGCCGACTTACATGACGGACGCCCCGGAATCGAAAACGGGCCGTATACGGACTGTGGTCGTGTTCCGGCTACGCCCGCTCGACACTGGGCCAAGGCCCAGCTCATCCCCGCTCGACCGCGCGACGCAGGACGGCGTGCAGCACGTGGCGGTCGAGCAGCAATGGACCGAGAAGGCATTCGTCGCGCCTAGCGGTAAGGAATATGAGGCGGAACGACGCGAGAACAAGCTCGTGCTCGCATTTCAGGAGCATCTAGCGAAGCGGGGGCATGACGCGGATCGGCTGAAGATCGTCCCGCCGGGTGAGGCGAAGCCGCTGTTCTGCGACCTCATCGACAACATGACGAACACGCTGTACGAGGCGAAGGGGACCGTGGAGCGCGGCGCGATACGCATGGCGGTCGGACAGCTGCTCGACTACGCAAGGTTTGTCGAGCCGCGGCCGCGGCTCGCGGTGCTCCTGCCGAGCGAGCCAAGAGCAGACCTCATGGAGCTTCTGGCTAGCGCAGGCGTAGACGTGGTGTGGCAGGAGCGGAAGAAGTTTGTCGGGCCGACCGGCTGAGCCGCGCGCCGCGCGACGCGCCGGTTCTCACCGGCCGACCCTCAGTCGCTGACGGTGGCCGCCGGGCGTGCGCGAGCGGCCAGCTGCCCGGCCGGCGGGTGCTCGCTCGTCGCTGTCGCCGGCTGAGCCGGCAACAGCAGTGCGGCCATGATCGCGCCCGCGAGCGACACGCCGCCCGCGACCAGGCAGCCGGCGCTGAGACCGTCGACGAACGCGCCCGATGCTGCGGCGTGCAGCGCTCCCGCCAGTTGTGTGTGGCCGGCCGCGCCGAGACGAGCGGCGACCTCGAGCGCGCCGCCAACGGATTCGTGTGCGGCGGAGGCGACGGACGTCGGCAGCCGCGCGGGCAGGGCGGATGTCAGCCGGCTGGCGTAGACGGATGCGTAGACGCTGCCGATGATGGCCACGCCGAGCGTCCCGCCGAGTAGGCGTGTGGCGTCGTTGACGGCGGAGCCCACGCCGGCCTTGGCGTTCGGCACGACGCCCATGATCGCCTCGGTCGCCGGGGCGCTGGTGAAGCCCATGCCGATGCCGTACAGCACCATCTGAATCGCGATCGTGGAGTAGCGCGTGCTGGCGGATGCCGTTGCGACCCACGCGTAGAAGCCCGTGACCGCCAGCAGGCCGCCAGTGACTACGAGCTTGGTCCCGAAGCGCACCGCCAGCTTGGTCCCGAACACCGACGCGATCCCTACCGAGGTGGCCACGGGCAGCAGATGGACCCCTGTCGATAGCGGGCTGTAGCCCTTGATGAACTGGAAGAACTGCGTCATCAGGAAGATGAACCCAAACAGCGAGAAGAAGGCGACGGTCACCGAGCCGCTCGCGGCCGTGAAGCGCGGGTTTCCGAACAGGCTGAGGTCGAGCATCGGGTTGGGCGTGCGTCGCTCCCAGGCGATGAAGCCGACGACCAGCGCGGCGCAAGCGGCGAAGCCGGCGATGCTGCGCGCGCTGCTCCATCCGTAATCGGGCGCCTCGATGATCGTGTAGATCAACAGCGCCATCCCCGTGGTCGACAGCACGAGCCCGGGCCGATCCACCCTCGGAGCGAGCGGATCGCGCGACGTCGGCACGCTCCACGCGACCAGAGCCGCCCCCAGCGCAGCCACGGGTGCCATCGCGAAGAAGATGCTCGTCCACGAGAAATGCTCCAGCAGCCAGCCGCCGACGATCGGCCCGAGCGCGATCGCGATTCCCGCCGTGGCGCCCCATAGTCCGATCGCCCGAGCTCGTTCTGCGCGCTCGGTGAACACGTTGGAGATCAGTGACAGCGTGGCCGGGAAGACCATCGCCGCACCGAGGCCCATGAAGCAGCGAGCGAGGATCAGCTGCCCGGGGGTCGTAGTTAGCCCCCCAGCGACGCTCGCCAGGCCGAAGACGCCGAGCCCGGCCAACAGCATTCCCTTGCGCCCCACGCGGTCCGACAGGCTGCCCGACGCAAGCAGCAGCGCGGCGAACACGAGGTTGTACGCGTCGACCACCCATTGCAGCTGACTGTTCGACGCGTGCAGGTCGCGCACCAGCGTTGGCAGCGCCACGTTGACGATCGTCGTGTCGAGGTTGATGACGAACGCCGCGAGCAGCAGCGAGACGAGGATCAGCGGACGGTTGCGTGCGGCCCGGGTCATGCCATCTCCCTTATTTCGTATACGACCAGCATTCGAGCCGCTATATATATCATATATTTCGTGGCATCTAACTGGTATTCTTGGAGCATGCCAAAACGCAGCTACGGTGAGATCTGCCCGGTCGCTCGCTCGCTCGATGTGATCGGTGAGCGCTGGACGATTCTGGTCGTGCGTGAGCTGTTGCTCGGGCCGAAGCGGTTCAAGGATCTGCTCGCTCGGCTCCCCGCGATGGGGACTAATCGCCTCGCCGACCGCCTCAAGGGTTTGCAGGACGCGGGCGTCGTCGCAAAGCGGACGCTACCGCCGCCCGCCGAAGTTCAGGTCTACGAGCTGACCGCATACGGCGAGCGGCTGCGGCCGGTCGTCCACGGCCTCGGAGCCTGGGGCGCCGAGCTCCCGCTCCCCGATGACGTCGATCGGGCCGGCGCTCGCGCTGAGCTGATCGCACTCGGCCTTTCCGCATCCAGCCCTCCCGAGCTGAGCGCCGAGCTCGAAGAGACATACGAGTTCCACGTCGCCGACGAGTGCTTCCATGTCAACGCCGCTGACGGCACGGTCACGGTGCGCTCAGGGCCGGCGCCGACGGCGGCTGATCTCGTCATGGAGTGTGATTTCCGCACGTTCCTGGACCTGGCCACCGGCGCGAGCACCATCTCCCAGATGACGCGGGAGGGGCGCTTGAGCCTCACCGGCGAACGGGCCCTGGCGACGCGCGCGTTTAAGGTTCTCAACTACAAGCATCGGACCAGGGAACTGCGCTTGATGCCCGTCTGAGCACGCGTCACCCGGAGCCCGCGCCGTCGAACAGTGCGAGGTACTGGTGGATCAACCGCACCGCCATCGCACCCTCACCGACCGCCGATGCAACCCGCTTGATCGAGCCGGACCGCACGTCGCCGACCGCGAATACCCCGGGGCGGCTCGTCTCGAGTGGAAACGGCGCGCGCTGGCGGCCATCGCCCGCGGGATCGATATGCGTTAGCCGCAGATCACCGCCGGTCAGGATGAAGCCGTCATCCTCGATCGCCAGCACGGCGCCCAGCCAGTCTGTGCACGGGCTGGCGCCGATGAACACGAACAGCGCGCCGGTATCGACGGTTCGGGTCGTCCCGGCGAGCGTGTCCTCGACGGTGATCGCATCGAGCGCGCCGTCGCCGTGCAGCTGGCGGACCTCGGTGTGCAGATGCACGGTGATCGAGGGTGTGGCCTGCACCTGATCGACCAGGTAACGCGACATGCCGGCGGCCAGGTCTCCTCCACGTAGCAGCAGCTCGACGCGGCTGGCATGACGCGCCAGGAACACCGCGGCCTGGCCCGCGGAGTTGGCTCCTCCGACGACCACGACCGGCCTGCCTCCACACTGCTGGGCCTCGATCTCGGTCGCCGCGTAGTAGACGCCGGCGCCCTCGAAATCGCCCAGCCGAGGGACGCTCAGGCGGCGATAGCTGGCGCCGGTGGCGAGCACGACTGTCCGCGCCCGCACGCAGTCGTCGTCCAGCTCGACGACGTGATAACCGTCCTCGAACGACAGCGTGTTCGCGGTTTCGGGGACCGCGCTACGCACGCCAAAGCGCGCGGCTTGCACCGACGCTCGCTCGGCGAGATCTGAGCCTGAGATCCCAGCCGGGAAGCCGAGATAGTTCTCGATCCGTGAGGACGTGCTCGCCTGGCCGCCGAGCGCGACCGAATCGACTAGCACCGTGCTCAGGCCCTCCGACGCCGCGTACACCGCTGCCCCAAGCCCGGCGGGCCCCGCGCCGATCACCACCGTGTCGCACACCTCCTCGGACGAGGTCGAGGTTCTGAGGTTCAGCGCCTCGGCGACCTCGCGGTTCGTCGGGTTTCGCAACGCGAGCGACCCGCGCAGAACCAGCGGTGTCTCCCGCGGGGCGATCGACAGCTCCCGCAGCAGCAGATCCGCCTGTGCGTCGGTCTCGAGGTCCAGGAAGCTGTGCGGAATTCGATTGCGTGTCAGGAACTCGCGCAGGCGGCGGCTGTCCGGCGACAGATGCGAACCGATCAACCGCAGCCCCGACCCGAGCCCGATCAGCAGCGCACGCCGGGCGATGAACGCGTTGAGGATCACGTCTCCCAGCTGCTGGTTGGCCGAGATCGCCGCCCGCAGCTGATCGCGGCTGAGCACGATTGCCTCCCCGGCCTCCTGGACGACGGCCGTCAGAAAGGACGGCTGTCCGGTCATCAGGCTCAGCTCGCCCACGAAGCGCTGGTCTCCGTGCACGCCGATCACGTGCTCCGCCGCGGATCCGTGGCCGTCGACCACCGCAACGCGTCCGCGCAAGACGACGAAGAACTCCGACGCCCGGTCGCCGACGCTGAACAGGATCTCGCCGATCTTCAGATCGCGGCGCTTGCCCGCGGCCTCGAGCAATGCGATCAGCTCCTCGCCCAGGCGCGGGAACGCCCCGTCGCGGTCGAACGGATCCTCAGCCATGTGTCCTTCCGATCCCGGCGACCAGATATCGAGCGCTGTCCCTCGCCGACGCGCGCGCCGCGAGCGGATGCTCGGCGGCGGCGATCATCACCGCAGCCTCCTTCAGCGCCGCCGCCAGCATGCGCGCGAGCGATTCACTCGGTGGATCGGCAATTTCGCCACGGTCCCGGGCGGCCGTCAGGCTGGCCGCGATCATTGACTCCGCTTCGTCGAGGATCTGATCCGAGCCGATCACCGCAGGGCCGTCGATCGTGATGCGGTTAAACGCAGGGTCGGCGCAGGCGTCGAGGTACGCTTCGCAATCTATGAGCAGGCTCGGTCGGCCGCTGCTTTCGCGCGCCGCCAGGACCTGCGCCCACACGCCCTGGACGAGCTCGGCGTAGACCGCCCTGAACAGGCCCTGCTTGCTGGCGAACTGGTGATACAGGGCACCGGTCGTGACATTTGCTCGCGCGGCGACCTCCGCGACCGAGACCTCGGCGTAGCCGCGCTCGGCGAACAGCGTCCGCCCCGCGCCGATCAGCGCGCTGCGGGTCGCTCGGGTTCGCTCGTCTTGGGTAACCATTCGACATGCGTAACGGCATTATGCAAATATCCGTAGCCGCGTTACGCAAGACATCCTAGAGAGCGCGCCACCCGTTACGGAAGGGACCGTCATGAATCCCGTTGATGAGCTGCTCGAGCGCAACACGCGATTTGCCACGCACCACCAGCCCGGATCGCCGCTTCCCCGTTTGCGGACATGTGTCGTCACATGCCCCGATCCGCGCGTCGATCCGGCCCAGGTGCTCGGCTTGGAGTTGGGCGACGCCGCGGTCGTTCGGGCCGCGGCTGGGCGCGTCTCCCCGATCGTGCTGCAGCAGCTGTTGTTCCTGCAGGCCACCGTCGGCGCGGTGCAAGACGGGTTTGAGCTGGTGCTCATGCAGCACACCGACTGCGGGATCGCACGTTTGACTGCGCCCGAGTACCGGGATGGCCTTGCCGCGTTCCTCGGATGCACCGTCGAGGAGCTCGACGATAAGGCCGTGGCCGACCCGCACGCCGCGGTCCGCCTTGACATCGCCGCGCTGGCCGCGAACCCGCTGATCCCAGACTCGCTGTCGGTGACGGGCGTCGTCTACGACGTGGACAGCGGATCTGTGGAGTTGATCGAACGGCGCGCGCCGCTGCGCCCTACGGCTTGAGCGCGACGGCCGCCTCGGGCGTGGCGACGTGGAAGCTGAAGCTCTCCTCGATGTACAGCCGCACGACCTCGCGATCGTGTGAGTCATAGCCGAGCGACAGATCCTGGCCGGACTCGAGCACGAAGTCGCCGCCGCGCAGGCTGAGCACGATCGCGCCCTTCAACCCTGGCGCCCAGACGATCGGGCCCTCCACGATCTCGCGCAGGTGCTGCAATAGGGGATAGCCGCCGTGCTCGGCGGTCTCGATCACCTGCCGGTACTGCTCGCGTCCGAGCGCCAGGCCGTAGGGACCGGTGATTCCGCTGCGCAGCAGCCGCTCGACAGCGCCGGCAACGTGGCGCGGATACGCGTCTGCCATCTTCCCGAGCTTCACCTGCTCGTGCGGCGAGGCCTCGGCGATACCCGTGATCGCGCCCTGCCAGCCGTGAAACACGGCGACGTTCTCGGCCATCGCGATTCGATGGGCGGCCATGTCGAGCTCCTGCAGATCCGCGTCCTCGGCACCGCGATCGGCGTCGCGCAGCTCGGCTCGCGTGAGCTCGAAGTCGGCACGCAGCTCGATCAGCGGGAGCATGCGTCGCTGCAATCCGGAGACCCCCTCGGACGGCGTCGAGGCCAACGGGCTGGTGCGCCCGAGGTTCGTCGCCGAGTGCTCCCAGCCGTGCGGGCCGGAGAAGTCGATCAGCTTGCGTGCCGCCAGCGCGGGGCTGAGACGCTCGCGTGCCTCGGTGTCGAGCAGCTTCCAGCCGGCGTCGCTGATCGGTGCGTGCGAGCGAAGCAGGTGGTTCATCACGAGTTCCCCCGCATGCTGCCGATCCCGAGCGAGCCGTCCTCATGTCCACCCTCGGCTCCCGCGTTGCCGCCCTCGAAGGCCTGTGCCTCTGCCGCCTCGGCGTGCTCGACGATGTCGCCGTCCTGGAACAGGATCCCCTTGGCAACTGCACGCCACGGCGGTGTGCGCCGCATCAGGAACTCGAGGTCCATGCTGAAGTGCTTGAACTCCTCGCCCATCGCGTCGCGCATCACGGCGATCGCCTCGGGGTCTGTCTCGACGGCGATCCGCTGCTCATACCAGCCGATCGCCTCAGCCTCCTCGGTCAGCGACGCGCACAGGCGCGCGAACGTGCGGGTAGCCGCCGGCAGCTCCTCCGGCGGCTCGTGGTACTGGTCGAAGCCCATCGCGCTACGAAGCGTCCTCGACGAGCACGCGCCCGACGCTGTCGGCCACGCACACCGGCTTCTCGCCGCCCTCGACCTCGACGGTGAAGCGGGTGACGACCTGGTGCCAGCCGGCGCCGATCTCGTCGACCTCAACGATCTGCGCGTAGCAGCGAAGCTTCGCGCCGACGATCACCGGGGCGGGGAACCGGACCTTGTTCCAACCGTAGTTGACGCCCAGCTTGAACCCGCTCCATTCGGTCAGATCCAGACGTAGGCCGTCGATCAGCGAGAGGGTCAGGTTGCCGTGCGCGATCGTGGTCCCGTACGGGCTCTCGACCTTGGCGCGCTCGACGTCCACGTGGATCCACTGCTGATCGCCAGTCAGTTCGGCGAACCGGTTGACCATTTCCTGGGTGACCTCGCGCCACCCGCTCGGCCCGACCACCTCGTCCTTCAGCGCCCGGAGGTCGTCGATCCCATGGGCGATTGACTTGGTCGTGCTCGCGCTCACAGCCATTGCGTCTCCTCTCGCTCTCGGAAACAGAGATGCTATCGCCGCAGCGCGAGCCAGCTAGGGTGGTCGAAGAGAGATGGTCGACCCCACCGACAAGGCAGCGCGTTTCCTCGAGCTTCACGACCAGGAGCGCCCATTGATCCTCGCCAACGCCTGGGATGTCGGCTCGGCCAAGCTGCTCGCCTCGCTCGGCATGCAGGCGCTCGCGACCACCAGCAGTGGCCACGCCGCGACGCTCGGGCGACTCGACTACTCGGTCAGCCGCGAGGACGCGCTCGCTCACGCAGCTGCGCTCGTCGAGGCCACCGACGTACCCGTGTCGGCCGACTTCGAGGACGGCTTCGCTGACGACCCCGCCGGTGTCGCCGAGTCCGTCAGGTTGGCGCTCGATGTCGGGCTGGCGGGCTGCTCGGTCGAGGACTGGAGCAGCTCTGGCGAGCTGCTGTATGACATCGAGATCGCCGCCGAGCGCGTCGCCGCGGCGGCCGAGGCTGCGCACAGCGGATCCACCCGCCTCGTGCTGACCGCGCGAGCGGAGAACTATCTGCGCGGAGCCCCCGACCTTGGCGACACGATCGCCAGACTGCAGGCCTACCAGGAGGCGGGCGCTGACGTGCTGTACGCCCCTGGGCTACGCGACGCCGAGGACATCCGCGAGCTGGTCGCCTCGGTCGAGTGTCCTGTCAACGTGCTCGTGCTACCAGGCGTCCCGCCGGTCGAGCAGTTGAGCGCGCTCGGCGTCAAGCGGGTGTCCGTTGGCGGCGGCTTCGCGCACGCCGCACTCGGCGCGGTGATCGGGGCCGCCAATGAGCTGATGGGCGAGGGGACGTACGGCTTCACCGAGCTGTCGGGAGTCGGTGCGAAGGCCGCCCGTTCGGCGTTCGCCGAACGCTAGACTCGCGAACAATGGCTGGATCCGGGGACGCTCGTGGCGGAGGTTCGAGGAACCTGGTCCTGGCGGCGATGATCTTCGCCGTGTCGATGACGTTCATCGACCAGACGATCGTCTCGATCGCCGCGCCCGAAATCCAGAAGGAGCTTGGGCTGACGAACACGGGGATGCAGTGGGCGATCAACGCCTATCTGCTGTCCCTGGCAGCGCTGTTCGCGTTCGGAGGGAGGCTCGCCGACACGGTCGGGCACCGCAAGATGGTCACGCTCGGCGTTGTCATCTTTGCCGCAGCCTCCGCGATGTGCGGGTTCACGCCGAAAGGCGAGGAGGCCCAGGCCTGGATCGTGACGTTCCGCGTGATCCAGGGGGCCGGCGGGGCGATCATGTTCCCGGCTGCCCTGGCGACCGTCGTGCAGACGTTCTCGCTGCACGAACGGGGACGGGCGCTCGCGCTGTTCTTCGGCATCGCCGGCGGGCTGACCGCGATCGGCCCGATCCTCGGCGGCTATCTCACGCAGTGGACCTGGCGGGCGATCTTCTGGGTGAACATCCCGGTCGCGGTTATTGCGCTGATCCTGATCGTCGTCTCCAAACCGCAGACGGTGCACCGGCCGGCGCGCATGGACTACCGCGGGCTCGTGCTGATCGCCGGCGGTGTGGGGCTGAGCGTGTTCGGCTTCCAGCAGTCGGCGATCTGGGGTTGGAGCAACCCGGCGACCGGGCTGTGCATCGCGCTCGGCGCAGCGCTGCTGGTTGTGTTCTACTTCGTCGAGCGGGGCACCCGCTCGCCGTTGATCGAGGTGGACATCTTCCGCATCCGCGCGTTCTTCGTCGAGAACATGGTGCTCGCGATCACGATGCTGGCGTTCGTCCCGGTGTTCTTTTTCGCCAGCGAGTACGCCCAGATCTCGTTGGCGAAGACGCCATCAGAAGCCGGCCTGTACATCCTGTACTTCTTCATCGGCTTCGTGATCGCCGCGCAGATCGGCGGCCGGATGCTCGATCGGGGCGGGGCGAAGCGTCCGGTTGTGATCGGCTGTGCCGCCTCCGCTGTTGGCTTCTGTCTGTGGGCCGGAAAGGTGACCGGGCTGAGCTTCAGCGCCCAGGAGTGGTCGATCATCCTCGCCGGAGCCGGGATGGGGATGATGCTCGGACCGGCCAGCACCGACGCTGTCAACCGTGCCTCCAGGCTCTCCTACGGCGAGGCGAGCGGTATCACGCAGACGATCCGCAACTACTCGGCCAGCCTCGGGCTGGCGATCCTCGGCACGATCCTCGTCACGCAGGCGCGCTCGCATCTCACCACGTCGCTGATCTCCCAGGGCCTCTCCAGTTCGCAAGCGCACGCCGAGGCATCCAGCATCTCCCAGTTCGAAGGGCACGCAAGCGCTGGATCGATCCCCCACTTCGTGCGCCTGGACTTCGCCTACGCGACGCGCTCCGTGCTGTACGCGATGGCTGGGGTCATGGCGCTCGCGGCGCTCACCGCGATGGTCGGTTTGCGAGCGGGGCGCCAGGAGGAGACGGACCCGACCGGGGCGGATCTCGACGGCAGGGCGGATCTCGAGGGCGAAGCCCTGGCCTAAGCTGGGCTGTCTCTGCTCATCTGGCTGAGCGGGCGACGCTGCAGTTGGCAAGACCTGCGAGCTGCGTCATGCGCGCCACCCGCGTCGATCGTCTTCGGCTAGGGCTTTCGCTTCCGGCGCCACACGGCGGCGATTGCCAGTGCCAGCAGGAGGGCAGCCGATGCCGCCGTGATGATCCGACCCTGCACCACAGGCGCGCTGAGCTGGGCCCTCAGTTCGACGGCGACGGGCTTGGATCCGCGCGTTGCGCGTTGGAGTACGAGATGGCCTTCGGCGGTCCGCCCGATGACGCGTGCTCCTCCGACATGGACCAGGTACGGACCACCGACGATGTTCGTGGCAAGCGGCTGGGCGCCCGAGGGAAACGTAGCCGAGCCGGCGATCCGATCATCGTGCACGTTCGCCGGGGGAAACGCGAGATAGTTCGTCGTGAAGATGACCGGAAGACTGCGGTCCTCATAGTTGCTCCCCATGTTCCACGCTTCGGGTAGGCGCGTCGGCGGGGCACGCAAGGCGTTGGCTCGGTTGAAATAGGGTCCGATGTGCGTGTTTGGAACCCACAGCTGCCACACGCAGAGCGCCGCTCCGAACGCGACTGCGAGCCCCAACCCGAGTGTGAGGGGACGGTCCAAGCGTGTGGCACGACCGCTCTCAGCCCGGCGCGTAAGCGCCAGCGCGCCTAGCAGGACGAGCCCCGCGCAGGCGAGCGCCACGTAAGTTTGTAGCCGGTATGCAAACTGGACCTGCTGAAAGATGGTCGGGAGCAATGACCACACACCCGAGAACGGGGCACCCGAGTACATGATCAGCAGCAGCAGGCCGGCAAGCACGATCAGCGCCGTTGTGACGCCGGCACGCATGCGCCGATAGCGCCACGCCAGCGGCGCCGCAAGGAGCCCCCAGACTAGCGCCAGGACCGGAGCCTGAACGTAGAGCCCCGGCGTCGAGGACCCGCCTGGCACCGTTCGCAACGGGTCGAAGATCACCCCGAAGGCGTTCATGAATTCCGCCGGGCCGAACGCTTTGGGCTCGCCGCTGATGATCGTGTTGGATCCGAAACGCACATCAGGGAGCAAGAACCAGCCGTTCAGGCCGACGCCAAGCGCGATCAGTCCAGCCGTGGCGAGCATCCGTCGCCACGGCAGCTCGCGGGAACGCACGCTCAGGAGCCCGTACACCACGAGCGTCCCAACTGCGAGCGTCGAGCCCCACAGCAGCGTGATGTTGTGGCTGCCGCTGAACACTACAGTCGCCGCCACAAGGCAGATAACTGGTCCAACGCGCCAGCGACCGCGCACCAGACGCAGCGACGCAGCGAGCACTAGTGGCAACGCCGAGACACCCATGAACTCCGCCCATGCTCCCCGACCGTAGAGGTCGGTGACGTAGTAGGCGCTTGTCACGAACACCAGCGCCGGCGCGTGGGCCATCGCTCCTCGCACACCCAACTGTCGCGCAATCCAAAAGAGCCCGCCATAGGCCGCCGCCATCGCGGCGAGCGTCGCGACTTCGAACGCCAGGACCGTCGACCCCCCGAGAACCACGGCGAGCGCCCCGGTGATCGCGAACAGGCCGCCGCCATAGAAGGCGAACAGCGGATAGAACACGCCTTCCTGCTGTGTCTGCAGGAACAGCGTCGGATGCAGATGCGTCGAGATCATGTGCTGCTGATAGCCGGCGAACCACATGTCGCTGGTGAAGTCGGGGGCAAACCCGTCTCTCGTGAACAGCAGCGGCGAGGCGACCAGAAGAACGGCGAGCGTCGCGATCGCGACGTCGGTTACCGCTGGCCTCAGGAGGCGGTCCCGAGCACCTTGATGGAGAACCTGGGTCAGGCCAGTGACCATGATCGAGTTGCTGGGATAGCTGGATACCGCAGCATCCGGCCACGCGGTACACGGTGGTGCCCGGATGCCTGGGCAGCGTATGAGCGAACGATGTTCAGCCCTAAGTCGTGCTGCTTTCTCCGCCCCTGCGACTGTTGGATATCTGACCTCCTATGCGGATCAGCCGGCTACAACACCTCCCGCGAGGCCTAGCCCGGTACACCGCCCTTGAGCCCGCCGACAGTACGCCGATCCCCAGCGTTGGCACTAGCCGGATACCAGCAGCAGGCTTACTTCCCGGAATCTGGCTAATTCATTGCGTATCTCGACCGTGATGCATGACGGAAGCTCAGGGTCTGCGTCTCCCACTACTGCCACGGATCACCGATGACCAACACTCGAACCGAATAGGTAGCTAACGCGCAGCGACGAGCAATACGATCTGCAGCGATGTCGTCCCTGGAGCAGATCGGCGTTCGCTGCGGCGCCCGCTTCACCACCTACGAGGAGCTGTTCGGCCGCGCGCTGCGCGCGACCCGCGGCCTACACGACCTCGGCATCGGCGCGGGCGACCGCGTGGCGCTGCTGCTGCGCAACTCGCTCGAGTTCCTCGAGGCGACGGTCGCGACGGTGCCGCTCGGCGCGAGCGCCGTGCCGATCAACTGGCACTGGCGCGGCGATGAGATCGCCCACGTGCTCGCTGACAGCGGCGCGGAGGCGTTGATCGTGCATGCGGACTTGTGGGCGGCGATCGCCTCCGCCGTGCCCGCGGGCGTCGCGGTTGTGGTTGTCCCGGCCGACGCCGACGCCGACGCCGACGCCGACGCCGACGCCGACGCCGACGCCGACGCCGACGCCGACGCACCGCCACCGCAGCTGCCCCTCGGCGCGCTGAACTGGCCCGACTGGCTGGCCGAGCATGAGCCCTGGGCGGAACCTCCGGAGAGCGCGCCGGTCAGCATCATCTACACCTCCGGCACGACTGGTCGACCGAAGGGGGTCGTGCGCACGCCGGCCACCGACGAGCAGCGCGAGGCGATGCAGGCGCTGCTCGGGGAGATCTTCCAGCTCGACCCCGCCGAGCGCACAGTGATCCCAGCGCCGATGTACCACACCGCGCCCAACGTGTACGCGCTTTCGTCGGTGCTGCGCGGGATCGACATGACGATCATGGAGAGCTTCGATCCGGAGCAGTTCCTGCGGATCATCGCCGAGCAGCGAGTCACGGTCGTGCAGATGGTGCCGACGATGTTCGTGCGTCTGCTCGCGTTGCCGCTGGAGGTACGCGCCCGCTACGACGTCTCCTCCTTGCGCTGGGTCGTGCACGCGGCGGCGCCCTGCCCACCGGACGTCAAGCGCGCGATGATCGAGTGGCTGGGGCCGATCGTCGTTGAGTACTACGGCGGTACAGAGACCGGCCCGGTCGTGTTCTGCACCAGCGAGGAGTGGCTCGCGCACCCTGGGACAGTCGGGCGGGCGCTCGAGCGCGCTGTGATCAAGATCCTCGACGGCGACGGACATGAGCTCCCGACGGGCGAGTCGGGCGAGGTCTACATGTGGCTCGACGTGTGGCCGGACTTCACCTACGCGGGCGATCAGGAGAAGCGCCGCGCGGTCGAACGCGACGGTTTGATCAGCTGCGGCGACATCGGCTACCTCGACGCCGACGGCTACCTGTACCTCAACGATCGCCGCAGTGACATGGTGATCAGCGGCGGCGTGAACATCTATCCCGCCGAGATCGAGGCGTGCCTGCTGTCGCTCGATGGGGTGCGCGACTGCGCGGTGTTCGGGATTCCGCATGGTGAGTTCGGCGAGACGCTCGCCGCGCACGTCGAACGCGACGCCGGATCGGCTTTGAGCGCGGATCAAGTGCAGCAGCACGTGCGCTCGAAGCTCGCCCCGTACAAGACCCCGCGCGTTGTCGAGTTCAGCGACTCGCTCCCGCGCGAGGACTCCGGGAAGATCTTCAAGCGCCGTTTGCGCGACCCATACTGGAGCGGTCGCGAGCGCGCGATCTAGCCTGAGAGTGCCGTCGAGCGGGCTCGATGTGGGTGCATCGCCCGCCCACGACAGGGGGCACCCCGTATGGCTGCGCTCGGCCAGCGATAGCCATCGTATCTACGTCGTATATACATTTGCTATCGCGGTGCAAAAACCGAACTAAGACAGCACTCGGCATACCGACAGCACTCGGCGTGGCGACGGCACTCGGCCTACCGACGGCGCGAGCCCGCTACGGAGTGACGGTCGGCTGTGGGGGTGGCGCGTTGTAGATCGACTGCAGTTGCAGATAGGCGGTGAGGCCCTCGGGGCCGAGCTCGCGCCCGAGCCCGCTCTGCTTGACGCCGCCGAACGGGGCGGCTGGGTCGGTCATGTAGTGGTTGATGCCGATGCTGCCGGTTTGCACGCGTTCGGCGACCGCCTGGCCGTGCTCGGTGTCGTTCGTCCATACGCTGCCGCCGAGCCCGAATTCGGAGTCGTTGGCGATCGCGACGGCGTCATCGACGCCGTCGTAGGGGATCACCGACAGCACCGGGCCGAAGATCTCCTCCCTGGCGATCGTGTGGTTGTTCTGCACGTCGGCGAAGATCGTCGGCTGCACGAACCAGCCGCGGTCATGGTCGGCCGGACGGCCGCCGCCCGCGACGAGGCGGGCGCCCTCGGCGCGTCCCTTCTGGATATAGCCCTCGACCCGCTCGCGCTGGCGGGCGCTGACCATTGGCCCGATCTGCGTGGCCGGGTCGAGCGAGTCTCCGACTTGCAGTGCTCCGGCGAGGCCGGCGAAGAGCTCGAGGATCTCGTCGTAGCGCGCGCGGGGAGCGAGCACGCGCGTGCCGAGGAAGCACGTCTGCCCGTTGTTCAGCAGCGTCGCGCCGAACAGTGCCTCGGCGGCGTCTGACAACTCGGCGTCGTCGAGGATGATCGCGGCGGACTTGCCGCCTAGCTCGAGTGTGACCGGACGCAGCAGCTCCCCGCAGCGGCGCGCGATTGTGCGTCCGGCGGCGGTCGAGCCGGTGAATGCGACCTTGTCGACTCCGGGATGCTCGACCAGGTAGGCGCCGAGCTCGCGTCCGCCGGGGACGATGTTGACGACGCCGGGTGGCAGGTCAGCCTCGATGATCGCCTCGGCGAGCAGCAGGCTGTCGAGCACGGTCTCCGGGCTCGGCTTGATCACGACGGTGCAGCCTGCCGCGAGCAGCGGCGCGAGCTTGAACATCGTCAGCGCCTGCGGGAAGTTCCACGGCACGATCGCGCCGACCACGCCGACGGGCTTGCTGAGGATGTGGATCGTCCCGCCGAGCAGCCCCGGGCGGTCCTCCGCGAGCGCGGTCTGGCGGATCACGCCGGCGTAGTAGCGCGCGAGCACGGCTGGGAACACGGCCTCGGTCGCGAGCGCGATCGAGATCGGCATGCCGTTCTGCAGCGACACTCGATGGGCTACCTCCTCGCTGCGACTTTCCAACGCCGCGGCCAGACGCTCGAGCGCCTGCGCGCGATCCTCTGCCGTCCACGACGACCACCCGCTCGGATCATCGAACGCGGCGCGCGCGGCGGCGACAGCTGCGTCGATGTCGGCGTTCGCACCCTCGGGCACCGATCCCACGGGTTCCTCGGTGCTGGCGGCGGTCACGAAGATGTGCTGCGTGCCCCACGGCTTGGCCCACTCACCGCCGATGAAGAACTCGCTGCTGTCGATGGTCGTTTGCGTGCTCATCGCAGTCACTCCTATCGGTTGGAAAAGCTGAGTCTCGAACGCGGCTTGGCGTCCGTCTAGCGTACGCCCTGTTACTGGTCTCTGCACGGTCAGTCGCGCAGCCAGTGGCAGCGCGAGCCGGCTCCCGCGAAAGTGGCGCCGACTCAGTGACCGCTCGGCGCCGTGGACGGCCCGGACGCGGACGCGGACGCGCGCTCGGGTGCGGGCGTGGGCGCGCCGAGCACGTAGTCGCCCGGCTCGATCCGGGCGGTTCGCCGGCGATAGGCACTCCACACCCACGGCCACTGGCTGGGGTCGTTGCCATCCTCGTCGACGTACCAGTTCGTGCAGCCGGTGTGCCAGACGGTGTCGGCGAGCGCGGCGCGCAGCTGGCGGTTGAACTGCTGGGCGCGCTCCTGGCGCACCTCGATCCGACGCTCGTGGGTGCGCTCGAGCGCACCGAGGGCGACGATCACGTGGTTGACGGCGGCCTCGATCGTGTAGATCACCGAGCCGCTGCCACCGTTGGTGTTGGGCCCGTACAGCAGGAACATGTTGGGGAAGCCGGGGACGCTGGTCCCGAGGTAGGCGTGGGGGACCGGGTCCCACTGCTCGGCTAGCGTGCGCCCGGCGGCTCCGAGGATCTCCATCGGCGCGACGAACCCGTGGCTTTGAAAGCCGGTGGCCAGCACGAGAACGTCGGCCGGGCGTTCGCTGCCGTCCGCGAGCCGGATGCCGCTAGGGGTCACCTCGGCGATCGCGTCGGTCACGAGATCGACGTTGGGCTTGGTGAGCGTCGGGTACCACTCGTCGGTCAGCATCAGCCGCTTGCAGCCGATGTCGTCGCTGGGGGTGACGGCGGCGCGCAGGCGCTTGTCTGCGATCGCTTGCTTGATCTGCCGGCGGGCGATCGCGTGGAACGGCCGCAGTAGCCAGCGCTGTGTGGTCATCGCGAGCGCTGCCAGCTCCATGAAGCCGAACACGGCGGCGCGGTCGGCGCGCTGCAGTGCGGGGAAGCGCTCGAACAGCCGCTTGGTGCGCTCGCTGTAGGCGAAGTCCATCTTCGGGATCGTCCATCCGGGCGAGCGCTGGTAGACGTCGAGGTGCTCGACGATTGGCTGGATCGCGGGGACCGTCTGGATTGCGCTGCAGCCTGAGCCGATGACCGCCACCCGCTTGCCCGCGAGCTCAACGTCGTGGCGCCATTCGGCGGTATGGAAGGCGGGCCCGTCGAAATTCTCGAGTCCGGGGAGATCCGGCAGCTTGGGGACTGACAGCTGGCCGCATGCTGTGATCAGGATGTCTGCCTCGTGGGGACCGGCGCTCGTCTCCATGGACCAGCGGCCGGTTTCGTCACTCCAGCGTGCTCCTGTGACTTCCGTTCGCGTGCGGATCTTCTGAAGCACGCCGTGGTTTCGGGCGACGTCCTCGACGTACTCCTGGATCTCGCTCTGTGGCGCGTAGCGGCGCGACCAGCGGGGGTTCGGCGCGAACGAGAACTCGTACAGGTGCGACGGGACGTCGCATGCGGCGCCAGGGTAGGTGTTGTGATTCCAGACCCCGCCGGCGCGCTCGCCGCGCTCGAACACGGTGACGTCGTGGTAGCCGGCACGGGCGAGCATGACGGCGGCTCCGACGCCGCCGAACCCGGCACCGACGATTGCTATCGACCTCGCGGAGGCGCGGTCGGGGACGCGGCCGTTGCTGTGAGGAACGCCACTCACCTCACGAACACTACTCTCGCGCCGCTGGCGCTACGCTGCGATTGTGCCTTCGAGCTGGCCGACGATGCCCTCTTACGATCAGTGGAGCGCGACGTGCGACACGTTGCACGCGCACACCCAGGTGCTGGGAAAGCTGGCGGTGGCGCTCGCGCCGCCGGAGCCGCAGCTGCAGCACGCGGCGCTGCGCCTGACGGCGCGCGGCTGGGAGACATTGCCGCTGCGGGCGCCGGACGGCTCGGGCGCGCTCGTGGCGGCGCTCGACCTGCACAGCCACGAGGCGCTGGTCGAGCACAGCGACGGCCGCGGGCAACGCGTGGCCCTCGGGCCGGACCGCGCCGTCGGTGAGGTGACGCGCGAGCTGCTCGAGGCGATCCGCGTGCTGGCCGGGGCGGTCGAGATCAACCCGACGCCGCAGGAGGTCTCGTGGAGCGTGCCGCTGGACGAGGATGAGGAACACTCGAGCTACGACGCCGACCAGGTCTCTGCGTACTTCGCTGTGGCGACCCGCGCGGCGCTCGTGTTGAGTGCGCTGCGCGCGCCGTACCGCGGACGCTCGACGCCGGTGAACGCATGGTGGGGCTCGTTCGACCTCGCGGTCAGCCTGTTCTCCGGACGTCCTGCGGACCCGCCGTCGGAGGACTTCATCATGCGCAACGCGATGGACTCGCAGGAGGTGGCGGTCGGCTGGTGGCCGGGCGACGCCCGCTACGGGACTGCTGCGTTCTACGCGTACGCGCACCCGGCGCCGGACGGGTTCGCGGGAGCGACGCTGTCGCCGCCGCCCGCCCGCTGGGAGGGCGAGCTCGGCGAGTATGTGCTCGACTGGGAGGCGATCAGCTCCGATCCGGACCCGCACGCGAGCGCGCTCGAGTTCACACGCTCGGCGGTCGACCACGCGTGTGAGGTGTGCGGCTGGGATGAGCTGCTGGCTGGCAGCGTCGAGGGTTCGCCGCCGCCGGTGGTTGGACGTGGCTGACGGGACGGCGAACCTCGAGCGGTGCCCGGCGGGCGAGTTCGCGATCGGGCACATCAAGGGCATGTGGCGCGACCTCGGACGCGAAGCGGGCACGCGCACGGTCGGCGTACGCCGGGTGCAGGTCGCTGACGGTCATTTCTCCACGCCGGCGCACGAGCACGGTGCTGAGGAGGAGATCTTCTATGTGCTCGGCGGAGAGGGCCTGCTGTGGCAGGACGGCGAGACGTATGTGATTGCTGCCGGCGACTGCATCGTGCACCGGCCGAAACGCGGCGTGCACACGCTGCGGGCGGGAGTCGGCGGGCTCGACGTGCTCGTGTTTGGGCAGCGCCGCGACCCCGGCTTGACGGCGCTCCCGCGAGCGGGCGTCGCGTGGTCGTTCCCCCGCTGGTTCGAGCTCGGCGAGGGCGACTCGCCGTATGCGCTCGAGGCGGAGTGCGGCCCGCCGGAGTGCCCGCCGCCGAAGGCCGAGCGCCCGCGGAACGTGGTTGCCTTGAGCGAGGTCGAGGCGACGCTCGGCGGACGGGCGCGTCGCGTCGGCAAAGCGGCGGGTGCGACGGCGAGCGGCCTCAACCACGTGGTGCTGCAGGCGGGAGGGCAGGGAGCGCCGGCGCACTGCCACTCCGAGGAGGAGGAGATCTTCGTCGTGCTCGGTGGCTCGGGCGTGCTCGAGCTGTGGGGTCGCGGCGCGGAGCGCCCCGAGGAGCGGGCAGTGGCCGTCGGCGACGTGGTCTCGCGTCCGCCGGGAACGGGCGTCGCACACGCGCTGTGCCCGGGGCCGGACGGCATCACCTACCTCGCGTACGGCACCCGCGAGACCGGCGACATGTGCTTCTACCCGCAGTCTGGACGGGTGTCGCTGCGCGGCTTGGGCATCGCGCTGCGCTCGCCGGAGATCGAGCACCTGCCCGATCTGTGAGGCCGGGCCGTGCCTGGCTCCCGGCTGTGCCTTGCTCCGGGCCGTGCCTTCCTACTGCGCGACCGTCATCTGTTTCCACTCGGCCTTGTGCTCGCGCTTGGCGGCCTGGTAGTCGAGCAGCGCTTGCGGTGAGTCGACGTCTCCGAGCGTGGGGTGCGGCGGCACAAGAGGCTTGGCCGTCTTCAGCTTGTAGCGCTTGGCGAGGACCGCGCCCAGCGACTTGACCTTCATCTCGCCGAAGCCGGGTAGGCCGGCGATGTTGGCGCGCAACTCGGTGGCGTCTGCCGCCTGCTCCCAGACTCGCTCGGCATGACCGTCGTAGCGCTCGCGCACGTGGGCCGCGAGCGCCTGCACTCGTTCGGCCATTTTCACGGGGTAGCGGTGGATCGCGGGCTTCTCGCTGAAGATCGCCGCGAGGTCCGCATCGGCGATCGCCGCGGCATCGAGCGAGCCGAGTCGCTGTTGCAGCACGAGCGGGCCTGCGAACGCCTTCTGCACCGTAACTTGCTGATCGAGCGCGAAGCCGATCAGCAGCGCCATGGGGTCCTTCGCAATCAGTTCGTTGGCCTCGTCGGAGTCGGTGAAGTACAGGCGGTCGGGCATGGCCTCATCCTAGCCACGGCCAGCTGGCTCGGAAGCTGTTATTGGAGTCGGCGCCAGCGAGCTCCAGCCCCGCTTCCTTTGGAGGCGATCTGCCGGGAGCCTTTCAGCTCGTTGAGCACGAGGCGGATGGTCCCAGGGCTGATGCCGGGAAGCGCACGTTGGATGTCGCGTGTGCGAAATTCCTCTGGCGCCTGCCCGAGGATGTAGTGGCGAACGCGCTCCTGCTTGTTGCCGCTGCTCTGTTCCGCGGACACCCGCTGCTCGAAGTCTGTATATGCGCTGTCGAGGATGCGAATGAGATAGGAAGTCCAGGGCCAGATGCTGTGCTCGCCGGTATGCCAGCCTTGCTGGGATAGATAGAGGCTGGTGTAGTAGGAGTTCTTTGACTCAAAGATGCGTTGCTCGATGCTCACGTAGCGAGCGACTCCGTAGCCTGTGGCAAGCAACACATATGTCGTCACGAGCCGCGCCAGTCTTCCGTTGCCGTCAGCGACTGGGTGGATGGCCAGGAGATCTACAATCAAAGCCGCTAGTAGAACGAGAGGATGAGCGCTTGCCTCCTCCGCGGCTTGGTTGTAGCGGTCGAGTAGCTCGGGCAGCAGCACTTCGGTTTGCTTCGCATCTGGAGGGGTGAAGATGATCTCCCGACGCCCGCTTTCGTACGAGACTATGTAGTTCTGCTCGGTCTTGAGGTAGCCCCCGTGCCCGTCCACGTGCTGCAGGAGCAATCGGTGAAGATGCAGCAGAAAGGGCACACTCAGCGGCTCGTAGCTGTCGAGGCGTATGAGGGAGTCCACCGCATCGCGGTAGCCTGCGAACTCGCGCTCGTTGCGATTACGAAAACGGGGCGATCCCTCGGCGATGATCTGTGCACGTTCGCCGTCGAGCACGATGTTCTCGATTGCATTTGACGCTGTGATCGAGGCCACCCGAGCGGACTCGGAAAGCTGCTCGAGCAACTGGGGCATCTGGTCTTGGAACAGGCGCTCTTGACCTTTCCCGGTATCGATTCGGGCCAGTGTGCCGCCGAGCTCGGGCGGCTGATTGCCGAAGGTGCTCTGAAGATCGACGAAGCTCTTCACGGGACTAATAGTCGCATAATAGTGCTAATAATCCCCGAATTAGCATCATTATTGGGCTGTTTGGCATCATTTGGTGGGCGCCAGGCGCAACGCAGCGGCGATATACAGCACGGCCTGCGCGCGTGCGACGGCGCCGACCGCGCTGTCCGGGGGCAGCAGCTCCGGATGGTGCAGCGGGCGCGTCGTGAATCCCTCGGCTCCGTCGAGTCCCACAAACGCCATCGCTAGCGGCGCGAGCGCGCCGAAGAACGCGAAGTCGTCGGATCCGCACGAGCGCCACTCCGATGCAGCGGCCAGGCCGGCGGCGGGCAGGTACTCACGCGCGAGGGCGACGATCTCAGGGTCGTTTTCGAGCGCCGGCTCACCGGGCACCAGCTCGACCGTTCCCGTGCATCCGTGGGCTGCGGCGGTAGCGCTGACGACCTGCTCGACCATCTGGCGTAGCTCCAGGCGCTCCTGCGGCCGATAGGCGCGCAATGCGCCGCGCGCCCGCGCCTGTTCGGGGATCAGATTCTCCGCGCTGCCGCCCTCGAGCACACCGATCGTCAGCGACGCCGGGCTTAGCGGGTCGATCCGCCTGCCGAGCAGGGCGTGCAGCGCGACGACCACCTGGGCGATCGCCAGGATCGGGTCGTGTCCGCGATGCGGGTATGCGCCGTGCGAGGGCTCGCCCTCGACGATGATCTCGATCGCGTCGCAGGACGCGTTGACGGTGCCCGGGTCGAGCCCCACGGTGCCCCACGGCAGCTCCGGGTGCACGTGTGCTGCCACGAGCGCAGCCGGTGCGATCGCTGCCAGCTCTCCCGCTGCGAGCTGCTCGGCGCCCGACGGATAAGCCTCCTCGCTCGGCTGGAACACCGCAAGCAGTGGCGCCGGCAGCTCTGCGGCGAGCCCGTACGCGGCGCGCGCCAGCGCGACCAGTGCGGCCATGTGGACGTCGTGGCCGCACGCGTGCATCGCATCGCCATCAGCTGCGAACGCGACGCCCGTGCGCTCGCGCAGCGGCAAGGCGTCCAGCTCGGCGCGCACTGCCACCGGCGCGATCGCGCTGTGTATGCCCGCGTCACCCGGACCGACGGTCGCGACCAAGCCCGTCCCTGCGGCGTTCGCGGCGCTGACGGGCAGCTCGGCGGCCACGATCGCTGCGGTCTGCTGCTCGGCGTGCGCCAGCTCCGGTTGTGCGTGAAGGCGATGGCGCAGTTCGATCGCCCGCGGCAGCTCTCGCTCGATCCCGTCCAGCAGCTGCTGCAGCAGCTGCTCAGTAGATCTCGGCATAGCGCCGGCAGAGCTCCTCGAGATCCCAGCCGTCGGCCGCGTCGAGCTCGGCGCGCTTGACGCTCGTGTAGGCGTCGTACAACAGCGGCGAGAACCACCCGCGAGCCACCTCGTCGTCAGCCAGCGCCTGAAGCGCATCATCCAGGCCGAGCGGCAGAGCTCCTACGCCGAAGCGCCTGGCGTCCTCGGCGTCGAGCAACGCCGGGTCGCGGTCGAGGATCGGCGGTACCGGCAGCTGCGAGCGCACGCCGTCGAGGCCCGCCAGGACGAGCGTCCCGAGTGCCAGGTAGGGGTTGGCGGTCGCGTCCGCGCCGCGGTACTCGATATGTAGCTGGGTCGCAGGATCTGCGTCCGCGAGCGTCAGCACCGGCGGCAGACGCAGTAGCGCTTCGCGGTTCTGCTGCGCCAGGCAGGCGGCCCCGGCGCTCCAGCGGTGCGGCTGCAGGCGCGCGCCGGAGACCGGGCTCGGCGCGGTGACAGCGCTGAGCGCGCTCGCGTGGCGCAGGATCCCGGCCGCGAAGCGCCCACCCAGCTCGCTCAGGCCGGCCGGCGCATCAGCGTCGTACAGCAGCGTATGGCCGCTCGCGTCCAGCAGGTTGAAATGGATGTGCACGCCGTTGCCCGCCTGTGCCGGATCCAGCAGCGGCGCGAAGCTCGCTCGCGTCCCTTCGTGCCGGGCGACCTCGCGCACGATCTCCCTGAGCAGCACCGCGCGATCGGCGCCCGCCACCCCGTCTGCGGGCGCCACAGGGATCTCGAACTGGTGGTCGGCGTACTCGGCGATGAACCGTTCCGGTTCGAGATCCGCTTCCGCCAAGGCCCCGATCACGTTCGCCGCAAACGGTTCGCCGCGCCGTTGGGCCTCGAGCGAGAACGGCAGCGCCGCTATCTGCCGATCCGAGCCCGGCGCGGGCAGCAGCTGGAACTCGTGCTCGAAGCTGGACCGCACGCGAGCTCCGAGCCCTGACGCGAGCTCCTCGAGCGCGCCGCGCAGGAAGCTCCGGGGACAGCACTCCCACGGCGTTCCGTCCGTCCCGACGATGTCGCACAGCACGAGCTCGAGCGCGCTCCCGCCGCTCGTGTCCCCACCCGCCTCCACGCGCACGCGAGTATCGATGTCGGGCAGCAGGCGCAGGTCGCCGGTCGAGCCGAACGGGTTCGGTTCGGCGAGTGGGCCCAGTGGCGTCAGGGCGTGGTTCGCGGGGACCCAGCTCACACCCGCGTGCAGATGCGCGTCGAGATCTACGCTGGGCAACGATCGCCCACGGACGATCGAGCCGAGGTCGCAGCACACGAGCGCTACCAGCTCGGCCGGGCTCAACCGCTCGCCTCCCCGGGTACGGTCCCGTTGTCCCAGATGCGCTCTTCCAGCCCCAGCACGGCGGCACCCGCACGGACGCTCGCGGCGTCCTCGGCGGACACGACGACGATCATGCCGCCGGCGGGCATGTCGCGTCGCTCAAGCGCCGCCGCCAGCCGCTCCTGCGGTTGCAGGTGCACGCCGCCGTCGCCGAGCGCTGGGTAGGTGTCGGCGACCGCGTACAGGCTGCCGGCCGGCCCGCGAACGCGCGCGACCACGCACGCGAAGTGCCCCACGTCCCAGTCCGGCGGCGGGCCGTCGGGATCGCCGTCGAGCAGGTAGCCGAGCAGCTGGCTTACGCTCGGTCGACCGCCCCACAGGTGTCGTGTCGCGAAGTTCGCCACGAGCGTCGCCGGATGCGACAGCGCCGCCGTGAGCTCGAACAGGCCCGCGAGCGTATCCGCGGTCCACGGCCCCGCGTAAGGGATCACCTCGAGCGCTCCGTCGGACAGCCGTGCGAGCGCTTCGAGCAGCCCGGCCGCGGTCGTCCCCGACAGGTCCGGATCGTCGATCAGCGGAGGCGTGATCCGGTAGTCGCGCCGGCCGGTTTCGCCGTGCGGGAGCGTGCCCGCTTCGCGCGCGAACGAGACCGTGCTGCCGGCCGCCAGCGCCACCGCGTCCTGGTCAACCGGCTCCCCGTCGCGCTTGTCGATCCCGGCCGCGCGCAGAGCCAGGGCGCCGCAGAACGCTCCGCACAAGTCATCCCGCTGCGGCAGCTCGCGGGCATGTTGCGCGAGCAGCTCCTGGGCACCCGGCAGCAAGGTCATGCTCAGCTCTTGCGCCCCCTCCATCAGCGCAATATACGGGCGTCGCAGCCGCGCGGGTCAGCCTTCGGGTGCCCCTCGCTTGATCGCACGGACGTGTCGGCCTGTCTTGCTGACGGGTGTCTGCGGAGGCCGCAGACGGCTGACGGTTGCCCCGCTCCTTCCGGTCGATTTCCAGTTGACAGAATGAAGTGGGTCTGTGATAGTGCCGAAAACGTGTCCGCAGAGCGGAATCCTCCTAGACTGTGGCAACGCCGTACGCGGGATGCTCAGCCGATAGGCCGAGCTATAGGTCGTCGTCGGCTCATCAATCGACAAAGGAGCGGGGAGACAGCATGCAGCGCATCACAACGTTCGGTCTGGCCCTGTTGGCGGCGCTCGCGGTAGCCGCGATGGGCGCTGCCTCCGTATCTGCGACCGGCCATGAATTCATTGCCAGCAAACTTGGCAAAACCAAAGGCAAACAGACCAACTCGCAGAAATTCAAAACGGGCCTTGGAACGATTGAATGCACGACGGTATCGGGGTCAGGGGAAATCAAAGAATTGAAATCGGCGACGCATAAAGAAACCTTGACTTACAGCGGGTGCACTGGCTTCGGTGGCGGCGTGAGCGTCACGCCGGCACATCTCGAATTCAACGCCAATGGGTCCGCCAGACTCGAAAAAAAAGTCATCATGACGCCGGAAGGGCTCGGTTGCGAAGTGCTGCTCGAACCGCAGACCGTTGAAGGGATCGCTTACTCGAACGAATCTGGAAAGGTCAAGGCGGAAGCCAACGCCTTTGGAATCGTCTCCAAAGGAACCGGTGGCATGTGCGGAGGGGAAGACACGGAAGGCACGTACGCCGGTAAGGTTTTGGCGGAACTCGAAGGTGGCACCATCGAATGGAAATAGTCTGATCGCAGACGTGGAGCAAGCGATTACGGAGGCAGGGCGCCATCGGATGCCCTGTCCTCTATAGTCGCACCCGATCCGGGGGGGTTTGGGTAGCTCGCAGCGAGGGGCGAGGCCGTAGCGGAGAGGAGGGCGCAGCGCGTCGCAGTTTGCGTGCAGCGAAGCGATGAACGTTGGGATGCGCATCTGCGTTGCATCGGTGGCTGCGCTTGCAGGCGCCTTGGTGGGCGTCTGCCCGACGGCACATGCCGTCGCGGGCATCTGTCCCAACGCGGCCTTCCGCTCGGGCCCATCCGAACATCTGCCGGACTGCCGTGCCTACGAGCAGGTCTCGCCAGCCGGGAAGGCTGGGTTGGACGCTGTGACGCTTCAACCGCCATTTCCCGCCCAGGCCTCGGCGTGTGACGACGGCGAACAGTGCGGGATCGCGTACATGAACGTCGGCGCGGCCTTCTCCGGTTCGCAGGGGAACGAGGTCCCCAACGCATATCTCGCCAGACGTTCGGCGAACGGGTGGCAGACCACTGCCCTGTCCCCGCCTACGCCTCAGGCGCCTGCGAACAGCCATCCAAAGATCGGCTACGCATTCTCGGATGACTTGTCCCAGGCGATACTGCGCGTGCCGCTGCAGCAGCTCACCGAGAACGCTCCATCGGGTGTGTACAACCTGTTCGTCCGCGGTGCCGACGGGGGCTACTCAATCGTGACTGCGGACCGTCCGCTCTTGCCACCGCAGGCAGGGTGTGGTCGATGCTTCGAAGTGCAGGACGTTCCGGCGTTCGCCGGTGCCTCCAGCGACTTCGGACACGTCCTCTTTGAGATGCGCGGCCTGCTCGAAGGCATACCCGGAGCCGGCACCGAAGATCTCTACGAAACGGTGACCGAACATGTGCGCCTGGTGGGGATACTCCCTGATGGCACCATCCCACCCGGCGGTGCGACGGCTGGTGGCGGCCTCGAAGTGGCAAGCGAACGCTGGCGCGAGCTCGAGCACGCGGTCTCGCAAGACGGATCTCACGTCCTCTTCGAGGCCTCGGCGGATGGCGGCGGGCCGGACCCGCAACAGGTCGGCATGACCGAGCTCTACGACCGGATCGACGGCGCCTCGACGGTCGAGGTCTCGGCGCCGGCCCCGGGAGCACAGCCGTCGAACTGCGAAACGAAGGCAGGGCTGTGCGCCCCGCAGTCCGCGCAGTTCTGGGCGGCTTCGGCGGACGGCTCGCTCGTGTACTTCACCAGCCGGGCCGCGTTGACGAAAGACTCCTACACAGGCGCCGAAGAATCGGAAGAAGAACCGGAAGAAGAAAGCGTCGGTGCTCCCGCAGGGGATCTGTATCGCTACGACGTCACCACCGGCGCGCTGACGGACCTGACGGTCGACGCGAACAACTCGGCGGACCCGGATGGTGCAAGCGTGCTCGGCGTCGTCGGCAGCTCCGACGATGGCTCCTACGTCTATTTCGTCGCCACCGGCGAGCTCGCGAGTGGCGCTGTCAGTGGGCAGCCGAATCTGTACGTGTGGCACGGAGCCAGCTCCGGCGCGGGCAGCGTGAGCTTCATCGCGACGCTGGCCGCGCCCGAAGAAGAAGAACAGGAAGACGTCGAAGCGCTGCGCGCCGGACCCGCGTTTCCGTACCACAGCGATTTGCTCGACTGGAGCGATCGTCCGACTCTGTCGCAGGCGTACGTGACGCCGGACGGGACGCATCTGGCCTTCATGTCGGTCGAGCCGCTCAGCGGCTACGACAACGAAGACCAGGCGACGAACGAACCCGACCACGAGGTGTTCGAGTACAGCGCGCAATCCGGCCGGCTCGCGTGCGCGTCGTGCGACCCGGGCGGCGCCCGGCCGCTGGGTAGCGCGTTCATCGGCGCCCGGCTAACCGAACGAGTGAGCACTCCGTTCCATCAACCGCGGAGCATGAGCGATGACGGGAGTCGCCTGTTCTTCTCCTCCCCAGATCCGCTGGTGTCCGGGCTGACGGGTGCAAGCGCGAACGTGTTCGAGTACGAGAACGATGCCGCGCAGCTGATCTCGGGAATGGGGTCCCGCGACGACGACGTGTTCCTCGACGCTAGCGCCAGCGGGAGCGACGTTTTCATCGCGACGAGGGAGCAGCTGGCGCCAGGTGACGGCGATGAACTCGCTGATGTCTACGACGCCCGGGTCGACGGTGGGCTGCCGGCTGCGCCTACCGCCGCGCCATGCCAGGGTGCAGCCTGCCAGGAACCGTTCGCACCGCCGCCGACGTTCCCCGTGTCGGCCTCGGCATCGTTCGCGGGGCCCGGGAATATCGTGCCGCCACGGCCTGTGAAGCTGACACGCGCGCAGCTCCTGTCCCGGGCGTTGGCGAAGTGCAGGAAGCTGAACCAGCGCAGGCGCAGAGCACCTTGCGTCGCCGCCGCGAAGCGACGGTATGCGCCGAAGGTCAAGGCGCGGCATGTGACCGGCGCACCGAATAGGCGCGCTCCGTAAGGTGGGTTAGGTGAGCTGGTTCGGTGACGGCGCCCTCCGGCTCGGCGCACAGGTCGTCGTGTCGCTACTCGGGGCACTGCTCGCTTTCGCAAGCATCGAGGCAGCACCGGCAATCGCGGTAGCGCCGAGCCCGCACTGGAGCATTGTCTCTCAGTCGCAACCGACCTTCTTCAACACGTCAGACGCGTCAGACGCCTATGTGCTCATCGTGCGCAACGACGGTGGTGCGGCGACGGCACATGGAAGTACCGTGACCGTCGCTGACACTCTGCCTCCCGGCATCCTCGCGACGAAGATCGCGGCCCAAGGCACCGGCCCCAACGGGGGCGGATCGCCTGGCTATGAAATGGCGTGCCCCGAAGGCCCCGTCGCTGGAACCGTGACCTGCGTCTACGAAGAAAGCGCAGCCGATGGTCCGGTACTGGCAGGGGCGACGATCGTGGTGACGATCACGGTCTCGGTGCAGGGCGAATTCAACGGTCTGACAGCGAACTCGGCGACGGTATCGGGTGGTGGAGCGCCGAGCGCCACCGTCACCGGAACGACGCCGCTCAGCGCTTCCCCGGTCCCCTTCGGTCTGTCCTACTTCGACATCGACAATGTCAGCCAAGACGGTCGCACCGATACTCAGGCCGGCTCCCACCCGTTCGAGCTCTCATCTGCCCTTGCGTTCAACGTCAACGCCCGTGAAATACCAACCAAACTGAACGGTGAACATGAATCGCCGCTGGCAGACGCCGCGCCGAAGGATCTTGAAACGGCGTTCCCGCCGGGGCTGCTCGGCGATCCGACCGCGGTTCCACGGTGCAGCCAGCAGGCATTCCTCGAACAGGAAACGCTCCACTGCCCGCTCGACACGCAGGTCGGGAGCGTCAAGCCGTTCTTCTACGGCACGTTTCCGTCGGCGGTTTATCCCGTGTTCAACATCGTCCCGCCGCCCGGTCAGCCCGCCGAGCTCGGGTTCACGGTCGGAGGGATCGGCCACGTGCCGATCTTCTTCCACGTCCGCAGCGACGGAGACTACGGCCTCAGCGTGCAGCTGAACGAGATCCTCGAGAGCGGCCCGATTCAGGGCGCGATCCTGACCCTGTGGGGTGTGCCGGCGGCCGCGAGCCACGACCTCGAACGCGAAGGCACGTTTGGAGAAGCGGCACCGGGCAAGGAAAAAATCTGCAAACCAAAGGTGACTATCGCGGGCGGCATCGAAGAACAGTCCGGCTGTCCGAGCGGTGTCGCCGCGAAGCCGTTCCTCACGCTGCCGACTCAATGCCAGGACGCCCGACTCGAAGCGGGCGTGCTCACCGACTCGTGGCAGAGTCCGGGACCGCCGTTGCTGGAATTCCAGCCGCAACCGGTCATCGCCAAGCAAGTCACCGGCTGCGAACAGCTGTCGTTCGACCCGTGGCTGGCGCTGACACCCGAAAACACGCAGGCCGGCGCGCCGAGCGGCTACACGATCGCCGTGCACGTGCCGCAGAACGAAGAACCGGAAGGTCTTGCCACGCCCACGCTCCGCAAGCTGGTCGTGAGCCTGCCCGCCGGCACCGTTGTCTCTCCGTCGGCGACCGACGGGCTGCGCGGCTGCTCACAGCAGCAGTTCGGGCTGCATTCGAGCACCTCGGCCTCCTGCCCGGACGCCTCGAAAATCGGCACGGCGAAAGTCGACACGCCGCTGCTCTCCAGCCCGCTCGAAGGCGATGTGTACCTCGCCCAGCCCGAATGCGAACCGTGCACTGCGCAGGACGCGCAGCAGGGCCGGATGATGCGCCTGCTGCTGCAGGTCCGCGGCTCGGGTGTGACGGTCAAGCTCGAAGGTTCGGTGTCGATCGACCAGATAAGCGGGCGGCTGACCGCGACGTTCTTGCAAATCCCGCAGTGGCCGTTCGAAGACGTCGAGCTGACGCTCAACGGCGGCGCCCGAGCGCCGCTTGCGAATCCCTCGACCTGCGCCAGCCCGCTCAGCGCTACCGCGCAGCTGACGCCGTACAGCGGCGAGGTCGCGGCGGAATCGACGAGCGAACCGTTCGCCGTCACCGGCTGTCCGCCGCCGCAGTTCGCCCCGTCGTTCCTCGCGGGCACCAGCAACAACCAGGCCGGCGCGTTCAGCCCGGCGAGCGTGACCGTCTCCCGCACCGACCTGGACGGCGCCCTGCGAGGCCTGAGCGTCCACCTGCCGCCGGGGCTGCTCGGAATGCTCTCGAGCGTTCGCGCCTGCCCGCAGTCGCAGGTGCAGGCGCAGCAATGTGGGCCTGACAGTCTGATCGGCAAGACCACCGTCGGCGCGGGACCGGGCGCCGACCCTGTGTTCCTCGGCGGGAACGTCTACCTCACCGGCCCGTACGCCGGCGCGCCGTTCGGCCTGTCGATCCTCGTCCCCGCGAAGGCCGGTCCGTTCGACCTCGGCACGATCGACGTGCGCGCGAAGATCGAAGTCGATCCCCACAGCGCCGCGCTGTCGATCGTCAGCGATCCGCTGCCGCAGAGTCTGGATGGCATCCCGCTGGCGCTCAAGACGCTCAACCTGAACATCGACCGCGACAGCTTCATCGTCAACCCGACCAACTGCCGGCCGTTCGCGATCGAAGGCGTGCTACAGAGCACCTCAGGCACGACCGCCGCCGGCTCCTCGCACTTCCAGGCAGCCAACTGCGCAACGCTGCCGTTCAAGCCCAGGCTGACAGCGCTCACGCACGCCAGGACAAGCAAAGCGGGCGGTGCGTACCTGCACGTGAAGATCGTCTCCGCGCCCGGCCAGGCGAACATCGCGAAGGTCAAGGTCAACCTGCCCAAAGGCCTGGCCTCGCGACTGACCACGCTGCAGGGCGCCTGCGCCGACGCTGTCTTCCAAACAGATCCGGCCGGCTGCCCGGCAGGAGCGGTCGTCGGCACGGCCACCGCCCTGACGCCGGTCCTCGGCGGCCCGCTCAGCGGGCCCGCATATCTGGTCTCGCACGGTGCCGCCGCGCTGCCGGACCTCGAGCTGGTGCTGCAGGGCGAAGGTCTGCGGATCGTCCTCGCCGGTCAGACGAGCCTCAGTCAGGGGATCACGTCGAGCACGTTCCGCTCGCTGCCCGACGCGCCGCTGTCCTCGTTTGAGCTCGTGCTCGACAACGGCCCGCACTCGCTGCTCGCCGCCAACCTCCCGGCCGCGGCACGCGGCAGCATGTGCGGGCGCAGCCTCGCGATGCCGACCGCGATCACTGCCCAGAACGGCGCCGTGCTCAGGCAGACCACGAAGATCGCTGTGTCTGGCTGCCCGAAGCGCAGGGCTCCCGCGCACAAGGCGTAGGCTTGACACGACGCAACGACGACCCGTTCTCAGACCAAAGGACATGAGCTCATGAGCTGGGACTTCTGCACTGACCCCGACTACCAGGAGCAGCTCGACTGGATGGCCGAGTTCGTCCGCCGCGAGATCTGGCCGCTGGAGGCGATCTGGCCGGAGCTCGGGCTCGACGGGCTGACGCGCGCGGTCGCGCCGCTGCAGGAGCAGGTCAAGCAGCGCGGCCTGTGGGCCACACACCTGCCGCCGGAGCTCGGCGGGCAGGGGATGGGGCAGGTGAAGCTCGGGCTGATGCACGAGATCCTCGGTAGCTCGCCGATCGCACCGCTGGCGTTCGGTAACGCGGCGCCCGACTCAGGCAACTCGGAGATCCTCGCGCTGGCCGGCACGCCCGAGCAGAAGGACCGCTGGCTGCATCCGCTGCTTGCCGGCGACCTGCGCAGCGCGTTCAGCATGACCGAGCCGGACACGCCGGGCTCGGACCCCACGCAACTGCGCACGCAGGCCGTGCTGGACGGTGATCACTGGGTGATCGACGGCCACAAGTGGTTCTCATCGAACGGCTCGATCGCTGACTTCCTGATCGTGATGGCGGTCACCGACCCTGCCGCGCGCTCCGCCCAGCGGGCGTCGATGTTCATCGTCCCGACCGACACGCCGGGCGTGGAGATCGTGCGCGACGTGCCAACGATGGAGCACCCGTGGGAGCACTACGGTGCCTACGGTGGGCACTCCGAAATCCTGTACAACAGCGTGCGCGTCCCCGCGGACGCGCTGCTCGGCGGCGAAGGCGAGGGCTTCCTGATCGCTCAGCACCGGCTCGTGCCGGGCCGCATCCACCACTGCATGCGCTGGCTGGGCGTCGCGCGCAGGGCGTTCGACATGCTGTGCGAGCGCGTCACCTACCGCCACGCCCACGGCTCGCTGCTGGCCGACAAGCAGACCGTGCAGAACTGGATCGCCGACAGCGCCGCCGAGATGCAGGCCGCTCGCCTGCTGACGCTGCGCGCTGCGTGGGTGATGGACACGCAGGGCGCCAGCGCCGCCCGTTCGGACGTCGCGCTGATCAAGTTCTACGGCGCGAACGTGCTCCACGATGTGGTCGACCGGGCGCTGCAGGCGCACGGATCGCTCGGCTACTCGACCGATCTGCCGCTCGAGCAGATGTACCGCTTCGCGCGTGCCGCCCGCATCTACGACGGTCCTGACGAGGTGCACCGCCAGTCACTCGCGCGGCGCATTCTCAGCGGCTACGCCCCGCCAGCCGACGGCGTCCCCAGCGAGCACATGCCGACCCGCCGCGAGGCCGCCCGCGAGCGCTTCCGCGACCTGCTGGAGACAGTCACCGCGAACGATTTGTAGTACTTGGCAGGCGCCGTCAGTTCTCCCCGGCGCCATGAGTTCTGCCCGATGTCGTCACAGCTCGAGCAGGAAGCGCAGCACGCGAGCGGCCTGGAACACCACGTCCTCACCGACTCTGCCGAGGCGAGCGATCAGGTGCTGCTCGGAGATCGACTTGACGTCCTCGCACTTTGCGTAGCTCACCTCGTCGAGCCCTGAGTCGCCTTGATCGATCTCTATATGAGACGGTAGGCCACGGTGGGTAGTTGTGATCGGGATCACGACAACGACGCCGGCGGGACTGTCGTTCAACGAATCAGCCGAGACGACGACGGCCGGTCGATTGCCCGACTGCTCGCGACCGACAGGGTCGCCGAAGTCGACCAGCCACACCTCACCGCGGCGGGCGCTCACGACGAGCGGTCACGCAGCGCGCTGCTCTCGACAGTGCGTTCGGCGTCGATCTCTTTCCACGTGTCCCTGTCGGCGCGCAGGACCTGGTAGCGGGCGGAGAGCTGATCGAAGAACAGACGCCGTTCGAGCGCATCGGCGGCCTCATCGACGAGCTGGCTCATTGGACGACCGGTCGCTTGCGCCAGCTTGGCGAAGCGATCGCGGGTCGGCTCATTCACTCTGATGGTGGTGCTCATCGCTTGAGTCTACAATCTAGGCGCTTGATCTGTCTACTGGCGTCGTCGCCGTTTCCATCAGCTGCGGCCACCCGCACCACAGCGCGGAGCCACCCGCAACGCAGCAGCCCAACCGGGCGCACGGATCGCCTGCGTGTCTCCGACTGCCCCGCTGGCCCGCAGCCTAAATTGTGCTTGTTTCCAGGGACAAAGCGGGAAGCCGGGTCGCTCGCGACGGCATCACTGACCGTCGCTTGACCCTCGCTTCGTGCGCCTGCATATTGGGGCGATGGCCGTGCCCAGCACAGACGTCGAGCGCGAGCTCCTGCGCCCGACGTTCATCACGCTCGGGCCGTCCGGCACCTGTCACGAGGCCGCGCTGCTGCGCTACCTCGAGTTTCAGGGGATCGAGGGCGCGGAGATCGTGCTCGTCGAAGATCTGCTCGCCGCGATCGACCTGGTGCGCGACGGTCAGAACTGCTTCCTCGTGCAGTGCAGCGCGCACCTGCAGGTGCATCTCGTGACCGAGCGATACTTCCGCGAGGTGTTCGTGCTCGACACGTTCATCTACCCGACCAGGGAGCTCGCGCTGCTCGTGCGTACCGACGTCGCCGAGCCGAATAGCCTTGGGATCGTGTCCGCGACCCGCGGGTACACCGACCTCGATCGCTGGGCCACGATCATCGACGAGCCGTCCAAGCCGGTCGTCGCGCGGCACCTGCTCGCCGGCGACTACCACGCCGGCCTGACCCACCTGCACTTCGCCGAGGAGAACCCCGATCTGTTGCGCGTCGAGGAGGTCTACGGCGCGGTCGACACGACCTGGGTCGTGTACGGCAGGCGCAAGCGCTTCCGCGGCCAGGTGATCGGCCAGCGGGCGCCGTGGCTGTTCACCGGCGAGCGCGAGCCAGGCGCACCGCCGGTGCCCGAGTCGGCCGGCCAACTGGTCGCCGGGCAGGCCGGCGAGCCGGCGGTCGAGCCGCAGTACGCCTGAGCGCGTTCTACGCTGGGCAAATGGCAGCCGATGCCAGGCAGTCGCCTGCGCTGTTCGACCCGACGTCCTTCCACGCTTTTCGCTTCCTCGAGCGCGAGCTCGACGCGCGCGGGCGCGTGACGCTGCGCTACGCGCTCGATCAGGACGTCTCGTTCGTCGAGCAGCTGCAGCTGCCGATCGAGCACCCGCTCAGCGACGGCGAACGTCAGCGCGTCGATCCGCTGCTCGCGCTGCTGCACTGGGTCGCCGGGGTCAGCTACTTCAAGACCGCGCTGCCGCCCACAATCCTCTGCGAGACCGGAGCGCCGCCTCCGGCTGCAGCCGCGCTGCTCGAAGCGCTGTACTCGGAGGGGCTTGGGGAGCTCGCCTACACCAACGGCCTCGATGCGCTGCCGCGGCCCCGCTTTCCCGCCGCCGCCGCCGACCCGGGACCCGGGCTCGCCTCCGCCGCTCCAGCCCCGCCCGGCGTCCAACCCCTGCCGCCGCTTGCGCCTTCGCGAGCGCCAGCGATCAGTCGATCGGCCGTGTGCTCGTGCCGGTCGGCGGCGGCAAGGACTCGGCGGTCGCGCTTGAGATCGTCCGCCGCTCGGGCCTCGAGCTGGCGCTGTTCTCGATCGGTGACGCGCCGCCGATCGCACGCACGGTCGCAGCTTCCGGGCTCACGCACCTGCTCGCACGGCGCACGCTCGACCCTGGGCTGGCGGCGCTGAACAAGGCCGGCGCGATCAACGGCCACGTGCCCGTGACGGCGATCGTCTCGTGTGTCGCGCTGTTGACCGCCGCGCTACGCGGTTTCGACGCGGTCGCGATGGCCAACGAGCGCTCCGCATCCGCCGGAAATGTCGACTGGCAGGGGATCGACGTCAACCACCAGTTCAGCAAGGGCCTGCGCGCCGAGCGGCTGCTCAGCGCGGCGGTCGCAGAGGCCGGCGCGCGCCGGCGTGCGGATCTTCTCGATCCTGCGCCCCGCCTCCGAGCTCGGCATCGCGCGCGCGTTCGCGCGCATGGATCGCTACCACGCGGCGTTCACCAGCTGCAACTCGATCTTCCGTATCGACCCCGCGCTGCGCGCGTCCTCCTGGTGCTGTGACTGCCCCAAGTGCCGCTTCGTGTTCCTCGCGCTCGCGCCGTTCAACGAGCCCGCGCAGCTGCGCCAGATCTTCGGCCGCGACCTGCTCGACGAGGCCGATCAGTTCGAGGGCTTCGCGCTGCTGACCGCCACCGGCGGGCACAAGCCGTTCGAGTGCGTCGGCGAGCAGGACGAGAGCCTCGCCGCGATCCGACTGCTCGCGCTGCAGTCGCGCTGGCGCGGGCACGTGGTGCTGGAGCGGCTGATCGTCGAGGTGCTCCCGCGCTATCCGCCCGGTGTGGGCGACCCCGACCAGGTGCTCGCGCTCGGCGACGAGCACGATGTGCCTGCGGCCCTGCTGGCGGATGTCCGTGCGGTTCTCGGAGCTTGACGGCGCCCGGGTCGGCGTGTGGGGCGCCGGCCGGGAGATCGGCTCGTTCGCCGCGCAGCTCGCCCGCCGTCTGCCGTCCGCGCGGATCGTCGTCGCGGCCTTCGATAGCCGCCGACGCCGAGGTGCGCGAGAGGCTGAATGCTCCGGGCGCGCGCGTCGTCACCGGCGAGCAGGTGCTCAAGCGGCGCGGCGGCTGTGAGCTGGTCGTGCGCTCGCCCGGCGTGTCAATCCACCGACCCGAGATGGCGCGCTGGCGCGCGCAGGGGTGCCGGTCACGACCGCGACCGCGCTGTGGCTGGCCGAGCACGGGCCCGAAGGCGTGATCGGTGTGACCGGGACCAAGGGCAAGAGCACGACCGCCGCGCTCGCCTTCCACCTCGCCCGCGCCAGCGGACACAGCGCGCAGCTGGCAGGCAACATCGGCGTACCTGCGCTCGACCTGCTCGACCGCGAGCCTGCCGAGGTCACGGTGCTCGAGCTCTCAAGCTTCCAGATCGCCGACCTGGAAAGCGGGCCCGAGGTCGCGCTGATCACCAACCTATTTCGCGAGCACACCGACTGGCATGGCTCCGAGCAGGCCTACCGCCAGGAGAAGCTGCGGCTGCTGGGGCTGCCCGGGGTGCGCGTCGGCGTGTTAACGCGCGCGACCCGCAGCTCGCGTGCGCCGCTCCGGAGGACTCGAGATCAGGCGCTTCGGATCGGCCGACGGATGGGACGTGACGGCCGACGGTATCTCGCTGCGCGAGCGGCTGTCTCGCGAGCGCCGAGCTGCCGCTGCGCGGCGAGCACAACGCGCTCAACCTGTGTGGTGCGCTGAGCGCCCTGGAAGCCGTCGGCATCTACGCCGGCCGCTGTCCGCACTGCGCTCATTGGCCGGCTTCACCGCACTGGCGCACCGGCTCGAGACGGTTGCCGAGCGCGACGGCATGCTGTGGGTCAACGACAGCATCTCCACGACGCCCGAGTCGACGCTCGCCGCGCTCGCGAGCTTCCCCGACCGTCAGGTGGTGTTGATCGGCGGCGGTCAGGACCGCGGCCAGGACTACTCGGAGCTCGGCCGCGCGCTGGCCGTGGCGGGGCAGCGGGCGTGATCGGCGTGCCGTCCACTGGGGCGCGGCTGATCGCCGCCGCGCGGGAGGCGGGCGTGCCGCCGGCGCGCTCGATCGAGGCGCGCGACATGCAGGAGGCGGTTGCGCTCGCCGGAGACTGGCAGTGGCGGGCGCCGTGGTGCTGCTGTCGCCCGCGGCGCCCAGCTTCGACTACTACCGCGACTTCGAGCAGCGCGGCGAGCGCTTTCGGGAGCTGGCCGACGCTCTGAGCCTCGCTACCTCGCGCCCGTGGGCGGCGCCGTCCTCAGGAGCGCTCGGGAGGGCCCCCGCCGGGGCATCAGGTGGCGGCGCCGGGGGGCCGCTCGGCCGGCTCTCGGCGGGCCGCGCGAGCCTCGGGCGGCGGCGTGGGCATCGCATCGGCGCTCGCGGCGGCGGCCGCGCGGTTCTCCTCCTTGACCGCGAGCCAGATCTCCTCGCGGTAGATCGGCACGCCCTGCGGCGCCGCGATGCCGAGCCGCACGGTGTGGCCGCTGACGCCCATGACCGTCACGAGGATCTCATCGCCGATGACGACGCGCTCCCCGGGACGACGCGTCAGGATCAGCATCGAGCCCGATTATGAAGCAATCGAGAGGCGGTGTCGGGACGGACGATGGCGGTGGGCAGCGCCGGCGCAGCTGCCGTGGAGTGCCGCTAGGCGGCGTCAGCCGAGCGCGCTGGCTCGGCCTCGCGCTCGGATGCTGCCTGGGCGGGCAGCGCGAACAGCGGCGCCTGCAGCGGGGCGTCCTCGATGGTGTTGAGCACCTGGTAGCCGCGGCCGTCGTGGATCACCAGCGGGGCGCGTAGGTTGGCGGTGATGTCCAGCGGGTCGGGCGTCGCGCGCACCGTCACGTACAGCGTGCGCCGGCGCGGGTCCTCGATGCCGGTGCGCTCGCGGTCCTCCTCGGCGATCCTCAGCGAGAACGTCGAGAAGAACTGGTGCGGGCTGACGACCGGCAGCGCGAGCGCCGGATCATCGACGGAGTGCAGCCACAGGAAGCCCGTGCCGGGGTTACGGTCGAGCAGCGTGTAGCGCAGGCCGCCGAGGCCGATCAGGCCGAAGGGGAACTCGATCACGTCCTCGGGCTGAACCTCGACCGTCCCGAAGCGGATGCTCTCGAATGTCACGGACATGATGTGCGTCTCCTTGGCGTGGTCTAGTGCAGGAAGTTGAGCAGGGATTCCTGGACGATGCTCGCCCCGGCGCGCAGCGCGGCCTCATAGGCGGCCTGCTCGTTGGCGAAGGCGATCGACGCGGCGGCGATGTTCGTCGCGTCGGTGTTCGACAGGCTTTCGCTGATCGACCCCTGTAGGGCTTCGTTACGGCTGAGCGCGGTCTGCAGCTGGTTGGTCGCCGAGCCGGCCGTCGCCTGCAGCTGGCTGAGCGTTTCGATGTTCGCGTCGAGCCCTTTCAGGTCGGTCGAGTTGAGCGCGCTGCGGCTTCGGCGGTGCCGCCGCGCAGGTGCTGGGCGATCGTCCGCAGCGTGTCGAGCAGCTTGCCGTCGCCGGATGCTTTGCCGTTGCCGAGCAGGTCGAGATGTTCGTGCTGATCGTCACCGTCGCCCCGGGCCCGACCGCGCGGCTGATCGTTTCGCCGTTGCCCTGGTATTCGTCGTTCGCTCCCTGCTGGTAGGGCGCGGTCGTGGTCAGCGTGCCCGAGAACACGGACTGCCCGGCGTACTGCGCGTTGGCATCCTGCTTGACGGCTTCGGTGAGCTGTTCGACTTCCAGCGCGATCGTTTCGCGGTCGCTCTGGTTGATCGTCCCGTTGGACGCCTCGACCAGCAGTTCGCGCACCCGCTCCACGGCCTGGCTGATGCTCGCCATCGCGCTGCCCGCCGTGTTCTCCCACGAGATTCCGTCTTGTGTATTGCTCGCGTAGGAGCTCAGCCCTTCGAGCTGGCCCTGCAGGTCGATCACGCGGCTGGCGCCGTAGGGGTTGTCCGACGGTTCGAGGATCGTCTTGCCGGAGGACAGTTCCTGGCTCGTGCGCTGCATGCTCGCGAGCGTGGAGTTGATGTTGTTCAGCGTCGAGCCCGTGATCATCGCGGGTGTGATCCGGCTCGCTCATCGCTACAGCCCGACCCTGCCGGTGTGCTCGATCAGCGTTTCGAGCATGTCGTCCATCGCGGTGAGCGTCCGCGCCGAGGCCTGGTAGCCGCGCTGGAAGCTGATCAGGTTGGTCATTTCTTCATCCAGCGACACGCCCGAGACGCTCTGGCGTTGGTTGCCGATCGCCGTGACCGTGGTCTGCAGGTTGGCCTCTTCGTCCTGGGCGCTCTTGACGCTCGTGCCGACCTGCTCGACGAGCGCCGAGTAGCCCTGGTCGGCTTCGCCGCCGCGCAGCGCGGCGATCGCCAGCGCCACGTCGTTACCCCCGGCCGTCGCGGTCGAGGAGCTCTGGACTTGGCTCGCTTTGACGGCCACCGCGAGCGTCGCTGCGGTCGTCCCGGAGAAGAACGTGGTCGCGGTGTGCAGTCCGTTGACCGTCGAGGCGAGCGCGGCGGCGACGCCGTCGAGGCCGCTCTGCAACGCCGTCAGGCCGCCGCCCGCGCCGGTCAGGCCGAGCAGCGCCCCGAGCCGGCCGCCGGCGGCTTCCGTGAGCCCCTGCGGCCAGTTGACCGTCGTCCCTTCGACCAGCGGTTTGGCCGCGTCGCCGAACGTCACCGTGTCGGTGTGGTCGGGCTGTTCTGTAACTGTCACCTGGGCCAGCGAGGACAGCTTGTCGAGCAGCAGGTCGCGACGGTCGAGCATGTCGTTCGGCTGCTGGCCCGCCTGTTCGGCCAGCCTGATCTGCCCGTTCAGCTGCGCCAGCTGGTTGGCGAGTCCTGCACTTCCCCCGCCGGCCCTGCCAGCGAGGCGTACTGTTCTTCGGCCTGGCCTGCGATCGTCGAGAGCCTGCCGCTCAGTTCGTTGAATGAGTGCGCCAGCTGTTCGCCGGCGGCGACCACGCCCTGCTTGGCGGCTGCGCTCGTCGGCGAGTCGCTGAGGCTGTTCCACGCGTTCCAGAACGTCGACAGCTGGCTGGCGATCGCCGAGTCGGACGGTTCGTTGAACGCGCTCTGGGCCTGCCCCAGCACTTCCGCCTGCGTCGTCGATTTGCTCACAGCGGTGTTCTGGGTGCGATATTGAGCGTCCAGGTAGCTGTTGCGGATGCGCGTGATCGTCTCGACGTTCACGCCGGTGCCGAGCTGCGCCCCCTCGCCGGTCCGCGTTGAGATCGCCGGGATCGACAGCGGCTGGTTCGGCTGCAGCACGACTGTCTGGCGCGAGTAGCCTTCGGTGTTGACGTTGGCGATGTTGTTGCCGGTGACGTCGAGCGCCTCCTGCTGCGCGATCAGCCCGCTGAGCGCGGTCTGCAGTCCTTGCAGGGTCGGGACCGTCATCGCCTAGGCCTGCAGGTCGAGGACGTGCAGCGTGCCTTGTGGGCGCGCCCGCGTGATGGACGTTGAAGAACCCTGGGGGTCATAGCCGCTGACGCCGTCCAGCGACAGCATCCCCATCAGGTGGTCGAGGAAGCCGAGCTCGATCTGCATCAGCGCCCGGTTGCACGAGTGCTCGCGCTGGAGCTCGTGCAGCAGGCCCCTCAGCTCGGCGCTCTTGACGCTCGCGCGCTCGGCCCCCGCTGGGTCCATCAGCGTGCTCAGCAGCGTCAGCGTGACCTCCTGCGCCGGGATCCCGAGGCGCTCGCCGCTGCGCGCCAAGAGGTGCGAGCGCTCCTCCTCCAGCAGCTGCCTGCGGCCCATCTCGCCGCGCAGGATGCCCGCAAAGCGCACGACCCTGTGTACGTCGCGCTCGCGGATCGCGGCCCCCTGATCGAGGACCACCTCCAGCAGGCTGCGCGCTGAGCTGATCTGCGCGTCCAGGTGGGCCAGTACCTCGGCTGAGAACGCACGGTCCTCGCGCGAGGAGGCGTGCGCGAGCAGTGCCTGGGTGCTCATGCGCTCGTGCCTCCTGCGTCCGCGGCGTTGGCGCCTCCGGTGGCGCCCATCGCGGCGCCGGGGCTCGTCTGGCCGCTGGCGCCGATGGCCTCGCCTGACCGGTCGGCGTCCGACTGGCCGGCGCCGTTCGCCTGCTGTGGCGCGATGCCCTGCGCATTCTGAAGACTCTTGGTCAGCTCGGCCGCCAGGCCCAGCCCGCCCGCTTTCATCACGCCGCTTGCCAGCGCCTGCGGCAGCATCGAGGAGAGCTCGCCGCTGCCGGCCATCGAGGAGCCGCCTTGTTCACCGCCCGCTTCGCCTTCCGCCGATGATTCGCCGGCGAGGTTGCTCGTCGCGGTCAGTGAGTGCGCGAGCTGTTCGACGAGCGTCTGTTCGAACGACAGTGCCGCCTGGTAGGCCCGCTGCGTGGAGGCTGACCCGTTGCGCACCCATGTCGGCTCGAGTGCCTGGTTGACGATCGGCGCGTGGTTGACGACCGGCGCGCCGGTCGCCGCGGGTGCGGCCGGTATGCTCATGCCGGCGTACGCAGCTGGTTGGCGATCGACATCATCTGGCTCTCGTTCTGGATCGCGGTGCTGGTCAGCTGGTAGTTGCGCTGTGTGGTGACCATCAGCGCCATGTCGGTCGCCATGTTCACGTTCGATGCCTCCAGCGCCCCTTGTTGGAGCTTGCCGGCGCTCGTCGCGTGCGGCGCGCCGCTGGCGGCCGTCGGCGTGAACTCGCCGCTGCCGTTGGACAGCATGTGCTCGGGCGAGGTGACGGTTACGAGCTTGATCTGCCCGAGCGTGCGGGTGCCGGCCGTGACCGTCCCATTGGAGGAGATGCTGAGGAGGCTCGGCGACACTCCCGCGGGGAGTTTGATCGGCGGCACGAGTGGGTTGCCCTGCGAGTTGACGATCGTGCCGCTGGCGTCGACGCTAAAGGTACCCTCGCGCGTGAGTGCGACCTTGCCGTTGGAGTCGGTGACCTCGAAGTAGCCGTCGCCCTCGATCGCCAGGTCGAGCGCGTTGCCGGTTTCCTGGATCGATCCCTGGCCTTCGCTGCGCCCAATCACCTTCGCGCTGGCCCCGGCGCCGTCTGTCGAGCTGCTGCCCGCCATGTCGACCTTGTTGTAAAGCAGGTCGCTGAACGCTACGCGCTCGGACTTGTAGCCCGATGTCGACACGTTCGCGAGGTCGTTGCTGATCGCGTTGAGCTGTTCCTGCTGTGCTGACATGCCTGCGGCTGCTGAGTAGAGACCTTCGAGCATCAGCCCGTCCCGTGGTCGTGGTGTTTGGCGAGCCGGGCTTTCCGCATGGCGGTCCAGCCGGGCGGCTCGGCGCCTTCTCATCCGAGTGATCGGCCGTGGAGCGGCGGACTTGAGCCCTGCGAGCCGGCCCTGGGGGCAAACGCGGAGGTGGGCCGCAAGAGCCGGACGCGGGAGCCGGCCGCGGCGAGCGCTCCTAGCCGGAGCCGTTCAGGGAGCCGACCTGAGAGGCCGCCTCCTGCAGCGTCTGGCCGATTGCCTGGATCGACTGCTGGCCAGACTGGAAGCTGCGTAGCGAGGTGATCATCTCGACCATCAGCTTGGCCGCGTCGACGTTCGAGCCCTCGAGCGACCCCTGCCGGACCGCCGATGTGGACTTGCCGGCAGCCGAGCCGGTGTACAGGTTTTCCCCTTGCTTGACAGCGCCGGGGACTTCGAAGATGCCGAGCGCGCTCGGCGGCACGGTGCCGCCCGCGGCGACTTTTATCTGCGCGCCGCCCTGGCCGAGCACGGGGTTGCCGCTGGAGTCGGTGAGCACGCCCTGGTTGGAGGCCATGAACTGCCCGTCGCGCGTGTACTGAACGCCCTGCGCGGTCTTGACCGCGAAGTAGCCGGGCCCCTCGAGCGCGAAGTCGAGCGGTTCGTGCGTTTCCTGCAGCGAGCCCTGCGTGGAGTCGATGAACGTCTTGCCCAGCGCGACGCCCTGGTTGACCGAGCCGATCGCGCTCCCGCCCTCGGTGTTCGCCAGCAGCACCTGCCCAAAGCTGTGCTGTGGCGACCCGTCCGGCTTGAAGCCGGGGGTCGACGCGTTCGAAAGATCGTTCGACAGCTGGTCCTGGCGGACCTGCTCGGCGACCATTCCCGTGGCGGCGATGTATAGGCCGAGATCCATCTCCCTCAGGTGTTCGACCGGCGATCGGGAATCTTGAGGTGGGCGTGAGTCTCGAGGTGCGCGTGAGTCTTGAGGCGGGCGAGCTATGGGTAGTGGTTCAATTTCAGGAGCTGTAGTACCATGGTTATACAGCAGTGGCGAGACAACTGCGAAACTGCCTAATCCGCATTCTAGAGCCAAAGTTCAAAGGGTCTAAAACCGCCTGATTCCCCAATTTTCGCTTCGCTTTACCCCCGGGATCTAGCGCAGTCAGATGTGCTCAATTTGGCTGCGAAACGAACTGCGAAAGTTCGAAACTCCTCTGTACTGGAGGCCAGAGACGCGGCTAGCCTCGCCCCATGTACTTCGAGATCGTGACCAAGACAACACCCGTTGAGGGCCTGCGCTACCACGCTCGGATACGAACCAACGACTTCGGTTGGATGCGCTGAACGCGGGACATCCTGCCAGGGCGCGCGAAGCGAACGTGTGTTCGTAGGTCCATCCTATGATCCCTATAAGCTTCCTGCGGGGTGGGTATATCGGCGAGGTGCCGTGAACGCCTGATAAGCGGGAATTCGGGGTCACTCCTCGGATGGAGTTCGAGTCTCCTGCCCACCGCCAGTGATTTGCTTGCTGATCCAGGGGAAGCAACGAGCGCCACAATCATGCGCTTCGGGTCGTTCCCGCTACGGTCTGCACACTCTGGGTCAGCGAGCTTGCGCTTTCCGCCGGTTGCGCTAACCTTACAAGTGCTTATCAGGCGTTCCGAGGGTCGTCCCCTCGCTTCCCGACCCGCCCGGAGAGGCGGGTCGAGTCGTTCTGGGGGCCGTTGCCGAGTTTCGTCCAGGGGGCGCTGGTGGTCGCTGAGGACACGCTCGCCGACCGGCGGGTGTTTTGTCTCGATGGGCCTACCTGGGACAGGTCCGTCGAGATGCTAGATCGACCGGCTCGACCGGTTCCAGAGCCTGCCCGGCTGCTGTCGTCCGCCAGCGTCTTCGACGACTAGCTCGTCGGGCTTTCGCCCGACCGTCGCTCAACCGGCGTCTCCCACCACCAACCAGCCGCCGCCCGCGCCGATCGGGCCGCACGCCGAACTTGGTCCCGGACGTAGTCCCGAAATAACCCCGGCGACGCGAGCGCTCAGCCGACGGCCGTAAACAGCGGCAGCTCGCCTGAGAGCTGTTCGTACAGGCGGCGGCGCAACTGGGTGTGGATCTGGGAGATGCGGCTCTCGGAGACGCCGAGCCGCTTGCCGATATCACGCAGTGTCCAATCCTCGACGTACAGCAGGACCGCCACCTCACGCTCCTGTCTGCTGAGCCGCGCGAACGCCCCACGGAAGCGCTCCTTGGCTTCGCGGCGCTCGGCCTGCACGATCGGGTCGGAGCTCTCGTCGGCGCTCTCGAGCGTGTCGATCCGCTCGATCGTTGCGCTCTCGTCGGAGCGCACGATGCGGTTCAGCGAGCCGACCTCGGCGAGCGCCACCTGGTCGAGGCGCCCGGTCAACTCAGCGGGAGTCATACCGACCTGGGCCGCGAGCTCCTCGCGATCGGGCTGGCGTTCGTGCAGCGAGACGAAGCTCTCGCGAGCGCTGTTGATCGCGCGCTCGTCGCGGCGCAGTGAGCGTGGCGCCCAGTCGTGGCGGCGCAGCTCGTCGAGCACCGCCCCGTGGATCCGCGTCCACGCGTACTGCTCGAGCGTCGCGCCCTTGTCCGGGTCGTAGCGCTCGATCGACTGGATCAACGCCTCCAGGCCGCAGGATAGGAAGTCCTCGACGTCGCACTGGGCCGGCACCTCGCGCACCTTGCGGTAGACGATGTAGCGCACCATCGGCATGAACATGAAGATCAGCCGGTCGCGCAGCTCGCGGTCCTCGGTACGCCGATACTCCCGCCAGATCGCGAGCACCTCTGCCGCCGGCGCTCGCGCCGCACGCTGTCCGATTATGTCCATTCTCCTGCTCTGTGATCGAGGGAACTGAGAGGGGCATGGCCCGCCTGCCTGAAACTCTGCTCGCGTCCGAGCTTGGGTTGCAGCGGTGTAACCGGCAGTAGATTCGAGGCCGCGACGATATCCCCTGCACCGGTCGTCAGGGCGCTCAGAAATCGCCAGGCGCGGCCGATTACCCGCGCGGAATGGCGCTTTCCATGTCAGGCATGGATCTCGAGCGGGCCGAGCACGCCGATGCCTGGGCGACAGGTGTCTCCAGCGAGCTGCCGCGGCGCGCGCGAGCGTTGCTCGACGACGGCGATCTCGAGGGCTACCGCAGCCTGTTTGACCGCGCCGAGGCGATCGACAGCCCCCATCGGCGCTACTGGGCCACCCGCAGCCTGCTCGAGCAGGGGCTCGCCATCGCCAGTGGCACGTCCCCCGCCGCGCTGCCGGCACTGCTCGCGAAGATCTCCTCGGGCGCGCTGCAGACGCTCGAGCGCGAGCCGCGCGAGCCACGGCTGCTGAACTACGCCGGCGTCGCACTGTACGGGCTGGGAAGCCTCGACGCGGCCGCGTCGATGTTCGACGCCGCCCGGCGCCTGGACCCGCAGCTCGAGGAAGTCGAGCGAAACCGCACGGCGCTCGCTGCTCGGCGAGGGCTGCCGCACGGGCCTCGGCGTCGCAGGTTGCTCGCAGCACGCTCGGCGGATCTGACCGACCTCTCGCGCAGGGCCCTCGATGTCGCCGCCCGCGCGCACCCTGCTGAGGGCCTGCGCCTGAGCCTGTGCATGATCGTGCGCGACGAGCAGGAGATGCTCCCTCGCTGCCTGGCAGCCGTCGCTGGGGCGGTCGATGAGATCGTGCTCGTCGACACGGGCTCGACCGACGCGACGATCGAGATCGCCCGGTCTTTCGGCGCCAGGGTCATCGAGCGCGAATGGGCTGGGTCGTTTGCCGAGGCGCGCAACGTGTCGTTCGACGCCGCGAGCGGCGACTGGCTGATCTACCTAGACGCCGACGAGCTGCTAGTGCAAGAGGACGTTGCCCAGCTGCGCGCGCTGACCGGGCGCACGTGGCGCGAGGCGTTCTACCTGTCCGAGACCAACCACACGGGCGATCTCGACGGAGGCACGGCCGTCGCGCACAACGCGCTGCGCATGTTGCGCAACCGCCCGGAGTATCGCTTCGAGGGACGTCTGCACGAGCAGATCGCGCACCGCCTGCCCGGGTATCTGCCCGAGCGGATCGAGGCGACAGACGTTCGCGTCGAGCACTACGGCTACCTCGGGGTCGTGCGCGACGCGCGCCAGAAGTCGCGGCGCAACATCGAGCTGCTTCGCTTGGTGCAGACCGAGCGCCCGCCGACGCCGTTCCTGCTCTACAACCTCGGCTCCGAGTACGCGGCCGCCGGCGACCACGCGGCGGCAGCCGCCGAGCTCGAGCGTGCGCAGGAGCTGCTCGACGCGCTCCCCGATCGCGACAGCTACCGCTTTGCCCCGGCTTTGACCAGCCGTCTGGTGAGATCCTTGCGGCTGTCAGGCCGCCCACGGGACGCGCTCGAGCGCGCCGAGGATGGGCTCGAGCGCTTCCCCGGGTTCACCGATCTCGTGCTCGAGCAGGCGCGCGCCGCAAGCGCGCTCAGTGAGCGCGAGCGGGCGATCGCGCTGTGCGAGCGCTGTATCGAGATGGGTGACGCGCCGGCGCGCTTTACCGCGAGCGTCGGCAGCGGCACCTACCTGCCGCGCGTGCTGCTGGCAGATCTGCGCCGCGCGCGGGGGGAAGTGGGCGCGGCGATCGAGCAGCTCGAGCGCTGCCTGCACGAGCATCCGCGGTTCATCGGCTCGGTGCTCCCGTACGCGAATGCGATGCTCGAAGACGGACGCGACGCGCACGAGGTCGTCGCGGGGCTCGAGCGCCAGCTGCCCGATCCGCCGCCCGCGGCCCGCTTCATGCTCGGCACCGCCCTGTACGAGGGCGGTGCAACGGCCGCCGGGGAGCGCCAGTTCCGCGCCGTGCTGGAGCGCCAGCCGCACTGCGCCCGCGCCCGTGTGGCGCTCGGCGAGGCGCTGCTGGCGCAGCGGCGCTACACGGAGGCCGCGAGCGAGGCTGCCCTGCTGCCCGCCGACGATCCGCTCGCGGTGCTCGCGTGCCGCACGGAGCTGTTCGCGCGGATCGCCGGCGGCGATGCGACAGCGGCCCGCGGCGACGCGACAGCGGCCGGCGGCGACGCGCCGGCTGCCCGTGGCGATGCGACAGCTGTTGCAGGCGCGCTCGAGCGCGCACGCGAGGCGGGCATGCCGGCCGAGGAGCTGCAGCTGTTCAACGCCTGGCAGCAGGTCGCCTGCCTCGGGGAGACGTCGCTGTCGCTCTCCAGCGAGGCGGTGCCGCTGCTGGAGTTGATGCTCGACGCGCTGCTGCGGGTACAGGACTTCGAAGCCTTCGAGCTACTGCTCGGCCTGCTCCCGCGCACCCCGTTGCACGAGCGTGAGCGGCGCGAGCTGCTCGCGCAGATGTACCTGCGCCGCCGGCTTGCGGTCTCCGCCGCGGAACAGTGGATGGCCGTCTGCGAGCAGGAGCCGGATGCGCGGGCGCTGCTCGGCCTGGCGCGTGTCGCCGCTGCGCGCGGGATGCCACGCGAGGCGCGCGACTTTGCGACCGCCGCGCTGTCGCGGGATCCCGAGAACGTCGAGGCCGCAGGCCTGCTCGCGCGGGTCGCGGCGACACCGACCGGTGTGTGAGCGGCGCACCGCGCTCGCCCCGCCGGCGCAAGAACTCGCCACAGGCGCAAGACGCGCCACGGCGCAAGAACCTCGCCAACAGGAGGAAATTCGCTAGAAGTCCTCAAGCTTTATCGGAGAGCGTCGATCATCATGAGTGACATCAACCGCGAGGCGGCCCACGGACAGGACCGCGTCACACGTTTTCAGGGAGAAAACGCCATATGAACTCGCCGATCCTGCCTGTCGACGGTCCTTTGGACCTGTCTAGCCCCAGCCCGATCCCGCCCGCGGCCACGCCCGCCGGCGACGTAGGCGCCTTCGTTGCCGAGTTGGCCGTCGGTGCGAACGCGCTGTCGATCACCGCGCACCGCGGAGCACCTCCGCAGGAGGTGCTCGACCAGATCGCCGCTGCCGCACGCATCGAGCAGACGCTGCGCGCCGACGGACAGCGCCTGCGCTTCTGCACCGCTCCCGGACAGCCCACCACGATCGAGCTCGATGAGCGCGGAGGTGAGGTCTCCAGGACCCTGTCCGCGGGCGAGGCGCTCGACATCGCCACCGGCGCGGCGACGCGGTAGGAGAGGCGCCGAATGTCGAGCACTGGCCTTTCGATCGGCTCCTCGGCCGGGGCGCCGCTGACGATCTCAGGACTGGGCTCGGGCCTGGACACGGCCTCGATCATCTCCGCCCTGATGGCCGCCGAACGCGGGCCGGTCAACCACCTGACCAGCGCGCAGACGAAGGTGCAGGCGCAGCAGACCGCGCTGAAGGCGATCCAGACGAGCCTCCAGCAGCTCGCCTTCTCGGTCTCGGAATTCACGCTGCCCTCGCTGTTCGAAAGCTCGCAGGCGGTCACCTCCAGCGAACCGCTGCGGGTCAGCGCCACCACGAGCAGCGGCGCGGGCGTCGGCGGTTACGAGGTCGAAGTGACGCAGCTGGCCAACTCGGCGCAGCGGACGTTCACGTTCACCAGCCCCGAAGCCGAAGACACGGTCACGATCGACGGGCAGGAATTCACGCTCAAAGCGGGCGCCAGCGCCAAGGAACTCGCGAACAAGATCAACGGCAGCAGCACCGCCACGGTTTACGCTGCCGCGCTCGAAAACGGGACCGTGGTGCTCTCCAACCGCAGCACCGGCAGCACCGGCGCGGAATTCATCCAGGTGAGCGACACGGCAGCCGCGCTCAGCGAAGTGGTTGGAACCGCCAAGGAAGGAAAGAACGCGGAATTCATCGTCGACGGTGTCGCCGGTAGCTCCAGCTCGAACAACGTCACGACCGCGATCGCGGGGGTCACGCTGAGTCTCGAGGGCTTGACCCCGAACGGTCCGGTGACGATCAACGTCCAAGCTCCGGGCCCGAACGTCGCCAAGGTCGAAGCCCAGGTTCAGGCGTTCGTCACGCAGTACAACGCGACCGTCGAAGAAATCGAGCAGCAGATCAACACCAAGCCGCTGCCCAAACCGCAGGTCGCCGGCGAATACGCCGTCGGCATCCTGTTCGGCGACCAGGAGCTGGCGAACCTGCTGAGCACGATGCGTCGCACGATGTATGAACCGATTGCCGGCCTGGCCGCAGAAATGGCCAGCCCGGCGAACGTCGGCATCAGCACCGGCGCGCCGACCGGCGGCACGGCCTCGCATTCCTCAGTCGAAGGCCTGCTGAAGCTCGATCCAGCCAAGCTCGCCGCAGCCGTCAACAGCGACCCCTCCGGCGCCTCGAAAATGCTGCAGCAGTGGTCACAGGGCCTGGAGAGCCTCGTCAACGCGGCGGGTGGGCCCGGAGGCGCGATCGACGCCACGGTCACCGGGGACGCAACGCAGATCACGCGCCTGAGCCACCAGATCAACAACATGAACGAAATGCTCGCTGTGCGAGAAAAAGCTCTGCAGGCCACGTTCGCCGAGCTCGAAGCGGTGATCTCGCAGAACACCGCGCAGGGCAACTTCCTGGCCAGCCAGATCGAAACGCTGTCCGCTCAGAAACAGTAGATGAGCCCTGGCGCTCAACCGGCGCTCAACTTTTCCTGCGCGAGGACGATCAGGAAGATGAGATGAGCAACGTGACCGCATCGCACGCCGCCTATCGCCGGGGCGAGGTGCTGGCGGCGACGCGCGGACAGCTAGTCGTGCTCCTGTACGATGGCGCCCGGCGCTTCCTGCGCAAGGCCGCCGTCGCAATGCGCGAAGGCGAAGTCGAGAACGCGCACAACACGCTGCGCCGCGCGGAACGGATCATCACCTACCTCGATGGCACGCTCGACTTCCAGCAGGGTCAGATCTCCCAGCACCTGCACGCCGTCTACCAGTTCCACCTGCGCCACCTCAACGCCGCGCGCATGAGCCAGGACCCGGCGAAGCTCGAGGAGGTCAGCGAGATGCTCGGCGAGCTGCGCGAGGCCTGGGCCGAGGTCGCCGCGGAGGTCGAGCAGTGAGCCGGGCTGCGCCCGCGAGCCCGGCGGCGCCCGCGAGCCGAGCTGCGCCCGCGAGCCCGGAAGCGCCCGCGAGCCCGGCTGCGCCCGCGCTGCGCCGCTACGAGGCGATCCACGAGCACGCCGAGCTCGAACTGGAGCTCGCCGGCAGGGCCGAGCTTGAGCGGCTCGCCGAACTGCGGCCTCGCTGGGTGGAGCTGATCGACGGCCTACCCGCGCAGCCCCCCGCGGGGGCTGCCGATCTACTCGAGCGGGCACAGCTGATCCACGAGCGCACGAGCGTCGAGCTGACCAGGCTGCGCGACGCGCTGCTGTCGGAGCTCGAGACCACCACGCGCGCCAGGCGTACCGCCGACGGCTACGCCGGCCAGTTGCGCCGCGGCCCGCGCCTCGATCGCAGCGCCTGAACGCGCACCCGGACGTCCCGAGGACGGTTCCGAGCCGGCTCTAAAGGTCTGCGTCGATCGGCCGATCACGGGGGCGGCCCTCCGGCGGGCCACGAAGCGCTTGCACCCATGATCCCCCTCGTCGACTCGACCCAGCAGCTCCTGGAGGCCGCGATGCGTGGCTCCTGGCAACGCCAGACGGCGCTGACGAACAACGTCTCCAACGCCGACACGCCCGGCTACCAGCCGCAGGAAGTCAACTTCGAGTCGGCGCTGCAGGGCGCGATCAGCAGCGGCGAATCGCCGACCCAGGTGCAGTTCCAGACCTTGACTAAGCCGGTCGAAGCCGGGCCCAACGGCGGGGCCGTCAGCGTCGATCAGGAATCCGCCAAGCTCGCCGAAAACGGCCTGGACTACCAGGCCCTGACCGAGGTGATCGGCGCGCGCAACAGCATCGTCCGCGCCGCGATCGGGCTCGCCTGATGGGCCTGTTCGACGCGATCGGCATCGCCGGCAGCGGCCTCAGCGCGCAGCGGATCCGGATGGACGTCACGTCCGAGAACCTCGCCAACGCGGATACCACGAAAGCCGCCAACGGTCAGCCCTACCAGCGCCAGGAGGTCGAGCTCTCGCAGGTCGGGCCGAGCGGCTTCGGCGGCGCGCTGTCGAGCGCGATGCAGCAGACGAACCCCACGCACGCTCCCGGCGGCGTCGCCGTGACCGGGATCGTCAGCGACAACACCCCCGATCAGCAGGTCTATGACCCGGGCAACCCCGAAGCCGACGCCAAGGGCTACGTGAAGATGCCGAACATCAGCACGGTCACCGAAATGACCGACCTGATCTCCGAGCAGCAGTCCTACCAGTCGGATGTCACAGCGATGCAGACATCCAAGTCGATGTTCGCCTCGACGCTGTCGATCCTCAAATGATCATCCCGCCGATCGGAGGACTCGGCGGCGGCCTGTCCGTCAGCGGCGCCGAAGCGCTCGCGCAGGGTTCACAGTCCTCCGGAGGCACCCCCGCCGCGGCCGGGGAGGGCTTCGGCAGCGAGCTCACCGACGCGATCTCATCGCTGGAGAAGACCCAGGACAGCGCGGCCAGCGCCTCGCAGGCGCTCGCGACGGGCACGGTCACCGACCCCGAGAGCGCGGTCGTGACGGTCGAGGATGCGCAGATGGCGATGAACCTCGCCGCGCAGATCCGCACGAAGGCCACCGAAGCCGCCCAGAACATCTTCCAAACACAGGTCTGATCGATGCCCCCCGCATCCCAGCTCGCCTCCAGGCTCACCCCGCGCGGATGGCTGATCGCCGGCGCTGCCACGATCGGCGCGATTCTGTTCGTGTATCTGTTTCTGCACACCGTCTCCAAGCCGAGCTACACGACCGTGGTCAGCGGCATCGACCCCTCTCAGACGGGCAAGATGACGAGCACGCTGAGCGAGCACGGGATCGGCTTTCAACTGCAGAGCAACGGCACCGCGATCGCCGTCCAGGCCAACCAGACCTCGCAGGCGCGCGTGGCGCTCGCCGGCGCGAACCTGCTCGGCAACAACCAGCCGGACTTCTCGCTGTTCGAAAAGCAGAACCTCGGCGAAAGCAACTTCCAGCAGCAGGTCACCTACCAGCGCGCCCTGCAAGGCCAGCTCGCCGAGACGATCGACAGCGTCCAAGGCGTCTCCGGCGCACAGGTCGAGCTCGTCGTGCCGAGCGCCCAGAACCAGATCTTCGGTGAAAACCAGAACGCCGCGTCGGCCGCAGTGCTGCTGTCCGGCACGCCCTCGCTCGATCCGAACTCGGTGCGCGGGATCGCGCAGCTGGTCTCCTCGAGCGTACCCGGCCTGCAGCTGAGCAAAGTCACGATCACCAACGCCTCCGGCGGGCTGCTGTGGCCGCAGGCCGGCGGCAGCAGCGGCGGCTCGAGTGCCAGCGTGCAGGAAGCCGAGCAGCGCTACGACCAGAGCACCGCCGCGAGCATCGACGCGATGCTCGCCCAGACCGTCGGCGCGGGCAAGTCCCAGGTGCTCGTGTACGCGAACATGAACGTCGATCAGACGAGCAAGGAATCGCTCGAATACGGCAAGGCTGGCACCCCGCTGCAGCAGAGCAAGACACTCGAAACGCTCAACGGCACCGGGAGCGGCGCCGGTGGCGTCACAGGCACCGCGAACCTGACCACCGCGGCTGCAGGGGCGGCCGGCGGCAAGTCCAACTTCAAGCACGAAAGCACCACCTCCTCGCTCGGCGTCAACAAGACCGTCACGCACTCGAAAATCGCCCCCGGGACCGTCGAAAGCCAGCACGTCTCCGTGCTGCTCGACCACTCCGTCCCCGCCGCCTCGCTGCCAGCGATCCGCGAAGCGGTGACCAACGCCGCCGGCATCGAAGCGAAGCGCGGCGACACGATCTCGATCGGCCAGGTCGCGTTCGCCAAGCAGGCCGAAGCCGGCGGCGCCGCGGCGAGTAGCCCAATCGGCTACGCCAAGTACGCGCTGCTCGGGATCGGCGCTGCGCTGTTCCTGTTCTTCACCACGCGCACACTGCGCAAGCGCGAAACGGAGACGATCGACGAGCCGGTATGGCTACGCGAGCTCGAGGCACCGATCAGGCTCTCGGAGCTCGAACGCGAGACCGCGGTCAGGCAGTCGGCGGTGATGGCGGGCGTCGCGCCAGGCGGCGCCGGCGCTGGTAGCACTAACGGGCACAGCGAGGACGGCGGCGAGAACATCCGCCGGCAGGTCGAGCAGCTCGTCGACAGCAACCCTGATCGCGTCGCCCAGCAGCTGCGTAGCTGGATGCAGGAGGACTAGCCTCGATGGCCGAGGAGTCCGTGTCCGACGCCCTGCCGGCGCTGTCTCCTCCTGGCTCGGACAACCTGCCCGCCACGACCGAGCACCTGTCCGGTGCGCGCAAGGCGGCAGTGCTGATGGCCGCGCTGGGGTCCGAGCGTGCCGCCCACCTGCTGCAGCTGCTGCCCGAGGATGAAATCGAGAACCTGTCGATGGAGATGGCCCGCCTGAGCTCGGTCGGCGCCGACACGACGGACTCGATCTTCGCCGAGCTGGCCGTGCTGACCGTCGGGGACTCTGACGTCGCCGGAGGCGTCGACTTCGCCCGCGGCGTGATCGAGCGCGCGCTCGGGCCCGAGCGCGCGGCCGAGGTGCTCGGCCGCCTGTCCGCGCGCACCGAGCGCCCGCCGTTCGAATTCCTGCAGCGGGTCCCCCCCGAGCGCACCGCCGCGCTGCTGCGCAGCGAGTCGCCGCAGACGATCGCGCTGATCCTCGCGACGCTCGACACGACGCTCGCGGCCCAGGTGCTCGCGCGCCTGCCCGAGCGACAGCAGCCGGACATTGCGTTGCGGATTGCGCGCATGGGCGAGACGAGCGCCCAGGTCGTGCAGCAGATCGAGGAGGTGATCCGCCACAAGCTGACGGCGGTCGCCGAGCGCGAGTACTCCGCGGCCGGCGGCACGAAGACGCTCGCCGAGATCCTCAACCACTCCGACCGCACGACCGAGCGCAACGTGCTCGAGACGCTCGCGGACGCCGACAAGGACCTCGCGGAGGAGGTCCGGGGGATGCTGTTCGTGTTCGAGGACATCGTCAAGCTCGAAGAGCGCGCCGTCCAGCAGGTGCTGCGCGAGGCCGACCAGAAGGACCTCGTGCTCGCGCTGCGCGGGGCGCCCGAGAACGTCAAGGAGATCGTGCTGACGAACATGTCCGAGCGCGGCGCCGAGATGCTCAAGGAAGAGATGGAGGTCCAGTCGCCGCAACGCAAACGCGACATCGACGCCGCCCAGAGCCGAATCGTGGCGGTCGTGCGCAAGCTCGAGGAGGCCGGCGCGATCGTGATCGCCGGCGGTGACGACGAGGAGGAGAGCGAAGCGGTTGTCTGACGCGGCCGTCAGTTACGCCTTCGAGCAGCTCGAGCCGTCCGACCCGCCGCCGCGCGACGCGGGCGCACGCCTGCTCGCCGCCGCTGAGGCCGAGGCGCAGCAGATTCGCGACGCCGCTCGTGTGTCCGGCCACGAGCAGGGCCGCGCGGCAGGACGCGAGCAGGGCGCGGCGGAGGCCAGCGCGGCGGCCAGCGCGCTCGCGGCCGCGGTCGCGGGCATCGAGTCGTTGCGCGTCGAGGTAGTCGAGGCCATCGAAGCGGATGCGATCGAGTTCGGCCTGTCGCTCGCGAGCAAGATCCTCGCGGGGGCGCAGCAGGCGCGCCCGGAGCTCGTCGTCGAGGTCGTGCAAGGTGCGCTGCGGCGGATCAGCGACCGACGCAGAATCACCGTGCTCGTCAATCCCGTCGACCTCGACGTCGTACGGGCGGCGCTCGGCGAGATCGCCGCGCAGGGCTCCGGCATCGAGCTGTGCGAGGTGCTCTCCGACGAGCGTGTGGTCGCCGGCAGCGCGATCGTGCGCACCGCCGAGGGCGAGGTCGACGCCAGCGTGCAGACGCAGCTCGAGCGGGCGAGCGAGGTCGTCAGCCGCTCGCTGCAGACTGCAGAGGGCGCTGGGTGAGCGAGCTCGAGGCGACCCACGACCGTCCGCCCGGAGTGCTGCTCGCCCAGGCCGGCGAGGCGATCCGCGAAGCCGACCTCGCCCGACGGCACGGTTTCGTCAGCAACCTGATCGGGCTGATCATCGAGGCGACCGGCCTGCAGGCGGAGGTCGGCGAGGTGTGCCTCGTCGGCACCGATCGCAACCGCGCCGCCGTCGCCGCCGAGGTCGTCGGCTTCAGGGACGGACGCACGCTCCTGATGCCGCTGGGAGAGCTGCACGGGATCGGCCCGGGCACGCGCGTGCTGGCCACCGGCGCGCCGTTTCGGATTGCCGTCGGCGACGAGCTGCTCGGCCGGGTGGTCAACGGCCTCGGCGTCCCCGAGGACGAGCGGCCGGTCCCGCGCGGTCGTGCTCGCTCGACGATCGCCGCTCCTCCGAACGCGCTTGCGAGGCCGCGCATCAGCGAGCGCGTCGGGCTGGGCGTGCGGGCGCTCGACGGCCTCGTGCCCTGCGGGCGCGGGCAGCGGCTCGGGATCTTCGCTGGCTCAGGCGTCGGCAAGTCCTCGCTGCTGGGGATGATCGCCCGCTCGACCAGCGCCTCGATCAACGTGATCGCGCTCGTCGGCGAGCGCGGCCGTGAGGTGCGCGAGTTCATCGAGCGCGACCTCGGCGACGCGCTCGAGCGCTCGGTGGTGGTGGTCGCCACCTCCGACCAGCCGGCGCTCGTGCGGATCAAGGCTGCGTTCACCGCCACCACGATCGCCGAGTACTTCCGCGACCAGGGCCACGACGTGATGCTGATGATGGACTCGGTCACGCGCTTCGCGATGGCTCAGCGAGAGGTCGGCCTGGCGATCGGCGAGCCGCCCGCCACGCGCGGCTACACGCCGAGCGTGTTCGCGCTGCTGCCGCGCCTGCTCGAGCGTGCCGGCACCAGTAGGTCGGGCTCGATCACCGGCCTGTACACCGTGCTGGTCGACGGCGACGACATGAACGAGCCGATCGCCGACGCCGTGCGCGCGATCCTCGACGGGCACGTCGTGCTCAGCCGCTCGCTCGCGCACGCCGGGCACTATCCGGCGATCGACATTCTGCACAGCGTCTCGCGGCTGGTCGGCGAGATCGTCTCCCCCGACGTCGAGCGCGCCGGGCAGCAGCTGCGCGCCGCGCTCGCCGTGCTACGCGAGAAGGAAGACCTGGTCGCGATCGGCGCCTACCACGCGGGCACCGACCCGACGCTCGACGCCGCGCTCTCCCACCGCGCGCGGATCGAGCACTTCCTGCGCCAGCCCGTCTCCGAGCGCAGCGACCCGCTGCTCACCGACGCGAGCCTGCTCGAGATAGCGGCCTCGCTGGCGGCCGAGCTCGAGCGCTCGGCCGGCGAGATCCCGGACGCCGAAGAGGTGCTGGCGCACGAGCTCGGCAGCGGCGCCGCTGCTGGAGCCTCGCCCGGTGAGGCGATCGTTGGAGCCGCGGAGCTACCGGCGATTCCGGCGCTTGGCCTCAGTATCTGAGGCTTGCCGCGACGCTGCTGCTCGCCGCAGCGCCCGGTTTTCGATCGGCGCTCAAGAACAGTGCCGCGCGTCCGATAAACAAGACGTGTCCGGAACCGTGTTCCGCTTCCGCCTCGAGCGCGTGCGCGCCGTGCGGGAGCGCAAAGAGAAGCTCGCCAAGCAGGAGCTCGCAGAGGCGATCTCACGTCGCTCGAGCACACAGGCCGACCTGCGCCTGTCGGACGCTGACCTGGAGCACGCGCGCGCCGAACAGCGAATCGCAGCCGCGGGGACGGCGATGGTCAGCGCCACCGAGCTGATGGCCCGGCAGGCGTTCGTCGAGCGCATCGAGGTGCAGCGCGGCCTGCACGCGCACGCGCTCGAGCAGCGCGAGGCCGAGGTCGCCGATCGTGACGCCAAGCTCGCCGCCGCGGCCAGTGAGCACGAGATGCTCAACCGCCTGCGTGAGCGCCACCGTGGCGAGCACAATCGCGAGGCGGCACGCCGGGAGAGCAACGTGCTCGACGAGATCACCGCTTCGCGCTTCGGCAGGAGCTCCGCGTGAGCGCCCAGGCGATCACCGACGCCGCGACCGCCGTAGGTGGCGGAGCCGCCGCAGCCGCTCAGCGGGTCGCGCAGATCCAGGCGCTGATCGAAGCGACCGGGCGTGTCGCCGCCGGGGGGATCACCGGCGGCACCGCGGCACCCTCGATCGCCCAGACGCCGGGAACAGACTTCGCCTCCGCGCTGCAGGCAGCGAGCGGCGCGGGCACAGCCGGTGTCGGCGAGCAGCCCACGATCCCCGCCGCAGGCGCTGACAGCGAAGGCTCCCAGTACGACTCGTTGATCGAACAGGCGGCCGCGCGCAACGGCGTCGACCCCGCCGTGCTGCACGGCCTGATCCAGCAGGAGTCGGCGTTCGACCCGAACTCGACCAGCAGCGCCGGCGCCGCCGGCCTGACCCAGCTGATGCCCGGCACGGCGTCCTCGCTGGGTGTTGCCAACCCGCTCAACCCGGCCGAATCAATCGAAGGTGGCGCTCGCTACCTGAGCCAGATGATGAGCAAATTCGGCGGCAACACGACAGACGCCTTGGCTGCCTACAACGCCGGGCCTGGCGCCGTGCAGAAGTACGGCGGCGTCCCGCCGTATGCCGAAACGCAGAGCTACGTCTCCAAAGTGCTCGGCTACGCCGAAGCGTTCCGCCAGACCCACCCGTCCATGAGTACTGCGGGGGTGCCCGCATGACCTTCGCCCCCGCGCGGATCGCGCTGCCATCAGCCTCGCCGCCAACCTCAGGCGCGGCCCCACCGGGGTCGCATGCGCCACCGGGTGCGCCGCCCTTCGACAGCGCGCTCGCCGACCACTGGGCCCGGACCGCAAACGCGGAAGGCCAAAAGCAGAACAGCCCCCACGGGGACTCGACCGGATCCTCCAGCCACCGCAGGTTGCATGCGGGCGACGGGGATGCCGATGCCGCCGGCGGACAGGCGGCCGCTGTCGCCACCGCGCAGGAATCGTCGCAATCGCCGTCACAGGGAGCGCTCGGTCAGGGCGCCGCCGCTGCGCCAGCGGGCACGATGCAGGCCGCCGCCACGACTGCTGACGCGACGACTCCTGCCGCGATGACACCTGCCGCGACGACGCTAGACGCTACGGCTGCTGGCGTCACGACGCCTGACGCCGTGACGCCAGCCACTGCGATGTCTGGCGCCGCGATGTCTGCGACCACGATGTCTGTCAGCGCCGGTACTTCGGGAGCCGAACTGGGCGCGATGACTGGTGAATTGTCCGCTGCATCTCCGGCGAGCGCGATCGCCGTCTCGAGTGCAGGCTTGGGCGAAGCCCTCAGCGCGCAGCCGCTCGCGCCGGCCACCGCCGCGTCTGGGTCGGCACTCCTCGAAGCGAGGCAGGCAGCAGCCGCGGCGCCGACGCCCGCGGCTGTCGAAGCATCGACCGAGGCCGTAACAAAGGGGAGTGCCCAGCCCGCGAGCGTGACGGCCGCTAACGCTGCGCCCGCCGCGCCGCTGGTCGACGCCGGCTCGCCGTCGACTACCGCGCCGCCCGCGCACGCGCCCGCGGTCGCCAGCTCGACGGCCGGGCAGTCGCCGAACGTCCCGAATGCTGCCGAAGCGACCACGGCAACCGCCACCGGCGAGGAGACACAGCCTGGCTCGACGCAGGCCGCTAAGGCGATCGCGCAGGCATCCACGGCCACCGCTGCGCTTGCGGCCCAATCTTCCGCGAACACATCCGCCGCGACCTCCGCGTCCGCTCAGGGGGAAGGGGCGGCCGCGGCGGGCTCGGGCGCCGTCCTGCAGCCAGCGGCTGAAGACAGCGGCACGTCGGCCCGGGAAAGCGCCCGCGACGGGCGAGCGGAAGGCGAAACGCTCCGTGAAGAACTGAGCCTCTCTTCTGCGAAGTCGCTCGCCGGTCCAACCCACTCGGCTGCAGCGAGCGGGGGGGCCGTCGCTCCCTCCGGCACGATCGCCGACGTGCTCGCGCCGGCCCACGCCGCGCCCGCCGTCGCGGCGTCCACGGCGGGCCTCGCAGCCGGCTCGGGCATCGACCTCCAGCAGACGATCGAGGCGGTACGTGCGACGATCGCGCTGGCGGCCCGCCAGGGCGTCTCGCAGGCGCGGATCGCCCTGCAGCCACAGGAGCTGGGCGACATCCGCATCCACCTCACGCAGACCTCCGACGGCCTGCTCGCGCGTCTAACCGCGGACACGCCTGCCGGCGCGCAGGCGCTCGCGGGCGGGCGCGCGGAGCTGCACCAGTCGCTCAGCTCGCTCGGCGTCTCGCTGCTGCGCCTGGACATCGGCTCCGGCCAGTACGAAGCCGGCGATCGCCAGGGCCGCTTCGGCGCCAACCCCAACGCGTCAGGCACGTCGAGCGCGCGGCCGTCGAGCGGCGAACAGATCGACGGCAGCGAGGCCGAGGTCGAGCCACCTGGTGCTCTCTCCTCGGCGCTTCAGAGTGGCGGGCTCGTGGACGTGCTCGCATGAAAACCGCGCGAAAGGAACGACAGTCATGACCGTGATCCCGACGGCGCAGGCCGCATCTGCGACAGGCACGGCCGGCAGTGGGCCGGCCAGTTCCGCCCCGGCGAATCCGAACGGCGTGCTCGGCCAGAACGACTTCCTCAAGCTGATGGTCGCCCAGCTGCAGGCGCAGAACCCGCTGGAACCGGGCAACAGCAACGAATACATCAACGAGATCGCCCAGTTCACGCAGGTGGAGCAGATCACCAACCTTGCCAACGCGAACGAGCTCTCGAGCGCCGTGCAGCTGATCGGGCACACGATCTCCTACAACGGCGTCGGCGGCGAACGCACGACCGGAATCGTCCAGAGCGTTCAGTCCAACTCCTCTGGCACGACCGTCACCGTCGAAGGTGTCCCGGGCGTGAAGGTCTCGGCCATCACGGAAGTCAATTGAGCCAGATATCCAACCCAGCGCTAGTCCCGCCCGGCGGCCTGAACGCGCCGAGCGCCCCTGCCGGCGGCGTTGGCGTCGGCCGCGGCGATGACGTTGCGCGCAAGCAGCCGTCGGGTGCTCCCGCCGGGAAGTCATTCGCCGAGGAGCTGACCCAGGCGGGCGGAGCGCAGCCGTTGCAGTTCTCCCGCCACGCGCTCGCCCGCGTGCAGCGCCGCGGGATCGAGCTCGACTCGAACACGCTCGGCAGGCTTTCGCAGGGAGTTCAGCGCGCGGCGAGCAAGGGCTCGCGCGACTCCCTCGTCCTTGTCGACGGCACCGCGTTCGTGGTGTCCGTCAGCAACCGCACGGTCATAACGGCCGTCGGATCCGAACACATGAAGGACAACGTGTTCACCAACATCGACAGCGCCGTGATCGCATGAGTGAAGCGGCAATCGACGACCACGGCCGGACCTCATCGAGGAGGCCGCGAAAGGAAGGGCAGCAGCGATGATGACGGGAATGTATGCCGCGATCAGCGGCCTCGATGCGAACCAGACGATGCTCGATGAGACGGCCAACAATCTGGCGAACGTAAACACGGTGGGCTACAAGTCGGCGAGCGTGACGTTCGCGGACTCGCTCACGCAGGTGATGCGTGGGGCCTCCGGCCCGACGAGCTCCAACGGCGGTACCAACCCCGAGCAGGTGGGGCTTGGGGTGCAGGTACAGGCGACGATCAACCAGATGTCCGAGGGTGCCTTCCAGTCGACCAACAACCCGCTCGACATCGCGATCGAGGGTCCCGGCTTCCTACGCGTGGGCCCCGGCGCGCCGAAAGAAGGAGCCCTCACTACCGGCCTGCCGACGAACCTCGAGTACACGCGCGGTGGGGATCTGACGACCAACACAGCCGGGATGCTGACGACGCAGGGGGGTGAATATGTGATCGGGCGCAACGCCGTCGTGGCCGCCGAATCCGAAACCGGCAACACCTACGAAGCCGGCAAAGAAGACACCTACATCCAGATCCCGCCGGGCTCGAGCAACGTCTCGATCGGACAGGACGGCTCGGTCAGCTACACCGACGAGAACAAAGAATCGAAAACCTTCCTGCAGCGGGTTACCGCGGGATACATCTCGCTGGCGACCTTCCCCAACGAAAGCGGCTTGGAACGTCTCGGCGGCTCGCTGTGGGGACGGACGGCCAACTCGGGAGCGCCGATCGTCGGCACGCCCGACACGCCCGGCTTCGGCTCGACGATCGGCGGCGTGCTCGAGATGTCGAACGTCGACATGGCGACGGAGATGACCAACATGATCACCGCCGAGCGCGGCTACCAGGCCAACTCGCGCGTGATCTCCACAGCGGACGAAATGTTGGCAACGCTGGTGACGATGACCCACTAGCGCCATCGCCCGCACGATCCGCGCGGGCGTCGAACTGCATACGCCGTGAAAGGACGGCAGCAGGCAGAAGGACAGCAGGTAGAAGGACAGCTCCGAGGAGCCTATGGTGGGGCGGCGCACGAAACGTCGTCCCACCATCAGGCTAATTTGTTCGCAAAGGCGGTATTTGTATGATCACGCTCAACAGGCTCGGCCACAGCGACGAGCCGTTCCAGCTGAATCCCGACATGATCGTGACGGTCGAGTCGACCCCCGACACGGTGATCACGCTCGCGACCGGCGCGAAGGTCGTCGTCGCCGAGACGCCGCAGGAGGTCGCCGCCGAGGTCCACTCCTACCGCGCCGCAGTGCTGGGCGACGCGTTCAAGCGCAGGCGTGTGCCCCCACACCAGGCCCCGCCGCCGCAGATCCACCGCGGCGAGCCGCCACGGCTCTCCGCGGTTGACGACGACCCTTCTTAAGTGCAATTGCGCCCATACGGGCCCGACCGAAGACGCTGGTAGCACTGCCCCGCCCTCGGGGGGGGGCGAAAGGGCCTCGAGCGGCTAACGCACAGTGGCCAGATCTTCTCTCCCGGCCGTAGCTACTACGTCATCATCCCGCCGGAGTTCCGTTCCTGGGGGACCGTTCCGGCATCGCATTTCATCGACGGTCTCATGAACGCTCTCGATCGTCGTTACTACGTCGCGCTTCTCTCGGCTGCAGAACTCCACGGCGCCGCCCACCAAGCCCCCCAGGTCTTCCAAGTGAAGGTCGACCGCCACCTCAAGGATCGAGACTTCGGCCGCACGCGCCTGCGCTTCTACACCAGCAGCCACGTGACCGACGCGGCCATCGAGCGACGCAATGTCCCGACGGGCCAGCTCCGGCTCTCCCCCCGCGAGCTGACTGCAATCGATCTCGTCGAGCACCCAGACGCCAGCGGAGGGATCAACAACACGGCAACCGTCTTGGCCGAGCTAGCGCCCTTCGATGGCAAGACGCTCGCCGGCCTCGCTGTCGCGCGCCCGCGGAGCACCGTCAGGCGGCTGGGCTGGCTGCTCGAATTCCTCGACGCCGACGTCGACCTCAAGACCCTACGAAAGCTGGCCGAACCCAAAACCGGCTCACCGACCGACCTGCGTGCCGGCGCACCTCGACGCGGACAGATCGACCCCCGGTGGAACGTCAGGATCAACACCGAGATCCAACCCGACCTGTGATCCCGCAGGCATACATCACCCAATGGTCCGGCGGCGCGCCATGGCCCAACGAGCTGCAAATAGAGCAGGACCTCTGTCGCTACCAAGCCCGATTCAGGAGGTCATTCTTCGCTCACCACCTGACAACACCGGTGGATTCAGGCTAAGCGGGGAGATGGAAGCACCGCGCCGTGGTAAAGTGCTGCAAGGTAGGGGGTAGATTTCTATGGCTTCCACATCCGTACTACTGACCCGCCGCGAGGCCGCCGAGATCGGCCGCGTTCCGCTGAACGCGATCGACAAGGCGATCGAGCAGGGAGTCGTAAAGCCGAAGCGTCGAGCAGGCAAGCCACTGCTCCCGGCGCACGAAGTCGCGCTGCTCGTTTTGCTGCGCCAGATCGATGTCGCACTTCCGAGGAAGGCGAAGGGGAGCCTTCGCAGGTGGCTGGCAGAAGCGCAGTCGCAGGCTGTCGGTTCTGAGCTAGCGCTGTCCGAGGCCCTGCGCGTGGCGATGACCGAGGACGTCGCGCAGACGATTGAGCGCGCCGAGTCCTACACCCGTCTGCGCGATCGCTACGTGGAGCGCAATCCGGCCGTGATGGGAGGCGAGCCAGTCATCACGGGAACCCGCGTGCCCGTACGAACGATCGCGAGCCTGATCGAGATGGGTGAGACACACGAGGTACTGCGCGAGGACTACCCGCACGTCCCGGAGGAGGCGTACCCAGTCGCCGTGCTGTGGGCGCACACCAACCCGCGGCGCGGCCGTCCCGTACGCCCCTGGGACACGGCTGCGAGCCGGCCCGTGCCCAAGCGTCGCGCCGCGCGAGGCGCGTGAAGTTCTGGATCGACGAGTGTCTGACGCCGGCGCTGGTCGGCCACGCGCACTCCTACGGGTACGAGGCGACATCGACGCGCGACCGAGGGCAGCTCGGGATGCGAGACGATGAGCTGCTGGCGCTCGCGGTCAGCGAGGAGTTCGTGTTCGTCACGAACAACCAGGCCGACTTCGTAGGGCTCTGCACGAACGCCGATCTGCACACGGGGCTCATCGTCCTGCCACAGCGCCCACGCGACGCTCAGCTACGGGCTGGAGAACCCAGGCTTCAACCCGGGGCGCTCGGCGTTTGTCGATCGCCTCGTCCAGGTGGCCAGCCCCCCCCTCCGGCCGCGCCGATTCCTGTCGCAGGCCTACGACATAGGGCGCTCGAAGCCCGCCATGTCGTAACCATGTCCAGCCGTCCGCCGAGGATACGCTACGCTGTCATATCTATGACGGCACCACACGACAGTACTACGACATAACTTTGAAGGGAGGACCGTTTGTCGGGACTCGTTCTTGATCCGGAGCAGCAACAGCTCGCCGACCTGGAGCAGATGATCAGCGATGGCTTGGCCAGGCTGCGAGATGACATGGAGGCTGCCGTCAGAGACCCACAGCTGCCCGGCATCGACCCCGCCAATGTACAACGGTGGGTGGAAACAGCCAGGCGCTTGTCGGTGCGCCTTAGCAATGACCTGCCGCCGCAACTCGAGCCCGAGGCGGTCGCCGAGATCCGCAAGGTCATCGTCAATCTCCTTGACTTGCTCGGGCGTGTGGATCCCGATCGGCCGCTCGACGCGATCGATCGGTTTTTCGTGGGATCGGAGGCCGTCCGGCAGATCCTCCGAGACGCGCTTGACGAGCACGCCGGTTTCCTCGAGGACGACGCCCGGCCGCTGGTGGCCTACCTCCAGCAGGCCCTCCCATGGATCACCCAGGCCGACCAGGCCCGACTGGTCGGGATCTCGACGCGGCACCTGCAGCGGCTCGGCAAAGACGGTGGCACGCCGACGCGTCGGCTAGTCCTGGTGGCGCGGCTGGTCAAGCTGCTGCGCTACGTCTGGAACCCCGAGGGCGTCCTCGCCTGGTTTTACAGGCAGCGCATAGACCTAGACGGGCACGCTCCGATCGACCTTGCCGGCGACCCCGGTTTTGAAAGGACGCTCATACGTCTAGCCAGGCAGGGAAGAGCGCAGCATGGCGCCTGAACCCGAGCCCAGAACTGTCACCGTCAAAGCGATCGCCCATCGTTACTCCAGCTACGACACCCCGTTCTGGGTCAGGGAGAACACCCAGGCGGGTCGGTGGCACGTCATCGGGGACGGGGCGACTCAGTATCTGTCGCTCGACACGGACGGTGCGTGGGCCGAGCTGATCCGCAACGAGGAGCTTCGTGCTGAGGGCGAGGTGGCGATGGTGAGCGTGTCGATGTGGGCGGTGGAAATCGAGCAGGGGATGATCGTCGACTATTCGTCCTTCGAGTTGGCAGAACAGTCTGGATTCGACCCCGCCGCGCTGGTCGATCGGGACTACGAACGCTGTCAGCGTGAGGGTGCTCGGCTGCGCGCTCTCAACTTCGCCGGCGTGCTCGCCCCCAGCGCGGCTCTTCCGGGTGCCACCAACCTGACGCTGTTCGGAGCGCGAATGGCATCCACATGGGGGCGCCCGCCGCTGCTCGCCTCCTCGATCCCAGCGATGATCATCGCCAAGGGGGCGCCGCCGCCGGGGCTCCTCACAAAGGTCCGGCAGATCGGCATGCCACACGATGGCCTGGTTGCCCACCAGGCAGCACGCGCGCGACCGCCAACCTGACGGAACCTGACGGCAGGAAACGCAGTCGATCGGTCGTTCGTGCAAGCCGATCCCCCAGGATTGAAGGATTTTCTGGGGCCGCCGATGAGGCAGCAATGAAGGCTGCAACGGCCATTGGAATCGGCGTGGCCTTCGGGTCGCTGCTACTGAGCTCGATGATGGACGGGACGAGTCCCGCCTCCTTCATCAACATCCCCGCGCTGATAATCATTCTCGGCGGCACCGGGGGCGTGACGCTCGCGAGCGTCGGCATGCCCGGGATGAAGCGAGTTCCAAGCCTCTACAAGCTCGTCTTCTCGGCTGAACCGCCCGACATGCGCGGTCAGCTCGACCAGCTCGTGTCGTTCGCCGACAAGGCCCGCCGCGAGGGCCTGCTCGCGCTCGACCGCCTGCTCGGCGACATCGAGGACAAGTTCACCCGCAACGCGCTGCAGCTGGTCGTCGACGGGACCGACCCGGAGATGGTGCACACGATCCTCGAGGCCGAGGTCGACGGGATGGCCGCGCGCCACGAGGCATCGGCCGCTCCGTTCGAGAAGGCCGGCGGCTTCGCGCCGACGATGGGGATCATCGGCACGGTGCTCGGGCTCGTCCACGTGCTGCAGAACCTGGCCGCGCCCTCCACGCTCGGACCCTCGATCTCAGCCGCGTTCATCGCCACGCTGATGGGCGTCGGCGCCGCCAACGTGATCTTCCTGCCGATCGCCAACCGTCTGAAGGCGATTTCCGCCGAAGAGGTCGAGCTGCGGATGATGACCGTCGAGGGGATCCTCTCGATCCAGGCCGGCGATAACCCGCGGCTGGTCGCCGAAAAGCTGATGTCCTACCTGCCGCCAGCCGAACGCGCCTCCGAGGAGGACGCGGGCGTCGCGCGCCTCGACGTCGAGGCGAAGGCGGCCTGATCATGGCCCGCGGACGCAGCCGCGGCCGCCGGCACGGGGGCGCGGAGCACGAGGACGGCGGCGAGCGCTGGCTGTTGACCTACGCCGACATGATCACGCTGCTGATGGCGCTGTTCATGGTCCTGTTCTCGATCTCCTCGGTCAACGTCTCCAAGTACCAGGTCCTGCAGCACTCGCTGAAGGCGGCGTTCTCGGGGAACATCCTCCCGGGCGGGAAGTCGATCGCCCAGCAGGGAGCGACCGCGAACGACAGCCACGCGCCGAGCGCCTCGCAAGCGGCGGCGCTCGTTCCGTTGACGGCGATCGGCAGCGGCCTGGAAACCTCGAGCGCCGCCCACGCGACGCAGGCGGCCCAGAGTGCCGCCGCGAGCGCCGCGTCCAGCGCCTCGCAGACGGCAGCCGCGCACGAGTCCGAAGTGTTCGCGCACATCAAGCACGAGCTCGACGCCTACGCCTCCTCACATGGCTTCAGCAAGAGCGTCCAGACATCGATCGAAAAACGCGGCCTGGTCATCAGGGTGCTGACCGACGACCTGCTGTTCGCCTCCGGCAAGGCCTCGCTCGACAGCCGCGCCGACTCGCTGCTGGGCGAGATCGGCGCGCTGCTGAACGTCGATCAGACCCACCCGATTGACGTCGAAGGCAACACCGACGACGTGCCGATCCACAGCGCGCTGTTCCCCAGCAACTGGGAGCTCTCGACGGCGCGCGCGAGCACCGTCGTGCGCTTCCTGATCTCAAGCGGCGTCAGCCCGCACAGGCTGATCGCCACCGGCAACGCCGATCAGCACCCGGTCGCCAGCGACGCGACCACAACGGGCCGCGCGCGCAACCGCCGCGTAGAGATCGTGCTGCGCCGCATCCACGGATCTGAAAGCGACAGCGAACCCTAAGTCAAGGAAGACCGGCAAGGAACAATGCTCAAGAACAAGAAGATAATGCTCGCACTCGCCCTCCCCGTGCTGATCCTGGGGATCGGCTACAAGATGACCAAGCCCAAGCCCGTCAACAAGGACAAGATCAAGGGAACCATCTACGTGCTGCCCCAGACGTTCCTGCTGAACCTCAGCGACGGCCGCTACGCGAAGCTCGCGCTCGCGCTCGAGCTCGCGCCCGGGCAGAGCGATGGGGCTTCCGCTGAGGGCGCGCCGGCGAGCGGCGAAGGCGGGCCGGGGACGCTCCCCGAGGAACCGCTTGTGCGGGAAATCGTGACCAACGACATCACCAACCAGAACGGCGACACGCTCGTCAGCGCGCAGGGGCGAACCGCCGTCAAGCGCCAGATCCTGCATGCGATCGCGGCGCAGACAGACATCAAAGTCGAAGCCGTGCTGTTCCCTGACCTCACTGTCCAATAGGAGAGAGCGTGACCGAGACGATCGAGTACGAGCAGTTCGATCAGACGCCACAGCCGGGCGTGAGCGACGGCACGGAGGCGGACCTCAGCCGTCTCAGCGAGATCCCGATGGAGCTGAGCGTGGAGATCGGGCGCACGCACATGACCGTCGGTGAGACGCTCGATCTGAGCGTCGGCTCGGTCGTGACGCTCGAGCGCCTAGCCGGCGAGGCCGCCGATCTGCTGGTCAACGGCAGCGCGATCGCCCGCGGCGAGGTTGTCGTCATCGACGAGCAGTACGGTCTGCGGATCACCGAGATCCTCGACGGCCAGTCCGACCAGGAGCCGATCGCGTCGGTCGCGCGAGTGGACGGCGACGGCCAGGCCGAGGCGCAGCCCGCCACCGAGCAGGACGCGCCCGCGGGGGAGCCGGACGCCGACGGAGGTTGAGCAGGACGTGAGCGTGAGCCAGGGCGAGGAGCACAGCGAGGCCCCGGCGGTCGCAAAGCCCGACGGTGAGGCGGTCTCAGGCGACGGGGTGTCGGACGGCGGGGCTTCGAGCGACGGCGCCTCGAGTGAGGCAGGCGGGCCGGTACGGACGCTCGACTTCTCCCAGCCGACGAAGTTCACCACCGAGCTCAGGCGCCGGATCGGCCGCTCGCTCGAGCTGTTCTGCGACGGGCTCGGCGCGTGGATGGCGGTCGAGCTGAAAGCCGAGGTCGAGGTCGCGCTGGTCGACGTCAGCCAGCACACGTGGGCGGCCGCGAAGGCGCAGCTCCCCGCGGACGCGGTGGCCGTGGCCGTGGAGGCCGAGTCGATCGAGCGCAACATGCTGCTCAGCGTCCAGCTGCCGTTGGTGCTGCAGTCGCTCGAATGCCTGCTCGGCGGCGAGGCCGCCCAGGCGCCCGCCGAGCGCCACCTGACGGAGATCGATTGGGTGCTCACGCGCGGTGTGCTCGACGCGATGGTCAACCAGCTGTCGGTCGCCTGGGATGAGCTCGGCGGCACGGAGCTGACGCGCGGAGAGGTGGACATCGAGGGCGACGCGGGCGTGCTCACGCCGATCGGCGAACCGACCCTGTCGGTGACGCTCGAGGCGAAGATCGACGGTCTCGCATCGACCGTCTCGCTGCTGATCCCCTGGGGGGCGATCGAGCCGATCACCAACAGCATCCGCGGTGCCGGCAGCGAGCCGCGCAGCAGCGATCCGCTGGCCGCCGAGGCACTGCGCCGTGGCGTCGCCGGGGCGCAGGTGCTGCTGCGCGCCGAGGTCGGCTCGGTGCAGATGCCGATCGAGCGGATGCTCGACCTGACGCCCGGCGCGCTGCTCGAGCTCGAGGACGGAGCCGAGGATGGCGTCCTGCTGTTCGCCGAGGGCGTCTCGCTGGGCCGCGGGCGCCCAGGGCGCAGCGGCTCGCGACGCGCCGTCAAGCTGATCTCCACGAGCGAGCCCGCGGTGCGCGCCGACACCTACGCGAAGCTCGGCCGCAGCGAGCTCGAGCGGGCGCGCGCGCACCTCGCGGAAGCGCGCGAGAACCCCGAGGGGCGCGAGATACTGCGCAGTATCTTCGTCCGCGTGTGGGTCGAGCTGGGTAGGACGCACCTGCCGCTCGGCGGCGCGCTCGAGCTGGCGCAAGGAGCTGTCGTAGAGCTCGATCAGGCGGCAGACGCGCCGGTCGAGCTGTTCGCCAACGGGCTGTGCTTCGCCAACGGCGGTCTCGTCGTCACCGGCGACGGCGCCTGGGGCGTGCAGCTGGGCGAGTTGCTCCAGTAGCGCGCGACCTGCTCCAGTAGCGCTCGCACTCGCAGCCTGCTCAAGACCTTCGCTGCAGGGCCGATAACCCGGGCGACTCTTCCTCGGAGTCGTCCCTCGATGACTAAGCCGATCCTGCTCTTCCGTGCGGTCGCGACGGCGACTGCGGTGCTTGGCGCCTGCCTGCTCGCCTCTGCCTGCCCGGCGGCAGCGTTCACGCCGCCTTCAAAGACGAGCGGCGAAAACGCGCCGCTGAACCTCAACGCGGCCTCGGGCGCGACGCACACAAGCTCCGGCGGGGCCAGCCTGGTGCGCACGATCGTCGGCCTGGCGATCGTGATCGCCGTGATCTGGGGGCTCACCTGGATCATGCGCCAGGTCAAGTCCGGTCGCGAGGGCGGGAAGGATTCTCATTCGACCGCCGGCCTGGCGAGCGTGGCGGCGCTCACGCTCGGCTCGGGGCGCACCGTGCACCTCGTGCGCGCCGGCAGCGACTACGTCCTGCTGGGCAGCGCCGAGCACGGCGTCGTGCCGATCCACCGCTACACCGAGCAGCAGGCGCGCGAGGCGGGCCTGCTGGCCGACGCGGCGGTCGGCACGGAGATCGTCCCCGCGCGCTCGCGCACGATCGCTCGCCGCCAGATCACCGCGGGGTCCGGGCAGAACGGAGCGGACCCGATGCGCATGGGATCGCCGCCCTCGGGCCTGGTCGAGCGGCTGCGCGAATGGACGGTCCGTCGTTGAACCTCAACTCCAGCAACGCAGTCCAGATCCTGCTGCTGATCGGCGGGCTGACGCTCGTGCCCGCCGTGCTGTTCACCGTCACCGGGTTCAGCCGCATCCTGATCGTGCTCGGCTTCATCCGCACGGCCGTCGGCACGACCAACGCGCCGCCCAACCAGGTGCTCGTCGGCATCGCCCTGTTCCTGACGATCTTCGTGATGTCGCCGACGATCGGCGCGATCAAGAAGATCGCGGTCGAACCGCTCCAGGCTCACAAGATCAGCACGACCACCGCGCTGCAGCGAGCCGAGATCCCGATGCGCCAGTTCATGTTCCGCCAGACGCGCACGCAGGACATTCAGCTGTTCATCAGCCTCGCCCACGACAAAGAGCCAAAGACGCGCGCCGAAGTGCCGACCGAGGTGCTGATCCCGGCGTTCATCGTCTCCGAGCTCAACGTCGCCTTCCAGATCGGCTTTCTGATCTTCCTGCCGTTCCTGATCATCGACCTGATCGTCTCCGCGACGCTGATGAGCATGGGCATGATCATGCTGCCGCCGACGTTCATCTCGCTGCCGTTCAAGATCCTGCTGTTCGTGCTGGTCGACGGCTGGGACCTGGTCATCAAGGCGCTCGTACAGAGCTTCCACTAATGGCGATGCACCAGTGAACCAGGACACCGTCGTCAACCTCGCCTCCCAGGCGATGAGCCTGGGGCTCAAGGTCGCCGGGCCGATGCTGATCGCCGCGCTCGCGATCGGGCTCGCCGTCAGCATTTTCCAGGCCGTCACGCAGATCCAGGAGCAGAGCCTGTCGTTGATCCCGAAGATCGCCGGGATCGCCGTCGTGATCATCGTGCTCGGCCCGTGGATGCTCGGCCAGCTCGTCTCCTACACGGCCGCGCTGTACGCGTCGATTCCCTCGATGGTGGGCTCTTGAACAAGCTGCTCAGCGAGCTCGCGGGCAACGAGCTCGCCGGCTTCATCCTCGTGCTCGCGCGCGTCACGCCGCTGTTCTTCATCGCACCCGTGTTCTCCTCGGCGATGATCCCCGCGCACGTCCGCGGGATCATCGCCGTGGCGATCTCGATCGGGCTCGCACCGATCGCGCTGCACGGCCAGCACATCCCGTCCGACGCGCTCGTGCTCGCCGGTCTGGTGGTCGAGGGGATGCTCGTCGGCCTCGCGTTCGCGTTCACGCTGTCGATCCTGATGGCCGCCGTGGAATCCGCGGGGGCCGTGGTCGACGTCGTCTCCGGCTTCTCCTATGGCAGCCTGATCAACCCGATGAACGGCGACAGCGCCGCCGTCATGTCACGCTTCTACTCGCTCGTCGGCACGCTGATCTTCCTCGTGATCGGCGGCGACGCGTGGACGCTGCGCGGGCTCGCGCGCACCTTCCAGCTGGTCCCGCTGACGACCGGGCCGCAGCTGTCCTCAGTGGTCGGCGGCGCCGTGCAGGTGTTCAGCACCGTGTTCACCGGCGCGCTGGAGATCGCCGCACCCGTGCTGATCGCGCTGCTGATCACCGATGTCGCCTTCGGCGTCGTCTCGCGCGTGGTGCCGCAGCTCAACGTGTTCGCGGTCGGCTTCCCGACGAAGGTCGCCGTCGCGATGCTCGTCGTCGGCGCGTCCGTGCCGTTCACCGCCAACTGGATCTCCAACCAGCTCTCCGTGAGCGTGGGGGCAGCGCTCGGCGCGCTGCACGTGGCCTGAGCGATGGCCAAGGACGACCGCACCGAGAAGCCGACACCGAAGCACCGCAAACGCGCGCGCGAGAAGGGGCAGGTGGCGCGCAGCGCCGACCTCGGCGGCGCGCTCGTCGTGATCGCCGGCCTGTTCGCGATCAGCCTGATGGGAGCCCGGATCGTGCTCGCCGGCGCCTCCTCGTTTCGTTCGATCTTCGCCGAGATCGCCAATCCCGGCCAGGCGACCTCGGCCGCCGGGCTGAGTGACCTGATGCACTCGGCGCTGTCGACGATCATGCTGACGGTCGGGCCGATCGCGCTGGCGTGCATGCTCACCGGCGTGCTCGCCGGGGTCGCGCAGGTCGGCTTCAAGGTCACCCCACAGGCGCTCAAACCGGACTTCCGTCGGATCAACCCGATCTCCGGCACGAAGAACCTGCTCGGACCGAACCTGATCTTCGAAACGCTCAAGACGGTCGCCAAGGTCGCCGTCGTCGGCGCCGTCGCGGCGCTCGCGATCATGCCCGAGATGACCGTGCTGGCCTCGAAGGTCGGCATCTCCCCAGCCGCCCTCGGGGCGCTGTCAAAGGGCAAGGCGATGGGCGTCGCCGAGCACGCCGCGTTCGCCTACCTACTGATCGGGGTGCTCGACTACGGCTGGAGGCGCTACCGCCACGAGCAGCAGCTGAAGATGACCAAGCAGCAGGTGCGCGACGAGGTGCGCCAGTACGGCGTCTCCGCCGAGGTCAAAGCGGCGCTGCGCCGCCGCCAGATGCAGGCGGCGCGCGCGCGCATGATGGCCGCCGTCCCCGACGCCGACGTAGTCGTCACCAACCCCACGCACTTCGCCGTCGCACTCTCCTATGACGGCTCGCGCACCGCACCGGAAGTCGTCGCCAAGGGCCAGGATCTGATCGCCGCGCAGATCCGGCGGATCGCCGAGGAGCACGACGTGCCGGTGATCGCCGACCCGCCGCTCGCGCGCGCGCTGCACTCCTCGACCGAGATCGGCCAGGTGATCCCCGAGGAGATGTACGCCGCGGTCGCGCGCGTGCTGGCGTTCGTCTACCGCCTGGCCGGGCGTAGGAGGCTCGCATCGTGAGCGCCGTACGCAGGAGGCCGGCGTCGTGAACGCCGTCGCAACCAGTCCCGGCCTGCGGCGCATGCTGCGCCACACCGACCTGCTCGCCGCGGTGTCGGTCGTGATGATCGTGACGATGCTCGTCGTGCCGCTGCCGGCACCGCTGCTGGACCTGCTGATCACGGTCAACATCTCCGCCGCGCTGACGATCGTGGTCGCGACGATGTACCTCAACAAGGCGCTCGACTTCGCCTCGTTCCCGAGCCTGCTGCTGCTGACGACGATGTTCCGACTGGCGATCAACGTGTCGGTCACGCGGCTGATCCTGACGACCGGCGACGCCGGCAACGTCGTCAAGGCGTTCGGCGCGTTCGTTGTCGGCGGCAACGTCGTCGTCGGCCTGGTGATCTTCCTGATCCTCGTGGTGATCCAGTTCGTCGTCGTCACCAACGGCGCCGGGCGCGTCGCCGAGGTCGGCGCGCGCTTCACGCTCGACGCGATGCCCGGCAAGCAGATGGCGATCGACGCGGACCTCAACGCCGGGCTGATCACCGACGATCAAGCGCGCGGACGGCGCGCGGAGATCGCCCAGGAGGCCGACTTCTACGGCGCGATGGACGGCGCGTCGAAGTTCGTCAAAGGCGACGCGATGGCCGCCGTGATCATCGTCGTGATTAACCTCGTCGGCGGGATCGTCGTCGGCATGCTGCAGCACGGGCTGAGCTTCGGCGAAGCCACGCACACCTACTCGCTGCTGACCGTCGGAGACGGCCTCGCCGCGCAGATCCCGGCGCTGTTGATCTCGGTCGCCACCGGGATCATCGTCACCCGCGCCGCGTCCAGCCGCGATCTCGGCTCAGACATCGCCAACCAGGTCCTCGGCCAGCGCAAGGCGCCGCTCGTGGCCGCCGGCGCGATCGGCCTGTTCGCCCTGATCCCCGGCCTGCCGAAGCTGCCGTTCCTGTTCATCGCCGCGATCTTCGGGGCGATCGCGTGGGCCGTGCGCGACGGGATGCCGGACGCCAAGGACGCCGAGGCGGCAGCCGGCGAGGCGGCTGCCCGTGCCGCGCTGCCGACGGGCGGTGAGGAGCCGCTGTCGGAGGTTGGCGTCGACGCGCTCGAGCTCGCGATCGGCTTCGGCCTCGTGCCGCTCGTCGACAGTGGTCCGGGCGCCTCGCTACTGCGCCGCGTGAGCATGATCCGCCGTCAGCTCGCCGGAGACCTGGGGATCGTGATCCCGCCCGTGCGGATCCACGACGAGCTGGGCATGGAATCGCACGAGTACATCGTCAAGGTGCGCGGCTCGGAGGTCACGCGGGGGCGCACGATGCCCGGGCACCTGCTGGCGATGGACCCTGGCGACGCGGTCGGCAAGCTGCAGGGCATCCCCACCCGCGAGCCCGCGTTCGGGCTGGAGGCCGTGTGGGTGCACGAGTCCGCGCGCGCCGAGGCCGAGTCGCTCGGCTACACGGTCGTGGACGCCGAGTCGGTGATCGTCACCCATCTGACCGAGACGATCCGCGCCCACGCCTCCGAGCTGCTCACGCGCCAGGACGTGCGCACGCTGCTCGACAGGCTGAAGGAGAGCAACGCCGCCGTCGTCGAGGAGGTCGTGCCCGAGGCGCTGTCGCTCGGCGAGATCCAACGGGTGCTGCAATCGTTGCTCGCCGAGGGCGTGCCGATTCGCGACCTCGGCACGATCGTGGAGGCGATCGGCGACAAGGCGCGAACAACACGTGACACAAGCCTCCTATCGGAGTACGCTCGCCAGGCGCTCGGCCGGGCGATCACCGCTCCCCACCTGGACGACCAGTTGCGCCTGCAAGCGATAACCCTGGACCCCTCGATCGAGCAGGAGGTCTCCACGTCGATCACACAGACCACCGACGGGGAGTACCTGGCGATGGACCCGCCGCGCGCGCAGGCGATCGTCAACGCGCTGCGCACCCAAGTCGAGCACGCCACCGCGCGCGGCTCGCGGCCAGTATTGCTGTGCTCGGCGCGCATCCGCCGCCACCTGCGCAGGCTGATCGCCCAGGCGCAGCCGCACCTCGCCGTCTGCTCCTATAACGAGATCGCCCCCGGCATCGACGTCGAAACGATCGGGGTGATCCACGCATGAGTACCCCCCGCGAGGTGATCGGGGTGATCCACGCGTGAGCACCCCCGGCGAACTGCTCGGGGCGCTCGGGCGAGAGGCCCGCGCCAGGCTCGGCAACGGCCGCGACGCCGGCACCCGCACCTACCGCGGGCGCTCGGTGGACGAACTCGTGCCGAAGATCCAGCGAGAGCTGGGCCCGGACGCGATCATCGTGCGCCGCCGCGACGGGCTGACCGGCGGCGTGCTCGGCTTCTTCCAGCACGCGTTCGTGGAGATCGAGGCGATGCCCGGCACGCCGAGCGTCGACCTATACGACGAGGCCGACAGCGCCCCGCCCCCGACCCCAGCGGCGCCGCCCGCGGGGTCCCTGACAGCGCCCGCCGGACCGCTGCCACCGCCTGCCATGCCCTTGCCACCACCCGGCGTCCAGGACCCCGTCGCCGCGTATCAGCAGCCGCCGCCAGCACCCGAGATCCCACCTGCGTTTGTCGCTTCCGCCGCGGCACCGCTCGTGCCCCAGGCCCCACCTGCGCTTGCGCCTGCCGCGCCGCCGCCGTCGCCACCACCAGCCGTGCAGGCGCCGTTCTACTCACGTACGCCCAGCGAAGCAGCGTTCGGCGAAGGCAGCGCCTACGTGACCGCGCACCTGGCAGCGCTGGCACGGGCCGATCGCTCGCGCGTCGCGCGACGCGAGCCCAGCGCGCGAACGCCGCCGGCCGGGCGCCCGGATGCGCCGCTGCGCTGGAGCGCCGACTTCGAGGAGCTGATCCCGCGCGAGGACCCCGAGCCGTTCACCCCCGCAGCCGTCCCCGCCGCGCCGCGCGCACCCGAGCGCCGTGTGGTCGCACCCGGGTCCAACGCGCGCGCACGCGCAGGAGTCGCCAAGGGCTTGCAGCGCTTCGGGATCGGCGCCGAGCTGGCGGAGGAGCTGATCGACGGCGCCAGCGCGCACGCGCTGCCGTTGGCGCCCCGCGCGGGGCTCGCCCAAGCGGTGCGCTCGACGCTCGCCAAGCGGATCCCCGTCGCGCCGGCACTGCCGGCAAAGGGCGCCGCGATCGTCCTCGTCGGCGCGGGCGGCGCGGGCAAGACGACGTGCTGCGCAGCCTTGCTGGGCGCGTATCGCAAGAACAGCTCGCTGCCCGCGAGCTGCGCGACCGTGACCCGCGATGAGCAGCGGGGCGAGCTGCGGATGATCCTCAGCCCGCAAATCATGAAGCCGACTCCCGCGCGCTCGCCGCGCGCGCTACGGGCGCTGCGCAGGGCGCGCGTCGACGGGATGGCCGTGCTCGACACGCCGACGCTGTCCCCCGCCGATCGAGCAGGCGTACGCGAGCTCGCACGCCTGCTCGCCGAGCTCGAGCCCGAGCGGGTCGTCGTCGCGCTGCCGGCGACGCTCGGCGCAGCCGCCGCGGCGCAGCTGCTGGAGGCGCTGCGGCCGCTCGGCGCCAACGCGCTGGCGATCACGCACGCCGACGAGACCGACCAGATCGGCGTGGCGGTCGAGGCGGCCTGCCGCTTCGGCCTCGCCCCCGAGTACATGCTCGAACGCGGGCGCGGCGGCGGCTGGCGGCTCGGGCAGATCGATCCGACCGGCCTGGCGGAGAGGCTTCTGCAATGAAGTTCGGCCGTGGTGCGAGCGCCAAGCCCGATCCCGTCGAGCTGCCGGAGGACGGCGCCACCGTCACGCTGATCCCGTCCTCCGGCGAGAAGCTCCCCGCGCGCGTGCTCGAGTCCGGCCCGGAGCGGTTGTCGCTGGCGCTGATGGTTCCCGCCGACACGCTCACCCGCGGGCAGCTCGACGGCGCGATGCTCGAGTTCAACACTCCCAGGGGACGCATCCGCCTGACCGGCAGAGCCTCGCTCGATCCCTCCGATCGCGATGTCGTGCGCATCGACCGCCCGAGCGCCGTCGAGGTCGCCCAGGAGCGCCAGGCGTTTCGCATCAGGGCGGCCCGTCCGGTGCTCGTGTACGTCGGCCCCAGCCGCATGGAGGTCCAGAGCTTCACCGTCGACATCAGCGCCGGCGGCTTCCTGCTGGCCGGGCCGGACTGGCTGAAGGTCGGCGAACAGATCCAGTTCCTGCTCACGCTGACCCCCGGCGCACTCGTGATCAGCGGCACCGGCAAGGTCGTACGGATCGACGCCCAGGGACACCGCGCGATCGTGTTCGACGAGGTCTCAGACCTCGACCGACGGCGGACCGTGCGCTTCATCTTCGAGACCCAGCGCGAAGAACTCGCGCGCGGGGTCGGATCGGATGACCGCTATGGCAGCTGATACCGCCACCGCGCCGCCACCAACCGCCGAGGCGCTCGCGGCTGCGGCCGAGCCGGCGACGCTCGAGCAGCCGGCGGCGGCCAGTGGCACGAAGGCCAACGGCTCGAAGAAGCCCGCCAAGCCGGACAAGTCAGCGAAGTCCTCCAAGGGCGAAAAGAAGGCCGCCAAGGGCAAGGGCGCGGAGGACGCCGGGGACGGCCCGAACATCGCCGCGCATCCGCGTGCCGCGCGCGGGATCGCGCGCGCCAAGAGCTGGGGTGGCCTCGCCGGCTTCGTGCTCGGTGGATACCTGTCGCTGCCCACGAACACGCTCGCCGGGGCCTGCCTGCGCGCGCTGATCGCGGGAATCGTCTGCTACGTCGCCGTGTGGGCCGCAGCCGTGTTCGTGTGGCGCCGGCTGGTGATGCTCGAGATCAAGGGGCGCGAACAGGAACTGATCGCGGCTATGCAGGCCGCGCGTGCCCGCGCCGAGCTGCCCGCGCCGAGCGGCGAGCGCCAAACCGCGAAGGCGAGTACCTAGGGTCGGGGGGTAGACGGTGGACCCGATCCATCCAATCGCACCCGGACCGCCCGCGATCCCGCGCGCCGGCACGCCGCCCGTGCAGCGGCTCGAGCGCGTCTCGCGCGAGCGCGACCGTCCGTCCGCCGATCAGCAGCAGCGCAAGCGCCGCCGCCCGCCCGAGCAGGTGCCCGAGGGCGAGCGCCACGGGGAGGACGACGAGCACCGCCACATCGACGTGCGCGCCTGAGCGCCCGCTGAGCGCCCGTGCTGGTGCAGGAATCCGTGCTTGCAGCGGGAATCCCGCCGAGGAGAGGAAATACACCTCAAGTTTCCCTGCGCGCTGACGATAGTTTGTGCGTGAGTCGACACGGAGTCGGCTACGGGACCTAACACCACACCGTCATCAAGGAGATGAACGCATGGGCCTAACAATCAACACCAACCTGGAGGCGATGGACGCCTCGAGGAACCTGAACAAAACCGAGAGCATGATCGCTCAGTCGATGCAGCGCCTGTCCTCGGGTCTGCGCATCAACTCGGCCGCCGACGACGTCGCCGGCTACGCGATCAGCCAGAGCCTCCAGAGCCAGGTCAACGGGCTCAACCAGGCGGCTCAGAACAGCCAGGACGCGGTCGCGCTTACGCAGACCGCTCAGGGCGCGCTGAACGATGTCAACCAGATGCTCCAGCGGATCCGCGAGCTGGGCGTCGAGTTCGCGAACGGCACGACCTCAGAAGAAGACAAGGAAGCGATCGAAGGAGAGGTCGAACAGCTCGTCTCCGAGATCGAACGAGTCGGTGAACACACCGAATTCAACGGTGTCAACCTGCTCAACAGCACCGAAGAAATCAAGTTCCAGATCGGTGCCAACGACGAAGAAACGATCGGCATCACCGCGATCGAACTGTTCTCCGAAATCGAAGGCCAGATCGAACCGGGCAACCTCGGCAACGGCGAAGCGCTGAAAGAAATCGATGAAGCGATCGCCACCACGTCGCACCTCGCAGGTGAATTCGGTGCAGTCCAGGACCGGATCCAGTTCACGCAGGCGAACCTGGAAGTCTACAGCCAGAACCTCGCCTCGGCGGTCAGCGCGATCACCGACGTGAACATGGCCACGGAAATGACCGCGTTCACCAAGGAGCAGGTCCTGCAGCAGGCCGGCGTGTCGATTCTCGCGCACGCTAACCAGCTGCCCGACGCGGCCCTGAAGCTGCTCGAATAAGCCACAGGCTCGAGTAAGCCAAACCTTCCTCAGCGGTGGCGTCTAACAGCGCCACCGCTGCAGCGAAGCCCACCTGACCGCTGACCGATCTTGAGGACCGGTCGCCTGCGGCAGGCGGGTCATAACGCTTCGGCGGCCAGGCAACCGGCCGGCGCAGCCACATACCGCCGCTTCATCGAGGGAACGGTGGTGAGACGGGCGGCGACGGCCGCCCGTCTCTTTTTTGTGAGGCCCGCTGGGTCACGCCAACAGCCTCCCGCCAAGCACTACCGACGAATGCTGGCTAAGCGGAGCGACCACTAGGATAAAATAGTGAACATCGTCGCCGCGCTACCAGTCTCCGGCGTCAATAACACAGTACCTTCAACTAACCAACAGAACGGCTGGTTCCCGGTGCCAAACAGGTTCCATAACAGCGTCGTCGCAACTCGTTCAGAGAAATCGTTGTAGTAGTACGGGATTTCCTGAACCCCCGACGTCAGACTCATGCACCTCCAGGCAGTCGCGATATCCGTCGCGTCACCTTCAGCACCACCCGTCGTCAACGAGAGTCTTGTCGTCGCCGGCCCCGTAAACGCGATCTCGGTCGTATCGGTATCGCAAAACATTGTGAATTTATCGAATAACACCAGACTCGCGACTTCTAATTGTTCACCAATCCCGGACAGGCCCGTATACACCAAATGATATTCCGCACCCGAAAGTAACACCGCACCATTTGCTTCCGAATCACCTAAAGTGTGGCATTTGGCTTTAGATTCCGGGTTTTGGGTGCCTAAGAACTCGATTTCCGCTTGCCCTAACGCCGTTAATTCCTTGGCCTGGAGTAATACCGACACTTCCGTCGCACTCACGACAAGACCCGACGCGCTCCTGAATGCGACCGAGGCTGCCAAGTGCCCGCCGAGGTTAATCGGGTAGAGTTCCCCGGGTAACGCCGTATGAATCAGCGGTAATGGGCTGCTTTCCGCAGACGCCGCGGCCCCCGGCATCACACCCACAACCAATACCGACACCAACGCCAAACCAAATAGTTTCAAACGGTTCATAACCAACTCCTGAGTATCGCGGCCACCACGGGCCGGCCGCCAAGGCATCGAGTCGGTCGGCGCAGCTCACGCCTGACATCTAGCACCAGCCCGACACTGCACGGACCGCAGCTACCAGCAGCCAGCATTGCATTGGCGGCGGCCCGCAGTCAAGCCATCAGCACGATTGTCTCTCACCTCGCCAGCTCCTGTACTCCACAGCGCTAGCGTGATGAAGTCGACGGCCACCCAAGCCCATCGGCCACGCCAGTTTCGCGGATTAATTCAGGGTGTATAGATCCCAAACGTCCTCAGCGGTGGCGTTCTAACAGCGCCACCGCTGCAGCGAAGCCCACCCACCGCTGACCGAACTATGACCGGTCGCCGCGGCGGGCGGGTCATAACGCTTCGGCAGCCAGGCAACCGGCCGGCGCAGCCACATACCGCCGCTTTATTGGGGAACGGTGGTGAGGCGGGCGGCGACGGCCGCCCGTCTCTTTTGTTCTACGCCGGGCATGACTAGCCGCTCGGGGGTGCGAGTCCCCTGTGGAGGTTGATGGCACCAGCCACAAGTCGGACACTCCCGGCTGGTTGGCTATGGGGTGGGAGACGATTGTGGGGGTTTTCTTGACGCTTTCGACGCCGCGTGAGATGCTGGCTGCTGTTAGCAGAGGTATTTGTGTTGGCTAGCGTGGCCGACTGTTGTCGCCGGGTGGCGCTGGCCGCCTTGCTACCAGGGTCGGTCAGGCGGCGCGTTTATATAATACGAATAGCTAGGAGTCGGCATGATACGGCCAAAACTGTTTGGCTTGGCGCTGTTGACGGTGCTCGTCGCGGGCGTGATGACGGCGGCAGCGGCATCAGCGGAAAGTACACCATTACCCGATATTCACACGGCGTTACCCGGGGAAAGATACCCGCTTTACCTCGGCGGCCGCCTGAAAACTAGCTTCTTGATCAGAAACGCGGGCGGGGCGGCTCTCGAAGGCCAAGAAATCTCGGTGTTACTAATCGCAAGTGAATTAACGACGTTAGGCGAGGCGTTAATCGAACTTTTAGAAGTCATGAGGCCGTTAAGCGTAGAAAAATGCAAGGGCGGCGGTGGCGCGGAATCGCACGGTGAAGTCCTGCTCTTGGGTGCGGAATATCACTTGGTGTATACGAATCTGTCGCCGGGTGAAACATTAGCGGTGGCGGCATTGATCTTATTCGACAAGCTCACGGTCGCCTGCAACGTGGGTCTGTTCGAAGTCACTATTACGGGTCCGGCGACAGCACGTATCAATGTGCCGACGCCGGAAGCGGGAACAGGCGGTGATAGCACGGACATCGAGGTCGCTACGCACTGCAGGTTACCCTTGACGACAGGGCTGCAGGAAATCAGCTACTACTACAACGATACACTCTCGGTAGTTCCTACGACGCTGTTAATGAACGTGTCAGGCACGGGAGACGAGGCAGCGTGTGCGGAAGTAGCAGGTACGCTATTATTGACGCCTGAGACGGGTAGCTTATCAACGATGTTCAGCGTATTATTCTAATGTGACTACCGTGTGGTTGCTTGCTGTTTGGCATCTGGCTTGGTAGTTGTGGTTTGGTTGGGTGTGGCGCCGGTGGCGTCATGCCCGACCGCTTTGGGGGCTATCGCAAATCGGGCTGTTGGGTTCGTCTCGAGACGCCAGCTTGGCGTCGCTTGCAGTTGTGGAAGACCTCGAGGTACTCGGTCGCTCAATGAAGGCCGAGTTGGTGCGGTGCCGGGACCCAAGACTGCGCCTTGGAAGGGGCGGGGCAAGCCTCACCGCCAGGACCGCCGGTGGGCAACGGCGTGGAACCAGGAGCAGATCTCTGCCAGGCTGAAGGTCGACTTTTCGGATGATAAGTCGATGGGAATCTCGCACGAGACGATCTACCAGGCGCTCTACTTGCAGGGCCCGCAGTGCGCTGCGACGAGAGCTCACTGCCTGCTTGCGCAGCGGCAGGGCGCTCAGGGTCCCGAGAGCCCGCGTCCGTGGGCGTGGCAAGAGCTTCGTTACCGAGAAGATCATGATCAGCGAGCGCCCCGCTGAGGCCGAGGACCGCGCCATACGATGCCCGCCACGGCGGGTCCAAGGGTGAAGCATGGGCCGCCGCGCGCAGCAGACAACGCAAGACACTCGGCTGGCGCACACCCGCCGAGACACTCAACAAGCATCTATGATCCCTCCAAACACAAACCGTTGCGCGACCGAGTAAATACGCCAACGAGTCGTGCGCGACACCAAACCAACAGGCGCCACGCACGACCCACACAACCAACTACACAACAACTACAACCAGCAACACAACAAGCCTACGATAAAATAGTGAACATCGTCGCCGCACTACCAGTCTCCGGCGTCAATAACAGCGTCCCTTCAACTAACTCACAGGCCGGAGCGTTCCCAGTACCCGACACATTCACTAACAGCGTCGTCATGAGCCGTTCGAAAGCATCGTTGTAGTAATACGGGATTTCCTGAATTCCCGGAGTCGGGCCGCACCTCGTGACGACGTCAATGTCATTCGCGTCACCTTCAGTTTGCGTCCCTTTCGTCAACGAAATCCTCGACGTCGACGGCCCCGTGACCACGAACTGTTGAGTATCTGCGTTACAGAAAATAGTGAATTTGTCGAATAATACGAGTCCCGCGACTTCTAACTGCTCACCAATTTCGGACAGGCCCGTGTACACCAGATGATATTCTACACCCGGAATTAACACCGCACCACTTGCTTCCAAATCACCTAAAGTGTGACATTTTGCTCCACTTTTGGGTTCTTCGGTGCCTAAGAAATCGATTAGCCCTTGACCTAACGCCGTTAATTCCTTAGCTTGGAGTAACACGGAGACTTCTTTCGCGAGCAGGACGGCGCCCGCCGAGTTCCTGAGTGTGTGTGCGCCTTTAAGACTAGCCCCCAGGTTGATCGGGTAGCGTTCCCCGGGTAACGCCGTGTGGAATAACGGTAACGGTAAGCTTGCCGCAAACGCCGCCGACACCATCACCACACCCACAGCCAACACCGACATAAACACCAGCCCAAACACTTTCAAACGCCTCATACCTTGCTCCTAACAATCAACAACACAACAAACCGAGGCCGCCAAAACGACCCCACCCCCCAGCATCCCACCCATCATCCGAACAAGTCAAGCAAACCCCACAAATGTCTCCCACCCCACCAACCCCGCCCCACAGCCCCTCAACCCCGCACGAATGTCCTGCCTTCGCCGACCCACGCCCAACCGACGACCATTTGCCTCGAATGAGCCGCCCTGGGTTTCGCGGAGTCGGGGATCTACCCCTGATAGATCCAAGCCTCCGTATTCACCCCGTATATACGATGGCTATCTCACTCTTTAAAACAACACCCACCTACGTACCCCTTCGCCGGCCCACTGGCGAGCAGCGGCGCGCGGGCCTATGAAGCGTTAGGAAGCCTCCGCGATCGCTAATAGGCGTTTCGCGGCTATCGCTTAGTAAGCTGGAGACGCCGCCCCGCGGCGCTAGCCACGGCGGGCTCCGCCCCTCAACCCCCAGCCCCCCCTGCCGATTACCGGGGGCGATGTCGATCGAAGCGACGCTGGAGCACGTCTCCGCGATCAGGCGGGCGATGGCCGACCCGTCGATCCTGATCGGCGCGAACGGCCCGCCGACGGGCGGCACCGAGGCTCCGTCGTCGCCCGGCTCGGCACCGACGGGCGAATCGTCGTTCGCCAGGGCGCTGCAGCTGGCGAGCGCCGGCGAGGCAGCGCCGGGCTCGAGTGCCGCTGCAGTGCTCGGCTCCGGTGCCGGCGCCCCTGGCGGTCAGATCGTGGCAGCGGCTGAAAGCCAGATTGGCCAGGCCGAGCAGCCGCCCGGATCGAACGAATCGCCGGCGATCGCGCAGTACCGCGGCGCCACCGCGGGAGCCGCGGCGGGCGAGCCGTGGTGCGCGTACTTCGCCTCGTGGGCGGCGCAGCAGGCGGGTGAGCCGATCGGCGCGCAGGGCCAGGGCCTCGGCTCGGTGTCCGCGATCTGGTCGTGGGCGCAGGGCGCTGGTCGCGCGGTGCCGAATGGACCGGGCGTGGTCCCTAAGCCGGGCGATCTGATCGTGTTCGGCGGCGAGCACGTGGGGATCGTCAAGGGCGTGCTCCCGAACGGACAGCTCCAGACGATCGAGGGCAACTACGAAAACAAGGTCGCGGCGAACGTGCGCAGCGCCGGCGAAGCGACCGGCTACGTCAGCATGGGCTGAGCGCCGGAGGCCGGCATCTGGCAGCTGGGTGCAAGCGGTTGAGTATTTGGGAAGCGCGCGAGGTGCGTCTCCTCGAATGTAGTCGACTACTGGTCGCACTCGAAACTCCAGTGTTTCTGGTTGCCCAGGCCCGTGTACCGAACTAGGGTCATGGGTAAGCAAATAGAACTTCCCGCCCGGGAGGTAGACCAGGACTAGACAGGAACCAGGTGCCGATGCCCAGAACTTCAGCAACCCAGAAGGCCGCCGCGAACGGACAGGAGCCGGCCTGGTCGATCCCGAGCTTGCGTGAGCCGCGCTACTCGCAGTCGTTGGAGCGCGGTCTTGCGATCCTCGGCTGCTTCACGCCGAAGCGTCCGGTGCTCGGCATCGCGGACATCGCGGATGAGCTCGGTATGAGCCGCTCGACGACCCACCGCTATGTGATCACGCTGGTCGCGTTGGGGTATCTCGAGCAGGGTGCCTCGCGCAAGTACCGCCTGGGGCTGCGCGTGACCGACCTGGGGATGTCGGCGTTGAACTCGACGGGGCTGCGTGAGCACGCGCACCCGTACCTGGAGGAGCTGCGCCAGCGGACCTCGTACACGACGAACCTGGGTGTGCTCGACGGTGGCGAGGTGCTGTACGTCGATCGTGTGCGCAGCTTTCGCCGTGGGCAGAGCCAGATCGACCTGGATCTGCACACGGGTTCGCGTCTGCCGGCGTATTGCACGGCGATGGGCAAGTTGCTGCTGGCGAACCTGCCGGACGCAGAGCAGCGTGAGCTGATCGGCGAGATGAAGCTGGGCAAGCGTGGCCCGAACACGATCGCGAGCAAGAAGGCGCTGCGCGAGGAGCTGCAGGACATCGCGGCGGCTGGCTTCGCGGTCGATGACGAAGAGCTCGCGGCGGAGCTGTATGCGGTCGCTGCGCCGGTGCGTAACGAGGCGCGCGAGGTGGTCGCGGCGGTCAACCTGGTCGCGCATAGCTCGATGATCTCGCTGGAGGAGTTGGTCGACGCGCTCGGCCCGCATCTCGTCTCGACGGCCGACCGGATCTCCGCACGCCTCGGCTACCGACGCGACGACGAGCAAAACAAATAGCCTTCGCGGCCATGCGCCGCCAGCTCTCCCTGCTCTGTGCCTGCGCGCTCGCCTGCACCTGCGCGCTCGCGCTGGCGGCGTGCGCGAAGACGGTGTCGACGGCCGGCTTCAAGGGCGCCGAGCAGGAAGTGGCTGAGACGATCAAGAACCTGCAGGCGGACGCGACGGCCGGCGAACAGAAGAAGATCTGCGCCAACGACGTGGCGACGTCGGTCGTGAAGGGGCTGGGCGGCGCTAAGGACTGCGAATCGGCGATCAAAAGCCAGCTATCGGAGATCGACAGCCTCGAACTGACGGTTCAGTCGATCAAGATCGCACCGACCGGGACGACGGCGACGGCGAACGTGAAGAGCGTCCACGCAGGCAAGTCCCGCGCGAGCACCCTTTCGCTGGTCAAGGAAGGCGGGAAGTGGAAGATCGCGAGCGTCAGCTGATCCCCTCGAGTAGCTCAGCCGGCGAGTCCAGCCCGAGCCCGCGGGCGAGCAGCACGAGCGTATCCAGGCGCGGAAGGCGCTTGCCGCACTCGAGCAGGCTGATCTCCGTGCGGTCGAGGTCGCATCGGTCGGCGAGCTTTTCCTGAGAGAGCCCGGCCCGCTCGCGAAGGGTGCGCAGGTTCAGTGAGAGCTGCTTGCGTATTTGGTCCATACGTGACACCTTGAAGCAAAAGCAGACAGCTGTCTACTGACAATTGTCTTCAACGAGGTATTGACAGCGTTCAGCTGAGCGAACGGCCGTACTGGCGCTCGTAGTAGGCGCGGTAGTCGCCCGAGCGGATCGGCTCCCACCACCAGGCGTTGTCGCGATACCAGGCGACGGTCTGCTCGAGTCCCTGATCGAAGCGCACGCGTGGCTCCCAGCCGAGCGCGCGGACCTTCTGCGAGGACAGCGAGTAGCGCCGGTCGTGACCGGGGCGGTCGGTCACGTGCTCGATCTGCGATTCGTCCGCACCGGTCAGCTCGAGGATCCGCCGGATGACCGTCATGTTGGCCTCCTCGTCGGGGCCGCCAGCGTTGTACACCTCGCCCTCGCGCCCGTGCTCGAGCACGTGCCCGATCGCGGCGGCGAAGTCGCTCGCGTGGATCCAGTTGCGCACCTGCATGCCGTCGCCGTACACCGGCAGCGGGTCGCCGTGCAGCGCGTTGAGGACCATCAGCGGGATCAGCTTCTCGGGGTACTGGTAGGGCCCGTAGTTGTTCGAGCCGCGACAGATCAGCGCGGGCAGGCCGTAGGTGTGGAAGTAGCTCAACACGAGCAGGTCCGCGCCGGCCTTCGTGGCGGAGTACGGCGAGGACGGCGCCAGCGGGCTGTGCTCGGTGAACGTGCCTTCCTCGATCGAGCCGTACACCTCGTCGGTCGAGACCTGGACGTAGCGCAGGCCGTGCTCGCCAGAGGGTGTGCCCCCATGGGTACGGGCGGCCTCGAGCAGCACGTAGGTCCCCAAAGCGTGCGTGGAGACGAACGCGTCGGGCTCGGCGATCGAGCGGTCGACGTGCGTCTCGGCGGCGAAGTTGACGATCGCTTCCGGAGATGATGCGTCTATCGAGGCGGCTACCGCCGCCGGGTCCTCGATCGCGCCATGTATGAAGCGGAAGTTGGGCTGGTCAACGAGGTCGTGGAGGTTCTCCTCGCGCCCAGCGTAGGTCAGCTTGTCGAGCACGGTCACCGCGTCGCCGTGCTCGATGAGGCGCTGGCGCGCGAAGGTCGAGCCGATGAAGCCGGCGCCGCCGCAGACGAGCAGTTTCATCGGCGCATCATCTCAGGCGCGCTTTTCGTGTGCGCTACGCGTAGAAGCGCCCGACGACGAGCAGTTGGCTGAAGATGTCGTGGCTGAGGGCGAGCACGACGATCAGCACGCCGACTGACGGTCCCCAGCGGCGGCCGGCGCCGCGCGCGGCGAGCGCGACCACGATCCCCGCGAGGCACAGCAGCGGCAGCAGGTATCGAGGCTGTACGTAGGCCAGTAATTCTTCTGGCGCGACGTAGTTGCTGAGCGCGATCAGCGCGAGCAGCCCGGCTCCGATCGAGCCGTAGACGACGATCTCGCTGACGTGTCGCCGCACGCTGTGGCGCGCGAGGAACAGCATCCTGATGCACAGCAGGGCGATCAGCCCGGCGGGCACGAGCGCGACGTTCTCGACCCAGACGGGGAAGGGCGTGTCGGCCCAACCGTAGAACCCGACGACTTTGGCGAACCACACCTGACGTGGGATCGAGAGGCCGGGGAACAGGTTGCTCATCCCGGGCAGATGCGGCAGGTAGTACTGCCAGACATAGCTGATCTCGCTCGGGAGGGAGTTCAGGCTGGGCCTGGTGGTCTCGGATAGGACGCCCAGCGCAGGACGGTTCGAGAGGGCTTGGACGAGGATGTAGACGCACGCTGGGCTCGCCGCGATCGCGAGCGCCAGGCCAAGCTGGCGCAGCGCGTCACGCCTGCCGCTGTGCGCGGCGCGCACCGTCAGCACGATCAGCCCGAGGAGCACGCCGGGGATCAGCCCGATGAAGTTGATCTTCGTGAGCAGGCCGACGGCGGTCATCGCGCCGATCGCGACGGCCAGCGTGCGTGTCAGGCCGCGCCTGAACGCGCGCGCGAGCAGGTAGAAGATCACGGCGGAGACGGTGGCGAGCATCGCGTCGGGGCTTACTGCTCCAGACATGAAACCGAGCATCGGCGCCAGGGCGACGCCGAGTCCCCCGACGGTCCATGCCCACGGCACCCCGGGGAGTGTCTCGCGAATGAACAAGAACACGAACAGCGCGGTGAGTCCCGCCAGCAGCGCGCTCAGAAGCCGCATCAGCGCTAGTTGATCGAGGATCGTTCCAGGCGAGCCGAGCTCATACGGGATCACCTGCAGCAGGTAGTACAGCGGCGGGTCAGTGGCTGCGCCCCCGGCTGCTCCGGTCCCGCGACGGCTTGGGTCCCGGGCCAGGTCTTCGTGCAGACGGTCCTGCTCGGCCTGCGTGGAGATCGTAGGATTCTGTGGCTGGCGTCGGACTTCCGGCTGGTGGAGATCTGTCAGCGCGGCTTCCTCTTCGGCGGAGAAGCTGAACGACGAGGATGTGGGCAGCTGCCGGTTCTCGGCGAGTTGCCGTGTGTAGGCGAAGTGTGCCGGCTCATCGGGGACCTGGAAGGGTGGTGTGAGGATCGACCAGCACACCGCGTTCACGCACGCGATCAGCGCGCAGATCCAGGCGGCCCTGGGGATCCGCGAGGCGTAGCTGTGCCGGTCCGTCGCGATGTTCTGAAAGGCGAGCCACGAGGCGAGCGACGCGACGGCGATCATCAGCGCGAGCAGCAGAAACGCCACCCAGCTGCCCGCGGCGGCGCGCCCGAGACCGAGGTGGTGAGCGATCGAGGGCGCCAGCGACCACCACGATCCGTGCGCGGAGCGCAGGTATTCCAAGTGCAGTCCCTCGCTGCTGACCGCCTGGCCTGTAGCGGAGGTCGTGGTCAGCGTCGTCGCGTTTACGGCGAGGTAGTGGACGGGTCCGGGCGTTACGCACACACGGGCTTCGCGTATCGGCTCGGCTGTCGGCGTGACCGGTACGAGAACCCTCGTCGAGGCTCCCCATCCCGCTGCCCGCTCGCCGCTTGTCGCGACGCGTGCGTCTGACGACACGCTTACGCTGACCTTGGGGCCAACGTTCGCCTGGAGCGGAACTCGAATCGCGACCGTGTCCCGCGGGACGGTCCCGCCGGGCACGCACAGCGTCCCGCCGCCGTGGATCAACCCAGCGGCATTGGGGGCGGGGACGGAGTTCGTCCCGGCGACCTCAAGTGGCGAGCGGGACAGCACTACGCCGATCGCGATGCACATCAGCGCGAGGCTGCTCGCGAGCACGACCCGCGCCCTGTCGTGTCCGAATGCCACAGCGCAGCGATGCTAAGAGATCGACTCAAGGGCGCCGTGGGGATCCAGCGCAGGGCGCGTGCCGGCCTCCTACGCCGCAAGATCGAGTTGCAACTCCCTCCGCGCGGTGTCTCTAACTTCCCGGCTACGCGCGTGTCACGCCGGCGCGCGCTGCAAGATAGCCCGCCAGCCCGTCCTGCCACGGCGGCATCGGCAGCACCTCCTCGCGCTCTGACTCGAGCACCGACCACGGCGGGCGCGGCGCGGGACGCGCGATCTGCGCGCTGCTGGCCGCTTCGACCCGGCAGTCGACCTCGGCCTGGCGGAAGATCTCCTTCGTAAACCCGTTCCAGGAGACCTGGCCGGCGCCGGTCAGGTGCACGAGGCCGCTGACCGCGCGCTCGAGCAGCCCGAGCACGGCGGGCGCGAGGTGCCCCGACCAGGTCGGCGAGCCGACCTGGTCATCGACGACCTGCACGGCGTCGCGCTCGCCGGCCAGGCGCAGCATCGTGGCGACGAAGTTGGGGCCGTCGAGGCCGAACAGCCAGGCGGTGCGCACGACCGTGTGGCGCGGCGATGCCGCCAGCACCTGACGCTCGCCGTCGAGCTTGCTCGAGCCGTACACCGAGCGTGGAGCGGTGGGGTCAGACTCGACATATGCGCGCGGCCGCCCGTCGGCGTCGAGCGGAGCGACGCCGTCGAACACGTAGTCGGTCGAGATGTGCGCCAGCGGCACGCCGATCCGCGCGGCCGAGCGCGCCACGTTGCCGGCGCCGTCGGCGTTCACGGCATGCGCCGCCTCGCGCTTTGACTGCGCGCCGTCGACGTCGGTCCAGGCGGCGCAGTTGACGACCGCGTCGAGCGATCCGGGCTCGCCGTGCAGGCGCTCGAGCAGCCGATCGATCGCCGCGCTGTCGGTGATGTCGAGCTCGGGCAGGTCGACGAGCACGAGCTCGTGGCCGGCGCGCTCGCCGGCGCGCATCACGTCGTGGCCGAGCATCCCCTCGGCGCCTGTGACGAGCAGCCTCACAGGATCGAGATGTCGGAGTTGTCCCCGACCATGAACCGGTAGGCCTTCGGCTGGCGCTCGCCACGGCGGACGGTGACGTTGCGCCCGAGCAGCGAGGACTCCATCCGCCCGTCGAGGTCGGACACGGTGCAGCCGGCGAGCAGGATCGAGTGCTCGACCTCCGAGTGAGAGATCGTGCAGCGCTCGCCGATCGCGGTGTAGGGGCCGATGTAGCAGTCGCTCAGCCGCGCGTCCGCGCCGACGATCGCGGGGCCGCGCACGGTGCTGCGCTCCAGGCGCGCGCCCGGCTCGATCACGACGCGCCCGTCGACCTGCGAGTCGATCAGCTCACCCTCGATCCGCTCGCGCAGGTTATCGAGGATCAGACGGTTGGCATCGAGCATGTCCTCCAAGCGCCCAGTGTCCTTCCACCAGCCACGTACGACGTGTGGCTCGACGCGCATGCCGGCGTCGAGGAGATACTGGATCGCGTCGGTGATCTCGAGCTCGCCGCGCGGCGAGGGCGCGATCGCGCGCGCGGCGTCGTGCACGGCGGCGGTAAACATATACACGCCGACGAGCGCCAGGTCGGTGGCGGGCGCGGCCGGCTTCTCGACGAGCTGTATCACGCGTCCGACCTCGCCTGGCGCCGCTGGGGCGAGCTCGGCGACGCCGTAGTTCTCCGGGTCGGGCACGGGCGTCAGCAGGATCAGCGCGTCGGGCGCGTGCTCGCGGAAGGCTGCCACCAGGTCGGAGATCCCACCCTGCAGCAGGTTGTCGCCGAGATACATGACGAACGGGCTGGTCCCGAGGAACGACTCGGCGGTTAGCACCGCGTGGGCCAGGCCGAGCGGCTCGGCCTGTGGGATGTAGGAGATGCGCACGCCGAAGCGCGAGCCGTCGCCGGCGACCGCTTCGATCTCCGGCCCGGTCTCCGGGGCGATGATGATCCCGACCTCTTCGATTCCCGCCTCGGCCATCGCTTCGATGCCGTAGAACAGGACCGGCTTGTTGGCGACGGGCACGAGCTGCTTGGCGCTCGTGTGCGTGATCGGGCGCAGGCGCGTGCCCTTGCCTCCGGAGAGGATCAGTCCCTTGAGCGGCTCCATCGCGGCAGGGAGCCTATCGGGCCGGCGTCAATAAACCCCGCCGAGCTTGCGGTGATCCCAGCTGGTGCGGTGCAGCTCGACGAACTCGAGCGCGACGCGCTTGGTTGCCTGCTTGTCGATCATCTCGCTGACCTCCGGGTGGAGCTGCTCGACGGGCGGCTCGCCGCGCGGCGAGGCGTAACGAGCGAAGATCTGCTGGCCGAGTGCGCGCACGATCTCGAGATCGTCGTAAACGAGCGCCTCGCACTCGAGCATTACGCCGCGCAGCTCCTGGTATTGCTCGCCGGTCTCGACCTGCAGCGTGGCGTGGGGGTCGCGCTCGAGGTTGCGCACCTTCTGCGAGGCCGCATACGTCCACGACCACAGGCGCGGACCGGGGTAGTCTTCCGGCGGCTCGCGCAGCACATACCACAGTGGCATCAGGTGCGGCCAGCCGCGCGGGCCGGCGGTGGCGCACGTGACGGTCCGTTCTTCGGCGAGGAACGCCGCTGCCTCAGCCTCGCTCATCTTGATCTGCTCACGCCGGCTCATGGTGGCACCGTAGCGGCTCGCTCGGCCGACCCGTTGGACTGTTAATAAACGAACGCGGACAGGGCGCGTGCGATGTCCGCCGCTTTCAGCGGGCCGAAGCGCAGCGTCCAGCCCCCGTCGAGCTCCTGGCGAAACTGGTGCGGCACGCCGTCGCTTTCCAGCTCGTCGCGGTGCTGCTTGGCTCGCTGGTAGCCGGAGCTGCCCTGGAACGTCGCGTCGAGCCCGTAGCGGCCGTCGTCCACCGGCCAGATCGTCAGCCGGTCTGGAACCGGGCCCGCCCGGGTCGGTAGCAGCGCGTCGGAGCTCACATCACGAGACGCCGGCCGGTGCCCCGTTCGTCTCGCGCAGCCGCGCGACCGCGCCGCGCACGGCCTCGCGTGCGTCCTGCGGCTCGAGCACGGCGGCGTCGCCGGCTTCCTTGAGCACCTCGCGCACCAGCCAGTCGACGCCGGCGAAGCTCAGCTCGACGACGACCGCCCCGTCGCTCCACTCCTCGACTACCCGCCGTGCCTCGCGCGCCCAGCGAGCCCGCTCGGGCGAGACCCACACGCGCGCGCTGCGCGACGCCGGCACCTCGCCCGTGCGCAGCCAGCCGTCGACCTCGCCGGCCGGGTCTACCTCGGGCCGCGGCTCGAACTTGCGGTCGGTGACGTGCACGTGCTTGATCCTGTCCAGGCGGAAATGGCGCACGCCGTCACGCTCGGGGTCGAACGACGCGACGTACCAGCCCTCGCGGCCGTTGGTCAGCGCGTATGGCTCGACCGTGCGCGGCGAGAGCTGGTCCTCGTTCTCCTTGTAGTACTCGAGCTCGATCAGCTTGTGCGCGACGATCGCCTTGGACACCGCGCGCGCGACGTCGGAGTCATCGCCGGAGGTCGGCGCGACCTGCAGGCCCTGCTCCATCGGGTCCTCGCCGAGCGCCGCGACGATCTTCGTGCGCGCCGAGGTCAGCGACCCCTCGGGGATGTGCTCGCCGATCAGGTCGATCGCCGCCACCAGCGCCTTCGCCTCGACCGGCAGCAGGCGGGCGGGCCGGTCGAAGTTATCGCTGTAGGGCTCGGGGTCGACCTCGATCTCCCCGTCCTCCTCCTTGAACTCCGCATACAGCACGTAGGAACCGCCGCCGAAGTTGACGACGTTCAGCACGTTGACGTCCTCGCGCAGCTCCTCCTCGCTGATCTGCAGGCGCTCGCAGACATGCTCGATGCCGACGCGCTCGCCCTCGCGCCCGGCCTTGATCAGGATGCTCGCGAGCGTCACCAGACGCGCGAAGCGCTCGGGGCGGATCGCCGCCTCGGGCCGGCCGGTGGCGCCGTCTGCGTCTGCGTTCCCGTCACGCGCGCTTCGCGAACGCGACGGAGCCGTGATCCGACCGCCCGCCAGCTGTGCTCCGGCCGCTGGCGAGACCGAGCCGCGTCCGCTGGGTGGGACCGGCGGGGCGTCGCCGTGGCGCTCCTCGAGCAGCTCGAGCCGACGCTGCAGCTCGCGCTCGAGCTCCTCTGGGCCGAGCAGCCGCGCGTTCGCGCCGAGTCCCAGCACCCACGAGATCAGTCCGCGCGGGTTCGAGTAGCCGGTCTCGAAGACCGTCTCGCCATCCTCCTCGAGGATCTCTCCGTAGCGCCCGAAGTGGCGTTCGACCTGCCACGCGATCCGCTCGCAGATCAGCACGCGCGCGGTGCCCTGCTCGTCGCCGAGCTGCCAGTCGGCGCGGTTGGCGTACGCGCGCGGGTCGAAGTCGGCGGGCCGGTGGAAGTCGTGCTCGGCCTTCGTCGCGTAGGAGACCTTGCCGCGGATCCGTGTGAGCCGGAACACCCGCACCGCCTGGCGCTCGTGCGCGTAGCCGAGCAGGTAGAACTGACCACCCTGGAACAGCAGGTGGTAGGGATCGACGCGGCGGGAGCTGACCTCGTCGCGCTCCATCGTGTAGTAGTCGAACACGATCGTCTTGTTGCGGAAGATCGCCGTCTCGACCTTCGCCAGGCGCGCCGAGAGCTCGTGGCCGCCGGCTGAGGCGGTGATCCCCAGCGCGACCGAGCGCTGCTCCGGTGCGCGCAGCGGGCTGGGGCGTCCCCAGGTGATCTGCTGCAGCGCTAGCCGCAGCGGCTCGGCGTAGGCGAATTCGCCGTCGAGCAGGCTGAGCGCGGTCTGCAGCGCCGCGAGCTCCTTGTCGGTGAAGGCGATTGCCGGTAGGTGGAAGTTCTCCGGGCGCAGTGAGTAGTTCTCCTGCTCGGCTGCCCCGTCCGCGGGACGCTCGACGGTCAGCTGGATGCGCAGCGATTCGAGCTCTGAGCGGTCGGCGTAGAAGCGCCGCGCGAACGCGTCCTCGTTCATGCCGCTGTAGCCCTCGACGTCGCGCCGGATCTCGAGCGCCGTGACCGGCCGGCGCTCGGCCATCAGGTATGAGATCAGCGACAGCTGGCGGATCAGCTTCTCGGTGTCCTTTGCCATCGGCCACCAAAGATAGAAGCCGACGGCGATCCGGATGCGCGAGGGCCCACCTGGCGCCCCGCTATTTGCGGCGTTTCAGGCGGCTTCGCGCTCGGGCAGCCGCGGCTCCTCGGCTTCCGGCGCCTCGCCGCCGCGCTCGGCGAAGAACGCGCCGCCGCCGATCGCGCGGTCAAACGGCGACCAGCGCCGGCCGGGCGCGAGCTCCTTTTCCAGTCGATCGAAGCTGCCGAGGCGCCCGCCGAGGTTGTCGATCATGTGTACGAGCGTCGCCTCGCGCGTGCACGGCACGACCGGGCTGCCGTGCTCGAGCGAGCCGTGGTGGGCGAGGATGATGTGCAGGAGCGCCTGCGCGAGCTCGGGCGGGAAGTCCTCGATGTCCTCGATCAGGCGCCTGATGCGGTAGTAGCCGAGCGGAATCTCGCCCTGCAGCCTGCCGGCGTCGGTGAGATCGATATTGCGCGGATCGTCGGTGTAGGCCTCGAGCTTGCCGATGTCGTGCAGCAACGCGCCCGTGACCGCTACGTCGCGGTCGATTCCTCCGAACGTGGCGCTGATCGCGCTGACCGCCTGGGCGACCCCGAGGCAGTGCTCGAGCAGTCCGTGGGGATAGGCCTGGTGGTAGTACTTGGCCGCCGGCGCGCGTCGATAGCCGGGCCACAGCTCGGAGTCCTCGCCGAACACACGCTCGAGCAGCAGACGCAGGTGCGGCTCCTGGATCGTGTCCAGCAGCTCGCGGATCTCGCGCTCCATCTGCTCGACCCCGCGTGCGGGTCCATCGAGCAGCTCGCGTGGGTCGAAGCTCCCGGGCTCAGCGACCTCGAGCCCGCGCAGGCTGATCTGCGCGCCGAAGCGTGGGTGCACCGTGTAGCGGCCGCGGACCCGCACGGGAGTGCCTGCGGCGGCAAGCTGCTCGACCTCGGCCAGCTCCTCCCACACCATGCACGCGACCGCGCCGGTGCGGTCGCCGAGCTGCAGGCGCAGGTAGTCGCCGCCGTCGCGCCGCTGCCGGCGCGCGGCGTCGCGGACCAAGAGAACCTGGTCGATCTCCATGCCGTCGCTCAGCTCGTTCAGGAGCATCGCCTGAAGGTAAAGACGGCCGCGGACGGGATCGTCCGGGCAGGCCTTCACGGGCGCCGCGGCCCGGGGGCTGCGACGTCCGCGGAGACCTGACGCCGGGGGACGCCTTCGATCTCACCCCGAGCACCGTCGGAGAGGTGGGACGATGCTCAAGCCATAGCGCGCGACACGTCCGCGACCCGACTTTAGTTCCGCGGACGCCGGATGCGCCAGATGCGTCTCCCACTGCGCCCTCGCCGCCTGGGGCTCACGCCGGCCTGACGCGCACGGGGCCCATAGACTGAAACGCGGCATGAACGAGCGAGCATCGATGTGAGCACGGCACCCGCTTCGCAAGCGCCGCTTGGCGCGCCGCAGCCGGCGCCTGCGTCCAGCGGCGTGCTGCCGGCGCAGCTGCTGCGCGAGGCGATCGCGCACGAGTGGCTGCGTGCCGACCCCTGGCGGATCCCGCCGGAGTCGGTGCAACCCGCGAGCGTCGACCTGCGGCTGGGCGAGCACGCGTGGGCGCTGCGCTGCAGCTTCCTGCCGGACAGCGACTCGACCGTCGAGCAGAAGATCGCCGACCTGGCGTTCGAACGGATCGACCTGCGCGACGGCGCCACACTCGAGCGCGACCGCCCCTACCTCGTGCCGCTGATCGAGGAGCTCAGGCTGCCGGGCGAGATCCGCGCGAAGGCCAACCCGAAGAGCTCGACGGGGCGCCTGGACGTGTTCACACGCGTGCTCACCGATCGCAACCACCGCTTCGATGAGATCGCCGCTGGCTACCGCGGCCAGCTCTACCTCGAGGTCGTGCCGCGCACGTTCGCGATCCGCGTGAAGACCGGGCTGGCGCTCAACCAGGTACGGCTGATGTCCGCGGATGCGCGTCTGAGCGACGAGCAGCTGCTCGCGCTGCATCGCCGCTCGCCGCTGCTGTATCTCGACTCCGGCCCACTACCCGAGTCTGAGATCTCGCTCTCGGACGGCCTGTTCCTCAGCCTCGACGTGTCCGGCTCCGCCGAGAGCATCGTCGGCTACCGCGCCAAGAAGAACAGCCTGCCGATCGATCTGACGAAGGTCGGGGCGCTGCGCTGGCGCGACTACTGGGAGCCCGTCCACCCGGAGGAGCGGGGGCGGATCGTGCTCGAGCCGGAGATCTTCTATCTGCTGCTGTCGGCCGAGGGCGTCAGCATCCCGCCGTCATACGCCGCAGAGATGCTCGCCTACGACCCGACGGCTGGTGAGCTGCGTACCCACTACGCGGGCTTTTTCGACCCCGGCTTCGGCTACTCGACCGCCGACAGCGCCCACGGCAGCCGCGCCGCCCTCGAGGTGCGCGCGCGCGATGTCTCGTTCATGGTGGAGCACCGCCAGCCCGTGTGCAAGCTGGCCTTTGAGCGGATGGCCGAGCAGCCGGACGTGCTGTACGGCAAGGACATCGGCTCCAACTACCAGGGCCAGCTGACGATGCTCAGCAAGCACTTCCTGGAGCACACGCGCGAGTAGCGCTCAGGGCTCCAGGCGGTGCGGCCCGCGGTACAGGAACGTGACCTCGCGCACGTTCTCCTGCGCGAGCATCTGCATCAGCAGGCGCGTCAGCCCGAAGCCGAAGCCGCCGTGTGGGGGGGCGCCGAAGCGGAAGAAGTCCAGGTAGTACTGGATCGGACCGGTGTCCACGCCCTTGTCCTCGGCTTGGGCGATCAGCTGCTCGTAGCGGTGCTCGCGCTGCGCCCCGGTCGTCAGCTCGATACCCCGCCACAGCAGATCGAAGCTCTTCGTCAGCGTCGGCTCCTCGGGGTGGCGCATGTGGTAGAAGGGCCGCACGGTCGTCGGGTAGTCGGTCACGAACGCGAACTCGTGCCCATCGCGCTGCTTGATGATCGCTGACAGCGCGCGCTCGCTCGGCGGGTCGAGGTCGTGTCCCGGGCCGGGCGCGTCGTGGCCGTCCTGTCGCAGCAGCTCCTTGGCCTGCTCGAGCGTCACCCGCGGGAACGGGACGTCCGGCACGATCAGCTCGGTGTCGAATGTCGAGGAGATCTGCTCGCCGTGGGCGTCCTTGACCGCTGCGAGCACGTGCGCGAGCCAGCGCTCCTCGAAGGCCATCACGTCCTCGTGCGAGTCGATCCACGAGATCTCGACGTCGACGCTCGTGAACTCCGTGTCGTGGCGCGAGGTGAACGACGGGTTGGCGCGGAACACGGGGCCGACCTCGAACACCTTGCCAAAGCCGGCGGCGATCGCCATCTGCTTGTAGAACTGCGGCGATTGCGCCAGATAGGCCTGGCGCTCGAAGTACTCGACCTTGAACAGCTCGGCGCCGGACTCGCTGGCGGAGCCCATGAACTTCGGCGTGTGGATCTCGATGAACTTCTGTTTGCGCCAGAAGTCGCGCATCGCGGCCTCGGTCGTCGTCTGCACCTCGAAGATCAGCTTGCGGTCGGGACGACGCAGATCCAGGTAGCGCCAGTCGATGCGTTTGTCGAGCGCCGAGTCGGGCGCGATCGGCACCTCGGGCTCGGCGAGCGAGTCGACCTCAAGGCCTTCGAGCTTCAGCTCCAGGCCGCCGAGCTTGACCCGCTCGTCGGCCACAACGGTGCCGGTTACCGTGACCGCGGACTCTGCGGTGAGCGCGGACACCGCCTCGTTCAGCGCGCTGGGCGGATCCTCCTTCGGCACTACCACCTGGGCCATGCCGGTTTCGTCGCGCACGATCAGGAACTGCACCTTCTTCTGGTCGCGGATCGCGTGCACCCAGCCGCGGACGGTCGCCGGCCCGCCGACCTTCTCGCGCAGTGCTTCGATCGGTGTCCGCTCCACGGCAGGGGACCCTATCCGACGCTTACTACGGGCAGCACCGCAGGCGGCTTACTTCGTCAAGATGCCGAGACCGCCCCGGGTCTCGGGATGCCCCACGTCGGGAGGCGCTGGAGCAGGCGGCGGCGGCGGCCCAGGTGCAGGCTCAGGGTTCGACATCCTCATGAGAACCTACTCCTCGACCAGCTCCACCTCAACCTCGAACTCCTCGGCCTCGCTCGTCTCAAGCAGCTCGATCGAGCCGGCTCCCAGCAGGTCTCCCTTGCCCAGCTCGAGTGCGCGTATGCGCTCGGGTGTGTCGCGGACGATCACACGCTGCACCGGCGCGCGCATCGGGCGCTTGGCCTGAGACTTGGCCTTGCGCACCTCGCGCAGAACGTCCGTGGTGATCTCCAGCGCCACGTCCTCGCTGTTTTCGTCACGCCTGCCGCCGTTGTCGCCGGCCGTCGCCAGCTCCTGCGTGTCGGGCCACGCTGCGCGGTGTATCGAGCCCTCCTGCCACCACGACCATACCTCCTCGCAGACGAACGGCAGGAATGGTGCGAGTAGGCGCTGGAAGACCGACAGCGAGGTTCGTAGGGCGAGGCTCACCGACGCGCTCACCTCGGGGTCGGGGTCGTAGCGGCGTCCCTTGACGAGCTCGAGGTAGAAGTCGCAGTACCACCAGAAGAACGTCTCGGAGCGCTCTAGTGCGCGGGCGTAGTCGTAGGACTCGAAGCTGTCGGTCGCCTCGGCCACGACGTGGGCCAGTCGTGCGATTAGCGCGCGGTCGAGTGGATGCGTGAGCTCGAGCCCCGGCGCCGGCAGCTCGGCGAGCGCGAACTTCGATGCGTTGAGCAGCTTGACAGCCAGCCGTCGGCCGGTCTTCATCTGCTTGGGCTCGAATGCTGTGTCGGTTCCTGGGCGGCCGTTGGCGGCCCAGTAGCGCACGGCGTCGGCGCCGTACTCCTGCAGCAGGTGCATCGGTGTGATGACGTTGCCCTTGGACTTGGACATCTTCTTGCGGGCTGGGTCGAGCACCCAGCCGGAGATCGCGGCGCTGTGCCATGGCAGTGTGTGCTCGTCTAGCTGTGAGCGCAGGATGGTGGTGAACAGCCAGGTTCTGATGATGTCGTGTGCTTGTGGGCGTAGGTCCATCGGGAAGACCTTTGCGAATAGCTCCTGGTCCTCGCCGGCGTTGCCGGCGATCTGCGGCGTCAGCGATGAGGTTGCCCATGTGTCCATTACGTCTGGGTCGCCGGCGAACCCGCCGGGTTGTCCGCGCTGGGAGGGCTCGTAGCTGGCGGGGGTGTCGGTTGAGGGGTCGACTGGGAGCTGCTGCTCGCTCGCGGCGATCGGCTGTTTGTGGAGGATTGTCCCGCTGTTGTCGATCGGGTACCAGATGGGGAATGGGACGCCGAAGAAGCGTTGGCGGCTGATGCACCAGTCGCCGTTCAGGCCGTTTACCCAGTCCTCGTAGCGTGCGTGCATGTAGGGGGGGTGCCAGGTCAGCTCGCGTCCGCGGGCGAGCAGCTCGTCGCGGTGCTCGATTGTGCGTAGGAACCATTGGCGGCTGGTGATGATCTCTACGGGCCGCTCGCCCTTCTCGAAGAACTTCACCGCCCGTGTCACCGGCTGGGGTTCGCCGAGGAGGTCTCCTGAGGCTTCGAGCAGCTCGACGATCCGTCTGCGTGCCTGGTTGATCGTGCGGCCCTGCAGCTCGGCGTAGACAGCACGCGCCCGCTGCTGATCCTGTGACTCCCAGCCTGGGGTGCCCCATGGAATCTCGGCGAGGCGTCCGTCGGGGCCGAGCACGGAGCGCACGGGGAGTCCGAGCTCGCGCCACCACATCACGTCGGTGAGGTCGCCGAACGTGCACACCATCACCAGTCCCGTCCCCTTGTCCATCTCGACCTGCGGGTGGGTCATCACTGGCACTCGCGTCCCGAACAGCGGCGTCAGTGCCTCCCGGCCGACGAGCGCGCGGTGGCGCTCGTCGTCGGGGTGCGCGAGCAGCGCGACGCACGCTGGGATTAGCTCTGGGCGGGTTGTCTCGATCAGCGCGTCTGCGCCGCCGGTGGCTGCGGTGAAGCGGATGCGGTGCATTGCGCCTGGGCGCTCGCGGTCCTCGAGCTCTGCTTGGGCGACGGCGGTCTGGAAGTCGACGTCCCATAGTGTTGGTGCCTGCAGCTGGTAGGCCTCGCCGCGCGCGAGTAGTCCGAGGAAGGAGCGTTGGGAGATGCGTTGTGCGAGCTTGCCGATCGTGGTGTAGGTCATCGACCAGTCGACCGATAGCCCGAGCGTGCGCCACAGCGCCTCGAAGGCCTGCTCGTCGGTCTCGGTCAGCTGCAGGCACAGCTCGACGAAGTTGGGCCGCGAGATCGACAGGGGCTCCTTCTCCGACGGCTCTGCTGGTGGCTGGAAGTTGGGGTTGTAGGCGACGGATGGGTCGCAGCGCACGCCGAAGTGGTTTTGCACGCGCCGCTCGGTCGGTAGGCCGTTGTCATCCCAGCCCATCGGGTAGAACACCTCGCGGCCGCGCATCCGCCGGTAGCGGGCGATGGTGTCGGTGTGGGTGTAGGAGAAGACGTGCCCGACGTGCAGCGAGCCGCTGACGGTCGGTGGCGGCGTGTCGATCGCGAACACCCGCTCACGCGGGGCATTGCGATCGAAGCGGTAGACACCGTCGCGCTCCCATGCCGCGCTCCACTTCGCCTCCAAGTCGTCCAGCGTCGGCTGCTCGGGTACGCGTGCCGGCGTAGTCGCCGGCGTGCGCCCGGCCGGGCCGGTTGGGGTTTGGGTATGTGGTGGCTGTGGTGAGGGCAAGGCGCTGATCGTATCCGCCCCGGGAAGTGCGGCGGCTTGAGTTAGAAACGTTTCACAGCCCCGTGGGGTGTCGTTTTGCGTTGTTTTTGTGGGGTGTGTGGGTGCTTGTTGGGGTGTTGTTGGTGGTGTGGTTGGTGTGTGGCAGCATCCGCGGCCGGTCTCGTGGTCGTCAGCTGGCGAGGAGTGTGGGTGTCATGTGTCGTGGTGTTAGCCGTTGGTTGGTCGCCGTCATTGCGACTGTGGTTGTGGTGGGTTTGGCTGCGTGTGGCGGCGCTTCGGGTGGTGGGTCCAGGTCGGCGGCGGATCCTAGGACGGTGGGCGCTGGGGCGGCGAGGGCGGGGGATCCCAGTGCGGTCGTGGCGCGGGTCGGTGGCTCTGTGATTACCGCGGCGATGGTCAATCGCTGGTGGGGGATAGAAGAGCGCCGCGAAAAGCTGGCGCCGCCGCGGTTTGCTGGGTGTGTAGCCCAGTTACGGGTCGCTTTACGCGCATCGGTCGCCGGGACCTCCGCAGCGGCTGCGGCAAAGTCCTCGGTTGCGCAGTTGCGGGAAAGCTGCGAGGCGCTCGACCTGCAGTTGCGTAATGAAGCCCTACATCGTTACGTTGTTGCGGACTGGGTAATTGGTGGGGCGCGAGAACTCGGTGTCGACGTCAATGGGCGGGCATTCCAACGCAAGTTCGCTGCGCTGATCAAGGAAACGTTTCATACGCAGGCTCACTTTCAGAGCTACCTGGCGAGCGTCGGTCGAGACGAAGCCGACATCAGGTTCCAGGTACACGACGCCCTGGATGAAAACGCGATCCGCCAGGCGATCAAACGGCGCGTGGGCCCGCTAACGGCGGCCGGGGTACGCAGATACTACGAGCAGCACAAGAACCAGTATTTCTTCCAGCAGACGCGTGATCTGGAGATCGCGGCGACACCCACGAGGGCGGCCAGCCTCGCGGTCAGACGGAAGATCGCTGCGGGGGAGAGCTTCGCGAGCGTCGTTGAGGGTCTTCACTCGCCGCAGGCCGTTCTCAGCGCGAAAGGTTTCGTGTCGGACCTACCGTCGGGCTACTACAAGGAGCCGACGCTGAATCACGCGATCTTCACGTCCAAACCAGGAGTGCTGCTCGGCCCGATCCAGACAGTGATCGGCTACTTCATCGTCAGGGTCAAGAAGATCCACCCCGCCTACCAACAGCCACTCAGCGCAGTAGCCGCATCAATCAAGTCGACGCTACCGGCACAGCTCCAAGAGGGAGAGCTGGTCGCCTACATCAAGAAATGGCGGGCAAAGTGGACCGCACGAACCAACTGCAGCACAGGCTACGTGCTCCCCAAATGCAAGCAATTCAAAGGACCGCTTGATCCACGCGAACAAGACCCATACACCCTCAACTAACCCGGCAAAACCGGCACCGCCGACCCCAATACGCCTGGATAGGCCAGTCGGCTTCATCACGCCTGAGCCATCCTGGGTTTGACGGAGACCGTTTTGTTTGGTTCCCATCTTTCATTTGATGGGGATGGTTGGCTCCTCTTTCACAGCGTAGAGATCGTCGATCTCGACGGGTGGGCGATCATCGAGCGCTTCGTGCAGCCGGCCGTTGTTGAACCACGCGACGTACTCCACGATCGCCAGCTCGAGCTGTGATCTGCTGGTCCAGACGCGGTCGGCGATCAGCTCGGTCTTGAAGCTGTCGACGAAGCTCTCAGCGGCCGCGTTGTCATAGGCATCGCCGACGGATCCGATCGAGCCAAGGACGTCGTGGTCGTCCAGGATCTGGGTGTAGTCAGACGACGTGTACTGGGCGGATTCAATCGGTGGTCGCAACGGTTTGTGTTTGGAGGGATCGTAGATGCTCGTCGAGCGCTTCGGCGGGTGTGTGCCAGCCGAGTGTCTTGCGTGGTCTGCTGTTCAGGGTGGCAGCGACCGCCTGGAGCTCCTCGGCGGTGTGTCTGGCGAGGTTCGTGCCTTTGGGGAAGTATTGACGGAGTAGGCCGTTTGTGTTCTCGTTTGTGCCTCGTTGCCAAGGGCTTTGAGGGTCACAGAAATACACCTGCAGCCCGCTGTCGATTGTGATCTTTGCGTGTTGTGCCATCTCCGCGCCTTGGTCCCAGGTAAGCGAGCGGCGCAGCTGCTCTGGCAACGTGGTGATCTGAGCGGTGATGGCGTCACGCACTGCTTCGGCTCCGCGCCCGGCGAGCGGCGGCCCGTTCTTCACTCTTGGCGCGCCGTGGCCGGGCATCGGTGGCAGGTGAAGCAGCATGGTGAACCGGGTGCTGCGCTCGACGAGCGTGCCGATCGCTGTTTGGTTGGCGCCGAGGATGAGGTCACCCTCCCAGTGGCCAGGCACAGCACGATCCTCGGCCTCGGCGGGACGCTCACTGATCATGATCTGCTCGGTGACGAAGCTCTTGCCACGTCCACGCACGCGGGCTCTGGGGACTCTGCAGCGCCCTGCCGGTGCGCAAGCATCCGGCGAGCTCGCGTCGAAGCGCGCCGCGGCCCTGCACGTAGAGCGCCTGATAGATCGCCTCGTGCGATATCCGCATCGACTCATCATCGGGGAACTCGATCCTCAACCGGTTGGATATCTGCTCCGGGCTCCACGCGCTCGCCCACTTGCGGTCCTGGCGCCTTGGCTTGTTCCGGCCCTTCCAACGCGCCGTCGCGGGCCCCGGCACCGCCGTCCCGTCCGGCCGGCGAACCTCCCCGGAGAGCCGCTCCTGCACGTACTCACTCAGCCGCGGGTTAGCGGCGAGCTTCGCTGTCTTCGGGCGACGCGCCATCAGATCCGCCTTCCACTGCGCGACCGACGCGCGATAGTCGAGCTTCCCACCACGAGTCGCTGCGTTGCGGCGCAGCTCCCTGGAGATCGTTGACGGGGAACGCCCCAGCCGGCGGGCGATCTCCCGAACACCGGCGCCCTGAGCCCTCAACACCGCGATCTCCTCGCGCTCCTCAAACGACAGATACCGGCCTGAGACCGGGGCAAGCATGAACGTTGGCATACCGCCACGTTCCCTGAACCATCGGCTGCCCGCAGCCGAAGACGCGCCGACAGCCAACGCAGCGTCCTCACTGCTCAAGCCCTTGGCGATCTCACGCCAAAACAACCGCTCCACGTCCCGACGAAGCGAAGGCTTCCCCGGCGACTTCATCGGCGCCCTGCCCGTCAACTCCGTCATCCACCCAGCTGGCCTGCCCATCAACACCACCTCCACGATCAACGTGTTGCGAGGACCAGTTGAGTTCGCCCTGACTCCCGGCATCTGAATGTGCCACGAGCGAAACGTCTGCTCCTGGGGCCCTTTGATGCAAAGCCATCCGCAGGGCGTCCAGGACGAGATCGGTGCGCATGTGGTTGGCGAACTGCCAGCCGACGATCCGGCGGCTGTAGGCGTCGATCACGAAGCTGAAGAACACCAGCCCCTCCCAGCACCGGAGATATGTGAAGTCCGCGAACCACTTCTCATCCGGCCGGGACGCGGTGAAGTCGCGCTTGACCCTGTCAGGGCTGCGCAGCGCCGCCGGATCGGCCTTGGTGGTGCGCCACGGCTTGCCGCGCCGCTTGGCGCCCTGAATGCCGTTCTGGCGCATCAGGCGCTCCACCCGGCCTCGACCGACCTGCTCGCCCTCGCGGATGAGTGCCTTCCACATCCGGCGCGAGCCGTAAGCGCAGTAGTTGCGCTCATGCAGCCGGCTGATCACGCCGATCAGCCGCTCATCCTCGAGCGCCCTGGCCGATCGCCGGCCCGTTGCTCGCTCGTAGTACGCGGACGCCGACACGCCCAAGGTCTCACAGATCGGCTCGACCCCGAAGCGCTCGCGGTACTCCTCGATGAACGCGCTCACTTCGGACGGTATGGATCGAGCTCGCCCGCGAAAAACACGCTGGCGGCCTTCAGGATCTCGTTTGCTCGGCGCAGCTCGGACACCTCGCGGCGCAGCTTTCGGATCTCCTCACGCTCGTCGTTGCTAAGCATGTCCTTGCGGCGGCCCTCGTTCGCTTCGACCTGGCGCACGTACACCCTGAGCGTCTCCGAGGGGATACCCAGATCACGCGCGACATGCGCGATCGGGCGCCCCGACTCGAACACCAGCCGTGTCGCGCGCTCCAACAACTCCACGGGATACTTCCTCGCTCTTGGCATCACCACAGGCTTCTCCCTCCGCCAGACGAACCCTGGCATCGAAGCCTCCGTCAAACCCAGGATGGCTCACGCCCGTGTCGTGGGGTGGGAGTTGGTGGGGTTGGAGACATTTGTGGGGTTTGCTTGACTTGTTGGTGGGTTGGGTGGGATGGTGGGGGTGCGTGCCTGGGTTGTTGGTTGGCTTTGGTGCGTGGGCCGTGTGGCTTAGGCTGCTGGTTAGCCTGGGTTGCGTGGCTCGTTAGGGGTCGCTTTGTCGGCCTGGTTCTGTTGTGTTGTTTGATTGTTAGGAGTCGGTATGAGACGTTTGAAAGTGATTGGTTTGGTGTTCGTGTCGGTGTTGATTGTGGGTGTGATGACGGCGGGCGCGGCGTTTGGGGAAAGCTTACCGTTACCGTTAATTCACACGGCGTTACCCGGGGAACTCTACCCGATTAAGCTAGGAGGGAGTGTTTTAGGTGCACACACACTCAATAGCGCGTCGGGCGGCGTCCTGACCGCGACAGACGTCTCCGTGTTACTCGAAGCAAAGGAATTAACAGCGTTAGGTCAAGGGCTAATCGAGTTCTTAGGCACCACGAACACCGCATCGAAAGAAAAATGTCACACTTTAGGCCAATCGGAAGCAAATGGTGAAGTGTTACTTACGGGTGTGGAATATCATTTGGTGTACACGGGCCTGTCGGGGCTTGGCGAGCAGTTAGAAGTCGCGGGCCTGGTGTTATTCGATAAATTCAAAATTTTCTGCAATAAAGATACGTTCCAAATTACGACGACGGGGCCGGCGACGACGAGGATCTCGTTGACGAAAGGATCAGAAACTGAAGGTGATGCGAATGACATCGAGGTTATCTCGCATTGCTTTAGCACGTCGACGGGGATTCAGGAAATCCCGTATTACTACAATGATTCCCTTGAACGAGTTGCGACGACGCTGTTAGCGAACCCGTCGGGTCTGGGGAACGAACCGTTCTGTGAGTTAGTGGAAGGGACGCTGTTATTGACGCCGGAGACTGGTAGTGCGGCGACGATGTTTACGATTTTATCGTAGGTTTGTTGGTTGTAGCTGTGTAGTTGTTGTGTGGGTCGTGCGTGGCGCTGTTGGTTGGTGTCACGCACGACTTGTTTGCGGGGTGGTGGGGGGGCTGGGGTTGGTGGCTGTGGTTGGGGTTAGGGTTTGGGGTTTGGGGTTTGGGGTTTGGGGCTGGGTTGGGGGGTTTGGGGCTTGTTGGTGAGTGGGAGACGGGTGTTGACGGGGTTTTGGGGTTGTGGGAGTGTGGGTATGGATGCGTGGATATCGTTTTGTTCGGGGAGTGCTGGGTGCCGTGGTTGGTGCTGTGGTGGTGGCTGGCGTGTTTTCGGGTGTGGCGTTTGGTTCGCCGGAAGTGCCTGTTGTGGAACCTGTGGGTGGGGTGTTCGCGACGACGGCTGTGTTTCGTGGTGTGTTGGATCCGGCGTCTGGGGTGTTCCCGGTTGAATCGGGTGGCTACCAGTTTTTGTATAAGGCGACGAAAGTCGTGTCGAAGGGGGAATGCGAAAGCGTCGGTGCGAGCCGGGTGCCGGTGTCGCCGGGGCAGTATTTTGGGATTGAACCGGAAGCGGTCAGTGAAGCGGTTTCGGGTTTGGCGCCGGAAACTGGGTATGTGGTGTGTTTGGCGGCGACGAACGCGAAAAGCGAAACGACGCTCAGCGCACCCGTCGCGTTTGAAACAGCGGCGGCTAGCCCGCCGGAAGTGCCGCAGGCGGTCGAAGCGAGCGAATTGAAAGCGACGTCGGCGATGCTGGTCGGGGTGTTGAACCCGGGTAGCGAAGGCGAACCGGGGTCCTACCGCTTCGTGTACCGGCAGTCCGCGAGCGAATGCACCGGTGCTGGTGGGAAAGAAACCGTTGAAGAACCCGCGTCGGGTGCGAGCCCCCTCGGGGTCTCCGCAGCGGTCAGCGGGCTGCAGGCGGGGGAACCGTACAGTTTTTGTGTGAAGGCATTCAACGCGCTCGGCGAATCGACGCTTAGTGCGCCTGCGCATTTCACGACGGTGCAGCTTCCGGAAGCGCCGGTGACCGAAGCGGCTGGCGAAGTGACGGCGGATACGGCGTCGTTGCATGGCGAGTTGAACCCGGGTAAAGAAGCCGAAACGGGCTACCACTTCCTGTATAGCACTGCGGGGACGTGTGTTGGTGGGACGGAAAGCGAACAGGTCGCGGTCGCGGCGGTCCCCCCGAAAACGCTGGTCGAATCGAAGCTGTCGGGCTTGGAACCGCGGCAGAACTACACGGTGTGTCTCGTCGCGAGGAACACGGCGGGCGATGAAGTCCGCGGTAACGAGGTGTCCTTCAAAACGCTCGCGCGGCCGCCGACAATCACCAACGAGACGGCTGGGGGGTTGGCGTTTGACGCGGCGACGTTGGAAGCGCAGGTCAACCCGAACAACCAGGAAACAACCTTTTCCTTCGAATATTCCACCGAAGCCGCGGGCGAAGTACTGAAAGGCGCAATCACCACTGTTCCCGGCGCGAGCCCACTATCTGGGTTCGGCGATCAGACAGCGAGCGTCCCAACGGGCACACTAGCCCAGGACACAACCTATTTCTACCGCCTGGTCGCGAAGAACACCGAAGGCGAAGAAGCAAACGGCGCGGTGCAGCATTTCACGACGTTGCCGGAAGCCCCGGTGAATGTCGAAGTAAGCGAAATCACGGGCGCCACAGCGAAACTAAAGGGCGTATTGAACCCCAACAGTTCGGGTGAAGCTGGCGCGGTCTATGAATTCCTGTATCGGGCTTCGGAATCGGAATGCGAAAACGCAGGGAGCAAGGTCGGGACCTCGAAAGGCAGCTCACCCGAGCCGGTACAGGCGCAGCTGGCGGGGCTCGCGGCGAACACGAAGTACACGGTCTGCCTACGGATACGTAACGGTGCGGGGGAGACAGCGACGAGTAGCCCGCCGGTGACGTTTGCCACGCCGCCCGCGCCGATCGTCGAAGGCGAATCTTCCTCGAGTGAAACGTCCAGTAGCGCAGAGCTGCACGCGAAAGTCAACCCCGACGGCGCAGAACTGGAAAGCTGCGTGTTCGAATACGGCACGAGCACCGCCTACGGGTCTGTGGTGGCGTGCCAGCCATCACCCGGGGAAATAGGGGCGGGCAGCGCACCCGTACCAGTCAACGCCACGCTCACAGGGCTGTTTGGCGACACCACCTACCACTGGCGGATAGCCGCCAAGAACCCCTCAGGGACAACGCTCGGTGTGGATCACACGTTCGTCGTGCACGCGGTAACGGGCGGCTCGGGTGAATGTCCCGATGAAGTGGTCCGCCAGCAAGACCATTCAACGGCGCTGCCTGACTGTCGATCTTATGAACTGGTTACCCCGCCGCAGAAGAGCGGCTCGCTGATCGGCAGCGTGTTCGGCGGGGGCCTGCCGCTCCCGCAGATCGCTGATAGTGGGGCGGATGTGATGGCGATCAGCCTGCAGTGCCTCGCGGGCACGGAATCCTGCACCGGGATCCGCGGGCAGGAGGGTGAGCCCTATGAATTCGCGCGTACCAGCCAGGGGTGGGTGACACACCCGCTCGCGCCGCCCGCTACACAGTACGGGATCACTACCGAGTGGGCCGCCAGCGCCAACACGCACACCACGCTATTCTCCGCGCCGAGCCCGACCGAAGCGCACGACAACTTCTATGCCCGCACAGGGAGCGGGGCACCAGCTGAAGTCGGGCCCGTGTCAGAAAACGGCAGATTGTTCCGGGGCCTAGATATCGGTCAGCCGCCGGTCGAGGCGACAGATGATTTCTCACACATGCTCTTCGCAGCTACTGAAGGGGCGGATCTGTGGTCGCTCGACGCCAGGTTCCCTGAAAGCAAGCATTCGATATATGAGTATGTGGGGCGTGGTAGCGTCCGGCCGCTGGCGGTTGGTGTTAGCGGCCCGTCCGGGAGCACGACGCGGGTCAGTGAATGCCCAACGTTCTTCGGCGGCTCGCGAGCCAACCAGCCCGGTCGTGCGTTTGGGTCGTTGTCTGTGGATGGGCGTGTGGCGTTCTTTACCGCGGAGGGGCACAGCGAAACGTCGCACTGCTCGGCGGGGGCGGTGGCGCCCGCGGCGAATGAGTTGTTTGAGCGTGTCGATGGGGAAGGCCCGGGTGCGCACAGCGTGCTGGTGTCCGCGTCGACGCCCGCAGGCTGTACGAGCGGGGAATGCGTGGCGGCGCAGAGCGCGCCGCAGAACGCGGAATTTGAGGGTGCTTCCAGTGATGGTTCGCGGGTGTTTTTCACGAGTGCGCAGCAGCTGAGCGACAACGCGAGCAGCGGCGAAAGTAACTTGTATGAGTCGGTGTGCGTGCTGCCGTGTGGGGATCATGGTGAAGAACCTGTTGCGAAAGAGCGTGTGCTGGTGGATGTTTCTGAAGCTGAAGGGTCAAAGCCTGCTGTTGGTGGCCCGCAGGTGCAGGGTGTGATGGCGATCTCCTCGGATGGGTCACACGTGTATTTCGTCGCGCGGGGCAGACTCGCGGGTAACGCGGGGGCGTTGGGGTCGGTTGCTGTGGAAGGCCAGGATAACTTGTATGTGTATGCGGCGGGTCAGCCGCTGCGGTTCATCGCGACACTCCCACCAGCAGATGAAGAACCGTTCGTGGAAGGGACCACGCGAGAGTGGGATGAAGGTATTAGTCTGGCGAATGTGACGCCGGATGGGCGGTTTTTGGTGTTCCTTAGTCATGCTGCGTTGACGGCCGATGACACGCGTGGGGAAGGAGGCCCCACACAGATTTACCGGTATGACGCACAGACGGGTGCGCTCGTGCGGGTGTCGGTCGGCCAGGACGGCTTCAACGACAACGGCAACGCGGGTAGTACTGATCCGCAGGCCGAATCGGCGATCGTACCGGCGTTCCTCGGCTGGGTCGCGGGGGTCGGGGCGGCGCGTGGGGATTTGACGATGTCCGATGATGGGCAGTACGTGTTTTTCCAGAGCCCGGTCGCGCTCGCGCCGGGTGCGCTAAACGAAGTGCAGGTCAATAATCCGCCCGGTAGCGTGTTTGCCCAGAATGTGTATGAGTATCATGATGGGAGCGTGTCGTTGATTTCTGATGGCCGGGATACCACCCCGAATAGCAGCGCGGCGGGGATCAAAACTTCGACGCGGTTGTTGGGTGTGGATCGGTCTGGCTTGAATGTGTTTTTCGCGACGGATGATCAGTTGACTTCGCAGGATACGGATACGGACCGGGATTATTATGATGCGCGGGTTTGTGAGGAAACGGATCCGTGTGTCGCGCCGCCGCCGTCACCGGGACTGGGGTGTGAAGAAGAAGCATGCCATACCCCTGCTCCTGCTCCTGTGGCTACGACGCTCGCCGGTAGTAGCACGTTTCAGGGCCAGGGTAATCTTCCTTTGGTGGCGGGGGTTGCTGCCCCGCGGCTCGTGGTGTTGACGCATAGCGCGCGTGGGGTGAAGTTCAATCTTAGGGTGAACCCGTCGGCTGCTGGCAAGGTGACGGTCACGGGCGGCGACATCAAAAAGCTGAGCCGGTCTTTGAAAGCGGGCGCCCAGTCGCTGCAGATCTCGCTGACGGCGGCTGCGCGACACGCGCTGCACCATCGGCACAAGCTGGCGGTCAGGCTGCGTATCGCATACGCGCCAGCAGGCGGCCAGGCCACCAGCTCCACCGTCACGCTGGCGATCCGGCCATAGGAGCGGAGCCAGCCCTCTCCCGTTCGGGGGTTGTGGGGTTGAGTGGCTGCGAGGGTTCAGATAGTTCAGTGTTGGTGGGTAGTGGGAAACAGTGGTTGTGGGGGTTGGTGGAGGGGGGTTAGTGTGCTGTTGGCCCTTCGCTGTGGGTGATGGGCGTGTGGCAATCGATGGTTGTCGCTGGTTTCTATAGAAAGTGGGTTGTGATCATGCCGATTGATTGTGGTGGGCGTGTCGCGGGTTTCCGCAGGCGTGTCCTTGTGGTGGTAGCGGCGGCGTTTGTCGTGCCGATGGCTGTGTTGGCGTCGGCTTCCCCGGCGTTGGCTGTGCGGCCGTTCAAAAAATTCCAGAGTTGCCCGACGGAAATCCCGATCGTCTTGAAATGCTGTATAATGTGACCTAGCTGGGGAATTCACGATAACAACAAAACGACGGTGCCGATCAACAAGTCGATTGTGCAGCAGGGCGGGTCGATCTGGCGCATTCCGAATTGGAACCGAAACTGGAAGTCTCGATCGGTGCGAAGGCGGGCTTTGAAAGTTTCCAGAAGGTCGTGTTGAATGTGCCTGGTGGGTTGACCGGGATCATTGACTGCACCAAAATCAGTAATGAATTCCTGCGTAATACCTGCAAATTCTTCTTTGAACATGGCATCACTGAACTGACGGCGACGCTGGAACCGGTCGCTAATGAACATAACCCGCCGTTGATCAATAGCTTCAACCTGATTAGGGAATCGGGGACGGCGGTCACCCTCCCTGCAAGGGTTCACTTGAAAAATGAACTCCTTGGCGGCGCGTGTTTCATCGGCTCGGAAGCGAGCCCGATCCAGCTGCATCTCTCGACGGGCACATCGGGTGCGTTGAAAGGTAAACTCGGTACGCTGTCGTCGTTTGAAGAAGCGATCCCCGGGGGGGAAGAACCCGCGGTCGGGCTTCACATCGCTAGCAACTCGCTCGTGGACAACACGTTCGCGGTGCCGACCGCTACAGGCTGCGGTGAACTGTTCGGCATCAAAGGCGTCCTGGACGGAGTCATAAACGAAAAAGTCGGTCTGCCCTCGGCAGCCGGCAACAACAAGGCGAACCTTGAAGGCGAACTGAACAGCTCAGAGACACCGAAGAAGTCATCCGCAGCGGCTTCTAAGCCAACTATGGGTTAGTAGTCTGCGGATAAGCACATCCGTAGACACAGCGGGGCTGGGCGGTTCGCCGCCCAGCCCCGCTGTCTTGTCTTCAGCCCCTTTCGCGTCGCTGTCGTCCGGGGGGCCGGGTTGTGGCGGCGGTGTGGGTTGGTTGTGGTAGTTGTGGAGACGTGTATTGACTGGCTGGCGGGCTGGGTGGAAGACTCTGTCGGGATGTTCGATCGATCGATCAGCGCTCGGGGTGAAGGGGTACGCGAGACGGCGGCGCGAGATGCGCATCGTGTCGATTGTGCGCGGGGCCATCGTGTTGGTCGTGGGTGGGGCGCGAGGCTTCTGGTTGGTTTTTGCTTGCTGGTTTTTGTGGTGTTGTGCGCGCCGGGGTTGGCGTGGGGTGCTCCGGGGGCTGGTTTGACGGTGCATTCGGTCAGTTCAGGGGGAGTTCCCTGAAGAAGTAGCTCATACGTTTCAGGTGTCTGTCGCGAACGCGGGTAGTGGGTTCGTCTGGGCCGGTCGTGGTGAAGGATAAGCTTGCCGGTTGGGTTCACGGTCACGGTCAGGGAATTTAACCTGTTGCCGGCGGTGGTTAACGGCCTGGTCGACCAGCAAGGCGCTGAAAATATCGAATTTGAACGAATCGAAAGGGGAGATGCGAACAGGAAGGCGGGGGCGCGGAAGCGGTGACGGTGACGTGCACTTTTGAAGAACCGCTGGTGCCTGATGCGGCGCTGGAACTAAACTTGCAGGTGACGGCGGGCGCGGGCGCGCGTAGCGGTGTGAACACCGCGAGCGCGAGCGCCGCGGGCGCCACGGGCGCGACGGCTAGTCAGTCGTTGGTGGTGGGTTCTGTCCCGTTGTCGTTCGGCCCGGGTGGCTTGGTGTCCTACATTGCGGGCGCGGGCGGTGAACCGGATCATCGGCGGGCGATCATCCTTATGAGGTCACGACGCGGTTCGATTTGAATAGCATCGAACGGAAGGTCCCGGAGGGAAGTTTCGGTCTCGGTTTGACGAGCGTCGAAGCGCGGAGGATGTTGTTGTTGATCTCCCGCCGGGGCTGATCGGGGATGCGCAGGCGACACCGAAGTGCACGCTCCCGGAACTCTCGTCGTTTCGTCATTGCCCGCCCGATCCGCGGGTTGGGCGGATCGGGACCGGCCCGCCACACAAGCCGGATGGGGCTTCTGTCGGGATCTTCAACATGGTGCCCGAGCACGGCGTCGCCGCGGAGTTCGGGTTCTACGACGCCCTGAAAGCGACGCATGTGCTGTATGCGAGCGTCGCACCCACCCCGTCAGGGTATGTCGTGCGTGCGACAACTCGCGGTGTGCCGCAGATCACGTTGACGGACACGATCGCGACGTTCTTGGGGACCCCGCCGCGAAGGACGAAGACCATGACGGCGAGCCGCATATCCCGTTCTTCACGAATCCCTCTGACTGCTCCTCCGGACAGCCCGAGGGTCTCGACGGTACACCTAGATTCCTGGCAGCACCCGGGTGCTTTCAACGACAACGGCACCCCCCCCGGCGAACCGCTAGTCGAATCCGCTAACTGGGTCTCCACGGGCAGCAACCCGACGGAATCTCCGCCGGTGACGGGCTGTAACCTGCTGCGCTTCGAACCATCGCTAACCGCACGGCCAGACACCACGGCGGCGGACAGCCCGACGGGCCTGAGCGTCGAGCTGAAGGTCCCGCCGCGGCTGGACGCGGGCGCGCTTGCGACGCCGCCGCTCAGGGACGCGACGGTAACGCTGCCGCTAGGGCTGGTCACCAACCCCTCGGCAGCATCCGGGCTGGCGAGCTGCACAGAGGCACAGATCGGCTGGCTAGGAGCATCATTCAACGGTAGCCCGCTAGCGAACAGGGGTCTGACGAACTTCACGCCCGTGGCACCGTCGTGCCCGGATGCTTCGAAGATCGCCAGTATCGAAGTCACGACGCCGCTACTAGAAAACCCAGTTACTGGCTCTGTCTACTTGGCGTCGCAGAACGCGAACCCGTTTGGGGCGCTACTAGCGGCATACATCGTGATCGATGATCCGGCGACGGGCACGATCGTGAAGGTCCCCGGCAAGCTCGAAACAGACCCCGCAACAGGCCAAGTAACGGGGGTGTTCCAGCAAAACCCGCAGCTCCCGCTCTCCGAGCTGAAAATGCGTTTCTTCGGCGGTGAACGCGGCGAGCTCGCGACCCCCCAAGCCTGCGGCACCTACACCACCACCGGACAGCTAACACCGTGGTCCGCACCGGAGGTCAGAGAGAACCGCGAGCGTCGCGGAT
>CAVRHJ010000007.1:0-685246 GCA_963720975.1 uncultured Solirubrobacteraceae bacterium
GGGCCAGATCACCGTCAAGATAGTAAGGGCACACGGTGGATGCCTTGGCACCAAGAGTCGATGAAGGGCGTGAACGGCTGCGATAAGCCACGGTTAGGCGCTGAATAGCCTTTGACCCGTGGATTCCCGAATGGGGAAACCCAGCGCTGGTAATGCGGCGTTATCCCCGGTTGAACACATAGACCGGCGGAAGACAAGCGGGGGAAGTGAAACATCTCAGTACCCCGAGGAAAGTAAATCAACAGAGACTCCCTGAGTAGTGGCGAGCGAAAAGGGATCAGCCCAAACCTGGCAGATGTAAGCGGACATGCGTTGTCTGTCGGGGGTTGTAGGGCGCTTGTTCCGAGTCATGTCCGGCTCGGCAGGAGTTACAAAATCGTGTGGTAGTCGAAGCGTGTGGAACCGCGCACCATAGAGGGCAACCGTCCCGTAGACGAAACTGCACGATCTCCTGTCAGGCGTTCCTGAGTAAGTCCGCGCCCGTGAAACGCGGACTGAACCTGGGGGGACCACCCTCCAAGGCTAAGTACTCCTTGGTGACCGATAGCGGACAAGTACCGTGAGGGAAAGGTGAAAAGTACCCCGGAAGGGGAGTGAAATAGTACCTGAAACCGCGTGCCTACAAGCGGTGGGAGCAGACTTGTTCTGTGACCGCGTGCTTTTTGCATAACGAGCCGGCGAGTTACTCGTCTGCGGCAAGGTTAAGCGATGAGCGGAGCCGTAGCGAAAGCGAGTCCTAATAGGGCGACATAGTCGTAGGCGGTATACCCGAAACTGAGCGAGCTACCCATGGGCAGGCTGAAGCGGGGGTAAGACCTCGTGGAGGGCCGAACCGACCTAGGTTGAAAACTGGGCGGATGACCTGTGGGTCGGAGTGAAAGGCTAATCAAGCTCAGTGATATCTGGTTCTCTCCGAAATATATTTAGGTATAGCCTCGGATAAATTGCGTGTTGGCCGTAGAGCACTGTTTGGATTAGGGGCCCTACCAGGTTACCGACTTCAGGCAAACTCCGAAGACCAATCACGTTTACTCCGGGAGTCAGTTGCTGGGGGATAAACTTCAGCGTCGAAAGGGAAACAGCCCAGACCGCCAGCTAAGGTCCCTAAGTACTAGCTAAGTGGGAAACGATGTTCGAGTGCATAGACAACCAGGAGGTTGGCTTAGAGGCAGCCATCCTTGAAAGAGTGCGTAACAGCTCACTGGTCAAGTGTTCGAGCGCGGACAATGTAACGGGGCTCAAGCTAGTCACCGAAGCTGCGGGTGCGTGAGACTTTCGGGTCGATCGCGCGGTAGGAGAGCGTTCCCATGCCAGTAAAGCGGCGGCGTAAGCCAGCCGTGGAGGCATGGGAAGTGAGAATGCCGGCATAAGTAACGAAAGAGGGGTGAGAATCCCCTCCACCGATTGCCCAAGGATTCCTGAGTAAAGTTCGTCTGCTCAGGGTTAGTCGGGACCTAAGGCGAGGCCGAAAGGCGTAGTCGATGGCCAACAGGTTGATATTCCTGTACCACGTCGCTTCCGTTTGACCGATGGGGGGACGAGGAAGGCTAAGGGAACCCAGGCGATGGTTGTCCTGGGACAAGCATGTAGGGGTGGCCCTTGTCAAATGCGGGGCCGCATAACCTGAGGTGCGATGCGAGCTGGCGTTAAGCCGGCGACTCCCCGACGCCATACCTCCAAGAAAATCCTCTAGGGAGGAAGCGCGTGCCCGTACCAAAACCGACACAGGTGGGCAAGTAGAGAATACTAAGGTGATCGAGATAACCCTCGTTAAGGAACTCGGCAAAATCGCCCCGTAACTTCGGGATAAGGGGCGCCCCAGTAGGGTGAAGCTCTTCGCGAGTGGAGCCCGAGGGGGCCGCAGTGAATTGGCTGAAGCGACTGTTTACCAAAAACACAGGTCTCTGCTAAGTCGAAAGACGACGTATAGGGGCTGACGCCTGCCCGGTGCCGGAAGGTTACGTGGAGTTGTTAGGGCTTGACCCGAAGCAGCGAAGCTAAGCCCCGGTAAACGGCGGCCGTAACTATCAGTTGACCGAGGTAGTTGTAAAACTCGGCTATATGCTGGAACATCCGAGTATCCCGCACTACGAGTTCCGTCCCAAGTGGGCGGTACCGTGAAAATGTGTCGGGTGCGGACAATCAGCAGGAAAGGCCCGGTGTCTAAGCGACCAGGACGGTCGACCGTTCAGGCGCTCTCCGGGGCGGCGGAGAAGACGATGGGAATCCTCAGAGACTATACGCCGAGCCCATCGACCTAGAGCGATCGTGGGATGAGATAGTCCGCTCTCATGGGCGACCATGAGAGTCCGTCAGAAATGAGCGGACCGCTCGAGCGACAGTGCTCGAGTAGTAACAGTCAGGAACGGTCCTAAGGTGAATCGCCGCCCTCCGCACAGGGTAACTGTGCGGTGAGCATTTGGCTATATGCTGGAAAGCCTGAGAATCCCGCACTACGAGTTTCGTCCTAAGCGGGCGGTACCGTGACAATGTGTCGGGTGCAGGAAATCAGCAGGAAAGACTGATCCAGCTCGGCTGGGTCACTGGCTTTGTGGACGGAGAGGGATGCTTCTCCATCGGGTTCGTTCGGCAGCCATGCCGATCGGATCGCAGAGGCTACAAAGCCGGGTATCAGGTGTCGCATCGGTTTGTCGTGACGCAGAATGTCAGCGGCCGGTCGGCGCTCGAGGAGCTGAAAAGCTTCTTCGGCGTTGGTCGTGTCTACGTCAACGAGCGGCAGGACAACCATCGCGAGCACTTGGGCCAGTTCATCGTGAACCGGCGGGAGGATCTCGTGGGGACGATAGTCCCGTTCTTCGAGGCCCATCCGCTGCATACGGCGAAGCAGCATGATTTCGAGAAGTTCGCGTGCTGCATGCGATTGATAGAAGACGGCCGGCATCTCGATGTCGACGGTCTGATCGAGATCGCTGAAATCGTCGAAACGATGAATCGGAAGACGCCCCGCCGTGAGTTGATCAGAATCCTCAGAGGCCATACGCCAAAGGTCCAGGACACTGGATCATGAGATGGTCCCATCTGCATGGCGACATGCAGGGTCAGCACGCGTGCAAAGGACGTGTTGTCCGCTCTGGAGAGAGTCTGTCGGAGTAAGGTTAAGAGCGAAATTCCTTGTCGGGTAAGTTCCGACCTGCACGAATGGCGTAACGACTTCAGCGCTGTCTCAACGAGGAGCTCGGTGAAATTGCAGTCTCGGTGAAGATGCCGAGTACCCGCGGCTAGACGGAAAGACCCCGTGAACCTTTACTACAACCTGGTATTGGAGTTCGGTGCATTTCGCTCAGGATAGGTGGGAGGCTTTGAAGCGCTGGTTGCGGCCGGCGTGGAGCCAACCTTGAGATACCACCCTTGGTGTATTGGATTTCTAACAGCATTCCGTGAATCCGGATGCTGGACAGTTCCAGGCGGGTAGTTTGACTGGGGCGGTCGCCTCCCAAAATGTAACGGAGGCGCACAAAGGTTCCCTCATCACGGTTGGAAATCGTGTGTAGAGCGTAAAGGTAGTAAGGGAGCTTGACTGCGAGACTGACAAGTCGAGCAGGTGCGAAAGCAGGTCTTAGTGATCCGGCGGTAGCAAGTGGAAGTGCCGTCGCTCAACGGATAAAAGGTACTCCGGGGATAACAGGCTTATCGGGCCCAAGAGTCCACATCGACGGCCCGGTTTGGCACCTCGATGTCGGCTCGTCGCATCCTGGGGGTGGAGTTGCTCCCAAGGGTTGGGCTGTTCGCCCATTAAAGCGGTACGCGAGCTGGGTTCAGAACGTCGTGAGACAGTTCGGTCCCTATCTGCCGTGGGCGTTGGAGAGTTGAGAGGATTTGTCCCTAGTACGAGAGGACCGGGATGAACGCACCTCTGGTGTATCTGTTGTCCTGCCAAGGGCATAGCAGGCTAGCTACGTGTGGATCGGATAACCGCTGAAAGCATCTAAGCGGGAAGCCGGCCTCAAGATGAACTCTCCCATCCCCTCGAGGGAGTAAGACCCCTGGTAGACCACCAGGTTGATAGGCCGGATCTGGAAGGGCGGTAACGTCTGAAGGAGACCGGTACTAATGGGTCGAGGGCTTGACGGATTTTTGTTTACCCCGAAAGGGGTGGTTGATACCCGGTGTGGCGCTGTGCAGTTTTGAAGGACCGAGAGGCGTGGTCTCTCGACCTTTTCCGGTGGCTTTAGCGAGGGGGAAACACCTCTTCCCATTCCGAACAGAGCAGTTAAGCCCCTCAGCGCCGATGGTACTTGGCCCGCAAGGGCCTGGGAGAGTAGGACGCCGCCGGTTTTTTTAGATACGCGGGCCGCCTTCGGGTGGCCCGCTTTCGTGCGGGGGCGGCTAGAGCTCGTGCGTAATGGGGGGCGCGCCGTCGTGGCAGCGCTCCGCGACCGGCTCGGCGCGTCGCTGACGCGTCTCATAGAGCCGGTGTCCGGCGGGCGCAATGGGGGAGAGGCACACCGGCGGCCGTGCCGGCACATGGCCGGCACGGCGCTGGGTGGTCCCTCTGCGCAGCGGCGCTCGGTGCGGATGCGCTACAGGCCGATACTCGTCCTGGTCGACCTCCCAGTCGACGTCGTAGTCGTCCTCGAGCAACAGGAACGAGCGGGCGATCCTCAGGGCACCGAGCGCGCGCTGCGCAAGCTTGGATGGCGGGACTGGGGGGAACATGTGTTCGTAAAGATAAGAAGCGCATCGGACGGCACCCGTACGAACGTCTGTGCGTGTCGCGTCTTTTTTCGCGAATTTGGCTCTACGAGTGCGATCCGGGGATCGTCACGGTGCAACGAACCTTGCATGCAGGGCGCCGCTCCGGGCCTGCTCGAGGCCGATCGCCAAGCCGATGCAGGGTCACGGCGCAGCGGCTCGAACTTTAGTGATCTGATGGCTGTTACGCTAGCCAGGCGTTCCACCGGCGGGGCGGGCGGGGTGAGCGGGTCCCCATTCACCGGCAGGCGGCGCCCAAAGCTCATGGAGAAGTTCGTCATCGAAGGCGGCGTCCCGCTGTCCGGCACGATGGTGCCGGCCGGGAACAAGAACGGCGCGCTGCCGATCCTCGCAGCCAGCATCCTCACCGAGGATGAGGTTGTGGTGCGCAACGTGCCGCGCATTCGTGACGTCGAGGCGATGCTCTCGATCCTCGCCGCGATCGGCGTGCAGGTCAGCTGGCGCGGCCAGAACGAGCTAACGCTGTGTGCCGCCAACGTCCACGAGGTCGAGATCGAGCGTGAGCTCGCCGAGCTGATCAGAGCTTCGTTCCTGCTCGCTGGCCCGCTGCTGGCGCGTTTCCACCGCGCGGTGATGCCGCCTCCTGGGGGCGATGTGATCGGTCGTCGACGTCTCGATCCCCACCTCGATGCGTTCCGTTCGATGGGCGCCGTGACCGACTGTGGGCGCGAGATCATCCTGAGCGCGCCGCGCGGCCTGCGTCCGACCGACGTGTTCATGGACGAGCCGTCCGTGATGGCCACCGAGAACGCCCTGATGGCAGCCGCGCTCACACCTGGCACGACCGTGATCGGCAACGCCGCATGCGAGCCCCACGTTCAGGACCTCGCGCGCATGCTCGTGAAGATGGGCGCAGACATCCAGGGCATCGGCTCCAACCTGATCACCGTCAACGGCGCCGAGCAGCTGCACGGCTGCGAGCACGACGTCGCCCCCGATCACATCGAGATCGGAAGCTTCATGGCGCTGGCGGGTGTCACCGGCGGCGAACTGCGGATCAAGGACACCGTCCCGAGCGACCTGCGCATGATCCGACTGGTGTTCGAACGCGTCGGTCTGCGCTCCGAGCTACACGGCAACGACATCGTCGTCCCCGGCGGGCAGAAGCTCGTCGTGCAGGCAGATGTGGGGGAGTACAAGAGCAAGATCCAGGACGGCCCGTGGCCGGCGTTCCCGGCCGATCTGACCTCGATCGCCGTCGCCTTGGCGACCCAGGCCGAGGGCTCGATCCTCGTGCACGAGTGGATGTTCGAGAACCGCCTGATCTTCACCGACAAGCTGATCCTGATGGGGGCCGACATCGTCATGTGCGACCCGCACCGGGCGATCATCACGGGCCCGCGGCGGTTGCGCGGCGAGCGCGTCGAGTCGCCGGACATTCGCGCCGGAATGGCGATGCTGCTGGCGGCGCTGTGTGCCGAGGGGCGCAGCGAGATCGGCAACATCCGCCAGATCGACCGTGGCTACGAGCGCATCGACGAGCGCCTGCGTGACCTCGGCGCACGCATCGAGCGCGTGGCCACGGAGCCCGTGCACGCATAATCTCGGGTCTCCGATGATCCATCCGATCCCGAGCGGCACGCGTGACGTGCTCCCAGAAGAGACGCGCGAGGTGCGCGCGATAACCGACGTCCTGCGCGGCGTGTTCGAGCGCCACGGCTACGGCGAGGTGTACACGCCGGCACTCGAGTACGAGTCCGTGCTCGCGCGCGCCGACATGGCCGAAGCCCGGCCCGCCTATCGCGTGTTCGATGAGTCCGGCGCGGTGCTCGCGCTGCGCTCGGACATGACCGTTCCGATCGCCCGCGTCGTCGCCACCCGCTACGGCGGCAGCGAGCCGCCGCTGCGCTTCTGCTACTTCGCCCACTGCTACCGCGGGGTGCGCCCCCAGCGCGGACAGCCCCGCGAGCTGTTGCAGGCGGGCATCGAGCTGATCGGCGCTCCAGCTCCGCAGGGAACCGCGGAGGCGCTGACCGTGCTGTGTCATGCGCTCGACGCGACAGGTCTGAAGGACTACCGCATCGGTCTGGGCGACGCATCGCTGTTTCCGGCTCTGATGGCCAGTCTCGAGGTTCCGGAGCAGGCCCGTCCCGGGCTGCTCGAGACGCTCGTGCGGCGCGACTTCGTCGGGCTCGAGCGGACGCTCGCCGAATCCGGGCTCTCAGGCGCTCCAGCTGAGCTGCTGTTGGAGGTGCCTCAGCGCCGCGGCGGCCCCGAGGTGCTCGCCGACACACCGGCACAGGCCGACGAGGCCGTTACCGGCCTGCGCCAGGTCCACGAGCTGCTCGAGCCGGGGGTCGCCGAGCGCGTGATCTTCGACCTCGGCCTGGTGCGCAGCATCGGCTACTACACCGGTGCGGTGTTCGACGTCTACGACCCGGCGCTGGGAGCGCCGATCGGCGGCGGCGGACGCTACGACGACCTGCTCGGCCGCTTCGGCCGCCCGCAGCCCGCCGTCGGCTTCGCGCTCGGCGTCGACCGCCTGCACATCGCGCTCGCGGGCGAGGAGCGGGGAACCGGCGCGTTGCTGGCCGGCGCGACGGAGGAGCGCAGCTCGTGAGCGCGATCAACGGCCTGACGATCGCGGTGCCCCGCGGAGCGCTGTTCGCCGGCACCGTCGATCTGCTCGCGGCGCTCGGGCTCAATACCGGAGAGCTGCGCTCGAACGATCGCAAGCTGCTGTTCGAGGACATCTCCGTGATCACGATGCGCCCGTCCGACGTGCCCACGTATGTCGAGGCCGGTGCCGCCGACCTCGGTGTGACAGGCAAGGACGTGCTGCTCGAGCAGGGTGGGCGGGCATCCGATCACGCCGAAGGTGGCCGTGACGTGTACGAGCTGCTCGATCTCGGTTTCGGCCGCTGCACGATGGTGCTCGCCAGCAAGGCCGGGCCGGACCCCGCGCTCGAGGCGCTGCGACGCCTGGGCGTGATGCGCGTGGCGACCAAGTACCCGCGGATCGCCGCCCGCCACCTGGAGGAGACCGGCAGGCAGGCCGAGATCGTCGAGGTCAAGGGCTCCGTCGAGCTCGCGCCGCTGACGGGCATGGTCGAGGCGATCGTCGACCTGACCGCCACCGGCACGACGCTGCGCGAGAACAACCTGATCGTGCGTGAGGAGATCGTCGTGTGTACCGCCAGGCTGATCGCCAACCCGGTCTCGCACAAGCTCAAGGCAGCCGCCATAGACGATCTGCTGGGGCAGCTGCGTGGCCTGCCTGCCGCCAGCCGCGCCTGACATGCGTCTGCAGCGTCTCGACGCGCGCGAGGTGGAGCAGCGTGGTGGCCCGGTCGGCGCGGCTGCACATCTGCGCTCGCTGATCGCAGATGGCGCGTCGGTCGAGCACGAGGTGCGCGAGATCCTCTCCAGGGTGCGCTTGGAGGGAGACGCCGCGGTTCTCGACTACACGCGCCTGTTCGACACGGCGGGCAGCCAGCCGAAGCCTCTACTCGTGAGCGAGCAGGAGCTTGACGAGGCGATCAAGCGACTGCCGCTCGAGCTGATCGCCGGGCTGCAGGTGGCGATCGCCAACGTCGCGCTCGTCGCCGATGCCGGCGTGGGCCAGGATCGGGCCGTCGAGCTCCCTCAAGGGCAGCGCGTGGTCCTACGCGAGGTGCCCGTCGGCTCCGCAGCCGTGTACGTACCGGCCGGTCGCGCGGCCTACCCGAGCACGGTCGTCATGGGCGTCGTCACAGCGCGCTCGGCCGGCGTGCTCGACGTAGCCGTGTGCGCTCCGCCGGGCGTCGATGGTGCCGTCGACCCGATCATCCTCGGCACCTGTCGGCTGTGTGGGGTGGAGCGCGTGTACCGCATGGGAGGTGCCCAGGCGATCGCCGCGCTGGCCTACGGCACCGACACGGTCGATCGCGTCGACGTGATCGTCGGCCCAGGGAACCTGTACGTGCAGGAGGCCAAGCACCAGCTGTCGGCGATCGTCGGAATCGACGGCTTCGCCGGCCCGAGTGACCTGCTGGTCGTGCTCGGCGCCGAGCTCGAGGCGGAGCTCGACAGCGAGCGTGACCGCAACCCCTTGTGGCTGGCCGCGCTGGACATGCTCGCGCAGGCCGAGCACGGCGAGGGCAGCCTGGTCGCGGCGGTGTCGCCGTCGGCGAGCGTCTGCGAGATGCTCGCGGCTACGCTCGAGGCGTTGGTGGTCGAACGCCCGACGGTCGGCGAGGCGGACTTCGCGATCCTCGAGGTAGCCGGCGCGCGCGAGGCGGTCGCGCTCGCCAACGCGTTCGCCCCCGAGCATCTGCAGCTGATCGGCTCCGAGATGGAGGCGCTCGCGCCGATGATTCGCGCCGCCGGCTGCGTGTTCGTGGGCGCCGACAGCGCCACCGCGTTCGGCGACTACGTCGCCGGCTCCAACCACGTCCTGCCGACCGGCGGAGCCGCGCGCTTTGCCTCAATGCTCTCGCCGCGCCACTTCCGCCGCACGATGGGCGAGGTGAGGGTCGGTCGGGCGGCTTCCAAGCTGGCTGCCGCGGGCGCGCCGATCGCCCGCGCCGAGGGCTTCGACGTTCACGCCGAGTCGATGCAGGCGCGTGTGCGCGACAATCCACAGTCATGACCCGTACGGCCACGATCGAGCGCAAGACCGCCGAGACCGATGTGCACCTCGCGCTGACCCTCGAAGGCACCGGCACGGGCACCCGCAGCACGGGCGTGGGGTTCCTCGACCACATGCTCGACCTGCTCGCCCGCCACGGGCACTGCGATCTCGATCTGCAGGTCAGCGGCGACCTGCAGACGGGTGCGCACCACACCGCCGAGGACACCGCGATCGTGCTCGGCCAAGCGCTCGACGCGGCGCTCGGCGACCGCTCGGGCATTGTCCGCTACGGCTCGGCCACCGTGCCGATGGACGAGGCGCGCGCGAGCTGTGCGCTGGACATCTCCGGACGTCCGTTCACGCTGTTCGAGGCCGAGCTCCCTGCCGGGGCGACCGGGGACTTCGAGCACGAGCTGACCGAGGAGTTCTTCCGCGCGCTGGCGAACGCCGCCAAGCTGACCCTGCACCTGCGCGTCGAAGCCGGCAGCAACGCACACCACATGATCGAGGCGGCCTTCAAGGCGTTTGCGCGGGCGCTACGCGAGGCGGTCGCGATCGACCCGACAGAGACGGGCGTGCCGAGCACCAAGGGTACGCTGACGGCATGAGCAAGCTCGTCGAGGAGCCCGTGGAGATCGCCGTCGTCGACTACGGCATGGGTAACCGCCGCTCGGTAGAGAAGGCGCTCGAGCACGTCGGTGCGCGCGCGATCGTCACGAGCGATCACGCGCAACTGCGCGCCGCGGCGGGTCTGGTCGTCCCGGGCGTGGGGGCGTTCCCCCGGGCGATGGCCCGCGTGCGCGATCTGGGGCTCGACGATCTGCTGCGGGAGCGGATCGACGCGGGAACGCCCGTGCTGGGCATCTGCCTGGGTATGCAGCTCGCGTTCGACTCCTCGACCGAGCTCGGCGGGGCTGAGGGCCTCGGCATCATCCCCGGCGAGGTGCGCAGGCTCGCGGCCGGCGAGCTCAAGCTGCCGCACATCGGCTGGAACGAGCTGCAGCTCGCGAGGTCTGGATGTCCCTTGACCGAAGGCCTGCCAGATCGCTGCGCCTTCTACCACGTTCACTCGTTTGCGCCCGTCCCTTCGCTCGCAGAGGATGTCCTCGGCACGGCCGACTACGGCGAGCCGTTCGTAACCGCTGTGCAGAGGGGCTCGTTCTACGGCGTGCAGTTTCACCCCGAGAAGTCCTCCGCTGCCGGCCTGCGGCTGCTCGGGAACTTCGCCCGCATCTGCAGTGCCGTCGCGGCGCCCGTCGGCCTCCGGTAAGGCAGCGAGGTGAGGCTCTACCCGGCGATCGACATCCTCGATGGCAACGCCGTTCGTCTGGTCAAGGGCGACTTCGATGTGAAGAAGGTCTACGACGAGGACCCTCTGTCAGCCGCTCGCGGCTGGGTACAGGCGGGCGCCGACTACCTGCACGTGGTCGACCTCGACGGAGCCAAGACCGGCGAGCCGGTAAACCTCGAGCAGCTGCGGCGTGTCGCGGCAGAGTCAGGCGTGCCGGTGCAATACGGCGGTGGGCTGCGCTCGGCGGCCGCCGTCGCGGATGCGCTGCGAGCCGGCGCGGCGCGCGTGATCCTCGGCACCGTCGCGTTCACCGACCCAGACCTGCTGCGGGAGCTCCTGCTTGCGCATGACCCAGCGCAGATTCTCGTCGGTGTCGACGTGCGCGGCGGGCGCGTGGCGACGCACGGCTGGCTGCAAACGACCGATATCAAGGCCCGCGACGCGTTCGCCATGCTGCGCGAGCGGGGCGTGCGCAACTTCGTGTTCACGAACATCGACCACGACGGGATGCTCGACGGCGCCAACCGCGAGGAGGTCGCGTGGGTGGCGAGGGCGGCGGCGGATGGCAGCGTGATCTTCTCCGGCGGGATCGGCAGTCGCACGGATCTGGAGGCGCTCGCCAGCCTGCGCGCCGAGCTGGACTTGGACGGCCTGAGCGGTGTGATCGTCGGCACGGCGCTGTACGAGCAGCGCTTCACGGTCGCCGAGGCCCAGGAGGCCCTCGCAGGCTGATCGCTACGGTGGGCGTGTGCACTTCAAGCGCGTGATCCCCTGCCTGGACGTGAACGCCGGCCGCGTGGTCAAGGGCGTGGAATTCCTCGACATCCGCGACGCCGGAGACCCCGTCGAGCTGGCCGCGCACTACGACCGTGAGGGCGCCGACGAGGTCGTGTTCCTCGACATCACGGCCACGCACGAGAAGCGCGACACGATCGCCAAGCTCGCACGCAGCACCGCCGACGAGGTGTTCGTCCCGTTCACGATCGGCGGCGGTATCCGCTCGATCGACGACGCCCAAGCGGTGCTGGACGCCGGTGCGGACAAGGTGTCTGTGAACTCCGCCGTCCTTCAGCGCCCGCAGCTGATCGACGAGCTCGCCGGTGTGTTCGGCGCCCAGTGCGTCGTCGTAGCGATCGACGCCAAGGCCCGCGCTGCGCCCGACGCTGTTAACGGATCCTCCGGCTGGGAGGCGTATCTCGCGGGTGGGCGCACAGCGACCGGCCACGACGTCGTCGAGTGGGCGCGCGAGGCCGTCGAGCGAGGTGCGGGGGAGATCCTGTTGACGAGCATGGACCGCGACGGCACCAACGACGGCTACGACCTCCCGCTGACGCGATCGGTCAGCGAGGCGGTCAGCGTCCCGGTGATCGCCTCGGGCGGAGCCGGTGAGCTCGATCACTTGGCTGAGGCGCTCGCGGCGGGCGCCGATGCCGTGCTGTGCGCGTCGATCTTCCACTACGGGCGCTACACGGTCGCCGAGGCCAAGGCCCACCTCGCGGCGGCGGGCATCCCCGTGCGAGGGCGGTGACCGGCGCGAAGGTGCTCGAGGCGCTCGCCGGGCAGCCTGGGGGGCCGCAGTTGCTGATGCTGGCCCAGGCCGGGGACGATGTCGCGCTCGTCGGCGGCGCGGTGCGCGACCTGACGCTCGGGCGCCCTCCACGCGAGCTCGACGTGGTGACCGCCGGTGACGCAGAGCCGCTGGCGCGCGAGCTCGCGACGATCCTCGGCGCAAACGTCACACTGCACGGGCGCTTCGGCACCGCCGTCGTGGAGTGGGAGGCCGGGCGCATTGACATCGCGCAGCGGCGCGCGGAGACCTATCCGGCGCCGGGTGCGCTGCCGGACGTCCGACCAGGAAGCACCGCAGAGGATCTTCAACGCAGGGACTTCACCGTCAACGCCCTGTCCGTCCCGCTCGCAGGGCCCCGTGCCGGGGAGCTGGACGCCGCCGAGTATGCGCGCGAAGACCTCGCCGCCGGCCGTCTGCGCGTGCTGCACGAGCGCAGCTTCGAGGACGACCCCACGCGTCTGCTGCGGTTGGCTCGTTACAAGGCCCGCTTGGGCTTCGAGCTCGAGTCACACACCGCGGAGCTCGCCGCCGAGGCAGTTCAAGCGGGGGTGCTGAGAACGGTCTCGCGTGCCCGCGTCGGCGCGGAGCTGCGGCTGGCGCTGGGCGAAGCCGACGCGCCGGCGGCACTCGTCGCGCTCGATCAGCTCGGCATCCTCAGTGCGCTCGCCGATCGTCTCGCATTCGACGAGCCACTCGCACGCCGGGCGCTCGCTCTGCTGCCCGACGATGGGCAGGTCGCCGTGTTGTTGATGGCCGCGGTCCTGCTGCCGATGGCTGCGAGCCGTCCACCGCAGCCGGACGGTGCGCTGTTCGAGCTGCTCGATCGACTCGAGTTCCCTGCCGCCGAGCGCGATCGGACGATCACCACTGCGCTTTACGCCCGATCGCTTGCCACCGTGCTCGAGCTCCCCGGCAGGCCATCTGAGCAACACACAGCAATGTCTTCACAGCCGATCGAGGCCGTCGCGCTCGCCGGTGCGCTGACGCCCACAGATCCAGTGGATGCGCCGGACGGCGCCGCGGTCGCACGCGATTGGATCGCCAGGTTGCGCCATGTGCGCCTGGCGATCACCGGTGAGGATCTGCTGGCCGCCGGCGTGAGCGCCGGCCCGGAGATTGGCGCGCGGCTGCAGGCCGCGCTCGCACGCAAGCTCGACGGTGAGCTGGCCGACGGGCGCGAAGCTGAGTTGGACGCCGCGTTGACGGCGCGCGTATGACGGTCGGGGATGTCGAGCTCGAGTTGCCGGGAGGGGGACGCGCCCTGTTCACCGAGCGCCTGCACGGCAACCTGTCGAGCGTCGGCGGTGAGCACGCCGAGAACGGCGCCGCGGCGCGCGAGCGTTTGCGCGAGCGGATCGGTGTCGAATGCATCGTCCGCGGCTATCAAGAGCACAGCACGGTCGTGCGGCAGGTCCTCGCGCGGCCGGATCGCGAGATGGACCCCGAGCAGATGCCCACGGCTGATGGGCAGGCGACCAGCCTGACCGGCGTCGGCGTGATGGTGCTCGCAGCCGACTGTCTCCCTGTAGCGCTCGGCTGCACCGGCGCTGTGGCGATCGTCCACGCCGGCTGGCGCGGGCTGGCTGCGGGCGTTCTCGAGCAGGGTGTGTTGGCGTTGCGCGAGCTCGCCGGTGGCGAAGCCGCAATCGGCGCGATCGTCGGTCCAGGCGCCGGCGTGTGCTGTTACGAAGTCGGGCCAGAGGTGCACGCGGCGTTCGAGGGTGCCCACAGTCGCGCCAGCCACATCGACCTGCGTACGCTCGCTCGCGATCGACTGCTGGCAGCCGGCGTCGTCGAGGTGCGCGATGTGGCCGCGTGCACGATCTGCGAGTCGCGCTACTTCTCCCACCGACGCGAAGCCACGCGCGCCGGACGCCAGGCGGGGATCGCATGGTTGAGCTGATCGCTGGGCTGCGGGCGCCGGACGTGAAGGCGAACCTAGCGCGCGTACGAGCCGAGATCGCGGATGCGCTCGAGCGCTCCGAACGCAAACGCGCCGACGTGGAGATCGTCGCGGCGACCAAGTATGTCGCGCCCGCCGACCTTCCGCTGTTGGCTGAGGGCGGCATCGCGCTGGTCGGCGAGAACCGCGCGCAGGAGCTTCAGCAGAAGGTGGCCGCGCACGGCGAGCTGTTCGAGTGGGACTTCATCGGCCAGCTGCAGAGCCGGCGCGTGCGCCTGATCGTCCCCCACGTGCGCCTGATCCACTCGGTGGCCTCCGAGTCGGCGCTGCGCGAGCTCGAGCGCCACCGCGAGCTGGCCCGTCCGGGGCTGCGCATCCTGCTCGAGGTCAACGTCGCTGGGGAGGCCGGCAAGGCTGGGATCGACCCCCAGCAGATCGATCCGTTCATCGCGCGCTCGCCTGTGCCGGTCGCCGGTTTGATGACGATGCCGCCGCTCGCCGACGATCCTGCCGTCAGCCGACCATGGTTCGCCGCCCTGCGTGAGCTGGCCGACGCACGCGGCCTGGAGCACCTGTCGATGGGCACTTCGCAGGATTACATCGTCGCCGTCGAAGAGGGCGCCTCCATCGTGCGAATCGGCACGAAGCTGTACCATTAGCGCCTGCACGCGACCGCCCTCGGCGCCGCAAATGACTAGCATCAGCAGGGAAACCGGTTCGCCGGGCGAACACGCATCTACACCCATGGCATTCCGTGACTCCTGGCACAGCGCGCTCGTCTACTTCGGCCTCGCCGAGGAGTATCACGACGACTACGAGGAGCCGGACGCGCCCGAGGCCGAGATCGAGGATCGCTATCGCGAGCGGCCCAACGTTCGGCGACTGCGCCGCCGGCGCGACGAGTTCGACGACATCTTCGCCGAGGACGAGGCAACGGAGGCAGGGGCAGGCGGTGGCGGGCGTGCTGCCCGCGGACGCTCGACCACGGTGCTCAAACCGGTCGCCAGCCGCGGAAACGGTGACGTGCGTGTGCACCTGGTCGTGCCGAAGTCATTCAACGACGCCCAGCAGATCGCCGACAAGTTCAAGGACTCGATCCCCGTGATTCTCAACCTGCAGAGCTCCGACACCGACCTGTCCAAGCGCCTGATCGACTTCGCCTCGGGGCTCACGTACGCGCTCGACGGTGGCATGCAGAGGATCGCCGACAAGGTCTTCATGCTGACACCGCGCAACGTCGAGATCTCCGCCGAGGAGCGTGCGAGGCTGATCGAGAAGGGCTTCTTCAACCAGTCCTGACTGGCGCTGCCCATTCGCCATAGTCTGGAGCTCTCATGCAGATAGGTCTGATCGGCGCTGGGAACATGGCCCGCGCGCTTGCGCGTGGATGGGGCCGGCCGCTGCTATGCGCCGACCCGATCGTCGAGCGCGCACGAAGCCTCGCCGCGGAGGTCGGCGGTGAAGCGCTTGAGAGCAACGCGGAGGTCGCGGCGCGCGCGGAGGTGCTGGTCCTGTGCCACAAGCCGGCGCAGTTGACCTTGGTGGCCGAGGAAGTCGCTCACAGCGCCGCGGCGATCGCCTCGATCCTCGCGGCCACGCCGCTCGCGACGCTACGTGACGCCTACCCGCAACGGCCTGTCTACCGCTTCATTCCCTCGCTTCCAGTCGAGGTTCGTCAGGGTGCCGTCGTGCAGGCCGCAGGACCGGGGAGGCCCGGCACAGAGGAGGACGCCGCGCTCGACACCGCCGTCGCCGACCTGTTTGCGGAGCTGGGCACGCTGGTGGTGCTCGACGACGCGCTCGTAGACGTCGCGATGGGCCTGATGTCGTGCGCTCCCGCGTACGTCGCGCTGGTCGCCGAGGCGCAGGTCGACGCCGGCGTGCGCCGCGGCATTCCCGCCGCGCAGGGAGCGGAGCTCGTCGTGCAGACGCTCGCCGGCACCGCCGAGCTACTACGCCGACGCGACTACGACACGATGGCCGTGCGGCGCGAGGTCTCATCGCCGGGAGGTGTGACCGCGCGCGGCGTGGACGCGCTCGAGCGCGCCGGACTGCGCAAGGCCTTCAGCGATGCGCTCGACGCGGTCCTGGGTGACGGTTCCAAATGATCCTCGCGAGCGCACGCACCGAAGTCGCCGGCTACCTGTCGACGCTGATCTACGTGTACACGCTGCTGATCATCCTGTACATCGTCATCCAACTGCTGTTCTCCGCCGGCATACGCCCACCGTACTCGCGCGCCAGCGACCGCGTGCTGGGCTTCGTGCGCGACGTCTGCGAGCCGTTCCTGCGGCTGTTCCGTCGGCTCCTCCCGTCCTTCGGAGGTATTGATTTCAGCCCGATGTTGGCGATCTTCTCGCTGTACATCGTCAACGCGGTCGTCGTCCAGGGCCTGATCCACGGCTGAGCGCTCAACGCCTTGATCGAGAGTCCGCGCACGCCACCGTCCGCGCCCACGGTCGCCTCCGACGATGACGTTCCAACACGCGACGGCATGCGGGCAGCCGCCATCGCGTGGCTGCGCGTGGCGCTCGTCTGCGTGGGTGTGATCGTGCTCGACCAGCTGAGCAAGCACGCGGTCGAACACTCAATCGTCCCCGGCGAAGAACACAAGCTCCTGCCACTGGTGGGGCTCGTCAACACGCGCAACCATGGCGTCGCGTTCGGCTTCCTCCCGAGCAGCCACCTCGGCGTGACGGTCCTGATCTGCGTTGCTCTGCTGGCGCTGCTGACGTACTTCGCCCTGCACATCGACGTCCCGTGGATCTGGCTGCCCACCGGGATGCTGCTGGGCGGGGCGTGCGGCAACATCCTCGACCGCGTCCGCCACGGATCGGTGACCGACTTCGTCAAGCTGCCGCTCAGCTGGCCGCCGTTCAACCTCGCCGACGCCTCGATCACGCTCGGCATACTGATCCTGTTCCTGATCGTCGACCGCGCGCGCCACGCCGATTCGTGATTGCCGAGTCCAGCATCCCCCCGTTCACGATCGCTTTCCAGGACGAGCACCTGATCGTCCTCGACAAGGCTCCCGGGGTCGTCGTGCACCCGGCGAAGGGACATCGCGAGGACACGCTTGCCCAGTTGCTGGCACCGCTGCTCGCGGGTGGCGAGGGTGGAGCCGACTCCGATCGGCGAGGGATCGTGCATCGCCTCGACCGCGACACCTCCGGCCTGATGGTCGTGACGCGCTCGGATGAGGCCCACCGTCGGCTGCAGGCGGCGCTCGCGAAACGGCAGATCGAACGCGAATACCTGGCCCTGGTCGAGGGGCGCCCGCCGGCCCGCACGGGCACGATCGAGGCGCCGATCGGGCGCGACCCGCGCGTGCGCACGCGGATGGCCGTCGGCGGCGCCGGGGCACGCGACGCACGCACGCATTTCACGCTCGAGCGCACGCTCGCGGACAACTCGCTGCTACGCCTGCGCCTCGACACGGGGCGCACCCACCAGATCCGCGTGCACCTGCGCGCGATCGGGCATCCCGTGTGCGGGGACCCGGAATACGGGACTCCCGGCCTGCTCGGGCTCGAGCGCCAGTTCCTACACGCCACGCGCCTGGCGTTCGAGCATCCGCTGACAGGCGAGCGCGTCGACGTCGGCTCGCCGCTGCCCGCGGACCTGCAAGGCGCTCTGGAGCGCGCCGAACGGGTATCCTGAGCGTCAAACCTGAACTTTCGACCCGCGTGGCAACGGATCGGGCCCTGCTCGGAGCCGAGGCACAGTGCCTCCTCCGAGTCCGCTCCGCCCGCGCGGTCATCAATCGCATACAACAAGGGAGTAGCTCGTGGCTGACGTTGGCATTGCGGAGCTGCTGGAGGCCGGCGTCCATTTCGGCCATCAGACGCGCCGCTGGAACCCCAAGATGCGCCGTTTCATCCATGGTGAGCGTGGCGGCATCTACATCATCGACCTGCTCAAGACCTCCGTGCTGCTCGCACAGGCGCAGGAGTTCGCCGGCACGCTCGCGCACCGCGGTGGCACCGTGCTGTTCGTCGGCACGAAGAAGCAGGCGCGCGACACGATCAAGGACGTCGCCGAGGCGTCTGGCATGCCCTATGTCAACCACCGCTGGCTGGGCGGGCTGCTGACGAACTTCCAGACGATCAACCAGCGCATCCGCCGTCTGCACGACCTCGAACGCTTCGAGGCCGAGGGACAGCTGGAGCTGCTGCCGACACGCGAGCGGATGGCCGCACAAGCCGATCTGGCCAAGCTGCGGGCGAACCTCGGCGGCGTGAAGAACATGCAGCGCGTGCCGGACGCGATGTTCGTGATCGATCTGAAGACCGAGGAGATCGCCGTCAAAGAGGCACGCCGCCTGCGTATCCCGATCATCGGCCTCGTCGACACCAACTGCGACCCGGACGGGATTGAGTTCGTGATCCCCGGCAACGACGACGCGATCCGCTCGTGCGCTCTGATCACGCAGGCGATCGGCCAGGTCGTCTCCGAGGGGCACTCCGTGTTCCGCGCTCAGGAGGAGCTGGCGCGCAAGGAAGCCGAGGAGAAGGCTCGCATCGAGGCGGAGGCCCGCGCCAAGCGGGAAGCCGAGGAGCAGGCCAAGCGCGAGGCCGAGGAACAGGCCAAGAAAGAGGCCGAGGAGAAAGCCGCCGCCGAACGCGCCGCCGCCGCCACACAGGCTTCGCCCGCGGCCGCTGGGCAGCAGCGCGCCCCCGAGACCAGGCCCGTGTCCGCAGCACCCGCCGAACCGGGTACGCTGGAGCCGCAGACCGAGTCGGTCACGCCGATGAACGCGAGCCCCGACTCCAGCCAGCCCGCCAAGGAGCAGTCCGCGCCGCCCGAGACGGCTGCCGAGAGCGAGGCCGACACGCCTGCGGCGGACGCGAAGATGCAGGGCCAGCCCGAGGAGACGCCCGCTGCGCAGGAGGCTGCGCAGGCGGCGCCCGAGCAGGCCGAGGACACGAAGGCGGAGGCCGGCGCATCATGAACACCGTCGAGATTGCTGCAAAGGACGTCAAGGCCCTGCGCGAGCGCACCGGCGCCGGGATGATGGACTGCAAGAAGGCGCTGACCGAGTCACAGGGCGACATCGACAAGGCGATCGAGATCCTGCGCGTGAAGCAGGGCAAGAAGATCCAGGATCTGGGCGAGCGCGCTGCGACTGAGGGCACCGTTCAGTCCTACGTACACGCAGGCTCGAAGGTCGGCGTGCTGATCGAGGTCGACTGCAACACCGACTTCGTGGCCAAGAACGATGACTTCGTTACGTTCGCCCGCGAGGTCGCGATGCAGATCGCGGCGACACCGACGGTCCAGTACGTCAGCCGCGAGGACGTGCCCGCCGATCAGCGGGACGCGGAGGCGCGCATCTACGAGCAGGAGGCAGCTGAGAAGCCGGAGAACGTGCGCGAGAAAATCGTCGCCGGCAAGCTCGACTCGTGGCTGGCAACGATCGTCCTGCTCGAGCAGGAGATGCACAACCCGAAGTTCGACGGCAAGACCGTCCAGCAGCTGCGCGATGAGCTCACCGCGAGCACCGGCGAGAACGTCGTCATCCGCAGGTTCGCCCGCTTCGCCATCGGCCAATAGGCCGCGGGCGAGGCATGGCACGGACGGGATAGGCTGCGATCGATGGCGCCTGCCTTCAAACGCATCCTGCTGAAGCTCTCGGGCGAGGCGCTGATGGGCGAGCTCGAATATGGGACCGACCCCGAGCGCGTGGCCGCTGTGGCACGGCAGGTCGCCGCCGTGCGCGACCAGGGGGTCGAGGTCGCGATCGTCGTCGGTGCGGGCAACATCTACCGCGGCATGCAGGGCGCGGCCGCCGGGATGGACCGTTCGACCGCCGACTACATGGGCATGCTCGCGACCGTGCTGAACGCGCTGCCGCTGCAGGACGCGCTGGAGAAGATCGGCACGAACACCCGCGTGCAGTCCGCGCTGAGCATCTCGGAGGTCGCCGAGCCGTATATCCGCCGGCGCGCGATGCGCCATCTGGAGAAGGGCCGCGTCGTGATTTTCGCCGCCGGCACGGGCAACCCGTTCTTCACGACCGACACGGCCGCCGCACTACGCGCGGCTGAGATACACGCGGAGATCATCCTGATGGCCAAGAACGGCGTTCAGGGTGTGTACACGGCTGATCCGGCGCTGGACCCGAGCGCCGAGTTCATTCCCGAGATCACGCACATGGAGGCGCTCGAGCGTCGCCTGCGCGTGATGGACTCGACGGCCTTGGCGCTGTGCATGGAGAACGGTATGCCGCTCAACGTGTTCAACATGGACGACGACACCAGCCTGCCGCAGATAATCTCAGGCGTGCGCGTGGGCACGCTTGTATCGACAGCCGGAGGAGAGGGCGATGGCAGCTGAGAACCTGATCGACGAACTGCTCGAGGACGCGAGCGAGCGAATGAGCAAGTCGGTCGAATCCTCCACGCACGAGTTCTCGACCGTCCGCACCGGGCGTGCAAGCCCGTCGCTGCTCGATCGCATCGTCGTCGACTACTACGGCGCGATGACCCCGCTGAATCAGCTGTCGACGATCTCTGCGCCGGAAGCACGACTGCTGACCGTCCAGCCTTACGACAAGTCCTCGATCAAGGCGATCGAGAAGGCGATCAACGAGTCCGACGTCGGGTTGACCCCGTCCAACGACGGCAACGTCGTGCGTCTCGCGGTGCCCGAACTGACCGAAGAGCGCCGCCGCGAGCTCGTCAAGGTGCTGCGAAATCTTGCGGAGGAGGGCCGGATCGCGGTGCGCAACGTGCGTCGCGACACGATGCAGCACTTGCGTGAACTGAAGTCCGAAGGCGAAGCGTCCTCGGACGATGAGCACCGGGCAGAGGTAGAGCTGCAGAAGCTGACCGACGGGCGGATCGGCGATCTGGACAACGTGCTCAAGGCCAAGGAACAGGAGATCCTCGCGGTCTGATGGCCACTGCCGGGGAACGCGCGGCGGCAACCGATCGGAGATCCGATTCCCGGCCGCCGTCGCCGCCGATCGAGCACTCCGGATCCCAGCCCGCTGGATCATGGACTCGTGTGCCCGCACCGGTCGCGGTGCCGGATCAACGTTCCTCCAGCCCGGTAGCGCGTTACGTGGCGGTGATCACCGACGGCAACGGCCGCTGGGCGAGGGCTCGCGGCGTGCCGGTTAACGATGGCCACAGCGCCGGAGCGGACACGGTCAAGGCTCGCCTACGTGACGCCGCCGAGCTCGGTGTCGAGGAGTTCACGGTGTACTCGTTCTCGACCGAGAACTGGTCGCGTCCGGCCGAGGAGGTGGAGGGCCTGATGGCGATGTTCTCGCAGCGGATCGCCAGCGAGACGCCAGAGCTGCACGAGGAAGGCGTGCGGATGCGCTTCATCGGACGCCGGGAGGGCGTGGGGGAGCATCTGGGTGAGCAGATGCGCTGGGCCGAAGAGCTGACCCACGCGAACAGCCGGATCACGATGTTCGTTGCCTTCAACTACGGCGGGCGCGCCGAGATCCTCGACGCGGCGCGCCGCTTCACTGGCAGCACCGAAGATGAGTTCCGCGCCTGCCTGTACGCGCCGGAGATGCACGACCCGGACCTGATCATCCGCACCAGCGGCGAGCGCCGTCTGTCCAACTACCTGCTGTGGCAGTCCGCGTACTCGGAGCTCGTGTTCCGCGACGAGCTGTGGCCGGACTTCACCCGCGAGGCGTTGGAGCAGTCGCTCGCCGAGTACGCCGAGCGCCGGCGCCGGTTCGGCGGACGATGACGGTTCGCTGATGGCCAGCGGACCACATACACCCTCGGGCGCCAACCCCGCCACAAGCCCTCGGCCGGCGCCCGCGCGGCGGCGTCCGAGCAGGACCCGACCCGCGCGGCGCCGCAGCCCGCGAAAGCAGCCGCGCTCGGAGCTGCGTGCACGAACGCTCGCGGCGATCCCCGCGATCGCCGTCGCGCTGTTCCTGGTGATCGAAGGCGGCCTCGTGTTCACGCTCGGGATGTTCGTGCTGGGGGCCGTGTGCATGCACGAGCTGTACGGGATGTTCGCGCGCGCTCAACCAGCGCGTTTGGCCGGCTTCATCGCGCTCGCCGGACTGCTGCTGGCGGCGCAGTACGGCGACCAGTTCCAGATCCTGCTCGTCACCGTGGCATCGCTGCCGCTCGTATTCGGGCTCACGCTGCTGCAACCCCGGCCGTCGGTGGGGTCGATCGCCGTGACGATCCTGGGGATCTACTGGATCGGCCTGGCACTTGCCCACGCCGTCCTGTTGCGCGGACTGCCGCACGGACTCGGCATCGTGATCGACGTACTCGTGGGCACGTTCGTGGGGGACACCGGCGCGTATCTGGGGGGACGGACGTTCGGGCGTCGCCCGCTGGCGCCGCAGATCTCGCCCAACAAGACGATCGAGGGGCTCGCGATCGGGATGCTGTTCGCCGTGCTCGGCGTGTGGATCGCCGGGCGCTATCAGGAATGGCTTCCCGGCACGCACGCGCTCGTGCTCGGAGTCGGCGTCGCGCTCGTCGCGCCGATCGGCGACCTGTTCGAGTCGTTCGTCAAGCGCGAGGCTGGGACGAAGGACTCTGGGGGCCTGTTCGGTCCCCACGGCGGCGCTCTCGACCGTCTCGACGCGGTCCTGTTCGCGGCCGTCGTGAGCTATTACATTTGGGCTGCGTATGTCCACGCGTAAACGCCTGCTGATCCTCGGCTCGACCGGTTCGATCGGCAGGCAGGCGCTCGATGTGTGCGAGCGCAGCGACGAGCTCGAGCTTGTCGGCCTGTCGGCCGAGCGCTCGTGGGAGGATCTGATCCAGCAAGCCCGCGCACACGATGTCCAGACGATCGCGCTGGCAGACGCGGACGCCGCTGCCCGGGCGGCCGAGTCGTGGACCGACGGGCGGGTGCTCGCAGGAGCTGACGGGCTTGTACGGCTGGTGCTCGACTCGGGAGCCGATCTCGTGCTGAATGCGCTCGTCGGCTCGGCGGGCCTCGGCCCGACTGTCGCGACGCTCGGCGAGGGCATCGACCTGGCATTGGCGAACAAGGAGTCGCTGGTCGTCGGTGGGGAGCTTGTCACGGCGCTCGCCGAGGCAACTGGGGCGCAGATCGTGCCCGTGGACTCCGAGCACACCGCGCTTCACCAGCTGCTCGCCGGGCAGCCACCGGGGACCGTCGAGCGTCTCACGATCACCGCCAGCGGCGGCCCGTTCCGCGGTTATGACCGCGCGCGGCTGCAGGACGTGACCGTCACCGAGGCGCTCGCGCATCCCACGTGGGCGATGGGCGGCAAGATCACGATCGACTCGGCGACGCTGATGAACAAGGGCCTCGAGCTGATGGAGGCGCATCACCTGTTCGGCACGCCGTACGAGCGAATCGATGTCGTCGTGCACCCACAGTCGCTAGTCCACGGGCTCGTGCAGCTGGCCGACGGCGCGATGCTCGCGCATCTCGGGCCGCCGGACATGCGCATCGCGATCTCATACGCCCTGCACGGTGGGCAGAGCGCGCCCCTACCGATCTCGCCGCTGGACCTGTCGGCCGTCGGCGAACTCACCTTTGAAGCAGTCGACCTCGACGCGTTTCCCTGCCTACGGCTGGCCGGCGACGCCGCACGCGAGGGGGGCACTGCGCCGTGCGTCCTGAACGCGGCGAACGAGATCGCCGTGCACGCGTTCTTGGCCGGGCGCTTGCGCTTCCTGGATATCCCGGCTGTGATCGAGTGCACGCTCGGTCAACTTGGCAGCGAGCCGATTCGATCGTTCGAGTCGCTGTACGAGGCCGACAGGCAGGCGAGGGAGCTGGCCGGGGACGCGATCGTCGCACTCGGTTGACCGCGCCGGCGCTCCGCTAGCCCGCCGGTGCACGCCGCCCTGAACCGGCGGGCGTCGGCCCCGCGGCCTGCCACACTGAGACGGTGAGCTGGGTACTGACACTCCTCGGCATCGTCGTGCTGATCGTGCTGCACGAGCTCGGGCACTTCACCGTCGCCAAGGCCGTCGGCATGCGCGTCGAGCGCTTCTCGCTGTTCTTCCCGCCGACCCTGTTTCGCATGCGCCGCGGCGAGACCGAGTACGCGATCGGCGCACTGCCGGCAGGCGGCTACGTGAAGATCACCGGCATGAGCCCCGAGGAGATCGAGGGGCTCGACGATCCGGAGGTGGTCAAGCGCGCGTACTGCAACCAGGCGCCGTGGAAGCGGATCGCGGTGATCCTGGCGGGACCGGGCGTGAACATCCTGATCGCGTTCCTGCTGTTCTGGGCTGTCCTGTACAGCGGCAGCCTCAACGGCGCGATCTCGCTCGGCAACCTCGACCCGTCGATCCAGACGATCGTCTCGAGCACCTCGGTGCTCGGCGTCGAAAGCGGCAAGCCGGCCGCCGGCGTGCTGCGCGCCGGCGATCGGATTCTCAGCGTGGACGGCAAGCCGGCGAGCGTCGCATCGGCCCGCGCGAGCATCGACTCGCACGTATGCGCCGGCCCACCCAGCAAGGGCTGCCGGGCGGCGACACCGGTGACGATCCGCATTCGCCGTGACGGGCGGGTGCTGACGGTCTCTGTGTACCCCCGCTATGACGCGAAGGCCAAACGGATGCTGATCGGCTTCGGCTTCGGATCACCCAAGGCTTTCGGCGCTGTTGGCGCCGCGGGCGCCTCCGTGAGCGCCATGTGGCACGTGACGACCGGGACGCTGACGGGCTTCGTCCACGCGCTGACTAACGCAAAGGCGCGCGGACAGATCCACAGCATCGTCGGCATTACCGAAGTCGGCCACGAAACGGTCGTCGCCGGCGCGGGCTTCGCGCTCGTGTTCCTCGGCTTTCTATCGCTGATCCTGGCGGTCATCAACCTGTTCCCGTTCCTGCCGCTGGACGGCGGACACGTGCTGTGGGCGCTCGCCGAGAAGATCCGCGGGCGACGGATCTCGCTCGTCGCGATGTACCGCTACAGCTCGGTCGGGATCGTGCTGCTGCTGTTCCTGGTCGTCAACGGCGTCGGCAACGACCTCAGCCGTCTGGGGGGCTGACGCACACCCAGCTCTTGACGAGCCCACCGAGCCGCTCCGCGCGTGCCGGTCCAAACAGCCGTTCCAGCTCGTCTCGACCCAACAGCGAGATCTCCTCCCAGCCCCCGGCCGCGCCCAGCCGCCAGTACAGCCTGCGCGCGCGCTCCGGGATCCAGTGGGCGCCAGGCAGCAGCGAATGTGGCTCGATCGGGAACGACAGCGCCGGAGTCTGCACGAACCAGCCCCTGCCGACGCGCCGTAGCTCGGCCGCGAACGCCGCGCGCCGTTGCGGCGGAACGTGCTCGATTACGCTCGAGCAGTACACGAGGTCGAACTCGCCGTCCGCGAACGGAATTCGCTCGGCCGCGTCGGCGCGCACGAACGTCCCTGGGTAGCCCGGCCGCTCGTACAGGTCCAGGCCGGTGATGTCCAGGCCGGGCTCCAGCGCACGCAGGCCCAGCTCTCCGCAGCCGACGTCCAGCACGCGTGCGCCCGCATGCAGCCGTGTGAGCGCGAAGAAGCGTTCGTGCCGGCGGGCGCGCGACCGACGGGCGATCGGGGCGGCCAGGCGTGCGAGCGGTCCGCGTGCGGTGGCGTAGACGTCGGGCATCGTAGAATCACCCTATGGCCTCAGAGCGCCAGATCAATGTGGGGAAGGTGCCCGTCGGCGGCGGCGCCCCGGTCGCCGTGCAGACGATGACCAAGACCGAGACCGCGAACCTGACGGCGACGATGGATCAGATTCGCACGGTCGCCGACGCCGGCGCGGACATCGTGCGTGTGGCGGTGCCGCGCGAGCAGGACGCCGAGGCGCTGAAGACGATCGTCGCTCAGTCCCCGATCCCGGTGATCGCTGACATCCACTTCAACCACACGCTCGCGCTGAAGGCGATCGAAGCGGGCGCGCATTGCGTGCGGCTGAACCCCGGGAACATCGGCGGGCCGGAGAAGGTCGCCGAGGTGATCGCGCTGGCCAAGCAGCGCGGAACGCCGCTGCGCGTGGGGGTCAACTCCGGCTCGCTGCCCAAGCACCTGCGCCAGCTCGAGTACGACAACCCGGTCGAGGCGCTCGTCACAGCCGCGATCGAGACCGTCGAGCTGATGGAGAGCCTCGACTTCACCAACTTCAAGGTCTCGATGAAGTCCACCTCAGTCCCCAACACGATCGCCTCCAACCGCATGCTCTCCGAGCGCATCCCCTACCCGCTGCACCTGGGGGTCACCGAGGCGGGCACCAAGTGGGCCGGCTCGCTGAAGTCCGCCGTCGGCCTCGGCACGCTGCTCGCCGACGGGATCGGCGACACGATCAGGATCTCGCTATCGACCTTCCACGCCGAGGAAGAGGTGAAGGTCGCCTGGGAGATCCTCAAGGCGCTGAAGCTGCGCGAGCGCGGGCCGGACCTGATCGCCTGCCCGACCTGCGGGCGGCTGCAGTTCGACATGGACACCGTCGTCGCCGAAGTCGAGCAGCGTCTGGAAGCCTACGAGGACCCGATCGAGGTGTCGGTGCTCGGCTGCGCGGTAAACGGCATCGGCGAGGCGCGCCACGCCGATTTCGGCATCACGGGCGCCAAGGACATGGGCATGATCTACTCCAAAGGCGAGCCGCTGAAGAAGGTCGCGACCGAGCAGCTGGTCGATGAGTTGTTCAAGGAGATCGACCGCTACTACGCGGCCGGCAAGACGGTGCAGCGTGACGAGTCAGCCGCCGCCGAGGCGCGCGCCTGGCTCGCCGAGAACGAGGACGCAACCGCGATGACGCCAGAGCGGATAGCCGCCCTGGAGGCCGCCGCCGCCGAAAGCGACGCGATCGCCGAGGACGTGCTCGACTCGATGCTCGCGTCGTCATCGGAGCTGGAGCCAGCCGCCGCGGTCGTGCTCGACGAGGCCGACTCACCCGTAGCCGGCCGTCGCTTCAGCCGCAGCTAGATCCCGGGGCTAGCCGGCAGCCGCGAACCGCTCGGCGATCCTGCCCCAGTCGACGACGTTCCACCACGCGTCGATGTAGTCCGGGCGGCGGTTCTGGTACTTCAGGTAGTAGGCGTGCTCCCACACGTCGACGCCTAGCAGCGGCGTCTTGCCGGTCGAGATCGGGCTGTCCTGGTTGGGCGTGCCGACGATCGCTAGGCCCGAGCCGTCGCGGACGAGCCACGACCAGCCGGAGCCGAACTGGTTGACGCCGGTTTCCTTCAGCTTCGCCTGGAAGTCCGCGAACGAGCCGAACGCCGCGTCGATCGCCGCGGCCAGCTCGCCGCCTGGCTCGCCGCCGCCATCCGGGCTCATGCTCTCCCAGAACAGGGTGTGGTTGGCGTGGCCGCCCGCATTGTTTTTCACCGGGCCCTTCTTCTCGCCCAGGCTGTCGAGGTTCTTCAGCACGTCCTCGACCGGCTTCTCGGCCCACTCGGTGCCCTCGAGCGCAGCGTTTGCCTTGTCTACGTAGGCCTGGTGGTGCTTGTCGTGGTGGACCTTCATCGTCGCCTCGTCGATGTGCGGCTCGAGCGCATCGTAGGCGTAGGGGAGCGGCGGAACGGAATAGGCCATGTCGGTGGGGGCTCCTTGTCGGTGTCCGTCGAAGTCGGTAGGTGATCGCTGTTCTATCAGAGGACGGGATCGCCGTTTTGGTGGGCGCCACCCGACGTGGCCGTATACGCTCGGGCCTGCGCGGCGCGCGAAGCGTCCGAACCCAGCCATGAGCCGCCTTTCCGAATATCTCCTGCCGACCGAGAAGCAGGCGCCCGCGGATGCGGAGGCGATCTCGCACAAGCTGATGGTGCGCGCCGGGCTCGTGCGCCAGATGGGCGCCGGCATGTGGACGTGGCTGCCGGCCGGCTGGCGCGTGCACCAGCGGGTCGTGGCGATCATCCGCGAGGAGATGGACGCGATCGGCGCCCAGGAGATGCTGATGCCGGTGTTGCAGCCGGCAGAGCTATGGCGCAAGACCGGGCGACTGGAGATCGAAGAGCTGTTCAAGCTAACCGACCGCAAGGGCTCGGAGCTCGTGCTCGCGCTGACCCACGAGGAGGCGGTGACGTTTCACATCGCCCAGATCGTGCGCTCCTATCGTGACCTGCCGCTGATCGTCTACCACTTCCAGGTCAAGGAGCGCGACGAGGCGCGCCCGCGCGCCGGCGTATTGCGCACGCGCGAGTTCATCATGAAGGACGCCTACTCCTTCGATCGCGACCAGGCCGGCATGGAAGAGCGCTATGCGCTGCACGTCGGTGCGTATGACCGGATGATGGAGCGCACAGGGCTGCGCTTCTACCGCGTCGAGGGCGATGTCGGGATGATGGGCGGGACCGGGGCCCACGAGTACATGGCCCCGTGCGCCGCCGGCGAGGATCAGATCGTGCTCGGGGACGGCTACGCCGCGAACGTCGACGTCGCCCTGTCCAGCCCAGGCGTGGAGCAGCGGGGAGAGCAGTACCTGAAGGACGGCCAGCCGCTGAGCCTCGAGCCGGCGATCGAGATCGGCAACATCTTCAAGCTGGGGACCCGTTACTCGGAGCCGCTCGGCGCGAGCTATCTAGACGAGACCGGCGTCGCGCACCCGATCTGGATGGCCTCTTACGGGATCGGGCCGGCGCGCATCGTGGCGGCGGCCGTAGAGCAGTTCGCCGACGAGCACGGCATCTCCTGGCCACGCGCGCTCGCGCCGTTCGCCGTGCACCTCGTCGCGCTCGGCAAGCCCGGCTCACCCGAGCGCGACGCCGCCGAGCTGGTGTACGCGACGTTGTGTGAGGGTGGGGTGGAGGTCCTATACGACGACCGCGATCTCGGGCCGGGCGAGAAGTTCGCCAACGCGGAGCTGCTCGGTTGCCCGCTGCGGCTGACCGTCGGGCGGCGAACGCTTGAGTCGGGCGAGATCGAGGTCCAGCTGCGACGCGGACGCCGCGAGGCCCCGGGGTTGCCCCTGCAGGCCGAGCCCGAGCAGCTCCTGGCGGCGCTGGATGAGCTGTGGCAGAGCCTCCCCTAGAGCGCCAGGGGCGCAACCGGACCGACGGCTCCACGCCGGCAATTGAAACGCGTCTGACGGCGCGTCGCCTGTTCGGCCTCGACCGCTCGGGGCCGCCGCCGCCGCAGACGCAGGCCGGCCAGCCGCTGCGGCCGTGGACGATCCCCAACGCGATCGGGTTCGCGCGCCTGGCCCTGATCCCTGTGTTCCTGATCGTCGCGCTGTCCAGCGACGACGGCACTGGAGCGCTCGAGGCGACGCTGTTCGCGGTGATCGGCTGGGGCGACTACGCGGACGGTATCGCCGCGCGGGTCACCCACCAGTACAGTCGCCTTGGCGCGTTGATGGACCCAGTCACAGATCGCCTGCTGGTGATCTGCGGCGTGATCGTCACGTGGCGCTTTGACCTGCTGCCGCGATGGGCGCTCGCGGTGCTCGCGGCGCGTGAGCTGTCGATGCTCGTACTAGGGCGCTACGCGATCTCCCACGGCGTCGAGCTGCGCATCAACTGGCCGGGACGGCTCGCCGTGGCGCCCGTGATGGGAGCGTTCTTCTTCGCGATGGCCGGCCTCGGCGGCCTCGGCGAAGCGCTGCTATACGTCGGCCTCGCGCTCGCGCTCGCAGCCAGCGCGCTGTACGTCCGCAGCGGCGTCCGCCAGCTGCGCTCGCCGCCCGACCCGTAGCCTCAAGCTCAGCTTTACCTTCTGGGCTATACTGACGTCCCTGACCGGCAAACGCCGGCGTTTCTGGGACCGGCTGCGGCCGGCTCGAGCCCGCGAGAGGAGAACAGCCCACGATGGACGAGACGTTTCCCGACCTCGGCTCGCTGACGGATGGCGAACTCAAAGACGTCATCAAGCAGCTGACCGAGGAGGAGACCGAGATCTCCTACAGGCGGCGCATCCTGCACGGCAAGATCGACATCCTGCGTGCCGAGCTGGTCAACCGTCTGCGCCACAAGCACGACGATGGCGACATCGCGATCACCGGCGAGGACGTCCAGCGGCTCACCGACATCCTCGCCGGCGGGCCCTCGGGCGACAGCGATCCGTCGGGCGCCTAGTCGGAGCCGGGTAGCCATGGCCCTGCACTGCACCGAGTGCGGCTTCGTCAACGGCGAGGGTGCCAACTACTGCCAGCGCTGCGGCGCGTTGCTCGACCGCGGCGAGGGCGCGGCGAGTGGCGGGCTCGCTGGGGATCCGACCACGGCGACCTACATGATCGACGAGACGGGCGAGCTGGTCCCGGTCGAGATGGGCGAGGTCACCGCGCGCGGGCCGGCGCTCGTGATCCGCGCCGGCGGCGGGCGCGTGGGGGAGAGCTTCGCGATCGAGGGCGAGCGGCTGAGCATCGGTCGCCGCCCGGATTCGGAGGTGTTCCTCGACGACGTGACCGTCTCGCGCGACCACGCGCTGCTGATCCGGCGCGCCGAGCAGTGGTATCTCGATGACTGCGGCTCGCTTAACGGCACCTACGTCAATCGCTCGCGGATCGAGTCTCAGCGCCTGGAGGAGGGCGATGAGGTCCAGATCGGCAAGTACAAGCTGACGTTCCACGCACGCTGATGGCAGTCCAGGCGACACCACCGGACGAACACATCGACCTCGATCTGGTCGAGCCCGAGCATGCGGAGCTCGGCAAGCGCCGCAAGTCGCTGACGATCGGCGCCGTGTGCAAGGCGCTCGCCCAAGAGTTCCCCGAGATCTCGATCTCCAAGATCCGCTACCTGGAGGATCAGAAACTGCTGACGCCGCGCCGCACGCCCGGCGGCTACAGGCTCTACACGCAAGGGGACGTGGCGCGCCTGCGCACGATCCTGCGCATGCAGCGCGACGAGTTCCTGCCGCTTCGGGTGATCCGCCAGGAGCTGGCCGCAGGGCGCTCCGACGATGCCGCGCCGGTGCCTGCGCGCGCCGCTCGCGACGGTGGGCGGACGTGGCGCCCGAGCGTCAGCGTGCGCGAGGCCGCCGGTGCCCTGTACTCGATGGACGACGTGCTCGAAGAGACCAAGGCCGAGGCCAAGCTCGTACGCGAGCTAGAAGAGTACGGCGTGGTCAAGGGGGAGATGCGCGGCGGCGTGCGCTATTTCGACGAGACCGAGCGCGAGATCATCGCGGCGGTCGCAGAGCTCGCCCGTTACGGCGTCGGCGGGCGCAACCTCAGGGTGTTCCGCTCTTCGGCCGACCGCGAGGCCAACCTGCTGCAGCAGATCCTCGCCCCGGCGCTGCGCTCACGCAACCCGGAGCGGCGCAAAGAGGCCGTCGATGCGCTCGAGAACCTCGCCGCGGTCGCTACGCACCTGAAGCACCTGCTGTTGATTCGCGATCTGCGCAAGATCGTCAGATAGCCATCTCCCACACGCGCGACCCCCATCCTCCGGCGGATCTACGCGCGCTCGTACGAGAGATACCCGACTTCCCGGAACCAGGGATCGGCTTCAAGGACATCACGCCGCTGATGGCCGACGCCACCGCGCTCGCCGAGGCTGTGCGCGGGCTGGCTGAGTACGCGCGCGGCTTGGAGATCGACTGCGTGGTCGCGGCCGAGGCGCGCGGTTTCCTGCTCGGTCCGGCCCTCGCGCTGGCGCTGGACGCTGGTTTCGCGCTGGCACGCAAGCCAGGGAAGCTCCCCTATGAGACGGTCAGCGCCGAATACCTGCTCGAGTACGGCGCCGGAGCGCTCGAGCTGCACACCGACGCCGTCGCCAGCGGCCGCAGGGTGCTCGTGCACGACGACCTGCTCGCGACCGGCGGGACCGCCGCGGCGCTGTGCGAGCTGGTCGAGCAGCTCGGCGGCCAGGTCGTCGGCTGCGCGTTCCTGATCGAGCTCGCGTTCCTGAATGGCCGCGAGCGGCTTTCCGGGCGCGACGTGCACGCCTTGCTCAGCTACGAGTCCTAAGCTTGGCGCCGTGCCAACAGCGCGTCGCAGCCGCACGATCGCCGCATCGGCGGACGAGCTGTGGGATCTCGTGCGCGACCCGCACCATCTCCCGCGCTGGTGGCCGCGCGTGACGCGCGTGGAGGACGTCGAAGGCGGTGCGTTCACCGAGGTGATGGCCACGAGCAAGGGCAAACTCGTGCGTGCCGACTTCGACCTGGTGCTCGCCGACGAGGACGCGCGCACGCTCAGGTGGGACCAGCGAGTCCAGGGCACACCGTTCGGGCGGCTGTTGAAGTCCGCCGAGACCGAGGTGCGTCTCTCGCCACAGGCGCCTGGCCTGGAGGCGCCCACCACGAAGGTAACGATCGAGCTGCGCCAGGCGCTCACGGGGTTCTTCCCTCGCTTCGGCGGCTTCATGGTCCGCCGAGCCGCCGCTGCGACGATCGACGAGGCGCTCAACGGGCTCGAGCGGATCAGTGGCTGAGCGCTCCGACCGATCGGAGATCGGCCAGCCGACGATGCGCTGGTGGGGTTGGGGCGACGCCGCCCACCCGCCGGTGCTCGGCCCAGACGCGCTCGAGCTGTTGCGCGAGACGGTCGGCCTGGCCGAGCGTCCCAGTCCACCGGTGGCGCTCGAGCACGTGCAGCTGGCGAAGTCGCGCCTGTCGGAGTCGACGCTCGCACAGCTGCGCGTGCTCGTGGGCGAGCAGGGAGTCCGCGACGGGCACGCCGAACGCGTACTGCACGCTGCCGGCAAGGGCTATCCCGACCTCGTGCGCATGCGTGCCGGCGCGCCAGAGGGGGCGCCGGATGCGGTCGCGTATCCAGCCGACCACGAGCAGTTGCGCGCGCTGCTGGAGCTGTGTGCGCGCTGCTCGCTGGCGGTGGTCCCGTTCGGCGGCGGGACGAGCGTCGTCGGCGGGGTGGCCCCACTTCGTGGCGAGCACGGCGCCGTGCTAGCGCTGGACACGGGGCGCATGGCGGACGTGCTGGCGCTCGACGTCGAGTCGGCGACCGTCACCGTGCAGGCCGGCCTGCGGGCGCCCGCGCTCGAGCGTCATCTGAGCGCGCGCGGGCTCACGCTCGGCCACTTCCCACAGTCCTTCGAGTACGTCTCGCTCGGCGGCTGCGCAGCGACGAGATCCGCCGGGCAGGCCTCGACCGGCTATGGCGCGATCGAGCGGATGGTGCTCGGCCTGCGCTTCGCGGCACCGACTGCGGAGATCGACCTGGCGGCCATGCCTGCGACCGCGGCCGGCCCTGGATTGCGCCAGCTGCTGATCGGCTCGGAGGGCACGCTCGGCGTGATCAGCCAGCTCGCGCTGCGCGTGCGCACGGCTTCGGACGAGCGCCTCTACGAGGGGATCTTCTTCGAGGACTTCGCCACCGGAGAGCAGGCGCTGAGAGTCCTCGCTCGCGAGCGCTCGCTACCGGACGTCGCGCGCCTGTCCGACGAGCAGGAGACCCGCCTATCGCTCGCGCTCGCCGGGTCCGGTGGCGTCAAGGGACGCCTCGGCCGCGGCTACCTGGCCGTGCGCGGCTATCGGCATGGGTGCCTGGCGATCCTCGGCTTCGAGGGCACGGCCGAGGAGGTCGCGCGTAGGCGTCAGCGCGCCCTGGAGCTGGTGCGCAGCCACGGCGGGCTCGCTGTCGGGCGCTCACCCGGAGAGGCCTGGCTGAAAGGCCGGTTCGCGGCGCCGTACATGCGCGACGAGCTGCTCACGCACGGGGTGATGGTGGAGACGCTCGAGACGGCCGCCCAGTGGTCCGACGTGCTGGCTCTGCGCACGGCGGTCGAGCAGGCGATCGCTCAGGCGCTCGCCGCGTGCGGCACCCCGGGGCTCGTGATGTGTCACATCTCACACGTGTACGAGACCGGTGCGTCGCTGTACTTCACGCTGATCGCGCGCCAGCTCGAAGGGGATGAGATCGGGCAGTGGCGGGCCGTCAAGCAGGCAGCAGGCGCGGCGATCGTGGCCGGCGGCGGGACGATCACCCACCACCACGCCGTCGGGCGCGATCATGCGCCGTGGATGACCGAGGAGATCGGCGACGGGGGCCTCGCGGCGCTGCGCGCGCTGAAGTCCGAGCTCGACCCCTCCGGGATCATGAACCCCGGCAAGCTGCTACCGGCTATTCAGTCAGCCTGAACGGACCGCGCAGGACTGTGTGGCCCGGGTGCGTCGGGTGCGTCGCGGTCTCGCGCGTGACCAGCATTTCGCGGAATTCGCCGGCGTTGCTCGGGAGCAACGCGCCGCCGGCAAGCTTGTGCGTCGCGCCGACCGCCGGGCTCTTGCTGAGTGGCAGCGCGCTGGTGTGCGAGTTGTATAGCCAGATCGCATAGAAGAAGCCCTGGGTACGCGGCAGGTGCTGGGCTTCGATGAAGAAGGCGCGTTTGCCGCCTTCGCTGAGCACGTCCACCACACCGACGCTTTTGCTCGTCGGGTCCGGCGAGCGCAACGCCAGACGCGCGGTCACGGTCGGGCCGGTGCCAGATTTTTTGGCCGCCGTCGAGGTAGTGCCGGTCGCGGCGGTGGAGGTCGATTTGTTCTTGTGCGAGCTGCCGCCGCCGGTCAGCAGGACGATCGCGACGACGATCACCGCGACGATCGCGACGAGCACCAGCGCTCCTCCCAAGCGCGAGCTCGACTGCGCCCGCGCGGGCGCCGGGGGGGAACTGGTGGCGAGCGGGGGGCGCGCGCCGGCCAGATCCTGCACGCGCTGAGGCTCCTGCGGAGCGCCCCCCGCCGCGGCCGGGATCTCCGGCAGCCCGGCACCGGCCAGCGGCGCCAGCGCTGCGGCGATCTCACCGGCCCATACGCGTGCCGGCTCGGAGCCGCTGAGAAAGGTTCTCGTCCGCAAGCGCTCGGCGACGCCGGGCTGCTGGCTGAGCAGGTAGTCGCCGATTTCCAGCCGGCGCTCGGGAGTGACCTCGCGCGCCTGGCGCGGCGCGATGACCGCGATCGCAGCGTGCGCGCGGTCGTGCACGGCGCGCTCATCGATCCCCAGCAGCTGGGCTACCTGGGCATAGCTCTTGTGCTGGCGCAGCAGCAGCGAGAGCGCCGCGCGCTGGTCCGGTGGGAGCTCGTCCAATCGACTCATGATTTGTGAACGTCCGCCACCCGCAGCTGCAACGTGCTCGGGGCCGTCACGATCGATCGTAGGCTATCGTGGCGCCGGGATGGCCACACCGCGCGCCGAGCAGATCAACGCGGCGGTGCATGGCTTCGACCGGCTGTATGGCCTGGAGTGGCTCGAGTGCTCGGACACGCAGGTGCGCGCGCAGGTGGCCGTGCGCGACGAGCTCAAGCAGCCCGCTGGGCTCGTCCACGGGGGCGTGTATGCCGCGATCGCCGAGTCGCTGGCCTCGATCGCCACCGCGCTCGCGGTGCACGAGCAGGGAGAGATCGCGATGGGCCAGTCCAACAGCACGAGCTTCCTGCGCCCGATTACCGAGGGGGTCATCCACGCGCTCGGCACGCGGGTGCACCGCGGACGCACCACATGGGTGTGGGACGTGAGCTTCAGCGACGACGCCGACCGCACGTGTGCGGTCACGCGCATGACGATCGCAGTGCGCCCACTGCCGCAGGCCGGCGGCTGATCCTCGCTATCCCGCCGGTCGTAGCTGCGCGGGCACCTGCGAGGGCAGCGGCGTCGAGCCGAAGCCAGTGTCCGGGAGTGCAGCAGGCAGCGGCTCGCCGGGCGAGCCCACCGCGTTGATCGGGACGATCGTCGCAGCGGCGGCGCGCGCGGTCCGCGCGTCGGCGGCGAACACGTCGACCACGACACCCGCCGTCGGGATCACGAGCGTCGTGCCGGCTCGGTCGAGTAGCGCGGGGACCCCGCGCACGCGCGTCGCGCCGCTCGCCACCGAGCCGCCCGGGAGGAAGCTGTTGTCGGGCGAGGTCACCACCCGCAGCGGCGGCACGCACGTACCCTGGCCGCCCTGCAGGCAGTCGCCGTACTGAATGCTGAAAGAGCCGCTCGCGTCGTGTGTCGCTTCAGTCACCGCCATGCCAGCGAACGAGCCGCCCAGCCAGTACACGGGGAACGGCGCCAGGATCATGCCCTCGAGCATGTTGTGGGGGATCGGCCGGTCCTGGACCGTGTCGCCGCACGCGCCGAGCGCGAGCGCGCACAGCAGGGCGAGTGAGACGGCGGCGAGACGCACGTGCGCAGATTAACCGGCCCCCGTCCGCACCGGCTGGACCTCACCGATCTGACGTGAAGTGCGGACGCTCAGCCGCGGTAGCGGTTGGTGATCGGCATCCGGCGATCGCGCCCGAACGCGCGCGAGGTGATCTTGATTCCCGGAGGTGCCTGGCGGCGCTTGTACTCGGCCAGGTCGACCAGTCGAATCGTGTGGTCGACGTCCGCTTCCGCCAGTCCCTGCGAGACCAGCAGCTCGCGGCTCTGGTCGAGCTCGACGTAGCCTTCGAGTATCCGGTCCAGCAGCTCATACGGGGGCAGCGAGTCCTCGTCGCGCTGGTCATGACGCAGCTCGGCCGACGGCGCGCGCTCGAGGATCGAAGCGGGGATCGGGCTGGCCACGCCCTCCATACCCGTCGGCCGCAGGCGTGCCGCCGCGCCACCCGCAGGGGAGTTGCGCCATGAGCACAGGCGGTACACGAGCGTCTTTGGCACGTCCTTGATCACCGCGAAGCCACCCGCGAGATCGCCGTACAGCGTCGTGTAGCCGACCGACATCTCCGACTTGTTGCCCGTGGCGAGCACCAACCAGCCGAACTTGTTGGACAGCGCCATCAGCAGGTTGCCGCGGATCCGCGCCTGCAGGTTCTCCTCGGTCAGGTCGGGATCGTGCCCGGCGAACTCCTGCTCGAGCGCGTGCTCGTATGAGCGCATCACCGGCTCGATCACGAGCTCGTGGACGCGCGTGCCCAGCGCCCGTGCGAGCGCGCGGGCATCCGCCTGCGTCTCCGTCGAGGAGTACGGCGAGGGCATGATCGCGGTGCTGACGCGCTCGGGGCCGAGCGCATCGGCCGCCAGGCACGCGACCAGCGCAGAGTCGATCCCGCCCGACAGACCCAACACGACGTGGCGGAAGCCGTTCTTCTCGACGTAGTCGCGCAGCCCGAGCGCAAGCGCCGCATACACCTCGGCCTCGACCGGCGCGAGCGGCTCGGCCAGCGTGTTGAGCGCGACTGGCCCGGCAGCGGCAGTCGGACTGGGCACACTCACCGGCGCGCGTGAGGCGATCGCTCCGAGCAGCGTCGCCTGGCGTTGTGCTCGCCGCGCGACCGGACGGTGGCTCGGATCGCGCAAGCGCGCCGCGGAGGCTGCCTCCAGGTCGACGTCGCACACAAGCAGTTGCTCGCGGAACTGGGCGGCGCGTGCGATCGTGCGACCGGTGTGGTCGATCACGCACGAGTGCCCGTCGAACACCAGCTCGTCCTGCGCGCCGACGAGCCCGCAGAAGGCGACGCACGCGAGGTTGTCGCGGGCGCGCTGCGCGAACATCCGTTCGCGCTCCGAGCCCTTCCCGGCGTGATAGGGAGAGGCGGAGATGTTGACGATCAGCGTGGCGCCCGCGAGTGCCTCCTCGCTGGCCGGGGGGCCCGGCTCCCAGATGTCCTCACACACCGTCAGCCCGAGGCGCTGCCCGTCGAGGTCGAGCACAGCGCCGGCCTGACCGGCTTGGAAGTAGCGCTGCTCGTCAAACACGCCATAGTTGGGCAGGTAGACCTTGCGGTAGATCGCGTGAAGCTCGCCGCCCGCGAGCACGGCCGCAGCGTTGTAAACATCATCCGCCCGCTCGGGGAAGCCAACGATCGCGACGATCGTGCGGGCCTCCGTCGCAAGCTCCCGCATGGCTGCCGCCGCGTCGGCCAGGAAATGCTCCTTCAGCAGCAGGTCCTCGGGCGGGTAGCCGGTCAGGGCCAGCTCAGGGAACAGGACGAGGTCCGCGCCGGCGCCAACCGCTTCGCGCATGCCCGTGCGGATGCGCACGGCGTTACCCGCGATGTCGCCGACCGTGGCGTTCAGCTGGCACAGCGCCAGACGCACCTCAGTTGGCGCTGGCGGGCTTCGTCGCCGATCCCCGGCTGCCCGAGGGTCGCGCCCCGGAGGCACGTGAGCCGTTGCCCGTGGGAGCGGTAGCTTTACGCGTGGCACGGGCCTTGCGCGGTCGCACGCCGGCAGCGCGCGCCAAGGCCGAGATCGCCCACTGCAGGTCGAGCGCGATCGCGTCGAGCTCCGGCAGCGCGTCGAAGTCGCCGAGCAGCCCGAAGCCGAGATGGCCGTCGTAGCTCATCACGGCGATCCCCAACGCCTGACGCTGGGCGAGCGGCACAACCGGGTACAGCACCTCCAGGCGCCTGCCCAGCAGGTACAGCGGGAACTGCGGCCCCGGGACGTTCGTGACGACCAGGTTGAAGAACTGCTGGCGCGCCTGCAGGCGCGCGGCCTGGCTGAGGATCGTCGGCGGGGCGAAGCCTGCGAGGTTGGTCAACACCTGCGCTCCGACCGCCTGGCCTGACTTCTTCAGGTCGTCCATCGAAGCTGCGATCTTGCGCAGCGCGTCGGCGGCGTCCTCGACACCGACCGGTAGCGGCGCCCACATCGCGGCGACCTGGTTGCCGAGCTCACCCCGCTGCTCCTTCGAGCGCACCGACACCGGCACCATCGCCCGCAGGACGAGGCCCTCGGTGTCCTCGCCCTTGCCGCGCAGGTAGCGCCCGAGGGCGAGGCTGACCGTGCCCAGGACCACGTCGTTGAGCGTGCCGCCGAGCGAGTCCTTGATCGCCTTGAACTTGGCCAGATCGGCATCGACGTAGGTGTAACGGCGGTGCGGCCCGATCTCGACGTTGAAGGGGCTCGGCGGCGCCGGGGCGTTGATTCCGGCGAGCGCCGTCGCGCCGATGCTCGTCAGGCCGTCTTTGACCTGGGAGACGGCCTTGCGCGGCGCGCGCAGCAGCGCGCGACCTCCACGGAGCATCTCCGCGGGGACGGTCGAGCGCTCGATCAGCGCCTCGCCCAGCAGCTTCGCCTGACCGGGTAGCGGCTTGGCGCTCCAGGGAGTCGCCGGCCCCGTCGGCGCAGGCTCGCGCGCGGTGTCGAACAAGACGGTTGTTATGTCCACGCCGGAGATACCGTCGACCAGCGCGTGGTGAGTCTTGGCGATCAGCGCGAAGCGCCCGCCGGACATGCTCTGCACGAGCCACATCTCCCACAGCGGCTTGGAGCGATCGAGCCGCTGTGAGAACAGGCGCCCGGCAAGTCGCTTGAGCGCCGCGTCGTCCGCCGGACGCGGCAGCGCGGTGTGGCGGATGTGGTAGTAGGGGTTGAAGTGCGGATCATCCGCCCATACCGGGCGGCCCTGGTCGAGCGGGACGTGCGCCAGGCGCTGGCGATAGCGCGGCACCAGGTGCAGCCGGCTGAGGATGTGCTCCACCAGCTGATCCAGCGTCGGTGCCGTACCGTCGAACACCATCACCATCGCGACATGCATGTGCGCGCTCGAGTGGTCCTCGAGATGGAGGAACGTCGAGTCTAGTGCTGTCAAGCGATCCGGGTTGGGCACTGTGCAGCGATTGTCGCGGTTGAGCGAGCCCGCGTCAACGACCGCTGGCAAAACATCTACAGATCGGCGCAGCGCCAGCGTGACGGCCAAGGGCTGCAGGCCCGCCGACCGGCTCAGGCGTCCCCATCCTGGCTCTCGGTCTGCACATCCCCGAGCGCCACACGCTCGGCCAGGCGCAGCAGGCCGATCAGTCCGTGCGGCCGCACATCTGGTCCGGAGCGGACGGCCACAGAGGAGCCATGCGGGCCGAGCACCTCGACGATCGTGCACACGTCGCCGATCTGGCAGTCCTCTCCGAAGCGCGCTTCCAGGGCCTCCATCTGTTCCGCCACTACCTGCCCGATCTTGGTTGCGTCAAGTGACATCCGCGAGCTGTCTTCGACGGGGCGGGTCGCGATACCTGCCCGCGAGCGCGGTGGCGCGCCGCAGTCGGAGACGATGCTCCAAACGGGGGATTGCACCGTCGCGCTGATCCAGGTTAGGTTTGAGGCCGATGTTCCATGGTCTGAAACAGCGTCACGCGATCCGCCGCCAGCAGGAAGACGACAGCATGCTGCTGCGGATCCACGACCGCGGCTTCCACGCCCGCCTGGAGGGACGGGCGCGTACGGCGCCAGCCGGTTACGAGGCCGCGATCGCTCTCGACCTGGTGGGATGGTGGACACGGGGATGGGACGAGGCAGACCGCGTGCTCGCGCGCACAGCCAGCGCGCAGCGCGCGGCCTGACTCGTTCGGCGACACCCCGAGCAGTCGTCGACTCAGCCGGTCACGCGGGGTGGACGTTTAAGGGGGCGCGACGCTCGCTACGCATTACGAGTGGCTCGGTGAGCTGCGCCGGTCTGAGATGCTGGACGCGCGTCCTGTTGATCGTGATAGGGGAAGGGCTGAATGCTTCGCGTGCTGCTTGGCCTGCTGTTCATCGTGGCGATCGTGCTGGTGCTCGTCAAAGTCGCCTTCCTCGGCGGGTTGGTGGGAGCAATCGCGATCGTGCTGCTCATCATGCTCGTGATGGGGCGCACGTCGGCGCCATGACTCCGAGCTGCGGCGCCGCACGCGCGAACCTCCCATGTGCCGCGGCGCGATCAGGTCGAGCGTCTGATTAGGCGTCCAGCACAACCCGAGCGGGACGACGACGACTCCCGCTAGGAGTTGGGCGCGTCGTCCGGCTTCAGGCGCTTGCGACCCTTGTGGTCGGCGCGACCGGTGCCGATGCACTCGCGGCACACGATCCACTTGCCCTCCGGCTCGGCCGCGAACCACGTCCATCCTGCGCCCGTGCAGGCTGGGCATCTGTCCTTCTCTGCGATGTGGCGGTCGCTCTGGGCCATCGGCTAAGCCTACAGCTCGCGGATCCTGCCGATCATTCGGCGGGGCGGTCCTGTAGCTGACACCGAGCTCGCGCTCCAGCCAACCAAGTGTGACAGCGGTCACACAAAACGCCCGTCGCGCGACCTATCCTTACGAACAATTGTTCGACTCGCCGAGTCGCCTCCGTGGATGGGGGCGAGCGGGGGACCCACTGCTGGATCGCACAAGCGCGGTCCGGATGGGGCGAATCGGCCGCTGTTGTGGCCGTAACGCCCGGCTGACACGCGTCCGTTCGCGTGGGCGGTCGGGTCGTGAGCCCGACAGCTAACCCCGTAGGCGCATTACAAGGAGGTAGTTCCCACATATGTACGCCCCTGCGACGCCGCCGCCCGCGGCGCCTCTGGCCCCGGTCGGCGTCTTCTCGGCGTCACCGACGATCGTCACACCGGCGCACACCGCGCTGAAGGTCCGTGACGAGCACCTCAATGTCCTCGCCGACGACCGCGCCAGCGTGGCCGGCTCGCTGCTGGAAGACCGCCGCCCCGGGATCCAGGGGCAGACCGTCACGCTGCAGGCGCTCGGGCGGCACGGCTGGGGGACGATCGGCCGCGCGGTCACCCGCGCGAAGGGACGCTTCCGCGTCAGCTACACGCCGCGTCGGCTCGGCAGCCAGATGGTGCGCCTGCGCTTCGCCGGCAGCGCCTCCGATCTTGCCTCGCACCGCAGGCTCGGACGCCTGAACGTGTACCGCCTGGCCGAGGCCTCCTGGTACGGAGGCGGCGGCGGGCTGGCATGCGGCGGATCGCTGACCAGTGCGACGATGGGCGTCGCGAACAAGACGCTTCCATGCGGCACGCGGATCACGCTGCGCTACGGCGGGCACACCGTGCGGGTCCCAGTCGTCGACCGCGGACCGTACGTCGCCGGGCGTGAGTTCGACCTCACTGAAGCGACCAAGCGCGCGCTCGGCTTCGAAGGCGTCGGGCAGGTGTGGAGCACCAGCTGAGAGGCTGCTGAGGACCGGCTGAAGACCTGCACGCGCGCCTGCAGCATGGGCGCGCGCGTGCAGGGGTTGGTTTTCGGCCCCGTGCTTCCTTCAATCTGGTGAATGTCAGTCGGAGCGAAGCCCTCGCGCGCGCACGTGTGGGCGGAAAACCTGGGCGACTGGGCCTGGCCCGGCCAGGGGGCGGTTGCGGCCGAGGTGTTGCCGCCGTCCTGGGTGCCCGCCTTCCCGCCGCGCAGGGAGGCCGCAGCGCCGGCTCCCGCGTCCTCGCGGCCGCGACGCGCGCGGGCGCTGCTGATCGGCGTGCTGCTCAGCGCGCTCGCCGTCGTCTGCCTCGCGCTCGCGCTCGGCGGGCAGCCGACCGTCGACCGTCTGCTCGGGTTGCAAACGGCACCCGTCGTCGCGCCTGCCGCGGCGATCGCCACGGACGCGCTCCCGGTCGCGCCGTTGCCGACGATCAAGGCGGTCAGCCAGGACAGCGCCGGAAGCTCGATCGTCGGCGCTCAGTACCACTCGCTCGCGCTGCACGGGACCGGGTCGTTCCTCGCCTACCTGCCGACCGGCTATGACCGCAGCACCAGCCACTATCCGGTGCTGTATCTGCTGACCGGCAACGAACAGTCCGATACAGCGTTCCTGCAGATCGGGCTGCAGCAGGAGCTCGACCGGCTGATCTCGCGCCACGCTATCCCGCCGCTGATCGCCGTAATGATCCAAGGTGGACCGGGCACCAACAACTGGCGCAACAACGGCGGTATGCGCTACGAAAGCTACATCCTGGAAGTCCAGGAAATGATCGATCGTGCACTGCCCACGATCGCCGGCCGCGACGCACGCGCCGTGGCCGGCGACTCAATGGGCGGATACGGCGCGATGAATATCGCCCTCGCGAACCCCTATCGCTTCGGCGTCGTCGAGAGTTGGCTCAGCTTCTTCAACGGGCTCGACGACGACCTGCGCGCCGACCGACCGGTGATCTCACAGCTGGGCCTGCATGCGTTCATCTACGGAGGGGAATCCGATCACATCGCCGATCCCGCCGAGGATGCCCCGTTTGCGGCAGCGCTGCGCGCCGCGGGCGCCGACGCCAGAAGCGCCGTGTATCCGGGCGAACACAACCTCGATACCGTCGAAGCCCACCTCTCCAGCCAGCTTGTGTTCGCCGGCCGGGCCCTGCGTCAGCCGCAAACCCATGTTCGTTGACCGCCAGCAGCGTGGCCGAGTCGCTGTTGGGGCGATCGGCGCCGCATCGTTGGGCGCGATCGCGATCGGAGCAGCCGCGGGCGGAGCGGTGGCTGTCGGGGCGCTCGCCATCGGGCGTCTGGCGATCCGTCGCGGGGCAATCCGCTCGCTCGAGATCGATCAGCTGCGGGTCGGGCGCCTGACCGTCGGCGAGCTCGTCATCGAGCACGAGCAGACACCGTCGCTCACCGCACAGCACTAGCCAGCGCTCTGCGCGGATTGGTCCCGCAGCCGCAAACTGGGAGGAGCCCCTACCAGCTCGACCCATCCTGGCCGTACAGCCAGTAGCATGTAAGCGCGTCCTGCGGCGATGATCCCATGGAGGTTCGGATGGCGGCGGTAGGCAGTGACCTGGACGGCGTGCTCGTCGGCGAGCGCGAGCACTGGGAGGACGGCCCGCCACACGAGTTGTTCGCGCGGATGCGCAGCGAATGTCCGATCCATCGGACCGAGCACATCAGTGAGTTCCCCACCGAGGCCGGCTACTGGTCGGTGACGACAGCCGAGGACATCCACACGGTCAGCCGCGACTGGCAGACTTACTCCTCGGAACTCGGCGGCGTCACGGCGGTCTCCGCGGTGTTCCCGCTCGAGTTGACGCGGGCGATGTTCATCGGCATGGACCCGCCAAAGCACGATCGTCTGAAGGCACTGTTCCAAGCGGGGTTCACGCCACGGCGGATCGCGGCGCACGAGGACGAGATCCGCGCGATCGCGGTCAGGGTGCTGGAGCGTCTCGACGGACAGGAGATGTGTGATCTGGTCAGCGATGTCGCGCAGCCGATCGTCTCGCGGGTGATCGGCAGCTTCATGGGGATCTCCGAGCAGGACGACGCGGTGTGGGCGAGGCTGATGAACTCGACGCTCGGAGCGGGCGACCTCGATCTCAACCCCGACGGCGTCGACGGCGTGCTCGCCGCGGACGTACCCGAGATCTTCGAGCGCTGCCAGAAGCTGATCGCTGAGCGCCGTGAGAACCCGACCGACGATCTGACGAGCCTGCTTGTGCACGCCGACGTCGACGGGCAGCGCCTTGAGGAACACGAGATCGTGATGGGCTTCTTCCTGCTGATGGCTGCCGGCAACGACAGCACCAAGGCGACCTACGCCAGCGGCATGCGTGCGCTGATGGAAGACCCCGAGCAGATGCAACTACTGGTCGAGGATCCGTCACTGGTCCCGGGCGCGGTCGAGGAGTCGCTGCGGATGTTCCCCGCGTTCGCGCATTTCCGCCGCACCGCTACGCGCGACACCGAGCTCCACGGACAGAAGATCCGCGAGGGCGAGAAGGTCGTCATGTGGTACGTCTCATCCAATCGCGACGAGACGCGCTACGAGGACCCCGATCGGTTCGACGTGCGCCGCTGGTCGAACCGGGGATGCTCGTCGGAGGCGAGCGTCCCCCGGGCTCGGTCCGAGCACCAGGCGTTCGGCGCCGGCGGCCGGCACTTCTGCCTGGGCACCGCGCTGGCGCGTCTGGAGCTGAAGATCATGCTCGAGGAGACGCTCGCGCGCTATCCCCAGATGACGATCGCGGGCAGCCCCGCGTACGTCGAGTCACCCTTCATCAACCAGCTCAAGCTGCTCCCCGTCCGGCTCGCGGCCTAGGTCGCGAGCCGGACGGCCCTCTACCGCTCGTCGTTAGCTCGCGGCCGCGCCGCTACCGGCTGGCGCCCACCGGAGGGCATATCCTCGAACCATGTGCGGCCGCTACACGAACACCGCCGGGCCTGAAGAACTGAACGACCGCTTCAGGGTGCCGATCCAAGGGGACGCGGGGACGCGGCGGTTCAACATCGCGCCGACCGAAGAGGTGCTGGCGATCGTCGCGCCGCGCGGCGAGCCGGAAGCCCAGCTGCTGCGGTGGGGGCTGGTGCCGCACTGGGCTACAGATCTCAAGAGCTCGGCGAAGATGATCAACGCACGGGTCGAGACGGCCGCGTCCAAGCCGGCCTACCGCAACCTGGTTCCGAAGGCCTCGCGCCGGGCGCTGCAGCTCGCCGACGGCTACTTCGAGTGGCTCAAACCGGAGAAGCGCAGCGAGCCCCGTCAACCGTTCCACTTCCAGGTGGATGGGGGCGTGCCGTTCGCGTTCGCTGCGTTGTGGACGCCGGCGAAGATCGATGGCAGCTGGATTCACAGCGTCGCGCTGCTGACATGCGACTCGGCACCGAACCGCGTAGCCGCACCGATCCACGATCGCATGCCCGTGATCCTCGCCGACCGTGACGCTCAGCGAGCGTGGCTCGATCCAGCCCTCGGCGCGGATGACGCGCTCGCGCTGTGCGGAGCACTTCCCACCGAGCGGCTGAGCGCGCACGCGGCCAACCCAGTTGTCAACAAGGCAGGGGTGGAGGAGGGACCGGAGCTGCTGCTCGCTCCCGTCTGACCTCGTCCGTGCGCTCAGGCCGTCAGCCAGCGGCGCGGGTTCTCGCGGAAGATGGTGGCGAATACCTCGTCGTCCATCACGCCCTGCTCGCGCAGAGCGGGCACGACCTCGTCGAACACGAGCGTCATCGACCAGTTGCGGATCGCGCCGCTGCTCTCGAACATCGGCTCGGCCTCGGGCGGGAACCAGTCGATCGTCGCGCAGAAGTCCTGGGAGATGATCAACCGCTCCGCGTGCCCGCGCCGCAGCAGCTCCGCAGCGGTTGCGTTGCGTGAGGCGATCGGCTGGTACATCTCCAGGCCGTAGCGGTCCAGCCCCACGTACACGCCCTGCTCGATCAGCGCCTCGATGTAGCCGACGTTGTCGGTGTCGCCGCAGTGGGCAATCTGTACGCGCGCCGGGTCGACGCCTTCCTGCTTGAAGATCTCGATCTGCCGTGGTGCCGTGTCCACCGCCGGCATCGAGTGGGCCATGATCGGAGTGCCGGTCTGCACGCTCGCCCGGGCGACGGCCCGGTGGATCTTCTCGACGCGCTCGGTGACGCCGGGCGCGTCCGCGGCGCACTTCAGGAAAGCGGCCTTGATGTCGGTTCCCTGGATCCCCTGTTCGATGTCCTCGACGAAGTGGTCCGCCATCACGTCCACGTCACGGTTCTCGAAGTAGTGGGGGAGATGGTCGTAGCTGTAGATGCCCGTACACGCCACGATCTTCACGCCCGTCTCGTCCGCCACCCGCTTCATGAAGTTCACGTCGCGCCCGCCGTACATCGCCGTCGGATCGACGATCGTCTGCACGCCCCTGTCGCTGGCGGCGCGCACCGCGACCAGCGCGGCGTCGAGCTCGAGCTGCTCGTCGTAGCGGCCCGGCCACTGGGCCGCGACCGCCTCGTCACGAAAGCGCACATGCTCGTGCGCCAACACCACCCCCAGCTCCTGCTCCTCGACTGCCCCTTGGACTGTCTCTACCCTCGCCACGTGTCCCTCCCTCGTTTGCTCAGCGAAGCGGCTCGCCCCAACTCGTCTGCTCACGCAGCTGGGCCTTCAAGATCTTGCCTGCCGGGTTGCGCGGCAGCGGCTCCGCACGCACGGCCACGTACTGGGGGACCTTGAAGTCCGCGAGCTGCTCACGGACGTGGCCGATCACCACTGCCACATCCAACTCCTCCCCGGGGCGCCCCACCAGCACGGCGCCGACCTTCTCGCCCATCATCTCGTCCGATACCGCGACGACCGCCGCCTCGCCCACGCCCGGCGCGCCCGCGAGCGCGTTCTCGACCTCGATCGAGTACACGTTCTCGCCGCCGCGGTTGATCATGTCCTTCTTGCGGTCGACGATGTACAGCAGGCCGTCGGCGTCGATACGCGCGACGTCGCCCGTGTGCAGCCAACCGTCCACGAACGTCTCGGCGCTCTCCTGCGGCTTGTTCCAGTAACCCTGCACGACGTTCGGCCCGCGCACCAGCAGCTCGCCAACGCCGGTGTCGGGATCGGGATCGTCCACCGCGAGGTCGACAACCGGCATCGCGAAACCAACCGAGTCGGCGTGCTCGGCCGCCTCATCGTGCGGCAGGAACGATGTCAGCGAGGACGTCTCTGTGAGGCCGAAGCCGTTTCCTACGCGCGCGTTCGGGAACGCCTCCTGGATGCGGTAGACGAGGCTCTCGGCGATCGGCGCTCCGCCGTAGGAGAGCCAACGCACGCGGCTGACGTCCAGGTCGGCGAACTTCGGGTGGTTGACCACCGCGTGGTAGATCGCCGGCACAGACACGAGCTGGTTGACACCGTGTTCGCCGACGGCGCGGAAGAAGCCGTCGAAGTCGAGCGGCCCGGACAGGATCTCGACGCGGCCGCCGAACTCCAGCAACGGGATCAGCTGGCTGTTGCAGCCGGTGACGTGGAACAACGGCACGGACACGAGCGTTGAGATCTCCGGGCCCTCCGAGCGATCCACTGCCAGGCAGCGAAGCGCGTTCTCGCTGTTGGTGGTGAAGTTGCCGTGCGAGGTCATCGCTCCCTTGGGGAAGCCGGTCGTGCCGCTCGTGTAGAAGATCGCTGCGAGGTCATCCGGCGTCAGGTCATCGACGATCAGCGGCTCGCCGTGCGGCAGGTCCTGGTCGGGCATGAACGTGTACACGGCGCCCGAGTCGCCCACCACGTAGGCGACCTCGTCCTCGGTGAAGCGTGTGTTCACGGGTACCACGACGGCGCCGGCCAGCTGCGCGCCGAAGAACGCGAGCACCCAGCCGATCCCGTTGCCGAGCCGAATCGCCACGCGATCACCACGCTGCACGCCCAGACCGCGCAGACCTCCAGCCACGCGCGTCGCGCGCTGCCACAGCTCGCCATAGGTGATTCCCTCGCCGCCCACCTCGAGCACGGCGGTCGCGCTCGCATCGCGCTCCACGCTCGCCTGCAGCAGCGCAACCAGCGAGGCGGGCCGGTTCAGATAGCGGGCCACGCCGTGTGCGTCGCGCTCGACGTCGGCCTCATCGAATGGGTTGCGTCCCCTGGGCGAGACCTGAACCATCCTGCCTCCTCCTCCGCTCGTTCTCGGCGAGAGCCTACCCGGCGAAGTGTCGGCTCGCGATCTGCTCGATCGTCCCTTTCGTTCGCATCGTCGTTGACCCGAGCACTCGCTCTATCCGCTTCATGTCCAGCCCTGAATCGAGCACTCCGCCGCTGGGCAGCCAGTACAGCTCGCTCGCGTGGATCGCGAGCCGGTCCGACGCGCCCGCGAGCGACAGAATCTCCTCGCGCGCGCGTCGTGGGGGTGCAGCCGCTAGCAGCGCAACCTGCAGCTTGCCTTTCGACGCCGCGAGTTCATCGGCATCGAACGGCGCCAGCGCAGCGATCGCACGAACCTCCTCGGCAGAGCGAATGAACGTCGGCACGGCGTATCCGAGCGCTTGCGCGAGGCCGTGCTCGATGCGCTCCTGCATCGCCGCGTCGGACACCGCGCCGCTGTCTGCGGCGGCTCCGGCGAACACGACGTTGCCGCTCGCTCGAAAGGTCGAGACCCCATGAAAGCCGAGCTCCTCGAAGTGAGCCAACAGCTCGTCGTTGGTCAGCCGATGACCGCCAACGTTCATGCCTCGCAGGAAGGCCGCATAAGTAGCAGGGCTCGACACGCGCTCAGGCGGCGGTCGAGGCGCTCACGCGACCCGCGAGGATGCTCGCCAGCTGTGCGCGATGACGCGATGCACCGCCGAGCAGCGCCGAGTCGATCTGGGCGCGCTTGTACAGCCAGTGCACGTCGCCCTCCCAAGTGAAGCCGATGCCGCCGTGCATCTGGATCGCGCCCGCAGTGACTTCGCGCCCCGCATCCGACGCGGCAGCCTTGGCCATCGCCGCCGCTTCGGCAAGGCGCTCCGGGTCGGAGTCGGCTGTCCACGCGGCGAACGCGGTCATCGAACGCGCCTTCTCGGTGTCTAGCAGCATCTGCGCGCAGCGGTGCGAGACGGCTTGATAGGAGCCCACCGGCACGCCGAACTGCTTGCGGTCCTTGACGAACTCGAGCGTCATGTGCAGCGCTCGATCGCACACGCCGACGAGCTCAGAGCTGGTCGCGACGAGCGCGCGTCCAAGACCCGCACAGCCCTCCGGCAGCTGCTCACCGGCGTCGTGCGAATCGCTCACACGCGCCGCCGAACGGGTCGGGTCGATCGCCGTGAAAGGGCTGACCTGCGCCTGCGCGGCGTCGAGTATGCGTGCGCTGCCGTCGTCTTCCACGAGCACGATCACCTGTGCCTCGGCGCCGCTGATCACGAGCTCGCCGATCCCGTCGGCCCCGGCGCCGAGCGCGCCGATCATCTCGCCGCTGGCGAGCCCCGGCAGCCACCGTTCACGCTGCTCAGGGGAGCCAGCCTGCTCAATTAGCGTCGCAGCCATAACGCTCGGCAGGAACGGCACTGGCGCCACCGAGCGCCCGAGCTCTTCGCACAGGATCGACAACTCGATCCGGCCGAGGCCCTGCCCGCCGTACTGCTCAGAGATCGCGATGCCTGGCCAACCGAGCTCGCACAGTTCACTCCACAGCGCCTTGTCGGTCGTGCCGGCCTCAGCGTGCGCTCGTACCCGCTCCGGTTTCGCGCGCTCGGCGAGCAGGTCGCGGGCGGTCCGCTGGATGTCGCGCTGGTCATCAGAGAATCCGAAATCCATGGCTACACCGCCACCTTCAGTCGAGGGAGTCCAAGCACGCGCTCGGCCACGATGTTCTTCAGCACCTCGGTGGTTCCGCCCTCGATCGTGTTGCCGCGCGCGCGGAGCAGCTCATAGCTCCAGGTAGTGCCCATCTTCAGAGCCTCGGGGCCGATCACGTCGGCCGCCAGCTGCGTGGCGCGCTGGTTGGTGTCGGACCACAGCCACTTGACCAGCGAGCCCTCCGGGCCGGGCTGTCCGTAGCGCTCGGCGTCCGTGAGCCCCTTCCACGCCAGCAGGCGGATCGCCTCGCAGCGCACGTGCAGCTCCGCGATCGCGTCCGCGTACAGCGCGTTCTCGAGCATGCCCTTCTCCGCCGCCACCGCGATCACGTCGTCGAGCATCTGGCGCAAGCGGATCTGCAGCGCGAAGCCGAGGCCCGCACGCTCGTTCATCAGCGTCGTGAGCGCGACCTTCCAGCCGTTGCCGACGCCGCCGACGACGTTCGCATCGGGGATCCGGGCCTCCTCGATGAAGAGCTCGTTGAACTCGGCTTCGCCAGTGATCTGGTGCAGCGGGCGCACCTGAACGGCATCCTGCTCCATGTCCATCAGGAAGTACGTGAGGCCCTTGTGCTTGGGGACCTCGGAGTCCGTGCGCGCCACGAGCATGCACCACTTCGAGTACTGGGCGCCGCTGGTCCACACCTTCTGGCCCGTCACCACCCACTCCTCGCCGTGCTTGACAGCCTTCGTTTTCAGCGCCGCGAGGTCGGAGCCGGCCTCGGGCTCGGAAAAACCCTGGCACCAGATCTCCTCGGCGGAGAGGATCGGCGGCAGGTAGCGCTCCTTCTGCTCGTCCGTGCCCCAAACCATCAGCGTCGGTCCGCCTAGCAACAGGCCAAGCGTGTTTGCCGCAGCCGGAACACGAGCACGCCCGAGCTCTTCGAAGTAGATCGCCGACTCGGTCTGTGAGGCGCCACGTCCGCCGTACTGCGTCGGCCATGCGGGCGCAGCCCAGCCGGCGTCGTACAAACGCCGCTGCCAGTTGCGCCGCCAGGCGTAATGTGCGTCATCGCCGGCGTCCTCGGGCGGCGGAGCACCGGGCTCGTTGCCGGCCAGCCAGCCACGCAACTCGTCACGAAAGGCCGTCTCTTGGGGGCTGAAGGTCAAGTCCATGACTGTTCCGGAAGCTACCCGCGGAGCATTCGACGCGCTCAACAGGTGCCTGCCGTTGCTCCTTTCAGATGATTTCTATCGGCGTGCCGGGAGTGATCGTGCGCCACAGCTGCACGATATCGGCGTTGCGCATGCGGATGCAGCCGTGCGATGGCCGTCCAGGGATCAGCTGCGGTTCGTCAGTCCCGTGTATTCCGACCACGCCGCCGCCGGGCCATTCACTGAGCGTGGGCGCGTATGCGCTGGTGCCGAGTGCCAGCGGACCGTACACCGGGGCGTTCTCGGTGCGCAGCTTCTCGACCACGTAGAAACGGCCTGCCGGTGTGACTGTGCCTGCCTTGCCGATGCCGACCGGGGCGTGGAAGATCTCGCGGCCGTCACGGAACAGGGTGGCCCGCAGTGTGCGGCGATTGATCAGCAGATAGCCGTTCACGGCATGCATCGCCCCGAGCGCCGCGCTGGGCACCCAGCCGGTCTGCCCGTTCGGTCGCGCCGGCAGCTCGATCTCGATCCAGCTTTCGCCGGAGCTCAGCCGCGCCGAGAGGAGCGCCACGTACAGCTGGGCCTGCCCATCTGCGGTAAGGAAGTGCAGCCGTCCCGCCACGCGCGCATGTCGCGTCGGCGCTACGCGGACCTGAGCTTCGGAGGTCGGGTATGCCCAGTGCGAGACAGTGTGCAGATCGGAAAGGCGGGTAACCGCCGTGCCCGCCGGCAGGGCCGCCGGCGCTGCGCGCGCGCCCGGCGCCGACAGCGCGAACGCCGCGATCATGAGCGCCACCAGCTGAGCGCGGCGCCGGCGCGTGCGAGCTGCCGACACGATCGACCGCCTAGCCCGTGAACTTAGGCGTCAGCAGCGCGGCGCGGCAACGCACGAGCCTTGCCGTTCGCGAGGCCTTCACGGCTTTGCCCGACACCGGGGTGTTCATCGTGATCTTCGCCATCAGCCGGTGCGGGCCAATCTCCCATTTGGCGGGGTCGATCTGAATGCTCAGCAGACCCTTGTGGGCGTTCTTGGAGGTGAGCGTCTTCAGCTTGTGTCCGTCGAGGTAGAAGGTGACGCTGTGTACCGCCGCCGACTTCACGCTCACCCGAAAGCGGTTGCGCACGCAGCCCTGGGGGGCTTTCAATCCGGGGGCACTCGACAGCAACGTTGCAAGCACGCCCGTCTCGGGAGGCTGCGTGACCGACGAGCCGAGCACACCGGTACTGCCGCCCGGTGGTTGCGATCCTCCACCACCTGACGGCGGGGCTGCGGAGACGGTGGTGACGACGGTGTTGGAGGTCTGGGTGATCGGAGCGCCACCGCCTTCGGGCGGCGTGCCCGTGAGTGTGGCCGTGTTGGAGTAGGAGCCCGCTGCGAGGTCGGCGGCGTTCAGGACGTGGCTGCAGGTGTAGGTCGCCGATGCGCCCGACGCGAGAGTCCCGCCGGCCGGTCCGCCGGCGATCGTCCCGGGATCACACTGTGAGTCAGACAGTTCTCCCAGCGTCAGCGACACGTTGCCGGTGTTCTTGGCGATTACCTCGTATTCAACGATCTGGCCGACCTGGCCAGCCAGTGTCCCCGTGGTGAACGACCCTGTCCCGGCAACCCGCTGGAGCTTTTCGAGCGTGAACGCGGGCGCCGGATTGGCAACGGTCACGATCACCGTGTTCGAGATGTGCGTGATCGGGAAGCCGTCGCCTTCGGGCGGCGCACCGGTGCTCCGGGCCGCATTGGAGTGCGAGCCCGCCGCACGGTCGCCGGCGCTGAGAACATGGGTGCACGTGTACGTCGCCGAGGCGCCCGGCACAAGTGGGCCGAGCCCGGGCCCGCCCGAGATCGTGCCTTCATCGCAGTTGTTGTCAGTCAAGGCTTCGAACGTCAGCGGCACGTTGCCGGTGTTATCGAGCAATATCTCGTATTCGACGGTCTCGCCGACCTGGCCCTCGAGCGTTGACTTCGTGAACGTGCCTTTGCCATCAAGCCGCTGGAGCTTTTCGATCGAGAAGCCCGGGGTGGGGCCGCACGTCACGCTGCCCAGGATGTCGAACCCGCCTCTGATCCCGTTGCCCTTCCACTTCGCCCAACTATCGATCTTGTACGACCCTGGAGGTAGGTTGAACGACGTCACGGTTTCGCCTTCTTCGCCATCGAAGGTGAGCGACCCGCGGAACTTCAGGCGTTCGCCGGTTTCGATGTTCTTGACGGTGACCACGTGCTTGACCGTGTTGCTCCCACCGGGGAATTTCCAGAACTTCCAACTGACCTCCGTGCATGAGACCGTCACGCCGCCGTGTTCCCGCGGCCTGCTGGCGTTCTGTACCGACCGCTGGCTTTCCTTGGTCGTCTTCGCCGCCTTCTTTTCAGCCAGCGCGGCGTTCCTCGCGGCGCTCCGTTCAGCCGCGAGCTGCGCCTTCCGAGCGGCCGCGAGTTCTGCATGTTCGGCCTGTGCGGCTTCCTTGCTCGCGACCAGCGCCGCTTCTTCTTCGGGGGACCGTTCGTGGGCGCCCCGGGCTTGGCCGCTGGGCGCCTGAAAAGCTGTAAAGGCGAGCACTGCCAGCAGCAGGAGCGTTGTCCACCGACCCCAAGCGCGGTGACGCTCGCAGCGTCGCGAGCGCGCATCCGATCCCCGCGGCGCAGGCCCCGGGCGCTGCGGCTCTCGGTTGTGGCGAATCGGCAATTTCTCTCCCGTTCCCTGGGTCGCGTCCCCGCGGGACGACGACGCGCTGCACGGCATCGTTCCCTGGCCTCCACGGTCGGGGACGTGTTTCTTACACCGTTGCAGACATAACGGCGCGCATGGCCTGCGTGGGGCCGTCTCTGAGGGTGATCTTCGGGTTACTCGCCGGGTTAGTGGCGGGTGATGCACACCTCACCCGTTTTCGGCGTTTGCCGATAGGATGAGCAGAGGACCGTGGGCGAGACGAGCTTGACAACCGTGGCTGTGGGCCGCTTCGATGACCTCGTGGCGCGGGGCTTGCGCGGCATCATCGAAGACGAACCGAGCCTCCGGCTGGTGGCCGACGACGTCGCCCCGTCGCAGTTGGCAACGGTGCTTCGCGCGCACCGTCCAAGCGTTGCGATCATCGACGCAGGCTCGCTGCAGAGCCCGGTCGACGTGCGAGTGCTCACCACCGAGCATCCCCGTACACATCTCCTGCTGCTGGGCGACCGGCCGTCGAGTGTCGAGTGTGCACAGCTGCTCGCGTTCGGCGCCGCAGCCTGTCTGGCGAAGGCCACCCAGGCGCGCGACGTGCTCAACGCCGTGCACCTCGCCTCACGTGGGTTGCAGCTGACGCCGCGTCAGGCCGACGGGGGGGCTGGTTCCGGGCTGCTGACCGCGCGAGAGGCCGACGTGCTCGCGCTGCTGCAGCAGCGACGCTCGAACGCGCAGATCGGAGCCGAGCTTCACGTCAGCATCGAGACGGTGCGCACCCACGCACGCCACATCTACCGCAAGCTCGGGGTCGCGTCGCGCAGCGAGCTGCTCGCGCCGACGTTCCCGCCCCAGGATGACGCGCTGATGCGCCGGTGATCGCCGGAGCGGGCGCCGTCTGCTCGCGCCGCGTGTGCCATGAGCATGCGCTGACCCTCTAGTCGAACGTTAGATTGGCCTCTCATGAGGGTGCGGCCGGGCCGGGCGCTCACTCCAGAGCTTTCCGTCGCACTCGCCTCATAAAGTGATGAGATGGCCACGATCCTCGCCGATCTGCCCCCGCAAGAGCGTCCGCGTGAGCGACTGCTTCAGCATGGGCCCGAAGCCCTGAGCGAGCGCGAGCTGTTGGCGATCATCCTGCGCAACGGTCGCCAAGGGAAGAGCGCACTCGACCTGGCCACGTCGTTGCTTGGCGAATATGGCGCCCTCTCAGCGCTCGCCAGCGCGCGGCCTGAGGAGTTGGCTCAGCGGTCCGGCATCGGTGCGGCCAAGGCGGCAGCAATCCTCGCCGCGTTTCGACTGGGCCGGCTCGCTGATGGCACGCCCGAGACGATCATCCTGCGCAGTGCCGCAGACGTGGCTAGCTACGTGGGCCCAGAGCTGGCGGGTCTGCGCCGGGAGCGCGTGGTTGTCGTGGTCTGCAATAACAGGCATCGCGTCATCCGAACGGTTGTGCTGACCGAGGGCTCAATCGACCGATCGCTATTTCCCCTCCGCGACATCCTCAACGCCGTCCTAAGACACGATGGTCGTGCATTCGCCGTTGCGCACAACCATCCGTCGGGCGATTCGACCCCGAGCGAAGCCGACCGGCGCGCGACTGCGGAGCTGACGCAGGCGGCGAAGGTCGTCGGGCTGCGTTTCCTCGATCATGTGATCGTTGCTGGCGATGAGTGGCGGAGCGTGGTTACGCCAAATTCGCAAATGCCTCGTTGAGGGCGGCCGGTCCCAGCGCAGCTGCCAGATTACGGCTATGTTGCAAAAAGCCCTCCGCGATGAGCGCCTTGTTGATCAACAACGCAATTCGATTCTGCTCCGTCAACGAAGGCAGCCAAACCTCAACCGAGAGAAAGTGCTCGGCCTTAATACGCTTGCGTCGTGCCATGCTGCCGCGCGTGGACCCTGCGATAGCGTCCCATAGCCATGGTGACTTGGCGATCCCAGCGAAATAGTTCGGATCGACGATCGCTCGATCGGGAGTAAATACAGGATACTCAGCTGAGACGTATGCGCCGGTAAATTGCTTCGGTACGATCGCAACGGCGCCCTCCCACCCTCCGAGGCGGCTGATGATGATGTCGTCCTCCTCCAGGCGTGCAAGGGAGCGATACTTTGTATCGACGCCACCGATCGTTCCGCGATCGATGAGCCCTCTCCCGAAACTGTAAACACCAGCGATTTGATAAGTGCCATCAGGGGAGACCGCCTCGTTGCTATCCGACGGGGTAAGGAATTCGCCAAGCGCGCGCCGTCGCCAGCCATGTTCCGCCTTCTGCCCGTCGGAGAGATCGGCTCGCGTCGCGAGCGCGGTAATGACTGCGGTGACCCGCTCCGCCGTGATTGACTGGCAATATCTGACCTTCTGTATCGCGGAATGGACTACGTTAAGGCGAGATGCGATCTGGCGTTGCACGCTGATCGGTGGCAGCAGGATCTCAAGTGACTCGAATGCTTCGATGCCCAGTGTGCGATTGCGCCCAGCCGAACCGGGTGATGCGCGGCGAATCGACTCTAGTCCAGAGTCACTCAGAAAATAGTAGAGGAGATAGTGTGGGTCTGTCAGATCGCGATCCACAACATAGGTCATAAAGCGGTGCGAGCCGATAAGCCCCTCGTGATCCTTTTCAGCAACAGCAATTGCTCCCTCCCAGGCGAAGACGTTGTTGAGCAAGAGGTCGCCGGGCTCGATCCGAAATACTCGCTTCGCCCCGAGCGTGGCACCACTCACGGGCTCCTTTTGGAAGACGCCTCTTCCAAAAGAGCGAATGCCGATCTCGCGGTACTCGTGACTCACGTCAACATCGACAGCACGCCGTTCAAGTCTTGCGATTTCACCGATATGTCTCCGTTCGATGGAGCCCATCACGTCGCCAGCTCTTCCTCGATCTCACAGAGAACCCGCATGATCTCTTCCTCGGTCTCCATCAGCTCGGCTAGGAGCTCTGCTGGCGGGCGGTACGTGAGATCACCGGGACGGTTGGGGTTGCGTAGATCAAGGTTGTATTCGCTTGCCTCGACCTCGGCGAGCGGTACGCGCCACGCTCGCTCGCTCTCCTTGCGGCCCTTGCGGGACGTTCCTTCCCACCATGCTGTGCAATCGGCGAATTCCTCGAAGCGAAGCGGGCGGGTCTTTGTATAGCCTTTGCGGCCCTCTGGCGGAGGCAGCTCATAGAACCAGATCTCTTTGGTTCGCCCCGTCTTCTCGAAGAACAGGATGTTCGTGGGAATAGTCGTATAAGGGGCGAATACCCCCTGCGGCAGTCGCACCACGGTATGGAGGTTGCAGTCCGCCAGTAGACGCTCCTTGATCTTCGCGCCGACGCCTCCGCTAAAGAGAACCCCGTTGGGCACCACGATCGCGCAGCGCCCACCGCGGTCGAGCACGCGTTGCACGAGCTGAATGAAAAGCCACGCGGTCTCGGCGGTACGAGTTGCATCAGGGAAGTTAGCCTGGATCGCCTTCTCCTCCTCGCCGCCGAAGGGCGGGTTGGTCAAGACGACGTCGACGCGGTCCGCCTTGCGGATCTCAGTGACCGAGCGCGCGAGAGCGTTGATTCGCTGGAGATGGGGCTGCTGGACCTCATGCAGCAGCAGGTTCATCATCCCGAGGAGATAGGGGAGGGGCTTCTTCTCGATACCGCGGAGGTCGCCTTCGAGTGCCCGCACCTCCTCGACGCTCGAAAGCGTTGGCCTGAGGTACTCCAGGGCCTCCACGAGAAAGCCGCCCGTCCCGCACGCGGGGTCGAGGATGCGCTCGCCGAGGGTCGGGTTTACCTGCTCGACCATGAAGCGGATCACAGGGCGGGGGGTGTAGAACTCGCCGGAGTCGCCGGCGGCATCGCGCATGTCGCGCAACATCGACTCGTAGAGGTGAGCCATGGTGTGGATGTCGTCCGAGGAGGCGAAGTTGACCTCGTCGATCTTGTTGAGCACGTCGCGCAGCAAGTAGCCGGAGAGCATCCGGTTGAAGGTCTCCTTGAAGACCGCCGCGAGTACATCGCGCGGATCGTCGGGGCTGGCGCCGGTCAGGCTGCGCAAGTAGGGCAGCAGCTGGATATTGACGAAGTCGATCAGCGTCTCCCCGGTGCGACCGTCCACTGGGTCGGCCGCCCAATCCCGCCATCTGTAGGGCTCTGCTATCGCCGGCGCGAAGCTCGAGCCTTCAATGATCTCCCGTCGCTGCTCGAGGCCGTCGAAGGCCTTGAGGAACAACAGCCACGCGAGCTGAGGGATCCGGTCGAGGTCCCCGTTGAGACCCGCGTCCTTGCGCATCGTGTCGCGTACGGTCTTGATGACACCGCTTAGCTTGGCCTGTGGCGTCGTCGATGGGGCGGGCTTGGAGCGTTTGGGCATTCAGGTCTCCTCGGTCGAGCGGACAAGCGTCCAGAAGACGCGCAGATCCTTCATGGCGCGGTCGATCGTCTTGGCGTCGAGGTCTAGATCGGCGGCCAGTGCCGGATAGGTCTCAGCCCAATCCGGCGGCGGATCGGGAACGTCTGCGGGAACCTCGTGTGTGCCCCGCACAGCGAACACGTGCCTCACGCTCGCATGAAGCCCGCTCGTCGGTTGCAGACCATCCTCGACAAGCATCAGTAGATCAACCAGATCTCTGGTGCGTGTGTTAGGACGGTCGCCGTACGTCTGGGTCAGCGCGTGCAGCTTCTCCGCGAAGTGCTGATTGCGATCGACGACCTCGAAGCTCGCGGGTGGGATACCGGCGAACGCGAGCGCATCCGGTAGGGGGATGCGCTCGGTGCTGCCGATCTCCTCGGCGCGCGCCACCACATCGATAGTGACCTGGGCGAATTGCCGTCCAGCGAGGCTAGCCTGCACAGGGAAGCGCCAGCCCGGCCGCCCAGCTGCATCGGCCGTCAACGTCTGCGCCGGGCCGAGCATGAACTGGAACCAATCGCCGTGTGGATCGCGCGCGAGCGTCTCGGCGAGTACCGCTCGTAGCCCATCGGCGTCCGCCGCCGGCGTTCTGGTGGCGAGGTCGAGGTCGCGGGTCGCTCTTGCCCGATCACGCCAGCGCAGCTCGAGCGCCATGCCGCCCTTGAGCACCCAGCGCCCCCGCTGCGCATCGTCCAGCCTGACGAGCAGCCGTTCGAAAACCACTCGGCGCCGGAGCCGGTTGAGGTCGACTCCGGTCTCGTGAGTGCCGCTCTCGCGACCGCCAGCCGCTCGGGCGCGATTGGCGAGACGTGCCTCCAGAGCCATCCGGAATGCGGCCGGGGTTCCATAGTTCACATCAGGCCGCCGAGGGCGCGCTCGATTCTCAGCGCGGCGCGGGGTCCAAACTCTTCAGCCCGCGCTGTCAGTTCGTCCCGCGTCGTCGGTGTCTGCTCGCAGGCGCGCCGCACGGCGTCCGCGAGCTGGTCGAGATCGAGCGTGCCCGCAGCCACGTCGAGCAGCGAACGCAGCGAAGTTGTGATCTTGAAGCCCTCGCGCAGCCAGATATCGCCAGCCGGCAGCTCGACACGATGGAGGCGTATGCCGGCCGGAACGCGGGAGCGGAAGTTCGCCGGCACCGTCAGATGCACGGCCGCGGGATTGGCGTCGCCGAGGTCGTGCACGGCCAGCGCAGTCTCGTGCGAGACGATCGCCCGGTCCCTGCTCCACAGGGACCATCGCACGAGGTCGTCGTGCTCGCCGACCGGCCACTCCGGCAGCCGGAACAGGCCGCGATCGACCCGTAGCCAGTTGCCGCGGTCGGCGTGGAACTTCTGGGCTTGGTAGGAGTAGCCGACCGAGAGCGCCTGGGCGGCTGTGAAGTAACCGGATTGCTCGGCGGCGACGGCTGCCAGCCGACGGCGTAGGTCTTGCCTGTCCACTGGCATCCATATACTATATCGTAACTTTAGTTTTATGTAATGTAGGCTGCGTGTAAGTAAAACTTTGGTTGAGTATTTCGCTGAGGCCGTGCCCTTACGCTGCGTAGAGCAAGTCCTCCATCTCATCGATCGCCGATCGCAGCCGCTCGCTGCCACCGAACCTGCCCGCGATGTCCACCACGCTCCCGTGGCGATCAAGAGGTGGCACCTCCAGCACGCGGAGATCGTCGAGCTGCGAGACGCCGTGGTCGGCGTACTTGTCGAGCAGATCCTCGAGCACGGCGCGGGCCGCCGGTACGAAGAGCTCAAAGAAGTCCGCACGGTCCGCTCGCACGCGCCGCACGCGCTGGCCGCGCGTGATCGTTGGGCCATTCCACGCGACGTGCACGAGTAGGTCGACCGCATCCATATCCCCCAGCCCCAGACGGTCGGCGGCCTCCTCCATCGAGATGCCGCGATCGGCCAGCGCTGCCCCTACCTCCCCACGCCCCAGCCTTGTGCGCCACGCGGCTCGGAGCGCCCTTGCCGACGGGTACAAGCGTCGCACCTCGCCGGCCAGGTAGTCGCTGTACTCGACCAGCACAAGTCTCCCGCGCGCGAGATCAGGCAGGTAGAAGCCTTCGGCCGTCACATACGCAGCGGGGCCGTCCTCGACGTAGAACTTGCGCGCACCTTCGTCTTCCAACCTGTCCGGGCCGACCGCGCCCTCTTCACGCCCCTCGCCGTAGGCGGGCTCGGGCTCGGAGACCTCTGTACCGCTCATGGTCTTGCCGTCACCGTCGATCTCCTCGACAAGCGGGGGCGCCTCGGGCGGACCGTCGAACGCAGCGTCCTCGAAGAGCGCGGTAGCCCCCGAGTAATCGATAATCTCGAATGTCAGCTTGTCCTCGTCGGGATACAGACGAGTCCCGCGGCCGATGATCTGCTTGAACTCGACGATCGAGCCAATGGGCTTGAAGAGCACGATGTTGCGCACTGTCGGCAGATCGACGCCTGTCGAAAGCAGCTGCGCGGTGGTTGCGATGACCGGCGTCTCACGCTCGGGGTCGGCGAAGTCGCCGAGGTGCAGCCGCCCGGCGTCGCCCTCGTCCGAGACTATGCGCACGGCGTAGTTCGGATGTTGGCGGGCGATGTCGGCATTGGCGTTGTTGAGCGCCTTGCGCATCTGATCCGCGTGCTCAGCGTCGACGCAGAAGACGATCGTCTTCGCCATGCGACCGGTTCCTTTCATGTACTCGGTGAGATGTCGCGCGGCCGCCTCGGTGCGGGTGAGAAGTGAGACGACCCGCTCGAAGTGCCGCGTCTCATAGAGGTCGTCGGGGATCTCGCGACCGAATCGGTCGATCTGTCCGGGCTCCGGTGACCAGCCCGAGGCATCCGGGCTGAGCACGACACGTCGTACGCGATACGGCGCGAGGAACCCGTCATCGATGCCCTGGGCAAGTGAATAGGTGAAGATCGGTTCGCCGAAGTACTTGTAGGTGTCGATATTCGCGTCGCGCTTTGGAGTGGCGGTCATGCCGATCTGCACGGCGGGCGAGAAGTGTTCGAGGATCGCGTGCCAGTCGGACCCGTCGCGAGCGCTCCCCCGATGGCACTCATCGACGACGACCAGGTCGAAGTAGTCGGGCGGATAGTCGCGGACAACCCCCAGCGTCTCGCCGCTGTCGGCCAGCGTCTGGTAGAGCGCGAAGTAGATCTCCCGCCCGGTCTTCGCCGCGCCGCGGATCTTCCAGACCGCGTCGCCGAAGACCGGCTTGAACTCCCGGGCGATCGGTTGATCGACGAGCATGTTGCGGTCGGCGAGATAAAGAATCCGCGGCTTGCGGTCGGCGCACCAGTCGCTCGACCACAGCTTCCAGACGATCTGCAGCGCAAGGAAGGTCTTGCCTGTGCCCGTCGCCAGCGTAAGAAGTATGCGCTTGCGGTGTTCGCTCAGGACGGCGTGCAGCGCGCGCTCGATGGCGACCTGTTGGTAGTAGCGCGGTTCCTTCACACGACCGTCGGGAAGTCGCAGATCTCTGTTGAACGGCAGCAGCAAGATCTCTGCAGCGCTGTCGTCGATGATGCCCTTCCACCTTCGGTAGCGCTGCCAGAGCTCGTCCGGTGCGGGAAATGCGGCGAGGTCGCGCTCGATTCCGGTGTCGTAGTCGTGCTCGACGATCCGCCTGCCGTTCGTGGCGTAGGCAAACGGCAGGTCGAGCATCTGTGCGTATCGCATTGCTTGCTGCAGGCCATCACCGGGCAGCTTGTACTCGCGCTTGGCCTCCACGACGGCGACGGGAAAGCCCGGCTCGACCTCAAGCACGTAGTCGGCAAGCAGGGGCTTGTCGCGACGATGGTCGCGGGCTCGCGGTCCGCGACGGGGGACTGGAATGATCTTTCCGTCGGTTACAGGGTACTGCTCGATCATGCGTCCCGTCCATCCTGAGGCTTTGAGGCATGGGACCACGTAATCTCTGCACGTTTCCGTCTCGAGCGGGCCGGCCATGTCGATACCGTACCCGCCCCAGTCAGAATCGTGGTAATAAGTGGTCATTCGAGGTGCGCCTCGTCGATGGCGCCAACACACCCGCATCGTCTCCGCCGTGTCCGGCGCTAAATTCGAGCGGTCGTGTCCAGCACCCACACCAGCCTGCGCGTCGCGCACCTGGACGCAGACGCGTTCTACGTGTCGATCGAGCTCCGCCGCCACCCGGAGCTGCGGGGACGTCCGGTCGTGGTCGCGGGCAGCGGCCCACGCGCCGTGGTCACGACCGCCAGCTACGAGGCGCGCCGCTTCGGGGTCGGCTCGGCGATGCCAGCGGCGCGCGCGCGGCGCCTGTGCCCGCAGGCGGTGTTCCTTCCACCGGACTTCCCGACTTACCGTGAGGTATCCGCGAAAATGATGGGGATCGTGCGCTCGCACGTGGAGCAGGTCGAGGTCGTCGGGCTGGACGAGGCGTATCTCGACCTCGAGGGCCTGTTCTCACCGCGCGCGGCGATGAGACGCGTGCTCGCCGAGATCGACGGCGAGCTGCAGCTGACGTGCTCGGTCGGCATCGGGCCGAACAAGCTGGTCGCGAAGGTGGCCTCCGACGCGGAGAAGCCCGCCGGCTTCGTGGTGCTGACGCGCGAGCAAGCTTGCGCGCGCTTCGCCTCCTCGCCGCCGAGCCTCGTGCCTGGGATCGGGCCGAAGACAACCGCGCGCCTGTCCGAGCTCGGCCTGACGACGCTCGCGCAGCTCGGCCGCGCCCCCGAGGCGATCCTGGTCGAGCGCTTCGGAGCGAACCTCGGACGCGAGCTGCGCCGACGCGCGCTGTTCGAGCACGACGGGCAGATCGGGGCCGCGCGCAAGGTGGTGTCCGAGTCGCGCGAGCGGACCTTCGACCGCGACATCAACGATCCGGCCGAGCTGCGCGCAGCGATCGTGCGGATGGCGGGCGAGCTATGCGCGAGCCTCGCCAAGCACGGTCGGTGGGGGCGCACGATCGGGATCAAGGTGCGGCTCGATGACTTCTCAACCGTCACCCGTGCGCATACGGTCGGCGAGCCGACACGCGATGTGGAGCTGATCACAGCACAGGCGCTAAGGCTGCTGGACGAATACGCACCGCCGCGTCCGGTGCGGCTGCTCGGAGTGCGAGTCGCAGGCCTCGGCTCCGATTCGGCGGGTGCTGAGGTGTCGGGCACGCGGGACGGGGATGCACGCCGAGTCGATGCCGGCGCGGCGCGCGACCAGCTGGCGTTGCCCGTCTAACGAGCACTACGGACAGGCTCGATCGCGCGCGAGCGGTGCATCGCGGCTATAGGATCGAGCCATGACGATTGCAGACGTCGATGGGATCGAGCTCGACTACGAGCGCAGTGGATCGGGACCGCCGCTGCTGATGATCATGGGCATGAGCGGGACCGCCCTGCACTGGGGCGAGCCGTTCCTCGAGCTGCTGCGGGCGAGCTTCGAGGTGATCGTCTATGACCACCGCGGCGTCGGCGCCAGCACGCGTCTGGAGGGGCCGATCACGATCGCCCAGATGACCGAGGACGCGGTCGGGCTGCTCAGCGCGCTGGAGCTCGACTCGGCGCATGTGTTCGGGATCTCGATGGGCGGCATGATCGCCCAGGAGATGGCACTCTCCGACCCCGAGAGGATTCGCACGCTGACGCTCGGCTGCACGTACTGCGGCGGTCCTGGCAGCGCGCTCGCCGACCCGGCGGCGCTGCAGGGGCTGACCGCGGCGATGATGTCCGGGGACCGCCTGCGGGCGATTCGCGCGGGATGGGAGATCAACGTCTCGCCGGCGATCGCGCAGGACCCCGACGGATACGGGCGCTTCCTGGCGATCGCGCAGCGACGGGCGGTGGCGGTACCGGTGGTGATGCGCCAGCTGCAGGCGATCGCCGCGCACGACACCAGCGCGCGCCTGGGTGCCATCAGCGCACCGACGCTTGTCGTCCACGGAACCGCAGACCAGCTGCTGCCGGTGCAGAACGGTCGTCTGATCGCCTCGCTGATACCGGGCGCGCGCCTGGAGATCCTCGACGGCGTCGGCCATCTGTTCTTCTGGGAGCGGCCCGAGCGCTCCGCCGAGCTGATTCGCGCTCATGCCGGATGCCTGACGAGTCCCGCGCGCTGAGCGTCCGCTCCGGCGGCGTCACGCTGTCGGGCGAGCAGGCTGGCAGCGGCAACGCGATCGTGCTCCTGCACGGCCTGAGCGCCACCCGCCGCTACGTGGTGATGGGCTCAAGGGCGCTCGAGCGCTCGGGGCACCGCGTGCTCTCCTATGACGCCCGTGGGCATGGCAGATCCGATCCCGCGCCCGACCGCGCCTATGGATACGAGCAGCTCGCCGGCGACCTGCTGGCCGTACTCGACGCAAACGAGATCGAGCGGGCGGTGCTCGCGGGCGCGTCGATGGGCGCGCACACGGCGATCCGCTTCGCGCTGGAGCACCGCGCGCGGGTCGCAGCGCTGGCGATCATCACACCCGCGTTCGAGCCCGACAGGCCCGCGAGCGAAGCGGAGCTCGCGCGCTGGGACGCGCTCGCAAGCGGACTGCGCGAGGGTGGGGTGGACGGCTTCGTGCGCGCGTACGACCTCGCCGCGGTCCCAGAGTCCTGGCGCGCGACTGTCGAGACAGTGCTGCGCCAGCGCCTGGCAGCACACGAGCATCCGGACGCGGTCGCCGACGCGCTGGAAGTCGTGCCGCGCTCGCGCCCGTTCGAGCGGATCGCGGATCTCGCCTCGCTCGAGGCGCCGAGTGTCGTGATCGCCAGTCGCGACGTGGCCGACCCCAGTCATCCGCTGGCCGTCGGCGAACGCTACGCACGCGCGATCGACGGCGCTGAGCTGGTCGTCGAGGACGCCGGGGTGGACGGGCGTCCGCTGCGCTCGCCGATCGCCTGGCAGGGGGGGCAGCTCTCGCGTGTGCTCGGTGAACTGGCCGCACGCGCCTGGAGTACGTGATAGCGTACGGACGTATGCCAGTGCGCCAATGGGACGGAAGTAGCTATGACCGCATCTCCGGGACGATGGAGGCACTCGGGTTGGCGGTGCTCGAGCGCCTGGATCTGCGCGGCGATGAGACGGTGCTCGACGCCGGCTGCGGCTCGGGTCGTGTCACACAGGCACTGATCGAGCGGCTGCCGCGCGGGCGTGTGATCGCGGTCGATGAGTCGCCCTCGATGGTGGCGGCCGCTCGCGAGCGACTCGGCCCGGACGTTGATGTCCGCGTCGCCGACCTGCTCGAGCTAGAGCTGTCGGAGCCAGTCGACGCGATCCTCTCGACGGCCACGTTCCACTGGATCGCCGACCACGAGCGGCTGTTCACGCGTCTGCGCGCGGCTTTGCGCGAGGGCGGACGCCTCCTCGCGCAGTGCGGGGGAGAGGGCAACATCGACATCCTGCGCGGGAAGGCTCGCGAGGTGCTGGCAAACGAACCATATGCCCGTCACTTCATCGGCTGGCGCGCGCCGTGGAACTACGCCGGAGCGGGGGAGACCCGCGAGCGACTGCTCACCGCCGGCTTTACATCCGCAGATTGCTGGCTGGCGCCGGCGCCACGCCAGCCGGAGCAGCCGCGCGAGTTCCTGGCGACGATCGTGCTTGGCCCGCACGTGCAGCAGTTGCCGCTCGAGCTGCGCGAGCCGTTCATGGACGAAGTGCTGGCGGTACTTGGAGAGCCGGTAACAGTGGACTACGTGCGCCTGAACATCGACGCGACGGCCTAACTCGCACAACACCTCCCAACTCGGCGCCGCTCCCCAACTCGAGGTGCCGTCCGGCCTCTCCCGCGTCTACGCCAGCGCCGCGTCCGAGCTCGCCACCTGCCGGTCCTCGCCGACCTCGGCGCCGCTGAGCAGCGCGGCGTAGCGTCCGCCAAGCTGCACGAGCTCGTCGTGTGTGCCGAGCTCAACGATCCGTCCGCCGTCGAGCACGACAATCTGATCGGCGTCGCGGATCGTGGACAGACGGTGCGCGATTGCGATCGTCGTGCGACCCCGCGAGAGCTCGTCGAGCGCCTGCTGTACGGCCCGCTCAGTCTCCGTGTCGAGCGCCGAGGTCGCCTCGTCGAGGATCAGCACCGGGGGGTTGCGCAGGATCGTGCGAGCGATCGCCATGCGCTGCTTCTCGCCACCTGAGAAGCGGTAGCCGCGCTCGCCGACGGGCGTGTCGTAGCCGTCTGGGAGCGAGGAGATCAGCCCGTGGATCTGAGCGGCGCGGGCGGCGTCTTCGATCTCCTCATCAGTGGACTCCGGGCAGGCGAAGCGGAGGTTCTCCCTGATCGATGCGTGAAACAGATAGGTCTCCTGCGAGACGAGACCCACGGTCGCGGCCAGGGACTGCAGCGTCATGTCACGGATGTCGGTGCCGTCGATGCTCACACAGCCGCGCTCGGGTTCATACAGCCGTGCGACGAGGTAGGCGAGCGTCGTCTTTCCCGACCCGGTCTCGCCCACGAGCGCGGTGCGCGTGCCGGCGGGTATCTCGGCGCCGATCGCCTCCAGCGTCCAGGACGCGCCCGGCGCGTAGCGGAACCAGATGTCCTCGAGGCGCACGTCCCCGCGAACGTCCTCGAGTGCTCGGGCGCTCGGGCGCTCGACGATGTCGACGGGCAGGTCCAGGTACTCGAAGATCCGCCCGAACAGCGCCAACGAGGTCTGCACTTCCAGGCCCACGGACAGCAGGGATTGGATCGGGAACAGCAGGCGCGTCTGCAGCGTGGTGAACGCGACGACTGTGCCGATCGAGATCGTGCTGCCGCCGGACAGGCCGGCGAACAGATAGACGAGCGCCGGCATGATCGCGAAGCTCATCTGAACCGAAGCCATCCGCCAGCGCCCGGCCATCCGTGCGCGCACCTCGAGATCGGCCAGTTCCCCCGACTCGTCGCTGAAGCGCCGTACGAGCTCGGGCGAGCGGCCCATCGTCTTGCCGAGCAGGATGCCGGAGACCGACAGCGACTCCTCCACGAGCGTGGACATGTCCGCCAGGCGACCCTGGCGGACCGACTGAATGCGCCTGCGCTCCTCGCCCACGCGGCGCGTCAGCCACACGAAGAACGGCAGCAGCACCCACGAGAAGGCGGCCAGCCGCCAGTCGAGCAGGAACATTGCCACTGTGGTCGCGGCGACGGTCGTGACGCTCTGGACGATCGAGGTCGCGGTCGAGGTGACCACGCTGTCGACGCCGCCGATGTCGTTGGCGATCCGCGACTGCACCTCGCCGGTGCGTGTGTGCGTGAAGAACGCGAGTGACATCCGCTGCAGGTGCGCGTAGACGGCCGCGCGCAGGTCGTGCATCACCCTCTGGCCGACCTGGTTCGAGATCCAGGTCTGCGCCACGCCGATCACGCTGGTGATGACCGACAGCGCGATCATCCCCGCGACGAGCTCGATCACCAGCTTCGTGTCGTGCTGCGGGTAGGCCACGTTGATGAATTCCCGCAGCAGGAACGGGCTGATCACGCCGAGGCCGGCGGACAGGAAGATCAGCCCGAGCAGCAGGCTCAGGCGGGCGCGATACGGTCGGAACAGCCTGGCGATCCGTCGCAGCGAGACGGGAGTGGAGGGGATGTCCTCGGGGCGCAGGTCGGGCCGGCGCGCAGAGCGACCACCGCCGCCTGCGTGTCCCTGGCTGAAGGGCTGCGCGCTCATCCGGCTGACTCTAGAGTGTGTCGAGGAGCCGGCGGCCTCGCTCGCTCACTGCGACGCGCGAGCGCCGATGTCGAGCGATCGTCGTCGCGGGGCGTTCTGATCGGCGCTGCCCGGCGGCTACATAACCCGCGCCGGGACACCCACCGCGGTCGCGCCCGCGGGCACGTTCTGCAGGACTACCGCCCCGGCACCGATCCGCGCACCGTCGCCGATGTGGATCGGCCCGAGCGCGCTGGCGTTGGCGCCGAACGTCACGTCGTTGCCGATCATTGGCGCCCGCTGTTCACCTGTGGTGCTTTTCTGGCCGATCGTCACGCCCTGGATCAGCACGCAGCCGCTGCCGAGCACGGCGTCGGGATGCACGACGATCCCGTAGGCGTGATCCAGGGACAGACCGGGCCCCACGCGCGTGCGGACTGGCAGATCCACCGTCAGCAGCCATTCGACGACCAGCTTGTAGACGACCAGCACGGGCAGCGCAAGGAGTCGCATACCAGAGCGCTGCGCGCTGGCGGCCTGCGCCAGGCGAAACAGCGTGACGATCACCAGCGAGCGGCCATCCGATCGGTTCACCCGCCAGTCCGCGCGCAGCGCGTCGATCAGACGCTGGCCGTCCGGCAGGCGCGTACCGCGCTGCAACTCGATCGTCGTCTCTGCAGCCATTGCGTCGTCTCCCGGTCGATCGTCGCCCAGCACAACACGTGCTCGCTCGCGCGGCCGAGCGAAGCTACTCCTGTTGGATCGCGGCGATGTCCGGTTTGGCGCCTACCGAACTGCGCAGGCCGCGACCGACTGCGGCGCGTTCCCCCGAGTGGTAGAAATGGCTCAGCGATGCGGATTACCGACATGACATCCGCCGAGGTTCGCGTCCTCGGCTGCCTGCTGGAGAAGCAGCGCACGACACCGGACGCCTACCCGTTGTCGCTGAACGCGCTGCGGCTCGCGTGCAACCAGTCGACCAACCGCGATCCGGTCGTCGACTACGACGACGCGGTGATCCGCGACGCGCTGCACCGTCTGGAGCGCCGTGGGCTCACGCGCCTGGCCAGCGGCGCCGGCAGCCGTGCACCGAAGTACAGGCATCTGCTGGCCCAGGAGCTGCCGATGGACGACGGCGAGCAGGCGATCATCTGCGTGTTGATGCTGCGGGGGCCTCAGACGCCCGGTGAGCTGAAGCAGCGCGCCGAGCGCATGCACGAGTTCGTCGAGCTGGCCGACGTGCACGACACGCTCGCACGACTGATCGAGCGGGAGCTGGCAGCGTGCCTGGAGCGCCGCCCAGGGCAGAAGGAGGACCGCTACGCGCAGCTGCTGCAAGGCGAGCCGGACCTCGACGGACGCCGGCCCGCGTACGCGCCGGGTGCTGACCCGAACCCTAAACCGGCGGCGCCCGCGGTATCCGCCGGACACGAGAGCCTCGACGAGCGGGTGAGCCGACTGGAGCGCGAGGTCGCCGAGCTGCGCGCCGCGATCGCCGAGCGTGGCAGTGTGTTCGTGCGATGAGCCATCTTCTGCTGCTTGCCTCCTCCTCCTCGGACACGGCGACCGGGGTGGGCATTCCGGTGGCGCTGGCCGCCGGGCTCGTGTCGTTCCTCTCTCCATGCGTGCTGCCGCTGGTGCCGGGCTACCTGTCGACGGTCATCGGCGTCACCCCCGCCGATCTGCAGGGCGGCGTCGGCGCTCGTCGGGTGCTGAAACCCAGCCTGCTGTTCATCGCGAGCTTCTCGGCGATCTTCATCCTGCTGGGCATGAGCGCGACGGTGATCGGCTCGGCGCTTAACACCCACAAACTCGCGCTCGAGCAGATCGGCGGCGTGGTGATCATCCTGATGGGCGTCGCCTTCCTGGCGACCCCGTTCGGGGGCATGCTCAACCGCGAGTGGCACTCTGAGTCGCTGCTGCGCCTCGCCGGCCGCGGCGGGCCGATCGTCGCGGGGGCGGCGTTCGCGATCGCCTGGACGCCCTGCACGAGCATCACACTCGGTGCGATCCTCACACAGGCGGCGATCTCCAGCTCAGCCGCCCACGGCGCGCTGCTGCTCGCCTTCTACTCTGCTGGCCTTGCAATTCCGTTCCTGCTGATCGCGCTGGCGTTCGAGCGGATGACCGACGCGCTGACCGTGGTCAAGCGTCACTTCCCGGTGATCATCGCGTTCGGCGGGGCGGTGATGATCGTGCTCGGAGTGCTGATCCTCACGGGCGAGTTCACGACGCTGAACAACAACGCGTCGGAACTCACCCAGACGCTAGGCCTGCCAAGCAGCTCGATCTAGCGCGAACCCGGGGCGGCGTCTCAGGCGGCTGACCGAGCCTCCTCGGAGGCGCTGCTCGCACGCTTCCCGCGGCGCTCACGAAATCGCCGTTCCCACGCTTCCTGATTGCGCTTGGCGTCGAGCACGAACGGCGAGTAGCCGATCGCCTTGACGATCAGCCGGTTGAGCGTCGACTCCGGCTCGGGCAGCGGGCGCAGCACGTCGACGAACAGCACGACGCGTGTCTCGTCGGTGTCGTTCCAGACCTCGTGGTTGAACGTGTCGTCGAACACCATGCTCCTGCCCTGCTGCCAATGGCGGACGTCCTCGCCGACGCGGATACGGCAGGCCTCGGCGTCCTCGGGCACAATCAGGCCGAGGTGGTAGCGCAGCACGCCCTTGTAGGGGCCGCGGTGGTCGAGGATGTGCTTGCGTGGGGAGAGGATCGAGAACATCGCGGTGCTCATCCCGGGGATCTCGCGCATCAGCGCGGCGGTGCGAGGGCACATCTCGACGCCGAGCTTGGCCTCGAAGCCGTAGCCGTACAGGAAGAACGTCTTCCAGCGGTCGTCGTCGGTAATCTCGATCTGGTCCTTGGAGATGTCCTGGAAGTTGGCCAGGTTCTCGTGGTCCTCGAGCACCGTCTCGAGCTCCTCGCGGATCGTCGTCCAGTTGCGCTCGACGTGCTCGATCCACGGGAAAAGCTCGGCCGGGAAGAAAGTGGCGTCGCCGACCAGCGAGCGCCGTCCGATGAAGCGCTCGACCGGCGCCAGCGCGCGTTCGCCCACCGCGATCGTGACTTCGATAACGCGCTCCCACGGTGACTTCCCCGACATCAGTCCAGCTGCCTCCTCCGCCGGTTATGAGCTCAGCTTAGAACTCGATCATCGGTTGCGCATGAGCACGGAGAGCGACCGGGCGCGACGAACACGAAAGCCGAGCTCTTGATAGAGCCGGATCGCGCCCGTGTTGGTCTCGAGGACATGCAGGAAGACCTGCTCGGAGCGATCGTGGATGTCGGCGACGAGCGTGGACATGAGTCGTGAGGCTAGCCCTTGACCGCGATGAGCAGGCGCGGTGCACACGGCGCTGATCTCCGTCCAGCCGTCGAAGTGGAAGCGCTCGCCAGCCATCGCGATCAGTGCCCCATCGCGCCGGATCCCGATGTAGCGACCGAGCTCGATGGTCCGCTCGAAGAACGGCCCGGGCTCGGTCAGCTCAACGAGCTCCAGCATCTCCGGCACGTCAGCCGCGCTCAGGATCAGCGCTTCCGGATCGCGCAGGCCCGAGGCGTCCTCTCCGACCATCTGCACGAGATCGAAGGTGAGCGTCACCTGCAGCGAATCTGGAAGCGGGGCGCCGTCGTGCATCGCCGCGACCGCCGTTCCCACCGGCATCAGCTCGAGCGCATCCCGCCAATCATCGCTCGATGCATCTGCAGGCAGCGCCAGGAAGGGCGCGATGTCGGGCGGATAGCGAAGCGCCCGACCGCTGTGCTGCGCAAAGCGCGAGTGCACGCTCGACAGAGAGGCATAGCCCGGGTTCTCCAGGCCGGGATCGTCTCGGGGGAAGCTCGACATGGGCACCACGAAGGAAAGCTAGCGCCGAAGGCATAGAGACACACCGACCCCCGGTCACAGCTGCGTGCCGGGGGTCGAGTGAGTCAGAGGTTGTAGCTACGCAGCCTCGCGCAGAGCGGCCAGCTCGGGCGACTCGGCGAGCTTCTTCAGCGCTCGCTGCTCGAGCTGCGACGCGCGCTCCGCGGAGAACCCGAGCCGCTTGCCGATCGCGGTCAGCGTCTGGGGCTCTTCACGGCCGGTGCCGAAACGCAGGGTGAGCACCTTGCGCTCGGTTTCGGGCAACTGCTCGATCGCGCGGTGGACGATCCGCTCGCGCTCGTTCTCCCATGCGGTCTCCTCCGGCACCTCGGCGTCGGAGGGGAGCAGGTCGCCGAGCGCGGTGTCGCCGTCCTCGCCGATCTGCTGGTCGAGGCTGACGAGCGCCGCACGCTGGTGGCGCACCTCTTCGACCTGGTCGATCGGCAGTCCGGTCTCCGTGGCGAGCTCCTCGAGGGTGGGCTCGCGACCGAGGCGCACGGACAGCTCACGCTCGACGCGCCCAACCTTGCGGGAGCGCTGCGCGACGTGGACGGGCAGGCGGATCGTGCGTCCTGAGTTCTCCAGGCCGCGCTGAATCGCCTGGCGGATCCACAGGGTGGCGTAGGTGGAGAAGCGGAAGCCCTTGCGCCAGTCGAACTTCTCGCTCGCGCGGATCAGGCCGAGCATGCCCTCCTGGACCAGATCGCCGAGTGGCAGGCCCTGGTTCTGGTAGCGCCGGGCGTTGGAGGCGACGAGGCGCAGGTTGGAGTTGACGAGCAGTTCCTTGGCGTGCAGGTCGCCGCGCTCGATCCGCTTGGCCAGGTCGATCTCTTCGGCCGGGGTGAGCAGCGGGTAGCGGCGCGAGTGGGCCAGCAGCTGGTCGACCGCCTCGGGGATGAACGTGTCGGCGGAGCCGACCTCGATGCGCTCGATCGGGCTGTCCAGCCGCTCCGGCGCGGCAGCGACCGGCTCGCTGTCGGCGACGAGCTCCTGGGGCTCAGGCTCGAGTGTGAGTGTGGTGTTTGTGGCGGAATCTGACATAGGCGTCCTTCTAATCCGATGCTTGGAGTCGGAATTATACGCCGCGATAGTTGCGTTGTCAATCATCTTCTTGGCGCATCCCTGGCAAGCTCGTTCGACATCCGGTACGCGCTCACCTGCCTGCCGGATCACAACGAGGCTGCCCGCGCGTACAAGAGCCCAAACCCGCCGACAGGCCAAAAGGAGCGATCCGAGGGCGTCTGAGGGCGATATCGGCGCGCGATACCGGGCCTGTGAGGGACTGCGGGATAAGCTCAGCAGATGACCATCGACCTCTCAAACCAGGTAGTCGCTGTGACAGGCGCCTCGTCCGGCATCGGCGAGGCCACGGCGCTGGCCTGCGCTCGGGCGGGTGCGGCTGTGGCGCTGGCCGCACGGCGCGTCGATCGCATCGAGGAGCTCGCCGGGCGCATCGCCGCGGAGGGTGGCCGGGCGATCGCGGTCCAGACCGATGTCGGCGAGGAGTCCCAGGCGCGGGAGTTCGTGCAGCGGGCGGCGTCTGAGCTGGGGCGCCTGGACGTGCTCGTGAACAACGCGGGCGTGATGCTGCTCGGCCCGCTGGAGAACGCGCCGACGGAGGAGTGGCGGCGGATGATCCACGCGAACGTGTTCGGCGTCCTGTACTGCACACGCCGCGCTGCCACTGATGCGCGAGCAGGGTGGCGGGCACATCGTCAACGTCAGCTCCGTCGCCGGGCGGGTCGCCCGTGCAGGCTCTGGCGTGTACAACCTGACGAAGTTCGGGGTCGGCGCGTTCTCGGAGTCGCTGCGCCAGGAGGGGGTAGGGATCGGGGTTCGCGTGACGGTAGTAGAGCCCGGCGCCGTGGCCACAGAGCTTCCTGGCCACAATCGCCCGGAGGTGCTCGAGCAGATGGCCAAACGCTTCGCGGGGGTCACGCCGTTGTCCTCGGAGGACATCGCGGGTGCGATCCTGTACGCGATCGGTCAGCCGGCGAACGTGAGCGTCAACGAGGTGCTCGTGCGCCCCAGCGGGCAGGGCGCCTAGCCGCAGCGGATGGCGACGGCGGAGCCTGCCGTCGCCGCATGGTCGGCTGTTCAGCCGGGCCGCCGGGAGACCGCCTCCGGCGCGATCTCGAGCTGCACGATCGCCGATCGCTCGCCGCTGCGATGGTCGACCTGCAGCGTCGTGTGATCGAGTGCGAACCGCTCGCGCAGCAGCTTCTCCATCGCGCGGCGCGCCGCGTGGCAGTCGCTGTCGGGGGCGACCAGGACGTGGGCGGAAAGCGCCGGGAACCCGCTGCTGACCTCCCACACGTGCAGGTCATGGACCTCTACGACGCCGTCCTGGGAGACGAGCGCCTCACCGATCGCCTGCGGGTCGAGCCCCTCGGGCGCGGCCTCTAGGAACACCCGCCCAGAGGCCTTGACGAGGGCGTAGCCCGAGCGGATCATCAGCCCGGCGATCAGCAGCGACACGAGCGGGTCGGCGCGCTCGAAGCCGGTCAGCAGGATCACGGCGGCTGCGACCGCGGTGCCGATGAAGCCGTACAGGTCAACGAGGATGTGCTGGAAGCTGCCCTCGACGTTGAGGCTCCCGCGGTCGGCCTTCGACATCGTGCGGACCGCCGCGAGGTTCACGAGGATCCCGACGAGGGCGACAATCAGGATCGGCCAGGCGCGGACGTCGGGAGGGTCGAACAGGCGCCGGACCGCCTCGTAGGCGATGAACGCGGCCAGGATCAGTAGCGTCACCCCGTTGACCTGTGCGGACAGGATCTCCACGCGCCTGAAGCCGAACGTCATCGCCCCGGCCGCCGGTCGTGCGGCGAGGCGCAGCGCGAACAGCGAGAACGCGATTGCGCCGGCATCGGTCAGCATGTGACCGGCGTCGGAGAGCAGCGCGAGCGAGTTGGCGAACACACCCACCGCGACCTCGACGAGCATGAACGAGACGATCAGCGCCAGCGCCGTAGTCAGCCGACGGCTGTCGGCCTCCCATTGTCCGCCGTGGTGTGTGTGCTGGTGGGGCATCGGCCCACGATACGCGCCGCAGCCAGTGCTCGGCGGCGGCGCGTGCGCGGCCGGGGCGGGGTCCTACAGCCGGTCAGTAGGCGTAGCCGCCCTTCGAGCTTTCCGGTTCGGACTGCGCGGGCGCCGAGCCCGATGGTTCTGCGCTGGAGGATTCTGAGGCCGCCTGGCTGGCCGGCGCGGCTGTCCCGATCTTGACGACGCTCCACGTGCCGACGTCCTTGATCCCCTGGCCGTTGTCTTCCCCGGGCGCTTTGTCCTCGGCGAACGTGTACAGCGGCGCGCCTTTGTAGGTCACCTGCACGGTGCCGTCGGAGCGCTTGACGGTTGCGAGCGAGGACACGCCGCTCGGCGTGACCGTCGCGGCCACGGTCACTGGGTGCCACACGTGCAGACACGCGGAGCTCGAGCAGATGAACTTGCCGTTGCGCTCTCCGCTGAGGGTATACAGGGTCATGCCGCTAGAGCTGGTCAGGATGCTCGCGCCGAGCTTGGAGTTCGAGGCTGTCTTGACGATCGCTGTCGTACTGGCCGCGGACTGCGTGGCGGCGACGGTCGTGGCGGGCGTCGAGGAGCTGGCCTGCGAGGAGGAGCTCCCGCTGCCGGAGCTGCCGCACGCCGCCAGCGTGAGGGCGGCGGCGAGCGTGGGGAGGAGGCACTTCACGGTGGTGCGCATCGGGACTCCTTTGTACATGCAGCGGATATGGGCCGGCGCTCAATTTTGGCCGGGCACCACCTCAAGACTCCGCGCCGCCGGCAACCTTTCGCCGTGCGCTCAGCTGCCGTTCGGCGAGGGGGCGATCTCACCCCGCCCGGCGGCCTGGAGGTCGCCCGGCAGGGCATACCCCGTGCGGTGGGCGAGCACGGTCAGCCCAGTCCGCCACTGGATGATCGCCGCGCGCTGTTCGGACTGCGTGTTGGGCAGGCCGTCCAGATCCCGATTGCTCAGCCCTGAGGCGAGCGCGCTCAGGTAAGAGTCCTCGAGGATGTAGGTGTGCGCGTAGATCGCGTGCAGCGCGCGCAGCTGCGGGTTGCTCGGGTCGATCGCGGCGACGTCGACCGTGTATGCAGCGAAGCGTCGCTCGAGCGCTTCGATCCGCGCTGCGGCCCTCGCCGGGGACAGATGCCGGTCGTGGTAGGCCTCGAGGATCGGGTCGGCGCCCTCGAGCAGTCGATTGACCGCCAGCCTGATCGGCTCTACCTGGCGCAAGTACGTGGCCAGCGCGGCGCGCGTGCGCTGCTCGTCGGTCCGCTCGGAGGACGAGCTGCCGCCGCAGCCGCCAACGCTCGCGGCCAGCAGCGCGAGCGTGCTCGCCAGGGCCACGATGCTGGCTCGCGACCGTGCCATGGTCGGGACCTTAGTCTCTAGCACCCATGGCGCGGACCGCAGAACCCGTCGAGCGGGCCGGCGAGGACGATCAGGCGCTCGTCCAGCGGCGCGCCACGCTGCTCTCGATCCTGGTCGCCGGCGCGCTGGTAGCGATCAAGCTGGGCGTCGGCCTGGCGACGGGCAGCCTCGGGCTGGTCTCGGCGGGGATCGAGTCGAGCGGCGACGTGATCGCTGCGGTGCTGACGTTCTTTGCCGTGCGGCTCGGCGGCCGACCGGCCGATCGCGGGCATCCGTACGGCCACCGCCGCGCCGAGAACCTGGGCGCCCTGGGCGAGGCGGTGATCCTGCTCGTCGGAGGGCTGCTCGTGGGCGTCGAGGCGATCGGCCAGCTGTTCGCCGGCGGGCACGCGCCGAGCATCCACTGGTACCAGTTCGCGGTGCTCGGGCTGGCGATCATGCTCGATCTCAGCCGCATGCGCACCTCGCTCATCGTCGCGCGACGCTACGGCAGCGCGGCGCTGCGCTCGAATGCCTTCCACTTCGCCGGCGACATGGTCGGCTCGGTGGCGGTGATCGCCGGGCTGCTCGCCGTCCACGCGGGCCTCGAGCAGGGCGACTCGCTGGCGGCACTGCTGGTCGCGATCATCATCTTTGCCGCTGCCGTCAGGCTGATCGCCGAGAACGCGAACGTGCTGATGGATCGCGCGCCGACGGATGCGCGGATCGCGGGCGAACGCGCGATCGCGGCGCTCGAGGAGGACATCGAGCTGAGTCGGCTGCGGCTGCGCGAGTCGGCCGGGCGCTACTTCGCCGACGTGGTCGTCAGCGTGCCGCCCGGCCAGGCCGTGGTCGAGGGCCATCGCGCGGCAGACCTGGTCGAGGGCGCGCTCGAGCGGGCGCTGCCGGGCAGCGACGTGGTCGTCCATGTCGAGCCACGCCGCCAGGGCCTTGACCTACGCGATCGCGTGCTGGCGATCGCGCTGTCCGAGCCACTGGTCAAGGAGGCGCACGACATCACGATCTTCGAGCAGCGCGGCGGCACGAGCGTGTCACTGCACCTCAAGTTCCCCGCCGATCTCGATCTGCAGGCCGCACACGAGATCGCCGAGCGCGTCGAGCAGGCGATCCGTGCACGCCCCGGCGTGGCTGACGTGCAGACCCACCTGGAGCCACTCGAGCGGCCGCTGGCGGCGCGGCCGCGCCTGGAGCCCGACGACCTGCGAAGCGCACGCGCGATCGAGCTGCTGGTGCGCGAGCGGACCGGGAGCGATCCGCAGCGGGTGCGGCTGCTGTCCACCGATGCCGGCCGGGTCCTGTTCCTGACCGTCAGGGTCGACGAACGCGCATCGCTCAGCGATGCGCACCGGCTGGCCAGCGAGCTCGAGGAGGAACTGCGCCAGCGGGTCGGAGACATCGCGGACGTCGTCGTCCACACCGAGCCGTAAACGGCGGGGCTCGGGGAAGGATCGGCGCGCGGCGGGATCTAGGCGGTCGACACGCTTTCCACGACCAGGAGGTCACGTTGAGAAAATCGCTCACGCTCGTAGGTGCCGCCGCGACGATCGCGTTGATCGCGGGCTGCGGAAGCGCCAGCACGACGACGACGGGCACGACCGCCGCGTCGAGCACGCCGGCCGCCACGACTGCGACCGCCGCCGCGAGCACAACCGCCGCCCCCGCCGTGGTGATCTCCACAAAGCACGGCAAGCTCGGCACGATCCTCGCGGCCGGCTCCAAGCAACTGACCGTGTACCTGTTCGAGGCCGACAAGGGCACGACTCCGACCTGCGCCGGCCCGTGCGCAGAGGGCTGGCCGCCGGTGATCGCCAGCGGTACGCCGCAGGCCGGCGGGCAGGCGGTGGCCGCCGATCTGGGCACCACGACACGCCCGGACGGCAGCAAGCAGGTGACCTACAAGGGACACCCGCTGTACTTCTTCGTCAGGGACAAGGACGCCGGGGACGCTTATGGTGAGGGCAGCACCGCGTTCGGCGCCGGCTGGTACGTGCTGAAGCCGAGCGGCAACAAGGTGGACAACGATGATGCCAACAACAGCGGCGAGCACTCCTGAGCAGCGATCGGGAGAGGGTCAAGACGCCGGACGCCCGCCGGAAGGATCTGGCGGGCGCCGGTGTCTTAAGGCGGCAGGCGCCCACCGCGACAGGAGGAAGCCAATGACCGGTTCGACTAAGCAGCAGCTCATTCCACTCAAGCGCCGCAGGCGCGGCCTGGTGCGGGCGACCTGGACAGTTGTGACGACGCTCGCGCTGAGCACGGCGCTCGTGGGGGTCGCGCTCGCTGGTGGCAGCGTGACGATCGGCTCGGCGACCAGCTCGACGCTGGAAGAGCAGATCGCGGTCAACTCGAGCGGACGGACGCTGTATGCGCTGAGCCCCGAGACGACCAGCCATCTGCTGTGCAAGAGCAAGGAATGCCTCAGGTTCTGGCCGCCCGTGACCGTCCCCTCGCGCGCCATCAGGCTGAAGGCCGGACCGGGAGTGCACGGCCACCTGGGGATCCTGCGTCGTAGCAACGGGATGCTGCAGGTAACCCTGCGAGGGCTGCCGCTGTACCGCTTCTCAGCGGACCACGGCAAGGGACAGACGCACGGCCAGGGAATTGAAAGCTTCGGCGGCACGTGGCACGCAGTGACGGCCTCGAGTAGTCCGAGCCCCACCATGACCGCCCCTCCGGCGACCCCCACACCACCTGCTCCTCCGACCCCACCAGCGCCACCCGCCCCGCCGGGCTACGGCTACTGACGGCCGCGTGAGCATGTTGCCGGCGGCTCGCTCCCCGGGCGAGCGTGCCGGTCAATCCTCAGCTCAGTCCTCGGCCAGGCGCCTGAGCAGGACGAGCGAGCGCATCAGCACCTGCTGCTCCTGTGCGGAGAGGTCCTCGGCGATCGCGCGCGCGAGCCAGCCCTCGCGCTCGCGACGATCCTGCTCCAACGTTTGCCGCCCCTGTGCGGTCAGGTCGACGAGCATCCGCCGCCCATCGCTTGGGTCCGGGCTTCGCTCGATCAGCCCATCCGCCTCGAGATCGCCGATCGTCTGCGTCATCGACTGCGGGCGCACGCGCTCGGCCGCGGCCATGTCGCCGATCGACATCGTCCCTTCGCGGTCCAGCCGTCCGAGCACCGAGGCCTGCGACAGCGAGAAGCGACGCTCCGCGCGCAGCCGGCGAACGAGCCCGCCGAGCACCACGCGCAGCTCGCTGGCGAGCAGGGTAGTGTCGACTGCGGTCCCCATGTAAGCGAACTATATAGACAGTCGTGCAGGGAAACTGCTCAGTTTTCCTGTATTAATGAGTGCGATGGCGAGCTCGGTCAGGATCTCCGCTCAAGCGAACGGCAGTGCGCCCGCCGCGGACCGCTACAAGTGGATCGCGCTGTCGAACACGACCCTCGGGGTGCTGCTGGCGACGCTCGATGCTTCGATCACGCTGATCGCGATGCCGGCGATCTTCCGCGGCATTCACTTGGACCCGCTGCAGCCGGCGAACAGCTTCTACCTGCTGTGGATGATCCTCGGCTTCCTGGTGGTCTCAAGCGTGCTGATCGTGAGCCTCGGCCGGCTCGGCGACATGTACGGGCGGGTGCGTATGTACAACCTCGGCTTCGTGATCTACACGGTCGCCTCGCTGCTGCTGAGCATCGACTGGATGACGGGGCGCCCGGGCGCGCTGTACCTGATTGTGTTCCGCATCGTCCAGGGCGTCGGCGCGGCCTTCCTGCTGGCGAACGCCGCCGCGATCATCACCGACGCGTTCCCCGCGAACCAGCGGGGAACGGCGCTCGGCATAAACAACATCGTCGCCGTCAGCGGCCTATTCGTCGGTCTCGTCCTCGGTGGCCTGCTGGCGCCGATCGACTGGCGCCTGGTGTTCCTGATCTCGGTGCCGGTCGGGCTGTTCGGCACGGTGTGGGCCTACCTGAAGCTGGAGGAGCGCAGCAAGCCGCGGCCGGCGCCGGTCGACTGGTGGGGCAACATCACGTTCGCGCTCGGGCTGATCTTGATCATGGTCGCCGTCACCTACGGCATCCGCCCGTACAGGGGCAGCCCGACTGGGTGGGGGAGCCCCCGCGTGATAGCGCTGTTGTGCGCCGGCGTCGTGAGCCTGCTGGCGTTCGCGTTGATCGAGGCCAGGGTCTCGAACCCGATGTTCCGTCTGGCGCTGTTCCGCATCCGCGCGTTCACGTTCGGCACGGCCTCGACGTTCCTGTCGGCGATCTCGCGCGGCGGGCTGATGTTCATGCTGATCATCTGGCTGCAGGGAATCTGGCTGCCGCTGCACGGGGTCGACTTCGTCGACACGCCGCTGCAGGCAGGGCTGTACATGCTCCCGTTGACGCTCGGCATGCTGATCGCCGGGCCGACATCCGGACTGCTGTCCGATCGCTACGGGGCGCGGGGGTTCGCGACCGGCGGGATGCTGGGCGCGGCACTCAGCTTCGCGCTACTGATCGCGCTGCCGATCGACTTCTCCTATCCGCCGTTCGCGGCGATCCTGTTCCTCGCCGGCGCCTCGATGGGCCTGTTCGCCTCGCCGAACCGAGCCGCGGTGATGAACAGCCTGCCGCCTCAGGATCGCGGCGCCGGGGGCGGGATGAACCAGACCTTCCAAAACTCCGCGCAGGTGCTCTCGATCGGGATCTTCTTCACGCTGATGATCCTCGGGCTGGCGTCGAGCCTGCCGCACGCGATGAGCTCCGGGCTACAAGCCCACGGGGTGTCCGCGGCCGCCGCTCATAGCGCCTCGCACGTGCCGCCCGTCTCGATCCTGTTCGCCGCGTTCCTGGGCTACAACCCGATCGAGCACCTGATCGGAGCACACGTGCTGGCCTCGCTGCCGGCCGCCAACCACGCGGTGCTCGCCGGGCGCTCGTTCTTCCCGCATCTGATCTCCGGCGCGTTCGAGACGGGCCTGCACGAGGCCTTCGCGTTCGCGATCGTCGCCTGCCTGATCGCGGCGGCGTGCTCGCTGATGCGGGGCGGCAAATACGAATACGTCGAGCAGTCCCCCGAGCTGCCGCTCAATCGCGGGGCGCGGGCGAACGGCGAGCTGTCGCTCGATCCCAGCGCGGGCTTCCACGTGCGAGAAACGACCAGAGAGGAGCAGCATGCAAGTTGAGTGGTACGGCCAGTCGGCGTTTCACCTGCGTAGCGGGGAGGTGTCGGTGGCGATCGACCCGTTCGCAGACATGTCGGACCTCGCCAGTCGCGGCATCCAGTTCGACTACCCGCCGATCACGGGCGTGGAGGCTGGACTGCTGCTCGTGACCCATGAGCACGTCGACCACAATGGCGTCGAGGCGATCGGCGGCGATCCGACCGTCCTGCGCTCCACCGCCGGTCGGCTGGAGTCGCCGCTCGGGTCGGTCACGGCGATCGCGTCCGAGCACGACGATCAGGCAGGGACGGCACGCGGGCCGAACACGATCTTCGTGTTCGAGCTCGACGGGCTGCGGATATGCCATTTCGGTGACTTCGGCCAGGCGCAGCTGCGCGACGAGCAGGCCGCGGCGATCGGCGAGATCGATCTGCTGTTCGTGCCGGTCGGCGGCGGCCCGACGATCGACGGCGAGCTGGCGGCGGCGATCGTCGAGCGCCTACGGCCCCGTTGGGCGGTGCCAATGCACTACCGCACGCCGCGCGTCGGCTTCCTGGAGACCGCCGATGCGTTTCTCGAACGCTCCCGCCACGTCGAGCGCCTGCCCGGACCGCGCTTCGAGACAGCACAACTGCCGAGCGTCGATGGCCCACTGATCGTGGTGCCCGCAGCGCCGTAGGCAAGCCAACAGTGAAGCCTCATCGAGAAAGGATCTGAAATGAAGATCGGACGATTGCTGCTTCGCCTGACGGTCGGAGGTTTCTTCTTCGGCCACGGCACACAGAAGCTGTTTGCCTGGTTCGGTGGAAACGGGCTCGACGCGACGGCGCAGGGGTTCGAGCAGCTCGGTCTGCGTCCGGGCAAGCGCAACGCAATCGTGGCCGGTCTTGCCGAGTCCGGCGGCGGCGCGTTGCTCGCGAGCGGACTGGCAACCCCGATCGCCGCCTCGGCACTGATCGCCACGATGCTGACGGCAATCGACACCGTCCATCTCAAGAACGGCCCGTGGTCGAGCAATGGCGGCTACGAGTACAACGTCGTGCTGATCGCGGCTGTGCTCGCGCTGGTCGAAACGGACGGCGATCACTCCAAGCCCATCGCAGCGGCCGCGGTTCTCGCCGCTGGCACCTTCGGCGCGGTCGGCGCGCACCTGGCAGCCGATGCCCAGCCGAGCCCGGCCGCGGTGGCGGCGCAGGAGGACGCGGCTGCAGGAACCACGTCGCAAAGCGCGTGAGTGCCCGCACGCGATGCGTCCGACGGGGAAGTAAGCTCGTCGTTGCGGCGTCCTGAGAAGTGATGACCCCAACTAGGAGGATCCGACTGTGAGCTTTCAAGCAGACCAAGCGTCGAAGCGCTCCATCTCCAAGGTCTCGGCGGCGACGCTTCTCGTCGGCCTGCTCGCCCTGGCCGGTTGCGGCAGCTCGTCGAGCAGCTCGAGCTCGACCGCAGCACCGGCAACGACCGCTGCGACACCGACGACGACCGCTGCGGGCCCCGCTACGAGTGGCGCGGCGCAGACGCTGGCGCTCGCGGCGAACCCGGAAGGTCAGCTGAAATACAACACGACATCGCTGACCACCAAAGCGGGCGCGGTGTCGATCGACTTCGCCAACGCCTCACCGGTCGGGCACAACGTGACGATCGAATCGTCCTCGAAAGCGGTCCTCGGCGCGACGCCGACGTTCCAAGGCGGTGCGAAGTCACTGAAACTGAACCTCAAACCGGGTACGTATAAGTTCTTCTGCTCGGTCCCGGGGCACCGGATGGCCGGCATGGAAGGCACGCTGATCGTCAAGTAGGACCGACAGGGTGGAACCTCAGCTGACGTCGACGATGTCGCCGAGCGCGAGCATCCCGAACACGGTGTGAGCCGCTTCGATCGGCAGCTCGACACAGCCGTTTGACTGCGGCGATCCGTAGGAGGCCCGGGGGTAGCCGTGCACGGCGTCGCCGCCGTTGAAGTAGTTGACCCAGGGAACGTCGGGGACGACGTATTTGGTGCCGTCGACGTCGGTTCCGCTCATCGTCGCGGATGTCAGGCGCGAGTAGATCGGAAAGATGCCCTGCGCGGTTTCGGCACCCGGCACGCCCGTGTTGGCGGGGGTCGTGAACACGACGCGGTGTCCCCGATGGACGGCCAGCGTCTCGGGGATCGACTCGGTAACCGAGACCCAGGTGTACGGCTTCGGGTTGCGCAGGTAGGCGCTCTCGGCGTGCAGCAGCGAGTTCCACGTGGCGGTGTTCGGTTCGCCGGTGGGTTCGAGCCCGCGGTTCGTCTGATAGACGGTCAGCGCGCCGCGGGTCGTCTCGTCGAGCTGGCCCATGCGCACGGGTGGCGCATCGGAGGGGTCGGGGGCGAGCACTCCACGCGGCGGATGGAACGCGTGGACGGCAGCTTCGCGGCGCGTCTCCGGCCCCGAGTGGATATGCACGATGTACAGCGGGTGCAACCGCGCGCCGAGGTAGCCGAGCCGCGCGAGCGCCTGCTGCAGACCCGCGATCGGCGGGCACGCGACGCGCAGACCGATCGTGTGCCGCCGGCCGAGCGGCGCGTGGTCGGTGGAGTTCGTGCGAGCCCACACGGTCAGCGTGTAGGTCGAGCAGGGCTGCAGCGTGGAGGCGGGGGTGAACACTGTGGCGTCGCCGACGGACGCCCACGTGCCGGCGAGGGCGGGGTGGAAGCTCGGCGGTGGCGAGCCGGCGGCGACCGGGGCCGCCAGCGTCACGCTGAGCGGCTCAGCGCCGTCGGTGATCGCCTTGTGTGGGAGCGCGACCAGCCGAGTGGGCGGTAGGGGTGCGGCCGATGCAGAGGCGCCGTTTGCCTGCGAACTGATCAAGCTGGCGACGTTGTCCTGATGCGAGAGCACCACCACGGCCGCAGTGGGGACGGCCACGAGTACCAGCGCAAGGATGCTCAGCGACGCCGCTCGACGCGACGCGCCGATCCGGTCGAGGAACGCCCGCATACCCGATAAAGGCTAGTGCATGCGTAGGGCGGAACCTGCACGTTTTCGCGCAGCGGCGCGATATCTTCAGTCGCGCTAAAGCCCTGCTCAGGCGCGGATCCAGGGGAGCTCAATCCAGGTAGGTGACCAGCTGATCGAGCGGCGCGCGGGGAGGCACCCGCTGCTCCTGGACCGGCCGCCCGAGGTACAGCAGGCCGACAGGGGTCTCGCACGCCTCCAGGCCGAGGATCTCGCGCCCGCGGGCATCGTCGAGCAGGCTCACAGTGCGCCAGTATCCGGCCAGCCCACGCGCGTGCGCGCCGAGCAGCACGACGTAGGAGGCGACCGCGACCGCCAGCAGATCCTCCCGGTCCTGTGCCGGATCGCCGGCCTGGATCGCGGTCGCGGCGACGAGCGTGGGGGCACGCTGGAGCTTGGCGGCGGCGCCGGGCTTCTCGGACTCGGCCAGGCGCATCAGCGCCTCGCGCGAGCGTGCGCCGAGCACGCGAAAGCGCCACGGGTTCGTGAGGTGGTGGTTGGGTGCCCAGCTCGCGAGCTCGAACAGCTCGTCGAGCACCTCCGGCTCGACGGGTTGTGCTGTGAACGCCTTGTGCGTGCGGCGGCTGCGGATAGCCTTCTCGACGTCCATGCCCCAGAACGGTAGAGCCATCAACAACTTCAGGAGCTGGGATGGCCTGGAGATCGCTTACCAGGAGTGGGGAGGGGAGGGCTCGCAGCTGCCGCCGGTGGTGCTCCATCACGGCTTCGTCGCTGACGCGGACTCCAACTGGGTCGCGACCGGTGTTCTAGATGCGCTGCTCGCCGGCGGACGCAGGGTGATCGCGCCCGATGCGCGGGGTCACGGGCGTTCGGAGAAGCCGCACGACCCGGAGCGCTATGGCGAGCAGCGCATGGCGCGCGACCTGGCCGCGCTGGTCGAGACGATCGATGCGCGCGAGATCGACCTGGTGGGCTATTCGATGGGCGCGGTGGTGGCGTTGATCTACGCAAGCGAGCAGCGTCTGGTGCGGCGCCTGGTGGTCGGCGGCGTCGGCTCGGGAGTGATCGAGTGCGGGGGCGTCGACCGGCGAGCGGTGTCGAATGAGTCGATCATCGAAGCGCTCAGCGTCGAGGACCCGTCCTCACTCAAGGCTCCCGAGGCTGCGGCCTTGCGTCAGCTCGCGGACGCGCTCGGCGCCGACCGCGTGGCGCTGGTCGCCCAGGCGAGCGCGGTCTTTCGCGGCAAGATAGCGCTCGCTGAGATCTCGGCGCAGACGCTCGTGCTGGCCGGCGACAGCGACCCGCTCGCCGTGCGGCCCGAGGTGCTCCTCGAGGCGATTCCGCACGCCAGCCTACGACTGCTCGCGGGCAGTCATGTCGAAGCGCTCGCCGATCCTCGCTTCGCGATCTCGATCGTCGAGTTCCTGGCTTGAGCGCCGGCTGCCGGTCGGCGACGATATGAGCCTCGGCGAGATCGCGGCGATCGCTGCGGCCGGTCTGGCCGCGGGCACGATCAACACGGTCGTAGGCAGCGGCACCCTGATCACGTTCCCGGTGCTGCTGGCGTTCGGCTATGCACCGGTGACGGCAAACGTGTCGAACACGATCGGCCTGGTGCCCGGCTCGGTGTCAGGGGCGATCGGATATCGCCGCGAGCTCGTCGGACAGCGCGAGCGCATACTGCGCTTCGGTGCGATGTCGGTCGCGGGCGGCATCAGCGGCGCGGTGGCGCTGCTCGTGCTGCCGTCGTCGGCGTTCAAGGCAATCGTGCCCGTGTTCATCGCGATCGCACTCGTGCTGACCGTGTTTCAGCCGCGCGTCAGCGCGTGGCTGGTGCACCGCGATATCGACCTCGAGCGCTGCGGCGGCGTGCTGGCGCCGCTGGCGGTGTTCGTGACGGGCATCTACGGGGGCTATTTCGGCGCCGCGCAGGGCATCATTCTGCTGGCGATCCTCGGTGTCGCGCTGTCGCAGAGCCTGCAGCGCACGAACGCGTTGAAGAACGTGCTCGCTGGCCTCGTCAACGGCGTTGCCGGCCTGTACTTCGTGTTCGCCGCACACGTCGAATGGGGCCCGGCGGCGATCATCGCGTGCACCTCGATCCTCGGCGCCCAGCTGGGCGCGCGCTACGGGCGTCGCCTGTCGCCGGGCGCGCTGCGCATGGTGATCGTCGCGGTCGGAATCTTCGCGATCGTGCGCCTGCTCGCCTACTGAGCCGTTTCGGCGGGCTCAGGCGAGCTGATAGACGAACGTGTAGATGACCATCAGGCTGACGAGCACAACAAACACCCGTAGGGCCCACAGGCCGGCGATCGCGCGAGCGCTGAGCTCTGCTCGCGGCACAGGCCTTGAGGTCTCGGCGACGAACTGGTCGCGCTCGAGGTGCATGATCAGTTGGTCCTCGAAGCGCTCCTGAGGCTGCAGGTCGGCCTCCTCGATCGGCGCGCCGCGAGCCGCTGCGTCACCGATCGGCGGTGGCGCACTCACGAGCCGATCACCCCGATCGTCTGCAGGAACGAGTCGATGCCGTATGCGGCCCCGCACAGCCCGACGAAGGTGATCACCGTGATCCCGATCGCGTTGGTCGAGCGCTTGTTGATCCATGGCCCCATCAGCGCCTTGTCGTTGGCGAGCATCACCATCAGCACGAGGCTGACCGGCAGCAGCACGGTCGCGAGCACGTTCGCGTTGAGCGCGATCGACAGCAGCGGCGCGCCCGGGATCAGGATCACGGTCGCGGCCAGCAGCGCGACGCCGATGTTGGCGGTGTAGAAGACGACGGCGTTACGCGGCGAGGTGTTGAAGCTGTGCGAAACGCCGATGCATTCGCCGGCGGCGTAGGCAGTGCTGGCGGATATCGTGAGGATCGCAACGGCGCCCGCCTCGATCAGGCCGAGTGCGAACACAGTCCCGGCGGCGCCGCCGGCGACGCGCTCGAGTGCCTGCGGGAATCCGGCCCCCGCGAAGCCCTCGATTCCCGAGCCGTGATGTGAGAGCAGCGCAGCGCCGGCGATCAGCGCGCCGATCCCAAAGATCGCGGCGAGCACAGCGCCGATCGCCGTGTCGTAGCGGCCCTGCCTGACGTCTGCTGGGGTCATGCCCTTATCGGCGGACGCGCTTTGCTGAAAGAAGATCATCCACGGCGTGACGGTCGCGCCGATCGTCGATGCCAACAGCAGCAACAGGGTGTTGAAGCTCCCGCCGGGGAGCTTGAGGTCGATCGAGCCGGCCACCGCTCCGAGGTCGGGTTTGACGAGAATCGCTGCGACTAGGAACAAGCCGTTGAACAGCGCCAGGCCGAGCACGATGCGCTCCCAGCGCCAGTAGCGCCCGCCGCTGAGCGTGAACACGACGAGCGCGAGCCCGAGCGCCACAGCGACGCCTGCGCCAAGGTTGAAGTACGCGAGCCCGACACGGATCGAGACGAACTCGGCGACCAGCGTCACGAGGTTCGTTAGCGTGAGATCACCCGCGCCGAACCACCCCCAGACCTTGCCGTAGCGCTGCAGGACCAGCTCACCGTAGCCGCGGTGGGTGACCGCGCCGACGCGCATGCACATCTCCTGACAGATGTATGACATGAGGAACAGCAGCGGGATGAACGGCACGAAGAACCCGAGCCCGTACTGGGCGCCGTCGGCCGCGTAGCCGATCATGCTGGGCCCGTCGTTCTCGCCGAGCATCGCGAGGATCCCGGGCCCGACCAGCAGATACAGCAGATACCAGCGCCTGTGATGAGTACGCGCTCCGTGCACGCGCGCGCGGTCGTGCGAGCGCGCGGCGTCCTCCTCGGTGATCCGTGGCCCGCCGAGCAGTGGGGAGACGGCTGCTTCGGGCGCGCTCATCGCCGACCGGCTTCGGCGCGCTCGACTTCGACCCGCATCGCGCCGGCAAGCCGTCCGCCGATCGCGTGCTCGCGCTCGCCGAAGCTCACGAACAGTGGCCCGCCGAAGGGTTGGCGTTCGCGTACCACGAAGCGCTCACCGGGCGAGATGCCGCGCTCGGCGAGGTAGCGCAACATCTCTGGATCGGAGTCCGATACACGCACGAACAGGCCCCGATCGCCGGGCTGCAGGCTCTCCATGCGATCGGTAGCCGGCTCCTCGAGCTGGAGCTCGGCGGTCGGGATCGGGTCACCGTGCGGGTCTACGGTCGGATGTCCGAGCTTGGCGGCGATCAGATCCTCGAGGTCGTCGGAGAGCACGTGCTCGAGCACCTCGGCCTCGTCGTGCACGCGATCCCACGGCATCCCCAGTGCCTCGGCGAGATAGCTCTCGAGCAGGCGATGGTGGCGGATCACCTCGAGCGCCACGCGCCGCCCGTCCTCGGTCAGGCGCACGCCGCGATAGGGCACGTGAGAGATCAGCCCGAGCTCGTCAAGGCGCTTGAGCATCGCCGACACCGAACCGGGCGTGATCCCGAGACGCTCAGCAAGGGCGTTCGTCGACACCGGCTGCTCGCCGCGCGATTCGAGCGAGAAGATCGCCTTTGAGTAGTCCTGCACGGCAGGAGTTCGCAGCAGATCCTTGGTCGCCATGGAAATAGAATATGGCATGCCAAAAGATTATTCAAGGCTGCCTTGACCCTGCGGGAGTAATCGAGCGCTGCCCGGTAGAGCTTGAGTGACGACCTTTTAGGACCGGGTGATCGGAGCTTTAGCTGACCGTCATAGACGCGTGGGAATGTCCTGGCATCGCAGCGCACGACAAATGCCCGACAGCGATCGGAGATCCCATGGTCAGCACCGTCTCTAGGTACAGCGAGCGCCACAGCGCGGCCACGGCAGAGAAGAGCAACCGGTTGCGCGGCCTGGGCGCACACGCTAGGACTGTTGCGAGCCTGCTCGCCGTGTACGCACCGCCTGTGCTCGTGCTGCTGCTCCACCGCGGCCCGCTCGCGAGCGTGTACCTGATCGTCGGAATCTGGGCGATCGTGGGGATCGCGTGGTACTGGCTGAAGAACCACGTGATCGATCGCAGTTCGCACCGGGCCGGCGCTGGCTGGAGGCCGGACTACAACTGATAACCGCGCGGTCCTCGCTCCAGCTCGAGCAGCTTGCGCTTGCGCTCCACACCACCGCCGTAGCCGGTCAGATCCCCGTTGGCACCGATCACGCGGTGACACGGCACTATCACCGAGATCGGGTTGCGCCCGTTCGCCAGCCCCACAGCGCGGGCTGAGCTCGACCTGCCGATGCGGTGCGCCAGCTCGCCGTAACTCACCGTCTCGCCGTAGGCGATCATCGAGAGCGCGTGCCAGACCCGCTGCTGGAAGGCACTACCGTGCATTTCGAGCGGCAGATCGAAGTCAGTGCGCTGCCCGTCGAAGTACTCCTGTAGCTGCTCGCGAACTGCGATGAACGCGGAGGATGAACGGCGCATGCTCGTCGGGATGCCTCTCGGCCGAGGTCCCTGTTGCATGTAGAGGCCGCAAAGCGAGTGGCCGTCCCCGAGCAACAGCAGCTCCCCGAGCGGGCTGTCGCACATGTCGTAGACAGTGGGGGATGGGGGATCGGTGACTATGTTTCCGGGTGGGTCGATGGTTGTGGTCATGGTCGGTTAGACGCTCGGCGAGCGGATTTCGTGAGATCTGCGTGCGAGCGTGCCGCGAGAACCTCTAGAACCGCTGTGCACCAGTCGATGTTCTGCTGCTCGTACAGGCGGCCGCCCATCAGCGCCAAGTACGATCTAGACCTATTCAACTAGGGAGGTCAAGCCGTGCACCCGTTTCGCACTGCAGTCGAGGCAGGCGACATGGACGCCGCCGTTGCCCTGCTGTCCGATGACGTCATCTTCCAGAGCCCGGTCGTGTTCAAGCCGTATCACGGCCGCGATGCGGTGTCTGTGCTCCTGCACGCCGTCTCCCATGTCTTCGAGGACTTCCGTTACGTGCGTGACATCGGAGCACCAGACGCACGCGATCACGCGCTCGTCTTTCAGGCCCGCGTCGGCGACAGGCAGATTGAAGGCAGCGACTTTCTGCACCTTGACGAGAACGGCTCGATCGACGAGCTGACCGTCATGGTGCGCCCGCTGTCCGGGGCGCTCGCCCTAGCGGAGGCGATGAAGGCGCTGCTTGCTTCAGCTCAGGAGGGTCATTAGCGATCAGATTGCCGCGATGCCGGCCGGTTAGGTGCGAGGCCGGCGCCGCGCCATTACCAGGCAGGCGACCGTGCTGGAGCGGATCGGCCGTCCGAGCCGCCGGTGGAGGCTCTGATTTTCGGCGATCAGAGCCTCGCGCTGTCGGTCTGACAGTCTCGCCCAGAACGACATCGTGCCCAGCAGAGCGTTGACCTCGTCAGCGGTGTGCTCGAGCAGCATCGGCACTGCGGCGATCTGCACATCATCAAACAGGTCTGCCGCATACCCACGCGCGATCTCATAGCCCCCAAGCCATGCCCACACCTGCGAGAGGTTCTCGCGCCGGGCGGAAACGCCTGCGAGGATGCCGGCAAGATCGTGGTAGGTAGGCCAATCGGCGGCAGATTCGGGCGCGATCGTCGTGATTGCGCCACCCAGCGCGTGCTGATCGTCGGAGCTGCGGGGATCGTCGAGCCCGAAGTAGGAGATCAGAGCAAGGCTCCCGCCATCCACCAGCGTGTCGGCCGCCCTGAGCCAGCTCACATCCGGATCGATCCAATGGATCGCCGACGCCGAGAACACGGCTGAGTACTGGGCACGCGGCAGCGAGGCGTCCTCCAGGCGCGCGTTGACGAATCGCACATCGCCGACGCCGTTGCACTGATCGCGAGCCCGCGCGATCAGTTGCTGGCCGGGCTCCACGGCTGTCACCCGCAGCCCGCGGGTCAGCAGGCTGCGCGTGAGCTGTCCCGTGCCGCAGCCGATCTCGAGCACCGCGGCGCCGGGGTCGATGCCCTCACACGCCCGGTCGACGAGTACGTCCGGGTAGGTCGGGCGATAGCGGTCGTAGTCCTCGGCTACCTGATCGAAGACGCGTTCGTAGCTACGGTCATCGGGTTGGCGCAGCATGGCTTCACGGTAGATGACGGCAGCCACGACCGGTCGTAGTGCACAGCGCGAGGATCAGATCGCAGACGGCGGCCGGCTGGGAGAGGAAGGGGTGGTGGCCGGCGTCGAGTTCCACGACGCTGTCCGCCCGACCGGCGAACTCGCGCTGCAACTCGGCGGGGGTGCCCTGATCCTCTGCGCAGACGAGGTACGTCGCGGGTATGTGCTGCCACGCCGCTGACTGCACCGGCTGCTCAAGAACCGCCAGGCTCTGGCGGGCCGTCTTGTCCGTGGCCTGTCGCTGGATCTCCGGGTCGCAGTCCTGCAGGAACGTGTCAGCCAGGGTGTCCACTCGGACAGTGAAGGTGCCGTCCTCGGGGTCGATGTCGAGGAACGAGGCGGGCTCCTTCCCACCGAAAGAGGAGAGGCTCTGCCCGACCTCGGGCAGGTAGCTGGATACGAGCAGCAGATGGCGTACGGCCTCGAGGCCTGCCGCTGCCTCCGCGGTGACGATCCCGCCGTAGCTGTGGGCGACCACAACGGTCGGCTCGTCGCTCGCGGCCAAGACGTGCCGGACTGCGGCGGCGTCCTCGGCCAGCCCGGGGCCTTTCGCATCCGTCGGCTCACCCGTCTCGCCGCAACTCGGCAGAGCTGGCGTTTCGCTAGCGAGACCCTGCTCGGCCAGCAGCTCACCGGTTCGATGCCACCACCACGATCCGTCCTTCACGCATGCCCCGTGCACGAAAACGATCCTCATCATGACCTCCTCTTCGTGTGTCGATCTACTGTCAGCAACGATAGACGTACCGATCGTTACGTGAAAACATTGGGCGATGGGCAGACAGCGCCAACCACAAATCAGACAGCGCCTCCTCGACGCGTGCACTGACCACGCGCTCGAGCATGGGCTCCCGGACCGGCTCGGGCCGCTGGCCGCCGCCGCAGGCACGTCGAACCGGATGCTGATCTACCACTTCGGGACCCGTGACGGACTACTCCGCGAGGTCCTCGGACAGGCCCGCCGGCGCCAGGTCGAGGCCTTCACCGACCTCATACGCTTGCGACCCGACGAGCCCTACCCGACCACCCTGGCCCGCGCCTGGTCCGCGATCTCCGGGCCACAGGGCGAGCCCTACCTACGTATGTTCGGCCGGCTGCATGACACCGCGGGAGAGCCACTCTGGCCCGGCTTCCGGCGGACCGCGACGACCGACTGGCTCGCACCGCTCGAGGAAGGCATGCGCAGCCTCGGCCGACCTGAACTGGGGACCGTCGTGCTCGCCGTCATCCGCGGCCTGCTCACGGACCTCGACGCCACCGGCGACACCGCACGCATCGACCGGGCCTTCCATGACTTCCTCGCCACAATAGATAGTTCCTGACAGCCTGGGCGGACCGAACCCTGACCACAATCGCCTGGGCGGCGAACTGGCAATCAGCGAGGAGGATGTGACATGGCGAAGCTGATCTATTCGGCGATCACCTCGCTCGACGGCTACGTCGAGGATGAGCACGGCCGGTTCGGGTGGGCGAAACCGGACGAGGAGGTGCACGCGTTCGTCAACGAGCTCGAGCGCCCGATTGGTACCTATCTGTACGGGAGGCGCCTGTACGAGACGATGGTCTGGTGGGAGACGATCGACACCGGTCCGGCTCAGAACGCAGTGGCCCGCGACTTCGCCGAGCTGTGGCGAGCTGCTGAGAAGATCGTCTACTCGCGCACACTGGAGACGGTGTCGAGCGCCCGGACTCGGGTCGAGCACGAGTTCGCTCCCGACGCGATCCGCGCCCTCAAGCAGACGGCCGCGGCGGACATCACCGTCGGCGGCTCAGAGCTCGCCGGCCAGGCGCTGGCTGCCGGCCTGGTCGACGAGCTCCGCCTGCTGCTCAATCCGATCATCGTCGGCGGCGGCAAGCCCGCCCTGCCGGACCGTGTCCGGACCGAGCTCGAGCTGATCGACGAGCGCCGTTTTCAGGGCGGCGTGGTGCACGTGCGTTACCGCGTTGCAGCGGCCGGCAGCTTCAGCTAAGCCTTCAGTCCCGCGTCGGGCGGCCCGCCGCCGAAGCCCCGCTCGTTGTGCTATTCGCCGCTCAACCCGCGGGATCTTCTCCCGCGCGGGCGAGAAATCGCTCCAGCCGGTCGGTGAAGCCCGCGGCGCGCATCACGAAGTGCCCGGCGCCGGGGATCACAAGTCGCTGGCCGTCGAGCTGCAACGAGGCGGTGTCGCAGATCAGCTCAATCGCTTCGTTGTGAGCGCCGGAGACCACCAGCGTAGGGATCCCCCCGTTGCGGATCGCGGCGAGGTCAATCCTGGCATCGCCGGGGAGTCGGCTGCCGTGGGCTCGGCGAACGCCGCGAGCGACGGGGTCCGGCAGGGGCCCATCCGTCACGTTGCTCGCACCGGCGATCTGCAGGAACTCGCGTAGTGTCGCGGGGTCGGTTTCGAGGCCGTGGGTGAGCACGTCATTGCCGATCTGCTCGAATCGGGCGACCGCAGGGTCGTCGGCAACGAGGTTGTGGAGCGCCGGCTCGATCAGCACCAGCGAGCGAATTTGTTCGGGTGCACGCGCGGCGGCGATCAGCGCTCCGAGCGCTCCGTAGGAGTGCGCCACGAGGTGGGGGCGGGCTGTGAAGAGGCCGGCGATGTCGTCCGCGTCGACGTCAAAATCATGTCCATCGCCCTGCTCTGGCGGGCTGGGGGGATACCCTCGCCGGTGCATCACGATCAGCTTCCAGCGGGCGGTTAGCGGGGTCAGTGGCTCCCAGGTGGTGCTCGGGCTGGCGCCGCCGTGGACCAGCAGAATCCCGGGGCCGTGACCGGCCGTTGTCACCGCTACCGCCGTCTCTCGGCGTATGCCGGTCGAGCGCTCTACGCCCGCACGCCGTTGACCGGCACCGGGGGCTCGTGCGACCAGCCCGGAGTAGATCACGGCAAGCGATTCGCCGAGCAACTCGGGGCGAACTGATCCCGGCTCGATCAGCTCATCGACCGTGAGTCCAGCGATGATGCCCAGCACCACGCGGGCGATGTCCTGCGCCGGTATCGGGAGGTTGGGCGTCCCGAGGTGTCGCGCACGCGCCTCGAGCGCGCGGCCGAGGATCTCGCGAAGCTCGGTCTGGCGCGCGGCATAGCGAGCCCGGAGCTCGGGATCACGGAACGCGATACTCCAATACTCGCGGTCGAGCACCAGAACGTCGCGCTGGCTCTCGAGCTGGCGGGCGAACGCCCGGGCCGCCTCGAGCGACATGTCCCGCTCTGGCGGGGCGCACTCCAGCAGCGCGACCATCTCGCGCACCGGCGCGTCGATCCGTTCATCGATCAGCGCTAGCAGCAGCTCCTCCTTGCTCGAGAAATGCCAGTAGACAACGCCCTTCGAATAACCCGCCTCGGCGGCGATCTCGTCGACTCCCGCCTGACGGTAGCCGCGGCGGGCGAACACCCGTAGAGCGGCGGCGAGCAGCTCGTCCCGACTCTCACGCCCCTGTGCGCGCGCGGCGCGGGTGCGCTGATCGACCCGCCGGCCCGCTCTGCGGCCTGCGGCTGCCGGTCGCTGGTGAACGCGCTCAGCCACAGTGTTAGCATAGCTACTGACCCGTCAGTATGTACACGCTTTACGTGATCCCAACGCACCCGGGCCGGTCGGCGATGATGATGCTCGAGCACAAGCGGCTTCCGTATCGGCGGGTCGAGCTGCTCAGCTTGCTGCGCCCGCTGTCGGTGCGGCTGCGCGGGTTTGACGCCGGAGGGAAGAGACGCAGCGCCGGCGGCAAGCGCACGCTCGGAATCCAGCTTGGCGATTGGCTCGGAACGGTGCCCGCGCTCGCCGCCGCCGGGCGCCGGATCTCGACGAACCACCAGATCGCACGCTTCCTCGAGGCGCGGCATCCAGAGCCCGCGCTGTTCCCCTCCGACCCCGAGCAGCGGGCGGCGGTCGAGGGGGCCGAGCGGTGGGGCAACGACACCTTTCAGATGGCCGCCCGCCGGCTCTTGCTCGCGGCCGCGGTGCGCGACCCCGCCGGCTTCAGTCACAGCGCCGGCAACGGTCGGATCGGCCCGCTGTTGTATCGGAGCGCGCTCCTGCGCCAGCTGGCGATCCCGCCGATCGCATCAGCGTTCGCCGTCAACCAGAAGGGCGATCGCGAACTGCTTCCCGAGCTGCCGCCGATGCTCGACCGGATCGATGCTTGGATCGCGGACGGGGTCCTCGGCCAGCCCCAGCCGAACGCCGCCGACTTCATGATCGCCCCTAGCCTCGCCCTGATCCTCTATCGCCCGGACGTGCTGCCCCTGTTCGCGGGGAGGCCATCGCTCGCTTTCGTCGACCGACTGCTCCCCGACCCGCGCTCGGCGGCCCGCGGCCGCCAAGCCGTCGCGCAGGCCTAGTGGAGCTCTGGGTGCTCCGGATCACCAGTCCGAACGGAGAGCGAGCGCGAACATCGGCCCGCGCGGCGGCGAAGGCGCGGCGGGCTCCTGTGCCGACGGATGTCGCGGCGTTGGAGCTATTGGAGAAAGTGGATTACGCAGACGCCTTCGAGATCCGAGCGCCGGACACCCGCTTGCCGGGGGAGTGGACGCGCTTTCTGCTCGACACGGCGCCGCCGGCGCTGCTCACTTTCGCGCGAGCGGTCCAGAAGCTGTTGGGTTTCCGGCTCGCCGGGGTTGATAGCCAGCACCCATTGGGATGGACGATCCTCCGCGAGGACCGGCAGGTGTTCGTCCTCGCCGCGGAGGGTCCCGCCGGATCCGCGAGGCTGGTCGGATCGACACGCGACGACAAGCTCTGCGTGACCACCATGCTCCGGTTCGACAGCAGGCGATCGCGTGCGGCGTGGTCGATCGTCGCGCCGATCCATCGCACGGTCGCTCGCTACCTCCTCAACCGCTCCTCCAACGCCGCCGTCGCGACCACACCTCAGCGGTCGGGCGACCAGTCGCCCACTGCCGACGTGTAGGCCGCCCGCGCCGCTTGCTGCCCTTTATGCTCCCGCGGGCACGTTCGCGGCGCTTGCGTGGCCCTGCCGTCCGACAGCAGCCACGGCGCCGCATCGTGGCTCTCAGAGCATGAGCGACGACGAAGTGGCGCGGCTTGGCTGTTTGGATGGTTGAACAAGGACGAGGCAACAAGGAGGTAGCATGAACGTAGAGTTCCTCGCGACCGTGGCGGTGATCGCGCCCGACCCGCCCGCCAGTCGCAAGCTGTATGTCGACGCTCTCGGGCTGCCGCTCGAGAGCAACGGCGACGACTACCACCACAGCGAGCAGATCGACGGCTGCAAGTCCTTCGGCATCTGGCCGCTGTCCCAGGTCGCCGAGGCGTGCTTCGGGACGCCTCAATGGCCCGCAGCGAGGCCGGTGCCGCAGGCCAGCATCGAGTTCGACGTCGTGGACGCCGCGGCGGTGACCCCGGCGGCACGGGAGCTCGAGCAGGTCGGCTACGAGCTGCTGCAACCACCGCGCGAGGAACCGTGGGGGCAGACGGTGGCCAGGCTGCAGTCACCAGAGGGCGCGATCATTGGCATCTCGTACACCCCCGTGCTCCACGACCAGAACTGACTGGAGGGAGCGACGTCTAGCTGGTGAGTGCGGCGTCTGGCTCGGGATCGCGACCAGACGCGCGCGGCGACTCAACGAGGGCCAGACGGGGTGGGTATCGATGACGTCGGCGTGTCTGGCGATCTCGCCGTCTCGTACGAGCGCGTTAAGAAAGAGGGACGGGCGGTGTCGATTTCGGCCGACCTCGTTCGACGTGCGGGTAGAAGCCACTCGATTCAACCACAAGGAGATAGATATGCGTTTCATGGTTCTGGTCCCCGGGAGTCCCGAGTCCGAGGCGGGCGTGATGCCTAGCACCGAGGCCCTGGCGGAGATGACGCAGTACAACGAAGAGCTGACCAGGTCAGGCGTGATGCTGGCCGGCGAGGGCTTGCACCCGACCTCCAGGGGCGCGAAGGTCCGCTTCGACGGCAGCGAGCGCACCGTCATCGACGGTCCCTTCACCGAGGCCAAGGAGCTCGTTGCGGGCTACTGGGTCTGGGAGTGCGCGTCGCGCGAGGAGGCGATCGAGTGGCTCAAGCGAGCGCCGTTCGACGGCGGTGTCGAGATCGAGCTGCGCCAGATCTTCGAGGCCGAGGACTTCGGCGAGCAACTGACGCCGGAGCTGCGTGCGGCCAACGAGCGGCTGCGCGAGCAGGCAGCCCAGAATTAGGCGCGTGAGCCCGTCGGCCACCCATCGTGCGATCGACGCTGTCTGGCGGATCGAGTCGGCCCGGTTGATAGCCGGGCTGACTCGCATCGTGCGCGACGTGGCGGTGGCCGAGGACCTGGCCCAGGACGCGTTCGTCGCCGCGCTCGAGCAGTGGCCTGAGTCGGGGATCCCGGACAAGCCGGGCGCATGGCTGATGGCCACCGCCAAGCGCCGGGGCATCGATGCGCTACGTCGGCGCGTCACGCTCGAGCGCAAGCACGAGCTGATCGCACGCGAGCTGGAAATCCTCCAGCAGCTCGATCAATCCGACCTGGCCGCGGGGGTCGAGGACGTTCAGGACGACGTCCTGCGCTTGATCTTCATGACGTGCCATCCGGTGTTGTCGGGACAGGCGCGCGTCGCGCTGACGCTGCGTCTGCTCGGCGGCCTGTCGACGCCAGAGATCGCGCGTGCGTTTCTCGTCTCCGAGGGCACGGTCGCGCAGCGCATCGTACGCGCCAAGCGCACACTCGGCGAGGCGCGCGTTCCGTTTGAGGTCCCCGGTCGCGACGAGCTGGCCGAGCGTCTGTCGGCGGTGCTTGAGGTGATCTACCTGGTGTTCAACGAGGGCTACGCGGCGAGCGCCGGCGCGCACTGGATCCGTCCGGCTCTGTGCAAGGACGCCCTGCGCCTTGGAAGGATCCTCGCGGCGCTGATGCCTCCCGAGCCCGAGGTCCACGGCCTGCTGTCCCTGATGGAGCTCCAGGCGTCGCGGTTGCGCGCGCGGGTCGGGCCGCACGGGGAGCCGGTGCTGCTCGCCGATCAGGACCGCGCGCGCTGGGATCATCTGCTCGTGCAGCGTGGCCTTGACGGGCTGCGGCGCGCCGAGAAGCTCAGCGGCGCACTGGGCCCGTACACGCTGCAGGCCGCGATCGCCGCCTGCCACGCGCTAGCCCGGAGCGTCGAGGAAACCGACTGGCCGCGGATCGTCGCACTGTACGACGCCCTCGCGGCCCTCACCGGATCCCCGGTCGTGGAGCTCAACCGTGCAGTGGCCGTGACCATGGCCTTCGGCCCCGAGTCCGGGCTCCAGCTCCTCGATTCGCTCGCCGAAGAGCCCACATTGCGCGGCTACCACCTACTGCCCAGCGTACGCGGCGACATCCTCGTGCGCCTGGGGCGGCTGGCGGAGGCCCGCGAGGAGTTCGAGCGCGCAGCAGACCTGTGCGACAACCAGCGTGAGCGCGAGCTACTGCTCGCGCGCGTGGTCGCTTGTGGCGCACATGGACCGCCTTGAGCGTGATGCGGCGTCCCGCCGATCTGAGACAGCCGAATGCCATTCATGTGAGACTCTGGGCGTCTCACCCATATGAGACTCAGCGCCACTCGAACAACTTGCTAGGGGGAGAGACGACAGATGACCGCGGGCCGCGCGATCGACACCCGCGCCCGCGGCGTCGCGTGGGCGAAGGCTGACCCGCCCGGCGCCGAGTTCGCTGTGATTCAGCTCGAGTCGAGGCGCCTTCGTGCTCGGGGCGTCGCGATCGGCTCCGATCCAGAGCCTTACCGTCTCTCGTTCGAGTTGAAGACGTGCAGCGAGTACATCACGGACAGGGCCGTAGTCGAGACGCAGGGCGCCGGCTGGACTCGCCATTTGGAGATCCAACGCAGCCGCGCGGGCGTCTGGAGAGCCTTAAGCCAGAGCGCCGGGAAACTCGAGATGCCAGAACCCGGCGGGGATCCGACAGAAGCTGGGGGATGCCCTCGATCTGGATCTTGGTCTCTCACCGGTGTTCAACACGATGCCCGTATTGCGCCACAACCTGCACAACGAAGGCGCCGAGGACTTTCTGATGGTTTGGATCTCAGTTCCAGACCTATCGATCCACGCCTCCCCGCAGCGCTACACCTTCCTCGAGCGCCGTTCCGATGAGCAGCGGCTGGTTCGCTTCGAGGCAGTTGGCGAGGGGGAAGACTTCGTCGCCGACGTGCAGTTCGACTCCGACGGTCTCGTGGTCGACTACCCCGGCATCGCGAGCCAGATCGGGGGCAAGCATCGATCGAACTGAGCAGCATCTGGTGCAGCGTCCCGCCGATCTGAGACTGCCCAGTCCCATTCATGTGAGACCACGGCGTCCCATCTATGTGAGACCGACCGGACCGAGAGGGGGCCTGTGAGGATGCTCGCTGCGGAGATGAACGCCGGCCGGCCGGTAATGATCGGCGCGTTACCCGACGTCGTCATCGCGCTCAAGCGCGTGCCCCGTCGACGGATACAGCAGCTCTGTGCGCATACGCGGCTTACGCCGCGCAGCGTCATCCGCTACCAACGCATGTTGCTCGACAAGATGACGCCGCTCGAACGGCGTGGCTGAGAGCCGCAGTTGGCGTCTACGGGCGGCATCCGGGATCCGCGACCTGTCTCACATGGATGAGACAAAGCTGTCTCAGATGAGCGAGATTCCTGTCTCACATGAGTGAGACGCCGCAGCACCCGAAATCCAAACTGATGCACTCCCTCTCCACGCTCGATAATGCATGTTATGTAAACCTAGACGTTGAGAGACTGGGAGGAGATCCCCCGTGGGCGTGCCGCTGATCGCGGGCCATGGTGGCGAGCCAGCAGGTAGCCGACACGGGCCAAGCCTCGCCAGAGTCTCGTTTGTTTCGGTTCGTGTGGCTGCAGTTCTCTCGGGCGTGGCAGCCGTGAGCGATCAACGTCGCATCGCCCTGGGCATCCTGCGCGCGAGGGTCACTGCGACGCGGTCTGAACGGCACATGTACCCCGCTGCCCCGTCGAGCTCGAGGAGCGGCGTGCGCTCCTCTCCCAGTACGTAGAGATGCCATGAGCCCGGGACGCCCTTCAGCTCGTGCTCGCCGCGGTCTGAGAACTGCATGTCCGAGCCGACGACGAGCTCCTTCACGGTCGAGGAGACGACGATCTCGCCCGGCCCCGCGAGCGCTCCGACACGAGCGCCGATGTGAACAGCGAGACCGCCGAGATCCTCTCCGATCACCTCGCACTCGCCTGTATGGACGCCCGCCCGCAGCTCGATGCCCCACTCAGCGACCCATCACGCAGCGCCTCAGCGCAGCGCATCGCCATAGCCGGCCCGTCAAACGCCGAGAGCGCGCCATCGCCGATGTGCTTGACGACCCGCCCGCCGTGCTCTGGCACGACGCGGTCTACTAGCTCGTCGTGACGCTCGAGGACCTCGCGCCACGCACGATCGCCCAGCTCCGCTGCGTGCGTCGTCGAGGACACTATGTCGGTGAACAGGACAGTTGCCAGCACACGGTTCGGGATGGCGAGCTGGACCGCGCCCGTGACGAACCGCTCGATCTCATCGATGACGGTGTCCAGGTTGCGCCACCAGAAGTTATGGTCGTCGCTGGCGTGAGTCACGAAGCGCGCCCCGGGGATGCCGTCCGCCAGCCGCTCTCCGGCCTCGACGGGTACGACGCGATCGCCGTCGGCGTGCAACACGAGCGTTGGCACACCCACCGACGGCAGGACGTCGCGGATGTCGAGCTGCACCCACGTTTCGATCAATGCCCGCGCCATGCGCGGGCTCGCAGCCGCCCGTGTGAACATGCCGAACGAGCGCTTCTGTGTCTCGTTCATCGTTACGCTTGGGGCGAACACCTTCAACAGGCTGTCCGCCTCGCCCCAATGCTCGACGGCCTCGAAGAGCTCGCGCAGCTCGGCGCGCTCGATCGTCCCAGGCGAAAAGTCCTCAGGTGCCGCGGTCGGCCAGACCGCGAACGTCCCGTACAGGATCAGCGAGATGATCCGCTGCGGGCGCATCGCCGCGAACAACACCGAGGTGGGGCCGCCCTCCGAGGCGCCCAACAACACGGCTCGCTCTGAGCCCACCGCATCGAGAACCGCCTCCAGGTCGGCGACACGCTCCTCCAGTGTTGGCAGATAGCCGATGGGATCCGATAGACCAGTACCCGGCTTGTCGTAGGTTATGAGCCGCGCGAAAGAAGCAAGACGGGCCCACACCCTCGATATATCGCGGTCCAAGCCTCCCAGGTCCAGGTGGGACACGAAGCCAGGCGAGACGAGCAGGTCGACTGGGCCATCGCCCATCACCTGATATGCGATCGAAACCCCGCCTCGCTCGACGTACTGCGTTTGGGGCGGCTGCACGAGAACGAGTCTACGCTCGCGAGCACTCAGCGGAACTCTCCTAAGGGTCTGATTCGGGGCCACTCTCCCGAGCGCTTCGCGCATGTGGCCAAGGCTTCCCGTCTGTCAAGTACGATCGCGGGATGAGCACCCCACGACAGGCTCGTAGTCCTCAGCAAGAGACTTGGGAGACTGGTGACTTTCACCAGCTCGGCGTCGAGCAGTTGATCGTCGGCGAGCTGCTGTGCGAGGAGGTCGATGTGCGGCCCGGTCAGCGCGTGCTGGATGTTGCGTGTGGTGCTGGGAACACGGCGTTGGCGGCGGCGCGCCGGCGGGTATCGGCGACCGGCTGTGACTTCGTTCCGGCGCTGTTGGCGCGCGCAGAGCAGCGTGCACAGGCCGAGGGCTTGGAGGTCGAGTGGGTTGAGGGCGACGCTCAGGAACTCCCGTTCGAGGATGGCGCGTTCGATGTTGTGCTCTCCAGTTTCGGGGCGATGTTCGCGGCCGATCAGCAGCGTGCCGCCGATGAGCTGCTGCGCGTTTGCCGGCCCGGCGGCAGGATCGGTATGGCGAACTGGACGCCCGCGAGCGCCTTGGGCGACATCTTTCGCCTGACGGCGCGGTACGTGCCACCCCCTGCTGGCGCGCGAGCCGCGATCGAGTGGGGTCGCGGACCACGGCTGCGCGAGCTGTTCGGCGATCGCGTCATCTCGCTGGGCCTGACTGACCACGCTTGGCGCACTCGCTTTGCCTCTTTCGCCGACTGGCTTGCGCTCTATCGCACCTGGTATGGGCCGACGAACAAGGCATTCGCCGCGCTCGAAGAGGAGCAGGCGCGCGAGTACGCCGCTGGCCTCGAGGAGATCGTGCAGCGCCACAATCGGGCAACCGACGGCGGCATTCTGGCCGTCTATGAGTACGTCACCGTGGTCGCCGTCAAGCGCGCATAGAGCGTCGCCGCCATTGCACCTGTCGGGCCGGCCGAGATAGCCGTGACCCGACCCGGGATCAGATCACCGGGTGTACCCTGACGTTCCCCGAGACTGACGTTCCCCGAGAGTGACCATTCACCAACCGAGGCGAACAATGAGCGCCACACTGCAGTTCGACGAGGATGCCTCCCGACGCGTTGAAGAGATCTACACCACGCCGGATGTCATCGAGCAGCGCCAAACGATCCTCCGGGCGCTGGCACTCCAGCCTGGCGAGCGCGTAATCGATATCGGCTCGGGTCCCGGTCTGCTCGCGTGCGAAATGGCCGTCGCGGTGCGGACCGGCGGCCTGGTCTGCGGGGTGGACGTCAGCGAGAACATGCTTGCCCTCGCCAGGGCGCGTACACCACCGGCTGGCAGCGCCCCGATCGAGTACCAGACAGCCGGCGCGCACACGCTCCCCTATGCGGACGCGAGCTTCGACGTCGCAGTCTGCACACAGGTTTACGAGTACGTCGACGATGTTCCCGCCGCGCTGCTGGAGCTACAGCGGGTACTGCGGCCGGGAGGTCGAGCGCTCGTGCTCGACACCGACTGGGACTCGATCGTATGGGCTTCGAGCGACGACGAACGCATGCACCGGGTGCTCGCAGCGTGGGACGAGCACCTCGTCCACCCTCACCTGCCGCGCACGCTCACACGACTGCTACGCGATGCTGGACTAGAGGTCACCGACCGCCAAATCGTGCCGCTGTTCAACGCCGGCTATGACCCCAACACCTACAGCGCAGGAATGCTTGAGCTGATCGCCGCATTCGTACCCGGCCGCAACGGCGTGAGTGAGGCTGAAGCCACGGCATGGACACAAGACCTAACCGAGCTTGGCCCCGACTATCTTCTCAGTCTGAACCGCTACCTGTTCCTGGCGCACAAGCCCACCTGAGGCGCGCACCGATTCCCGGATGCCTGCCCCGCAACGTGCGGTTCCAACTTCCTGTTGTCCCGGTGGTTCCAAATGAGTTTTGTTAGGCGGTTTCATCTCCATGTCGTCTTACAGACGGCCTCCCTGACCTCGACATCCGTTCCTCGCGCTCGGCGATAACTCGTGCGGCCCAGGTACGTGATCGCCTTCGCAACAGTCGGCCGAGCAGCACGCGGTGGTCGGCTGTCCACTCGTACGCATGCGATGTCGTGCGTGGAAACTGCGATGCGACGCCGCCCAGCGGCGCGCCCCCAGGCAGCACAGCGAAGATCATCGGTAGCGCGGCGCCACCCGAATGGACCACTCGGTCGCCGTCGATCAGATGCCACGACTTGAGCCGCTCTTGCGCGGACATACCTCCAGGTAGAAGCCGCCCTCCGAGCGTGCTTTGAATCGGCACTGCGGCGAGCTGGTGCGTTCGATCCCACGTCAGCAACACTGCGAGCATGACCTTGCAGAAGCCGCAGTCGCCGTCATAGAGCACGACCACGGCGTTCTCAGGCGGGTCGTTCATCCGTCGGATGAGTCTGCGCCAGACGGGCGTCCCACGCGCGTGCAATCTGCCGCATCAGCGCCGGATAGACGATCACGCGTCGAAAGGGTCCGATCAGCGCCATGTAGGTCGCGCCGAACCTGCCGCGCGGCTTGACGTACACACCCATCTGCCCACGGTAGATGTCCCCGCCCTGCTCGACCCATGCCAGGTGCATCACCGCGTGCACCGTGCTGTTCGAGATCTCCGCTGCCCACTCGTCGTGCGTCCTGTAAATCGGGACGAACCTGGTCGAGCCGACGGCAACCGGACGCGTCACGGTGTCTCGCAGATGCTCTGGAACGCGAGCGCTCAAGGTCGTTTCGGCGCGGCCGGGAACCGGGAGCTTGACGGTGGCATCGTCCCACCCGAACCATCCTCCCAAGCGAAACCGCAACGCGAACAGCGCGCGAGTCGCCCTCGAATCCCCGTTCGCCGGATCCAGCGAGGTCATGATCTCGACCAGGGTCGCGAACTCGTCCTCACGACCCACCGCAGGTAGGCCCCAAACATCGAGTAGCTCGAAGTCGGGCGCGACCTGCGCGATCACCCACGGGTGTGCTTCATGCGCGGCATTCGGGAGTCTGCTGCCAGCGCTAGACGCTTTGCTCACCTCTCAACGATCGTCTCCATCCCGCTGACACGGCCGAGGCGGGCTCATCGAGCGCGCCTCCTCGTCGTCTCATCGTACGTACAGACATGTACGCATGTTATACGGCGCAAGGACACAGTGCCACCGGCTATGCAAAAGCGGGCGGCACACCACCTCGCCGAGGAGGACCGTCAGCCAGCGGCCAATGCGTCGATCCCAAGCCCGAGCATCCGCTGCCACGCGCCGGCTTCCAGCTGGGTCGCCGCCCGCGTGGCCGCGAACAGCAGCCGCAGGTCGAGCGTCGTGGCGTCCGCACGCAGATGCCCCTCTGCGCGCGCGGCGGCCAGCAGACGCTCGAGAGCCGTCGTGGTAGCGGCCAACGCGTCCTGCACATCCGGATGCTCGGAAACGGTCGCCATCGCCTCGCCGAGCACGTCGTCCTCCGCCTGGCGCTCGGCGAGCATCCACAGCAGGCCGACAAGCGCCAACCACGGTCCCTCCGCGCTCGCCAGCGCCGCGTTCGCGCCATCCTCGGCGTCGCGCAGGCGCTCGATCACCAACGCTGCGATCAGATCGCGCTTGGCCGGAAACTGGCGGTAGACGCTACCGACGCCCGCGCCCGCGGCAGCAGCAATCGCCGGCATCGGTGCATCGAGGCCGGCCTTGGCGAACACCTCCCCCGCCGCGCGCAGCAGCGTCGCGCGTTTGCTCTCCGCGTTGAGCTCTGACCAACACGCCTTCGGAACCGGAATGCTCATTCCGCTAGTGTAGTTGCAGGCGTCACACCGATGTCGCGGGTGGCACAGCCCGCGCGTCCAGACGGCCTTCGCGCGCATGAACTCCACAAGCCAAGACCGCACGCACCCGACGCTGATCCTGGCCGTGCTGTCGCTCGGCGGAGTCGCCTACGCGATGCTCAGCTCCTCGGTCGTGCCGGCGCTGCCGACGATGCAGCGCGCGCTCGGTGTCAGCGAGACCGAGATCACCTGGCTGCTCACGGCCTACCTGCTGTCCGCATCGGTGGGCACCGCGATCATCGGGCGACTCGGCGACATGTACGGGAAGGAGCGCCTGCTGCTGTGGACGCTCGTCGTCCTCGCCGCCGGCACGCTGCTGGCCGCCGTATCGAGCTCATTCGTCGTGATCGCGATCGGGCGCTTCATCCAGGGCGCCAGCGGCGGGATCTTCCCACTCGCGTTCGGCATCGTCCGCGACGAGTTCCCGCGCGAGAAGGTCGCGGGTAGCATCGGGCTGCTCTCGGCGATCCTCGGTGTGGGCGCCGGCATCGGGATCGTGCTCTCCGGCGTGATCGTCGAGCACCTGAACTACCACTGGCTGTTCTGGATCCCGCTCGTCGCGACGATCATCGCCGCCGCGGCGACCTGGAAGTTCATCCCCGAATCGCCCGTCCGCGCCCCCGGGCGGATCAACTGGCTGGCCGCGTTCCTGATGACTGCCGGCGTGTCCACGGTATTGCTCGCGATCAGCCAGACGACCGAATGGGGTTGGGGATCCTCGAACACGCTCGGCCTCGTGCTCCTCGGGGTCGCCATCTCCGCTGTGTGGATAGCCGTTGAGGTGCGCAGCGAGAACCCGCTGATCGACATGACGATGATGCGCATTCGCGGCGTGTGGACCACGAACCTCGCGGCGTTCCTCCTGGGTGCCGGGATGTATGCGTCGTTCATCGTGTTCCCGCAGTTCGCCCAACTGCCCAAGAGCACCGGCTTCGGGTTCGGCGCCTCGGTGGTCGTCTCCGGCCTGTACCTGCTGCCCTCGACCGTCGGCATGACGATCCTCGGCCTGTTCGCCGGTCGGATCTCCGCGCGGTTCGGCTCACGCACAGCGCTGCTGGCAGGAACCGCGTTCACGACCGCGGCGTTCGCGATGCTCGCCGTCGAACACGGCCACCCCTACGACCTGCTGATCGCGGCCGGCCTGCTCGGTGTCGGGATCGGGCTCGCGTTCGCCGCTCTCGGCAACCTGATCGTGCAGGCGGTTTCGAGCCATCAGACAGGTGTCGCGAGCGGCATGAACACGGTCATGCGAACGCTCGGTGGCGCACTCGGCGGACAGCTCTCCGCCAGCTTCATAGCCGCCCACACGTTGCACGGGCAACCCGCTGTGACCGGCTTCACAGAGACGTTCCTGATGGCGACCGGCTTCCTCGTCGTGTGTTTCTTCGCCGGGTTGCTCGTGCCGAAGACCCAGAGCGCCCCGGAGGGCACAGCGGCGGGCCACGGCGCGAGCGCCGTCGCGATACCCGCGACCGATGGCGCGAGCGGCTGAGCGCCCGTCGTAGCATCTCGCTGAACCGCGATCACAATCGAGAGGCAGAAGATGGCAAACACGCTCTACACCGCCAAAGCGCATGTCACCGGCGGCCGTGCCGAGGGACACGGCCGCAGCAGCGACGGCCAGCTCGAGGTCGATCTGCGCCTGCCGAGCGAGATGGGCGGCCAGGGTGGCGGGACCAACCCGGAGGAGCTGTTCGCGGTCGGCTTCGCCGCCTGCTTCGAGGGTGCCCTCGGCGTCGTCGCGCGCCGCGCCAAGGCGGACCCCGGCGACGTCGCGATCGACTCCGGCGTGTCTCTGTCTCCGGACGGAAAGGGCGGATTCGTGCTTAGCGTGACGCTCGATGTGATGCTACCCGGCGTCGACGATACGCAGAGCGCGATCGAGTTGGTCAAGGCCGCTCACCAGGTGTGCCCGTACTCCAACGCGACGCGCGGCAACATCGATGTCGCCCTCACCGCCAATGGCACCCCGGTCGCATAAGCGCGCATCCGAGCGCGCGGATCGGTTTTCGTGGGCTCGCTAGCTGCTAGCGCCCGAGCGTCCGCACGAGCTCGCGCGCTCGTGAGCCGAGACCGCCGAGCAACGTCCGGATCTCCTCCAGATCCGCGCGCAGCTGCGCGTCCCCGACCTCGACCGGGAGCATCGAGTCCTGCAGCGTCGCCAGCTCCTGGTCGGCCATGCCGATCGCCCCGACAGCCCCGTCCAGGAAGCCCTTGATCCCGTGCGACGGTGCGCCCGCGATCGCCGGCTCGAACGTCCGTCCCGGCAGGTCGTGGCGCTCGGCGAACGCAGCATGGGCGCGCCTCGTACGCCCGTAAGCCATCTGCACGGGCGCGAACAGCTCCTGCTCCAGCCGCTCGGCGTTTTGCTCGTCCAGCAGCTCGTACGCCTCGCTCAGCGACGCCAGAGCCGCACCGAGCAGCTCGGCCGCGTCGGCAACGGTGTCGAGCAGCTGTCCTCTGGCATCAGCAGTCGCGTAAGGCATGGACGCTAGGTTAGTGAGCCGAGCGTGCGCTCACGCCGCCAGCGCACGCGCACGCTCCAGGACCGCATCGATCATCGGCTCGGTCAGCTTTCCCGTGAACGTGTTCTGCTGGCTCGGGTGGTAGCACCCGAGCAGCGTGTGCGGCTCGCCCGGAAGCTCCGCGGCGTGGCCGAAGCGCGGCCGCGGTCGCCGCACCATGCCGGAGGAGCCGGCGAGCATCGCGGTCAGCCGCAACGCCGCGTCCCAGGCGAACGCACCGAGGCACACGATCACGCGGACCTGATCGAGCAGCTCGATCTCCGCGACGCTCCACGGCAGGCACGTGTCGCGCTCGGTCGGAGACGGGCGGTTCGCCGGTGGCGCGCAGCGCACCCCAGCGGTGATCCACGCGTCGGTGAGTGCCAGACCATCGTCTCGACCAAGCGACTGCGGCTGATTTGCGAAACCAGTGCGCCACAGAGCGGCGAACAGGAAATCACCGGAGCGGTCCCCGGTGAACATCCGCCCGGTGCGGTTGGCCCCGTGCGCCGCCGGTGCGAGACCCAGCAGCAGCACACGAGCCGACGGGTCGCCGAAGCCCGGGAGCGGGCGGCCCCAGTACTCCTCCTGCGCAAACGCCGCGCGCCGCTCACGCGCGACCTGCTCGCGCCAGGCGACCAGTCGCGGGCAGCGCCTGCACGTGCTGAGCTGCCTCGCCAGGGCGCTCAGCTCAGTGGCCGGTTGCGTTTGCACACGGCAGTAGTACCATCGCCGTGGAGATGCCGCTATGGCTCTGGATCCTGTTGCTTGCCGGGCTGGTCAAGATCCCGCTCGCTGGACTGATGCTGTGGATCCCGTTTCGCTACGACGAGTCGATGAGGATCTCGGACTCCCCGGACTCCTCCGAAGAGGACGGTGGCTCGAAGGCGCTACCGGGCAGTCCGCTTGACCCCCACCCCCGCGCGCCGCGCCCGAGGCGCCCACGCCGCGGCCCCCACGGCTCCCCCTCTCCCTCGTCTCCGCCTCGGGTTCGCACCAACGTGCGCAGCACACGCCCCGCGCGCGTCTCGCACTGACGCTCAGCGGTTGCGCTTGCGTTGCTGGCGCGCCGCCTTGGCCTTGGCTCGGCGCTTGCGCATCTTGACGGCCGTGTCGTGCGCCGATCTCGCTTCGATCACGTCCGCTTCGCTGGCCGGGGCCACCCTGCGTGCGTCGCGCACGATCACGAACGCGATCCCGGCCAGCAGCAACGCGGCCGCCGCGAGCGCCAGCAGGATCACCGATTTCGAGTTCGTGTTCGAGCTGCTCGTGCCTGTCGTGCTCGTGGTGCTTGTGTTCGTTTCTTCCTGCCCGCCCTGAGTCAGTTCGCTCAGCGCGCCTCCAGTTTCCAGGCTCGCCGACATCGCCGCTGGAGCGCCCACGCTGAGGAGCGCCAACAGGGCGCTCAGTGTCAACATGCAAGCCCAAGCGCGTGCGCCGGTGGACGTGGGACGAGCACCTCTCCTCACGCGGCGAGCATAGCGCCTGGGCTCTCCTGCGACGAGCGGCCAGCGGGCCTCCCGACGTCGCCCGCGCCAGCAGACCGAGCACACCATAGAATGGCCGCCCATGGCCCCCAAACAACGTCAGGTCAGGATGGAGCAGCGCGGTGGGCTCGAGGCCATCAGCGCGCTCGAGCAACGCTCCGACGAAGAGCTCGAGGCCGAGACCAAATACAAGTCAGCGGCGCTCGCGATCCTCGGTGCGCGTGCGTCCGAGCGCTTCGACGCGGATGCCGCGCGCGGCTACTTCCAGCGGGCGATCGCCGCCGCTCGTCCCCAGGAGCGGATGCAGCTCAGGCGTATGGCCGACGCGTCGCTCGCGCTCGCTGAACGCCGTGCGGGAGACCTCAAGGACGCCGTCGAGCGACTCGGTCAGGCACCGCCGAGCGGACGTCAGCTGTTCGCCCTGCGGGCGATGGGGCTGTTGGTTCCCCCGGCTTCGGCGGGCGTCCTCGCGCGCGTCCGCGGCGTCCTGCTGATCATCGTGCTGATCATCGTGCTGCTGGCGATCGGCCTGGGTATCGTTGAGCTGATCTCGCTGCCGTTCGGTGGCATCGGGCTCGCTCCCGGCATCCTGCTCGGGCTGTTCGTCGTGATCGCGGCGCTGGCTGTCGCAGCGGCCATCGGCCGACGCCGGCGCAGCCGCGCCACCGCGTCGGGCTGAGCGTTCGCACCGCCTTGACGGCCCCGCGGGGCACCTGATGGTTGATTCCACGGCGCTGCACCGCCGGATGGCACGTCTGACCTTCGCGTGCCTTTGTCCTCGGCCTTGCCCTTGCCACCAGCAAGGGCTGCGGCCTGCGTCCGCGGCACACTCGGCCATCCACACCACCGGAACACGGCACACCGCCGTGGAATCAACCATCTAGGCTTGCTGGGTGTCCGCACCTGTCTGCCTGATCGTCAACCCAGCCGCCGGCGGCGGCAAGGCCGGGCGCCTCGCGCCGGCTGTCGAGCAGGCGCTGCGCGGTCACGGGCTGACGGTGCGCCGCGCCGACACGCGCGATCTCGAGCACGGGCGTGAGCTCGGCCGGCAGGCCGCGGCGCTCGGGGAGACGGTCGTCGCGCTCAGTGGCGACGGCATGCTCGGCGCTCTCGCCGACGAGCTGCGCGACGTTCCGGGCTCGGTGCTCGGCGTTCTCCCCGGGGGCCGCGGCAACGATCTGGCGCGCGTGCTCGGCATCTCCGAGGACGCAGTGGAGGCATGCGCGACGATCGCCCACGGCGTGGCTCGACCGATCGACCTCGGCCTGGTCGAAGCCGGCGAGTCCAGCGGCAGCCAAGCCTACGTCGGGATCGCCTCAGCCGGCTTCGACAGCGACGCTAACCGCATCGCCAACGAGGCGCCCGCCTGGCTCGGCGGGCTCGTGTATGCCTACGGAGCGCTGCGCGCGCTGCTGGGCTGGCGCCCGGCGCGCTTTGAGATCGAGCTGCAGCCGTCCGGCGAACATCACAGCTTCATCGGCTACTCGGTCGGCGCGTGCAACTCGAAGGCCTACGGCGGCGGAATGTACGCGGCGCCCGATGCCCTGCTTGACGACGGCTTGCTCGAGGTCGTGATCCTCGAACGGGTCAGCAAGCTCGTGTTCCTGACGAAGATCCTGCCAAAGGTGTTCGACGGGTCCTACGTGCACGAGCCCAGCGTCAAGGTGTTTCGCGCGCAGGAGCTGTCGATCAGCGCAGACCGCCCGTTCACGATGTACGCCGACGGCGACCCGATCGGAGAGTTGCCGCTACGTGTGCGAGCGCTGAGCGGCGCGATCACGATGCTCACGCCTCACACGCTCCCTGCTGATTCCCCGTTCGCCGCGCCGACCTCGCTCTCAACAGCCGCCGCGCCGGCTTCATCGCCCGGCGCTTCCCCGTCGGGGGCATGATGGCGGACACGCTCGGCCCGAAGCTCGCGCTCGCGAGGGCCGTGGGCACGCTCTCGCGACTGCGCGGCGGAGGCGCCACGAGCGCCCCCGGCAAGGTCCTGATGCGCCTGGCGCCCGACGCGATCGGCGCGCTCGGTGCGCGGCTGAAGCAGGGCAGCGTGCTGATCTCGGCCACCAACGGCAAGACGACGACCGCGGCGATGGCCGCCGCGATCTTCGAGCGCGCGGGCGTCGGGCTCGTGCACAACCAGGCCGGCGCGAACATGGCCGGAGGGATCGCCACGACCTTGCTCGCCGCCGCACGCGCACGCGGGGGCATCGCCGGCGAGCTGGGCCTGTTCGAGGTGGACGAGCTGTGGCTGGCGCAGTTGGCGGCCGAGCTGCGCCCCCGGGCGATCCTGCTCGGCAACCTGTTCCGCGACCAGCTCGACCGCTACGGCGAGCTGGACACGATCGCCGATAGCTGGGGACAGGTGCTCAGCCGGGGAGATGCCCAGCTCGTCCTCAACGCCGATGACCCCGCGATCGCCGACCTCGGCCGCGATCGACCCGGAGCCGTGTACTTCGGGGTCGAGGACGACTCGCTCGCGCTCCCCGGGATGGCGCACGCCGCCGACGCCAAGCACTGCCGGCACTGCGGCGCGCCGTACCTGTTCGACGCAATCTACCTCGGCCACCTCGGGCGCTACCACTGCGCAAACTGTGGACGCACACGGCCCACGCCGACCGTCACGGCCGGCAACGTGCGCCTGGAAGGCGTCAAGGCCGCCCGCTTCACGCTGCACACGCCGTCCGGTGAGGCAGAGGTCGAGCTGGCGCTGCCTGGGCTGTACAACGTCTACAACTCGCTCGCCGCCGCCGCGCTCGCCACCGCTCTCGGGCTGGATCTTGAGACGGTGCGTAGTGGTCTGCAGAGCGCCAGGGCCGCGTTCGGCCGCGCCGAGAGCGTCACCGTATCCGTCCCGGCGAACAACGGCGCCTACGCGGGTGAGCGCGAGCTGCGCATCCTGCTCGTCAAGAACCCCGCCGGCGCGAACGAGGTGCTGCGCACGCTCGCGCTTCAGCCGGGCAAGCACGACCTGCTCGGCGTGCTCAACGACCAGATCGCCGACGGACGTGACGTGTCCTGGATCTGGGACGCCGACTTCGAGCTGCTGAAGGGCCGCATTCGGCTCGTGACCTGCAGCGGGAACCGCGCCGCGGACCTCGCGACGCGGTTGAAGTACGCCGGCGTCGAGCCCGAGCGCGTGCGTGTGCAGGAGGACCTCGCGGGCGCGTTGCGTGACGCCGCCGCCAACCGCGCAGACGCCGAGGCCGATGCGCCGCTGTATGCGCTGCCGACATACACGGCGATGCTCGCGCTGCGCGAGCTGCTGGTCGTGCGCGGGGAGGTGAGCGGCGCGTGGTCGTAAGCGCCCCCCGTGGAGACGACGGCAGTGGCGCCCGACCCCGACACGCCAGTTCTGTCGTGTGGCACGACCTCGAGTGCGGCTCCTACGTCGCCGATCTGCCGTTGTGGCGTGAGCTGACCGATGCCTCAGCGACGGGTGCGCCATCCGACGCCGTGCTCGATGTCGGCGCGGGCACCGGACGCGTGACGCTCGACCTCGCCCGGCACGGCCATCGCGTGAGCGCTGTGGACCTCGACGCCGAGCTGCTGGGCGCGTTGCGCGAACGGGCTGGGGACCTGCCGGTCGAGACCGTCCAGGCCGACGGCCGAGCGTTCGAGCTCGACCGGCGTGACTTCGGCCTGTGCGTCGTGCCGATGCAGACCGTCCAGCTGCTGGGCGGCGAGTCCGGGCGGATCGCGTTCATGCGCTGCGCGCGGGCGCACCTGCGTCAAGGGGGCCTGCTGGCATGCGCGATCGTCATCGAGTTCGACGCGTTCGACTCCGGCTCCGGCGACCTCCCGCCGTCCCCGGAGATCGTGCGACTCGACGGAGCCCACTACGTCAGCCGCGCGACGCGCGTGCACGTGAGCCGGCGGAGCATCCGCATCGAGCGCCAGCGCAGCATTCTCGAAGCCGGCGCTGCGGCGAGCTCAGCGCAGGCGAACAGTGAGCACAACGTGGTCGATCTGGATCGCCTCGACTGCGCTGATCTCGAACGCGAGGGACGCGCGGCCGGCCTGGTGCCGGCCGGCGTTCGCACGATTCCCGCCACCGAGGAGCACGTCGCTAGCGAGGTGGTGATGCTGCGTGCCTGAGCGGAACTCCGACCCCCCGCCCCGCCCCCGCGAGCTGCGCGTGTGCACGCTGTATCCCGACCTGATGAACATCTACGCCGACCGCGGCAACCTGATCGTGCTCGAGCGTCGCTGCGCGTGGCGCGGGATCGGCTTTCGCCTGGACTCGAGCGGCCTCGGCGAGTCGCTCGACGGCGCTGCGCACGATCTCTTCTACATCGGCGGCGGACAGGATCGCGATCAGCGGTTGTGCGCCGAGGATCTGATCGCGACCAAGCGCGAGGGCCTGCATGCGGCCGCCGCGCGCGGCGCGGTCGTGCTCGGGGTGTGCGGCGGCTACCAGCTGCTCGGCCACTCCTACACGCTCGACCGTGAGCAGATCCCCGGCGTCGGGCTGCTCGATGTCAGCACCGTGCGCGAGCACGGTCCACGCCTGATCGGCAACGTCGCAATCGCGGTTTCGCTCGACGGCGACGGTGATGACAGCCCGCGGCGCGTGCTCGCCGGCTTTGAGAACCACGGCGGTCGGACGCGGCTGGGCGAGGATCAGCAACCACTCGGCCGGGTGTTGAAGGGATACGGCAACGACGGCCGCAGCGGCATGGAGGGCGCCCGCAGCGCGAACACGATCGGGACCTATCTGCACGGCCCGCTGCTGCCCAAGAACACATGGTTCGCCGACTGGCTGATCGCCCGCGCGCTCGGCGTGCCTGAGAGCGAACTCGAGCCGCTGGATGACGCGATCGAGGATCAGACGCATCTGAGCGCGCTGCGCGCTGCCGGCGTGTGAGCGGACGCGACCGCGAACGCCGCAAACTCGGGCATCGGCGCGGGCTGAATCGGGCGTTGGCTCATACGATCACCAGATCGAGCTCGCCGACTATCAGCGCCTCTCACGTCGCACCGCGCAGTATCCGCGCGAGGCATGGCTGGCATACCCCGCGCTCGGCCTCGCGGGCGAGGCCGGCGAGGTCGCCGAGCACGCCAAGAAGGCGATCCGTGACCAGGGCGGCGTCGTCAGCGACGAGCGACGCGACGCGATGGCCAAGGAGCTCGGCGACGTTCTCTGGTACGTCGCGCAGCTCGCCAGCGAGCTCGAGCTAGACCTCGACACGATCGCGCAAGCGAACCTCGACAAGCTGCTCTCGCGCCAGCAACGCGGGGTGCTGTCGGGCAGCGGCGACGAGCGCTGACGTCGTCGGCCTGGCCCAACGGCTCACAATCCACTGTGTGAGCCTGCCGATAGTGGCTGGATAGCCGCGCCGCCGATGCTCATAAAGGCGCACTAATGTCATTATACGGAATGTTATGGCCAGACCACTCGTACCGAGTCCGCCTATTGGCCGGCACAGGATCGGGCGACAGGCGCCGCGTACGAATGCGGCGAGTCCGACAACGCACACCCAGGCCATTACGGCTGCCACCGGCCGATTCGACTCGTTGGTGCATCGCGGCCTCAACACCCTGCTGGAAGAGGATCGCGCCATTCGCCTGATCGCAACCGGGCTCGACATTCCATCACTGGAGTGGTGCATCGTTCAGGACAGGCCCAGGGTGGCGATCGTTGATGGGGCGATCACTCTGCCATCGCTCAAGCGTTTGAGGTTGCTCAGCCCGCACACCGGCGTGCTTGTTCTTGAGGATCGCCCTTCACGAGCAAACATGGCGGCCACCCTTGCCATCGGAGTGACTCGCATCGCCAGAACAGCGACAGACGCGGACCTGCTCGACGCCGTCCGCCTCGTTGCACGAGGCACACCGGTGCTCACGTCACACGATGGTCGCAGGGTCGAGCGTCGCCGACCGCTCAACAAGACGCGCGAGCTCACGCAGCGCCAGCATGAGGTCCTGCGCCATCTTTCTCGGGCTATGTCTCACGCTGAGATTGCGCTGGCTCTGCAGATCAGCGTTAGAACCGTCGAGAAGCATGTAGCAAGCATTCGGCAAAAGCTGGATGTCGCCGACCGCCTTGAGCTAATCGGGATGCCTGTGCTACCCGTCGAGAACCAGCGGTGCAACGACAGTCATTGAAGGATCCCGTTGTACCTAGCGCTCAGCCGTAGCAGTCATAGCAACCACCCATAGACAAGCCCCCCTTGCGCGACTAGTGTCGCCAAGCACTATTCCATTTATCGGGGTTTTCCGCCTGGTCGGGATCTTATAAAACTGGCATAGCCGGTCTCGCCTACTGCGGGCCATCGGTATCCCCCATCTAAGGAGGCACAATGCCCAAAACGCTAATTGCCGTGGCACTCGTGGCTGCCGTCGCGGCGTTCGCAGTAACAATCTGGCATGCGACTCGCGCGGCGGCTGAAGGCCACTCCGAAACGCTCACGAGCGGCACGACGCCCTCTGCTGTGCCGCCGATGGCGCAAATTCAGCAGACGGCGTTGCGGATCGCGGAAAACGAGGGTGACCCGACCCCTGCGGCCATTACGGCAACGAGCAGCACCCTCGGCGCAGCTGCTCATGCGATCGACGCGGACAGCACGGCGCCGAGCATTACCGACCCTCTGACCGGCAAGCCTTGGTCCGAAACGCCGGTCTACGTGGTCAACATGCAAGGACACTTCACCTACGATGGTCCCGTTCCGGCCGGGGCCAAGACACCGACTGGCACGTCTCTTACGCTGATGATCGACCCGCAGTCTGGCGGCGTCGTTGCGCAGACGTTGGGCACCACTGTCCCTGACTTGCACCGCATTAACCCATCCGCGACCTCGCTGGCGGGATGATCATGGGCGAGAAAACACGGTACATAGGCATAGTCATCTTGGCTTCCGGTGCACTGCTGTCGACGTTGTTTGCGCCCCCCGCCAGCGCTACCTGGGGTCGCGGTTGCCAGCTGGGCAATGAACACCACTGCTACGCCGAGACGCGCTGGTCCATGAATGGCAACGGCAACGGCAGCGGTGAAGAAGTCATGGGACTCTCGTCAGAAATCTTCACATGGGCAATGCTCGTTCCCGAATATCTCAGCCACGACTTCGTGACAAATGAGCAGTGGATGGGCGATATCAGCGGCGGATGGGCAGAGGACGGGCAGATCGCCGGATACGCCAGTGCGACCGAGGAAGGACACGAAGTCAATAACGACAGCCTGCATTGGTTTTACGCGTTCGATATCAGCGGTGAATTCTCGATATTTGTCTCGCCCTCGACAGTCGAAGGCTGGCAGTGGCATTCATACACCGAGGAAGACCCTGGTCGCAACGGCAATTGGTGTGCTCGACTGGGCGCAACTACAGTGGCATGCCGCAGCGGCTTTGCTAAATACTCGCCGAGCGTCACCGTAGGCGAGGAGGCCGGAACCGAAATGACGCCCGAAAATGCCGGCGAGGACCGGACGGGTGCTGAGTTCACGAACGGCAGCTGGTACCACTGGGGTCCGGCGGTGAACGAAACACGCAGTTACTCTGGCGAATCCGAGAAAGGCTACATGTGTACCCGCAATTACGAAGCATATCCAGGGTACATCGAATGGGGCACTCCCTATCTCAAATATCCATGCTGATGCCGGTCGTTCCCCTCGGCGTCGCGCGAAGCTGGCTGGTCTCGGTGCTTGCGGTGCGTCAAGCCATTTGCGCGAGACGGCAAGATGCTCTATACGCTAGACGCCGGAGCGTGCGCCCGGGGCCACCGCTCATAGCTCGAGCAACGGTTTCGGGACGCGACCTCCTGGCGTCGAACGAAAGTGTCGATAGGTCAAGAAAGCGGCCGTCGAACTGCGTCAGGAACGCCCTGGCATCGGCCTCCAACTCGGACAAGTCACGCCGGGTTCGGGTTGCGTAAAACCCTATCGACAAGTCGAACTGACTCGGCTCCCGAGGGAAAACATATCGGAAGATCACAAATGAGGGATAGCCGGCCTCGCTCAGCAGGTGATCGACAGTCTGGACGTCGAATAGCGACTTGTGAAGCTGAGGGAGCCAGTCAGTACCGCCCATCTCGGGATGCCCGTGCGTGTATCGGTAGACGTTGTGCAGGTCAAAGATGGGGCCCTCGATTCCCGGGGCTTCAGCGAGATAGAGTTCCGCCACACGCTGGAAGTCTGGGAGGCCCAGATAACAAACGAAGCCGTCCGATCGGACGGCTTCGCGAGTTGCGCAAAGATGCGTGACACGACTGTCCCGGTAGAGGTGCTCAAAGAAGGCGTGGCTGAAGAAGCCGTCGACGTCGGCATCTGGAAGATCGGCGAGTGTATTCAGATCGAGTACAAGATCGGTCGCCGCCGATGGCTGGATGTCGACGTTCACGAACCCGTCGATCCGCTGGCGCCCGCAGCCGAGATGGTATAGCAAGCCTACTCCTTCAATGGGTGATAGTTTGAGACAGCGCCTGTGAAACTCAGGGAACGCTGCAGTGAAAAGTAATCAGGGCGTGCTCGTTCGAACGAACACGGACGCTCTTGGTCTCACACGCTTCGCCAGGAGACGTGAGGTAAGCAGAAACGGTGTACTGCCCGGCCCGCACAGCGAAGGAGAAGATGCCGACAGACTTCGTATGCTGAACGTCAATGCGGCGTCCAGAAGGGGTCGAGAGCTTGATGAATCCGTTTGTCGGTATGCCAACCAGCGCTCGGCACGACCCGCGAGGCGGCGGCGGGCCGCCGCCAATGTACAGGTGACCAGCGATAGCCGTCGGCGGTAGATGCCGTATCAACGGCACACAATGCTGCGAGCCGGGGTGGTTTGCGGCATCGGCGATAGGTACGGTCAGCGCAGCAGCCGCGGCTAGGCACAGGGGCAGCCCGGCCAACGTGACCTTCTGGTCAATGTGGAATGCAAGCATTTCGGATAGTGCCGGATAACTCGAGATCGAATATCCAGGACAGTTTAGCACCCTGAGATAGTTCCGCGGATTCAAACTACGAATTCCGGCAAGCTACGAATCCCGATAAGAGGCCGCCAGCTTGGCTACAGGACGTGTGTGCCGCGGTTGGCCGATGCCGGATTTGGCTCTGCCGAGCAGGTGATGCACGACATCGTCCTTGGCTGGTAGATCGCGCTCCTAAGAGGCCACAGCGAAGCGCGCGAAGCGCTCGGCCAGGCGCGCGGGCACGAGAGCGTGCACACGCACGCCCTCCGCGGTGTCCTCGCGGCGAACCGCGCCCGCGAGCTCGTGCAGCTCAGCCAGGCTGCCGCCGTCGGCGTAAGGAACCAGCAGCTCCAGTGGCCGCAGCATGTGCGCGAGCTCCCGCTCGATGCGCTGCCGGAGATCCTCGAGCCCCTCGCCGGTCTCGCCGCTAACGAGCACCGCGTCGGGGTGGCGCAGGCGCAGTTCCTCGCGCGCGTCCTCGTCGAGCAGATCCACCTTGTTGAGGACCAGCAGGCGCGCGCACTCACCCGCGGCGATCTCCTCGAGCGTCTGCTCGACCGAGTGCTTCATCACAGCGGCCTGGGCCTCGGGTGCAGAGGCGTCGAGCACGTGCGCCAGCAGCTCTGCGCGGCGGGTCTCTTCGAGCGTGGCCGCGAATGCGTCGATCAGCTGGTGGGGAAGCTTGCTGATGAAGCCGACGGTGTCGGTCAGCAGGTATGGCCGCCCGCTCAGCCGCAACGTGCGCGTGGTCGGATCGAGCGTGTGGAACAGACGGTCACGCACGCCGACCTCGGCTCCGGTCAGCGCGTTCAGCAGCGTCGACTTGCCCGCGTTGGTGTAACCGACGAGCGCGACCGTCGGCAACGACGCGCGCTCACGCTCGGCGCGCTGCACGGCGCGCGTGCCCTTCACGTGCTCCAAGCGACGACGTAGCACGGAGATACGGTTGCGCGCCAGCCGCCGGTCGGTCTCGATCTGCGTCTCCCCCGGGCCCCTCGTGCCGATACCGCCGCCGAGGCGCTCGAGGTGCGTCCACAGCCCGCGCATGCGCGCCAGGTTGTACTCGAGCTGCGCGAGCTCGACCTGCAGCTTGCCCTCGGCGCTGCCGGCATGCGAGGCGAAGATGTCGAGGATCACGGTCGTCCGGTCGACCACCGGCAGCCCCAGCGCCTCCTCGAGGTTGCGCTCCTGACGCGCCGTCAGCTCGTCGTCGCAAGCGATCACGTTCGCGTCGCATGCGCGCGCCGCCGCCTTCGCCTCGGCGACCTTGCCAGGACCTAGGTAGGTGTTCGGATGCGGCCGCTCGCGGCGCTGGATCATCTCCCCGACGACCGCTACGCCGGCCGTCCGCAACAGCTCACCCAGCTCCGCGAGGTCATCCCCGTCGGGAAGCGCCGCGATGCAGAAGGCGCGCTGACGGGCGCGCTGGGCCGACTGCGACCCGTCGCCTGCCGGCTCGCCGGGTGACGGGGTGACGGCGCTGCGGCCGTTACGACTCCTGTGCATCCAGCTTCAAGTCTAGGACCTCTAGCCGAGCGCGCCGAGACGATTCACGGCCTCCAACAAGCGATCATCGGGCGTCGTCAGCGATATGCGGAACCACCCCTCTCCGGCAGGTCCGTAGATCGCACCCGGCGACAGCACCACCCCCGCCTGCTCGAGCACGTGCTCGCAGTAGGCCTCCGAGTTGGCGAACCCGTCCGGGACCGGTGCCCACACGTAGATCGTCGAGCGCGGCGGGTGCACGTCCACGCCGATCCCGCGCAGCGCCTCGCACACGAGATCGCGCCGGCGCCTGTACAGCTCGCTCATCGACGCAACCTCGGCATCGGCATCCGGTGACAGCGCCGCCACGCCGGCGAGCTGCACCGCCTCGAACAGTCCCGAGTCGATGTTCGTCTTCAGCCGCCAGTAGACCTCCAGCGCCTCCGCGTTCCCGACCGCCACCGCGCAGCGCCAGCCGGTCATGTTGTAGCCCTTCGACAGCGAGAACACCTCGATGCCGACGTCCTTCGCGCCTGGCGTCGCGAGGAACGACGGCGCGCGGTAGCCGTCGTAGCTGATCTCCGAGTACGCGTTGTCGTGGACCACGAGGATGTCGTGCTCGCGCGCGAACTCGACCACGCGCGCGAAGAAGCCCTCGGGGACGACCGCGCCGGTCGGGTTGTTCGGGTAGTTGAGGTACATCAGCTTCGTCTTGCTCACGACCTGCTCGTCGATCGCGTCCAGGTCCGGCACGAACCCTCGCTCGGGCTCGAGCGCCATCAGCACCGGCTCGGCGCCCGCGAGCCACGGACCACCCGTGTACACCGGATAGCCGGGGTCGGCCGCCAGCGCGTAGTCACCGGGGTCCAGGAACGCGAGGTTGAGGTTGAAGATCGCCTCCTTCGCGCCGATCGCCGGGATGATCTCGCTGCCGGGGTCGAGCACCACGTCGAAGCGGCGCTCGTAGAAGTCGCGCACGGCTTGCCTGAAGTCCTCGCGCCCTCGGTTACTTGGGTACTGGTGCGTTTCCGGCTCGCTGACCGCCTCCTGCATCGCCTCGACGATCAGCGGCGGGGTCGGCCGATCGGGGTCGCCGATGCCGAGGCTGATCACATCGACGCCGGCCGCGCGCTTGTCGGCGATCTTGCGCTCCAACTGGGCGAACGCGTACGGCGGGATGCGCTCCAGGCGCTTACTCGGTCTCATGCAGCTCCTTTTCGAACTCCTCGCTGAGGCGACCCTCGAACACCGGTCTCGCCCAGCCTGTCAGATCCACCCTCAGGTCCTCCCACACGTCGACCACCAGCTCGCCGCCGTCGAGCACAACGTAGATCCGCGCGTCTGGCAGCTCGCAGTCGATCAAGTACGCGACCGCCGCGCCGGTTGCGCCGGTGCCCGACGACAGCGTCTCACCCACGCCACGCTCGAAGATCCGTACGCGTATGCGCCCATCCTCGGGATGGCCCACCTCGGCATACCAAGACACGTTCGTGCGGTTCGGGAACTGTGCGTCGCCTTCGATCGCCGGGCCGAGCACAGCCAGGTCGAGGCTCTCTAGCTCGCGCTCGTCAGCCACGCGGATCGCGCACTGCGGGTTGCCGATCGAGACATGGCGAAAGCGCCAGTCGTGCCCGCCGGCGCTCACGGTGCCGAGCCCATCCACGGGGCCGCCTGGGAAGCCCTTCGAGGCGAGGCTCGCGACCCCCATGTCCACCGTGCAGGTGTCAGGGCCGGTGATCGTCGGGCGGATCGTCCCGGCAGCGGTATGGATCGAGAAACGGTCCTCGTCGGTCCAGCCGCGCCCGCGCAGGTACAGGATCGCCTCGCGCGCGCCGTTGCCCGACAGCTCTGCCTCCGAGCCGTCCGGGTTGAAGATCCGCAGGTCGGCGACGTGGGCCGGATCGCTCGGCGGCGAGAGCAGCAGCACGCCGTCGGCGAACACGCCGAAGTGGCCCTCGCACAGGCGCCGGATGCGCGCGGGCGTCAGCTCGAACGGGAGTGCGGCGCGCTCGAGGATCAGATAGTCATTACCGAGCGCCTGCCACTTCTCGAATCTCATCTGGCTCATCAGGCGCCGGAGTCTAGGATCTCGCGCGCAATCGCGACCGGGTCGCGGCCGGTCGCGTCGATCGCGTGCACTCCCGCGAGCTTGCGCATCCAAGTCAGCTGGCGCTTGGCGTAGTTGCGCGTGCGGCGCTTCATCCCCTCGATGTCTCCCGCCAACAGCTCCTCGAAGCCCAGCGCCTTGCGCGCCGTCTGCGACGCTCCGGCAGCGCTCGCCCGTCGGACCTCATCGCGCACCCCGGCCACGAGCATCGCCTCGATGCGCGCATCGATCGCCGCGTACAGCACATCGCGCTCCATCGTCAGCCCCGCCAGCAGCGTCGGGTGGCGCAGCTCCTCGCTCCACAGCTCGGACGGGCCCTCCGGCGGCTCCAGCTCGCCGAGATCCAACAGCTCGAGCGCGCGCACGACCCGCTGGCGGTCGTTCGGGTCGATCCCCTTCGCTGCCCACGCAGCACGCTCGCGCAGCCGCGAGTGCAGGGCCGGCGCACCATGGCGTTCGAGCTCGACCGTCCAGCGCTCGCGCACGCCCTCGGGCGGCGGCGGTCGCAGGCTGAGGTCGGTCAGCGCCGCGCGTAGGTACAGGCCGGTGCCGCCCACCACGATCGTAGGTCTGCCGGCCGCGAGCAGGCCGTCGATCTCCGCGTGGGCCAACTGCGAGTACTGCCCAACGCTGAACGTCCCGTCGACCGGCAGAAACGACACCAGCCGGTGCTCCAGACGCCCGCGCTCCCGCGGTGAGGCGACGCCCGTCAGCAACTCGAGGCCCGAGTACACCTGCAGCGCGTCCGCCGAAACCGCGACCGGATCCTCACCGGCCGCGCGCAGCTGCTCGGCGATCGCCACCGCTACGGCGGTCTTGCCTACGCCCGTTGGGCCGAACAGCGCGATGATCCGCATACCAATAGGCTCACAGCTTGTGCAGATCGCCGGCTCCTCCGTGCTGCTCACAGGTGCCTCAGGCGGCATCGGTCAGGCGATCGCACGCGCGCTGCGAGCCCGCGGCGCCGAGCTGATCCTCACCGGGCGGCGCACCGACGTGCTCGAACCGCTCGCCGATGAGCTCGACGCTCGAGCGCTCGCCGCGGACCTCAGCGACCGTGTCGAGCTGAAGCGGTTGCTGGACGATGCGGGCCGGGTCGACATCCTGGTGGCTAACGCTGCGCTGCCCGCGTCCGGTCGCCTGGAGTCCTTCTCGATTGATGAGATCGATCGGGCGCTCGAGGTCAACCTGCGCGCGCCGATCGCCCTCAGCCGTGCCCTGTTGCCCGCGATGCTCGAGCGTGGCAGCGGGCACCTGCTGTTCGTCTCATCGCTCAGCGGCAAGGCGCCGTCGTCCGGCGCCTCGATCTACAGTGCCTCGAAGGCCGGCCTACGGGGCTTTGCCTCGTGCCTGCGCGCCGAGCTGCACGGCAGCGCGGTCGGCGTCTCAGGTGTGTACCCGGGCTTCATCCGCGACGCCGGCATGTTCGCCGACGCTGATGTCGAGCTGCCCCGCGGCGTCGGCACGCGTACCCCCGAGGACGTTGCCCGCGCGACCGTCAGCGCAATCGAGCGCAATCGCGGCGAGGTCGACGTCGCGCCGCTTGCGCTCCGTGTCGGCGCGATGTTCGCCGGACTCGCACCCGAGATGGCCACAAGCATGTCGCGGCGCATGGGCTCCGAGGAGATCGCGAGCAAGATGGAGGCCGGGCAGCGCGACAAGCGCTCTTAGGAACCGTGCCGCGTCTGCTCAAACGCAGATCAGCGTGACGCCGAGCTTTGGCGCCCTCCTCAACGGTCCGTCGATCGTCAGCAGGGGACAGCTCAGCGCTCGCGCCAGGGCCACGTAGCAGGCGTCGTACGACGATACGTTGGCGCGCATCGACCAGATCTCGCGAAGGAGCAGTCGCGTCGGTACGCGCGAAATGTCACTTTCGGCGAGCCGCGCTATCGACCGTGACGCACGAGCGCTTGTCAGTTTGCCGGCACGCTCCAATCCGCGCAGGCTCTGCACGACCTCAGGGTTTACGAGGTCGGGGGCCACCAGCTCGCTATCGCCTATCGCCTGCTCGACTCGCTGCCCCGTGGCAGTCCGCAGCAGCAGCTCTACGAGAGCCGATGCGTCAATCACGACCGGAGAGCGCGCGCAGGATCTGCTCATCGCGTTCATCCCGTCCCTCGTGTATCAAGCTCACGATCTCCGCTGAGGTGATGTCCAGCACGGGCTCGTCCTGTTTCAGACGCTCGAGCCACTCGCGCGTAGTCGGCACCGACAGGTCTCGCACGAGCACGTCCAAGATGTACTCGCTCAGATTCCGCCCCTCTCGCCGCGCGCGCTCGCGTAGTCGTTCGTGCAACTCCGGAGAGACGTTCTTGATCTGGATCGCGCTCATAGCATGATCTTAGCATGCCAAAAGCATGCTTCTCGCATGCTCTCAAAACAGGCTCTCCTGATGCGCCACGGCCGCCGGAGGCCCGATCGCCACTGGCGGGTCCTGCTCGAATCCCGACCCTTGGTCGTCAACGCGCCTGAACCCCAGCGGAGAGGGACCCCTGCGCACCATCCGTGACAGCCGTTCGCGTTCCTTTCGCGGCGCGTAGGCGCCGCGCCTGTAGAGCTTCTCGTAGCGCTCAACGAGGTCTGGCCGCTGGGAGCGCAGCCAGCCCATGAACACCTCGCGCACCTCGCCGCGTAGGTGCAAGGCCACCCCGCCAATGCTGCTCGCACCGGCCTCTGTGACGAGCTCAAGCAGACGCTCGACTTGCTTCGGCGAGTCGTTGACCCCCGGCATCAGCGGCGCGATCAGCACGCCGGTCGGGATACCTGCGCGGTTCAGCTCCGCCACTGCCTCCAGGCGCGCGCGAGGACTCGGCGTGTGCGGCTCGGTCGCACGCCATGCCTTCTCATCGAGCGTCGGGATCGACAGGCACGCGCTGAAGCCCGTCCGCTGCGCGATCTGCAGCATCAGCGCCAGGTCGCGCAGCAAGAGCGGCGACTTGGTCAGCACAGAGCATGGGTTGGCGGCATCGCGCAGCGCCTCCCAGATGCCCTCCATCAGCCGGTAGCGACCCTCGACCCACTGGTACGGGTCGGTGTTCGTCCCCAGCGCCACGTGCTCGCGCTTCCAGGACGGCCGCGCGAGCTCGACGCGCAAGACCTCCGGCGCGTTGACCTTGACCACGATCTCGCGCTCGAAGTCCCGGCCTGCATTGAAGTCGAGGTACTTGTGGGTCGGCCGGGCGAAGCAGTTATGGCTGACCACACCGTTTGCGATGAAATCTCCGGTGCCGGTGGTGATGTCGTACAGGCGCATCGTCATTCCGAGCGCACGAATCGACATCACACGCAGACGATTCGCCGTCTTCAGGGCACCCCCGTCGATCGTGCGCTTGCGTGTGATCGCGGGATCCGTACCCAGGAAGAAGCGCATCCGTTCGGAGAGCCCGCCACGGATGCGGATGTTCGTCAGGCCATTCTCAGAGGTTGACCTCGTCTCGACGGCGTAATCAAAACCGAAGCGCCCGAGCGCGACCGCTATCCAGGAGAGGATTGTCGGATCGGTATTGGCGATGCGCAGGGTGTGCTTGTCGCACGACCCCTCTGCGTCGAAGATGCCGGCGAGGAATCCCTTCATCCAGGACAGGCTGGGCAGGATCGGCCAACGGATCAGGTCGGTGATGCGCTCGACGTTTTCCTGGGTGCTCGTGCGAATTGCCTGCATCGCCCGGTGGTTGCCGACGGCCTGGGCAAACGTGAACTCGCCCGTGAGCACATCGAAGAACGCGAGGTACTGCTTGGCCCGAGCCAACGCCTCAGTGTCAGCGAGAGCGAGGCCAAACCGATGCACCGCCGCAGTCGTTCGACCGGGCCGGTCATAGAAGTAGGAGCCGAGGTGTCCGTCGCCACGGATCATGCCGCACAAATAACCGCGCCTGTAGTCGTCGTCGAGCGTCGGCGCGTCGACGCAACCACCTGGGCCAAGCAGCTCGCTCGTGATCGTGAGATGCGGGCGTTGGTGTGGCCCGTGACCTGCTCCGATGACGTGCTTCCAGCCGCGCTGTGTCAGAAATCGATGATCCTCACTGGCGATCAGCTCGGTCCCATCCTCGAGCGTAACTCGATACGCGGGCTTGATGCTTGACCACTTGTCGAGCACCTGCGTAATCGCGAACCGGCGATATTTCCCGTCACGAACGGTCCCATTGATCGACGCCCCCACCTCCAGGTCGGCGATACGCTTCGTCCGCCCGTCGGCCATCAGGATGCGTGTTTCCGGTCCGAGACAGTACGAGCACGCATGACTGCATCCCCTGTAAGGGTTGATCGTCCAACGGAACGGCATCCGCGACTGCTCGGGAACACGGTTCAGCACTGACTTGGCGTGCACCTCGTAGAAGCGCATGTCGAGCGCCTCGGGCACCTCGAACCGTCGCACTGCGGCGGGGTCGCGGTAGCCCGGCAGGCTGTGCTGCTCGCCGCCGTCGAGGGTGAGGTTGCTCCAGCGCACGAACATATGTTCGCATCTACGGGAGACGTACCGACTTCGGGGCCCTTACACAACCCCTACGAACGCCTGCGGTTGGGCTTAGCGCGGTCGCCGACCATGGCTTGCACACCCCACCATTCGATCCGGAGGTTTGATCCAATGACCATCTCGAAGATGCTCGGCGCGACCATGGTCGCAGGAGCAATCGCCACAGCAGGCGCAGCTGCCGGGATCGCCGGCGCCTCTGCCGCACCGGCGACCAACGCGGCGGCGAGCACGACCACCACCCCGTCGACGACGACCCCGCCGGCGGGCACCACGGCACCAAACCAGAAATCGGGGACGCCGCCGAAATCCGGCTCGCCGAGCGGGCATCCGTGCCCGAACATGGGCTCCGGCTCCAGCGGCAGCTCCGGTTCAAGCGGCTCTTCCGGCTCGAGTGGCAGCTCGAACTCCGGCGCCAGCTACAGCCCCGCAGCCCCCGGGGTGTCCTACCAGTGATCCAACGCGAGCGGCCTCGGCGTGGCCAGGTCTGCGCCCCGCGGCCCTCGCGGCCGCCTGAGGTGACTCGCGCTGCGGACGGGAAGGACCCGCCGCGGCGCGAGGCGCCCGGGTGCCTCAGAGCTCGATCACGCTGCGGATGCCGTCCTGCGCCTCCATCAACTCGAAACCACGGTTGATCTCCTGCAGCGGCAGCCTGTGCGAGATGAACGGGTCGACGTCGATCTCGCCGTCGAGATAACGGCGGATCAGCGCCGGCACGTCATCACGGCCCTTCAGCCCACCGAACGAAGAGCCACACACCCGCCTGCCGGTGATCAGCAGCCGCGGAACGATGTCGAGCGTCTCGCCGCGGCCGGCGACCCCGCAGACCGTGCACAGGCCCCAACCCATGCGTGCCGCCTCCACCGCCTGGCGCATCACGGCGACATTGCCCGTTGCCTCGAATGTGTAGTCGGCGCCGAAGCCGCCCGTCATATCGAGGATCTGCTGCACGGTGGCGGGCCCGCCCTGCAACAGGTCGGTCGCACCCTGGCCACGGGCGAGCTCGAGGCGCTCGGGAGACAGGTCGACGCATACGATCCGCTCGGCGCCCTGCAGACGTGCGCCCGCGACGGCCCCCAGGCCGACCATGCCGGCGCCGAACACAACGCAGGTAGAGCCGGCCGTGACCGACGCGGTCTTGATCGCCGCGCCCAGCCCCGTCGAGAGGCCGCACGCGAACAGGCAGGCGCGGTCGAGCGGGGCCTCCGGATCGATGCGCGCGAGCGCGATCTGCGGCATCACGGTGTACTCGGCGAACGTCGAGGTGCCCATGAAGTGGCGCAGCGGCTCGCCGGCGCGCGACAGGCGGGTCGTGCCATCTGGCAGGTAGCCAAGGCCCTGCTGCTCGCGGATCGCCAGGCACAGGTTCGTCAGCGGGCTGAGGCAGTGGACGCACTCGCCGCACTGCGGCGAGAACAACGTGACCACATGATCGCCCTCGTTCAGCAGCGTCACGTCGGCTCCACAGCGCTCGACCACGCCAGCGCCCTCGTGACCGAGGACCGTCGGTGCGTAGCCAGACGGGTCGACTCCGGAAGCCGTGTACATGTCGGTATGGCAGACCCCGCACGCGACCAGCCGCACGAGCACCTCGCCCGGGCCGGGCTCCGCCAGCTCGACCTCCTGCACGACGAGCGGCTTGGCGAACTCCTCGAGCACGGCCGCGCGGATCTTCATGCCTCACGCCGCCGTCCGCGACAGCAGCAGCTCCTCGCCCAGGAGCGTCTGGCTGGTGGCTCGCACGATCTCGACATCCGCGAGCTCCCCTGCGGCGGCCAGGCCGCCGAAGTTCACGACCTTATTGTGGCGGGTGCGCCCGCGCTGGCGGTCTGGATCGGTGCGTGAGCTCCCTTCCACGAGCACCTCTAGCGTGCGGCCGACGAAGCGCTGAGCACGCTCACGTGCACCCTGCTGGACGAGCTGCACGAGACGCTCCATCCGCTCCACCTTGACCGGATGGGGCACGAGGCCCTCGGCGATCGTCGCCGCGTCGGTACCGCGCCGCGGTGAGAAGACGAACGTGAACGCGCTGTCGTAGCCCACCTCGCGCACGACCTCGAGCGTCTCCAGGAAGTCCTCCTCGGTCTCCCCCGGGAACCCGACGATGATGTCCGTCGTCAGCGACACGTCCGGGAGGTGCTCGCGAATCATCGCCACGCGCTCCAGATAGCGCTCGCGGTTGTACGTGCGACGCATCGCCTTCAGGATGCGGCTCGAGCCCGACTGCAGCGGTAGATGGATGTGCTCGCATACGCTCGCCAGCTCGGCATGGGCGATGATCACGTCTTCGCGCATGTCCTTTGGATGCGGGCTCGTGTAGCGGATCCGCTCGATGCCGTCGATCTGGTCGAGCAGCCCGAGCAGCTCGGCGAAGCTCGTCCGCTCGCTCAGGTCGCGGCCGTAGGAGTTGACGTTCTGCCCGAGCAGCGTCACCTCCTTCACGCCGTCCGCTGCCATCGCCCGCACCTCCGCCACCAGCTCCTGCGCCGGCCGGCTGACCTCGCGCCCACGGGTCGATGGGACGATGCAGTAGGAGCACGCGCAGTTGCACCCCACGCTGATCTGCAGCCAGCCCTGGAACGAGCGCTCGCGTCGCGCCGGAAGGTGTCCTGTGAAGCCCTCGAACTCGAAGTAGCCCTGCGCGGTGAGCGAGTCGCTGGTCAGGAACTCCGCGAGCCGGTGCACCTGCCCCGGGCCGAACGCCACGTCGACGAACGGGAAGCGCTCGAACACCTCGTCCTTCAGCGACTGCGCCCAGCAGCCTCCTACCCCCACGACCCGCTCAGGCGCTTCGCGCTTCAGGCGCTTGGCCTCACCGAGATGAGAGATGAAGCGCCGGTCAGCCGTCTCGCGGATCGAGCACGTGTTGAACAGGATCAGATCCGCTTCGCAGCGCTCGGGCGCCTCGTCGTAGCCCAGCGACTCGAGCATCCCCTTCATCCGCTCGGAGTCGTGCTCGTTCATCTGGCAACCGAAAGTCGTCAGGTGGTAGCGCCTCATGGGGACAGGGTATCCGGCGGGATTGCGCCCCGTGCCCGGCGGTATCCCGGAGCGCTCTGCGGCGACCGGCAACGCCCGCGGCGCCGCCTCGCGCCGGCCAGCGGGTCGCTAGGCCGCAGCCACCACTGCCGGTTCGCTGGCTATCGGCGGCGGCTGGGCGTCCTTGTCGCGGTCGATCGGCGTCACGAGGTCCTTGCCCAGGCCCAGCGCCGCGTAGATCTTGTCTTCGATCTCTTTCGCCATCGCCGGGTTCTCGTCAAGATGCGCCTTCGCGTTGCCGCGACCCTGGCCGAGGCGATCGCTGCCATATGAGAAGAACGAGCCGGACTTCGAGACGATGTTGTGCTCGAGACCCAGGTCGATCAGGCAGCCCGAGGTCGAGATGCCCTTGCCGAACTCGATGTCGAACTCGGCTTGGCGGAACGGCGCGGCGACCTTGTTCTTGACCACCTTCACGCGCACCCGGTTGCCGACCGCCTCGGTGCCGTCCTTGAGCGTCTCGATGCGGCGGATGTCCAGGCGCTGAGAGGCGTAGAACTTCAGCGCGCGACCTCCCGGCTGGGTCTCGGGCGAGCCGAACATCACGCCGACCTTTTCGCGGATCTGGTTGGTGAGGATGCACAGCGTCTGGGTGCGGTTCAGGTTGCCCGCGAGCTTGCGCATCGCCTGGGACATCATTCGCGCCTGCGCCCCGACCGTCTGGTCGCCCATCTGGCCCTCGAGCTCCACGCGCGGTGTCAGCGCCGCGACCGAGTCGATCGCCACGACGTCCACGGCGCCCGAGCGCACGAGCATGTCGGCGATCTCGAGCGCCTGCTCGCCATAGTCGGGCTGCGATACCAGCAGCTCGTCGATGTCGACCCCGATCGTCTTCGCGTACAGAGGATCCATCGCGTGCTCGGCGTCGATGAACGCGCACACGCCGCCGAGCTTCTGCGCCTCGGCCAGCACGTGGTAGATCAGCGTCGTCTTACCCGAGGACTCCGGGCCGAACACCTCGACGATGCGCCCCCGGGGCACGCCGCCGATCCCGAGCGCGAGGTCGAGCGCGAGCGCTCCGGTGGGAATCGCGTCGCAGCGCACCTGGGCGCCCTCGTCCCCCATCCGCATGACCGTGCCCTTGCCGAACTCGCGCTCGATCTGCGTGAGCGCACCCTGAAGGGCGGCGTCGCGCGCCTTTGCGGCCTTCTCGTGGTCGGTCACGGGCATGGTCTGACTCCTCCGGTTCGAGTTGGAGTCAGCAAGCTAGACGGCGCTGCGGACGGAACAACTGTTCGCATCGGTGTGCCGGCCGACGGCGCAGCCGCTGCAGGCTGCGACCGCCCGTCCTTTGTCCACCGGCGCCCAAACCAGCTCGTGGCCGGGGCGTCCGCCGACGATAGATCGGCAAACGCCTCACCAAGCTCTCCCTCCTTTGCACACCCAGCCACCCACACGACGCCTCACCTCAGCCATCGCGCTGGCCTTCGCGCTCGCCGCGCTCGCCGCCACTCTCGTGCTGCCGTCCCAGACGATCGCCCGATCGCATATCGCCGGCAACAGGCGCACATCCGCCTGCTCCTCCACCACCCGCTCCAGGACCGCGAGCGTTGTGCACGCGTGCATCCAGTCCTCGCACAAGCACAAGAGCGCCGCCCATCACTCGTCCAAGGCTCACGCCAAGCACGCTCACGCCAAGAAGGGCTCACATGCAAAGGCGCCCAGAGGACTGGTCATGCCTCCCGCAAGCTGCGAAGACGGCAGCGCGCCGGTGCGGGGCTCCGGCAGCTCCTTCACCTGCCAGGACGGCTCGGCGCCGGAATGCGAAGACGGCTCGACTCCCAGCCGCTCGCGGGGAGGCAGAAGCCTCCAGTGTCCCGCCTCCCTTGCAGGCAGCTCGGAATCGGGCGAAGCCGAATGCGAAGAAGGCGCGGGCTCGAGTTGCGGTGCCGAACCAATCCCTGGCGCCAGCGAACACGAATGCCAGGCCTCCCCGGGCGGCGGCTCGAGCTTCGTCTGCGAAGACGCAGGCTGAGACGGCCGAGCCTCAGCGTCCGGCGGGCTCCAACTGGCAGCTCGCCAGCGCCTGGTAGGAAGCGCCCTCGGGCGAGAGCCACGAGCGGTACAGCACGATCGCCTCCGGCGTGAAGCTGATCCGCGGCGTCGCCGGCAGCGGATGCTCGCGCCCGGCGCGATCGAAGATCGCCCGGCCGGGACCCCCTCGCGCCCCCCGCGTGCGCGCGACCGTGATGTGCGCCCGGAAGCGACCGCGCGGCATCTCCCACCGGCTGAGCGCCGACAGCGACCTGCTGACCCGCTCGTGCATGCCGGTGAGCGCCCCGTCACCATCGTGCACCTCGACCGCCAGCGCACGCGGGCGCCGTGGAGGCAGCCACAGCGGAGCGCCCAGCGAGAGCTCGCAGGCACGCTCGGCGCACGAGCGCACGCCCTCGGACAGCGAGTCGATCTCCGCGACCGGACGGCTCCCCAGGAAGCACAGCGTCAGGTGTAGCAACGATGCATCCAGCAGTCGCAAGGCCGAACGAGAAACGCCGCTCGCGCGCGAGCCGACCGCGACCCCATGCGCCCACTCGGCCAGCTCCTCACGCACGACCACAGGTGGGTCGACCGCGACGAACAGCCTCGCTGTGGCACCGCCGGACATCGACTCACGCGATGCTAGCGCTGGTCTTGCCGTCGCAGCGCACGCCGGCCGGACACTCTAGTGGGATTCCAGTGCCCGCCGGATCAGATGCATCGCGACGGTGCTCGCACGGTCCCGTACGTCAGCTCTGCCGCCGGGGAGGTTGACCGAGCGCGTCACGGTCTCGGTCCCCTCGACGGCGACGCCCAGCCACACGAGCCCGACGGGCTTCTCCGCGGTCCCCCCACCGGGACCGGCGACGCCGGTGATGCCGACGCCGACGTCCGCGCCCACGCGAGCGCGGGCCCCGTCGGCGAGCGCGCGGGCGACCTCCTCCGAGACCGCTCCGTGCGCTTCGATCAGCGCGCGCTCGACGCCGACCTGGGCGACCTTGACGTCGTTGGAGTACGCGACGATCCCGCCGCTGAAGTAGTCCGAGGAGCCGGGCAGCTCGGTCAGGCGCGCCGCGAGCAGACCGCCGGTGCAGGACTCGGCGGTCGCGATCGTCCTCGCGGGGCTCGTGCCGTCGCCGCGCAGCAGCGCCGCGAGCTGTTCGTCGATCGTGCTGCCGTCCGGCGAGAACAGCGTGTCGGCATGGCGGGCGCTCACGACACGTAGGAGTGCGTCGTAGGCGGCTTGGGCGTTGGGCTCGTAGCGCGTTACGACCTCTACCTCGCCCCGTTTCAGGCACGTCGTGACCTCGAGCTGATCGAGCTCGACGCCCTGTCGCTCGGCGATCCGCAGCGTCTCGGCGATCTCCGACTCGGGCAGCCCGAACAGCCTGAGCGTGTGCTGCACGTAGACCGTCGCGTTCGCAAGCGCCGCTTTCAGCTCGTCGGTCTCGAGCGCCTGCGCCCACATCGGCCGCAGCTCGCGCGGTGGACCGGGCAGGACGACGACCGTCGGGCAGTGCCCCTGTGCGGAGTCGGCCTGCGAGGGTGGGACCACAAGCCCTGGAGCGGTTCCGACCGGCTCCAGCACGGCGGCGCCGCGGGGGATCGTCGCCTGCTTGCGGTTGGCCTCGGCGATCGCCTCCGGGTCGATGTTCGGCCAGCGCGAGAGCAGCGGGCGGACGATCTCCGCGATTCGCCCGGCCAACTGCTCGTCGAGCACCAGCTCGCGCCCCTGGAAACCGCCGACGACCTCGGCCGTCAGATCGTCGGCCGTCGGACCGAGACCGCCGCTCGTGAGGATCACGTCCAGCCCCTGCTGGCCCATGAAGCTCAGCGCCGCGAGCATGTCCTGCGGGCGGTCGCCGACGATCGTGGTGTAGGCGAGATCGACGCCCAGCTCGCGCAGGCGCTCGGCCAGCCACGGGCCGTTGCGATCGCTGACCCGACCGGTCAGCACCTCGGTGCCGGTCACGACGATCCCGGCGCGCGCCGGCCGATCCGCGGTCGCCGGCGGGCTCACGTGCAGGACGGCAGACGCCCGGCCGGCAGCACTTGACGCCCGTTCGCCTTCGTCAGCGAATAGCCAATCGGCTGGCTGGAGGGCGCCACGGTCCGCGCCCTGCCGTCCACGAACATCGTCACCGAGCTGTTCCCGAGCCTGATCTCAAAACGCCTGGAATGGTACGTCGGGGTGCTCCTGCCCGGCTGCAGTTCGAGTCCCGGGATCAGCTTGCGCCCGTTGGCGTCGATCAGGCACACGTACACGACGGCCTTCGGCGTGAGCGACAGCGCGACGATCTGGGAGGGCGCCACGTGGCGGTGGGCAGTAGCGTTGCCGCTGGCGTGTTTGGCACTCCCGACGGCGGCGTGCGTCGAGGCACTGGAGGATGTGCCACCGGATTTCTTGGAGGAGCCGCCGCCGGCGATCAGCAGCGCGATCAGGGCCACGATCACCACGCCAATCGCGCTGACCGCGATCACATAACCGCGCGATGGACCGGAGTCCGAGGCACGTGTGCGTCGGCTCTGAGGCGTCGAGACGATCGGCTCGAGCATCGCGTCGCTCGGGCGCTCATGGTGCAGGCGATACTCCTCCACGAGGGCCTTGCCGTCGAGGTCGAGCGCGTCGGCGTAGGTGCGCAGGAAGCTCTTGACGAACGTCGGCCCCGGGAGCAGCCCCCACTCTTCGTTCTCCAACGCGCGCAGGTACTTGGCGCGGATCTTGGTCTTGGCCTCGATCTCGGACACGTCGATACGCTCGCGCATTCGCGCCTCGCGCAACGTTGCTCCGATTTCAGGCATCAGGCCAAGAGGCTAGTCGCTGATCGCCGTCACAGACGTCTCGGGCGAGGAGGCCAGTCCCGACGAAGCCGGTAGACGCTCGCCTTTGGCTCGCATCCCCGTTTCGTCCAGCACCCGTGGCAGGTCGGCCTCGGAGATCAGCACCTGCCTCGGCTTGGAGCCCTCGTAGCCGGAGATCACGCCCCGCCGCTCGAGCATGTCGATCATCCGCCCGGCTCGTGTGTAGCCGAGGCGCAGGCGACGCTGGAGCATCGACGTCGAGGCGGTCTGCATCTCTGCTACCAGCGTGATCGCATCGGTGAGCAGCGGATCCTCGTCCGGGTCGAACTCGTCGGGCGCTCGATCGGAACCCTCCCCCCCTCGGGCTCCACCTGCTCGAGCAGCTCCTCGCGCAGCTCCGGCTCGCCCTGGCGACGCCACATGTCGGTCAGCTTGGCGATCTGCGCCTCGTCGATGTATGCGCCCTGGATGCGCTGCAGGCGCGAGCTGCCGACCGGCGAGAACAGCATGTCGCCCTGTCCGAGCAGCGACTCGGCGCCGTTCTGGTCGAGGATCACGCGTGAGTCGGTCTGCGAGGAGACCGCGAACGCGATCCGCGAGGGCACGTTCGCCTTGATCATCCCGGTGATCACGTCCACGCGCGGGCTCTGCGTCGCCAGCACGAGGTGCATCCCGACGGCGCGCGCCTTCTGCGCGAGGCGGATGATCGAGTCCTCCACGTCCGCCGGCGCGACCATCATCAGGTCTGCGAGCTCGTCGATCACGCACAGGATGTACGGCAGCGGTGCTTCTCCGCGCTTGTCGCGCGCCTTGTTCAACTCGACCAGACTGCGCGTGCGCGCGAGCGACATGATCCCGTAGCGCTGCTCCATCTCCTTGACGAGGTTCTGCAGTGCGTTGGCCGCCATCCGTGGGCTGGTGATCACCGGCGTGAGCAGGTGCGGGATCGACTCGTAGTGGTTGAGCTCGACCTGCTTGGGGTCGACCAGCACCAGTCGCACCTCGTGCGGCGTGGCGCGCAGCAGGACGCTCGTCAGCATCGCGTTGATCGCGCCCGACTTGCCCGCACCGGTCGTGCCCGCCACGAGTAGGTGCGGCATCTTCGCCAGATCGGCCCCGATCGCCTTGCCGGCGACGTCCTTGCCGAGCCACACGGTCAGCGGCGACCAGTCCTTGGGCGGGGCCTGGAAGATGTCGCCGAGCTTGACGATCCGCCTGTGTGCGTTGGGCACCTCGACCCCGACGGCCTGCTTGCCGGGGATCGGCGCGAGGATGCGAATGTCGGTCGCCGCGAGCGCGTACGCGAGGTCGTCCTTCAGCTGGGCGACCTTGGCGACCTTCGTGCCGGGGGCGAGCCGCAGCTCGTAGCGCGTGATGTGCGGGCCGGCGACCGTGCCGATGACCTTCGCGTCGACGCCGAAGTGTCCGAGCGCCTCGACCAGGCTGGTCGAGGTCCGCTCCTGCCCGGCGGTATCCGGTCGCGTCTGCTCGCTGGTCGAGCGCGTCAGCAGCCTGGCGGCGTCGGGGAGCTCCCACGCGTAGTCCGGATCGTCGGTCACCGCTCCTCGCAGCCTGCCCTGCGGCGTGAGCATCGCAGGATCGGCGTGGGCTACGCCCGCGATCTGCTCGTCCTCGCTCTCCAGCGTCTCGTGATCGAGCTCCGCCTCGTGCGCTGCCGGCTGCTCGGGCTCGAGCTGGTCGTCTTCGCTGAGCAACTCGGCGGCCTCCCCCAGCTGCTCGGCGCTCGGGTTGTGCGCCTGCGCCCAGTCGCGCGCTGGAGCCTCCACGTGCGTCGCGCGCACGATCAGTTGATCCGGTGCCGGCTCGGGAGGATCGATCGCCGCGACGTCCTCGTTCTCGTATCGCTGCTCACGGCCGCCGGCGCGACGATCCTCGCGCTGCGGCGCTCGGCGCTCACCGAGGCCGCGCACCATGCGGCTCGTATCGAGCAGACCGTTGCCGGTGGCGCGCAGCACGCCCGCAAGCGATGCCCCGGTGATCAGGATCAGGCCGGTGAGCAGTAGGAACACCACGAGGATGTCCACACCGACCCCTTGGAACAGCCGGTGGGCGAGCTGGTAGAGCGCTTCGCCGGCAACGCCGCCGTGCGACTGCAGGTGCTTTGAGCTCCACGCGCCGCTGCCTCCCGCCGGACCCGAGCTGAGACCCAGGACGCCGGCGGCGAGCGCTAGCGTAACCGCGGCGAACAGGCAGATCGCGCCTGCGCGCAGCGGGCGCATCGCCGGCAGTATCGGGCGCAGCAGCAGAGCGCCGCCGCCCAGCACAAGCGCGATCGGTGCGAGCACACGGGCGCGCCCAAGCATCCACCCGAGCGCCACCGCCAGACCGTGCCCTGCCCTCCCGCCCGGCGACGGCGAGCCTTCGGCTCCGTACAGCACGAAGCCCATGAAGATGCCGGCGGCGACGAGGGCCAGGCCGAGGATGTCCCGCTGGCGCTGGTTGAGGACCGGCAGCTGCCCCAGCCCACCACCGAGCAACGACAGCGGCCGTGGGCCACCACGGCCTGTACGGCGCCGCGAGCGTGAACGCGCCGGCACGCGCCGGCGCGCCGATGAAGAGCGCGGCGAGGCGCGCTTGCGCGTGCCCTTGGGGGTGCGTGTAGGTGCCATCCCGCGCAACTTCGACGCCGGACGCCGCGAACCTGCCTCTGGGCCTTACCATCGCTTTACTCGCTGCGTTTAGATAAAGACCATGAACGACTTCTCCCGCGCGCCACGCATCCTTGTCGTCGAGGACGATGAGGACATCGCCCAAGCCCTGCAGCGCTCGCTGCGGATGGAGGGCTATGAGGTGCGGACCGCCGGCGACGGGCGCACCGCGCTCGAGCAGGGCCGCGTGTTCGCGCCCGATCTCGTGATCCTCGACCTCGGCCTGCCGGAGCTGGACGGCGTCGATGTGGCGCGCGAGCTGCGCGCCGACGACGACGTGCCGATCCTGATTCTGACCGCCCGCGACGCGCTCGAGTCTCGCGTCGAGGGACTGGACGCCGGTGCCGATGACTACCTGGTCAAGCCGTTTGAGCGCCAGGAGCTGCTCGCGCGCCTGCGCGCGCTGCTGCGGCGGCGTCCCCCGCGAGGCTCTGCGCCACTGCGTGTCGGGGACCTGTCGCTGAACGCCGACACGCACGAGGTAGTTCGCGGCGAGCGGACGATCGAGCTGACCCAGCGCGAGTTCGAGCTGCTCGAGTACCTGATGCGCAACGAGCGCATCGTGATCTCGCGACAGCGGCTGCTCGACGAGGTGTGGGGCTATGACCCGTTCTCAACGACGAACACGATCGAGGTGTTCGTCTCGAACCTCCGTCGCAAGCTGGAGGCCGAGGGCGAGCCCCGACTCCTGCATACGATCAGGGGAGCCGGCTACGTCCTTCGCGCCTAGGCTTCCCTCACCTGTGCGGCGCGCCAGCGAGCGCGTCTCCACCAGCTTCGACCGGCTGCCGATCCGCGTGCGCCTGGCCGGTGTCTCGGCGCTGTTGACGTTCGTGATCCTCTGCGCTTTCGCGCTCGCGATCGGCTCGCTGACGGTCGAGCGCATACGCGCCGATTTCAACCGCCAGGTCCTCGATACCGCCGAACAGCTTCCGTCGCAGCTGCGGATCAGCGTCAACCCGTTGCGGATCAGCACCCCGCTGGAGGATTTCGCGTCGAAGGCCGACCACGCCGAGATCAGGATTCTCTCGCTCGGGGGGACCGTGATCGCGAAGGAACCCACCGCTGCGCCTTCGCTCGGCCAGCCACAGGAAAAGCCGAGGACGATCCATGGCTACCGCGTGCTGACGCGCGAGGCCGTGGTCAGCGACGCACTCGGTCAACCGATCGGACGGGTGCTCGTCCAGTACGGCCGGCAGGTGGCGGCAACGGAGGCGACCGTCAAGCGCGTCGAGCTGTTCCTCGTGCTCGGGGTGCTCGCCGGCAGCCTGCTGGCGCTGGGTGCGGGGATGGCAATCGCGCGCCGGGCGATGGCGCCGATCGCGACGTTGACCTCGACGGCCGCCGAGATCGCCCGCACCCGAGATCCCTCCCGCGGGGTGCCCCAGCAGCTGGCGGATGACGAGGTCGCCGAGCTCGCGCGCACCTTGGAGGGCATGCTCCGAGAGCTGGACGCGGCACGCTCGGAGACCGAGTCCGCGCTCGCCCGTCAACGCCAGTTCGTGGCCGACGCCTCGCACGAGCTGCGCACACCGCTGACGAGCGTGCTCGCGAATCTCGAGCTGCTCGCCGAATCACTGCACGGCGACCAGGGCGAGGCGGCCCGCTCGGCGCTGCGTTCCTCGCAGCGGATGCGTCGCCTGGTCGCCGACCTGCTGCTGCTCGCGCGCAGCGACGCCGCGCGCGTGGTCGCGCGCGAGCCCTGCGACCTGGGCCAGATCGTGGTCGAGGCGGCCGGCGAGCTCGGACCGGTGAGCGCCGCGCACGAGATCTCCCTGGACATCCATCCGGCGACGGTCATCGGCGCGCGCGATGAGCTGCATCGACTGACGATCAACCTGCTGGAGAACGCGCTGCGCCACACGCCGCCCGGGACCGCGATCCATGTCTCCACCGCGACGAGCGCCGACGGGAGCGCATTGCTCGTCGTCGAGGACAATGGCCCGGGCGTGCCGGCTGCGCTCGCGCCATCGTTGTTCGAGCGCTTCGTGCGCGGCGAGGGCGACCGCGGCGGCTCGTTCGGCCTGGGCCTGGCGATCGTCCAGGCGGTGGCCGTGTCACACGGAGGCAGCGTCACGCTCGAGCGCTCGACGATCGGTGCTCCGGGCGATGCGACCGGGGCGCGCTTCGTCGTCGCACTGCCCGCGTACTCAGACCTCGACGACGACCGGGAGCACCATCGGGCGTCGCTTGAGACGGTCATAGACTAGCTTCGCCAGGTCGTCGTGCAGAGCCTGCTGGAGCAGGTCGACCTCGCGTACTTCCTCGCGAGCGGCGCGGCGCAGCGAGCTCTCGACGGTGTCGCGGATCTCCTCCATCAGCTCGCCGGCCTGGTCGAGAAACGGAACCCCGCGGAAGATCACCTCGGGGTCAGCAACCGAGCTACCGTCCTGCTCGGCGATCGTGACGACGACGATGAAGATGCCGTCCGCCGACAGCATCCGGCGGTCGCGCAGCGCGACATCGGCCATGTCGCCGATCTCCACGCCGTCGACGAAGATCATCCCTGCCTGCTCGCGCGAGCCGAAGCGCGCGCCGCGCTCGTCGATCTCGAGCGGCAGCCCGTTGTCCCCCTGGAAGATGTCCCCCGGCGGGACGCCGACCGCCTCCGCGAGCTGGGCGTGCAGCCGCAACCGCTTGAAGTCGCCGTGGAACGGCATCACGTAGCGCGGCTTGACGAGGTTCAGCATCAGCTTGATCTCCTCCGCGTAGCCGTGCCCGGATGCGTGGACCGGCGCCTCGCGCGGGGTGATGACGTCGCAGCCGACGTGGTACAGGCGGTCGATCGTCTCGTTGACGGCGCGCTCGTTGCCGGGGACTGGGGTGGCCGAGAAGACGACCGTGTCGCCGCGCTTGAGCTCCACCTGCGGATGGTCGCGGTAGGCCATGCGGCGCAGCGCGGACAGCGGCTCGCCCTGCGAGCCGGTCGAGATGATCACGACACGCTCGTCGGGGAAGTCGCCGATCTCCCGCGGGCCGAGCAGCATCCCGTCGGGGATCTCGATGTGACCGAGCGTGCGGCCGATGCCGACGTTCTTGCGCATCGAGCGGCCGACCAGCGCGACCTTGCGATCGAGCGCGTACGCAGCGTCCACGACCTGCTGCACGCGGTGGATGTTGGAGGCGAAGCTCGTGACGATGATCCGCCCGTCGCAGCGGGCGAACACCTCCTCCAGATGCGGTCCAACCCCCGACTCCGATGGCGAGAAGCCCTCGCGGTCTACGTTCGTCGAGTCGCCGCACAGCAGCAGGACGCCCTCCCGGCCGAGCTCCGCCAGGCGCGAGACGTCCGCGGGCGGCCCGTCGACGGGCGTCTGGTCGAACTTGTAGTCGCCGGTGATCAGCACCGTGCCGAGGTCCGTTCCCAGCGCAACGGCGCTGGAATCGGGGATCGAGTGGGTCATGTGCACGAGCTCGAGCGAGAACGGGCCGAGCTCGAGCGTCTCCCCCGGGTCGATCTCGTTGAGCTCGACGTCGCGCAGCTTGTGCTCGTCGAGCTTGGAGCGGGCCATCGCGACCGTCAGCGCCCCCCCGTACACCGGCGGCAGGCCGTGGCCACCGAGCTCGCGCAGCACCCAAGGCAGCGCGCCAAGATGGTCCTCGTGGCCGTGCGTCACGACGATCGCCTCGATGTCCCGGGCGCGCTCGCGCAGGTAGGAGAAGTCGGGGAGGACGAGATCGATCCCGACCATCTCCGGGGTCGGGAAGCGCAGCCCGACGTCGACCACGATGATCCGGCCGTCCTGCTCGACGACCGTCATGTTCTTGCCTATCTCTCCCAGCCCGCCGAGGGGTAGGACGCGTAGCTTTGAGCTCACGCGTGGGTGCGGGCGGCTGGGGTCGGCATCAGACCGTGACGTTCTAGCGTCTCGCGCACGGCGGTGGTCTCCTGCTCGGTGGCCTCGACGAGCGGCAGGCGCAGGCCGCCGACGTTGTGGCCGAGCAGGTTCAGCGCGGCCTTCGTGCACGTCGGGTTCGCCGTCAGGAACAGCGCCTCGTACACGTCCTGCAGCGACGCGTCGATCTCCGCACGATGCTCCGGCTCGTCGACCATGCGGCGCATCTCCTTGCCAACTAGGTGACTGGCGACCAGGATGCCGCCGGCCCCGCCGATGTCGAGCGTCCGCGCGAGTGATCCGTCATCGCCGGCGTATACGTCGAGACCGTCGATCAGCTGCAGCTCATCGGCATTGGCCTGCTTGACGCCCTCGATGTGCTCGATCTGCGCGAGCTCGGCGAGCAGCTCAGGCCCGATGTTCGTGCCGGTGCGGCTGGGGATGTTGTAGAGCAGGATCGGCTTGTCGGTCGCCGCGGCGACCGCCTCGTAGTGGCGCTTGAGGCCGAGCGAGCTCGGCCTGTTGTAGTAAGGCGTGACGGAGATCAGCGCGTCGGGACCCAGCTCGGTGGCCCGTTCGGTCAGGTGGACGGCTTGGCGCGTGTCGTTTGTGCCGACGCCCGCGACGATCGCCTTGCCGGCGGGACGCTCGGCGAGCGCCAGCTCGATCAGCCCGAGCTGCTCCTCCTCGGTCAGCGTGGACGCCTCGCCGGTCGTGGCCGCGACCACGAAGCCGTCCGATCCGTTCTCCGCGAGGTGGCGCATCAGCGCCACAAACGACTCCTCGTTGACCGTCCCGTCCGGCTCGAAGGGGGTGACGATCGCCGTCAGTATGGCTCCCAGGCCGCTCATCGGCTGCAGTATCTCACGCGCGTAGACATCAGAAGAGGAGATGCTCGAGCCCGACCAGCGGAGAGCGCTCGAGCGACCCCACGCGGCGCACCGCCAGCAGCACCCCCGGCATGAACGACTCGCGACTGATCGTGTCGTGGCGGATGCTGAGCGTCTGTCCGACGTCGCCGAGGATCACCTCTTGGTGCGCGACCAGCCCGGGCAACCGCACCGAGTGGATCGGCGGCGGCGGCCCGCCACTCGCGGCGGCCATCAGCTCGGCCGTACGCGCGGCGGTGCCGCTGGGCGCATCGAGCTTGGCGTCGTGGTGGAGCTCGACGATCTCGGCCTTCTGCATGTGGCGGGCAGCCTCAACAGCGAAGCGCGTCATCAACACGGCGCCGATCGCGAAGTTCGGTGCGATCAGCACGTTGGCCGGGGGCCGTCCGTCCCCCGGACGCGCCTGCTTCAGCGGCTCCATGTCGAAGCCGGTCGTGCCGATCACCACATGGACTCCGGCGCGCACGCACTGCAGTGCGTTCTCGAGCGCTGTGTCCGGTCGGGTGAAGTCCACCACGACCTGCGCGTCCGGCAGGACGTCCGCCAGCTGCGTCTCGAGCAGTGGGTCGGCGCGTCCGACCAGCTCCATGTCCTCGGCGCTTTCAACCGCCTCGCAGACCGTCTGCCCCATACGTCCGGCCGCTCCGGCCACCGCCACCCTGATCACGACGTGAGCTCCGTCAGCTCAGTGGGTGCTTCGAGCGGCATGATCGCCGTCGTGAACTCCGCCTCCTGTGGACCGACGCCGGCCGCGGACAACCCGCTGGGCTTGAACAGCTCCCCGGCCAGCGCACGCAGCTGATCGATCTCTACGGAGTCGATCCGCTCGATCATCTCGTCAACCGACAGGATCGGCAGCTCGTTCAGCACGGAGGCACCGAGACGGCTCATGCGCGCTCCGGTCGACTCCATCCCGAGCACCACCCGGCCCTTCAGGTTCTCGCGCGAGCGGATCAGCTCCTGCTCGCTGGCCGGATCATCGACGCAGCGCTCGAGCTCCGTCGCGACGACCGCCAGTGCCTCCCTGAGGTTGTCCGGGCGCGTGCCCACGTACAGCCCGACCTCGCCGGTGTGGGCGTAGAGGTTGGAGAAGCAGAACACCGAGTAGGCCAGCCCGCGGCGCTCGCGCACCTCCTGGAACAGCCGTGAGGAGGACGTTCCGCCGAGGATGCCTTCGAGCACTCGCAGGGCGAAGCGGCGCTCGTCGTCGCGGGCGATTCCCGCGCCGCCGACGCACACGTGGTACTGCTCGGTGTCTTTCTCCAGGAAGCGCGCCCGCCGCTGGAAGTCCGGTGCGATCGCCGCGGCTGCCGCCGGATCAATCGCCTGGCCGGTCCCCAGCGCGTGGCCGTTCGCGGCGGCTGGCCGCGGCTGCGCACCTGCCACCGTCTCCGAGCCCGACCGCGGGGCCGCTCCCGGCGAATGCTGCTCGGCCAGCTGCACGAGCTGCTCGTGGTCGATCGATCCGGCTGCCGCGATCACGATGCTGCCCGGGAGGTAGCGCTGCGTATGGAACTCCGCCAGCTGCTCGCGCGTGACCGCGCCGACGACATCTGCCGTGCCGATCACCGCGCGGCCGAGCGGATGAGAGCCGAAGATCGCCTTGCCGAGCACGTCGAACACGCGGTCCTGGGGGTCATCTTCGTACATCGCGATCTCCTCCAGCGCGACCTCGCGCTCGGCCTCCAGCTCGCCGAAGCGGGGATGCCAGATCATGTCGCTCATCACCTCGAATGCGTGATCGAGATGCCGATCGAGCACGCGCGTGTACAGCGAGGTTGCTTCCTTGTCGGTCCCGGCGTTGATTTCGGCGCCCATCGCGTCGAAGATCTGGTCGATCTCCTCCGAGCCGAAGCGCTCGGTGCCCCTGAAGAGCATGTGCTCGAGCAGGTGCGAGATCCCCGCCTGGCCGTCGTGCTCGGCGACCGAACCAGTGGCGATCCAATAGCCAAGCGCCACCGAGCGCACGCCAGGCACGCGCTCGGTGACCACTCTCACGCCCGAGTCGAGCGTGGTTATCCGGTGCTCGGGGATCAAGGCCCGACGCGCTGGGTCAGTCGCGTCCGTGGCGGGGGCGGCCCGAGCCGCGATCGCCACCGCCGCGCGGCCCACGATCCGAGCGGCCGTTGCTGCGCCCACCGCCGTCACGGGGCGGGCGGCCTCCTCCTCCTCCGCCGGTGCCCACGCCCGCGAGCTCCTCGACCGACTTGCCGGCGATGTCCGGGTCATCAGCCAGACGCAGGCCGATGCGTCCGCGCTCGCGGTCGACCTCGACCACGCGCACATTGATCTCATCGCCCTTGTTGAGCACGTCCTCGACGGTCTCGACGCGCTGTCCGGGCGAGACGTTGGAGATGTGCAGCAGGCCGTCGGTGCCCTTTGCCAGCTCGACGAACGCGCCGAACGTGGTCGTCTTGACGACCTTGCCGAGGTACTCGTCGCCGACCTCGACCTCCTTCATCATCATCCGCACGCGCTCGACGAGCGCGTCGCCGAGCTCGCCGTTGGCCGAGTAGATCAGCACCTGGCCGTCGTCGTTGACGTCGATCTGCGATTCGAACTCGTCGGCCAGGCCGCGGATCGTTTCGCCGCCCTTGCCGATCAGCAGGCCGATCTGCGACGGGTCGATCTGGATCGTCTGGATCCTTGGCGCGAACTGGCTGAGCTGCTCGCGCGGCGCCTTGATCGTGTCGGCCATCTTGCCGAGGATGAACGTGCGCGCCTCTTTGGCCTGGGCGAGCGCGTCGCGCAGGATGTCGAACGTGACGCCCGTGATCTTGATGTCCATCTGCAGCGCCGTGATGCCGCGTTCGGTGCCGGCGACCTTGAAGTCCATGTCGCCGAGGTGGTCCTCGACGCCGGCGATGTCGGTCAGGACGATGTAGTCATCGCCCTCCTTGATCAGGCCCATCGCGATACCCGCGACCGGACGCTTGATCGGCACCCCGGCGTCCATCAGCGATAGCGAGGAGCCGCACACCGATGCCATCGACGAGGAGCCGTTGGACTCGAGGATGTCCGAGACGACGCGGATCGAGTACGGGAAGTCCTCGATCGACGGCACCATCGGCGCGAGCGCGCGCTCGGCGAGCGCGCCGTGGCCGATGTCGCGGCGCTTGACGCCACCCATGCGGCCGGCCTCCCCGACCGAGAACGGCGGGAAGTTGTAGTGGTGCCAGTAGTACTTTTTCGTTTCCAGCCCGAGCGTGTCGAGACGCATCTCCTCCTTCAGCGTGCCCATCGCGACGACGCTCAGCGCCTGCGTCTGCCCGCGCGTGAACAGCGCCGAGCCGTGGGTCCTGGGAGTCACGCCGACCTCGATCGTGATGTCGCGGATCTCGTTCTCGCCACGGCCGTCCGGGCGCTTCTTGTGGACGGCGATCCGCTCGCGGATGATCGACTTCTCGAGCTTGTCGAACGCCATCTGCACCGCTGCACGGCGCTGCTTGGCGCTCACGAGCTGGTCCTCTGAGGCTCCCTCGGGCGCCGCCGGCGCGTGCTGGGCGAGGATCGCCTCCTCGACGGCCTTGGTGGCGTCCTGGCGGTCGAGCTTGTCCTCGACCTGGGTCGCCTGCTCGAGAGCTGAGCCATGCGAGGAGCGGATCTCCTCGAGCACCGCCTCATCAACGGCGATCGTCTCGAAGACTTTCTTCTCCTTGCCGACCTTCGCGGCGAGCTCGCGCTGCAGCGCGCACAGCTTCTTGATCTCCGCGTGGGCGATGTCGAGCGCGTCGAGGATCTCCGCCTCGGGGATCTCGTTGGCGCCCGCCTCGACCATCAGGATCGCCTCCTCGGTGCCGGCGACGATCAGGTCGAGGTCCGAGGCGTTCTCGGCGTCGGCCAGCAGATCGGGCTCGGCTGGGTTGACGACGAAGTTGCCGTCGATCTTGCCGATGCGCACCGCGCCGACCGGCGTCGGAAGCGGGATGTCGGAGATCATCAGCGCTGTCGAGGCGCCGTTCATCGCGAGGATGTCGTACGGGTGGACGTGGTCGATCGACAGCGGGATCGCCACGAGCTGGGTGTCATAGCGCCATTCCTTGGGGAACAGCGGACGGATCGGGCGGTCGATCATGCGCGCGGTCAGCGTGCCCTTCTCGCCGGGACGACCCTCACGCTTGAAGAACGAGCCGGGAATTTTCCCGGAGGCGTACATGCGCTCCTCGACGTCCACCGTCAGCGGGAGGAAGTCGACGTCGCGGAGGCTGCCCGCGACCGCGGTGCACAGGACCATCGTGTCGCCCTGGCGGACGACCACTGCGCCGGAGGCCTGCTTGGCCATCCTGCCGGTCTCGAACGAGATCTCGCTGCCGGAGATCTCCACGGAAACCGTGGTAACGGCGTCACTACTCATATTCACTGCCTTTCATGTTCCGCCCGTCGGTCGGCGGTCCGTTTCTTTTTTCTCTTTTTCCGAACCGAAGGAGCTTAGCGAAGCGCGGCCGCCACGCCTTCGCGCAGCAGATCGACGCCCGGCAGCTCGCCGGGCGAGGACGCTTCGTAGCTCCAGCGAACGAGGCAATCGGGTCCGGTGATGATCAGGGCGCGCTGAGGGAAGCCGCCCGCATGCAGGACGCCGAACGCGGCGCACGCGGCGCCCTTGGGCTCGAAGTCCGACAGCTGCTCGCTGCTCACGCCTAGCTTCTCCCTGAAGGCGCTCTGCGCCCACGGCGAGTCGCAGGAGACGCCGTACAGCGCGTTGCCCTGCGCCGCGAGCTCGCCTGCGAGCTCGTCGTACAGCTGCAGCTGGTCGGTGCAGACCGGGCTGAACGCGAACGGGTAGAACACGAGCACTGTCGTGCGATCGCGCAGATCCTGCTCGGTGAAGCCCTCACCGTCGCCGCGGAGGAGCTTGAAGCCCGGCGCGCGACTGCCTGCGGCGAGAACGGCCATCGCCGGCTTACTTACGTAGGCCGAGCTCTTTGATCAGCGCCCGATACCCCTCGAGGTCGCGGCGCTGCAGGTAGTCGAGGAAGCGGCGCCGTTTGCCGACGAGCATCAGCAGCCCACGGCGGGAATGGTGGTCTTTGCTCTGTGCGCGCAGATGCTCGGTGAGGTGGTTGATGCGCTCGGTCAGCAGCGCGATCTGGACCTTGGTGTTACCCATGTCCTGCTCGTCGGAGCCGAACTTCGAGGCGATCTCGCGCTTGCGCTCGCTGGTTATCGCTGTCATGGCCACGGCACGGTAGCAGACGCCCGGCGGCCTCAAAGGGCGCCGGTGATCTCCCGCGTGCGCTGTACGTCGCGGTGCATCTGTTCGATCAGCGCGTGTGGATCCTCGAATCGCCGCTCGCCGCGCAGGCGCTCGATGAACTGCAGTCGCAGCCGGCTGCCGTACAGGTCTCCGTCGAAGTCGAGGATATATGCCTCGATCAGCTCGCCGCGGCCGGTCACGAACGTGGGCCGCACGCCGATGCTGACCGCGGCCGGGCGGCCGTCGGCGAGGCACGCGTAGACGCCATGGCCGGGGCACACGAGCGCCTCGTCGGGCACCAGGTTGGCGGTCGGGAAGCCGAGCTCGCGGCCACGCTGATCGCCGTGCAGGACCTCCCCGGAGAGCTCGAAGCCTGCTCCCAGCAACTCGTTCGCCTCGGCCAGCTCGCCGGCGAGCACCAACCCGCGGATGTGGCTCGAGGACACGATCTCCCCGTCCACCTCGAGCAGTGGATGCACAACCGTCGTGAAGCGCTCGTCGGCGGCGAGCAGTCGCGGATCACCCTGGGCCTTGTGGCCGAAGCGGAAGTTCTCGCCGATCGAGACCTGCTGTGCGCCGAGCGCGTCGACGAGCACCCCGTCGATGAACTCCGTGGCCGAGCGCGCGGCGAAGTCACGGTCGAACGGGATCACGATCATCTCCTGCACGCCCAGCGACGCGACCAGCTCGGCCTTGCGGTCGAGCGTCGTCAGCAGCTTGGGGGTGTGCTGCGGCGCGACCACTGACACAGGGTGTGGGTCGAACGTGAGCACACTGTCGGCGCCGGTGATGACCTCGCGATGGCCGACGTGCACGCCGTCGAAGGTGCCGACCGCGACGCGCCGCTGTCTTCCGCGCTCGACGTCGGGCAGGCGAGTGACTTTCACGCCCGCAAGCCTATTTGGACAGCGCACCGAGCGCCTGTTGGAGGGGTATCACCGGCGGGTCGCGCCACGGCTGCCCACGCGGCGGCGGGGCGACCGCGTCGCTCACCGCGAACGGGCCGATCGCGGTGCGCCTGAGCTCCAGACAGTATGCGTCGCCGAGATCGGCGATCAGCGAGCGCACGTAGGTGCCCGATCCACACTCGATCTCATACGCCGCTCGCGGCAGCTCTCCCGCCGCTGTGTCGTGCTCGCGCCAGCGCTGCTCGAAGCGGTAAACGCTGACGATCCGCTCCGGCATCTCGAAGCTCTCGCCGCGGCGGGCGCGCTTGTAGGCGCGCTCACCCTTAATCTTCACGGCCGAGTGCATCGGCGGGCGCTGGCGCAGCTCCCCCGTCGGCAGCGGCTGCCCCTCGGGCGGCAGGCGTCCCGTGCGCGTGATCTCGCCCTCGGTGTCACCGGTGCTCGACAGCGCGCCGAGTTGCGCCACCGTCTCATAGCGCTTGGGTAGCTCCATCAGCGAGCTCTTGGGCCTTGGTCGCCCTGCCGAGCAGCACGAGCAGCAGCCCAGTTGCAAACGGGTCGAGCGTTCCGGCGTGGCCGGTGCGCACACCGCCCAGCGAGCGTCGCACGGCGGCCACCACGTCGTGCGAGCTCATGCCCGCCGGCTTGTCGATCAGCAGCACCCCGTCCACCTGGGGCGCCGAACCGCCTACCTGCCCGCCGACTGGCACTCAGGCGAGCGTGGCGGCCGCGTGCCCGTCAGATGTCTGGTGCAGCTGGGCGGCGATCGCCTCGCGCAGGAACGCGGTCAGCTCGTCGGACTCGAGCGTGGTGGAGAACCCGGCCGCGCGACGGTGGCCGCCGCCACCCTGGGCGCGCGCGATGATCGACACGTCGACATCATCGTCAGTGGCGCGCAGCGAGACTTTGTGCTGACCCTTTCGCGCGCCGCTCGACAGCTCACGCACGAGCACCGCCACCTTAGTGCCTTCGAGCGCCCGCAGCAGGTCGATGATCCCCTCGGAGTAGCTCTCCTCGGCATCGGCGCGCTCGAAGTCCTCGGCGCTGAGCGCTGCAAGCGTCAGCTCGCCGGAGTCAAAGCGCTGGATCTGCCCGAGCGCGAGCCCGAGCAGCGCGAGCTTGCCGGGCTCGACACCCTCGTACAGCCGGCGGTACACGAGCGGTACGTCGACGCCGGCCTCGATCAGCTCGGCGGCCATCAGATGGGCGCGCGGCCCCGTGTTCTCGTACATGAAGCGACCGGTGTCGGTGATCAGCGCGATGTACAGCGCCTCCGCGACGCTCGCCGTCGGGCGCACGTCGAGCCCGTGCATCAAGTCCCACACGATCTCCGCCGTGCACGAGGCGTCCGGTATCACGTGGTTGAGCGTGCCGAAGCGCGTGTTGTCGTGGTGGTGGTCGATGTTCAGCAGGTGCGCGCCGTCGCGCAGCACGCACGCGGAGTTGCGGTCGATGTTGCCGCAGTCGAGGAACACGACGGTACGCTGCGCGATGTCCGCCGGCGGCTGCTGGATCAGGCCGTCGAGCGCGAAGAACGCGTACTCGCGCGGAAGCGGCAGATCGTGCGGCGAGATGAACATCGCGGAGTCCTTGCCGAGCGTGCCGAGCAGCCCCTGCATCGCGACCAGCGACCCGAGCGCATCGCCGTCGGGGTTCTCGTGCGCGGCCAGCACGAAGCGTTCGTCCTCGCGCAGCCGGGCGAGCACCAGCTCGCGAGTGGCCTGTGTAGGCGGGATGTCGCTCATTGGGCCTCTCGCCGTTCGGGGCACTCCGCGATCTCCTCCCCCTCCGGGGACGATGCCAGCAGCGTCTCGACGCGCAGCGCCCTGTCGGTGGTGTCGTCGTAGAGGAACTCGAGCGTCGGCGTGCGCTTTAGATGCAGCTCGCTGCCGATCCGCCCCTGCAGGAAGCCGTGGGCGCTGCGCAGGCCCTCGAGCGTCGCCTCGCGCTCGTCGGGGAGCGAGGGGCTGCCGTCGGCGCCGAGGACGCTCACGTACACGCGCGCATGGCGAAGGTCTGTGCTGGTCCTGACATCGGTCACGGTTACGAATCCCACACGAGGGTCCTTGATATTGCCTGCCACGGCATCGCCGATCACCTGACGAATAGCCTCATCGACCCTCCGCATACGTGCTGTGGTCATCCTACCCTTCCAATTCCTCGCCGCAGCTCAGGTCCCTGCCCGAACGCGCCTGAGACACGAGGATCAAGCGAGGCAAGGACGCAGTGAGCGTGGCGTGCTGGGCACGCGAGCGAACGAGGACGCAGCTTCGCGCCGGTCATCGTGTCTCAGGAGGAGAGCTCGCGCTCGAGCAGCCGCGTCTCGTAGGTCTCGAGCACGTCGCCCTCGTGCAGGTCCTGGAAGTTCGTCAGCACGATCCCGCACTCGAATCCGGCGGCGACCTCGCGTACGTCCTCGCTGAAGCGGCGCAGGCTGTCGACGGTCGTGTCGTAGATGACCGTCCCCTCGCGTACGACGCGCACGCGCGATCCGCGTGTGACTTTGCCCTCGGTGACGAACGAGCCGGCGATCGTGCCGATTCGCGACGCTTTGAACAGCTGGCGCACCTCGGCCTGTCCGAGCGGCGTCTCGACCTCGGCCGGCTCGAGCATTCCCTGCATCGCCGCGCGCAGCTCCTCGATCGCGCGGTAGATCACTGCGTAGGAGCGGATCTCGACGCCCTCGCGGTCGGCGATCTGCCGCGCGTCCCCGACTGGGCGGACGTTGAACGCGAGGATCACGCCCTCCGAGGCGGACGCGAGCATCACGTCGGACTCGTTGATCCCGCCGACGCCGCGGTGGATGATGTTGACCTTGACCTCCTGCTGGGGCAGCTTGGCGATCTCGTCCTCGATCGCCTCGAGCGACCCGGCGACGTCGGCCTTGACGACCAGGCCAAGCTCCTTGACGGTGCCCTCCTGGGCCAGCTTGAACACGTCCTCGAGCGAGACCTTGCGCCCGGAGCGCCGCGCGAGCGCCTCGGTCTTCAGGCGGTTCGCGCGCTCACCCGCGAGCTGGCGGGCGCGGCGCTCGTTCTCGACCACGCGCACTAGCTCCCCGGCCTCCGGGACGCCGTCGAAACCGAGCACCTCGACCGGTTGGCCGGGCATCGCGCGCTTCATCTTGCCGCCTTTGAAATCGTGCATCGCGCGAACGCGCCCGAAGTGCGCGCCCGCGACGAGCGCGTCGCCGACCTTCAGCGTGCCGCGCTGGATCAGCACTGTCACGACTGGCCCACGCCCTGGGTCGAGCTTGGACTCGATCACCGTGCCCGAGGCTTCCGCCCCGGCGTTCGCCTTCAGCTCCTCGAGGTCGGTGACGACCTGGATCGTCTCCAGCAGCGTGTCCAGGCCTTCGTGGGTCTTGGCGCTGACGTCGACGAACTCCGTTTCGCCTCCCCACTCCGACGGCTGCAGGCCGTGCTGGGTCATCTCGGTGCGCACGCGCTCGGGCTGCGCCCCCTCCTTGTCGATCTTGTTGACCGCCACGATGATCGGCACTTCGGCCGCCTTCGCGTGGTCGATCGCCTCCTCGGTCTGCGGCTTGACGCCGTCGTCGGCCGCGACCACGATCACCGCCAGATCGGTGACGCGCGCGCCGCGCGCGCGCATCGCGGTGAACGCCTCGTGGCCGGGCGTGTCGAGGAACGTGATCTCTTTGTCGGCGTGGTGCACCTGGTAGGCGCCGATGTGCTGGGTGATGCCGCCGGCCTCCCCGGCCACCACCTCGGTCTCGCGGATCGCGTCCAGCAGCGAGGTCTTGCCGTGATCGACGTGGCCCATGATCGTGACGACCGGCGGGCGGTCGATCAGGTCCTCCTCGGCGTCCTCGAACACCGGCTCGACCTCGATGTCGTCGGCGGCGTGGACGATCTCAATCTTCTTCTCGAACTCGTCGGCCAGCACCTGGATCGCGTCGTCTGACAGCGTCTGCGTCAGGGTCGCCATCTCGCCGAGCGTCATCAGCTTCTTGATCACCTCGGGCACCGGCACGCCGAGGTACTCGGCGACATCCTTGACCGTCGCACCCGAGTTGACCCGGATCTCATCCGTGGCCTCCATCGCCGAGGTGTCGATCGGCGCGATCGTGTCGTCGTAGGTGCCGCGCCGGCGACGTCCTCGCCGGGGACGTCGCTGGGGCTGGTTGGAGGGGCCGCCCTGCTGGCGGCGCGAGGCCTGGGAGTCGATCACGACGCGCCGCCGTCCGCCGGGGCCGATGTCGCCGGGCGTGCGCTCGCCGGTGCGCGAGTCGCGAGTCGGGCGCACGCGCTCCGCCGCGGCTGCAGCTGCAGCTCCCGCCTGGGCGCCCGGGTTGGCTCCCGGCTCGCCGGGGCTGGCGCTCGGCTGAGCAGGCGGCGCGGCGCTCGCCTGTGGCGCGGGCGCAGGCGCCGAGGGCGGCGCGGACGCGGTTGGTGCCGCGACGGCGGGTGGCGCTGCTGGGGCGGTCGGCTTCGGTGCGGCCGGCGTCGGCGCAGGAGCGGCCGCCGTGGGCGCCGCGGGGGCACCGTTCGAGCTGGCCGGGGTGGCCGCAGCAGCAGCGCCGAGCGCCTTCAGGGCGGCGTCCTGGTCGACCGAGGAGGCGGCCGCCTTGGCCTCGATGCCGGCGGCCTTCAGCTTCTCGAGCAGTTCCTTGCTCGAGAGACCTTGTTCCTTGGCGATTTCGTGTACGCGCTTCTTGCTCATCGGCTCACCGATTCTACGAGCTTGGGGTCGAGCGTCGCTTTTGCGCGCAAGGCGCGTGCGATCCCTCCCCTGCGCACGGCCTCGGCCAGGCACGCGGGGTTCGGGCGCGAGCCGTCCTCACCGCTGTGCAGGTAGGCGCCGCGTCCCGGCAGCCGCGCGTCGCGGTCGAGCATCGCGCGGCCCTTGCCGCGCGCCGCATCGACTAGAGCGATGCGTAGAAGCTCTGACTTTGGCGCCGTCAGCCCACAACCGACGCAGCGGCGCCGGGGCACGTGGCGGGCTATGTCGCCTGCTCCTCGGCGGCCTGCGCCTGCTCTGCGACGGGCTCCACGACGGCGGCCTCCTGCGACGCGGGTGCCGCCGATGCCTTCGCGTCCTCGACCGCGAGCTCGGCCTCAGCCTCGACCTCATCGGCGATCGTGGTCGCGGCGAGGTCGCCGATGTTGTCGCTGTCGATGCCGGCCAGCGCCTGGTGGCTTTCCAGGCCGCAGTAGCGCGAGCTCGGCAGCGAGGCGTTCGGGCAGCGGCGGCCGTTGGAGAGGATCGCGGCGCAGCGGCCCTGCACCTCCTCCTCCTCGTAACCGTGCTCGGCCTCCTCGGCCGCGAACTCGGTCTCCGAGCGGATGTCCACACGCCAGCCGGTCAGGCGGGCGGCGAGGCGGGCGTTCTGACCCTCGCGGCCAATCGCCAGCGACAGCTGGTCGTCGGGCACGATCACGGTCGCCTGCTTGGCGTCGTCGTCGACCAGCACCTCGCGCACGCGCGCCGGTGACAGCGCCTTGGCGACGAACCGCGCGGGCTCGTCGTTGAACGGGATGATGTCGATCTTCTCGCCGCGCAGCTCGGAGACGACCATCCGCACGCGCGAGCCGCGCGGGCCGACGCACGCGCCGACCGGGTCGACACCGTCGGTGTGCGAGATCACGGCGATCTTCGAGCGGTAGCCTGGCTCACGGGCGACGTTGGCGATCTCCACGAGACCGTCGGCGATCTCGGGGACCTCGAGCTCGAACAGCTTCTTGATCAGCTCGGGGTCGCGGCGCGAGACGATGATCGCGGGCCCCTTAGTCGACGGCGAGACCTCCTTGATGACCGCCTTGATGCGCTGCGAGTGGTCGTAGCGCTCGCCCTCCACCTGCTCGGACTTGGGCAGCAGCGCCTCGACGCGTTCGCGCAGCTGCACTAGCGTGTAGCGCGAATCCGACTGCTGCACGATGCCGGTGATCAGCTCGCCGACGCGGTCGCGGTACTCCTCGTACATCATGTCGCGCTCGGCCTCGCGGATCCGCTGCAAGATCACCTGCTTGGCGGTCTGCGCGGCGATCCGGCCGAAGTCGTCGGGCGTGACGTCCTGTTCGTCGATCTGATCGCGGTATTCGGCGAACTTGGCCGGATCGATTTCCGGGTCCTCCGGTTCGCGCATCTCCCCGGTCTCGGGGTCGACGGTCGTTTCCTCGTCGATCGTCTCGACGATCAGGTGCGCCTCCAGGCGCTCCGGGATGATCAATTCGATCACGCGGAAGTCGGCGGTCTCGCGGTCCATTTCGACACGCGCGTACTTGGCCGAGCCGGGCTGCTTCTTGTAGGCCGACAGCAGGGCGTCCTCGAGCGCGATCATCAGCTTCTCGGGCTCGATTCCCTTCTCGCGCGCGAGCGCGTGCATGGCCTCAAGGATTTCGCGTGACATGGCTCCTCTACTCCTCGATCAGGTTGGAACGACGAATCTCCGAGTAAGGGATCGCGATGACGCCCCCGTCGGCGGCCAGCGTGACCTCCTGCTCGGAAGCACCCACAAGCTCCCCTGTAAAGCTGACGGCCGTCTTGACGGCCGTCGCATCGGACCGGGCGTCCTGCGAACGGCACCCGGTCGGCTGCGCACCAGCCGAGCGCTGGCCGTCGAGCACGACAGCGGGCCGCGGATGGCGCGTGCGTACCCGCGCTCGGCGCCCTACGAAGCGGCGGAAATGGGCGGGCTTGGTCAGTGGACGCTCGCTGCCCGGCGATGAGACCTCCAGCGAGTAGCGCTCGCGCAGATCGTTCAGCTGCGCGGTCACGCGTTCGCACATCTCGAGCGTGACGCCGTCCGGGTGGTCGATGAACACGCGCAGCGAGCGGCCGCCGAGCACCTCCGCGAGGAGCACCTCGATCTCCGGCTCGCTGTCTGTGAGGCGCGACTCGATCTCTGTCTGCAACGGGGTCATCGTCCTTTGTCCATTTGGGTCCTTACGCAAAAAGAGCGGGCGGGCGCCCACTCTCGGTACTGCTTGCCGGCGCCTGCGCGCGGGCACGAAAGCTGTCGTTCGAGGATAGCAGTGGCGGGGTCTCTCATACTCGCCTCAGGCCCGTTCCCGCTCATCCGGCGCGGACGATGCGGCGTCGCGGCGAGCGCGTTCGCGGTAGAGCTTGTAATCGGCTCGCTCGGGCTGCAGCGAGCACGCCAACGCCAGCGGCTGGCATGCCTCGCGATGGCGTCCGAGCTGCTGCATCGAGCGACCCAGGCAGAACAACGCGTAGTCGTTAGTCGGCGTCTTCGAGGCCACCGCCTCGAACTCCGCGGCGGCGCCTTCGTAGCGCTGCGCGTGGAACAGCGCGCGGCCGAGCGCCTCGCGGATCGAGGCCTTGTCCGGCTCTAGGTCCCGGGCCCTGCTGAGCGGAACGATCGCGGCCTGGTGGTCACCGTGGTCGAGCAGCTCGCAACCTCTCCGATAGAGATCGTAGACGCTCTCCATCCGAGCAGCTTAACCGCTCTCGCGCAGCCTTTCGACGGTGTCGAGGATCGCCTCAGCGACGCGCGCCTTGCTCGTGCGCGGCACGTGACGATCGCCGCTGGCGGCGAGGATCGTGACCTCGTTGGCGTCCACGTCGAAGCCGATGTCAGGGCGCGAGATGTCGTTGACGACGAGCGCGTCCAGGCCCTTGGCGGTGAGCTTCCGCCGCGCGATCTCGACCGCTTCGGAGCCGTGCTCGGCGGCGAAGCCGACCAGTGTCTGGCGCTCGCTTCGGCGCGCTGCGAGCCCGGCGAGGATGTCGGCGGTGGGCGCGAGGATGAGCTCCAGGCGCTCGCGATCGGACTTCTTGATCTTCCCGTTCGCGGGGGTCGCAGGCGTGAAGTCTGCGACCGCGGCGCTCATCAACAGCACGTCGCAACTCGTGAACTCCTCGACGCACACGCGCTCCAGCTCGGCAGCGGTCACAACCTCGCGGCGAGTGACCCCCGCGGGGGTCGGCAGTGCGACGTTCGCGCTGATCAGCGTCACATCCGCGCCGCGATCGTGCGCGGCCTGGGCGATCGCCATGCCCATGCGCCCGGATGAGCTGTTGCCGATGAACCTGACGCTGTCGATCGGCTCGCGCGTGCCACCGGCCGTGACCAGCACGCGCACTCCCCTCAGGCCCGCGCCTTCACCCTCGCGGGGGTCCTGGTCGGGACTGCCGGTCCGATCGGCACTCCCAGCCCGGCCCGCGAGCGCGTCCTCGCACGCCGCCAGCAGCCGCGCCGGCTCCGCCAGGCGACCGACGCCCTGCTCGCCGATCGAGGCCAGCCGACCGACGTCCGGATCGACGATCCTCGCGCCGCGCGCACTCAGCGTTCCCAGGTTCGCCTGGGTAGCCGGGTGCTCGTACATGTGGTTGTTCATCGCCGGCGCGAGCACCAGCGGGCAGGTGGCCGCGAGCGCACAGCTGCACAGGAGGTTGTCGGCGAGGCCACCGGCGAGCTTGGCGAGCGTGTTCGCCGAAGCCGGTGCGATCACGTACACGTCCGCGTTGGCCACCAGTGCCAGGTGGCTGAGCGGCTCGTGCCCGGGCGTCGGCTGGTCGGGGAACGCCCCACGTGCGGGGTCGTGCTCGAACTCGCTGCTCAGCACCGGCGCGCCACTGAGCGCCGCGAACGACGCCTCGCCCACGAACCGCTGGCTCCTCGGCGTCTGCACGACGCGCACCGAGTGCCCGGCCGCAGTCGCCAGGCGCACCAGTTCGAGCGCCTTGTACGCGGCTATGCCACCGCTCACGCCCAGCAAGATCCGCGCCATGACTACAGGTTGTAAAGCGCCCGGCCGGAGCTAGCAAGCCCTGGCCGTCCCCTTGCGCCTTAACAAGCCCCGTTCGGAGCACCACGCCCCTGAGCCGGCTGCTGGTCAAGCGAGGCAAGGACGCAGTGAGCGAAATGTACTCCGTACATGAGCGATCGAGGACGCAGCATCGCGCCAGCGGCCGGCTCAGCGGTAGTGGTACTTCATCTTTCCGGCTGCTACCTCCTCGAGGGCGATCGTGAGGTAGTTTTTCGAGGCTGTGTCGACCATCGGCGGCGGGAACTCGTCGAAGGTTCCCTCGCCGAGGTTATGGTAGTAGCTGTTGATCTGGCGGGCGCGCTTGGCGGCCACGATCACGCCGGCGTAGTTGGAGTCGACCTGCTCGAGCAGGCGGTCGATGCGGGGGGAGATCACGGTTGCTTTGTCCCTTTCCTGGTTGACCTAGCAGTGTAGTAGGCCCAGCTGCCCGGCCCGCTCGCGCGGACGCTATCTCCAATTCTGCACTCTGTATAACCATCGTCATACAGAGATTTTTTTGTCGAGAGAGGTATCCCCGTCGAGCTTGGCGGCGACGATCGCGGCGAGCTGGTCGAGCGCGTCTTCGAGCCGGTCGTTGACGACGACGTGGGCGAACTCCGGCTGCGCCTCGAGCTCGTGCTCGGCGACCTCCAGGCGCCGCTCGACCTCAGCCGGGTCGTCGGTCCCGCGCCCGACAAGGCGGGTGCGCAGGGCCTGCAGGGACGGCGGGGCGATGAACACCTGGATCGCCTGGGGCATCGCTGCGCGCACCTGCCTGGCGCCCTGCACCTCGATCTCGAGCACCACCGGCGCGCCGGCGCGGACGCGGGCCTCCAGCTCCGAGCGGAGCGTGCCGTAGCTGCGCCCGGCGTAGTCGGCGTGCTCGACGAACGCCCCTTCGTTGACCTTTCGGTTGAACTCCTCGCGCGTGAGGAAGTGGTAGTCGACCCCGTCGTGCTCGCCCGGGCGCGGCGCGCGGGTGGTTGCCGACACCGACAGCTCGAGCGCTGGTACGCGCTCCATCAGCCCGCGGATCAGCGTCCCCTTGCCGACCCCGGAGGGTCCTGTGATGACAAACACGCGCGCCACGGCCCGGCACCCTAGTGCGGGGCTCGGTGGGAAAGCCGCGGGCGCTGGGCTCGGTGGGAAAGCCGCGGGCGACTCAGTGGTGGAGCAGGGAGATCAGCTCGGAGCGCTGACGCTCGGACAGCCCACCGATCGTCTTGCTCGGGGCGATCCTGCAGTGGGCGAGGATCTTGTTGACCTTCACGCGCCCGTACTTCGGAACGGCGAGCAGCATGTCGAACACCTTGGCGGTCTCGACGTACTCGGGCGGGTCGAGCAGCAGCGAGTGGATCGAACGCCGGCCGGACTTCAGATCGCGCTTCAGTTGTGCCCGCTGGATGCGGATCTGGTTCGCTCGCGCGAGCGCATCCATCCTCTGGTTGAGAGACCGCTCTGGGGCGGTCGAGGTGTTTGCGGACGTCGTTCCGGTCGCCGGCGCCATGGGCGGCGAGTCTACACACCAGCGGCAGGCGATCAAGCAAAACCGCTCGAATTCACCTGGACCTCAACCTGAGGTATAGATACGTCGAGGCTGGTGGATGGTCCCGCGGCGCGTTTGCAGGGGTTTTCGAGATTCCTTGCCACACCGCGCGGACGGCGGTCCGGCTGCGTTTGCCTTCCCATATGCGTCCACGATTGCAGCGAGGCGAAGCCCTATGGCAGCCCCCGTGCGATCCTTGTGGCTGCAGCGGGATCGCGGAAGCTCTCCGTGCCGACCGCCACGAGCGTCGCTCCGACGTCCAGCAGGTCGCGAGCGTCGGCCGAGCTCTGAACTCCACCCATGCCGACGATCGGGATCGCCACGCGGGCGCTGACGGCCGCGACCTGGGCCAGCGCGATCGCGCGGATCGCCGGGCCGGACTGCCCGCCGGTGCCGCCGCCCAGCCACGATCCACGCGCGCCGCCGCGCGCGGTGGGCGCGAGGGCGGTGGCACGCAGCGTGTTGATCAGCGACACCGCGTCCGCGCCACCGGCCTCTGCGCCCTGCGCGCACGCGGCCACGTCGGCGGTGTTCGGCGTCAGCTTCACGATCAGCGGTTTGCGTGTGCAACTGCGAACGGCCTTCACGACGTCCTCCAACTGGCGCGGATCGGCGCCGATGTCGAGGCCCGTCTTGACGTTCGGGCAGGACACGTTCAGCTCGAGTGCGGCGATCTCCGGGCGCTCGTCGCACGCCTCGAGCAGCGTGGCGAACTCCTCCGCGCTGGCGCCCATCACGTTCGTGATCAGCGGCACCATCAGCTCTGCCAGCTGGGGCAGGTCCTCGCCGATGTAGCCGTCGAGGCCCTTGTTTGGCAGGCCAATCGAGTTGACCAGCCCGCCTGCGGTCTCCCACAGCCGCGGCGGCGGGTTGCCCGCGCGCGGCTGCAGCGTGATCGTCTTGGACACGTAAGCGGAGAACGGGAAGTCCTGCAGCAGCCGATCGCCGAACACGCGCCGCGCGGCGATCGCGTCGAACGTGCCCGACCCGTTGACGATCGGATGCGCCAGCCGCAGGCCGCAGAACTCGACGCTCACGCGCGGGCACCCGGACACGCGGAGACTCGGCTCATGCGCGGGCTCCTCTCATGCCGATGCTCCGGCGTGTGCACCCGCGTGCGGCTGCTCGACGCGCTCGAGCTGCGCCGCGTCGATCACCGGGCCGTCCACACACACGCGCAGGTAGCCACCGCCGCGACGCGGCACCACGCAGCCGAAGCACGCGCCGTAGCCACACGCCATGCCTGCCTCGAGTGCGAGCTGGGCGGGCGTGACGGTGCGCTCGCACAGGGCCCTGACGCCCTCGAGCATCCCCGGCGGCCCGCACGCGTACACGACCGCTTGTGGATCGCGTGCGATCTGCTGCTCGAGCAGCTCGGTGACGAACCCGTGGTGGCCGACCGAGCCGTCGTCGGTGGCAACCCGCGCTCCATTCAACAACGCAGCACCCTCGGCGCGCTCGCGATCGCGAAAGCCGAGCAGCACGGTCGCGGACACGCCGTCCGCGGCGAGCGTGTCCTGCAGGATCGCCAGCGGTGCGATGCCGACGCCGCCGCCGACGAGCAGCGCGCGGCGCTGATCGGAGCCCCGCCCGCCGACAGTGAATCCTTGGCCGAGCGGCCCGAGCGCCCACAGCGTGTCGCCGGGGCGCAGCTCGCACAGCCGTCGCGTGCCCGGGCCGACGTCCTCGAGCAGGAACTGGGACTCGCCGTCTGCGTGGCGGGCGACGGAGAACGCGCGCGGCAAGTACGGGCGCTCGTGGTCACCTCCCCCCCATCGCTCGGCTGCGGCGAGCATCGCGAACTGCCCCGGCGCAGGAGCCGGCGCACCCTCGGGCCTGTCGGTGTCGGCCGTGCGCAGCACGCGGTACGCGCCGAGCTCGTCCATGCCGGTGACCGTCAGCAGACGGCGCCCGAACGGGGCCTCGCTCACGCCACCCCAGCCCCGTCGGGGCTCACGGCCGGGCTCGCCGCGGGACTCGCCGCCGGGCTCGCCGCAGGCTGCTCGCGACGGACGCGGCCGGCGTGCAGCTCCTGCAGGCAGAGGACCTCGGGCGCCCCGTTGTGGTGGGCGCTTGAGATCGCGCGCGCGGCGGACACGCCAGCAGCGAGCGTCGTCAGGCAGGGGATGCCGTGCGCGACGGCGGCGCGGCGGATCTCGTAGCCGTCGGTGCGCGCGCCGACGCCGGTGGGGGTGTTGACGACGAGGTTGACGTCGCCGCGCTCGATCCAGTCGAGCACGTGCGGGGAGCCCTCGGCGATCTTGTTGATGCTCTGCGCGGGCACGCCCATGCGCGAGATCGCCTCGGCGGTGCCGCGCGTGGCGACGATCTGAAAGCCGCATTCGTGCAGGCTCTGGGCGACGGCGAACGCGCCGGCCTTGTCGGAGTCGGTGACGGTGATGAACACGGTGCCGTGCTGGGGCAGCGGCACGCCGGCTGCTGCCTGCGCCTTGGCGAACGCGGTCGGGAAGTCGCGCGCGATCCCCATCACCTCGCCGGTCGAGCGCATCTCCGGGCCGAGCAGGGCGTCGGAGCCGTCGAAGCGGTCGAACGGCAGCACGGCCTCCTTGACGGACACGTGCTCGCCGAAGCCCATCCCCTGGCGCTCGTGCGGCAGCTCGAGATCGGCGATGCGCTCGCCGAGCATGATCCGGCAGGCGAGCTTGGCCAGCGGCAGGCCGATCGCCTTGGAGACGAACGGCACGGTGCGCGATGCGCGCGGGTTGGCCTCGATCACGTACAGCTCGCCGCCGTGCACCGCGTACTGGACATTCAGCAGCCCGACGACGCCGATCGCCAGCGCGATGTCGCGCGTGGCCTCGCGGATCTGCTCGAGCATCTCGTCCCCGAGCGAGTGCGGCGGCAGCACGCAGGCGCTGTCGCCGGAGTGCACGCCGGCCTCCTCGACGTGCTGCATGATCCCGCCGATCCACACCTGCTCGCCGTCGCACAGCGCGTCGACGTCCATCTCCACGGCGTTCTCGAGGAACCGATCGAGGAAGATTGATGGGGAGCCCTCCGGGCTCTGGGGAGGGGTTGCGTCGTCTGCATCCGCGGCTGCAGGGTCGGACGTAGATGCAGGGGCGGGCACGGATGCGGAGGCGGCCGCGGACCCAGGGTCTGGCGCGGACACGGGCAGCTCGCGCTGGAGGTAGTCAGCCAGGCCGTCAGTTGAGTAGACGATCTCCATCGCGCGCCCGCCGAGCACGTAGGACGGTCGCACGAGCAGCGGGAAGCCGACCTCGCTCGCGCAGTCGAGCGCCTCCGTAACAGAGCGCGCGGTCGCGTACGGCGGCGCCTTGTAGCCGAGGCGCTCGAGCAGCGCGCCGAAGCGGCCGCGATCCTCGGCCAGGTCGATCGCCTCGACGCTCGTGCCGAGCAGCGGCACGCCCGCCTCGACCAGCCCGGCGGCGAGCTTCAGCGGCGTCTGACCGCCGAACTGGACGATCACGCCGAGCGGTTTCTCCACCTCCACGACAGCGAGCACGTCCTGCAGCGTCAGCGGCTCGAAGTACAGCCGGTCGGAGGTGTCGTAGTCGGTCGACACCGTCTCCGGGTTGCAGTTGACCATCACCGCGTCGCGGTCGGACTCGCGCACGGTCATCGCGGCGTGCACGCAGCAGTAGTCGAACTCGATCCCCTGCCCGATGCGGTTGGGACCTGAGCCGAGGATCACGACCGACTCGCGCTGCCCGCGCGTGACCTCGTCCGCGCCTGCAGACTCCCAGCCGGAGTAGTAGTACGGCGTGCGCGCGGGAAACTCGGCGGCGCAGGTGTCGACCGAGCGGAACGAGCGCACGCCGGCGAACGGCGCGTCCGGGTCGAGCGCCAGCGCGCGCAGCTCACGCAGGAACCAGCGGTCGATGCTCGTGCGCGCGTGCACCGCCTCGATGTCCACGCCGCGTCGCAGTAGCTCGAGCACGGTCTCAAAGCGCGAGGCCGCGGGTTTGTCGAGGCTGTCGAGCAGCTGCTCGTCGGGGACGTCATGCAGCGCGGGCGGCTTGTCGAGCTCGCGCGAGCGCAGCGCCTTGGCGAACGCCTGCTGGAAGGTCCGCCCGATCGCCATCGCCTCGCCGACGGACTTCATGTGCGTCGACAGCGTCGGGTCACTGCCGGGGAACTTCTCGAACGCAAACCGCGGCCACTTGACGACCACGTAGTCGATCGTCGGCTCAAAGCACGCGGGCGTGACGCCGGTGATGTCGTTATCGATCTCATCCAGCCGGTAGCCAACCGCCAGCCGTGCGGCGATCTTCGCGATCGGGAAGCCGGTCGCCTTGGACGCCAGCGCCGAGGAGCGCGACACGCGCGGATTCATCTCGATCACGAGGATCTCCTCGGTGTCCGGGTTGACCGCGAACTGCACGTTCGAGCCGCCCGTCTCGACGCCGACCGCGCGGATCACCGCGATCGCCTGGTCGCGCAGGCGCTGGTACAGGCGGTCGGTCAGCGTCTGCTGCGGCGCGACCGTGACCGAGTCTCCCGTGTGCACGCCCATCGGGTCGACGTTCTCGATCGAGCAGACGATCACGACATTGTCCGCGCGGTCGCGCATCACCTCCAGCTCGAACTCGCCCCAGCCGATCACCGACTCGTCGAGCAGCACTTGCCCGATCGGCGAGGCCTCGAGGCCGCGAGCGACGATCGCGCGAAACTCCTCCTCGGTGCGCGCGATTCCCCCGCCGCGCCCGCCGAGCGTGTAAGCGGGGCGCACGATGCACGGCAGGCCCAGTTCGGGCAGCGCCTCGAGCGCCTGTTTCAGGCCAGTCACGACGCTGACGTGGCCCGCGCCGGCCGGGCTGGCGCCCTCCGCGATGATCCAACCGCTGGCGATCGCGCTCTTGGGCATCCGCAGCCCGGCTTCGGCCATCGCCGTCTTGAACAGGTCGCGGTCCTCGGCGCAGGCGATCGCGTCGTAGTTGGCGCCGATCAGCTCGACGCCGAAGCGCTCGAGCGTGCCGTCATCCGCCAGTGCCTTCGCCAGGTTCAGCGCCGTCTGCCCGCCGAGCGTGCCGAGCAGCGCGTCCGGGCGCTCGCGCTCGATCACCTGCGCGACCGGGCCGGGCAGCAGCGGCTCGATGTACGTCGCGTCGGCGAACTCCGGGTCGGTCATGATCGTCGCCGGGTTGGAGTTCACGAGCACGACCTCGTAGCCCTCCTCGCGCAGCACCTTGCATGCCTGCACGCCGGAGTAGTCGAACTCGGCCGCCTGGCCGATCACGATCGGCCCCGAGCCGAGGATCAGGATCTTCTGCAGATCGTCGCGGCGGGGCATCAGCCGACGCTCCATGCGGGCCGCGCGCGACCCTCCCCGGACCCCCTGTGGGGGTCCTCATAAATACGATCGAACGCGCGCACTAGGCGGCCTCGGCGATCCGTTCGAGGAAACGGTCGAACAGGTACAGGCTGTCGTGCGGGCCGGGGCCGGCCTCCGGGTGGTACTGGACGGTCCCGCCGGGGACGTCGAGCAGCTCGAGGCCCTCGACCGTGCGGTCGTAGAGGTTGACGTGGGACAGCGCAGCGGCGCCGAAGTCAGTCTCCCAGCGCACCGGCTCATCAGTGTCGATCGTGCGCGAGCCGCCCGGTCCGAGCGCCGCGAAGCCGTGGTTCTGCGAGGTGATCTCGACGCGCCCGGTCTGCAGGTCGCGCACTGGATGATTGGCGCCGTGATGGCCGAACGGCAGCTTGAACGTCTGCAGGCCGACCGCCCGGCACAGCAGCTGGTGGCCAAGGCAGATGCCCCACACGGGCTTCTTGCCGACGATCTCGCGCACCGTCTCCACGATGTAGGACAGCGCGGCCGGGTCGCCCGGCCCGTTCGACAGGAAGACCGCGTCCGGGTCCTCCGCCAGCAGCTGCTCGGCGCTGTCCGTGCAGGGGTGAAGCGACACGCGCGCGCCGCGCGCTACGAGCTCGCGCACCATCGAGGCCTTGATCCCCGTGTCGATCACCGCGATCCGCGGGCCGTCGCCGGCGCCGCCGTGCACGCTGACGCGTTCGGCGGTCACCAGCCTGGCCAGGTCCTGACCGGCCATCGCCGGCTCGCAGTCGATCAGCTCACGTGCCTGCGCCTCACCGATCGACGCCGGGAACACTCCCCCGCGCATCGCGCCCGCGTCGCGGATGTGGCGCACGAGCGAGCGCGTGTCCACGCCGCTGATGCCCGTCACGCCGCAGTCGCTCAGCCAGTCAAGCCAGCCGCGCTCGGCCGTCGGCGCGTCTTCGCGGTTGCACGCCTCGCGCATGATCGCCGCGCGCGCCCACGCGCGCTCTGACTCCATCGCATCCGCGCTCGCCCCGTAGTTGCCCACGTGCGGGTACGTGTACGCGATCAGCTGCCCCGCGAACGACGGGTCGGTGATCGACTCCTGGTAGCCGGACATCCCCGTCGTGAACACCACCTCGCCGACCGCGGGGTGGGCGGGATTCACGTCCCCGCACGCCACGCCGTCGAAGCGGGTGCCGTCCTCCAGCAGGACGTAGGCGGTCGCAGCAGTCACGACGCCCCTGAGATGGACGTGAGTCGAGACCTGCGATGACGGGGAAGGCTCATGGTCATCAGAGGATCAGCTTCTGGACGGCCTTGAACTCCGGCGTGCCGGCGCGCTCGAGCAGCTCGAACAGGGACGCCTCGACCGTGCCGACGACCGCGCCCGCGCGCTCCATGCGCTCCAGGCCGCGCTGATAGTCGAGCTGGTGGCGCGAACCGACGGCGTCTGCGGGAACGTGGACTTCCACCCCGTCGGCGAGCAGGTCGTGGACGGTCTGGCTGACGCACACGTGCGTCTCGATCCCGCACACGATCGCCTGCTCGGCGCCGCCGAGGTCGAACCCGTCAGCGCGCGCGGCAGAGAACACTGTCTTCTCGATCCGTCGCTCGTCCTCCAGGCCGACCTCCGGCGCGGTGTGGCCGAGCCCTTTCGGGTACTGCTCGGAGACGAGCGTCGTCAGCTCGAGGATGCGCGCCGCCTGCACGAGCTTCGCGCACGCCGCGGCGACCCCGGCGAACGTGTCGTAAGGACGAAAGCCCTCCTGGACGTCCACGACGACCAGCGCCGTGCGATCGCGCTCGAGCAGGCTCATCAGGCGGCGCCCGCCAGCGCCAGCGATCTGTCGCGGTGGGCCACCCCGCCGGCGGCGAGCGTCATCAGCACCCGGCCCTGCATCCGCCGGCCGGCGAAGCAGCAGTTCTCCGAGCGGCTCTCCCAGCCGTACTCGCCGGCGACCCACACGGTGTCCAGGTCGAGCACCGCGAGATTCGCCGGCTCGCCGACCGCGATCGACGGCGTCGGCAGCTCGAACAGGCCCGCGCCGGCTGTCATCCGCTCGACCAGCAGCGCAAGGTCGAGGATGCCCGGCAGCACCAGGCCGCTGTACAGCGCCGCGAACGCCGTCTCCAGGCCGGTGCTACCCATCGGCGCGCTCTCGAACGGCACCTCCTTCTCGTCGCGCGCGTGCGGCGCGTGGTCGGTGGCGACGCAGTCGATCGTGCCCGCGCGCAGCGCCTCGATGAGCGCCACACGGTCGGCGTCGGTCGTCAACGGCGGGTGCATCTTCATCCGCGTGTCCAGTCCACGGACGTCCTCCTCGGTTAGCAGCAGATGATGCGGGCAGACCTCCGCGCTGACGCGCCAACCACGCGTCTTCGCATCGGCGACCGCGTCGACCGACGCCGCGCACGACAGGTGCTGGAAGTGCACGCGCGCGTCCTCGTAGCCCGCCAGCGCGGCGTCGCGCGCGACCATCGTCGACTCGGCCACGCTTGGTATCCCGGCGATGCCGAGTGCCGCGCTGACCGCCCCCTCGTGCATCGAGCCGCCGCGCGAGAGCGTCGGGTCCTCCTCGTGCAGCGCGAGCACGCCACCGCACAAGCGCTGGTACTGCAGCGCCTTGCGCAGCATCCCCGCGCTGCGGACCGGCTTGCCGTCGTCGGTGAAGCCGAGCGCCCCCTCCTGCCTCAGCTCTGCCATCTCGGTCAGCTGCTCGCCCTCCAGCCCGCGCGTGATCGCCGGCAGGAAGCCGACAGGCACGAGCGCCTCGCGCGCGGCCGCGTCGCGCAGCGAGCGCAGCAGCGGCGCCGAGTCGAGCACCGGGTCGGTGTTCGGCATCGCGATCACCGCGCAGAAGCCACCCGCGGCAGCCGCGCGCGTGCCCGACTCGATGTCCTCCTTGTGCTCCTGCCCTGGCGTGCGCAGGTGCACGTGCGGGTCGAAGAACCCCGGCAGCACGCGCGCACGCCCCTGGCCGTCGAGCAGCTCCAGCTCTGCGCCCGTGTCCGTGCCGGCTTCGCCACCGGCGTCTGCGTTGGCGTCGAGGTTCAGGCTGCCCGGCTCGGCGATCTCGGCGATCCGCCCGGCGTGCACGCGCACGTCGCGGCGGGCGTCGATCCCGGCACGGGGGTCGAGCACGTGGACGTCGCGCAGCAGGAGCTCGGCCGGCGCCTCGCGCCCGCCGAGAAGCGGCTCGCCGGCGCTCATGCCAGCCGGCCCTCGAGCACCGGCTCGGCGGGCTCGGCCGGCTCGCGCGGCGTTGCTTCCGCGCCGTCGGGCGTCGTCGCGCCCACGGATGCCGCCGGTTGCGCTGATCTCGAGTGGGTCTCCCTGGCGCCGGCCAGCAGCTCGTACAGAACGGCCATGCGCACGACCACGCCGGCTTCGACCTGCGCCGTGATCACCGCCTGCGGCGAGTCGACCACCTCGCCCGACAGCTCGACCCCGCGGTTGACGGGGCCCGGATGCATCAGCAGCTGGCGCGAGGTCAGCCGCCTGGCGTTGATCTGGTACCAGGAGGCGTACTCGCGCAGCGAGGGCACCCACACCTCGCTCATCCGCTCGCGCTGCATGCGTAGCGCGTACACCACATCGGCGCTGTCGAGCTCATCGAGCGTGTAGCGCACCTCGCAGCCCAGCTGCTCGATCCCGCGGGGGATCAGCGTCGGCGGGCCCGCGAGCGTCACCCTGGCGCCCATCCGCTGGAAGGCCAGCACGTTGGAGCGCGCGACGCGTGAGTGGGCGACGTCGCCGATGATCCAGATCGACGCCCCGTCGATCGAGCCGAGGCGCCTGCGCAGCGTGTACACATCGAGCAGCGCCTGCGTCGGGTGCTCGTGCTTGCCGTCGCCCGCGTTGACGATCGCGGCGCTGCACCACTTCGACACGAGCTCGGCCGCGCCGGCCCACGGCGTGCGCACGACGATCGCATCTGGCTTGTGCGCGCTGAGCGTGAGCACGGTGTCCTTCAGCGACTCGCCCTTCTCGACGCTCGAGCCGCTGGCGGCGAAGTTGACGACGTCTGCCGACAGGCGCTTGGCGGCCAGCTCGAACGAGCTGCGCGTGCGCGTCGAGGCCTCGTAGAACAAGTTCAGCACCATCCGACCGCGCAGCGCCGGGACCTTCTTGATCTCGCGGTCGGCCACCTCAGCGAAGCGCTCCGCCTGGCTGACGATCCGCTCGATGTCCCCCCGGTCCAGTTCCTCGATCGACAGCAGGTGGTTCATGCGCCCGCCTCGATCGCAGCCGGGACTGGCGCATGGGCGCCGCCGGCGATTGCGACCTCGTCCAGGCCGTCGAGCTCCCGAACGCGCACGTGGACGTGCTCGGCACTGGACGTCGGCAGGTTCTTGCCGACATAGTCCGGGCGGATCGGCAGCTCCCGGTGACCGCGATCGACGAGCACCGCCAGCTGCACGCGCTGAGGACGGCCGTAGTCGAACAGCGCCTCGATCGCCGCGCGCACCGTGCGTCCGGTGAACAGGACGTCATCGACGATCACCACCGTCAGCCCGCTCAGGTCGAAGTCGATGTGCGAGGCGTGCAGCACCGGGGCATCGGGCCGCGTGGCGACGTCATCGCGATAGAAGCCGATGTCCAGATCGCCCAGCACGACCTCCGTGTCGAGCAGGTCCTCCAGCAGCGCGTGCAGCCTGTGCGCCAGGAATGCACCGCGACGGTGAATCCCAACCAGAGCCGGCGCCTCGGGATTGCGCTCGATGATCTCGTGCGCGATGCGCGTGAGCGCTCGCCGGACATCATCCTCGTGGAGGACCACGTTCTCACTGCCTGTCATCGTTTCCTTCCTGGCCTCGCGGGACCGGGTTAAAGGAGCAGCAGGAATGTATCAGGGGGTTGCGACGGTTTCCCCCTGCGGGGACGACGCGGGCGGCGCGTCGGGCTGTCCCTCGCGCTCGCGCGCGCGCCGCTCCGACCAGCGCTCGAGCTTCGCGCGACCGCGCTCGGGGAACGGCACGTCGATCGTGTCGAAGTCGCGCGCCGCCTCGGTGGCCGCGAACACCGCGCGCGCCTCGTCGCGCAGCTCGCCGCCAGCGTAACGGCTGGAGACGTGCGTCAGCGCGAGCAGCCGCACGTCCGCGTCGCGCGCCAGCTCAGCAGCCTGGCGCGCGGTACTGTGCGCGGTCAGGCGCGCGCGCTCGGCCTCCTCCTCGACGAACGTCGCCTCGTGTACGAGCACGTCCGCTTCGTGCGCCGCAAGCGCCAGCGCCTCGCACGGCGCGGTGTCGCCCGACAGCACGACCTTGCGGCCCTCGCGCGTCGGCCCCATCACCTGCTCGGGCCTCACGCCCGCGACCGTCTCACCACGCTGCAGACGGCCGAAGTCCGGCCCGGGGCTAACCCCCAGCCGCTCCGCCAGCGCCGGGTCGAGATGCCCCGGACGGGCATCCTCGACGATCGCGTAGCCGAACGAGGACGGTCCCTTGTGGCGGACCGGGATCGCGGCCACGATGTAGCCGTCGCGCCGCACTGTCTCCGCCGGATCCAGCTGGACGATGCTCAGCTCGTACGGCAGACGGCCGTACACGATGCGCATCGCGGCCATCATCTCGTTCAGGCCGGCCGGGCCGTAGATCGTCAACTCCTCGGCGCGCTCGCGCAACGCGAACGACTTCAGCATCCCCGGCAGGCCGAGCCAGTGATCGGCGTGCAGATGGGTGATGAACACGCTGTCCAGATCGAGCAACCCGACCGAGCGCAGCAGCTGGCGCTGTGTGCCTTCACCACAGTCGAACAGCACACGGTCGCCGCCGCGACGCAGCAGGATCGCCGGCAGCCCGCGCCGTGCACTCGGCACCGAGCCGGCCGTCCCAGCGAAGAACAGCGACAGATCCATGGTCGCTACGGTAGCGGCGGGTCGATACGCGAGGTCTGCCGGCCGGGCATCGCGGCGCTAAGCTCCGGGGCTCGGGGATGACGTGCTCGACGCGTCGTCTGCGCCCGTAGCTCAGTGGATAGAGCGCTCGCCTCCGGAGCGAGAGGTCGCAAGTTCGAATCTTGCCGGGCGCGTGTTGCAGGGGCCAAACGCCCTCGGTCAAACTGGGCGTTCAGACCATCCGTCCCTCAACCGTCAAGGACATCCCCTGCAGCCAAGTGGGCCTTGCCGAGCAAGATGCCCTCGCGCTACTCTGAGAACGTCATGATTGTGCGTGTGCTCTATCGCTTGGACGAAGACACGTGGGTCGCGACCTCACCCGACGTACCGGGTTGGACTGTTGTGGCCGCCAGCTACTCCGAGGTGCACCGCCTCGCTGAGGACGGAGTCCGCTTGCGCTGGAGCGCGACGATCTGACGATCGAGCACTACATCCCTGCGGGCGTCGCAGTCGCCGCATAGCCTCTCCCGCCCGTCAGCCGTTGGCGCCCGCGTCCGGCCCGCAATTGAGGCGTTTGGGCGAATGATCTGACGAACGGTGGATTCGGCGATGTCCGCAGCGACGGCGTAGTAGGAGACATGACCAGTGAAGCGTGCCTGCCGGCCTCTCCCTCAGCTACGAGCTAGACGGCCGCGAGCGCCGGTGCCAGCTGGTCGGCCGTCGTCTCAACGGTGTCGGGCACAGTGACTGAAAGGCGCCCGTCGCGCTCCAACACTCGCCGTGCTCCGAGCACCGTCAGACCCACGATCCGACTGGTTCCGCGCGCGTAGCGGACGACGTGGCCCTCTGGCGTCTCCTCACCCTCCCCCGCCTGTGGCTCTCCTACATGCAGATACAGCACGTCGTTGTCGACGTCGTAGTCGGCGTGGTCGAAGGTCAGCGGCCCGATCGTGATGTTTACGCGCTCCATGACCATTTAGCGACCGTCTACCGATCTCTCCCTCTGATGCCGTCCTACGCAGGCAGCAGCTCGTCGAGCGACTTCGGCTCGAAATAGCTGGAGTGTGTGAGCTTGATGGTCTCCAGCGAGTCGGCGCTGAGCAGCACGACGTCAAGGTGTCGACGCCCGCGCGCCTTCTGCTCAGCCTCCTGGTAGGCGTGCTGCGCAGCCTCGTAGTCCGAACCGAACTCGACGACAGTCGTCTCGTCGCGCGCAACGTCGCGAGTCACGAGGAAGTGTTTGATGTCGTCGTCTGGGCTCATCTAGATCAGGCCGGGGGCGGTGTGCGTATCGTCAATGATGGCAGGCTCCTCAAGCCCTCACGCAACTCGTCGGGCGAAAGCTCTGCTCTGTCGAAGCGGGCGATCAGCTCGCCCATCGCCACGAAGATGCCGTCGAGGCGCTCGTCGCCGGCGCCAAACTTGAGATCTAGACCAAGCTGTCGCCCGGTCTCCTCCACCTGGTTCGCCCACACGTCCTGGCCGATCGTTCGGAGTTGGACCTCTATCGGGAAGCCCATACGCCTCACGATCAGGTGCAGAGCCCGATAGCCGCTGCTCTTTGGCTGAGCGATGTAGTCCCGCTCCCTGATGACCACCCAAGACTTCAGCAGTCGACGCCTGACGACGTAAACGTCCCGAAGGCTCGGGAGCACGGCGCGAACGCCGCCTATGTCCTGACGCTCGCCCAGACCTGCATTACCCCGAAACCTCAGCTCCCACGCTCCCACCGGGGATTCGGCCCTCTGCTTGCACCGTTGTTCGATCCTCTCCCACGGGATGGTCGTAGATCGCTTCAAACGGTACGCCGTGGCTCGTGATGCCATCAATCAACCAGTCAGCCTGCCCATCGTTGATCTGGCGTCCAATCGCGCCGAGCAGTCAATGCCTCGCCGAGTTCGGAACCGGATCGTGACTACATCGTCTCGGTCGAGCACGTACGGAGGCGGTGACCACAGATTCTGGTGATGCATCGCTCCGTCGATGTCGCGCCATCGCGGCGCCAGCATCCCTTGTCGCTCGACGTGCCTATGTGCGCGCACTGGCATCCGACCGAGACGGATCGCCGATCAGTGTGCCGATCTGCTCGGCGGTCTCGAGGTAGCTGCGACGTGACGCAGCTTGTGCACAATCCCGCAAGCGTCGCTCCATCCCGTCGAGGGCACGTCGTGGCCTCCCAGGACTACCAGTCGATCCGCACGTCGTACATGCGCAGTCGCTCGTCGCCAGAGACGAGCACAGCATCCTCGATGCCAGCTTGGGCGATGAGCAAGCGGTCGAATGGATCGCGGTGATGCCACGGCAGCAAGCCGACCGCGTCGGCGTGCTCGATGCCGACGGCAAGGGACACCGCCCCAGCATCGAGCAAGAGCTTTACGAACCCGTCAGGCGCCTCGAGCTTTCCGAGCGACCGCTTGATCGCAACCTCCCACACCACCGCCGCGCTGAGCAGCACCTCATGAGATGCGTCAGTCAGCAGCTCATCTGCGCGCCGACTAAGCCTTTTATCTTCACCCAGCAGCCACAGCACAGCATGAGTATCTGGCAGCAGTCTCACCTGCTGCCAAAGACCTCGGCGATGTCTTCGGGAAGCTCGTCGAAGTCCTCGGCCATTTGCACGCGGCCGCGCCAAGAACCACGCACCGTGGCCAGGGAACGCGGCTCCTCGACGACCGGTACGAGCCGCGCGACGGGCCTGCCATTGCGTTGAATGACGATGTCCTCCCCAGCTTCCATGCGCTCCACCAGGCGCGATAGATGAGTCTTCGCATCATGCATTCCCACGCGGGCCATACCGCGCATCCTAGCACTCGCTAGCTAAGCCTAGTCCACATAAAACGAGGCGACTGGCGATGTCTGTGGCTGTGCTCGACTTCGCGGCACTGGAACCTGGATCGCGCCGACCCCCGCTAGTCGCCTGCCGCTGCCGCGAGAACGTGCTCACCGAGCCGGCTCACACATCAACACCAGTACTACGTGTGGTTGTACCCGAGCTGCGCGAAGCCTTCGAGCGCCGCGTCCACGGCCCGCTCCGCCCCTTCGACCCGGCGCTGCGCGGCGGCGTAGGCTTCCGGTTCTTCGTTTTCCGCGGCCGTTGCGAGCGCCGTGTATGAATCGCGCGCACGGACGATCGCGTTCGCCAGAACCGTCTGCGCACCGCTGGCTGCGACCGGCGGTTCCAGCGGCGTGAGCGATGTCGCGGCATCCGCGAACCGCTGCGCGAGCGCGCTCGCTAGGGGAGCCGCCGCGGACAGCGTCGCGCGCTGGTGGAGCTTTCGCCGCAATCTCAGGCGTTGCCCGTCGAGCACCGCCAACAGCGCCGCGATCCGCGCCGCGTAGGCGCTATTGGGCGTCAGGTCATACGAACTCTGGCCGACCAGCGTCGCTCCGGCCACGATCTGCCGACATTGGTCCAGATAACCGGTCGATCCGGTGTTCGCATAGCAGACCAGCGCCGTCGTACTGGACCCGACCACAGGCACCACGTAGACGTCGAGCACCCGATGGTAGCCGTTCAGTCCGCTGTAACGGTATGCCTGCACGTTGCCGAGATTCACCACTTCGGCGTGCGGCACGCCATGCACCAGCGCGAGGAACGACGCGGGCAGCGGGCTCGAAGCATCGCCTGGGAGCAGCCCGCTCAGCAGGCCGGCGCGCTGCGCCGCTCCGCCGGGGGCCAGCAGCAGCGGATGCGTGATCGCCAGGCCGGGAATGCTCTGAACAGAGGAGACGGGCTGCCAGCTGGCCGGGTAGTCGAGCACGACGTTCGACCCGGAGGCAGTCCGTGACGCCCCAGCCGACGCGGATGCAGACGCCGGCGCCGACCGTGCGGGCGAAGGAGCGGACGAGCGGTGGATACCGAGCAGGTAGCCGACGATCGCGACGACGACGAGGAACGGCACCACGGCGGGCGGCAGGATGCGGTTCGACCTGTACACGGCGTCAGCCGGAGTTTTCGAAAGACGTGCTGCCCGGCGACTTGGACTTCGCGCCTCCCCCACTTTTGGATCCGCTGCCTCCCGGCGACGAGGTCCCGCCGCTTGAGCTCACGGGGGCCGCAGGAGGAGCCGGCTTTCTTGCCGGAGTCGACGGCTTCGGTGAGGGCGTGCTGGTCGGGGTTGACGGTGTCTGTGTGAAGGAGGGCGTCGTGTGAACGGCGGGTGTGACCGTCTGCGGCGTACTCGGCGCGGCGGGCGTACTTGCAGCCGCTTTGCGAGCGCTTCGGGGCTGCGCGGGTGCCGGCGCCGGGGTCAGGACGCGGGCTTCGATCGAGATCGGCGCAGCGCTGTCCAGATGGCTGGGGATTGCAGCACCTGCTGCCGCGACAGGGAAGCCGGGCACCTGTTCGGCGGGCCCGCTCGCCGGCCTCTCGTGGCGTCCGATCGCATAGAAGCACGCGAACACCGCAACGCACAGCAGCGCCGTCAGCAACAGCGTGCGACGACGCTCGCGCGCTAGGTCTCGTGCGAGATCGACGGGTGGCCGCGAGACATGGATCGTGTTCATGAGGACGGGCACACGATCGGTTTCGTCCCTGTGGAGTTCAGGCACATATCGGTGCGGCTGGGTGTCTTGCCGCGGCGGATCAAGAAGCGCGTGAACTTGCCGATCTGCCCATGATTGGAGACCCACACGTCGAGCACCGCGCCCGCGCGCAGGGTGCGCTCGAAGCGGCGGAAGTTGACGAGCACCGTGCCGGCTTTGCTCTTCGCCCCCGACGCGATCGTCATGTGCTGGGATTTTGTCGCACATCCGCCGCCGTGACAGGTCACCTTGACCGTCGCACCGACGGGTGCCAGGACCGTCAGCAGGCTGATCTTGGCGCCCGATGAGCTGAACGAGCCGGCGATCCGCACGACCGGGAACGGCTGCATCAACGCAGGCGCGGCCGCCGTCACCGGGATCGCCGCAGCGACGGTGCTCGACTGCCCGTTCGCATCCGTCACGCGCAACTGCACCGCGTGTGACCCTAGGCTCGCGAAGGTCGTCGTGAGCGTCGCTTCACCGGCTGCGAACGCTCCGTCGCCGGAGGGCGCCCATGCGAAGCTCGTGATCGAGCTGCCGGCATCGGTCGATGTCGAGATCAGCGTCACCGGTTCGCCCGGGTGCGGCACCGCCGGGACCCAACGGAAGGACGCGACCGGCGTCGAAGGCGTCGCCGATGGAGTCACGACAGGTGGAGCAAGCACGGTGAAACTGACCGCTTGGCTGAGGCCGACGTTGCCCACCTCGTCGCGCTGTTCGGCCTGCGCCGTGTAGGTGCCGGGAGCCAGTCCTTCAAAGCTCGCCGACCACGACCCAGCCACTGCGCCGGCGGTCTTTGATTGGACGATTGCCCCGGTCGGTGCCGTCCCCGTGTACAGCTTCGCGGTCGCTTCCGGCTCATCGCCAGAGGCCGTGCCGAGTGAGCCGCCGACCGTCTGCGACGTGGCGGATGTCGAGCTGTCGTTTGCCGGCGAGGTGAGCGTCACGGTCGGCGCGTCCGCATCAACCGTGAACGTGAATTCTTCGCTGACTTCAGCGCCCTGCGTCGCGCGGGCGGTGTAGTTGCCGTCCGGGAGCGTCGGCGAGACCGGCGTGCTCGTCCACCTCGAGCCGCTGCGCGCGATCGACAGCGTGCGTACTTGCTGACCTGATGCCGACAGGCCGCTGTAGATCGTCACCGTCACCGTCGGGCTGCTCCCCGGGCCGCTCGCGGCGGTTCCGTCGAAGCTCGGGGACGCTCCAGCCAGGAATTCGGTCTGCGCATCGCCAGGCTGCTGCAGCCCGAATTCATCGAGCGTGAGCTTGGTCTTGACTTCGAACAACACCTGACTGCTGATGCCGAGGTTCCCGGCGGCGTCGGCCTGCTCGACCTGCGCGGTGTATGGGCCGTTGGGCAGTTCCTTGTTCGAGGAGATCTTCCAGTGTCCACCTTCGCGCTGTGCGAGCTGCGTCTCGACCGGCGTCCCTGTCGCGACGCTTCCTTCATAGATGTCCAGGGTCACCGAGGGGTTGTCGCCGGCGGCTACGCCCGCACGTCCGGTGAACGTTGGCTGTGAGACGTGGAAGGTCTGTTTGGCGGTCGGCACTTCCACCGCCACCGCCGGTGCGGTCGTATCGACGGCGAATGTGACAGCTGCGCTCTTGCCGAGGTTGCCAGCCTTGTCTTCCTGTGCGGCCTGTGCCGTGTAGGTCCCTTCTGCGAGCGTCTTGCCGAGCGTGAAGGACCACACCGAGCCGGACGGCGTCACAACTTTGCTTTCGATCACTTCCCCTGACGCCGAACCCCCCTTGTAGACGGTCACCGTGACGCTCGCCAGATCGCCGCTCGCCACGCCTGCCACGCCCGAGATCGCCGGTGTCTGGTTGTTCGTGGGGGTCGTCACCGGGTCGACCGTGACCGTCGGCGCGGCGGTATCGATCGTGAAGATGATCGCCGTGCTCTTGCCGAGATTGCCAGCGCTGTCTTCCTGGGTCGCCTGCGCGGTGTAGGTGCCGTCTTTAAGCGTCGGCGTCGTGTAGGACCAGGCCCCGGCCGTAACCGGTGCCGCGACCGATTCCATCGGTGTGCCCGTCGCGGCTTCGCCCTTGTAGACGTTGACGGTGACCGTCGTGTGGTCGCCGGGTGCGATCCCCGCGGCACCGAGCAGCTTTGGCGTCTGGGTCTTGGAGGGCGTGGTCACGGGGCTGATCGAGACGGCCGGAGCGAGCGTGTCGACTGTAAACGCCACCTGGCGTGTGTTTTCGTTGCCCGCGGCGTCACGCTGTGAGACCTGGACGGTGTACGAGCCGTCGCTCAACGAGGGCGAGGCCGTGTAGGACCAGCTTCCACTACCCACCGACACGCCTACCGACTGGGCGACCTGCTGTTGCTGAGGCACGCCTTCGAAGATCGTCACCGTCACGCTCGCCTGGTCGCCGCTGACTTCTCCTGCCGTGCCGGTGAAGGTCGGCGACGCGTTCTTCGTCGGCGTCGACACCGGGCCGATCGCGACAACCGGCGCTGTCGTGTCGATCGCGAACGTCACCGCAGCGCTCTTACCCGGGTTGCCGGCTGTGTCTTCCTGCGTCGCCCGCACGGTGTAGGTGCCCTGAGCGAGCGCTTTGCTCGGTGTATATGACCACGTTGCGCCGGCCGGCGTGACGACTCCGTTCGCTGCCACTTTGCCCGCTGTTGAGGAGCCTTCGTAGACGGTGACGGCCACGCTCTGCTGATCGGTACTGATCACGCCTGCCGCACCGGAGAACGTCGGTGTCGTGTCGCTGGTGAATGCCGCCGGGGCGTTGATCGAGACCGCCGGGGCGCTGGTGTCGACGGCGAACTTGACTTCCGCGCTCTTGCCGATGTTGCCGGCCTGGTCTTCCTGGACCGCCTGCGCGGTGTAGTTGCCGTCGGCGAGTTTCGCGGCCAGCCACGACCAGGAGGAGCCACTGCGGGTGGCAGTAGTGAACTGCACGACGGAGCCCCCGACGGAGCTGCCTTCATAGATCGTCACCTGCACGCTCGCAAGATCGCCGCTCGCGGCGCCGGCGGCGCCGGTCAAGGTCGGCGTGGAGTTGTTGGTCGGTGTCGTGATCGGGCTGAGGGTGACGGCGGGCGCCGTCGTGTCGACGGCGAACGTCACCGCCGTGCTCTTGCCGATGTTGCCAGCGTTGTCTTCCTGGACGGCCTGCACGGTGTACGTCCCCTGCGCGAGCGCTTTGCCCGGCGTGAACGACCATGTCGAGCCGGCTGGCGCGACCGCTTCGCTAACAACGGATTTTCCGGCGGTCGAGCTGCCTTCGTAGATCGTTACCGTGACGCTGGCCGAGTCGCCCGAGGCGACGCCGGCTGCGCCCGTCGAGGTCGGAGTCGTGTCATTGGTGAACGCGGCGATCTGAGCAATCGACACGGCCGGAGGGGTCGTGTCGATAGTGAACGTCACCGTGGCGCTCTTGGCGATGTTGCCCGCTTTGTCTTCCTGCGCGGCCTGCGCCGTGTAGGTCCCCTGGGCGAGCGCTTTGGCGGCCGTCGAGGACCATGTGGCGCCTGTCGGGATGACCGTTTTTGTAGCAGCGACTGTTCCCGCGGTGGAACTGCCTTCGTAGATCGTCACGGTTACGCTGGCGACGTCGCCCGACGCCACCCCCGCGGCACCGGTAAACGTGGGCGTCGCGTTGTTCGTGAATGGAGCGACGGAGTTGATCGACACCGCCGGGCCTTTCGTATCCACCGTGAACGTGACCGCTGAGCTCTGGCCGCGGTTGCCCGCTTCGTCTTCCTGCACGGCCTGCGCCGTGTAGGTCCCGTCCGCAAGTTTGGCGAGCGTCGATGACCATGTCGAACCGTTGCGCGAAACGGTCGCTGACTGTGCCACCGCACCCCCGACGGAGCTGCCTTCGTAGACCGTGACCGTGACGCCGGCCGCGTCGCCGCTCGCCGTCCCGGCGCCTCCGGTCAGCGTCGGCGCAGCGGTTTTCGTCGGTGTCGGCAGCGAGTTGATCGAGACCGCCGGGGCGATCGTGTCGACCGTGAACGTCACCGCTGTACTCTTGCCGAGGTTCTCGGCCCCGTCTTCCTGGGTTGCCTGCGCGGTGTAGGTGCCGTCGCTTAGTTCAGCCACCTGCCATGACCATGCAGAGCCACTGCGCGAAACGGTCGAGGTCTGCGCCACCGTGCCACCGACCGCGCTGCCCTTGTAGACGGTGACCGTCACGCCTGCCTGATCGCCGCTCGCGGCGCCGGCACCACCGGCCAACGTGGGAGCGGCGTTTTTCGTCGGCGTGATCACCGGGTTGATCGAGACCGCCGGGGCGGTCGTGTCCACGGTGAACGTGACCGCCTGACTCTTGCCGAGATTGCCGGCCTGGTCTTTCTGGGTGGCCTGCGCGGTGTAGGTGCCATCGACAAGGTTCGCCGACGTGAACGACCAGTCACCACCAATCAGCGACGCACTGCCCGAAGCCGCCACGGCCCCGGCAAGCGAGCTTCCTTCGTGGATCGTGACCGCGACGGCGCTTTCGTCGCCCGCTTCGACCCCGGCGCCGCCGGTCAACGTCGGTGTCGAATCGTTCGTCGGCGAAGCGACTGCTTCGATCGACACCGCCGGCGCGGTCGTGTCGATCGTGAAGGTCACCGGTGAGCTTTCGCCGGTTTCGAGCGAGCCGTTGGTCTGTTCGGCGACCGCCGTGTACTCGCCCGGTTCAAGCGACGTTACCGGCGTGATTTCCCAGCTAGCTTCGTTCGGGGCGATTTCATCGGGTGCGAGCTCGGCGAGCGTCTGCACTGGCGAACCGCTCGCGTTCGCACCTTCGTAAATCTTCAGATTGACCGAATCGAGCGGATCGTCGGTCCTACCGCTGAAGGCAGGGGTTCGATCGTTAGTGAGGCTCCCCGCGAGGGGCTGGTCGATCGCGATCGTGGGAGCTTCGGCGGCGGCGGCAACGCCCGCCCAAGCGGCGGCGAGCACGACGAGCGCCGCGAGCGCGGCCACAGCCGCTCGCGCAACATTCGCTGCCGCCGTCGTCAAAACGCCGCTCCAAACCTTGTTGTCTTCCATCTCCAGCTTCGCCCTCACGGCGCGCAGGCGGCTAATCCGTGCATGCCTGGTCTCGCTTCCGCCGCCGCAAATGATACGTGGATTGCGAGCGCATTTGGAAGGACTGCACGCCCGCGCCCTTAGATCGCACCGCGCGTGATTGAATGCTCCGGCGGACGGCGTCATTGCGCCGGGCGCAAAAGCGATCCATGATCCCCGGGCCACAGGAGGGAACACGATGAGCGCCAAGTGGAGCACCGAGCAGATCCCCGACCAGCGCGGCCGGACGGCAATCGTGACTGGCGCGAACAGCGGGCTGGGGCTCGTGACAGCGAGGGAGCTCGCGCGGCGCGGCGCACGTGTGATCCTCGCATGCCGGAACATCGACAAGGGAGCTCAGGCGGCGCGCGAGATCGAGCGCGCGTCGCTCGGCGCCGATGTCGAGCTCGCGCCGCTTGACCTCGGCGACCTGTCCTCCGTGGAGGCGTTCGCGGACAGCTTCCGCGCGAGCCACGAGAGCGGTGGCCTCGATCTGCTGGTCAACAACGCCGGCGTGATGGCGCCGCCGCGCCGCCAGACGGTGGACGGCTTCGAGCTGCAGCTCGGCACGAATCTGCTCGGCCATTTCGCGCTCACCGCCCGCTTGATCGGCCTGATGGAGGGCCGCACGGATGCCCGTGTGGTGACGCTGAGCAGCAATGCGCACAAGATGGGGCGGATCGACTTCGACGACCTTCAGTCCGAGCGCCGCTACACGCGCTGGGGCGCCTACGGGCAGTCCAAGCTCGCCGACCTGATGTTCTCGCTAGAGCTCGACAGACGCCTGCGTAGGAGCGGTTCGAGCGTCAAGAGCGTCGCCGCTCACCCGGGCTACGCAGCGACCAACCTGCAGACCGCGGCTGCCCCCGCGCTCGACCGCATCGTGATGCAGTTCACGAACCTGATCGTCGCCCAGAGCGCTGAGGCGGGAGCGCTGCCTTCGCTGTACGCCGCGACCTATCCCGGCCTCCAGGGCGGCAGCTACGTCGGCCCGGACGGCATCGGTGAGTTCCGTGGGCACCCGCACCTGGTCTCACCGAACCGCGCGGCGCGCGACGAGCAGGTGGCCGCACGCCTGTGGTCGGTCTCCGAGGAGCTCACCGGCGTCCGTTTCGAGCTCGCGGCCGCGGCCGGCTCGCATTCGACCTGAAGCGAGCGAACGCGGCCCTCGCGCCGGTAGACCTACAGCTCGAGGTAGCGCAACATGACGCGCCCGAGCACGATCACATCGCCGCTGCACAGGTCGGCCTGCTGGACGCGCCGGCCGTTCACGAGCGTGCCGTTGGAGCTGCGATCGTCGAGGATTCGTGCGCCGGACGGTCGCGGGACGAGGATCGCGTGGCGTCGCGAGACCGAGGCGTCATCGAGGTGCAGCCCTGCGGCGAGACCTCGCCCGATGTGCACGACCTCGCCAGCGAGCGGAATCAGCAACGTGCGATCCGGGCCTTGGAGCTCGAGATAGCAGCCCGCATCGACCCGGCCGCCGAGAGTGGCCTCGTGGCGGACGCGCTCGTCCAGACACGCGATCGGGTCGAATCGCTCGGTGATCCCATCGGCGGGCGGGCGGATGAGTGTCTGTGAGGTCATACGAGTAGCAAAACGAATGCTACTCACGTTGAGCTCAACGATCGTGAAGAAAAGAAGAAATTAAGAGGTGCGTGCGGCTTTGCGGCGAGCCATCCGCTTGGAGCTCCACCAGCCCCAGCCGCCGACTGCCACGACGGGTACGACGTAGAGCATCGATACGTACCAGTGCGTCAGGCATGCGAGCGGCGCCATGTGCGGAAATCTAGCACGCCCTCACCATGCCTCTTTGCCCGGTCCGCCGCCCTCCGAGGCCCCCTCGCCGGCTCGACGGCGGCGCACGAACAGCACGAGCGCGAGGCCGCCGACGGCGATCGCAACGCCAACCAGGATCGCCGCCAGCGGCGCCTTGGAGTTCTCTGGTTCCCAGAACAGCTGCCCGTCGACCGCACCTCGGGCCGAGCCGACCTCGATCGGTACCTTCCAGTCGAACACCAGCGTGCGCTTGCCGGTGTCCTTGACCTGTGGAGGCACCGCCGGGGAGGTGTAGTGGATGCGGTGGTCGTGCCATTCAAACTGGCCGGTGCGATCGAGCACTTCCCACTGCGGCGGCGCATTCGCGTCGGCGGCGGCGGGGACGTTGATGTCGCCGTAGAAGCTCGCATTCAGGTACGTGGCGGGGGAGCGCACGTTGCGCTCGACGGTGCCATTGGCCAGCACGCGCGCGTATGGCTCGCGGTCGTAGCCGAGGATCGTGACTGTCTTTCCGGTGCTGTTGCGCAGCAGCAGGCGATCGGCGAACTCGAGCACCTGGACGCTGAGCCCCGCGACGGCTGGCGTGACCGACGTGATGGTCGAGCGGTAGTTGGAGTTTGCGCCCTGGTCGTTGAGCGCGCTCGACGCGCCGCCGGACGCTCCCATCGCCAGCGCGGTCGCGGCGCCCGAGGGGAGCAGCGCCAGTGCGAGCATGACGCCCGGCAGCGCGGAAAGCAGGCGGCGAAGCACGGCGCCAGAACCGTAGCGCAGGTGAGTAGCGCTCACGTCCCCACGGCCGACAGCAGCCACAGACCGAAGCTCGTGAACGCGACCATCACCGCGAGCATCCAGTACTGGCTGCGCACGGCCTCTTCCGGGTCCTTGTAGAGCGCCAGCGCACGGTCGTGCGCGAGCGCCAGGCCGGCGACATGCCCGGCCACCAGCGCGGCTACCTGGACGTACCAGATCCCGGCGTAGGAGATCACGTGGTAGTCGATCTGATAGCCGCTGGTGCCGAACACGTTCGAGCCGTGGCCGAGCGGATCGGAGATCAGATAGACCATCGCCTGGCTCTGCCACAGCAGCAGCGAGAAGTAGTGCGCCAGCACGTATGCGAACCCGATCGGCACGAGCGTGTGGGCGAAGGCCCGCGTCAGCGCGCCGCGGTCATAACGTCCACTCACGCTGTGCACGCCGACGATCCCAAGTCGGTAGACGCCAACGACCAGTAGGACGCACAGCACCAGGCCGACCGAGTACGCCAGCTCCTGCGCTGGCGTGGCCGCGAATCCCAGGTCGGAGAACAAGCTCTGCAGGTGCGGCTCGTCTTTGCGCCAGATCCCTCCGTTGCTGAATCCGTCGAACGTCGTCGTGCCGATCAGCGCACAGATCAAGGTCACCACCCCCGGGCCCACCTGCAGGCTGCTCACGCCGCTCAGCAGCCGCCTGGCGTACACGCTGCCATCCTCGCCACGCACGAGCGCAGACAGCCTGGAGAGCAGGCTGAAGTACACGCCGAAGCCGTCCGCCCGTGTGCTCCACTGCTCGACGCCGAACAGCAGCATGCCGAGGAGCATCACCAGGAAGTACCCGAGCGACAGCGCCGCCAATGTCGAGGGGCTGTCACGTTCGACGTACACGAGCTCCAGCCAGGCGAAGCCGACGAGCCCGGCGATCGCGGGCCACACTCCCAACCGTCCTGGATAGCGCAGCGGAGGCACGTGGGTGCGCCCCCGACGCAGCCAGTTCACCAGCGCGTTGAGCGCGCGCGCGCAGGTCCTCCACGGGCTGAGCGCGCGGAACACATCGCCGAACAGCACGCTGAGGACGGGCAGGCCGACCCAGAAGACGACGTAGATGAACGTCACCGAAAAGTTCGCCTGTGTGACCTGGGCGCCGGCGAACCCGCTGTAGAGCACGAGTGCGAACAGGCCGATGCCGAACGCGCTCGCGAGCCACTCCAACGCCCGCGGCAGCGCGAACAGCCGCCGGCGGTGCTCCTGCTGCAGTTGCGGGCGCGTCCACATCGTCGACAGCGCGACGAACGAGACCACCAGCACAATCGCGGCGGTCCAGCTGAACAGCCACACGGGGATCGGCAGATCGGCCTTGCCGACGATCCCGTGCGCCTGGGCACTCGCCGGAGCCGCAAGCGCTACGCATCCCAGGCCGCCGAGCAGCGAAGGCAGCAAGCGAGGAGGCCGGACTCTCATGCCCGCGGCAGTCTATGCAAGCGCGCGTGGCCCCCGCACCGATTGCACAGCGTCCTCGGGCCGCGCTCGCGTACCCTGAACGTTCGATGCTCGCGCCACCGCCGGCCGTCTCCACCGACGTCTCTGCCGCCCTGCAGCTAGGACCGCTCGTGATCCTAGGGGTGCTCTACGCGCGTCGTGTGCGCACGCTCGTCGAGGACGGTCATCCTGTCCCGGGGTGGCGTCAGGCGTGCTTCTACGGCGGTTTCGTCGTGATCGGCGCGGCGCTCACCTCGCTCGGCGCGGCCAGCCAGGACCTGCTGTACGTGCACATGATCGAGCACCTGCTGCTCGGAGACATCGCAGCGCTGCTGATCGTCCTCGGACTCACCGGACCGCTGCTCGCTCCGATCCTGCGCATTCACTTCTTCGACCGGCTGCGCGCGCTGACACATCCCGCGGTCGCGTTCCCACTGTGGGCGATCAACTTGTACGTCTGGCATCTGCCCACGCTCTACCAGGCGGCGCTGCGCCACTCGGGTGTGCACGCGATCGAGCACGCGATGTTCCTCGGCTTCGGGATCGCGATGTGGATGCCGCTGTTCGGGCCGCTGCCGACGCCGAGCTGGTTCGGCAACCTCGGCAAGTTGATCTACATCGTCGCCGTACGACTCACCGGCACGGTGCTCGGCAACGTCTTCCTGTGGTCCGGGACCGTCTTCTACCCGTTCTACCTGACAGGCGACGCGCACTTCCACATCTCGCCGATCGCCGACCAGAATCTGGCCGGGGCGATCATGATGGTCGAGGAGTCGATCCTCACGCTCGGTCTGTTCTGCTGGCTGTTTCTGCGCGCCGCGCACGAGAGCGAGGAGCGTCAGGAGCTGCTCGATTACGCCCACTCGCACGGCCTCGAGCTGAGCGACGAGCGCGCCGCCCGTGCCGTATCCGCCGGTCGCGGCACGGAACTGCGCCGGCGCCTGGAGCGACGCACCGCCACCGACGCGCATAACGGCGGCGACTCCCACCATGACCGCACGCCCAGCCAGGGCGAGGCCCGCGAGCAGATCGGCGCGCCTGAGCAGATCGGCGCGCCCGAGCAGAGTTGAGCGTTACGCTTGTTGGCATGTGCGCAGGCTGTGCCATGGCCGCGGCGTCCGCCGCGAGCGGTTTGCGGACCTGGATGCAGAGCCAGAACATCCCCTGGCTGACGCCTCCTCGCATGCGTCGCCTGACGATCGCCGCAATGTGCGCGGCCGGCATCGTCTCCACGATCGGCTTCAGCGGCTCGACGCCGGCGACCGCCAGCGCGCACCACGCGCCGGCGCACCGCCTGGTCGACACGTCCCAGAGCCTGACCAGGGCGCCGTAGGGCCGCCATACGGCGCCCTGGCGTTAGCCGCCGGCGACGGCCGGCAGAATCGTCAACTCGCTCCCGTCGGCCAATGGCGTGGCGAGGCCCTCGAGGAAACGGATGTCTTCGCCGGCGACGTATACGTTGACGAACCGCCGCAGCGAGCCGTCTTCGTCGGAGATCCGCACGCGCAGCTCGGAATGACGCTCGAACAGGCCGTTCAGCACCTCCTGCACGGTGGTCCCGTCGATCTGCGCTTCGGCCTCGCCGCCTGCTGCCGCACGCAGCTGTGTCGGGATCTTCACGACGACCGCCATCAGACGCTCACCGCCTGCGGGACGCCCGCCTCGAAGTCTGCGACGGTCGGCTCGATCGTGTGCGTCTCGAACGTTCCGCGTACAGCGTCTAGGGTCTTCAGGCCCTCGCCCGTGATGACCAGCACGACGCGCTCGTCCGGGTCGATGTCGCCGCGCGCGGCGAGCTTCGCCAGCACCGCGGTTGTGACGCCCCCGGCGGTCTCCGTGAAGACGCCTGTCGTCTCCGCCAGCAGCCTGATGCCGGCCCGGATCTCATCGTCGCTGACGGCGTCCACAGAGCCGCCCGTGCGGCGCGCGAGGTCGAGCGCGTAGGGACCATCTGCGGGGTTGCCGATCGCCAGCGACTTGGCGATCGTGCTCGGCTTGACGGGGCGGCACACGTCGTGCCCGGCCTCGAACGCACTGGCCACCGGCGAGCAGCCCGCGGCCTGGGCGCCGTTCATGCGCGGCAGTGGACGGGCGGAGTTGTCTATAAGCCCCAGCTCGCTCCACTCCTCGAACCCTCTGGCGATTTTCGTGAACAGCGACCCGGAGGCCACCGGCACGACGCAGCGGTCGGGCAGCTCCCAGCCGAGCTGCTCGGCGATCTCGAACGCGAGCGTCTTCGAGCCCTCGGCGTAGTACGGCCGCAGGTTGATGTTCACGAACGCCCAGTCGCGTTCGGCCGACAGCTCGGTGCACAGCCGATTGACGTCGTCGTAGCTGCCGTTGACGCCCACCAGTTTGGTTCCGTAGACGCCCGTGGCGAGCACCTTCTGCTCCTCGAGGTCGGCCGGGATGAACACGTAGGACTCCATCCCCAGCGCTGCACCGTGGGCGGCGACGGAGTTGGCGAGGTTGCCCGTCGAGGCGCACGCGATCGTCTCGAAGCCCAGCTCGCGGGCGCGCGTGACGGCGACCGACACGACGCGATCCTTGAACGAGTGCGTCGGGTTGGCGGCGTCGTTCTTGACCCACACCTCACGCAGCCCGAGCCGCTCCGCAAGCCTATCCGCGCGGATCAGCGGCGTGCATCCGGCCGGCAGGCCCACACGCGACGCCAGCCGCCCGGAGGGACCTGGAGGGCCGCCCGCCAGCGGCAGGAAGTCGGCGTAGCGCCAGATGTTCTGCGGACCGCCCTGGATACGGCGGCGCAGCTCGCCGACGTCGGCCGCTCCGAGCAAGCGACTGTGGTCGTAGGTGACCTCGAGCGGTCCGAAGCACCGCTCGCAGACGTAAAGCGCCTCGAGCGGGTACTCCGCCTTACACTCTTTGCACTGAAGATGACTGACAGCCATTGAAACCCCTTTTCCGTTCGCTCTATCGCCGTCACGTGTGGCGATGAGCACGGGGCTCGGCCACACATCTAACTGGAATTGGCACCTTCCCGCCTGTGACATGACGGTGGTTGCCGGGGTTTCGTAGGGCCAGTCCCTCCACCCCTCTGGATGTGTCCTGTCTGCGCGGCAGTTTAGCAATCCTCTCGACGGACGCAAGCCCGCACTTGAGTTCGGGCCGGCCGCTTGCGGTAACGCTCGCCGGTGCCCGGTGTAGCCCTTGCGGTGAGCACCTCCACACGCGACCGCGACGAGCTGGCCGGACAGGCGAGCGAGCCGTTCCGTTTCGCCTCGCCGGACACCCGGCGACGGATGCTGATCATCGTCAACCCGTACGCCACGACTGTCTCTGACCGTCTGCGCCATCTCGTCGTGTACGCGCTCCAGGGCCGCTTTGAGGTCGACGCGGTCGACACCGAGGCGCGCGGTCACGCGACCGAGCTGTGCCGCGAGGCGGCGCACGAGGGCTATGACGTAGTCGTCGCGTTCGGCGGTGACGGAACCGTCAACGAAGCCGCCAACGGGCTGCTCGGCTCCCCCACCCCGCTGTGCTGCCTGCCGGGCGGCTCGGCCAATGTGTTCGGCAAGATGCTCGGCATCCCCGGCGACGTCGTCGATGCGACCGAGCACCTGCTGGCGATGGCCGACGACTGGCGCCCGCGCAAGGTCGACGTGGGCGTCGTCAACGACCGCTGCTTCACGTTCTCTTCGGGCGTCGGCCTCGACGCGAGCGTGGTCGAGCGCGTCGACTCCAACCCCCGGATGAAGGCCCGCTTCGGCCCGTACTTCTTCACCTGGGTCGCCGTCAGCACGTTCCTGCGCCGCTACCTGGTCTCGCCGCCGCGCCTGCGGGTCGACGCCGGCGAGCGTCAGGGGCTCGAGGGCGTCACCGCGATCGTCCAGAACGGCTCCCCCTTCACCTACTTCCAGGACCGGCCGATCGAGCTCGCCGACGGCGCCGCGCTCGACTCGGGCGCGCTCGCCGGTGGCGTTCTGCACCGCGCGAGGCTGATGTCGATGCCGTTCATCGCCTGGCGAGCCTTCTCGCCCCGCGCGCGTGTCGCCGGGCACCGCCAGGTCACGGGACTGACGGATCTCAACGAGCTGACCGTGCGCAGCGCCGATGAGCGCCCGCTGCCACTGCAGGTCGACGGCGACTACCTCGGCGAGGTCGCCGAGGCGCGCTACTCGGTTCTGCCGCAGGCGCTCAACGTGATCTCCTGAGCTGCTACGCCGTCACGCCGGGTGTCACCCGGTAGGCGTCGAACACAGAGTCGGTGTTGCGCAGCCGATTGATCGCTGCCTTCAGCGTGTGCGTGTCGGCGACCTCGACGACGAAGCGGTTCTTGACCATCGGCGGGGTCGACAGGCAGCGCGCTTCGAGAATGTTCGCGCCGGACTCGGAGAACGCGCGTGACAGGTCCTCGAGCAGCCGGTGGCGGTCCCAGGCATCGATCTGGACCTCGACGACGAAGCCGGTCGACTGGTCCCCTTCCCACGCCACGCTCGTGAAGCGCTCTGGACTCTTGCGCAGCAGCGTCGCATTGGGGCAGTCCTCGCGGTGGATCGTGATGCCTCGCCCGAGCGAGATGTAGCCGAGGATCTGATCGCCGGGGACCGGGCGGCAGCACTTCGCCAGGCGCAGCATCACGTCATCGACGCCTTCCACCCTGATCCCATACTGGCCGGAGGACTTCGTCGGGCGCCGTCGCGCGCGCCCGACGTGGATCAGGTCGGCCGCGCTCTCCTCGCCATCGGCGGCCTCGCCCTGCTTCAGGCGCTGCATCACCTTGTTGACGACCAGCTTCGGCGAGACCTTGGCCGCGCCGAGGGCAATGTAGAAGTCGTCGGCCTTGCGGTATCCAACCTCCCTGATCACGTCCGCCAGCAGCGCCGAGCCGGTGATCTTCTGCGCCGGCAGGCCCTGTTTGCGCAGCTGCTCCTGCAGCAGCTCGCGGCCTGTGTGCTCGGTGTCCTGGCGGGACTCCGCCTTGAACCACGCCTTGATCTTGTTGCGCGCACGGGTCGTCTTGACCATCGCCAGCCAGTCGCGCGACGGTCCGCGCTCGCGCTTGGCGGTGAGGATCTCGACGATGTCGCCCGAGCGCAGCTCGTAGTGCAGCGGCACGATTTTTCCGTTCACGCGCGCACCTACGCAGCGGTGGCCGATCTCGGTGTGCACCTCGTAGGCGAAGTCCAGCGGCGTCGCCCCGGCGGCCAGCGACTTGACTTCGCCCTTGGGCGTGAAGACGTAGACCTCCTCCTCGAACAGGTCCGTGCGCAGCGTCTCCATGAACTCGCTCGGGTCCGACAGCTCCTTCTGCCAGTCGAGCATCGAGCGCAGCCACTTGAGCTTGGCGTCCTCGCCGGCCGCCGGCCAGCTGATCGAGCGCGGGTCACTCGAGCGGTCCGCTCCCGTGCCCTGCGGCTGCTTGTAGACCCAGTGGGCGGCCACGCCGAACTCGGCCATCTCGTGCATCTCGTGCGTGCGGATCTGGATCTCCAACGGTCGGCCCTCGGGCCCGATCACCGTCGTGTGCAGCGACTGGTACATGTTGAACTTGGGCATCGCGATGAAGTCCTTGAAGCGGCCGGGCAGCGGCTTCCACAGCGAATGGATCACGCCGACGGTCCCGTAGCAGTCCTTCACCGAGTCGACGATCACGCGCATCGCCGTCAGGTCGTAGATCTCGTTGAACTCGCGACCCTTCTTGGTCATCTTCGAGTAGATCGAGTAGAAGTGCTTGGCGCGCCCGGCGATCTCCGCCTCGATGCCGACCTCGGCCAGCTCGCTGCGCAGGTAGTCACCGGCCTCGCTGACGTAACGCTCGCGTTCGTCGCGCTGCTGAGCGACGAGGCCCTTGATCTCCTGGTACTTGCGCGGGTGCAGCGTCGCGAACGCGAGATCCTCGAGCTCCCACTTGAGCGCATGGATCCCCAGGCGGTGGGCCAGCGGCGCGTAGATCTCGAGCGTCTCGCGCGCCTTCTCCATCTGCTTGTGCTTGGGCATGTGATCGATCGTGCGCATGTTGTGCAGGCGATCGGCGAGCTTGATCAGGATGACCCGGACGTCCGTGGCCATCGCGACCATCATCTTGCGGTAGTTGTTCGCCTGCGCCTCGTCGCGCGACTGGAAGGTAATGCCGGTCAGCTTCGTCACACCGTCGACGACGCCCGAGATCTCCTCGCCGAAGCGCTCGCGCACCTCCTCGATCGATGCCGAGGTGTCCTCCACGGTGTCGTGCAGCAGGGCCGCGCACAGGGTCTCCGTGTCGAGCCTCATGCCCGCGCAGATGCGCGCCACGCCGACTGGATGCACGATGAAGTCCTCACCGGATTTGCGCCGCTGGGCGGCGTGGTGCTCGCACGCGAACACGAACGCGTCCTGGACACGTGCGCGATCGATCTCGATCGAGGAGTCGGCCGCGTGCTCGGAGACGATCGCGAACAGGTCGCTGAGCATGCGCCGCTCGGACGCGCTCAGGCTGAGCGGCACCTGAACGGCCGCCCCGCCGCGAGCAGCCGCCTCGGTGAGCTCCGACGCCGCCTGCTGTGCCCGCGCCTGCTCGACCGCCGCGCCGCCGAGCACGGCTCCCCCAGGGACCTCGGTGGCCTGTGAGCTGTTGGGGTCTTCGGCTATGGCCATGATCTAAGGGTAGGGGACCGGGGCGCTGCTTCCAAGGCGCGGGCCGCACCGCCCTGCGGCCGGCTCGGCGATGCTGGTCACGGCAGCGCGAACAGCACCAGCTCACCCACCGGCTGCTCGATCCCGGTGTCCTCGACTCGATCCCGCTCAACAGCCGTGGCGGCGCTCGGGCTCGCGTGGCGCAGCACGAGCCGCGGCTCGCTCACGCCGTTCCATTCGTTGACCTCGAGCGTGAACGTCGCGTCCGCCGGCTGGCCGTCGTCGACCGGCAGCCGCCCGCCCGTACCGAACGCGACCGCACGGGCGCGACAGCCGTTGGACTCGACGGTGAAGCGCGCGTGCTTGCCTTCCCCCATTGGCCTGACGTCCGCGAACGTCGCGTCCTGCACCATCAGGCAGACGCCCGGGTTGCCGCGGCCGAACGGCGCGAGGCTCTGAAGCTCCTCAGCGAGCGTCATCCCGAGGTCCTCGCCGCCGACCAGCGCATCGACGCGCTCTACGGGCACGAGGTCCTGTGGGCGCAGGACGCGCTCGGCGTGCGCGGACAGAGCGGCCGCGAAGTCGGGTACCCGCCCGCGCTCGATCTCGAGACCCGCCGCCGCACGGTGACCCCCGTAGCGCAACAGGTGCTTCCCGCACGCGGTCAGCCCGGCCAGCAGGTCGAACGCCTCGACGCTACGCCCGGATGCCTTGCCGGTGTCTCCGTCGAGCGCGACCAGCACAACGGGACGACCGCTGCGCTCGACCAGCCGCGAGGCGACTATCCCGATCACCCCGGGGTGCCAGCCGTCGTGCGCCAGCACGTACGCTGGGCGCTCCCCGAGCTCGCTCATCTGCGCTTCCGCCTGGTAGCGAATCGCCAGCTCGACCTGCCTGCGCTCGCGGTTGGCGGAGTCGAGCTCCTGCGCTATCTGCGTCGCGCGCGCGGGGTCTCTCGTGAGGACCAGCTCGAGCCCGGCGTCGGCTCGATAGAGCCGTCCGGCGGCGTTCAAGCGCGGGGCGAGCGCGAACGCAACCGAGCGCTCGTTCGCTTTCGACGGGTCGACGCCCGCGACCGCCATCAGCGCGCGCAGACCCGGCTTGGTGGTACTCGCCAGCGCTCGCAGCCCGTTGCGCACGAGCACGCGGTTCTCACCCACGAGCGCCACCACGTCGGCGATCGTCGCCAGCGCGACGAGATCGCGGTCCTCCACCAGCGCGCGCCGGGCTCGGGTGCCGCGTGCGTCCTCGGTGCGCTGCGCCGGACCCTCTGCGCGGGCGTAGGCCTCGACCAGCGCCTGCGCCAGCTTGTGCGCGACCGCCGTCGCGCACAAGTCAGGGCACGGGTAGCCGCACAAGGTCGGGTGCACGATCGGCGCGCACGGGAGCGTGCCGTCGGCGCGCTTGGCGTGGTGGTCGGTGACGATCACGTCCATCCCCAGCGCGCGGGCGGCCGCGACCTCCTCGACCGCGGTGATCGCGCAGTCGACCGTGACCAGGAGCTTCGTCCCGCGCGCCGCTAGGCGCTCGACGGTCGCTATACCGAGGCCGTAGCCGTCGCCCGCACGGTCCGGCAGATAGGAGTCGACCTGCGCTCCCAACTCTCGCAGCGCACGGACCATCACGGCGGTCGCGCAGATGCCGTCGACGTCGTAGTCGCCGTGGATCGTGATCTGCGTGCCGGCGTCGATGTGGCCGAGCAGCAGCTCGACCGCCTCGCCGATGCCGCGGAATGCCTCCGGCGGATGCTCCTCGCCGCCGGTCAGGAACGTGTGCGCGATCTCCGGCTCGGCCATCCCGCGGCGCACGAGCACCTGCGCCAGCGGAGCGCTGACCCCCAGCTCGCGCTGCAGCCGCTCGACCTCGGCTGGCGGGCACTCGCGAATCTCAAAGCGGCACGGCTGCACGTAGCGAGACTACGGACAGGGTGAGACAGAACCGGCCCAGGAGATAGGGTCGCGCTAATAGCCTTCGTGCGGAGGGCCCTGAGTTCCTGCGCGTTCACGGCGCATGCCCTCGAGGTAGATCAGGGCGATCCCGATCAGCGCGCCAGGGACCGCGTAGAGCACGACCGCGATGTCGGTCTCACGTTCGCCGGGGATCGCAAAAGAGGAGGTTTTCACCCCGTAGATGATCATCCCGACGACGACCGCCCCGACCAGTGCTCCGACGAACGCTCCGACGATCCCGCCCCAGAAGCGGTCGGGCACGAAGATCGTGTAGTGCCAGATCGCCAGGCCCATCATCACCCAACCGAGCAGCCCCATCAGCGCGACCTGCCGTGGCGTCGATTGCGCGGGCGCCGGTTCTTCTCGCGCGGCTTGGGCTCTTCCTTGAGCACGAGGTCCTCCGGCGTCAGGTCGGCGGCGGGGTCGCGCTTCCCCTCCGGGGACGATGCGGGCGCAGCCGGCGGCGCCGCCGTCGCGCTCGCATCAGCGGCGCGCGCACGGCGCCCGTCACCGGCCGTGCCGGGCTTGCCGGCCTTCGCGGAGGGCTCGCCGTCCACGTCGAGGTCGCGGACCAGTTCCTGGAACTCGTCCCTGGAGATCTGCTGGCCGGGCTCCTCCGGAGCGATGATGCTGCCGCGCCGTGTGCGCTTGCGCTTGTGTGTCGGCTCGACGTCCTCGGGCTTGCCGCCGGCGGTCGTCGCGTACGCGGGCACCGCGCCGCCCTCACGTACGATCCGCGCACGGCGCGCGCGATAGCCCGGCTCGCGCTCCTTCCAGTGCGTCAGCACGGGAGAGGCGATGAAGATCGAGGAGTACGCGCCGGAGGCGATGCCGATCATCAGCGCGAACGCGAAGTCCTTCAGCGTTTCGCCGCCGAACAGCAGCAGGGCGATCACCGGTAGCAGCGTGCAGAAGCTGGTCGCCAGCGATCTGGTGAGCACCTCGGACATCGAGCGGTTGACGATCTGCGAGAACGCAGCCCGCGGCATGCGCGGAACGTTCTCGCGTATTCGGTCGAACACGATGATCGTGTCGTACAGCGAGTACCCGAGGATCGTCAGCAGAGCGGCGACCGTCGCCGTCGTGACTTCCCTCCCCGTGAGCGAGTAGACGCCCGCTGTGATCAGCAGGTCGTGCATCAGCGCGATCAACACCGGAACCGCGTACTTCCACTCGAAGCGCAGCGCGATGTAGGCGGAGATCACCAGCAGCGAGGCGATGATCGCGATCACCGCACTGTTGGCGACGGTTTTCCCGAACGTGGGACCAATCGAGGTCGAGGAGAAATTCTTCGTGCCGGGTGTGTTGATGCCGTTGCCGAACTTCTTGTCCAGCGCCGCCTGGATCTGCTTGACCTTTTCCGGGCCGAGCGTCTTCATCGATATCTGGTAGCCGTCGCCGCCGATGCTGGCGTTCGAGTACTTCTGAACCTCGGAGTTCGGGTAGCCCGCCGCGGCCATCACTTTCGCCACTTCGCTCTCGGACACCTTGTGGATGAACGCCGTCTGGATACGCGTCCCGGACTTGAAGTCGATACCGAAGTTCAGCCCCTTGCCGCCGATCGCCAGAGCGCCGATCAGCAGGATCGTTCCCGACAGCGAGAAGAACCACTTGGAGGCGCCCATGAAGTCGAACGTCCAGCCCTTCCCGTGCCGGGCCGCGCCGAGCGCCGCGGGATGCGAGACCCAGCGCGATCGGCTCATCACGCCGAGCGCGGCCTGCGTCGCGAGCACAGCCGTGAACAGCGACACGAGCGTGCCGATGCCGAGCATGAACGCGAACCCCTTGACTTCGGCGGTCGCCAGCGCGAACAGGATAAATGCGGTCATGAACGTCACCACGTTCGCGTCGATGATCGCCGCGAACCCGTGTTTGTAGCCGGTCGCGATCCCCGAGATCACCGATCTTCCTCCGCGGATCTCCTCCTTGACGCGCTCGAAGATCACGATGTTCGCGTCGGCGGCCACTCCGATCGTCAGGATCAGGCCGGCGATCCCGGGCAGCGTCAGCGTGATCGGGATCAGCTTGATCAGGGCAAAGAAGTAGATCCCGTAGATGATCAGACCACCGACGGCGATCGCGCCGAGCACGCGGTAGAAGACGAGCAGGAACAGGCATACGACCGCGAAGCCCGCGAGCCCCGCGATCAGGCCCTGGTTGAGCGCCTGTTTGCCGAGTGTCGCGGAGACCTGCGAGCGTGAGATCAGTGCCAGCTTGATCGGCAGGGCGCCGGACTGGAGCTCGTCGGCGAGGTTCTGGGCGGAGGTGATCGTGAAGCCGCCGGAGATCTGCGAGCCGGTCGAGGAATCGATCCCTTCCGGGTACTTCGTGTAGTCGATCGACGGCACCGTGATCAGCTGGCCGTCGAGCGCGACGGCGAAGTGCTGCATCGCCGCTTCTTTGGAGACGCCCGGGAGCTGCGCTTCCTGGCCGCGGTGGGCGATCGTCTTGGTGATTTTTTCGAACACGCCCTTGCCGTGCGAGGTGAAGCCGAACGTGACGTCCGGCTGGCCCGTGGATTCTTCGTTGCCCTGCAGCGGGTTGGTGATGTCGGCACCCCTGAGCACCGGGTCGTCGTTGATCACGTACCAGCTGTTTGGCGAGGGGTTCGAGACCTTGCCAGACGCGCTTTCGACCGGGTGGGCCTGCACGAGCACGGTGCCGGGGTTGACACGCACCGCCTTGACCTTCGCGCCTTTGGGCGCTTTGAAGTTGTCCGCGAACAGGTTCTGTTCGGTTTCCTCGGGGCCGCGCAGCACCTTTTCGTGAGCCGTGTCGAGTAGGTACCAGCTGCCGTAGATGCATTCGTTGACCTGCTTCGGCGTGCAGCCGGGCGTCCAAGTGGTGTCGCTGCTGCGCAAGACCGGCGGGCGTTTGGCCGCGCGCAGCACGGCCTGGTACTCGGGCAGACCGGCGGTGGCACCTCCGGCTCCGCCGCTGGTCGTGTCGCCGGTCACCGTGCCTTCGGTCGGCGCCGGCTGACCGTTCGGGCCGATCACGCTCGGCTCCCAGTCGTAGAAGTACAGCTGCGCGGTCTTGCCGACCTCTTCCTGGGCGCGAGTCGCGTTGCTCACGTCAGGCAGCGCCACGTCGATTTCATCAGGGCCCGAGCGCTGGATTTCCGGCTGTGCGACACCCAGCGAGTCGACCCGCTTGCGCATGATGTCGATCGCGCGTTCGAGCGATTCGGTGTCGACTTTCGACTGCGCCGTCGGCTTGCCCTGGTAGACGAGCTCGACTCCGCCCTTCAGGTCCAGCCCAAGCCGGGTCGGCTTGGTCGCGATCACGACGAGCGACGCGGCCAGCAGTCCGAACACGATCAACAGGACGAGGATGTTGCGCCGGCGGTCGGTCATCGCCTCATGAGACTACTTGTCGGGGGTAAGCACGAGCAACAGCCCGCCGTCGTCGTCGTAGGCGGGGAACATGTCCGCTTTTGCCTCCGCCGCCACGTCGCGTTCGCCGCTGACCTGCACCTGTACCTCGAGCGCACGCACGCCCCACTCGAGCACCGTCGCCACGGGATCGTCGCCGTTGGCGAACTGCAGGCCGAGAACCTGCTCGACCCGCTGCCCAATCACGTCTTCCTCCTCCAGGCCCGTGAACGCAAACGAGTTCTTGCCGCAGCCGACGACACGTCCCTCGCCGTCGCACACGAAGAACGCGGCGTCCGGCGCCGGGTAGTAGTCGTCGAGCAGTTCAAACAGAAACGCAAAGCCGCACTTCGAGCAGCCCTTGGGCTGACGGGTGAAGCCGATGTTCCTATCCAGCTCAGTGGTGCGGTGACCGCAGTTTGGGCAGATGAACGGATGGGCCATGTGTTCCGACACAGACTACGCAAGCCTGGCAATGGAGGCGCCTGGCAGCGATGCGGGTGGGAAGTCACACTCGCGATCGATCACAACGGCTTGGCGGCGGCGCTTAGAACAGCGAGGCGCCGAGCGCCGGTGCCTGGAGCCCGAGATGCTCGTAGGCGGCCAGCGTCGCCATCCTGCCCCGCGGAGTGCGCTTGATCAGCCCCTCCTGCAGCAGATATGGCTCGTACACGTCCTCGATCGTGTCCTGCTCCTCTGCGACCGCAACCGCGAGCGTCGACAGGCCGACCGGACCGCCGGCGAACTTGACGCAGATCGCATTCAGGATCTCGCGGTCGAGGCGATCCAGGCCTCGCTCGTCGACCTCGAGCATCTCCAACGCCAGCTGCGCCGCGTGCGCGGTCACGACGCCCGCCATGCGCACCTCGGCGAAGTCGCGTACGCGCTTCAGCAGCCTGTTGGCCACGCGCGGCGTCCCCCGGCTACGAGCAGCGATCGCGATCGCGCCATCCTCCTCGAGCTCGATCTCGAGGATGCCGGCCGAGCGACGCACGATGATCGCGAGCTCTGCCACCGCGTAGGGCTCCAGGCGCGCCTGGATGCCGAAGCGGTCGCGCAGCGGTGTCGTCAAGAGGCCAGTGCGTGTCGTCGCCCCGACCAGCGTGAACGGCGGCAGCTCGAGCGTCACCACGCGGGCGCCCGCGCCCTGGCCGACGGTGATCGGCAGCCGTTGATCCTCCATCGCCGGGTAGAAGGTCTCCTCGAGCGCCCGCGGGAGCCGGTGGATCTCATCGACGAAGAACACGCTGCGCGGCTCCAGCGCCGTCAGAAACGCGGCCACGTCTCCCTTTCGCTCGAGTGCCGGCCCAGCGGTCTGCACAAACGGGACGTCGAGCTCAGCCGCGACGATCTGCGCGAGCGAGGTCTTGCCCAGGCCCGGGGGGCCTGCGAGCAGCAGATGGTCGAGCGCCTCGCCGCGCGCGCCGCACGCCTCGATCGCCACAGCAAGCTGCTCGCGCAGCGTCTCCTGCCCGACGAACTCCTCCAGCCGTCGCGGACGCAGTGAGCGGTCGAGCTCATCCTCGGCCACGAGATACGGGGTCTGGATGCGGGCTGCTGTCTCGGTCATCCGCCTCGACCCGCTCTGCGCGATCCGCTCATCGCGGCGCCCTCGCCAGGCGCAGCGCCTGCCCGATCAGCTCCTCGGCGGTCTGACCCTCGGAGTCGCGCAGCAGCTCCTCCGCCTCGGCGGGCGCATAACCGAGCTCGAGCAGGCCTTCACGGGCAAGCACACGCGGATCGGACTTCTCGCCACGGCGCGCGACGATCGGCACTCGCACCGGACCAGTGTCCGTCTCAACGCCGACCTTCTCGCGTAGCTCGACGATGATCCGTTCGGCGGTGCGCTTGCCGATGCCCGGCACCGCCTGGAAGCGCGCGGCGTCGCCCGCCGCCAGCGCACCGAGGAGATCCCTCGGCGGTCCCGCCGAGAGCACAGCCAGCGCGACCTTCGGGCCGACGGCCTGCACGGACAGCAGCATCAGGAACAGATCGCGCTCCTGCTCGGAGTGAAAGCCGTACAGGCTGAGGGCGTCGTCACGCACGATCAGGTGCGTGTGCAGCGTGAGCTGCTCGCCGACCGATGGGACATGACGCAGCGTCTCGGCGGACACGCCAGCGCGGTAGCCGACGCCGCCGCTGAGCACGACCACGTAATCGGTGCGGCGCACCGCGACCTCGCCGCGCAGCAGCGCGATCATCGCTCGGCGCCGATCAGCGCCATCGCCAGTGGTGCGCAGTTGGCGTGACAGACGGCCACCGCCAGCGCGTCGGCGGCGTGATCGGGTCGCGGCTCCTCGGCGAGCCCGAGCAGCGCCTTGACCATACGCGCAACCTGATCCTTCTCGGCGCGCCCGCTGCCACAGACCGCACCCTTCACCTGCTGCGGGGTGTAGCCCGTGCACGGAACGCCGTGCTGGCCGGCCACGAGCAGGACCACGCCGCGGGCCTGACCAACGGCGAACGCGGTGCGCACGTTCTTGCCGAAATACAGCTCCTCGAGCGCCACCGCGTCGGGTTCGTGCTCGCGCACCAGCGCATCGACAGCGTCGTGGATCTCGGCCAGGCGCCGCTCCGGCGGCGACTCGGCACGTGTGCCGATCACGCCGCCGTCCAGCGCCAGCAGGCGCGCGCCGCGTCGCTCGACGACGCCGTAGCCCGTGTTGGCCAGGCCGGGATCTATGCCGAGGACGATCACGGTCAGGGATTCTGCGCCCGTCACCGGACGCCTGCCTGGCTGTGCCTGTCGGGGTGGCGTACGCTGCGCCGTGTGAGCGCGGAGCAGATCGACTTCGTCGCCGAAGGCCTGCTCGACGGGCTGGAGGGCCAGGCGCGCGCGGAGCGCATGGCGCTGCTCGAGCAGCTCGCCGGCGAAGGACTGCCGCTGTCGGAGCTGCGCCGCACGACCGCGAGCGGCACGATCGTCTACCTGGCTGCCGATCGAGTGATCGCCGGACCGGAGCGCTACACCTCGGCCGAGGTCGCCGAGCTGAGCGGCGTGGAGGAGGGCTTTCTGCTCGACGGCCGCCGCGCGATGGGCCTGCCGATCCCGGAACCGGACGAGCGCGTATACACCGACGGGGAGCTCGAGACCGCACGGATGACCCGGATAGCCCGGGACGCGGGCATCTCAGACGAGGACCTGCTGGACCTGCTGCGCGTGCTCAGCCGGGGCCTGTCACAGGCTGCGGAGAGCATCCGCGAGCTGCCGTTGAAGCTGGTGCTCGAGCCTGGCATCAGCGAGCGCGACCTCGCGAGCCGCTACGCCGAGGCCGCTGCCAGCCTGTATCCGCTCGTCGATCCGCTCGTCAGCAACCTGCTCGCCCTGCACCTGCGCCATGCCACCCAGAGCACGGTCGTGGGTGAGCTGGAGCGCAGCGGCGGACAGCTACCGGGTTCGCGCGAGGTTGCGGTCTGCTTCGCCGACCTCGTCGGCTTCACGCGCCTCGGCGAAGAAGTCCCGCCCGACGAGCTGGGGCGCCTCGCTGTGCGCCTGGAAGCGCTCGCGACGGAGGTCGCCCGACCGCCGGTGAAGCTGGTCAAGACGATCGGCGACGCGGCGATGCTCGCCTGCCCGACCGCCGAGCCCGTGCTCGCGGCCGCGCTCGATCTGATCGACGCCGCCGACAGCGAGGGAGAGGATTTCCCGCTGCTGCGGGCGGGCGCTGCCGTCGGGCTCGCCGTGCCGCGCGCCGGTGACTGGTTCGGCCGGCCGGTCAACCTCGCCAGCCGCATCACGTCCGTCGCTCGGCCGGGCAGCGTTCTGGCAGATCGGGGAGTGCGCGAGTCCGTCGATGGTTCCTACCGCTGGTCGTTCGCCGGCGAGCGGCGCCTGCGTGGTATCCGCGACCCGGTCCGGCTGTTCCGCGCACGGCGGCTATCGACCTAAAGGCTGGGAGCTACGAGCTGCGACGGATGCCCGTCATGAGCCGGCGAGACGCTCTCGAGCGCCGGGCGATCGCCATGCGCGTGCTCGCTCGCGGGACGCCACGGCGCCTCGCCCGATGCCCACATGTCGTTGAGCGCGACCGCGTCCTTGTACGTATCCATGCACTCCCAGAAGCCCTCGTGCCTGCGCGCGCGTAGCTCACCTGCGGCCGCGAGCCGTTCCAGCGGCGCACGCTCGAGCACGCTGTCATCGTCGAGGTAGTCAAGGACGGCGGGGTCGAAGCAGAAGAAGCCGCCGTTGATCCAGTGCTCGGATCTCGGCTTCTCGCGAAAGCCCGTGACCGTGCCGTCGTCGCTCAGCTCGGTCACGCCGAACTGCAGCCGCGGCCTGACGACGGTCATGCTCGCCAGCGCCCCGTGACCGCGGTGGAACGCCAGCAGCCCGTCCAGGTCGACGTCCGCGAGCCCGTCGGCGTAGGTAGCGCAGAAGGGCTTGCCCTGCAGATAGCGCTCGAGCAGCTTGATGCGCCCACCGGTCGGCGTCTGCAGCCCGGTGTCGACGCACTCCACCTCGACGCCCGTCGGCCACTCGTGCTGCTCGACGAAGCGCTCGATCTGATCCCCCTTGTAGCCGGTCGCCAGCAGGAAGCGTCGAAAGCCCTGGACGGCGTACAGCTGGATCACGTGCCACACGATCGGCCTCCCGCCGATCTCGACGAGCGGCTTGGGGATCTCCGGCGCGTGCTCCTGCAGCCGCGTGCCACGTCCACCGCAGAGGATCGCGACCGCGGGACGGTCCGCGCCGCTAGCCAGCGACACGTTCGAGCACTTCGGCGGACACGTCGAAGTTGGCGTGCACGGCGCCGACGTCGTCGCTGTCTTCCAACGACTCGATCAGCCGCATCAGCTTTCCCGCCTGCGCCTCATCGAGCGGCACCGTGGTCGAGGGCCGATACGCGACCTCGGCGCTGTCCATCTCCACTCCGGCCTGCTCGAGCGCCTTACGCACAGCTGCGAAGTCGGCCGGCTCGGTGATCACCTCGAACCCGTCCTCGTCGGCCGTGACGTCCTCGGCCCCGGCCTCGACGGCCGCCATCAAATCGTCTTCAGAGTAGCGCTCGGAGTCGATCACGATCGTGCCCTTCTTGTCGAACAGATACGCCACCGAGCCTGGCTCACCGAGGCTGCCGCCGTTCTTGGTGAACGCGTGCCGGACATCGGCGCCGGTGCGATTGCGGTTGTCGGTCAGCGCCTCGACGAGCACCGCCACGCCACCCGGACCATAGCCCTCGTACAGGACGCTCTCGATCGCGTCCGCCTCGCCGCCTTCGCCGGTCCCTTTGGCGATCGCGCGCTCGATGTTGTCCTTCGGCATCGATGCCTCTTTGGCCTTGCGCACGGCGTTCTCGAGCACGACGTTGGTGTCCGGATCGCCACCCCCGTCGCGCGCTGCAACCATGATCGCGCGGGACAGCTTGGAGAACTGCGCCCCCCTGCGCGAGTCGACGATCGCCTTCTTGTGCTTGATGCTCGACCACTTGGAGTGCCCTGACATATCTCGAAGTCTACGAATCCGCACCTCGCGCGGGCGCCCGGAGCGATGCGCGGCTCCCGGCGGGCGGGCTCGCGGACACGTAGGATGCGCGGGCCATGGCCGCCCCCTCTGCCGACATCTTCAAGGCCTACGACATTCGCGGCCTGTACCCGGAGCAGATCGACGGCGACGTCGCAGAGCGGATCGGCGGGGCCTTCGCCCACGTGCTCGGCCAGCTGTCCGGCAAGCCCGTGTCGCAGCTGCGCGTGGGCTTGGGACGCGACATGCGCCTGAGCGCGCCGGAGCTCGCGGCGCGCTACCGCGAGGGCCTGCTCGCGCAGGGCGCCGACGTGATCGACGCCGGCCAGGTGGGCTCAGAGATGCTGTACTTCCTCGTCGGCTCGCGCGAGCTGGACGGTGGGCTGATGTGCACCGCCTCGCACAACCCGAAGGCCTACACCGGCGCAAAGCTCGTGCGCGAAGGCGCGATCGCACTATCGGGCGAGGAAGGCATCCAGGACATCCGCCGCGTCCTCGAAACTGCCGACTCGAGCAGCGGATCGGCGCAGTCCGCGAGTCGCGGGACACTCGAGCAGGTGGACCTGTACGCCGAGTTCCAGGAGTCGGCGCTGCGCTTTATCGACGTCGATGCGATCAAAGCGAGCGACGGCCGGCGGCTGAAGGTCGTGCTCGACGGCGGCAACGGCATGGCCGGACCGATGATCGGGCCGCTGCTCGAGCGCCTGGATCTCGATCTGATCGAGACCTACTGGACCCCTGACGGCAACTTCCCCGACCACGAGCCCAACCCGCTGCTGCCGGAGAACCGCGCGATGATCATCGAGCAGGTGCGCGCGAGCGGTGCAGACCTCGGCATCGCCTGGGACGGCGACGCAGACCGCTGCTTCTTCATCGACGACAGCGGGGCATTCGTGGACGGCGACTTCCTCACCGCGCTGCTCGCAGAGACGTTGCTGCGCAAGTATCCGCGCGAGGCGATCCTCTATGACGTGCGTGCCTCGCGCGCGGTGGCCGATACCGTCCGACGCGCCGGAGGGACGCCGTATGTCAACCGAGTCGGGCATGCCTTCTTCAAGACGCGGATGCGCAAGGAGGGCTCGCTGTTCGGCGGCGAGGTCTCGGGGCACTACTACTTCCGCGACTTCTACTGCGCGGACTCGGGCACGCTGCCTGCACTGCTCGTGCTGGAACTGCTCTCGCGCGAGGGCAAGACGCTTTCGGAACTGCTCGCGCCCTACCACCAGAAGTACTTCATCTCCGGCGAGGTCAACTCGCAGGTCGCGGACCCGGCGGCGAAGATGCGTGAGATCGAAGAGCGCTATCGCGACGCACGCCAGGACCACCTCGACGGGATCTCGATCGACTATGAGGACTGGCACTTCAACGTACGGCCATCGAACACCGAGCCGTTGCTGCGCCTGTGCCTCGAGTCGTTGATCTCGCGCGAGGACATGGAGCGCCGCCGCGACGAAGTGCTCACGCTGATTCGCTCGCGTGTGCCCCCCCGGGTATGAGCGGCGAGGAGAGTCCGCGGCTACGCGAAGAGCGCGAGGAACGCGCGCTGGAAGCGGATGCGGGCATCCATCGGCTGGCAATCCCGACGCCGTTCATGGTCGGCCGCGTCAACGCGTACCTGATCGAGGACTCCCCGCTCACGCTCGTCGACTCCGGGCCGAACTCCGCGAAGGCGCTGGACGAGCTCGAGCAGGCGCTCGCAGCCCGCGGGCATGCGGTCGAGGATCTCGAGCTGCTGGTGATCACCCACCAGCACATGGACCACTTCGGGCTCGCCTCGATCCTCGCGCGCCGCTCAGGCGCTGAGGTCGCCGCACTGGAGGACATGGCACCGTTCCTCGCCAGCTACGGCAGCCAGATCGACCTCGAAGACCGCTTCGCCGAGCGTGTGATGCTCCGCCATGGCATTCCGCCGGAAATCGTCACCGCTCTACGCGCCGTGTCCGCGGGCTTTCGTGCGTGGGGCTCGGCTGTCGAGGTCACCCGGCCGCTAGCCGACGGCTCGGAGCTGAGGCTCCGCGACCGCACGTTGCGCGTGCTGCACCGCCCCGGGCACAGCCCCTCGGACACCGTGTTCTTGGACGAATCGCGCTCGATCCTGCTCGCGGCCGACCATCTGATCGGGCACATCTCCTCCAACCCGCTGCTCGCGCGACCGCTGGACGCGGGCGAGGACTACGACGGACCTCGCCCGCAGGCGCTGATCACCTACATCGACTCGCTGCGCAAGACACAGGCAATGGAGCTCTCGCTGGTGCTGCCAGGGCACGGCCACTCGATCACCGATCACGTGTCTCTGATCGACGAGCGCTTCCGCCTGCACGCACGGCGCGCGGAGCGAATTCGCCGCCTGATCGTGGCGCAGCCACGAACGGCCCACGAGATCGCCCAGGAGCTGTGGGGCAACGTGGCCGTCACGCAGGCATACCTGACCCTGTCCGAGGTGCTCGGACATGTCGATCTGCTGCTCCGCGACGGCCTCGTATTCGAGGCGGAGAAGGACGGCGTCGCGCACTTCCAAGCGAGCTGAGGGCCAGCGCCGGGCGGCGTGCGTTAGCCGATCTGTGTGCGCGCGTCGCGCTCGAGCGCGCGTAGATGCTCGAGGTTGGCGCGGTCGTCGTCCTCCGTGCTCGGCTCGGTCGCAAACCATGAGTCGAGGATCTCGCTCAGCTGCTGCTCTGAGGTGTTCTGCAGGCTGAGCGCGAGCACGTTCGCGTCGTTCCAGCGCCTCGCCCCTGCGGCCGCGGCTGCATCGCAGCACAGCGCGGCACGGACGCCCGCGACCTTGTTCGCGGCGATCGAAGCGCCGGTGCCGGTCCAACAGCAGACGATCCCCTGCCCGGCGCGCCCGGAGGCGACGTCGCGCGCCACCGCCGCGGACGCCCAAGCCCAGTCGTCGCGCTCGCCCTGCGCGAGAGCTCCATGGGCGATTGTGCTGTGCCCGCGGCGCGCGAGCTCACCTGCAAGCAGCTCGGCGATGCCCACCTGTTGATCGGCGGCGATCGAGATCGGCATGCTGGCGAGTATCGCCGATCGCGTGTGAGCCTCACACGCTCGCCATGAGGACGGATACGGTTTCGCCGTGGGACAACAACCCCCCGGCACGCAGAAGCCGAGACCCTTCCGCCCGCGCCTGCACTGGGAGCTCTTGCTCTGCAGCGTTCAAGGCCACGAGCTGATCGGCACCGACGCGAGCGAGCTGCGCCCACAGGACGCGATCCTCGCACGCGAGGACGCCGCCGGAGCGCGCTGGTATCGATGTCTGCGTTGTGACAGCTGGCTCGCGCTGGGCGAGCCCGAGCACCCGACCCGCTCGACTCCACCCGAACGCGAGCAGATCGAACTGCCGTTGCGGGGCAAGCCGCTGCGCGACAAGCTCGTGCTGCGCCTGATCGCGATCGATCGCGCGTTCCACTTCCTGCTGCTCGGTGGGCTCGGCGTGCTCGTACTGCTGTTCGCGTCCGACCGCCAGGCGCTGCGTGACACGTTCTACAAGGTGATCGCCGACCTCAACGGCGGCGTCGCCTCGAGTCAGTCTCACGCGACGCACGGGCTGCTGCACGACGTCGACAGCGCGTTCACGACCTCATCGGCGCATCTGCACCTGCTCGGGGCGGTGCTGCTGGCGTACTCGGCCGTCGAGGGCATCGAGGCTGTCGGGCTCTGGTACCAGCAGCGCTGGGCCGAGTACCTGACGTTCCTCGTGACCGCGTCGCTGCTGCCGCTGGAGGTCTACGAGATCGTCAACCGCGCGACCGTGTTCAAGCTGATCGCGTTCGTGATCAACGTCGCCGTCGTCGTATACCTGCTGCGCGCCAAGCGGCTGTTCGGCATACGCGGCGGCGTGGCGGCCGAAGCAGCGGAAACCGCGCTCGACCAGGGCTGGGACGCGCTCGAGCGCACCGCGCCGCCGACAGCAATGTCGTGAAGCGGATCGGTCTCACGTTTCCGTGCTCTGATCCGTTTGATCTCTGTGACACGCGAGGACCTCCAGTTTCGCTGCGGCGCCGAGCAGTGCGCCGCGTGGCTGTACCCAGCCAGTTGCTGCTTCGATCCCGACAGCAGCGCGACAGTGCCGCTGATCGTGATGGCGCACGGCCTGTCCGGAACGCGCCGCGATGGCCTGGGGCCATTCGCCGAGCGGTTCGCCGCCGCCGGCGTCTCGGCGCTGGTCATCGACCACCGCGGCTTCGGCGACAGCGAGGGCGCGCCCGACCTGTTCGAGCCGGCGCGCCAGCTGGAGGATTGGCGCGCGGCGATCGCGTTTGCACGGACGCTGCCGGGCGTGGACCCCGATCGCGTGGCGACATTCGGATCGTCTATGGGCGCAGGAAACGCGCTGGCGGCCGCCGCCGGAGACCTTGGTGTCGCCGCAGCGATCAGCCAGGTGCCGTTCCTGGACATCCTGCGTCAATCGCGCCGCTCATCCTCGCGCATCATGGCGCAGATGCTGCTCGCCGCTGCACGCAATCGCTACCTGCCCGCCGTGGGCGGCCCACACGACGCGGCCTTCATCAACGCGCCCGGCGCAGAGGCCGGGTGGCGCCGTGTCGTGGCAAACGGCGAGGACTCCCGCTGGCGCGATCGGGCTTCGGCCCGCTGGCTGCTCGGCCCGCCGTTCCGTCCCAGCCGTCACGCGCGCACACTGCATTGCCCGTGGCTGGTGTGCGTCGGAGAGGGCGACCGCGTAGCCCGGCCGGGACCCGCGATCGCGGCCGCGCGACGAGCACCGTTCGGCGAGCTGCGCACCTACCCGGGGGTCGACCATTTCGACATCTACGACGGCCCCCAGCACGAGGCCGTCGTGGCCGACCAGCTCGACTTCCTGCGCCGCCACCTGCTGCGCGGCGCCGACGCCGCCACATAGCTCAGTCGCGCGAGGTCTGGGCGAGCGGACCCCGCGCCCACGCGAGGAACAGTCTGTGGATCCGCTCGTCCTGGCCCAGCTCGCTGTGAAATGCGACGGCCAGCATGCGGCCTTCGCGCGCGGCCACCGGATGACCGTCGATCTCGGCGAGCACCTCCACGGCAGGGCCGTGCTCGGTGATCCACGGTGCACGGATGAACACGCCGTGCAGCGGGCCACCCGCGAGACCCTTGACCTCGAGATCCGCCTCGAAGCTCTTGATCTGCCGGCCGAACGCGTTGCGCTCGGCAAGTATGTCCATCAGCCCGAGGTGCTGGCGGTCGAGCATGATCAGTCCCGCACACGAGCCGAGGATCGGCCTACCGGCGGCGGCAAGCGCGCGTAGCGGATCGCCGAGTCCCTCGCGCTCGATCCCCAGCGTCATCGTCGTCGACTCTCCGCCCGGTATCACCAGGCCGTCGAGACCGTCCAGATCACCCGGCACCCGTACCTCGCGCACGCGCGCGCCAAGTCGTCGCAGAACGCGCCCGTGCGCCTCGAAATCTCCCTGCAGCGCGAGCACGCCGATCAGCGGCGCGTCGATCGCGGGCGAGCTCAAGTCGACGCGGACGGCTACCAGCCGCGCTGGGCCAGCAGCTGCTCGTCCTCGAGCTTGGAGCTCTCGAGGCTGACCATCGCGGGGCCGAGACCGCGCGAGGCGCCGGCGACGCGCTCGGGGTCCTGCCAGTGGGTGGTCGACTCGACGATCGCGCGCGCACGCGTGGGCGGGTCCTCAGCCTTGAAGATGCCGGAGCCGACGAACACGCCTTCGGCGCCAAGCGCCATCATCAGCGCGGCGTCGGCCGGCGTGGCGATTCCACCGGCGCAGAACAGCACGACCGGCAGACGCCCCGCTACCGCGACTTCGCGCACGAGATCCAGCGGCGCGCCGAGCTGCTTGGCCGCGGTGGCGATCTCGTCGGAGCCGAGCGTCGCCAGGCGGCGGATTTCGCCGGTGATCTGGCGCATGTGGCGGACCGCCTCGACGATGTCGCCGGTGCCTGCCTCGCCCTTCGAGCGAATCATCGCGGCGCCCTCGCCGATCCGACGTAGAGCCTCGCCGAGGTTCGTCGCACCGCATACGAACGGCACCTTGAAGTCCCACTTGTCGATGTGGTTTGCCTCATCCGCCGGCGTCAGCACCTCCGACTCGTCCACGTAGTCGACGTCTAGCGCCTCCAGCACGCGGGCCTCCATGAAGTGGCCGATCCGCGCCTTGGCCATCACCGGGATCGAGACCGCCTCCTGGATGCCGGCGATCATCTCCGGGTCGGACATCCGCGCCACGCCGCCGTCGCGACGAATGTCCGCGGGCACGCGCTCGAGCGCCATCACCGAAGCTGCGCCGGCGTCCTCGGCGACCTTCGCCTGCTCGGGCGTCACCACGTCCATGATCACGCCGCCCTTGAGCATCTCCGCCAGGCCGCTCTTGACTCGAAATGTCGCCTCGTCGCGCATGGAGCTCAGTCTACCCCGGCGGGCACCTCGCCCACCTGGCACGGCCGCGGTAACCCTCCGACCGCCCGCTCTGGCAGAGTCGCCCGCGTGGTGCACAATGCGCAGCTCGCCGGCGACACGAAGGCCGTTCTGCTGGCCGCGTCCGTCATGTTCCTATGGGCGCTCGTCCTCGGGGTCTGGAAGTACCGCCAGATGGCCACATCCGAGGCGCACCTCGCGCACCCCTACCTCGACACCGCGCATCGCGCAGCGCTGCTCTACAGCTTCGCGCTACTGCTCGTCGCGACGTTCGTCAGCCTGAGCGGCTGGAGCGAACTCGTGAACCTGATCGCGGCGGGAGCGATGACCTTCCACTTCTTCGCGGCCGTCGCGAGCTACGTCGTGCTCGCTCGGCAGGCCAAGACCGAGAACCAGTGGCGCGACCCATTTCCTGGAACCCACGTATTCATGATCAGCCTGATCGTCGCCGAGATCGGCGGCTGGCTCGTACTGATAGCCGGGTTCCTGCAACAGCAGGTGTTCTGAGACAGCCGCAGCGGTCATCGGCGGCGGCGACAGCCGCCGACGATGAGCCGCGAAGCGCTACTTCAACCGAAAAGCCTTGATGCGGTCGTCGTACTGCGCGGTGTCCTGCGCGTACACGCCGTAGGCGAGCGCCTGGATGACGCTCAGCAGCGCCGCGTGCGAGCGCACGTACGCGGGGCTGTTGGAGGAGTAGTACAGCTTGATCTGCGCCAGCTTGGCGACCTCCGAGAGCGTCGCGTCGGTGATCGCCGCGGTCTTCGCCTGGCGGTGGCGGGCGAGCTTCATCGCGCGCACGACCAGCGGGTGTGGCCGCCCGGCAGACAGGCCGATCACGAGCGTCGCATCGTCTATCCGCCCGAGACGGCTCAGCGCCTCCTGCGACGGACTTGCGACGACGTCCACGCGTAGGTCCAGCAGCATCAGCAGGTGGCGTAGGTAGCTGGCGAAGAACGCCATCTGGTCGGTGCCCGCGACCAGCACCTTCTCAGCTCCCACGATCGCCTCGATCAACGCGTCCACCGCGCTACGCGAGACCTTGCGCGCGGTGTCCTCGACGTTCAGATGGTCTGCAGCGAGCGCCGCCTCAAACTCGTTCTGATCGAGCGAGAACAGCGGCGTCGAACTGGTCGACTCCGACCCGTTCTTCGAGCCCTTCGCGTTGACCCGCCTGTATTCCTCACGTGCGGCCGCCTGCAGCTCGGGGAAGCCCTCGAAGCCGAGCGCCTGCGAGAAGCGCACGACGGTCGAGCTGGACGTGTTCGCGCGGCGCGCGAGCTCCTCGGCCGTCTGGAACGCCGCCTCGTCGAGGTGGTCGACGATGTACTGCGCGACGTCCTTCTGCGAGCGCGAGCACTCGTCAAATCGAGCCTGGATGTACTTCGACAGGCTCTGGTGCTCGCTGGTCCCGTTCACCGGGGGAGCCTCGGGGGTCTTCGTCGCCGCACGCTTCACGGCGCTTCTGTTCGACGTGTGCCGCGCGCACTCCTTCCCGCCGCTCGACGATCCGCTCGATGATCCATCGTCGTCCGTGACGCGTATACACGTTCAGGCGATGTCCACGGCCAGCAACTCCACCTCCCGAACCGCACCCGGGAGGCTCATCCGATCGACCCCAGGGACGCGACCGCGGGCGCGACCGGCGTGGCCGGTGCGGCCGGTGCGGCCGGTGCGGCCGGGCGAGCGATGAGGATCGCGATCGTCGGCGCCGGCGTGTCCGGGCTCGTCGCAGCGCACCTGCTGCACCGCGAGCACGAGATCGTCGTCTACGAGGCCAGCTCGTACGCGGGAGGGCACACGAACACGATCCGGGTCGATACGCCGCTCGGCAGCCACCACATCGACACGGGCTTCATCGTGATGAACGACCGCAACTACCCCAACTTCACAGCGCTGCTCGACCGACTCGGCGTGGCCACGCAGCCGACCCACATGAGCTTCTCGGTCAAGGGCGAGGACGAGGACTTCGAGTACGCGGGGACGCCGCGCGGCCTGTTCTGCCAGCCCTCCAACCTGCTCAGCCTGCGCTTCCAGCGGATGCTGCTCGACCTGATGCGTTTCAACCGCGAGCTACACCGGCTGCTGGCACACGAGGGCGGCAGCAGCGGCGAGTCGCTCGACGGCGAGACGCTCGGGGAGTTTCTCGCTCGACAGCGGTTCTCGCGGCCGTTCGTCGAGCGGCTGATCGTGCCGCAGGTCTCCGCCGTGTGGTCGGCCGATCCGCAGCGGATCGACTCCTTCCCCGTGCGCTTCCTGGCCGAGTTCTTCGCCAACCACGGGATGCTCGGCTTCCGCGACCGCCCGCGGTGGTCGACCGTCGCCGGCGGCTCCGCACGCTACGTCGATGCGCTGATCGCGCCGTTTCGCGAGCGTGTGCGGCTCGGCGCGCCGGTCCACTCGATCGCGCGCCACGAGGACCACGTAGCGCTCACCGCCGGCGGTGAGCGAGACGGATCGGCAGCCGAGCGCTTCGATCACGTCGTGATCGCCACGCACTCCGACCAGGCGCTGGCGATGCTGCGCGACCCCTCAGAGCGGGAGTCGCGGCTGCTGGGCGCGATCCCCTACCAGCACAACGAGGCCGTGCTGCACACCGACAGCTCGCTGCTGCCGCGCCGCCGCGGCGCACGCGCGGCGTGGAACTTCCACCTGCTGCGCGAGCCCAAGCCGCTCAGCACGGTCACCTACCACATGAACCATCTCCAGCGCCTGACCGCCGACCGCGACTTCTGTGTCACGCTCAACCGCACGGAGGCGATCGACCCAGCGAAGATCATCCGCACGATCTCCTACTCGCACCCCGTGTTCACCCCCGAGGGGGTGGCCGCGCAGTCGCAGTACGCGAGCATCGGCGGGCTCGCCGCGCGCACCCACTACTGCGGCGCGTACTGGGGATGGGGCTTCCACGAGGACGGCGTTTTCAGCGCACAGCGCGCGTGCGAGCCGTTTGGGGTGACGCTGTGAGCGCCACCACCGCACTCCGGCGGGCACCGGCTGGCGCAACCAGCACGACCGACGGCGACGGCCGGCGCGGGGGCGTCTGGCCCGGGCACTCGTGCCTGTACGAGGGCTCCGTGCGCCACCGCAGGCACGGTCGGCTCGAGGACGAGCTGCACCACCGCCTGTTCATGGTCTATCTGGACCTCGACGAGCTGCCCAGCTGCTTCGACCGTCGCCTGCTGTGGTCGGCACGGACAGCGAACCTCGCGTGGTTTCGTCGTGCGGACTACCTGGGCGACCCGGCCGTGCCGCTCGCCGACGCCGTGCGCTCGCTGGTGTTCGAGCGGACCGGCATGACAGTCGACGGCCCGATCCGGCTGCTCACGCACATGCGCTGCTTTGGGCACTGCTTCAACCCGGTCAGCTTCTACTACTGCTACGACGCCAGCGGCAAATCGGTGCGCGCGGTCGTGGCCGAGGTCACGAACACGCCGTGGGGCGAGCGCTACGCGTACGTGATGGCCGTCGAGCATCCGGCCGATCACCACGGCGCCAAGGTGATGAGCGGGCGCTTCGCCAAGCGGCTGCACGTCTCCCCGTTGATGAGCATGGATCACGTATACGACTGGCGCCTGACCCAGCCCGGCGAGCGCCTGTCCGTGCACATCGAGTCCCGGCGAACCGGCGAGCACGGCGGTGAGCCCGTATTCGACGCCACGCTCGCGCTGCACCGCAGCGAGATCTCGACGCGCTCGCTCGCCAGCGCGCTCGCCCGCTACCCGTTCCTGACGATCCGGATCATGGCCCGCATCTACTCACACGCGCTGCGCCTGCGGCTGCGTGGCGCGCGCTACTTCCCGCACCCCCGCACCGGGGCGTCGTCGACATGAGCACGCAGGAGGTGACCGCCGCAGCGCCCGGCGCCAGCACCGGCTCCACGCTCGAGCGCTCGCGACCGCGTCGGCGCTCGTTGCCGCGCCCGCGGGCAGGCGACCGTTTGGCGCGCATGCTCGTGCTGCGCCTGCTGGCGCGCATGCGTGGCGGTGAGCTGCAGCTGGTCGAGGCGGATGCGCGCATGTCGTTCGGCGCGATCGTGCCCGCCCGCCCGTTGCGCGCAGTCGTCCACGTCCACTCCCGCCGCTTCTACCGTCAGCTTCTGCGCGGCTCGATCGGCCTGTGCGAGTCCTACATGGACGGCCTGTGGGAGTGCGAGGACCTGGTCGCGCTGACGCGCATCCTGGCGCTCAACGTCGGCGCGCTGGACACGCTGCGCCGCGTGCTCACGCCGCTGCTGATCCCGTCGCAGCGCTGGCTGCGCTGGCTGGCGCGCAACACCCCCAGCCGCTCGCGCAAGCGCATCGAAGCGCACTACGACCTCGGCAACGAGCTGTTCTCGCTGTTCCTCGACCCGACGATGATGTACTCGTGCGCCGTCTTCGAGCAGCCCGACGCGACGCTCGAGCAGGCCTCCGTCGCAAAGCTCGAACGGGTCTGTGAGAAGCTCGATCTGCGCCCCGAGGACCACCTGCTGGAGATCGGCAGCGGCTGGGGCAGCCTCGCGATCCACGCCGCCACACGCTACGGCTGCCGGGTGACCACGACGACGATCTCGCGCGAACAGCACGCCTATGCGTGCGAGCGTGTGCGTGGGGCGGGACTGCAGGACCGCGTGACCGTGCTGCTGGAGGACTACCGCGCGCTCAGCGGCAGCTACGACAAGCTCGTGTCGATCGAGATGATCGAGGCTGTCGGCTGGCAGTATTTCGGAACGTTCTTCCGCCGCTGCTCGGAGCTGCTGTCGCACGACGGCGCGATGCTGCTGCAGGCGATCACGATCGACGACCGCGCCTACCACGTGGAGAAGGCTGGTCGTAGCTTCATCAACACGTACATCTTCCCCGGTGGCTGCCTGCCGTCAATGGAGATCATCTCGCGCTCGATCGCGCGCGTGAGCGACCTGCGCGAGATCCATCTGGAGGACATCACGGCGCACTACGCCACCACGCTGGAGCGCTGGCGCGAGCGCTTCCTCGAGGCCGGCGATCGCCTGTCCGAGCTCGGCTACGACGAGCGCTTCCGCCGCCTGTGGGAGCTGTACCTGAGCTACTGCGAGGGCGGCTTCCGCGAGCGGCGCATCCAGGATGTGCAGCTGCTGCTGGCAAAGCCCGGCAACCCCGCCGCGATACGGTCTCGTGCATGAGGAGAACTCTGTTCGAGGACGTCCACGAAGACTTCCGCGCCAGCTTCGCCACGTTCCTGGAGCGCGAGGTCGTCGGCGAGCAGGGACGCTACGGCGACTGGGAGCGCGCGGGGATCGTCCCCAGGGAGGTGTTCGAGCTGGCCGGCCGCGGTGGCTTCACCGGCATGGCCGTCCCCGAGCGCTACGGCGGCGCGGGCGCGGAGGACTTCCGCCTGAACCTGGTGATCGGCGAAGAGACCCAGCGCACGGGCGTCGGCGGCTTCGGCCTGGGGATCACGCTGCACAACGACATCTGCCTGCCGTACTTCCTCAGCTACTGCACCGAAGAGCAGCGCGAGCGCTGGCTCGGTGGGATCGCCTCCGGCGAGCTGATCACGGCGCTGGCGATGACCGAGCCGGGGATCGGCTCGGACCTCGCGTCGATGTCCACGAGCGCCAAGCGCGACGGCGACCACTACATGGTCAATGGCACGAAGACGTTCATCACCAACGGCATCAACGCCGACCTCGTGATCACGGCCGTCAAGACGGATCCGTCCGAGCGTCACCGCGGAATCAGCCTGGTCGTGATCGAGCGCGGGATGGATGGCTTCGAGCGCGGTCGCAACCTGGAGAAGGTCGGCCAGCACGCCCAGGACACGGCCGAGCTGTCGTTCGCCGACGTGCGCGTGCCGGCCGAGAACCTGCTCGGGCAGGAGGGCGAGGGCTTTCGCTATCTGGTCTCCAACCTGCCCCAGGAGCGGCTGTCGATCGCCGCGTCGGCGGTCGCCGCGGCGGAGGCCGCGCTCGGCTGGACGCTCGAGTACGTGCTCGAGCGCAAGGCGTTCGGCCAGGCGATCGGCTCATTCCAGGCGTCGCGCTTCACGCTCGCGGAGGTGCGTAGCGAAGTCGAGATCGCGCGCGTGTACGTCGATCGCTGCGCGCAGGCGCTGAACGACGGCGAGCTGACCGCGGAGGACGCGGCGATCGCCAAGTGGTGGTGCACCGACCTGCAGGGCAAGGTCGTCGATCGCTGCCTGCAGCTGTTCGGCGGCTACGGCTACATGCTCGAGTACCCGATCGCTCGCGCGTTCGCTGACGCTCGCGTGACGCGGATCTACGGCGGCGCGAACGAGATCATGAAGGAGATCGTCGGACGCTCGATGGGGTTGTAGCTATCCCGCTTGGAAGCGCGATCGTCTTCGAGAGCTCCACGAAGTAGTCCAGCGAAGCGGGATTCGCCAGCGAGTCGACGCTTGCGGCCTCGCGCGGGTCGGTGCCCATCAGGATGCGCTTGACCGGGACCTCGAGCACCTTGCCCGACAGCGTGCGCGGCACCTCGGCGATCTGGCGGACCTCGTTGGGCACGTGCCGCGGCGAGCAGTCCTCGCGGATGCGCCGCTTGATCTGCGCTGTGAGCTGCTCGTCGAGCTCGACGCCGTCGCGCAGGACGACGAACAGGATCATCTTCAGCTCGTCCCCGAGCTGCGAGCCGGCCCCCACGCCGCCGACGTCCACGACCAGGGCGTCGAGGACATCCTCGACGGCGCCCGCCGCGCGGTAGATCTCACTCGTGCCCATACGCACGCCCTGGCGATTGATCGTCGAGTCCGAGCGACCGTAGATCACCGCGCCGCCGCGCGGCGTGATGCGAATCCAGTCGCCGTGACGCCACACGCCCGGGTACATCGCGAAGTAGCTCTCACGCAGCCGCTCGCCACTTGGATCGCCCCACAGGTACAGCGGCATCGACGGCATCGGCTCGGTGATCACGAGCTCGCCGACAGCGTCGGCAAGGCTGTGACCCTGCTCATCCCACGCGTCGACCGCGCAGCCGAGCGCGCGGCACTGCAGTTCTCCCTCGTACACCGCCAACAGCGGGCAGCCGGCGACGAACGCGGTGCACACGTCGGTGCCTCCGCTCGTGGAGAACAGCCAGATGTCATCGGACACGTGCTCGTAGACCCAGCGGAAGCTCTCCGGCGCGAGCGGCGAGCCGGTCGAGCCGATCGCCCGCAGGGCGCTCAGGTCGTAGTCGCTTGCGGGCGAGATGCCGCCTTTCTCGCAGCTGCCGAGCAGGCCCGCGCTGAGACCCATGCAGGTGATCCCGGCGCGCTCGGCGAGGCTCCACAGCACTCCCAGGTCCGGGTGCGCGGGGCTGCCGTCGTACAGCACGATCGCAGCGTCCGAGAGCAGGCAGCCGACGAGGAAGTTCCACATCATCCAGCCTGTCGTCGTGAACCAGAACATCCGGTCCCCGGCGCGCAGGTCCAGGTGCATGCGCTTCTTTACCTGCTCGAGCAGAATGCCGCCGTGGCTCTGCACGATCGCCTTCGGCAGCCCCGTCGTGCCGGATGAGTAAAGCACCCACAGGGGGTGGTCGAACGGGACCTGCTCGAAGCGCAGCTGTGCGCCCGCGACCGGAGGGTCGAGCGCGAGCAGCTCGCTCCAGGTGAGGCCGCCGGGCATCGCGGCGCCGGGGCGCGCGTGCAGTGAGAGGTACGGCAACAGGACCGTGTGCTCGACGCTTCCGAGCTCCGCGAGGATCCCCTCGAGCACGGCCACGCGGTCGAAGTCCTTGCCGCCGTGGCGGTAGCCGTCGACCGCCAGCAGCACCTTCGGCTCGATCTGAGAGAAGCGGTCGATCACGCTGCGCGCGCCGAACTCCGGGGCGGCACTCGACCAGATCGCGCCGATCGACGCGACCGCCAGGAACGCGATCAGCGTCTCGGGGATGTTCGGCATGTACGCGACCACCCGATCGCCGCGCGTCACGCCCAAAGCTCGCAGGCCACCCGCCGCGGCAGCCACCTGCGCGCTCAGCTCGCCCCATGTGATCTGCCCGAGCTCGCCTGCGTGCGCCCCGCTACGGGGCGTGCCCTTCAGGGTGCGCAGCTCGGATGTGTGCAGCACCGCCACGCGGTCGGCGCGGTCGGAACGCTGCGCGCCGAGATCGCGATCCGCGACGTGTGCTGCGTCCGGTGAGGGCAGCAGGCCGGTGATCATGTTCTCGGCGTAGTTGAGCTGTGAGCCCTCGAACCAGCGCGCACCGGGCATCTCGTGCGAGTGGAGCACCCGCTCGTAAGGGGTCGATGATCGGACGCCGCAAAACTCCCACACGCCCGCCCAGAAGTCCTCGAGCTCGTCGACCGACCAGCGCCACAGCTCGTCGTAGTCGGCGAACGTCCGTCCGCTGCGCTCGCCGGCCCAGCGCATGAACCGCGCCATCTCGGCGTGCTCGCGCTGCTCGACGCCGGGCGTCCACAGCGGCCGCTCGGGCTCAGGGCTGGACATGCGGATATTCTCGCGGTTTGTGACTGAGGTTGTGCTGCGAGCCGAGTTCCCCGTCCTGCGCGCCGAGTTCCCGGTCCTCGACACGCTCGCCTACCTGAACGCCGGCACGGACGGCCCGCTGGCGACGAAGTCAGTCGCGGCCGCGGAGGGTGAGCTCGCCCGCGAGTTGCGCGAGGGCCGCGCGATGGCGCACTTCGAACGCCGCTTCGAGCTCGGCGGACAGCTCCGCGACGCGTACGCGCGAGCCCTGGGCTGCGACACGGCGGACGTCGCGCTGACGACGTGCACGACCGAAGGGATGGCACAGACGATCGACGGGCTCGGCCTCGGCCGGGGAGATGAGATCGTCACCAGCGACGAGGAGCACCCGGGGCTACTCGGGGCACTCGGTGCGGCGATGCAGCTGCACGGCGTCGAGGTCCGCGAAGTCCCGTTCGCGGACCTCGCCGAAGCGGTCGGGCCGAAGACCCGGCTCGTTGCCTGCTCGCACGTCGGCTGGATGAGCGGCTCGCTCGCGCCTCCCGAGCTCGGCGAGCTCGATGTGCCGGTGCTGCTCGACGGCGCCCAGGGCGTCGGAGCGATCGACGTCGACGTGCGGGCGCTCGGCTGCGACGCCTACGCCGGCGCCGGGCAGAAGTGGCTGTGCGGGCCTGACGGCACCGGGATGCTGTACGTCAGCCCGCAGCTGCGCGAGCGCCTGTCGGTCCCGCGCCGCGCGTACGTCAACCTCGCGGACCCTGGAGCGGGCCTCGCGTCCGGCGTGCGTGAGGACGCGCGCCGCTTCGACGCGCCGTCGCTGAGCGCCGAGACGCTCGCCTGTGCGCTGGCCGCGATCGGCGTGCTCGAGGGCGTGGGATGGCCTGCCGTGCATCAGCGCGCGCGAACGCTGGCCGCGCGCCTGGCCGAGCTGCTCGCCGAGCGCGGCCGCCAGCCTGCACCGCGCGCGCAGACGACACTCGTGTCCTTCCCCAGCGATGACCCGGACGCCGAGCGCGCGACGCTCGCCGAGCGCGGGGTGATCGTCCGCAACATCCCCGGTCGACCGTGGCTGCGCGCGTCCGTCGGCGCGTGGAACGACGAGGCCGATCTCGAGCGGCTGATCGACGCGCTGACTGAGGTTCTAAGACCCAGGTTCTAAGACCCGAGCCGTCGCACACCGGCGGGCTCGAGTGGACCGTTCCGGCGCCGGCCCAAGCCCCCGGGTGAGGGTCGCGGGGCTGGGTGTTCACATGCCGGCGGCCCGGAACGGTCCCGTCTCATCCCTCCGTCCGATGCCGTGCCCGAGCGGCGTGCGGCGCAAACATAAACGCGACGGTCGAGAATCACGGCTGATCGCCATGGGAACATCCCCCAGCCAGATGCCCACCGTGCCACAGACCGCCACCGGGCCCGCGACCGCGCCACCGCCACCCGGTACGCACAGTCAGCGCAGCTCGCTCGCCGAGCGGGCCGAGCGGCTGCTCGACGCGCGGCCGTACCTGCGCCATGCGGGCCTGCTGGTCGCAGTCGGCGTGGCGGCTGTGCTGTACACGCACAAGCTCGCCCAGAACGGGTACGCGAACATCTTCTACTCGGCGGGCGTCTCCTCGATGCAGCGCTCGCTGCACAACTTCCTGTTCGTGTCATTCGACCCGGGCGGGCTGGTGTCGGTCGACAAGCCGCCGCTCGCGCTGTGGGTGCAGGCGACCAGCGCGAAGCTGTTCGGCTTCTCGCCGCTCAGCCTGCTGGTGCCGGAGGCGATCGCCGGGGTGCTGGCCGTGGCGCTGCTGTACGCGATGCTCGCGCGGCGGCTGGGGGCGATCGCGGCGACGGCCGGCGCGCTCGCCCTGGCGGTGTATCCGACGTTCGTGGCCGTCTCACGCGACAACGGCGTCGACCCGGTGCTGATCCTGCTGATGGTGCTCGCGTGCAGCGTCGGCCTGCGCGCCACCGAAACCGGGCGCTGGCGCACGCTGGTGCTGTGCGGGGCGATCGTCGGCCTGGCGTTCAACGTCAAGACCCTGGCCGCGTACCTGATCGTTCCCGGGATCGTGCTCGCCTACCTCGTGTGCGCGCCCGGATCGCTGCGGCGGCGTTTCGCCCAGGTGCTCGTGGCGGGCCTGGCGATGGTGGCGGTGTCGTTCGTGTGGATCGCGTTCGTTGAACTGACGCCCGCCTCCAAGCGGCCGTACGTGGGCAGCTCGACGAACAACTCCGAGCTCGGTCTGACGTTCGAGTACAACGGCGTCGGACGTGTCGAAGGGCAGGCCGGCGGGCCGAACCAGACGGTCGTGCGCCCCGGCGCGTACGTGCCCGCGGCGCACCAGCGCGCGGTCAACACCGCCGCTGCTCACCGGACGCGGCACGCGCCCGCGCCCGCACCGAGCAGCCTGCCGGCCACGCCGCGACCGGCGGGCCGGGAACACAACCCGATCCCGTTCGGCGGCCCGCCGCGCCCGGTGCGTCTGTTCGGCGCCGGTCTCGGCGACCAGATCGGCTGGCTGATCCCGTTCGCGGTGTTCGGGCTGACCGGACTGTTGCTGGCGGCGTTCGTGGAACGCGTGCCCAAGGCGCGGCTGGCAACCGTGCTGATCCTCGGTGGCTGGTTCGTCGTGGAGGCGCTCGTGCTGAGCCTGTCGAAGGGGATCGTGCACCCGTACTACGTCTCTGCGCTCGCTCCCGGCACCGCGGCGATCGCCGGCGCGGGCGCCGTCGCGTTCGTCAAGCTCGCGCGCGGCCCGAGCCGAACGCGGATCTGGGGGCTTGTGCTGGCGAGCTGCGCGGTCGCCAGCACGGTCGCGGTACAGCTGGTGCTGATGCACCGCGAGAGCTACATGGAGTGGTTCGTGCCGCTGCTCGTCGGCGGGGCGGTGCTCGGACTGCTCGCGCTGGCCGCATCGCGCCGGCTGGCCGCGCCCGCGATCTCGCTCGTGTTCCTGCTGGCGCTCGTCGTCCCGACCGCCTACGCGACGACCACGTGGCTGGCGCCTGTCGAGGGCACATTCCCGGTCGCTGGCTCCAAGCACGCCGTCGGTGACGGCGGTTACGGCACCAGCTCGCGCGATCAGGCTATCGACCGCGCGCTGCTCGACTACACCTCCACGCACCGCCCGGGCTCGCGCTGGGCGCTGCTGAGCGTCGCCTCGGACACGGCCGCGCCGATGATGCTGATGGGGCTGGATGCGGCCGCGCTCGGCGGATACAGCGGCACCGATCCCACCCTCGACGGCCCCGGCCTCGCGCGCCTGGTCGCACACGGACAGGCGCGCTACGTGCTGCTCGGCGGCGAGTACTCGCTGCGCGGCGGCAACCTCGCGACGAAAGCGGTCCTGCGCGCGTGCCGCGAGCTGGCGCCGTTCGAATGGAACAGCCCGGTGCGCTACCCGTTCGGGCTCGTGCTGTTCGACTGCGCCGGGCGCGAACGCGCGCTCGCGGCGAGCTGAGACTCAGGCGGCGACGGACAGCCCGCGGTGAAACGCGCGCGCGAACAGGTCGCGCTCGCGCCCGGCCGCCCATCTGGGCACGGCCGACTCGCCGTCGGCGATCAGCCGCAGCTCGACGTCGCCATTTGATAGCTCCATGCTCGTGCGGCGCACCAGCTGGTCGCGGGCGCGCTCGAGGTCCTCGGCGAGGCGCAGCAGCGTCGCGCAGCGGTCCAGGCGTGCGGCGTCGCCCTCGCCGAACAGCGCGGCCATCGGCCCGGCGACAGGCATGCCCTTGCGGTGGTAGCGCGCGGCCTGGGCGATGATCGCCGTCTCGACCGGCGCGAACCCCGGCAGGCCGCCGTTGAGGATCAGATAGCGCGAGTGCTTGTGGTGGTCGTCGTAGTCGATCGACATGCCGATGTCGTGCAGCATGCACGCCGCCCACAGCAGCTCGCGCTCACGCGGGTCGCCGTCGTGCAGACCGAGCGCGGCGAGCTCGTCGAACATCCCCAGCGCCAGCGACGCCACGTGCTCGGTGTGCTCGACATCGACGTGGTACTGGCCGGCCATGTTCAGCACGCTCGCTCGGCGCACGTCGGCGAACAGCGGTGGGTCGGCGTCGGCGAGCAGGCGCTCGAAGAACACCCCCTCGCGCAGCCCCGCCTCGGTCGTCTCCAGCGCGTCGAAGCCGCCTGCCCGCAGCACGCCCTGCACGACCACGGCACCCGCGAGGATCAGGTCGGCGCGTGCGGGCTTGATCCCGGGGACGCTCGCGCGCTCGGACGCCGGCAGCGAGGCCAGCCGCGCGACCAGCTCGTCGAGCGTCTCGCACTCGATCACCATGCCCTGTACGCCGTTCGACGGCAGGCCTGCGACGCGCTGGGCGGCCGCGGCGAGGTTGCGTACGGTTCCCCCGATCCCCACCAGGCGCCCGCCGCTACCCCCGGCCGCGCCGGCGGTCAGCCAGGCGGCGTCGGCGAGCTGCTCGGCGACGTGCTCGCACAGCTCCTCCAGCTGCTTGCGCTTGGCGGGGCCGTTCGGTGGCAGGAAGCGCTCGCTCATGCGCACCGTGCCCACGCGCCAGGAGCCGACGTCGACGGCCAGCCGGTGCTCGACGTGCACCAGCTGCATCGAGCCGCCGCCGAGATCCATCACGCAGCCGTCGTCGAGCGTGGTCGAGTTGACGGCCGCGAGGTAGCCGTAGCGTGCCTCCGCCTCGCGGCTGAGCACGCGGATCGGCAAGCTGAAGTGCTCGTGCGCGCGCTCGAGGAAGCGCTCGGCGTTATCCGCATCGCGGATCGCGCTGGTGGCGACCGCGTCGACCGCGTCTTCGCCGAGTCCGCTCGCGCGGCAGAAGTGCGCGAACACGTCGAGCGTCGCGAGTGCCCGCTCAATCGGCTGCTCCCCCAGCTTCCCGCTGGCCATCATGCCTTCGCTGATCCGCACCGGCTCGTAGATCTCATCCGTGCGCCGCCACGACCCCGGGGCCTCACCGGCCATAAACACGACCAGGCGGAAGGAGTTCGATCCCAGGTCGATGACCGCGAGCCGCTCGTCTGGACGCATGCTCTGAGCGTATTCACCGCGCCGGAGGGTCCCGCCAAGCGCTCGCCGGCGCGAGGTCTAGGCGCGCGTCAGGCGCGCTGTGGCAACGCTGAAGCGCCCTGCCGAGCGCCTCGCGCGGTCGGCCTGCTGCAGCGCGCGCTCGGCGCTCTGGGTGTCCGCGTCGACGAGCGCGAAGCCGATGCTCGCGGAGGGATGCAGCACCTGCTCGCCGATGTCCACGCCGCACGCCGATATTACCCGCGCGAGCCCCTCGGCGACGACCGCCAGTCCGCCCTCGTCGATGTGCGGCAGCAGCACCGCGAACTGGTCGGCGCCGAGCCGGGCGATCAGGTCACTCTCGCGCAGTCTGCGGGTCAGCGCCCTGGCGACGGCGCTCAGCGCCTGCTCCCCGGCGCGCTCGCCGTGAGCGTCGCCCAGCAGCCCGAAGGCGTCGAGGTCGATCAAGATCAGTCCCGCGACCTCGCCGTAGCGGCGCGAGCGCGCGACCTGCAGCCTGAGGTCGTGGGCGAACAGCCGGCGGTTGCGTAGACCGGTGAGCGGGTCGTGGTCGGCCAGGCCGCGCAGGTCCTGCTCCAGGCTCCTGCGCTCGGAGACGTCCTGCAGTTGGACGACGTAGTGCGATGGGGAGCCGTCGCGGTCGCGCACGGCTGCGATCGAGATGATCGCCGAGACGGTCTCGCCGGCGGCATCGAAGTAGCGCTCGCGGACCTGCAGCGCCGGGATCTCCCCGGCCAGCAGCCGTCGGCGCTGCTCGCTGTCGCCGCGCACGTCATCCGGGTGGATGATCCCGTCGAAGCGGCTGCCGATCAGCTCTTCGGCGATGTAGCCGGTGATGTCGCACAGCGCGCGGTCGACCAACTGCCAGCGCCCGTCCGTGTCGAGCAGCCCCGTGCCGATCGGCTCGCGCCCGTGCGACTCGAGCACGTCCTGCAGAGCTGTGTGAGCAGGAGGATCGAGCAGCTCGGCGCGCCTCCGTGTGGTGATGTCGAGCACGATCGCCACGCCGAGCGCGGGCGGACGCCCTCCCTCAGTCTTGCCCTCGCCCTCGGCCTTGCCCTCGCCCTCGGCGGCGCCCTGAGCACCGACGCGGTCGCGGGACAGCGGCCCTGCGTGCACCATCAGGCAGTGGCGCTGTCCGGCCGTCCAGATCTCACGCGAGCGCGACTCGCCGACCAGCGCCGAGCGCAGCAGCGGCTCGATCCGCTGCCACAGGTGCTCGGGCAGGGCGTCCGACAGCAGCCTGCCCTCGCGGCAGGTGCCGGGGTCACCGAGCCGCTGCAATGCCTGGCCGGCGATCCGCACGACGCGCAGCTCGGCGTCGAACACCAGCACCAGGGCGTCAGCGAGCTCGCCGAGGGCTGCCTCGGCGGTCCCGCCGATGCTCACCGTCGGCCGATCGGAACCGGGCGCTCGCGCGAGGGACATACGCACGCAACCCCGATCGATAGATACGGCCGTTCAGCTGACGGCGACGCTCAGGGACGGACGAATGTTCGAGGGTCCGGCCCGATCCGCCGGCCCTCGTCGAGTCCGTCGATCGCGTCCATCTGCTCGTCGCTGAGCATGAAGTCGAGCACGTCGAAGTTCTGTGCGATGCGCTCGGGCGTGACCGACTTGGGGATCACGACCAGCCCGAGCTGCATGTGCCAGCGGATCACGACCTGCCCGGGCGTGCGCGAGTGCGCCTCGGCGATGCGAACGATCGTCGGATCGGTCAGCGCCGCGCCCTGCGCCAGCGGGCTCCACGACTCGGTCACGATCCCCAGGCGCTCGTGCTCGGCGCGCAGCTCGCGCTGCTGGAAGTACGGGTGCAGCTCGACCTGGTTGATCGCCGGCGTCTCGCCGGTCTCGGCGATCACGCGATCGAGATGCTCGGGCATGAAGTTCGAGACCCCGATCGCGCGGATCAGGTCTTCCGCCTGCAGGTCCACGAACGCCCGCCACGTATCCACGTAACGGTCGTGCGCGGGCACCGGCCAGTGGATCAGGTACAGGTCGACGTAGTCCATCTCCAGCCGCCCGAGGCTCGCGTCGAACGCGCGCCTCGCCTCGTCGTAGCCGTGATCGTCGTTGAAGCACTTGGTCGTCACGAACACCTCGCCGCGATCGAGGCCCGACTCGCGAATCGCCTGCCCGACGCCGGCCTCGTTGCGGTACGCGGCCGCAGTGTCGATGTGGCGGTAGCCGACGCTCAGCGCGTTCGTGACCGCCCTCGCGGTGTCACTGGGCGGCACCTGGAAGACGCCGAAGCCGAGCTGCGGGACACGCGCCCCGCCGCGCAGCGAGATCGAGCGAAGCTGATCGGTCGGCGTGTTCATGCTCGGCGGTATGCCCCCTATCGCGTGTGCTCAAACCTGCTCGAGACCTGCCCCGCGCAGCCCTCTCTGAGCAAGACTACCCCTCAACCGTCTCTTCGGGAAACGCTGAAGCTGCCTATTTGATCGCGTGGCCGGATGCGGTGAGCGCGTCCCAGTCGCCGCCGAAGGCGCGTTCGCCGACGTAGTCCGTTTCAGCGGGGCCGGTGTCGCCGGCGTACAGGTACAGCGGGTGGCCGGCGTAGGTGACCTGTTTCCTGCCGCCGGGAATCGTGGTCGTGGACAGCATCGAGGAGTGCACGCCGGAGCCGGCGGCCGGCCGGCCGGTGGTCTGCAGCGCCGGCCACGACCCGAGGCAGTTTGCGATCTTCGCGCAGCTGTCGCTGCTGCCGTGGTCGCGCGTGAACTCATACAGGGTGAAGCCGGAGGAGGTAGTCAGGATCGTTCCGATCCGCGTGTGGCGCAGTTCGATCTTGGCAACACGGCTGGCGTGCGCGGTCGGAGTCGCAGCCTGAGCGCCGGCCACTGCGGTGATGCTCATCGCCGCAGCGGCGAGGACGCCGGCCAGGAGAGTGAATGCTCGTTTCATTGGGTGCCTCGCAGTCTCGGGGATCGATTTGGATCGTCGGTGCGACCCTCGCTGAGCAAGACGCCGCCCGCCCAACATCCTTCCCCGCCCCGCGCAGTGCTTATCTCGAGCGTTCGCGCTGCTCGTACAGGCTGTCCATCCTGGACATCCCCTTCGGCGGCAGCACGCCGCCGATGATCCACAGCACGGGGAAGATGAACCCAATCGCGAACAGCACCCAGCGGCGGCTTTTGGCGGTTTTGACGCCCAGGTAGACGAGCAGGAAGACGTAGAGGATACCGAGGCCGACGTAAAGCAACGAGAGCTCCCATTCGATCGAGGTGGCAGGAGCTTAGACGGCCCCGGGCCCAGTCGAGTATCGCGGCGGGTCGCGGCAGGTTTGCGCCAGCAGGCGGCGACGGTTTGCCAAGCGAGGACCCCGGGTAGAACAACGCCTGGGAGAGAGGGACGGGGCCGTTCCGGTCAGCCCATGAGCGCAAGTGAGCCCGATCCCATCCGGGCGTAGCGCTAATCGGAACGGCCCCTATCGGCTTTGCCGGCCCGCTGTTCCAGTTGCCGGTTGCACACTCAGGCCGCGGGCGGCTAGCCGGAGTCGACGGAGGACTCGATCTCGCTCGGGCTGGCGATCCCCCACTGCTGAGGCAGGTCGAAGTTGTGCGGCTCGGCGGCAGCCCGGTCGCGATTGTCCTCACCGTAGGCGGCGAGGATCTCCTCGGCGGTGTCCCTGACAACTTCCCAGGCCCACCAGGCGAGGTCGTAGGATTCCAGCCGCGGGTAGATCACGCGGTTGCTGTGGGTGATGCGGCTGTCGCGCAGCAGGCCGCGCTCCGCGAGCCCGTCCAGACGATCGATCTGACCGCCTGGAGCAGTGGCAGGCAGGTCATGCAGGAGCTCGTGGCGGACTTCGACGAGCAGCCCCAGGTCGCGATGCTCGCTCGGCTGCAGCGTCTCGCCGCCGTGGTAGTGCGGGACACGCAGCGCCTTGCTGGTGAGCGGCCCGCGGTCGATCAGCTCGAGCAGTTTCTCTTTCGCGGGGACGGGCATCCGCCGTTCGAAGAAGAACGCCATCGTCAGCCGCGTGTTGACCCAGGCCTCGAACGCCATGAACAGCAGCGCCAGACTCGCGGGCGCGCGCCTGGCCGGGTATGGCCGATGCTCGCCCGCGAGCGCGTGCTCCCGCGCCTGGCCGGCCGCGATCTCGAGGTCTTCGGCACCGAGCACGGTGTAGCGCGGCAGGCTGAGCGACGCGCCATCTCCATGCCCGAGGCGGGCGGCATTCTGGCGTCGGCGCGCAAGCCCGGTCATGTCGTGGGCCGGATCTGCTCGTACACGTGCCAGTGCCACTGTTCGCGCAGCGCGACGATCGCGGCCGGCTCCCCCTCGTCCCACCCGCGATGCAACACGACGGCCGCGAACAGCGCCTCGACGACGAGGCTCGGCTGTTCGCGGACGGCGAGGTTGATCACCGTGAACAGGTCGGCAGGCTCGATCACCTCGTACAGCTTGTCCAGGCCGGCCTGGCCGGCGTCCAGGACCTCAACCAAATCGGTCGCGGCGGTCGCGGCGCGCTGTTCGGCCAGAGCGACGATCGCGTCGCGGTTCTCCGGCGGCAACGCGTCGATCGCGGCGTCGCGCTGTTCCTCGGACATCGTGGCGAAGCCGTGCAGGAACTTGACCAGCCAGTCCTCGCTGTCGGCGTTCATCGGTTGCTCCATTCCCTGCCTGAGGCTACCTCGCACTCCAGCTGGCCGCACGCGGGCGAGTGCGAGTACTCGTCGTGTTTCGGTCGTCGTGGTTCGCCCCGTCCGGTGGCCCGCGTGAGCATCCCAATCATGATTTCATTAAGTGGAATGTCGAAAGAAGTCAGCGTCGCCCTGATCGCCGCTTGCGCCGCCATCGGCGGTGCGCTTGCGGGCGGCGCGGCGAGCTACCTGGGGAATCGGGCGATCGCCGACAAGCAGATCAACCGCGAAGAACGCCAGCAGAAGATCGCCGCGCTGGGCGTGGCGCGGGTGTACGCGGAACAGGTGGGCGGCGCGGCCGAAGTTCTGAAGGGCGGCTCCACTGAAGGCCGATGGCCTGGGCAGAACGATCTCGGCTACTTCGACCTCCCGGCCTTGGAAGACCGCCGCCTCGTCCAAGCGCGCCTGTCGGCAAAAGCGGCTGCCAGAGTCAGCGAAGCCGATCAAGTGATGCGCGCGGTGGGCACGATCATCGACGTCGAGCCCGGGCACGAGCTGAGCGTTCATTCGCAGTCGCTGATCGTGACCGATCAGCAGACGCTCGAACGCGGGGCGGTTGCGCTTCGGGAACTTGTGGAGTGAAGCGCCGCGGGAGTGAGGCTCTACGGGAGTGAAGCGCTACAGGAGTGAGGCGCTACGGGGAGTGACGCTCTACGGGGAGTGACGCGCTGCGGCGGGAGCCGCGAACGCCAGCCTCAGGGGTGGCCGCCCGGGAGGCCGGCGCGGCGCAGCAGTCGGGCCATGTCGTAGAAGCCGGTTTGGAACTCGGTCAGCGTCTTCGGTGGCCCACTCGCTTTCGTTGGGTCCCGGTAGCGCGCTTCGGCCCATTCGTTGCGCCACGCGGTCATCCGGTCGGCGAGCGGGCCGTGGTCGGCGGGCGTGCTCCTGCCCGGCGCTGCCTGGTCGGTGAGCAGGTGCCCGAGATGGTTGGCCGCGGCGACGCGTGCGGTGAGCTGCGGGATCTGCCCGTCGCGCATGCAGAAACGGGTGAGGATCGTCTTGATGATCGAGGTGTGATCGAAATGCAGGTCGTCGCCGAGGAGCTTCGTGGAGCTGGAGCCGCGCGCGACGAGCGGCGAGACGAGCAGGGCGGGCACGCGGACGCCGAGGCGCTGGAACTCGGGGTGATCGTCGACGGCCGCGGGTGGCTGGACGTGATCGTAGAAGCCGCCGTGCTCGTCGTAGGTGACCACGAGCAGCGTGTTGGACCAGCTGTCGGCGGCGCTGAGCGCGTGGTAGATCGTGAGGATCAGGTCCTGGCCGGCGAACAGGTCGCTCGGGGGATGGTCGTCGTTGGAGTCGGGCCCGAGGACGCGCAGGTCCTTGAAACGCGGGTCGATCCAGCTGACGGGAGGCAGCTTGCCTTCGGCGACATCGTCGAGGAACGACGGGCCCTCCTCGGTCAGCGTCCCGACTGCGCGTTCGGCCGTGGTGAGCTTGCGCGAATCGAGGAACGCGAAGCGGTGGTGGTTGCTGAGACGGTATTCGGGGTCGACGGCTCGCAGCGTGGCCGGGTCGAAGGAGTACCAGCGCCAGTCGACATCGTGCTGGTCGAGGTACCGCGGGAAGCTCGGGAGCTGATAGATCGGCGGTGATTTGTCGTCCCGGCTCCCTTCGGCGCAGCCGGCGATCGAGTAGAGGCGGTTGGGCCAGGTCGCTCCTGGCACCGAGCTGAACCAGCGGTCGACGACGCAGTACTCAGCGGCCAGATGGTCGTACACGGGGAGGTCGTGACCGTCGTAGAAGCCCATCACGAGACCTGGGTCGGGGGACTGCTCGTGCGCGGCGGCAGCGCGCTGGGCAGAGATGTGGGCGAAGTTCTCGACGAAGCCTCCGCCGTTGTTCCAGAGCTGCTGGTCAACCGACGCGCCGGAGTGGTCAGGATCTTCGGTCTCGTCCTTGAACTTCGTGTAGCCGAGATGATGGATCGGATAGGAGGCGCCGTTGAAGTGGTTGACGTTGGCCTCGGGACCCTTCAGGCCATCCACGTCGCTCCGTCCTTTGCCGCCTTCGGCGACCGGGAGCGACAGGTAGCCGAGCATGTGGTCGAACGAGCGGTTCTCGAGCATCACCACGACGATGTGCTCGATCTGGTCGAGCCTCGCTGCAGCCGGGTCGGTCGGAGCGGCGACAGTCTCGGCTGGGGTCTTCGGCACCGGTGCGGCGACGACGTCGATGACCTCACGCCACTTCGGCGGGAGCTCGTGTGCGATCGCGCGCAGGATGTCACGCTCGACGTGGCCTGCGATGTCGTTCATCTGGACCTCCATTGCCGACGACGGTTCTATTATCCGGAACCTCAGCGTATCCGATGGCCGCAGTCTCCTACCGACAGCCACCTCGTAGGGCGGTTGCCCTAGAGCGTCAGATATGTCGATCGGATCAGGGTGATGCCGGCGTTCGTAGCGACCTTCCACTTCTTGCCGGCGGGCACGATGAAGGTGAGCGTCACCTTGGTTGTGCCGGTCGCCGCTTTGCTGATCACATTTTCGGCCACGACGACGGCGCCAACTGAGACCTGGACCGTGGTTTCTGTGGCGGATTGACAGGACACGATCAGGCTCACCTGGACCGGTTCCGTTGCAGACGGTTCGAATTCGGTGTTCTGGGCGCGTTCCGTGAGCGCCGTGTATTCGCCGGCGCTGAAGCTCGCTCCTTTTTCTCCTTTTTCGCCCCGTTCGCCTTTTTCACCCGTGGCACCTTTGGCGCCTTCTTTGCCCGCGGCGCCCGTCGCGCCCGTCGCACCAGTCGCGCCTTTTTCGCCTTTTTCGCCGGTCGAGCCTTTCGCGCCTTCTTTGCCCGCCGCGCCAACAGTACCCGTCGCGCCAGTGGTCCCAGTAACACCTTTTTCGCCTTTTTCGCCTTTTTCTCCGGTCGAGCCTTTGGCGCCTTCTTTGCCCGTCGCACCCGTCGCGCCAGTGGTCCCAGTAGCTCCTTTTTCGCCGGTCGAGCCTTTGGCGCCTTCTTTGCCCGCCGCGCCCGTCGCGCCGGTGACCCCGGTCGCGCCTTTTTCGCCTTTGAGACCCTGGGTCCCGGTCACGCCGACCGGCCCTTCTTGGCCTTCTTTTCCTTCTTTGCCTTCTTTGCCTTCCGGGCCGGTCGCACCGGTTTCGCCTTTGACGCCTTCCGGACCGGTCGCGCCAGGCAGCCCTTCCTTGCCTTCGGCGCCGATCACGCCTGCTTCCCCACTAGCTCCCGGAGCACCAGCAACACCTGCCGCCCCTTCCTTGCCTTCAGCACCAGTCGCGCCCGTTTCGCCCCTGACCCCCTGCGCGCCGTCTTTCCCGTCCATACCCGCCGTGCCCTGCAGCCCCTGCTTGCCTTCGGCTCCCACCGCCCCCGCCCTGCCTTCGGCACCGGTCACTCCTGTTTCGCCTTGTTCTCCCTGCGGTCCCGTCGATCCGGCTTCTCCTCGTAGTCCTTCTCGCCCCTGTTGACCTTCTTTCCCTTCTTCTCCCACGAGGCCGGTCGCCCCTCGAGCGCCTTGCGCTCCGGTCGGTCCTTCTTTTCCTTCTATGCCTTGCGGGCCTTGTGGTCCTTCGATGCCTCGAGGGCCTTCCCCGCCTTCAAGGCCCTGCGGACCGCGCACACCGGGCGGTCCTTCCCTGCCTTCAGCTCCAATCGAGCCCGTTTCGCCCTGGATGCCCGTAGCTCCCGCCCCGCCTTGTGGTCCCTGCGGGCCCGTTTCGCCTTGGATCCCCTGCGCGCCGGTCGCACCTTCTTTGCCTACCTGACTAGCTTCGCCCGGGATTCCCTGCGCACCCGTCGCGCCTTCTTTGCCCTCCGGGCCTGTTTCGCCTTGGATTCCCCGCGCGCCAGCCGCACCTTCTTTGCCTTCCGCGCCGACAGCACCATTTTCGCCCGGGGTGCCGGGAGCTCCCGCTGCGCCTGCTTTGCCTTCCGGACCAGTTTCGCCCTGGATTCCCTGCACGCCGGCCGCGCCTTCTTTGCCCTGAATACCCTGTTTGCCGTCTTTGCCTCCGGGACCAGCGGCGCCCGCTTCGCCGCGGACACCCTGCGGACCGGTCGCGCCCGCTTTGCCTTCAGCGCCGGTCTGTCCAGTTTCGCCTTTAGCGCCTTGGGCGCCTGCTGCCCCGTCTTTGCCGTCGGCTCCGCGCGGCCCGGCAGCGCCCTGCGCTCCCTGGACGCCGCGTGCACCGGCGGCGCCTGTTTCGCCTCTGACGCCCTGGAGACCGGTTTGCCCAGCTTTACCTTCGGGTCCGACCCCCCCGGGTGCCCCCTGAGGGCCCGCGGCGCCAGCAGCACCCTGTGGACCTGCTGCGCCCTGCGGTCCGGCCGGACCGGCGGGCCCGGCGGGACCGCGGTGTGATTTTGACTTGGCGCTAGTCGCGTTGGACTTCACGCCCGCGGCGTATCTCGCGGCCCGTGGCGAGCGTGGGTGCGTAGCCGTATCCCGCTGCGCAATCGCGGCGAGCAGTGGCACCGCATGCGAGAGGCGCCGGACCTGTCCGTAGGAGACCCCGGCGGTCAATGCGAAAGAGACGACCGTCAGGAGAAAAAGTCGGCTGCGCAGACGGCGTCGTCGCAGCATTACGAGTGCCCCGTGGCGATCCGGGTTGCCGCGCGAGCGTCGTCACGAGGGTTCATGCCGAACCTGTCGAAGCCCATCGCATGGCCAGGCCAACACTGACCGACCATCCGCCAGGGGGTCACACCAAGCAGGCCCGACGGCTCGGCGCGATGACGGCGCTCGCCGCAGCTATCACGTTCTGTGCGTGCGGTTCGAGCACGCCCACGCTGAACACGGCGGCGGTCGCACGAGCGATCGAAGGGTCGATACTCGCTCAACATCACCTTCATGCGAGCGTTCGATGCCCCAAGCACCTCACGCGCAAGACGGGACTCACGTTCACCTGTACAGCCGATCTCGACGCTGGCTTCTACCCAATCCGCGTCACTGAGACGAACGCCGCCGGGCGGGTCCGCTACGCGAACGCCGCACCGCTCATCGCTTTGAACATCGCGCGCGTCCAGACAGCCATCAGACGGTCGATTCGCAGTCAGAGGCACCTGAGCTCGGACGTCACGTGCCCGGCCGAGGTGCTCCAAAAGAGCGGAACCAGATTCACGTGCATCGCGTCTGTCAACGGCCAGCGTTACCCGTTTGCGGTGACCGAGGTCGACAACAACGGCCACGTGCGATACGTCGGACTGCGATCCCATTAGGTCCAATCGACCGCCTGGAACAAAGCTTTAGATGCAGCAGGACGTGCACTTGCAGCACCCTGAGAGGATGGCCCGGCGGCCAGTCGAACGGTTCGGCTCGCGACACGCTCGCTGCACGAGACATGCGGCTCTGACGCAGTCCGCAGCGCGGGTTCGAATAGCAGCAAATTGCAGCGATTGTCGCCGATAAGGCAGATCTGCCCTTTTTCGGCTGGGATCGGCCGTGCACTTGGCAGTCAGGTCGGCAAGCCGGTCTCATCCGGCATCGCGCTTGCCGCCGCCACGGCCTCAGCGACAACCCCTGAGTCCAGTCCGCTGCGCGCGATATCTCGGCGGACCTTCACCAGCCGCGCTCGCAACTCCTTGACAACCATCACTCTGCTGCGCTCTGGATCGGACTCGTGCCCTGACGGCCGCCCTCGGCCAGACTCAAGCGTCACGCCGCGACGCTTGGCGCCAGCACCTTGATCTGCGCCTTGTTCGGGCCGAGATCGAGCGCGGAGTAGATCACCGATGGGTCAAGGTCCACTCCACCCGGCCAAGCGATAGTCCCAATCTCCTCATCGATCGCTACCTGCGCAAACAGCTCTGGATCTCTCAGCGGAGCGAAAGCTTCGGTGTCCAGAAGGGGCGTGATGTCGACATCGCGGACCTCGCCGTCAGCGAACATCACCCGCACGACATATGAGGGGCGTGGCGTCGCCGCGATCATCTCGGGGGCGATAGCAGGCTCCATACCTTTCAAGCGTAGCGCCCCACCGGCTGGCGGTCGTCCTGCGCACGCTCCCAGTCGCCGAGGAGCACGTCGCGGTTGCGCCGGCACCAGCTCGCGACCTGACTGGCCTGTTGCGCGGGCAGTACACCGTCGATCAGTTCGCCGCGATCTATGGCGAAACGGGCTTCAGCCACGCCTTTGGTCCTCGGACGTCCCATCCGTGCATGGATATGGGGAGGCGGGTGGTCACCGAAGTAGATCATGATGACGACCCCAGCGACATTGGCGAGTCTGGGCACGTCGGCAGCCTACGCGCGACTTCGGACCCAAACTGGAGGGTCCGAAACGGCAGAAATTGGCAGACGAGCCCTAAAGCATGACCGCCGCTCGATGCGAGCTGCGGGAAGCGAGCCCACAAATTTCGCTCTGGACTGCACCATCCCGACATGGGCCCGCCTGGACTCGAACCAGGGACCTACCGATTATGAGTCGGCAGCTCTAACCAACTGAGCTACGGGCCCGCCACGCATCCGGACCGATGGACCGACCGCGACCGATCAGAGATCGGCCAGCAGACGCTATCAGTGAGATGTGGAATGCTCTCGCGCGCTGTCCCGTAAGGGACGGCGGCTTCGATTCGGCTTCATCAACGGGAGGGACAGCAGATGTCAGCAGACCGCGCAGCCATCGTCACGGGAGCATCCAGCGGCATCGGACTGGCGATCGCCAGGGTGCTCGGCGAGGAAGGGTTCGGCATCACGATGGCCGCCAGGCGGCCTGAGAAGCTCGACGCAGCCGTCGCCGGCCTCGCCGCGGACGGGTTCGACGTTCAGGGCATTGCAGCGAACGTCTCCGACGAGGCGGAGATCCAGAAGGTAGTAGCCGCCCACCGCGAGAAGTACGGGCGGCTGGACGTGCTCGTCAACAACGCCGGAGTGGGCGTCGGGCAGGCCGTCACGGAGATCGAGACCAAGCGCCTGGACATGCAGTTGGACATCAACCTCCGCTCGATCGTGATCTTCTACCGCGAGTGCATGTCGCTGCTGCGCGAGGCGGCCAGCGAGCACAAAAACGTGCTCGTCGTCAACACCTCATCGATCTCGGGAAAGCACGGCGAGCCCTGGCTGTCGGTCTACTCGGCCACCAAGCACGGCGTCGTCGGCTGGACAGAAGCGATGAACAAGGAGCTCGGCAAGGAGGGCATCAAGTCGACCGCGCTGTGCCCTGCGTTTGTGGACACCCCGATGACGGACTTCGTCAAGGGGCAGGTACCCGCCGAGGAGATGATCCAGCCGCAGGACATCGCCGAGTCCGTGCGCTACCTGCTCAAGGTCTCCCCCGCGTGCGTCGTGCCGGAGATGATGTTCGTGCGGCCGGGCGAGGCTCTGTAGGAGCCCAACGGCTCATGCCCAGCAGTTGGGCGACAGGCGTTGGGTGCTCGTGAGCGCGTCAGGCGATTGTCAGACACATGCCGGAAGGGACCGGGCCAGCCCCTGCTCGGTCCGATCGGCGATGCCATCAGCGCGAGAGCGGCGCCTGGGCATGCGCAGGCGCTTTGCGACTATCTCGCCTGACGGATCCGCGGCGTCAGGAAGTCGCCGGCGACCGCGCAGGCGACGGCCCATCAGCTCGTGGTGCTGTTTGATAGCCAGGTCGAGCTCCAGGCCGCTCGTGCCGGCGAGGCTGTCTTCGAGCTGAGCCGTCAGGATCCTGACCTCGCGCTCGGTCGCCCGGCGGGTCTTGCCGTTGGCGCGCGTGAACCGGTCCCAGGACTTGGCGAACGACAGGAGGTCCGTCCTGCCGCCGCGCCTGTGCGCTGCCAGCATCGGGCATTCGCCGCCCTGGCCGTCGACGTACGCGCCGACGATGATTCTTGCGTTGCTGCGCACACCCACGAGCATCGCCTCGCGCGTGGCCACCGGCATGCAGTCGATCGCGAGGCGCAAACCCTCGACGGAGCTGCTGTGGCGGCGGCGATTTCGCATAGGCTGTGCCCGCGACGTTGGCTGTCCAGCCAGTGTGACGCGGTGCGCGGCCAAGCGTAGGACACGCCCTCCAAGCCCGCAACGAATTCCCTGCACCTGAAAGGAAACTTGCACATGAAGCTCGGCGTGCACATCGGCTACTGGGGTCTCGGCCTCACCTCGGAGGACCAGCTCACGATCGTCCAGGAGGCCGAGCGGCTGGGCTATGACTCGGTATGGGCCGCCGAGGCCTACGGCTCGGACACGGCGACCGTGCTCGGCTGGCTCGCCGGGCAGACCACGAAGATCCGCCTCGGATCGGGGATCTTCCAGATGCCTGCTCGCTCCGCCGCGATGACCGCGATGACCGCCGCGACGATCGACCAGCTGTCAAATGGCCGGATGATCTGCGGGATCGGCTCCTCGGGCCCGCAGGTCGCCGAGGGCTGGCACGGACAGCGCTTTGCCCAGCAGCTTCAGCGCACCCGTGAGTACGTCGCCGTGCTGCGTATGGCGCTCGCGCGCGAACGCGTCGAGTTCAAGGGCGAGACACTCGAACTGCCGCTGCCGGATGGTCCCGGCAAGGCACTCAAGCTGACCATCACTCCGGTCCAGGAGCGCATCCCGATCTACCTCGCCGCGATCGGCCCGAAGAACACCGCGCTCGCTGGCGAGATCGCCGACGGATGGATCCCCACGCTGTTCTCGCCCGAGCACGTATCCGAGCTGCGGCCGCTGCTGCAGGAAGGCGCCGATCGCTCGGGCAAATCGCTCGATGACTTCGACATGGCGCCCACCGTCAGCCTCTGCATCACCGACGATCTCGAGGGCGCGCGCAACACGATGCGGCCGTTCATCGCCCTGTACGTCGGCGGCATGGGCTCGCGCAAACAGAACTTCTACAACCAGCTCGTCAGACGCTACGGCTACGAGCAGGAGGCTCAGACGATCCAGGACCTCTACCTCGAAGGTAAGCGCGACGAGGCGATGGCCGCGATCCCCGACAAGCTCATCGACAGCGTCTCGCTGTGCGGCCCCAAGGATGTCGTTCGCGAGCGCCTGGCGATCTACAGGGACGCCGGCGTCGGGACGCTCGGGGTAACGCCGACCGCGTTCACCAGGCCGGAGCGTCTCGAGCAGCTGCGGCTGCTGGCCGAGCTGGCCGCCAACTGACCGTGAAGGTGCTGCTGGGCGCGTTCGGCGACCCCGGCCACGCCTTCCCGATGATCGCCCTCGGCCGCGCGCTCAGAGCGCGCGGCCACGACGTCACGCTGCAGACCTGGACGCGCTGGCAGCAGAACGTCGAGGCCGAGGGCCTGAGCTTCGCCGCGGCTCCCGAGTACACGGTCTTTCCCTCCGGGCCCGAGCCGCTCGACTTCTACGAGGCGGTCGTACACGCCACCACCGACACGCTCCCTCTGGTGCAGCAGCTGCAACCCGACGTGGTCGTCGCCGACATCCTCACGCTGGCACCGGCGCTCGCCGCTGAGATCGACGGCCGGCCGTGCGCAACGCTCATCCCGCACGTCTACCCGCACGGCGAGCCCGACTTCCCGATCTACTCGCTCGGCGCCCGCCTGCCGCGAACCGCCGCCGGGCGCGCTCTCTGGCGCCGCTCGCAATCGGTCGTCACGCGGGGCCTGGAGCGCGGACGCACCGAGCTTAACCAGACGCGCGCCCGCTTGGGACTCGCGCCGCTCCCCTATGTCCACAACGGGATCAGCCGCCAGCTCGCGCTCGTCGCCACGTTCCCCCAGCTCGAGTATCCGCGCACTTGGCCCGCGCACGTCCACGTCGTCGGACCGCTCATGTGGGAGCCGCCCACCGCTGACGTCGAGCTGCGTCGCAGCGGTGCTCGCGGTGTCGCCGACGATGCGCCGCTCGTGCTGATCGCACCCTCAACCGCCCAGGACTCGCGGCACACGCTGCTGCAAGCCGCCCTGGAAGGGCTCGCCGACGCCCCCGTCCGGGTGCTCGCCACCTAGAACCGCCGCCTGCCACCGCGTGCGCTGCGTGTGCCCGACAACGCGCGTGTCGTCGACTGGGTCTCCTACTCGCGCACCATGCCTCACTGCGACGTCGTCGTCTGCCACGCCGGCCACGGCACGCTCGTTCGCGCGCTGTCATCGGGCTGTGCCGTCGTCGCCTGTCCCGCCGTCGGCGACATGAACGAGAACGCCGCGCGCCTCGACTGGGCTGGAGCCGGCGTGCGCGTGCCGCGACGGTTCGTCACGCCGCGCGTGCTGCGACTCGCAGTCGAGCGGGCCCTCTGGGACTCGGGAACCAGAGAGCGAGCTGAGGAGATCGCGCGGTGGGCTGGCAAGCATGATTCCGGCGCGGCCGCCGCGCAGCTGGTGGAGCAGCTGGCAGGTTAGAGGAAAGCTCCGGGGGTGGGACTCGAACCCACAACCTTGACCTTAACAGGGTCCTGCTCTGCCATTGAGCTACCCCGGATCTGTACCCACTTGGGCTACCCCGGAGATGGCGCTGACTCCGCTCTCCACCTCCGCGTGGCAATTAGAGCACAACAGCACGCACTTGCGAACCTCGACACGCAGACGCTCGATGCTTCGGGCAACGCCTTGCTGTGCAACGCCGAATTGCTTGGTCGTCGGATCGAGATGATGAAACTCGAGCGCGGCGACACACCGGTCGTAGCCGCAGAGCCGGCAGCAGCCCCCAGCCTCGCTGACAAGCATTGCCTTGACCCGCCTGCGCCGACGTACGACGGCCTCCTGCCGACAGCGGCGGCATCTGTAATACCCGCGCGCATCCCGGACATGCTCAACCGACCCATGCCCCGGGCAGACCACCGTCGCCCGGGTTAGCCCGGCCTCACGAGCCTCATTCGAACCCTTGCGCGACCTCCCTCCCGCGACTCCTTTGGTTCGCAGCCCGTGACGACCGAGCCAATGCCGGACCGTCGCCTTGCTCCTTGCCGTCCTTTCGGCAATCTGGGCGATCGATAGCCCCTGTTTGACGAGAGGCGCAAGCTCGCCGTAAGCCATCCCACCGCGCGGGGCGTGAATCGTGCGGTTGACCGCCTCCAGTCCATGCTTCTCGACCCAATACGCCACCGTCGATTCGTGCCGGCCGACCTGCTTGCCAATCTCAGCGAGTGACAATCCCTGCCCAAGAAACTGCTGCAGCAAGACCCTATCCATGCACTGCATTCTCGCTGAAGAGAAGCGACCGCACGGCCTCATCTGTGCCTTTTCCGAGCCAATTCTGTGACGCGGGTGTGCATTTGCGAGCGTCGTAGTCACCGAGAACCCGCCTTGGGGAACTGCTCTCAACCCTCGCGGTCCCCCGTCTCCTCGAGCACCACTTCGTTGGCCTTGTCGAACTCGCTGTTTGACCTGAGCGCGGCGTTTGGCCAGCTCGCTCACGTCTCCACTCTCGCGCCCACGCGCCTGCTGGATCTGGCGCTCGACCCACGCCAGCTCCAGCTGCAGCCGCTGGACCTCCAGCATCGCCGGGTCGGCGCGCTCGCGGCCGGCCTGCACGATCAGCTCGGCCAGCAGGCGCTTCAGCTCAGGGTCGCCGTCCGGGCTGTCCCCCTCGGCGGGAAGCGTCGGCCATCGGCTCGCTCAGGTCGCCCTCGCGCAGATGCCTGGCGGCGCGGCGCAGCAGCTCGCTGGAGAACTGCTCGTCCACATCCAGCCCTTTCGAGCGCAATGACGCCCTCCTCCGGCGAGGCGATGCACAGCGCCAGAAACGCGCGCTCGGTGTCCTCACGCCCCGACAGGCCCGCCGTGCGCGCGCTCGATCCGTTCTCCGCTCGCACCGCACCGACGGTTGCGGCGCGGCGCGTCCGCGCGCTGCGGCGCGCGGCGCCGCGCCCGCCGCCAGCAGCTGCTCAGCCAGGCTCTCCGGCAGCGCCAGCCGGCCGGAGACGATCCGCGTCAGCTCCATCCGCATCGCGCTCGGCGCGAGCGTCGCGAACACCGGGCGCAGCTCCTCGATCATGCGGTCGCGGCCCTCGGGCGTCGAGTCATCGCCCGCCGCCAGCACGCGCTCGACGCGAAAGCGCACGAACGCCACCGAGCGCTCGACCGCCGCCGTGATCGCCTGCGCGCCGTCGCGCTGGATCAGCTCCGCCGGGTCGGCCCCCGCCGGCAGCGGCACCACCCGCAGCTCGAGCTTGCGCTTGGCCGCGAGGCTCGACGCGCGCAGCATCGCCTCCTGGCCGGCGCGTGTCCGCGTCGAGCGCCAGCAGCACCGTCTGAGCCATGCGCGCCAGCTCGCCGACCTGCTCGCCCGTCAGCGCCGTGCCCATCAGCGCCGACCGCGTTGCGCATGCCCGCCTGGTGCAGCGCGATCACGTCCGTGTAGCCCTCGCACAGGATCACCTGACCGGCGCGCGCGGCATGAGCGCGCGCGAGGTCCGCCCCATACAGGTGCAAGCCCTTGTGGTAGAGGTCGTTGTCCGACGTGTTCAAGTACTTCGGACGCTGTCCCTCGCCCATCGCGCGCGCGCCAAAGCCGAGCACCCTGCCGCGCACGTCCGCCAGCGGGAACATGATCCGCGAGCGGAAACGGTCATACGGGCGCCCGTTCTCCTTCGATTTCTGTGCCAGGCCCGTCGCGTAAAGCTCCTGCTCCGAGAACCCTCCCCTGCGCGAGGCCAGCAGTACGCGGTCCCATGCGCTCGGCGCGTAGCCCACACGGAACTCCCGCAGGATCTCCTCCCCCAGCCCCCGCTCCTTCAAGTACTCCCGCGCGCGCTCCGCCTCGCTCGACTCCCACAGGTAGCGCTCGTAGTACGCGCTCGTGCGGGCCAGCAGCTCCAGCAGTCGCTCCCTGCGTTTGCGCTTCTCCGCCTCGCGCGGGTCCTCCGCCTCGAGCGCCAGCTCCACCCGAATACCGTTCCGCCAGCAGCTCCAGCGCGCCCTTGAAGTCCACGCCCTCGGTCTCCTGCACGAACGTGAACACGTCGCCCGAGGCCTGGCAGCCGAAGCAGTAGTACACCTTCTGCGTCGGGTCAATTCCGAACGAAGGCGTGCGCTCGTCGTGGAACGGGCACAGCCCCTCGTAGCGGGCCGGACCGGCGCGGCGCAGCTCCGTGCGTGCCGAGACCAGCTCGACGAAGTCGACCGCGTCGCGCACGCGATCCTTGGACTCCTTCGTGTACAGCGCCACAACGGCAACGCTAGCGGGCGAACGCCTGCGGCACCTGTAGCTCGCGTGTACTCCCTGATGCAGTAGCGGTCCGTCATCCCCGCCAGGTAGTCGGTCACCCGCTGCGCGAGCTCGTGCTCGTCGTCCAGCGCCCCCGCACCCAGACCGGGCGGCAGCAGCTCCGGATGCTCGACGTAGTGCTCGAACAGGCGCCTCACCACCGCCGTGATCTTCTCGTGCTCTGCACGCACCGCCGGCCCGAGGTACACCCGCTCGAACATGAACTCGCGCAGCTCGCCCATCGCCGGTCCCGCAAGCGGCCCCTGAACGATCTCGCCCGCCTCCTGCGAGTGCTCGACCACGTCGTGCACCAGCGCATCGATCCGCGCCGAGCCGCTCGAGCCGAGCACCGCGATCGGCTCACCCGGTAGCTCGTCCTCGCGCAACAGGCCCGCGCGTACCGCGTCGTCGATGTCGTGGTTGATGTACGCCACGCGGTCGATCAACCGCACGATCCGTCCCTCCAGCGTCAGCGGCAGCGGCGTGCGGCTGGAGTGGCGGGCGATCCCGTCGCGCACCTGCTCGGTCAGGTTCAGCCCGGCGCCGTCGCGCTCGAGGTCCTCGACGATCCGCAGCGAGTGCTCGTAGTGGTGGAAGTCGCTGCCGAAACGCTCTTTCAGGCAGCTGTCCAGCACCTCCTCGCCGATGTGTCCGAACGGCGGATGCCCGAGATCGTGGCCAAGGCCGATCGCCTCCACCAAGTCCTCGTTCAGGCGCAGCGCGCGGGCCACCGTGCGGGAGATCGTCGTCACCTCCAGCGTGTGCGTGAGCCGCGTGCGGTAGTGGTCGCCGCGCGGCGCCACGAACACCTGCGTCTTGTGCGTCAGGCGACGGAACGCCTTGCTGTGCACGATCCGGTCGCGGTCGCGCTGGAACGGCGTGCGCAGCCCGCAGTTATCCTCCTCGCGCGCTCGCAGCGCCGGATAGGAGCGCGCTGCCGAGGGCGAGAACAGTCGCTCCTCCTGCTCAGCGCTGCGCTCGGCGAAACCGGCCGCAACTGTCTGCTGCGCGTTTGCGATGCTCACCGCTCGATTGTGCCACCGCGTGCGGCGAAAACCGGTGTCAGCTCTCGCGTTTCCAATCGCCGCGCATGCCCGCCTTGTGCACCCAGTGGTGCCAGCCCTTCATCTCGCCCGGGTCCTCGTCGTACACCGGCGCCCCGCCGCCCGGCACCGGCAGGCCGTGCGCCGCCGCCGCGTCGATCCTCAGGTCCACGCCGCGTTCGTGCAGCGAAGCCACGTCCGCGGCCTCCACGAAGCGCTGGCCCTGCCCGGGGACCGCAATTACCAGGCCGTGGAAGATGTCCTGCTCGGGCGCCGCCACCACGTGGTGGACCGTGCCCACCTGCTCGCCGTCGCTGGACAGCACCGCCACGCCCTTCTCGAGCACCTCGTAAGCGATCGGGAAACCCTCATCCACGGCGCTGCACGATACACGCGCCCGCCGCCGCACCGCTGCGGCTCGGCTCGACGCGGGGGCCAGACTCGACGCGAACGTATCGAGGCCCGTGGCGTTGGGCCCGCTTAGCCTGAGCGTCCGACCGCCGGCATCAGGCGCACGTGCGCGTGATGCTCGAGCGTCACCGAGATCGCGCGCTCGACCTGGCCGAGCGCCGCCCCGCCAGCGTCCGGCACATCCGTCAGGGCCCGCCCGAGCGCCTCGGTCATGAAGCCGTGCGCCTCCTCGTGCAGCGGGAACGACCCCGCCTCGCACGCCGCGCACACGACCCCGCCGGCCGCACCCGAGAAGCCCACCAGATCGTCCTCCTCGCCGCACGTCGCGCACGCCGCCAGTTGCGGCGCGAGGCCCGCCGCCAGCAGCAGCTTCAGGCGAAACGCCAGCGCGGCCGCGCGAGCGCCGGCCGGGCGCGCACGCGCCGCCTGCCAGCTCGTCCAGCAGCCCCAGCTGGCGGCACAGCAGGTTGAACACACCCGGATGCGGCTCCGAGGTCTCGAACAGGCGCCCCACCGCGTCGCACGCCCGCGCCGCCGCATCCAGCGCGCCCGCGTCGCCGCGCAGGCGCGCGTGACCGTCGATCGTCTGCGCGCCCGTGACCGTCAGCAGCTCGCCGCGGCCCTCGTGCAGCTCGATCTGCAGGCGGAAGAACGGCTCCAACCGTCCGCCGAAGCGGCTGCGCGCACGACGCACACCCTTGGCGATCGCGCTCACGCGCCCGCGGCCCGGCGTGTACAGGTGCAGGATGCGGTCCGCCTCGCCGTAGCGCATCGAGCGCAGCACCACCGCCTCCGTCTTCACAGATCGATTCGCCACGCCTCAATGGTGATCGATCTACCCGACGACGCGGGACATCCTCTAACTTTGCCCCCATCGCGGTCGAGCTCACCACCAAGCAGTACGAGAAGGAGCTGCTGCGTCTGCAGACCGAGCTCGTGTATATGCAGGAGTGGATCGTCGCCCGTCGTCACCGGCTGGTCGTCCTGTTCGAGGGGCGCGACACGGCCGGCAAGGATGGCGTCATCAAGCGCATCGTCGCGTTCCTGAACCCACGCACCTGCCGCGTCGTCGCCGTACCCACGCCCGGCGAGCGCGAGCGCACGCAGTGGTTCTTCCAGCGCTACGTCCCCCATCTACCCGCCGCCGGCGAGATCGTGCTGTTCGACCGCAGCTGGTACAACCGCGCCGGCGTCGAGCGCGTGATGGAGTTCTGCACGCAGGACCAGTACGAGGAGTTCCTGCGCTTCTGCCCGCTGTTCGAGCAGGCCCTGCAGAACGACGGGATCATGCTCGTCAAGTACTGGCTGTCCGTCAGCGACGACGAGCAGGAGCGGCGATTCAAGAAACGCCTCTCCGACCCGCTCAAGCGGTGGAAGTTCAGCCCCACCGACCTGCAGGCCCGCTCGCGCTGGGTCGACTACGCCGAAGCCAAGGACCGCATGTTCGAGTACACCGACCTCGACTCCAGCCCGTGGAACGTCGTCGAGGCCGACGACAAGCACACCGCCCCCCTGAACCTGATCAGCCACCTGCTGTCCGTCGTCCCGTACGAGCGACCGCACGAGCCCGAGCCGCCGCAACTGCCACCCCGCCAGAAGCGTCAGTACCTACGTCCGCCGAAGCAGACCGAGCGCATCGTTCCCGCCCGCTACGTCGTGCGCTGAGACGCGCATCCCCCCTCCTAAAAGTCTGAAGAACCGTTGCTATACTTTGTGAAGTAATGAGCCAGGTAGTCGTGTATACCACCGAGCCGTGCTCCTTCTGCGCACGCGTGAAGGGCATTCTCAAGACGCACGGCGTCGAGTTCTCCGAAGTCAACCTTTCGAAGGACCCGGTCGGGCGCGCGGAGCTCGCACGCAGCACCGGGATGCTCAGCTTCCCGCAGGTGATCATCGACGGCCAGCCGCTCGGCGGCTTCAAGGAGGTCCAGGCCGCATCCGAGAGTGGCCGCCTGGATGAGCTGCTGATCGAGGATCAGCCGGCAGCCTGAACCAGCCCGCTCGCTCGCCGCAGCCGCGGTCGCGGCTGACAGTTCTCGCACACGTACGTCCCGCGTCCCGCCACCACCATCTTCACGATCGTCGTACCGCACGTCGAGCACGGCTCGCCGGCGCGCAGGTGCACCAGGAACTGGTTCTGGAAGGAGCCGCTCACGCCGTCCACGTGGCGGAAGTCATCGATCGTCGCCCCGCGCGCGTCGATGCCAGCGCTCAGCGCCGCGATCACGCTCTCGCGCAGCCGCGCCCACTGCTCGACCGATAGTCGCCCCGCCGGGCGGCGGGGGTGCACCCCCGCACGGAACAGCGCCTCATCCGCATAGATGTTGCCGACCCCCGCGATCCTGCGCTGGTCGAGCAGAAACGCCTTCACCGGCCCCTTCCGACCCTTCGCCAGCTGGCGAAGGTGCTCGACCGTGAAGCGCTCGTCGAACGGCTCCAGGCCGAGGCGGGCCGCGAAGAACTCATCCAACGCGTCCGAGCCGAGCAGCAGCTCGCCCGTGCCGAAGCGGCGCGGGTCGACGATCGCCAAGCGAGGACCACTGCGCGCTGAGCCGCGGCGGCCAAGCAAGACACGAACGCGGGTGTGCGCCGGCTCAGGGTCCGGGTCCGCGAGCACCGCGCCCGTCATCCTCAGGTGCTGGGCCAGGTGCACGTCGCCGTCGAAGCTCCACACCAGGTACTTCCCACGCCTGCCCAAGCTCTCAACGCGCCTGCCGAGCAGCGCGTCCGTCAGCTCCGCCGGCGCCAGCGGGCGCGACCACCGCGGGTCGAGGATCTCCAGCTGCTCGATCCTCCTGCCCTCCACCAACGGCGCCAGCTGGCGTCTGATCGTCTCGACCTCTGGCAGCTCCGGCATCGACCCTCAGCTTACGAACGCCGCGCCCGGGAGCTCGCTCGCGTCGTCGCCGGTCAGCCAGCGTAGGACGCTCGCGCCGACGTCCGCCAGCGGTCCGTCGTGGCGCGCGCCGCCGATGCTCGCTGAACCCGCAGCAGCGTGCGCGAGCATCTCGCCGCTCACCGCCAGCAACGGCGCGTACTCGCGCGTGTGGTCCGTGCCCGGGTGGGTCAGATCGACGCCGTGATCGGCCGTCACGATCAGCAGGTCCCCCGCGCGTAGTCGCGCGAGCATCCCCGCCAGGCGGCCGTCGATCTCGCGCAGCGCGCGCGCGAAACCCTGAACGTCCTTGCGGTGGCCGTACAGCTGGTCGGTCTCGATCAGGTTCGCGAACACCAGACCGCCCGGCAGGTGCGTGATCAGCCCATCGACCGCATCCAGTGCCTGTGCGTTCGTGGCGCCCCGGTGCGAAACGCTCACGCCGACGCCCGCGAACAGGTCCTCGATCTTCCCCACCCCGTGTACCTCCACGCCGGCGTCCCGCAGCTCCTGCAGATAGCTGCGCCCGGGTGGCGCCAGCGCGAAGTCCCGCCGTCCGTTCGTGCGCTCGAACGCCCCGGTCCGGCCGGTGAATGGCCGTGCGATCACACGCCCCACCGCGTGCTCGCCGCTCATCACCGCACGCGCCGCCGTGCACGCGGCGTACAGCTCGTTTTCGCAGAGCACGTCCACGTGCCCCGCCAGCTGCAGCACCGAGTCCTGCGAGGTGTACAGGATCAGCGCGCCGCTGCTCATGTGCTCCGCTGCGAACTCGTCGATCGCCGCCAGCCCGTTGTCCGGCCGATTGCAGATCACATCGCGGCCCATCGCCTCGACCAGGCGGGACACGAGCTGCGACGGGAAGCCGTCCGGGTACGTCGGCAGCGCCCGCTCGAGCACCACCCCCATCAGCTCCCAATGGCCGCCGATCGAGTCCTTTCCTGGCCCCAACGGCTGCAGGCGACCATGGATCGCCGGGTCCGCGCACGCCGGAACACCACGCAACGACAGGATCGATCCGAGCCCCAGGCGCTGCAAGCTCGGCAGCGCGAGCCCGCCGACCGACTCGGCCAGGTGCGCAAGCGTGTTCGTCCCCGCGTCGCCGTACGACGCCGCATCCGGCAGCGCGCCCACGCCGCACGCGTCGATCACCAGCACGAACGCCCTGCGAGACTGCACGGCCCTACAGCTCGGCGCGGCGCAGCAGCTCCCAGGCACCCACTCCGAGACCGTTTGCGACCTTGACCAGCGTGTCGATCGTCACGTTGTACTCGCCTCGCTCGATCGCGCCGTAGTAGCTGCGGTCGATTCCGGCCTCGTGCGCAAACCGCTCCTGCGTATGGCCCATCTCCTCGCGAGTGGCGCGGATCGCATCGCCGAGAGTGCGTAGTGCTGGGGACTTGGCAGGCATATGCAGATCATGGCTGGAGACGCTGCACGATTCCACGGGCTAAACTTCCACCGAATACAATTCCACCGGGCACGGCCACCATTGGCAGACAACTATCAGACAGACCACCCGCAGCGCCTGGTGGTCATCGAACTACTCAGTCACCCTCGCGGACGTGAGCGCGAGGGTATCTACGACGCGCTGCGCCATATCGACCAGAGCGAGATCGACCGCGCGATCGCCAGCCTTGAGAGTGAGGGTGTCCTCGTCAACGCTGGGCGGCTCGTACGGCCGACCGCTGCTCTCGCGTGCCTCGAGCGCTTGGACCTGATCGCGATCTGAGAGATGGCCGCACGCCAGGCAACACCCTCCGAGCGCGACGCGATGGAGCGGGTCGCGGAAGCCGAACGCTCACTCGACGAAGCGCGACGCGACCTGATGGCCATAACCCGGCGTGAATGGCGCAGAGCACGCGCCGGAGAACACCTGCGCCTCGTGTACAGCCGATCCGAGGTCTCGCCGCTGATATCCGACTTACCCTCGACTTTCAGCAACGTCAGCCGCTGTCGCTGACACCGCCTATCGCCGCTCGCGGGTGCGCACCGAAATACGCATCCTTCAGGCGCTCGGCCGACAGGTGCGTGTAGACCTGCGTGGTCGCCAGGTCGGCGTGACCGAGCATCTCCTGCAGCGAGCGCAGATCACAGCCGCCGGCCAGCAGATGTGTGGCGAACGAGTGGCGCAGCGTGTGCGGGCTCATCTCGTGCAGGCCTGCGCGGGTGGCGTGGCCCTGGACGATCTTGTAAAGCCCTTGACGCGTCAGGCCCGAACCCCGGCTGTTGAGGAACAGCTTCGTCTCCGGACGGGTCGGGCCAGCTCCCAGCAGCGCCGGGCGCCCGCCGCTGCAGTACGCGCGTAGGGCGGCCACGGCCTGGCGGCCGATCGGAACGATCCGCTCCTTCGACCCCTTGCCACGCGCACACAGCAGCCCCTCCTCCAGGTCGACGTCCGCCAGCTCCATCCCGACAGCCTCCGAAGCGCGCAGCCCGCACGCGTACATCACCTCCAGCAGAGCGCGGTCGCGCAACACCAGCGGGCCTGCGCCCCGCGGCTGACCGAGCAGCAGCGCGGCCTCCTCTCGTGTGAGCACGCGCGGCAGCCGCTGCGTCTTTCGCGGACCCCGCAGGTCCGCCGTCGGGTCGTGCTCGATCGCCCCCTCACGACGGAGGTGGCGGTAGAAGGAGCGCAGGCAAGCGACCTTGCGTGCGAGTGTGCTCGGCGCGGCCGGTGGGCGCGCCTCCGCGCCGCCGAGACCCTCCGAGCGGTCGCTGCCGAGCGCGAGTTGCGCCATGAACGTCGCGAGATCGCCGTGGCGAACCTGCATCGCCCCCAGCCCACGATCGTCCAGGTACTCGCCGAACTGCAGCAGGTCCGAGCGGTAGGCCTCGAGCGTGTTACGCGACAGCCCCCGCTCGAGCTCGAGGTAGGCGAGGAAGTCGAGGATCAGCGGCTCGATCCCGGGCGCGATCGGCGGCGAAGACTCCTCAGTGCGCGTCATCCATCCACCTTCGCTGACGAGGCGAGCGCTCCTTGACGGTGCAATCAGTCGTTCAGCCGACACGCCAGCCACATCAGGCCGATCAGCGTCTTGGCGTCGCGGCACTCCGTGATCGCCTGCGCCAGCTCGGACAGCGGCCACGGAACGATCTCGATCCGCTCATCCTCGCCGCTGTCCGCGTCCGCCGAGTACAGCCCCGTCGCGTGGAACAGGTGCACCCGCTCGTCGGTGAAACCCGCACCCGTGTAGTACGTGACAATCGGGTCCCAGTCGCGCGCGCCGCGGCCGATCTCCTCGGCCAGCTCGCGCTCGGCGGCCTGCAGGGGCCGCTCGCCGTCCACGTCCAGGCGGCCTGCAGGGATCTCCAGCAAGTCGGGCTCGTTGACCGCCTCGCGCGGCTGGCGCACGAGCCACACGTGCTCATCATCGTGGGCGACGATCGCCACCGCTCCGTTGTGGCGCACGATCTCCCGTGAGACCTCCGCCCCGTCCGCGTACCGGAATCGCTCGACGCGCACGTCCACGATCCGTCCGCGGTAGACGCTCTCGCCCCCCAACGCCGTGAACGACCGCTCGCGCGCGGCACTCACGTCCGCTCGCCCACAGCATCGCCCCCGTCTGATGTATCGGCTGGCGAACGACCGACCAGCTCTGCCAGGGCGCTCCCGCCGGCCAGCGCGGCGCCGAAGAACAGCGGGTCGCCCACGAGCCCGCGGCCCATCGTGTCGGCCGGCAGGCCGCTGCCGGCATACGCCGGCAAGTCGACCGCAGCGCGGCGCCAGTCGTGGCGAGTGACACGCACAGGGCGCGCCACGTCCAGCGCCAGTGCCGGGCGGCTCGGCATCGCGCCGCCGAACACGGCCCCCAGCCCGGCGCGCAGGTCGGCGCCCACAGGCGAGCGCATCCCGGCCGGCAGTGCGACCGTCACCGGCTCGAGCAGCAGGTCGAGGACGGTCAGCGTGTGGTGGGAGATGCCGCGATGGCGCTGACGCTCATCGCCCGAGGACATCCGTGCGACCACCAGCGTCTGGCAGCCGAGCGCGAGCGACACGTGCGCCGAGTCCAGCGCGAGCATCCCCCCGTGGCCGAGCGATGAGCTCGAGCCGACGATCCCCGGACCGGGTCCGCACACCGCCGCGTCCCAGCCGAGCGAGCGCAACCCGTGGTGCAGCGCGCCAGCGGTCGTCATCGCCTCCGCCTCGCCGCCAAACGCCGCCCCCGCCGTCAGATGGCCGGCCAGCAGCTCGCGCTCGCGCAGCATCCTGACCGTGCGGGAATGACCGCCCGGGAGCGCTCCACCCTCGGTCTGCACGTAGCCGAGCCTGGCGCCCGGCGCGCCCTGCGCAAAGGCCCACGCGACAGCCGCCAGCTGCCCGTGCAGCGCAAGCACCGCCACCGGGCGCTCGACGGGAATCTCGAGCACCCCGTCCTCGACCGGCTCGACCGTGTGCTGGAGGCTCGTGTAGTTGAGCTTCATCACGTTCGCCCCATCCAACCCCTCGCCATCCAGGCCGCGTGTGAGGTTGACGTGGACGACGTCAAAGCCGCCCGAGCCAAGGCCGAGGTCGAGCGCCTGAACGTTGACGATCACTTCATCGCCGACCTCCGCGCGCCCCACCAGACCGACGTCCGCGATCGCCGCTCGGCGTCCCCCGGCGCCCTCTTCTGTTGTCAGCTCGACCGTCAGCTGCTGCTCCCCGCTCGCGCCCGCACTGACCGCCGCAGGACTCTCCGCGCCGGCGTCGGCGCGGCCGATCTCGACCACGATCGCGGGGCGGAGCTTCAGCATCGGCGCTGCAAGCTACAGTGCCGCGGCCGGCGCAAGGGTCGCCGCCTCGTCCAACAGGGCCAGCGCGACATCGAGCATCTGCTCGAGCGCCGCCACGCTCACCCGCTCGTCCGGCCCGTGGTTGTGCTCGGTGGCGTTCGCCAGGTTCGCCGTCTGAAAGCCCTGCGCGAGCAGCGCGTTGGCGTCCGAGCCGCCGCCGCTTGAGATCCGAACCGGCTCGTGCCCACACGCGCGCAACGCTGCCTCGGCGACCCGAACCGCCGGGCTGGCGCTCGTCAGGCGGTAGCCCGAGAAGGTTCGCTGCACATCGACATCCACGTCGCAGTCGCAGTCGGACATGTTCGCCGCCTCGTGCACGCGATCGACGATCTCGGCGACGATCGACTCAGCCCGCTGATCGCCCAGGGCGCGAGCCTCCAGCAGCACCGAGCAGTGCTCGGCCACGACGTTAATCGCGCTGCCGCCGGAGATCGTTCCGAGGTTGACCGTCGCCTCGTCGTCCAGGCGACCGAGCCGCAGCGAGGCGATCGCCCGCGCCGCAGCGAGGATCGCGCTGCGACCGTCCTCGGGGCTGATCCCGGCATGAGCGGCCGTGCCGTGAAACGACGCCTGGACGCGAAAGTGCGTCGGCGAGTCGACCACCAGCTCCCCGATCGGCGACGGATGATCGAACACGAAGCCGAAGTCGCTGTGCAGGCGCGTCACGTCGAATGCGTGCGCACCCGCCAGAGATCGCTCCTCGCCGACTGTGAACAGCAGCTCGAGATCAACCGGGGGCCCCTCCCGGCGCACGTGCCGGGCGAGCGCGAGCAGCATGGCCACAGCTGCCTTGTTATCCGCCCCGAGGATGCCGTCGTTGGCGTTCTCCCACGCGCCGTCGATCAGCACCGGCTCGACGGGGGCCTGCAGCGGAACCGTGTCGAGGTGGGCACACAGCAGCACCGAGCGTCGCGCGGACGGCTCGCCGACCGACTCGCGGTCAGGGTCCGCCGCCGAGATGCGAGCCAGCAGGTTGCCGCAGTTCGAGCCCGCGGTCAGCCCCGCGCCATCCTCCTCGACGTCGACGCCCAGCCCGCGCAGCTCAGCGATCACGCGCTCGGCACAGCCCCGCTCATGTCCGGACGGGCTCTCGATCCGGCACAGCTCGGCGAACGTGCCGCTCAGGTAGCGGCGCTCGAGCGGTTGCACTCTCGAGGCAGGCCCGAGGGCCGTCACGACAGTCCGGCGCGCTGCGCCGGCTCACCAGCCGGCGAGACGTCCGCGAAGCCCTCGCGCTCGGCGGCCCGCTCCAGTGCGGCCGCGACAAATCCCCCGAACAGCGGTGCCGGACGCTCGGGGCGGGACTTGAACTCAGGGTGGAACTGCGACGCCACGAAGAACGGGTGGTCATCCAGCTCGATCACCTCCACGAGGCGCTCGTCCGGCGAGGTGCCCGACACGTGCAGGCCCGCGCTCTGCAGGCGCTTGCGCGACAGGTTGTTGACCTCGAAGCGGTGGCGGTGGCGCTCGTAGATGACCGCCTCGCCGTACAGCTCGCGCACCAGGCTGGCGTCGTGGAGCTTGATCGGGTCCGCGCCCAGGCGCATCGTGCCGCCGAGGTCCGCGACCTCCTTCTGCTCGGGCAGCAGGTCGATCACCGGGTGTGGCGTCTCGATGTCGAACTCGGTCGAGTTCGCGCCCTCCATCCCGGCGACGTGACGGGCGAACTCGGCGACCGCGACCTGCATCCCCAGGCAGATCCCCAGATACGGGATCTGCCGCTCGCGCGCGACCCGCGCGGCTGCGATCTTGCCCTCGATCCCGCGACCGCCGAAGCCGCCCGGGATCAGGATGCCGTCGGCGTCGTCCAGCTTGCGCAGGCTCTCGCGATTCTCGCCACGCTCGAGACTCTCCGAGTCAATCCACTCGATCTCCACCCTGCTGTCCTGCAGCGACGCCGCGTGACGCAGCGCTTCCGAGACCGACAGGTACGCGTCCTCGAGCTGCACGTACTTGCCGACCAACGCGATGCGCACTGTTCTGGTGGCCTGCGCGGAGCGCTCGATCGGCTCCTTCCAGCGCGACAGCTCCGGCGGCGGCGCCTCCAGCCCGAAGTGCTCGAGAATGAAATCGTCCACCCCCTGGTCGCGGAACGTCAGCGGGACCTTGTAGATGTTGTCGACGTCGCACGCCGAGACGATCGCCTCCATCGGCAGGCTCGCGAACAGCGCGATCTTCTTGCGGATCTCAGTCGACAGCGACCCCTCAGAACGGCACATCAGCATGTCCGGCGCGATCCCGATGCGCCGCAGCTCGTTGACCGAGTGCTGGGTCGGCTTTGTCTTCAGCTCGCCCGCGTGCCCGATGTACGGGACGAGCGTCAAGTGGATGAACATGCAGCGCCGGCGGCCCACGTCGACGGGGAACTGGCGGATCGCCTCCAGGAATGGAAGCGACTCGATGTCGCCGACCGTGCCGCCGATCTCGGTGATCACGAAGTCCACGTCGCTCGACTCGGCGATCAGCGCGATCCGCTGCTTGATCTCGTCGGTGATGTGCGGGACGACCTGCACGGTGCCGCCGAGGTAGTCGCCGCGCCGCTCGCGCCGGATCACCGTGTCGTAGATGCCGCCCGCGGTCACGTTCGAGGCGCGGCTCGTGTTGGAGTCGGTGAAGCGCTCGTAGTGGCCGAGGTCGAGGTCGGTCTCGGCTCCATCCTCGGTCACGAACACCTCGCCATGCTGGTAGGGCGACATCGTGCCGGGGTCGACGTTGATGTACGGGTCGAACTTCTGCAGCCCGACGGTCAACCCGCGCGAGACGAGCAGCCTCCCGAGCGATGCGGCGGCGATCCCCTTCCCGAGCGAGGAGACGACGCCGCCGGTCACGAAGATGAACCGGGTCTTGCTTGGCGCCTGAGCGTGTCGTTCGGAGTGATGCAAGGTCATGACGGCCTGCCCCAAGAGTCTAGTTCGCGCAGGCCCGGTGTCCGTTCTATCAATTTGGAGATCGAGCGCAGCTCGCCATACACGGTGATAGCGAGCAAAAGCCCAAGCGCGATCAGCTGCCCGGTGCCCGACAGCGCGAGCACCAGCCACAGGCCGGCGAGCGCCCCCAGCAGGTTCGCGCCAGTGTCGCCGAGCATCGCGCGCTCGCGCATGTCATAGGCGCCGGCGACGAGCGCCGGCGCGGCGAACAGACCGAGCGCCCACAGCGGGCGCAGGTCGAGCGAGCCGATCGCCAGGCCGGCGGCGAGCAGCACGAACGCCTTGGTCGCCCGCCCGGGGCGCAGGTCGAGCAGGTTGAACACGTTGGTCGCCAGCACCAGCACCCCGGCCGCCAGCAGCCAGCGCCCGTTGGACAGCCCGAGATAGCTCATCGTCAGCAACGCCAGGCCGAGCGACCCGGCGGCCTTCAGCGTCCCCGTCGACAGTTCGCCGCGCAGCGCCGCCGCGCCGTGTCCGCGCCACCCGCGCTGCACCGGACGAGCGCTCGCTCCGCCGACCTCGCTGCCGAGCGTGTCGTCAACCAGACCAAGGCCGATGACACCCAACGCGTAAACCCCGATCGGGAATATCTCGGGGTGAAAGACCGCGGTGGATGCCAGCCGCTGCAGCAGCATCAAGGGAATCAGCCCCAGCAGCGCCGCGGCAAGCGTCAGCACGCCGAACGGGAACGGGAGTCGGCGATCGCGGTAGTTGGGCCTCGTGTGGCCCCCGTCGGCGAGCGCGCGCAGCAGCGCCGGGGCGAGCATCACGGCGCTCGCAAACGCCACCAGGAAGGGCACGGCGTGCATGGTTTGCAAACTAGCGTTCTCAGCGGACGCGCTCAGGGAGCGCCCGACGCGGTCGTCACGCTCGGCAAGAGCGAGTCCGCGGTCGACTTCTGTCCGAACGTGCCGTGGCTTCCGCCGAGCGCGTACACGAGCGCAGCCTGGCCGGCCTGTGTGTCGAGGTTGTCCACGCTCGAGAGGTCCTTTTCCCGATACCACGGCACCTGCGAGGGCTGCGCGGTGCTCACTTCCACGCCGACGACAGGGATCCCGACGGCGGCCACTCCGGCGAGCACCCCCGACGCGAACGCCGCGCTGGCTTCGCTCTGCTCGGGGGTCATCCCGGTCGGCTCCGAGCGAACCACGACGAGTCCTTCCAGGCGCGTGAGCTGCCCGTCGAAGGCACTCAGCAGGCTGCCACGCACGCGGCTCAAGAGCTCGCGGTCGACGAGCACCCCGCCGCTGACGAGCTGGCGGCCGACGAGCTCACCGAAGCGTTCCAGCAGCTGCGTCGAGGAGCCGAGTGCGGCGTAGTGCGTTCCCACGGCCTGCTTCGCGATGCCTTCCAGATCGAGCGGCTCGTGCACCGCCACGACCGTCGCCACGTTGCCGCCGGCCTGTGTCACCGAGGAGCGCACCAGCGCGTTGACCTGGTCGGATGAGCCGCCGAGGAACAGCAGCCCGACGTTGCGTCCGGTCAGCAGTTCGTGCATCGCGAGCGGATACAGGCCGTTCGCGAACGCTTCCTCGCCGGTCAGTTTGTCCTGCAGCTGGTCGGCCTGCCGGCGCTCCTGGCTGACTTCGGAGTTCAGGTTGTGGACGATCCCGCTCTTGGCCGAAGACACGAGGTTCGAGTCGCCGATCGCGACGCCCAGCAGCACACCCAGCGCCAGCGCGAACAGGACGGCCGCCAGGGAGAGCGCGTGGTAGCGAAAGTCGAACATGGATCGCTCGCCCGCTGCGGACGGTCAACCGGCGCCGAACAGCGAGACGTCCAGCGAACGCAGCTCGGCGAGCGTCTGCAGGCGTAGCCAAAGCAGTTCCGCCACATCGCGCAGTGCAGGGGTCATCCAGACGACCGCGATCATCGCAAGCAGCCCCGCCGCGATCACGAACAGCAGCGGCGTCAAGCCCGGGCGCGGCTGATAGAGACGGCTGACGCCCTTCGCGTCGACCAGGATCTCGCCGATGCGCAAACGCGTCAGGAACGTCGAGGACATGCCTTTGCGGTTGCGGTCCAGAAACTCTACGAGGTTGAACTGCGAGCCGACCGAGACGATCAGGCGGGCGCCCTTCTCGGCGGCGATCAGCATCGCCACGTCCTGGCTGGTCCCTGGCGCCGGCACGAGCTTGAACGCCAGGCCGAGGTCCTCCAGACGGTGTCGGCCGGGCGCCCTGCCGTCGGGATAGGAGTGCACCACGAGCTCAGCTCCGCAGCGCAGCGCCTGCTCGCCGGCCGAGTCCATGTCGCCGACGATCATGTCCGGCGTCAGCCCAGCCTCCAGCAGCGCTTCCGCGCCGCCGTCGACGGCGACGAGCACCGGGCGCAGGTCGCGGATGAACGGTCGCAGGGCACGCAGGTCGCGCTGATGGCCGACGCCACGCACGACCACCAGCGTCGAGCGGTCGCGAAAGTCGGTGGCAAAGCGCGGCAGCTCGATCCTGCCGGTCAACAGCTCACGCTCCTCGCGCATGTGCTCGATCGTGTTGTGGGCGAAGCGCTCGAGCGCCTCCCCCACTTCGGCCCTGCGGGTCTCGGTTTCGGCGCACACACGCTCGAGGTCGAGCAGCTCGCCCCGAGCGAGCAGCTCCCCCTTGCGCAGCACCTCCGCGCTCGCCCGCGGGCCCGCGCCCTCAGAGGATGGCGGCAATGAGCGGATCACCACCGGGTCCCCGTCGGACAGCGCGTCGAACAGCGCGTCGTCCGGGAGGTCGACGAGCACGATCCCGGCCTCGACGAGTAGCTGCGGGCCGAGATTCGGATAGGAGCCGCTGGAGGATGGTTTGCAGTTGAGCACCGCGACCGCGCCCGCGGCGATCAGCTCCTCGGCCGAGACCCGGTCGATGTCCAGATGGTCGATCAGCGCGACGTCGCCACGCACCAGATGCCTGACGAGCAGCTTCGTGCGCCTCCCCGGCCGCGCCGAGCCGGCCACGCTAAGTGCGATCGCGGGCTCGAGCGCAGAGGACGGCGCGCCGTGCGGCGGCGTCCTGGGCGGCCCCGCAGTCTCGGACCCTGTCGGCCCGACCTGGTGCCCGTGCCCCATCGATCGCGTAGCGGCCACAGCTGCGAGAGTAACGCCCGCGGGCGCACAGCGTGGCGCTTGGAAACGTTCAGGCGGCGCGACGGAGGTCACGCGCATGGCGGCGCGCCGCCGTGTCGTCGGCGTCGGCGCCGAGCATTCGCACCAGCTCGGCCACCACGTCGCCCTCGCCGAGTTGGACCACGCTGGTGCGCGTCGTGCCCTCGCCGGTGTCCTTGACGATCGAGAAGTGCCTCGCGCCGAGCGAAGCGATCTGCGGCAGGTGTGTGATGCACAGGACCTGTCTGCGGTCTCCGAGCTCGCGCAGACGAGCGCCCACCGCCCGCGCCGTATGACCGCCGATCCCGGCGTCGACCTCGTCGAACGCGAGCGTCGAGTCGCCAGAGGACGCCGCCGCGACGCTCATGATCGCGAGCATCACCCGCGAGAGCTCCCCGCCCGAAGCGATCTCGCGCAGCGGCCCCGCCGGCACGCCCGGGTTGGGCGCGATCGTGAACTCGACCGAGTCACCGCCCGTCGGCCCCGCCGCGCGCTCGCCGAGGATCACCTCGAAGCTGGCCTCGCCCATCGCCAGCGACGCGAGCTGCTCGCGCACGGCCGGCGCGAAGCCCTTCGCGGCGCTCTTGCGCGCCTTGCGCACAGCCAGCACGCCGTGCTCCAGCGCCGCGCGGGCCTCAGCAAGCTGCTCCGTCGTACGCGCCAGCTCGACCTCCGCGCCGGCGAGCTCCTGGTGGCGGGCCCGCGCGCGCTGAGCGTGCTCGAGCACCCCCTCGACGCTGCCGCCGTGCTTTCGCGCGAGCCGCTCGATCGCCGCTAGGCGCTCTTCGAGCGCGTCCAGGGAGACCTCCTCACCGAGCTGCCCGAGCACGCCGTCGAGCCCCTGGACGGCGTGCTCGCAGTATTCGCGCAGCTCGCCCGCGAGATCCTGGGACTCGATGATCAGGCCGCGGAGTCGCTCCGCGAGCACGTCGAGCGCCGGATCAACACCGGACAGCGCATCGAGACCGCCTGCCGCAGAAGCCGCAAGCTGCGCCGCGCCCACGCCCTCGCCGGAGTCCGGTGCCAACGCGTCAGCCCCCGCGCCCGCGGCCGAGCGCAGCGCGTCGAGGCGGCGCAGGCGCTCGCGCGCTCCGAGCAGCTGCCGGTACTCCTGCTCGTGCGGGTCGAGCGCGTCGATCTCAGCCAACTCGTACTCGAGCAGGTCGAGCTCGCGCTCGCGCTGCGCGGAGCGCTCCTGCAGCGCCTGCAGGCGCTCTTCCAGACGCCGTGTCCAGGCGAACGCTTCCGCGCAGGCGCGCAGGCGCGCCTGATGGTCGCCGGAACACACCCCGTCGAGGATCTCCAGCTGGGCGGCCGACAGCGTGAGCTTGCGATGCTCGTGCTGCCCGTAGAACGCCAGCAGCGCGCCGCCAACGTCGCGCAGATCCCCGACCGTCGCAGCCCGACCATTGAGATATGCGCGGGTGCGACCGTCCGCGCCGACGCGGCGTGCCAGGATCAGGTCCTCGGCGTCGTCGCTCAGGTGCTCGCCGAGGACCCTGCGGGCGCGCTCTGACAGGTCGAAGATTCCCTCGACGTATGCCTCCTTGGCGCCAGGGCGCACGATCCCCGGCCGCGCGCGCCCTCCCAGGAGCAGATCGAGCGCGTGGGCGAGGACGGTCTTGCCGGCGCCCGTCTCACCGGTCAGCACATTCAACCCCGGGGCCAGCCGGATCTGGGCCTGCTCGATCAGCAGCAGGTTCTCGACACGAAGCTCTTGCAGCACTCCACTGGTCTACCAGCGCACGGGGACAGATCGGCGCGGGGCGCCCGTTGCATGCAGGCACCCTGACAGCAGCCCGGCATGACTTGCCGATCACGCGGCCGTGCGCTCTAATCTGTCTGCACGGTCCAAGAACGGACCAAACCGCGGCGTACACTCGTCCGCTACAGGCATGGCTGCCAGCGACCCTAATCCCCGTTCCGATCGGCACCCGCCGCGCGGGGTCGACATCTGCTCGCCGGCCGCGCTGCGCGAGCGCCTGGTCGAGGAGATCAGCCGCGCCGAGCGCCACGGCGGCGCGTTGAGCTGCCTGTTGATCGTGATCGACAACCTCGACGAGCTCTCGCGCGAGCACGGCAGCGAGCTGCGCGAGGAGACACTCGGGTACCTCGCCCCGGCGCTGCGGCGCGAGCTGCGACGCTTCGACCGGATCGGCCGGGCCGACAACGGCGCCGATCTACTGGTCATCCTGCCGGGCGCCGACAGCGCGCGTGGAGAGATCGTCGCCCGACGCGCGCTCGAGCGGCTCAACACGATCAAGATCGAAGCCGCGGGGGCACGCCGGCCGCTGCACGTATCGGTCGGGCTCGCGACCTGGCGTGAGAGCCTCGACGCGGAGGCGCTGCTGGCGAGCGCCCGCGGCGCTCTGAAACGGATCAACGGCGAGGACCCTCAAGCGGTGTTCGCGAGCCAAGCAGCCGAGCCGTCACACCCTGCTGAGGCCGAGGACACGCCGGGCCACGACGCCCCCGGGAGCCCCCCACCCGCGTTCGGACGCGCGGGCCGTTCATAATTCACAGTCGGTGCTCTCCGGATCAGAGTTGTGGCTGCTGCGCCTGATGGCCGATCGCGGGCTTGCGCTGCTCGACGCCAGCACGCTGCTGATGATCATCGAGGAGCGCGGCGAGCTGCGGGTCGCCGCGTCCAGCGGCAGCGGATCCGCCCGCCTACGGATCACGCCGGTTCAGGGCAGCGCGCTCGGGGCGCTGTACCTCGAAGGCAAGCCTGTCGCGCTCGATCGTCCCCGCGGCAAGGAGGCCGCGTGGCTGCACGAACTCGGCTTGGAGGCGCGTGCCGCGCTGGTCGAGCCGCTGAGCATGGAGAGCCACGGCGGAGGGCTCGTGATCGCGCTGCGCAGCGACGGAGGCTTCCGCGGTCCCGACCGACAGGCGCTCAGCGCATTCGCGTCCAGCGTCGCGCAGCGTCTCGCGGCCGAGCGTTCGGTCGAGATCGAACGGCTGCGCTATGGCATGGAGGCGCGCGAGCGCGAGCGCACCCGTTGGGCGCGAGAGATCCACGACGAGAGCATTCAGGGCATCGGCGCGTTGCGCCTGCAGCTCGCCAACGCGCGCGACCTCGACGACACGCAGGCGCTGAGCCAGGCGGTCGACACGGCGCTCGAGGGCCTGGGCACCGAGATCGACGGCCTGCGCCACCTGATCACCGAGCTCCGCCCCGCGGCGCTCGACGATCTCGGGCTGGCCGCCGCGCTCGAGGCGCTCGCCAGGCGCGCGCAGGCGATCGACGGGCTGGAAGTCAAAACCGAGATCGCGATCGCGCAGGCTGCTGACGGGCAGGACGCGGACACCCAGAACGGCGCACGGCGTCTTGACCCCGAGCTCGAGAGCACGATCTATCGCGTCGTGCAGGAGGCGCTGACGAACGTCAGCCGTCACGCGCAGGCGACGAGCGCCTTGATCAGCGTCACCGAGGGAAGCGGGATGCTCGAGGCGTCGGTGACCGACGACGGCCAAGGGCTACCGGACGCAGGACGCCTCGGACCGCGTGGCGACGGGCTCGAGGGTGGCTTCGGCATGTCGGGGATGCGCGAGCGCGCCGAGCTCGTCCGCGGCGAGCTCGAATGGGTCCCGGCACCCGGTCACGGGACGATCATGCGTCTGACCGTGCCGCTCGCCGGCCGCCCTCAACAGAGCGACTTCCAGCCCGCTAGCGACTACTGATATGTCGTGTTGTTTGTCAAGTGGGCAGGGTTGATCGCGTCCGTGTGGCGGGCGGTTTGGGGTGGTCGGGAGGCCGGGGCGTCGGGCTCGGTGTCGGCGTTGCCAGTCTGATGATGCGGGGGTTGGCTACCCCAGGGCCCGGTTTCGTGCTGCCAGCGTGCGCTGTCTAGGAACGGGCGTGGCACTCCGGTTGGGGTGCTGCCCATAGTAGTTCCGCGCGTGCTGGCCGCTGATGGCCCGGCGCCCCGGCCTCCCGACCGTGGGGCTGTCGACCGGGGTCAGTCGGCGGTGGCTGCTGCCCAGAGGAAGCACGACAGCTCGCGTGCGCACGCGACGACGGTCACGTTGTGCGGCTTGCCGCGGCCGCGCATGCGGTGATAGACCCGGTGCAGCCGTTGCTGGGCACGGTTAGCGATCTGCAGGACGTGCTCGGGCTGGCCAAGCTGGCGGTTTTGGAGGGTCACCCCGATCCGTGGCGGGCGTCCGTAGTGCCAGGCTGACTCGACGAGCAGCCGGCGAGCGAAGCCCGATCCCGTCTTCGTGATCGACCCCTGGTGCGATGACTCGCCGGACTGGTGAAGGGACGGGATCAGCCCGAGCCACGCACTCAGCGCGTTCGCTCGCTGGAAGCGCTGCCAGTCCCCGCCGAGCTCGAGGTGAAGCGCGAACGCTGTCAGCGTGTCAACGCCCCGGAAGCAGCGGAGCCTCGCGACGGTCGCCCACCACGCATCGTCTTCCGCCAGGCGTGAGAGTCGCTCAGCGATCGCCGCCTTGCGCGCGGTCAGCCCGTCGACGGCGGCGATCAGATCAGCGAACACCAGCTCTGATGCCGTCTCATCGAACTGCTGGGCCGCGAGCCAGCGCCGGTGAGCCACAGTCCAGGTCGAGGACTCGGGATAGACCCGGCCGTGGCGCAACAGCATCTTCGAGACGCGGTGACGAGCAGTCATCAGATCCCGCCGGCACGCATCGTGAGCGCGCACCAGCTCGCGGGCGGCCTCGACCTCGACAGGCGGGACCACGACCGTGGTCAGCGACCCGGCCAGCAGCAGCCGCGCGAGCAGCTCTGCGTCCTTGCGGTCAGTCTTCACCCGATCTGAGGGGCCCCGGGGTGTCTTACCCGGCGCGATCACCTCGACCGCCACCCCAGCCGCGCTCGCGGCGCGATACAGCCCAAACCCGGTCGGCCCCGCCTCATAACAAGCACGCACCGGGCCACGCAGACTCCGAAGCCACGCGACCGGCTCCTCCACGCCCGGCCCAAACCGCGCCCGCCGCAGCTCACCCGTCGAGACGTCAATCGCCGCAGCATGCGTCGAACGGGCATGGACATCAAGCCCCGCATAAGTCACCATTCCAGTCACGGCCGGACCTCCTCACATTCCTGGGGTCAGCCGGAGCCATTCTCCGGCCAGACAAACCCCCGCGAGGAGTGTCCGGCCTACCCCGGCGGTCAACCCAACGGGCGACCTACGACATAGGGTCTAGTCCCGTCGTCGTGGGCAGCGCCGTCGCCCCCGTTGCCGGCGTCGACGTCCTCAGCTGGCGCATCGTCACCGTCGAACTCCACGTCACCGTCGGCGGCGTCACCACCGACGCCGCCACGCAGCCACCCGGAGAGCTCGCGCCCGACCGAGCCGATCGACTCGCCGACCTCGCGGAACCCGTCGCGTATGCGCTCGGCGTAGAAGGACACCGCCTCGCCCCCGTCGGCGCGGACGTCGGCCGGGTCTCCGCGCCGTGGATACTCCCCGGCGCCGACGATCCGGTCGAACTCCCCGGAGCGGACCCACGCCATCAGCTCGTGCGCGCGCTTGACCGGGAGCGTGTGTGTGACCCCGAGATCGAGCATTAGCCTGGTCAGCCGATCGAACCCACCCTCGGACTCCGAGTAGTCCATCCCCTGGCGCATGAACACGTCCAGGTCGAGCTGCTCGACCATCGCGCCGCCGGCGAGCGACAGCAGCGTTCGACAGATCACGAGCGGGTCGCGCGTGACGATCGCCGCGGCGCGGTCGGCGCTCAGCTCGGTCGCGCGACCCCACTCCATCAGCGCTGTGCGCACCGGGGCCAGCGGCAGCGGCAGCCGCGCCGTGCGGGTCAACAGCACGAGGATCTCCAGCGCCGTCCGGTACAGCTGGTGCTCGGAGAGGATGTGGGCGGCCTCGTGCGCGAACACAGCGCGTCGTTGAGGGGCGTCGAGCAGCCGCACGAGCTCGGACTGCACGACGACGATCGGCCGCCGCGCGCCGATCGCCATCGCGTTGGGCGAGGGGTAGTGCGTGAGGTACAGATCGGGCACCTCGGCCATGTCGAGCGTGGCGTACGCGATCGCATGCTCACGCCAGACATCGCCGAGCTGCTCTTCTGACAGCCGCACGGACGAGCCGAGGTAGCTGTGGCGCAGAGCGCGCTCATAGCCGAGGTCGATCAGCCTGCGCACAACCGTGTCCAGATACGGGATCGATCCGAGGGCGGTGCTCGCCGCGCGGTCGGCCGGATGTTGAAAAGCGCGCGCCGATATCCCGGTCAGCTTGTGGCCTTCGGCCGGGACGCGCGAACCCGAGGAGGACATCGGCCCCTGCCGTATCTAGTCTGCGAGGCCGGTTCGCCGCACGTAGGCGGTGATCTCGGCTCGCGAGGAGAAACCCAGCTTCTCGATCGCGCGCGCACGGTAGGTCTTGACCGTGCGCTCGGCGACGTTCAGCTGCTCGGCAATCTCCGGGTTGGTGTAGCCATTGGCGATCAGCCTCACGACCTCACGCTCGCGCTCGCTCAGCACGACGCCGTCGGTCACGCCGTCCTCGCCGGTGGCCATCAGCGCTCCGAGCCTTGGGTGCAGGTAGTTGCCGCCGGCCACCGCCAGACGGAACGCCTGCAGCAACTCAGCCGGCTCGGCCTCCTTGAGCACGTAGCTGCGCGCGCCGGCCCTGAGCGCCTGGCGGGCGTACTCGGGGTCCTCGCGCATTGTCAAGATCGCCACCGCAAGCGTCGGGTGCGCGATGAAGCAGGAGGGCAGCGCTCCCAGGCTCGAGCCGCCGGGCATCGTCAGGTCGAGCGTCAGCAGGTCGGGCTTGTGCTCGCGCACGTCGCGGATCATCGACGGGATGTCAGCCGCCTCGGCCACGACCCGGAACTCGCCGCCCTCGCGCTGCAGGACGGCGCGGATGCCATCGCGCACGACCGTGTGGTCGTCGGCGATGATCACGTCGATCGGTCGGGTCACCCCTGGCGTGCCGGCGTCCATCAGACCGACACCGTAGCGACTCGGGGGGACCGATCCGAACATGCGTCGAGGCACGGGCCCGCTGACGGTGACGGCCTCTTGTGAAGCCCTGCCACGCAGTAAAGAGCCCCCGCAGGCTCCGCTAGCGTAGCGGCGTGCGTTCATCGCTTGAGTCGGGACCTCTGCGCAAGATCCTCATCGCCTACACGGTCAACCGACTGGGCACGTGGATCGGCCTCGTCGCCCTGACTATCGCGGTCTTCGACCAGACCGGCAGTGCGCTCGCCGTCGCCGCCCTGCTGATCGCCGGACAGGTGATCCCCGCACTCGCGGTCCCAGCCCTCGTCGCCCGGGTGGAGGCCTCGCGCAGAGGGGGTGAGCTCACCCGGCTGTACCTCTTCGAGGCTGTCGCGACGGGGGTCCTCGCCGTGCTCATCTCGAACTTCTCGCTGCCGGCCATCTTGCTGCTGGTGATGCTCGACGGCACCGCGGCGCTCGCGGCCAGCGCTTTGCTTCGCGCGGAGGTTGCCAGGGCTGCGCGTGAGCCCGTCGGCGCGACGGAGCCGGATCGGCTCCCGTCTGGCAGCGGTCCCCCGGCGGACGCCGTCGAAGCCGACTCCGCCCAAGACCAGGCGGAGCGTACGGCCAACGCGGCTCTCAACACCGCGTTCTCGGTCACATTCGTGCTCGGGCCAGCCATGTCAGGCATCATCGTGGCTGCCTTCGGACCATCCGCGGCACTGTTGATCGACGCCGCCTCCTTCCTCGTGTCCGGCGCGCTGCTCCTCGGCATACGCTCCCACGCTGAGGAGACGACGGGCGACTCGGTGCGAGCCCGCCTGAGAGCTGCGTGGCGACACATCAACGACACGCCATCGCTGCGGGCGCTGCTGTTGATAGATGCGGTTGCGTGGATCTTCTTCGAGACGGGGATGCCGATCCAGGTCGCGTACGCGAAAACCACCCTGCATGCGGGGGATCGTGGGTTCGGGCTGCTTCTGACAATCTGGGGAGCCGGTGCGGTGATCGGCAGCGTCATCTTTGCGCGCGCTCTCTCGCGACCTCTGGGATACCTGCTCAGCTTCGGCACGCTCGCGGTCGGCGTCGGTTACATGGGTTTCTCGGCCGCCCCGTCACTGCTTGCTGCCGGCATTGCAGCGCTCGCAGGAGGTATTGGAAACGGCATCGAGCTCCCATCGCTGTTCAGCATCGTTCAGCAGCTCACGCCGAAGAACCTGCACGGGCGACTGATGGGCGCAGTGGAGTCGTTGAGCGCGCTCTGTCCCGCCATCGGCCTACCCCTGGGCGGGGCACTGGTTGTCCTCACCTCGCCGCGAACCGCGTTTCTGGTCGTCGGGGTCGGCATCATCGCATCGGCCGTCGCGCTCCTTTTCGTGGCGCCGCTGGGTCGCCCCCGAGCGGATCGCGCGCAGTCAGACGACGCAGCCATCGTGGCTAGGGAGCCCGCCGAGCAGGCAACGCACTAGTAAGCGTGCGCAGACGACCTCGCGCTCGCCCCTAAAGACCCACCGCTTGTCGGTCGTTAAGAACGACAGACTTGTATGTCGTCGCACGCGCTCACGAGACGCCTGTTCATGTCGGCCGAGGTCGTCCTGCTGGCGAGCACCGTCGGGCTCGCGGTGCTACTGGCGCGGCCCGAGGAATGGCGATCGACATCGCTGGTTGCGCTGCTGATCGTCCTCGCGCTGTTGGGCGAGCGATTCAGCGTGGAAGTCAGCGGCGAGCAGCAGAGCGCGTCGACCGTCGTGGTGATCCTCGCCGTGGGCTTGCTCGGTCCGGCGCCGGCCGCCGCCTGCGGTGTCGCGGCGATGATCGTCGCGTCGGCCACCAGGCGTCTCGCGCCGGCGCAGTGGCTGAACAACCTCGCCACCTTGGCCGCGGTGCCCTTCGCGGCAGGGATCGCGGTTCGCGCCATGGCTGGAGTCCTTCACGTCCAGCACGCCAGCAAGCCCCCACAGAGCGTCGTCTTCGGCCTGATCGTTCTCGGTGTGTTCGTTGGCTTGCTCGTGGCGAGCTTCGTCCTGATCGGCCTCGACACGTCGATCGAAGAAGGCCGATCGCTTAGACGTCAGGTCCCGGACTTCCTGCCACTGCTCCCGGGCGAGCTGGCGGCAGGCGCACTGGCGACGATCCTCGTTGTCGCATACAAGAGCGCCGGCCTGCCGATGCTGCTCGCCGCGATCGCACTCCTGCTGATCTTCCAGCACCTGACCGTCGCCCTGATGCGCTCGGAGGAGCGCGCCGAGCAACTCGAGGCCCGATCGAGGCAACTGGTCGGACTGCAGCTCGGAGTTCTGAGAACACTGGTCAGGGCCCTCGGGATGCGCGACGAGACGACCGGGCGTCACTCTGCTGCCGTCGCCTCCTATGCAGCGGCGCTGGCAACCGATCTCGGCTGTAGCGAGGAGGAGCGCGATGTCGTGCGCGCCGCCGGTCTGCTCCACGAGATCGGCAAGTTCACGTGGCCCGACCGCGTTCTGCACGCCGCGAACGTGGAGGAGGACGATATGGCGATCGTCAGGAACCACCCGCACGAGGGCGCCGTCCTCGTCGGCGCGCTGGATGGCTATGGCCCGGTAGCCGACGCGATTCTGTACCACCACGAGCGAATCGACGGCCGCGGGTACCCTGCAGGATTGATCGGCCAGGAGATCCCGCTTGCGTCACGCATACTCGCGATCTGCTCAACGTACGACACGTTGACCGCGTCGGGGAGCTATCGCTCGCCGATGACGCCCGAGGAAGCGATCGAGGAGCTGCATGTTGCCGCCAAAAACGGCCAACTCGATCCTGATCTCGTGAAGGTCTTCATCGACCTGCTGCAGCGCGAGGGCACCACCTTTGGCCAGGGCGCGGACTTCGAGACCGAGTTGGAATTCGAGCGACGCGTCAGAGACATGGCCGAGCCGAGTTCCACCGTGCCTGCATCTCAGGCCACCCGCCTACGCCGCGGCCGTCGCCGCTCCGGCGTCCAGGCCTGAATTTGGGCCATCAAAAGGGAAGAGCGTCTCGAGGACGCCCTTTCCTTCGTTAAACCTTATTTGGTACGAATCATATTCGTCTCCAGGTAGTCGACCCCACAGGCAGCAGAACCCCGTCTCCATCCAAGGACACCAGCTGACCTTTGAGTAGGTTCTGGCAAGCATAGTGCAGATACGAGCGGAATGTCCAGTTTGCGTAGGTTTGTGCAGGAATCCTTGCGTGCCTGACGATGCGCGGCAGCGGCAGCCCTGAGCAACCACAAAGCGCGGCCACGCCCCTACGAGCACTGGACGGACTGGGTCAAACGTCCACAAAGCTGCTCGGCGCTCAAGTTCCGGCGCCCGGCTGACGAGACATAAACGAACCCATCTACCAAGGCGTCGAATGCAAATGTCCCTCTCCGTCCCCCCCTCACAACCGCGCAACGAACGCCAGCTCGTGTTCACGAGCTCGCAGGCCGCCCGCTACCTGGGCGTGTCGCTCGCCACAATCCGCCGCTGGACAGACTCAGGACACGTCGGCTGCTACAGGACCCCGGGTGGCCAGAGGCGCTTCTCGAGGGCGCAGCTGGACGACTTCATCGCGTCTATGCAGCGGACAAGCTCCTCCGAAGTCGCCGCGTCGCACAGCATCCGCGTCGCCTGAGCCCGGTCGTGCTGGCTCAGCTGGCCAGGCGTCCGAACTTCTCGCGCAGCCGCCGATAGAAAGACGAGCCGGGCAGTTGGGCGATCGTGCCGACGTCGTTGACGAAACGTGCGTGAATCGACCCTTCCGGCGGGATCTCGCCGGCCGGGCGCCCGTCGACGGCCACGTCGAGCGGCTCACGCGAACGGTTGTAGATCGTCAGCCGGTCATCCGGCGCGACGACCAGCGCGCGCGCAGTCATCGAGTGGGGCGCGATGAACGAGACGACGAACCCCTCCACCCCCCACGCCATCACCGGCCCTCCGTTGGCGAGGTTGTAGCCGGTCGACCCAGCCGGGGTCGCCACCACGAGGCCGTCGCAGCGCACGCTGCCGGCCTCCTGCCCGTCGAGCTCGTACGCCAGCTCAGCCACCCGCTCGCCGACCTTGCGGTGGATCGCCACGTCGTTGATCGCGGCCTGACGGCCGATCTTCGGCCGCTCGACGCTCGCCTGCGCCAGCGATCCGTCGGCGCCGAGATCGAGCACGATCGCCGGCAGCCGCAGCAACTCGAAGTCCCCGCTGAGCGCGCGGCGGATGCCGTCCTCGATGTCCTGCGGCTCGATCGTCGCGAGGAACCCGATCTCGCCGAAGTTGATCGCGAATACCGGTACGCTGCTGCCCGCATAGCGCCGCAGGGCTCGCAGGATCGTCCCGTCACCGCCGAGCACCACGCACAGCTCGACGTCGTCCTTGGCGGGCGCGTCCAGGGCGAGGCCGGGGGCGGGGCTCAGCCCGTGCTTGCGCGTCTCCTCCTCGTCCAGGCGCAGCGTCACGCCGGCCTCCGCCGCACGCTGCGCCAGCAGCGCCAACGCCGCGCGGATCTCATCAGGGCGGCGGTGGGTGAACACCGTGATCTCCCTCACGGCTCGACCTCGAGCGCCATCCGCGCTAGCTCCGCCGGGTCCCGCGACCCGCGCCCGCCGGGCGCGTCGGTCAGCCACAGAAAGCTCTCACGGTTACCCTTCGGCCCCGGCAGGCCCGAGGAGTACAGGCCTCTCACCGCCGCGCCCAACTCCAGCGCCGCCTCGCCCGCCGCGATCAGCGCCTCACGGCGGTCGGCGGCGCCCCGCACCACCCCACCTTTGCCGACACGGCCACGTCCGAGCTCGAACTGCGGCTTGACCAGGGCCAGCACGTCATGTTCATCTTCAAGACATCCCAACACGGCGCCGAGCACCTTCGCCAGTGAGATGAACGATACGTCGATGCTCGCCAGATCCGGCAAAGCGTCGGCGCCCAACTTCGCCGGCGGGAGCATCGTGCGCGTCAGCGACCGTGCGTTCGTGCGCTCCATCACCGACACCCGCGGGTCGATCCGCAGCCGGTAGTCGAGCGTGCCATAGCCGACGTCCACGGCCACCACCTCGCGGGCTCCGCGCTGCAACAGGCAATCGGTGAACCCGCCGGTCGAGGCTCCGACGTCGAGCGCGCGCCTACCCGCCACGTCCAGGCGACAGGCATCGAGCGCGTTCGCGAGCTTGATACCGCCACGCGAGACGAACGCAGGAGCCGCCTCGACGCTGACGTGTTCCTCGACGTCGACAAGTTCGCCCGGCTTCGCCGCACGACGATCGCCCAGCCCCACCCGCACCTGCCCCGCCATCACCGACGCGGCCGCCCTGCTGCGGGATGGAAACAGTCCACGCTCGGCCAGCAGAGTGTCGAGGCGGCGCTTATCCATCGCCCGAGAACCCTTACACACAGCCACCGGCGCTGCATTTGATGGGCGCGCGTGAGCAGGCCCCGGAACACTTGCGCCGATTCTGTGATCGATCTCACACACGACCGCGTCGGACATCGCCATCATGCTTGGTGATCGAGAGTGCAGCATCAACTCTCCTGAATCCCTCCTCCCCGAAGCGGCCCGCTTTCCCCGGCGGGTCGTTTCATTTAAGCGGTCGATCACCAGCCAAGCGGTCGATCAGCTGCCCGCGACGGCCGAGCCGGCCTCACTCGACGGCGAGCCCTGGATCGTGCGTCCGTGCTCGCGGTCGGAGATCGCCGCGAGCACCCGCTCGGCGATCCGCTCGCCGGTGAAGCCGACCTCCTCGTGCAGCAGCGCCGGCTTGCCGTGGGTGACGTAGCAGTCGGGGAGCCCGATCCTGATGATCCGGGGGATCCTGATCGCCGCCTCGTTCAACGTCTCCCACACGGCCGAGCCGAACCCACCCGCGAGCACGCCCTCCTCGACGGTCACCAGCAGGTCGTGCTCGGCCGCCAGCTGTGCCATCAGGCCCGCGTCGATCGGCTTGGCGAAGCGGGCGTCGGCGACCGTGACAGCGACGTCCTGGCCCTCGAGCGCCTGCGCCGCCTCGAGCGCCTTGCCGACGCCGCTGCCGTAACCGATCAGCGCGACACGACAACGGCCACCGGCCGTTCCGGTGCTCAGCTGCGACTCGCTCACGATCTCGCCCGTGCCGATCGGTATCGCCTTCGCCGGGCTCGGCAGCGGCACACCCGTTCCCTCGCCGCGTGGGTAGCGCAGTGCGATCGGGCCGTCGTCGTACTCGAGCGCCGTGCGCAGCATGTTCGCGAGCATCGCCTCGTCGCGTGGGGCCATCAGCACGATGTTCGGCAGACAGCGCAGGTAGGCGATGTCGAACACGCCGTGGTGTGTCGGCCCGTCGTCGCCGACCAGCCCGGCACGGTCCATCGCGAACACGACGTTCAGGTTCTGCAGGCAGACGTCGTGCACGATCTGGTCGTACGCGCGCTGCAGGAACGTCGAGTAGATCGCTGCCACCGGCTTGACGCCCTCGAGCGCGAGCCCGGCGGCGAACAGGATCGCCTGCTGCTCGGCGATGCCGACGTCGAAGTAGCGCTCGGGCATCGCCTTCTGCAGGATGCTCAGCCCGGTCCCCGAGTTCATCGCCGCGGTGATCCCGACGACGCGCTCGTCGCGTTCGCATTCGCGCACCAGCGCCTCGCCGAAGACCTTCGTGTACTGCGGTGCGGGCGCCTTGGCCGACCCGTCGCCCGAGCCGCCGGCCGCGGGAGCGGGCCGTGTGGGAGAGCCGTTGAGGATCGACTTCGGCTTGGCCGCGTGCCACTCCTCCATCCCCTCGAGACCGCCGTCCTCGGCCGGCGCGAAGCCCTTGCCCTTGACGGTCGCGATGTGCACCACCACCGGCCGTTCGGCCGCCAGCGCCTCGCGCAGCGCCTCGCGCAGCGCGCGCACGTCATGGCCGTCGACAGACGCCCATGTAGGCCCAGTCGAGCTCCTCCCACCACAGGCCAGGCGCCCAGAAGGCCTTGATCGACTCCTTCAGATGGGGGCCAAGACGCTCAAATGCCGCGCCGATCCCGCCCGGCAGGCGTGCCAGTCCGCCCTCGACCCCTGAGCGTGCATGCCACAGCTTGGGATTCAGGCGCACGCGATTGAAGTAGCGCGAGAGCGCACCCACGTTGGGGGCGATCGACATCCCGTTGTCGTTCAGCACAACCACGATCGGCGTGCCCTGGCCACCCGCCTGACCGATTGCCTCGAACGCCACGCCGCCCGTCATCGCGCCGTCGCCAATCACCGCCACGACCTTGCCGTCTGCCGTGGACTCGCCCGCGCCCCGCGCCAGGTGGCGCATGCCCTCCTTGATGCCGACCGCGTATCCGATCGAGGTCGACGCGTGTCCCGCGCCCATGATGTCGTGGGGCGACTCGGCGATCGAGCAGAACGGCGCGAGCCCGCCATACTGGCGGATCGTGCTCAGCTGATCGCGCCTGCCCGTGAGGATCTTGTGTGGGTAAGCCTGGTGACCGACGTCCCACAGGATCTTGTCGCGCGGCGATTCGAGCAGCGAGTGAAGCGCCACCGCCAGCTCACAAGTGCCCAGGTTCGCGCCGAAATGGCCACCGATCTCCCCCACCGTGTCGATGATGTGCTCGCGCACCTCCTGCGCGAGCTGCGCGAGCTCCTGCTCGGACAAACCGCGCAGGTCCTCGGGGCTGTCGATGCTCTCGAGCAGGCTCATGAGGTGCGGGTGTAGATGAAGTCGGCGATCCCCTCGAGCTCAGCCGTGGGGTGGGCGCTCCCGCGTGCAGCCGCGGTGGAGCCCTGGACCGCGAGCGAACGCTCCCCTACTTCGGTGAGCGCAGCCATCGCCATGCGATGAGACTCGGCCGCGAGCTCTCTCGCGCGATCGATCCCGAACTCACTCACGTACGTGCGCTTTCCGTGGCGCTCATCGCTACCTCGTGGCTTTCCAAGTGCATCGTCGGTGCCGGTCACATCAAGTATGTCGTCCACGATCTGAAAAAGCACGCCCAGCTCGGCGGCGAACCTGCGAAACGGCGCGGTCTCCGTTCGGTCTTCGATCCCCGTCAACAGTAGTACGCACAGCACCGACGCGCCGATCAGACGTCCGGTCTTCAGCTCGTGCAGATGCCGCAGCGCGGCGGGGCTCGACGCGGCACGCGGGCTCACGTCGGCGTACTGCCCGCCGACCATTCCGTTGACTCCGGTCGCGGCCGCCAACTCGGCTGCCGCGGCCAGCACCCGCTCGGGCGCCCCCTGCTGGTTGCCCAGGAGGTGGCAAAAAGCCTCCGCGTACAGCCCGTCGCCGGCCAGGATCGCGACGTCCTCCCCGAACTTCACATGGCACGTCGGCTGGCCGCGACGCAGCTCGTCATCGTCCATCGCGGGCAGGTCGTCGTGGATCAGCGAGTACGTGTGGATCAGCTCGATCGCGCCCGCCAGCGGCAGCACGTCGCGCTGGGGCATGCCCACCGCGCGCGCGGTCGCCAGCGCGAGCACGGGCCGGATGCGCTTGCCGCCCGCGAGCAGCGAGTAGCGCATCGCCTCCTCCAACCCTGCCGTGAGCGGCTCCTCGGAGAAGCGCAGGCCCTGCAGGTAGCGCTCGACCTCTGCGCGCAGGTGATCCGGGTAGCCGGCGCCCTCGGCCTCTGCGGGCGGGCCACGGCGGGCCGGGTGAGCCGGGCTCGTCGGCACCTACAGGAGAGTGTCCTGGCCGGGGGCCGGGGCGGAGACCTCGGCGCGCGTCAGCTGCTCCAGCTCGGCCGCTGCCTGGGTCGCCAGCGAGGCGCAGTCCTCGACCATAGTGGCAGCGGCGTCCGGCGAGAGCTCGCCGGAGCGCAGCTGCTCGGCCGCGCGGTCCAGGCGTGCGATCAACTCGTCAAGGCGCTCGACGCTGCTCATCGGGATCTCCTCCGCGCGCTGCTCATCGGGTCTGCGCATTCTCTCGCACCTCGCGCAACACTGCCGCCAGCACCCCGTTGACGAAGCCGGGCGCGTCCGAGCCGCAGAAGGTCTTCGCGCTCTCGACCGCCTCCTCGATCGCCCCCTCCGGGGGTATCGGCTCGTCGGCCGGTACCGCGTCGCCGTGCAGCATCTCGATCAGCGCCACGCGCATGATGCTGCGCTCCAGCGGCTGAATCCGCTCCACCGACCACCCGTGCGCGTGGTGGTCGATCACCTCGTCGAGCTCTTCCGCACGGTCGGCCGCCGCGTGCGCCAGAGCCCGCGCGAACAGCGATGCGGACCGCGGCAGGGTCTCAGACAGCGGCCGGCCGGTCAGATCATGCTGGTAGAGCGCAATGACTGCCGCGCGACGCTGGTCGGTGCGGCGCATCTAGGCCCGCGCGACGTATTCGCCCGAGCGGGTGTCGACCCTGATGCGCTGACCCGGCTCCACGAACAGCGGCACCTGGATCGTCGCTCCCGTCTCGAGCGTCGCCGGCTTCGTGCCGCCGCCCGACACCGAGTCTCCCCTCAGACCTGGATCGGTCTCGCTGACCGCCAAATCGACAGCGCTCGGCAGCTGCAGGTCGCCGGGCTCGTCGTCGATGAACAGCACGTCCACCTCGCTGCTCGGCGTGATCCAGCGCAACGCGTCCTGGACGGTCCGCTCCGGAACCGCGATCTGCTCGAAGGACTCGGTGTCCATGAAGTGCGCGTCCGAGCCGTCCGCGTACAGGAACTGCATCGTCCGCGACTCCGTGTGCACCGAGCGGAACTTCTCCCCCGCCCTGAACGTCTTGTCGATCACGTTCCCGTCTGAGGCACGGCGCAGCTTCGTGCGCACAAACGCGCCACCCTTACCGGGCTTGACGTGCTGGAACTCGAGGATCTTGAAGATCGTCCCGTCGACCTCGATGTGGTTTCCGTTCTTGAATTGATTTGTGCCTAGCACGTATTCAGCTTACCCTTGTTTAGCGTGACCACTACAGCCAAGAAGCCTAGCCGCATGGATCAGTATGTGCGGGTCAGCCGCGTTGCGGGTCGCTCGGGAGAGAGTTTCATCTCGCCCGACCTGCAACGCGAGCAGGGAGCTGCGTGGGCGTCGTCGCGTGGCGTCGAGGTCGCGGTCGTCCACGAAGACCTCGACCAGTCGGGCGGCAAGCTGGAGCGTCCCGGCCTCGATGCGCTGATGGCGCGCATCAGAGCAGGCGAGACAGACGGCGTGATCGTCTCGAAACTCGATCGCCTGAGCCGTCTCGGTGTGGCGGACGCCCTGCGCTTGGTCGAGCAGATCACGGAGGCCGGTGGCTCGATCGCGGCACTCGACCTCGGCCTCGATCCGACGACGCCGTTCGGCGAGTTCGGCATGACGATCATGCTCGCGCTGGCGCGCATGGAACGGCGACGCATGAGCGAGGCGTGGGAGCACGCCAAGACTCGGGCGCTCGATCGTGGCGCCCGGATGGGAGCGACGCCGTTCGGCTACACGCGCGACGACGACGGCTTGCTCGTCCCGCATCCGAAGTGGGCGCGTGTCGTGACACGAGCGTTCAAGCTCGCCGCCGACCAGGGCGTCGACGCGGCGCTCGCGTACCTGCGCAAGCAAGTACCGGCGTATCCCTCGGATGGTCAGCCGGGCGTTCGTCGCAAGCGCAGCGCCGATCATCGAACCTGGAATGCCTTCACGGTGCGGCGACTGTTGCGCAACCGCAGCTATCTGGGCGAGACGCGCTACGGCGATCGTCTTGTGCGGGACTCACACGCGGCCCTCGTAGATCGCGTCACGTTCGAGCGCGCGCACCCCGGCGATGAGAAGCCGCAGCGCCGCCCCGCTGCCGTGTTCCCATTGAGCGGGTTCGCCACCTGCGCCAACTGCGGCGAGTTCTTGATCGGCGCACGAGCAGGCGGAAGCGGAGGGCGCGGTCTGCGCACGTACCGCTGCCGCGCGTCGCTGGCGAGCTGGAAGGGCGAGCGCTGCGACTCGCCTACGAACGTCATGGCCGACCGCCTGGAGAGCTACGTCGTGGAACGACTCAAGCAGGCATACGAACAGACGGGCACGTCCGGGCTCGCAGCCAGCATCGCGGACACGGGGAGCACCTTCGAGGACGTTCAGGGCGAGCTGGAGGCGGCGGAGCGCGAGCTGGAGCGGTTCGCCGCCGACCCGACTGCAGCGGAGCTGCTTGGACAGGCCGCATGGACAGCGGCTCTGCGCACACGAACCGAACGCGCCGAAGCTGCGCGGATCGAGTACCGCGAGCACGTTGACACGATGCGCGCGTCCGAGATCGTCGTACCGCCGATCGAGCTGCTTGACAGCCTCGCGCCTGACGAGCTGAGGACCGTGCTACGCAGCGTTTTTCAGAGCGTCCGTGTTGGCCGCGGTCGTGCGCGCGGCCGCAGCCCGATGGCTGAGCGTGTCGAGCTGGTCTTCCATGGCGAACCGTCGTCCGGGGTAGCGCCGCTCGAGGACGCCACATAGCGCCCGCTCCAATCGTTCGCGGGCCTCTTGGGGCATGGGCCGGCCGTTGACCGCGTCGGCAAGCGGCAGCGAGCGCCCAGCCGCCGGGTTGGGTGGGTGTGCGGGCGTGAAGGTCCTCACACCCGTTAATGACCCTGAGCGCGGCAAAGCGGCCAACGAGTTGCAGGAGCGCCCGGAGGGACGGCCGCGCGCATGTACAAGGAGGCGAAGCCGACGCCTCCGGTGCACGTAGCGGCGGCCACCCGGCCGCAACCGCTCCCGACGCCGGCGTCGCCTCTATGCCCCTGCGCACCCTCCGCAGGCGATACGGGCGTGCCCCTCGGTGCCCGCTCGACCCTTGACGGGCGTTAGTGCCACTCGTCCGGGGCTGCGCCCGGTTGCCACTCCTTGGCGACACCGCCGCCCACTTCCTTGAGCCGTCGTCCGAACTCGATGAGGCTGAACTGGAAGTCCAGCTCTTGGCGCGGGTCGGTGGCGCCGTCGTCGAGCATTTGACGCCAGTGGGCGAAGGCGCACAGTAGCTCGACCGTCGAGTCGTCCTCCCACCAGCCGAGTTTGAGCCCTTTCAGGTGCTCGGGATAACGTCCGTACAGGGCAATGATCGCGCCCCACGTCAACTGCCGCCATTCCCGATCCCCGCCATAGGGCTCCAGCCAGGGTGCCCGCGCGACCGGCAGCTCGTCAAGCGGAGTGGTCCCGTTCGTGCGGGCCGCGGCGGTGATCTTCGTGAGCGCGTCGCGGACCATCTGGCCAGCGATACGCGCCACGGGCTCCCCGGATGCTGCCGCCATCTCGTCCAAGCGGGCGGCGACTTCCTCGGGAAGCGTGATCTTGATTCGACTGCTCATTGTGGAACCTCCGGTATCGATGTCGAGGGCCGTTCTGGCCCCCCTCTACCGGCTAATGACCCTCAGCCGGCGAAAGCGGCCAACGAATTGAGGTCCCACTTTGGGGTCCGCACGGAAGGTGCATCTAGTCTGTGCAGAAGCAAAGGGGGACCGCGTGGGTTCGAGGGTGCTGGGCGCTTGTGGGACTCGGCGGAGCGGTATCGTTGGTGTGGATGAGCACACAGCGCGAGTTCGATGTGGTGATCGTGGCCGAGCCGGAAGGCGGCTACAGCGTGTTCGTGCCAGAGCTGCCGAGTGTCGCCACGCAGGGCGAGACGATCGAGGAAGCCCGCGCGAACGCCCAAGAGGCGATCGAGGGATACCTCGAAGTCATGCACGACGACGGTCTCCCCATCCCCACGGTTCATCGCGACCGTGTAGCGGTTCAGGCCGCGTGAGCCAGACGCCTGCCGTCTCAGGCAAGCAACTCGTCAAGATCCTCGAAGGGCAAGGCTGGTACGTCAAGCGCGTCCGTGGCAGCCACCACATCCTGCGCCACCCCACCGTGCCGGACGCAATCCCGGTGCCGGTCCACGGCAATCAGCCGATCAAGAGGGGAACGCTTGGCAGCATCCTGCGCACGGCCGGGATCAGCCGCGAGGAGTTCAACCGGCTGGTTTGACGATCCTCGGACCCCGCTAGCTCGCCTGCCCTTCCCCGTCGTCGGGGATCAACGCGGACAATCCAACACCAAGGCCGTCGGACAAGGCGACTAGCACGTCGAATCTCGGGTCAGTCAGGCCGGCCTCGAGCTTGGCGACTCGCGTCGGGCTGATGTTGCTTCTGCCGGCCAGATCAACGACGGTAAGTCGCCGTTGCTCACGCACCCGTCTTAGCTGCTCGCCGAAGCGAATCAGCTCTGTTCGGTTTTCCATGCCTTCCTCCTGTTGGTAGTTGTGCTCGGGGCGCCAGGCAGTAGCCGACGCCCCAGGTCGAGGACACCCAGCCGACGGCGCCGGCCTCGTCGAGCTTGAGGCGCAGCCGCGAGGCGTGGGACTCGACCGTCCGCGTCGCGTCGTGCGACGGGTAGCCCCACACGTGGCGCAGCAGCTCGGCCTTGGCGACGACACGCGCCGGTTCACGCGCGAGGTAGAGCAGCAGCGCGTACTCGCGTCTGCGCAGCTCCACAGGCGTCGATCCATAGATCACCGTCCGCGTCGCCGTATGGATCGTCAGCGCCCCGCAGCGGATCACCGGCGGCGTCTCGCCGGTCGGCCGGCGCAGCAGCGCCCGCGCTCGCGCAAGCAGCTCCGCATACACGAACGGCGCTCGGATCACGTCGTCCGCGCCTGCCTCGAACGCTCTCAGCGTGTCCGTGGCATCGCTGCTGGTGCTGACCCACAGGACACGGGCACCGGAACCCGCGAGTTCGCCCCCTCGCAGGGCACGTAGAGCGCCGAGCCCTGCGCCACGCCTCGACGCACGGCCAAAGACGATCAGATCGACCTCGCCGACCGATGCGGGATCGCTGACCAACCGTGTGTCGAAGCCGTCAAGCGCCAGCTCGTCGGCTAGCGCTTCGTTTTCGCTCTCCTGGCCGTAGATCACTACGACCGGGGGCGCAGCTCGCGGGATATCCTCCGGCTGCATTGGAGTTCACGCTCCTTTGCCACGCCCCCGGCTGTTGACGCAGCGCGGGGGCACTTTTTTGTATTACGCCAGAGATCATAACCGCTTGTTCGGTTATGAGTACGCGCATGGACGCAAGCGGTTGGGCGTGCAAGGCTCGCGCGGTGCCTCCACCCCTGCCACCGGACCCGGCCCTCGGTCTAGCAATCAAAACCCTGCGCGAGGCTCGCAAGCTAACCCAGGAAGAACTGGCTAGCCAGGCCGGCATGACATTCGGGACCGTCAGCCGCCTGGAGTCGGCCAAGAGCGCGCCCGCGTGGGCGACCGTCATGCAGGTGATCGACGCCTTGGGCGTGTCGCTGTTGGAACTGGCCCGCACGGTCGAAAAGGCCCGCCGCAGCCTCTAAAGGCCATAGCCACGACCTGGGCGGAAGTGCCGTCTATTGCTTTGGGCCTCCCGGGTTTGTGCGTGATCGCCTTCCTTTCCGCCAGCAATCTGGTGCCAGCGACCGTAAGGGCGAAGGTGCCGCTGAACTCCAGTCCGATCATCTTGGAAGCATGGCCCGAGACTACTCTGTGCCTATGAAGGTCTTCATCAGTTGGTCCGGCGACAAGAGCAAGGCAGTTGCGCAGGAGCTACGCGAGTGGCTGCCCTATGTCATCAACGACGTAGAGCCCTTCGTGTCCTCGAAGGACATCGAGCCGGGGGCGCGCTGGCCCACCGAGATTGCGCGCCGCCTGGAGAACACCGCCTACGGCATCATCTGTATCACGCGTGAAAACCAGCAGAGCCAGTGGCTGAACTTCGAGGCGGGTGCGCTGGCAAAGGCTGTCGATGAGAGCCGCGTGGTGCCCCTCGCCATCGACCTCAAGCCGTCCGACATCGAGCCGCCGCTCGGCCACTTCCAGGCGCAAGAGGCCACGGAGGACGGTATACGCGCAATCGTGCGCGCGATCAACGCGGCGTGTAAGCCGCCTTTGGATAGCGCTCGTCTGGATAACGCCTTCGCCAAGTGGTGGTCTGACCTTGAGCCCAAGCTCACGGCCATCGAGGAGGCGACACCCGCACCGGCTGGCGACACACGCACCGTGCGCGATCTAGCCGAGGAGACGCTGGACATCGTTAGGCGGCTGGCGCGCCGGGATGAGCCTGAGATGGTCATGGTTGACTTTTCCAAGATCGGCCCGACGAATGTCGGTCCTTCAGCCGATCGGCTGGCGATAGGGCAACGGGTGACCCACCCTAACTTCGGGGTGGGTGTCGTTACTGGCTTGGAGCCTGGAGGCGTTGTCATCATTCTTTTCGGTGACACCGAGCGCAAGATCATGGCGGAGTATGCGCCACTAACTTTGCTCGACTGAGCCACAGACTCGCAGGGCGCGTGGCTCCCACTACTGCTAGCCAGTGGGCGTACCGTCCGGTCGCATCAAGAGACGCACGTCCCTGACGTTCACGTAGCGCGCGCTGTTTTCTTGTGCGATGCGGAACTCGGTGCGCCACCGGCCACCTTGCGCATCTTCGTAGTCGAGCCAGCCAGCGACGTTCTTCCAATCGACCCCTTGGGACCACGCCGCCTCGACGTGCAGCCGTAGGTCGTCGCTGTCGCCGGGAGCGAGGCTCGTCCTGATGATCGGCGCTTTGACGCCGCTAGGAGGACCGAAGTCGAGGCTGCCTTGGACGTTGAGGGCGGCGCCAGGTCCGGCGTTCTTGACGGGCAGCAGGTACTTCCATTGCTCCTGCGCGTAGCGCCCAATTCCATCCTTCCATGACCAATCAGTGGGGGCAAAGGGGATGACGTAGGGCCGCTGCCCGGCGTCAAGCTGCTCACGCTGGAGCGTGACCTGCTCGGCGATCTGCTGCGACTCTCGCTTGACCGCCCTCGCCTCGTTGCGCGCCTGCAATGCGAGGAAGAACGTCCCGAGAGCGAGCGCCAATGTCCCAAGCGCGACCAGCGCGTTCCAGCCGAGAGCGAAGCCGCCTTCGTGGACGATCACATGCACGCATCGAGACTAGGAGCGGTGGCGGACGGCCAAGGCCCGACCTCTCGCATCTGAGGACGCATCGCGCTACGCTCGAAGTACGCCGCTTCGCGGCCCAACGACAACGACCCGGCAAGAACCGGGTCCGAATACAAGGAGACACCAAAGAATGTCTGCCGATCAGCCTGGACCGGGTAACTCCGGCCACCTCAAGGGTATGGCCAGTGCCGTCTACCTGTACGAGTCGGAGCGCGGGAACGTCTATCCACGACTCGACCTGAGCATCGACTACCGCGATCCTAAGCACGTTCGGATTCGCGCCTACGACGAGGATCACAAAGTTGTGGACACGCTGGGCGCGAACGACGTTGCCGAAGCATGTCTGCTCGCCGGCATGACCATCCGTTACGGCGAAACGATGTATGCGCGGAAGTTGAGAGCAAGCGCCACGCCTCCACGAGCGCAGCGCCGTCGCCCTCCGGTCGCACTGCGTTTCCTCGATGCCCTGACGCTCCAGCTACGCCGCCAGAAGGCCGCAGGCGCAGCGGAGGCCGTCCACCGAGCAGCGAGCCTCCAGTTTCATCCTCAGAATTGGCGAGCTGAGCAAGAGCCGCCACAGGTCCTCGCGGTGGCCGAATTCGCCCTGAGACACTGGGCGATCGAGGGACTGAGGCAGCTCCGAGGCGAGCGCGAACACGATGCCGCGTTGCAGCTAGAGGGATATCTGGCACCACGACCGCCGTTCAGTGCAGCGGCAGCAGCCGATTCGGCTGCGCTGCTAAAGCCGCTGGCTGCGTGGCTGAAGCAACCCGACGAGGTTCCTGGGCCAAATCCCGTTACAAAAAACGGCGTCGCGCGGGTTCTCGCTGAGACGGCGGTCGCCCTCGAACACGCGGGCAGGACACAAGGCACTGATCCAAGCGAGACGGCCTCGCTGCCCGGTGATCCCCTCGCGCGTTCAGTAGAGCATTCAGCTCAAGCGCTCGCAGCCGCGTTCCGTGCTGGTGTCGTGACGCAACTCCCCCCGGCGAGCGGGGCAGTGTTCGCCCTGCTCGACCGGATCGGTCACTAGGACAACGGGGTTCGTCGTCAGGTCGGGCGAACAGTTGTTTGCCCGACCTAAAATTGCGACCTGGCGGATGCTCCGCAGCAGTTCCGTCCGATCGCGTTGATACGTTCTAGACACGTTTCAGAATTGATTCGTGCTGATCAGGGGAAATCAGTCCTTCTAGAGCCAAACATTGAAGTGGTTCGGGGAACGTGATGCGAGTCAAGCATACGAGCGATTGACCACGCAGAGGGCTACGACGCGCCAGGTCGAAAAAGCGCGGCAAATATCTATGTTGACATGGAGTTCTGCCTAACAGCTTCTCTAGAGGCTTGATGTGTGTGTTGCGCCGTGCAGAGGCGCGGCGCTGACATCAGATGACGGCCTTCAGTCCTGTCATCTGGGGTGATTGGGAGCGGCTGTTCGTTGCAGGCTCCCAGGGGCGGGCATGTGGGTGTGGTCTGTTTACGCTCCGCGATAGCAAATGTATATACGCCGTAGATACTATGGCTATCACCGGCCGACCGCGGCGCTCCTGTATCGCATGTCACCACTGAGCCTACCGAGACGCTCTACGCACCCATATGCTCATGCTACAGTATGTGTATGCCACTGGAGCATCGACTGCAGATCCTGCTGGACGATGAGCGTCACCAGCGGATCCTCGCGGTGGCTAGAGAGCGAGGCATCTCGGTCGCTGCCGTGGTCCGCGAGGCGATAGATCGCGGTGTGAGCAACCCCGACGCGCGGCGTCGTTCCGCCGGTCGCCGCCTGCTGGACGCAGCCGACATGCAGGTGCCGCAGCCGTCAGAGCTCCGCAGCGAGCTCGCGCAGTTGCGCGGTCGCCACGGATGATCGTCTTCGACACGACCGTCCTCGTCTACGCGAAGGGCGCTGAGCACCCGCTGCGAGATCCGTCCCGCCGTCTGATCGCTGCCGTGGCGGACCGCGAACTCCAAGCTACGACGACCCTCGAGGCGATTCAGGAGTTCGTGCATGTTCGCGCACGTCGGCGCAGCCGTGCCGACGCCGTCGCCCTCGGTAATGACTACTCCGATCTCCTGTCCCCTCTGCTGGCTGTGACCGGCGAGCATCTACACGACGGGCTGTCGATCTTCGAGCGGACCGAACAGCTCGGGGCGTTCGACGCTGTGCTGGCGGCTGCTGCGCTGAGCGCGGGCGCCGAAGCACTCGTCTCTGCCGATACCGCGTTCGCGGCCATCCCAGCGTTGGCGCACATCGTGCCCGACGAGCGCGGGGTGACGATGCTCCTGTCCTCTTAGGCATAGGTCCAAAGGGCGCCACGCTCACTCCCTGGGCCTTGCGCCCCATGTGAGAGGATCATCCGATGGACGATGCTGTGGCTCGCTACAGGGCGGCGTCCGACGCCAAGGACATCGCGGCGCTCATCGAGACGCTGACGCCTGACGTGGAGCTCGTGTCACCGATCTCCGGGCACATGGTGTTCCGTGGCCGTGAGGACGTCCGCATCCTGCTGAGCGCCGTCTACTCCAGCATCGGGGCACTGGACTGGCACGAGGAGCTCGGCGACGGGAGGGTGCGCGTGGTCCTCGGCGAGGGCACGGTCGGACCGTTCAGGCTGACCGACGCGATGATCTGCGAGTTGGATGCCGACGGGCGGATAAGACGCATCAGCCCGCACCTGCGCCCGTGGCTGGCGCTCAGCACGCTCGCGTTGAAGCTCGGGGCGAAGATGGCCCTGCACCCGGGGGTGCTCGTGCGCGCGCTGCGCCGCAGCCGATAGAGCGACCTGCGACCAGAGCGGACGGGCGACCGTTCCACGCGCTGCGGCAAGGTCCGCCAACGGTCGATCTGACCCAATCGGCTCAAGGCCCGCGGCGATGGCGCCGATGGCAAACCATGCGCTCTGCCCTGCGCGAGAACGCCCTGTTCGCTTCCGCTGCGGCGGCCTGTTGCGCGGCGATGGCGTGGCTGGGCCTTTACTCGTTCGCGTGGAACGACTACGAAGTCGAGGCGCGAGGAGCGTTTGATGCGCTCGTGCGCGGACACCTCGCCGAATTCCTGCGGCTCGCGCCCGCATACGGCGGCTCGCTGATCGAGCGCGCGCCGTTCGCACTGGCCCCCGGGCTATGGGGCGGCGGCGCGCTGGCGGTATATCGGATGGTCGCGCTGCCCTGCCTGCTGGCAACCGCCGTGCTAGCGGTGTGGCTGGCGTCGCGCGCCCGCATAGCTGGCGGCTCGATGCTTGCAGCAGCAATCGCGATCGGAGTTTGCACGGCCAGCCCACTCGCGCTGAGCGCGCTCGAACAGGGTCACCCTGAGGAGCTGCTCGGCGCCGCACTGTGCGTGGCCGCGGTGTTGGTAGCCGCCCGCCCCCCGGTCGGCCGCGGTCGTGCCGTCTGGGCCGGCGTGCTGCTCGGCCTGGCCGTCGCGAACAAGGAGTGGGCTGTCCTGGCGATCGGGCCGGTGCTGCTGGCGCTGCCTCGCGGGCGCCGGCTGCAGGGCCTGGTGAGCGCAGCTGTCACCACAGCGGCGATTCTCGCGCCGCTCGCTCTCGCCACGTCGGGGCGTGGCGCCGTGGGCGGCTCGACCGCCGGCACGCTCTCGTCCGGGGGGATCTTCCAACCATGGCAGGTGTGGTGGTTCTTCGGTCACCACGGCCCACTGCTGCACTCGCTGTTCGGCATCCCGTTGCATGGCTATCGCGCGGGTCCGGCCTGGACGGGCTTGGTCAGCCACCCGCTGATCGTGCTCGTCGGCTTCGGCCTGGCGGGCGCTCTGTGGCTGCAACGCAAGCGCGAAGGCCGGCCGATCGACCGCCGCGACACGCTGCTGTTGTTGGCGTTGGCGCTGTTGCTTCGCTGCATGCTGGATACGTGGGACACCGGCTACTACATGCTCCCGTTCCTGATCGCGCTGTTCGCCTGGGAGCTCGACGGCGTGGGAAGCAGCACGCCGATCCTGTCGCTGGTGGTCGTCGTAGCGCCGTGGTGGGCGCTGCACAAGCTGTCCGCCGGTGGCGCCAGCCCCGACGTGCAATCGGCGATCTTCCTCATCTGGACCGTGCCCCTGAGCGTCGCGCTGGGACTCGTCCTCTACTCCCCACGGCTCGTGCGCAGGCGTCTTACGCGACTCGCCGGCACAGGGTCTGCGACGCCGGCTCAGGAGATCATGGTCAGCCCCCTGGGCAGACCGCTTAGTACCTCGTGAGCACCCTCGCGCACGACCACGAGATCCTCGATCCGCACGCCGAGCTCCCCGGGCAGGTAGACGCCCGGCTCGACGGTGACGACGTTGCCGCTGCGCAGCGGCTCATCTCCCGCCGTCCGCGACAGGCGCGGCCTCTCGTGGATCTCCAGGCCCACGCCGTGCCCGAGACCGTGGCCGAAGTGCTCTCCGTGGCCCGCGCGCTCGATCACCTCGCGCGCCGCTGCATCCACCTCGCGGCCCGTGGGCCCGGCCTTTACGGCCTCCAGGCCACTCTCCTGGGCTGACAGCACGAGCTCGTAGATCTCCCGCGCCAGCGCGGAGATCGCCTCGCCCGTGGCGTACGTGCGCGTGCAGTCCGAGCAGTAGCCCTCGTGCAGCGCGCCCCAATCGATCGTCACGAGCACGTCGGCGGGGATCGCCTCGGCACGCGGCTCCGCATGCGGCAGCGCGCCGTGGGCGCCGGCCGCCACGATCGAGGGGAAGCTCGGAGCCTGCGCGCCGAGGCGTCGCATGCGCAGCTCGAGCTCGATCGCGACCTCGCGCTCGGTGCGGCCCGCCAGGCCGCCTTCCAGCACGCCGGAAAGCGCCTCGTCTGCCAGCTCCGACGCGGCGCGGATGCGCTCGATCTCATCACCGTCCTTGACCGCGCGTAGCCGCTGCACGGCTCCCGTGCACGGGACGAGCTCCCAGCCCGCTCCGAGCTTCTCGGCAAGTCGTGTGTGCTGCCTGACGGTGAGGCCCGAGTCGTCGAAGCCCAGCCGCCCGGTGCGCTCCGACAGCCAGGTCGCCAGCGCGTCGAGCAGATCGCCCGGGACGGTCTCGCGCGCGAACGCACCGATCACCTGCTCAGCTGACTGCGTCGTGTAACGGAAGTCGCTGAGGAAGCGATGGCCGCCGAGCTTCCCGGCCGACTGGTCTGCAACGACCAGCACCAGCGCGTGACTGCCGGTGAACCCCGACAGGTAGCGCACGTCCACGAGCGAGTCGACCAGCAGTGCGTCCAGCTCGAGCTCGACGAGCTCGCCGGCGAGCTGCCCCACGCGACCGGGCCCGGCAGGCATGGCACTGGGGGCCATCACCTCTGGCGCCCCTGGAGGTGATCGCGCAACTGCTCTAGCGCTTCGCGGTAGCCGCCCGGGCCCTGGCCGGAGACGGTCGCGAAGCACAGCTCCCGGATCACCGAGACTCGCCGCCATCGCTCTCTGTTCTCGACGTCGGAGAGGTGGATCTCCAGTGCCGGCAACCCGGCGATCTCCAGCGCGTCGCGCAGCGCCCACGCGTAGTGCGTCCAGGCGCCGGGGTTCAGCAGGATCGCGTCGGCCTGCACGGGCGGGCCGCGCAACGCGTGCAGGTGCTCGACGAACTCGCCTTCGTGATTGGTGTGGAAGAAGTGGGTCGCCAGCCCCAGATCGCGCGCGTCGTCGGCGATCTGGCGCTCGAGCTCCGCGAGCGTCAGCGTGCCGTAGAGCAGCGGATCGCGGCGACCCAGCTGATCGAGGTTGACGCCGTGCATGACCTCAACGCGGTTGCCCGGGCCGCTCATAGCGCCAGCTCCGCGATGGCCGCCGTGAGCTCGTCGGGGGCGACCTCGCAGCCGAACTCGACCTCGCCGGGCGCCCGCACGAGGACGAACGGGACACTCGAACCGATTCGCTTCTTGTCGCGGGCGAGCGCCTCGACGATCTCCTCGACGGGGGGCCCGTCGAGCGTCACGGGCAGCTCGCGCTCGAGCATCAGCTCGCGCACCTGACCGCGCAGCTGCTGCTGCCCGGAGAGCTGCAACGCGGCCAGCAGCCCGAGGCCGACGGCTTCTCCGTGGCGGTAACGGCAGTAGCCGGTGGCTGTCTCGATCGCGTGGCCGACCGTGTGCCCGAGGTTCAGCACCTGGCGGGCACCGGCATCGCGCTCATCGGCCGCCACGACCGCGAGCTTGGTGCGCGCGCACGCGAGGATCGTGCGCTCATCTGGCTCCCCACCCGCGGCGACCGTGTCCCACAGCCCGCCGCCGGCGATCAGAGCCGTCTTCAGCACCTCGACCCAACCGGCGGCGAGCTCCGCGCGAGGAAGCGTGGAGAGCGTGTCGGGGTCGACGAGCACTCCCGTCGGCTGGTGGTACGCGCCGACGTAGTTCTTAGCCTGCGGCAAGTCCACGCCCGTCTTGCCGCCGTAGGCGGAGTCGACCTGCGCGACGAGCGTGGTTGGCACCTGAACGATTGGCACCCCGCGCTGATAGGTAGCGGCGCAGAAGCCCGCGAGGTCGCCGACCACGCCGCCGCCGAGCGCGACCAGATGATCGGCACGGGTGACGTCGGCCTCGACCAGCGCGCGCCATACTCGTTCGGCGCTGGACAGTGTCTTCTGAGCCTCACCCGGAGCGATCGCGACCGTGCCAGCGAGCTCACCGAGGCGTGTGCCATAGAGCGCCGAGACGGTCTCGTCGCTGACGCAGAACGCGCGCGAGCGCGCTCGGTCGAGCGGCCAGACCGCGGTCATCTGCCCTGCGTCGCCGGTGCTCACAAGCCCGCGACCGATCAGCACGGGGTACTCGCCTGAGGCGGAGCTGGCCCACAGCAGCCGAGTACCTTTGGGCGTCACCGCGAGCGAGCGCAGGGCAGGCGCCGCGCGCGCCGCGCCGCCGGGCGGCAGGTCGGTGAGGATCGCGTCCGCCAGGTCCTCGTAAAGCGCGCGGCGACTCGCGTGCAACGAGCGGAACTCGTCGGGGTCGCGAGCGAGTGGACGCTCCGTCGCCGCTTGTGCGACCGACGCCCTCACGCGCCCCCATGCGGTGTCAGCGTCGACATCCAGCAGCACCGTCACGTGACCGGCGAGCGCCGCGCGCACGCGCTCGGCGAGCACGCTTCCGCCACCGAGCGCGACCACCGTCTCCGGAGCGGTCTGTGCGAGCAGCTCGCAGACCAGCTCCTCCTCCGCGGCCCGAAACGCCAGCTCGCCGTTCTGCGCGAACTCCTGCGCGACCGGGTGGCCGAGGCGCTCAGCCAGCAGCGCGTCGCTGTCGAGCGCCTCGCTACCGAGAGCTGTGGCAAGTTCACCGGCGACGGTCGACTTGCCGGCGCCCATGAAGCCGATCAGGACGAATGCCATCCGATTCTGTCTGTGTAGGCGTCCACGGCCTGCCGCACGTCGTCGATGTGATCGCCGCCGAACTTGCGTCGGTAGGCGTCGGCGAGCACGAGCGCGACCATTGCCTCGCCGACCACGCCTGCCGCCGGCACGGTGCAGGAGTCGGTGCGCTCGCGCAGCGCCTGTGCCGGCTCATGTGTCTCGGTGTCGACCGAGCGCAGCGGCTTGGTCAGCGTCGGCAGCGGCTTCATCGCGCCGCGCACGACCAGCGGCGAGCCTGTCGTCATGCCGCCCTCCAGCCCACCCGCGTGGTTGGTCTCGCGGTAGTACCCGCGCTCGGGCGAGAAGAAGATCTCGTCGTGAGCGCTCGAGCCAGGCAGGCCGGCGACCGTGAACGCATCGCCGATCGCCGCGCCCTTGAGCGCCTGGATCGAGCAGATCGCCATCGCCAGGCGCCCGTCGAGGCGCTCCTCCCAGGAGATGTGCGAGCCGAGCCCCGGCACGAGGCCGAACGCCTGCACCTCGAACACGCCGCCGAGCGACTCGTTGGCCTTGCGCAGCTTGTCGATCTCCCGCACCATCGTCTTCGAGGCATCCGCGTCCAGGCAGCGCACCGGCGAGCTGTCGACGTCGGCGAAGTCCTCCACCGTGAGCGAGAGCTCGCGCTCGGAAGCATGCACGGAGGCGATCTGGATGACGTGCGAGCGGACCTCGACACCGAGCGCGCGAAGAAACGCCTTGCACAGACCTCCGCCCGCCACGCGCGCCGCGGTCTCGCGCGCGGAGGCCCGCTCGAGGATGTTGCGCACGTCGCTCTGCTTGTACTTCTGGGTTCCGACCAGGTCGGCGTGGCCCGGGCGCGGCAGATGGACCTCGGCGACGTCCTCGTCGACCGGCCACGGGTTCATCCGCTCCTCCCAGTTCGCGTAGTCGCGGTTGTTCACCTGCAGCGCGATCGGGCCGCCGAGCGTACGCCCGTGGCGCACGCCGGCGGTCACCTCCGCGCCGTCGCGCTCGATCTTCATCCGTCCGCCGCGGCCGTGGCCGAGCTGACGGCGCGACATGTCGCGATTGAGATCCTCGGGTGAGAGCTCGAGGCCCGCGGGTAGACCCTCGACGATGCAAGTCAGGCCAGGGCCGTGCGACTCGCCGGCGGTTATCAGACGGAGCTCCACGGCTCCTAGCTTATTTGCTGAGCGCTCAGCGCCTGTGGCGCCGGTGCCGGGCGGCGTGGGCGTGGGCGGCCGATGCCCTGTGTGGAGCAAAGACCAGCACGCCAGGCTGGCTGGAGTAACGCAGGAACGGGAGTAGCCCGAGGCCGGCGCTCCTGAGCAGCGCGCGTCCAGCCTTCGACTCGCCGCGCAGAACGTGGCCCGCGGCCGCCGCGGATGCTTTGCTGGAGGCGATGCTCACGACACGCAGTTCGTAGACGACGGCAACGCCGGTGGGAGGCAGGTATTCGAGCTGCTCGGCCTGACCGGGGCGCAGGTCGATCGCCTGGCACTGTGACGCGCTGGGCAGGCACGAGCCGTTTCCGTGCAGGATCGCTTCGCCGACCAGCGTGAAGGTTGCGCTCTTGCCGCCGGCGGTCACGCCCCTGAAGACGATCAGCGGAGAAGTCGACGGCAGCGGCGTCAGCAGCTTGAGGTTCTCGTACGGGGTCAGCTGCGCGCTCTGCGGAGCGGCACCGGCTGGGACCGCTCCGAACAGCACAGCGACGTGGTAGACGGTCTTGGGCTTCGCCGGGGTGGTGGGCTTGGTCGGAGTCGCCGGCGTCGGTTCAGCGCCTTTGGACGACGATCCCGAGCTCGAGCTCGACGAGGAGCTCGACGATGAGGCGGGCGTGCTGGCGGAAGCCGAGGACGCTGTCGACTTCGGGTGCGTCAGCGGCGTGAACGGGTTGTGTGCCTTCCCACTGTGCTGAGTGCCGGCGGTCGTCTCGGCGACCGCATCTTCGTGGGTGCTCTGGCTGATCGCCAAAGTCGACGTAGCGACCGCAGGACCTCGCGATACGACGGCCGTCCGCGTGGTCGAGCTGGAGCCGCCGCCGAACACGGCATAGCCGATCGCAGCGAGCAGCACGACGACGACGACCGCCACGAGCGGGAGCATCCGGCGGTCGAGCAGATCCGCCTTGATGGAGTTCAGAAAATCGGTCATGGGTTCACCCTCACGATCGCGGGCGCAGTCGCGGAGCTCGACGCTGCGGTGGACGAGGCAGGCGTGGTGGCTGCGCCGGTGGGTGCAGTTGGAGTCGCCGAGCCGGTGAGCCCCTGGCTGGCGGGCAGCACGTACGCGGTCGCGCTGATTGTGCCGGCCAGTTCGCTCGGATGGCTGCCTTGAACGCTCGTGGTGACCGGCGAGAGCTTGACGCTCTGCACCGTCAGCAGGCGGCCGCTGACCTGCAGATCGCCGGCAGAGGTCCGCGTCGTGAAGCTCGTCAGCTGACGGAAGAGGTGTTCGAGGTCGAAGAAGCCCCCTTCGAACACGAACGTAAAGGGCATCGGCGTGAAAGCGCTCGCCACCGCACCGGCCGCCGCGGGCGTGCTCGAGGATGAGCTCGAGTCCGTGCCGGAGCTGGAGACGATCGAGCTGAACTGGACGTTCTTCTTGTCGGACGCCTGCGAAAGCTGGTAGATCAGCGACGGCACTTCTTCACCCGGCGGGACGGCTTTGCCGAGGCTGACCACGGACGCGTACGCCGTCGCGTACTGCGACTGCGCCGTGCGCGCGGCCGACAGCGCGCCCTCAGCTGTTGAAAGCTGGGCGCGGGCGGCCGTGACCTGGGTACCGAGCTGACTCGCCTTCTGACGCTCGGGCGAGACGAGGAGCATCCACGCCCCGCCAAGCACGGCCAGCATGATCACGACAATCAGGACTATGCGGTCGCGTCCGGTCATTTTGCGCTCGTTCCCGAGTCCGAGACGGTCTTGGTCACGGACGTCACTGCTGCCGCGCTGGGCAGCGGGTCGAAGGTGATTTGAATCGTGAAGACAGGACCCTTGGCGGGACAGCCGGTGCCACCACCGCTGCCACCCGAGGAGGCCGCGACGGAGCTCGTGAGCGTTACCTTGCTCACGCCCTGGATCAGGCGTAGGCGCTGGAGCGTCTGCGCGACGACCGGCTGGCTGGTGGCGCAACCGCTTAGCGTGAACGACGGGATGCTGCCGGGAGGCGTAGCGGATGCCACGGGCGCTGCCGGGGCGCTCGAAGCGCCGGAGGAGCTCGACGGGTTGCTGGAGGAGCTGGACGGAGCGCTGGCGCCGTTCGCTTCCGTTCCGATCGTGCCGCCGAGGGAGGAGATCGAGGTCTGCGCAGGGATCACGCGACCGAATTCATGGAACACCTGGGCCCAGTTGAACCTGGAGTCGACGAGCGTCGAAACGGCCTGTGCGCGCTGCTCACGCAGCGCGATGAAGCTCGTGTACGGGGCGAGCTGTTCGGCGGCCGCATGGGCGCTTTCGGCTTCAGCGGTGATCGAGGCGGCCTCCGCGCGGCGAGCGCCGACCTCGTGGTGGGCACTGCCGTAGAGCAGCGCGAGCAGCGCTACACCAAGAGCCAGGCCAAGCACGGCGTAGGCGCCACCCTGCGAGCGCCCGGCGCCGACGGACGCGCCGCTTCGCTGGTCCGCGGGGATCAGGTTTACGGCTCTCATTGCGGTATCTCCGCAGAGGCCAGTCCGGTCGCAACAGCAAGACGATGCGCTGACACGTTTGCGTTGAGTCCTCCCTCGGGCTGGGCCAACTCCTCGCAGCGCACATCCACGCCGAGCGACGCCTGCAGCGCCTCGGCGAAGCCGGGGATGTCGCGTACGGAGCCGCTGAGCACGATGTGGGAGACCTCACCTCCGCCGTCCTGAGAGCGGTGGAAGTCCAGTGAGTTACGGACCTCACCGGAGATGTCGCGGATCCCGTTCTCGAGCACTGTCCGCAGGTCCCCGTCGGAGGACGGCATCGGCGCTTCGTCAGCCGCTTCGGCAGCCGCTAGCTCCTCGTAGCTCATCGCGCGCTCGGACTCCTCGGCCTCCTGTGGGCTGGCGCCCTGCTCGCTCGAGCCGGACGCATCCGTCTCGAGGGAGAGCTCGGGCGTCTCGCCCTCGGGGGCACCGATCTCCTGCTCGGTAGGGACGGGAGCGGTGAGGTCGACCCCGGCAAGCAGCTCGCGGGCGTCTGCCAGAGCGATGCTCCTGCGCTCGGCGAGCTCGCCAGCCATGCCCTCGAGCCCGCTGCCGACGACGCGCGTGAAGCGGCACACGGTACCCTCGGCGATCGCCAGGTTCGTCAGACCGTCAACGTTCAGGTAGAGCACGCGGCTCGTCTGCTCGGGGTTAGGCTCGGGGTCACGACGGTACAGCGAGCGGATCAGCGCGAACGCCGACAGGTCGACCCCCTCAGGGCTCAGGCCGGCGTTGCGCACGGCGCCGAGCAGGCGTTCGATCATGTCGCGCTGAGCCGCCACCAGGACCACGCGCTGGCGCGGGCCGGAGGGAGTGTCGACGATACCGAGCGGGTGGAAGTCCATCACCGCGTTGCTCAGCGGCATCGGCACCTGATCCTGCGCCTGAAAGGTGACGGCGGCGGCGAGTTCCTTCTGGTCGGTGACCGGGGGAAGCTCGAGCGTCCGCAGCACGGTGCGCTGGTTGGCCACGCCGATCCGGACGCGCTTGCTCAGGCCGCTCGTGGAGAACAGCTCGCGGAGCACGTCGCTGAGCACTGTCTCGTCCATCACTTCGCCGTCGCGGACCGCGTCACCCGGGAGCGGCAGCGCGGCCGCCTGCTCGGGCACGATCGAGCCGTTGACGCGTGCCCTGACCGCCGCGACGAATCCCGGCTGGATGTCCAGCCCGACGACGTCGGCGCCGGCTTGGCGGCCGAGCTTGAGTGGAAGTTTCATGTTGAGTGAGGGGATTTGCATGTGGCGTTTGGCCGCTTTCGGTCAGTGGACGGGTCGGCCGCACATGGGGTATCGGCGGCAAGTCGGTAGCGCTTTAGTGAAGGAAGTGAGTGACGTAGACATCGACAAGCTGTGGTCCTACGAATACGGCCACCAACGCCCCCAGCGCGAGGAACGGGCCGAACGGGATCTTCGTCTTGCGACCCTCCTGCGCCCCCTTGTGTGCGATCACGACCGCTCCGAGCAGAACACCTGTAAGCAGGGCGATCAGGAGCGCCGGAGCCACGGCCGCCCCGAGGAACAGACCGATCATCCCTGCGAGCTTGACGTCTCCCATCCCCATGCCGCCGGGGTAGGCGAGGGCGGCGATCAGCAGGAAGCCTCCGGCCGCCAGGCCTGCGATCAGCCGTCCGGGCTCACCGCCGGGGTCCAGGCCGAGGCCGATGAGGATCGCCAGCACAGCGCCGAGCGCGGTGATCTGGTTGGGGATCACGCGGTACTCGAGATCGATCAAAGCGGCGGGCACGATCAGCAGGATCAGCACGACGCTCAGCGCGATGCCGGCAGCGGTGTCGTGTACGAGCACCGCGCCAACGCAGAGGGCCGCTGTGAGCGCCTCCACGAGCGGATAGCGAGCCGAGATCGAACCGCCACAACTGCGACAGTGACCACGCAGCAGCAGCCAGGAGAGAATCGGGATGTTGTCGTATGGCTTCACCGGCGTGCCGCAGCCAGGACAGTGAGAGGCCGGGGTGATCAGCGACTCGTGGCGGGGCAGCCGATAGGCGACGACGTTCAGGAACGAACCGACGATCGCACCGAGGACTCCGGCGAAGGTTGCTGCCTCCATATTTCTCCTGATCGACATCCTGCATCCGGCACTTGAGTCGCTGCGCCGCCCATGGCGCCGGGTCGGGCTCATTCACGCCGCCCCGAAACACACACCCAAAAGCCGGCGGTGCGTACCCAAAGGCCGGGATGCCCACCCAGGACCGACGGGGTGCACAACAAAGGGCCGGCGGTGCACACTCGATTGACTGATGCACTGAGAACGCGGAGAGGCGGCCCGTGGGCCGCCTCTCGCGTCGATACTCATCTGAAGCGTTGAGCTTCGGATGTGACGACTACCAGCTACCGCTTGAAGAACCAGAGCATCCTGATTTCGGGCTTTTGCAGGTACGTTCGACTTCGCCAGATTCTTTCCTGATGATCTTGAATTCGTCTTCGGTGTTGTTGGCCTTGGCGATGACTTCGTATCCCTTACCACCTTCGATGACTTTCGCTTCAAGGAAGCAGGCGTTACCCGTCGGGGGGCAGCCTTTCAAACCTGTTTCATATTTCTGCAGTTCCGCGGTCGTCATACCGGTGTATTCCCCACCGTGGTCGGTCGCGTACGTCTCGGCCGTGGTCTGAGCGGTGCGCGCGACCTCCTTGGCGGAAGCGTCATACGCCTTGCTCTTCTGGTTCAGGAACGACGGAATGGCGATCGCGGCCAGAATGCCGATGATCAGGATAACCACCAGGAGCTCGATAAGGGTGAAACCACCCTCCTCCTTCGAGCGCTGGCGCAGTCGATACAACATGTGATCCTCCTAGGATCCGGTTACAGGGCGCCAGCCCTCGGTAATCGCCTCAAGCGGCGATGCGTCCCCCTCTCGAGAGCCGCCGGCTTTGCTACGCATCTTCACTAGATACTCTGCCTTGGCACCTCGGCACTGGCTTATCTGCCGCTGCATCGACCCTTGGCGAGATGACCTTTATAGGTGCACGAACGTTTGGACGCATGAGCACCGCAAGGGGCATGACCCGGCGCACTCGGCGGTTTCACCGATCCAGAAGCCCGGGAGCGTCAGGCGGCCGGCGCGGCCGGCTCGGAGCCCGCAGCCGCATCTGCGACGGACTCCTCCTCGGTCGGCCATCGCGACTGAGCGTTGACGTCCGCGAGGCGCACGCCACCGCCGTCGCACCACGGGCACGCGATCTTGCTCGGCGTCCCGCCCAGGTTGGAGATCACCTGACCGGTCCCGCGGCAGGGCATACACTCCCGCGGCTCATGAGCAGCCTGTGCCTGATCCTCGTTGTCGCTGTCTTCGCGGGCCACGAGCCGATGAGACTAGCGTTCCCGGCATGAGAAGACCCGGGCTGCTCGCGCAGTGGGCAGTTGTGGCGGCGATCACAGCCGGCGCTGCAGTACTGCGGTTGCTGTACATCAACCGCGTTCCGCCTGACCCGTTCTACGACGCGGCCGTGCGCAGCATGGCGATGTCTTGGCACAACTTCTTCTTCGGTGCGTTCGAGCCCGGGGGGAGCGTCTCGATCGACAAGCCGCCCGTCGATCTGTGGCTTCAGGTCGCCAGCGTGAAGCTGCTCGGCCTCAGCGCCACGACGCTGAAGCTGCCGGAGGCGCTCGCCGAGATTGCGGCGGTGCCGCTGTTGTTCGAGGCGGTACGGCGGATGTGGAGTCCGACAGCCGGCATCGCGGCGGCCGCCGCGATCGCGGTGTTGCCCGTGACCGTCATCACCGCACGCAGCGACACGATGGATGGGGTGATGATGATGCTGCTGGTGCTCGCGCTGTTGCTCGTGGTGCGCGCTGTCGAGACCGGGCGCACGGCGTGGCTGCTGGCGGGTGCCGCCGCGCTCGGCGTCGCCTTCGACGTCAAGCTGCTCGAGTCGATCGTCGCGCTGCCCGGGATCGCGTTGCTCGCGTATCTAGGTCTCACCGGCTCGCGCTCGAGCCGCGTGCTGCGTGTCGGTCTGGCCGCGCTCGTGTACGTGGCGGTGGCGCTGTCGTGGCTGACCGCCACGCTCCTGTTTCCCGCCCACGACAGGCCATACGCAATCGGCTCGACGAACGGCAGCGCGTGGAACGCGGCGTTCGTGTTCAACGGCACCGATCGCCTGGGCTCCAAATCCCCGGAACCGACATCGACGAGCTACAAGCCCGGTCACAAGTACCCGGTCGCCACGCAATCCGAGCGCGACCATATCCCAATCGTGCCGCCGTCTCCCACACGTCTGCTGGCGCGTATCGGTCCTCTGTCGGGCGAGCGTCTCGGCATCGAGGTGCTGATCGCCCTGCTGTTGGGAATACCGGCGCTGATCGGGGGGCTTCGGGCCACGGGCGGGGAACCGCAGGACGAGGCGCATCGGCGCATGCGTCGTGCCGCGGCAGGCGGGCTGGGGCTGTGGATGCTGACGGGGATCGTGCTGTTCAGCCACATGGTCCGCCTGCACCCGCGATACGTCGAAGGCTTCACGCCGGCGGTTGCCGCGATGCTCGGGATCGGTGTCGCGTGGGCCGCGTCGAGCCGCGGGCGCCTGCGCCTTGCGTTCCTCGTGGGAACGCTCGTGATCCTCGTGTACTACGCCGAGCGGCTGCTGTACGGACGACCGCTCGCTTGGTGGGTGACGCTCGCCGGAGCGCTCGGCGCGATCGCGATGGCATTCCTCGCCCGTCTGCCGAGCATCTCCGCGAGGCTACGCGCACTGCTGGCACCCGCGGCGGTGATGGCGAGCACGTTGCTTGCAGTGCTCGCGGTCCCGTTCGCGACCGACGTGACCGCGATCGCCAACCGCGTCGGCGACGCCGGCTATGTCGGTGCGCTGCCCGGCGATGAGCAGCGCCCCCTGAGCGCCTACCTGCGCGCGCATCAGGGCAGCGCACGCTACGAGGTCGCGGCGCAGTCGGCGACCTCGATCGGCTCGCTGATCGTGCAGGACGGGCGGCCGATCCTGGTGCTCACGACCTACAACGGTCGCGTCTTCACATCGGTGGCGGCGCTGCAGCGGCTGATCGCGCAGGGAAAGGTGCGCTACGCGTTCCTGAACACGTTCTGCACCCGCCACGCACAGTCCGTGAACCCCGCGTGCTCGGAACCGGCGCTGTGGGTGCGCGCGCACGGGACCGACGTGTCCCGCGCAGCCGGCCTGCACAATGACGGGGTGCTGTGGCTGCTCCCGGGAGCCAAGAGCGGATGAGCGCCGAGTCCAACCCGGAGCGTCTTCAGATGCTCGCCGACGGCGCTCGCGCAGCAGGCAGGCTGGCGCTCGACACCGAGTTCATGGGCGAGGGTCGATACCGCACGTTGCTGTGTCTCGTCCAGCTCGCGATCCCTGACGCGGTCGACGGCTCCGGCGAGCGCATCGCAATCGTCGACCCACTGCAGGAGAACCTCGACGGTGCGCTGCTGGCGGACGTGCTCGCCGACCCTGAGATCCAGATCGTGGTCCACGCCGGGCGCCAGGACGTCGCGCTGATGCGCAGGGGCTTCCAGACGGAGGTCACCAACGTGTTCGACACGCAGGTGGCAGCCGGGTTCGCCGGGCTGGGGGCCCAGGCCTCATATGACTCGCTGCTGAGCGCTGTGCTCGGCCTGCGGGTGGCCAAGACTGCGAGCTTCACGCGCTGGGATACGCGCCCACTGTCGCACGAGCAGATGGCCTACGCGCGCGAGGACGTCGTTCACCTGCTCGAGCTGTCCGCCGAGCTGGAGCGGCGCCTGTCCGAGCTCGGTCGGCTGGAATGGGCACGCGAGGAGTGCCAGCCGCTGGCGCTCTCCAGCGACGAGCGCGACCCGGAGACGATCTTTGCGCGCTTGCCGCGCGTCGGCACCCTGAGCGCCTCCGCCGGGCCGATCGCGCGCGAGCTCGTGGAATGGCGCGAGCGCACCGCCGCCCGCAACGACCGCCCCGTGCAGAGCGTGCTGGGCGACGCAACGCTGGTAGAGATCGCCAAGCGCAGGCCGTCCTCGCGCGGCGAGCTCGAGCGGATCCGCGGTGTGGGCGCCGGCGGCGGGCGGCGCTCGGAGGATCTGCTGGATGCGGTCAGGCGCGGTCGCGAACGACCCCCGGAGCGTCCCACACAAGCGCTGCGCCCACCCGCGCCGAGACCCGACGACGCCCCACTCGTCGCGCTCGGCGAGGCGTTGCTACGCGCCCGAGCACGCGAGGCCGGTCTCGCCTACGAGCTGCTAGCCGCACGCGCCGATCTAAACGCGATCGTCGCCGCCGTCAGGGCGGACGAGCCCGAGGCCGAAGTACGCACACTGCGAGGCTGGCGACGCGAACTAGTCGGAGCAGAGCTACTCGCACTGCTAGATGGAGAAGTCTCCCTGTCAGTGAATCAGACCGACAAGGGCAGGCGAGTGAAAATCGACCCACGCTGACGAGCGCTTGTTCCCGATCACAAGGCGCGGGTTTGCCACCACCATGGCAAAGCCAAAGCGAAGGAGTTCAAGCTCACGCCGAAAGGCGTGAGATTGAACCTCCGCAGCGCCTATTCGATGTGGTTGTAAACTTCGAACAGCGGCAGATACATCGAGATCACGATGAAGCCGACGATTCCACCGATCACGACGATCATGATCGGCTCGAGGATTGAGGTAAGCGCCTTTACCGAGGCCTCGACCTGTTCCTCGTAGAACTCGGCGACGCGGTCGAGCATCGCGTCCAGTGCGCCGGTTTCCTCACCGACGCCGACCATATGCGTGACCATCGCCGGGAAGATCGGGGCCTGCGCCAGCGGCGCAGCGATCGTGCCGCCGCGCTTGACGGAGGCGATCACACCGTCCATCGATTCTTCGATCGCCACGTTGCCACCCGTTCTGCCGGTGATCTCGAGCGCCTGCAGCAGCGGTACGCCGGCGGCTGTGAGCGACGCGAGCGTACGCGACCAGCGCGCCACGGCGACCTGCTGCACAATCGTGCCGATCTTCATCGGCACGCGCAGACGGAAGTGGTCCCACTGCTTGCGCCCCCAGGTCGTTTTCTTCCACTTGATGAACGCGAACAGAACGGCCGCGGTGCCACCGAACAGGGCCCACCAGTAGCCGGTGACAATTTCCGAAAGCAGCACCGAGACCTGCGTCATCGCCGGCAGCGAGCCTCCGAATTCCTTGAACACGCTCTCGAACACCGGCACGAGGAATGCCACGAGCGCCATCATCACGCCAACCGCGAAGAACACGACGAGCGTCGGGTAGACCATCGCGGATTTGATCTGGCGGCGCAGCGCTGCGTCCTTCTGCAGCTGATCGGCGACGCGCACGAGCGCGTCCTCGAGCACGCCTCCCATCTCCCCCGCCTGCGTCATTGCGACGAACAGCGGGTTGAACACCTTCGGGTGGCGCGCCATCGAATCGCTCAGCGACAGGCCGGCCTCGACGTCCTTGCGCACGGCGACGATCGTCTCCTTCAAGAACTTGCTCTCGGTCTGCTCCTCGAGCACATACAGGGAGCGCAGGATGCTCATCCCGGAGGAGATCATCGTCGACAGCTGACGCGAGAAGATCGCCAGGTCGTTGGCCTTCACCGTCTTCATGAACGCGAATTCGATCTCGCGCGAGGAGTGCTTGTCGGCGATGTCCAGGACGATCAGGCCGCGCTGCTTGAGCTGATCGGAGACCGCCTGCTTGGAGTCCGCCTCGACCTCGCCGCGCGCCTTGGCGCCGGTCAGGTCGATTGCCTTGAAGACGAAGGTGCTCATCTGCCGGTGCCTACGCCGCCGCCAGCGAAGTCGCACCCAGCAGGCGCCTGAGCTCTTCCGGAGTGGTCGAGCGCGCTTCGGCGAGCTTCTGCGTGATCTTGCCCTGACGCACGAGGCCCGCGAGCGAGGTGTCCATCGTCTGCATGCCGGCAGCCGAGCTGGTCTGCAGCACCGAGTAGATCTGGTGGGTCTTGCCCTCGCGGATCAGGTTGCGGATCGCTGGGTTGGGCACGAGAACCTCGCACGCGACCACGCGGCCGGAGCCGTCGGCATTGGGGATCAGCTGCTGGGTCATGATGCCCTCGAGCGCGACCGACAGCTGCACGCGAACCTGCCCCTGCTGGTGGGCGGGGAACACGTCGATGATACGGTCGATCGTCTGCGCGGTGTCCTGGGTGTGCAGCGTGGCGAACACCAGGTGACCGGTCTCAGCCGCGGTCAGCGCGGTCGAGATCGTCTCCAGGTCGCGCATCTCTCCGACGAGGATCACGTCGGGGTCCTGGCGCAGCGCGGCGGTCAGGGCCATCGAGAAGCTCTGTGCGTCGGAGCCGAGCTCGCGCTGGTTGACGATGCACTTCTTGTGTCCGTGCAGGAACTCGATCGGGTCCTCGATCGTCATGATGTGCTCCTCGCGGGAGCCGTTGATCTCGTCGATCATCGCCGCCAGCGACGTGGACTTGCCGGAGCCGGTCGGGCCGGTCACGAGCACGAAGCCTCGCGGGCGACGGGTGAACTCGTGTACCGCAGGAGGCAGCCCGAGCTCGTCGATCGAGGTCAGCCCGTGCGGGATCAGACGGAAGGCCGCGCCGATCGCGCCACGCTGGTAGTAGGCGTTGACACGGAAGCGCGCGTGGCCCGGAATCGAGTAGGCGAAGTCCAGCTGCCAGTTCGTCTCAAGGCGCTGACGCTGGTCGCCGGTGAGGATCGAGTAGACGATCTCCCGGGTATCCGTCGGAGACAGCTTCGGGTATTCCTCCAGCGGCGTCAGTTTTCCACGCACGCGGACGGTGGGATGCGCTCCGGAGCTGAGGTGCAGATCGGATGCCTTGCGGTTTACGACCTCCATCAGGAGGTCAGCGAAATCGATGTCCATGGGGTGCCTATCGGCCGCTCGCGCCTCGCTCTGTAGCGGCGAAGGTCCGCTGGACAGATATTGCGCTCTCAGCCGGTGCCGATTACACGTGCGATCTCGGCCATCGAGGTACGTCCCTGCTTGACCTTCTGCAGGCCGTCGTCGCGCAGGCGAGTCATCCCCTGCGTGACCGCCAGGTCGCGCATCGCCTCCGACGGGCTGCGTTCGAGTGTCATCGCCTGGATCTCCGGCGTCATCTTCATCACCTCATACAGCCCGACCCGGCCGCGGTAGCCGCTGCCGCCGCAGCGCCGGCAGCCAACCGGCTCGTAGGCCTCCAGTTCGACACGCGCCTTGTAGCCGTTCTCACGCAACACCTTCGCGGGGATGATCGTGCGGCGCTTGCAGCTCGGGCACAGCATCCTGGCCAGCCGCTGCGCGACCACGCACTCGAGCGCCGAGGCGACCAGGAACGGCTCGATCCCCATCTCGATCAGCCTGGTGATCGCTGACGGCGCGTCGTTGGTGTGCAGCGTGGAGAGCACCAGATGCCCCGTCAGGGCTGACTCGACCGCAATCTGAGCGGTCTCGCGGTCGCGGATCTCCCCGACCATGATGATGTCGGGGTCGGCACGCACCATCGAACGCAGGCCCGCGGCGAACGTCAGGCCGACCTTGCTGGAGACCTGCACCTGCGTCAGGCCGACCATTTCGTACTCGACGGGATCCTCTACCGTGATGATGTTCTTCTCGGGTGTGTTCAGCAGCTGCAGCGCCGCGTACAGCGTCGTCGACTTTCCTGAACCGGTGGGTCCGGTGACGAGGACAGCGCCGTGCGTCTCTTTGCATGAGTGCTCGAAGCGTTCGCGCTCCGGATCGGCCATGCCGAGCTTGTCGAGCGCGACCACCACCGCGGCCTTGTCGAGCACGCGCATCACGACGCCCTCGCCGTGGACGCTGGGCAGCGTCACGACACGCAGGTCGACGTGCCGTCCGTCGATCACCAGCCCGACACGGCCGTCCTGCGGCAGGCGCTTCTCGGCGATGTTCAGCTCGGCCATGATCTTGATCCGCGAGACGACGCCCGGGGCCATCCGCCGCGGGACGGACGTGACGTCAGCCAGCACGCCGTCGACCCTGAAGCGGACCCGTAGCTCGCGCCCGTCCGGGGCCATGTGGATGTCGGAGGCGCCGCGCTCGACGGCCTGGGCGACGATCTGGTTGACGAGCTTGATGACCGGCGCGTCTTCGGAGGTCTCGTGCAGCGCGACGACCTCGGCGCCGTCCTCGTCGGACTCCTCGTGCACCTCGGTGGCCTCGCCGACCACGTCTTCGAGGCGATCCAGGCGTGAGATCAGCGCGGTGATGTCATCCGGCGGAGCGACCGCGACGCGGATCTCATACCCGGTCATGATCGCGATGTCATCGACCGCCAGCACGTTCGAGGGATCGGCCATCGCCACCAGCAGCGTGCGCTTGTCCGCGAACGCGACCGGCACTGTCTGATAGCGCTTGGCGACCGCCGTGCTGACCAGGTTGGCGGCCGACATGTCGACCGAGAAGATGCCCAGGTCGAGATGGTCCAAGCCGTAGCGCTCGGCCAGCGCGCGTGCGAGCGCGTCCGGAGTGAGCGCGCCGTTGTCGAGCAGCACGCGCTCGGGGGTGGTGCCCGCGATGCGCGAGCTCTCGAGCGCTTCCTCTACCTGGCTACGGGAGCTGAGCCCCATATCGACGATCACGTCGGTCAGGAACTGCTGCGAGGAGCCGCGGCGGGTCGCTCTGGTCAGGCCGGAGGGATCGCCTGTCTGCGCCGGCGCGGCGCTCGCGGTCTGCTCCTCGGCGGGCGGCGCCGCGCCCGCCTGCGCATCCACCTCGATGTACGGATCGCCGCCGACGATCGTCTCGAACTCGACGTCCGCCCCGGGTAGCGGGTCGATGTCGATTTCAGCGCCCGGTATCCCCCCGGGGTCGAACTCGACACGCGGTTCTCCGGGAGCGAGCGCATCCTCGCCGAGCTCGCCCATCGTGCCGCGATCGACTGACGTCAGTCGATCGCCGGCGTCGGCCGCTCCGTCGATCTCGAAGATCGCCTGCAGGTCGGTGTCGGCGCGCTGGGGATCGCTCATCGCGTGAGCTCCCTGCACGGGTGTACCGCGACGCTACGGTCACTGCTCGCGCACGGCAGCGCGCATGACCTCGAGCGGCACCGTCCGGCCGGTCCACAGCTCGAGGCTGAGCGCCCCCTGAGCGACGAGGATGTCGAGCCCGTCGACGGTGCGCGCGCCATGCGCTCGCGCGGCCGCGAGCAGCTGTGTGGATCCGGAGCGATAGACCAAGTCGACGACATACGAGTACTCACCGACTTGATCGAACGTCAATCCGAGTTGGTTGAGCGCCTCATCCTCAGTGGCCGAGCGTTCTATGTCTGGACCCTGCAAACCCACAGAAGTGCAGTTGATCAGCAGTTCGGCGGCCATCGGCTCACGCACCGCCCGGGCCCCGAGCTCGCGCGCCAGCGCCTCGGCACGCTCAGGAGTCCGGTTCCAAACCGACACCTCAGCCGCGCCCGCCTCGCGCAGCGCCCACACTGCAGCTCGCGCGCTGCCGCCCGCGCCGAGCACGAGCGCACGCCGTCCCCTCGGCGGCTCGCCGAGCGCGGCGATCAGGCCCGGGGCATCCGTGTTCTCGGCTGCGATCGTCCCGTCAGCGGAGAACGTCAGCGTGTTCGCCGCGCCGATCTCGCGTGCGGCGCGGCTCGCAGCGTCAGCGAGCGCTAGAGCCGCGTGCTTATGGGGAATCGTCGCGTTGGCCCCGTGGAACCCGGACTGTCCGAGCGCGCGGACCGTCTCGTCGAACAGCGCCGGCGGGACCGGCAGTCGCTGGTAGTGCCAGTCCTTCATCCCCAGCGCGGCCAGAGCGGCGTTGTGGATCGCCGGCGAGCGGCTGTGCGCGACCGGCCAGCCGAGGACGCCCAGGCGCACCATCACTTGCCTGCCTGCCTGTGCCCTTTAGGGTGCGCCCCAGAGGGTGTGCCCGTCAGGGTACGCTTGCAGCTCGGCGGGTGCCCGCCGTTCTTTTCGACCGCCGCCTTGTACGCCGCGCTGTGGACTTCGAATTCGGCGAGCGTGTTCGAGAACACCTGCTCGCCGCAGCCGTCCGCGCCGGCTACGTAGTACAGGTAGGAGACGTGGGCAGGATGGGCGGCCGCGTGGATCGACGCCAGACCGGGGTTCGCGATCGGCGTTGGCGGCAGGCCGGTGTGGGTGCGCGTGTTGTACGGCGAGTCGATGTGCAGCTGCGTTTCTGAGAGTTCGTGCGTGTACGTCGGGATGCCCTTGGCGAGCTCGACCGCGTAGTAGATCGTCGCGTCGATCCCCAGCGGCATGCCTTCGCGCAGGCGGTTGTAGATCACCGCGGCGATCTTCGAACGATCGCCCGACACCTGCGCCTCGCGCTCGACCATCGAGGCGATGATCAACAGCTCGTATGGCGTGATGTGCAGCGAGCGGGCGCGCGCGAGCTCCTGAGCTCCGAAGTTTTCGCGGAACGCGATCAGCTGCTCCTGCACGAGCCGGCCAACCGATGCGCCGCTATCCATGTCGTAGGTCGCAGGGAATAGGAAGCCTTCGAGGTTCTCCGTCCCGTGGGGGGCGCCGTAGTGGGCCGGGTTCAACAGCGGCGAATGTCTCGACGCGGCCGGGTAGCTGCCCGTCAACCCAGCCGCAGAGGCGATCTGCGCGATCTGCGCACGGGTCTTCCCCTCCGGGATCACGACCTTCACGACAGTCGGCGTCGTCACCTTCGCAGCGGGTTTGGAGCGCAGTGAGTGAAACAGCAGCAGCAACGCCGCCGCTACCGCCGCGAGCGCGAACAGCGCAGCCAGCCGCGCGAGCCACGAGCGCGAGCGCCGCCTGGAAGTGGCCGGCGGAATCGAACGCTCTGGCGCCCGAGTCCTTGTCGAGGGTGACGGCGGAGGCAACGGCGGAGCAAGCTGTGCGATCGGCAGCGGCTCGCTCGCCGCCGACGCCCGCTCGGACCCAACGTCGGCCGCGGGCTCCGGCTCACCGACAACCGCGGGCGACGAGCGGTCGGGGGCGGCGGGAGGCTCCGGCTGCAGCTCGGGAGGCGGTAGCTGGGCAGTCGGGTCCTCAGACGACGAGGTCTCAGCGCTCGGCGCCTCGGCAGGCTGCAGGACGAGCTCGGATGCGACGAACGGGATCGGCGCGGGCTCGGGCTCCACCACCACAGCCGGCGGCGGGGCGTCCGCAGGCTCGGCTGCCACGAACGGAACCGGCGGCGGATCGTCCGCGACGGGCTCGTGCTCGTGGCGAAGCTCCTGCGGCGACGTGGCCGGCGGCTGCTCGGCGGCCTGATTGCCGGCGCGCTGCGCGCGCTGCCGGGCGCGCTCCTGGCGATCGCGCTCGCGTTCCTCCGCGCTGCGCTCGCGCCCTGGCCGTGATCGATCGCCGCGAGACAAGGGCTCAGAACCCTAACGCGATCTGGACGCCAGCCAGCTCTCCAGCAGAAGTGCTGCAGCGCGCGAGTCCTCATCGGTTCTGGAGGTCCCCCCCGCGCCCGCCATCCGCTGGGCGATGCGCGTGGTGAAGCGCTCGTCGTGCATCTCCACCGGGATCTCGCCGCCGAGGCGCCGTGCGAGCTCCTCGGCGAACACTCGCGTCTCGCGCGTCTGCGCCGTGTCGCTGCCGTCGAGCGAGAGCGGCAGCCCGACGACCACGCGCTCGACCTCACGCTCGCGCACCAGCTCGCGCAGCCGTGCGAACCCGCGCTTGGTGGCCGGTCGCTCCACGATCTCTACGGGCGTGACGATCGTTCCCGTCGGATCGCTGAGCGCGCAGCCGCAGCGCGCGCTTCCGTAGTCGAGCGCGAGCACCCGCATCACCGGCTCACGCCTCGAGCGCGCGGGGCTCCGGCGATCGCCGATCGACTCGCGGGAGTGAACCCATCAGCCGGCCAGCGCCGCCTCGATCGCAGCTCTCCCCGCGGCGAGCGCCTCGTCCAGCCGCTCGGGGTCGCGTCCCCCTGCCTGTGCCAGCGTGTCGCGACCTCCCCCACCGCCGCCCACGACCTCCGCCGCGACCTTGACGATCGCCCCGGCCTTGACGCCACGCTCGACGAGCTCCGGCGCCACGCTTGCCACCAGATGCACGCGCTCATCAACCACCGCGCCGAGCAGCAGCGCCGCGCCCGGCAGGCGTCCCTTGAGCCGATCGACGATCTCCAGCAGCGCCTTCGCGTCGGGCACCTCCACCTTGCTCGCCAGCACAGCTGTGCCGCCGGCCTCCTGCGCCTGCGCGATGAGCACATCGAGGTCGACCTGTACTGTCCCGCCGCCCGCCGCGCCGCCATCCTTCAACTGCCTCTCCAGGCGTTTGCGCTCCTGCGCGAGCGTCTCCACCAGCCCCGGTGCATCCTCCGGCCGGGCGCGCAGCTTCGCGGCGATCTCGCGCAGCAGCCGGTCGTGCTCGCGCAGCAGATCGACCGCGACCGGGCCTGTCACCGCCTCGATGCGTCGGACGTTGGCCGAGCTGGAGGTCTCGTGAAGGATCCGGAACACGCCGATCTCAGCCGTCGAGCGCACGTGCGTGCCGCCACACAGCTCACGCGAGTACTGATTCTCCCCCCCGCCTCCCCCCTCTCCAACCTCGACCATGCGCACCACGTCACCGTACTTCTCGCCGAACAGCGCCATCGCGCCGAGGCTCCTGGCCTCATCGAGCGTGGTGGTGATCGCGCGCACCCGATCGTTGCGGGCGATCCACGCATTGACCCGGTCCTCGACGTCGCCCAGCTCCTCTGCGCTCAACGCCTGCCCGTGGCTGAAGTCGAAGCGCAGCTTGTCAGGGCCGACGTAGGAGCCGGCCTGGCGCACGTGGCTGCCAATCCGCTCGCGCAGCGCCGCCTGCAGCAGGTGTGTGGCCGTGTGGTTGCACTCCGTCTCGTGCCTCGCGAGGTGGTCCACCCGCGCGAGTACCTGCTCGCCGACGTCGAGTGTTCCCGCCTCCACGATCACCTCGGCAATCCGGTCCTCGCCGACCGTAAGGACGTTCTCGACGCGGGCGCGGCAGTCACCGTGCTCGCACTCGATCGTCCCCACGTCGGAGATCTGCCCCCCGCCGGCCGCGTAGAACGGCGACTCCGCCAGCTTGACCAGCAGGCGCGCCGGAGCGCCTCCTCCGCCGCCGTTGCCCGCGCTGTCCTGCTCGAGCGGACGGATCGCGACCACGGTCGTCGCCTGCACCTCGGTCTCATAGCCCGTGAAGCGGGTCGGTGCCCCATCGTCCAGTGAGCCGACCGCGTCGATCCCGCCGGCGACCGCGCCCACCCGGCCGGCCCTGACCCGGCCGCGGGCGCGCTGCTGCTGCATCAGCTCCTCGAAGTCCCCTTCGATCCCGAGGCCCTGCTCGGCGAGCAGCTCGCTGGTCATCTCATACGGAAAGCCGTGCGTGTCGTGCAAGAGGAACACGTCGGCGGCAGACACGGTCGAGCGCCCGGCCGCGCGCGCCTGCTCGATGCGCTCGTCGAGCATCTCCATCCCCTGGGTGAGCGTGCGGCCGAAGCCGTCCTCCTCGGCGGACAGCCACATGTCCGTCGCGTCGGCCTGCTCGCCCAGCTCGGGATAGGCGCCGCCCATGATCTCGCGCACGCGCTCGGAGTAACGCGTGAGAAAGCCCGGCGCGAGCTGCAGCGCACGGCCCTGCTGGATCGCGCGCCGCATCACGCGGCGCAGCACATAGCCGCGATCCTCATTCGAGGGCACCACGCCGTCGGCTGTCAGGAACGTCATCGCGCGCGCGTGGTCGGCCAGGATCCGCAGCGCCCGGTCGTCGTCGAAGCTCGAGCCGTAGCTGCGGCCGGAGAGCTCCTCGCCGAGCTCGAGCAGCGGCTGGAATTGGTCGGTCTCGAACACCGATTGCTTGCCCTGGAGGATCGCCGCCATCCGGTTCAGGCCGAGGCCGGTGTCGATGTTCTTCGCCGGCAGGGGCTTCAGCACCGACCCCGGCTCGTCCGCCGCCGGCTCCTGGTCGTACTGCATGAACACCAGGTTCCAGTACTCCAGGAAGCGCTCGTTCTCGCCGCCCGGAAGATCCTCCGGCGAGCCGTGCTCGACGCCGCGGTCGAGGTACAGCTCCGAGCACGGACCGCACGGGCCCGTCGGGCCTGCCTGCCAGAAGTTCTCCGAGCGCGGGCAGCGCACGATCCGCTCGGCCGGCACGCCGAGCGCGCTCCACAGCTCGATCGCCTCCTCGTCTGGGCCGAGGCCGAGGCCGTCGTCGCCTTCGAACACCGTCACCCAGATGTCTCGCGCGTCGAAGCCGAACACCTCACGCGAGAGCTCCCACGCGAACGCGATCGCGTCACCCTTGAAGTAGTCGCCGAACGAGAAGTTGCCGAGCATCTCGAAGAACGTCAGGTGCCTGGAGGTGTTGCCGACGTTGTCTATGTCGACCGTGCGAAACACCTTCTGGCAGCTCGTCAGGCGCGACGCCGGCGGCGCCTGCAGGCCCAGGAAGTACGGCTTCAGCGGATGCATCCCCGCGACCGTCAGCAGCGCCGAGGCGTCGTGCGCGGAGGGAACAAGCGACGCCGACGCAACGCGCGTGTGCCCGCGCTCCTCGAAGAAGCTCAGATAGCGCTCACGGATCTCATCAGAGGTCATCGACCGCTGATCTTAGGGGCCCGTCCGTACAAGAGCTGACGGGGCCGAGGGTCGAGCAGGCCAAGGACGCAGTGAGCGAAATGTGCTTCGCACATGAGCGATCGAGGACGCCGGCATGCGAAGGCCCTCGGCCCCGTCAGAGGATCGTGCCGTGGCCGACCACTAGATCCCCGGCATACAGGCACGCCATCTGCCCGGGGGCGGTGCGCTCGGCCGGCTCGTCGAGCTCGATCGCCACACGCGGGTGCTCCCCGGCGGGCAGGTCGCCGGACACGCGGCAGGGGAACCGGCGGCCGTGTGCGCGGACGCGCACGCCGTCCACGCGACACCCCTCGCGGTGAAGCGTCGCGTCGCGGACACTCACGCCGCGCTCTAGCAGCGCCGGTCGCGGGCCGACGGTGACGGTGTTGGTATCGACGTCGGTCGCCAGCACGTACATCGGCTCGGGTGCCGAGATGCCGAGGCCGTGGCGCTGTCCAACTGTGTAGGAGTGCGCACCGGCGTGCTCGCCAAGTACGGTGCCCTGGCGGTCGACGATCGCGCCCGAGCGCTTGCCGAGCGCTCCGTGGCGCTCGAGGAACGCGCTGTGACGGGTCCCGGCGAGGAAGCACAGGTCCTGGGAGTCGCGCTTTGCTGCGACCGTCAGGCCGGCGCGCCGCGCGACCTCGCGGACCTGCGGCTTATGCAGCTCGCCGAGCGGGAAGCGCAGGCGCGCCAGCGATCCCGGCGCGAGCGCCGACAGCACATAGCTCTGGTCCTTGCCCACGTCCGCTGCCGTTCGCAACAGCGGAGCCGGCGGGTCGCCCGGCTCGCCCGCCGGCGCCGGCGAGCCGTCAACGACACGCGCGTAGTGACCGGTCGCGAGCGTCGGAGCGCCGAGACGGTCTGCCAGCTCGAGCATTGCGTCGAGCCGGACGTTGCCGTTGCAGCGCACGCACGGGTTCGGTGTCAGGCCGGCCGCATGATCGGCCAGCCAACCGTCGACGACGCCCGCGCGGAACTCCGCGCGCAGGTCGATCGACAGGTGGGGCATGTCCAGGTCGTGCGCCAGCTCGCGTGCGCCGCGGACCGCCTGTGCCGAGCAGCAGCTGAGATCGCCGTCGTTCTCAGGGTCCGACCACAGCTCGAGCGTCACACCGACCACGTCGTGCCCGGCCTGTGTGAGCAGCAGCGCGGCCACCGCGCTGTCGACCCCGCCGCTCATCGCCACCAGCGTGCGGCCCTCGTGCAAGGCGAGCGCGCCGCGCTCGCGCGCGGCTGCGCCGATGGCACGGTGCAGCGCATCCGCCGCCAGCTCCGCGGCGTGCAGCTTCGCGGCGCTCAGCCCGCCGAGCTCCTCGGCGATCCGCGGTGCCCCAATCCGCGCGGCGTCCAGCAGCGGCGCTCCCCGCAGCAGACTCACCGCGGCGCTGCCCGCGGCGATCGCCGCGCCACAGCCGCTCGCGTCGAAGCCCGCGTCCGCGATCCTCCCGTCCGGGTCTTCGCGATCGAGCGCGAGCGAGATGCGCAAAAGATCGCCGCACGCTGCTCCCCCTGCGGCGCCGGTGAACGCGTCGGGCGGGGTGTGGCGACGTCCGATCGGACGTTCCAGATGGCTCGTCAGGTGCTCGCCGGCGATGCTCATCCGAGCGAGTGTAGGGCCCGGCGAGCAGCCGGTGGACGACAGGCCGGCGCTAGCGAGCTTCGGCGATCGCCTGCGAGATCGAGTACGTGTCCTGCAAGCCCGTCAGCGTCGTCGTCTGCCCGTGCTTGTTGACGATCAGGATCGTCGGCGTGCCGTACACCTGCACGCCCCGTGTGACCGACCCGAAGGATGCGACCTGGCCCGCCGGGGCCTCCTGCACTGAGATCCTCTTGCCACGCTTCGACAGCGGCTTCAGCGCGCGCTGCACGGCGACGTCATCCGCGCCGTGATGGTTCCAGAACAAAATCACGACGATCTCGCCCTTGGCCAGCGCAGCTTCGACCGTCCGCTGGCGCGCGGGGATCGCGGCGGCGCCCGTAGTGCTCGGAGTCTTGTGGACCGTGGTGACCTTGTGGACGGTCGTCGTCTTGTGGACCACGCCCTTGTGGACCGTGCTCCTGTGGACGGTCGTGGTGCTCGTCACCTTCGTGGTCCTCGGCGCAGTGGCGTTCGCCGCGGGAGCTGCGACGCTCGAGCTCTGTGCGGCGCTCGCACCCGAGGTGTCGGCGGACTCGCCTTCAACCTGCTTGGCGCTCTGCTGCGAGCCGGCGACCGTTTCGTGCGCTTTGGCGACAGCGCGAGTGAGGCCGGAAACGCCCGGGGCTGCGCCGTGGTAGACGTTGGTCGGGGCTGCCGCGGCTTTCGCCTCAGCAGCCGCAGTGCTTTCAGCGGGGGCGGAGCTGGCCGACGCCGCAGTGCCGGCCGGTGCCGAGGCGCTCGCAGCGGAGGTGCTCGGCGTGGTGGCGGGGGTCGCGGATGAGCCGCTCGTGCTGCTCGAGTGTCCCTGCAGCGCGAACAGCCATACGCCCGCGAGCAGGCAAACTGCCACGAGAGCGATCTGAAACGGACGGGAAAGCTGCGCCATCGAAACCTGTGTCGGCATCTCGGCGCAAGAAGTTGAACGACGATATGGGCGTTGGACGCTTCGTCCCGCCGCGATGGGGCCTCACAGCGCGTGCTGGCCGCGCAGCACGGCATGCACGACCGTGTTCGTCTGGACCGGCTCCTGGCCACCGCCCTGCATATCCTTCAGGATCGTCTGCTCGTCGCCCACGATCGCCACATAGCGCGCGTCGAGCGCGCCCGCGTGCCCCAGCTGACCCTTCAATGAGCGCCCGCCGAGATCCATCTGCACCGACAACCCGGCGGAGCGCGCTTCACTCAACAGGGCAAACCCGACTTTTCGCAGGTCGCCCCCCGAGCCTTCCAGCGCCACGAACAGCTCGACGGGCGCCTGTGCCGCCGGCTGGGAGCCGCCCGCGAGCATGATCCGCTCGACCCCCGCCGCCCAGCCCATCCCCGGCGTCGCCGGCCCGCCGAGCCGCTCGACCAGGCTGTCGTAGCGCCCGCCGCCGCCGACGCCGCTCTGCGCGCCGAGCGCCTCGGAGCTGAACTCGAACACCGTCCGCGTGTAGTAGTCCAGGCCGCGCACGAGCGTCGAGTCGAGCTCGTAGGCGATCCCCGCCACGTCCAGCAGCTCGCGCACGTGGGCGAAGTGCTCGGTGTCCTGCACGCTCAGGTGCTCGAGCAGCCGCGGCGCCGCGGCCATCACCTCGCGCGTGCCCGGATGCTCGGAGTCGAACGCGCGCAGCGGGTTCAGCTCGATCCTGCCCCTCACGTCCTCCGACAGGCTCGCTTCGTTCGCTCGCAGGTGCGCCTGCAGGCGCTCGCGGTACTCGCTGCGACTCTCCAGGCTGCCGAGGCTCGACAGCCGCAGCCGCAGCCCGGTCACATCAAGCTCCGCCAGCAGCGCCGCGAGCAGCGCGATCGACTCCGCGTCAACGGCCGGGTCGTCTGAGCCGATCGCCTCCGCCCCCACCTGCCAGAACTGCCTGTAGCGCCCGGCCTGGGCGCGCTCGTGGCGGAAGAAACTCGACAGGTACCACAGCTTCACCGGCTGGCGGCGCTTGTGCATGCCGTGCTCGACATACGCGCGGCACACCGGCGCGGTGCCCTCCGGGCGCAGCGTCAGCGAGCGCCCGCCCTGATCCTCCAGCGTGAACATCTCCTTGCGCACGATGTCCGTCGACTCCCCCACCCCGCGCGCGAACAGCTCCGTCGCCTCGAACGTCGGCGTCTCGATCCGCTCGTATCCGGCACCCTCGAGGATCGAGCGGGCGCGCGCCTCGAGCGCCACGCGCGCGGTCGCGTCAGCGCCCAGCACGTCGAACGTGCCGCGTGGCGCTTTGAGCTTCGGTGCGCCCAACTTCAGGCTGCCGGCGAGTCCGCCGTCGTGGCGCCCGGGACGCGCTCGCGCAGCTCGCTCAGGAACGGGTTCGTGTCGCGCTCGCGCCCCAACGTCGTCACTCCCATGTGGCCTGGGTACACGACCGTCTCGCCCGGATACGCGCGCAGCAAGCTCTCGATCGAGCGCTCGAGCGTCGCCCAGTCCCCGCCCGGAAGGTCCACGCGGCCAACCGAGCCTGCAAACAGCACGTCTCCCGACAGCAGCGCGCCCGGGAGGGCGAACGTCAGGTGCCCCGGGCTGTGCCCCGGCGTGAACACCACCTCGATGTCGATCCCCGCCAGCTTGATCCGCTCGCCGCCCGCCAGCGTGTGGTCGGCCTCGTAGCTCTCGAACGGGCCGAACCCCAGAGGCACCCAGCTCATCACGTCCGCCAGCACCGGACGCTCGATCTGCGGGCAATACACCGGCGCGCCCGTGGCGCGCGCGACCGGCGCCACCGCCCCGATGTGATCGAAGTGGCAGTGCGTCACGAGGATCGCCTCGATCTCCACGCCCAGCGCGTCGACCGCCGCGAGCAGGCGCTCGGGCTCATCGCCCGGGTCGACCATCAACGCCTTGCTCGCCTGCGCGTCCGCGCGCACGATGTAGGAGTTCTCCTGCACCGGGCCGACCGTGAACGCCCGCACGTCCAGCCCGCTCATCGCGAAGCCGCCTTCCCGCCGCTGCCCTGCTTGGCTTTCTGGCGCTGGCGGCGGTCGTAGATCCACTTGTCGGTGTAGTAGCTCACAGGCACGTACATCAGCAGCACGACCGGGAACAGCGCGATCGCCTGGTTCGGCTTGTTGAACACGACGATCACCACCAGCAGCAGCAGGATCGCCGCCACCATCGCGCGGATGAACGCCCCGCTCCACGTCGGCGGACGGTCGCGCCGGTCCAGCGGCTTGGCCTTCGCCTTCGCCACCTCGCGCGGATCGCCGCTCTTCTCCGCCGCCGTCGGCTTGCGCCCCGTCCGGCCTCTGGACTCGACGACGCCCGCCGCGTTGCCCCGGTGCTTGGTCTGGCGTTTGCGCCTGGTCTGCGCCATGGCTAGCAGCCTAGTGCGTTCTCGATCAACTGGCGAGCAGGATCGAAACCCAGGATCGGGATGTCCTGCGGGAAGCCCTCGAACGCGACCCTCGGCGCGAGGCCGACCAGCTCCGCACTCGCGACCTGCGCACGGGCACGCACGGCCTCGACAACCGCCGCCAGCGCCAGCTCCAACGGACGCTCGACGTTCATCGACACCTGCGCAACATCGTCGCCGAGCGCCACGCCGATCGCGCGCACGCCCGAGAGTCCGTGTGAGCCTCCCTCGCGCACCGCCGCCGCGACCGCTCGCGCCTGCTCCAGCGTCGCTCCCGGTGCCAGCTGGAGGTTGAACGCCACCAGCGGCGGCCTCGCCGCCAGCAGCGTCGCGCCCGCGGTCCGGTGCATGTACGCCGGACCGAAGTCGGGGGTCAGCGGCTCCTCAGCGTCGGCCATCCTCGCCGCCAGTCCCGTCACGCCCCCGCGGCGCAGCTGCGCGCGCGTCCTGCAGCCGCCCGCGTTCTCGCCGCCCGACAGCTCGCCGTAGCAGAACACCGGCACACCCAGCTCCTCGCCGATCCGCTCGCCCACCACGAGCGCCTCCGCGCACGCCGCTCCCCTCGCATTTGGCTCCAGGTACACGAGCGGTGCCACGTCCAACGCGCCAACGTGTGGATGCTGGCCCCGCGCAGACGGGTCGCGTGCGTCGCGGCTCATCACGTCGATCCGCTCGACCGCCACGCGTGCTCCTCGCACAAGCGCGTCAGCCAGCGCCCCCTGATGCCCCGCCAACGTGAACACCGAGCGGTGATGGTCCGGGTCGGAGTGAACGTCCAGCAGGCGTACGCGGGCTCCGGATCGCTCATCGGCGAACGCCGCGCCGATCTCCGCGATCGTCGCCTCGTCACGGCCCTCGGAGACGTTCGGTACCGCGAGCAGGATCGAAGGCGCCATCGCCGCACGAGGCTAGCGACGCCGGCTACATGAGCGCCCGCTGGCTAGACTCCTGCGTCATCCGGGCCGGAGTAGCTCAGCTGGTTAGAGCAGCGGAATCATAATCCGCGTGTCGGGGGTTCGAGTCCCTCCTCCGGCATGACCGAAAGGCCTGCAAATAAGCGGCTTTACAGTCTAGCAGCGGGTGGAAGTATTTCCCTAGAGATTTCCCTAAAGGGCCTGCCTGAAGGCGCGGAGGCCACGAAAAGCAGCCCTGACGATCCCGTCGGATGGAGCAGGCACACTTTGCTCATGGCAATCAACTCTCAGGTCGCGTCTGTTCAGGCAAGCCAGGGGGCTCACCCAATCGAGCGGCAGATGCTCGACGAGGCGTTTGTAGGTTCTCCGGCGCCCACGAGCTCACCCGGGATGAACACGACGAAGCAGTTGGAGCTCGCCGGCGGCGAGCTCGTCTTCCACAAGCCATTCTCAGGTGTGGACGTGGCCAATGCGATCGCCTTCGGACAGACGGGCGAGACACCGCCCTTGCACGAGGCGGTCGCGTGGCGGCTCGCGGTTGAGCTCGGGCCACCGTGGCAGGGTCTCGTGGCGCCATGCGTCTTGCGCGGCTACGGCGGCGAGGACGGCTCGCTCTCGTTGAGGGCAAACGGATGGCCCCGCGATGTGGCGCCGACCATGAACCCGACGTGGTGTCTGCCCGCAGCCTTCTTCGATTCGCTGATCGCTCAGCAGGACCGCCACGACGGGAACTGGCGATGGGACGGCGAACGGCTGACGCTAATCGACCACGGTTACGCCTTCGCGCTGCCTGGCGCCATCCTGAACTACTCCGACTTTGTGGCAGCCCGCCACGGGCACGGCGCCGCGGGGTTGCAGGCTGAGGAGGGCGCCGCGCTTACGCGCCTGCTGGGCGACTCGGACCTGCTCGGAATGGCGCGCTTTCTGCTGTCTGGGCGCGCCCAAGCTCTCGCGGATCGCGCCGAACGGATGCTTGCGCGGAATGAGATCCTGCTCGCCGGTGAGTTCTGACGTGGCCACCATACGCTCCATCCGACGTGATAGCATCATAACTCAAGAGGTCAACATAAGCATTCGGTACTGAAGGAAGCCTCGCCATGATCCAAGTCAACTTCACAACCTTCCAGCGCGACCGAGACAGTAATGAATGGGTCGAGCTGCCTGTGGCCCTACTCATAGCCGACGGCGACGATGTGAGCATCAGCGGGCCGCACGCCGACTGGATCAACCCCGACCTGGCGATCATTGACCCCGACACCACAGAGCGGGTCACGCGGGCAGACGGCGCCGAGCGCTGGGCACGACTACTGCCATTCGCCTACCGCAGCGGCGACCTCAAGCTCGAGGTCGCCGAGGTGGCCGCTGCCGAGCCGGCGGGCGCCGCCTTCCACTACTCCACCGCCGCCTGAGCGTCGTGCCGCGTACCGCGGCATCCGAGATCCACGCGAAGGTAATCGGGCGCAAGCTCAGCGAGACCCGCCAGGCCCTCGGACTCACCCAGGCCAACGTCGCCGAGCGCCTCGGAGTATCGGCCTCCTACATTTCCGCGGTCGAAGCGGGCAAGCGCAACCTCACGGTCGCGCAACTCGCCAACATCGCCAACGCGATGCGGCTCGGCATTGAGGTCTCGTTCATCCGGCCGGACGGGACAACGATCCGACTCGATCGAACGTAGCAACCCATATTCCCATATCGGATGCTCGCATCCTCCCGCCCTCACAAGAGCGCTGCCAGACACCACGAACTATGTATCTACTGAGGGAGCATTCTTAGAAAGTCATCCTCGGCAAGCAACTCGATAGGACACCCGTAAGCGCGCAGCTCGGCAGCTCGAAGCATCTTGCCGGAATGCTCACCGTCCTTTACCTTGAACGCATCCTGCATCCCGAGTACCAGATAATCGACCTTCTTTGATATGCCGCCAGCCACTTTGCCACCAGCGTTGACAACCTGCTGAGCCGCTTCTTTGCGCGTCCAGCCGCATGTCAACGTGCCCGTGAAGACAACCGTCCTGTTCTCGAAAGGGCTGCTCTCTGGCACGACATCGACTGTGGGTTCTAGGTCGGATAGCCGTGTGGGTATTGTCCCATTGGCACTCCACGAGGTGGCCGTGAGCTTGCCAGGGCGCATGCCTAACGCCAGGCACGCCTGCTCCAAGGACTTTGCGTTCGCCTGCCCACAACACGCCACCGCGAGATTACCGGAGGCAGCCGCGTCTGCCCCAGGCTCGTGATGATCGAGACTCAGGAAACATTCGGCAGCCAGGTCGGGAAGTCTGTAAGAGAGCCTTCCGGGCCATGCACGACGAGCCAGCGCACATGTGCAGTAGTAGGTGAGGTCCGGCCATTCAGCTCGGTCGGTTGCTAGAGAATGCCGCAAGACGCTCAGGTCGAACGGTGCGTAGTGCGCGACAAGCGGACGACCTCGCACCCAAGCAAGCACTTCAGGCCACACTTCCCGCATCGACTGACTATCCGATGTCATATCGGGAGTAATCCCGTGGATTGCTTCATTGAAACCGTCGTAGCTATTGCCAGGGGGCCGGATGAGCCACCGTCCGATATCCGTTACCTGTCCGCCTTCTACGGCGGCGACCGCAACCGCGCACGCGCTGTCGCGCGACGATGTCGCAGTCTCGAAGTCAAGAGCTACAAAGCCGCCGGCACCCAACCGCCGGCCAGCGTCGAGGTCGGGACGGATATCTCGCAGTGGTTCCTGCATTCCCGGGAACGTTGGGGTAGGGAAAAATGGACGGGAGTACACGATGCGACCGTCCTCAACGACCTCCAGCCGTGCTTCCAACGACAGTGTTAGCCCAGCACCACCTTGCTCACGTATAGGTACAACCGACAAATCATCCGTGCCTTCGTCTCGGATCTCATCTTTACGCCACCAAGCCATCATGGAACCTCTTACTGCGCATACACGTTTCGTCCGGGCGCCGGCGAGGGCCTCACGACTATCGCCGACCCGCTCTCCAGGAGCGCACGACTAGCCTGCCGCGTGGTCACTCATAACCTTCTCCCTAATCCTCCAATGAGTCTGAAAGTCTGGACCTCTTGAGTCGGGCTTCGCAGTCGGCGGGGTTACCGATATTATCAGCGGAATTGGATAATCCACTCCAAGCAGAAGGGCTTGGCCAGGAGACAAAGACGGCAGAAAAGCGGCTGCTGAGCGGTCGAGATCTCCTGCGGCCCGCTCAACAACTATACGGTCGCTGTCGTTTGTGAGCCTATGGACGAGCAAGGTTCCCATTTGCCCGAGCACTGCCTCGGGGAGATCGCGCGGTCGTTGGGTCGCGAGACAAAGACTGAGTGAGTACTTGCGCCCCTCCTTAGCGATCAAATCAAACGCATCTAGCGCGTAGCGCGAAAATTCGTCCCCTAGCCACTTGTTGATGAATTGGTGTGCCTCGTCTAGGCATATCACCAGAGGACGGTTTACCAAACGCCCGTCTCTCGCAATGGCAAGCAAATGGCGCCCGACGCCGTTCGCCACGATCTCCCGCACATCAGACGTAAACGCTAGATGACGGAGCGATACGCGTAGCACCGGCGTGGCCTGTTCATCGAGCCAAGACCCGACTACATCAAGAAGGTTCCGCGTAGTTCCAGGCCGGAGAATAGGGATAAACTCGCGCGCATTAAGGTAACCCTCAATACGCCCGATCAGCGACGTGCACTGGCTAAACGCTTGCTCGTTTGGATCGCCCCACCGGCTGTAATCCTTTTCCCCCCGAACGCGCCCCCACGCTGATGGATAGACACACTCGTGGGCTATTTGTTCAGCCAGCCGCTCAATATCGAACGCCGCATAAGGCGCATCTACCTCTGCGGCGTGAGCGGCGTACGCTGTGTCGTAGCCTGCGCGCTCCCGGTTCGCCTTTGGGATACAACCCTTCTCGACAAGCGCCCCGTCTGGCTCCAGCGCTGCTAGCTTCAAGCTCTTCATTGCCTGGCGAAGCATCGGTGCCTGGACCTGACCGGCAGGCCGAAAAAGGGCAAAGAGATCTTCCTCTGATAGCGAGTCATACGGCAGTGCGACGGCCTCACAGCTATCTGGCTCATCGGCCTCGCTGCCGATCGATACGTGCCTAACGCCGGCACGCAATTCGTGATACTCGCCTGTCGCATCTAGAAGCAAGACCTTCGCGTCGAACTGCGCGCAGCGCTCAACGATCCTTGCAAGCGTCCAGCTCTTGCCGCCACCCGTTGCGCCCACGACAGCACAATGACGGCCGAACAGTCGCTCAGGAGTGATTCGAATATCAGTCGCCGCACCCCCGGGCAGGTGGGCCAAGGAGAGCCGTAGGGCCGACCCGTCCTCGCTGCTTCCCGCGTGTTCTGCAATCCAGCCAATCATGTCAGGATGCATCGAGTAAACCTGAGCACCTACGCGTGGATGACGCACAATGCCACGTACCGGCCGCCCTTCAGAAACTGGAACAGAGCAGAGCAGCTGGATCGTTCCGACGGGCTGTGGTCCAGTGCCCCTTTTCATTCCTGGCTCGACCGAGAGTCGATCCCGCTCTGGAATGCGCACGAGCGAAAGCCGGCCGAATACACCCATGTCGCCACTCTCAATCATCACGAACTCACCCACCTCGCCCGCACCCACCCGCTCTCCATGCCTGAGCTGCGGTCCATCTGCAGCCGCCAAGGGGAGATTTACCTTGGCGAAGTCTGCACCGATCTCAACGACCGTCCCGATCCGCCGATCGTCCTCAAAGAGATAGCTTGGCGGCTTAAGCATTTGATTCGGTACGGGCATAATGTTGCTCCGACTCTGTTTCCGGCACCAACTCAGGCAGCACCGAAACAAGTTCGTCGAATGTGGCGGCCAACAGTGCGAGACGGTGGTCTCCACGATAGACATAATCGGCGACCCTAAGCAGGTGCTTATTGGAGGTCGTCGCAAGACTCGGAGTAACGATAATCATCGACAGTCGGACATTCGAGCGAATAGCTGCAAGAAGCGGCTCGACTATGTGCTCATCCCTCCATCCAGAGCCGATCACGAGAACACCCGTGTCAGGCTGCCGCAAGGACGACTGAAACCGGGCCATAAACTCAAGGAACGGCTGCTGGTAGGAGGCTTCGAACTTGGTGGCACGTGGATAGACAATCAGCGGTCGCTTGGGACTTGGTGTTCGGATAACGCCACTGGTCGCTTGCTCCCAATCAACGGAACCGTGCAGCTTAAGAAGTCGAACGACGTTGGGCATCCATTCTGCGGCGGCCGCGGCTGACTGCCTGCGTCTAACAGCTAGATCGACATCGAAATAAGCACTGTCAAATTGTTGGGGTGCCGCGTGGGAGAACCCGTCTATTAGGGCGAATCCCGTCCGCGATGCTGCCGTCTCGAACGCGAGGTCGTAGTTGGTCGTGTATAGCTCGGCACGAGGCTGTCGAGTTGGACGCCTTGCGATCCTTCGTAGAAATGCTTCGTGCAGTGGGAGTTCTGTATCCGCCTGAACAAAACGACAGGCGGCAACGATCTCAGCCTCGCACTCTGCGATGAAATTCTTGATGGTCTCGTCGGGATGCAGGGAATGCGCCATCTGGGCTCGCGAGAGCAGCAACTCAATGTCCTCGGCGTAAGCCTCACTCCAGCCGGCAGCCTTCAAGGCTTGTGACCACGGCCCGTCCCCGACTCGCTTCTTGGCGCGTGTCCATAGGTCTGCCATCGCCGGAGGAGCCGCATCCGCACCTGTAGAGCCGATCGACAACGAAGTGCCGAGTCCCGTCAGAACGACTAGGCGCTCAGCTCCAAGAAGCTGGCGCAAGCGCCCGTCAAGGTCCGCTTGAGCCGCCTCGTCGACGAGGTCCGTCCAGTCCGTCGCATCACGGGTCAGAATCTGCACGAACGCAACCCTAACGTCCGCGCGTGACATATGCTGACTGATGGAACGAGCCCAGCCATGGCTAGTGTCATACGACTACATTTGACTAAAGTACGCGACCGTCGGCCAGCGACGGACACCATCGCGGCACCGGCAGGCTCAGCAAGCAGTCACTCTTGAATCGTGCCAGATGCCTGGCCTGCATGGCCCCCGTTCGCCTACGCCGTTCCATCCAAGTAGACGCGCCGCACCTCTCGCAGCCACTTCGCCGGAATCTCCTCCTCCAAGCGTTCCAAGAACGTCCCGGCGTCACCGGCAGGCACCGATCGGATCGGTCGAACGTTCTCACAAGCACTGTGCGGATCAAGCGCTCGAGTGATCTGCTCCGCAAGATCCGGCCGAGGCGAGTAGGCCATGTACTGTTCTGTCGTGCTCAACCGGTCGTGACGCATCAGCGCTTGGACGGTCCTGATGTCGACGCCGTTGCGCGCGAGAGTTGTGCCGAACGAGTGCCGCAGGTTGCACATCTTGATCGGCTTCGAGCCGGCGCCCTGCACTGCAACCTTGAAGGCATCGCGTAGCGGTCGTTCGGACACCGGCGAGTCCCACGTCAGCTCGCTCACGAACACGAAGTCCTGGTCGTCGACGGCGTAGTCCCGGCGCTTGAGCTGCGTCAAGGCTCGGGCCAGGCGAGGGGTCATCGGGATCGCCTCCGAATCGGACGTCTTGGTAGTATCCATCTCATTGCGCACCCAGTTGTCGTAGGGCCGCATCACGCCCGTGTGGAAGTCGACGGCGTCCCAGCGCCTCTCCCGGCAGGCGAAGTCCCGCGTGGGCGCCACACAGCCAGAACGCTTCCTCGAACACACCTGGGGCCTGTCGGAGGAGCTGGTCGATCTCGTCCGGATCGTAGAAGTCGTCGCGTCGCAGGATGCGCTCGTGATCGTGGCGTTTGCTCGCGCGCTTGACCACCGCCAACGGGTTCGCTTCAAGCCAGCCCTCTCGTACGGCATAGTCGAACGACGCGGCGAGGATGTCTCGGTAGGTATTACGCGTCTGCGCAGCCGCGGGAGTCACGAGCATCCAGGGTCTCGTCCTTCTCTGCTTGACGATCCAGCTTTCGGCCTGGAGCGCCGTCGCTGTGGCTCGTGAGATACGCCGCGGGCGCTGAGCGTCGAGCGGGACCACGCGATAACACCCGCGGCGCCGGTGCTTCCATGTCCCAGGCAACTCGTCGGCAAGTCGCACCGCCTCGTCCTTCGTGGCCACCTCGACAGCCTGACTCTCAGGTGGTTGAGCAGTCCAGCGCTCGATCGTGATTTGGTGGACGTTCTTGCCTTCGCTCAGCGCCTCGCGCGCCTTCTTCTCCCTCAGCACACGATAGGCCTTGAAGTCGACGAAGTACGCCCGCAGGCGACCGTCCACAAGCGCGCGCACCGGCGTGTCTGCGCCGAGGTCGCGGTAGAGGCGCTCAAACATGTCCTCATAGCCAGCGATCATCGATCGCTTCAGACCCCTCTCCCCCTTGCGCTCCGCCAACCAACCTTCGACGGCCTGCTGGAGCGTGTGTTCGGCCGCCCGATCCACCTCAGGTCGCCGCTCTTCTTGCTCGACCGCCTCGCGTAGCTCGTGCTCGCCTTGGACGATCGTGGCTCGGCGTAGCTCGTCGCCGAGGATCGTGTCGAATGGCTCCGCCAGCTCAGACTCGACCGTGCCGTCGTCGCCGAAAGGAATCCGCTCGAAGAACGCCATGTTGAACCGACGTCGGAGCCTGCTGCCCGCCTCCTCATAAGCGACGGCGCAATCGCCAGCTCTCGCTAGGGCGCGCTCCAAGTTCCGTTCTGCCTTTGTGAAGTCGCCAGCGATCGCGGCCAAGCGCTCCTCGGCATTCGCGACTTCCCGCGTTAGGTGATCTTGCTCGCCCTTGAGGCGCACGAGCGGGATGGCATCGGCGTAATGGGCATCGAGCAACTTCTTGCGCTCGCCTTCAAGCTCGCGCAAGTGCCGCGTCTGCACATCTCGCTCGCCTTCGGCGCTACCCCTAAGGTCGGCAAGCCCTTCTCCGAGGTACGCCCGCAAGCGGGCCAGCTCGTCCTCCGGTCGCCGGATCGCGATGGAGCTGGAGGCGTTGATCGACCCACATAATCTCGAGGTATTCCTGGGCCACCTGCTCCGGGGAACGCTGCTTGATCAGGAGGACATCGACGCCATCGTGGCCGCGCGACAGGCCGCCGTCGATGCCGCACAAGCCCCAGCGCCTCCAAGAGTCCGCCAAGGCCCGCGCGCGCAATGATCCTCGTGTCGTGTCGCCCCGTAATTCAGGACATGGGCGCGCGGTCGGTGCAGACCGGGACCAAAGGACACGCCTAAACTCCTCCGATGTCGACGTCTGACAAAGAGTGGCGCGCCTACCAGAGTCTCGTAGCTGCGGCTTTCACGCATGTCGGTATGGATGCTCGCGTCGAGGTCCCTGTACTTGGAGCACGGTCTACCCATCGAGTAGATGTCGTAGTCGCGCTGGAGGCGAAGAACGCCGCTCGTCGTTGGCTTGCTGAGTGTAAGGCCCAGAAACGCAACGTCACGAAGGCCGCGGTCCTCGCCTTCCTCGGCGTTCTTAATGACACGGGCGCGGAGCGAGGCTTCTTGGTGAGCGAGATGCCATTCCAGCCCAGCGCGATCTCCGCCGCCGCAGATTCGAACATCATGCTCTGCACACTTCAAACGCTACGTGAACACTTGCTTGACATCCGGCTTCCATACGTGCTTGGATCTATTGAGCGACGCGCCGAAACGGTAAGCAAGGCACTCGACTCGCTCAACGGTGACGCAACTTGGGCATCCGATCAGTTCAGTCTATTTCTCCGAGCGTTGAATTGGTGGCAGTGGCTACATTGGCGTGCAGGTACGGACTCCATAGTCGGCAGCAAGGGATTGGGGAGAGCGCGCGCTGGCGAGTGGCCAGCTGTTGCGGGCCTGATGGAGCCTGATTCACCCGCTCGGCACGGTGATGCCATGTTGGCTGACGCTGTTGACGAGTTTATAGACACCTCCGGGATGTTCCTGACGGCAGCCGAAGGATGGATAGACGCCGCCAAGCACTGGCTGCAGCTAGATGCGGCTACACCCGAGTCCCGGCTCCTCGCGGACAGGCTGAGGAGGCCATTTGCGATGGCCTTTCCGCCGCGAACGCCTGCCGGCCCATGGCCCGGGGAGATAGAAGCTATCCGACGACTCGGTGCAGCTGCGAAAGTCGACCTCGGATATCACGCGACACACGCGGAGCCTGGGATAAACGTCATATCGCCCTCACAGTCACTCTTCTTGGTCCTCGACGAAGAAATCACCGTCTGCCTCGTGGCGGAACGATGGGGACCGAACCAGTCGCAGCGACTTGTCGTGGCGTCGTCGCACGGGCCTGTCTCACTCATAGATCGATGCGGAGTCGAACTGGGCCGTACGCGCCGGCTGGTCTTTTTGTCCGACGAGGCTGGGGTTGAGACAGCGGTCCGGATCGAATGTGACAATCAAAGAGGCCCATATGCGTGGATCGACCGCGACGACGACGTGCACTACAGCCTCAAGAGCCTTCCGCCCGGGCGAGGCTGGCGACAAAGTCGCCGCGTCCCGGTGGCCCCAGATTAAGTGCGATAGTGACGTTGGCGAAACGGCGCGCGGTGGTCAGCGGGTCGTGTGCTATCCATGTTGTGCTACCCATATTGCGCACTCGCCCCGGACCCAAGGCAGTGCTGACCGCCTTCGACGCCAAGCGTAGACCTATGTCTGAGGCGGCCGGCGATGGCCATTTTCGGTGACCGGTTCAAAAACGGCAACGTTCGCCCTGAGCGCCTTTCCGGAGACACCACGAGACGGCTCATTGGACATTGCTTGACCAGCATGCTCCCGCCATCCGAGGCTCTCCGTCAAAACCACGCCCGGCTCAGGCCGACATCAACCTAGGACGCGAACTACACACATTGGCACTTGTGCGACATGATGGATCGTGATTATTCTGATCCGTCCTATGCTCTAGAATTACCTAGTGCCAGCGGCGAGACACCAGCCCACAGAGCCCTTCGGGACCGGATGCCCGAGTAGGTGCTCGACGGCGCGATGAATCTCGGTGTCCCGCATCGGCTTATGGGCCGCTACCAACACCTTGACGACGGCTTGCTGGACTACGCCATTGCCAAGACGGCCGGTCACAGGCAGAGCCACGGTCGGCGCTGACAATCGCTTCGGAGTCAGGGCGCTAAGCACCCGCTCCAGGCTGGATGAAGGGTTTGAGAGCTGTCCTACCAAGTGCACTTCAAAAGCACTGCAAATGCGGTATTTTGGGGGGTACCAGGGCCGTGGAGGATTTCCCGAGGGCCGTGGAAGATTCCCCAGTGATTCCCTGAGGGGCGCTGTGGGGGCGTGAGCGAGTCGTCGGCTAACCTCGATCAGCTTCGCGACCGAGAAGCAGGAGCTGAGCTAGCTGGGTTCCTCAGGAGATGTGGGCGTGTCACTGCCCGCGCTCGGCGCAGGACTGGTAGGAGTACAGACGATGCAGACCCCCGACTTGACGGCTCGTTGGAGGCTTGGCCGGATCTCGCGGCCAGATTCTCAGGCTCCGCGTTGCTGTGCGGCAACGGGCTGAGCATCAATGTCTGGCCGGCGTTTGCTTACGGTTCGCTGTTCGATCATGCGCATAACGGTGGTCTTACGGACGAGGATCTCTCGCTGTTCTCCGGAACCGAGAACTTCGAGCGGATACTGAGCGATCTGAACACCGCGATCCGCGTGAACGAGGCGCTGAGCCTCCCTGCCGATCGCATCTACGACCGCTATCGGAGCATCCAGCGAGCGCTCGGGCATGCGATTCGCGAGGTGAATCTGACGCGCAGCCGCGTGCCGGAGTCGACGCTCGAGCGCATCAGGGCAGAGTTGCTGCACTACGAGTGGATCTTCAGCACGTCCTATGACCTTTTTCTGTATTGGGCTATGGGCTGCGGCGGGAGCTTCACCCCTTTTCTCGATCACTTTCGCGGCGGTGGGCGCCTCGAGTTCGATGCCAGCCGGGCCGATGTGTATGTCAACGAAGTACCGGTGTACTTCTTGCACGGGGCTCTGCATCTCGTCGTCGGCGGGTCGGGGGTTACGTGGAAGCTGCGACGGAGTGCGATCCAGACGCTGCTTGACCAGTTCGGCGAGCCGATCGCTGGCGATCCGCAGGCCAGGCCGCTGTTGGTCACGGAGGGCACGGCGCGTGACAAGCTGCGAGCCATCGAGGGCAACTCCTACCTGTTACACGCGCTGCAGACGCTTCGCTCCGTCGAGCTGCCGATCGTGGTGTTCGGAAGTAGCCTCAGCGCTCAAGACGACCACCTCCTTGACGCGCTCAACGAGCACCCACGACGACCTATCGCGGTGTCGCTGCCTGCAGGCTCGCGACGCGATGTGGCGGCTCGGCAGGCTGACATCTACGCACGGCTAGAGACAGACGAGTTGCGCTTCTTCGATGCCGCCGGCCATCCGCTCGGTGATCCAGCGTTGCGAGCCTCGTGAGCACGGGCAACGGGTAGCCTGCCGTCCGAGACGTCTCCTAACATGCGTAGCGGTTCAGTGGGATAGAAAGGAGATGTGCGATGGCTACCAAGCGAGATGTCAGGCAGAATCCCTCGGGCGGCTGGGACGTCCTGAGAGAGGGCGATCGGCGAGCCGCGGTGACTGTCCAGAGCAAGGAGCGAGCGCTCGCCAGAGCGCGCGATCTCGTGCGCCGCGAGGGCGGTGGCGAGGTGCTCGTGGTCAACGAGGCCGGAAAGATCGTGCGCGCTAGCCGCATCGGGACGCAAACCGGCGGGGGCACACGCCGCCGCGCTGCCTGAACGCACGGTTGCCCACGGAGGATTCGGGGCTGGCTGGAGGCGGCGACGCGCTTCTCGAGTCTGCAATTTACGAGGACTGCGGCTGGACGGCTCGCACCACCGGCTCCGCATCGGCTGATCCGGGATTAAGCTCTACCGGCTGCGTGTCGGTCTTGCCGCCGACCGACTCGTAGAGCGAGGTGAGCTCTCCTCCAGCATCACTTTCAGCTCCGCAGGCGTGTCCTACCACTGGCATCTCAGTGCGGCCAGGTGATCGGGCTGTGGCCGCGCGATTCGTGGCAGCGCGAGCAGCTCGGCCTGGATTGGCTGCATCTCGTCTGTTCGGGCTTGGTGCTGTACGCCGAGCGCAGCCCGGTCCGTCAGGACCGCCGCAGGCTCCGCGCAGCGGCTGCCTTGACAAGGCGCGGGGCCGGAGCACGCGAGTGGTGCCGCGCTGCGGAGGTACGCTCCGGGCTCGCTCAACGCTGTCAGCCGGCCTCGTAAGCGTCTCGCAGTCGACAGAACGCGACACGCGCCGGGCCACCGTGATCCGATACGGAGCGGCGATTAGCCGGTGTTGAGGACGACTAGCGTGATCGACTTGTTGGGATTGACGAAGGCCACCGTGTCGAGATCGCTCGCAGTGCTGCTTGATTCGACACGCGATGCGCCGCTTTCCACGAAGCGTGAAAACTGCGCCCAGTAGTAGAAGTCTTCGTTCAGCGCTATCGTCTGGTCTTCGTCCTCGATGGTGATCATCGGCCGGCAATCACCGCAGCCCCCTCCGCTGGTGGAGCTGTCGCAGCTCCCGCCGCCCTGGAATTGCGGGCCACAGCGATCGTCCAAAACGAGATTCCAGTACAGCGAAGTCTTTGCGCCGTCGCGAAGAGGGTCAACGAGCTCGTGCCGCACCTCGTACTCGAGGTTTGCGCCCGTGTCGCCCTGGCTGGAGTTTGTGCCGAACCCGGAGCTCTCGGTGAGGTACAGACCGACCTTTGGGTATTTCGCCGCCCATCCCGGCGCGTATGGCGGACCACAGTAAGAGTGGTAGCCGATCGCCCCTACGGTCTTCGGCGCAAGTTTCAGCAATTCTTCTGGAAACTTCGCGGCGCCCTTTTTGCATTCTTCCCAGTTGTGGTCCCAGCCGAGCACAGTCGGCTTCGTCTTGACACCGGCCTTCTTCAGTTCTCCCGGGAGCGCATTCGCGACTTCTGCCTCTTGTTTCGGTTCGAGCTCCATCGTCGGCATACCCGGGTTGCAGTTCTGCGGCTCATTCTGTATCGACAGGAGCCTGAAGGCCAACCCTTCCTGTTCGTAAGCCTTCGTTGCGTCGGCTAGGTAGCGAGCGTAGAGCCCTGCGCCGTTGGGTCCAAGGTAGTCTTCCCGCCCGGAGCATTTCGTCAAATACGCTTCCCCGGTCTTCATCCACCATGGCGCGCTCCACGGCGCTGCCACGATCCCCAGTGAAGGCATTTCGCGCTTTGCCGCTTGCAGAACGGGGATGATGTTGCGTTCGTCGTGCTTGATGGAGAAGTTTTCGAGCGGATTCGTCTTCGGGCCCGGCACATCCGCGTACGACCCAAAGCATTCTTCGGGTTCTTGGAGCACCTCATTCCCGAAGCAGGTCGGGTTCGGCGCGTAGCAGGAGGGCGACAGAGGCGAGCATCCTCGTTCCGACTGCGGTGCGTCAGCCGAGGGGTTCGCGGTCATATCCGAAGCGCCGAGAGGGAGGCGAACCATCTTGAAATTGGCCGATCGTTGGCGGCGACTCCCGAAAAGGTCTTCGATTATTTCCGCTTTGTGCGCGGAATGGTTGATGAGATACGCGGATGAGTCGGTCAGCGCTCCACCGAAGCCTTCGATGGCCTGCTGCTTCTTGGACGCAAGCGTGACCACTGGCCCTTTGCCGGCGGTCTTGCTCGTCACGATGTTTGGTTGCTGATCCAACCGCTTAGTGAGTGTCCCGCCTGTGCGACTTGTCTCCCACCACTTGACCGATGCAGCACCGGGCGTCCAGGTGTACGTCGCGACGGACTGCGGTGGCACTTCGGCTTTGAAGTGCGTTTTCTTGTCCGTGACTTCGAACGCGCTCGGGTTTCCTTCACGTTCTTCCGACTGGAGCACCGTGTGGTCGAGCCGGACCTGGCCGCCAATCACGCTTGCGACGGCGTAGTAGAGCTTTTCGCCGCTGGAAGAGACGAATGCGCCTGTCGCGGTGGCCGGCAGCTCCGAAATCGCAGTTTCGGATCCTTCGGAGGCATTGACGCCAACGGGTTCCGGGCCGAATGGTGTGTCGAGGTTCGGCGTCGTGAAGACCTCATAGCCTTCGGCGTTCGGGTCCGCTTGCCATTCCAAATGCACCTTCGAGTCGTTCGCTTCGACGGCGTGGATTTCGTACAAGGGCGGGGGGCTTACCGCTTCGATGCCTACGCCGGGATGGATTTCTTCGCCTACGAAGTGAGCGCTCGAAAGTGCCGGGTTGAACGCGGCTTCGCTAGCGGCGTCGGGGACGAGAATGTCCTCCGGCGCGTAGATCGTTTCTCCCGGCGCCAGTTCGCTGATGGAGTCCGCTGCCTGCTGCTCGGGCTGGAAGATGAAACGTTCATGAACGTCTTGGTCGATTTCAACGTTGACGTTGTTCAGGGCGATGTCGGAGACGTTCGTTACCCCGACCCGAACGTGGTAGGGCCGTCCGGGTGCGAGTGCGCCTTCGTCTGCCTGGACCTTCAGTGAGAGCGCTTCGACTCCCCAAACCTTGAGCGGCGATGCGAGTCGGGCTTCGATGTCGATCGGCGCTTCGGCCCCGAAAGGCTCAAGTTGCGATTCATAGTTCGCTGAGAGCACGTATTCACCGGGGGCGTCTCCGCGAACGATCCAGTTGAGTTCGGCACTACCTCCGCCCAGGATTTCGGGGACGGTTTGAGTAGCCGTCTGCGGTGTAGCCGTGGGCGCGAGGCTCATCCCCGGCGGAACCTTGAGCGTGGCCTTCCCTCGTGCCAGCCTGAACGGTTCACCCGAGAGGTCCTGGACAACCTCGGTGACCTCGAAGAACTGCTTGAGGACCGACGCCTTGCCGCGAAGAATCAGCCACTGGATGAGGGGCTTGCCGTCGACGACGGACGGTATCGCCACGATCCCACCCCCGACGCACTCGTGTGGTGAGCAGGTCGGACCCCCGCCCCCGCCGCCACCACCACCACCGCCGCCTGGTCCACCCCAGCCGACCCAGCCGCTTCCACCTCCGCAGCAGCCTCCACCGCCTCCGGCACAGCTGGTTACGAATTCGCCTTTGCTGTTGATGAAGCAATGGAGCAGTACGGGTTCTACGGGCGATTCCATGAAGGCGAGCTTTACTTCGAATTCGTAAACGTTTTGGTTGCCTTTTTCGTTTGGGTCGATGCCCGCTTCTTCGATTTCTTTTGTCGTTTTCAGTTCACGTGACTTGAGCGTGCTCGTCGCGACTTCGCCGCTCTGAAGCTCGATTGTCGCTTCGCCGCCTTCGCTCGTGACCGTGACGTGCCCAACACCTGGCTGCGATCCGCTGTCGTACGCGTACACGGTGTCGGTTCCGGCAGGCAGCCCGTTGAGCGCTGCGATGCCGCTCGCGTCCGTCGTCCCTTGGATCCGCTGGTCGTTCGGACCGATAAAGAGCACCGTCGCGCCGGCCAGAGCAGTGTGGTTAGCATCGGTGACCTTAACGCTCACGGCGTGAGCGGGGGCCGCGAGGACTGTGACGGAGACGCTAGCGCTCGAATGTTCGGTCCCACGCGTGACGGTAAGCTTCGCTGTGTAGGTGCCGGGTTTGCTGAAGGTGTGGTTGGCCATCTCGCCTTCCGCCTGAGAGCCGTCCCCGAATTCCCAGCTGTACTTGCTGATCGCGCTTGCTGGGCTGCTGCCGCTGCCATCGAAGGTCCCAGGAGTGCCTACGGTGGTCGCGATGGCTTCTCCCGCGACCGCTTGGAGCGGGACAGGCGTGACAGGCTGACTAACGGCTGAGGTCGCGGGGCTGCTTTCGCCGGCGGCGTTACGCGCCTTGACTTCGACCTGCAGCGTGTGTTCAACGTCGGCGTCGGTGACGATGTAGGTCCGGCGCGTCGCTTCTGCGATCGGCTGACATTCCGTCTCGCTGTGGCTGCAGCGAAGCCACTCCCACGCGTATCCCGTCGGCGAGTTGCTCCACTTGCCGGTCTGGGCGGCGAGGACTTCGCCGTTCTGCGCGACGCCGGCGATTGATGGCGGGGATTCCAGGGTCGGCGCTCTCCCGCTTCCCAATTTGAGGCGAGCGCTGGCGGGCGTCACATCCGAGGATGTGGACATGCCGAATTCAGCACCTTCGTCGGATGCCGACCCGTTGCTTACGTCTTCGGCATTGATTCGGACTGTGTCTCCCGCTGCGATGGGGTCGCCGCGCGGGACGTCGACGTCCACCGTATTCTGACCGAGGCCTTCGGGGTTGACAGCCGCACTCGCGTGGGCGACGTTTCCGCCGTCGGTGACCGTAAAGCTGGTGTTCGCGAAGCTGGTGCCCGATGGCGCTTCGAGTCGGATAAACGCCGGTTCGCCGCAGCATCCGGCTGCGCTCTCTCCGTCAGTGAGCTGACCCGTCGCCTTAAAGCTGACGCTATCTTCGACTTCCGTCGCGTTGGCCTTTGCGTTGCTGGTCGTGGCCGACAACCCGGAAACGCTGGTGGCTGCCGTAGGGGCGAGCGGCTTCGCAACGGGTTTGGCGTCTGCGGCCGTGGCCACCGCGAATTCGCTCGAACCGCCGAGCGAGCCCGGATTGGAAACCCCGAATGCGATCAGCTTGACGGTGTCGCCGGCGGCGACCGAGAGTTCGGAGGGCAGGTACACGCGGACGACGTTGGCGCCGAGTCCTTCGGGGTTCACTTCTGGGTAGAAGTAGGACGAACCTGTGACCAAGCCGTCGCTGAACCAGTAGTCCGAGGTCGAGCTCGGGAAAGTCGTGCCGGTTGGCGCGGTGAGCAGCACCCAGTGGCCGCAGCCCTGGTAGTAGCTGCTGTAGAGCGTGTAGTAGCTGCATTCGGGGTCCCAGGGCATGGGGGTGGTTGCTTTGAAGCTGACTTCGTCTGCGACCTCGCTCGCGCCGGCAGCCGTCGTGTTCGCGCTGACAGACACCGCCGAGACCGCCGTCGCGGCGGCGATCACAAACGGCTTCTTCACGAGCGTGACGTCCGAGGAGCTCGAAACGCCGAATTCGCCCGACGCTACCGACGCCACCGGGTTCGAGACGCCGTGGACCACCACCTGGACGGTGCTGCCGGCCGCAACCGGAACTTCCCGCGGCACGCTCACGTCGACGACGTTTTCGCCCAGGCCTTCCGGGTTCACCGTCACCGACGCGTCCGCAGATGCACTGCCGTCGGTCACCTTGTAATCGGTGGCCCAGTAGACGCTCGGGAACCGTGTACCGGCGGGCGCAGTCAGGCGGATATAGCCAGCTTCGCCGCAGCATCCCGCGGCGCTTTCCCCGTCACTCAACGGCCCCGTCGCCTTGAAACCGACCGTGTCCACAACCCCCGTTGCTCCCGCCCCACTATTGCTCGCGGACACCGACACCCCAGAGACCGACGACGCACCAGAGATCGCAAACGCCTTGCTCACAGGCTTCGCGTCCGCACCCGTCGAGACCGCAAACTGCCCAGACGGAACCGCGGCCGACGGATTCGACACCCCAAACACATCCAGCCTCACAGTATCGCCCGCCGCAACCGCGAATTCATACGGCAAATACACCCGCACCACGTTCGCACCGAGACCTTCCGGATTCACTTCCGGATAAAAATACGTATACGCCGACGTGGTCCCGTCCGTGAACCAGTAGTCGCCCGTCGCGCTCGGGAATGTCGTACCTGATGGCGCTGATAGCAGCACCCAGTGTCCGCAACCCTCATAGTAACTGTAGTAGTAATAGTTACATTCGGATTCCCAAGGCATCGCGCTCGTCGCCTTAAAGCTGACCTCATCGGCGACCTCGCTCGCACCAGCCGCCATCGTGTTTGCGCCGACCGATACCGCGGATACTGCCGACGCGGCGCCGATCACAAACGACTTCTTCACCGGTGTCACGTCGGAGGAAGTCGACACCCCGAATTCGCCGGAGGTCACGGCCGCCGAGGGGTTCGCCACATCGTGGGCGACGACCTGAACCGTGCTCCCCGCGGCGACAGCCAGTTCCCGTGGCACGCTGACGTCTACCACGTTTTCGCCGAGGCCTTCTGGGTTCACCGTCGCGGACGCGTTCGCCGACGCCGAGCCGTCCGTCACTCGATAGATCCCGCTCGGATAGTTCGCGGCAAATTTTGTTCCGTTCGGCGCGGTCAAGCGCACGTAACCCGATTCGCCACAGCAACCGGCAATGCTTTCGCCATCGCTCAGTGGGTCGGTCGCCTTGAAACCTACTGTATCTACGACGCCCGTCGCGCCCGCGCCGTTGTTGGTCGCGGACGCGGTGACCGCGGATACCGCCGAGGGACCCGCGATCGCCAACGACTTCGTCACAGGCTTCGCATCGGCCGCCGTTGAAACCGAGAACTGGCCGGCTGGCACTGCGCTGGAGGGATTTGACACTCCGAAGAGGTTGAGCTTGACGGTGTCGCCGGCGGCGACCGAGAGTTCGGAGGGCAGGTACACGCGGACGACGTTGGCGCCGAGTCCTTCGGGGTTCACTTCTGGGTAGAAGTAGGACGAACCTGTGACCAAGCCGTCGCTGAACCAGTAGTCCGAGGTCGAGCTCGGGAAAGTCGTGCCGGTTGGCGCGGTGAGCAGCACCCAGTGGCCGCAGCCCTGGTAGTAGCTGCTGTAGAGCGTGTAGTAGCTGCATTCGGGGTCCCAGGGCATGGGGGTGGTTGCTTTGAAGCTGACTTCGTCTGCGACCTCGCTCGCGCCGGCAGCCGTCGTGTTCGCGCTGACAGACACCGCCGAGACCGCCGTCGCGGCGGCGATCACAAACGGCTTCTTCACGAGCGTGACGTCCGAGGAGCTCGAAACGCCGAATTCGCCCGACGCTACCGACGCCACCGGGTTCGAGACGCCGTGGACCACCACCTGGACGGTGCTGCCGGCCGCAACCGGAACTTCCCGCGGCACGCTCACGTCGACGACGTTTTCGCCCAGGCCTTCCGGGTTCACCGTCACCGACGCGTCCGCAGATGCACTGCCGTCGGTCACCTTGTAATCGGTGGCCCAGTAGACGCTCGGGAACCGTGTACCGGCGGGCGCAGTCAGGCGGATATAGCCAGCTTCGCCGCAGCATCCCGCGGCGCTTTCCCCGTCACTCAACGGCCCCGTCGCCTTGAAACCGACCGTGTCCACAACCCCCGTTGCTCCCGCCCCACTATTGCTCGCGGACACCGACACCCCAGAGACCGACGACGCACCAGAGATCGCAAACGCCTTGCTCACAGGCTTCGCGTCCGCACCCGTCGAGACCGCAAACTGCCCAGACGGAACCGCGGCCGACGGATTCGACACCCCAAACACATCCAGCCTCACAGTATCGCCCGCCGCAACCGCGAATTCATACGGCAAATACACCCGCACCACGTTCGCACCGAGACCTTCCGGATTCACTTCCGGATAAAAATACGTATACGCCGACGTGGTCCCGTCCGTGAACCAGTAGTCGCCCGTCGCGCTCGGGAATGTCGTACCTGATGGCGCTGATAGCAGCACCCAGTGTCCGCAACCCTCATAGTAACTGTAGTAGTAATAGTTACATTCGGATTCCCAAGGCATCGCGCTCGTCGCCTTAAAGCTGACCTCATCGGCGACCTCGCTCGCACCAGCCGCCATCGTGTTTGCGCCGACCGATACCGCGGATACTGCCGACGCGGCGCCGATCACAAACGACTTCTTCACCGGTGTCACGTCGGAGGAAGTCGACACCCCGAATTCGCCTGCTGGCACCGCCGAAGGCGGATTGGAAACGGCGCTCGCGACGATCTGGACGGTACTGCCCGCCGGCACCGGAACTCCTCTCGGAATGTTCACGTCGACCACGTTTTCGCCTAGGCCTTCGGGATTGACGGTCACCGTCGCTTCCTCTAGCGCCGAGCCGTCCGTCACCCGGTACCTGCCACCTGGGTAGTTGCTGGCGAACTTTGCCCCCGCCGGCGCGACGAGGCGCACGTACCCCGATTCGCCGCAGCATCCCGCGGAGCTTTCCCCGTCTGCCAGGCCGTTGACGGCCTTGAACTGCACTGTGTCAACGACCCCCGCGGCGCCGGCGCCGGTGTTGCTGGCAGACACAGACAGGCCGGAAATTGCCGAGGGCGACGCGATCGCAAAAGACTTCGTCACAGGCTTTGCATCGGCCGCCGTTGAAACCGAGAACTGGCCGGCTGGCACCGCGCTGGAGGGATTGGATACTCCGAAGACGTTGAGCTTGACGGTATCGCCGGCGCTGATCGAGAATTCATAAGGCAGATACACACGCACAACGTTGCGGCCGAGTCCTTCGGGGTTGACTTCGGGATAGAAGTAGACGTAGTTGGCCTGCGAGCCGTCGCTAACCCAGTAGTCGATCGTGGAGGTCGGGAACACGGTTCCCGTAGGTGCTGACAGAAGGATCGAGTGGCCGCACCCTTGGTAGTAGCTGTAGTAGTCGTTGCATTCGGCTTCCCAGGGCATCGCGTTTGCCGCCTTGAAGCTCACTTCGTCGTCGACCTCGATCGCGCCCCCAGACATCGTGTCCGCGCTGACCGACAGTGCCGAGACCGCCGACGCGCTACCGATGACGAACGACTTCTTGGCGAGCGTGGCATCCGAGGAGGTAGACACCCCGATTTCCCCAGAGGCGACGGCGCCAGGCGGATTCGAAGCGCCATGGACAAGCAGTTCAACCGTGCTCCCGGCGCCCACCGGCACTCCCCGCGGCACGGCTACATCAACCACGTTTTCGCCGAGACTTTCCGGATTCACCGTCGCGGACGTGATTTCGGACGCCGTCCCGTCTGTGAGCTTGTAGTCTGCGCCCGACCCGTTGCTCGGGAACTTGGTACCAGCTGGTGCGGTAAGCCGCACGAAGCCCGCTTCGCCGCAGCAGCCGGCGGCCGCGCTTTCGCCGTTCGTTAGAGCGCTGCTCGCCTTGAAGCTGACGGTGTCTACGACGCCGGCGGCTCCAGCGCCGTTGTTGCTCGAGGACACGGTTACCGCGGCCACGGACGACGCAGCGGAGATCGCGAATGACTTGCTGACGGCTTTCGTATCAGATGTCGTGGAGACGGACAGCTGACCGCCTGGAACCGCGGCGGACGGGTTCGAGACTCCGAAGACGCTCAGCTTGACGGTGTCTCCCGGCGCGACCGATACCCCGCTGGGAAGCGGGATTCGCACCACGTTTTCGCCGCGTTCTTCCGGGTCGACTTGGACGCCGCCGGGCGAGATGTACTGTGATGTCGTCCCGTCGTTTATGGCGTAGTTTTCGCCGCTAGTCGAGAAGGTTGTGCCGGCGGGCGCCGAGAGCAACACATATCCGGTCTGACCTGAGATTCCGCTCGTGGCGGTGAAGGCGACGTTGTCGGCGACGCGGGTCGCCTTCGCCGATGCGCTGGTCGTGATCGCTTCTACATTCGCGACTGACGTTGCCGCGTCCGCGTACCCAGCGGTCGCGAGCACCAGTACTGCCACGGCTGCGACGAGCAGACCGATGACAGCCCGTCTGGTCGCGAATCGGCAGAGTCTGAACTCCTCCCCCGTCTTCAGCATGCCCGTAGCGTCCTTTCGACATCGATCCCCCTGAATGACCGGAGCGAGAGTATCGAAGGGGCCGGTCGGGCGTCGGGCCGAACTGTTCGAACTCGCCCGGTTATAAGCAATATCGCGTAAAGAGCGGGGGATGCTTATGTCAGGCCCTTGGCCGGTCGCTCTGGGCTCAGCGATCTATGGCCTTTGGGCGAGACAGCGCTGCGCCATCTTCTCCGGTTCCGCCTTAATGGGCCCCTGTTGGGGCTTGTCTCTGCGGAGACCGAGAACATGGGTGGCCGTACGGTCTACTCCTTCGCCACGGCGGCGTCAACGTCCTCATATGCGAGTGCAAGATATGGGCCGGCCCGCGTGCATACTCGCGCGCACTCGATCAGGTTCTCGGCTATGCGGGCTGGCGCGATAGCGGACTGGCACTGATTGTGAGCGCGAGATAACGCTTCCGTTAGGGCACTTTCCGCAGAGCTTCTGCGAGTACCTTACTTTCTTGGTTTGCATCTTTAAGCGGCCGCAGTGGGCCGATCGCGATCGTGCGGATGTCTTTGAGACTGAGCCAGAAGATCGAGTGAGGCTTGACTTCGGTAGCGGCGAGATACAGGCGGTCACTCGTCTCCGTCACAAAGAGACCGCTGACTACGGCACCGCTATTGAGAGCCGCGGCCGCAGGTTGCATAGTCGGGTCACGCTGCGTCCGACTGTAGGTCAACACCGCGCCGAACAGCGCGACCGACGCGAAGATCGAGCATCCATACCAGAAGAATCGCCGTGGATGCATTCGCCCGATCGCGAGATTTACGCCGGCAAGCGCCAGCGCGACGACGATCGGGATTGCGAGCCACTTGTCGATGAGAAGACCGATGCCGACCAGCGGCAGGATGACCGCAAGGATCTGGAGGGCAAGCACGACCCCTCCGTCCTCTCGGCGGACGACCAATGTCGTGGGATTCGCTTTGCCCGCCTTCGTGACCTCCCCCAAGAGGACATATCCGCCGGTCGCGACGATCATGACCGCGGTAAAGAGGACCTTTTTCCCCACGCCTGAGTGAGACGACCAGATGACGACGGTCACCTCAACGGCGACAATGATCAATAGGCCGAGCTGGTTCGCCAGGGTCAGAGTAGGCTTGCCGCGAGCAGCGTCTTCTGCTCTCCGGCTTTCAACTTCGATCGCAATCAGCTTCTCCTCGAGCTTTCGGACCTGCGTGCGCGCTTTTTCCCGAAGCTGGCTGAGCGTCGTCGCGGCAGCGGAAGTCGTACCGGCAGCGGGCGCGACATCGGGTTCGATGCCTGCGAGGCGGTCGCGAGCACGTGAGAGTTGATCTTCAACTTCCTGAAGATGATCGGCCCGACCCCGGCTGTCTCGCTGCGCCTTGAGCATGCTTTGGAGCAGATAGACCAGCAGCACCGCCAGGAGCCCGAAGGCGAGAAAGAGAGCCAAGTCGACGGCGCCTGTCGCAATCAGATCGGCGCGCGGAAACTTCGCGAGAGCCTCGCCGGCTGGCAGTTCCGATGCATCGAAGCGGATCCACAAGACCCCAGCGCCAAGAAGGGACACAAAGCCTGCGAAGCCGATGCCGCCAGCAACTACGGGTAGTGCGCTGACCAGCCAACTCGTAAGCTGTTTTCGAGCGGATTCTGTCCCAGCAGTATCGGTCATCCGAGTGAGCCCAGCGTCCCCTGCCGGGGATCAGCTTATACCAGATAGCCGAATCTCGCGCTGAGCGCAGCCTAGTGGTTCGTCCGTGAAGTTCGTGGGTTATGCCTCGAGGACCTTGCCGGTGTAGGTCCACTTGAATGGTTTGGCGGTTTGGTTGTAGGTCTCGATGAATGCGAGCATCTGTTCAGCGAGGTCTTCTTCGCTGAAGAACATTCCGTGCTTCAGGAGCCGGCGGTAGAGGATCGAGAAGAAGATCTCGATCTGGTTCAGCCACGAGGCGTGCGTTGGGGTGAACTGGAAGCTCCAGCGCTGATGCTGCTCCAGCCAGTCGGTGACCTCTTGGGTGCCGCGGGTTGAGAGGTTGTCGCTGACCGCGACGATCTTCTGGCCTTTCACAACCGGGATCTCGGAGTCGAGCTGGTCCAGGAAGCGGATCAGGTCAAAGCGGTTGCGTGTCTTTGACGCCATCGCGAGCACGTCACCCTCGTGAACTTTCAGGCAGACGAACAGGCACTGCGTGCCGTTGCGGGTGTATTCGTGCTCGCGCCGGGTCGGGCGCCCGGGGGCTGGCTGGATGTCCGGCTTGGTGGGAGCCTTGGCCTGGATTCCCGTCTTCTCGTCCAAGGAGACGACGAGCACGTTCTCCGGCGGATCTACATAAAGACCACAGATATCGCCCAGGCGCTCCTCGAACTCGGGCTGGGAGAAGTCGCTCATGATCCAGTAGTCAGTCAGGTGCGGCTTGACCTCCGCGCGTGAGAGGATCACATGCGCCTGAGAGCCCGACATCCCGACCGCCTCGCCGAGCTGCTCATAGGTCCAGCGTTCCTGCTGCGCTCCCTCGGGCGTCTCACGCGGACGGGTGCACGCCTTCGCGATCAGCCGCGCCCTGTCCTGCTGTGAATAGATCAGCGGTTTGCCAGATCTCGGCAAATCCCCGAGCCCGGCGATCCCGGCCTGCTCATAGCGTGCACGCCACTTCTGCGCCGTGTTCACCGAGCACCCCACCAGCTCGCCGATCTCAGCCGCCGAGCGGCCCTCGCTGGCTGCAAGCACGATCTGGGCGCGCTCGACCATCCGCACCTCCGCGGTGCTGGAGCGAACAATCCGTTCGAGCTCCGCTCGATCCTCATCGTCAATCTCGATGCGCTTCGCCAAAGCAGGCATACCGAACCCCCATCATCGCTGGACACACCAGCAACCAGTTCGGCAAAGACTACGAGACCCCTCCAACCACACCCGAACTAACAGGACGCCCCACTAGTCGCTTTATGCCAGCTGTGCGACCTTCAACCGACGCAGATCTAGCACTCCCCGTGAGTGCAATCGTTCTCGTGCATAACACAAAGGATTGCTTGTGCGGCGCTCAACTCCTGCCGCACAGATGGCTAGGTCGCGACAGCCTTACCTCCGTCGGTAGAGCCGGCCTGTGCAATGAGCATCTCGGGAGTCCCGCGGGTCGCTTGCCGATGAATTTGGCAGCAAGCTGCTGCCAAATTCAATCTATGGGCTCATATCGAGCTTTTCGTCGTCGTAGATCGCGTTCGCCGCCTCGGTGATCCCGGCCAGCTCTGCGGCGAGCTCGGGTAGGGCCGGCATGAGCGCACTGGGCGTCGTCGTGCTTTTGCATCGCAAGTCAGCCCACGAGATAGCGCTCGAGCATCGTCGCTGTCTCGCGCGCGTACTCATCCGGCGCGACGCCGGCACGCGGATGGATCACGAGACCGTGTGTGATTGCCTCGATCGTCTGCGCAACCAACTGCGCCGCGAGCCGCACATCGGCAACCTTCACCTCCGGCCGGTCCACGAGATACCGCTCGAGCCCGATGCTCACTTGGTCGAACATCTGCTCGAGCCTCTTGCGCAGCTCGGGCGACCGCGGTGCCTCCTCGAACAGCACGCGGTGCAGCTTCGACTCGTGCCGGTGCAGCTCGAGCAGCGCCAGTAGCGCGCGCTCGAGCGCCTCGCGCAGCGGCGGCGAGCACTCGATCAGCTCGACGAGCAGCGATCCGACGATACGCTCGCCCTCTCGCACATGACGCTCGACCAATGCAACAAGGATCGCGTCCTTGTTCGGGAAGTACTGGTAGAGCGTCCCGATCGAGACGCCCGCGCGCTCGGCGATGCGATTCGTCGTGCCTGCCGCATAGCCGTGGCGCGCGAAAACCTGAGCCGCCGCTTCGGTGATCGCCTCGACGGTTGCGAGCGCTCGGTCCTGGACCGGCTTGCGCCGTGGCTGCAGCACCGTCCTTTTCATCGCCCCGCACCGCCGCTGAAAAGCGAGTAGACAAACATGAGCAATTGCTCATACTAGGGGTCGTGAAGGTGACCGTCAGCACCGATCTCGCGATGCCCGCAAAGCGCGCAGTCCAGCTTGCGCAGCGAACCGCGACGCTCCAGCACGTGCTCTGGCCGTTGCTCACCGCCACGCCGTCGATGCGAGTGCCTGACACGATCGCCGAGGGCGATCGGATCTCGATCCACCTGCGTTTCTTCGGCATCCTGCCCTGTTGGACGCACGAGGTTCAGGTGCAACGCCTTGCGGAGCACGAGATCGTCTCGCGCGAGCACGGGGGCCCGATCGCCGCCTGGAACCACCGACTGACTTTCGAGCCGACCTCCCCCACCACATGCCGCTACACCGACGCAGTCGAGGTTCATGCCGGCGTGCTTACGCCGTTCGCGTTTCTCTTCGCCGCGGGTATGTACCGCTACCGTCAGGCTCGCTGGCGCGGGCTGGCACGCGTGCTGCCCGACTAGCGAGCAGCGGAGTCCCCTGTCGCCTGCGCTACATAGCCTGAGGCAGCTCGCTCAGAGCCCTCCGATGGGCTCGCAGCGCCATGGTCTCCGCGAGCGCCTCGGGAAGCCATCCCGCTCCCAACCTTGTAACCGGACCTGCATTCGTCGTGATCCTCGAAGATCACCGTCTGATCGCGACCGGCGCGCTTGGCGCTGTAGAGCGCCGAGTCTGAGCGCTTCAGTAGCGCGTCGAGTCGCTCGGGTCCGGTCGCCGAGTCGATCCCTGCGCTGACGCGCACTTTCGGCAGGCCGTGCGAGTCGGCAGATGCGAGCGCCATGCGGATGCGCTCAGCGAACGCAGCCGCGTCGCCGCTGTCGCTCCCCGGCAGCAGGACGACGAACTCCTCGCCACCGAACCGCGCAACCACGTCGATGTCCCGTGATCCGGCCGCCAGCAACTCGCCCGTCCATGTCAGCACGCGGTCGCCGATCTCGTGCCCCCACTCGTCGTTGACGCGCTTGAAGTAGTCGATGTCGAACGTCACGAGCGCCAGCGAACCGCCTTCGCGCTTGGCCCGCGCGAGCTCCAGCGCGGCCCGCTCGTAGAACCCGCGGCGGTTCAGCAGCCCCGTAAGCGGATCCACACGCGCCTCCTCCGCGAGCCGCTCCAGCAAGCGGTCGTTGCGCTCCACCAGCATTACCACGACGCTCGCCACGACACACACCGAGATCATCACGTCGACCCAGCGACCCACGTAGCCGCTGGGCGCGGGAAGCGATGACAGGACGATCGCGTGCGCGACGCCGATGCACACGACGATCGATATCGCGCCACTGCGGCCGAGGAAGAACGACATCCACAGGACCGGCCACATGTACAGCACGGCCGCGTCGCCCGCACCAGGGGTTCCGGCGAGCGCCTGGGCGATCAGCACGACCCCGACCGGTCCGACCATCGCGAGCGCCCAGCGCGGCAGCCGCGGCCCGACGAGCAGCAGCGCCGCGACGACCACGACGGCGAGCGCCACCGGGGCCACGGCGAGACCCCGATCGCCGGGCAGAGCACCGGTGATCGCTTCATCCAGCACGGCACAGCCGTACATCGCCGCAGCGCTGTACGCCATCGACTTCCTGCTACGAGCGAGACTCTCCCGCGGGCGACTCACACGCCATATATCGGCTCCGGCACCGCCGAACACGAGACAGCCGCCGTTGCGGCACCGTCCGGATCGAACCTGCGGTGAATCCCGGACGCATGTCGATGGCAGGCGCCGGATGCAACCCACACCCCCAGCACATACGTTCTCCTGAGCCGCGCCGAACGTGTCGCGCGCATTCGCGCACGGCGTGAGACGAGCCAAAAGGGGGACCTCGATGTCGTCGATGGGTGGGTCGCAGGGCCACGGCTTGGCCAGGCGTCTGATTGCGTTCTATGTCGCTCTGGCCGTCGTCTCGGTGGCCGTGGTGATCGTCGTCATCGACCAGGGTGCCAACGAGAAAGCGCTTCCGGCGATCGCCGGAGGGTATGTAGCCGGCGGACCAAGCAAGTGCCTCGGCCCGGCTCCCAAGCCGGTGGGAGGTGCACCGCTGCCATCGACAGCGCCCACGCAACTACCCCCGCCGGGACCGTCGTTCAGTATCAACCAGTCGGGTCAGTTCATCAACGTGACCAACAGTCAGCGGTCGCTTGGAGGCGCGTTGCGCCTGCAGCCTCGAGCCCTCGCCGGCAACGCTCATCGCCTGACCGGAACGATCGACTGCGTCAGCGGCGGACAGCTGAAGCTCAACGCGATCGCGGTCGCCGGCGTCAAGGGGTCGATCGCCGGCGCGCTCGGCGGCGTCCCATTCTCCGCGGCCCTCAAGTCTGCACCGCCGGCTCCCGGCGCGGCGCTGCCACGGACGCCACGCGCAATCGCCGGCAAGTACGCGCTGTCCCCCAGCTCGACGTGCTTTGGCAGCTCGTTCACGTTGCAGGGCAGCGGGTCCCGCTACACCGTTCTCGCCTCGTCGAGGAAGCTCGGACTGGTCTCCTACTCGACCAAGACGGCTGCCGTCTCGGGCGACGTCGCGTGCGCGCGGGGTGGGCAGGTCCGCCTGACCGCGACGGCGAACGATCTGCAGCTGCAGAATGTGCGGCTGATCCCGCTCGAGCCGGCGACGCCGGTGCCATCTGCCGCGAACACATCCGCCCGGCCGGCGCTCACGACCCCTTCGGGCCTCGCGCCGTCAGGGGAGCAGTTCACCGCCACCAAGCAGCGCAGCTCGTTCAGCAGGCTCGTGGCGTCATTCTTCCTGGCCGTCGCGATTGTGCTGATCATCGCGCGAGCGTTCGGGATCCTCGCGGTGAGGGTAGGTCAGCCGCGGGTAGTCGGCGAGGTGATCGCGGGGATTGCGCTCGGCCCGTCGCTGCTGGGGGCGATCTCGCCCAACCTGCAAGCCGCGATCTTCCCGACGGACATCCTCGCGCCGTTCGGGGTCGCAGCGAACCTGGGACTGATCTTCTTCATGTTCCTGATCGGCATGGAGGTCGATCAGCGGCAGCTGAAAGGCAAAGCCGCTCCCGCGGCGGCGATCTCGAACGCCAGCGTCGCGCTGCCGATGCTGCTCGGTATCGCCGTCGCGCTTCCGCTTTACAAGCTGCTGGCGCCAAACGTCAAGTTCGCCTCGTTCGCGCTGTTCATGGGCGTCGCGATGTCGATCACGGCGTTCCCGGTGCTCGCAAGGATCCTCGCCGAGCGGCGGATGCTCAAGAGCGCAGTCGGCTCGCTGACGATCGGGTGCGCCGCGATCGACGACGTAACCGCCTGGTTTCTGATCGCACTCGCGACCACGATCACCGTGTCAGGTTCATTTGGCATCGTCGTCAGGACGATCGGCGAGGCCGTGGCGTTCACGCTCGTGATGGTGCTGGTCGTGCGACGGATCCTGGCACGCATGGCGACGGCGTTCGACGAGGCCGGTCAGATCCCCTCCGGCTGGTTCGCCGCGATCATCGTCGGCGTGCTGCTGTCCGCGTACCTGACCGAAAAGATCAACGTAGCCGTGATCTTCGGCGGCTTCATCATGGGTCTGGTGATGCCACGGCACGCGCGTTTGACGGAGGAGGTCACGCGCCGGATCGAGGACTTCGTCGTCACGCTGCTGCTGCCGATGTTCTTCGTGTACACGGGCCTGAAGACGAACATCACGCTGATCGACCGTCCCGAGCTGTGGCTGATCACCGCAGGCCTGGTGGCGATCGCGATCGTCGCAAAGCTCGCCGGGGCGGCAATCGCGGCACGCGTCTGTGGGTTCAACTGGCGCGCTTCGGCGGTGATCGGCACGCTGATGAACACCCGCGGGCTCACCGAGCTGATCGTGCTCAACCTGGCGCTCGAAGTCGGCGCGATTTCGAGCGTGCTGTTCACGTCGCTCGTGATCATGGCGCTGATCACCACGCTGATGACGGGTCCGCTGCTGAAACTCCTCGATCCGCGCAACGAGTACGGAGCGCACCTCGAGGACGAGCTCGCCGAAGCCGCCGCCAACGCCAGCCGCGAGCACCCCGAGCTGCCGGTGCCGGAGCGTTCGATTCTCGTCGCATCCCAGACCGATGCCTCGCTCGGGCGCCTGATCGAGCTGGCGAAGCCGCTCGCGCAATCAACGCCACAACGCGAGGTGATCATTGCCCGCCTTGTGCAACCACCGCGGGGAGCGGGCATACGCGGCGGATTGCAGACCGAGAACCTGGAGCTCGAACGAGCCTCGCGAACGATCACGCAGATGCGCACGCGCCTGGCCTCAGACGGAGTTCTCGCGAGGGGCGTCGCGTTCACCTCTCCTCACTCCGGCTCGGACCTCGCGCACATCACACAGCGCGAGCCCGTCGATCTGGTGCTGACCGAGGGTCGTCGCCGCCTGGTCGGCGAGAGCGTCCCGCTGGGCGAGGTCAGCGTGCTGCTCGAACGGGCCGAGTGCGACGTAGCGGTACTGGTGGCACGGTCGAGCACACCGATGAGCCTCGGACCGGAGCGGCCGCTGCTCGTGCCGTTCGGCGGCGCGGAACACGACTGGGCCGCCCTCGAGTTGGGCTCATGGCTGTCCTCGGCCACCGGGGCGCCGCTGAAGCTGCTCGGCGCCGGTGGGCAAACGGACGAGGGCAAGTCGGTCACACGGATGCTCGCCGATGCCAGCCTGCTGGTTCAGCAGACGACTGGCGTCGCCACCGAGCCGCTGGTCATGGCCGGTGGGCGCGACGGCATCGTGTCCGCTGCCGCGGGCGCCGGTCTGCTGGTGATCGGCCTGTCCGAGCGCTGGCGCCACGAAGGGCTCGGGCCGACCCGCTCGGAGATCGCCAAGGCAGCCCCCGCGCCGGTGCTGTTCGTTCGCCGCGGCAGCCGCAAGGGCCTGTTCGCCACGCGAGAGAACGTGACCCAGTTCAACTGGTCGATGGCCGGACAGCCGTAGTAGGTCAGGCGGGTACCGGCAGGACGGCAGTCACTCGCGTCGGGCCACCCTCTGTGGACGTCAGCGAAAGCTGACCGCCGAGCAGGTGGGCGCGTTCGCGCATCCCGATCAGCCCGAACCCCTCGCTCGGCCCATCCGGCGCGAAGCCGCAACCGTCGTCCTGCACCGTCACCTCCACACGCCGTGGCAGCTGCCTCACTCGCAGCGTCGCCTGCTCGGCTCCGGCATGCCTGGCGACGTTGCTGAGGGCCTCCTGGACGATCCGGTAGATCGCGTCCTCGATCTCACGCGGGCGCTCGCACGCATCGAACTCGATGCTCACATCGACCCGGAAGCCCGCCGCGGCGGCCTGGCGCTCTGCCAGCGACTCGATCGCCGGACCCAGCCCGAGGTCGTCCAGCGCCGCCGGGCGCAGCTCGGTGATCAGATCGCGAAGACTGCGCATCTCGACACCGAGATGCTCGTCCGCTGTCTCCGCAGCGCGTTGGAGCGCTCCAGGATCCTCGCGTGCAAGCCCGGCCGAAAGCACCATGCGGGCGCCGGCCAGGCCCTGCAGCGTCTGGTCGTGCAGCTCGCGTGCCCATCGCGCTCGCGCCTGCTCGGCCGCGTCGATGCTCAGCCGCAGGCGCTCGGCGGCGACCGAGCGCGCTGTCGCCACAGCGGTGGCGGCGCTCGCTGCGACCGACAACAGCAGATCCTCGTCCTCAGTCCCGAACGCGCGTCCGTCGTCGCGGTCGATCGCCGCCAGAACCCCGAGCGTCTCGCCGCGGAAGATCAGCGGCACCAGCAGTGCCTTGCTGGCGCCAGGTAGCAGCTGATCGAGCCGGCCCGGGCAATCGTCGTAAACGACGCGCAGCGGGCGTCCGCTCACCATCACGTCCCCGGCCAACGAGCCCCGCAGCGGCACGCGCAGGCCCAGGTTCTCCGGGTGCCGGCCCCACCTGACCATGGCCAGCTGATCGCCCTCGGGCAGGCACACGAGCAGATCGCGAGCACCCACGACCTCGCGCCCGTGGGCGAGAATCAACGACAGGACACGCTCGAGATCTGTCTCGCCGCCGACGGCTCGGGCGATCTCGGCGAACGCCTCGAGCCGCCCGACACTCTGTGCGAGCTGCTGGTTGGCACGCCCGAGCTGGTCCGCGTACAGCGAAAGGTCGCGTTGCGCGCGCTGGCGCTCGGCGATGTCGTTGCGCAACCGCTCTGAGAAGCGTCCCACGACCGCGCCGGTCACCAACAGCGCCGCCCCACGTGCGGAGTACCCGAGCGCGCCGACGTGGACCGCCTGGATGGCGCTCCACGCAAACACCAACGCGAGTGCCGCAGCTGCCGCAAGCACGCCGGCGCGCGTACCGAACTCGATCGCCAGCAACGCGATCGGCACGACGTAGAAATTGGCGATCAGCGCGTCCGGGTCGTCGATCGCCAGGCGCGCAGCGAACGTGGCTGCGAACAACACGGCGGCAGCAGCGAGAACCACCAGCCGTCGGGTGTGAGAACGCCTCGGCGCCGCGGTGATCCTGAGGCTCTCGAGCACACGCCGCTCGGCATCCTCGAAAGCAAGCTGTCGCGCGCGCGTGGCGGCACTCATCGGTGGATCACCCCACGCTCGAGCGCGTAGCGTACGAGCTCCGGTCTTCCACTCACGCCGAGCTTGCGCTGGAGGTTCGCCCGGTGGGTTTCGACCGTGCGCGGGCTAATGAACATCTGCTTGGCGATCTCGGTGTTGGTGTGGCCGAGCGCCACCAGGCGCAGCACCTCGAGCTCTCGCTCGCTCAGCACGGCCGTATCGCCGTCCGCGAGCGCCCACCCGCCGATCGTCGGGTCCAGATACCTGCCGCCCTTGCTGACGGAGCGGATCGCGCGTATGAGATCTGCGCGCGATGCCTCCTTGAGCACGTACCCCTCCGCGCCGGCCGACCAAGCCTGTCGCGCAAATGCCGGATCGTCGTCCATTGTCAGAATCACGACGGCGGTGGATGGCGACGCGGTTCGCAGCACCGACAGCGTGCCCAGGCTGAGCTCACGGCCCATATGGAGATCGAGCAGCAGGACGTTCGGAGACGTCTCGCGCAGGATCGCCTGGGTCGCTTCCAGGTCGCATGCCTCGCCGACCACGGCGAAGCCCTCCTCCGCCTCGAGCATCATCCGCAGCCCATCTCTTACAACCGCGTGATCATCGGCGATTACGATCGTAAGAGGGGACATACACGGGGGCCCATCGTGCTGCCAGCGAAGCTGCCGAAATGAGGACGGTTCGACGGGTTCACGATCAACCCGGCTGCATGTGCACCGCCTACGCGCCCGCCAGGCAGTCTAGCCCCACGACACGGCGCGCCGGCGCGAGGAGCTCAAGGCCGATCGACACCTCGCGCCGACCGACGTCGCCCTCGTGCCCAGACCTGTCAGTTCTGGAACAGCCGTTCGCCGAGGAACCCGCCTTCGCGTACGCCGGGCGGGATCGCGAACAGAGCGCTCGAGCGGTGCTGGATGTACTCGTTCAACGCGTCAGAGGAGCCCAGGCGCCGCTGGATCGCGGCGAACTGGAGGTGGGGATCCTGTTGGAAGCAGATGAAGAACAACCCGGCGTCCAGCTCGCCGGTCACCGGGTCGATCCCGTCAGTGAACGAGTAGCCGCGTCGCAGGATGCGCTGCTCGCCGTTGCTCGCCGGGGCGGCCAGACGGATGTGGGCGTTGGCGGGAATCACCGGTTCGCCGTCTGCGGCGCGAGCGCCCAGGTCGACCTTGTCATGCTCGCGGCGGCCGCTCAGCGGGGCACCGCTGGACTTGAAGCGCCCGATCACGTGCTCCTGATCGCCAAGCGTGTCGCGATCCCACGCCTCGATGAACATGCGGACACGGCGGCTGACGAGATAGGTGCCGCCGTGAAACCAGCGCTGCGGCTCGGGCGAGCCGACCCACACGAAGCGGCGCATCGCCTGCGCGTCGTCGCCGTGCAGGTTGTTGGTGCCGTCCTTGAATCCCTGCAGGTTGCGCAGCGTGACCTGCTCGCTGGTCGTTGAGGCGGTGCGCCCGAACCCCAGCTGCGTCCAGCGCAGGACGGCCGCGCCGCGGGCGATCCGCGCGAGGTTGCGCACCGCGTGAAATGCCACCTGGGGGTCGTTGGCGCAGGCCTGCACGCAGATGTCCCCGCCGCTGATCTGCGGTTCGAGCTGCTCGCCGGGCAGCGCTCCGAGCGGCGTCAGGGCGCTCGGACGGCGCGTGGCCAGGCCGAAGCGATCGTCGCCGTCGCGGACGAACACGTCCGCTCCGAGGCCGAACGTGATCGTCAGCTGCGCGGCCGGCAGCCCGACCGCCTCTCCAGTGTCGACCGGCGGCGCGTCCGGCGGCCCCGGGACCGGCCCGGTGCTGCGCCCGGCCGTCATTGCAACCGCCGCGTCCGTCCAGGCGCGCAGCAGCTCGCGCAGTTCGCCGGCGGAGTCGATCGTCAGGTCGAACGCGCCGAACACGAGCCGGTCCTGCGCAGGGGTGATGATGCCCGCCTGATGCGGTCCGTGGAACGGGACCGTGTCGTCCATCGAGCCGACGCCTTCGCTTTCGCCCTCTTGCAGACCGAGCGCATAACCTCCAGCGCTGAGCGCCAGCCCGAGAGCGCCGCCGCCGGTCGTGGCCAGCATCTGGCGTCTGGTGAGGGGGCCCATGCGGCTCAGCCGGTCACGCGCGCGGCGACCGTGGACAGCGGCTCAGCGAGCGCGTCGAGGAGCTGGGCGAACCGCAGCCGGTCGCTCGGCGTCAGCTCGCTGTAGGGAGCGAAGCCCAGCGGCGTGTCGCGGCGATAGTTGTTCAGGCCGTGCTGGACTGCCGCGAAGCGAGCTGCGATCTGCCCCGCCAGCGCACCGTCGCCTTGCGCGACGAGTGCCGGACGCAGCAGTTCGAACGCGATCCGCGCTCCCTCGGCGCCGCAGCGACCTGCGGCCCGGCCAGAGCACGTAGGCGAGCATCGGGACGGCGTAGATCAGCCAGCCGACCGCCTCGCCGATCGTCGGCAGCGGCTGAACCCCGAGCATGCCAGTGAACAGCGAACTGCTGACCGACCCGGGCTGTACGAGCCAGCTGAGATCGACCGCGGGCTGCTGCAGGTGGTTGAGCCACGCGGCCTCGTGCGCGGTGTGGATAGCGCTGGCGACCAACCCGGCCGCGATCAGCACGAGGATCGCCGCAGTGATGCGGAAGAAGCGCCCGAGGTTCAGGCGTACGCCACCGCGATAGATGCCCCAGCCGATCGCGACCGCGCACAGCATCCCAAGCAGCGCGCCGATGCCGGCCGAGCTGGCATCGCCGGAGGCCTGGAAGGCGGCGAGCAGGAACACCGCCGTCTCGATGCCTCGCGGATAACCGCCACGAACGCCATCGCCACGAGCCCCCACGTTGAGCCCTCGGCCAGGGCGTGCGGCGCGTGGGTGCGCAGATCGCCGGCGAGGTTGGAAGCACCGGCTCCTTCGCGACAGAGTTATTAGGGCAACCTAATTAGGTCTCCCTAATTCCTACCACAGCCGTCGGCTTTATGCGCTCGCGGTGTCCCGGGCCAGCCCTGAGCCGCGCCCTCCCCGGCCCGGCGGCTGGTCCGGGTACTCGGCCGCAGCGGGCGGGCGGCGTCAGTCCCCGGTAGCCGAGAAATGCTCTGGATCTATCGGCCCGAGCACCCCGCCGACGAGCTTCTCCGGTCCGGGGTAGTTGCGCAAGACGTTGATCAACTGGGATGAGTTCGTGACGTCCACCGCGCCGCCGGGATATGCGGTGCTCTCGTGGTTGCTGAAGCCGGCAGGCGCGCTGAAAGCGCCTGCAGCGTTGAGCTGGACCTGTTCGTAGTAGGACCGGTATCCACTCGTGACGGTGCCGCTCCAGCCGTGTTGGTAGGCCCATTGGAGGACCGGGATAATCCACGTGGCGATCGGCTTGGAGCGCGGGTTCCAGACCGTTTCAGGGGTTTCAACCCCTGCGACCGCGACGGCGGAGTTCGCCTGCGCGAAGGATGCCGCGCTGTCGCCGGATGGCAGTGCGATCCCGGCCTTGCGCAGCGCCTTGATCTCACGGCGGACTTCCGCATCCGAGGGCGCCCCCTGCGCGATGTGCACCTTACCTTCGGCCAGGATCTGATCCGAGGACGCATCGACGCGCGCGACGACCGCCCGATGTTTGGCCGCGGCCGCGCTCAACGGGGCGTGAGCCGCGGGTTTCGTGACCGTGACCCGGGCGACCGCGTGCTTGGGTACCGTGGCTTCGCCACAGCCGGCTACGACGACGATCGCAACGACGCAGCCGACCGCCGCGAGCAGAATCGCGACGACCCTCCCCCAGGTCTGCTCAGTCATGGCTGGCGACACCCCGTCAGCGTACGGCCGACGCCCGTCATCCGCGCCGGCGTACTACCCGCGGGCGAGACTGAGCGTCAGGCGGCGCCCGTAGCCGGAACCGCCTGCGAACGGGTCGGCGCGCATGACGGTCGTCAGGCGCAGGCGTCGTTTGGCGGCCAGCAGCCGACGCGCAGAGCTCGCCAGTCGCACCGATACCTCGGCGTGGTGCCCGGGACCGATCGTGAAGTGCGTGGAGCCGCCGACGAACGTCCGGGTGACACGACGGCGATGGTGCTTGCCTGCGGCTCTCGCGGTGATCGTGCGGGTGAGCTCGAGGCGACCCGCGCACGGCCGCCGCAGCCGGCTGGGACACTCGACGCGGATCCGCGCGCTGCCCGCGCGCGTCGCCGAGGCCTGGCCGGTCGCGATCGTGGCGCCCACGCCGAAGACCGTCACGGCGCTGCTGCCCGCCGAGGCCACATACACCTCACGCCCGTCGGGGCTGACGGCCGCACCCTCGACGTCTTCCAGCGACGGGAAGCCTGTGCAGCGTTTGTCTTCCTCAGACGCGCATGAGACCTCGGTCAGCTTGCCTGTGGAACGGTCGCGCGAGAACACGACCGCGGAGCCGCTGCCGATCGCATACACCGCCGCGCCGTCGCCGCTCACAGCGATCGCGCTCACGCCTTCCAGCCCGGCCACGCTGGCGCATTGGTCGGGCGCAGCGGGACCTTCGCTTTCTTCTTCTTCATCTTCTCCTTCTTCGGCTTCCTTGCCGTGTTTTTCTTCTGGCAGATAGTCGACGCAGCTCGCATCGGACAGCGCGCCGCTCGTGGAGTTGCGCGCGAGAACGTCCACCCGACCCTGGCCGTCGGAGGAGTCGGCCACGTACACGTCGGAGCCGTCCGGGCTCACGGCGAGCTCCGTCGGCGATTGCATCAGCCGGCTTGCAGTGCACAGCCCGGGTGGCGGTGAGACCTTCAGGCAGCTGCTCTCTGTGAGCGCACCGGCGCTGTCGTGCGTGAACGCGTCGACCGCGTCGCTGCCGGGGGCGACCACGTAGAGCTGTTTTCCTTCCGGGCCCAGCGTCAGCGAATCGACTCCCTGGGTCGCGACGCCCACCGCACACGAGCCGTCGAAGCCGTTGACCGCGACGCAGGGGTTGGTGAACGGTTGGCCAGGAACCGTGGTGGTGAACAGCGACGCAAGGCTCGCCTGCGGCGCCGTCGTCCCCGCGCTCGCACCGGCCGTGGGTTCGCCCGAGCTCGCGATCAGGGTCGAGATCGCGCCGAGGGTCGGCGCGGCGATGTACAGCGCCTTGCCGTCCGCGCTCGTCGTGATCGCGCCCGCCGACAGGAAGACGTTGGAGGTGACGCACCCGGAGCCCGACGGGGGCCTGAACTGAAAACAGCCAAGCCTCGTCAGGGTGCCCGTCGCCGGGTCGCGCGCGAAGGCCACGACACTCCCCGAGCTGCTCGCGGTCACGAACACAGTCGAGCCGTCGGGGCTAACCGCCACACCGTCGGCTCCGACCAGTGACGGCGTGGCCGTACACGCGCCGGAGGCGCCGTCGCGCCCATCGGTGCCGTCGGAGCTCAGACAACCGGCCTCGGACACCGCCCCGGTCGCGGCATCGCGCGTGAGGATCGCCACCGCGCCGTAACCGGCCGCGATCGTCGCGCCCGTCTTACCCGATGCCACGTAGACGTTCTTCCCGTCCGGAGCAACCGCAACCGAGTTCGCGCCGAACAGGCCCTTGCCTTCACCGCATGTCGCGGTGCCGCTGTCGCCGCTCTTGTGGCCTGGAGCCACGAGACACCCGTCTGGGCCGCTGAGCGGACCGAAGCCCGTGGCCGCCGTGGCGCTCGAGCAGGCCGCGACGGCGCCCGACGCGAACACAAGCGCCGCCACGATCGCCCCACGCGTGAGGATCCGCCTGATGCTCACCCGACCCACAATACGGCAGGTACGACGGCGGGTCGTCAAACCCTGCACGGTCGCCGCCCGCGGGACATCTCGCGCGACCACCTGCGAGTCTTCGCGCACGGCATGGACGAGCTGCAGCTGGTCATCTTCGACTGCGACGGCGTGCTGGTCGACAGCGAGACGATCTCCAACGACGTGCTCGCGCGCATGCTCAGCGCCGAGGGACTCGCGACGACGCTCGCGGAAGCTCGCCGCGACTATCAGGGCCTGCTCCTGAGCGACATCGTCGAGCAGGCGCAGGCGCGACTCGGGCGCCCGCTGCCGGCAGGCTGGCTCGGCTGCTACGAGCGCGAGCGGACCATTGCGTTCGAACGGGAGCTGCGACCCGTTCGCGGCGCGGCGGCGGCAATCGAGCGACTGCAGCACGAGGGCGTATCTGTATGCGTAGCCTCTCAAGGAAAGCTCACCAAGACGCGACTGTCGCTCGAGCTGACTGGCCTGCGCGGCCTGTTCGCCGACCGTGCGCTGTTCTCAGCCTACGCGGTGCCCAGGGGCAAGCCCCACCCCGATCTATTCCTGCACGCGGCAGGCGTAATGGGAGCCGATCCGGTCCGCTGCGTGGTCGTCGAGGACACTCCCTCGGGCGTTGCCGCGGCTGGCTCGGCGGGGATGCGCGCCCTCGGGTACGCCGCAGACAGCGACCGCAGCGCGCTCCGGTCGGCCGGCGCGGAGATATTCGATTCACTCGGAGCTCTGCCTGAGCTGCTGGGCCTGGAACGACCTATGGGCGTGTGAAAGGAACAGCACGCCCCCGAACTACTGGCACGCGCTAGCGTCCCGGCCGTGCCGGAGCTGTTCGTTCACCCGCTGCGCGTGCGCTATGGCGAGTGCGATCCTCAAGGCATCGTGTTCAACGCCAACTACCTGCTGTATTTCGACGTGGTGTTCACCGAGCTGTGGCGGGCTGCGGTTGGACCGTGGCAGGAGATGACCGCTCGAGGAGTCGACGCTGTCGTTGCGGAGGCCAACCTCGAGTTCCGCTCGCCAGCCCGCTTCGACGACGAGCTGCAGTTGCAGGCGCACATCTCACGACTCGGCAGAACGGCGATCACGACCGAGATTGACGTGATGTGCGCCGGCGAGCTGTTGGTCGCCGGCCGGCTGCGGCACGTGTGCGTGGATACTGGCAGCTGGAACAAGACCGAGATCCCCGACTGGGTTCGCCAGGGGCTGCAGCGTTTCGCCGGAGCTACCAGCAGCGCTGGAGGCGCATCGTAGTCCGATCCACGATTCGCTCTTAGCGTGTCCTTACACGGCGGTTACGGTCACTTCAGCGGCAACGACGACCGTGTGGTTCAACCGACGTCGGGAGCCTTCCAATGATCGCGACACAGGCGAACACGATCGCCACTGCGGTGGGACCGCACCTCTTCTGGATCGCCAGCCGCGCCGCCGGCATCGTGGCGCTGGTCCTGTCCAGCGTGTCGGTGTGTGTCGGGCTGCTGATCGGCGCGCGCCTCGCCAAGGGTCACAAGCCGGAGCTGCGGGTGACGCACGAGGCCTTGTCGCTGGCGACGCTCGTGGCGCTCGCGGTCCACGGCCTGACACTGCTTGGCGACGGCTACCTGCATCCGAACCTCGGCGACGTGGCAATCCCGCTGCTCAGCGGCTACCGGACGTTTTGGACGAGCATCGGGATCGTGGCGTTCTGGGCGATGTTCGCGCTCGGCCTGTCGTTCTATGCGCGCACGCGGATCGGGCCGCAGCGCTGGCGCAAAGTCCACCGCTTCGCTGCGCTCGCTTGGGCGCTCGGGCTTGCGCACTCGCTCGGCGAGGGCACCGATGCGGGCCAGGCGTGGTTCCTGGCGATGACCGCTGCCGTGGTTGCGCCCGCCGTCGTGTTGCTGCTCGCCCGCCTGCTGGGCGACGAGCGAGCCACCACCACCACCATCCCCAACTCCACCCACGCCTCCGCGACCGAGCTGCGACACGCATGACAGAGCGCCAGCTACGAGCCAGGGCGCTTGCGCGCCGCCGTCGTGAGGCGATGCGCCGGCGGGCGCGCCGCATCCGCAGAACGGTCGCCGCGCTCACTGCGGCGCTGTTCAGCGCAGCGTTCCTATTCATCTACGTGCAGCTCGCCTCGGGACACGATCCCGCACTGTCGGCCGACGCGAAGCGCGCGACCTCCGGCGCCAACAGCTCGAGCGCCGCGAGCGGCAACGCATCCCCATCCACCACGAGCACGGCTTCGACCTCGAGCGAATCCGCGGCGACCTCGGAATCCGCAGCCGCCTCGGAATCCAGCGGCACTGAATCCTCGAGCGAAGCCGATCAAGCAAGCACTGAAGAATCGGCCGGCGACCCCTCCCCCGTCACCACCTCTCAGTCATGAGTTCCGAACGCGAGGCGATCGAGGAGTTTGCCTGTTTCGGATCGACGTGCACAGCGTTCGTGATCGGCTCTGGGCGGGCCGGCTCGGCGGCCGACGCGGGTGCTTTGGTGAGACGCACGCTGCTGGCATGGCACGGGCGCTTCTCTCGTTTTCTGCCCGACAGCGAGCTGTCGCTGTTGAATCGCGACCCGCGCGTGCGCGTCCCTGTCAGTCCGTTGATGGCGCGCTTCGCCCAGGCGGTGCTGACCGCCGGCTCGCTGACGAGTGGCCTGGTGGACGCGACGCTGCTGCCAGACCTCCAGCGCGCGGGCTATGTCGATGAGCTGCCACGGCCGCTCGCCCTCTCACACGCTCTCGAGCTCGCTCCCCCGCGCACGCCCGCCGCCGGCGCCGCGTCGGCGTCGTGGCAGCGGATCGAGGTCGACCTCTCCGAACACGCGGTCACGCGCCCGCCGGGCCTCTCACTGGACAGCGGAGGCCTCGCAAAGGGCCTGTTCGCGGACGCGCTGGCCGCAACCCTGGCAAGCCACCCGAGCTTCGCGATCGACTGCGCCGGCGACCTCGCAATCGGTGGCGCCGCCGCGCTGATGCGCGAGATACGGGTGCAGAGCCCGTTTGACGGGCGCGTGCTGCACACGTTCGAGCTCGGCAGAACCGCCGTGGCCACAAGCGGGATCGGCAGACGCAGCTGGCTGGACCGAGACGGAGCGCCGGCTCATCACCTGCTCGACCCCTCGACCGGAAGGCCCGCGTTCACCGGCGTCGTGCAGGCGACGGCACTCGCACCGAGCGCCCTGACGGCTGAGATGCTTGCGAAGGCGGCGGTCCTCAGCGGTCCCCGCAGGGCTGTGCGCTGGCTACCGCACGGCGGCGTGGTCGTGTTCGACGATGGCTCCCATCAGGTCGTTGAGCCACCGCCGGTTGTGACGCTGCGAGCGCCCCGGGAGCTGCGCCCTCAGGAAGCCGAGCGCGCCGCCGCGATCGAGCCGCCCGTGACCGTGACGCCATCCGGGCCGCCTGCCTGGCTGGGCGGGATCGCGAACGCATCGACGAGCCACGGCGTCAGATCGTCGGCCGCCTGCGGGCGCGAGATCAGATAGCCCTGCCCGACGTCGCAGCCGAGGGCCGTGAGGTGCTCCATCACGGCATCGGTCTCGATCCCCTCGGCCACCACTGTCAGCCCGAGGTTGCGCGCCAGATCGATCGTCGAACGCACGATCGCCTGCGCCCGCGGTTCGTCGAGGATGTCGGTGATGAACGAGCGGTCGATCTTGATCTCGTTGGCCGGCAGCGTGGTCAGGTACTCGATCGACGCGTTGCCGGTGCCGAAATCGTCGACCGACACGCCGACGCCGCTGCACCGCAGCGCCTGGAGCACCGCAGCCGCACGGTCGGGATCGACCATCGCTGCGCTCTCGGTGACCTCCACCGTGAGCCGCGCGGACGGGATCGAATTGCGCCCCAGCAGCGCGAGGATCTTGCCCGGCAGCTCGCTGTCGAGCAGGTTGCGCGCGGACAGGTTGACGGACATCTCGAGGTCGATCCCGCGCCTGCGCCAGATGACCATCTGCCCGAGCGCTTGGTCGATCACGTGCAGCGTCAGCGGACCGATCAGCGCTGTCTGCTCGATCACCGGGATGAAGCTCGGTGGCGGCAACAGGCCACGCTCGGGATGGCGCCAGCGGACGAGTGCCTCCACGCCGACGACGCTGCCACTGCCAAGGTCGACCTTCGGCTGGTAGTGCAGGATGAACTCGCCGTGCTCCAACGCACTGCGGACCTGCCCGAGCAGCACGAGCCGAGTCGCGTCGAAATGGTCGCACGCTGGCGAGTAGACCTCAATCCGGGTGCAGTGTGAGCGCGCGTGGGCGAGCGCCGCGTCGGCGCGCTGCAGCAGGGCGTCGGGGTCCTCGGCGTGCTCCCCCATCACCGCGATGCCGATGCTCGCCTCGACGTTGAGCGCGACGCCTTCGAGCACGATCGGCTGCTCGAGGCTCGCCTGGACCGCGCCGGCCGTGCTCAGTGCACCAACAGAGCCCTGCGCGCGTGGGCACATCACCGCATACTCATCCGCACCGAGGCGCGCCACCAAAGCCTCTGACCCGAGCTCGCCGCGCAGCCGCCGGGCGACCTCGCACAGCACACGATCGCCGTTTTCCACGCCGAGCGTGTTGTTGATCTCGGTGAAGCGATCCAGATCGATCAGCAGCACTGCGACCACGCCACGGTCGGGGTCTTCATCGCCGACGGCCTCGGCGAGACCCTCGAGGAACAGGTTGCGATTGGGCAGCTCGGTCAGCTGGTCGTAGTGGGCGAGGCGATGGTTCTCATCCGCCTGACGGCGCAGCCGACGCGAGGCCCTGGCGACGATGCGGTACAGGATCGCCCACAGCAGCGCGAGCCCAACGGCGATCAGCAGCGCGATCATCCGCTTGTCGCGGGTCACCGCGGAGGCGATCGGCCGATAGCTCAGGTAGATCTCGAACACGCCCTCGGGGGGGCTGGACGGGTGGAAGCGAAGCGGCACGTAGACCTCGACGAGCTGCCCGAGGCCGACCTCGCTGGCGGTCTCGGAGTGCTCTGCCGGGGAGACGACCTCCGCGCCGTGGGGCCTACCGGCCAGCGCGTCGCGCAGATCGTCGCTCGGTGTCAGGGTGCGGCCGATCAGGCTGTGGTCGTCCGAGTAGATCACCCGGTCGTGCGCGTTCCAAATCTTCACCCGGGCGAGGTCCTGCGCGACCGAGCGTGCGCTCAGCTTGCTGATCGAGCGCGCGCACGCCCGCCGGTGTCAGCCCGTCGCGCAGCGCCTGCGGAGTCAGTCGCGGCTGGATGCCGATGTGGGCAATGATGCCGGCCGACCGTGTCGCGTCGGCCAGCGTGCGGGTGACGATCTGTGTCTGCAGCACACGCGCGAGGATCAGCCCCAAAGCGAGGATCGGCAGCAGGCTGAGCAGCGCCACCTGGTGGGTCAGGCTCATGCGCCCGATCAGGCTTCGACGTTCGCGTCGCGCGCGCATGGGATCGCTTCGAAAGCCGACTCGTGTAGCTGCAGTCCGAGAGTCAAATCCGGACAACAAGCCCTGCGGCGCAGTGGGTGTGCGCCTGCGCCGTCCGACACGGCGCCGGCGCAGGCATACTGCCGCGGATGCGAGCGCTCGTGCAGAGGGTCAGCCGGGCCGCCGTGCGGGTGGACGGCGCTGTGGTGGCGGAGATCGGGTCAGGACTGCTCGTGCTGCTGGGCGTCGCACACGAGGACGACGAGCGTGTGGCCGACCGGCTCGCCGCGAAGCTGCGCGCGCTGCGTGTCTTCCCGGATGCCGATGGTCACATGAACGACGCGCTCGGCGAGCGCGAGATCCTGTGCGTGAGCCAGTTCACCCTGTATGGGGATACGCGGCGCGGCAACCGGCCGAGCTTTGTGGCGGCCGCCCCGTCCGAGCTCGCCGAGCCGTTGTACGAGCGCTTCTGCGAGCGTGCCGGCGCCCGACGCGGCGTATTCGGAGCACACATGGAGGTCGAACTGGTAAACGACGGACCGGTGACGCTGCTGCTGGAGGCGGGGCCGGCGTGAGCTACTCGCCCTGCTCCTGCTCTATGCGCGCCGCCCAGCGCTCCGCCCACGCGTTGAGCGGTCGGTAGGCATCGAGCAGCCGACGCCCCTCGCCGCTCAGGCGGTAGCCGTCACGCCCCAGCTCGACGATCTCGGCGCCCCGTAGCTCCTGCAGCCGCTGGTTCAGGACGCTCGAGGACATGCCAGCACAGCGCTCCTGCAGGGCTCTGAACACGAGCGGCTGCTCGCGTAGCTCCCACACAACTCGCAACGCCCAGCGGCGGCCGAGCAGGTCCAGCAGCGCCATGATCGGGCGGCCGCCGCCGGAGCCGCGAACCTGACGTCCTGGTGCCGGAAGCTCGCGCTGACTCATCGCCCGGCAGCGCTTCGGAAACAAAAGCGATACCGTGCGTGCTGTGAAAAAAGAAGCGACAGAGACTGGAGCTTAACGCCAATGCCCGCCCCCACCCCCCGTATCGCACCGCTGCAGCCGCCCTACGCCCCCGACATTCAGGCCATGCTGGCCAAGTGGATGCCGCCGGGGAGCCCGGCCGAGCCGCTAGGCCTGTTCCGCACGCTCGTCGTTCACGAGCAGCTCGCCGGCAGGATGCGCCCGCTCGGCGCCGGCATCCTCGGCAGCGGCGCAACCGTCCCGCCCGTGCTGCGGGAGATCGTGATCCACCGCACCTGCGCGCTCACGGGAGCCCGGTATGAGTGGGGTGTACACGCGATCGCGTTCGGCGGGCCACTCGGCCTCAGCGAGCCCCAGCTGCGTGCGACCGTGCACGGAACCTCGAGCGATCGGTGCTGGGATGCCGAGCAGGCGAGCGTGTTTCGTCTCGCCGACGAATTGCACGAGACGAGCACCGTCTCCGACGAGCTCTGGCAGGCCCTGGCGGCGCAGTTCGACGAGCAGCAGATCCTTGAGCTGATCGTGACCGCCGGCTGGTATCACGTGATCGGATACATCTGCAACGCACTTGCAGTCCAGCCCGAGGACTGGGCGCCGGACTTTCCCAGCGCACTCTGATCAGGAGGCCGGGACGGCGCCCGGTGCGGTCGGCTCAGGCGCCCGCTCGGGTCTCGCCGCAAACCTCACGGATCGTCTCCAGCGCGGACGGCTCGATCGGCAGTTCGGCCAGCGCGGACGCGATGTCCGCAGCCCGGTCGACCGTCGCGGCAGGGCTCTCGATCAGCCACCGCGCCAGCCAACGGCAGGCCCACGCGTCATACACGTCGACCCGCTCGGTGGCAGCCAATGCGACGAGCCGCAGCGCGAGTTCGAGATGCAGCGGTTTGCGAATCTCACGCGCCAGGTCCTTGGCGCAGGCAACCGCCATGCGGAAGTCCGCGCGGTCGATCGCACGTTCCAGCTCACGACGGGGGCGGTGCGGTCCCAGTCCCATGCGAACGTATGTTCGCATGCTTTCAGGCACTTGTCTTTTTACCAACCTGCGATCGCGAGCAGACCCACAGAGCGCAGGGGCGCATGGGTGTGGGTGTGGGTGTGGGTGTGTTGTGTTGTGTTTACAGACTACGATAGCAATCGTATATACGATGTAAATACAATGGCTATCCGACGTTATCTACGCGTACATCAAGCCCACCGTTGCGTAACTACCATGGCTATCGCCGGTCGCACGAGCGCCGTAGGCAGCGCACTACGCGAGGGCGATCTAAACCCGCATCAAGCCTCTCGCGCCCCCGAGGTTTGCCCGCTGCTACCCGCGGTCGAGCGTGCCGCTGCTCCACCACGGCTCGGCCAGCCGCAGCCCACCGTGCTCGAAGCCGGGCGCGCCGGCTCGCAGCGCCGGGACGATCTCGCTGGTCACGAGCCCCGTCTCGTCGGTCATCCGATCGATGATCTCAAACCAGCGCAGGGTGTTCGCGGGCGTGTCCAGGATCACGGTCAGCACCGGCACGTGGCGCTGCAACGACCAGAAGCGTTCCCCGTGTGGTGAATGATCGCCGTGATAGCCCCACTGGCCGCGCAGCGCAGTGGCGCCCGCGGCGCCCTCGCGGCGCAGCCGTTCGATCAGCGCACCGTGCAGAGCCTGGCTTCCGTGACGGGTCTGCTCGCCGGCGTACACGACGAGCTTCTGCCAGTACTCCAGACCCGCCGCGTCCGCCGGTGGTGGCTGCTGCGGCTCGGCCAGCAACACACCGTCGCGCTTGCATACCCGTGCCCGCTCGAGCGTCATCGTCGGGCCGTCGAGCATCGTGGAGATCTCTGCCAGGGCGGGTGCGATCGCCGCGCCAGCACCGACGCTCTGGATGATTAACGGCACGTGCTCGTTGCGGGCGAAGAAACGCCCTCGCCGGCGTACGCCTGCGGCGGTTCCGTCCAGTCCGAGCAGCACGCTCGCTCCGTCCACCCCGTGACGCCGCAGGCAGTCGACGACCGCCAGGTACGCCGGTCCTCCCGCCGCCCGCTGCCGGCGGCCGAGGTGGACGGTCAGCTTGGCGGCGTCCCGCCCCGACGGCAGGTCCGTCTCGAGCACGCGCCCGCTCAATAGGCGTGCCCGCTCGAGCGCGATCACGCCGTGGCGGCTGATCGCTCCTACCTCCGCGGCCACCGCCTCGATCCGCGAGGGCGTGTCGAGCGCCAGCGCCACCAGCGGCAGGTCTTCGGAGAGGCTCAGCAGGCGCTCGCTCTGCAGGCGGTGCTTGATGCCGAAGCCTTCGATGCCGCGCAGCAGCGCGCTGGTCTTGACGCGATGGCGGGCGAACAGGTCGATCAGCTCGTCGGCGAGCAGGCGCCCGCCGACGCGATCGCGCTCGCCGAAGTAGACGCTCATCCTCAAACCGTCCTCGATCATCAGCCACCCCCGATCAGCCGGCCGAGCGCGGCGGCGACGACGCCGAGAACGAGGCTCAGCACGATGTTCGTCACCAACAACCACGTCCGCGCGTTCTCGCCCAGACGGTGCGACTCGAGCATCCATGTCGAGAACGTCGTGTAGGAGCCGATCACGGCCGTGCCTGCCAACAAGTAGGCGTCGCCGTGCAAGGCGGCGCCCGCGAGAACGCCGAGCACGATCGCACCGGACAGGTTGACGAGCAGCGTCCCAAGCGGGAACCGCGCCCCGGCGCTCGCGGACACGCGTGCGTCGAGCAGGAAGCGTGCCAGCGCTCCGAGGCCGCCGAGCGCCCCGACCGCCGCCCATAGAGCCACGAAGCTCAACTGCCCAGCCTCGCGCGTCGGACGAGCTTGGTCGACACGAACACCGCGCCCAGGCCGCAGCTGACGCTCGCGGTCGCATAGCCGAGCGCCAGTGTCCAGTGGGCACCTTCGATCATCGCCAGCAGCTCGACCATCAGCGTCGAGAAGGTCGTCAGCGCGCCGCAGAAGCCGGTGCCGAGGAACGCCCGCCGGTACATCGAGGGCGCCAGACGCTCCTGCAGGCGCGTGATCAGGTACCCGAGCGCGGCAGCGCCGAGGATGTTGACCGCAAACGTCGCCCACGGCCAGCGATCGGGGTGCACGGGCAGCGTCTGCGCGAGCGCCGCACGGGCGATCGTGCCGATGAAGCCGCCGGCGAAGATCGCGGCCAGCTGCTTCGACCGGTAGCTGCGCTGGCTGCGATCGCCTTCCACGACTGGCCCTCACTGACGTTCGAGTGACGGTGACGTAGAAGCCATCAGCGGCCCAAGCCGCGGTTATGGAGCGGGCCTCATCGCTGCAGCGCCCAGCATAGCGAGCCCCGTCTCCCCCGCCGGGCGCCGCGTTGCGGCCTATGCGGGCGGCCCTGGGCAGTCCGGGGCGAGATTGGACGGCGTCAGCCGACCTGATAGACCCCGCCCGATGGTTGCACCGGAGAAGCCGCCGGTCCGATCGCGTGGACCAGCGCGCAGGCGCCTGGGCGTCGTTTTCGCGGCGATCCTGCTCGCCGGCCTGGTCGCGTTTGCGCTCTCGCGTCTGGATCTGCAGCACGTCGGCCACGCGGTCATCACCGCGAGCCCGGGCTGGATCGTCGCGTCCGTCGTGCTGATGGCAGTCTCGTTGCTGCTGCGCTCGGTCTCCTGGCAGCAGACGCTGCGCGCGGCGTTGCCGGACACGACGATCGCGTGGGCGCCTGTCGCGCGGGCGACGATGATCGGCGTGATGGCTTCGGCGCTCGTTCCGGGACGAGTCGGCGAGCCCACCCGTGTGGTCGTCCTGACCCGCAGGCTGGACGGCCGCGCGAGCCGCCTGCTGCCGATCGTCGCCGGGACGGTCGTCTCGCAGACGCTGATGAACCTGCTCGCGCTTGGCGTGCTGCTCGCGGTCAGCTTCACGAGCGTGCCGCTGCCGCACGGCCATCTGGCGGGTATCGCCTCGGTGCTCGCGGTGCCGCTCGCGCTGTGCGCGCTGTTCTTCGCCGGACCGCGACTGCTGGCGCTGGGGAGGCGATCGCGCTCACCGCGTGTGGCCCGGGTCGCGGACTCTGCCGGCCGCGCCCTGAACCTCGCGCGGCGCGGACTGCTCGTGTTCGCGCGGCCGCGCCACGCGATCGCCGCGGTCGCCAGCCAGCTGCTGGCATGGACGCTGCAGTGGCTCGCCTGCTACACGATCCTGCTGGCACTCGGCCTGCAGTCACAGGCCGGGCCAGTGGCGGCCGCGGCGATCCTGCTTGCGGTCAACCTGAGCGCGGTGCTGCCGGCGACGCCGTCGAACGTCGGCGTGTTCCAGGCGGCGTGTCTGGTCGTGCTCGCGGCCTACGGTGTCGGTGCCGGACAGGCACTGGCCTACGGGATCATCTTGCAGGCGGTCGAGGTGTTCACCGCGCTCGTGCTCGGCGTCCCAGCGCTGCTCAAGGAAGGGGTCTCCTGGCAGGACATCCGCACGGGCGGGACCGCCGCCGGCGGCTCAGCCGATCAGGGCGCGCAGTGACTGTCGCAGCGAGTGGGTGCTCTGCAGCACAGCCGTCGGCTCATAGCCGCAGTGGGCCATGCAGTTCTCACAGCGCGGGTCCTTGCCGCGACCGTAGGCGCTCCAGTCGGTCGTCTCCAGCAGCTCTTTGTAGGTCTCGGTGTAGCCGTCGGACATCAGGTAGCACGGCCGCTGCCAGCCAAACAGCGAGTAGCTCGGGATGCCCCAGGCGGTGCAGTCGAATTCGGCCTTGCCCTCGAGGAAGTCGAGGAATAGTGGGCTGTGGTTCAGACGCCACTTCTTGCGCCGCCCTTCGCCGAACGCCTCCTTGAACAGCTTGCGCGTCTCCACCACGCCGAGGAAGTGCTCCTGGTCGGGGGCTTTCTCGTAGGCGTAGGCGGGCGAGATCATCATCTCGTCGACCTCGAGGTCGTCGTTTAGGAAGTCGAGCACCTCACGCACGGTCTTCGGCGAATCGTGGGTGAAGAACGTCGTGTTCGTAGTTACGCGAAAGCCGGCCGCCTTCGCTGCCTTGATCGCTGCGACCGCCTTCTCGAACACCCCCTCGCGCTCGACCGAGGCATCGTGGCGCTCCTGCAGCCCGTCGATGTGAACCGCCCACGAGAAGTACGGGCTCGGGCTGAAGTTCTCGAGCTTCTTCTCCAGCAGCAGCGCGTTCGTGCACAGGTACACGAACTTCTTGCGTTTGACGAGCTCCGCCGCGATCACGTGGATCTCCGGGTGGATCAGCGGCTCGCCGCCGGCGATCGAGACCATCGGCGCGCCGCACTCCTCGACCGCACCGATCGCCTGATCGACGGGCATCCGCCGGCGCAGCTCGTGCTCGGGGTGCTGGATCTTGCCGCAGCCCGAGCACGCCAGGTTGCACTGAAACAGCGGCTCGAGCTCGACGATCAGCGGGAACTTCTCGCGTTTGGCGAGGCGCTGACGCATCAGATACCAGCCCATCCGCGTGCTCTGCCTGATCCGCACAGCCATCGCGCTCTACCTTAGTCGCCGGGAGTCCACTCGTGAAGGGCGCGGGCGACCTTGCGCAGAGCCAGCGCGGCGCGCACCGCGCCGACTGCCGCGCGTGGGCGCATCAGCTCGTGCTCAGGACTGTCCAGCACCACCCGCACGACACCGAACGGACGCCCGCCGGTGCCGGCCGCGAGCCACACGGACTCCATGTCCACCGCGATCGCCCCGCCGGCGTGCAGCTCCGCTCGCCGCTCTCCGAGCGCCAGGCGCGAGACGCACACGACGTGCCCGGCGCGGACCTTCAGGCCGCGCCCGGTGAGCCGCTGGAGGAGCTGATCGCTCAGCTCGCAATCGACGCGCTGCTCGACATGGCCTTCGTCGTGCGCCGCGTAGACCTGCTCGGCGACGATCACTTCCCCGGGCACCGAGCTGACGTCGAGCCCACCGCAGAAGCCGAGCACGAGCATCGCGCGCCCGGCGTCTGCCGCCAGCCCCTCGGCTGCGGTCTTCGAGCGCGCGGGGCCCATGCCGGTCTTGCGCACGCGCGCCCCGCGAGCCGCCGAGGCGATCAACGCCGCCTCGACGCGCAGCGGCGCCGCCACCAGCAGCTCACCTGCGCGCGCCCCGGACGGGGGTGTGCTCTGCGGGTCGCTCATCGCGCCGGCGCTGCGGAACCGGCGGGCGTGGCAGTGCGCGCACGACCTCTGGCGCTCGCGTCGAGGCCAAGCCGCTCGAGCACGTGTCCGGCGGCCGCGTGGCCGCTGAGCACGGCGCCCTCCAGCGTGGCCGGCCAACCGGTGTCCGTCCACGAGCCCGCCAGCGCGAGCCCCGGGACAGCTGTGCGCGGGCCGGGACGCAGCGCGGCGGTGCCAGGAGCAGCGCGGAAGGTCGCGGCGTGCTCGCGGGTGGCCACGAACAGCTCGACCGCCGCCCCACGGGCGCGTGGGAGCAGCTCGCGCAGCGCAGGCAGGTAGCGCTCGCGCAACCGAGCGACGCTCATCGCCATCTCGCGATCGGCGCCCGACAGCGACACCGCTAGATACTGGCAGCCGGCGGGCGCCCCGGCCGCAACGCTGCGATCGAACACGTATTGCACCGGCGTGCCGACCCCGGCCACGAACGGCTCGTCGCACACGATTCGGTCATAGACCACGTGCAGGTTGACGATCGGCGAGCTGCCGAGGCCGCCCAGCGCGCGTGCGGAGTCGCCGAGCAGGGGCTCGAGCAGCGTTGCCGCGCGGGTGTGCGGCAAGGCCAGCACGACAGCTTCCGCGCTCAGATCCTCCAGGCCCTTCCCATCGCCGTCGTCGCGCCCATCCCCGTTGCCGTCGCCGTCGCCGCGCCCATCCCCGTCCCCGTCCCGCGCGCCGCGGCCGTGCACTTTCAGGCCGTCGGCAGTCTTTTCCAGACGCTCGGCGCGCCAGCCGAGCCTCACCTCGACGCCCGCGTCGAACAGCGTCTGCTGCGCCGGCTCGCCGATGATCTTGCCGAGTGTCCCCTCGTGGAAGCCGATGTCGCCGGCGTCCGCCGCTGACAGCAATCCGGTGCGGAACACGAACGCCGCGAGCGCCAGCGACGCCTCGGCCGCGCGCAGGTTGAGTGTCGGCAGCGCGACCAGATCCCAAAGCGCGTCCACTGCCTGAGGACCCTGACCATGGCGGGCGAGCCACTCGCCGAACGTAAGCGTGTCGAGCGCCGCGTCGTTCGCGTCCAGCCGCATCAAGCTGAACGCCGCGCGGGCTGCTCCGAGCCGCTGCAAGGGCGTCAGGTGGGGGTAGCGCGCGAGCGCGCCGGCAAGATGCAAAGGCGCGCGCAGCGGGCCGCGGCGCAACGTCGTGGACACAGCTCCCGGCTTCAGCACCGGGATCTCCAGGCGCGGCTGCACTGCTGTCAGCTGCTCGCTTCCGAGACGCCCCAACAGCGCGCGGTAGGCCACACAGCAGCGCAGGAAGACATGCTGTCCGTTGTCCATCTGCAAGCCGTCGCGCTCGAACGAGTAGGCCGCGCCGCCGAGCCGGCGCCGCACCTCGACAAGCGTCACGCTCGCGCCGGCGTCCGCGCAGTCAAGCGCCGCGGCGATCCCGGCGAGGCCGCCGCCGACAACCACGACAGAGCCGCTGGCGCTCAAACGCCCGCTCCGAGCATCCCCCGCACGGCCACCCACGCCTTCTCGTGTGCCGGCAGCGAGATACGCCGACGCACCGCCTCCTCGGGATGATCGTCGATCCGCTCGAGCAGGCGCTTGTAGATCCCGGCCATCGCAAGCACACACGCCGCGCTGCGCCTGTCGAGCACGCCCGCCAGGTCGAGGCCGCGATCGAACCACTGCCGCGCGCGCTCGGACTCGAAGCGCACGAGCGCCGCGAGCCGCTCCAGCTCCTGCCCGTCTCCTGGCGTCCCGTCGACCGTCTCGCCCGACGCACGGGCGAGCGCGCAGCGCATCTGCCCGGCCGTCGTGCCCTCACCCTCCGCCGAGTCGCCGTTCGCGGCGATCAGGCCGAAGCGCCGCAGGTCTTCAGCGGGCAGGTACACGCGGCCGTTCTCCGCGTCCTCGCGCAGGTCGCGCAGGATGTTCGTCAGCTGCAGCGCCACGCCGAGGTCGTTAGCCGCACGTTCGGCGCGCTCGGGATCCTTACCCGGCCCCTCGCGCGGCTCGAAGATCGCCAGGCACACGCGGCCGATCGCGCCGGCGACCCGGCGGCAGTACTCGACGAGCTCCTCGAATGTCTCATAGGTGACACCTCGGACGTCCATGCGCACACCCTCGATCAGCTCCTCGAGCGCCCCGTCGGGCAGCGCGAAGCGTCGCTGTGCATCCGCCAGTGCAACGATCACCAGATCCGGCTCGCCCTCGGCGATCCCAGTGGCGCCCGAGGCGATCGCCGCGAGTGCCCGCGACTCGCCGTCCAGCCGTCGCAGCTTCTCCTCGTCCGCGAGCGTCCCGTCGCCGATGTCATCGACACGGCGGGCAAACGCATACACGGCGCACATCCCGCGCCTGCGCTCGCGCGGCAGCAGCCTGATGCCGTAGAAGAAGTTGGCCGCCTCGCTGCGCGTAATCGCTTCACAGTGGCTGTATGCGTCGTCGATCGCTGACACCGCGGTCATCGACTTCGCACGAGCGTCGTCACGAGCGCGCGCACGTGGCGCACACGGCTCACCCGCGGGGTGGCGGCGAGCACGTCGTAGTCGGCGCGTTCGATCGCGTCGAGCGCCGCGTGTCCGCCGGCGACGAACGCGGCGAGTGCCAGCTTGGCCTTCCCGCGTGAGCGCCCGAGCAGCGGCGCGCCGTCGTGCAGCAGCCCGCGCGCGCGGGCGACCTCGAACTCGAGCACCGCGCGCAGCGGCCCGCTCGCGTGCTCGGCGGCCAGATCAGCCTCGGGGCAGCCGAAGCGCTCGAGGTCCTCGAGTGGCATGTAGATGCGCCCCTGCTGCAGATCCTCGGCGACGTCCTGGCAGTGCTCGGCGAGCTGCAGCGCGGTGCAGATCGAGTTCGACAGCTCGATCCGCACCGCTGTGGCGAGACCGAAGATGCCGAGCACGAGCTCGCCCACGGGATCGGCCGACAGCGCGCAGTAACCGCGCAGCTGCTCCCAGGTCCGATAGCGGCTCACGCGCTGGTCGACGCGGTTGGCCTCGATCAGGCGCTCGAACGGGTCCCGCGGCAGCGGACACTCGCGTAGCGTGTCCTGCAGGCGCACGAGCAGCGGGTGCTCGGCATCGCCGCGGTAGGCGGCGTCGAGTTCGCCCTCCATCCAGTCCAGGGCAGCCAGCCGGTCGCCGGGGGCGGCGTCACCGAGCTCGTCCACGAGCCGTGCGAAGCCGTACACGGACAGCAGATAAGAGCGCACGCTCGGCGCGAGCATGCGGCTGGCGACCGGGAAGTTCTCGCTCCCCGCCCGCGCCATCACCGCCTCGGCGGTCGGCGCGTCGATCGGCGCCTGAACGATCGCCGTCACCCCCGTCGCCGCTCTGGTTCGTGGCCGTTGCGGGCGTCCGCGCGCGCGTCCGCGGACAGGCAGCGACCGAGCGCCATGATCGGGAATGCAAGCCGGTACAGGTGGTAGTTGATGTAGTAGTCGCACGGAAAGCCCGTACCGGTGTACTGCGGCTCATCCCAGCCACCATCCTCGCGCTGCGTGCAGGCCAGCCACGCCACCCCGCGCGCGAGCGTCGTCGAGCGCTCGCCGGCCGCGTGCAGCGCGAGCAGCGCCCAGGCCGTCTGCGAGGCGGTGCTGGGCCCGCGCCCGATCCACTCCGGGTCCTCGTAGGAGCGGGGGTCCTCCCCCCAGCCGCCGTCCTCGTTCTGGTGACGCTCCAGCCATCCAACGGCGCTGCGGATACACGCGTGCGAGGGCTCGACGCCCCCTGCGATCAGCCCCGGCACCGCGGCCCCAGTGCCGTACACGTAATTGACGCCCCAGCGCCCGAACCACGAGCCGTCGGCCTCCTGGTGCTCGATCAGCCACTGCACGCCGCGCTTCGCAACCGGGGTCCCGCCGAGCCCGAGCACGCCGAGCATCTCGACCGCGTGCGCGGTCACGTCCGCGCTCGGCTCGTCGATCACCTCGCCGAAGTCCAGGAACGGCAGCTCGCGCACGAGCGCGCGCGTGTTGTTGGCATCGAACGCGCCCCAGCCGCCGTCCGCACTCTGCATACCTTCGACCCAGCGCACCGCGCGTCCGATTGCGCCGTCGATCGGCGCCCCGAGCGGCGCGGACCCCGCGAGCGGGCATAGGGCGAGCACGACCTCGACCGTGTCGTCGATGTCCGGGTAGTTGACGTTGGCGAACTCGAACGCCCACCCCCCCGGCTGCAGCTGGCGCCTGCGCACCGACCAGTCACCGTGCGTCCGCACCTCCTCGCCGAGCAGCCAGCGCGCGGCCAGGACAATCGCCGGATGGTCCTGCGACAGCCCTGCTTCGGCGAGCGCGAGCATCGAGAGCGCGGTATCCCAGACGGGCGACTGGCACGCTTCCAGCCGCCGGCTCTCGCCCGGCGGCGCGCCCACCCCGCGGGGATCGTCGCGCTCCTCGACCATGAAGCGCTCGAGCCCCTCCAGGCCACGCCTGATGACCGGATGCTCGAGCGGATAGCCGCTGAGGCTGAGCGCGATCAGCGAGTACACCCACGGCGGCTGGATGCCGCCCCACGAGCCGTCGGCCTCCTGGCGGCGCACGATCCAGCGCTCCGCCCGCATCAGCGCCAACCGCCGCAGCGGCGCCAGCGGACGGCGCTCGTATGCGAGCAGCAGACGATCCAGGCGTCCGAGCCACAGGCGCCGGCGCGAGACCGCGCGCCCCGCTCGCCTGTGCGACGGCTCCGCCAGCGGCGGCCCGCATGCGCGCAGCTCATCCAGGTCGAACGGCAGCTCGTGCACCGGGCGGCTGGCTTTGACGATCGACAGCGCGACGATCGTCTGCCGCGCCCAGGAGGCGAAGTCATAGACGTTCAGCGGGACGGACGCCGGCAGCAAGATGACCTCCGGTGGAAGCGCCGGCACCCGCTCCCATGACCACAGCCCGAACAGCGCCAGCCACACGTGGGTGAAGACGCGTGCGCGCTCGAGCCCACCGGACTCGCGGATGAACTGCGCGGCACGGCGCATGTGCTCGTCCTGCGGCGAGTCGCCCGCGAGCCGCAGCGCCCAGTAGGCCTCGACCGTCGTGGACAGCTCACCGGGACCGCCGTGGAAGTTCGCCCAGGTTCCGTCGGTGCGCTGCTGCGAGCGGATCCACGCGGCCGAGCGCTCGGTCTCCTCCGCGCGGCGAACGCCCAGAAACTCGCGCAGCAGCACGTCCTCCGCATCCATCGTGACGTTCGTCTGCAGCTCGCCTCGCCACCAGCCGGCATCGTCCTGCAGCGTGAGCAGGTACTCGCTCGCCCGGTCCAACGCCAGCTTCGCCTCGCTGAGTGCCTCCAGGGTCAACTGCGGCATGGGGAGAAAACTAGATCCTTTCGCTCGACGATGGCGCCCGCGCAAGCTCTTGCGTCAGCGGCTCTCATGCTCAGGATGACGTTTGCGCACCGGCAGGCACGAGCACCTCGGGGTGCGCCAGCGTGATCACATGCTTGCGCAGGATCGTCTCATCGACGGCGCGCGGCGTCGCCGAGATGAAGCGGTAGAGGATCAACCCGTCGAAGTCGAGGCGAGCACGCAAGCGAAATCCCGGGGCCGGCGGGTCCATGGCGGACGCGCGTAGGGGCGCATAGCCCGTCTCGTCTATCTCGTTTACGAGCACCGAGGAGCCACGATGCAGGTTGTGCGTGCCCGGCAGGTAGTACTCCAGCGGCGCCGAGCCGAGTTGGACGGTCGTGATCGCACGTTTGCCTGGACCGCCGCGCAGCGCGCTCGCGAGATCGCGCCAGTTGCCGCGCTGCAGGCGCGGGCTGAGATCGACATCGAGCGAGATCGCCGCGAACGCCAGCGCGATCGTGGCGGCCAGCGCGATCCCCCAGCCACCCGTCCCGGGCCACACGGTCACGAGCGCGATCACGGCCGTGACCGGGATCATCGCCGCGACGAGGTTGCGCGGCGCCAGGTAGTCGGCACCGCCGGCCGCGAGCACGATCGGGACCAGGACTCCGCCGGCGGCGATCACGAGCGCCATCAGCAGCCCGTGTCGACGCTCCGTAAGAGAACGTACATCGACCGCAGCGTCGGCGTCCACAGACGCGTCGCCGTCCGTACGAGCAGCCGCAGGCCGCACAGGCTCGAACATGCGCCACAGCCCGAGCCCGAGGCCGCCGAGGATCGGCAGCGCGACGAGCAGCTCGACGCCGTGACCGAGCGGCGAGCCGGAGTAGCCGGTGAGGTAGTACTGCGGGATCGCCTGCAGCCGCTGCGACAGCGCCCAACGGCCGATCCACTGCGTGCCGTGCCCGCCCTGCGCGGAGATCAGTGGCAGCAACGCCGCGCCGACGACCACCAGCGCGCCGATCGCGGGCAGCGACCGGCGGCGGGTGCGCGGATCACACGCCAGCCACAGCACCATCGGGATCAGCAGGAAGACGGCGAAGTAGTGGCTGAACAGCGCCAGCGCACCGCTCAGCGCGAACGCGCCGATCCGCGCTCTACTCGGCTCCCGCGCGGCGCGCACGAAGCACAGCATCGCCAGCGCCGCCAGCAACACGAACAGGCCGTACGCGCGCGCCTCCTGCGAGTACCACACGAGCAGTGGGTTGACCGCGACGAGCGCCGCGCACACGATCGCCGCGCGGCGATCGGCGAGCTCGCGGCCGATCGCCCAGGCGACGGGTACGGTCGCGATCCCAGCGAGTGCCGAGGGCAGACGCAGGGCGATCTCACCGGTTCCCAGCACGCGCGAGTCGGCCCACGCGAGCACGTACCACAGCGGCGGCGTGTTCTCCGTGTGGGCAACCGATCTCAGCGTCGAGAACAAGCTGGGATGCAGCACGTGGACGGGCGTGAACGCCTCGTCGTACCAGAAGCTCTGCAGGTCGAGCGTCGCCAGCCGCAGGACCGCCGCCAGCAACGTGATCGCGATCAGCGGCCACCACCGCGCCAGCCACGTGTCCGCTCGCGCGGCCGGCGCCGCGGATCGGACCTCGGCCGCGCCGACGGCGCTCACCGCGGGCACGCTCCCCGCCCGGCCGCACCGAAGCAGCTGTAGCGCTCGGAGCGCACGTCGTCCTCGATTTTCGCCGGGAGGTACCAGCCGCCGTGCACCGTGCGCATCCCGTTCACCACCGGCCCCCACACCGCCAGGCAGATCTGCGGCCGCATTTTCGGCGGCCCCGGGGTCGTGTTGCCGCAGACCACCTCCTTCTGGCTGCCGGTGCCGAGCAGTTCCTGATCGGCACCGACGTTGTGGTAACTGTGCCCTGTGTAGTGGCGCCACGTGCGCAGGTCGGCGATCAGGCGCTGGTTGACGTTGCGCTGGCGAGCGACGTCGTTGACGGTGGCGATCGTCAGCAGCAGCCCGATCAGCACCAACACGATCGTCTCGATCAGCCACATGCGCCGTCCGCTCATCGCACCGGCGCCAGCAGCGGCGAGATCTGGTGCGCGACGAACAGCGCCTGCACGATGAGCGTCGCGATCAGCAGACGCCGGTCGCGGCTGACGACCGCGAGCGGCAGTGGCCACAGGATGTACCACGCCAGCAGCCACGTGCTGGTGACCGAGATCGCCAGCAGCGCCCACCCGGAGGCGGCCACCCAGTCATAGCCCCGCCACGTGCGCCACAACAGGTACAGGCTGATCAGCACGAGCGCCAACTTGAGCAGGTCGTGGTCGACCGGGAACACCCCCGGCTTGCCGAACAGGTGGGCGATCTCGGTGGCGAAGCTGTCGCTGGAGACGAACGCCGCGTCGCGGTTCAGCGCGGCGACCACGTTGATGCCGTTCACCCCGAACACCAGGTAGCCGAACAGCGCACCGGCGGCGAGCGCCGCGCCGGCGCCGAGGATCGGTGCGAGCCGACGCCTGGAGACGACCATGAACGGGAGCAGCACCGCGACCGTCGCCTTCACGAGCGCGCCGCCGACGATCAGCGCGGCGGCCGTGCCTTCGCGGCGAGCGCTCGGCCTACCGACGATCGTGAGGCTCACCGCGCCCATCATCGCGAGCATCATGATCAGGTCGTTGTGGGCGCCGCCCAGCCCGTAGATCACATACAGCGGGTTGACGCCGACGATCAGGATCGCGGCGACCGGGTCGAGCCCGCGCTCGCGCGCGCAGCGCCACGTCAGCGCTAGCGTCCCGACGCTCGCGAGCAGCGCCTCGAGCTTCATCCCCCACAGCGCACCCACCACGCCCAGCGGCGCGAGTGGATATGACAGCAGCGTGTACACGGGCCCGTAGGCGCTCGCCACCCGCCTCCAGTCATGGCCGACGTACTGGAACACCGGGTCCTTGGAGATCGCAGCAGGGCCGTGCAGGTACGGGTTCAGCCCGTGCTCGACGCCCATCCGTGCGTAGGCGATGTAACTGAAGACATCAGTCGAGAGCAGGATCGGCCCGGCGAACACGACCGCGTGCAGCGCGCCGATCAGCACGATCGCCCACTTTTTCGAGATCGCCTGCGCGCCCGAGCGCAACGCAAGCGCGAGCAGGCCTGCGTAGGCGGCGACCGAGGCGAGCAGCGCGATCAGGAAGACGCGATAGCCCAGCCGCTCGCCGACGCCCGTCAGCCAGGCCGAGATATCCGGCGATTTCGGGATCAGCGGCGAGGAGCCCGCGGCTCCGTCGAGCACGATCTCGACGGTCGCCGCCACCAGCACCAGCGCTAGCAACGTGGCCAGCGCGGGCGCCCAGCCCCGCCAGCGGACGTCGGCTATGCGGCGCTCACTCTGAGCAACGACGCTCACGAAGCGGTGCGAGCTCGCGTCACGATCGGCTGTGGCGAACCTGTGTGCTCACAAAGCCGTCCACACGGTCTTTGTCTCCAGGTAGGCGTCCAGACCGTCGTGGCCGTGCTCGCGGCCGATGCCTGATGCCTTGAAGCCGCCGAACGGCGCGGACGGGTCAACGGTGCCCCATGTGTTGATGTAGACCGAGCCCGCCCTCAGCATCGCGGCCAGCCGGTGCGCGTTGGAGACATCGCGCGTCCAGACGCCCGCGGCCAGCCCGTAGTCGCCTGCGTTGGCACGCTCGGCGACTTCCTCGAGCGACTCGTACGGAGACGCCACGAGCACCGGGCCGAAGATCTCCTCGCGGGAGATCGACAGATCGTCGGAGGTTGTGCTGAACAGCGTCGGTGCGACGAAGTAGCCCCCGCTGTCGACAAGCGCCGCCTCGCCGCCGGCGAGCACCTCCGCGCCCTCCGCGCGGCCCGCGTCGATGTAGCCGAGAACCCGTTCGTGCTGCTCCGCTGACACCAGCGGCCCGAGCTGCGTGCCGGCGTCGAGTCCCGCACCGAGCTGCGCCGCGTTCGCCGCGTCGGCGAGGCCGCTCATCACCTCGTCGAACTGCGCTGCCGGCACGAACAGGCGCGAGCCGGCGTTGCAAGCCTGGCCGGAGTTGAAGTAGATCGCTTGGAAGGAGCCCTTCACGGCCGCTTCGATGTCGGCGTCCGGCAGGATGATGTTCGGTGACTTGCCCCCGAGCTCGAGCGTCACGCGCTTGAGTGCGCGGCCAGCCTTCGAGCCGATCTCGCGCCCGACCGCGGTCGAGCCGGTGAACGCGACCTTGTCGATGTCCGGGTGATCGACGACCGCGGCACCGGTCTCGCCGTCGCCGGTGAGTACGTTCAGGACCCCCGGCGGGAAGCCGACCTCGAGCGCCAGCTCGCCGAGGCGCAGAGCGCTCAGCGGCGTCTGCTCGGCCGGCTTGAGCACGATCGTGCAGCCGGCGGCGAGCGCCGGCCCAAGCTTCCACGCGGCCATCAGCAGCGGGAAGTTCCACGGCACGATCTGACCGCACACGCCGACCGGCTCGCGGCGCGTGTAGCAGAGCATGTTCGGCGCCGTGACCGGCAGTACCCCGCCCTCGATCTTCGTCGGCCAGCCGGCGAAGTAGCGCAGGTGCCCGACCGTGCCGACGACGTCGACGTACTGGGCTAGTCCCACGGGCTTGCCGTTATCGAGCGACTCGATCTGGGCGATCTCCTCCGCGCGCTCCTCGATCGCGGCGGCCAGGGCGAGCATCAGCCGCTCGCGCCCGGACGCGGGCAGCGTCGCCCACGGCCCGTTGGCGAATGCCTCGCGCGCAGCCGCCACGGCGCGCTGCACGTCCTCGGCGCCGGCGTGGGCGACCTCGGCGATCTCGCGCCCGGTAGCGGGGTCGATCGTGGCGAAGGTGCGTCCGTCAGCTGCCTCCGGACGCTCGGAGCCGATCAGCAGGCGGTGTGACTTGGAGATGAACTCGCGGGCAGGTGCGCCCAGCGCGTCGGGCAGGGTGTCTGCGGAGGTTGTCGTCATCGAGGGAGCGTACCCGCCCGATCGCACATGCGCTACCGCGAGAAGCCCATATGCTGCCCGGATGACCGAACACTCCAAGGCGGTGCTGATAACCGGTTGCTCCTCGGGCATCGGCCACGCGAGCGCGCTGCAGCTCGTGCACTCGGGCTGGACGGTGTACGCCACCGCACGCCGCCCCGAGTCGATCGCCGACCTGAGCGCCGCCGGCTGCCACACCCTGGCGCTAGACGTGACGGACGAGGACTCGATGCGGGCGGCCGTGGACACCGTCGAGCAGGCCGAGGGCGCGGTCGGTGTGCTGATCAACAACGCCGGCTACAGCCAGAGCGGCGCGATCGAGACGGTTCCGATCGACGCCCTGCGACGCCAGTTTGAGACCAACGTCTTCGGGCTCGTACGCCTCACCCAGCTCGCGCTGCCGAAGATGCGCGCCCAGCGCTGGGGAAAGATCGTCAACGTCGGCTCGATGGGCGGACGCCTGTCGTTTCCCGGCGCGGGCAGCTATCACGCGAGCAAGTACGCGCTCGAGGCGATCTCCGACGCGATGCGCTTCGAGCTGCGTGGCTTCGGCATCGACGTGATCCTGCTCGAGCCCGGTCTAATCACGACCGAGTTCGGTGACGCGGCGACCGCCAGCATGTCCGACATCGACGCCTCGGCAAACGACGATCCCTACGCGACCTTCAACGCGACCGTCGGGACGGTCACGGAGGGCGCCTACGAAGGGCCGATGGCGCGCCTCGGCGCCGGACCAGAGCGCGTTGCGAAGGTCATCCAACGAGCGATCACGCGCCGGCGAGCGCCGACGCGGATCACGATCACACCCTCGGCCAAGCTGTCGATCGTGACCCGTCGTCTGCTCACAGACCGGGCATGGGACGCCGCGATGCGGCGTCAGTTCCCTGAGCCTGGGCGAACTCCCTGAGCCTGGGCGACAGCGGCTGCGGGCGTCCGACCTCGAACCCCTGCGCGTAGTCCACGCCGTAGGCGCGCAACATGCTCATCGTCGTCTGGTCGCCGACGAACTCGGCGATCGTCTGACGACCCATCCCGCGCACGAGCCCGGCGATCGCCCTGACGACGAGCTGATCGGTGCGCGAGACCGGAAGCCGCCGGATGAAGTCGCCGTCGATCTTCAGATACGTGAACGGAAGGTGCTTGAGGTACTGAAACGAGCCGAAGCCTGCACCGAAGTCATCCAGCGCGACGCGGCAGCCGAGCTCCATCACGCCCGTGCAGAACTCCCTCGCCCGCTCCATGTCCGAGATCGCGGCCGTCTCGGTGACCTCGATCACCAGCCGCGAAGGCTCGACTCCGTGCGAGACCAGACAGCCGCTCAGATGGGCGAGCATCGTGCCATCGGTGACCGACAGCGCCGACACGTTCACCGTGATCCTCGCCGGCGCGCCACGCTCTGCGAGAGCGCCATCGCCGAGCAGTCGGCCAGGCTCGGCGCCCAGCAGCGCCGCGACTTCCCCGATCACCATCCGGTCGATCTCGCGGATCAAGCCGTAGCGCTCGGCGGCCGGCAGGAACCGACCGGGCGCGACAAGGCTTCCGTCGGGTTCGTCGGCCAGCCGCAGCAGCGCCTCGTGATGGGAGACCGTCCCGTCTCGCAACGACACGATCGGCTGGAAGTGCAGTACGAACAGCCCCTCCTGAAGGGCGCGGCGCAGCCGCCCCAGCCATGGGCGCCTGTGCAGCCCGGCCGGGGAGCAGAACCCCGCGGAGAGCACGCGCGGCCCTACGGGGCCGTCACGCTGCGCGCCCGCTGAGGCGGGTGCACCCAGGAACACGCGGTGGGTGGCATCGGGCGCGGTGGAGGTCAACATCCAACCAATGTGTTCGACGGCGCCACTGGCTCACCTGCGGGCGCGGCCCACGTACGGACGGCGGGCGCGATCGGATACCACTAGCAGCAGCGCGACCAGCACGAAGTTGACGACGATCGAAGAGCCTCCGTAGGCGACGAACGGCAACGTCACCCCCGTCAGCGGGATTACCCGCGTGACGCCGCCGACGATCACGAACACTTGGATCGCGAGCACGAACGACAGCCCGGTCGCGAGCAGCTTGGAGAACGAGTCGCGCGCCAGCACTGCCGTCTTCAGCCCGCGCGCGACGAGCAGCAGGTACACGAGCAGCAGGCCGGCGGCACCCGCCAGCCCGAGCTCGTTGACGATCACCGCGTAGATCATGTCGCTTTCGGGGACCGGCAGGATCGGAGGGCCGTGGTGCGCGCTGCGCAGCAGCGAACGATCGAAGCCGGTGCCCAGCAGCCCCCCGTCAGCCTGCGCGAACAGCGACTGCGCCAGCTGGTAGCTACCGCCTTCCACGCGGTGGTAAAGGGCCGGGTCGAATGGGCGTTCCCACGCGAGCACGCGCGAATGGACGTGACTCACGTGAACGGCGAGGAACCACGCGCCGAGCGCGAACAGCACGATCCCGATCAGCGGGAACGACAGGCGCCCGGTGGCGACGTACAGCAGCGCCAGGAACGCGCCGTAGAACATCAGCGACGTGCCCAGCTCGCGCGTCACGATCAGCGTCGCCATCGCCGCCCCCCACACGATCAGCATCGGTCCGAACTGCTTCATCGGTGGGATCGTCAGCCCCGCGACACGCCGCCCGGCCGTAACCAGGATCTGGCGGTTGTCGTGCAGGTAGCTGGCGAGGAAGATCACGATCGCGACCTTCGCGAACTCGGCCGGCTGGAAGGAGATGCTGCCCACGCGGATGTCCAGGTACGCGCCGTTGACCTGCGCGCCGATCCCCGGCAGCCGCGGCAACACGGTCATCCCGATGCCGACCGCGGCGATCGTGTATCGGTAGCGCTCGAGCACGCCTACCCCACTGCGACACAGCGCGAGGATCGTGGCGGCGAACAGGATCAGCCCGATCACCATCCACTGCGCCTGCTGGCGAGCGAGCACCGGGTCGATCCGGTAGACCATCACGATCCCCACGCTCGACAGGACGGCGACGAGCGGGAACAGATACGGATCAGCGTTCGGCAGGGCGTAACGGATCACGACGTGCGCCGCTAGACACAGTCCGAGGAACAGCGCGCCGTAGGTGAGCGACACGCTGGAGGCGTGGTTGAGCACCAGGTTGGTCGACGCCCGCGGCGAGTCGTTCTCGGCCTGGATGAAGATCGCCGTGAAGCCGGCTGTCACCAGCAGCGCCGACGGGATCAAGCCCAGCAGCTCTCGGTTGCGGGGACTGAGCACGGATCGAGCGTACCCCTAGATCCGGCGCGTGCGCTCCGATCGGAGCGCTACCCTTCGCTCCAAGCACGCCGCTGGGGGACGGCGCGCGCTTGCCTTCAGGCCTATGCCCTGCGACGTCCCGACACCCGATGGATGACGAGCACCCGCCCTCGCTGGGATGGGGCATGTGGAAGCGTTTCCTGATCGCCGGGGCGCTGATCGTGGCGATCAGCGGCGCCGCGACGGCCACCGTGGCGTTGAACACCGTCAGCGGCATCGCCGCCGAGGTGTTCCCGACGCTCAACCGGATCAACGCCCCCAAAGGCCTGATCACGGCTGAATACGGCGGCGGCCCGAAGACCTTCCTGGTGCTCGGCTCGGATCGGCGATCCGGCTCGCATAACAGCGAAGAACGTAACGCCACGCCCCACAGCGACACGATCCTGCTGGTGCGCTTCGACCCGTCGCAGGGCCAGACCTCGGTGATGTCGATCCCGCGTGACCTGATGGTCAACATCAAAACGCGCTCCGGTCAGGTGTATGCCAACCAGAAGATCAACGCCGCGTACACGCTCGGCAGCAAAGAAAAGGGCGTCAACGGCGGCATCGTGCTGGCCGCAGAAACGATCAAGCATGAAGTGTTCCCCGAACTGGAGCTCAACGGCATCATCGACGTCAACTTCGCGGGCTTCATCAAAGTCGTCGACACGCTCGGCTGCGCCTACGTAAATGTCGACCACCACTACTACAACGCGAACCTCGGCTCGACCGAAACGGACTTCACGAGCATCAACCTGCAGCCCGGGTACCAGAAGCTGTGCTACGAAAACGCGCTCGACTACGTCCGCTACCGCCACACCGACTCGGACTTCGTGCGCGTCGCCCGCCAGCAGGACTTCCTGCGCGACCTGCGCCAGCAGATCAGCCCGTCGAACGAGCTCGGCCAGATCGAAAACGTGGCCAAGGCCGTTGGACACGCGATCCGCTCGAACTTCCCAGCGTCGGCCGGGGAGCTGATCGAACTGACGAAGCTGATCGCCTTCTCGCAGGCCAAGCCGCTGCGCCAGGTGCGGTTCCTAACCAGCAACGTCAACGCGCAGTTCGGGGGCGGCTCGTATGTGACCTCGACCCCCAGCCTCGAGAAAGCGGCCCTCGACAAGTTCCTGCTGGGTCACGAACAGCTCAAGCTTCCCGCGTCGCACGCTGCGGCGCCACACGGCTCGAGCCATTCCCACGCCCACCACCACGTGAGCCCTACGGTCGCGGCACGCGCGCTGAACCTCTACCCGACGTCCTCAGCCAGCGAGAGCGAAGCGGTCAAAGCTGCGCTCGGCGTACCGTTCCGGGTCCTCTACCCCGCGCTGCAAACCGGCCAGGGCGAGCAGCAGACGGTGCGCGCGTACACGCTCCAGGACCAGCAGAAGAAACTGCACCACGCCTACGTCGTGGTGTGGCAGCAGAACACGATCGGCGGCTACTACGACTTCGAGGGATCGGACTGGCTGAACCCGCCGCTGTTCGCCCACGCGCGCACCCAGGTAATCGACGGGCGCTCCTATCGGTTCGTCAACGACGGCGCACACATACACGTGATCGGCTGGCGCTCAGGAGATGTCCTGTACTGGCTCACCAACTCGCTGCTCGAGGAACTCTCGAACTCGCAGATGATCGCGCTTGCTAAATCGGCGCAGCCGCTGCACTAGCGCTCAGCGTGCGGCCGCGGCTTGGTCCAACGCTGCGTTGACGAGCGCATCGGCGTCGGCGTTCTGCGCGCGTGGGACAGTGCGGATCGACCAGCGCTGGAAGCCCCGGAGCGCCGCCATCGCCTCCAGGTGCAGCGGGCGCATTGCGGCGTGCTTAACCTTGTAGATGCCCTGGACTTGCTTGGCGATCAGCTCAGAGTCGCCGACCACCTCCACCTCGCTGGCACCGAGCTCGCGGGCACGTGCAAGGCCGAGCAGCAGCGCGCGGTACTCGGCGACGTTGTTGGTCGCCGTGCCGAGCAGCTGCGCCTGCTCGTCGATCACCTCGCCGGATGGCGAGCTGACAACGGCGGCGGCGGCGGCGGGGCCGGGGTTGCCACGCGCGCCTCCGTCGACATGAACGATGACCTTCATCGCCGCGGCATTATGCAGCTCGCCGGGGACGTCTTGGCCGGCTAGGAAGCGTTGGCGAGCGGCAGCAGATCGCCGGCGACGCGTGCACGTCGGCGGTCGCGCACGATGCGGCGCTGCACCGTCTCATCGTCGGCCGTGCCGCCCGTGCTGGCGTAGCGTGCCCGGCGATCGGACTCGCGCCTGTCAACTATGACGGTGACGTTCTGGTCGCCGCTGTAGTGCTCGATGAGCTTCGGATAGAGCTCATCGGCGAGCGGTCTTGGTACCACGCAGTAGATCATCTGACCAGCGATCTTACTCCGCCTGCGCGAATACGCAAGCGAATCACGTGATCGCTACATCGCTGCCAGCAGCAGCGTGCCCGACTCCGACGCGGCGGCGTTTGCGAGGCGGTCCTCGCGTGCGAGCTCTGACAGCTCGGTTCCCTGTTCGATCGCCTGCGCGACGGCGACCGGTTCGCTGAGATCGACCTCGTAGCGGTACCAGCAGAGCTCCCAGGCGACGACGATCGACACGACGCTCTCGAGGTGTTCGGCCGAGCGGATGTTGACCTCGGGGGCGCCGAGCGAGCGTGCGACACCGGCGACGCGGCGCGGGAACTCGCTGGCGTTGAATACGACGATCGCCTGCTCGACGTACGGCGAGGGTGCCTCGGGCATCTCACCTGCGACTGGCTCGAGCTGTGCGCGGTCTGTGTCGACTCCGCCGTCAGCTGGAGCACCGGTATCGCTGGCGCCAGGTTCGCCCAAGCCCGCGTCGGTAGCGGCGGCGCCAGGACGGGTGCTCGACACCGGCTCGACACCGGCCGGCTGATACCCGTCCAGCAGCTCATAGGGCTCCTGCTGACTTCCGTCGTCGGGCAACGCGGGCATCGCGCCGGCGGGGGCGACGCCGACACCGGGTGCTCGCCGGCCGGTCGCCCTCGTGGCCCCGACCTGCCGCAGGCGGTCGAACAGGCTGCGCCCGCGGCGCGCTCGCATCGGCGGCAGGGTGACGGACTCGCCGTCGGTCTCGCGCAGCCAGCCCTCGTGAGCGGCGCGCGGCGCGCACAGCTCGCACACGATCCGGCGCCGTCCGGCTGCGAGGAAGACGTCGGGCTGCTCACCGCGCAGCAGTCTGCGCTCGCACACGTCGCAGGCAACATCGGGCTGGGAGGTGACGATCGTGCGCGTGGCCATCGGCCCATCAGGGTAGCCGTGCGCGGGCTGCGGCGCGGCGTGCTCGGCTTACGCGTGAACGGCTGCGCGCTCGGCGCCCGCCTGCTCGACCACCTTCTGAGCGAGGTGCCCTGGGAGCTCTTCGTAGCGCAGGAACTCGAGCGTGTAGTCGCCTTGGCCCTGTGTGATCGAGCGCAGATCGGGGGCGTAGGTGAGCATCTCGGCCATCGGCACCTCGGCCTTGATCTCGGTCATCGGGCCGGCCGGCTGCATGCCCTGAGGGTGCCCGCGGCGGCCGTTGAGATCGCCGATTACGTCGCCGACGAATGTCTCCGGCACCGACAGGGTGACCTGCATGATCGGCTCCAAGAGGACGGGGTCGGCGAGCTTCAGCGCTTGCCTCATCGCCTGCAGGCCGGCGAGCTTGAAGGCGATCTCGGAGGAGTCGACGGAGTGGTGAGCGCCGTCGACGAGCCGCACACGGACGCCCTTGACCGGATAGCCCGCGAGCACGCCGCTGGCCATCGCCTCGTGCACACCCTTCTTGACAGCTGGTATGAACGAGCCGGGGATCACGCCGCCCTTGATCTTGTCGACGAACTCGAAGCCGGTGGGGTGACTCGGGTCGCTCAGCGGCTCGATCTCGATCTGGCAGTCGCCGAACTGCCCGCGTCCGCCGGACTGCTTCTTGTGCCGTCCGTGCGCCGCGGCGGCGGCGCGGATCGTCTCCTGGTAGGGCACGCGTGGCGGCTGCAGCGTGACCTCGACCCCGAAGCGCGAGCGCAGCCGGTCGACGATCACTTCGACGTGCACCTGCGAGAGCCCGGCGACGATCTGCTCGCCCGTCTGCTGGTCGCGGTGCAGGTCGATCGTCGGGTCTTCCTCCTGCAGCCGGCGCAGCGAGGAGAGCACCTTGTCCTCGTCCCCCCGGCTCTTGGGCTCGACGGCGAACGCCATCACCGGCGCTGGCAGCTGCAGGCGCGGCATGTCGATCGGCTCGTCACGCGCGGCTAGCCAATCCCCGGCGTGGGTCTCCTTGAGCTTTGCCACGGCACCGATGTCGCCGGGGCCGAACTCGTGCACGTGGCGGACGTCCTTGCCGGCGAACACGACTAGCTGGCCGATCCGCTCCTTGACGTGCGCGCGCGTGTTGAGCACCTGGCTGTCGGCGCTGAGCACGCCCTGGTAGACGCGCAGCAGGTTGATCCGTCCGGCGAATGGGTCCGCGCGGGTCTTGAACACATAGGCGAACAGCTCGGCATCCTCGGAGGGCTCGAGGTCGAGCTCGCCGACGCTCAGCGAGCCGTGCTTGACCGGCGAGGGAAGGTCCTCGACGATCGCGTCCAGCAGTCGTGCGGTGCCGAGGTTGCTCGTGGCGACGCCGCACACGACCGGGAAGATCTTGCCGTGGTTGGTGCCCTCCTTGAGCGCGCCGACTATCTCCTCGTGGGAGATGGGATCGCCCTCCAGGTAGCGCTCCATCAACGAGTCCGAGACTTCGCAGACCTCGTCCATCAGCTTCTCGCGGTATTCCTGCACGCGCTCGGCGACGGCGTCCGGGATCGGTATCTCGCTCCAGCCATGGCGGGCGGGGACTCCAATCATCGAGTCCTGGCGGAAGGCCTTCATGTCCACGAGGTCGACGACGCCCTCGACGTCGTGCTCGGAGCCGATCGGGATCTCGGTGGCGACCACGTGCGCTCCGAACGCGCGCTTGAGCTGCTCTAGCGTGCGATAGAAGTCGGCGCGCTCGCGGTCGAGCATGTTGACGAACAGCATCCGCGCGATGTCGAGCTCGGCCGCGCGCGCCCACAGGCGGCTCGTGGAGACCTCCACTCCCATGACCGCGTTGACGACGAACACGGCCGACTCGCACACGCGCAGAGCGCCGAGCGCGTCGGCCACGAAGCTCGGCTCGCCGGGAGTGTCGAGCAGGTTGATCTTGCGCTCCTGCCACTCAAGCGAGCTGAGCGCCGCGGAGATCGACATCTGCCGCGCTTGCTCGTCGGGATCTGAGTCCGACACGGTGCTGCCGTCCGGCACCGAACCCAGTCGCGAGGTCGCCCCGGCCTCGAACAGCAGCGCCTCGTGGAGCGCAGTCTTCCCGGACCCTCGGTGTCCGACGAGGGCGACGTTGCGAATGCGATCCGCGGTGGGCCGATCTGCGATCGGTGGCATGGGCATCTCCTTCTCCGGGTGTGAGCACCATACCGCCGCAGATCGTGCGGGTCTAGCTGACGGAGAGCAGCTCCCAGTCGTCGGGGACCCCTTTGAGTGTGTGAACGCCACGGCTGTCGAAGTCGTAGTCGGAGCCGGCCACGAGATCCTTGACCGTCCGCGAGGTGAGCAACTCACCGGCGTCGGCATGTGCCGCGACGCGGGCTGCGATGTTCACGCCGATGCCGGCGACGTCGTCGCCCCTGAGCTCGATTTCGCCCGTGTGCAGCCCGGCGCGGATCGCGATTCCTGCGTCGGCCAGCGACGAGCGCAGTACGTCGGCGCATCGAAGTCCTCGCACGGGAGCGTCGAACGTTGCGAGCACGCCGTCGCCGGTGTTCTTGATCAGGCGACCGCCGCAGTCGTCCACCGCGCTTTGCGAGATCCTGTCGTGTCGATCCAGCAGCTGCCGCCAGGCACTGTCTCCGAGCGCGGCGGCGCTGGCGGTGGAGTCGACGATGTCCGTGAACAGCACCGTTGCCAGCACTCGGTGGCTTTTCTTCGGACTCGCGTGGCGCCCGGTGAGGAACTCCTCCAGAAGTCTCAGCTCCGCCTCGATCTGCTGCCCGTGTTGCGGCATGTGGGCGTCACTGTCGAATTCCACGAACTGCGCTCCACGGATGCGCTCCGCCAGATAACGCCCATGTGCGACGTGGACCAGCCGATCCCCGGTACGATGCACGATCAGCGTCGGACATTGGATTGAGTCGAGCACCGGCCGAAGATCCATCTCACGGATCCAACGCCATGCTGAGAGCAGCCCTCCCGGCGTCGCCGAATTGCGCTCGAAGCGGTTCATCCAGCGAAGGAAGTCGGCGTCGCCGACCTTACTCGGCGTGAGCACGGGCACCGTCAGCGTCTGCGGTGTACCCCAGTGCTTTGCCCACAACGGCATGAAGGCGTCGCCACGCGCGGCCTCCATGTGGGCGAACGAGCCATGGAGCGCGAGCGCGCTCACGCGTTCGGGGTATGTGGCCGCGAACATCGCTGCGGTCGTACCGCCCTCGGAGATGCCACCCAGCGCCACCCGATCAGCTCCGACCGCGTCCAGCACTGCCATCAGATCGCCGAGCCGCTGATCGAGCGTCGGCACGCCGGCGTCCCGATCGGACATCCCCTGGCCGCGCTTGTCGTAGTGCACGATCCGCGCAAACGACGCGAGCGCCGCAAACCATCGACGCGCGTCCGGCTCCTCCCACAGCATCTCGATGTTGGAGATGATCCCCGGCAGACCCACGAACGTGAGGTCGCCTTCGCCGAACACCTGGTAGGCGAGATGCACGTCGCCGTTGCGCGCATAGCGCGTCTCCGGTACCCATGTCGAGGAGTCCGGCACCGTGGTCATGCGTAGAACATACGCGTCCGCGATCCATCCGGCGATTCACGCTAAATGAACATCTCCAGAGAGCGGACTTGCGGCGCGGCAAGCGGACGACCCTATCGGCCCCCACCACCATCGCCGCCCACCACCATCGACACCCACCGATCAGCGCCCACCCACCACGCTATGGCGCGCCGATTGGCTGGGTGCGGCGATCAGTCGTCGAAGGACTCCTCCTGCATGCGCGAGCGCAGGCGCAGGACGGCCTTGGTGTGCATCTGCGAGACGCGCGACTCGGTCACGCCGAGTACCTCGCCGATCTCCCGCAGGGTCAGGTTCTCGTAGTAGTAGAGGGCGATGACGAGCTTCTCGCGCTCGGGCAGCTTGGCGATCGAGTCGGCGATCCGGTCCTTCAGGTCGCCGACGTCGAGCGCCTTGGCGGGGTCGGGCGCGCCCGGGTCCTCGATCGTGTCCATCAGCGAGACCTGGTCGCCGCTGGCGTCTGACACGCTCCACAGCTCATCGAGGGCGACGATCGAGGAGTGCGAGATCGCGAGCAGCGATTCGTTTAGTTCCTCGACGGTGATGCCGAGCTCGGCGGCGAGCTCCTGATCGGTCGGCGCGCGCTGCAGCGTGTGCTCGAGCTTGGCGTTTGCGCGCTCGACTTCGCGTGCGCGTGCGCGCACGCTGCGCGGCACCCAGTCGAGCGAGCGCAGCTCGTCGATGATCGCGCCCTTGATGCGCATGATCGCGTAGGTCTCGAACTTGATGTCGCGCGAGAGGTCGAAGCGCTCGATCGCGGAGATCAGCCCGACGAGGCCGTAGGAGATCAGGTCGGCCTCCTCGACGTGCGGAGGCAGGCCGGCGGCGGTGCGCCCGGCGACGTACTTGACCAGCGGCGAGTACGCGACCACGAGGCGCTCACGAACGCGGCTGTCGCCGTCGTTCTTGTAGCGCCGCCACAGTTCGCGCAGCTCGATCGGTTTGACGTTCGTCTCCAGGGTCATCTCCGAAGGGCGGGCGGGCGTCTGATCATGCCCGCGGGTGACTGCGCGCATACGCGCTTCTAAGCCGGGCGGACTCTACCCGAGTGTAAATCTGAGTGCTGGACACGCTGGCATGCCCGAGCAGCTCCTGGATGCTGCGCAGATCGGCTCCGCCGTCCAGCAGGTGCGTGGCGAAGCTGTGGCGCAGCGCGTGCGGTGAGCAGCCCTCGCCGACGCCGACACGCGCCGTCCATGTGCGCAGCCTGCGCCTGACGTCGCTCGTGCCGAGCGCGCGACCGGTCTTGCTCAGGAACAGCGCGTCCAGCCTGCCGGCCGCGGCGGGCGCCACGAGCGCGGGGCGAGCGCGCTCGAGGTAGGCCCGCACGGCGATCATCGCCGGCTCGCCGACGGGCACGAAGCGCGTCTTGCGCCCCTTGCCCTCGACGCGCAGCTGCTCGCCGTCGTGGTCGAGGTCGGCGGTTCGCAGCGACACGAGCTCCTCGGCCCGCAGCCCGCAGCCGTAGGCCAGCTCGAAGATCGCCCGATCGCGCAGCTCCAATGGCCCGTCCGCCGCGGACCCGGGGATCGCCTCGAGCAGCTGCGCCGCTTCCCGTGCGCTGAGCACGCGCGGCAGGTGGGCGGAGCGTCGTGGAGTGGATACGAGGTCTGCGGGGTTGTGGGAGATCAGCCCGTGCTCGCGCTGGCTGGCGAACAGTGCACGCAGCGCGGCCAGCTTGCGCGCGGAGGTGCTGGGCGCGGCGCCACGCCTGGCGGTCGGTTTCGCAGACGAGGCGGGCGGCCGCTCGGACAGGTGCGCGATGTAGCGGCGCACGTCCTTCGGGCCGATCCCCTGCGGCGCGAGGCCCCGCTCATGCGCCCAGCGAGCGAACTGCTCGACATCGACGGCATAGGCGCGGCGCGTGCGCGGGGCGGCGTCGCGGCGTCGCAGATCCGCGCCCAGCAGGGCGATCGCCGCGGCCCAGTGATCGTGCAGTGGCGCGTCGTGTGCGGCGCTCTGCTGCTGTTCCTGGACGCTCATCGGGACCTGTATTTCGCCGCCGCGCGTGCACCGCCTGCCTGCGCGTCCCGCGCCCACCCGGTGGGCTCGTCGGCGCAGCCGGCGCAATCCGCCGGCTGCGGTCAGATCCTCGGCTAGATTCAGAGCGTGAGCAGCGATTCGCATAAGCCTTCGGGCACGCCGCTCACACAGGTCGCGCCGGAAGCGTACGGTCCGGTCGGGCGCTCGCCATGGCTGGATATCGATTGGCGTGAGCATCAGCGCTGGATGGTCGTGGACGGCCAGCCGGTGAACACGATCGAGCTCGGCCCGAGCGGGTCCTCGAGCGCTGCGCCGATCGTGTTCGTGCACGGCCTGTCGGGCTGCTGGGCAAACTGGCTGGAGCAGCTGCCGGTACTGGCCGGCGAGCATCGCGTGCTGGCTTTCGACCTGCCGGGCTTTGGCTACTCGCCGATGCCCGCTGAACCGCACGGTCACGGGACGGGGATCTCGATCGCTGGCTATGCGCGGCTGCTCGACGGCCTGCTGGGCGAGCTGGGGATCGATGCGGCGGCTGTGGTCGGCAGCTCGATGGGCGGCTTCGTCGCGGCCGAGCTGGCGATCGCGTTTCCCCAGCGTGTCGAGCGCCTCGTGCTGGTCTCGCCGGCGGGCCTGTCGACGACGATGGATCCCCACACGCTGCGCGCGATGCCGACGCTGCGCCGGATGGAGCGCGTGCTGAGCACCAGCAGTGCGTGGTTCGCCTCGCGATCGGACGCGGCGATGCGCCGCCCGCGCCTGCGCGCGGCGACGTTGAAGGTGACGGCGAGCCACCCGAGCCGCCTGCCGGCGGCGCTAGCGGCCGAGCAGGTCCGGGGCGCCGGCAAGCCGGGCTTCATGCAGGCCCTACAGGCGCTGCTCGACTACGACATCCGCGATCGCCTGCCGGAGATCGCGTGCCCGACGCTGATCGTGTGGGGCGATGACGATCGCTTGATCAGTGTGCGCGACGCGGACGCGTTCGCGCAGCTGATCCCCGATTCGCGCAAGGTCGTGTTCGCGGATACCGGGCATGTGGCGATGCTCGAGCGACCGGCGGCGTTCAACGCGCTGCTGGCGGAGTTCCTGAGCGAGTAGCGGGCCTGTCTGCGGCCGCGCCGACCGGGTCTGGAGCCGTCGAGCGTGCCGGACCGGCTCAGGCGGTGACGGCGCCTTGCGCGGCGCTGCCGACGAGCTTGGCGTACTTGCGGATCGCGACGTCGACGTGCTGATCGGCGCGCGGCGGCTGCTGGTAGACGGCGACGCGGGCGGCGATCTCGGCGTCTGTGAGAGCCACGTCGAGCTTGCCGGTGTCGGCGTCGATCGTCACCTGATCGCCGTCGCGCAGTGCCCCGATCGGACCGCCGCGGACGGCCTCGGGCGCGACGTGGGCGACCATGAAGCCGCGCGTGGCGCCGGAGAAGCGCCCGTCGGTGATCAGCGCGACCTGTTCTCCGAGCCCCTCGCCGACGATCGCGGCGGTGACGGCGAGCATCTCGCGCATCCCGGGTCCGCCGGCGGGCCCCTCGCCACGGATCACGACGACGTCGCCGGCCTGCAGCTGGTGGGCGAGCACGGCGGCCATCGCGGCCTCCTCGCCGTCGAACACGCGCGCCGGCCCGACGTGTTTGCGCCGCTCGTGCCCGGAGAGCTTGACGACGCAGCCGTCGGGTGAGACGTTGCCGCGCAGGATCGCGAAGCCGCCGGTCGGTTTGATCGGTTCGGAGAGCGGCCGCACGACGCGCTGGCCGTTGGTCTCGGTCGCTTCGGCGGCGTGCTGGCCGATCGTCTTGCCGGTGACGGTCTGGGCGTCGGAGTTGAGGATTCCCGCCTGCTGCAGCCGGGCGAGCACGAGCGGCACGCCGCCGGCTTCGTATAGCTCGGTGGCGACGTACTGTCCGCCGGGCTGCAGGTCGCACAGCAGCGGCGTGCGCTCGGAGATCGCCTCGAACTCCTCGATCGCGAGCGGGACGCCGAGTTCGTGGGCGACGGCGAGCAGGTGGAGCACGGCGTTGGTCGAGCCGCCGCTGGTGGCGACGGCGGCGATTGCGTTCTCGAACGCGGCCTTGGTCATGACGTCGCTGGGGAGCTGGCCTCGGCGCAGCACGTCGAGCACGAGTTCGCCGCAGTGTTTGGCGACCTCGAGCTTGCGCCCGTCCTCGGCGGGGACCATCGAAGAGCCGGCGGGCGAGATGCCGAGCGCCTCGAAGGCCATTGCCATGGTGTTGGCTGTGAACTGCCCGCCGCAGGCGCCGGCGCCGGGCGAGGCGGCCTGCTCGAGCTCGTGCAGCTCCTGTTCGGTGATTTTGCCGGAGGCGAACTCGCCGACGGCCTCGAACACCTGCTGGATTGTGACCTCGGCGCCTTTGTACCACCCGGGCTTGATCGAGCCTCCGTACAGCATCAGCCCGGGGATGCCGAGACGGGCGAGGGCCATGACGGTGCCGGGGATCGTCTTGTCGCAGCCGCTGATCGTGACGAGCGCATCGAAGCGGTGGGCGGAGGCGACGAGCTCGATTGAGTCGGCGATCACCTCGCGTGAGACGAGCGATGCGCGCATCCCGGCGGTGCCCATGGTGATCCCGTCGGAGATGGCGATTGTGTTGAGCTCCATCGGCGTGCCGCCGGCAGCGCGGATGCCCTCCTTGACCTGGGCGGCGAGCACGCGGTTGTTGAAGTTGCACGGCATCGTCTCGATCCAGGAGTGGGCGACGCCGACGATCGGCTTGGCGAGGTCCTCGGCGGTGTAGCCGATTCCGTGCAGATAGGAGCGCGCGGCGGCCCGCTCGGGGCCGTCGGTCAGCGCACGGCTCTTGTGCTTTACGTCAAAGGCGCTGGGCGTGCTCACGGGCGGGCACATTATCGCCCCGGCGATCATCGCCTCGGGCCGCGCGCTCTTGCTCCCAGCGCTCGAGCCTGAGCAGGTCGCGGCGGACGCGGTCGGGGTCGACCTGGCGCCCGGGCAGGTGCATGTTGGCCTCGCCGACCAGTCGCCGCTCGTCGGCGGTGAGCGCCATCCACTTGGCGAGCACGTCGTCGGAGTCGGGCAGCCTTGTGCTGCCGTAGGGCTTGGAGTGGTCGGGGAACGCGACGCAGTACTCGTTGAGCAGCTCGGCGGTCGCGGGCACGTAGGCGACGATCGGCTTGTGCGGGTAGATCAGGTATGCGTAGGAGGCGTCATCGCCGCGGCGGCCCTCGCCGAGCGCACCCCACACGCGCAGGAAGCCGAGGTCGCGGTACATCGCCCAGTCGTGCTGATCGACGCACGAGCGCAGCAGCGAGCGGGCGCGCTGCTCTGCGCGGCGCTCGCGACCGGGGTCATATCCGGCCGGCGCGCTGCCCCGTCGGTGTGCGTCCCACAGCCGCCTGACCCGCGCGAGCGTGCGTTTGAAGGTCGGCCGGGCGAGCTCCCACAGCAGCACGACGAGGATGACTGCGGCGGTGCCGAGCGACAGCCCCACGTGGCTAGCGGATGGAACAGTCGGCCCCGCCGGCGGCGCGGGGGAAGAAGATCACGCGCTCGGCGTCGCGGGGCACGTCGGCGAAGCTCTTGACCAGCTCGGCCTCGCGTCGACCGCCTGGCGCGGCGGTCGGCACGGCGGCCCACATCCCGGCGTCGAGCTCGCGGCGGAATGCTTCGATCAGCTCTCGCTCCTGCTCGGGTACCGCGACGTCGCCCTCGGCGAGCACGATCTCGCCATGACCGGGCTTCATGCGCAGCAGCTTCATGGTTCCCGGATTATGGCAAACGGGGGCCGTGAAATCGTCAGTAGGCGCGCATCCGCGTGAGGTCGAGGACGTCGACTGGACCGGCGCCCGCGCCGATGTCGCGTAGCCCGTTCGCGACGGCCTGCCCGGCGAGCGCACGGGCGGTGCGGGCGGCGTCGAGCGGTGAGCGGCCGAGCGCTAGCTGGGCGGCGAGGATCGAGGAGTGCGTGCAGCCGGAGCCGTGCGCGGCGCCGGGCGGATGCCGGTCGCCCTCGATGCTCACGGGGGCGCCCTCGACTGAGTCTAGGAACAGGTCGACGGCGCGCTGGCGATGCCCACCGGTGAGTACGACCGCGCGCGGCCCCAGCGCCAAAACCGTCCGTGCCAGCGCCCGTGCCTCGGCCTCCTCAGCCTCCTGGGCCTCCTCGGCGGCCTGCGCGGCCTGCTCGTGTTCGTGCGCGTCGGCGACCGCCGGGGGCGCCGTGGTGAGGGGCGCAGTGGCGACCTCGACGCCGGCGATCTCGCGCGCCTCGGGGACGTTCGGCGTCAGGACGCTCGCCCGCGGCAGGATCTCCCGCACGAGCGCCTCGTGGGCCTCGGGCGCGAGCAGCCGCGCTCCGGACTCGGCGACGATCACCGGATCGATGACCACCGGCGTGCCGGCTGGGAGCTCGTCGATCGCGGCGGCGACCGCGAGCGTGACGTCGGCGCTGCCGAGCATCCCTACCTTGACGGCATCGACGCGAATGTCTCTGAGCACGGCGCGAACCTGGGCGAGGACGATCTCCGCCGGGATCTGGTGGATCGCGCTGACGCCGACGGTGTTCTGGGCGGTGACGGCGGTGATCGCGCAGGTGCCGTGCACGCCGCAGCGCGCGAAGGCCTTCAGGTCGGCCTGGATGCCGGCGCCGCCGCCGGAGTCCGAGCCGGCGATCGTGAGCACGGTCGGTGTCACTGCGTCACCGATTGCCTCACCGCACGGCTACCTGCGTGAGACGGTCATCGGCTAGCCGCGCAGCTCGCGCGGGATGCGGATCGAGTAGATCCCGACGGCGGTCACGAGCAGCCGCTGGTCCTCGTGGCGGACCTCGGATTTCATGATGCCGACGGTGCGGTTGCGCCTGTCGAGCACGGTCCGGCAGACGATCTCGCCGTCGGTGGCGGTCTGGATGTAGTTGATTGAGATGTTGATCGTGGCGATCCGCTCGTGCTCGGTGGTCTGCGCCCAGAGCGTGGAGCCCATGCAGTAGTCGACCATCGCGTAGGTCGCGACCCCGGACAGCAGCCCGCCGCGGTTGATCAGCTCGGGCCTGATCGCGAGCCGGACCGTCTGCGGGTCCTCCCAGCGCAGGCCGATGAAGCCGGTGATGCCGTCGAGCGAGCGTGGCCCGCCCGGTCCGGGCGGCTCGATCGAGGCGCCGTCGGCGCCGTCGAGCGCGGCCGGCTGGGAGTCGCTGCGATCGTCGCTCACGGCAGGCAGGCTACGCGAGCGGACGGTCGCCTGCTCGCACGCCAACAGTTGCTGACGGTATTCGCTTGAAAATCCCGAGTTTGTCGATATATATAGTGAGTAATGTCGGTTATCGCGTTGACCCACCCAGCGCTGTCCCCGGTTGTAGCGCGCACGGAAACCCGCGGCACGCGGGCGCGGGCAACTGAGACCGAGCGATGTCGATGTGCCTGAGCTCGTGTTTACACCCGTCAGGAGAGGGCAATGTTGCTGTTTCCCCTGGCGAACACGCCGGACGCGCCGTGCCTGACCCCGATGGCGCATTGGCGAGTGATCACCACCAACCCTTCACAAGGAGACTCCGATGCCCAGAATCACCGTTACCGCCGAGCCGCTGTCCTCGCGGCGAGCGGGCGACGACGCCCCAGTTCTGCTCGACGAGCAGGTGCAGTCGGTGCACCTGCTGAGCGACCACGCGGCGGCACAGCTTGTCGAGCGCCTCGCGTGGGCGATCAGCGACGCGGAGGACACCGAGATCGAGCTGTCCGGCGCAGCCTCGCCGCGGCGCAACTAAGACACAGAGTTGACACGGCCGGTGCGCTAGATCGGCACACAGCGATCACCCGGGACACAGTGCTCGCCCTAGCGTGCCAGTCGTGTGCAGCGCAGCGTCGATCGATAACTCGTCCTCCCCGGCTGCGGGCCTCGGCGAGCACGAGCGGTGTCCGGCCACAAGCGTCGAGAAGGCCGAGGGGTGCCCGGCGGTTGACGCGCGCAGGGCGCTCGGACGCCTGGGCGAGGATCTTGCGGCCGGGCATTTCGATCGGCTGGGCTTCGACGTGATCGCCCGCAACGTCCGGACGCGCAACGGCGAGATTGACCTGATCGCGTGTGACGGGCGCACGCTGGTGTTCGCGGAGGTGAAGACGCGACGCGGCGGCGGGGCTGCGCGGCGTGTGCACCCGGATCGGGAGCCGCTGGCGGGGCTGCGCCCGCGCCAGCGCAACCGCATACGACGGCTGGCGGTGGCGTGGCTGAGCGAGGAGCGGGATCGACCGCGGGTGGGCACGATCCGCTTCGACGCGGTGGGCGTGGTCCTCGACCCGTGCGGGCGGCTGCTGCGCCTCGATCACATTGAGGCTGCGTGGTAGCGGCGCGCGGCGGTTTGGGCGGTCGGACGCGGCGCTAAAGCGCCAACTGCTGGTAGGCGAGCGACTGGAAGGACATCCTGTGCAGGGGCGAGACGCCCTGGCGCTGGATCGCCTCGCGGTGCGCGGGGGTCGAGTAGCCGACGTGCTCGGCGAAGTGCCACCCAGGGTGCTTGGCGTCGGCGAGGTGCATGAAGCGGTCGCGCGTGACCTTGGCGACGATCGATGCGGCGGCGATCGCTGCGCTGGTGGCGTCGCCGTCGACGATCGCCCGCTGGGGGTGCTCGAACTCGGCCACTGAGAAGCCGTCGATCAGACACAGGACCTCGCCTTGGACTCCCTTGGTGACCCCGCGCAGGGCGTCTCGCAGCGCGGCGAGGTTCGTCTTGTGCAGGCCGCGGGCGTCGATCCCGCGTGCGCACCGCGAGACGACGACGACCCGCGCGGCGCTGCGCAGGACGAGCGGGTAGAGCTCCTCGCGAGCCTCGGCGGTGTGCTGCTTGGAGTCGTTGAGGGCTCGCAGGGAGCGCAGCTCGCGGGTGCCGATCGTCTCGTAGTCGAACAGCACCCCGGCGGCCACGAGCGGCCCGGCGAGGCACCCGCGCCCTGCCTCGTCGGCGCCGGCGACAAGTCGCGAGGCGAGCCGGCGATCGAAGGCGAACAGCTTCCTGCCGCTGCCGCCGCGGCGAGCTCGGCGCCTGGCCCTGGCGGAGGTGCCGGGGGCGGCGAGCGCTGGTGCCTGGCGGGAGCTAGAGGATCCCGACGCGATCGGGTGGCCAGTAGGTGGCGACGGCCTTGCCGATGATCCAGCCCGTGGGGACTGGTCCCCAGAACCTGCTGTCGTCGGATTCGCCACGGTTGTCCCCCATCATGAACCAGTGTCCGGCGGGAATCTTGATCGGGGTCGGGAATTCACACTCGGGGCTGGTGCCGCACGGACGAATGTAGGAGTCCTTCTCGGCCACGAACGTCGACTTGCCTGCTGCCTTGCGAAATACGTGTCCCTGGCGGATGTAGATTTCGTCGCCGGGCCCACCGACGATCCGCTTGATGAAGTTGACGCTCGACTTCTTCGGCAGCGGATAGTCGCAGGCGGCGCCGCCGAGCTTGACGGTGTGTGGAATCGGCCCGCACTCCTGCTGCTCGGCGCCTTCGGGCGGGTGGAAGACGGCGATCTCGCCGACGCTTGGTTCCCCGAGTGTCATGCCGATGCGGTTGACGAGCACGCGCTGCCCGATCGCCAGGGTCGGCTCCATCGAGCCACTGGGGATGCGGTAGGGCTTGACGAGGAAGGCCTGGATGGCAAGCGCGAGACCGAGCGCGACGGCGATGATCACGACCAGCTCGATGATCGAGCTGACGGTCGATTTGGAGCGCTTCCTGGCGGTCTTGGCGCCGGTGCTCACGCGGGGGCGTCGCCGGCGGGAACGCCTGCCTCGGCGTCGCCGGCCTCGGAGGGGGTATCGCCGCTGTCAGGGGTCGAGGCCGAATCCTCGGATGCCGTGTCGGCCTCCGCGTCGGCAGCGGCGACCGGCGTCTCGCCCGCCGCATCGTCCTGGCCGCCGGCCTGTCCCTGACCATCCCCCCCTACCGCCGTGTCGGCGGTCTGCTGCTCGATGGCCTGCTCTGCGACGGCCTGCTCGGCGGCCGTCCCGTCCGCGTCTGAAGGCTCGTTCGACTGAGGATCGACGAGCAGCCCCGGCTCGACGGTAACCTCGGGGCCGGTGTAGCGGCGCTCGCGGACGCGCGCGCGCTTGCCGACCCGGTCGCGCAGGTAGTACAGCTTGGCGCGCCGCACGTCTCCGCGAGCGGCCAGCTCGATGCGCTCGATCTTCGGTGAGTGGACGGGGAACATGCGCTCGACGCCCACGCCGAAGGACTGCTTGCGCACGGTGAACGTCTCACGCGCGCCGTGGCCCTGGCGCTTGATGACGACGCCCTCGAACACCTGCACGCGGCTGCGGGCACCCTCGATCACCTGGAAGTGAACCTTCACGCGATCGCCCGGCGCGAAGTCGGGGACGCGGCGCAGCTGCGCGCGCTCAATGGTTGCGATGACGCTGCTCATGACGGAGAAGCGCGCGCCTTGACGGACCGTTCCGGTCCCGAGACCCTGCGGACTCGGGGCGCGCGGAGAGGAATGGTAGCGGACGATCGGCGCGGTCCGCCTCACCGAGCGTGCGCGCCGGCGAGCGTCAGCGATCTTCGGGGGCCCGGCGGGCCTGCTCGCCGTGTTCGCCGTGCTCGCCGTGCTCGCCGCTGGCGTGTGTACCGCGTTCGCGGCTGCGCTCCCGCCGCCAGCTCTCGATTCGCTCGTGATGGCCGGAGAGCAGCACGTCGGGGACGTGCCAGCCGCGATACTCGGCGGGGCGTGTGTAGTGCGGATACTCGGGGTGTCCTTCGAGCGCGGCGCTGAAGGACTCCTCGGTGGCCGAGTGCTCGTGCCCGAGCGCCCCTGGGAGCTTGCGCAGCACGGCGTCGCAGAGGACCATCGCGGCGAGCTCTCCGCCGCTGAGCACGTAGCGCCCGATCGAGACGACGTCGCTTGCGAGGTGTTCGAGGATGCGCTCGTCGAACCCCTCATAGCGCCCGCACAGGAGCGTGATCGCGGGCTCTGCGGCGAGCTCGTCCACGAGCGCGTCGTCGAGCATCCGCCCGCCGGGCGCCAGCGCGATCACACGGCGCTCGCGCCGCAACTGCACGGGGTCGACGCCGTAGTGGGCGCGCAGGGCTCCGTCGAGCACGTCCACCCGCAGGACCATTCCGGCGCCTCCGCCGAACGGCATGTCGTCGACCTGGCCACCGCTGAGCGGCGTGTGATCGCGCGGGTTCACACACTCCAGGCGCGAGCCGGTGGCGAGCACGTTCGTCACATGGCGCTGGGAGGCGAACCACTCGAACGACTCGGGGAACAGCGTGAACACGTCGACGTTCACGACACGCCCGGCCCGCCGGTGTCGAGGCCGAGGAACTCGAGGTTGATGTCGATCCGCCGCTCGGCGGGACTCACGCGGCGCACGGCGTCTTTGACCATCGGCACGAGCACCACGTCCCCGCCTGCGACCGGGCGCACCTCGAGCGCCTCGCATGACGGTAGCTCGATCAGCCTGGCGACCGTGCCGAGCAGTTGCTCGCCGTCGAGCACGGCGCAGCCCTCCAGTTCGTGAGCCCACCACTCGCCCTCCTCGAGCGCGGGCGCGGTGGCGCCGTCAACGGCCAGCTCCATCCCGCGCAGCTGCTCGGCGGCGGAGCGACCGTCCACGCCCTCCAGGCGCACGATCGGACGGGCGTCTGTCCCGGACCGTCGGACGATCGAGGTGGCGCGGTCGGAGACGGTCACGGCGGCGCCGAGCGTAAGCAGCCGCGGACGGGGGCGGGTGACGTAGAAGCTCCCGTCCAGCCCGTGCGGGCGGCCGACCCGGCCGGCGGGCAGGCTCGGCGGCGCAGCACCCGGCCCTTCGCTCGAGTCGCGCTCGCTGGGGTTGCGCGTCAATCGACGATGTCGACGAGCACGCGGCTGCCCTCGCCGGCGGCGGCGGCTTTTACGACTGTGCGCAGCGAGTGGGCGGTGCGACCGCCGCGGCCGATCACGCGACCGTAGTCCTCGGCACCGACGCACAGCTCGAGCACGATCGTGCCGTCGTCCTCCTCGAACTGCTCGACTGCCACGGCCTCAGGATCGTCGACTAGGCCTTCGGCTAGGTACTCCAGCAGCCGCCTTGGGTTCTCGCTGGCCATCGACGTGACTCGCGACGGACCGGCTAGCCGGTCCGCGTCTCGATGCCCTGGATGCGCAGCAGCTTGCGGACCGTGTCGGAGGGCTGGGCGCCACGGGCGAGCCAACTGCGGGCGCGCTCCTCGTCGATCACGATCGTCGAGGGATCGGTCTGCGCGTTGTACTGGCCGATCGTCTCGATCACGCGGCCATCGCGCGGAGAACGCTGGTCGGCGACGACGACTCTCCATATCGGGTCCTTCTTGCCGCCCACTCGAGTGAGCCTGAGCCTGACTGCCACGTTTTCCTCTCTGGTGCGGAACGAGATCTCGATGTGTCGCTGCGAGCCTGCCAGTGCAGGAAGTGATTCACATCGAATCAGAGAGCTTAGACGGTGTATCGCGCCGAAGCCGAGCGCCCGGCTGCGTGACTAGCGCGCGCCGCGCATCAGCGCGCCGATGTCGGGCATCTTGCCGCGCCCGACCTGGCGCATCACTTTGCGCATCTGGCCGAACTGCTTGACCAGGCGATTGACCTGCTGGACGTTGGTCCCGGAGCCGCGCGCGATGCGCAGCCTGCGCGAACCCTTGATCAGCTCGGGCCGGCGGCGCTCCTCGGGGGTCATCGACAGAATGATCGCCTGGATCCGGTCGAGCTCGCGTTCGTCGACCTTCATGTTCTGCAGCTGATGGCCTGCCAGCCCGGGGATCATCCCGAGGATGCTGCTCAGCGGACCCATTTTCCGCACCATCTTCAGCTGGTCGAGGAAGTCGTCCAGCCCGAACTCGTTGCGGCGCAGCTTGCGCTCGAGCTCGAGCGCGTCGCGTTCGTCGAACTGGCGCTCGGCCTTCTCGACGAGGCTGAGGACGTCGCCCATGCCGAGGATCCGCTGCGCCATCCGGTCGGGATGGAAGCGCTCGAACTGGCCGAGCTTCTCGCCGGTGGAAGCGAACAGGATCGGCTTGCCGGTGACCGCCTTGACCGACAGCGCAGCTCCTCCGCGGGCGTCCCCGTCGAGCTTGCTCATGACCACGCCGTCGAACTGCACGGCCTCGGCGAACTGCTCGGCGACGTTGACAGCGTCCTGACCGGTCATCGCGTCCACGACCAGCAGCACGGAGTGCGGTTTGACGGCATCGCGGATCCTGACGAGCTCGTCCATCAGCTGCTCGTCGACGTGCAGCCGCCCGGCGGTGTCGATGATCAGCACGTCCTTGCCGTCTTGCTTGGCGCGCTCGAGCGCCCATGAGGCGATCTCTACGGGGTCGGAATTGGTCCCCCGCTGATACACCTCAGCGCCGGCCTGCGCGCCGACCTTGATCAGCTGCTCGACTGCGGCGGGGCGATAGACGTCGCAGGCGGCCACGGCGACCGTCGAGGAGTGCTCGTCGCGTAGATAGGAGGCGAGCTTGGCGGTTGCGGTCGTCTTGCCCGAGCCCTGCAGACCGGCCATCAGGATCACGGTGGGTGGCCGCGGCGAGAAGCTCAGGCCTGCGCTCGCGCCCCCCATCAGCGTTGTCAGCTCCTCGGAGACGATCTTCACGACCTGATGCCCGGGGTTGACGCCGCCGATCACGTCCTCCCCGAGACAGCGCTCCTTCAGGTGGGAGGTGAACTGGCGGACGACCTTGAAGTTGACGTCCGCCTCGAGCAGCGCAAGGCGGATCTGGCGCATCGCGGCGTCGACGTCCTGCTCTGTCAGCGTGCCGCGCTGGCGCACCTCGGACAGGGTTCCCTGGAGCTTCTCGGCGAGCGAGTCGAACATGTCCGCTTGATTCTCGCAGCCGCCGCGCCGCGTTCACGGCGCCAGGGGATATCGGTCAGGCGTCGTGCTCGCCGGCGGGCGCAGGTGGCCGGCGGCCGGGACCTGGTGTAGCCGGCGGGGCTGGCGAAGCGGGCAAGGTCGGCGGCGTGGGCGGGGTAGGCGGGCCTGGCTCGAGTCGGCCTTTGAGCGCCTCGCCGATGCCGCCGAACGCGTCGGCGAACTCGGATGGCACGACGAACACCTTGTTGGCGTCGCCTTCGGCCAGCGACGGGAGCATCTGCAGGTATTCGTAGCTCAACAGCGCGCGGTCGGGTTTGCCCTCGTGGATCGCGGTGAACACCGTGTCGATCGCCTTCGCTTCACCCTCGGCGCGCAGGATCGCCGCCTGGCGCTCGCCCTCGGCTGTGAGCACGGCAGCCTGCTTGGCACCCTCGGCGGTCAGGATCTGCGACTGCTTCTGACCTTCGGCTGTGAGGATCGCGGCGCGCCGGTCGCGCTCGGCGCGCATCTGCTTCTCCATCGCCGCGCGGATGTCGGTCGGCGGGTCGACCGACTTGATCTCGACACGGTTGATCCTGATCCCCCACTTGCCGGTGGCCTCGTCGAGCACGACGCGCAGCTCGGTGTTGACGTTCTCGCGCGCGGTCAGCGTCGCCTCGAGTGTGAGCCCGCCGATCACGTTGCGCAGTGTCGTCACGGTCAGCTGCTCGATCGCCTGCAACGGGTTGGCGATTTCATACGTCGCCGAACGCGGATCGGTGATCGTGAAGTACAGCACCGTCTCGATCCCGACGACGACGTTGTCTTCGGTGATCACCGACTGCGGCGAGAAGTTGACCACCTGCTCGCGCAGGTCCACGAGCGGCTTCACTCGGTCGATGAACGGCGTGATGATCGTCAGTCCCGGTTCGAGCGTGCGGCTGTAGCGGCCGAGACGCTCGACAACCCCGGCCCGCGCCTGCGGAATCACGCGAATCGTCCGCGCGGCCGCGATCAGCAGGAACACGACGATGACGGCAACGGCGATCAGTGGAGCCATGGGGCGGGTCTTCCTTTCTGTTACGTCCTCAGACAGCGTATCCGGGTGCTTCGCGCATGTGCTGGCCGATCTCCGATCGAGGGACGCCGCCTCGCGAAGCGCCAGCGGCCGCCTCAGTGCATTACGAGCGCGGTGGCTCCCCTTATTTCAACGATCTCAACCCGCTCGCCGACGTTGATGACCTCGTCTTCGTCGTAGCTGCGAGCGGTCCACACCTCGCCGCCCTCGATCTTCACGCAGCCGACGCCCTCGTCGTTGGCGATCCGCTCGAGCACGGTGGCGCGCCGCCCGACGAGCGCGGCGGCGCCGGTGCGGATGGCAGGAGGCAGTCGGCGGTGGCTGCGGGCGATCGGGCGCAGCGAGCCGAACACGATCGCGGAGGTCAGCGCGAATACGATCACGGTCAGCAGCACGCCGACGCCGAGCAGGCTGACGGCCGCCGCGATCCCCGCGCCGACGGCGAACGGAAGTAGGTAGAAGCTGCCCGTGTGCATCTCCCCGACGCCGAGGACGGCGGCTGCGACGACCCACAGGATCCAACTGTCCATATCTGCAGGTTACCTCCCCGGGGGGCCGTGTCTCACTCCTGGGCGATCAGCGCGCGTGCGAACTCCTGAGGGTCGAACGGGCGCAGGTCCTCGACGGACTCTCCGACGCCGATCAGCTTGACGGGCAGGCTCAGCTCGTTGGCGATCGCCAATGCGATGCCGCCGCGGGCGGTCCCGTCGAGCTTCGTCAGCACGACCCCGCTCACGTCGGCGACCTCGGCGAACATCCTGGCCTGGCGCAGCCCGTTCTGACCGGTGGTCGCGTCGAGTGTCAGCAGGGTCTCGTGGGGGGCGCCGTCGAGCTGCCTGGCGACCACGCGCCGGACCTTCCCGAGCTCCCCCATCAGGTCGTCCTGGGTGTGCAGCCGCCCGGCCGTGTCGATGATCACCACGTCGATCCCGCGGGCGTTTGCCTGCGCGACCGCGTCGAAGGCCACGGCGCCGGGATCTGATCTTTCTGGCCCGGTCACGATCTCACAGCCGGCGCGCTGGGCCCAGCCTTCCAGCTGCTCGCTTGCTGCGGCCCTGAACGTGTCTGCGGCGCCGAGCAGCACGGTGTGTCCGAGCTCGTGGCGTAGGTGCCAGGCGAGCTTGCCGATCGTGGTCGTCTTGCCGGTGCCGTTGACGCCGACGGCCATGATGACCGTCGGCTTGGCGCGCAGATCGATCGTTCCCTCGCCGACGGTGGCGGTCTCTGCGAGCAGCTCGATCAGCCGCTCGCTGAGCGCCTCGCCGCCCTCGAGCTCGCCGGCGGATGCCTCGCTCTCGAGCTGCTCGACGACGGACGCGGTCGTGACGGCGCCGACGTCGGCCATGATCAGCGCCTCCTCTAGGCGTTCCCATGTCTGCTCGTCCAGAACCCCGAACAGCGTCGCCTGGATCTCGCTGCCGAGCGCCTGGCGGGTTTTGGCCATGCTGTCGCGCAGGCGACGGAACAGCCCGCCACGCTGACGGGGTGCTTTGCCACCCGCCGCGTCCTCCTGATCGTCGGGCGAGCGCTGAGCAGCCTCGTCGGTGATGAACAGATCGCTCCAGTCGCGGGCCACGGGGCGCGCGACGATAGCAGCGGGTCGGTCAGGCGACCTCGGCGACCTCGGCGACCTCTGACGGCCCGCTGTCTTCGGATGGCAGGCGCCGCGAGAGCACCTTGGAGACGCCGTTCTCGGCCATCGACACGCCGTACAGCCAGTCGGCGGCCTCCATCGTGCGCTTCTGATGGGTGATGACGATGAACTGCGCGCGGTCGGAGTAGCGCTGCAGTAGCGTGAGGAAGCGGTCGAGGTTGAGGTCATCGAGCGCGGCCTCGACCTCGTCGAGGATGTAGAAGGGGCACGGGCGCGCGAGGAACACGGCGAACAGGAACGCCAGCGCGGTCATTGACTTCTCGCCGCCGGACAGCAGCGTGAGGCGCTTGGTGGACTTGCCGGCGGGGGTGATCTCGATCTCCACGCCGGGTAGCTGCTGCTCTTCCTCGCCGGCCTCGTCTGCGGCGCTCTCGGCCTCAGCGGCCGCCTCGATCGCCTCGGCGTCAGTCTCCTCGCCTGCGGGCAGCGGTTGACCGCCGAGCACTGGCCTGGGGGCTTGCTCTTCGTTGACGAGGCGCAGACGCCCGCTGCCGCCGGGGAACACGTCGCCGACGAGCTCCTCGAAGTTGCGCGCTGCCGCGGTGAAGGTCTGCTCGAAGGTCTGCTCGATCGTACGGTCGGTTTCGCGGATCACCGAGCGCAGCTCGCGCAGTGCCGTCTCCAGGTCGCTGCGCTGCATCTCCAGCTCCTCGACGCGCGCGAGCGCCTCGGCGTACTCGTCCTGGGCGAGTGGGTTCACCGGGCCGAGCTGCTCGCGTCGTTTCTTCAGACGCTCGACCCGCGTCCGCAGCGCGTCGATCTCCTCCTCCCCGAGTGGGGCGTCCGGCGCGGCGGTCGCGTCGGGCTCGCCGCTGCCCTGCTCGACAGGGACGCCGAGCCCTTCGCAGACGCTGTTCAGCTCGAGCTCGGCCTCCGCGGCCTGGTCGCGGACCCGCTGCGCTGCGACCTCGGCCTCGGTGACCGCCTCGCCGGCTGCGCGCAGTGCGGCCTGGATGTCGGCCTCCTCGGCGGCGCAGGCGCGCAGCGCCGCGGCCATCTCCTCGCCGGCCCGACGATCGGCGAGCAGCTCTCCCTCGATCGCTGCGACGCGCTGCTGCACAGCCTGGGCGGCGCCTTGGAGCGCAGCGGCCAGGCGCTCTGCGCGCGGTGCGGCGGCGGTGTCGACGGTGTTCTGCGCGCGCAGCCGCTCGATCCGTGCGACTCGCTCGATGCGCTCGCGCTCGCGACGTTCGCCCTGTCGGCGCTCCGCGGCGAGCTCGCCCTCGAGCTCGGCCGTCCTGACGGCCAGCGCTCCCTGGGCGGGCGCTGCGCGGCGCTGCTCGATCAACCACCCTGTTCGACGCTTTGCCTCGCCGGCTTCGGAGTGCTGGCGCTCGGCTGCGCGCAACGCGGCGTCGGCATCCGCACGTTCGCGCTCGGCGCAGCGAAGGTCCTCGAGCGCCTGCTCGAGCGATCCACGAGCACTGTGCTCTGCCTGTGCGGCCTGCTCGACGACCGCGACGAGGCGGTCGCGTTCGTTGCGGCGGGCGAGTACCCGCTCGGTGCCGCCCTCGCTCAGCTGACGCACCTCCCCGGCGGAGGCGAACCACACGCGCCCTGTCCGGGTGGTGGCGATCCCGGCGAAGTCGCGTGGTAGATCCTCCAAGCGCTCGACCACCCATGCGTCCGTGAGCAGCCGCGCTGCCAACTCGAGCACCGCTGGGGGCCCGCTGAGCAGGTCCAGCAATCTGAGCGCGCCGTCTGCGGGCGACGCCGGGTCCGGCCGAGACCGCTGCTGCGCTGCAGACGGGTCGGTCGTGTCGAGGTCGGCGAGCAGCGCGCTGGCCCCGTCGGGACCCGCGCGATCAAGCAGCGACTGCGCTCCGAGGACATCCTTGACGAGGGCCGCGTCGAGGCGCCCGCCGAGCGCGGCCGCGAGCGCGAGCTCGAACCCGTCTTGGACCTGCAGCTCCTCGCTGAGCGAGCGCTCGCCCCCGACCCGCGCGTGGCCGCGTAGGAACTGGTTGGCTGCGGCGAGCTCGGCGCCGACGCGCGCTGCCTCGCGCCGCGCGTCCTGGGTCGTGTGTTCGGTTGCTGTCAGCCGCTCGCGCGCCTGCTCGGCCTGCTGATCCGCGGTCTCTCGTGCCAGCCGGGCATCCGTCACCTCACCCTCCGCGCGCTCGAGGTCCTTCAGCTGCTGCTCGCTCGCCGTTTGCAGCTCGGCGATCTCGCGCTCGATCTCCTGCTCGCGACTCGCCTGGATCTCGGCCAGCTCCGCTTCCAGCACCCCGATGCGATCCTCGTTGAGCGGAGCATCGGTGGTCTCTCCGTCGGGTGATTGCGCCGGCGTGAGCGACTGCAGCTCGAGCTCGACGCGCTCGATCCGCCGGCCGAGCGCCTGCGCGATCGTGCCAACTTGCTCGGCGCGTAGCTCGAGTCGCTCACGCGCTGAGCGCGCGTCGTAGACGCGCTTGGAGAGAGCCTCGTGACGCTCGGCGCGCTCGGCCAACGCGCGCTCGGCTGCGCCCCGCCGCTCGATCGTGTGCTGCAGCTTGCCGTCCGTTTCCGTGCGCACCGCGCGAGCCTGCGCGACGAGCGCCTCGGCAGCTTCGAGCTCGACACGGCGAGCGCGGGCGACGTCGCGGGCGAGCTCCCAGCGCGCCTGCAGGATCTGGCGCTCGAGGCGCTCGTGCAGCTCGGCTGCTTCGGCCTGGCGCTTGAGCGGGCGCAGGCGGCTGCGCGCCTCGCGCTCGACGTCGAGTGCACGGTCGAGGTTCTCCTGCGTGCGCTCGAGCTTCAGCTGGGCGCGGCGCCGGCGCTTGCGGTGCTTGCCGAGCCCGGCCGCCTCCTCGATCAGCAGCCGTCGCTCGCGCGGCTTGGAGGTCACGATCGACTCCACCCGCCCCTGGGAAACGACGGAGTGCGTCTCCTTCCCAAGACCCGTGTCGGAGAGCACCTCGATCACGTCCGTCAGGCGGCAGCGTGCGCCGTTGAGGCGATAGCCAGCGTCGCCGTTGCGGTCGAGCCGACGGACGATCGAGATCTCGCTCAGCGGCAGGTCCACCCGGCCGTCGGAGTTATCGAGCACGATCTCCACCTCGGCCGCCGAGCGCGGCTGCACACCCCGGCCGCCGCCGAAGATCACATCCTGCATCGACTGGCCGCGGACGGCCAGCGGGGACTGCTCGCCCATCGCCCACAACACCGCGTCGGTGACGTTGGACTTGCCCGAGCCGTTCGGCCCGACGACGACGCTGACTCCCGGCCCGAAGTCGAGCTGGGTGCGGTCGGGAAACGACTTGAAGCCGTTCAGGGTCAATGACTTCAGGCGCATGCGCTAACCCTCATGACTCGTTCGCGAGCCTGTCGACGGCCACACGTGCGGCCTCCTGCTCGGCGTGCTTCTTGCTGCGGCCGCGGCCGCTGCCGATCTCGCGACCGTCGACGCGCGCGAGCACCGCATAGGTGCGCTCGTGCGGCGGACCTTCCTCGCCGGTGACCTCGTAGCTGACCTCCGAGCCACGTCTGGCCAGCAGCTCCTGCAGCGCGGACTTGAAGTCCACGGGGTGCTCCAGCGCGCCCTCGATCTCCGGGGCGAACGCCTCCACTACGGCCTCGGCGGTGCGCTCGTATCCGGCGTGCAGATAGCAGGCTCCGATCACCGCCTCGATCACCGATGCGAGCACCCGCTCGGTCTCGACGAGCGCGGCTGCGCTCTCGCGCACACCCGGCGGCGCGGCGGCTCGCAGCCGCTCGGGCAGCGCCAGCCGCTCTGCGACCGCGCGACAGGACACCCCGGAGACTGCCTGTGCACGGATCTTCGTGAGCCTCCCCGCGCCGAAGCGGTCGGCCTCCAGCCGTGGGTAGAGATAGGAGGTGACGGCGAGCCCGAGCACGCTGTCCCCGAGGAACGCGAGCCGCGGGTAGGAGTCGCTCGGGCGCTCGCTCCAGGACGCGTGTGTGAACACCTGGCGCGCGAGATCCTCGGGCAGCTCGTCGAGCAGTTCTCCCAGCAGCAGCATCATCGCCCGCCATTGGCATTCCCGCCGTTGTGCGCCAGGACGAACTCGACGGCCGCTCCGACGGTCAGGATCTGGGCTGCCTGCTCGTCGGAGATGCTCACGCGGTAGGTGTCCTCGAGCTCCTGCACGAGCGTGTACAGGTCGAGCGAGTCCGCCTCCAGGTCCTCCTTGAAACGCGTGCCCTCGACGATCGCGTGCGGATCGACGTCGAGCTCGTCGGCCAGATGGGCCTGGATCAGCGCGAACACCTGCTCGCGGGTATGGCTCGCCTCGCTCATCCTGTCTGGCGCAGGCTAGCGCCCGACGCGGACGCCGGAGAGCGCTTGAGCGCTCCCGCGTGCTCCAGCGCGTGATGCGTCTGCGCGACGATGTCCTCGCTCGCGCCGCGCTGCGCTCGCAGGATCGCTTGGGCGAAGCCGATACGGGTGAAGCGCCCGTGCGGCACGACGCCGAGCCGGCGCAGCCCGAGCAGATAGGCGCCGCCGCTGGCTTCGGGGTCGATCTCGTCGCGGAAGCCGCGCAGGGCGGGTCGCAGGAGCGCGCCGCCGAGCTTGGCGCGTGTCGAGGACATGGCGGCGTCGCGGATCGCCCCGAGCATCGTCTGCGAGACGCCCTCCATCAGCTTCAGCGCGATGTTCCCTGTCAGGCCGTCGGTGACGATCACGTCGGCTCGCCCGGACACGACGTCGCCGCCCTCGACTTTGCCGACGAACTCGAACGCGTCGATCCCGCCGTCCGCGCGCTCGCGCAGCTCGGCGTGCGCCTCGACCACGGTCTCGCTACCGCGCGCGGCCTCCTCGCCGTTGGACAGCAGCCCGACGCGCGGCATCGCGACGCCGAGCACGCTGCGCGCAAGCGCGGCGCCCATGAACGCGAACTGGACGATGTGCTCTCTCCTGGCCTCGACGTTGGCGCCGACGTCCAGCAGCGTCACCGGATGGTGCGGGACCGGCATCGGGATCGCCAGCGCAGGGCGGTAGATCCCTGACGCGCGTTTGATGTTGAACGTGCCCGCAGCGAGCGCGGCGCCGGTTCCGCCTGCGCACACGAGCGCCTGTGCCCTGCCGTCGGCGACAGCCCGTGCGGCCTGGACGATCGAAGCCTCGGGGGTGGAGCGAGCGGCCACCACGGGGTCCTCAGCCTTGGCGATCGAGACCGGCGCGTCGATCACCTCGATGCTGTCCGGCAGCTCGCCGAGCTCGGCCGCTGGGCCGAACAGCAGCACGCGCGCTCCCTCCGCGGCGGCGATCGCGGCGCCGGCAGCCACCTCGGCGGGACCGAGGTCGGCGCCGTTGCAGTCGACGGCGATGACCGGCGGGCGGCGCTCGTCAGGGGAGGCAGCCGACCCGGAGGGCGAAGCCTCTGATGTCACTGCCCGTCAGTCGTGGTCGTGGTCGTGCTCGTGATCGTGCGCCCCCGGCGTGACGATCTCGCGGCCCGCGTAGGTGCCGCATACGGGGCATACCCGATGTGGACGGCGCGGGCTGTGGCACTGCGGGCAGGCGTTGACCGCCGGCGTCCCGATCTTGTGCTGCGCGCGACGCTTGGCCGTACGGCTGTGCGACTGCTTTTTCTTGGGGACGGCCATCGGCCCGAAAGGCTAGCAGTCCGCCGCGGGTCGGCTTCGGCCTATTCGAGCTTCAGCTCGCGCAGCTTGGCCCAGCGTGGGTCGGGCTCGACGTCGTGATGATGGTTCGCGGGAGCGTCGTTGAGGTCCGCCGCACACACCGGGCACAGGCCCGCGCAGTCCTCGCGGCAGAGGATCTTGGCCGGCATCGCCAGCGCGAACGCGTCGCGCGCCCAGCCCGCCAGATCGAGCGTCTCCTCGTGCACGTATGGGCTGTCGAGCTCTTCTCCCCCGCCGGGCTGGTCGACCTCCCGCGCCTCGACCTCGATGCTCGGCGCAGCTTGCTCCAGACAGCGCATGCACGGCCCGGCGGCGGCCGCGGAGAAGCGCAGGTGCAGCGCGTAGCCCCCGCCGGTCATCCGCGAGACGCCCAGCTGGACGGGAACCAGCTCGGGCTCGGCGGCGTACCGCTCGCTGCCGAGCAACAGCGGCTCGATCGGAACCTCGAGTGTCAGCTTGCGGCCCTCGCCGGGGCTCAGCCGCAGGCCTGCGAGGTCGAAGTCGTGGGTCTTCACAGCCATCGGCATCCAGGCTAGCCTGTGCCCCGCATGGGGTGCGACGACTGGGCGGCGCGCTGCGAACCTGTGTCTAAGCGTATTCGCGCAGCTCCCGCTTGAGGACCTTGCCGGTCGCGTTGCGCGGCAGCTCGTCCACGAACACGACATCGCGCGGGACCTTGTAGCGCGCGAGGTTCGCCTTGACGTACTCCTGGACGGTCTCAGCTGTGAGCTCGGCGCCGTCGCGTGCGACGACGAACGCTCTCAGGCGCTGGCCGAACTGCTCGTCGGGGACCCCCACGACGGCGGCCTCCTCGATCTCGGCGTGATCGGCGAGCAGGTCTTCGACCTCGCGCGGGAACACGTTCTCGCCGCCGCTGACGATCATGTCATCGTCGCGACCGTCCACGAACAGGCGCCCCCCTACGTCGAAGTGCCCGACGTCGCCGGTGCTCATCAGGCCGCGGATGACCTCCTTGCTGCCGCCGCCGGTGTAGCCCTCGAACATGGCTTCGTTGCCGACGAAGATCCGTCCGCCCTCGCCGGCGGGCACCTCGCAGCCGTCGACGTCGAGCAGCTTGACGACCGTTCCCATCGGCGGCTTACCGGCGGTTCCCGGCGCGGCGCGCAGATCCTCGGGCGTGGCGATCGTCGCCCAGGCGACCTCGGTGGACCCGTAGAGGTTGTAGAGCACCTCGCCGAAGGTGTCCATCACGCGCGTGGCCAGCTCGCCGGGCAGCACCGAGCCGCTGACAGCGATCACCCTCAGGCTGCTGACGTCGTAGCGCGCGATCGTCTCGGACGGCAGCTCGAGGATGCGCTGCAGCATCACCGGCACGACCACGAGCGCGCTAGCTCGGTGCTGCGCGATCGCCTTCAGCGTGCCCTCGGGGTCGAATCTCGGCCGCACGATCAGAGTCGAGACGAGGGGCAGCCCGATCAGCAGATGCGCGAACCCCCACGAGTGGAACATCGGCGCGGCGATCACGGTCGTCTGGCGCGCCCTCAGCGGGATCTTCGAGAACAGCGACGCGATCGGCTCGATCGAGTCGTTCTGCGCCCGCGTGGCCCCCTTCGGCGTTCCGGTGGTGCCGGACGTGAGGATCACGACGCGCCCTTTCTCCGCCGGCGGCTGCAGCTCGGCGTCATCTCCTCGCGCGATCAGGTCCTCGATCAGCGGGTCGCCGGCGTCCTCCGGTGGCAGCGAGCCGGGCTCGCTCCAGGCGATGAACCGCAGCCGGGTCGCGGCGCCCTCGCGGACGAGCTCGGCGAACTCGGCGTCGTAGATCACGGCCGTGGAGCCCTCGCGCGCGAGCACGTCGACGATCTGCGGACCGGCGAACGCGGTGTTCAGGTAGAGCGCGCCGGCGCCGAGCTTCGAGCAGGCGAGGGTCGCCTCGACGAAGCCGCGATGGTTGCGGCACATGATCGCGACGCCGTCGCCTTCGCAGATGCCGGCCCGCTGCAGCTCGCGGGCCAGAGCGTTTGTGCGCGCGTGCAGTTCGCTGTAGGTCAGACTCCCGCGCTCGTCTACGAGCGCGACGCGCGAGCCGTAGCGTGCGGCCGCGCTGGCGCAGGATCCGGCGGGCGTTACCCCCCAGCGGCGCAGCGCGGACAGCGAGCGCAGCACCCGGTCCGGGCGCGTGGGCTCGAACAGGCCTGTCTCCAGCAGCGTGCGCAGGACCTCGAGTTTGTGTCTGCCCGTCTGCGCGTTCACGCTCTCACCCCTACCCGAGTGCCGGGCTCCGGAAGCTCGGCGGCGGGCGGGAGCGCCCTAGCTGACTTCAGCGGGCTCGTCCTTGCCCTGCAGGCGCTCGCGTCCGCGCTGCACGGCGGCGATGAACTTCGACAGGTTGACCTCGAGCGTGTTGAGGATCTCATCGGCGTAGTCCTCGGCTCCGAGCCTGATCTCGCGCTCGCGGGCGCGGGCGTCCTCGACGATGTCCTCGGCGGCGCGCTCGGCCTGCTTGGTGACCTCCTCCTCGCCGACCAGGCGCTCCTGGCGCTCGCGCGCGTCCTTGATGATCCGCTCGGCCTCCTTCTTGGCCTCGGCGAGCATCTCCTGGCGCTCCTTGACGATCCAGCGCGCCTGCTTGATCTCCTCGGGGATCGTGGCGCGCATCTGGTCGAGGATGTCGTAGATCTCCTCCTTGTCGACGCGCACCTGGTCGGTCAACGGCACCGGCTTGGCGTTGTGCACCAGGTCGTCGAGCTTGTCTATGAGTACCAGGACGTCCATAGCTATTGCCTACCTTCGTGGGGCTTGCGGCCCGACGTTCCGACGATCAAACTCGACATCACGTGTCACATCCCATTTTCGTCAACGTCTCAGCTCTTCCTGCAAGCGCGCGACCACCTCGTCGGGGACCAGATCGTCGATCTTGCCTCCGAACGTGGCGAGCTCCTTGACGCCGCTCGATGACAGAAAACTGTACTGCGGACTGGCCATCAGGTAGACGGACTCGATTTCCGGGTCCTGACGGCGGTTGAGCTGGTTCATCTCCAGCTCGTACTCGAAGTCGGAGATCGCGCGCAGCCCCTTGACGATTGCTTTCGCTCCGATCGTCCTGGCGAAGTCGACGACCAGCGTCGAGAACGGCTCGACACGGATGTTCCCGACGTCGGCGATCGCGCGCTCGATGAAGCCGACGCGCTCGTCGATCCCGAACAGCGCGCTGCTCTTGCGGACCGAGCGGTTGACGACGGCGACGACCACCTCGTCGTACAGCTTCGCGGTGCGACGGATCACATCGAGATGCCCGTTGGTGATCGGGTCATAGGACCCTGGGCAGACCGCTATCGATTTCTCTTCTCGGCTCATTGATGACGGTGGATTGTGATCGACGTGTCCCCGTAGCGCCTGCTCCGCTCGAGCGCCATGTCGAGCTCGAGGATGGCTCGCCGATCGCTCTCGACGACTGCGCGCGCATCCGGGCTCAGCAGCGTCGGCAGGATCGCCGACAGCTGTGGCCCCCATCCGTGCGCTTGCCCGTAGGGGGGGTCGATGAACACAAGATCGTATGTCTCTTTGCGCGCCCGTGCGCTCTGCAGAGCCGCCAGGACATCCGCGCGACGCACCTCGGCGGTGCTGTGAGCGAGCTCGAGCTCGGCGAGATTGCCCCGCAGCACGCGCACCACGCTGGCGTCGCGCTCGACGAACACCGCGTGCTCGGCGCCGCGCGAGAGCGCCTCGATGCCGAGCGCGCCGCTGCCGGCGAACAGGTCGAGGACGCGCGCGCGCTCGACCCCGCCGAGCATCGCGAACACGGCCTCTCTGACGCGATCGGAGGTCGGCCGCGTGACCCGGCCCTTCGGCGCGTGCAGCCGCCGGCCGCCGAGCTGTCCTGCGATCACGCGCACCCAAGCAACCGTAACGGCGCGCGAGCGCGTGCGCCGGCTGGGATGTCTCTAGCCGGGCAGTGCCGCGACCGCAATGCTGTCGAGCAGCCGCTCGAGTGCAGCCCCCAGCAGCGCGTGCTCGGGCGCCTGGAGATGCGGGTCGCCGGCGACGATCGCCTCCGCGCAAGCGCGCGCGAGCTCGAGTAGCTGGGCATCCTCGGGCAGCCGCGCGATGCGCATTTGAGCGCTGCCGGATTGACGTGTGCCGATCAGCTCGCCCTCTTTGCGCAGCTCGAGGTCGATCTCGGCGAGCCGGAACCCGTCGGCGTGCTTCACCAGCGCCCGCAGCCTCGCCGAGCCGAGCGCGCCGGGCGGGCCGACGAGCAGGCAGCGGGCTCGATGCTCGCCGCGTCCGACCCGTCCGCGCAGCTGGTGCAGCTGGGAGATGCCGAAGCGCTCGGCGTTCTCGATCAGCATCACGGTCGCGTTGGGCACGTCGATCCCGACCTCGATCACGGTCGTGGCGATCAGCACGTCGACCTCTCCGGAGGCGAACGCGGCCATCGCCTCCTGCTTCTCTCGTGCGCGCATGCCGCCGTGCAGGAGCGCCAGCCGATAGCCCTTCAGCTCGCCGTCCTTCAGTCGGTGCAGCTCGGCGGAGGCGGCCCGCAGGCCGTGCTCCGGAGCACTCGTCCCCGCCCCCTCCTCGGCCTCGCCCCCCCCGGCGTCCTCCTCGGCCTGCTCGACCAGCGGGCATACGACGTAGGCTTGGCGGCCGGCGCTCAGCTCGGCGCGCAGCTGCTCGTAGGCGGTGGCTCGCTCGCTCTCGCCGACGACGAGGCGCGTGTCGATCGGCTGGCGGCCGAGCGGCAGTTCGCGCAGCGTGCTGGTGTCGAGGTCTCCGTAGCGCGCGAGCGCGAGCGTGCGGGGAATCGGCGTGGCGGTCATGTGCAGGATGTGCGGCGGCCGGGCCGCCGGGTCGGCGGGATCGGGCTCCCCCAATGCCGCTCGCTGGCGCACCCCGAAGCGGTGCTGCTCGTCGATCACGGCGAGGGCCAGCCCGCGGAAGCGCACGTCGGACTCGATCAGCGCGTGCGTGCCGACGATCAGCGACAGCTCGCCGCTGGCCAGCTTGCCGATCGTGTCGCGGCGTCGCGGCGCGGCGGTGGACCCGGTGAGCAGCGCGGCGGTGAGCTGCTCTGCGCCGAGCAGGCGCTGGATCGTGGCGAAGTGCTGTTCGGCGAGCGTCTCCGTGGGCGCCATCAGCGCGGCCTGGTGTCCGGCCCCGACGGCCTGCAGCATCGCGTACAGCGCGACCACTGTCTTGCCACTGCCGACCTCTCCCATCAGCAGCCGCTGCATCGGGGCCGGCTGCTCGAGATCCGCGGAGATCGAGTCGATCGCCCTGCTCTGGTCGCCGGTCGGGGCGAACGGCAGCGACTCGCTCAACCAGCGTTGGGCGAGCGCCCGTCCGCCTGTGAGCACGAGCGCACCGGTGCGCGTTCGGCGCTCGGCGCGCCGGCGCAGGAACACCAGCTGGGTCAGCAGCAGCTCCTCGAACGCCAAGCGCCGCCGGCCGAGCTCGAGGTCGGCGGGCATCTGGGGGAAGTGCATCGCCGCGAGCGCGCTCGCACGATCGGGGAGCCGCTCGGTGACGCGGGTGGCCGCGGACAGCGCCTCGACGACGTCGCTGAGGGCGCCCCTTGAGCCGCGCACGAGCGTCAGGATCTGGGTCGAGGAGACACCCTCTGCGGCGGGGTAGTGCGCGACGGCATCACCCTCGACGGGCTGTTCGCCGGGACTGGCGTCGGCGTCGCTGCCGAGCGCGTGGTGGGCGACGCTGAAGCCCCCACGCGCGTCGGCCTTGCCGTGCAGCAGCAGTCGCGTTCCGGGCGGGTAGCGTTCGACGAGCCACGGCTGGTTGAAGAACGTCGCGCGCATCGTGCCGCTCGCGTCGAACACCTTCGCCTCGACGAGCGGGCGCATCCCACGCCGGCGTACCGATCGCGCAGCGATGCTGCGCACCTGTACCGCTACGGTCGCCTGCTCGTTTGCTTGCAGCGCGGAGATAGTCCGCGCCTCGCGGCTGTCGCTCGGGAGATGCTCGAGCAGATCGCCGACCGTGTGCAGCCCGAGCGTGCGCATACCGGCCGCCAGCTTCTTCGCCGGGAGCTCGAGCGGCGCGTGCAGGCGCGATGGGCGAGGCCAGCAGATCGGTGCGGCGATCAGCTCGTCGCTGGTGAGAGTCCGTGTGGAAGCAAAGGCGCGGGCCGGCATCGCGATGCGTTCAGAGCGTCTCGGGGCGAGCATTGGCTCCGGCGTATTGGGCGTCGTCGCCGGCATCGAGCGCACCATCATGATCGCGGCGGCGGTCGTAACGGGCTGGCGACGGGGGCGGGTGGGCTGTGTCCACGCGTAAACACCGTATAACCATGGCTATACAGGGTCTGAAAAAGAGAACAGACCCCCCTCCACCTGGAGGGCGAGACCGAAGACGGCGGAGGGTGTGTTGTGTCCACCTGCGCGCACCGTATAACCATGGCTATACGGTGTCTGAAAGAGAAGAGACACCCCCTTGCACCCGGATGGCGGAGGCCGAGGCGGCCGTGGCGTTTGCCAGCTGACGCAGGCGAGGGCTACTCGGCGGCGAGCAGCCACCAGTAGGCGGCCTGACCGCCGTGGCGCAGCTCCAGCTCGACGCCACTGTTGATCATCCCCTCGACCTCGGCGAGCTCGAAGGGTGCGCCTTCGCCGTCGAGGACGCTGATCAGCTCGGGCGGGCCCTGGCCGTTGTCTCCCTCGGCGAGCGCGCTGAGGATCGCTTGCAGTGTGTCGCGCGGATCGCCCCACGCGAGCACCTGCTCGCCGACGAAGCCGACGGCGTCTCCGCGCTTGAAGCGACCCTGGGCGTCGTCGCGGGCGGCGGGCGCGACGGCGCCGGTGCGCAGGCGCTCGAGCGCCTCGGTGATCGCGTGGGCGTTCTGCTCGACGGAGCGGCTCTGTGAGAGGGCGACGGCGGCGGCGAGCCCGGCCTGCTGACTGGTGGTGGGCGCGACGTGGACGGCCTTGTCGGACAGGCGGGCGGCGTGCTCGGCGGCCATGATCACGTTGGCGCTGTTGGTGAGCAGCACAACCTCCTCGGCGGGCACCTCGTGGATCCCGGCGAGCAGGTCGTAGGTGGAGGGGTTGAGCGTGGGTCCGCCGTCGATCGTGTGCACGCCGAGCTCGTTGAACAGCATGCGCAACCCCTCGCCGCTGACGACGGCGACGGCGGCGCAGCGGATCTCGGCGAGCGCGTCGGCTTGCTCGCCGGCCAGCTCGCCGCCTGCGTGCGGTGCAGCGCCGCGCGCGTCTTCACCGGCGGGCGGATCGGCAGTCAGGCGGCCGTCGCGCTCGGCGACCTGTGCGCGCATGTCGGCGACGTCGAGGTGTGAGACCTCGCCGGCGTCGGCGAACACGGCGGTGGCGAGCTCGGGCGTGTCGGTGTGCAGGTGCACCTTGAGCGTGGTCTCGTCGCCGACGACGAGCACGGAGTCGCCGAGCTGCTCGAGCGGGGCGATGAAGCTGGTCGGGCTGAGGCCGCTGCCGGTGACGGCGAAGTTGGTGCAGAAGCGGTAGGTGCCGGAGCTGTGCTGGGGGTGGGTGATGCGCGCGGGGGCGTAGTGGTCGAGCGGCGGCGGCTCCTCTCCTCGCAGCGCGGCGACGACGCCGGCGAAGATGATCGTGAGGCCGTAGCCGCCGGCGTCGACGACGCCTGCTTCGCGCAGCGCGGCGAGCAGCTCGGGGCCACGCTTGACGGAGTCTTGGCCGGCCTCGACGGCGCGTTCGAGCGCGGCGGCGATCGCGATGTCCTGCTCGCGCGCCTCGGTGGCGGGCCCGAAGCGCGGCGTCTCGGGGAGGTGCGCGAGGTCGGCGACGATCTTGTGCGCCATCTCGCGGGCGACGGTCAGGATGGTTCCCTCGGCGGGGTCGCGCACGGAGGAGTAGGCGCGGTCGGCGGCGTTGGCGAGCGCGGCGCCGATCAAGGTCGCGTCGATCAGCTGTCCGGGCCGTGAGACGAGCTCCTCGGCGGCGCCGCGGATCAGCTGCGAGAGAATCACGCCGGAGTTGCCGCGTGCGCCGAGCAGCGCGGCGCGGGCGACGGACTGGACGATCTCGTCGCGTCCGATCTCGTCGACCGTGCGCTGCTCGTCGGCGCCCTGCAGGCGGTCGAGCTCGGCGAGCACGGCGCGCAGCGTCAACGCCATGTTGTCGCCGGTGTCGCCGTCGGCGACGGGGAACACGTTCAGGTCGTTGACCTCCTGGCGGCGCGATTCCAGATGCGCAAGCGCCCCCGCGACGGCAGCGCGAAAGCGGACCAGATTGGTATCCGTCACGGCGACAGGTCTATCACCTTCGCGCAGGCGCTCGCGCGCCCGGCGGCCCCTGCGGCCCTACAGGGCCTTGGTGACCTTGCCGGCTTTCAGACAGCGCGTACAGACATAGACGCGCTTGGGCGCCTTGCCGATGAGGATCCTGACCTTCTGCAGGTTGGGATCGAAGCGCCGCTTGGTGGCGACCATCGAGTGGCTGCGGCTCTGGCCGAACGCCGGCCCCTTGCCGCAGCTGTGACATACCTTGGCCATCGCCGGGCAGTCTAGATGGTTTTAGATGAGGACCCCTACCGGGGTCCGGGGAGGGATCGCGTGGCTGCGCATCAGCGCACCGTGAGCTGCTCGCGCAGCGCGGCCATCGCGATGACGGCCTGCGCGGCGCTGCGACCCTGGTCGCGCTTGCCGCCGCCGGCGCGCTCGAGCGCCTGCTGCATCGTCTGGCAGGTGAGCACGCCGAAGGCACACGGGAGGCCGGTGTCGAGCTGCACTTGCATGACGCCGCGCGCGGTCTCGGCGCAGACGAAGTCGTAGTGGTCGGTGTCGCCGCGGATCACGGCGCCGAGGCAGGCGACGCCGGCGAAGCGGCCGCTGGCGGCAGCGTAGCTGGCGGCGAGCGGCAGCTCGAACGCGCCGGGGACGTCGAACACCTCGACGTCCGAGTGGCCGGCTCCGGCGAAGGCATCGGTGGCGCCGGCGACGAGCCGCTCGGCGAGGTCCTCGTAGAAGCGCGCGACGGCGATCGCGAACGTCACTGCTGGCGGCGCTCCTGCTGGTCGCGGACACGCTCGGTGTGGAGCAGCTCCTCGTCGAGGTTGAGTCCCTGGTGGTGCAGCGTGTGCCCCATGCGCTCGGCCTTGGTGCGCAGATAGGACTCGTTGTGCGCGTTGGGTGCGTGCTCGATTGGGATCTGCGCGCTGACGGACAGGCCGTAGCCCTCGAGGCCGCGGATCTTCTTCGGGTTGTTGGTGAGGATGCGGATCGAGCTGAGGCCGAGGTCGACGAGAATCTGCGCGCCGATTCCGTAGTCGCGCAGGTCGGCGGGCAGCCCGAGGCGCTCGTTGGCTTCGACGGTGTCGAGCCCGTCCTCTTGCAGCCGGTAGGCGCGCAGCTTGTTCAGCAGGCCGATCCCGCGGCCCTCCTGGGAGAGGTAGAGCAGGACGCCCTGGCCTTCGCGCTCGATCATCGAGAGCGCCGATTCGAGCTGCTCGCCGCAGTCGCAGCGCAGCGAGTGGAAGACGTCGCCGGTGAGGCACTCGGAGTGCACGCGCACGAGCACGTCGGGCTCGCCGGAGACCTCGCCCTTGACGAGCGCGACGTGATGCTTGTCGTCGACGAGCGAGCGGTAGCCGATCGCTTGGAAGTCGCCGAAGGTGGTTGGCAGCGCGGTTGAGACGACGCGCTCGACGAGCTTGTCGTGGCGGCGGCGGTAGGCGATCAGGTCGGCGACGGTGATCATGCTGAGCTGGTGGCGGGCGCAGTAGTGAACGAGATCGGGGACGCGCGCCATCGTGCCGTCGTCGTTCATCACCTCGCAGATCACGCCGGCGGGGTTGAGCCCGGCGAGACGCGCGAGGTCGACGGCGGCCTCGGTCTGCCCGGCGCGCTCGAGCACGCCGCCGGAGCGGCTCTTGAGCGGGAACACGTGACCGGGCTGCACGAGGTCGCGGGGCCGGCTCTCGGGGTCGATCGCGACCTGGATCGTGTGCGCGCGGTCGTGCGCGGAGATGCCGGTGGTGACGCCTTCGCGTGCCTCGACGGAGACGGTGAACGGTGTTTCGAAGGACGACTCGTTCTTCGCTGCCATCAGGTCGAGGCCGAGCTCGTCGCAGCGCTCCGAGGTGAGCGACAGGCAGATCAGCCCGCGTCCCTCCTTGGCCATGAAATTGATCGCCTCGGGGGTGGCGAACTGCGCGGCCATCGTCAGGTCGCCCTCGTTCTCGCGATCCTCGTCGTCGCAGACGACGACCATCTTGCCCTGGCGGATCTCCTCGATCGCCTGCTCGATCGTGGCAAAGGGCGTGGTTGTCCGGGTTGCGCTCATACGCGTGCCTCCAGCAGTCGCTCGAGGTGCTTGGCCATGATGTCCACCTCGATGTTGACAGTTGCCCCCTCCTGCACTCCTCCGAGCGTGGTCCGTGCGAGCGTCTCGGGGATCAGCGAGACGCTGATGCGCTCGTCGCTGACGGCGCTGACGGTCAGGCTGACGCCGTCGAGCGCGATCGAGCCCTTCTCGACGGTGTAGCGAGCGAGCTGCGGCTCGATCTCGATCTCGAGCACCCGCGCGAACCCCTGCTCGCGGATCTCGGCGACGGTGCCTGTTCCGTCGACGTGGCCCTGGACGACGTGCCCCCCGAGGCGGTCTTGCGCGCGCAGCGCGAGCTCCAGGTTGACGCGCGAGCCGCTGTGCAGCTGACCGAGCGAGGAGCGCTCGAGTGTCTCGTTCATGACCTGCGCGCCGAACGCGTCGGGGTCGAGCGCGGTCGCGGTGAGGCATACGCCGTTGACGGCGATCGAGTCGCCTTCGGCGAGCGTCTGTGCGAGCGGGCTGGCGATCCGCAGGGTCGCGCCGGTGTCGTCGCGCTCGAGCTGCGCGACGGTCCCGAGGTCGGCGATCAGCCCTGTGAACACGAGCTCACTGGATCGAGGCCGAGCATCTCACCACTCCCGCAGCCGCGCCGAGACGAGCAGGTCCCCGCCGACGCTTTCGCAGTCGAACGTCAACGCGCGCAGCGCCTCGGAGATGCGCTCGACGCCTTCGCCCTCGAGCGGGTCGCGGGCGGCGCTGCCGCCGAGCAGCAGCGGGGCCAGGAACAGCCTGATTTCGTCGATCTCCTGGGCGTCGAGGAACGCGCCGGCGAGGTGCGGCCCGCCCTCGAGCAGGACCGAGGCGACGCCCATCGCGCCGAGCTGATCGAGCGCCGAGCGCACGCGCGCGGGCTCGTTTTCGCCGGTCGCGACGATCACCTGGACGCCGGCGGCTTCGAGCGCGTCGGTGTCGGCGCGGGCGGCCGCCCGCGAGACGACGATCGTCAGCGGGATCTCGGCGGCGGCGACGACGAGTTGCGAGGCGGGCGGCAGGCGGGCGACGGAGTCGAACACGACCCGCCGCGGCTGGGCGCACGGCTCGGCGGGCAGGCCGTCGGGCCGGGCGGTGAGCTGCGGGTCATCGGCGAGCGCGGTGCCGATGCCGACGACCACGGCATCGACCGACGCACGCCAGCGATGGGCCATCTCGCGGCTGCTCTCGCCGCTGATCCACTGGGAGTCCCCGGTGCGGGTGGCGACCTTCCCGTCGAGCGTCATCGCGGACTTGAACAGCACCCATGGGCGCCCGACGCGGGAGTGCTTGCGGAAGGCCTGGTTGAGTAGTCGTGCGCTCGCGGCGAGCTCGCCGTCGGCGAGCAGCACCTCGACGCCCTCGTCGCGCAGGATCCCGAGTCCGCGTCCGGATGCCTTCTCGGTTGGATCGTCCGAGCCGACGACCACGCGTCTGATCCCGGATTGCAGGATCGCGTCGGTGCAGGGTGGCGTCTTGCCCTCGTGGCAGCACGGCTCGAGCGAGACGTAAAGCGTGGCGCCGCTGAGGTCGGCGAGCCCGCATGCCTCGATCGCGTTGACCTCGGCGTGCGCGCCGCCGTATTCCTGATGCCAGCCCTCCCCGAGGATCTCGCCGTCGAGGGCGACGACGGCACCGACGACCGGGTTCGGCTTGACCGTGCCGGCGCCGTTGCGCGCGAGCTCGATCGCCCGTCCCAGGCACAGCTTGTCGGTCTCGGTCGATGTCGGCATGTCGCCCTCAGGATAACCCTGTGGCGTGGCCGGCCCCGGCTCAGCGCTGGCAGCGACCGCCGTGCAGCCGGTAGATCGTGATCGTCGGGCCGGGCCGGTGGTAGGCGAGCGGGTAGTAGTCGAAGCTCCAGTCGAAGTTGAAGGGGACCGATTCCCGCCCACCGTTGCCGGCGCGGTACGGCGTGGTGCGGTGGACGACTTCGCCCTGCTGAGCGAGCGCACGGTAGTAGGCGACGGCCGCGGGAACGGCCGTCGGATCGGCGAACGCGCGATCGGACTGGGTGGAGCCGGTCAGCACCCAGCAGTAGCGGTGACGCTCGTAGTAGCCGATCAGCGTGGGGCTGAGCGTGCGCTCGTATTCCTCGATCCCGACCTGATGGGTGGCCCCGTCCGGCTCGAGCGTCCCACCGGGGGTGATCCTGGACAGCAGCGATGGGTACTTGTTCCAGCGGTAGGCGTGGGCTGCGGTCGAGCTCGAGCTCGGGGACCGAGTTTCGCGTGCCCAGTTGTCCGGCGAGACGGGCTCGACCACGACGGGGGCGCCCGCGGGGACGTGCGCGAGCATCCACTGCCGCGTCAGCGTGCGCGTGTCGGCGCGCGAGAGGACCAGACCGGAGTGGACGCTGTACACGAGCCCCTGGGCGAGCAGCGCGGCGACCAGGACCGCGGCCAACGCAACTTGCATCGCCAACGCACCCCTCCTCCGGCCGCCGAGCGCCTCCGTCTCGGGCTCATGCTCGGGCCCGCGTCCGGCCTCGGGCTCGGGCTGGCGCGAACGCGGTGTCAGCCGGCGCACGAGTGCTGTGTGCAGCTGCCAGGCGAAGCATGCGGCGAGCAGGCAGAGGATCGGGAAGATCGGCAGCAACCAGCGCCCGAAGTAGCGCCCTTGCAGGCCCATGAAGGCGAGGAACAGCAGCGCGGCGGGGACGAGCAGCCAGCCGAGGCGGCGCTGGACGCGCCATACGCTGAACGCGCCGCCGAGCGCGGCGAGCGCGGGTACCCAGCCGAGCCCCCAGGTGAGCGACCACAGGTAGTAGGCGATGCCGCCGTGTTTGGGCGCGCCGAGCTTGCCCTGGGATTCGGAGGACAGCGTCGACTGGTGCACGAGTTCGCCGTGGAAGCTCGTGTAGTCGAGCAGCGAGTACGGGTTGGCGATCGCGAATGCGAGCAGCGCGCAGACGCCGGCGAGGAGGGTCCCGCGCAGCGCGCGCATCCCTGCCGCGGGGCCGCCGTCGAGGTAGCGCGCGAAGATCGCCGCGATCAGCGGCAGGACGACGATCCCGGCGGTGTACTTGCTGGCACAGGCGAGCCCCAGTCCGACGCCGGCGAGCAGGTGGTCGCGGATGCGCCCTTTTCTCAATATCCCGGCGCTGCCGAGCAGCGAGAGTGTCAGCGGGGCGAGCGTGGGCGCGTCGTTGAGCGCGAGGTGCGCGTAGAAGACGGGCAGGAAGGCGACGGCCTCGATCGCCGCGGCGAGCAGGCCGACGGCGCGATTGAACAGGCGCGCGCCGGTCGCGTAGAGCAGCCATAGGGCGAGCGTGCCGAGCACCGCGGCGGCGACCCGTGCGAGCGTGTAGACGGCGGTTGGATGCAGCGCGGCGGCGTGCTCGGCGCCGTGGGCGCCGCCGTAGGCGACAGCGAACAGCAGATGTAGCACGTACGTGAACGCGGGCGGATTGGCGAAGTAGTGCGGGTTGAGCGTGCCCGCGCGGAACATCTCGATCGCGTGCGGGACGAAGTGGTCGGCCTCGTCGGTGTTGTAGACGTAGGGCAGTCCCTGGCGCACGCCCCACAGGCGCAGCGTGAGGCCGACGAGCAGCACGACGACGAGCCCTGCCCAAGCCCATCGCCGAGCGCGGCTCGAGCGACCCCTGCCTCCCTCGTCGCGCTGAGGGATCGTCGATTGCTCAGCAGTTGGCATACACCGCGTAGTAGCGGCTGGTGTAGATGCGCCGGAAGCCGGCGAGCGGGATCTGGTCGCGTGGATCATCGCCCGGGTCGACGATCGCCTCGACGAACACGGCATCGCCGAGCGGGTACACGGCGACGCTGCCGGTGCGGATGCGGTTCTCCAGCGCATGCGAGCCGTGCTCGACGTTGGCGCGCGCCTGGCTGCGGGCGACGATGTCGTGCTGGTTGACGCTGTCGAGGATCCAGCGGGCGTCGGGGATCAGCTTGTTGTCGGGCAGCGACACGAGCGGGCAGCGCCGTAGCTGCGCCTTGACCTGCGGGCTCTGCAGCGCGGCGGCGAGGCCCTCGTGGAAGTCCTCGTGGTAGGCGAGCGTCGTGCGCAGGCTGGACAGGCTGAGCGTCGTGGCTGCGGCGAACGCGCCGTAGGCGACAAGCACCGCCGCCCCGGCGATCCAGCCTCGGCGTAGCCAGGAACCGGGCTCGAGCATCGCCCAGCCGCCGATCGCGACGGCGCAGAACAGCAGCAGCGCGGTCGCCGCGCCGAGCAGGTAACGGTCGACGACGGACGCGCCGACGGCGCCCTCGGCGATGTAGACGCCGACGAGCAGCGCCAGCGCGGCCAGCGGCGCGAGCACCCGTCGCGGCGCCATCCAGACGGCGAGCGGCAGGCCGATCAGCCCGCCCAACAGCACGGGCAGCTTGTCGATGCGCACGCCGTAATTCCACACCGAGCCGACCACGCTGGTGAAGCCCTGCGTGCGTTCGAGTTCGGCCGCCAGCCCAGCGGTGGCGGTCAGCGAGTACAGCGGGTTGCCGGTCACAGCCGCGTCGAGTGCGACCCATATGAGCGGTGCGATCGACGCCAGCGCGAGGTACTTCAGGCGGGTGCGGTGCTCGGCCGGCCACGAGCACCACAGCCAGTAGGCGCCGCTCAGCACCCAGGCGTCGGGGCGCAACAGGCCGGCGGCGGCGAGCGCCAGGAACACGAGCGTGCCGCGCCGCGGGCGTTCGACCTCGAGCACGATCGCCCACACGATCAGCGCCACGTAGGTGATGTCGAGATAGCCCTGGGCGGCGAGGTTCTCGACGAAGAAGCGACTCAACAGCAGCAACGCCGCGACGAGCCCGACGACCGGACCGAAGCACAGGCGCCCGAGGCGGTACATCCCGGCGACGGCCGCCACGAACGAGACGATCGAGCCGAGCACGACAAGCCGCGCGCCGCCCGGGCCGAAGATCGAGTTGAGCATGCCGAAGGCGATCGCCAGCGGATGCTCGGTCGGTCCGCGGTAGACGCTGAAGTCGGGCAGGTGCAGATGCAGCAGGTCGCGTCCCCACAGCAGCGCGTAGAAGGAGTCGTAGGTCGGGTAGGTCGGGAAGGCGAAGTAGCCGATCAGCGCAGCGATGCACAGCGCCGCCAGGCCGACCCGCTCCCACGTCCTCAGCGGCACGGCGCGCAGCCGCGCCAGCCGGATCGTGCCCGGCCTGCGCCGGGTGAGCGTCGCGCTTTCCATCTAGTGTTGGCGGTCTTGGCCCAGTGCCACAGCTGATGGAGGACGATCCGCCCTCGCAGCCCGCACCGGGACCGGCGCCGATGGCTGGGTCCGTGCCTTGGCGCCAAGACCAGGCCGTCTGCTTTGGGATACTGCGGGAGCCAAGTCTAGGCAATCGACGGCCAATGAAGCTCATCATCCAGATCCCCTGCTTCAACGAGGCAGAACAGCTGCCGCGGACGCTCGCGGACCTGCCGCGCGAGCTCGATGGCTTCGACACGGTCGAGTGGCTGGTAATCGACGACGGCTCGACGGACGAGACGGTCGCGGTCGCGCGCGCACACGGGGTCGATCATCTGGTGCGCCTGACGAACAACAAGGGCCTCGCGGCCGGGTTCCAGGCCGGCATCGATACGGCGCTGAAGCTCGGCGCGGACGTGATCGTGAACACCGACGCTGACAACCAGTACTACGGCCCGGATGTGGCCAGGCTCCTCGGCCCGATCCTCGAGGGCCGCGCCGACATGGTGGTCGGCGACCGCGAGGTGAGCGGCATCGCCGAGTTCTCACCGCTGAAGAAGACGCTCCAGCGCCTCGGCTCGTGGGTGGTGCGCCAGGCGTCCTCGACGTCGGTCCCTGATACGACCTCGGGATTCCGCGCGTACAACCGCGAGGCGGCGATCCAGATGGTCGTGGTGTCGAAGTTCACGTACACGCTGGAGACGATCATCCAGGCGGGCAAGCTGCTGGTGGCGATCGACCACGTGCCCGTGCGCACGAACCCGAAGACGCGCGAGTCACGGCTGTTCCCGTCGATGGGAGCGTATGTGCGCCGCAACGGGGTCTCGATCTTCCGCATCTACGCGCAGTACGAGCCGCTGCGGGTGTTCTGGAGCCTCGCGTTGGTGATCGGCGTCGTCTCGATCGGGGTGTGGATCCGCTTCGCGGTCGCCTACGTGGACGGCAACGGCAAGGGCCACGTGCAGTCGTTGATCCTTGGCGCGGTGCTGTTCATCGCGGCGGTCGTGCTGTGGGCGCTGGGCGTGATCGGCGATCTGCTGGCGGCGCAGCGGGTGATGACGCAGCGAACGCTCGAGCGTGTGCGGCGGATCGAGCTGCAGCTGGGCGTCGAGCCATCGCACTACGAACCGAACGACGTGCCCAAGGCCGACGCGAGCGGGCTCGCTGCTGAAGGAACCGCGCCCACACCTACCGGCGAGCATGAGGCTGAGACGCGGCCGAAAGGCGAGGCGGTGCGGCTGTGAGCGGCGTGACGGTCTCCGAGGACGGGGTAGTCACCGGCAACACCTACGACAAGTACGGCTCACAGAACCCGTTGGTGCGCCGCCTGATGAGCGGCTTCGAGCGCGACCTGGACGAGCTGTTCTTGCTGGCCTCGCCGGGCTCGCTGCTGGACGTCGGCTGCGGCGAGGGTGTGCTCGTGCACCGCTGGGCGCAGCAGCTGGGCGAGGGTCGCGTGGTCGGCATCGACTTGGAGGAGGACTCGATCCAGGCCGGATGGGCGGAGCGCAAGGCGCCGAACCTCGAGTATCGCGTGATGGAGGCTGCGAACCTGCCGTTCGCCGATGGCGAGTTCGAGCTCGCGAGCGCGATCGAGGTGCTCGAGCACGTGCCCGACCCGGAGCACACGATCGGCGAAATGGCGCGCTGCGCGGAGCGCCACCTGCTCGTGTCCGTCCCACGGGAGCCGCTGTGGCGGATGCTGAACATGGCGCGCGGGGCGTACTGGTCAGCGCTGGGCAACACGCCGGGGCACCTCAACCACTGGTCGCGCAGGGCGTTCGTCGAGCACCTCTCGCGCCACGGCGAGGTCGTGGAGGTCCGTTCGCCGTTCCCCTGGACGATGTTGCTTGTCCGCCTCTAGCGAGACGCGCTCCTACGGCAGCGGCGCGCGGATCCTGTCCGTCGGGATCGCCTCGACGGGCCTGCTGACGCTCGCGTACTTTTCGATCTCCAGCCATGTGCTGGGCGAAGAATCGGCGTCGCGAATCGCGCTTCTGTGGTCGGTGATGTTCGTGATCATCTCGGTGATCTACCGGCCGATCGAACAGCTGCTGTCGCGCACGATCGCGGAGCGCCGGGCGCGCGGTAAGCACGAGCATCCGCTGCGCGTCCCGATCGCGATCCAGGCGGGTTTCGCGCTGACGTTCCTGGTGGTCGCGCTGGCGTTCCAGGAACAGCTGGTAGATGACGTGTTCGACCACTACCAGGCGCTGTACGACGTGCTCGTGTTCGGCACGCTCGCGTACGCCGGAAGCTACTTCGCGCGCGGCTGGCTGGCGGGGCACGAGTACTTCGCGCTGTACGGCGGGCTGGTGCTGATGGAGTCGGTGTCGCGCCTGTGCTTCGCGCTGGCGGTGGCGCTGGGCATCACCAGCGGCCAGACGGCCGTCGCGCTGGGCATCGCGGCAGCGCCGCTGGTGTCGCTGATCGTCGTGCCGGCGGCGTTCGCGCGACGCGGCCAGGAACAGCGCGAGGCGAGCGGCGAGCAGCCAGTCGCGACGCACGAGGCCGATCAGGCGCTAGCGGGGCCGGTCACGGCGGATGAGGTCGAGGCGGCGTTTGCCGGGCCGGGGACGGAGGGCGTGCAGGAGGCGGCCGCGCACGACGACGAGCTGTCGTTGCGCCGCGGCACGGGCTTCGCGGGCTGGGTGTCGGGGATCATGCTGTCGGAGCAGACGCTGCTGAACGCGGCCGTGCTGACGGTCGCGGCGACCGCGCAGAACAAAGCCCTCGTGGGCATCGTGTTCGACGTGCTGCTGATCGCGCGCGCGCCGCTGCAGCTGTTTCAGGCGATCCAGACGTCGCTGCTGCCGCATCTGACGGGCCTTGAGACGACCTCCGGCCACGCTGCGTTCTCACGGGCGATCCGCGTGACGGTGCTGGCGATCGCTGCGTTCGCGACGGTCGTCGCGCTGGCGCTGCTGGCGATCGGGCCGTTTGTGATGGGGCACCTGTTCGGGCAGCACTACTCCTACGGCCGTGTCGGTCTGGCGGTCGTGGGTGTGGGGATGGGGCTGCACCTGGTCTCGGGCGCGCTCAACCAGGCCGCGCTGGCGCGCAACCGGGCGCGGGCGGCGGCGCTGTGCTGGGGGCTGGCAGCGTGTGCGTTCCTGGCTTGGATGTTGTCGCCGGCGATCGCCAACGAGCTGACGCGCACGGAGGTCGGCTACGCCGGTGCGACGGGTCTGCTGGCGCTGCTGCTGTGGACCCTGTACCGCCAGGGTTCGGGCTCGCTTGCCCGCGGCCCGCGCCGGCTGGCGAACGCACACCCGACGTCAGGGCAGCCCGCGTCGAGCTCCCCGGCTGCCGGTCAGTCGGCGTCAGGCTCCCCGACTTCCGGTCAGTCGACGTCGAGTTCCCCGACTTCCGGTCAGTCGGCGCCGAGCGAGCGCACGATCGCGCCGTAGGCCTCGCCGGGGTCAGGGGAGCCGAAGATCGCCGAGCCGGCGACGAACAGGCTCGCGCCCGCGTCGCGGCACCGTGGCGCGGTGTCGGGATCGACGCCGCCGTCGACCTCGACGGCCGCGTCCGCGCCGACGAGCGCCCGCACACGGGGGAGCTTGTCGAGCGAGTGCTCGATGAACGGCTGCCCGCCCCAGCCGGGGTTCACGGTCATGCACAGCGCCAGGTCGAGCACGCCGGCGACCTCGGCGAGCGCACCGACCGCGGTGGCGGGGTTGATCGCCAGCCCAACGCACGCGCCGCACTCGCGGATCAGGTTCGCGGTGTACGCGACGTGCGGGGTGGCCTCGGCGTGGAACGTGATCGAGTCGGCACCCGCCTTCGCGAACTCCTCCACGTGGCGCTCGGGGCGCTCGATCATCAGGTGCACGTCGAGCATTCCGCCGACGGCATGGACCGTGTCCGCGATCGCGCCCGCGACCAGTGGGCCGATCGTGATCGGCGGCACGAAGTGCCCGTCCATGACGTCCACGTGGATCACCCGCGCGCCGGCCTGCAGCACCTCCTCGACCTGCTCGCGCAGGCGACCGAAGTCAGCCGACAGGATCGAGGGCGCGACGCGAACGCCGCGCAACAGCTCGGCGGCGCTCATACGGCTTGCAGCATCGAGTCGCCGCAGTTGTTGCACTTCAGGATCGCGGTCGAGGACATGCGCACGATCGTCGAGTGCTCACCGCAGTTCGGGCATACCGATGTGAGCTCGAAGCGATGCAGGCAGTAGACGCAGCGGTAGCGGCCGGGAAGGTTGGTCGGACGCAGCCACGGCTCACCGCAGTTGGGGCACTGCGGCCCTAGGTCGATCGTCGTCTTGGCCGGCGTGTCTGGCTTGCCCTCCATGGTTCAGCTCTTTCGCAGACGGGCGATGAAGAAGCCGGCGGTGCGATCACGCGGCGGAAGCGTCAGCAGTGCTCGATCGGCCACGTGGGCCGCCTGGGCGTCCGCTGCGACAGCGTCGGACAGCCGCAGGCCGGGCAGCGAGTCGCCCAGATCATCGAGGCCGAATTCGGGGTGGGAGTCCAGGAAGCCAGCGATCAGTCGCTCATTCTCAATTGGTGAGATCGTGCACGTAGAGTAGACAAGCACGCCACCCGGACGGAGGACGCCGGCCCCGGCGGCGAGGATCTTCGCCTGGACGCGCGCCATCTCGGTGATCGCTTCGGGCGTCACGCGCCAGCGTAGATCGGCCCGCGCCTGCAGTGTGCCGAGCCCCGAGCAGGGCGGATCGACGAGCACGCGATCGAACGCCGGCCCACCCGCGAGCGGCAGCTGGGCGTCGGCGACCTCGACGCGGACGTTCGCCGCGCGCAGCCGACTCGCGCTGCGTACGAGCCCGCCGGCCCGTCGCCGGTCGTGCTCGATCGCGAGCACTTCACCGTGGCCCTGCATCAGCGCGGCGATGTGGGTGCTCTTGCCGCCGGGCGCGGCGCACAGATCGAGCACCCGCTCACCGGCGCGCGGCTCGAGCGCGCGCGAGACGAGCATCGCGCCGCGCGATTGCGCCAGGAACGCACCCTGGCGCCACAGCTCCGAGCCGTGGACGTCGAACGGCTCCTCTGTGACGAGCGCCTCCGGGAGCCGCGGGTCCCCGTGCGTGGCGACGGGTAGCTCGCCGGCCAGCGTCGGGGCGTCGGTGACGAGCGTGTTGGCGCGCAGCGCGAGCTCGCTCGGCTCGTTGTCGAAGGCCATCAGGGCGCGTGCCTGCTCGGCGCCGAGCGCGTCCCACCACAGCTGTGCGATCCACTCTGGGTGGGAGTGCTTGACGGCGGCCCGCTGCGGCGTCTCATCGGTCAGGCCTGCGATCAGCGTGTCCGGTCCCTCACGCGCGGCGCGGCGCAGCACGGCGTTGACCAGGCCATGCCCCGCTCGCGCGTTTGTCTTGGCGAGCTCGACGGCATCGGCGACCACGGCGTAGTCGGGAGACCCGCGCAGGTACAGCAGCTCGTACAGGCCGAGCCTGACAGCGGCGAGCAGCGGCGGGTCCAGGCGCGCGGCGGGACGATCGGCGAGCTGCTCGATCAGGTGATCGAGCGTCCCCTTGCGCTGGATCGCTCCGTAGGCCAGGCGCATCGCGAGCGCCCGGTCGCGCGTGTCCAGCTCTGCGGCCTCGGCCTGCAGGGCGCGATCGGCGTATGCGCCGCGCTCGAAGACCCGGCGAAGGATCGCGTAGGCGCACGCCCGAGCGGGGGCGATCGTGGCGGCGGATGGATTTGGCACTGCGCTCATGATCGGCTATCCGCTGCGGCTGAAGGCGCTGGGGGTGAGCACGGCGGCCAGATCGCTCGCCAGACGCTGCGCCTCGCCAGCGCTGAGCGTGGCCGTCGTCACACGGATGCCGGGCGCGGCGCCCGCGAGGCGGAATGGCGCTCCGGGTGCGACGACCCAACCACGCTGCATCAGCGCGCTCACGGCGGCGGCCTCGTCGTGAACCGGGATCCATACGTTCAGCCCGGATGCTCCGTGCGCGCGGACCCCCCCGCGCTCCAGCAGCCCGAGCAGCCTCTGGCGTCGCTCGGCGTACTCCTCAGCGGCCTGCTCGACGATCGCGCGCGCGTCCGGATCGGTCCACAGTCCGAGCACGAGCGTCTGCAGGATGTGGCTGACCCAGCCGGGGCCGCACTGCTGTCGCCGCTGCACGCGGGCGATCGTCTCGGCGTCGCCCGCGAGCACCGCGAGGCGCAGATCGGGCCCGAGCGCCTTGGCGACCGAGCGCGTGGCCGCCCAGTGCAGACGAGCGGCCGCGAGCGTGTGCAGCTCGCTGCCGGCCACTGGCCCCAGGTGGTCGTCCTCGACCACCAGTATCTCCGGGAAGTCGGCCAGGACCTTGCTCAGCTCACGTGCCCGCGTGGCGTCGAGCGCCGCGCCGGTGGGGTTCTGCCCGCGGGGGGTGAGGATCGCAGCGACGGCGCCCCGCGAGAGCGCCCCGCGCAAATCGCCGGGGAGCATCCCGCGGTCATCGACCGGCACGGGCTCGAGCAGCAGGCCCTGTGCGCGCAGCAGGTCGTACAGCGCCGCGTAGCCGGGGTTCTCGACAGCCACCCGATCGCCCGGACGCACGTGCGCCTGAAGGACCCGCTCGATCGCGTCGAGAGCGCCGCTGACGATGCACAGGTCCTCAGCGGGGATGCCGTCGGCGGACAGCTGCGAGCGCGCGAGCTCGAGCAGCTGTGGCACGACCTGCGGCTCTCCGTACAGGCGGACGGGCAGCTCCGAGCGCTCCAGCGCGCGGCCGAGATTAGGTAGCAGCGCCGGGTCGGGATTGCCGCGCGAGAGGTCGCGGGCCCCGGGCGGCACCGGCAGCGGCGACCACGATGATCCGATCGGCGGCCCCTGTCCGATGCGCGTTCCGCGCCGCGGCTCGGTCACCACGACGCCGCGGCGGCGCAGCTCAGCAAGGGCGGCTGCGACGGTCACCGGGCTGAGCCCGACATCGGCGGCCAGGCGCCGGACGGACGGGAGTCGCTGACCCGGCGAGAGCGCCCCGCTGGCCACGTCGGCCTCGATGCCGCGGACGAGCTCCGCTGCGCTGTCCGCCGTAATTCGATACTGTCTCAGTTCAGTCACTATTCTGTACTATGACAGATTGGAGGGAAGCGTGATGTCCGCCCCCCAGCCGCTTGACTCAGCGCCTGCTGTCGAGCCCACCCCCCAGCCGCCCGGCCCAGCGGCCGCTGCCGAGCCTGCCTCCGACCGCGTGCGACTGCGGCGCAAGCGCGAACGCGGCAGCTATGACCGCGCGAGCATCGACGCGATCCTCGATGAGGCCCTGATCGCACATCTCGGGATCGCCGACGAGGACGGCCAACCGTTCGTGATCCCAACGCTGCACGCCCGCCACGGTGACGTCGTCTACTGCCATGGGTCGGTCGCCAGCCGGACTCTGCGCGCGCTCGCGAGCGGGGCGCCGGCGTGCCTGACGGTGTCGCTGCTCGACGGGCTGGTGCTCGCGCGCTCGGCGATGCACCACTCGGCCAACTACCGCTCGGTGATGCTGATCGGCAAGGCGAGGCTCGTCGAGGACGCGGACGAGAAGCACGCGGCGATGCAGGCTATTGTCGAGCACATTGTGCCCGGCCGCTGGAGCGAGGTGCGCTGGCCGGCGCCGAACGAGCTCAAGGCGACCGCCGTCCTGGCGATCCCGATCGAGCAGGCGTCGGCGAAGCTACGCACCGGACCGCCGCTCGATGACGGGGAGGACTATGCGCTGGGCGTCTGGGCGGGGGTGATCCCGATCGCGGCACAGACTGGTGCGCCCGAGCCGGACCCGCGTCTGCGCGCGGGCATCGCAGCTCCCGCATACACGACCGACTACCGGCGGCCCGGGAGCCGGTGACCACACGGCCGGGAGCCCCGGAACCGCGGCTACTGGCGCCCCGGCAGCCCGTGACCGCGTAGGTAGTCCGACGCGTCCATCGTGCGACCGCCGGCAGGACGCACGACGAGCAGCTCGAGCACACCGGGGCTGCAGTCGAGCAGCAGGCGTCCGTCGCGTACGCTGGGGCCGCGCCGATCGGTCCGCGCGGCGAGCGCGCCAGCCAAGACGTCTGCTTCGGCGCCGGTCGACTGCCCGGCGGTCGGCACGCTCTCCGCGAGCGCCGCGCGTTGCACCCCCAGCAGCGTGCCGTCGGGAAGCTGCAACCTCGCTCCGATGTGCGGGTCGAGCGCGCGGACGGCACGCTCGAGCTCGCGCGCCGGCATGGCCGGGTCGAGCAGGCGATCGGTGGCGGCGATCTTCTCGGCGTAGGTCTCACCGTGTGCGGGCTGCTCGACGAACTCGGGGCGATCCTCCAACGCGCGTATCAGCAGCTCTCCGCCGAGCTCCTGCAGCCGCTCGGCAAGCGATCCGTAGGTGTCGTGCGGCCCGATCGGCTCGACTCCCGTCAGACACACCGGGCCGCTGTCAAGCCCGGCGGTGAGGCGCATGATCGAGACGCCCGTCTGCGCGTCGCCGGCCATGATCGCCCGCTCGATCGGCGCGGCGCCCCGCCAGCGCGGCAGCAGCGAGGGGTGGACGTTCAACAGCTCGTGCTCGGACAGCAGCGGCTGCTTGATCAGCGCACCGAAGGCGCACACGATGACCGCCCCACCACCCCCGCAGGAACAGTCGCCCGCCGTCGCCGGGGCTCCGCCTTGATGCCCGAGTGCACTGGCGATCAGCGCCCGGGTGTCGGGGTCGTTGACGTTCTCGGGCTGCTCGAGCGCCAGCCCGAGGGCGCGCGCCGTCTCGGCCACGGGCGGGGGCGCCAGCCGCCTGCCGCGACCGCTCGGGCGGTCGGGTCGGGTGAGCACCAGTGCAGGACGATGCGCCCCAGTGCTTGCCAGCCGCTCGAGGATCGCGGCGGCGAACTCGGATGTGCCGAGGAAGACCGTGCTCAACGTCTCGGCTCTGCAGCGGCGCCGCTAGGCGGCGTTCGCCTTCGACTGCGCCTCGCGCATCGCGCGCATCGCTTCCTTGCGCGCCTGACGCGAGATGCGATCGAGGATCAGGACGCCGTTCAGGTGGTCGATCTCGTGCTGGATCACGCGTGCCTCGAGCCCTTCGGCCTCGATCTGCAGATCTTTGCCCCGCTCGTCTTGTGCGCGCACCCGCACACGCGCGGGACGCTCGACCTCGACGTGCACGGCGGGCAGGCTGAGGCAGCCCTCGTCCCCCAGCTCGAGCTCCTCGCTGGTCCACTCGAGCACGGGGTTGACCAGCGCGGTGAGCGGATCATCGACGTAAGCCTTGTAGACGAGCACGCGGTGCAGAACCCCGAGCTGCGTGGCCGCGAGCCCGACGCCGAGCGCGTCGTGCATCAGCTCGCCCATCCGCTCGACCTCGGCCGCGAGATCCTCGTCAAAGCGTTCGACCGCCAGCGCGGTGGCACGCAGTACGGGATCGCCGAACTTGCGCACACGGCGCAACGCGTCATCGCGTCGCGCGCGCGTCTCTGGGTCGAGCTCGGCGGGCGCGTCGTGCTCGCGCTCGACCTCGACGTCGGCCTCGACGTCGACCTCGACATCGGCATTGGCACTGGCACCGGCGTTCTCGGAGATGGCGCCTGGGAGCTCGGGCGGCGCGTCGTTCTCGGCGGTTTCCTCCGTGGCCATGACGGCCCAGTCTAAGAGCCGGGGCCGGCTTTCGCCTGTCGGCCCTGTCAGTGCTTGACCGCGGTCGAGCGCAATGTCGCGATCGTCCGGGCGGTGTGTCGGGCGCCGGCCGGATCGTGAGCGGCGAGCGTGACCGAGATGCGCAGCGAGCGCGAGCGAGCAAGCAGTCCACGCGCCTTGGTCGACAGGCGAAGCGTCACCTTCCTCGCGCTCCCGCCGGCAACGCTGAAGGAGCCACCGGCGAGCGTAAGAGCGCCACTCTGCGCCTTGCCGGAGCTCACGGCGCCTGCGTGCGCTGCGCCGAGCGTCCGTAGCGTGGCCGTGCCCTGGCAGCTCGACTCCCTCGGCGAGCAGCTGAGGGTGAGGACCACGCGGCCGGACGGGCCGGCCGACAGTGTCCTGCCGACCAGCTCGGCATCTGGAATCGCCGGGACGGCAGCTGCGTGAAACGCCGCGACTTCCTGCAGGTTCGCCGTCGCTGGCGCGCGTTCGATGCTGCCCGCCGGCCCAAGCCCCTGCGAGCCCTGTTTGGCTTCCTGTTCGGTGCGCTGGAGGGCGGCTTCTTCTTCGGCTCGAATCGCGCCGGAGGCTTCTTCTTTGCGGCGTTGTTCTTCGGCCGCGGCTTCTTCCGCGGACGACGGTGCGCTGACGAGGATCGACTGCGTCATCGCTGCGCTCCGCAGACCGTAGTTGTCGGTGACCACCAGCGTGACGTCGTAGGTGCCTGGTGCCGCGAACGTGTGCGCGGGCGAGGCTCCGCTGCTGCCGTCGCCCCAGGTCCATGAGTAGCCGACAATCGAGCCCTCGGGATATGGATCGCTGGAAGCACCCGCCCCGAAGTCGGCCCGGGTTCCGGCGATGACCGAGGCGGGCGCCGTGATCGAGGCCGTCGGCAGCAGCGGCTTGAACGCGCCGAGCCCGTTGGGCGCGCCGACGCCGGACGGGCCGTCGAGACCGGGGGCCGCATTGCACGCGCTGGTCGCTTCGCAGTCGACGTGCCCGAAGCGGGACGGCGCTCTCGGATGTTCGCATTCCGCGAGCGGCTGGGCGTCGCAGAAGCCGTTCCCGCCTTCGGTAACGTCGAACAGCGCCGAGGGATCGCCGAGATGGCCGTACAGCGGGAGCGCCGAGTCCTCGATCCCAGCGTCGCCACCCGCGAGCGCGTATAGCGATGTGACGAGCGGCGTGGACAGCGAGGTGCCGCCGAGCGTCAGCCAGCCGCTGGCGCTGCCGATCCCGAAGGCTTCGCATTCGGCGCCGCAGTTGTAGGTGTCGAAAATGTCGAAGCCGGTGTCGGGGTCACCGACCGCGGAGATATCGGCGACGAGCCGTTTGCTGCCGCAGTCCGCCGCCGCGAACCCGGCCGCGCCCTGCTGCCACGCCGGAGCGGTGAACAGGGTGCTGCAGCCGCCGCCGCTCGCACCCTTAGCGCGGCGTTCGCGCAGGCCGATGCTGTCGCCGGGGCCGTTCTCGTTCCACACTGTCTCTTGCGCGCGCGTGCCGTCGGCGTTGAGCTCGAGCGAGGTCCCGCCGACCGCTAGGACGGATGGCAGCGACGCGGGCGTGGCTGGCATTTCAGCGGGCGCCTTGCGCTTGTTGACCACGTCCCAGCCGTCATAGCCGTCATCGCCGGCCGCGGCAGCGATCACCACGCCGGCATGGCTGTACGCGGCCTGTTCGGCTTCCCCCTGCCCGCTCTCGGCCCCGGCGTAGGAGTTGGAGACCTCCGTCGCGCCCATGTTGACAGCCTGGTTCACCGCGAGTGCGAGGTCGCGGTAGCTGGGTTCGTTCGCCTCGACCAGCAGGACCTTGCAGTTGGGGCAGACCGCGTGCGCGGTCTCCACGTCGAGGGAGATCTCGACCGACCAGGCGGTGGTGTCGGCTCGTGGAAGCTTTTCGGGGTCGCCGGTCTGGCCGACCTTCTCGAAGCATCCGTTGGCGGCCGTGCAGGGTGCGAGGCCGTAGTGGCTGTCGAATTCGGCGAGGTCGTGTTCGATCGTGGGATCGTCGAACGCGTCGACAATCGCGACTGTCTGCCCGACTCCACCGGCGGTCGGGTCGTAGGCGTAGGCGCTCGCCAGCTGTTCCGGCGTCAGACCGCCAGCCGGACCTGAGGAGGTGGCGCCGTCGTTGACCGTGTACGTGGTCGCTGCCGCAGCGGATGACGTAGGTGTCGAGCCGCTGGCAACGGGCGAGCGCAGCAGCGCAGTGCACGTCGCATGCCCGGGCTTGGGCGCTCGGCAGATCGAGCGGATCTGCGCGTGGCGTGTCCTGGCCGGGGAGACCGGGTGGCTCGCCGATGCCGTGGCGAGGACGCACAGACTCCAGGCGAGCATGGCACACGCGACCCCGAGACTGATCCGCCGGGTGCGCGCGCGAGGCGCCCTTGCAACCGTGCTCCGGCGTACCTGCATGGAGTCAGTGTAGGCAGGGCCGATATGCCGCTTCACGTCGCGGAGTTCGCCCCGGCGTGCCGATCGCCTCCATCGAGGCGCGGCCGCAAGACGGCTGTCAGGCTCTATTGCGGGTCGACGTCCACGCTGAAGCTCACCTCGGTGTGCCCGCGGGCTCCGGCCACGCGTTGCACGGCCTCCCCCACCGCCGCCACCGCGGGGCGACGCTCCTGCGCCTTCACCATCAGCATCTGGCGCTCGCGCCCCCGCAGACGGAACAGGGCCGCGGGTCCGAGGATGTTGGCGTCGATGCCTGCGAGCGCCTGTGCGAGGCAGTCGCCCAGCGCCACGGCTGCGTCGCGGGCATGGTGGGCCTCGACGGCCGAGCAGACGATCCTCACGAGGTGCGAGAAGGGCGGGTACCGTAGCGCTCGCCGGCGCTCGAGCTCGCCGCTGAGAAAGCCATCGCTGTCGTGACGCGCCGCATGGAGGATCGCGCGTGCGTCGGGCGCGATCGTCTGCACGAGCACGCGCCCGTGGCCGCCTCGCCCGGCGCGGCCTGCGAGCTGGGATATCAACGAGAAGGTGCGCTCCTCGGCGCGGAAATCGGGGAAGCGCAGCGTGGCGTCGGCGTCGAGCACCACCCCGAGACTCACGTCGGGGAAGTCGTGGCCCTTGGCGACCATCTGCGTACCGATCAGCACCCCGCATTCGGCCGCCTCGAAGCGACGCAGCAGCCCGCCCACTCCAGTGTCATCATCGGCCGCTCGAGGAGCGCCATTTGAGCGCGCCTCGCCGGCGGGCACGCCGAGTGCCGCCGCGCCGGGCGCGCCGGCCGCGTCCGCGATCGCATCCGCGTCCAAACGGAAGACGGGAAACGCGCCGTCGTCGAGGACATGCTGCAGCTCGTGCTGCAGGCGTTCGGTGCCCGCTCCGTGGCGGGCGACCGCGGTCGAGGAGCAGTCGCCGCAGCGCGTCGGCATCGCCTCGCGGTGGCCACAGTGATGGCAGGCGACGTAGCCGCCTGAGCGGTGGAGCACGAGCGCTACGTCGCAGTCCGGGCAGCTCCAAACTCGCCCGCACGAGCGGCAGGAGAGGAAGTTCGACCAGCCGCGCCGGTTGAGCAGCACGATCGCCTTGCCGCGTGCGGCGCGCACCTCGGCTAGCGCCTGGGCGGTGAGCGGATGTAGCCCCTGGTTCTCGCCGCGCATGTCGAGCACGTGCACGGCCGGCAGCGGACGACCGTCGACACGGCGTGGAAGCACGCAAGCGGGCAGGCGCAGGACGCTCTCCGGGCGCGGCGTCGCGCTGCCCAGAACCAAGACCGCGCCGCAGCGCTCGGCACGCTCGGCGGCGACGTCCCGGGCGTCGTAGCGTGGATCGCCCTCGTGCTTGTAGGAGGCGTCGTGCTCCTCGTCGACGACGATCAGGCCGAGGTCCGCGATCGGCGCGAACACCGCCGATCGGGGACCGACGCACACCCGCGCGTCTCCCTCGCGCAGGCGGCGCCACTCGGCGTAGCGCTGTGCGGGCGTCAGACGCGAGTGCAGCACCGCGACGGTGTCGCCGAAGCGTTCCATGAAGCGCCCGACGATCTGCGGCGTCAGGGCGATCTCGGGCACGAGAATGATCGCTCCGCGCCCCTGCTGCAGGGCGGCGTGCGCGGCCTGCAGGTAGACCTCTGTCTTGCCCGATCCGGTCACCCCGTGCAGCAGGCGCTGCTCTGCCCGCTGCGCGGCGATCGCCGCGACCAACGGCTCGAGCGCCAGCTGCTGATCGTCGGTCAGCTGCGGCGGGTGAGGGCTGCGCGCGCCCACCGTCAGATGGCGCGGACGCGCGACCGCGCGGCGTTTGCGCCCGCTCAGCCTGCGCGTGGCCTCCGGCGGCAGAACGAGACCGAGTGCGCGCGCTGTCGTCGAGCAGTACTCGGCGGCGATCCATTCCGCCAGCGCGACCAGATCGACGGGTACTCCGAGCTCGAGCGCCCGCAGCGGCGCGAGCAGCTTCTCCTCGGCGATCTCGCTGCTGTCGGCGAGGCCGACGACGACCCCGAGCACCTCGCGGCGGCCGAACGGCACGACCAGCATCGAGCCGACGTCCACCCCTCCACGCAACTCGTCCGGGAGGCGGTAGTCAAACGGCCCGCGCAGCGACCGGGTGGTGGTCATCGGCTCGATCCGAGCGATCCTCGCCGACGCCGCGAGCCCGGGGGGCTCGCCCTCGAGCTGAGCGGTGGTGGACACCGCCTGAGCCTAGAGTGCTACCCGGTCAGAGACCGCAAGCCGAGCGCAGCGCGTCTGCCTTGTCCGTGCGCTCCCACGTGAAGTCCTGATCGTCGCGGCCGAAGTGGCCGTACGCGGCGGTCTTCTGGTAGATCGGGCGGTGCAGTTTGAGCTCCTCCCTGAAGGCTCCCGGACGTAGGTCGAAGACCTGATCGACCGCCCGCGCGATCTGACCGCGGGTGCGACCCGCTCGCTCGGTGCCGAACGTCTCGACCATTACAGACACCGGGTGCGCCACGCCGATCGCGTATGCGACCTGCACTTCGGCGCGCTCGGCCAGCCCAGCCGCGACGATGTTCTTGGCCACCCAGCGTGCCGCGTAGGCGGCCGAGCGATCGACCTTCGAAGGGTCCTTGCCGGAGAACGCGCCGCCGCCGTGACGGGCCATCCCGCCGTAGGTGTCGACGATGATCTTGCGTCCGGTCAGCCCAGCGTCACCGACCGGCCCGCCGATCACGAAACGGCCGGTCGGGTTGACGAGGAAGTTCTTGCGCAGCTTGTCCGCGTCGTACAGCTCGCCTGGCAGGATCGGCTCGACGACGTGCTGCCAGAGGTCCTCGGGAATCCGCGACTCCACGCCTTCTGCGTGCTGAGTGGAGATCAAGAGCTTTTCGATCTCGACCGGCTTGCCGTCTCGGTAGCGCACGCTGACCTGCGTCTTGCCGTCCGGGCGCAGGTAATCGAGCGTGTCATCCTTGCGAACCGCCGCCAAACGCTCGGCGAGACGATGCGCGAGCGAGATCGGCAGCGGCATCAACGTCTCTGTCTCGCTTGTCGCGTAGCCAAACATCATGCCCTGGTCTCCGGCGCCGGCGACGTCGAGCTCGTCTTTGTCGCTCGCATCGGTGCGCGTCTCGTAGGCCTTGTCGACCCCCTGTGCGATGTCGCTCGACTGCTTGTCGATCGCGTTGAGCACCGCGCATGAGTCCGCCGAGAAGCCGAGGTCGGCGTCGGTGTAGCCGATCTTGCGCACGGTCTCGCGCGCGACCTCCTGGATGTCTACGTAGGTGTCGGTGGAGATCTCCCCGGAGACCACGATCAGGCCGGTGTTCACGAGCGTCTCGCACGCCACGCGCCCGTAGGGATCATCGGTCAGGACGGCGTCGAGAACCCCGTCGGAGATCTGGTCGGCGATCTTGTCCGGATGGCCCTCCGTGACCGACTCGGAGGTGAACAGGAACTCGTTCTCGGTTAGCTCAGTCATGTCTTGCTGGATCAGCTCCGGAGTAGTCGCGCGGCACGGGTGCTCGCCGCGGGCAGGTTGGCGAAAGTCGCAGAAGTCTATGCGGCGCGGGCACGGGCGCGCTGGCCGCGCTCGACGAAGTCGATGATCAGCGGCACGCCGTCCATCCCATAGCGGGCGCGCAGCCGGTTCTCGACGAAGTACGCGTAGTCGCGCGTGACTCGTGTACGCGAGTTGACCTGGATCGCGAAGCGCGGCGGGCGCTCGCCGATCTGGGTCATGTAGATCAGTTTCAGGCGATGCCCGCCGGCGCCACGGCGGGTGCCGACCGGCGGCTGGCGCGCCTGGACGGTCTCGGACAGGAAGCGGTTGAGCTCCGGGGTGGGGATGCGCCCGGACATGCGGTCGCCCAGCGCAATCGCCTCGCTCAGCAGGCGCGAGGCGTGCCTGCCGGTCTTTGCGCTGACGGTCAGGACGCGCGGACGCAGCCGCAGCTTTTCGGCCACGCGCGCTCGCTCGTGCTCGAGATCGACACCAACGCCCTCAGCATCCTCGCCGCGCTCCTGCATGTCCCACTTGTTCAGCACGATCGCGGTGGCGCACCCAGCCTTCATCGCGAGCTCGGCGACGCGCAGATCCTGTGCGGTGACGCCGTCCCCGGCGTCGCACACGACGAGCGCGACATCCGCGCGCTCGGCCGCGCGCTGGGAGCGCAGCGCCGTGTAGTACTCGACTGAGTCGGCGACCTTCGACTGGCGGCGCATGCCGGCGGTGTCGACGAGGATCAGCTTTCGCTCACCGACCATCAAAGGCGTGTCGATCGCGTCCCGCGTCGTGCCGGCGAGATCGGAGACGATCACGCGCTCCTCGCCGAGAAAGCGGTTCACCAGCGAGGACTTGCCGACGTTGGGCCGACCGATCACGGCCAGCCGGACCGTGTCGTCCGGCTCTGCGACATCGCCCGCCGGCAGCAGCTCGACTATCCGATCGAGCAGATCCCCCGAGCCGAGGCCCTGCGCCGCGGATACCGCCATCGGCTCGCCGAGGCCGAGCCGATGAAACTCACTCGCGAGCGGCACCTCGACGACGCTGTCGCACTTGTTGGCAGCGACGATCGTCGGCAGCGGCGCGCGGCGTAGGAGGTCCGCCATCTCCTCATCGCCCGGCCGGACCCCCGCGCGCGCGTCGACGACCAGCACCCCGACGTCGGCGTCGGCGATTCCCGCCCGGGCCTGGTCGCGGATTGAGCCGGCAAGCGGATCTTCGTCCTGGAAGTCCACGCCCCCGGTGTCGATCAGCGTGAAGCGGCGCCCGTTCCACTCGCAGTCGAGCTCCTTGCGATCGCGGGTCACTCCCGGGCGCTCGTGCACGACCGCCTCGCGGGTGCCCGTCAGACGGTTGATCAGCGAGGACTTCCCCACGTTTGGATATCCGACAATCGCGACCTTCATCAGGCCAGTATGACTGGCGTGGGCGCCTGCTCGGACCTCAGGCGAGCGTGGAGCCGGGGAGGCCGAGGATCAACGACAGTGCTCGGTCGATCTCGCCGAGGGTCTCCGGCGCGAGTGAGCCAAGGTGGCGCAGCATTCCTGCTCGGGAGACCGAGCGAATAGCACGGCAGATCGCACGACTCTGTCGATCGACGCCCGCCAGCCGCGGCACCTCCGGACGTAGCGCCGAGGGAGCACGCGAGCTCGACAGCGGCACGACCACGATCAGATCGTCGGCTGTGCCGCTGTTCAGCGCGTCGACGGAGACCACGACCGCCGGACGATTCTTCCCCGGCTCGCCATCCTTCCCGCCCCAAACGAGACGAGCCACACCTCGCCGCGGCGCGGTTCAGTCAAGGCCATCGACCAGAACGCTCTCCCATACACGGTCCTCGACGCCGACATCGCCGCTCTGGGCGTCGCGAACGCTGGCCTCGCGCTCGGAGCGCCAGATCGCTATGGCCCGGCAATAGCACTATGGCCCGGCGATAGCGACCTCATTAGCTCGACGATGCGCGCGACGACCTGCTCGACGCTCAGGCCGGTGGTGTCGAGCGTGACGGCGTCGGCTGCGGAGTGCAGGGGACTGTGCGTGCGCGTGCTGTCGCGCTCGTCGCGCATGGCCTGCTCGGCGAGCACCATCGCGACGTCGGCGCCGAGCTCGCGTGCGCGCCGCGACGCCCGCTCGCGCGGGTCGGCCGTAAGGAACACCTTGAGCTCGGCGTCAGGCGCGACCACGGTGCCGATGTCGCGCCCCTCGGCGACCCAGTTGCCGCTGGCAATCAGCTCGCGCTGCTTGGCGACGAGCGCCTCGCGTACGTCAGGGTCGGCAGCCAGGACGGACGCGGCATCGCTGACCTCGGGGGCACGGATCGCGTCGGTCACATCACGCCCGTCGAGCAGCACCCGGCGCGACTCGGCAGTCGGCCCGCCGCCGGGATCGATCGCGACCCCTCGAGCGATCTCACCGAAGATCGCCGGGCGCTGCGGCAGCACGCCCGACCCCTGCTCGAGCGCCGCCAGCGCCACGCTGCGGTACATCGCGCCACTGTCGAGGAAGGTAAAGCCCAGCTGACCCGCGAGCGCCCGCGCAACCGTTGACTTGCCCGCGCCGGCGGGACCGTCGATCGCTACGAGCACAGCTTCGAGAGGTCCTCGACGAAGCCCGGGTAGGACACCGCGGCGGCCTCCATGCCGAGGACCTCGACCCCCTCGCGCGAGGCGAGCCCGGCGACCGCGCCCAGCATCGCCATGCGGTGGTCGCCGTGGGCGTCGATCGTGCCGCCGCGCAGGCCACCGGTGCCGCGAACCTGGAAACCGTCCTCGCTGGCCTCGATCTCGGCACCGAGCCCGCGCAGCCCGTCGACGACCTCCGCGATCCGGTCTGTCTCCTTGACGCGCAGCTCCTGCGCACCGCGCACGACCGTCTCACCCTCGGCGAAGCAGCCGAGCAGTGCGACCAGCGGTAGCTCGTCGATCGCAAGCGGGACCTCGTCGGGCTCGACGGTCGTCCCCTCGAGCGACCCGTGGGCGACGTCGAGGTCGCTGACCGGCTCCTCGCCGACGAGCTCGCCGCTCTCGTCCTCGAGATCGCCGAGCACGATGCCGCGCATGCGGCGCACGATCCGCAGGAAGCCCGTACGCGTCCAGTTCACACCGACATCGCTGATCAACAGCCGAGAGCCGGGCACGAGTACGCAGGCGGCGATCATGAACGCAACCGAGCTCGGGTCGCCTGGTACACGAACGCGGTCGAGCAGCAGCTCATCGGTGTTCACGACCGTGACGTGTGTGCCGTTGCGATGGATTGTCACGCCCGCGCGCAGCAGCATCCGCTCGGTGTGATCGCGGCTGCGGGCCGGCTCGCCAACCGTCGTGGCGCCGTCGGCGGCGAGCGCCGCAAGCAGGATGCACGACTTGACCTGGGCGCTGGCGACGTCGAGCTCGTAGGAGATCGCGCGCAGCCGCGCGCCACGAACTTCGAGCGGCGTGAAACGCCCCTCGCGCGCCTGTAGATCCGCCCCCATCTGGCTCAGTGGCGTGGCGATTCGATTGACCGGGCGACGGCGGATCGACTCGTCGCCGTCGAGCACGAACGAGCGCCCCTCCTGTGCCGCGAGCCAGCCGGGGAGTAGTCGCAGCAGTGTGCCGGCGTTGCCGACGTCGATCGTGGCGTCGGGCTCGCGCGCCTCGCGCAGACCAGTGCCGCGGATCACCAGATCCTCGCCGTGGATCTCCACGAGCGCCCCGAGTGCGCGCACCGCATCGAGTGTCGAGCTGGTGTCGGCGGCGTGTAGATAGCGCTCGATCCGCACTGGTTCGGAGGCCATCGCGCCGAGCAGCGCGGCGCGATGCGAGATCGACTTGTCGGCCGGCGCGGTTATCTCGCCGGAAAGTCCGCGGGCGGGCTCGAAGCGCATGTTCATCGGGCAGCCCTCATGCTCGCACGACTGGGAAACCGAGGCCGGCGACGAGCTGGCGCGCGCGCTCGAATGGCTCCTCGCCTGCGATCCACAGCGACACGACACCCTGGCTGTTGTCCTGTGACGGGGACAGCACCATGTCGAGGATGTTCACGCCGGCGTCACCGAGCGCGAGTGCGATCTCGGCGATCACCCCCGGACGGTTGGGCACCGACGCGCGCAGCTCGCTAACCGACTCCCCCTCCGCGCCACCGGCGAGGCCGGCGCCGAGCAGCGCCTCGTGGTCGACGCGCGCACGCTCGTTCCAGCTCGTCAGCGCCACAGCCTGGCCCGTGGCGAGCCACGCGCGCACCTCCTGCAGACGCACTGCGAACTCGTCGATCCCGGCGATCAGCGCCTCGCGGTTGGACATGTAGATGTCGGTCCAGATCGCGCTGTTGGCGCCGGCAACGCGCGTCGCGTCGCGGAAGCTCGGGCCAACGGCCGGCAGCCGCTCGAACGTCCCGCCCGGCCGTTCGTCTGCCGCCGCAGGCTCCCCGTCGCTCGCTGCGGGGCTTTCAGCGCGGGGAGCGAGCAGTTCGGCTGCCTGGGCGACGAGCAGGTTCGCGAGCACGTGCGGAAGGTGCGAGACGCATCCCATCAGCCGGTCGTGTGTCTCGGCGTCGATCGCCTGCGGCCGCGCTCCGAAGCGGCTCAGCAGCCGGTGTAGGCGCTCGTAGAGCACGCCGGCCGTACTCCCTTTCGCCGGCGTCAGGTACCACGTAGAACCGTCGAATAGATCCTCGCGGGCATGCTCGACGCCAGCGGTCTCGGCGCCTGCCAGCGGGTGTCCGCCGACGAAGCGCTCATCGCAGCCGGCATCGGTACCCTGAAGGGCACAGGCGAGCACACGCTTGGTCGAGCCGACGTCGGTGACGACGCAGTCCGCCCCGGCGCCGGCGAGCGCCAGGCCCACCGTCTCAGCGAGCGCCCCCACGGGGGTCGCGACGAACACCACGTCGGCGCCGTCGACAGCCGCGGCTACATCCGCGGCCTGTGTGCCGATCGCGCCCAGCTCCAGCGCCCTCGCGCGCACGCGCTCGTCCGGGTCATATCCGCAAACCTCGGCGTCAGCGCGAGCTCGCGCGGCCAGGCCGATCGAGCCGCCGATCAGCCCGACGCCGAGGATCGCCACCTTCAAGGAGCGTGTCCCATGGCGCGCCCCATCAGACCGCGCTGAGCGCCTTCCCGGCGAGCGCGGCGGCCTGCTCGACGGCGAGCGCGTAGGACGCGAAGTCCTCCGCTCTCAGCGCCTGGGGCCCGTCGCAGATCGCCTCGTCAGGGTTCGGGTGAACCTCGACGATGATGCCGTCCGCTCCGACCGCTGCTGCGGCCAGCGACAGCGGCGTCACCAGATCGCGCCGGCCGGCCGCGTGGCTCGGGTCGACGATCACCGGCAGATGCGTGAGCTCCTTCAGCACCGGCACGGCCATCAGATCGAGCGTGAAGCGGTAGGCGGTCTCGAACGTGCGGATCCCCCGCTCGCAGAGCATCACGTTGGGGTTGCCTTCCTTGAGGATGTACTCGGCCGCCATCAGCAACTCATCGAGCGTCGCCGACAGCCCACGCTTCAGCAGCGCCGGACATCCGGAGCGGCCGATCTCGGCGAGCAGCGGGTAGTTCTGCATGTTGCGCGCGCCGATCTGGATCACGTCCGCGACCTCGAGCACTGCGTCCAGATCGCCGATGTCCATCAGCTCGGTGACGATCGGCAGCCCCGTCTCGGCCTTCGCCTCGGCGAGCAGCCGCAGGCCCTCCTGGCCGAGTCCCTGGAAGGCGTACGGGGAGGTGCGCGGCTTGTACGCGCCGCCGCGCAGCAGCGTCGCGCCGGCATCGCGCACGACGCGGGCGGTCTGCATCATCTGATCGCGCGACTCGACCGTGCACGGCCCGGCGATCATCGCGAAATGCTCGCCACCAACCTTGCGCCCGTCGATCTCGAGAACGCTGCGCTCACCGTGTTTGATCTGCGCGGAGGCGAGCTTGTACGGCTTGAGGATCGGCACGACACGATCGACGCCAGGCTGGCCTTCCAGGCCGAGGCCCTGGACGGTCACGTCCTGCTCGACGTCGCCGATCGCACCGATCACCGTCACGCGCGCGCCCTGACTGCGGTGGGCGAGCGCGCCGGCACGCTCGATCTTCTCGACGACCGCCTCGACCTCCTCATCGGTCGCGGTCTCCTTCATAACGATCATCATCTACTCATCCTTTCACTGACGCCTGGGCATGTTAGAGGTGCTGTCCGTCACCGAGATCGAGGCCGTCGGGGGGCCTGCGACGTTCGGACCGTGAGAGGTGCGCTGGGAGCACCCGCAGGGGTGGCGCTCGGTCCCCGCTCGGGACCCGGTGCGGCCGCCGTCACCCGCTCACGGACGGGCAGAGGCCGAAGCGCCTAGCTAAATCGCCAGGCGCGATAGGCGCAGCGAGACGACCACGCAGCTTCTACGCGAGAGATCGAGGCGGATGTTCTGCTCGATGTGCTCATGGCCGTCCCAGCTTTTTAGCAGACGCGCGGCACGTAGTCGAGCGGTGAGAGACGATTCGGCTGGACGCGCGGTCAGCTACGGACAGGCGCTAGGGCCCACTCAGGCTGCGAGCACCTCGGAGAGCGCGTCAAGGAAACGCACGTTCTCCTCTGCCAGCCCGTATGTGACACGCAGCGCGGGTGTCTCGCTGCCGAGCGCAACGCCACCGCGTACGAGCACGCCGCGCTCGCGCAGGCCGCGCATGACATCCTGCTCGTCGAGCTCGGTGCCCAGGTGAAACCAGCAGAAGTTCGCCTGCGAGTCGGCCGGCTCGATCCCGAGCGCGCGCAGCCGCTCATCGACGGAGATCCGCTCGGCGACCGTGCGCGTGACGCGCTCGATCACCGCGTCCTGGTGGGCGAGCGCCTCGACGGCCGCGGCCTGGGCGAGCGCGTTGCAGAAGAACGGCTGGCGAACCTGGTCGAGCGCGCGGGGCAGCTCCTCCGAGCCGCACAGCGCGAAGCCGACGCGCAGGCCGCACAGGCCGTGGACCTTCGAGAACGTGCGCAGCAACACGAGGTTCGGGTGGGCGTCGAGCAGCTCGATCGAGGAGTCCGGGTCCTCGAGCAGGTTGAACTCGCAGTAGGCCTCGTCGACGATCACACACACATGCCGGGGCACCTCGGCGAGAAAGCCGGCGATGTCGGCGAGCGGGATCGCCGTGCTGGTGGGGTTGTTCGGGTTGCAAACGAGCACCAGCCGAGTCGCGACGGTGATCTCGGCGAGCATCGCCTGCAGGTCGTGGCGCTCGTCAGCGTCGAGCGCCACGGTCACCGCGCGGGCGCCGGAGGCGGCGGCGAGGTGCGGGTAGACCGAGAACGACGGCCATGCGTACACGAGCTCGGCGCCCGACTCGAGCAGCGCCTCGCCGGCCGCCAGCAGGATGTCGCATGAGCCATTGCCGATCGCGATCCGCGACACGGGCACGCCGTAGCGGTCGCGGAGCTTGCTGCGCAGCAGCAGGTTGGATGGGTCGGGATAGCGGTTGAGCTGGTCGAGCGCGTGCTCGATCGCCTCGCGCACGGCCGTCAGCGGAGGGTAGGGCGACTCATTGCTGGCCAGCCGCACCAGCGGCTCCTGCTGCGCGTACCCGCCGGCCGCCGGATAGCTGGGAATCCGTCGTACGCGCTGTGAGAACTCGATCGCCACGTGCCTATTGTGCCGAGCGCCCGCACTAGGCGCGGATTCCTGCGCGGGAGCGCCCGCGCAGGGCGCGGACTACTGCGCTGCCTGCAGGTCGGCGCGCAGCGCCCGCGCGTCGCCGAGATAGACGTGCGCGGGCACGTGCTCGACCTGTGCGTAGTACTGGATCAGGACCCGGATCACGCGCGGCATCGACCGTGGTACGGGGATCTCCTGCGCGCACAGCAGCGGCACGCGGTCGAAGCCGACGGCGCGCGCGGCCACCGCGGGAAACTCGGCGTTGAGGTCTCTCGTCGCGGTGAAGATGCAGCTGACGACGTTCTCCGGCTGGAGCGCGTTGCGCTCCATGATCTCGCGCATCAGCGCGGTCGTCGCATCCAGGATGTCCTGGGCGTCGTTGCGCTCGACGCTAACGGCCCCGCGGAGGGCGAACAGTCGCATGGCGCGCGATTCTGTCAAAGCGGACCCTCTCCGGGGGCATCCCCCATGGCGGGGGACGAGCAGGTGAGCGCGCGCAGGCGCTCGAGGTCTGCGTCGCTCAGCCGCCGGTGCGAGCCCGACGCCAAGCCGTCGAGCGCCAGCGGCCCGAATCGCGTGCGCGTCAGCTCGAGCACCGGATGCCCGACCGCCTGGCACATCCGGCGCACCTGACGGTTGCGGCCCTCGTGGATCGTCAGCTCGATCAGATTCGAGCCCGCCTTCCCGGACCGGCGCACAGCCGCGGGTGCCGTGAGCCCGTCCTCGAGCCGCACGCCCGTACGGAGTTCCTCCAGGGCATCGTCCGCGATCGATCTGCCGCCGAGCTTCGCGCGGTAGGTCCTCGGGACTTCGAAACGCGGGTGGGTCAGGCGGTTGGCTAGCTCGCCGTCGTTCGTCAGCAGCATCAGCCCGGTGCTGTCAATGTCGAGCCGTCCGACCGGGTAGAGGCGCAGCCCGCCTGCGGGCACGAGCTCCACGACCGTGCGCCTGCCGTGGGTGTCGCGCGCAGTTGAGACGACGCCGATTGGCTTGTTGAGCGCGAACAGCGCGCGCGGCTCGGGCCCGCTGAGCGTGCGTCCATCGACCGCTACGACGCTGTTCTCATCGACATCGCGTGCAGGGTCTGTCACCGGGACCCCCGCGACAGACACGCGCCCGGCCGCGATCATCTGCTCGGCAGCACGCCTGGAGGCGACGCCGGAGTGGGCGAGGAACTTCGCTAGGCGCATCGTCGCGTGTCGGTGGCGAGCCTCATGTGCTGCAACCATAGGACGCAACCGCGCACGCCCGGTGAACACCGGCGCCGGGTCGACCATGGATCTTCAGCAGCTCGAGCACACGCTCGCCGATCGCGGCGAGCCTCCCTTTCGCGCACGCCAGGTGTGGGCTTGGGCGACGCGCGGCGCGCGGGGCTATCAGGAGATGACCGACCTGCCCTCGCCGCTGCGCGAGATGCTGGCGCGCGAGCTCCCGTTCTCGAGCCTGACTCTGCGCGAGCAGGCGCACTCCGACGACGGGACCGTGAAGGCGCTGTTCTCGACCGTCGACGGGCGCCCGTTGGAGGCGGTCCTGATGCGCTACCGCGACCGCCGACGCTCGATCTGCGTCTCCTCGCAGTCGGGCTGCCCGCTGACTTGCAGCTTCTGCGCGACCGGGACGATGCGCTTCGCGCGCAACCTGAGCAGCTCGGAGATCCTCGACCAGGCACTGCACTTCCGCCGCATCGAAGCGATCGACCATTGTGTGTTCATGGGCATGGGCGAGCCGATGATGAACCTCGACAACGTGCTCGCCGCGTGCGAGCGCCTGCCGGATCTCGGCATCACGCACCGGCGCACGACGATCTCGACCGTCGGCTGGATCCCCGGGATCGAACGCCTCGCCGAGCAGCCGATGCCGCTGCGCTTGGCGCTGTCGCTGCACGCGGCCGACGAAGCGTTGCGCTCGGAGCTGATGCCGGTCAACGAGCGTTACCCGCTGAAGGACGTGCTGGCGGCCTGTCGCGCGTTCTACGAGCGCAAGCGGCGGCGCGTGTTCATCGAGTACGTGATGCTCGCCGGCGTCAACGACCGTTACGAGCAGGCGCTCGCGCTGGCGAAGGCGCTGACCGGCGAGCGCGACGGAGCGCCGTCGATCTTCAAGGTCAACCTGATCCCCTACAACGCCACCGACTCCGGCGGCGGCACGCCGTTCGACGGCTCGAGCCGTGAGTCGATCGCGGCATTCCGCGCTGCGCTGCAGGCGCATGGCGTGCCCGCGACCGTACGCCTCACACGCGGCAGGGACATCGCGGCCGCGTGCGGGCAGTTGGCCGCCAGCGCCGGCTGACACGAAGCTCGGCGTGTCAGTTGACTTGCAGGACAGCGAGTGTCAGTCGACTTGCAGGACCGCGAGGATGTTGCCCGCCGGGTCCTTGAACCATGCGATCGGCGGTCCGCCTGCGTCGCGCGAGATGCCCCGGTCGTCCTGTTCCAGGCCCTCGTAGCGCTCGAACGCGACGCCCCGAGCCGTCAGCTCGTCGACCGCCGTGTCAATGTCGCTCACGGGGAAGTTGAGGATCGTGAACGTCGCCGGGCTGTGATTCGGCTTCGGGTAGACGATCGTCTCTGCCCCACCCTCGATGTGCAGCGTGATCAGGCCGTTGTCCTGTTCGCTCACGCGCAGCCCGAGCGTCTCGCCGTAGAAGCGCTTGGCGGCTGCGATCTGATCGACGGAGAACCCGCTGAACGCCTTCGTGTGCTCGAACATGCCCATCTCATCTACCCGCTATCCGCTCGCCGAAGCGCCCGCGCGGGCCTCGCCGGCGCGCAGCAAGCGCTCGCGCAACTCGGCCTGCTCCTCCGGGGTCGGGTCCCAGCGGGCGATGTCCGGCAGCTGCTCGAGGCTGCGCAGGCCGAACAGCTTCAGGAACTGGGTGCTCGTGCGATAGAGGACTGCCCCGAACTGCGAGTGGCCTGCCTCCTCGATCAGATCGCGATCCAGCAGCGTGGCCGTGGCGGAGTCCGCGCTAACGCCACGGATGCGCGTGATCTCCGGGCGCGATATCGGCTGCAGGTAGGACACGATCGCCAGCGTCTCGGCCTGCGCGGGGCTGAGCGTGGAAACACGCGGGCGGCTGAGCAGGCGTCGCGCGGCGTCCTCGCAGTCGGGGTCGCTGGCGAGCGTCCAGCCGCCACCCAGCTCGCGCAGCCTGATGCCGCGGCGGCCGGGCGCGTACTGCTCGGCGAGCACCGCTAGCGCCGCCAGCACAGCACCCTCGCCCGCCTGGCAGGCGTCCGCGAGCTCGCCCGGACTGAGCGGATCGGAGGACAGGAACAGCAACGCCTCGACGGTGCGTGCGAGCGCGGGAATCTCCTCACCCGCACCGCTCACGGCGCTCGTGAGCCCCGCGAACCCCATCACATCCCCGGCGTCGCTCACCCGCCAAGCCCTCCCGGCGCCGCGCTTGCGACGGCCACCGCCAGTGGGCCGGCGGTCGTCTCAGAGCGCCCGCGCACGGCGATCTCCCCGAACGCCCGCTCCTGCTCCCAGTCAGCCTCGCCGCGTTTGTAGAGCTCGAGCAGCGCGAACAGCGTGACCGCCACCGTCATCCGGTCGGCCCCGCGTACCGCGTCGTCAAAGTCGAAGCTGCCGCGCCTGAGCAACCCGCGCAGGTGCGCGAGGCGCTCTGCGACCGTGATCCGGGGGACCGCGATGTGACGCACGCTGATCGCCGGCGGCGTTAGCAGCAGGCGCCCGATCGCCTCACCGAGCACCTGCGGGTCATGAGAGCCGTCGGCAGGCTGGAGGATCGTGCGGCGCAGGCTGAGTGGTGGCGGGGCGACGCGGAAGCGCACCCCATGCTCTGCCGCCAGCAGCTCGCCAAGGTGGGTCGAGGCGGCACGGTAGCGGCGCGCGTCGAGCATCCGTGCGAGCAGCTCCTCGGCGGCCTGCTCGGGCTCGATGTCGAGCAGCTCCTGCTCCTCGCCGGTCAGCATCAGCCGCGACTTCAGCTCGAGCAGCGCGGCGATCAGCACGATGAACTCGGTCGCGGTCTCGAGATCGAGCTCGCCGCGGCTCTCGAGATGGTCCAGGTAGGCGAGCACGACCTCCGCGAGCTGCAACTCGAGCAGATCGACCTCTTCGCGCAGCACGAGCGTCAGCAGCAGGTCGAACGGGCCGCTGAAAACGTCCAGGTCGAGCTCGAGCGCGGCCAGGCTCACGGACGCACCGCGGCTGGCAGAAAACAGAGGACGCTCATCAGCGCAAGGTATCGAGCGCCCCCGACATGCAGCGGAGCGCCCCCGACATGCAGCGCGGCGACCCCGCTATGCGGCGCGCCCCTCACCGGCCGGCCCCGCCTACGCCCATCCGCTCGCGCACGTCGGCGAGCGTGTCCGCCGCGATCGCCTGCGCTCGCCCAGCGCCGGCGGTGATGATTCGCTCGAGCTCGTCCTCGTCGGCGCGCAGCTCCCGATAGCGCTCGCGCACGGGCGCCAGATACTCCACCACGCCGGCAGCGACCGCTGTCTTGAACTCGCCGTAGCGCAGATCCGCGAACTCGGACTCGATCGCCGCGGGATCCACTCCGCGCACGGCTGCAAGGATTTCGATCAGATTGCTGATCCCGGGCTTGTCCTGCGCGCGACGCACATCGCTACCGGAGTCGGTGACCGCGCTCTTGAGCTTCTTCTCGATCGCCTTCGGCTCGTCGAGCACGTACACGGTGCCCTGTTCGGAGCCGCTGGTGGTTGACATCTTGCTCGTCGGATCCTGCAGATCCATGATCCGCGCTCCGACCGCCGGGATGCGGTGCTCGGGGACGACGAGCACCTGCTCGCCTTCGGCGAAGCGCGCGTTGAAACGCCGGGCGACGTCGCGCATCAGCTCGAGGTGCTCGCGCTGATCCTCGCCCACGGGGACCTCCTCGGCGCGATAGGCGAGCACGTCGGCAGCCTGCAGGACCGGGTACAGCAACAGGCCGGCCGATACGAGCTCGCGCTGGGCGAGCGACTTGTCACGGAACTGGTGCATCCGCTGCAGGCGCCCGAGCTCGGTGACGCTGCACAGCAACCAGGCCAGCGCGGTGTGCTCGGGCACGTCGCTCTGGCGGAACAGGATGCAGCGCTCAGGGTCGAGCCCCGCCGCGAGCAGGATCGCGGCCGTGTCATACAGACGCTCACGCAGCTCTACGGGGTCGTAGGCGACGGTCGTCGCGTGCAGGTCGACGATGCAGAAGATGCCCTCGCCGCGCTCCTGGCTGGAGATGTACTGGGCGATCGCGCCGATGTAGTTGCCGAGGTGCTTGCGCCCCGTGGGCTGGATGCCGGAGAAGATCCTCATGTATGCAAGCCCACCCGCGGCCCGACGTCGGCTAGCTGGTGCCCGTCAGCGTGCGGCGCCGTTGGGCGCTGTCGGTCAGCCACGGCGGATCCCAGCCGGTGTCGGCGGGGTTGACGTTCAACCCCGGGGGAACGATCTCGTCGATCCGGTCGAGCACGTCGGCGCTGAGTGAGCGCTCGAGCGCCGGAAGCTGGCTCTCCAGCTGCTCCATCGTGCGCGGTCCGATGATCGCGGCGGTGACCGCCGGGTGGTTGACGACGAACGCGAGCGCCATCTCGATCAACGACATCCCGGCCTCGTCCGCGAGCGCGCCGAGCGCGTCGGCAGCGTCGAGCTTGGCCTGGTTGCCCGGAATCGACATGTCATAGCGGGAGGGGAGCATCTGCGCGCGCCTGCTCGCAGCGGGCGAGTCGCCGCCCTTGCGGTACTTGCCCGACAGCCAGCCGCCGGCGAGCGGGCTCCAGGGAATGACGCCCATGCCGTAGCTCTCGCACACCGGCAGCACGTCGGCCTCAATTCGGCGGATCAGCATCGAGTACGGCGGCTGCTCACAGATGAAGCGCTCGCGCTGACGCCGCTGCGCCGCCCACTGCGCCTGCACGATCTGATAGGCCGGGAACGTCGAGCTGCCGATGAAGCGCACCTTGCCGGCGCGCACCAGGTCGGTGAGCGCGCCGAGCGTCTCGTCGATGTCCGTGTCGGGCTCAGGACGGTGGATCTGGTAGAGGTCGATCCAATCGGTTTTCAGCCGCCGCAGGCTGTTCTCGACCTCCTCGATGATCCAGCGGCGGGAGTTGCCGAACTGGTTGGGGTCCTCGTCGTCCATCTTGCCGTGGACCTTGGTGGCGAGGATGACCGAGTCGCGCCGTCCGCCGCCAAGCGCCTTGCCGACGATCTCCTCGGACTCTCCGCGCGAGTAGACGTCGGCGGTGTCGATGAAGTTGATGCCCGCGTCGAGCGCGCGGTGGATGATCGCGATCGAGTCCTCGTGGTCGGTGTTGCCCCACGCGCCGAACATCATCGCCCCGAGACACAGGGGGCTGACGCTGACGCCGGTGCTGCCGAGTTTGCGGTACTCGATCGCCATCGCCGGGGACCTTACGCGAGCGCCTGTCGGATCACCGTGCGAGCCGCCCGGATCATCGCGCGAGAGCCTCTCGGATCACCGGACGCTTGGCCGCCGCGACCTCGTCCAGGCGGCGTACCGGCGTGCTGTAGGGGGCGGCGCGCGCGAGCTCGGGGTTCTCGGCGGCCTCCTTCAGGATCGCGGCGATCGCGTCGGCGAAGGCGTCGAGCGTCTCCTTGGTCTCGGTCTCGGTCGGCTCGACCATCAGCGCCTCGTCGACGAGCAACGGGAAGTACACGGTAGGCGGATGGAAGCCGAAGTCGAGCAAGCGCTTAGCGAGGTCGAGCGTCTTGATCTGCAGGGCGCGCTTCATCGGCCCGCCTGACAGCACGAACTCGTGCATACACAGCTCGCCGTAGGCGAGCTGCAGATACTCCGCGACGCCGCGCTCCTTCAGGCGTGCCAGCAGGTAGTTAGCGTTCAGCACTGCCGTCTCGGACGCATCTCTCAGCCCGTCGCCGCCGAGCGAGCAGATGTAGGCGTAGGAGCGGACGAAGCAGCCGTAGTTGCCGTGGAAGCCGCGCAGGCGCCCGATCGACTTCGAGCCGACACGACCGTGCCCGTGGTCGAGGTCGAACGTCCCGTCGGCTTCCCGAGCGACGATCGGCAACGGCAGGAACGGGGCGATGCGCTCGGACACGGCGATCGGCCCGGAGCCCGGGCCGCCGCCACCGTGCGGCTGGGTGAAGGACTTGTGCAGGTTGAAGTGCACGATGTCGAAGCCCATGTCGCCGGGCCGAGAGAGCCCCATGACGGCGTTGAGGTTGGCGCCGTCGTAGTACAGCGTCGCGCCCACGCCGTGGACGATCTCGGCGATCTCCGCGATGTTGGGGTCGAACAGGCCGAGCGTGTTCGGGTTTGTCAGCATCAGGCACGCGACGTCCTCGTCGGCTTTCGCGCGCAGATCGTCGACGTCGACGCCACCGTGCTCGTTGGTGGCGACCTTGACGACTTCCAGCCCGGCCATCGTGACGGTCGCGGGGTTGGTGCCGTGGGCGGTGTCCGGGGTCAGGACCTTGTGGCGCGCCTGGCCTCGGTCCTCGTGGTAGGCGCGCGTCAGCAGCACCCCGGCGAGCTCGCCATGCGAGCCGGCGGACGGCTGCAGCGAGACGTGCGGCAGGCCGGCGATCTCCGACAGCGCGCCCTGCAGGTTCCACATCAGCTCGAGTGCGCCCTGTGCGCGCTCGGGGTCCTGCAGCGGGTGCAGCCGCGAGTGTCCGGGTAGCGCGGCGACGCGCTCGTGCAGTCGCGGGTTGTGCTTCATCGTGCACGAGCCGAGCGGGTAGAAGCCCGAGTCGAGGTCGAAGTTGCGCTTCGACAGACCGACGTAATGGCGCACGATCTCCGGCTCGGAGACCTCAGGCAGACGCGGCGGCGCCGCGCGGCGGAAGCGCTCGGGGAGCAGCTCGCCGATGTCGACCGCGGGCACGTCGATCTCCGGGCACGCGAACGCGCGCCGCCCGGGCGCGCCCTTCTGGAAGATCGTCCGCGCGGGCTCTCGCTGCAGCGGCGTCGCGCCCACGGCGACTGCGCCTCCTGGCCTCGTCCCGTTCGGGTGGTGGGATTCGATGCCCGGGTCGGAATGGAGGTGGTTCTCGTCGATCGGGCTCACCTGCGCCCCGCGATCGGGTATGCGGGCACCGTCGCCTCGCTGTCTGATGTCCGAGCGGTAGCTGCGACCGCCGCTGCGAGCACGTCGGCCAGCCGGTCGATATCGGCGCGCGAGCGCCGCTCGGTGATCGCTACGAGCAGCCCGCCGCGGTCCTCTGCGCGCCCGGTGAGCGCGTGCAGGTCGATCCCCGGGTTGACCCCCTGGCTGGTGCAACGGCTGCGCACGGAGGCGACGTCGAGAGGGCTGCCGGTGGGGTCGGTCAGTCGCACAGCGAACTCGCGCACGACCGGCTGGCTGTGCAGCTTCTCCACGCCGTCGAGCGCTGTGAGCGTCTCGCGCGCGTAGTGGGTGCGGTTCAGCAGCAGCTCGCCGAGCTCGACGATCCCGCGCCGGCCGAGCCAGCTCAGGTAGACGACACCGGCGAGCGCGTTCAGCGCCTGCGAGGTGCAGATGTTCGACGTGGCCTTCTCGCGGCGGATGTGCTGCTCGCGCGTCTGCAGCGTCAGCACGAAGCCGCGCCGACCATCGACGTCTACGGTCTCCCCCGCGATCCGTCCGGGCATCCGCCGCAGGTACTCCTCGCGCGCGGCGAACAGGCCGAACGACGGCCCGCCGAAGTCGAGGCGATTGCCGAGCGCCTGACCCTCACCGACCGCGACGTCGACGCCGCAGTCGCCCGGCGGGGCGAGGATGCCCAGCGTGATCGGGTCGACCTGCGCGACGACGATCGGTACGCGCCCACCGTTGCCGTTAGCGCCGACTTCGCCCGCGCCGGGGTCGGCTGACGCACCGGCAGCCTTGGCGGCGGCGCTCAGCGCGGCGGCGTCCTCGACCGCGCCGTAGAAGTTCGGTTGGGCGAAGATCGCTGCGCTCGTCTCGCCGTCGATCGCCGCGACCCATGCCTCGGGATCGGTGACGCCGTCGCGGAGCGGCACCTCGACGACCTCCATGCCGTAGCCGTGGGCATTGGTCCGCAGCGTCTGGAGCGAATGGGGATGCAGTCCGGCGCTCACGACCAGCCGCCGACCGCCGTTGTGGAGCTTCGCCAGATAGCCGGCCGCGGCGACCGCCGAGGGGCCCTCGTAGACCGACGCATTCGAGACCGGCAGCCCGGTCAGCTCGGAGATCGCGGTCTGGTACTCGAACATCACCTGCAGCCCACCCTGGGAGATCTCCGGCTGGTAGGGCGTGTACGGCGTGAGGAACTCCGAGCGCTCCATCAGCATGTCGATCAGCGCGGGGACGTAGTGGTCGTACATCCCGGCGCCGATGAAGCTCAGCTCGTCCTCGGCGCTGGTGTTACGCGCGGCGAGCGCGCGCAGGTGCTCGTAGACGTCCTGCTCGGGGAGCCCGTCGGGCAGCTCGAGCGCGCGGCCGAGGCGCACCGCGTCGGGAATCTGGCGGTCGAAGATCTCCTGCAGCGAGCCGACGCCGATCGCCGCGAGCATCGCGTCGAGGTCCTGCGGGGTGATGGCGGTGTAGCGGCTCAACTACACAGCAGCCTAGCCGGGCAGAAGCGCCTTGTAGGCAGCGGCATTGAGCAGCGTCTCGCTCTCGGCCGGATCGGACAGGCGCACCTTCACCAGCCAGCCCTCGCCGTAGGAGTCCTCGTTGATCATCGCTGGGTTCTCGGCCAGCGCCTCGTTGACCTCGACGATCTCCCCGGACAGCGGAGCGATCACGTCGGAGACCGCCTTCACGGACTCGACCTCGGCATAGGAGGCGTCCTTGGTGAGCATCGTGCCGACGGCGGGCGGGTCGAAGAACACGACCTCGCCGAGCGAGTCCTGCGCGTACCAGGTGATCCCCATGCTCGCCACGTCGCCGTCGATGCGCGCCCAGTCGTGCTCGGGGTGATACAGCAGGTCGTCGGGGTAGCTGGCCTGGGCCATTCACGAGCCCTTTCTGTAGAGCGGTTTGTCCTTGACTACGGCGGGGCGCATCTTGCCACGAACGTCTATCTCGAGGTGAGTGCCCACGGCCGCGTGCTCGCTCGGCACGTACGCCAGTCCGATCCCGGTCTGCAGGCAGGGCGAGAGCGTGCCGCTGGTGACCTCTCCGCCGCCGATCACCGGGTTGCCCGGGCGCGCGATCCCGGGGCCGTCGACGGCGAACGCGACGAGCTTCTCGGCGGGACCAGCGTCGCGGATCGCGCGCACGGCATCAGCGCCGATGAAACCAGTGTCCTCCTTGCAACACCAGCCGAGCCCGGCTTCGATCGGGCCACGCTCGACGCTGAGGTCGTTGCCGTAAAGGTGAAAGCAGACCTCCAGGCGCAGCGTGTCGCGCGCGCCGAGGCCAGCGGGCACGGCGCCGCGGCGCACGATCTCATCCCACAGCGCGGGCGCGTCGCCGGGAGCACACAGCAGCTCCACGCCGTCCTCGCCTGTGTAGCCGGTGCCGCACACCAGCACCTCCGCTCCTGCCAGGCGCAGCGTGTGTGCGGTCATCCGGGCCGGCAACGGCGCGTCGGAGACCGCCTGGACGATCTCCCTGGCGAGCGGACCCTGGACGGCGAGCATCGCCCAGTCATCGAGCCGGTCGCTGACCTCGACATCGGCCGCGTCCATCGCCTTGGCGTTGAACCACGCGAAGTCGCGCAGGTGGTTGGCCGCGTTGGTGACCGTCAGATAGCGCTCGACGTCGAGCCGATAGGTGAACAGGTCGTCGAGCACGCCCCCGTCCTCGCGGCACAGCACGCTGTACTGCGCTCCGCCCGGCGCGATCTTCGAGACGTCGTTGGACAGCAGGCGCTGCAGCAGCTCAAGCGCCCCGGGGCCGCTCGTTTCGATCTCGCCCATGTGCGACACGTCGAAGATCCCACACGCTTCGCGCACCGCCATGTGCTCCTGAATGACCCCCTCGTACTGGACGGGCATCTCCCAGCCGGCGAAATCGACCAGCTTCGCTCCCGCCTCGACGTGGCGGTCATGCAGCGGGGTACGGCGCAGTGCGGGGGGAGCCGAGGCCATTCAGGCGCAGGCTAGCGCGCCGGTCAACGGGGCTTGCTCCTGAGCGGGCGGCATCCCATTGCCCGCAGGTGGCGCTCGAGATCGCGTCGCTTCAAGCGGCGATGGTCAGATGCAGTGCCTCGCGCTCGAATCCCTCGTCGTCAGCAGACCCCGGCAGAGGAGACAGCATCACGCACAGCGCGTCGATCACGTTCGCACGCGCTTCCTCACGGGTATGGCCTTGGCTGAACACGCCGCGGACCTGCGGGATCGAGGCGATGATCCAGCCGTCCTCGCCTGGCTCGTAGACGATGGTCAAGTCGAGCTGCTCTGGCACAAAGACACGATACTCCTGACTCCGACCGGAGAGACGGATCGGGACAGGACCTGCGCTCACTCGGCCATTCGGCGTGAGCTGGACCTGATCGACCGCCGGGAGGGGCGATGATTCGATGATGAGCACCTCCCCGGGACTCGCGGGCGATGCGACACTCCTGCTCCAGCTGAGCGACCTGCACCTACGGGCGGGCGAGGACGGGCCGGAGCGACGCCTTGCGCACGCGATCGCCGCCGCGAGCGAGCTTCGCCCCCGGCCCGTCGGCATGCTGGTGTGCGGGGACGTCGCCGACGAGCCGTCCGCAGAGGTGTACGAGCGGGCTCAGCGGATGCTCGCCACGATGGACATCCCGGTCTATGCGATCCCGGGCAACCACGACGACCGCGACCTGCTGGCCGCGAGCTTCGCCGGGCGCACGAGTGCGACCGGCGCGCCCGTGAACGTCCGGGCCGACGTCGGCGGGCTGCGGCTCGTGGGCTGCGACACCAGTGTGCCCGGCATGGTCGGCGGCGCCTTGGCGGCCGACCAGCTGGCGTGGCTCGCGGCGACGCTCGAGGAGGAGCCGGCGCGGCCGACGCTGCTCGCGCTGCACCACCCGCCGGTCGCGTGCGGCATCGTCGCGATGGACGCGATCGCGATGGACGAGCACGACGCGGCCCGTCTCGAGTCGCTGCTAGAAACTCAGCCTCAGGTCCTCGCAGTGAGCTGCGGGCACGTGCACCGCACCGTCACTACGACGTTCGCGGGACGGCCGCTGCTGATCTGCCCGAGCACCAACTCGGCGCTCCGCATCGACCTGCGCCCTGACGAGGGCCTGCCCGCGACGTTCGAGGAGCAGCCGCTCGGGTTCGCCGTGCACGTGCTCAGCGAGGGTCGGCTGGTCTCGCACGTCCAGCCACTCGACGTGCACTGATCGGCACCGCATAGGCACCGCATATCAAGAATGACGAGGGTCGCCGCTAGCGCAGGAACGGCGGGACGTCGATGTCCTCGTCTGAGATCTCGAGCGTCGAGCGCTGGCGATCTGAGATGCTGGGACCCCGGTCCGGTCTGGCTGCGCGGCCGCTCTCGCGACGCGGAGTGCGGCCTGGACGATGGTCGAAGCCGGTGCCGATGACCGTCACGCGCACCTCGTCGGCCATCGTCTCGTCGATCACCGCGCCGAAGATGATGTTCGCGTTCGGGTCGGCCTCGTTCTGGATGATCTCGGCCGCGTCGTTGACCTCGAACAGGCCCAGGTCGCGCCCGCCGGTGATGTTCAGCAGGATCCCCGTGGCGCCGTCGACAGACTCTTCCAGCAGCGGCGAGGAGATCGCCGCGCGGGCGGCGTCTGCACAGCGGGTCTCGCCGCTCGCGGTGCCGATTCCCATCAGCGCCGAGCCGGCGTCCTCCATGATCGTGCGCACGTCCGCGAAGTCGAGGTTGATCAGGCCGGGGATCGTGATCAGGTCGGTGATTCCCTGCACGCCCTGGCGCAGCACGTTGTCCGCCTCGCGGAACGCGTCCAGCATCGACGTGCGCCGCTCGACCACCGCCAGCAGCTTCTCGTTCGGGATCACGATCAGCGTGTCCACGACCTCGCGTAGGCGCTCGATCCCCTCGGTCGCCTGGCGACCGCGCTGGGAGCCCTCGAAGTCGAACGGGCGCGTGACCACGCCGACAGTCAGCGCGCCGATCTCGTTCTTCGCGATCTCCGCGATCACCGGGGCGGCGCCCGTGCCTGTGCCGCCACCCTCGCCCGCGGTCACGAACACCATGTCAGCGCCCTTCAGCGCCTCCTTGATGTCGTCGCGCGACTCCGACGCGGAGGCCAGCCCGACGTCCGGGTTGGCGCCCGCGCCGAGGCCCTTCGTCGACTCGTGGCCGATGTTCAGCTTGATGTCGGCGTCGCACATCGCGAGCGCCTGCGCGTCAGTGTTGGCGGCGATGAACTCCACACCGCGAAGGCCGGCATCGACCATGCGGCTGACCGCGTTGGTGCCGCCGCCGCCAACGCCAACGACCTTGATTACTGCCAGATAGCTTCCGCTGCTCTCCATGATGGTTCTGTCCGAAGCCTTCAGTAGAAATGTAGGGTTCGCAGCATACCTGGTCGCCGAACCGCCGGGTTGTGCACGTTATGCAGGGATCTTCGCCCTGTCAACGACAACGCCGAGTCTCGCAACAATCGTTGCAGATCGCCCGACTCTCGACCACTGCATGAGGATCGACCGACATGTGCCCTCAACCTAGACTTGAGGTTGAGTCATTGTTAACCCCCGACCGTTCCCCCTTCCCGAGCTCCTTCGACTTCCCTGCCGGAACCAGTTTCTGCGGCAGGCGCTGCCGATGATTCCGAGGATGAAGTCGGCGCTGCGGAGGCGCCGCTAGCGCCTGAGGTAGTGCTCGCCGCTTCTTCGGATGGCTGTCCGGCTTCGCCGCTGCCGGCGCTCAGGCCGGCCGCAAGCGAGGCGACCGTCGATTCCGAGCCGCCCGCCGGTTCGCTCGCGCCGGACGTTTCCGAGGCGGCCGGCGGAGAGACCCCTGCGGGGAAACCAGCGGCCGGGCGCGCGGGCACGCGAACGTCGACGTAGGAGGTACCCGCGGAGCTCGAGTCCGCGAGCACGCGCTCCAGCGACAGCCACTTGGCGTGCGGGCGCACCGCGTTACCGAAGTACACCAACAGGCCGCCCCGCATCACCAGGGTCAAGCCCTTCGGTCCCGTGTAACCGCGTTCGACAAGCTTCACGAGCGGGCCTGGGGCGGCGCCGAGGACGCTCAGCACCGCGAGCAGGTTGGCGCCGCGCACGCGCCTGCCGACGGCCGGCTCGAGCGACGCGCTGACGGTCGCCAGCGAGCTGGACAACAGCGCCGGCCCGAGCACCACACCGTCCGCAGCGAGCGCCGTACGCGAGCCTCCGACGTCCAGAGCGGCGACCGGCAACTGCTCCACGACCGCGATCCTCAGCCCGTGGGGGAAGCTCGGGTATGCCCGCACCTCGCGCACCAGATGAAACGACGAGACCGCCGCCATCAGCGCCGCCGGATGCACGTCCAGGGTGCTCATGCCCTTGGCCGCGTCCGACAGGGCCGCGTCCAGCGCGTGCGCGCTCGGACCGTGGACGCCGCTGATCTTCACGTGCTCGACCGACACGAGCGGCGAATGCCGCAGCAACAGCCATCCGCCGCCGAGCAGCGGCAGCGCGATCAACACCGCCAGCAGCGCGATGCGCAGCCGCCGTCTCGTCCACACGAACGCGAACCAAGCGCGGATTCGCTGTGCGCCCGCGCGCAGCAGGCGCAGGACCGCGGGCGCCTCGCGCGAGCGTCTCGGTGGGACGCGGCGAGATGCGGGCGCGGCGAGCGAGCGGGCCATTGACGGGGTTCTTCGACCCCGCGGCGAGAACCCCTACCCGTTTCCCGCGCGTGCGCGCTCCGATCCTCCCCACCGTCCGCGGCCGGCGAGAACATCCAGTCGATGACTCTGCCCTTCGCCGTCGACTGGCCGACGATAGCCTCGCTGGCAACCGCGGCCGGGACGCTCGTGCTTGCCGTGGCGACGTTCTCCTCGGTGCGTTTCGGACAGCGCTCGACACGTATTGCGGAGCGTTCGACGGCGATTGCCGAGCGGGCGCTGTTGGTCGGCCTGCGGCCTGTGCTCGCTCCCTCGCGTGTGACCGATCCGCCCGAGACGGTCCGCTTTGGCGAGGGACGGCTGGTGAACGTCGAAGGCGGCATGGCCGCAGTCGAGCGTGCAGGCGACGGCGAGGACGAGAACTACTACTTCGTGATCCCCCTGCGCAATGTCGGCAACGGCCTCGCGGTCCTTCAAGCCTGGCACCTGACGGCGCGGCGCCCTGAGCTGAGCGCTTCTCACCTCGAGCCGGCGGAGCATCGCACGCAGTCACGTGATCTGTACGTGCCAGCCGGCGACATTGGTTTCTGGCAGGGGGCGATACGCGAGCCCGACGATCCCTTCCGCGAGGGTCTGCACGCGGCGTTCCTCGCCGGCGAGACCCTGACCGTCGATCTGCTCTACGGGGACCACGAGGGCGGTCAGATGGCGATCAGCCGCTTCATCCTCACGCGCGAGGAGGACAATCACTGGCGCCCTGGGGTCGTCCGCCACTGGCCGCTCGAAGGCATCGACCCACGCCAGCGCTAGCAGGCCAGAGCTCAGGCCACCTGCCACGGGAAGTGGACCTGGCCGAGCGTTTGCACCTCCGGCTCGAGCGCCACGCCAAACCGCTCGAGCACCAAGCGGCGGCCCTCCCCCATCACAGCGATCACGTCGGCTGTCGTCGCGCTGCCGGTGTTCTCGATGAAGTTGGCGTGCTTCGGCGCGAAGCGGGCGCCGCCGACCGCCAGGCCGTTGCATCCGGCGTCGGCCAGCAGCAGCCCGGCGCTGCGTCCCTCAGCGCGCGGATCCTCCGGGTTCTTGAACGTCGAACCGAACGTCTTGATCCCCTGCGGCTGGGCCTCGTGGCGGCGGCGGCGCATCTGCTCGAGCGTCGCTTTGACCGACTCGGCGTCCGCGTCCGCCAACTTCAGTCGAGCGCGTGCGACGATCTCTCCGTCCGTCAGCGCCGAGCGGCGGTAGCCGAGCCCGAGCTCGCTCGGCGCGCGGCGCTGCAGGCCGGCGGCCGTCGCGATCTCGACCCACTCGAGCACGCGCTCGAGCTCGCCGCCGTACGCGTTGGCGTTCATCCGCACCGCGCCGCCGACCGTGCCGGGGATGTTGACGCCGAACTCGATCCCCGACAGACCCGCGCGCGCCGCGCGCGCCGCCACCGCCGGCAAGCGCGCACCACCGCCGCACAACGCGGAGCAGCCCTCGATCGAGATCGCGGCGAGCTCGCCGTCGAGCTTGATCACAAGGCCGGGCACGCCGTCATCGGCGACCAGCAGGTTGGAGCCCGAGCCGACCACGCCGATCTCCAGGCCAGCATCGCCGGCCCACTGAAGCAACTCGATCAGCTCGCCCTCGCCGCCCGCGCGCGCGAAGAACTCCGCGGCCCCGCCGGTGCGCACGGTCGTCAGCTTCCCGAGCGGGAAGTCCTGTCGTACGGCCGGCGGCCGGCTCACGCACCCACCAGCGCGCGCCCCAGCTCGTCGACGTCACCGGCGCCCATCACCACGCACACGTCTCCCTCCCTGAGCATCGCCTGCAGCACCGGCTCGGCGTCGGCGAACGCGGGCAGCCAGTACACCGGCCTTCCGCCAGACGCGTCGGCGGTCGCCTCGGCGATCAGCAGCCCACTCACACCTGGATGATCCTCGGCACGCTCGCGCGCCGGGTACACATCCAGCACGACAGTCTCGTCGGCGAGCGCCAACGCGCGACCGAACTCCCTGGCGAGCAGCGCAGTGCGCGAGAACAGATGTGGCTGGAACACGGCCACGAGGCGCTCGTGCGGGAACGTTCGCGCCGCCTGCAGCGTGGCGGTGACCTCCGTCGGGTGGTGGGCGTAGTCGTCGTACACGAGCGCGCCGCGCGTGCTCGTGCCGAGCGCCTGGAAGCGCCGGCCGGCGCCGTGGAAGCCCGCCAGCCCGGCGATCGCCCGCTCAGGGTCGGCGCCCGCGATCCTTGCTGCCTCAAGCGCGCCGGTCGCGTTGAGCGCGTTGTGCGCGCCGGGGACCACCAGCGAGACCTCGTTCCCGCGCCACTGGAAACGCGAGCCGCCGGCGCTCAGCGTGACCGCGGACGTGTCGTACGGCGTCAGCGGCCCGTCGCGCAGCTCGAGCAGCTCCGGGCGATCCCACACGACGGCCGACGCCGGCCCCGTCAGGAACTCCCTGAACGCGTCGCGCAGCTGCGCCAGTGAGGCGAACGTCGCGTGGTGCTCCAGCTCGACGTTCGTCAGCAGCGCAATCTCGACGCTCAGGCTGAGCATCGAGCGGTCCGACTCGTCCGCCTCGACCACCAGCCATTCGCCCTCGCCCCACTCCGCGTTCGCCAGGCCGTCGCCGATCGGCGCCCCGATCAGCCATCCGGGCCGCATCCCGGCTGCCCGCAGGGCATGGGCGATCATCGATGCCGTCGTCGTCTTGCCGTGCGTGCCGGCGACCGCGATCGTGCGCCGCATCGCGGTCAACTCGCCCAGCAGCTCCGCACGCGAGCGCTCCGCGATGCCGCGCTCTCGGGCGGCGCGTCGCTCGACGTTCTCGCCGCCGACGGCTGAGGAGTAAACGAGCTCGATGCCGTCCCCCGCGGGGAGGTTCTCCGCGCGGTGACCGATCGCAGCGTCGAGCACGCCGTCGGCGGCGAGCCGCCGCAGATAAGGGCCGCCGCGGGCGTCCGAGCCGCTGACCTCGGCGCCCAGGGCGTGCGTCGCGCGCGCATAGCCGCTCATGCCAGCGCCGCCCACACCGACGAAATGCACGCGCCGCCCGCTCCACGGGCGCTCCTGCGCACTCATCGCCGAGCGGCCTGCAGCAGCTCAGCAGCGACGTCATTCGCCGCGTCCGGTCGGGCCAGCGCCGCCGCCGCCGCCGCCATCGCCGCCAGCCGTCGGCGGTCGCCGAGCAGCGCGGCCACTTCGCCGCCGAGCCGCGTGGCGCTCAGCTCGGCGTCCTGGATCACGACGGCGGCGTTCGCGTCGGCCATCCAGCGAGCGTTCGTGCTCTGGTGGTTGGCGGAGGCGTGCGGATACGGGATCAGGATCGCCGGCAGCCCGTGCGCGGCCAGCTCGAACACGGATCCCCCGGAGCGCGCCACCGCCAGGTCGGCGGCCTCGAGCGCGTCGGCGAAGTCGGCGAGCTCGAGGTACTCGCGCAGGTCATATCCTGGCGGCAGCTGCAACGCGGCGAGCTCGGCGTAGTCGCGCCGACCGCACACGTGCAGCACGCGGAACGGTCCGCCGGCGAGCCCCTCGACGGCCGCCTGGTTGATCGAGCGGGCCCCCAGCGAGCCGCCGAACACGAGCACGCACGTCTCATCCGGCTCGAGCTCAAAGCGCTCACGCACCTGCTCACGCTCGTGCGCGTACAGCGGTATCGGCCTGCCGGTCACGCGGTAGCGCGGCCCGTCGCGCCCGGCGAGCGCAAACGCCAGACACACGCGTCGCGCAAACGGGGCCAGCAGGCGGTTGGTCAAGCCGAGATGGCTGTCCGCCTCGCTCAGCACGAGCGGGATCCGCAGGCTCAGCGCGGCCAGCCCGACCGGCCCCGCCACGTAGCCTCCACCGCCCATCACGGCGTCCGGCTCCAGCCGCGCCAGCAGTCGGCGTGCGCGCGGCACCGCCGCGGCGGCCAGCGCCAGCGCGCGCGCAGCGCGCACGAGGCTCGTGCGGCTCAGCCCCTCGACGGCGATCGTGTGCAGCTCGAAGCCGGCCGCCGGCACGAGCTGCGCCTCGGCGCGACCGGCGCCGATGAACGTCACTTCTGCTCCCTCAGCCCGCAGCGCGTCCGCGACCGCCAGCGCCGGTACCACGTGCCCGGCGGTCCCGCCGGCGGCTATCACGATCCTCTTCGGCGCTCCGTTCACCGCCCCATCGTGCCGGTTCGGGTGGACGGGCGTCGGCGCGCCCGGAGCCCGTGCGACGCTTGCTGCGGCGCGCCGGAGCGACAGCGCGGACGTGCCCGGTGGCACCCGAGGCGACGTTCAGCAGCAGACCCATCGCGGCCAGCATCACGATCAAGCTGCTCGAGCCGTAGGACACGAACGGCAGCGGCACGCCGGTCAGCGGCGCCAGCCCGAGCACAGCAAAAGTGTTCAACGCCGCCTGCGAGACGATCAGCGAGGTCACGCCGACGGCGATCAGCGCGCTGTACAGGCTGCGTGCAGCCTTCGCCGCGCGTAGGCCCGCATACGCGATCAGCCCGTACAGGAACAGCAGCGCGAACACCCCGACCACGCCGAGCTCCTCGGCGATCACCGCGAGGATGAAGTCCGTCGGCGCCTCCGGCAGGTAGAAGATCTTCTGCACCGACTCGCCCGGGCCGACCCCGAACAGGCCGCCCGAGCCGATCGCGATCTGACCCTGTACCGCCTGAAAGCCACTGGAGGACGCGTGCGCCCAGGGGTCCAGAAACGACGTCAGCCGCGCGCGCGCGTACGGTTTCACGAGCGCGTACAGGAACACCAGGCCGATCACCGTGCCGCCGATCAGCGCAAGCTTCTGCATCGGCATCCCCGCCGCGATCAGCATCACGCCGATCGTGAACGTGATCACCAGCGCGGTGCCCAGGTCGGGCTCGCTGAACACCAGCACCGCCGCCGAGCCGACGACCAGCAGCAGCGGTCGCGTCAGCTCGCGCAGGTCGTGAACGCTGCGCGGGCGCTTCGCCAGCAGCGTCGCCGAGTACAGCACCAGCGCGATCTTCATCAACTCTGAGGGCTCGAACTGGAAGGGGCCGGGCCCGATCCAGCGACGGGCGCCGTTGATGCTCACGCCTACGTGCGGGACGTGCACGGCGAGCACCAGCACGAACGACACCACCAGCAGCGGCGCCGTGATGCTGTGCACTTTCGCGACCCCGTCGCGCGCCAGAACCCGCATCACGACCAGGCCGACCGCGCCGTAGGAGACGAACTTGATCAGATAACCGCTGCCGTAACCGTGCCCCTGCAGCAGCGTCGTGGCCGAGGAAGCGCTGTACACCATCACCGCGCCGAACGCCAGCAGGCACATCGTCGCCGTCACCAGGATGCGGTGCTCGAGCGACTGCCCCGCGCCCGCCGCGGCCGCGGCTCTCCGCCCCGAGCCGGCCGTCCCGCGCATCTTCCGACCAGCTTTCCGGGTCGGCGGGCGAGGCATCCTTCCGGCTGATGGCATTCCCGCTCACTTCGACGCCGGCCGCTAGACCCCTCTGCTCTGGCGGTAGATCGTGAACCCGATCGCGGAGAAGATCGAGGCGACGATCCAGAAGCGCAGGATGATCTTCGTCTCAGACCACGCCTTCAACTCGAAATGGTGGTGGATCGGCGCCATCAGGAACACGCGCCTGCGAGTCATCTGGAAGGAGATCACCTGAATCACCACCGACAGCGCCTCGATCACGAAGATCCCGCCCAGCAGGATCAACAGCACCTCCGTCTTGGTCATCACCGCCAGCCCCGCGATCGCGCCGCCGAGCCCGAGTGAGCCGGTGTCGCCCATGAAGATCGTCGCCGGGAACGCGTTGAACCACAAAAAGCCGATGCAGCCGCCGACCAGCGCCCCGGCGAGCATCGCGAGATCGAAGTCGCCGGCGAGGAACGTGATGCCGATGTACGCGAGCAGCACGATCGCCGCGCACCCCGCGGCGAGGCCGTCGAGGCCGTCCGTCAGGTTGACCGCGCTGGTCGTACCCGCGACGACCAGGTAGATCAACAGCGGATACAGCGGCCCGAGGTCGATGTGGTAGTCGACGAAGCGCAGCTCCAGCGTCGACGGCAGGTGCGCCTCGTGCGCGGCGATAAACCACAGCGCCAGCGAGATCGCGATCGTCACGCCGAGCTTCGTCCGCGCGCGCAGCCCCAGCGAGCGGCGCCGCACGAGCTTGATGTAGTCGTCCGCGAAGCCCAGCAGCGCACACGCGATCGCGACGCCGAACACGCCGACCGAGCGCCATTCGTAGTTCGTCAGGATCAGGAACGGGACCGACACCGCGAGGAAGATGATGATCCCGCCCATCGTCGGCGTCCCCGCCTTCTGGTGGTGGCCCTCCGGTCCGTCCTCGCGGATCTGCTGGCCGAACTCGCGCTTGCGCAGGAATTCGATGAACTTGGGGCTGAGGAAGATGCAGATCAGCAGTGCGGCCGTGCCTCCGATGAGGATGCGGCCCATTCAGCGCCGCCCCGCACCGGCACCCGACGCGAACACGGAGCCCTCTTCGGCGGCTTGCGCTCACGCCGCGGGCGCTCCGACGCGCCGCACAGGCTCGCCACGACACGCTCCAGGCCGACGCCGCGCGAGCCCTTCACGAGCACCGTGTCGCCCTCCCGCAGCAGCCCGCCCACGAGCTCAGCAGCCGCCGCCGCGTCTGGCACCGAGCGGCTCTCGCCCGCGAAAGCCGCTCGCATCTCGGCGGCCAGCGGCCCGACCGTCACGAGCAGCTCAACGCCGCGCGCGCTCGCGTGCTCGCCGATCTCGCGGTGCAGACGGGGTGAGTCGAGCCCCAGCTCGAGCATGTCGCCGAGCACGGCCACACGACGCGCGGGGGCCGTCTCGGCGAGATCATCGATCGCTGCGCGCATGGACATCGGGTTGGCGTTGTAGCAGTCATCGATCACAACCACTCCGCTCGCCAGCGCTTCGCGCTGCCCGCGCATCGCCGAGAAATCGACCTCGAGATCACCGTGCGGGGTATAGCCGAGCGCACGCGCGACCGCCACCGCAGCGAGCAGATTACGCAGGTTGTGCGCCTGGGCGAACGACGGTCGCAGCTCGATCAGCGCTCCGCCCGCGAGGATCGCCACGCTCCCGTCCTCGCGCCGCTCGCTCAGCCTCACATCGCCTTCCTCGCCGAAGCTGATCGTGTGCACATCCTCACGCAGATGCGCCGCCAGCAGCCGCTCGCCGGCCGGGACGACGACGCTCGCACCCGGGGACAGGCCCGCGATCAGCTCCGCCTTCGCGGCTGCGATCGCCTCCAGCGAGCCCAGCAGCTCGAGGTGCGCCTCACCGACGTTCACGATCACCCCCACGTCCGGCTCGGCGATCGCGGTCAGCTCGGCGATCTGCCCCGGACCGCGCATCGCCATCTCCAGCACCAGCGCCTGCGCGTCGCCCTCGGCCGCGAGCACCGCCAGCGGCAGGCCGATCTCGGTGTTGAAGTTCCCGGGGCTCGCCGCCACACGTAGATCCGCGCCCAGCAGCGCCTCCAGGATGTCCTTCGTCGAGGTCTTGCCGCTCGAGCCAGTCACCGCCACGACCTTCGCCCCGCACACGCCCAACTCGCGCCGCCACGCGCGCGCCAGCGCCTGCAGCGCCGCCAGCGGGTCCTCGTGCGCCAGCACCACGCCGCCGTCCGCGCCCGTGGCACCATCCGCGACCCCGGCCGCAGCCGCCGCGTGCGCGTGCTCGGGAGTGACCAGCACCCCCCACGCACCCGCCGCGAGTGCCCGCGCCGCGAAGCGGCCTCCGTCGTCGTGCTCGCCGCGCAAACCGACGAACAGCTCTCCCGCCGACACCGAGCGGGAGTCGATCCCCGCGCGCTCCGGGCCGGGCGCCGCGGTGGCACGATCGGCGCGCGCGTCAGCGGACGGCTCGCGCACGAGCCTCGCCCCGGCCGCCGCGGCGATCCGCCTGGCGTCCCAGTCCCTCATCGCGTGGCGGCCCGCCCGGCGCGCTCAGGGCGTTCGGCAGTGGCCTGCCCGCTGGCTCTCGCCGCGGCCCCCTCGGCGACCGCGACCAGCGCTTCCCTCGCTACGGACACGTCGTCGAACGGCAACTTGCGCCCGTCCGCGAACTCCTGGCCCTGCTCGTGCCCCTTGCCCGCGATCACCACCACGTCCCCCGTGCGCGCCGCGCCGATCGCCTGCTCGATCGCGGCCCGCCGATCCACCAGCGAATGCACGCTCGCCGTCCCCGAATCCCGCTGCACACCCTCACCGGGACATCCGGGAATCCGACCGCCGGCTGCCACCACGCCATCCATGATCTCCTCGATTATCCGCTCGGGGTCCTCCGAACGCGGGTTATCAGAGGTGACGATCACGAGATCCGCCAGCCGCGCGGCGATCTCGCCCATCTGCGGCCGCTTGCCGCGATCGCGATCGCCCCCAGCGCCGAACACGCACAGCACGCGCCCCTCCCCCGCCTGCGCGTCCAGCAGCCCGCGGGCAGCGCTCAGCACGTTCTCCAACGAGTCCGGCGTGTGAGCGTAGTCGACCAGCACCGCGAACCGCTGGCGCTCCTCGACAGGCTCGAAGCGTCCCGGCACGCGCACGCCGCGCTCCAGCGCCGCGGTCAGCACGTCGAGCTCGAACCCGAGCCCGTGCACCGCCGCCAGCGCGCCCAGCGCGTTGGCCACGTTGAAGCGGCCCGGCATCGGCAGCGACAGCCGTCGCTCCCCGTCCGGAGTCTGCAGCAGGAAACCGCAGCCGCCGAGCCCACAGCTCAGATCGCTCGCCCGGTAGGCAGCGGGCGCGTCCAGCGCGAACGTCAGCACGCCGTCGATCTCGCCCGCCAGGCGGCGCCCGTAGGGGTCATCGACGTTGACCACGCTCACCGCCGGCGCGATCGCCGCGCAGCCGGCCCCGGACCCGGCCAGGCCGTCCTCGCCGGGCAGGAACAGCCGCCGCTTGGCCTGGAAGTAGTCCTCCATCGTCGGATGGAAGTCGAGGTGGTCCTGCGTCAGGTTCGTGAACACCGCCGCCGCGAACGGGATCGCCGCGGCGCGGCCCAACTCGAGCGCGTGCGAAGACACCTCGATCGCGCAAGCTGTGTCACCCGCGTCAAGCATCGCGCGCAGGTCGGCCTGCAGCTCGATCGCCTCCGGGGTCGTCCGCTCGACCGGCAGCTCACGCCCGCCGATCACCGACTTGACCGTCCCGAGCAGGCCGCACTGCTCGCCCGCGGCCTCCAGCAGCGCGCGCACGAGGTACGCGGTGGTCGTCTTGCCGTTCGTGCCGGTCACCGCAACGACCTTCAACTCGCGCGCCGGATGCCCATAGAAGTGCGCCGCGATCGGCGCCATCGCCGCGCGCGCCGAGCGCACGACGAGTTCTGGCACACCGAGGCCCAAAGGGCGCTCGAGCACAAGCGCCGCAGCGCCCGCGCGCACCGCATCCGCGGCGAACTCGTGCCCGTCGCTGCGAAAACCGCTCACGCAGAAGAACAGGTCTCCCGGCTCGACAGCGCGGCTGTCATACGCCAGCCCGCCGATCTCCACGTCCGCGCTCGCGCCGTCGGCATCGCTCCCGCCGGCTACGTCCACAGCCGCGATCAGCTCGCGCAGCCTCATCGGTCGTTCCCCCGTGACGGCATGCCAATCAGTCTAGTTTCCGCTCCAGCCGGAGCCGCGGTCGAGCCGCGCTGGTGCGTCAGCCGGGCGAGATACCCAGATATGGCAGCGCGAAGCTCATGATCTGCCCGAACGCCGGCGCGGCGACCGTGCCACCGAAGATCGAGCCGTAGCGCGGTTCGTCGACGACCACCGCACACAGCAGCTTCGGGTCGGCTGCCGGAGCGAAGCCGATGAACGATGCGATGTAGGCCGATTTCGAGTATTCGCCGGTCGCCGGATCGACCTTGCTGGCGGTGCCGGTCTTGCCGGCCAGCTGATACCCGGGGATCGAGACCTCGCTGGCGGTTCCTTCGGGGCCGAGCACCCCTTCGAGCATGTGGCGCAGCTCCGACGCTGTGGTCGTGGAGATGATCCGATGACCGCGCGGCTCGTGCTGCTGATGACCGCCGATCGCGCGGATGATGTGCGGCGGGCGGAGGATCCCGCCGTCGGCGATCGCCGCGTACGCGCTCGCCATCTGCATCGGCGTCACCAGCTCGCCCTGCCCGATCGGCAGGTTCGCCATCGAAGACCCCGAGTACTTGTTCAGCGCCAGCGCCACGCCGGTTTCCTCGCCCGGAAGCTCCACGCCCGTACGCGCCCCGAAGCCGAACCGATGCACCCAGTAGTTGAACGTGTCGGCGCCCTCCAGGGCGCCGATCTTGATCGCGCCGACGTTGCTCGAGCGGGCGAGTATCTGCGAGGTGGTGAGGGTTTCTTCGGCATGTTCGGTGTCGTCGTGAATTGTCCGGTCTGCCACCTGGATCTGATCGGGGACGTTGATTCCCGTGGTCGGCGTGACCAGCCCACGCTGCAGCGCACCGGAGATCGTCACCGCCTTGAACGTCGAGCCGGGTTCGTAGTCGAAGCCGACCGCCCGGTCCTCGCTGTCGCTCGCCGGCGATGCGCCCGGATCGTTGGCGTTCACCTGCGGCCAGTTGGCCTGCGCGAGGATCGCTCCACTGCGCGGGTCCATAACGATCGCGGTCGCGTCCTGCGGGTCGAACGTCTGCGCGACCGCCTTGAGCACATCTTCGCTGCGCTGTTGGATGTTCGCGTCGAGCGTCAGCGCCAGCGGCGCGCCCGGCACCTCCTGGCGCGGTTCGGTGATCGACACCGGCTGGCCGATCGCGTCGCTGACCACGTGGCGCTTCCCCGAGCGCCCGGCCAGCAGCCTGTTGCGCGAGTACTCGATCCCGGACAGGCCACCGCCTTCGGTTCCGACCTGACCGAGCACCTGCGCTGCGAGCGTGCCGCGCGGATACACCCGCCGCATCACCGGCGCGCCGGTCACACCTTCGATCTTCAGCGCGAGCACCTGCTGCGCAGCGCGCGCGGGAAGCGCCCGCTGCAGGTACACGAAGCCGGTGTGCTCGGAGAGCTTGCGCAGCAGCACCGCCTGCGTCTGCCCGAGCAGCGGCGCCAGGCGCCGCGCGGCGTCCAGCGGGTCGCTCAGCAGGTACGGATCGGCGGAGATGTCCTGTGCTGGTTCCGAGACCGCCAGCTCGATCCCGTTGCGGTCGGTGATCGTGCCGCGCGGGGCCGTCACCGCCTCGTCGCTCGCCTGTTGATTGCTGGCGACCTTGCGCAGCGAGCCGCCGCGCAGAACGCCGAGATAGGCGGTGCGCCCAGCCGCCAGCACGAGCACAACGAAGAAGAAGCCGAAGATCGCCCCGATGCGGTGCTGGACGACCGGCACCGCTACCCTGCGCCGCCAGTCTGAGGAGCACTTTCCGCGCCTGCGGGCGCGGGCGAGGGCGCGGGCGCGGCTTCCGCGGCGCCGCCGACGGTGCTCGCTTCGCCGCTCGCCGGCGCTGACGCAGATTCGCCGCCGGCTTCAGAGCTGGTTTCGCCCGAGGCGGGTGAGGCAGGTCCTTCGGAGTCGGTCGTCGGGGCGGACGACGCCAAGCTCGATTCGGAGCTCGCCGGGGTTTCAGAGCTGGTTTCGCCCGACGTGGGTTGTTCAGAGCCGGTCGTCGGGGCTTGGGCGCGCGCCTTCAGAGCGGAGGCCGCGCGCGTCGCGTCGGCTCTGGGGTTCGCGCTCAGGAAGCGCAGCGAGCTCACCGGCACGAGCTCCATGCCGAGCGCTGCGGCTTGCGTCTCGACGCGGTTTCCGGCCGCCAGTTCGGAGCTTTCGATGCTCAGCGCCGCGTTCTGTCGCTGCAGCAGCGACTCGCGCTCGAGCGAGCGCCCAATGCCGGCGTTCAGCTTCAGCAGCATCAGCTGCAGCGCGACGATCCCGATCAGCGCGAACGCGATCAGCGCGATCCAGCTGCGCCCTCGGATCAGGCGGTCGAGACGCTCGCTCGGGAAACCCCCGACGAGCGCGATGACGTCGGCGGCAAGGCCGCGCTCGTGCTGCGCGCTCTGCTCGCCGGGGCGGGCGGGACGACGGGTAGGACCGGAGATCCGCCTCGGCCCGCGCGGGACGACACGCGGTCTGCCGGGCGCGACGGTGCGCCCACGATGGACCGCCGGAGCGGCGGCGCCGGCGGGCGGGCTCATCCGGTGACCTCGGTGTCGTCGATGTCGTCGGTGAGCTTCCGCGCGGCGCGCAGCCGCGCCGAGGCCGCACGCGGGTTGCGGGCGACCTCCTCGGCCGACGGGACGACCGAGCGGCGCGTGATCAGCGCCGCCTGCGGCTCGCGACCGCAGGCGCAGATCGGCAGGTCTGGCGGGCAGATGCAGCCGCGGGCACGCTCGACGAGGAAGTGCTTGACGCGGCGGTCCTCGAGCGACTGGAAGGAGATACCCGCGAGTAGGCCCCCCTCCCGCAGCAGCGCCCAGGCCAGCGGCAGCGCGCGGTCGAGCTGGCCGAGCTCGTCGTTGACAGCGATCCGCAGCGCCTGGAAGGAGCGCTTGGCGGGGTGCCCGCCGGCGAAGCGCGCCGGGGCGGGGATCGCGAGGTTGATCGTGTCGACGAGCTCGAGCGTGGTCTCGATCGGAGCCTGTTCGCGGCGGCGCACGATCGCGCGGGCGATCGCACCGGCATGGCGCTCCTCGCCGAAGTCACGCAAGGTGTGGGCGATGCGACGCTCGTCCCACTCGGCGACGATCTGGCGCGCGCTGAGCTCCTGCGTCGGGTCCATGCGCATGTCCAGCGGCGCCTCGTAGGAGTAGGAGAACCCGCGCTCGCGCGTGTCCACCTGCATCGAGGACATGCCGAGGTCGAAGTACACCATGTCCGCGCGAGTGCCCTCGCGCGCGAGCAGTTCAAGCGCCTCGGCATAGCCGGAGCGAATAAAGCGCACCGAGCAGGCCGTCTCGGCGGCCAGCGCCGCGAAGCGCTCTTCCGCGAGCGGATCGCGGTCGATCGCCACCAGCGTCCCGGAAGAGCCAAGCCGCTCGGCCAGCAGCCGCGCATGCCCGCCGTCGCCGAACGTGCAATCGACCGCCAGCTGTCCCGGGCGCGGATCGAGCTGCTCGATCAGCTCGTCGGCGAGCACCGGCGTGTGCGAAGCCTGTCCAGTCACCGCACCACAGTCTGCACCGGCCGGCCCAGCTGCCGGCCCACGCCGACCCCGCTGGGCGAGTCCCGAGTCACCGGCCCCGCGACGGCGCCTGGCCAACTCCGGCGCCCGGCCCTCGCACTCATCACGCAGCGTCATGTCAAGCAGCGTCGTCGACACGTGCGGTCACCTCCGCGACGCCGCTGAGCAGCGTCTGTCGATGTTCATCCCAGGCGCCCTTGGCCCACAGCTCGAGGCGATCGCCGACGCCGACGACCACGACCTCCTTCGCCAGGGCGGCGTGCTCGCCGAGGAACCCGGGGACCATGATGCGCCCAGCCGCGTCGAGCTCAGCATCGTGCGAGCTGCCGTAGAAGAAGCGCTCGAGCTCGGACAGCCGCGGCGACAGCGGCGGCAGCTCCGCGAGCGCGCGCCGCGTGTAGCGCTCGTACTCCTCCGGGCGCCAGACGCCCACGCACGGCTTCAGGTCCACGGGCATCGCCAGCACCACGCCCTCAGCGAGCGCCGCGCGGTAACGGGCCGGAACCGTGAGCCTGTTCTTGGCGTCGAGCGTATGGTCGAAGGTGCCGCGAAAGGGGACCACTGGGGGAGCTCCCGAAATTGATTACCGAGCCGAGGTGGAGGAGTGGGAGGAGCCCCTCCACCCCGGCTCGCTGCGGCGAACATATCCCACTTTCTCCCACAATGCAACCCTATTTGCACATCTTCTCCCACTCTGCCGCTCACACACCTTTCAGGCATGCAAATCCCCTGCTAACAGGGGACTTCTACGGCCCGGACGCGAGATGGCCGCTTGCGACGGACGGTGCAACAGGGCGTGCAGAAGTTCGAGCTGACAGCCGTCGTGCAGGTTCACATCGGCGCCGCACTCCGCGCGCGGTTGTACGATCGCTCCGGCCATCGCCTCCGGCCGCTCGCTCCGCGCACGAAAGGAACCAGCTTTGTCCTCATCCTCGACCCGACCCCGCAGCCGCCTCGCCGCCAACGCCTGCGTGGCGAGCATTTGCGTGCTGGCGCTGACAAGCCTCGGCGGGGCGCTGGCCGGATGCGGCTCGAGCAAGAGCAGCGGCACGAACGCCGACCCCGCAGGAGCGGTCCCCGCCGCGGCGGCCGTGTACGCGGGCGCGACGGTGCTCCCGAGCGGCGCGCAGAAGACCGCCGCCCAGGAAGCCGGCCGCGCGCTCACCCGCCAGAGCGACCCGTACGTACGCCTGCTCGCGCTGCTGCAGACACCCGGCTCACCGCATCTCGACTTCCAGCACGACGTCGCTCCCTGGCTTGGCGAGCACGCCGGGGTCTTCCTGTCATCGCTGAGCTCCGCCAGCGCCCTGCTGACCCCGCTCGCCCAGGATCTGCTCCACGGCTCGACAGCGGCCTCGTATCCGTTCGCCACCGGCGACGCGCAGGGCGCGATCGTGCTCGACACCGACGACGCGGGCAAAGCCCAGTCGTTCCTCAACAGCCAGGCTGCACACGCGGGCGCGCACGCCGCGAGCTACAGGGGGGTCACCTATCAGGCGACCGGCGGCGGGCTGGCGTTCGGGCTCGTCCAGCGCTTCGCCGTCATCGGCAGCGAAGCCGGGCTGCACAGCGTGATCGACACGACGCTCGGCGCGGCCTCGCTGGCACACGAAGGCGGCTACGCGAAGCTGCTCGCGGCGGCGCCGCACGAGGCGATCGCGCACGTGTACTTCAACCCAGCGGACGTCGGCTCATCCCACGCAACGGGGAAGGCAGCCGGATCCCAGGCGGGCCTGTCCGGCGCCCTGCGCCTGTTGGCAGGCACTTCCCAATCGAACATCTCACTGGTGCCCGCGGCCACCTCGCTGTCGATCGACGCCGACTCCCTCAGGTCGGGGGCGAGCCACGCCGAAGGCCTGTTGTCGTCTGACCCGGAAGCGGCGCGCGCGCTGAGCGAACTGCCTGGCGAATCCTGGCTGGCGCTCGGCGTCGGCCACGTCGGCGCGAGCCTCGCCGAGGACGTCCAGGGGCTGCAGAGCGTCACCTCGCTCGGCAGCGCGCTGGGAGGCTCGAGCGGCGAAGGCGCCTCCGTCTCGAGCGGCTTCGCGCTGAAGCCGCTGCTCGAAACCCTGACCACGCCGCTGAAGCTGATGGGCGCGAACACCGCCGAGGCGAAACGCGACTTCGCGAGCTGGATGGGATCGGCCGGCATCTTCGCGGCCGGAGGCAGCCTGCTGGAACTGAAGGCGGCGGTGAGCATCGAATCGAAGGACGCGGCCCAGTCCCGTGCGGCCGTCGGCAAGCTCGCCGCGCAGCTGCGCAAGGCCGGCTGGTCGACCGCGCCCACGTCGATCCCCGGGACCGACGCGGCGGTCGGCGCCCACGCGAGCGGGCTGCCGGTCGTGCTGGAGATCGCCAACGGCACCGACTCCAACGGCCACCCGAGGTTCGTGCTCGGCCTGGCGGAAGCGTCGGTCGAGGCCGCGCTGAAACCACCGAACACGCTGTCCGAAGCTCCCACCCGTCAGGCGGCGGCGACCGCGCTCGGCGAAGGCATCCAGCCCAGCCTGATGCTCGACTTCCCGACGCTGCTGAGCCTGTTCGAAGGTCTCGGGCTCACGGAATCCCCGGAACTCTCTCCGCTGCTTCCGTATCTGCGCTCCGCGACTACGCTCGCCGGGGGCGGACACGCCCTGGGCGGGGAAATCGAACGCTACCGACTGGTGCTCGGCCTGCAGCCGCCGCCGGCAGGCTGAGCCGGTTCGCGCGGCCGCCGGCGAGGCGCGAGGCCAGGCGCTGGCCAGGCGCGCGGCCGCCGGCGAGGCGCGAGGGCCGGCCGCCGGTTAGGGCTGCGGCCCTTCGAGGTCGATCGCGCGGTAGAACACCGGCCGGCCGCCGAGCACGCGGTCGACGCCGTAGCGCGCGGGCACGATTTCGCCGTTCGGGTCGATCGAGTAGCTGCCGATCACCGAGTTGCGTTTTGAGGTCGCGAACAGGCGGTCGATCACGGCCTGCCGATCAGCGCCGTGCGAGCCGGCGCTGCGGATCGCATCGAGCACGACGGTCATCGCCTCATAGCCGTACAGCGCCGAGGGAGTGCCTTCGCTGCCGAACGTCCTGCGGTAGTCCGCCAGCACCGCCTGTGCCAGTGGCGGATACAGCGCCGGCGCGAGCACCGGTGTAGTCAGATAGGTCTTCGCGGCCGCGTTGCCGATCCGCGACGTGAACGACGGGGAGGCCATCGCGCTGGACCCGAGCAGCAGCGCGCGCGGCATGGCGAGATTGAGCTCGCGCCACAGGGCTGCCGTGCTGCCGCCTTCTCCGCCGGCCATGAACACCGCCTGCGGCTTGCTTTTGGCGATCTTTTCGATCTCGCCGGTGAACGTAGATCCGGCGACCGTGCTGAGACTGTCGTGAGCGAGCACCGCGATCCCCGCGTGTTCGGCATCGCTCACGACGATCTGCGCGAGCGGCACGTCGAACGGGTCCTGGTCGTCGAGCACATACAAGCGGCGCACGCCGAGCGACTTCATCAGCTGCACCTGGGCCGCCGCCTGGGCAGTGTCGCCCGGTTGCAGGCGCGCGAACGTGCGCTTGCCGCTCGGATAGAAGCGTTCGGGCTCGTCCTGGCCGGCGTCGAACGAGGAGGTCAGGCCGACGTACGGGCTGGCGGTGCTGACCTGCAGGATGCCGGCCGCGTTGATCAGCGGCAGCGATATCGCGGTCGCAGCAGAGTTGAAGTCGCCGAGATAGGCGATCGTGCTCGTGTCCTGCGCGGCCTTCTCGGCGTTCGTTTCGGTTACGTCCGGGTTCCACCGGTGCGTCTTCGGGCTGGCGTCGTCGAGCGAGAAGTAGCCGATCTTGAATGGCCCCGCGCGCCCGTCCGCGTCGCGCAGCGCAAGCTTCTCGCCGCCGATGATCTGTTCGGAGACCGGCGCCCATGGGCCTTGCAGCGGCTCGCTGGAGTAGATCGCGAGCTGACCGCCGGTCGCTTCGGCGACGTTCGAGGCGGCGACTCCGCCGCATCCGGCCGCCCCCGAAAGCACGGCGGCGAGAGCGGCGAGGCCCAGCCAGCGCGCGAGCACGCGGTCTAGCTGCGGCGGCCGGGCAGGTAACCGGAGAGGATCTTCAGCGACGCCCCCACGAGGATGATCGCGGTGGCAAGCAGAAACGCATCGAAGCCCTTGGCTCCCAGCGCCCACAACACAATCCAGACGACCAGGCCGGCCGTGACGGTCAGGATCAATCCCATGCCGGCGGAATCCTAGCGAGCTGGGCCGAGACCCGCGGCCAGTTCGCCAACCACCGCCGCCACGGCACCCGCCGGGTCCTCGGCGCCGTCGGCCTCGCGCACCAGGCGCGTACCGACGATCACGCCGTCGGCGCCCACTTCGGCGGCCTGCACGGCCTGCTCGGGCGTGCCGATCCCGAAGCCGATCGCCACCGGGACCTGCGTACTGGCCTTCGCGCGCGCGAGGATCTCTCCCAGTCGCCCGTCGAGCGCCCGCCGCTCACCGGTCGTGCCGACGACCGACACCGTGTACAGGAACCCGCGCGCGTCGGCGCCGATCGCCGCCAGCCGCTCGGGCGTGGTCGTCGGAGCGAGGAGCGCCACGAGCGCGATCCCCTGCCGATCACATGCCTCGAGCACCTCCGGGGCCTCGCCGTGTGGCAGGTCGGGGACGATCAGCCCGCACGCACCGGTGCGCGCGAGACGCTCGACGAACGCCTCGACGCCGGGGGCGAACACCATGTTCGCGTAGCACATCAGCACCACCGGGACGCTCGGGGCAAGAGCCCGCGCGACCTCCAGCACGCCGGCGACGTTCGCCCCGGCGGCGAGCGCCCGCGTGCCCGCGGCGTGGATCACCGGCCCGTCCGCCAGCGGGTCCGAGTAGGGCATGCCGAGCTCGATCACGTCCGCTCCCGCCTGCACACACGCCTGCCCGATCCGCACCGACTCCTCCAGCGTCGGGAACCCGCCCATCACGTACGGCATCAGCGCGGCGCGCTTGGACGTGCGCGCGAACGCCGCCGCGAGGCGCTCGATGCCGGTTGCCGCGAGCGTGCTCACGCCTCCTCCCCCGGCTGCGAAGCGTTCTCCGGCTGCGAAGCGTTCTCCGGCTGCGCAGCGGAACCCAACACCTCGGCCAGGTCCTTGTCGCCGCGTCCGGACAGGCACACGAGGTCGAGCTCGCCGTCCGGCTCGGCGAGCACCCACGCGAGCGCGTGCGCGGTCTCCAACGCCGGGATGATCCCCTCGAGCCGCGCGAGCACGCGAAATGCTTCGAGCGCTTGCGCATCGGTGACCGCCGCGTAGCGCGCGCGGCCGAGGTCGCGCAGGTGAGCGTGCTGCGGGCCGGCGCCCGGATAGTCCAGGCCCGCCGAGATCGAGTGCGCCTGCACGATCTGGCCCTCCTCGTCCTGCATCACCGCCGAACGCGAGCCGTGCAGGATCCCTGCTCGCCCGCCAACCGTCAGCGGCGCCCCGTGGCGGCTCGTCTCGATGCCATCGCCGCCAGCCTCGACGCCGATCAGCTCGACCTGCTCGTCGGGGATGAACGCGGCGAAGATCCCGATCGCGTTGGAGCCCCCGCCGACGCACGCGACCACACGAGCCGGCAGCCTGCCCTCGCGCTCGAGCAGCTGCGCGCGAGCCTCGTCGCCGATCACCCGCTGCAGGTCACGGACCAGCGCCGGGTACGGCGCCGGCCCGACGACCGAGCCGATCACGTAGTGGGTGCTCTGCACGTTGGTCACCCAGTCACGGATCGCCGCCGAGGTCGCCTCCTTCAAAGTGCGCGCGCCCGCGTCCACGGGCCGTACGGTCGCACCGAGCAGCTCCATCCGCTGCACGTTCGGGCGCTGTCTGCGCGTGTCCTCGACGCCCATGTACACGACGCACTCCATGCCCATCAGCGCACACACAGTGGCCGTCGCGACGCCGTGCTGGCCGGCGCCGGTCTCGGCGATGATCCGCTGCTTGCCCATCCGCTTGGCCAGCAGGACCTGGCCGAGCGCGTTGTTCAGCTTGTGCGAGCCGGTGTGGTTGAGATCCTCGCGCTTCAGATACACCGGTCGACCGACCCGCTCGGAGAGCCTGCTCGCTCGATACAGCGGCGTCGGGCGCCCACCGAAGTCGTGTAGCAGCGCGTCCAGCTCAGCGCGGTAACCGGCGTCGTCGCGCGCCTGCAGCCATGCCGTCTCGAGCTCAGCGAGCGCCGGCATCAGCGTCTCCGGCACGAACTGCCCGCCGTACGGCCCGAAGCGGTGCTCGACCTCGCGCTCCGCGGCGCTCGCCTGCCTGAGCCCGTCAGGGTGTGCCCCCGCAGGTGCGCTCACGCCGGCCGACCGATCGTTGCCGGTTCGGAGTGAGACACGGGCCGCGGCTGCAGCACCGCGTCGAAGAACGCGCGCAGCTTCGCCGGGTCCTTATGGCCGGGTGCAGCCTCCGTCCCGCTCGCGGTGTCGACCGCGTAGGGGCGCACCACATCGATCGCCTCGGCGACGTTGGCCGCGCTTAGCCCGCCGCTCAGGATCAGCGCAACGCGTGAGCGTCGGCTCGCCACGAGCCCCCAGTCGAACGTCTCACCCGTGCCTCCGCGCATCCCCTGCCGAGCGGTCTGCCTGGAGCGCGCATCGAGCAGGTGGAAGTCCACGTGGAAGCGCTCCAGATCACGCACGTCACCCGGCCCCGACACCTGCGTCGCCTTGATGATCCGTGCGCCCGTCCGTCGTGCTACCTCCGAGCAGAATGCCGGCCCCTCATCGCCGTGCAGCTGAATCAGGCTGAGACCCAGATCCTCGCTGACGGCGACGATCTCCGACAGCGGAGCATTGACGAACACGCCGCACAGCTCGACCCGGCGACGGACGCCCGCGACCACCAGCTGCGCCTGTTCGAGCGAGCATCTGCGCGGGCTGTCCTCGTAGAAGATCATGCCCAGCGCCCACGCCCCGAGCTCGACCGCCAGCTCAGCGTCAGGAAGGTTGGTGATCCCGCAGATCTTGACCCGCGCCGAGCTGACCTCCTGGCGGTCGGGCTCGACGCCGGTCGAAACCCCAGCCGGGACGTCGACCGAGGCCTCGGTGACGTATACAGGCTCAGGCGTGGTCGTCATTGCCCCAACGGTAGCGCCAGCGCGCCAGCCGCCGCACCGACCACGCTTCGCCTCGGGGAACTCGGGGGCACTCATCGCGTCCCCGAGCGCCGAGTCAGCCCTCTGGCGTGAGCCCTCTTGGCATCAGCCTTCTGGCGTGTTCGGGTTGGGAACCGAGTTGGGTCGGGTCCCGAGCTTCACGCTGACGGTTTTCGGTTCGTACTTGCCGTTGCCGGTGCCGCGCAGCAGGCCGACGCTGACGACGTCCCCGGGGTGCTTGGCCTCGATCGCGTTGGCGAGATCTTCAGAGCTGGTGATCGGTTTCTTGTCGATCGATACGACGATGTCGCCGCCGACCGCCACCTGGCCGTTTTCGGTGTTCGCGTTGACCGCGCCGCCGTGGATGCCGGCTTTGGATGCGGCGCTGCCCTTCTGGACGCTCTGGACGAGAGCGCCGGTTTTCACCGGCAGGTTGAGCGCGGACAGCGACCCGTCGATCGTCAGCGAGGTCAAGCCTAGGTAGGCGCCGCGTACGGTCCCGCCTTTCTCAAGCTGGGAGATCTCCGACTTGGCGGCGTTGATCGGCACGGCGAAGCCGATGCCGACGCTGCCCTGGCTGGTTCCGCCGGTCTCGATCTGGGAGTTGATCCCGATCACTTCGCCGGCCGCGTTGAGCAGCGGTCCGCCCGAGTTGCCGGGGTTGATCGGAGCGTCGGTCTGCAGCACGTTGTCGATCGTGAAGCCGTTGGGAGCCGTGATCTGGCGCTGCAGAGCGGAGATCACGCCGGTCGTCAGCGTCCGTTCGAGGTCGAACGGGTTGCCGATCGCGTAAACGGGGTCCCCCACCTGCGCGGTGCTGGAATTACCGAGCGTGAGCGGGTGCAGCGTCAGACCATCGGTCGATATGCGCAGCACGGCGAGGTCGTTGGAGGGATCCTTGCCCACCACCTGGGCTTCGACCGACTTGCCTTTTTCGAAGCTGACGGTGACCTTGACGGCGTTCTCGACTACGTGGTAGTTGGTCAGGATCGTGCCGTTGGCGTCGATCACGATGCCCGAGCCGGTCGCCTGGCCCTGGCGCTGGGATTCCTGGCCGAACAGGTTGAACGGCGATTCGGATTTCTGCACGACCGTGGAGGTCACGAACGCCACTCCCGGCGCATCGCGCACATACACTTCGTGCGGCGTCAGCCCGACGGTGCGGTGCGATGCGTTCGTCGGGGTCGCCGGGACGGCGTCGACGGTGGTGATGATCGTCTTGCTTTCGCCGAGCCCCCCGAACGCGGCAATTACGGCTACGACTACGCCGCCGCCAATCAGGGCAGCGAGGAATGGGATGGCGAATGTACGTTTCATGGGAGGAGAGGATGAGCGGTGGCCATCAACGCCATCTAAAGCTCTGCGCGAGCCTATCTAAATGTTTTCGCGGGCCGTTGGCCTCAGCGCTCTGAGCGCCGCCGCGGGGTCCGGCGAGCGCATCAGCGACTCCCCCACCAGCACCGCTTGGACGCCGTGTTCGCGCAGTCGCAGCAGCTGCGCGGCCGCGGAGATCCCCGACTCGGACACGACGGCGACCCCGTCCGGGATGTGATCCATCAGGCTGGCGGTGCGTTCGAGATCGACGCTGAAGTCCCGCAGATCGCGGTTGTTGATCCCCACGATGTCCGCGCCGATGACCAGCGCGCGCCGCAGCTCCTCGCGGTCGTGAACCTCGACCAGCACGTCGAGTCCGAGCGCGCGCGCCGAGTCGTGCAGCGCGGCCAAGTCGCTGTCCGGCAGCGCGGCCACGATCAGCAGCACCGCGTCCGCGCCGGCCAGCACAGCCTCATGCAGCTGGTAGGAGTCGACGATGAAGTCCTTACGCAGCAGCGGCAGATCGCATGCCGCGCGCGCGGCACACAGATCCTGCAGCTGCCCGCCGAAGTTGGGGCCCTCGGTGAGGATCGACAGGGCGACCGCGCCGCCGCGCTCGTACGCGGCGACGATCTCCGCCAGATCCGGGCAGTCGTGCAGCGACCCCGCGGATGGCGAGCGGCGCTTGAACTCGGCGATCACGCCGATGTCGCCGCCGCGGATCGCATCGTGGAAGGGGCGCCCACCCGCGCCGGGCGGGCGCCGGCCAGCGGCCGGCTCGGCCAGCGCCGCCGGCGCGGCCAGCGGCGACTCGCGCTTTCGGCGCTCGACCTCGTCGCGGGTTTCCGCCAGGATCCGATCGAGCACGGTCGGCGTGGAGGATGTCGAGGAGCTCACGTGGGCGCCTGCACCGGCGCGTAGGAGTGGCTCGCCTCAACGTAGCGCTCGAGCGCGCTCGCAGCGGCGCCCTCGGACAGCGCCGTGCGCGCGGCCTGCACCCCCTCGGAGATCGAGTCCACCTGCCCGGCCGCGTAGATCGCAGCGCCCGCGTTGATCGACGCCAGCTGCTCCCCTGCCGGACCGCCCGCGCGCCCGTCCTCGTCCCCCCCTGCAGGATCGCCCGGGTGATCCGCGCGTTCTCCTCCGGCGTTCCGCCGCCGAAGCCCTGCTCCGCCTCCGCCGCACGCCCGGATGACGGCTCGACACCCACCTCTCGCGGATTGAGCGTGTAGCGGGTGAGCTCCTCCCCGTTTACCTCGACGACCCGCGTGGGCGCGTTCGCGGACACCTCGTCGAGACCATCCTCACTCGAGACGACCAGCGCACGATCCACACCTAGCATCGCCAGCGCGCCGGCCATCCGCTCGAGGAACGCCGGATCGGAGACCCCGATCAGCTGACGGCGTGCGCCCGCCGGGTTCGTCAGCGGCCCGAGCAGGTTGAAGATCGTGCGCACGGCCAGCTCGCGGCGTACGGGGACCACGAAGCGCGTCGCCTGGTGGTGGGCGGGAGCGAACATGAAGCCGAAGCCGGCCTGTTCGATGCAACCGGCCACACCGGCGGGGTCGAGGTCGATGCGAGCGCCCAGCGCCTCCAGCAGATCCGCCGACCCCGACCTGCTGGTGGCGGAGCGGTTGCCGTGCTTGGCCACGGCGCAGCCCGCGCCAGCTGCGATCAGCGCGGCGGTCGTCGAGACGTTGAACGTGCTCGCCCCTCCGCCCGTGCCGGCCGTGTCGAGCAGGTCGTGACGGTCGCTCGGCACGTGCGCCGCCAGCGCTCGCATCGTGCGCGCCAGCCCGGCCAGCTCCTCAACCGTCTCGCCCTTGGTCCTGAGGGCAATCAGGAAGCCCGCTATCTGCGTCTCGGAGGCCTCGCCGTGCATTATCTCCGCGAGCACCTCCGCGGTCTCCTCCGCGCTCAGGTCTTTGCGCGCGGCCAGGGCATCGATCGCGCGGGTGAGGATCGGGTTGGGCATGTGATCTCGCCGCAAGATTATCTCCCCCGGTGAACCATCTCTCATGTGACCGCCGCCCCGGTCACCATCGCCCCAGTGTGGCCGCCGCCCCCGGTCACCCTCGCCCCCACAATGAACGCTGTACAGCAATGGCTATACAGCGAATGCAAGCGGAGTCACCGTGCCACTCGATTAGGCTGACTGCATATGTCCGAGGAGAACGTGGAGCTGGTGCGGAGGATCTATGAGCTGTGGAACACGAACGGGTCGGCCCGCGATCTGATCGACCCGCAGCTCGAATATGTGAACCCGCCGTACGCAGTCGAGTCCGGGACCCGCCACAGCCGCGATACGTTGCAGAAGATTCGCGACGTCTACCCGGACTTTCGCGTCGTGCCGGAACGCTTCGTGGACGTCGGCGAGGAGGTGGTCGTGATCGGCATCGCCAGCGGCACGTCTGAAAGCGGGCTGAAGGCCCAATGGCGCCAGGGCTACGTGTGGACGATCCGCGACGGTCGGGCGGTGCGCTTTCGCTGGTTCAACCAACCGGTCGAGGCGTTGGAAGCGGTCGGCTTGACCGAGTAGACGTCAGGCACAAGCCCGACGAGAACACCGCCGGCGCGGAGCCGCTCCGCGACCTAGCGCTCGAGGAAGTTAGCCAGCAGCTCGCGGCCCTGCTCGGTGAGCACGGACTCAGGATGAAACTGAACGCCCTCGGCGGGCAGCTCGCGGTGTCGCAGGCCCATCAACACGCCGCCGCCGCGCGCGGTCTCCTCCAGGCAGGAGGGCAGCTCAGCGTCGACTACCAGCGAGTGGTAGCGCCCGACGGTCAGCGGCGAGCAGAGCCCGCGAAAGATCGTGCGCCCGTCGTGCTCGATGCTGGTCGCCTTGCCGTGCACCGGCGAGTGCAGCTTCCAGCGCCCGCCGAATGCCTGCGCGAGAGCCTGGTGACCGAGGCAGACACCGAGTGTCGGGATCCCCGCCTCGGGCATCCGGCGGACGAGCTCCAGCGTGATCCCTGCCTGATCGGGAGTACAAGGCCCGGGCGAGACAACGCAGCGCTCGTAGGAGCCGTCGAGCAGCTCCTGAACGCTCGCACGGTCGTTGCGCACGGCGTGCACCTCGGCACCCAGCTCGCCGAGGTACTGGACGAGGTTGTAGGTGAACGAGTCGTAGTTGTCGAGGACGAGCACTTTCATCGGATCAGATACGCGCCGATCATGACCAGCCCGGCTGTTCGCACGCCAGCTCAATCGCGCGCATAACGGCACGGGTCTTGGCAACCGACTCCTCGTACTCGTACTCGGGCTTGGCGTCGGCGACCGTGCCGCCGCCGGCCTGGACGTGGGCGGTGCCGTCCTTGACGACAACGGTGCGGATGTGGATCGCGGTGTCGAGGTCGCCTGCGTAGCTGAGGTAGCCGATCGCCCCGCCATAGCCTCCCCGCTTCACCGGCTCCAGCTCGTCGATGATCTGCATCGCGCGGACCTTGGGCGCGCCCGACAGCGTGCCCGCGGGCAATACCGCGCGCAGCGCGTCCATCGCTCCGACCCCGACGCGCAGCGTGCCCGATACCGAGGAGACGATGTGCATCACGTGGCTGTAGGTCTCGATCTCCATCAGCTCGTCGACGATCACGCTGCCGTACTCGCAAACGCGCCCGAGGTCGTTGCGCCCCAGGTCGACCAGCATCACGTGCTCGGCGAGCTCCTTCTCGTCGGCCAGCAGCTCGGCCGCGATCCGGCGGTCCTCCTCCGGGCTCGCGCCACGGGGCCGCGTGCCGGCGATCGGCTTGGTGGCAACCTGACGCCCGGTGACTGTCAGCAGCGGCTCGGGGCTGGCACCCGCGACCTGGAAGTCGCCGAAGTCCAGGTAGTACATGTACGGACTCGGGTTGACCGCGCGCAGGCCACGGTAGATCGCGAACGCCTCGACCGGGGCAGGTCCCGACCAGCGCTGTGAGGGCACTACCTGGAAGGCATCGCCCGCGTAGATGTACTCGACGATGCGGGCGACCATGCCTTCGAACTGCTCGCGCGAGAGGTTAGAGCGGAAGTCGGGCATCTCGCGGGCTGGCGCGTGCGATCCGGCGTGCGGCTCGCCACGCGGCACGGGACCGGCGAGCGCGGAGCGCACTTCGCCGATCGTCTGCGCGGCCTGTTCGTACGCACGCTCGATGTCCGGCTCGGCCTGCAGGTCGGCGTTGGCGATGATCGTAACCGTGTGCTTGAGGTGGTCGAACACGACCAGCGCGTCGGACAGCATCAGCGCCATGTCCGGCAGCCCGAGTGCGTCGGGCGGCGGATCGCCGAGCGGCTCGACGGCGCGCACGAGGTCATACCCGAAGAAGCCAACCGCGCCGCCGGTGAACGGCGGCGGGTCATCCATCGGCGCCTGCGTGAAGCGACCGACGCGCTCGGCGGCCAGCGCGTAGGGATCGCCGCCGTCCGCCAGCGACCAGCGCAGCACGGCGCGCGGTCGAAACCCGATGAACGACCAGCGCCCGACGCGCTGCCCCTGATCGGCGGACTCGAGCAGGAAGGCCGGCTCTCCTGGCGCGAGCGCACGCAGCTTCAGGAACGCCGACACCGGCGTCTCGCAATCCTCGATGAAGCTGCAGCGCAGTGGGATCAGGTCGTGCTCGCGCGCGAGCACGCGCGCCTGCGGCAGGTCCGGGGAGACGCTCACGGCGATCTCGCCCAGCGCGCTAGGAGCGGCGGCCATCGAGTACCCGCTCGGCGTCCGTGAGCGAGCGGCCCCGGCTGCGCATCAGCACCAGCAGGTGGTAGAGCACGTCGGCTGCCTCTTCGTCAACCCGCTCGTCGGACTCCTGCCGAGCCGCGCGCGCGACCTCCTCGGCCTCCTCCATCACCTTCTCGCCGATGCGGGCCGGATCCTCGAGCAGCTCGACGGTGTAGGAGCCTTGCGGGCGGGCGCTCGCGCGCTGCACGAGCGTCCGCTCGAGCGCCGGCAGCGTCTCGTACGGCGCTCCGGGCTCCAGATCGCCGCGGTGAAAGCACGTCCGCTCACCCGTGTGGCAGGCGGGGCCGGCCGGCTCCACGAGCGCCAGCAGCGTGTCGCCGTCGCAGTCCACCCGTAGCGCGCGCACGGCCTGCACGTTGCCGCTGGTTGCGCCCTTGTGCCACTGCTCCCCGCGCGAGCGGCTCCACAGGTGAAGCTCGCCGGTCTCACGCGTACGACGAAACGCCTGCTCGTTCATGTAGGCGAGCGTGAGCACCTCGCCGGTGCTCCAGTCCTGCACGACGCACGGCACCAGCCCGTCGGCGTCGTACTCGAGCAGCTCCTCTATCGGGTCGGCGCCGTGGTTCACGATCGCTCGATTGTAGGTCCCGCCGCCCGGCCACCGGTTTCAGACACACTCCCACGGCGATGCAATCGATCCTCGACCGCAAGTTGCTCGTGATCACCGGCAAGGGCGGGGTGGGCAAGACGACGATCGCGGCCGCTGTCGGGCTGGCGGCGGCGAACACGGGACGACGCGCGATCGTGGTCGAGGTCGGCGAGGAGAGTCGTCTGCCGGGGCTGTTCGGGGTCGCCGAGCCCGAGCCGGGCATCGAGATTGGGCTGCAGGAGGGCCTGTCGAGTATCTCGATCGACCCCGACCGCGCATTGCTCGAGTGGCTACAGGCACTCGGCGGCCGCGTCTCAGGCCGGATGCTCGCCTCCAGCGGCACCTTTCAGTACTTCGCCGCCGCGGCGCCCGGCGCGAAGGAGCTGGTGACGATGGTCAAGATTTGGCAGCTGACCCGCGGTGAGAGCAGGCGAGGCCACAGCGGCGGCCATGACCTGGTCGTTCTCGACGCTCCCGCTACCGGACATGCGCTGGGCATGCTCGGCTCACCGCAAACGTTTGGGGCGATCGCGCGTGTCGGTCCAATCGCCGGACAGACACGCCAGGTGCGCGAGCTGCTCGAGAGCCCTACCCGCACGGCTTACCTCGCGGTGGCACTGGGCACGGAGATGGCGGTCACCGAGGCGCTCGAGGTCCAGCAGGGCCTGCGCCGTCAGCTCGGTCGCGACCTCGCAGTGGTGGTCGTCAACGCGTTGCTGCCGCTTCGCTTCACTGGCACCGAGCTCGGGCGCATCGAGGCGCTGAGCGAAGATGCAACGACGGATGATCGGGACAGCGTCGACACAGATCCGTCCGACGCGACGCGACGCGCCGTGGCAGCCTCGGCTTCGGCGGCTGCCCGCTCGGTGCACGACCGGGCGCGACTTCAGCACAACCAGGTCGCCCGCCTGCGTCGCCGCAGCTTCGACGTGGTGGGAGTGCCGTTCGTGTGGGGAGCACACATGGACATGGCGGGTGTGTCGGGCATCGCCAGGAGGCTTGCGCGAAAGCTGTGAACGTACCCGGCGCGAGCGTCGCCGCGGTCGCTGATGCCGACGCCGACGGGGCGCTCGGCACAAGCGCACCGGATACACGTGCGACGGCGTCGGGGACGGACGCTGCGGGCGCCGGGCTCTCGACCTCGCCCGCGGCACCGGTCACGGGATGAGCTTCGTGCCCGCCCGGTCGGCCGTGCGGATGAGCCGCTCGCGAGGGGCCCTGGAACACGCGGCGCTCACCGGCCCGCGATCGATCGACCTGCTCGAACGCGCCATCCGCACCTAGTGGTGTGCCACCGGGCGGCAGCGGGACGACCCGGCCGCGGATGAATTGCAGCCGCTCGTACTCCTCGAGCAGGTGCCCGAGCCGCTCGCGCGCGCTCTGAAGCCACTCGATGCGCGCGCGCCACGACGCGATCTCGGCATCGCGCGAGAGTACGCGCATCAACCTCGACCAATCCCGCCGCTCATCCGGCGCTTCGAGGTCAGAGAGCCGCGTGAGATCGCGCAGCCGGCTCAGGCACGCCAGCTCCTGCCCGTAGACCGTGTCGATCAACCGTCTGAGGTTGCGAGGGCGGCACAGCGCGATCTTCATGTGCAGCTCGTCACGCAGAGGCGGCGCGGCGGAGGAACCGAGCATCCACGACTCGAAGTGATCGACACCCTGCTCGGTCGCCTCGTAGATCACCCGTGGAGCTGGACGACGATCGGCGCGCGGAGCTACCTCCTCTGCGGCGCGCACCATCCGCTCCCGGCTCAACTGCTCGAGTGCCGAATAAACGCCCGATGGTGCGAACGCACACGAGCCAAAACGCTCCTCCAGGCGCTGCGCCAGCTGGTATCCGTAACCGGGGCGCTCGATCACGAGGCCCAACACCGCGTACTTCGCCGACAATCTCGACCCTCCCTCGCTGACTGCCTCGGCGCAGAAGGTATCCCAAAACAGCTCGCCGCGTGTACCGAAGGTAGGACCAATCGCGTGTGTTCGGATTCCCCACTGCCCGACGGCTCATGGCTATCGGAATCCTCTAGGTAATCCCCAAGCGGTCGAGCAGGCCTTCATCGCCGCGCCAGTCGCGACGCACCCGAACCGATAGGTCGAGATGCACCTGGCAGCCGAGCACGCGCTCCAGCTCGCGTCGCGAGGCGATGCCGATTGCCTTGATCATGCGGCCGTGCGACCCGATCACGATCGCCTTCTGCGACTCGGTCTCGACCCAGATCAGTGCCCGCACCCGCGCCAGCCCCGCACGCGGAGCTTCGACGTCTTCGACGAGCACCTCGATCGCGTGCGGCAGCTCCTGGAAGGTGCGGCGGATCGTCGCCTCGCGAATCAGCTCCGCCAGCAGCAGATCTAGTGGCTGGTCGCTCGCGGCATCATCGGCGAACAGGAAAGGCCCCTCGGGCATCAGCCCAGCGAGATGCTCGACGAGCTCGTGAACGCCCGTTCCCCGGCGCGCCGATATCGGGAACACCTCCGCGCGCGGCTCGAGCTCGGCCGCCTGCTCGAGCACGCCCATCAGCGGCGCGCGGGAAAGGCGATCGACCTTGTTGACAGCGATCGCCAGCGGCACCCGCGTCCCGGCGAGCGCCTTGGCGATGAAGCGGTCGCCCGGGCCCACGCCCTGCTCGGCATTGAGCATCAACAGCGTCGCGTCCGAACCCTCGAGCTCCTGCTGCACGCGGCGTGCCATGCGCGCGGTCAGCGCGTCGCGCGGCCGTTGCACGCCGGGGAGATCGACGAGAACCATCTGGCAGTCGCCGCTGCGGTGCACGCCGCGGATCGCGCGTCGCGTGGTCTGAGGGCGATCCGAGACGATCGCCACCTTCTCGCCGACCACCGCGTTGACGAACGTCGACTTGCCGACGTTCGGCCTTCCGGCGAGCGCGACGAAGCCACCCCTCGTCATTGCCCGCTCACCCTCCGTCGGCCGCGCCGAGCAGCTCGCGCTGCACGGCAAGCATCTCGCCGTCGTCGCTCTCGTGGTCCATGCCCAACAGGTGCAGCATGCCGTGGACAACCGCCTCGTGGACGTCGACCGTGTGCTCCGGGCAGATCACGATGTCGCCGAGCTCGCGAGGAACCGGGGGCACCGATCGACCCCCGGACACCTCCTCGTCCAGCGCGCGCGCGCGCGGCACCGACTGAATCCGGTCGGGTCCCGACTCCACCCCGTCGGATATCGACTCCACCCCGTCGATCGGGAAGGACAGCACATCGGTGGGGACATCTCGGTTGCGGTGTCGGGCGTTCAGCTCGGCGATCCGCTCCGCGTCGACGAACTCGACTGCGACGTGTCCCTCCTCGATCCCGACCCGCGCGGCCGTCCGCATACAGAGTCGCGTGATCTCCCGCGACGACGGCAGCTCGGGGTCGCCGCGCGCGCCGAACACCTCGACCTCGATCATCGGGCCTCAGGCGCTGCGAACCGAACGCGAGCCAATCGCCCCTCGCGCGGGCACCTCGCGCTGGGAGTGCTCGTCGTAGGCCTCGACGATCCGCTGCACCAGCTTGTGACGCACGACGTCCTCCCCGCCGAAGCGGAGGAACTGGATCCCCTCCACGGAGTCGAGTACCTCGCCGACCGCGATCAGGCCCGATTGTTGCTCGCGCGGAAGGTCAACCTGGGTCACATCCCCGGTCACCACCATCCTCGAGCCAAAGCCCAGGCGGGTGAGGAACATCTTCATTTGCTCGGGGGTCGTGTTCTGCGCCTCGTCGAGGATCACGAACGAGTCATTCAGCGTTCTGCCGCGCATGAACGCCAGCGGCGCGATCTCGATCACGCCTCGCTCGATGTGCTGGGAGACCTTCTCCGGATCGAGCATGTCGTGCAGCGCGTCGAACAGCGGCCGTAGGTACGGGTCGACCTTCGCCATCAGATCGCCCGGCAGGAAGCCGAGACGCTCGCCGGCCTCGACCGCGGGCCGCGTGAGGATGATGCGGTTGACCTCGTGTCGCGAGAGCGCCGCGGCGGCCATCGCGACCGCCAGGAACGTCTTGCCCGTTCCGGCCGGTCCGACGCCGAAGGTGATCGTGTTCTGGCGAATCGAGTCCACGTAACGCTTCTGGTTGACGGTCTTGGGTGCGACCCTCAGACCGCGGTGATGCCAGACGACATCCTCGAGCACGCGCGCGGGTGATTCATGCGCGTCGAGCGCCCCAGTGACCGCGGTGATCGTCCCCGGGCCGATCTGGTGGCCGCCGGCGATCAGCTCTGCGAGCTCGCGCACGACTCGCTCGCCTGCGTGTGTCTCTTCCTCGTCCCCGTCGAAGGTCAGCAGGTTGCCACGCAAATAAACCTTGCAGTCAAGGTGGGCCTCCAGCGCACGCAGCACCGCATCCTGGCTGCCGGCCAGCTCGGCCGCGACGTCGTTGGACAGCTCGATCTGCGTCCTCATCCCTGCAGCGCCGCTCGCACGAGACCGGAGACGCGCTTGCCATCCGCACGCCCGTCGACCACCGCCATCGCCTGCTTCATCGCGCTGCCCATGTCCTTGGGGGACTGCGCGCCGCTGTCAGCCACGGCCTGGGTCACGATCGCCGCCAGCTCCTGCTCGGAGAGCTCTGCAGGCAGGTATGAGCCGATCAGCTGCGCCTCGGCCTCCTCGCCAGCGGCACGATCCTCATGTCCGGCGTCGCGGTAGGCAGCGGCGGCCTCCAGACGCCGCTTGCGCTCGCGCCGGAGCACGGTCAGCTCATCGTCGGAAGCTTCCTTGGCGGCCTTTTGGAGCTCTGAGAGCACCAACCTGAGTGCGCCGACCCGCTGCTTTTCGCCTGCTCGCATCGCCCCCTGCAGGTCGACTTTGATCTGCTCGCTTATCGCCATCTACAGATCAGGATACGCCGCCGCGGCGATGGCGCGAGTATGTGTCAGTCACGCTCCAGGGGAGGACGAGCGCCCAGACGCCCGGGCGAGGCGGGGTCGCGGCCGAACACCAGCGCGACGTTCCAGTCCGCCAACAGGCGCAGCTTGCGCCCGATCCCAGGCAGCGACAGCAGGTGGTAGCTGCGCGCGATCAGCCACGCCGGCAAGCCGCGCCAGCGGATCCCGAACGTGATCGCGACGGCCTTGTTGTGGCCGAGCTCGGCCACAACGCCCCTGGTGCGATAGCGAAACGGTCGAGCCTTGCCACCGCTGAACGTCGCGGCCAAATTACGCGCGACCTGGCGACCTTGGCGGATCGCGTGTTGTGCGGTCGGCGGAGAGGGCTGGCCGCGCCTCGTGGAGTCAGGGACCGCGGCGCAGTCTCCGATCGCCCACACGCCTGCGGCCCGACGGGCGGCGGACACGGGCGCCGAAGCCCGACCAACGCTCACTCTCATCGTCCGGTCGACCACGATCCGGCCGTCGGCGTCGAGCGGCAGGCCGAGGCGGGCGACCGCCGGGTTGGGCTTCACTCCGGCCGTCCACACGAGCGTCCGCGCCGGCACGGTCTCTCCGTCGGACAGGGTCGCACTCCGCTGCGTCATCTCGCGCAACGTCGTCGCGACACGCACCTCGATGCCGCGTGCGCGCAGCTCGCGCCCGGCAAACTCCGACAGGCTCGCGGGCACCTCCTGCATGATCCGATCCCTGCCCTCGACGAGGACCCAGCGCATCCCGTGCTCACGGCAGCGGGGGTACAGCTCGATCGCCTGCGCAGCGAAGTCCTGCAACTCGGCCAGTCCCTCAACGCCGGCATAGCCCGCGCCGACGACGACAAAGCCGAGGTACTCGGAGCGTAGGGTCGGATCCTCGAGCGTCTCGGCGATATCGAGGCACATGAGCACCTGGTTGCGCAAGGCCGTGGCGTCCGCGAGCGACTTCAGCCCGAACGCATGCTCGGCCAGCCCGGGGATCGGCAACGTCCGCGAGACCGACCCGAGCGCGACGACGAGCTCGTCGTAGGCGAGCAGGAGATGCTGGCCGTCAATCCTCTGCACCCCCAGCGTGGCGTGCGTCAGGTCCGCACCGGTGACGCGCCCGATCACCAACTCTGTACGTCGCAGCTGCGAGCGCAATGCCACGACCACATGACGTGGGTCCAACGTCGCGCCGGCGGCGCCCGGCAGCAGCGGCGTGTAGAGCATGAAGTTTGTGTCGTTGACGAGCGTCACCCGCGCGCTGTGTGGGGGCAGCAGACGCTCCAGGGCACGCGCGGCGTAGAAGCCACCGAAGCCGCCGCCGGCGATCACAACCTGCCAAGCCACGAGGACACAATAGGGTTCACGCCGTGAACGACTCCCTGTACGCGAATGCGCTCGCCCCGTTCGTCGCCGAGGTCGAACGTCTGCGCCCCGCGCGGGCGGAAGTGATCGACGCCCACACGCACCTCGGGCTGGACGAGGACGGACGCTCGTTGACGCTGAAGCAGCTGCTCGAGCAGCTCGACCACGCGGACGCGCGCCGTGCGTGCGTGTTCCCGCTGCACGACCCGGAGCGCAAGCCCGGCTACAGCGTGCCCAACGACCGTGTGCTCGGGTGGGCCGGCGAAAGCGACGGTCGGCTCGTGCCGTTCTGTCGCCTCGATCCCGCCGAAGGGCCGCTGGCCGAGGCAGAACGATCGCTCGCCCGCGGAGCACGCGGGATCAAGCTGCACCCGCGCGCGCAGGACTTCAACTTCGACGGCGCGGAGATGGATGAGGTGTTCGGCCTGGCTGAGACGGCCGGCGTGCCGATCCTGATCCATGCGGGCCGTGGGCTACCGCCGCTGGCCGACGGACTCGTCGAGGTCTCGCTGCGCCATCCGGGAGCTGTCCTGATCCTTGCGCACGGGGCAATCTGTGACCAGGGGATCCTCACCTCGAGGCTGGCCGAGCACCCGGGCGTGCTGTATGACATCTCATGCTTCTTCCCGTTGGACGTGATCGAGCTGTTCACGCGCGTGCCCGCCGAGCGGATCGTGTTCGCCTCTGACCCGCCTTACGGCATGCCCGCCACGACGCTTTACATGGCGCTGCGGGTGGCCGCGCAGGCCGGCCTGGACGAGCCGAGCGTCAAGGGCCTGCTCGGTGGCACGATGGCTGCGCTGATCGACGGCGACGGGCTGCCCGCCGTCACCTCCCCGCGCAGGGGGCCGACAATCGAGCTGTCCGGCCGCTTGGCTCGCGTGTACGGCTACGCGAGTCTCGTCGGTCCGGCCCTGTTTACCGGCGTGATCGAGCAAGCGCATGCGATGCTCGACATGGCGATCGCCGCGTGCCGCGATCCAGAGCCCGACTCGGTCGGCGACGCGCTGGAGACGATCGGCACGGCGTTGAGCGCGGCGGCAGTCCTGATGCAGCAGCCGGAGGGTGTGCGTCCGGCGATCGACCTGGTGTATCGATCGATCGTGCGCGCCGCCACAGAGATCCCGGACAGCGCCTGATCCGACAGGCCGCGCGCCTTCAGCGTGCGATGGCCTTCAGCGTGCGGTGAGCCACACGGCGGCCCACTCGCCACTCTCGCGGCGCTCACGCTCGTGCAGCTGCAGGCGATCGCCGAACGCGCGGGCGACCTCGTCGACCTCCTCCCGCAGCAGCCCGCCGGCCAGCAGGTGCGCGGGCGCGCTGAGCATCGTTCCCGATAGCTCGAGCAGGAGCGGGCGCAGCAGGTTGGCAAGGACGATCATCGGGCCGTCAGGACGATCGGCTTGGCCTGCCCAGGGCAGCTGCTGGGAGCGCAGGTCAAAGCGCCGAACCTCGATCTCAACGCCGTTGACGGACGCGTTCTGCCGCGCGGCTTCGACGCTCTCGCGCTCGTTGTCGAGCGCGAGCACCGGCGCGAAGCCCAGGCCGGCGGCCGCGATCGCGAGCACCCCCGAGCCGGTCCCTACGTCGAGCAGCGGCGCGGCCGGCTCAGGCCCGGCCTGCGCGGCCAGCTCGAGCAGCAGCTCCAGACACATGCGGGTGGTCGCATGGCCGCCGGTTCCGAACGCCTGCCCGGGATCGATCACGATCTCGCGGACGGCGCCGTCTGCGGCGGTGCTCGGCGCCTCCCATGGAGGTCGCACATGTAGGGCCGGCAAAGCTGTCGCCCTGCTCTCGCGCGGTGCGGGCGCGGCGATCAGGACGGGGCGGTGAAAGTCCTTCCATCGCTCTGGCCAGTCGTCGGCGACGACGCTGGTGGAGATCTCGACGAGCGCGTCGCCGACGAGCGCGCTCACATCCGGTAGCGCAGGTAGCTCACCGGGCGTGCCGTACACGGCGTACTCGATGATCTCCTCCCCTACCTGCGCCTCCTCGACGCCGGCTGGAGCGAGCTCCAGCAGCTCGGCCAGCACGAGCTCGGCCTGTTCGCGCCTGACGCGAACGGCGAGCCTGATCACGCGGCCTGGCTGCCGAGCGCCCGCCTCAGCTTCGAGAACACCGACTCCTGAGAGCGCAGGTTCTCCTCGCTGAGGCTGTCGTTCAGGCGTTCCATCAGCTCACGCTGCTCGGGGCTCAGGCGGCGTGGCACGAGCACGTTGACGACCACCCGAAGGTCACCGCGCCGGCCGCGCCGCAGTGCGGGCATGCCCTCTCCACGCAGTGTCAGCACCTCTCCAGGCTGCGTGCCGGGCGCCAGCTCGACCGAGGCGCTGCCTTCGAGTGTGGCAACCTCCAACGTCCCTCCCAGCGCGGCCAGCGGAGCGGCGACGTCCAGTGCGGTGATCAGGTCGTCACCTTCGCGCACGAAGCGATCGTCTTCGCGTACGCGCACGAGCACGTATAGGTCACCCGCCGGAGCGCCCATCTCGCCAGCGTGACCGCGATCGCCCAGCCGGATCCGCTGGCCGTCGGAGATGCCCGCCGGTACCTCGACCTCGAGCGTGCGCTGGCGCGCCACACGCCCTCGCCCGCGGCACTCCGGGCAGGGCCGCTTGGGCACGCGCCCGTCACCGTGACACTCATCACAGACGATCGTGCGCACCATCTGCCCTAGCAGTGTGCGTGTCACCGCCTGCAGCTGGCCGGCGCCACCACAGCGCTCGCAGGTCTCGATCGGGGTGCCCGGCTCAGCGCCGTTGCCGTGACAGTGCTCGCAGCGATCGATCGCCTCGAAGGAGACGTCAACCTTGGCACCATTGGCCGCTTCGAGCAGGTCGAGCTCGATCGCGACCGCAACATCGCCGCCCTGAGCCGACCCGCCTCGTCCGGCCGGGCCACCTCCGAAGAACGCGTTGAAAAGATCGGATATCGATCCGAAGCCGTCGAAGTTGGGGGCATATCCCCCGGATCGCAGCCCGTCGTGGCCGTAGCGGTCATACGTCGCGCGCCGCTCGGCGTCAGACAGGATCTCGTTCGCCTCGGCCGCCTCCTTGAACTTCCGTTCCGCGTCCGGGTCGTGCGCGTTGACGTCCGGATGCAGCTCCATCGCGAGCTGACGGAAGGCCTTCTTGATCTGCGTCTCGGAGGCATCGCGCGCGACGCCCAGCACCTCGTATGGATCGCGCGGCACGCCGGGCTGCTCAGCTCTCGGCGTATGCGTCTTCGACGAAGCGCGACAGCTGATGCGCGGCCTCACGCACGGTGGCGATCGCGACCGCGTAGTCCATTCGTACCGGCCCGATCAGCGAGACGGTCCCCAGCTTGCGCCTGGCCATCCCGTAGCTCCCCGTTACGAGACCCAGCGAGTGCATCGCCGGGAGCTCGTTCTCGTGGCCGATGCGCACGTATACGCCCGGCTCGGCGAGCGCCTCACGCAGGACGCTGAGCAGCGCCACGCGCCGCTCGAGCAGATCGATCAGCTCGTTCACCTGGCTGGTGTCAGCGAGCTGGCCGGCTTCGATCAGCCGTGCCGCGCCCTCTACGAACAGCGAGTCGCCGTCCTCGGACGCGAGGTCACCGAACGCAGGTGCAAAACGCTCGAGGAACACCAACTCGGTCGGTGAGAGGCCCGGATCGAGGAGCCGCTGCTGGAGCATTCTGGCACCGACGCCGAGGCCCGTCAGCCGCTCGTTCAGGTACTCGGCGGCCCACGACACGAGGCCCGGATCAACCGCGCGCTCGAACGTCGCGAACATCCTCGACACGTTCCCGGCGGATGTGATGATCACCACGAGCACCAGCTGGGGCTGCAGCGCCAGCACCTCTACGTGGCGGACCGTCGCGGTGTTCATCGACGGCGCCGAGACGACCGCCAGCAGGTTGGTCATCTGCGACAGCGTCTCGGTGGTCGCGCGCATCGCCTCGTCCACCTCGCGTCGCATCAGCGACAGCTCAAGGCGCTGCGGGGAGACGAGCGGTGCCTGCTCGGAGCTGAGCAGCCGGTCGACTACATATCGGTGTCCCGCGTCCGTGGGCACCCGGCCGGCCGACACGTGTGGGTGCGCGAGCAGCCCGTACTCCTCGAGCAGCGCGAGTTCGTTGCGCACGGTCGACGGGCCACAGTCCAGGTCCGGGCCGGCGGCGATCGAGCGCGATGCGACCGGCTGGCCGGTCCGCAGGTAGTCGTCAACCACCTTGGACAGAATGTGCTCCTGGCGCGGGCTCAGCATGGATTTGATTGTAGGCGGCGTGCTGGCGCCCGGACGGTGCTCTCGCTACAGCTCGAGCTCGGCCTCGGCATTGCGGATAATCGCGTTACCCGCCTGCTCGGCGAGCGTGTCGATCACCGCACGTCCGTCGGCCCGCTCGCGGACGGTCCCCGTGACGAGGATCTCCTGCTCCGGCACGCCCATGCCGCGAAACTGGACGGACAAACGCTTCAGGCGCTGCGGGCCGCCGGCTGCCTCTGTCTGGGCTCGAGCGACCTGCGCCATCGTCCACAGGCCGTGGAGGATCCGCCCCGGAAGCCCCACCGCGCGGGCGAACTCCTCGTCGATGTGGATCGGGTTGAAGTCTCCGGAAGCACCCGCGTAACGAACGGTGAGGTACTTGTCCGGCGTGATCCGAATCTCGGGGATCTGCCCGCCTTCGTTGAGCTCGGCCATTTCGATCACACTCCTCGAACGATGTTCGTCCAGGTTCCGCGGCACACTTGCTCGCCGCGCTGATTGGTGGAGATCGACTCGAACACGTAGTAGCCGCGACCGCCCTCTTCTGAGATGTCCTTGACGCTCGCTGTCGTCGTGATCTCATCGCCGGCGACGACCGGCGCGCCCCACTCGAACTCCTGGGCACCGTGCACCATCATCGCGAAGTTGAGCTCGATCTCCGGATCGAAGATCGGCGGCCCGACGGCCGGGGCGCTGTAGACGACCGCGAACATCGGCGGCGCCACGACGTCGGCGTAGCCGGCCGCGCGGGCGGCCTCGACCTCGAGATACACGGGATCGGTCTCGCCGACGGCGCGGGCGTACTCCCTGATCTTCTCGCGGCCGACGGCGTACACGACCGGCTCGTACTTCTTGCCGACCGCTGTTGTGTTGACTGGCATCGAACGGGCTCCTCGCAAGGCGGTGCTCTATCGGGACTGTTGGTGCGGCGCGCCAGTCTACGCGGGTGGCACCGGTGAGTGCACGGACGCTCAGGCCTTAAACAAGAAAGCGCCGCCTGGGCAGCACCGCCCAGGCGACGACGGAGACGCTGTGTGAGCGCCCCCGCCGTCGCTGCTCGCGGCATGCGCGACCCGCCGCGCGCGGCATCGAACGTGGTCTAGAAGACCAGCTCGTCGTCCCCATCAGCGGCCCCGACCCCGACCAGCTCTCGCTCATCCTCGCCGCCGCCGTCGGTGTGCTCATCATCGATCGTCTCCGCACTGGTGCGCCCGCCAGGGCTGTCCAGGAACTGGACCGTGTCGGCGACGATGCTGACGGCCTGACGCCTCTCCTGCTCGGAGTTCTCCCATTCCCGCCAGGCCAGCCGGCCATCGATGCCGACGCGGGCGCCCTTGCGAATGTGGTTGCTCACGCTCTCGCCCGGCGCGCCGTAGATGCTGACATCGAAAAAATTCGGCTGATCGATGTAGGAGCCTCCGTCCGGGTCGCGCCGGCTGGAGTTGCATGCGATACGCAGGTTGCAGACGCTTGTGCCCGATGGCAGAGCGCGCAACTCGGGGTCGCGGTGCGCGCGTCCGCCAGCTGCGCGGTCAGCTCCGCCGTGAAGAACTCGGAGATCTCCTTGAACTCGGGGAGTGTGCGCACACGTGCGCCGACGCTGTTGCGGTAGGCGTAGCCGTCCTCGCCAACGGACAGCAGGCGTGCTGCGTCCCACAGCGTCGACTCACGGTCGTATGCCAGTACCGCGATTATCGCGTTGCGCAAGTAGCGATCGGACGACGCTCTGATGTCGGCGTCGCTGAAGAGATTCCTGAGGGCGGCGACTACATAGTCCGCGATCACATCCGCTGGTGCCTCGACCGCGAGCGGGTTGAAGCCGCAGGTGGGGTGAGCGAGGTCGAGCAACGTGCACGTGCGCCCAGCCGGGACGACGCTGACAGCGGCCTCGGCAGCGTCTCCCTTCGGATCGAGAACGATCACCGCACATCGCTCGCGCTGCAGGTCCTCGGCGACGGTTGCGACGAGATAGCTCGACTTCCCCTGCTCGACCGTCCCCGGCACGGCCGTGTTCTGCTTACGCAAATCGACGTGAATCGAGACCGCTCCATCGCTATCGCGCAGAGTGCCCGTGCCATCCGCCGGACGGAAGATGCCGGGCGGCGCGGGTACGAGCGGCAGGCCGGCACGTGCGAACGGGACCGTCAGATAATCGACTGACGGCAGATGCCAGATCGGTGCGAGCTCAGCCGTGGTGAAGACTCCCTTGCGGAAAGACGGCAGCGGGTTGCCCTCGCCGCGCTGGACACGGCGCGCATACAGTCCCAGCAAGCCGTGGCGCAGCCCTGTGCCGCGCTCAACGAGCCTGTTCTCGGCACTCTCAGCCCGCAGCTCGAACGCAACCCGCTCGCACGCCGAGCGGCTGGCGGCGACGACACGAAGCTCGACGAAGAACAGCGGCCTATGCTGGACCTCCAGGGCACCTCGTAGCTCCGCGTCGTCGAGCACCGAGCGATCGCGCGGCGGGAAGTGCGCTCGCCGCCGGCGGGAAAGGCGAGCCTCGTGGTGCTTGAACAGATGCTTTGCGAACGCCTCGAACAGGGCTGGGGTCGGTGTCATCGCGATCTGCACAAACGCCGGCTCGCCGCAGGAGCCGAGTGCGGTCAGCAGCCGGTTGACCGGCGGCTCCGCTCGCCGCTCGAAATCCTCGAGCGCCTTCACACGCTTGATGAACTCGGCGTGCTTCTTCAAGCGCAGCACCGCCGGCGGTGCGCCGACCGGCTGGCGCATCGGACTTAGCCGGCAGTTCGGATATGTGGTCCGCAGAACGGCCTCGAACGCATGCTCCCACCCGCGCGGACACGTGACCGCCAGCCACACCGAGTGCGTCGTCGCGCCGCCACTGTGATGCAACTCCAGCGAGACCGAGGCCTGACCGCGCACAAATCGGCGCCACCAGCGCTGCTGCAGCCGCCTGTGGAGCGCTGCGAACAGCGTCGCAACGGCCTCCATACTCGCGTGATCGCCCCGGTACGGCTCGACTTGCAGGCGCACATAGCTGCGGTGCTGACGCGCGCTTACCCGCATCGCCACGACCGTCGACGCCGTAATCCCCAGCAGCACAAGCAGCGGCCGCATGAACGCCACGGCTCGCGCAGGACTCCAGGCCCAGGCGCCGCGAGCTAGATGCGTGAGCGCACCCGCGAGGGCACCGATCGTGACGTCGAACACGCCCGCCTCTGGACGCCCGCGCAGCACCTGACCGGGTCCTCCCCGGAGGAGCCACGTGATCGCCACCACGCCCGCAAACACGGCGAAGAGCCCCAACAGCCGCCACATGAGGAAGCGAAGCACCCACCCTCTGCTCCGACCCACCGCGCAGGCCGGGACGGCGACGATCTCGGTGCGGTGCCATCTCCCGGCTGTCCGACCCGCGTTCAGCGGCGCTTATCGCCCCACCTCACGAGTATCCCCTGGTGCCTCAGCGTGGACGCGTTGTTCAGCGTGGACGCGTTGCGCGCTCCACCTGCGCCCCGCGCGTGGTCAAGTGCCACGCGTTCGCGGCTCCCTTCTCCTGACCCTCACCCAGGTTCTCGACGAGGTTCAGGCGCGCAAGCCGATTTAGCAGCTTGGAGATCTGGCCCTGATCGACTATGCCCGACCCTTCTGCGATCTCGCGGTTGCTGGCACCCGGATGCTCAGCGATAACCATCAGAACCCGGACTGTCCTGTACGTGAGGCGCATCTTCAGGCCGTCCAGCGGGTCCCGGGGCCGGGTCGAGGCACGAGATCTCCTCGTGCCTCGCGGCTCGAGCGGAGGCCTGCTCAGCTCCCGTCCGGCAGCCCTCGCCCCGAGGTACGGGAGCACGATCATGCTCATCAGCGACCCGAGCAGGTCCGTCAGGGGCTCTTCGCCGCGCTCGAGCACCCGGGTGTGAAGCACTGCGAAGATCGCACCGACGACGCCTTCCGCGGTCACCTCCGGCGGTTCACGGGTGGCGTTCGTGAGGACTCGTCCGCGATCGATGACCTCGGCCAGTTCGTCGAGCACCTCGGCTCGGCGCTCCAGAACCCTGTCGCCCGCCCCGAGTGCCTCGACCACGCACAGCTTCGCCAAGCCCGGCTCTTCATCCATCGCCATCAGCAGTCGCGCCAGCGCCGCTCGGATCCCGTCGCGCCAGCCCGACTCCTGCTCGAAGGCCTCACTCGCCATCACTCTCGCCTGGTCGATCGCCTGCTCGAAGGCTGCCAGGAAACAATCCTCGCGGTCCGTGAACACGTCGTAGAAAGTCTTGCGCGACACTCTCGCCCGGCTGATGACCTGCGCGACGGTCATACGCGCATAGCCGACATCCTCGACCGCCTCCGCAGCCGCCGCGAGCATTCGACTTCGCTGGATCTGCGTTACCTGCCTACGTGGCAGCCCTCCCGGTCCAGGGCGCAACCGCGCCGTCGCAGTCCGTCGCTTGTACGTGAGAGTCATTTCGTCCCGCCTAGTCGTCTGATTCGCCAGTAAGTAATGAACGTTCGAGTCGGCTCGGGTCAAGCTGGCGGCGACGCACCGCGCTCAGCCAAGCGTCGTGCCCGCTCGCGCAATACATGAGCTTCACGGGTCTAGACCCCTTAGTCGAGGCGCGTCTCCGACTCCTTCTCGGCCGTTCGAACGCCCTTTTCTAGGTTTGCCGGGGGTCGAAACTGGCGGCCCCGCTCCCGCCCGCGCGGAGCATACACCAAAGTCCATTATACGGAAACTTCCCAACATCGGACCAAGTGTATATTCGCCGCAGGACGCGATCGATTCGTGATCCAGCGTCTTGCCCAGGCGGCGCACGCCGAACCTCGTGCCGGACACGGAGCTGCGCCCTGGAGCGCGACAGGCGGATGGCTAGAGTCATTCGCCTGATGGGAACACGCAGCGAGCTGGCAAGCAGCCAGGCTACCTCGACGACCGCAGCAATTGCGCCGTGGAGCGCGTTCGGTTGGCACCGGCGGCTGCTGGCCACCGTTTTCGTCGCGCTCTGGCTGGTTTGGATCTTCGACGCGATCAACAACCTCGCGCCGGTGCGCCAGCTGTCAGCTCAGCGCAACGGCGCGCGCGTGCTCACGTTCGAGCGCTCGTTGCACCTCGCCCCCGAGCACACGATGAACATCTGGCTCGCCGGCCACGCGACGCTCAGCCAGATCGTGGTCTTCTGGTACGTCAACGTCCACATAGGCGCGATCCTCGTGGTGCTCGCCACCATCTGGTGGCTGCGGCCCGATCTGCTGAAAGTGCTGCTCACAACACTGATGGCGGTCAGTCTGGTCGCGCTGGCAGTCTTCTGGAGCTTCCCTACGGCCCCGTTGCGGATGCTCCCAGGCGGCTACGTCGACATGGTTGCCTCCGTCCACCACCTACCGGTGTGGCACCTTGGGGCGACGGCCGTCCTCTCAAATCAGCTCTGTTCGATGCCCTCGCTGCATGTCGCCTGCGCCGTATGGTGCTCAATCGCCGTCTGGCAGATGACCCGAGCTCGCTGGGCGCGTGCGCTGGCGGTGACCTACCCCCTGCTGACGACGTACGCGGTGATGGCAACCGCGAATCACTACCTCACCGACGCCGTCGCAGGTGCAGCAATCACGCTTGTAGTCTTCTTCGTGCTGAACTGGCTCTTGAACAGGAGCGCCGAGCGGCCGAGGCTCACCCGAGGTTTGCGGTGCGACACATCCACGAAAGCTACGCGAACCGTTTTCTCGTCATCCGAGAGCCGATCGTGAATCTCGATCAGGTCATCGGACTCCATCCCGACGACGCCCAACAGGTGATCCTTATGAACCTCGTTCCGGATCTCGATCATGTGGCTCTCAGCTGCTCGTTCTCCTGCGACATCGCTTACTCCTCCAGCCCCGCAGCTTTGAGGGCTTCGTCGCGGCCGAGGAAGATGCGGATGCGCTTGATCTTGTCGTCAGCGAAGTCGTAGACGGCCGTGCTTTCAGCACGGGTCACGATCCCGCTGGCGCGGCCAGTCGATTTGAACCGTATAAAGGCGATCGCATTGCTGTCGCCTACTGCTTGCACGCGCTGCGCCTCGAGCCGAAGGTCAGGGCCTATGTCCTCGATGTCGGTGAAGAACCGCTTGATCCCGGTAGCCCCCAAATACTCGGCCCCAGCCAACGGCATCAACAACTCCACATTCTCGGTACAGCAGGCGAGGTAGGCGTCAATGTCCCGCGCATTGATCGCCGCGATCGCCCGTTCGACCGTCTCCGCGTTCTTCTGAGACATCGCCTACTCCCGTTCCTCCGCGAGACGTTCGGCTGCAGCGCGGCCCTCGTCGACCTCGTAGATCGTAAGGCGTGCGATCAAGCCTCCTACCCAGACGAAGACCCATCCCTCGCGTTGTCGAAGGTGACCGGAGCTGCCAGCCGGACGACCGTTCTGAACGACCACGGCAAACACAACCCCATTGCCGAGGTCGCGGACTTCCTCAGGCCCGAACTCCAACTCCTCGTACGCGCCAAACCAGCCCTCAAGGAAGCTGCGAATGGCCGCCCGTCCCTCGAAGTGGTCCCCCAACGCCCTCCCGTCGAAGGTCGCATCTCCGGCGAAGCTGCTGGCCGCCGCGTCGAGATCACGACGATTCGCAGCCTCAAACGCGCTGCCCATAAGCTCCACCGGGTCGGGGGTCGTAAACTCCTCAGACATCGTGCGGGGAGTATCGCGTAGGCGACACGGAACGCCCTCCCCGGACCGTGCGGGCGCGGCTGGGTATGCGTTGCCGGAGCCCAACTTCCAGTCAGGACCCGAAACGCGAAACGCCCCGCAGATACGGGGCGAATCAAGTACGCCTAAGGGCCAACGATTGAAACAGGACCCCGTGTGGAAGCTCATCTGCGACCTGCAGGCGAAGCGCTAGGGGCTGGACGGACATACCGTTTTCGCCACGGGCACGCAACGAGCTTGCCCGCTGATGAGCCAACCCGCCGCCGTTTTCGAGAGCGGAACGTCGGTCACGTTGCCCCCACGCAGCGCGACGCGAGCCGTCGCGCTCTGCCCAGACTGCGAGGGCACGGTCACCTTCGCTCCGCGGAGTTCGGCGAACGGGTCACTGCGACCGGCTTCGCGGGCTTCCCGGATCACGCCCGCGTAGAGGGTCTTGACCTCTTCCGAGCAGCTCGCAGGATGCCCGGACTTACCGCTGTCAAGGCCTTCTTCGCGAAACAAACGTTGCTTCGCTTCGTCCGTCATCAGCGAGCACAGTTCCGGGCCGTTGCCATCAGCGACCGCCGAGAACCAGCGACGAGCGACTGAGCCGATTTGCTGGGCTTCTGACTTGGTGCCCGCTCCGCACCCCCCGAACGCAATCGAAAGACCGACTAGAGCAGCGACGCGCTTGGGCACCGCCCGTGATCCTATGCGTTCACCAATCGAGCTGCTCGCCCGGCGTTCGCCCTAGAACGGCAAAAACCCCCCGCGTTAGCAGGGGCTTTGTGAAGTACCGCTACCGGGATTCGAACCCGGGTTTCCGCCATGAGAGGGCGGCGTCCTAGTCCCCTGGACGATAGCGGCACGTGATAGGTCGGCCCCGAGGCTAGCAAAGCGCCCGAGAGTCTTCGCAGCGATCAGGCCTCCGCGGCCGGCAATGCGACGTCGCCAGGCCGCATACGCTCGCGTGCGATATGTTCGCGTGAGCATTGCGGATGTGGCGGAATTGGTAGACGCGCACGGTTCAGGTCCGTGTCTGGGAAACCAGGTGGAGGTTCGAGTCCTCTCATCCGCATCACGAGAGAAGTGGCATCATAGCAAGGATTAGCGGCGTTGCATAGCCGTCGGTCCGTGAGGGTTGGTCGCGCATATAGTGTGCATAATGTTCTCACATGAGAACTATGCACCCTGATGGCTGTGTCGGGTTCTGCGCCCAGCGCAAGGGCTGATCGCTGATGGGGAGCGTCACGGGCCTCCTCCGGGGTGTTCTCGTTGTGGGGGAACGGTGAGCGTCCAGCGCGCTGGCGGGGGCTGGGTTGTGCGCTGGCGAGATGCGTCTGGTCGTCAGCGCGGGCGCCGGTTTGCGGGCGAAACAGATGCGCGAGCATTTGACTCGGAGGCCCATAGCGTCGCGGCCAGGGACAGACGCGCCGCCCCGTCGCGTGGCGGAGGGGTCTACAGCTACCAGATAGGGCGGGGCTCGCGCTGGTATTTCAAGGCTCGCGGAGGAGATGGCTCGCAGATCACGCGCCGCGGGTTCCTCAGCGAGAAAGCGGCCGCGGATGCCAAGCGACACCTCGTGGAGCAGGTCGCACGCGGGGAGGCCGGCCACACCCAAACGACGTTCGCTGAGTACTGGGAGCAATGGCTCGATCGCCGCCGACGCTATCTGGCAGCGGCAAGCGTGGCTGCCTACACCTCGGATGCGCGGATGCGGCTGCTGCCGGTGCTCGGTGCGATCCCGTTGCAAGCGATCAAGACCGCGCACGTCGGTGGTCTCCTTGGCGGGCTGGCCGAGCGCGTGGAGGCGGGCGAGATCTCGGGCAAGACGGTGAACAACACCCTCACGACGCTGAGCGTGTGCCTGAACGCGGCCGTAGAGGACGGGCTGATCGCCGCGAACCCCGCGCTCGGAGCGCCGCGATTCCCGCGCGTACACCTCGAGCGCGACTACCTGCGCCTGCACGAGATACCTCTGTACCTAGACTCTTGCTCAGATGAGTACCGGCCACTCGCGGCGCTGCTGATCGGGACCGGTACCAGGATCAGCGAGGCCCTCGCACTGCGAACGAGCGACCTAGAGCTCAAAGCCACCGGCGGATGGGTCGTCGTAGCACGCGCCCTAACGGCAGACGGCACGATCGGCTCGACCAAGTCCAGACGCACCCGCTCAGTCGAGATCGGACCCGGACTCGCACACCTACTCGAGGACTACCTGGCAGAGCGCCAGCGCAAACACCCCAACGCAAACACTTCTGATCCCTTGTTCATCGAGCCGAGGCGAGCACGTCAACGACAGGCCAGCCCGTCCTCAGGCAACGAACAACCCCTGCCGCCTGGACGCCGGAGTGTCTCCGCGATATGGCACGCCCACGCCCTCCAGGACGCAGCACTACGCCACATGCCGCTGCACTCGCTCCGTCACACCGCCGCGGCCGCCTGGCTGGCGGCCGGCAACTCACTGCTCTACGTCCAACGACAACTCGGACACCGCGACCTAGCCACCACCAGCCACTACTACGGCCACCTCGAGCGATACCACACCCCAAAACGCGGCGCACACGCAACCGAGCAAGCAATCACACGCGCACGCCATCCCAAATCAGGAGAGGCAGCCACGCGTTAGAGACGAGTCTCACCATGAGCCGCACTGTCTAGTCGCTGACGGGCGACTGCGACGGCGCCGTCTGCGTCGCCGAGCACCTCGAGCGGCTAGCCGAACGCCAGCAGTCCGCGCTCGGCCGTAACGGTGGTTGAGACGCCAGGACAAGCTCACAGGACCCGATAGGAGCCCATCATGAGAACCGACACACGTAGCCGTCGGCGGCTACGCCGGCGCGTGGATCGACGGCGATCTCCTAAACGGTGTCGCCCTGTCAAACGAACACCTGGCCGCTCGTGGCGCCTCGCTCGGAGCCGGCGTCGTGCTGCTGCTCTCCGAGCACGCCTGCCCCGTCGCCGAAACAGCCCGCGTCACCCGCTGGCTCGCCGGGCAGAGCACCCGCCAGTGCGGACCGTGCGTACACGGCCTGAATGCCCTGGCCATGACGGTGCAGGAGATCGCCGGCGGCATCGCTCAAGCCAATACACGGCAGCGCATCGAGCGCCTCGCCTCGCTCACCGCACGACGCGGCGCCTGCGGCCACCCCGATGGAGCCGTCAAACTGATCCTCAGCGCGCTGGAGACCTTCCAGGCTGAGTTCGCCGACCACGCCCGACACGGCCCCTGCGACGGCTGCGCACGCCCAACAGAGATGCCGATGCCCCGTCGAGCAGTCAGCCAGGACATCTCGCGCGGAACACGCCGATGAGCCATCGCGCGCGAGTGAACCCGATCGCCTGCGAGGCCCACGGCATGTGCGCCGAGCTGCTACCCGAGCGGATCACGCTCGACGAGTGGGGCTACCCGATCATCGACGACACGCCGCTACAGGACCGGCAGGTCGAGCACGCGATCCGTGCCGCCCGCGCCTGCCCCACCTTCGCGCTGCTAATCGAGCGCGACCGAGCGCCAGCCCCTGCGCGTGCTCGTCGCGGCGAGCTCCCTGCAGTGACAGTGGCGCCAGTGGCCAGTTGCCGTGACCGGATCCGTTCATGAGGATGTGGAAGGAGCGCGCGAGAGACTCGGTGTCGCGCGGGCCGGCTTCCTCGACGAGGCGCGCACGATCGAGCGGATCTGCTCGAGATGCCAGACGCCGGGACGCCGGCGCCGCCCGCGGGGTGTTCGGGGCCCATCTCGAGCAGGACATTGATGAATGAGCACGCCTCTCTTCTCTGCTAGTGCAAGTTTCGCTGAGCGTTCCGTCGGGTAGCAGTCAACTCAGCGCCCACGGGTGGGTAAACGCAAAGGAGGGCCTATGGGCCTCATAGAGTTGCTTCTGATTGTCCTGGTAGTCGCGGCTGTCGCGGGCGGGATCGGTGTAAGCCCGTTGCTTTGGCTGCTGCTGCTGATAGCCCTCGTGCTCTTCCTCACGGGCGGCGGATTCGGCTATCGCAGACGCGGGAGGGTTTAGGTATGCCTGTCGGCACATCGATCTTCCTCAACAACTCAAACCAGGCGAGACCATGACCGACAAGAACGTCGATCAAGCGAAGGGGCGCGTCAAGGAGGCTGCCGGTGCCTTGACCGGAGATCAAGGCTTGAAGAACGAGGGACACGCCGACCAGGCAAAGGGGTCCCTAAAGAAAGCCGTGGACAAGGTCGCCGAGACCGTAAAGGGCCAAAAGCACGAGCACGGGTAGCCATCAGCGCGCCGAGTCGATCGAGCTTGGGGGTGACCATGCTCACGATCCTCTCGGTTAGCCACGGGGCTCGTACGTGAACCCAAACAAGAGCTAGCTTCAGGAGGAAATCGTGAGTACTGCAACGATCATCATAATTGCTGTTGGCGCCGCGGTGGTGCTACTGCTGATCGCCCTCGTCGCTCGCGCCGCGGGCCGCAGGCGTGACGAACGTCGTCGTGAGCAGGCGGGCGAGCTTCGCCAGGAGGCCAGAAGCCGTTCGATCCAGGCGGAAAGTGCGCGTGCCTCGGCTGATGAGCAGGCTGCCGAAGCCAAGCGTGCTCAGGCTGAAGCCGAGGAACGCGCCGCTCAGGCGCGGCAAGGACGTGCCACCGCAGAGCGACGGGCGGTTGAGGCTGAGCATCTGACGGAGTCCGCCCGCGATCAACACGCGCAGGCACGCGCGATCGACCCGGATGCGAGCGACAGCGGCCAGGACGAGGCACTGGCGATCAATGAACGCACTGACTGATCGGTGTCATCGGACGCCACCCAGTGACGAAGGGACAAATATTGAGGAGGAAGCAAATGGCCAAGAGTGAAACAGACCTATTCAAGAGCATGAGGGCGCGAGGCGTCCGCAAGAAGATCGCCAAGCAGGTGACCCGTGCTACGAGCGGTGCTGGCAAGCCAAAGGTCGCCAGGCGCGCGATGGCGGACCTCAGCTCGGTCGTCGGGGACGTTAGTGATCGCCTTCGCCACGGACCGGAGAAGCGGAGTGCGGCAGCGAAGAAGGCCGCGCGCACGCACAAGCGAAAGGCGGACAAGCGCAGCCAGTCTGCCAAGCGCGGGGCCCGGACTCGCGCTCGGACGTCGGCCTAGGACGTCCGCCGCTGGCGACGGCGGCTGTGCGCATGGTCGCGCGCAGCGCCTGGTCGAGACACATGAGCATCGAACGCGCCTTTGTCGCGTCATCTATTCCTCGGACGGAGAAAGCTTGAGACCATGGAAAAAGCTGAGCAGAAGATCGTGCAGTACCTGAACGAGGCGCATGCCACAGAGCAAGCGCTCGTCACTGTGATGAAGTCGCAGATCGGGATGACCCCGCGTGGAAGCTACCGTGAGGGCCTCGAGACACACCTACGCGAGACACGAGACCATGCAGCCCGAGTCCAGCGGCGTCTCGGCGAGCTCGGACGCGCGAGCAATCCGCTTCAGACAGGCATAGGGCTCGTCCAGAGCGTCGTTGGCGAGGTCCTTGCTCTGGGCAAGACGCCCCTCGACCTCGCTCGCGGCACCGGAGGCGACGAGAAAGTCCTCAAGAACGCCAAGGACGCATGTGCGACCGAGGCCTTGGAGATCGCCACTTACATCGCCATCGAGCATCTGGCGAGCTCTGTCGGCGATAAGGCCACACAGGCCCTTGCCAGCTCCATCCGGGCCGATGAGCAGAAGATGCTCGACCGGATTTTGAGGGAGATCCCGAAGCTGACCGAGACCGTGGTGCGCTCAGAGATCCACGGGAACCCTTCATACGACATCAGCAAGACAGGTGCCGCCGACGCGGCCCACTCGGCGTCAGAGAGCGTGAAGGGGGCTACTCGTGACGCGACATCCAGTGCAAAACGCATCGCCCGCAAAGCACGCAAGATGCCCGGGGTCGCGCGGGCCGAGGGTCAGGTCAAAGGCGCGCTGGCCGCTGAAGGAGACCTCGCAATCACCGGCTACGGGAAGCTCACAGCTGCGGAGATCGTCGAAAAACTCGCACATCTCTCGCAGGTCGACCTCGCGAAGATCGACTCCTACGAGCGCAAGAATGAAAACCGCACGACCATCCTCGGCCGGATCACCAGTTTGCGCGGCGACGAGCCGTGGCCTGGATATGACGAGCTCAGCGTGGACGAGATCCGCGCGGCGCTGGACGAGGGCAATGAAGACCGCGTCAAGCGCGTGCGCTCCTACGAGCGCTCCCACAAGAACCGCTCAGGTGTGATCGACGCCGCCGAACGCGAGCCGGTGAAAGCGTAGGAACGTAGGAAAGGACGCATCAGCGCACAGGTGACGCATCAGCACACAGGTTCATCGGCGCCCTCCCCGGGCAGTAGTGGTTGGCCATCCCAGCCTCCAGGGAGGGCGCCGATCAGCGGCTCCGCGTGGTAGCCACCGAGCGCAGCCTGACGCCGTGAGCCGCCGGCCTCACGCGCGACGTGCCCCGTCTGCGCGAACGTCGCGCGCCCTGGCGACTGACGGTGTCTCCCATCAGCCAGAGCATCGGCGGCCACAGCCCGACGAACAGCGCGCGTCGCTCGGCGTTCCCTCGTTCGTCCTCCCCGATCGTCTTCGCGCGAATCCCACAGCCCGACGCAGAGGGTAACCAAACCCAGCGATGTGCCGTACAGCAGAAGGCAAATCGTCTCCGGATTGCCCTTGGCGAGTCGAACGACGCCGTTCATCATGAGAAGCTAAGCACCGAAAGCCTGATTGCCCGGTGCGCCGCGGTGGTAAACGCAGACAATGCAGCGTAGGCAGAGCTTCAGCAAGCGCTGGTCAACCGCGATCCGCTGGCCGCTCGGGATCGCATTGACCTCCTGGCGCTACATGTGGCGGACTACCGCGGTGCACCGCTGGGAGATGACCGGGTCGATGTGCGCCGACGCCGCCCCGGAACTGCCCGAAGGCGTCGCGCGCCACGACATCCAGGCGCTCGAGGACGGGCAGGGACCTTTCGTGCGCAGGCTCTACCGGACACGGATCGTAGGCTCCTCGCTGACACCCGAGGAGCTGATAGGCCAGGTCACAGAAGATCTCGACCGCATCGCGCCTTCCGAGTTCGCGACATTCCAGAAGATCAATGGCGACGGGTGCCTCGCCGTGGGGGACGAGTACCTCGTGCGGATGCCCGGCCCCTGGGACGGCCCCGTGCGCGTAGTCGCCGCCACCCCCACGTCGTTTCGACTGGCAACGCTCACCGGGCATCTGGAGGCCGGGCAGATCGAGTTCCGAGCTGCCTCGGACCACCGCTCCCTGGGGTTCGAGATCGAGTCGTGGGCACGAAGCGGAGACCGCTTCGCGGACGCGCTGTACTCGCATCTGCGCCTCGCTAAGTGCTCTGGCTCGGAAGTTCGCCGACGTATTCGTGGTCAGGCGGCTTGGGCTGCGGGTAGGTCGAGCTTGTGGGCGAGGCGGTCGAGGTCGGCGCGGGTGAACTTCCACTCGAATGGTTGGGCGATTTGTTCGTAGCGGCGTCCGAACGCGAGTAGCTGCGCTTCGAGCGTGTCGAGGTCGTGAAAGTCGTTGGGGGTGAGGACTTTGCGCTGGGCCACGGAGAAGTAGATCTCGGCTTGGTTGAGCCAGCTGGCGTGGACGGGGGTGTGGATGAGGATCAGGTTCTTGTATCTGCTTTGGAGGCGTTTGATTGATGCTTGGCCGCGGTGCGCTGAGCCGTTGTCGACGATCACGAACACGCGTTGGGCCTTGCTGTAGGGCTCAACGGTCATGAACTGCGCGACGAGCTTGTCGAACGGGACGATCCCGTCCTTCTCATCGCAGCGGTCGAACAGCCTGGCGCGGCGTGCGTCCCAGGCAGCGAAATAACACAAGGCGCCGCCGCGTTCGTATTCGTGCTCGACGCGCTGGCCGCGCTTGACGTGGGCCGCGGCCGGCAGCGTGGCGTGCTTGCGGCGCCGCGCTTGGATCGAGGGCTTCTCGTCACAACAGACGACGTAGTCGCCGGGGTGTAGCAGCTCGCCTTCCCAGCGGCCGGAGTACAGGTCGAGGATGCGGCCGGCCTTGGCGGTGAACGCTGGGTCGCGCGGGAAGATCCAAGAGCGGTACTGCCACGGCTTGATCGCGTCCTCTGAGAGCCAGCGCCAGACCGTCACGCCGGAGATCTGCTCGCAGATCCCGCGCGCGATTGCCTCGCGCGCGAGCTCGATCGAGGACCAGCGAGCCAGCGGCACGTCGCTGTCGGAGGGCCGCTCGCACGCCAGGCGGATCACCTCAGCGCGCACCCGAGGGGGGAAAGGCCGGCGGTCTGCCGCGCCGGGGCCGGTCCTCCAGGCCGGCCAGGCGATGCTCGAAGAATCGCTTGCGCCACTGCGAGACGACGTCACGTCCGCAGCGCAACCGGGCGGCGATCTGATCGTTGCGCAGCCCGTCTGCCGCCATCAGCACCATCTGCGCCCTCATCACCTGCCAGTACGGCAACGTATATGAACGCGCCAGTGACTCCAACACCGCGCGCTCATCCTCAGACAACTCGACCCGATACGGGCTATGTCTCGGCATCAGCGTCCCTTCACAAGACGACAAGATGCCAAACACGCTACGGCCGTGACCAGACGCTAATACGTAGCCTCATTTACGAAACAGAGCACTAAGGAGATCCAGCTGCACATGTGGACCTCGGTGCTCGAACGGATCGGCCGCCTCACGGGCGGCCAAAGAGAGGGCGGCGTCGTGATCACGACTCGCCGCATCGACGTCGAGCGTCTTGCCTTCACACCTCTCGAGCCGCCCGATGCGCGTACCCCGCGGAAGTTGACAGCGCTCGCCGAGCGGGCGGTCAACTTCGACACCTCAATCGTCGGCGAGTACACGCCCAGCAACGGATGGCACCGGGACGACATGGTCGAGACCCTCCCACACGAAGGCTCAGGGCCCCCCGCGGCCGGCGGAAGCTGGCACATAGCCCGCCGCCTGATGGTCGACTACCAGCTGGCCGATCCCCGCGCCGTTCGCGCCGTGTACCGCCCGGACGCGCCTCTCGCGGGGCGAGACATCCTCCTGAAGATCCGCTTCGCAGGCATGCGCTTCAACGTCGGGGTGCGCGTCGGCAAGGTCTACGACGAAACGCGCCAGCTCGACGGCCGCCACGCGCAGGTCTTCGGCTGGTATTACCAAACCCTGACGGTCATTTCGAGGAAGGGCGAATGCACTACGAGCTATGGAAGTGGCTCGACACAGGCGACGTCGAGTTTCGCCTCCACGCCTTCTCCCGACCCGCCCAGACCGGTCCGTTCCTACTGCGAACGGGGTTCCGCCTCTTCGGCAGGACCCACCAGCTGCGCTTCTACCGCCAGATATGCAGACGCGCGAGACGCCTCACCGAGGCCGAGCTGGAGACCAAAGCAAGCTCGAGGTCGCACTAGACGCAAACTCTCTTTGCTTGACCCCGGTCGCTCCCCGAAAAATCGAACGCACGCCGACGGGAACAAGGGCGGATCTTCCTTCAGAGCAGCGACGAATACCGGGAGCATCGCCAGAAATGCCCGCTGCAACTCGCGCGGCAGCCTACGGAACTCGCAATCGAAGCGAGCAGGCCGCTCGGACGTCGGCACGCCTACGCCGGCGGGTCGACCGGAAGGTCATCCTCGCTCGCCGCAACCCGCTGCAAATGTGGAGCGAACCCGTCGTCTCGAAAGACCTGGCCCTCAGTCTCGCGCAGAACGTCCGACAGGCGCTCATGCTCCGAGCGCAGCAGAAGCGAGCCGTCGCCCCTACGCTCCACCAGCTCGTAGGAGCCGGCAACACCAGGCTCTCGCAACGTGATCTTCATCGCGCTGATGCCATGACCCAGCTCTCGCACGTCAAATCCCCAACCCGTGGCAACACTGTGGCAACAGCCATAGCGTCCTACACGTTCGAGGCGTCCGCGAGACCCAACAAAACGGACGATATGGACGCCGGCGGACGGATCTGGACACCTGCGGCACGGTTCAGGTCCGTGTCTGGGAAACCAGGTGGAGGTTCGAGTCCTCTCATCCGCATAGACGGAAAGCACCTGCAAATCCGGTGTTTTGATGTTTTGGCGCGGCTTGCGCCTCGGGCGGGCAACAGGAGTTCGCGCTCGCCTCGGCGTTGTTCGTCAGCTCAGCCATGCGGATAGCTCCTTTAGTGCGTCGGGCATCACGTAGTAATAGGCCCACAGCCCTTGTCGCTCGGAGTCCACGATCCGAGCGTCGCGGAGCTTCTTGAGGTGATGGGAGAGCGTGGGCTGGGCGATGTCGAACAGCGGGACGAGCTCGCAGACGCAGACCTTGCCGGCGTGCTTGCGAAGGACGTCCACCAACTGCAGCCGAATCGGGTCGCCGAGAGCCTTTGCGACCTCGGCCATCCGGAGTGCCTCCGCGCGCTGGACATCGGGGTAGACGATGGGCTCACAGCAGGGCGATCCGTTGGCACGCTTCTGCTTCGGGGATAGCTCCAGATCGACGGGCATCTATCTACTTATATCAATAACACTGATGTCTGTCTATGTAATAGCATCCGCGCCGTGAACACGGCCCCGATCGCTCGGCGTCTGCTCGCTGAGTTGCTGGGCTCGGCCTTCCTCGCTGCGCTCGTGATCGGATCGGGCATCGCGGCGCAGACGCTCTCCCCGAGCGATGTCGGCCTGCAACTGTTCGAGAACGCCGCCGCGACAGCGGCGGGGCTGTACACGATCATCCTGATGTTCGGGCCGGTGTCCGGCGGGCACTTCAACCCTGTCGTCTCGCTTGCTGATGCGAGCTTTGGCGGGCTGCGCTGGCGCGATGCTCTTGCCTATCTCCCTGCGCAGATAGCCGGCTGTGTGCTTGGCGCGGTCGTGGCGAACGGAATGTTCTCCTTGGCCGCTATCAGCATTTCCACTCACCATCGCGCCTCACCGGCACACCTCTTCTCCGAGGTGATCGCGACCGCTGGCCTGCTGCTCGTGATCTTCTCCCTCGCGCGCACCAAACGCGCAGACACGGCCCCGGCGGCCGTCGGTGCGTACATCGGCGCGGCCTACTTTTTCACCAGCTCGACGAGCTTCACCAATCCCGCGATCAGCGTTGGGCGCATGTTCTCCAACACCTTCGCCGGCATCGCTCCCGCGTCAGTGCCCGGCTTCGTCGCGGCGCAGCTCGTAGGCTGTGGCTGCGCGCTACTCGCCGTGAGAATGCTCTACCCGGACCTCACACCTGACGAGGCAGCCGACGCCGTGATGCCCCATCGCGAGAGCTCCTCGGCCCAGATCGGGACCTGAGTGATGGCCACCGCACTGTTCGTCTGTCTCCACAACGCCGGGCGCTCACAGATGAGCCAGGCGCTGTTCGAGCGCGCGGCCGCCGGGAGACACACGGCACGGTCCGCCGGCACGACCCCCGCGGAGCGCGTCCACCCCGAGGTGGTCACGGCCATGCGGGAGCTCGGCATCGACCTATCCGACCGCCAACCAAAACTGCTGACCCTGGAGCTCGCTCAGCGGGCCGATGTGGTCGTTACGATGGGCTGCGGCGACGCGTGCCCATACATCCCGGGCAAGCAATACATCGACTGGCAGCTAGCTGACCCCAAGGGCCGTCCGATCTCCGATGTTCGCGCCATCCGCGATGAGATCGCGCGACGCGTCGACTCCCTTGTGAACGAGCTCAACGCTCACTGAGCGTGGGCCTTTAGGTCCGGGGCACATTCCGATCCTGATCGCCGGCGATCGTTTCCAGACCAAGCTCGGGCTGCTCCTCAGGTCTCATGCGGCGGGGCGAGCGTCCTCAGCATGCTCGTTGCGTCCCGTGCGAGGTCGCGGTAGCCGTGCGTCCCGTGCAGCGACGCACTGACGTGGAGCTCCTCGCCGGAGGCAAGCACCCAGCGCTCCGCGCCGTCTTCGCCCTCTCCAGCGCGATCAGCGCCGAGCCGCCGAGCGACCTCCTCGTCGATTGCATTCCCGTTCGCTCCCTGCCGCTCGCAGCGGTGGGTCGCCCCGGCTGAGGTGTCAATCACTACACCTGGGTGGCCCGCGGCGGCCAAGCTCGCGTGGGACTATGCGGGCGTGGCCTGATCTTCGGATTCGGGCGGACGCCGTGGAGTGGGAGTCAGCATGAGCTGTGGTGTGACGACCAATTGGAGCAGCGCGGATGATGACCTGCTGGAGTCGAGCGCGTGACGGCCCGAGCCACGTCACCTGCGCTAGCAGCCGTAGGTCGGCGCATCGAGGGGCTCCAAGCACGTTTGACGACGACGCCGGGTCGGTTGCGGCTCGCCGCCGTTCTGATCGCTGTCGGCGCGATCGCCTTCGGGGTTGTTGGCGCGAGCGCGGCTAGCACGCGTCGCCACGCAGCGCACGCGGCCGCTACGCAGACCGAGCCGCTGCTGGTCGAATCGGAGGGGCTGTATGCATCGCTATCAGACGCGGACGCCACCGCGGCCACCACCTTCCTGACCGGTGGCCTTGAACCGATCGGCCGTCGCCAGCGCTATGTCGAGGATTTGCAGTCGGCGAGCCGCCAGCTCGCGACGCTCACCCAGCAGGTCGGCGGGTCCTCGCGAGCCCGCGGGGCCGTGCTTGCGATCACCACGCAGCTGCCGGTCTACAGCGGGCTGGTTGACACGGCGCGCGCCGACAATCGCCAGGGCTTTCCCGTCGGTGCCGCCTACCTGCGCCAGGCTTCGACCCTGATGCGCGAGCAGATTCTGCCCGCCGCCGGTCAGCTCTATGCGCTCGAAGCCCGGCGCCTGTATGCCGACTACCGCTCCGGGGTTTCCGCCGCCCCGCTTCTCGCTGCGATCGCGGTGGGGTTTGTGATGCTCGGGCTGCTCGTGCTCGCGCAGGTATATGTCGCGCGCGTCAGCAACCGGATCCTCAACATTCCGATGGTCGCGGCCACGACGCTCGTCCTCGCTCTGTCGGCCTGGGTCATCGTAAGCTTCCTCAGCGAGCAGAACGCGCTGGTGGTCGCCCAGCGCACCGGGTCCGACTCCGTGCAGGTCCTTTCCGCGGCGCGCATCCTGGCATTGCGCGCGCAGGGTGATGAGAGCCTTGCGCTCGTCGCCCGCGGAGGTGGCGAACAGGACCTCGTCGACTTCAACACCATGACCGAACGTCTCGGGGCCGCGAACGGCACGGGAGGTCTGATGGGCGAAGCGGCGAGGATTGCGCGTCGCAGCGGCTCGAGTGCTGCGATCAGCAGACTCTCCGCGAGCGTTGCTCGGTATCTCGCGGTCCACAGGCAGGTCGCTGCGCTGGAGCTCAACGGACGGTTCACCGACGCCGTGAACCTCGCAGTCGGCACCACTGCGAAGGAGATTCCCATCTCCGACAACTTGAACGCCGGGTTGGGGCAGCAGATCGTGGTTGCCCAGCGTCGTTTCGACCGCGCCGCAGCTGATGCGACATCGGCGCTCAGCGGCCTGTGGCTCGCCATCCCGTTGTTGGCTGTGGTATTCGCGGTGCTAGCGCTCTACGGCCTGCGCGAGCGGAGCGATGAGTACCGATGAGTGGCCGTATCCGTCAACTGGTAATGCTCTGTGTCCTGGCGTGTTTGGCGAGCGCGTTCGCCGGCTGCGCGTCGGTCTCGGATCGGGCGCTGCATTCCTCGCTGTCCGCGCTGGCCACGAAAGCCGCGGCAGAACCGGCGAGCACCCCAAGCCCCACGGTGACAGCGAGCTGTGGCGACCCGACCGCGAGCTTGCGCCCGAGGGAGCCGCTGCCCTCACCGGGGCAGATGCCCGCCGGCACGTTCATGCGAAAGATTCAAGACAGAGGTCGCCTGGTCGTCGGTGTCGACCAGAACACGTTGCTGTTCGGATATCTCAATCCGTTCAACGGCCAGATAGAGGGCTTTGATATCGATGTCCTACGCCAGGTCGCGACGGCAGTCTTCGGCGACCCGAACGCGATCGAGTTCAAGGCGATCTCCTCGGCGCAGCGGATCGAAGTGATCCAGAATCAGAGCGTCGACATCGTCGCCGACGCGATGACGATCAACTGCCAGCGCGCCAAGCAGGTCGCTTTCAGCACCGTTTACTACGAAGCCGGGCAGCGCGTGCTGGTGCCGTCGAACTCCGCCGTGGGCGGAATCAAGGATCTTCGCGGGAAGAAGGTGTGCGCGACCGCGGGGTCGACGTCGATTGAAAATCTCAAAAACTCGGCGTTTCACCCGATCCCCTATCCGGTGGCGCTGCGGACCGACTGCCTGGTCGCACTGCAGCAGGGAAAGGTCGCGGCGATCTCAACCGACGACGCGATCCTGTATGGCCTAAAGACCCAGGATCCGTACACGAAGATTGTCGGTGCACGCTTTACCGACGAGCCGTACGGCATGGCGATCAACAAGGGACACCCCGACCTCGTCCGCTTCGTCAACGGTGTGCTCGCCCGGATGCGCAGCGACGGCACGTGGGCGTCGATCTATGAGAAGTGGCTCGGCCGCGTCGCACACGCGCCCGCGCCCGCGCCCCCCAGAGCCCACTACAGCGACTGACATGACGATCGAGGAGATCGACCTCACGATTCATCGGCTCCGCGAGGCCGCCGAGCAGATCAGCGCCAACCTGCTCGAGCTCGAGCTGGACCCCAACCGCGAGCTCCTCGACGCGACCGAGCTGCAGGGCGAGAGCGCAGTCCGGTGGGCCCAGGCGAGCGCTTCGAACGCGCAGCTCTGGCAGTGGTACTCACTCCTCGGCGGGCTCCTTGACCGGGCGGCCGGGCTGCGAGGCACGCGGACTCGCCTGCCCGCAACCCAGCTCGCCGAGCTCAGTGCGCTGCTGCAGGGATCATCCATCGAGCTCTCAAGCCAGCAGGTGCCGCTGCAGGAACGGGACCTTCTCGCCAACCCACAGGTTTGCTGCAGTCCCGACGAGCTGCTCGCGCGGATGTCCGTCGAGTTCGACCAGTCGAAGGCCGTGATCGCCGCAATCGGGGATGCGTGGGACACGCTCATCCCACGCGTACGCGCGGCACGTGCCGCGCTCGACGGCAGTGCGGAGCTCGCTCGAGCGCTCGGCGACGTCGAGCCTTCCGAGCTGAATCTCGCACGACGGCGCCTCGCGGAGCTGGCCGGTGCGCTGTCGAAGGATCCGCTGTCGGTGAGCCTCAAGGAGATCCAGGCACTCGAGATCTCGCTGCAGGCGATCCGGCACGATCTGGAGGGCGTTAGGGATGTCCGCCGTGACATCTCCCAGCTGCTGGCTGGCGCCCACGAGCTGTTTGAGGAGCTCCGGCAGGCCGTGCGAGAAGGCGAGGCGGCGCACGAGGAGGGACTGATCAAGATCACCTCGCTAGCCGTTCGGAAACCCCTCTGTCTCGACAGCGCGCTCGAGCAGCAGCTACAGGACGTAGCCGAGCTGTCCGATCAGGGCTCCTGGCGCGAGGCACGCGCCGCGCTGGAGCAGTGGAGGGCCTGCGCAGGGTCGCTGCTGGATCAAGCGCGACAGATCGCGGCCGAGAACCGCGCCCCGCTTCAGAGCCGCAGCCAGCTGAGGGGCCTCCTCGACGGCTACCAGGCGAAGGTAAAGCGGCTCGGGCTGATCGAGGATCCCGAGCTGTCAGGCATCTTCGAGGAGGCACACGAGGCTCTGTACACGGCGCCCACCGACCTTGCGCATGCCGCCGAGCTGATCGGCCACTACCGAGAGGCGCTCGGCGAAAACCCTCCGGCAAGAGAGGTACTGCCGTGAGCTGTACGCAGCCGGGCTGCGCCGGCGAGATCACGGACGGCTACTGCACCGTGTGCGGCATGGCTCCCCCGCGCGCCGTCGCAGGCACCCGCGGCACGACCATTGATCCCGGCCCGTCGGAAACGGCGTCCAGGATCGCGGGGTCGGGCGCTACCCCGCTGCGACGCTCGGAGACGGGACGAACGCGCACCAGCGCCGCTCGCCATCTCGGCGCCGGTCTGGTGGAGGTGCCGCCGGTCCCCTACAGGGACCCGTCGAGTGCGCTCATGGCCGACGCGAATGTGGCTGAGAGCCACCGTTTCTGCGCCAGCTGCAGGGATCCGGTCGGGCGTGGACGGGACGGGTCACCAGGTCGAACCGAGGGGTTTTGTCGCACCTGCGGCGCGCCCTTCTCTTTCACGCCCAAGCTGGCCCGCGGGGACATTGTCGCCGGACAGTACGAGGTGGTTGGGTGTCTCGCACACGGCGGCCTGGGGTGGATCTACCTAGCCAAGGACCGCAACGTCGCCGACCGCTGGGTCGTCCTGAAGGGGCTGCTCGACAGCGGCGACGAGGACGCGATGGCGGCCGCGCTCGCCGAGCGCAAATTCCTCGCCGAGGTCGAGCATCCGAACATCGTGAAGATCTTCAACTTCGTCGAGCACGACGGCTCCGGGTACATCGTCATGGAGTACGTCGGCGGCGCCAGCCTGAAGGAGCTGCTCGCGGCTAGGCGCGAAGCGAACGATCAGCAAGCCGACCCGCTCCCCGTCGCGCAGGCCATCGCCTACGTGTTGGAGATTCTCCCGGCGCTCGGGTACCTGCACCGGGAGGGTCTGCTGTTCTGCGACTTCAAGCCCGACAACGTCATCCAGACGCAGCATTCGCTGAAGCTGATCGACCTGGGCGGCGTCTACCGGATCGATGACGCGACCAGCCCGGTGTACGGCACGGTCGGCTATCAGGCCCCCGAGATCGCCGATCGTGGCCCGTCGATCGAATCGGACCTGTTCACCGTCGCCCGCACGCTCGCCATGCTCTGCATCGAGTTCAAGGGCTACCAGAGCACGTTGAAGTTCACCCTCCCGCCCCAGGATGAGGTTCCGCTGTTTTCCAGGTTCGACTCGCTCTACCGCTTCCTGTGCAAGGGAACGGCGGCGGGCCCCGATGACCGCTTTCAGTCCGCGGCGGAGATGTCCGACCAGCTCTACGGCATTCTGCGCGAGGTGCTCGCCGCGCAGCAGGGGACGCCCGTCCCCGCGCCCAGCACGCTCTTCACCACAGACTTCCGCGCCTCGCCCGATCACCCCGACTGGCGCCTTCTGCCCGTGCCGCAGGTTGCCAGCGAGGACCCAGCGGCCGGCTATCTCGCCACGCTCGCGACGACCGACTCCGAGGAGCTCATCGCGCTGCTCCGAGCTGCGCCGCAGCGCACCGTCGAGGTCGAGTTGCGGCTCGCGCACGCGCTAATCGAGGAGGGCGACTTCACGCAGGCAGAAGCGGTGCTCGCCGCGATCGGGGCTGGCGATCCCTGGGAATGGCGGGTGTCCTGGTATCGGGGCGTGGCGGCACTGGCCCAGGAGCAGCCCCTAGCGGCTCGCGCGAGCTTCATGGCTGTCTATGAGGCGGTGCCCGGCGAGCTCGCGCCCAAGCTCGCGCTCGCGGTCGCCGCAGAATATGGCGGCGAGCAGGCCGACGCTGCCGCAAGGTATGAAATCGTCTCGCGCACCGATCCGAGCTACACGACAGCTACGTTCGGGCTCGCTCGCTGTTGCCTCGCGTGCGGCGACCGTGCCGGCGCGCTCGCCGCGTATGACGGCATACCCGGATCATCGAGCTCACACGTCGACGCGCAGACGGCGAAGATCAAGTGCCTGCTCGAGCACGACGACGGGTACGAGCCGGAGATTGCAGAGCTTCAAGCGGCCAGCGCGAGCATGCAGGCGCTCACGCTCGACGGCCAGCAACGCGCCCTACTCACCGCCGGCGTGCTGCGCTCGGCCCTACGCTTGCTCGAAACAGCACGAGTGGCGGAGGACCCCGGTCTTCGCCTCGCCGGGCACGCTCTCACCGAGCAGGACGTTCGGCTTGGCCTGGAGTCCACCTATCGCTCGCTTGGCAGAGTCGCAACCACCGCGAGCGAACGCATCCGGCTCGTCGACTGGGCCAACCGCGTCCGGCCAAGGACGTGGACGTGAGCAGCGAAGCCGCACTCGCGTGCGGGGCCTGCAAGACCCCCTTGCTCGCGGATGACCGCTACTGCGAGCAGTGCGGCACACGCGTGGCCGTGGAGCCATCAGGGGAGCCCCGCGCCACTGGCGGCTGCAGCGCATGCCGGGCGCCGGCTGAGGAGATCGGCGACGACGGGTACTGCTCGCGCTGCGGCATACGCCAGCGCACAACCCAGGACCGGCAGGAGATTGACCTCGTGGTCGCGGCCGGCGTCAGCGACAGAGGTCGCGTGCACCGCCGCAACGAGGACGCGCTGCATCTCGAGACCGTCGGCGAGAACGGTGTCGTGGTGGTGGTTTGCGACGGGATCTCCTCAGCGGTCTCAGCAGACCTCGCCGCGCGCAGCGCCGCGGACGCCGCGGGAGGGGTGCTGGCCAATGCGCTGCGCAGCGGCCCGGACGCCCTGAGCGACGTGACCACGAATGCGATCAACGCCGCGCAACAGGCCGTTCTTGGGGTCCCGTGGGCGTCGCACGGTGGTCGCGACGCGCCGTCGTGCACCTTGGTCTCGGCAGTCTGTCGCGACGGCGAACTTGTCATCGGCTGGGTCGGCGACAGCCGCGCCTACTGGATCGCCGGGCAAAGCTCACACCTTCTTACCGTCGATGACTCCTGGGCGCAGGAGCAGGTCACGGCCGGACGCATGAGCGCGGCGCAGGCCGGCTCTGACTCGCGCGCACATTCGATCACGCGTTGGCTTGGTGAGGACGCTCCAGAGGGCCCGGCGCAGATCGTCACGCTCCAGCCGACCGAGCCCGGGCGGCTCGTGTTGTGCTCCGACGGCCTGTGGAACTACGCGCCCGATGCCACCGACATCGCTGCGCTGCTCGAGGCACTCGCCTCCGATGCCACGGCGCTCGCGGTCGCGCACTCGCTCACCGACGCCGCGCTAGCCGAGGGCGGCCGCGACAACATCACCGTTGTGATCCTCGACATTAAGCCACGCGGGAGGGAGAACACATGAGCACTTTCACGGCCGAGGCATACCAGAACGAGTACCTGTCCATGGGCGCCACCGAGGTCAATGCGGTCGTGACAGTGAGCGCATCGGGCGAGGGCTCGCCGGCCCCCCCAGCAGATGCAGCCGAGATCGTCATCGTCGACGTCTCCGGGTCGATGGCGGCCCCGCGGGCTAAGCTGCGCGCCGCAAAGCAAGCCACGGCGGTGGCTATCGACTGCATTCGTGACGGCGTCATGTTCGGCGTGATCGCCGGCAGCGTGACCGCGACCCCCGTCTATCCGACGTCGGGGACCCTCATGCCCGCGTCTGCATCGAGCAGAGAGGAAGCGAAGCGAGCAGTAGCACGCCTGAAGGTGAGGGACGGGACGGCGATCGGCACATGGCTCGCACTCGCGGAGGACCTCTTCTCGAGCTCGCCGGAGGCAATCTGTCACGCGATCCTCCTCACCGATGGCCAAAACGAGCACGAGACACCCGAGGAGCTCGCGCGCGTCCTCGCGGACTGCGAGGGGAGCTTTCAATGCGATTGCCGCGGCGTCGGCACCGACTGGGAGGTCAGCGAGCTGCGATCGATCGCCTCCTCGCTGCTCGGAACGGTCGACATCATCGCCAAGCCATCTGAGATGGCGGCCGACTTCCAATCGATGATCGAACAGGCCATGAGCAAGGCAACGAACAAGGTGTCGCTGCGCCTGTGGACGCCGCAGGGAGCAAGCGTCGCCTACGTCAAGCAGGTCGCACCCACGATCGAAGACCTCAGCCCCCGCGCAACCCCAGTTGACGCGCTGAGCGCCGACTACCCCACCGGTGCGTGGGGGCACGAGTCCCGCGACTACCACCTCTGCATCCACGTCCAGCCACGCGACGTCGGCGAAGAGATGCTGGCCGGTCGGTTCAGCCTCGTTGTCGGCGAAGAGGTCGTCAGCCAAGCGCTAGTAAGAGCGATCTGGACCGACGACGAGCAGCTCTCCACCCAGATCAACCGCGAGGTCGCGCACTACACCGGCCAGGCCGAGCTCGCCGAGGCCATCCAGGAAGGTCTCGATGCTCGCAAGTCAGGCAACGAGGAGACCGCGACGTTCAAGCTCGGTCGCGCAGTGGCGCTAGCGACCGCAAACGGGAACGAGGAGACGATGAAGCTGCTCGTCGGCGTCGTCGACATCGAAGACCATGCCACGGGAACCGTCCGGCTCAAGCGCAACGTTGACGATGCCGAGGAGATGGCGCTCGACACCCGCTCGACGAAGACCGTCCGTGTCCGAAAGCACGAGCCATGAGCACTACCTGCCCGAACGGACACCTCTCCATGACCGCGGACTACTGCGATGAGTGCGGCGCGCGCCTCACAGATATCCCGGTCCCGTCGGCGGGCACCCCCAACCAATCATCTGAGGATCCATCCCAGCCGCACCCAACCGCCCCAAGCCCGATCTCCAAGCCCTGCCCGGCCTGCGAGGCGCCCCGCGTCGGCAGCGACAAGTTCTGCGAGGGATGCGGATATGACTTCGCGAGCGGCCGGTCAGTCGAACATCCGGCTGGCCCGCCAAATCCGGATGAGGCAGCCGAGCAGGCCGCATCGCCGGCAGCCACACCCGCGCTCTGGGAAGCCCTTGTCACGGCCGATCGAGAGTACTTCGAGCGAGTCGCGGTGCAGGAGATCGACTTCCCCTCGCACTGCCCGCCTCGCAGGTTCACGCTCACGGAGGTCGAGATCAGCGTCGGGCGGCGCAGCCCTTCGCGCGGCATCGCACCCCAGATCGACCTGTCCGGAGCGCCGCAAGATCCGGCTATCTCACATCTGCACGCAATCCTCGTTCGCCAGGACGACGGGTCCTACTCGCTCATCGACCCCGGCTCCGCCAACGGCATCACGGTCAACGACGAGCTGGCGCCCATCGCCACCGACACGCCCGTGGTACTCGCCGACGGAGACGGCATCCACATCGGCGCGTGGACAACCGTGACGATCCGCCGCCAAGGCTGAGAAGCGCGACCGTCGAGCGAGCGGCTGGCCGGCGCGCGAGGGCAGCCAGCCTCAGAAGTCCCGCGGCGAGAGCACCCCAGTCGCGAGGACAGTCGCTGCCAGCCGCGCGCGCTTCTCATTCTGGGGCAGCGCATCAAGACCGAAGCGCTCAAACAGCGCACGTAGCTGCGCCTTGACCGCATCCACGCTCAGAAACACCTCCTCGGCCACCTGCTTGTTCGTGGCCGGGGTGGCGAACGCCGAGCTGCTCATCGGGCGGCAGAGTGCGATCAGAAGCGTGCGTTGCGTCGCCGTCAGCGAGATCGCGTCAGAGCGCTCTGAGACCCGGGCCGTGGACGCGGCGTCGCGCGTGCCCGGATCGCGATAGATCAGCACCGTCTCGCCGAGGCACAGCCGGTCCCCGTCCTGCAGGCGATGGCGACCAACGACGCGTGAGCCGTTGATGAACGAGCCGTTGCTCGAGAGTCCGTCGTCGATGAACGTCCACTCGGTTCCGACGCGCTCTAGGAGTGCGTGCAGGCGCGAAACCTTGGGATCCCACGACAGCGGCAGATCGCAGTCCGAGCCCCGGCCGATCGTCGCTTTCTCACCAGCAACGGGCAGGCTCACGATCTGCTGAGCCTCGTCCTCGGCGCGAATGCGCATGAACGGCGCGCCGTCCCGTTCCGCAGCGATCACGGCCTTCAGGTCTGCTGCCACTTGCGCCGCTGAGGATCGCGTCGCGTCAGGCATCAGCGTCCACGTACCTCATCATGCCCACGGACACAGCGTGCGTCACGCACGAGGTGCCGTGCAAAGCGAGAGTTCGCCAGCCGTCCACGCAGGACCACCACCGCGCCACTGTACAGAACACCCCGGAGCACGCAAGGCGCGCGAGCAGTAAAGGCGCCGCGAGCACCCAGACGGCGCTCGCGATGCACCGCGTCAGGGTGCCGGCACTCGGCGGGCTGCGGCATCGACACCCGTCGCGCCAGCGACATAGTGGGAAGCCGAATACAGTGCCGGAAGGCCCGTTCGCCTGCAGAGGATCGCCAACAGTGCGCCGGCCTCGTATCGCCCGAGTTTCAGATCGATGCGCTCTGCGCCGAGACGCAGCTCAAGGCGCATTTCGTTTTCGCCCGCGTGCTCGCAGAGCACAGCCGTGATCTGCGAATACTCCACGCTGCGCACCAGCTGCACTTTGTTGGTAGCGCGCCAGCGCTCGGCCAGAAAGAGCCTGTGCTCGGTCGCCACCCAGACCCGGTGTCGGAGCAAGCTGCTGGAGCTCGTCGAGTTCAGACGAAGCAACAAGGTCTTCGCGGGAGCCAATGCGGCAAGCGTCCGCGCTCTCCCGATCCGCACGGCATGCACCGCGGCGAAGAGAGCGATCCATGGGCCCAGAGTGAACACCACGTCAAGAACCACGATGGAAACGAGCGCACCGACGCCAGCACCGGCACAGACAACGCCGACGATCACAGCGATCTGCAGTCTCCTCCCGCGAGCCCGGTCTCGCGCTCGAGCCCGTGTATCGAGGAGTTTGAACATCCAACGCAGGCGCCGCACGAGTTGCAGCGCCCGATGGTGCTGAGTCAGGACGTCCGCAGCATCCAGGCGCGAGCGGATCTCCCCAGCGCCCTGCAACGCGCCGAGATATATAGAAGGTGAAATGCCGAGCGCGAACGGGCCGCTGTCCGCCAGCGCAGCCTCGATCTCAGCGAGCAGCGCGAGGACGTCGCCCGGCACGCCGCGGTCGCGCTCCAGCCTGGCGCGGGCCCCGTCGAGGCGGTGCGCCAGCTCCCGCGTGTCATGGAGGTCGAGCGTGGGACCTGACGCTGTGGAGACCACCCCACCAGAGGCCCTCATTGGACTGCGGCGGTCGGCGTGGAGGAGACGGGCATCGAGGTGCCGACCGCGTTCGTCGCCGTCACCGACACACGGATGGTCGCCGCCACATCGGCAGGAGTGAGCGTGTAGCTCGCCCCACTCGCACCGAGGATCGGGCTGCAGTTGGCCGTGCTCACATCGCAGCGTTCCCATTGGTAGCCGAACCTCGTCGGGTCATTGGACCACATACCACTGATCGCCACGAGGCTTTGCCCGGCCGTCGGCGACCCGAAGATCATTGGAGCGGTGCTGTTTACGGGCGAGAGGCCGAGGCGAATACGGCCGGCGACCCTCGCTGAGATCGTCTCGATTTCACTCGAGCCGACTCTCGCGCCGGGATCCCCGATCAGCTCCGCAGTGACCACAACACGGTCGACCCGCAGAAATAGAAAGTCGGCACTCGCGCGCACCCGAGGAGCCCGAACGCTCGCCGCCACGTACGCGGCTTCATCGCCGACATGGAGGCTGCGTAGCGGCCCCAACCGCACGTCGCCGCTGCGGACCCGTGGATGGGTCCGGACTGAGTTTCTCACCCGGCGCGCAGTTGCCTGTCGGAATTCGGGCAGGTAGATCAGGCCCTCGGCGAGTCCCGTGCTGACCCGCGCGAGACCGGCACTTGGAAACATGACGGCATTGGAGAAGGCGCCCGCGAGCCTCGCGCCGCCGACGGTCCTGCCGCCGGCGAGATCGCGTTCATACCCAATGACACCAAGTTCGGATAGGTCGAGGGCGTACCCCTGCTTGACGACGCGGCCTCCCGATGCGAATTCAAAGGGCCCCAGCACCATTTGCGAAAGGTCGGGCGTGCCTGGCGGCGGGAGCATTGCCCTGGCGCCGGCGGCAAGCGTGGCACTTGCCAAAACACAGGTTCCGCACACAGCAACTAGAAGGATGAGCCGGCTTGTTCGGTAATTCAGGGATCGCGTCTGCATGGCTGACTCCTTTGATTTCTGCACAGGCAACTCAGCGAGCTGCAACAGGCTTCGCGCCAGGCGTCCTGCTCGGTTGGCTGTGAGCTGCTTGCGTTTCACATTTCCCGATGCAGGATTCACCACTGAAGCGAGACTACGGCCCACGACGCACCCCCTCGGTTCACCTGGGTGTCGCAGTTCACACCTGCACACCCCGGGCCAAGGCCGACGAGCGTCAACCGGACACATCGGGCACAGTGACTGTGGTGGAGGAGGGTTTGGCGAACGGTCGCAGCTGGCCAGGGCCGACGTGACAAAGCGTCACCTACGCCGCCTCACCGGCACACACGATCGCCATCGGCGGCGGGCACCCGGCGCGTCGTCCAGGACGCTCTCGCTCGGCGGCCCGAGCCGAGTGGTGCGTCGCCGACCCGGTCAGGCTCGCGTCGGGCGTACGCGTGCCTGTTCCGGTCGCGTCAAGCAGGCGCCCAATATCTTCGGGGTCGCTCGTCACGACTGTGTCACCGGGCTCGACCAACAGCGCCACCGCCGCATTGACCACATCGCTGGTGCCCGCGGCGGCGAGCAGACGGCCGCAGCCACGCGCCACAGCAGGACTGAGTGGACGCTCGAGGAAGCCCGCGAGCGCACGAGCAAGCCTTGCCTGTCGAGCCTGGTCGCGCCATGCTTGAGCCACACAGGCCGACGACGTCACCGCCTCGACACCGGACGCCGCAGCCAGGGCCAACAGCGCGCCGATCTCCCGATCACCGCGGTCCAGGGCGATTAGCCCGCCCGTGTCGAAGACGATCGCAGCCACTTGCGGGCCTCGCTGATCTCACGCTCGGAATACGGACCGCCGGTCGCCTCGGCAATCTCATTGGCCGCGCCCTGACTCCAAACACGCAAACGAACGGCCGCCGGCTATCAACAACCGGCGGCCGTCCAAGCCGTCATCGAAGCGCTCAGCCTCGCTCAGGTTCCGCTGTCGCGCCGCTGGCGGCGCTGTACTGCCACGATCGAGAAGCCCGCGCCCATCAGCACCAAGCCGAGACCGATGTCCCACCGCAGGTCGAAGCCCGTGAACGGAAGCGTCGTCGCTTTGGTTTTGCTGGGCGAGCTGCTTTCTTTCGCCGGGGCCGGTTCTTTTTCTGCGGTTGTCGGCGTCGGCGTTTCCGCTTCTTTCGCCGGCAGCGTGCCCGTGCTCGGCGTCGTCGCAGGCGTCGTCGGCGTCGTGCTCGTGCTCGGCGTCTGGCCATAGCCGGACGTCGGTTCCGCCGCCATCGCGGTGCCGGGCACCATGATCGCCAGGGCCGTCAACAGTGCCACCGAGAGAGCCAACACCCCACGCAACACGCTGGATGATCCCCTCCTCACCGGCGCCGTGCTTGGTGTCTTTGGCCTACTCGAGGCCATGACATCGGTCCGAGTCATGCCAACCTCCCATTGATGGTGTTGTGAACACTACAGCCCCGCATCAGGGCCTCCGTGCTTGTGCTTGTCTCATCCATGCTGTTTCGCAACGCATCGTCTCTGGTTCGCCATTTATAGACAGTCGCCTGCCTCTAGCAGGCAAGGTGTATCAGCTATCGCGGTCGCCAACGCGTCGGCGATGAACTCTGGCCGCTCTTTCCGGCGCGCCTCGCCTCAAAGCTCCTCATGTCACGCGCACGCGACCCTCGAGCGTGCCCCCCGCCAGGCGCCCGCGCAGCACCTTCTTGTCGAACTTGCCGACGCTCGTCTTGGGGATCTCCTCGACGAACGCGAACTCATCCGGCAGCCACCACTTCGCGACGCGGCTGCGCAGGTGCTCAACCAGCTCATCCGCACTCGCGTCCTCTCGATCGCGCAGCACCACGCAGCACAACGGGCGCTCCGCCCAGCGCTCGTCCGGCTTGGCAATCACGGCCGCCTCGACCACCGCCGGATGGGACATCAGCTCGTTCTCCAGCTCGACCGACGAGATCCACTCGCCGCCCGACTTGATCACGTCCTTCGCGCGGTCGGTGATCTGCACGAACGCGCGCTCGTCCACCGCAGCGATGTCGCCGGTGCGCAGCCAGCCGGCGTGGAACCGCTGATCGCCCGACTCGTCGCGGAAGTAGCTCGCAGCGATCCACGGGCCCCTGACCTCGATCTCGCCCGTGGCCTGACCGTCCCACTCGACCGCCTGACCGTCGTCGCCGACGATCCGTAGCTCTACCCACGGCAGCGGCCGCCCCTGCTTAGCTCGGTCCTCCCAGTAGGCGTCATCGTGCTCACCCTCGCGCGGGCGCGCGTAAGTTGCCACAGGGCTCGTCTCGGTCATCCCCCACGCCTGGAAGATGCGCACACCGTGGCGCTCCTCGAAGTCGCGCATCAGCTGCTTCGGAACCGCCGATCCGCCGCACGCGGCGTTCGTCAGCGACGACAGGTCCGCGTCCGGATGCTCGTCCGCATAGCGCAGCAGGTCGGCGAAGATCGTCGGCACGCAGCCCATCTGGGTCGGACGCTCGGCCTCGATCAGCCCGACCAGCGCCTCGGCCGTCAGAAATCGGTCGGGCAGGATCAGGTCGGCACCCGCGAGCGCCGCGCCGTACGGAAGACCCCACGCGTTCGCGTGGAACATCGGCACGACCGCCAGCACGCGATCGGCCCGAGACAGCCCGTTCGCGTCGGTCATCAGCGTCGCCGACGAGTGCATGCTGATCGACCGATGCGAGTACAGCACGCCCTTCGGATTGCCCGTCGTGCCGCTCGTGTAGCACAGCGCCGCCGCCTGACGCTCATCGAGCTCGGGGAAGCCGAACTGATGGCCGGGACCCAGATCGGCATCCTCGAGCAGGTCCTCGTAGCGCAGCACGTTCGGCAGAGAGCCCGCATCACCGTCGCCCATCAGCACGTAGTGGCGGACGCCCTCGAACGTCGGCGCCAGCTGCTCGAGGATCGGCACGAGTGAGCCGTCCACGAAGATGATCTTGTCCTCCGCATGGTTGACGATGTACGTCAGCTGCTCTGCGAACAGCCTGACGTTCAGCGTGTGCAGCACCGCACCCATGCACGGAATCGCGAAGTACAGCTCCAGGTGGCGCTGGTTGTTCCACGCGAACGTCGCCACGCGGTCGCCCTGCTCCACGCCCAGACGCTGCAGTGCGCGCGCCAGCCGGTCCACGCGCTCGGTCAGCTCGAGGTGGCTCACCCGCTCGACCGCCGAGCCATCGGCCGTCACGCTCACGATCTCCGCGCCCAGGTTGCACGAGCGCATCCTTCCGCGGACGTGGTTCAGAGTCAGCGGGAAGTCGTCCTGCATCAGACCCTGCACGAACTCCGTCATCCCCTCCGAGCTCCTTCCCGTGTCGTCAGCCGGGCGAGGTCATCGTAGATGCCGCGGGTGCGCACCGCGATGTCGTCCCAGTCGAAGCGCAGCACGTGCTCGGAAGCCTCAACCACCAGCCGGTCGCGCAGCTGATCGTCGACCAGCAGACGCTCGATCATCACCCCCAGGTGCTCCGCATCACCGCCGTTGAAGCGCAGCCCAACGCGCTCGCCCACCGGGACGACCTCACGCAGACCGCCAGTGTCGGCCACGATGCACGGACACCCTGACGCCATCGCCTCGAGCGCCACCAGGCCAAACGGCTCATAGATAGAAGGCACCACGCACAGATCCGCGATCCGGTACAGCGAGTGCAGCACGTCGTCGCCGATCCAGCCGAGGAACGTACCGTGAGCGTCGAGCCCCAGACGCTCGGCCTGGGCCTTCAGCTCGGCCTCATGCGTGCCGCTGCCCGCCACCAGGAAGCGGACGTTGCCCAGCCGCAAGATCAGATCCGGGAGCGCGTCCAGCGCCAGCTGGAAGCCCTTCTCGTAAACCAGCCGCCCTACCAGCAGCACGAGCTTCTCCTGCGGCGATGCGAACTCGTGCCGCAGCGCATCCAGGTCCCCCGTCGGCTGCAGTTCGCTCGGGTCCACCCCGTTCGGGATCACCGCCACCCGCCGCTCATCGATGTCGAAGATGTCCGCCACGTGCCCCCGCATGTAGTACGAGCACACGATCACCGCGTCCGCGCGCTGCGCCATCCACCGCTCGACCGCGTGGATGTGCGACTGCGGCTCGTCCGCCACCCAACCCTGGTGACGGCCGTGCTCGGTCGCGTGGATCGTCGTCACGTACGGCACCTCCAGCCGGTCCGCAAGCGAGGCCGCCGCGTGGGCCACCAGCCAGTCGTGCCCGTGCACGAGGTCGTACGAATGCTCCTGTGCGAGCGCCTCGCCGGCCGCCAGCATGTCCTCGTTCATCCGCTCCACCCACGCCACGAACCGGTCGAGGTCGCGCGGCCAGCTCGGCTCGCGCACGCGATGCACGCGCACACCGCCCAGTTCCTCTAGCTCCGACCCGTCCGGGCCGGCTCCCGGGCCGACCCCCCGAGTCAGCACGTCAACGCCCACCCCCCGGCGAACCAGCGCCTCCGCCAGCTTGCGCACGTGCCGCGCCAGACCGCCCTCGATCACAGGCGGGTACTCCCAGGAGAGGATGAGCACACGGCTGCCCATGACAAGGACCCTATATCGCCGCGCGCGAACACCCTGTCCCAAGGGAGTCAACCCCGGTCTCCACTGCCCGCTGCAGCGCGGGCCGGGCCCGCGGCTCTCAGATCGCGATCAGCCCCAGCTGATCGATTCGACGCGCCGCCCGGGAGGCCCACACGTCTGCGCCCTCCGCGCACGCTACCCCCGCCTCGCACAGCCGCTGAAGCGCATCGTCGAGCGCCTGCACCTCACCGCCGATCGTCGCCGCCAGCTCCAAACGTGGCTGGCGCTCAGCCTCCGCGCTCAGCAGTTGCAGCAGTATCGCCCGCTCGAGCCTCCTGCCCACGGCATCCGCTCCTGCACTTGACTCCTCAGCCATCGAGATCGTTCCTCCCGATCCGCTCGGCGTTCCCGACAAGCTCCCACCGGCGTTGCCGCTCATCGCAAGCCTACACCCAGGTCCCCACCCCTGCGCCCAGCCGCTGCCCGATCACACGAGACTGATGCCGCGTGCCCAGCGCACCCCACGAGCGCCGCTAGGGTGAGACCGTGACCATCGGTCGCCGCAGGTGCTGCGCCGAGCCCAACCTAAACCGACTCCCATAGCCCGTAACTCGATAGCCCGTGACGAGTGTGCTCGACACCATCGGGGAAGGCCTCTCCAACGCGTTCCTGATGGCCTGGGACGTCTGGTGGGCACTGGTCCTCGGCTTCACGATCTCCGGGATCGTCCAAGCGTGGGTGCCGCGGGAGCGTGTCGAGCGCTCGCTCGGCGACAGCGGGCTCCGCGCGGTCTCGCTGGCCACCGGGCTCGGTGCGGCCTCCTCGTCGTGCTCCTACGCCGCGATCGCGATCGCCAGGACATTGTTCGCCGCCGGCGCCTCCGCAGCCAGCGCGCTTGCCTTCCAGTTCGCATCCACCAACCTCGTCGTCGAGCTCGGCATCCTCCTGTGGATCCTGATCGGATGGCAGTTCACGCTCGCCGAGTTCGTCGGTGGCCTCGTGCTGATCGCATTGATGACCATGCTGCTTCGGTTGTTCGTCTCCGAGCGCCTGGAGGCAGACGCGCGCGAGCATGCGCGCACCGCCGAGCCCGGACACCGGCATCACGCGGCCGCCCAGCGGATGTCGCTGCGCCGGCGGATCGGTTCCGTTGAGGCGTGGTCGGACGTCGCGCACAACTTTCGCAACGACTGGGCGATGGTCTACAAGGAGGTCATCCTCGGCTTCCTGCTCGCCGGCTTCGTCGGGCTGCTCGGCAACAGCTTCTTCAACAGCCTGTTCGCCGAGCACGCACCCGCCCCGCTGCGCCTCGCCGAGAACGTACTCGTCGGCCCACTGATCGCGGTGCTCACGTTCGTTTGCTCGGTCGGCAACGTGCCGCTCGCCGCCGTCCTGTGGTCCGGTGGAATCGGCTTCGCCGGGGTGATCTCGTTCATCTTCGCCGACCTGATCATCGTGCCGATCGCACTCATCTACCGCAAGTACTATGGGCCGCAGTTCGCCGCGCGGATCCTCGCGCTGATGTTCGTCACAATCGTGCTCGCCGCGCTCGCCGTCAGTGGGATCTTCAGCCTCGCCGGCCTGATCCCCCACGTCCGCCCCACGCGGGGTGAGATCTTCAGCCCAGTGGCCGTCGACTACAGGCTGTTCACCAACATCCTCGCCACCGCGATCTTCGCCGCCCTCTTCGCGCTGACGCTACGCCGCGGCGCCACCGACCCGATATGCGGCATGAAGGTCGACCGCAGCCGGGCGATCGCCGTCGTTCACGACGGCCGGACCTCCTACGTCTGCTCCGAGGAGTGCGCGCAGGCACTCTCGCACCCGAGCTGACGGGGCTGCCGAGCCGAGACAAGCCGGGCCCGGCTCACCGGCTCGCCTCATTCAGGTTCTCGGCGGTCGCTGCTCATGCGGCGGCTCGAGGTCGATCTCCAGCTGTCGCGGCGACGGGCGCAGCGGCTCACTCGTCTGGCGCGGCCTGCCGCGCTTGGCCCAGTGACCGATCACCTCGCGGCTGCGGCACGAGTAGTGGTTCACGCGCCGGTCGGTCGGCTGGATCGCCAGCCCACCCGGCGCCTGGCCGGTCACAAGCGCGTGGAAGCGCCGGCCTTTGTGGTCGACCTCGACGATGTCGCCCGTCTGAATGCCCTCGAGCCGCATGCACCGGCAAGTCCAGCAGGAACTCCGTCGCGGCGCCGGCTTCCCTGCCCCGAACGGAGCGCCCGAGGGCGCTCGAGCGCACCGGCAGACAATCAAGCCCTCGAGACGTGATGTGGTGGGTTGCCGCCTGGGTTCTCCAGCCGCTTCGCGAGCAGGCGCAGGGGCAGGGCGGGAGGTGTGTGTTGCGTTTTACAGACTGTGATAGCAATCGTATATACGATGTAAATACGATGGCTATCGCGCATCATTTGTGTACACACACCCCACCCCGCCCAATCCCACACCGCGTAGCTACCATGGCTATCGTCGGTCGCGCGAGCGCCGTAGGCAGTGCGCTATGCGAGGTCATCAAACCCACAGCAAGCCTCTAGGCTTGCTCCCGGTGCGCTGGCTTGTAGATGGGATGAACGTAATCGGCACGCGTCCGGATGCCTGGTGGAAGGATCGGCGCTCCGCGATGATCAAGCTGGTGGACATGCTCGAGCGGTGGGCCGCCGTCAGCGGCGAGGATGTGACCGTCGTGTTCGAGCAGCCCCCCTCGCCCCCGATCCGCTCGACCGTGATCGTCGTCACGCACGCGCCCCGGCCGCGGCGCGACTCGGCGGACGACGAGATCATCCGGCTGCTGGTCGCCGACACCCAGCCTGGTGAGATCCGCGTCGTCACCTCCGATCACTGGCTGAGCGACCGCGCCTACGCCGCCGGCGCCACCGTCGAGCCGGCCGCGCCGTTTCGCGCGCTGATCGAAGATCACTGATGGTGCCGACGACCCGCTACACCGACAGCGACGGCGCGAGCATCGCCTACCAGGTCGCCGGCGACGGTCCGCTCGACATCCTGTTCCTGCCAGGCTGGATCTCCCAGATCGAGCAACTGTGGGAGGCACCCGTGCTGCGCCGCTTCCTCGAACGCCTGACCGAGTTCAGCCGCGTGGTCCTGTTCGACAGGCGCGGCACCGGGCTGTCTGAGCGCATCCTCGAGAACTACACGCTGGAGCAGGAGGCACAGGACGCGATCACGGTGCTGGACGCCGTCGGCAGCGAACGGACCGCCCTGTTCACCTACGCCGCCGGCGGCCTCGTCGGCGCGACGCTCGCCGCCCAACATCCGCAGCGGGTCGGAGCGCTGATCATGTACGCATCGATGGCCCGCACGTCGTGGGCCCCCGACTATGAGTGGGCGCTGACCAGCCAGGAGCGCGAGGCCGCCGCCGCCAACAACACCGGCACGTGGGGAGAGCTCGATAACGCGCTCAGCTCACAGCTGGCGCCGTCGAGCGTCGGCGATCCCAGCCTCGCAGCCTGGTTCGCCCGCACCCAGCGCCTAGCCGCCAGCCCACGCGAGGCGCGCACGATCGCCAAGGCGACCGCCAGCCTCGACGTCCGCGGCCTGCTCCCCGAAATCCGCGTGCCCACCCTGGTGATGCACCGTCCGAAGGAGAAAGTGTGGGACGTGCGCCACTCGCAATATCTCGCCGAGCACATCGCCGGTGCGCGCTACGTCGAGCTCGACGGCGAGGACTCGTTCCCGTTCCTCGGCGACAGCGACGCGGTGATCGAGGAGATCGAGGAGTTCCTCACCGGCGAACGCCACGGCGGCGAGCAGGCCCGGGCGCTGTTGACCGTCATGTTCACCGACATCGTCGACGCCACCGCGCGTGCCGCCAGCCTCGGCGACGGGCCCTGGCGCGACCTGCTGGCCCGCCACGACCAGGTCGTGCGCAAGGAGCTCGAGCGCTTCGACGGCCGCGAGGTCAAGACCGTCGGCGACGGCTTCCTCGCCACGTTCGCCGGGCCGCCCTCGCGCGCTCTGCGCTGCGCACTGGCGATCACCTCCGCCGCCCGCGAGCTCGGCGTTGAGCTGCGCGTCGGCATGCATACCGGCGAGTGTGAGCTGATCGGCGACGACGTCGGCGGCATGGCCGTGCACATCGCCTCGCGTGTGAGCGCCCTCGCCGGCCCCGGCGAGGTGCTCGTGTCCGGCACCGTCTACGGCACGGTCGTCGGCGGTCCGTTCACGTTCAACGAGCGCGGCTTCCATGAGCTCAAGGGCGTGCCCGACCGCTGGCCGCTGTTCGCGCTCGGCGGCTGAGCCCGATCGATGCGCCGTTTGCTCATCTCGGTAGCAATCGGCGCTGTGATTGCGCTCTCAGTCGTTCAGCCGGCAGCAGCTAGCCGACACGTCCGCGCATATCTGGGCAAGCTCGGCGGGCACGGAGCAATCCGCATCGACGTAGCTGGCTCACGCGCGCGGGTTTACTTCGACCTTCGCTGCATCACGACCGGTGCCGCGTCCGCGTCCGCGTCCGACGAGGACGTGGGCACAAGCCCACCACCCGGGCATGAGTTCCTCGACGGCGGCACTCTCGAACCAATCCAGGGACACATCCGCGCCGGGCGCCTGTCGATCGACGAAACCGAGGCGGTCGAAACACACGACGAGTTCAACACGCCGCCCGACGCAGCGGTCGTTCTCGCAGCCCGTTTCACCTCGCGCGGATTCTCAGGGCGCTTCTCGCTGGAGCAATCTGCCTCGCCCGGCCTCGACCTCAACCCGGAAGAGACAATCCCCGGATGCTCGAGCGGGACGGTGAAGTTCACCGCCCGCGCGGCCGCGCGCCCGGCATAGCTGCTGTGCCGGCGCTCGATTCGCGTCAGCGCTTGAGCACAAACACCTTGGTAGCCGTGACCGGGGGCATGCCGGTCGGGGTGAAGATGCCCTTTCCGGTGAGCTTGATCTGTTTTGCGTGCTTGAGCAAGCCCCTGCCCGCGGCGGTGAGCTCAATCTTGATCTTCACGGCCCCGGCGGCCACGACGACGAGCCTGCCGGACGCGACGAGCAGAGGCTTTGTTTTGCTCTTTTTGGCGAGCTTTGCGCCCGCTGGCACTGCGTACCAGTCGATGACGATCGTTCCAGGCCCGACCGCGTTGAGCTTGAGGGTAAACCCGCCCTTCTTCAGCAGGCCGCCGATCGTTGCGTTCTTCCCCGCCGGCTTGAGTGAGGCGAGCAGAGCTTTGATCTGTTCCTGCTGCTTCGCGGCTACTTCTGCTTCTTCTGCCTGTTTCTTCGCGGCAGCTTCTTGCTGTTTCTTAGCGGCTTCAGCAGCCGCTTCTTCCTGATGTTTTTTGGCGGCCGCTTCTTCTTGCTGATGTTTGGCCTGTTCGGCTGCCTGCCTTGCGTGTTCTTCTTCTACTGCCACGTCGGCAGCGCTGAGGGCCCTGATCTGAAGCGGTACGCCCGTGTGGACTGTAAAGCTCAGTTCCACCCCGGTTGCGACCAAGCCTCCACCGCCTACTTTTCCCTGGGGGATGGCTTTGAGTTTTTCGCCGTTTGCGCCTTCGTATTCATCGGGCGTCTGCATCTTCCCGGACTCGCTGAGTGACGCCGTGAATGACGTGGTTTCTTGATTGACCTGGCTTACGGGGGCGAGAAAAGGTCCGCGCCCTTCAGCCGTTTCGGCGCCGCATTCGAAAGCTATGTAGGTGCCGCCAGCCGGATCCAGCAGGACGCCGACTTCGTGTTTTGCCTGATTGATGAAGACGAGTTCGGCAGCGATTTCCCCTGTAGTGATTTCTTCTTCATTGCTCGCGTCTGCGGACTTGCATTTTTTTCCGCCCGCGCCGCCTCCTTCCGTGACGCACCCGGTGAACACGTAGTTCGAAACAGTCGAGCGTGGACCCGTGATTTTGCCTTCGCCATGCGATTTGGCACAGTGCACGACGGTATTGAGGCCTTCCATTTCGGCGATCACTTCCCCGCCTTCATTGGTGAAGCTCACAGGCAGGCTCCCACCGGGGACGACAAATTCGAGCACCGGCGAGGCTGCGCTCGCGCCGGCCGGTGCGAACAACGCCGCCAGGACGGCGACCACCGCGCCGAGCACCAGAGCGCGTGACCGAGGCGGCGCTGGGAAGCTCACCGGGCCAGGCGCACGACACCGCACCTGCCGAGCCTCGCTGGCCCGGACCTCGCTGGTATACCTGTGCCGTCCGTTCACACCGCTCACCCCCTCGACGAAATCCACCCGAATAAACGCTGCCGGGACACTACCGTAGACCCGGCCGCCCGGTCAACATCAGCGAAGGCGTACGCATCGTGCGTGGTCGTGTTCTCAGGTCCGGCGCAAATGACTCGGTCATAGATCCTTATGAGATCGGCGTCGCGCCCACGAGTAGACGGGGAAGCTTCGCGAGCGCGCATAGCGGCTCGGCGACGGCCTCACGAACTACGAGACTGCACGCGACCGTCGGCGCCAAGCACGAATCCGGACAGGGCGAAGCGCTCGGCCAATAGTTCCGGGATCGCCTCGCGTGGCGGCCGGGAGACCTCGGTGTCGCGGGGCGACTGCACCCTCAACTCAAGCGGTCCGCTCCAGTCGCTGATCGACTCGCGGCTGCCGTCCGGGCGATGGACGGCAGCGATCAACCCGGACACGAACGGCGAATGCGGATTGGTGGATGTCCACCAGTTGCTCGTCTCGATGTCGATGCGCGGGACCGGCTGCGGGAAGAACGCGTACACGTCGGACCACGAGCCGTCGGCGAGTGTCTGAAGAACTAATTCGGGGCCTTCCTCGAGCACACGGAAGCTCCATCCGGACTGCTCGTGTGCGACGGCACCGTCCGATCCAAACGGGATCGGATCAAGCAGCGTCCCGAGCCCGAGGCCGACGTCGGCGTGCCAGACGCGGTCATCATCGTCTGTCACCCGCAGCACGAGGTGACTGCGAGGACGCACGGTACCCGGCGGCGCGCCGCGGCGCACGCGGGCAAGCATCGGCTCAACCGTGAGGCCGAGATGCTCAAGCGCCGAGGCCAGCAGCAGGTTCTGCTCGAAGCAGTAGCCGCCGCGCCGCTCATGCACGAGCTTGCGCTCGAGATCCTCCTGGGCAAGCGATACCGGCATTCCGCGATGCGGATCGAGGTTCTCGAATGGGATTGAGGTCGCGTGTGCGCGGTGGATGGCCTGCAGCGTCGGGCGCTCGTTCAGCCCGACGCGCTCAAGGTAAGCAGCGAAATCCAGCATCCCAGCAAGCGTATAGTCAGTGGCTGGGGGCAGTGACACCTTGGGACCGGCAGCGTCGCTGCACTGTCCGGACATATGCCGCGCACTGCCGGGCATATGACACCGAACCCGCAGACCAAGACCCGGCGAATCGTCGGGATGGAGAGGGCCGTCGTCTCGCACGAGAGCGCACTCGTGCTGCATAGACTCTCCGACGTCCTGCCAAACACGGTGCATCCTCTCGTCTCACGCGAGCACCGGGGAGTCCGGGCGCCCAGCGGCGTATCCCTGCACACCGCGGTGATCCCCCTGGGGCTTCGTCGTTGCCTTGCCAACGGGAAATGCCAACTCAGGCGACACTCACGCAGCGCGCTCCACGTACTCGCGAAGCGCGGTGCGGGCGATCTCGCTGACCGAGCGATGCTCTGCTTGAGCGCAGGCCTTGAGTGCGTCGGCCAGCTCAGGGTCCACTCGAACTTGGACCCGCGGCGATACACCAGCAGCACCGAGCGATGGTCTGCCGAAGGTGATCCGCTTGGCCTTCGAGAGGTCATAGCCGCGCTCGGCCTCGTCAGCGAGCGCCTCGATGATCTCGTCGGTGAGCAGGTCGCCGCCAGCGAAGATGGCTTTGTGCGTGTCCGGAACCTCACGCTGTGCGCTCTGACCGCCAAGCCTTCTGATCGCCGGAGGTGGGCGGTCAATCCCTTTATGCGTAGGCGGCCCGTGGGCGGAACGCCCAGAGAGCACGATAGGCCGCGCGCCTGTCGCTGCCGGCCACATCACCCCGCGATCCAGAGCCAAATCCTGCCCTCTCAGGACGCCTCCAGCCAATTCCAGCGTCCACTGGAGGCTTCGCTCAGCGGCAGCTCGTCGCCGTGGCGAGCGCCGAGCAGACCGCGGCCATCTTCTCCGGGCCAAGCGTCGTGATGCGCTCGGTCAAGAACGCCTTTTCCGCGGAGAGGGTGTTGTCCAGCGCAAGCACGCACTCGATCGGCATCCCATCGGCGGGTCCGATCTCGACCTCCGTCGCAAGACCGCGGACAGTGCCCGTCGCCGGGACCGCGATCACGTTAAAGACGCGATCGACCGCCTCGTCGCGGGTCAAGGATCAGGACCGGCCGCCGCTTGCTATTCGGCGGCTCATGCCACCACACCTCGCCGCGCCTCACGAGCTGCGGTGCTGCTCCCAGGAGAAGCCGGCCTTCGCCTCCTCCTCATCCAAGCGACGCAGCATCGCCGCAGAAGCACGGGCGCTGAACTCATCGAGATCGCCCCAGCCATCCACAGCAGGCTCTGCGTGCTCGCGCTGCACCGCACGCAGCGCCACCTCGGCATCATGCTCGCTCCAGCCGGCCGCTTGCTGCAACAGCTGTTCCTTTGCGGTCATATACCAACCAATGGTAGCCGCCGCGTCGCGTCGCAGCACGGACGGGCGATCACTCGCAATCGTCCAGCAAACGTGTCAGCTGCCGCTGCAAACATCCGGCAAACGCCCGACCGCCGCAACCCCACGAAACCGGGCAAAACGACCCACGCCCGCCTGGAGAGCCTTCGCCGCGCTTCGCCCCTGTTCGCAAGCCGCAAACGCCGGCTGAGCTCAATGGTCACTTCGGCTCGGCCGCCGGTCTGCCTGTTTCGTCGCTGATCAGGCCGTACGGGACGCAACCCGGATGTGGGCGTTTCCCAGTGGCCCGAACAATCTGCCCTCCGTTCTCCCCTCCGTTATCCCTCGTTTTAGGACCGGAGGGCTTTTCGGCCTATAAACCGCTGGAAATCCACACTTTCGTACTTTCGTGTGCAGCGATAACCCTTGGTTGTCACTGACAAGTTGCTGATTCACCGCGACGACAGGCCGCGATCACAGCGAAACAGGTGACGCTGCGACACCCTCATCACATCGGTTTCTTTGGAGGCGGTGTACCCACGGAGCGCTTTTGGAGACCTTTTCTTGGCGTGAGGGTCTTTCAGCCGACGCCCACGTATTAACCGAGACACAACCAAACAGCACATCGCCAGCACCATCGAACCAAGGCGCTGTCAGGGCCTTGAGATCGCCAGCGGGGTCTGGTCTGATCGATCGTGGCCATATGCCAGTCAGCCAGCCGGATACGCCGAGCACGCCAGTCGCACCGTCCGCGTCTGCGGCGTTCGCCGGCAGCTACAGCATCCCTGCGCAGCGCGAGGCTTGTATGCGCAAGGCCGCGAGCCTGGACGCCGAAGTCGTGGGCGAGTACGTGGACCGGGGCGAGTCCGCCAAGACCACTCACCGCCCAGAACTGCGTGCCCTGATGGAGCGCGTCAAGGGCGAGCGTGACCTCGATTACATGATCGTGCACAAGGTCGATCGGCTCGCCCGCAATCGCTACGACGACGCGACGATCAGTTACACGCTGAAGGCCGCAGGCATCGAACTGGTGTCGGTGACCGAGAACATCGATGACACGCCGTTCGGGCGGTTCATGCAACGCGATTGTCGCCGCTAACGCCGAGTTCTACTCGGCCAACCTTGCCGCCGAGGCACGCAAGGGACTCGTCCAGAAGGCAAAGACCGGAGGCACCCCCACCCGCGCACCGATCGGCTATCTCAATGTCCGCAAGCTGATCGAGGGTCGCGAAGTCCGCACGGTTGAGATCGACCCGGACCGCGCGCCGCACGTGCGCTGGTGTTCACCGCCTACGCGACCGGCGCCTACACCCTCGACACCGTCCAAGACGCGCTCACCGACCACGGGCTACTCACCCGCCCCACCCCCACGCGCTCCACCCCCACGCGCTCGGCGAAACCGCTGTCGCGCTCGCAGCTCGCGGTGATGCTCGCCAACCCCTACTACATCGGAATCGTCCGCTACGCCGGTGTCGAATGCGACGGCAACCACGAGCCACTGATCGACCGCAACTTTCCAACGTGCGCGGGACGTGCTCGACGCGCACGGGCACGCCGAGGAGCGCGACCGCAAGCACGACCACTACCTCAAGGGCACCCTCTACTGCGGGACGCTGCGGCTCCCGCATGAGCCTCACCCACGCCAAGGCAACGGCAGCACCTACCCCTACTTCTTCTGCATCGGCCGCATGAGACGGAACGGCTGCACCCAGCCCTACACGCCAACCCGCCTCATCGAGCACGCCGTCGAGCGCCTACGCTCACATCACGCCACCGGCCGAGCACCTGGAGACGATCCGCGTGAAGCTCGACCACGCACTCACCGGGATGCGCAAGCAAGCCCAACAAGAGGCTGCACGCCAGCAGCGCCGACTCGCCAAACTCACCGACGAGCGCACCAAGCTCCTACACGCCTACTACCGAGGCGCCGTCCCCCTCGACCTCCTCCACCAAGAGCAAGACCGCATCACCAGCCAAACCGCCAGCGCCGAAATCCAACTCGCCACCGCGCAACGCTCCACCGCCGACGCGCAAACCACGCTCGACAAGGCACTCGACCTCCTCGCCAACTGCCAACACGCCTACACCACCGCGCGAGGCCACCTGCGCCGCCAATGGAACCAAGCCCTCTTCCTACGCCTCCACGTCCACGACGACACCATCGAGCACGCCGACACCGCCGAGCCCTTCGCCACCCTAACCACACCCACCCTGCCCGACGCACTCGACCACCACGCAGCAAGCGCGAACACGCGCACCGTCGCGTCTAACGGCCGCGGTTCAAGTAAGAGTCAAGTAGTCGGGGCGGCCGGATTTGAACCGGCGACCCCCTGCTCCCAAAGCAGGTGCGCTACCAAGCTGCGCCACGCCCCGTGTGCGGTAACCAGTCTACTGTGGCCGGGCGAGCGTCGCGAGAACCGTGCGGGCAACTCGGCGGGACGCGAGGGGCGGCCGAGGACGTACGCCCCCGCGACCCTGGCTGCTAGCCTCCGCCACCGCCATGGCGGATGTCCAACCTCTGCGCGCGCTGCACTACGACCCTGCGGTCACAGGTCCACTGGCGAACGTCGTCGCGCCCCCGTACGACGTGATCGACGCGAACCAGCGCGCGGCGCTTTTGTCGCGCTCGCCGTTCAACGTGGTGGCGGTCGACCTCCCGCAGGCCGAGCCGGGTGGGCAGGACCCGTATGCGGCGGCGCGTGAGCTGTTCGAGAGCTGGCAGTTGCAGGGCGCGGTGGTCCGCGACGGCGAGCAGGCGGTGTGGGCGCACACCCAGGACTACTCTGGGCCGGACGGCGTGACGCGGACTCGGCGCGGTTTCTTCTGCAGGGTGCGGATCGAGGACTACGGACCTGGGCGCGTGCGCCCGCACGAGCGCACACACCCCGGCCCGAAGGAGGATCGACTGCGCTTGACGCGCGCGACGCGGGCCAACATCTCGCCGATCTTCTCGCTGTACTCGGACCCGACACAGGCGGCCTGGCGGGCACTTTCGAGCGCCACGGAGGAGCCGCCGTGGGCGGACATCACGGACGCGGACGGCACCGTCCACCGCCTGTGGCGCGTGTCGGATCCGAGCGCGATCGCGGCCGTGCAGGCCGCGACGAGCGAAGCGGAGCTGTTGATCGCGGACGGTCACCATCGCTACGAGACGATGCACTCCTACGCCGAGGAGATCGGCGGCGAGGGCGAGCACCGTTACATCCTGATGTGCCTGGTCGCGCTCGAGGATCCAGGACTGACTGTGTTCCCTACGCATCGCCTGATTAGAGGCCTGGATGACGAGCGCCGCGCGGCGCTCGAGCGGGCGCTCGAGCGCGACTTCGAGATCGAGGAGGTACCGGTCGAGCAGATCGCCCCGCAGCCGGGCGATGGGCGACTGGAGCTCGGCTTCATCGACCGCTGGGACGGGCGGCCGCGGCGCCTGAGGTTGAAGGACCAGGCGATCGCAGACGCTGCCCTGCCGGGCCACTGTCAGGCGTATCGCGAACTCGACACGGGCGTGTTGGAGACGCTGCTGTTGAAGAACGCGCTCGGGCTGAGCGATGATGACATCGCTCACTTCAACGGCATGTTCTACGCGCGGGACACCGCGGAGGCGCTGGCGATGGTCGCCTCGGGCGAGTACGACGCCGCGTTCCTGATGCGTCCGACGCCGGTCGCACAGGTGCGAGACGTGGCGGCCGCGGGCGAGAACATGCCACCGAAGTCGACGTACTTCTACCCGAAGCTGTTGACCGGGCTGCTGTTCAACCCGCTTTCCTAGCCTGGCCGAGGGATATGATGTTGAGGAGGGACGCGGGACCAAGTGAAGGGACAGAAATGACAGCAACGCAAGGGCTTACGAGGATGAAAGCCACCGCGCGCCGTGACGGTAGGACGCTCAAGCACACGGTGCAGATAGGCGAGCATCAGCTGACGGTTGACGAGCCGGTGAGCGTGGGCGGAGACGACGCCGGACCGGATCCGCAGGAGCTGCTGGCGGCGAGCCTCGCGTCGTGTACGGCGATCACGATGGAGATGTACGCGGCCCGCAAGGGCTGGGACATCGGTCATGTCGAGGTCGACGTCGAGTACAGCCCCGCGGAGCGCGGCTGCCCAACCAAGTTCCAGCTCGTGATGCGCCTGGCGGACGACCTCCCGGAGGAGCAGGTGGAACGGCTGCGCGTGATCGCCGCAAAGTGCCCAGTCCACCGTGCGCTGGACGGCGAGGTCATGTTCCAGGAGCGCATTGAGCGCGTTCACCTGGCCGCCTGAGTCCGGCGCGAGCACGAGCGGCACGTCCCCTCCGGTACCCCGGGGTGAGCCGACACAGGCGGCGGTTCTCGTGCCGCTGTTCATTGGCGGCGCAACCGGTGAGCCTCACGTCGTCCTGACCAAGCGTCGTGCCGATTTGCGCCGCCATGCGGGAGAGATCTCGTTCCCTGGCGGGCGCCGTGATGCCGAGGACACTGACCTGCAGACGACGGCGCTGCGCGAGGCCGAGGAGGAGATCGGGCTGGCGCGCTCTGAGGTGCAGCTGATCGGCGAGCTTCCCGTGACCTCGACGTTCGCCACCAACTACGTGATCCACCCGTTCGTCGGCACGCTCGCCGCTGGCATCGCCTGGCGCCTGTCGGCGAGAGAGGTCGACGCGGTGCTCGAGCTGCCGCTGTCGGCGCTCAGGGCCGGTAAGACGAGGACGCAGCTGGAACGTCGCGGGATCAGCTTCGAGACGGATGCGTACGTCGTGGATCAGCACCTGATCTGGGGCGCCACGGCACGCATCCTGCAGGACCTGCTGGAGCGACTGCAGCCGGCCGCGCCCAACGGCCGGCTGTCGCTGATCGCGCGCTAACTCGGAGCGCGCCCGCCCGGAGCGCGACGCCCTGGGAGCGCGCTAGCTCGGCTGCGGCACGAGCCGGATGTAGGGGCGCGGCTCCTCCCACCCGTCCGGGTAGGCCTGTTTGGCTTCGTCGTTTGAGACGGAGCCGGCGATGATCACCTTCTCGCCGTTCTTCCAGTTGACCGGCGTGGCGACCTTGTGCTTAGCGGTCAGTTGCAGCGAGTCGATCACGCGCAGCACCTCGTCGAAGTTGCGCCCGGTGGTCATCGGGTAGACGAGGATCAGCTTGACCTTCTTGTCGGGGCCGATCACGAACACGTTGCGGACGGTCTGGTTGTCGGCCGGCGTGCGCGTGCCGGCCTCGCCGGAGGTCTCCGCGGGGAGCATCCCGTAGAGCTTCGACACGTTGTAGTCGTCGTCGCTGATGATCGGGTAGTTGGGGGCGGTGCCCTGTGTCTCCTCGATGTCCTTCGCCCACGCCTCGTGGTTGTCGAGCGCATCGACCGACAGGCCGATGATCTTGGTGTTGCGCGCGTCGAACTCGGGCTTGGCTTTCGCCATGTAGCCGAGCTCCGTGGTGCACACCGGCGTGAAGTCCTTCGGGTGGGAGAACAGCACGGCCCACGAGTCGCCGATCCAGTCGTGGAATTTGATCCGGCCCTCGGTGGTGTTGGCCTCGAAGTCGGGGGCCACGTCGCCAAGTTTCAGCGCCATGATGATGTCCTTTCTCGGCACATAGCCGTCGAGATGGCCGATCCGGCGAGCAGTTGGTATTACAAATCCCGATCGGCTTTACGGTGATTATTTCTCAGGATAGCGCCCTGCGGAACCCGCGGCGGCGCGAACCGCCCTGCCCGGCCCGGCGCACCGGGAACCCCGACGCGCCGCAGCAGGCCAGCGTTCAAGGCGGGCGTTTCACGTTCAGGCCGGCGTTCAGCTACCGGGCGTCCAGCCGGACAGGCCGGACCACATACCGGGCGTGCCAGGCGCGGGCTCGTCGGGTGAGGCTGACGGGTAGACGCTGCGCGGCCAGATGCCGCCGAGCAGCATGGCGACGGAGCCGAGCAGCGCTAGCCAGGCACCCTCGCGCAGCGACAGCGAGAGCATGTCGCCGGCGGGGGCCGGTGGGTCGACCATCCGGTAGAGCACACAAACGGCGGCGAGCGCGCCGAGCAACACGACCGAGCCTCCGGCGCCACCGGGCACCGACGCGCCGGTGCGGGCGAGCGGCAGCAGAGCATCGATCATCGCCAGGCCGGCGAGCACGAGCAGGAACACGTTCAGATCGTGCAGCACCTGGTGTGCGCTAACCGCGCCGACCTGCTGCCCGGCGAGCCCGCCGATGCTGGCGTGCAGGCCGCTCATGTAGCTCTGCAGCGCTGCGTTGCCGAACTGCGCGGCGACCTGGTCACCGGTCTGCTGGACGAGCGCGATCCCGTTCGGGGTGAAGCTGACCCCGTACCACGGCAGGAAGACCGATATGGCGAGCATAATCGCGCCCATCGCCGACACCAGCAGGCCATATCGGGAGCGATCGCCAGTCATCTCCAGAGAACATCGGTTGCGAGCTGGAGGGGCTTGACCGCGGCGCGGCGATCATCCACCGCTTAGCAGTGACGCGATCGCCGCCCGGGCCTCGGCGCGCCAGCCAGGCTCGTCGTTCGGGTCGGCGGTCAGGAAGGCGATCGGGATCGCGTTGCGCTGCCCGAGCATGCGGGTCGTCTGCTCGCCGTCGCGCAACAGCGTGCTCGGGGTGATGGCTCCGCGAGCCTCGTAGAGGAAACCGCGCACGGTCGTGTCGATCGCCTGCGTCAGGAACAGCTCGAGTCGCGTACCGTGCAGCGCGCGCAGCTGCTCCGGAGCTCCGGTGGCGCAGCCGAGCATCCAGCAGGCGATCGTGACGCCGTCGAGTGCGCCGCGCAGCGTGGCCAGGCGATCGGGCGTCCCGACCCAGCATTCCGCGCCGCTGGCCTCGATTGCCGCGCGACCGGCCTCGGTGCGGGTGCTGACGCGCACCGCATGACCGTCGGCGAGCATCCCCGCGGCGAGCTGCCGTCCGCGACAGCCGCCGCCGACGATCAGGATCCTTGCCACGGCCCGCTCTGTTGCCACGGCCCGCTCTCGCCTGCAAGCCCGACGGCTCGCAGGGCCTCCTCGGTCTCCTGATACAGGCGGAGGCGAACCACCTTGCGATCGCGCAGCGTGAACACGAAGGTGCTTCGCGCGAGCACCTCGATGCCGTCGCGGCCACGCGAGCGGCTGAGGTTCGGGACGACGACCGATGCGCCCGCGTCGATGAAGTCGGCCGGCTCGATCAGGATCTCCTGGAAAGCGTCCATGTAGTCCGCGAAGAAGGCCATCACGTTGTCGGTGCCTCGATAGACGCCGGCGACCCATCCCCGTGACGCCGACCAGTCCAGCTCGACGCCCGGATCGTTCACAACGCGCATAGCCTCCAGGTCGCGCCGGTTGTAGGCGTCGATCGCCTGTCGCGCGACATCCACGTTCTCCTGAGACATCCCCCGGAGTATCCCGCAGGCAGCGAGCCCGCAGGCGACGAGCCCGCCCCCGCATGCAACGGTAGGTCCGGCGGGCGGCGGGCGCGGCGGGCGAGCCTCGAGCGGGGCCCACGGGTGCGGCTGCAATTCGCCTCGCTTATGATCGAGGCCGGGTCACGGCCGATGGCCCGCGCAGCCACGCCGGCCAGTCAGGGAATCGAGATCGCTTTGGATCAACACGGACAACTCATGGTGCTGCTGCGACGGATCCCGCATGCCTGAACCTGCTGAGCCTGATTCCCCGTTGAGGGGGGATGTGGCGACGATGGACAAGATCGTCGCGCTGTGCAAGCGGCGGGGGTTCGTGTTCCCGTCCTCGGAGATCTATGGCGGGGTCGGCTCGACGTATGACTTCGGCCACTACGGCGTGCTGTTGAAGGGCAACGTGAAGAGCGAGTGGTGGCGCGCGATGCTGCAGGATCGCGACGACATCGTGGCGATCGACTCGGCGATCCTGCAGCACCCCCGCGTGTGGGAGGCATCGGGCCACCTGGCCGGTTTCACCGACCCGCTCGTCGACTGCCGCACGTGCGGCCAGCGCTTCCGCGCGGATCACCTGGGCGAGCTCGCGTGCGGGCGCAAACCGTCCAAGCATCCGGGGGAAACGGACGAGTGCGACCTGACGGAGGCACGCGACTTCAACCTGATGTTCGAGACGACGATCGGGCCGGTGAAGGAGTCTGGCGCGACTGCGTACCTGCGCCCGGAGACCGCGCAGGGCATCTTCATCAACTTCAAGAACGTGCTGCAGTCCTCGCGCAAGAAGCCGCCGTTCGGGATCGCACAGGTGGGCAAGTCGTTTCGTAACGAGATCACGCCCGGCAACTTCATCTTCCGTACGCGCGAGTTTGAGCAGATGGAGATGGAGTTCTTCGTCCCGCCGGCGGACGCCGGGCGCTGGTTCGAGCACTGGTTGATGGAGCGCGAGCGCTGGTACACGGAGCTGGGTATTCGCCCGGACCACCTGCGGCTGCGCGCGCACGACGCTGACGAGCTGTCGCACTACTCCTCGGGCACGAGCGATGTGGAATACCTGTTCCCGTCCACCGACGGAGTCGGTGGAGCCCGCTGGTCGGAGCTCGAGGGGATCGCGAACCGCGGCGACTTCGACCTGACTCAGCACGCGGAGTTCTCGGGCGAGAAGCTCGAGTACTTCGACCAGTCCAGCGGCGAGCGGTACATCCCGCACGTGATCGAGCCGGCGGCGGGCGCGGACCGCGCGACGCTGGCGTTCCTGGTGGATGCCTACGACGAGGAGCTGGTCGCGGAAGAGGGCGCGGGCGACGGTGAGCAGCGCACGCTGCTGCGACTGCACCCGCGTCTGGCGCCGGTCAAGGCGGCGGTGCTGCCGCTGGTCAAGAAGGACGGTCAGCCGGAGCTCGCGCACGAGATCCACCGCGAGGTGCGCGCGCGTGTGCAAGCGGAGTACGACGAGGGCGGTTCGATCGGCAAGCGCTACCGCCGCCAGGATGAGATCGGCACGCCGTTCTGTCTGACCGTCGACCACCAGAGTCTGGAGGACAACACGGTCACGCTACGCGATCGCGACTCGCTGGCACAGGAGCGCGTGCCGATCGAGGGGATCGCCGAGCAGATCGAGCGACGCGTGAACGCCCCATGGACCTCACCGAAGCTGGCCACTGGTGTATAGCCATGGTTATACAGCCCGCGAAACGAGACACACACCCCACCAAGGAGACACACACCCCACCAAGCCTTCACCCCAAGACTGTACCATGGTTATACAGCCCGCGAAAAGAGGCATTCCCCCCCTCCCCCAAGCGCAAGACCGTATAGCCATGGTTATACAGCCGACGAAACGGGACACATACCACCCCCGGGCGCTCGCCCACAGCTACAGGTTCAACGAAGACCTGGACTACCGGATAGGAGACGGATGGACTTCGACCTGACGGATGAGCAGCGGTTGATCAAGGCGACGGCGCGCGAGTTCGCGGACAGAGAGATCGTGGTGCAGTCGCGGGAAAACGCGCGGAACCATCATTTTGATTTGGAGATGGTGAGGAAGATCGCCGACCAGGGCTATCTGGGCGCGGTGGTGCCGGCGGAGTATGGCGGGGCGGGCCTGGATTACGTGAGCTATGGCTTGGTGGTGGAGGAGATCGGGCGTGCGGACTCGTCGATCCGTACGGTGATCTCGGTGCAGACGTCGCTGGTGTGCTCGGGGATCGTGAAGTTCGGCACGGAGGAGCAGAAGCAGCATTACCTGCCGAAGCTGTGCTCGGGCGAGTGGCTGGGCTGCTTCGGGCTGACGGAGCCGGACACGGGCTCGGATGCGGCGAGCCAGAAGACGCGGGCGAGGAAGACGGACTCGGGCTGGGTGATCAACGGCGCGAAGATGTGGATCTCGATGGCGAGCTATGCGAAGGTGGCGCTGATCTTCGCGCAGACGGACCCGGAGCTGGGCTACAAGGGGATCGCGTGCTTCATGGTGGATACCGACGACCCGGGCTTCACGACGCAGACGATCGAGCACAAGATGGGCTTGCACGGGTCGGACACTGCGTCGATCTCGCTGCAGGACGTGGAGGTGTCGGACGAGCAGATGCTGGGCGGGGTGGGCGACGGCTTCAAAGTGGCGCTGTCGAACCTGGAGTCGGGTCGCTACTCGGTGGCGTGTGGCGCGGTGGGCATCTGCCAGGGCTGCGTGGATGAGTCGGTGAAGTACGCGAAGGAGCGTGAGCAGTTCGGCAAACCGATTGCGAGCTTCCAGTTGGTGCAGGCGATGATCGCGGAAATGGTGCTGAAAACGGATGCGTCACGGATGCTGGCGTGGCGGGCGGGCTTCTTGAAGGACGAGGGCAGGCCGAACTCGCTGGAGACGTCGATTGCGAAGCTGCACGCGACGGAGGCGTCGCTGGAGTGCGCGAACTTGGCGATCCAGGTGCATGGGGGCGCGGGCTATGTGGATGATCACCCGGTGGAGCGCTACTTCCGTGATGCGCGGGTGACGACGATCTATGAGGGCACGTCGCAGGTCCAGCAGATGCTGATTGGGCGCGCGATGACGGGCATCAACGCGCTCGTTCCCTCCTAAGCCAGTCGAGCAGGCAGGCGCATGTCCGACACGACGAACGAACAGGATGAGAAAGCCGGCTCCGCCGGCGGGGAGGTTGGCGCGGCTGGAGTGATCGGCGTGCTGGGGGCGGGCACGATGGGTGCGGGGATTGCGCAGCTGGCGTGCAGGTCGGGCGCGCGCACGTTGCTGCACGATCCGATCCCGGAGGCGCTGTTGGGTGGCGTAGAGAAGTTGAAGGACGGCTTTGAGAAAGACGCGGCGCGCGGGCGACTGAGTGCGGAGGAGGCGGCGGCGGGGGTGGCGCGACTGGAGACGGTGGCGGAGCTGGAGGCGTTTGCGGATTGTGAGCTGGTGATCGAGGCGGCGCCGGAGCGGTTGGAGCTGAAGCATGAGATGTACGCGCGCTTGTCTGAGATTGTGGGCGTGGATTGCGTGCTGGCGAGCAATACGTCGTCCCTGCTGGTTACGGCGATTGCTGCGGCGGCGAGCAACCCGGAGCGGGTGGTGGGCATGCATTTCTTCAATCCGGCACCGGTGATGCGGCTGCTGGAGGTGGTGGCGGGCGAGCGGTCGTGCGAGCGGGCGCTGGCGGTGGCTGATGCGACGGGCGAGGCGATGGGCAAGGTGGTGATCCGGGCGAGCGACGGGCCGGGGTTTTTGGTGAACCGCTGCAACCGGCCGTTTGGCTTGGAGGCGCTGCGGATGCTGCAGGAGCGGATGGCGGATGTCGAGACGATTGACCGCGTGTGCCGGATGCAGGGCGGCTTCCCGATGGGGCCGTTTGAGCTGATGGACCTGGTGGGGGTGGAGACGGGCTTTGAGATTTCGAAGAGCTTTTTCGAGCAGAGCTTTGGCGAGCCGCGCTGGCGCCCGTCGCCGATCGCGGCGCGGTATGTGGCGGCGGGGCTGCATGGACGCAAGAGTGGGCGCGGCTATTACGACTACGGCGCTGGCGCTGGCCCGGGCAAGCACCGCCGGGCGGATCCGGATGAGGTCGACGCGGCGGTACCGGGGAATGGCGAGGGTGTGGTTGTGATTGCGGGGGCGAGCGCGCTGGCGATGGAGTTGCGCGTGGCGGCGATGGATGTGGGCTATGAGGTGCGGACGCCGCATGAGCCGACGGGTGGTGTGTTGCCGGCGTTGGTGATCGACTGCGAGAGCAGGCCGGCGCGCGATGTTGGCGGATATACGGCGGGGTCGGCGACGCGTATCGATCGACGCGGGACGCGGGCGGCGGCGCAGGGCGGCGCGCGGCTGGTGCTGTGCCGACGGGGTTCGCTGAGCGCGCTGGATCCGGGCGGGAGCGCGGTTGGTTTCCATGTGTTGGCGCCGGTTGGCGAGGCGAAGTTGATCGAGCTGACGCGCGCGGAGGACTCCTCGCCGCTGGCGGCGCAGCGCGCGGAGCGCTTTTTTGGCGCGTTGGGCAAGCAGGTGGCGTGGGTGAGGGACGCGCCGGGGCTGGTGCTGGGGCGGATTGTGTGCCAGGTCATTAACGAGTCGGCGTTTGCGCTGGGCGAAGGCGTGGGCAGCGCGGAGGACATCGACAGGGGCATGCTGCTGGGGCTGGGCCACCCGCGCGGGCCGCTGGCGTGGGCGGATGAGATTGGGCTGGATGAGGTGCTGGCGCTGCTGGATGCGCTGTGCGAGGAGTACCGCGAGGACCGCTACCGCCCGGCGCCGGCGCTGCGCAGGCTGGTGGGCGCGGGGAGGCTGGGGCGGGCAACGGGCTCGGGGTTCTTCGAGTACGACGCTGAGCGCTGACGCGGCCTCACGTTTGCGCGCGCTGGGGCGTTGAACAGTGGTGAGCGCCGAGTTGCCCCGCGAATTGACCCCCAAGCCGCCCCACGAGCTGCCCCCGTTTCAACGTTTTTTGGACGCGCAGGGCGACACGGTGTGGCGCTTTTTGCGCGGCGTGGTTGGCGGCGAGGAAGCGGAGGACTGCTTCCAGGAGACGTTCATTGCGGCGCTGCGCGCGTACCCGGGCCTGCGCGGGGACGGGCGCGAGCACAACCTGCGCGCGTGGGTGCTGACGATTGCGCACCATAAGGCGATGGATGCTCACCGCGCGCGGGCGCGCCGCGCGGTCCCGGTGGCGGAGGTGGCGGAGCTTGAGGCAGCGCAGACGGCGGGCCGGGGCGCGGGCGCGGAGCACATGCCGGGCCGGGGCGAGCGCGATGAGACGCTGTGGGATGCGGTGGGTGAGCTGCCGGCGCGCCAGCGCTCGGCGGTGGTGCTGCGCTACGTGGTGGATCTGCCGCATCGTGAGATCGCGGCGGCGATTGGCTGCTCGGAGGAGGCGGCGCGACGTTCGCTGCACGAGGGACTGCTGAAGTTGAGAAAGGCGGTGGCGGCATGACGGACAGTGAGATCGATGTGGAGGCAATCGAGCGGGCGCTGCGGCGTGGCGCGGGCGCGGCGCGGAACGACAACGCCATGCGCGATGGCGCGCCGACGCGGGCAGATCCGGCAAGCGACCGACGTACAGCAGCGAAGGCCGCCGAGCGTCTCGGCGCGCGGATCGCGGCGGAGAACCTGGCCGACGTGACGTACGCGCCGATCGACTCGCCGTTCGGCAGGCTGCTGGCGGCGACGACGGGGCAGGGTCTGGTGCGCTTGGCGTTCCCGGAGGAGGAAGTCGACTCGGTGCTAGAGGGACTGGCGCGCAGGATCTCTCCGCGGATTATCGAGGCGTCCGCGCCGCTGGATCGGACGCGGCGCGAGCTGGAGGAGTACTTCGGCGGACGCAGGCGGATGTTCGAGCTCCCGCTCGACTGGAGCCTGATTGGGACGTTCGGGCAGCGGGTGCTGAAGGCGACGGCGGCGATCCCGTATGGCGATGTGCTCACGTACGGCGAGGTGGCAACCGACGCGGGCAGTCCGCGCGGCTCACGCGCGGCGGGCAACGCGCTGGGCTCGAACCCGATCCCGATCGTGATCCCCTGCCACCGGGTGCTGCGCCGCGGCGGCGTGCTGGGCGGCTACGCGGGCGGGCCGGAGCGCAAGCGCTGGCTGCTCGACCTGGAGGGTGCGCTCAAGGGCGGCGGCTGAGCTCTTTGGGGCGGCGATGTGGGTTGAAGCCCGGGTTTGCCCAGATGAAGCCTGGGTTCGCCCAGCCGAAGCCCGGGTTTGCCCAGATGAAGCCTGGGTTCGCCCAGTTGAAGCCCGCCAGCATGTTCGCGAGCAGACGTTCAGGGGTACATAGGGTGTGTCCGTTTGCAGACCGCGATAGCGATCGTATATACGCTGTAAATACTATGGCTATCTCACGCCAGTTGCGCGCACGCCCCCCCAAGTCACCACTGCGTAACTACCATGGCTATCGCATAGCACACGAGCGCCGCAGGCGGTGCGCTATGCGTAGGCGATCAAACCCGCATCAAGCCTCTACGGCGCGAGGTCGGCGACGGGCGCCCACTGCGCGGTGGTGGGGTCGCCGGCGGGCATCCCCATGGGCGTGGGTATGCCGGGCGTGTCGCGCAGGTACCACTCGGCATCGAGTGCGGCCTGACAGCCGGAGCCGGCGGCGGTGATCGCCTGGCGGTAGGTGTGGTCAACGAGGTCGCCGGCGGCGAACACGCCGGGGCGGTTGGTGCGGGTGGACTTGCGGTCGGTGACGACGTAGCCGTTCTCGTCGATGTCGATCTGCCCGTGGACAAGCTCTGACTGGGGCTGGTGGCCGACGGCGATGAACGTGCCTGAGACGGGGATCTCGCGCTGCTCGCCGGTCTCCGTGTTGACGAGCGCGGCGTGCCCTAGAGCGCCGTTCTCGCCGGCGACGAACTGCTCGACCCGGTATGGGGTGAGGAACTCGATATTGGCTTGCTGGCGGGCGCGCTCGAGCATGATCTTCGACGCGCGGAACTCCTCGCGTCGGTGCACGATCGTGACCTTGGAGGCGAACTTGGAGAGGAAGATCGCCTCCTCCATGGCGGAGTCGCCGCCGCCGACGATGATCGTTGGCGACTCGCGGAAGAAGGCGGCGTCGCAGGTGGCGCAGTAGCTGACGCCGCGACCAGAGAGCTCCTCCTCGCCGCTGACGCCCAGCTTCTTGTGCTCGGCGCCCATCGCGAGCACGACGGTCCGCGCGCGGTGCTCGGTGTCGCCGACCCACACGCTGTGCACCCCGCCGGGCTCGCTGGCGAGCTCGACCCGGTCGGCTTGCTCGGTGAGCAGCCGCGCTCCGAAGCGCTCGGCCTGCTCGCGGAACTTGAGCATCATCTCGGGCCCCATGACGCCGTCGGGGAAGCCGGGGTAGTTCTCGACGTCGGTGGTCTGCTGCAGCAGCCCACCCCAGGCGAAGCCCTCGATCACGAGTGGCTGCAGATTCGCGCGCGCGGTGTACAGCGCTGCGGTGTACCCGGCGGGACCGCTACCGACGATGATCACGTTCTCGATGTCGCTCATCTCAACTCCTGGTCGCTCCAGAGGGCACTATACTTTGTATAGTATAGCAAGGAAAGGGCTGTTGTGGGAAGGGTCATGATCCTTGCAGAGCGCCGGCGGGCTCGGAGGATCCGCCGAGAGCGCCGCTTGCGGCATGTGTGAGCTGTTGCTCCTCACGCCAGCGGGCGACGGTGCGACGCAGCTGGAAGTAGGCGACAATCCCGGGGACGGTGGGCAGCCAGAAGGAGATTGCTCGGTAGGCGAGCACGGCCACGTACGCGAGGTTGAATTCGACGCCGAACGCGACGAGCGCGCCGATCATGCCGCCCTCGACGCCGCCGAAGCCGCCGGGGAGCGGGAGCAGGTTGCCGAGCATGCCGACGAAGTAGGCCATCCAGATGACGGTGAACGGCGGCGGCGACCCGAACGCGTGGAACATTGCCCATAGGACGGCGATGTCGAAGGCCCACCATGCGGGTGCGCCGAGCAGCCCGGGGTCGCGGGTACGTATCAACCCGATCGCAGTGCGCACGCCGGCGGCGGCGAGCGCGGAGACGGTCACGGCGCGGGCAACCCAGCGCGCGAGCCGCCCGGACGTGGAGGCCCAGCCCTGCAGGCGACGCTCGAGATCGCTCGGGAGCAGCGCCATGGCGCCGGCTGCGGCGAGCATGATCGTCGCGACGATCGCGGGCACGATGGTGATCGCAAACGACCCGCCACCGGGGAACACGCCGGTCCCCAGGCCGATGCCATCGATGATCAGCGAGCCGGCGTAGATGATGTACAGCAGCACGACGAACGCGACCATTCGCGAGGCCACGAGTCGCGGCGGCATGCCGGAGCGCCGCAGCGCCCAGGCGGTGAGCGCGACGCCGCCGGCGCCTGCGGCCGCGAATAGCCGCGTGGCGAGCAGGCCGGCCATCGTGATCTCGTAGCTCTCCTGCCAGCCGATTCGCGTCTGTCCGCGAACGAATACGGAGCGGAAAAGGATGATGTAACCGCCGAAGGACAGCGCCTCGAACGCGATCCCGGCGGCGATCCACCACTTGTCCCCGCCCTCGATGTGGTGCACGGTGTCGCCGACTCCGGTGAGGCTCGGCAGCACGAAGTACAGGAAGCTGATGCCGAGCAGGATGAACACCCCGAACGCGATGACCTGGCGGCGCGTGAGCACGACCCGCGGCATCTCCTCATCGCCTGTCCGGGGGTGCGGCTCAGCGACGGCCGCCTCGTGCTCCTGCTCCTCCTGCTCCTGCCGCTGCTTAGCGTCGCGCTGCTCGCTGCCCGTCATCCCTTTCCTCACCCCCCTCCCTTCAGGCCGTCTCGTGGGCCATCTCCTCCAGCTTTGCGACCGTGTGTGCGAGGTGCTCAACGATCGTTCCGAGGCGCGGTCCTAGCCGTCGGACGGCGGCTGTCAGCGCGACTCCCCCCAGCAGGTCGACGACGTAGTGCTCGCCGAGGTATACGAGCGCGAAGCCGAGCGTTGCGGTGTAGGTCCAGCCGAGCGCGCCCGCCACCGGGCCCACCTCGGCGAGAAGGAGAGCGGCCATCACGGATGTGGCGAAGTGAAGGGACGGCATCGCGGCGAGGGGATTGCCTCCGAACACACTGTAGAGCGAGCCCCACCCGTCTCTCCAGAACAGCTCTCCGTACTCGACCATCATCCGCCTGACGGCCGGCGCCTGGCGTTCGCGGGCAGCGCGCGCCTCGGCGGCGTACCAGGGTGGCGCGGTCGGGATCAGCCAGTAGAAGATCGCGCCGATGTCGAATACGGCGTAGGTGAGGACGGCTGCGCGAGCGAACCGCGGACGATGGCGGACGAGCAGGTATGCGAGCGATCCGTGCGGCACGATGAACCAGCTCCAGTGCGCCCACACGAGCACCCGGTCGAGCGCGCTCCATTCGGCGCCGTGCTCGCCGTGACGGGCGAGCGCACGCTGTAGGCGGGCGGTCGGCAGCTCACCGAGGCCGAGCGTGCGGTCGGCGAGGATCGGGTAGTCGATGTGCACCCGCAGTTGCTGTGCGGCGGGATCGTCGTGTGGCGACTTGTAGGCGGCGAGGTAGGCCCACATCTGCAGGCTGCACGTGGCTACGTCGCGTGCGCGCGAGCGGCGCGTCGCGACGCACAGCCCGAGCGGTGCGCTGTAGGCGACGGCCTGGACGAGGATCGGCGACACGTTCACGCGCTTGCGCACGAGCGGCGCTGCGACCCCGGCCGCCACGATCCCCCAGGCGGTTGCTCTGATCGCCTTCGACAGCCGCACTGGGCGGGCAGTATATGTCCGCTGTCGGCTCCCACTGCGGGACCCTGTCAGCTCTCACTGCGGGACTCGGTCGGCTCCTACCGCGGGACGCTGTCGCTCCTACTGCGGAACCCGGGCTGCGACGGCGGCGTCGACGAGCGCGCCGACGACGGAGCTTGAGATGTCCGCCTCGGGATGCCATTGCACGCCGAGCACGAACCGGCGATCGGGCATCTCGATCGCCTCGGGCAGCTGGTCGAAGGTCGAGACGCCGCTGACGAGGAGTCCCTCGCCGAGCTGGTCCACCCCCTGGTGGTGGTGGGACTTGGTCGCGTGGCGCAGCTCGCCGGCGGCGCGTGCGGCGAGTGATCCGTCGTTCAGCAGGACGTCGTGGTGGGAGCCGTCGAAAGAGCCGACGACGCGCCTGTGCTGTTCGTGGCCGACGAGCTCGGGGACGTGCTGCACGAGCGTGCCGCCGCGGGCGACGTTCAGCAGCTGCATTCCGCGGCAGATGCCGAGCAGCGGCAGGTCGCGCTCGATCGCTGCGCGTGCGAGCGAGACTTCGAAGGCGTCGCGCTCGGGCGCTGTGTCGAGCGTCTTGGGGTGTGGATCATGACCGTATGTGGCGGAATCGATGTCCGCGCCGCCAGCGAGGATCAGCCCGTCGAGCAGATCGAGTGCCTGCTCGGGATCGTCGGTCAGCTGGGGGTCGGGGGCGAGCATCAGCGCGAGGCCGCCGGCGTGCTGGATGGCTTCGATGTAGTTGACGGGCAGCAGCGCCGCAGGCTGGCGCCAGACGCTCCAGGAGGCGAGCTCGAGCGCAGTGCAGATGCCGATCACGGGACGCGCCATCTCCAACACCATAGGATCAAGATGAGTCGGACGGCATCCGGATGCGTCGGACGGGATTCAGGCGTCGGTGAGCGTGTGGCGGCGTTGTGCTCTCGCGGCGTCTGCCAGTCGAGCCCAGTCGAGCCAGAGGAGACAGATGAGCGAGCAGAACATGCAGCTTGAGACGGTCAACGTGCAGGTGGCGGACGGAGTGGGCACGATCGAGCTGAACCGACCGGACGCGCTGAACGCGTGGAACGTGCAGTTTGGGCTGGATCTGCTGGCGGCGGTGCGCGCTGTGAGCGAGGACGACGCGGTGCGCGCGGTGATCGTGACGGGCGCCGGTCGCGGCTTCTCCTCTGGTGCGGACTTGAAGGACGTGAGCGGCGGGAAAACGACGCCGAACGGGCGCCCGGACGTGTATACGGTCCTGACTGAGCGATACCACCCGATCATGCGCGCGATCCGCGAGATGCCCAAGCCGGTGATCGCGGCGGTGAACGGACCGGCGGTGGGGATCGGCTGCTCGCTGGCGCTGTGCTGCGACTTGATCGTGGCGGCCGAGAGCGCGTACTTCCTGCTGGCGTTCGTCAACATCGGTCTCGTCCCGGACGGAGGCTCCTCGCTGTTCGTGCCGACTCGGATCGGCATGGCGCGCGCGAGTGAGATGGCGATGCTGGGAGAGAAGATCTCGGCTACGCAGGCGCTGCAGTGGGGTCTGATCAACCGCGTGGTGGCGGATGATGGACTGCGCGAGCAGACGGCGGCGCTGGCCGCGCGCATGGCGGGCGGCCCGACGCGCTCCTACGCGGGCACGAAGCGCCAGCTCAACAACTGGCTGTACGCGAGGATGGACGAGCAGCTCGAGCTGGAGGCCCAGCTGCAGCGCGAGATGGCCGGCAGCGACGACTTCCTGGAGGGCGCGATGGCGTTTGTCGAGAAGCGCCCGGCCCGTTTCGCCGGGCGCTAGAGCTCTCGTGGCAAACGTCATCAAGCGCGTCCCGCCCGGGCCTGAATAGAATCCTCCGGCCTTGGGCCACCTGATCTCCACAACGCTTGCTTTTTTCACCCCGCAGTCGGGTGGCTCGCCCAACGCGGACCAGATCGACAGCCTCTACAAGATCACGCTGTACATAGCGCTGGTGATCTTCGTGGCGGTCGAGGGCGGCCTGGTGTACGCGCTGCTGAGGTTCCGTAAGCGCAAGGGCGCAGTGCCGGCGCAGATCCGCGGAAACACGCGCCTGGAGGTCGCGTGGACGGTCGGCGCGTCGGTGATCCTGCTGGCGTTGGCGGTGTTGACGTTCGCCAAGCTGTCCTCGATCCAGAATCCGCCTAACTCGGGTGCGGGCGGCGCGCTGCTGGGCGAACAGAACGGCCTGGTGTTCGCGAGCACTGAGCGCAAGCTGCCCCCGAACGGAAAAGTGCTCCCGATCACGGTGATCGGCCGCCAGTACATCTGGCAGTACCTGTACCCCGGGGCGAGCGAACCGGATGGCCTGGGCGCGCCGTACTCCTACCAGGAAATGGTGGTCCCGACGGAAACGACGGTCTCGTTGAACATCGTCTCGGCGGATGTAGTGCATTCGTGGTGGATCCCGCAACTCGGCGGCAAGTTCCAGGCGGTGCCGGGCTACCACAATTACACGTGGTTCAAGATCTCCAAGCCGGGTCTGTACCGCGGGCAGTGCGCGCTGCTGTGCGGACGTGGGCACGCGCGGATGATCGCGTCCGTGCGAGCTGTGCCGCCAGCGCAGTTCGAAGCGTGGCTCGCCCGTCAGAAGCGCCAGATCGCGCAGGCGAACGCGGCGGCACAGGTGGCGAGAGCGAAACTGAAGGTGCAGGCGGGCGCCGGAGCGGTCGAAAACCCCTAGGACATCGAGGAGACCAGCGGACGACATGGCGACCTACGCACCCCCGATCCCTCAGCTGACGGCACACCGCGCTGAACGCGCGGCGAGCGGTTGGACGAGCTGGATCACGACTACCGATCACAAGCGGATCGGGATCATGTACATGGTCACGACGTTCGTGTTCTTCTGTCTCGGCGGCGTCGAGGCGCTGATCATCCGCCTGCAGCTGGGCGCGCCGAACAACACGCTGGTCACGCCGGAGACCTACAACCAGCTGTTCACGATGCACGGGACGACGATGATCTTCCTGTTTGTCGTGCCGATGATGGCCGGCCTGGCCAACTACTTCCTGCCGCTGATGATCGGCGCGCGCGACATGGCCTACCCACGTCTGAACGCGCTGTCGTTCTGGCTGCTGCTGGCGGGTGGGCTGGTGTTCTACGCGTCGGTGTTCTGGAACCCGCCGGAAGCGGGCTGGACGAGCTACCCGCCGCTGTCGAATGCGCTGTACTCGCCGTCGGGTGGTCAGGACGCGTGGATCTACCTGATCCACCTGACCGGGCTGTCGTCGATCCTCGGTGCTGTCAACTTCTACGCGACGGTCGCGAACATGCGCGCGCGGGGATTGAGCTGGGGGCGCCTGCCGCTGTTCGTGTGGGCGATGCTTACGTACTCGGTGCTGATCATCTTCGCGATGCCGGTGATCGCGGCGGCGGTGACGATGCTGCTGACCGACCGTCACTTCGGCACGCACTTCTTCGACCCGGCGGAGGGCGGCTCGCCGCTTTTGTGGCAGAACCTGTTCTGGTTCTTCGGGCACCCGGAGGTGTACATCATGGTGCTGCCGGGCTTCGGGATCGTCTCGGAGATCCTCCCGGTGTTCGCGCGAAAGCCGATCTTCGGCTACAAGGCGATCGCGGCGTCGACCGTGGCGATCGCGTTCCTTGGCTTCCTGACGTGGGCGCACCACATGTTCACCGCGCCGATACCCGAGGCGATCCTCGTGCTGGTGATGCTCAGCTCGTTCCTGATCGCGGTGCCGACGGGCGTGAAGATGCTCAACTGGATCGCCACGCTGTGGCGCGGTACGATCGAATTCAAGACGCCGCTGTTGTTCTGTGCGGGCTTCATCGCGCTGTTCTTGATCGGCGGGATCTCGGGCATCTTCCTGGCGATCTTCCCGGTCGACTGGCAGCTGAACGAAACGTATTTCGTGGTCGCGCACATCCACTTCGTGCTGATGGGCGGCGCGGTGTTCACGATCTTTGCGGCGATCTACTACTGGTTCCCGAAGATCACCGGGCGGATGCTCAGCGAGGGCCTCGGCAAGCTCAGCTTCTGGCTGATGTTCATCGGCTTCCTGGCGACCTTCCTGATCCAGCACGTGATCGGCCTCGACGGTATGCCGAGGCGCGTGTACGAGTACGACAACGTCGGCCATCTCGCGCTGTACAACCAGATCTCCACGGGCGGCTCGTTCATCCTCGCGCTCGGCGTGATCGTGACGATCATCAACGTCGCGCGCAGCCTGAAAGTGGGCGTGATCGCGGGCCCCGATCCGTGGAAGGCGAACACGCTGGAGTGGTTCACGAGCTCGCCGCCGCCGGCGAACAACTTCGACGTAGTACCGCTTGTCCGCTCGGCGGAGCCGATGAAGGACATTCGCCGCGAGGTCGAGCGCCGCAGCTCCGGGGCGAGCGCGACGGGCGCGGCGACAGTCCCGGCCGGCGCGACGCAGGTCGGGGTGTAGATGAGCGTCGCGCCACGCACTGGAGCGGCGCCGGCGCTCAAGGCGTCGAGCCTCGGCGTAGCCGCAACCCCACGAGCGGCCGGCATCCGACAGCTGCTCGGCGACTACCTCGAGCTGACCAAGCCGAAGGTCCAGTCGCTGCTGCTGCTGACGACGATCGCGACGATGTACGTAGCGGGCAACCCGTCGGCGCTGTTGGTGGCGCTGACGTGCATCGGCGGCTATCTGTCGGCGGGCGGTGCGGGTGCGGTCAACCACTGGTTCGACCGCGACATCGACGCGCGCATGGCGCGCACGGCGAACAGGCCGGTCCCCGCGGGGCGCGTGTCCCCGCGCGCGGCGCTGACGTTCGGCTGCTCGCTCGCGCTGCTGTCGTTGATCGAGCTGTCGCTGACGGTCAACCCGCTGGCAGCCGCGTTGTCGTTCTCGGGCTTCCTCGGCTATGTGTTCGTGTACACCGTGTGGCTGAAGCGGCGGACGCCACAGAACATCGTGATCGGCGGGGCGGCTGGCGCGGTGCCTCCGCTGGTCGGTTGGGCGGCGGTCACGGGCTCGGTCAGCGGCACCGCGGTGATTCTGTTCTTCATCGTGTTCTTCTGGACGCCCCCGCACTTCTGGGCGCTGTCGCTGCTGATGAAGGGCGAGTACGAGAAGGTGGGCGTGCCGATGCTGCCGGTCGTGCGCGGCGAGGCGGAGACACGCAGGCAGATCCTGCTGTACTCGATCCTGCTGTACGCGGTCACCCAGCTGCCGTTCTGCGCTGGCGGCTTCGGCGCGATCTACCTGGTGGCGTCGGTGGTGCTCGGGCTCGGCTTCATCGCTGGCTCCGTGCGCCTGTACAGGCGGGCGGATCGTCCGTCCGCGCTGCGCCTGTACCTGTACTCGCTCGCCTACCTGGCGCTGCTGTTCTGCGCGATGGTCGCGGACGTCCATCTATAAGATCCGCTGATGATGACTCGACGCCTCGCGCGTAAGAACATCCGCACCGGGCTGATCGTGTGCGCGATCTGCATGTTCATGTTCGGGATCACATTCGTGGTGGCCGCCGTGTACGTGTCATGAGCCCACTCGAGCCGGACGTGCCGCCGGTCGGCGAGGAGATCCACCTCCCCGGGCCGACGATCCTGCCGCTGCTGACCGCGCTGGGGATCACGTTGATCCTCGTGGGCGTGACCACGTTCATCGAGTTCACGATCATCGGCGCGATCCTGACGATTGGCTGCGTCGTGCGTTGGATCAAAGACACGCGCCGGGAAATCGACGAGCTACCGCTCGACGCCGGCGCCGACAGCTGATCGACCGCCTACGCCGGCGGCCGTGGCGGTGGCCGGCCTGCTCCCCTGGCAGGCCCGCCACCTCCCCCTCACCGACGGCCCCCTCACCCGGCGGCCCCCCGCCCGAAGGCCTCCTCCCCACCCGACGGCCCCTCACCCGACGGCCATCCTTGCGGGGACGGGACAGATGGCCCCGTCCTCGGTCCAGCAGCGCACGATGTCGCGCACGGACAGGATGCCGACGGTCTCCCCGTGGTCGAGAACGATCAGATGACGAAAGCCGCCGCGCACCATTGCTGCGGCGGCCTCCTCGAGCGACCAGTCGGGGGCGGCGAACACCACGTCGCGGGTGAGGTGCTCGACGACCGACTCGCTGTCGGGGTCGAGCCCGGCGCCGACCGAGACGAGGATGTCGCGCTCGGTGATGATTCCCGGACCGTGTCCATCCGGGTCCATGACGACGGCCGCTCCGACGCGCCGTTCGGACATCAGTCGCGCGACCGCGCGCAGCGTGTGTCCGGGGCCGACGGTCAGGACCGTGTGACTCATGCCTTCGTGTACCTGCATCTCTTGCTCGGGCTCCTCGCTCGGATGCGTTGCCGGACGGATAGTGCCGTCTCTACCCACCCGCCCGACCTTTCAGCCAACGGTCACTTCAACGACTTGCAACTATTGCCTCAATCTAGTCGGTGAGGGCGGCTGCGTCAAGGTCCGAGCGGTCCGGGGACGTAGGCATTAGGATCACGCTCCCGATGGAGAGGACCGCCGCACAGGACACCGCCCGAGGCCCCGGAGCCGGTACGCATGTCTAGGCAGCGCTCGATGAGCGTGGCGTTCGTCGCGGCGTTGATCGCGACGGCGATCGGGATCGTGCTGAGCTACACGATCCACTGGTTCCCGGTGGCGGCTTCGACGCAGGCGAAGAACACGGACGAGCTGTACCACGTGCTGGTGATCGCGTCGATCCCGATCTTCGTGCTCGTGGTCACGGTGATCCTTTACTGCATCTGGCAGTTCCGCATGAAGCCGGGCGAGGAGCTCAAGGACGGGCCGCCGATCCACGGGAACACGCGCCTGGAGGTCTTCTGGACGGCGCTCCCGGCGATGCTGCTGCTGGGGCTCGTCGCCTACTCGTTCGTGGTGCTGCACGAAAACGAAAAGAAACCGGCGCGCGAGATCAAGATCGGCGTGACCGGCCAGCAGTTCTACTGGTCCTACCAGTACCCGCCGTCGGTGACGGGAGGGCCGCCGATCAACAGCTACCAGCTGTACCTGCCGAGGAACGAGTCGGTCGAGTTCGACATGCGCTCGAAGGACGTGATCCACGCCTTCTGGATCCCGGCTTTCCGCCTGCAGGAGGACGTCGTGCCGGGCATCACGACCCACTACCGCGCGACCCCTGATCGGCTGGGCAGCTACCCAGTCGTGTGCAACCTGCTGTGCGGGGTGGGGCACTCGCTGATGCGCTCGACCGTCCATGTGGTCTCCCCCGTTCAGTTCCGCGCGTGGATCGCAAGCCAGCTGCACGCGGGCTCCGGCGGCACGTCGAACGCCACGGCTACCGGCTCGACGGCCGGCGCTGCCACCGGCTCGGCCGGCGGGACCACCGGCTCAACGGCCGGCGGGGCTACCGGATAATGTTGGGCAACGGATGATCGGTTCGCGGGAGACACGCTGATGGCCGCCAAACTTCGAGCTCCGGGCTTCTATCGCGCGAGCTGGCTGATGGTCGGCGGCGTCGCGTTCGCGGCCGCGCTGACGTGGATCGTGCGCATGGCCACCGGGCACGCGACGTACACACATTTCCTCGCCTGGGAAGCGATCCTGACGGTCTCGTTGATCTCGGTGCCGCTCGCGTTCCTGGTCGGCATCGGCGGCTTCGACTACTGGTTCCACTGGGCGATCGGGCGCCCGACGGTCCCGGAGGATCACTCGGGGCACGGTGCTTACTCGTGGAAGGACTACTTCCGCATCAACACCGACCACAAGGTGATCGGCATCCAGTACACGGTCAGCTCGTTCTTCTTCCTGCTGCTAGGCGGGCTGCTGGCGATGCTGATGCGCGCGCAGCTGGCGCAGCCGGGGTCGCACTTCGTCAGCGCGAACACCTACAACGGGCTGTTCTCGGTGCACGCGTCGCTGTTGATCTTCCTGTTCATCATCCCCGTGTTCGCGGGCCTGGGGAACTTCGTGATCCCGCTGATGATCGGCGCGCCGGACATGGCGTTCCCGCGCTTGAACGCGCTGTCCTTCTGGCTGCTGCCGGTGGCGGGCATCATGATGATCAGCAGCTTCGCGGCTCCGGGGGGCGCGTTCGCGGACGGCTGGACGGCGTACACGCCGCTGTCGACGGATGCGCCGATCGGGCAGACGTTCTTCTCGCTGGCAGTTCAGTTCGCGGGCGCATCCTCGATCATGACCGCGCTGAACTTCCTCGTCACGATCATCACGATGAGGGCTCCGGGCATGAGCTTCTTCCGCATGCCGCTGCTCGTGTGGGCGAACTTCGCGACCTCGCTGCTGGTCGTGATCGCCACCCCGTTCATCGCCGCGTCGCAGTTCTTCGTGCTGCTCGACCGCGCGTTGAAGTTCAACTTCTTCAACGCGGCGAAGGGTGGCGACGTGCTGATGTACCAGCACGTGTTCTGGTTCTACTCCCACCCGGCGGTGTACATCATGATGCTGCCTGGGTTCGGAATCATCAGCGAAATCATCGCGGTCAAGTCGCGCAAGCCGATCTTCGGCTACCGCATGATGGCCTTCTCGCTGCTGGCGATCGTCGGGCTTGGGTTCACGGTGTGGGCGCACCACATGTTCACGTCCGGAATGGCTGCGTGGATCCGCATCCCGATGGCGATCACGACCGCGATCATCGCCGTCCCGACGGGCATCAAGATCTTCTCGTGGCTGGCGACCCTGTGGCGGGGCGTGCTCCACCTGGACACGCCGATGCTGTTCGCGCTGGGTTTCCTGACGACGTTCACGCTCGGCGGGATCAGCGGCGTGATGCTGGCGATGGTCCCGTTCGACATCCACGTCAGCTCGAGCTACTTCATCGTCGCGCACATCCACTACGTGCTGTTCGGCGGCTCGCTGATGACGATCTACGCAGGCGTGTACTACTGGTTCCCGAAGATGACCGGGCGCATGTACGACGAGCGCCTCGGCAAGTGGCATTTCTGGATGACGTTCGTATTCATGAACCTGACGTTCGGTCCGATGCACCTGCTCGGCTTGGACGGCATGCCGCGGCGGGTGGCGACGTACGCGGCCAAGTTCGCGGACCTCAACCTGTTCATCTCGATCGCCAGCTTCGGCCTCGGGCTGAGCACCCTGCTGTTCATCTACAACATGGTGACCAGCTGGCGCGGGGGGCCGAAGTCGGTGGCGAACCCGTGGCGCGGGATGACGCTCGAGTGGCAGGTCAGCTCGCCACCGCCAGTGTTCAACTTCGACCGTGTCCCGACGGTCGTCGGCGGGCCGTACGAGTACGGAGTCCCGGGAGCGGTTCACGGCATCTTCGCACCGGCCCCTTCGACCGTCGGAGCGGGCGCGGGCGTCGCCCACGCACCAAGTCAATGAGGAGGCGGATCCGGTGAAGGAAGTGCTCGTTATCGCCAACCGCACGCTCGGTGGCGCCAAGTTGCTCGAGGCCGTGCGCGAACGGGCCGCGGAGGGCGAGACGCGCTTCCGCCTGGTCGTGCCGCAGACGATGCCTTCGGTGGGGCTGGTGATCTACGACGAGGCGGTGCGTGAATCGGCGCAGGTGCGGGTCGACCTGGCGCTGTCGGCGGTCACGGGCGAGGGCATCGAGGCGACCGGTGAGGTCGGCGACCCGGACCCGTTCATGGCGACGATGGACGCAGTGGCGGTGAGCAGGCCGGATGAGATCATCCTCTCGACACACCCGGCACCGCACTCGGGCTGGCTGCGACGGGACCTGATCGAACGCATCCAGAACGCGACGGGGCTCCCTGTGCAGCACATCGTGATCGACCTCGAGCAGGAGGGGCTGCCGTTCAAGGTGACGCTGGTGATCGCGAACAAGACGGCGAGCGGCGAGGAGCTGCTGTCGCACTTGAAGGACAAGAACTCTGAGCACGGGCACCACCTGTTCATCGCGGTAGTCCCGCAGGTCGACGGCAGCGGCGACTCACCGCGCGAGGCGCGTGCGCGGCTGGCGAGGATGCTCGACCACCTGAACGCGGCCGGGCTGCTCAGCTCGGGGATGATCGGCGACCCGGACCCGTATACGGCGACGTTGAACGCGCTGGAGCTGTTCCGCGTGGATGACATCGTCATCTCGACGTTCTCGGGCGAGCGGTCGGGATGGCTGCGCGCGAACCTGATCGAGCGCGTCAGTCACGCCACGTCGGCGCGCGTGGAGCACGTGGTGGCGGAGTCCCAGGCCTCCTCGATCGCGGCGCCGGCGGCTTAGGAGGCACGATGGAGGCAGCGAGCATCCCAGCGGCCGGTCACGGCCACGCCGAGCACCACGGCCCACCGCCTGCGAACCACAGCTCGCGCGTCGAGGCGCCCCTGTTGGGGATGCTGCTTTTCATCATCTCCGAGGTGATGATCTTTGGGGCATTCTTCACCGCGTACTTCTTCATCCGGATTGCCCAGGGCGCGCCGTGGCCGGCCCCGGGAACGGAGCTTCCGGTGCCGGTGGCGGGCATGAACACGGCGATCCTGATTTCCTCGTCGTTCACGCTGCACTGGGCGGAGAAGGCGATCAAGAACGGCAACCGCTTCGGCCTGAAGGCGGGAATCTTGACGACGTTCCTGCTGGGATGCACGTTCCTGTTCATCCAGATCAACGAGTACGCGAACATCGGCTTCGCCCCCCAGGACGCGGCGCAGGCGACGATCTTCTACTCGCTGACCGGCCTGCACGGCGCGCACGTGTTCATCGGGCTGCTGCTGCTGCTGATCGTCACGATCCGCTCGTTCCGCGGGCATTACAGCCCCGAGGAGCATCGCGGCGTCGAGGTGCCGGGCATCTACTGGCACTTCGTCGACATCATGTGGATAGTCGTCTACACCACCGTCTACATCCTCTGAGGGACGTGGATACGGCGCGAGGCTTCGTCCTTGGTCGCTCATGTGCGGTGCACATTTCGCTCCCTGCGTCCTTACTTCGCTTGATCTACCTCCCTCAGACGAGTATTGGCACCTCAATGCAGCGCTCTAAGTCTTGCTGAACCCGCTGCGATCAGAGGGCGAGGCGTTTCGTCTGCTCCTGTACGCGATCGCGGTGTTCGCGGTGATCATCGCGGTGATCCTGATCGTCCGCGCGGTGTCCTGAAGCGCTCAGAGGTCGATGCGGTGCGGGGCTTGGTGTGCGCGCCAATAGCGAGCGATAGCCATTGTATTTACATCGTATATACGTTTGCTATCGCGCTCCGAAAACAGAACACACCCCACCTGCCCCTGCGGGCCTTGAAACACACGTCACATGCCCCCTGCGCGGCCTGCGCAAGCTCGAACACGCCCGCCCGGCCCTCTCACGTGCCCGTGCGAACTCGCAACACCCCCCCCCCCCCCCCCCCACGTGCCACTCTGCACGGGCCTGCTTGCGAGAGACGGGCGCGCCTTCTAGGGCTTGACGGTGAGGATGCCGAACATACCTGCGGCACGGTGCCCGGGAGCTTGGCAGAAGAAGGTGTAGGCGCCGGGCTTGAGGTTGACGGTGACGGTGGCGGTTCCCTTGGTGGTGAAGGCGCTGGCGCCGAGCGTGGCGCCCTTGGCGGCGGCTCCGCCTTCGCCGCCTTCGATGGCGATGTTGTGCGAGACGCCGCTGGTGTTGCCCATGACGAGGGTGACGGCTCCGGGGCTGGCGGTGGCCTTGCTGGCGGTGTAGGCGAGCTGACCTGTGGGGTTGGCGTCGAGCTGGAGCTTGCCGCCCTTCTCGACGGCGGGCTTGCCGGATCCGGGCGCGGCGACGGCGCTTGCGAGCAGCCCGGTGTCTTTGCCTGGCTTGGCGGCGACCTGGGCGACGTAGGCTGAGATGTCCCTGGCGGTGGAGCCGCTGACGATCGCTTTGGGCATCACGCCTTCGGGGTTCGGGTAGGCGATCTGACCTTCGACGACGCTGCGGATGGAGTTGCGCTCGAGTCCTTCGGCGAGATCCGCGCGGAACGATTCATCGAGGTTCGGCCCGACGATACCCTTGGTTTCTGGGCGCGCCATCGTGTGACAGGAGCCGCACTTGGCGACGAACTGCTGCTTGCCGAGGATCAGGTTGGCGTTGTCGTTGCTCTTGACGCTGCCGCATCCGGCGCCGGCGATGGCGATGGCGAGCCCGGTGAGCAGACCGCCGACGGCGCTGCGAGGGGCAAGGCTGCGCGCGGCGCGCACGCGGGGGCTCAGAAGCGGCAGGTCGGGCGGCAGGTCAGGGTGCGGAAGGCTCATAAGAGGGCGGAACACTATCCGAAGGGCCGGGTGGCTCGACGGCCGCTCGCGGCGCGGCGACACGGCGCTCTCATGGCTGCGTCAGGTCGTTCAGATCGCCTTGGGCGGCGGCGATCACGCCGCGTGCGACGCCCTCCCAGGACCAGCGTTGACGCACGGTTGAAACGAGCCCTGACCGTGTCTGCGCGCGCAGCTCGGGCGCGGCCTCCAGCCAGCCTGCGAGCCGCGTGGCGAGCGCTTGCACGGCATGATCGTCGAGGGGGAAGGACAGCCATGCGGCAGCTTCGGGCGGCACGGCGCGCGCGAGTGCGTCGCTGACCTCGGCGAGCCCGGAGTGCCCGGCGCTGACGGGCAGCGCGCCGCATGCGGCGGCCTCCGCGGCGACCATGCCGAACGCCTCGGGGAACGTGCTGGGGACGACGGCGGCCTGGCATGCGGGCAGTAGCTCGGCGAGCTCCTGGTGGTCTAGGCGCCCACAGAAGACGATCTGCTCGTCGAGACGGGCGGCGGCCGCGATGTAGCGCTGACGCGCATCGCGGTGTAGACGGTCGAGGAACGCGAGCAGATGCGCGAGCGGCTGGGCGGGCGGGGGCGCTCCCTCGAGTGTGCGTCCGGCGAGCGCGATCTCCCGCGCGAGCTCGATGTCGCCGGCGGTGAGGGCCGCGCTCAGCCGTTCGAGCCCGTCTCGATAGCTGCCGAAGCCGACGACGACGAGCCGCGCGCGGGGCACGCGCGCGAGCACGAGCGGCCACGCGGCGATGAGCAGATCGACGCCCTTGCTGACGATCAGCTTGCCGACGTATGCCACGAGCAGATCTCGATCGGGGTTGAGCCGTTGCAGGGCATCGGCCGCCGCCACGGTGTCTCGCGCGAACGCGCTGTTCTCGCTGTTCTCGTGTCCGTGTTCGTGCTCCTGCTCTGCGGGCCGTCCGGCTGCGACGCGCAGACGGGTGCCAAGCCCACGCAGGCCGTCCGCTGCGGCACCTGGCTCGCGCGGCGCGAAGCGCTCGATGTCGACGCCGGGCGGGCCGAGCCGTGTGCGTCCTGGGAGCTGGGGATCGTCGAGCGCTTGCCAGAGGCTGGCGGCGGTGTGTCGCGAGCCGACGAGCACGGCGCTGGCGCGGGCGAGTCCCTCGCGGGCGAATGGGAGGAAGCGCTGGGGCTCGGGCTTGACGGTGTACTCGAGCGCGCTGCCGTGGACCTTGACCGCGTAGGGGACCTCGCCGCCCAGGCCACGGGCAAGGATCACTGGCCCCATCACGAGATGGTTCGCGAGCGCCAGGTCAGGGCGCACGCGCTCGAGCAGCTCGGCGACGGCGGCGACGTTCGTGTCGATGTAGTGGGCTAGCTCCTGTTCGCTGCACTGCGAGAACGTGCGCGCGGTGATGCCCTGGTAGCGGTCTGCGACGTACACGGGCAGCAGCCCGCCGATGTCTGGGCGATATGCGGTGCAGCTCCCCCGCCCGGGGGCTTGGGGCCGCTGCTGGGGCGTCCGGTCCAGCTCGCGCCCGGTGCAGCTCCCCCGCCCGGGGGCTTGTGGGCACTGATCCGGCGTCCGGTCCAGCTCGCGCACCTGCAGCGTCCCGCCGTCCCAGTCGCCGATCGCGTCGACGAACGGCTGGCGTTGCGGATGGCGGTCCTGGCTGAGCAGGTGCACGTCGTGACCGAGCGCGACGAGCGCGGCGGCGAGGCGTGCGTTGTAGACGTTCGAGCCGGTGCCATCCAGCAGGTAGCCGTGGAAGATCAGCACGCGCACGCACCGCCAGCCTATTCCCCGCTCCGGTAAAGTGGCGGCGGTGAGCACTAAACAGCGCTATCGCCTGCGCGACCGCTCGACGGGTCGCGAGGTGGTGATCGAGGCGGAGCCGAACGAGATCTACCGCGACCGCGACTCGGGCGACGCGCTGGAGGTGGTGGGCATGCTGCTGCCGCTCGCGCCGAGCTCCTCGAAACTTCCGTGGGCGGTTGAGAACCTTCGCTTCTGCCCGTGGTGTGACCAGCACGCGCAGAAGGACCTCAACGACTGCCCCACGTGCGGCCGGCGGATGGGGCCGCTGGCGTCGCCGACGAGCGGCGTGTGATGCTCTCACGCTCGAGGATCGCGCTCGCTGCGTGCACTGCGCTGGTGTGTGCATTGAGCATCGGCGCGTGCGGTGGCAGCAAGGTCTCGGACGCGGTGCCGAAGAGTTCGCCTGACCTGACGCCGCCGACGGATACGAGCGCGGAAGCGGCCGCGGTGCAGACGACGTCGACGTCGAAAACGACGACCAAAACGACGACGACGGCCACCGAAGGCTCATCCGGGGAAGGCGAAAGCGAAACCGCGAGCGGCGAAAGCGGCGGGACCGCCAGCCAGGGTACGGCCGCGGGCGGCGCGTCATCCGAAGAAACGTCCGCCGGAGGCGCCTCGAAAGAATCAGCCGGCGGCACCAAAGAATCAGCCGGCGGCGGCAGCTCCAGCCCCACAGGCGGCGCTACCGCGCCGTAGTCGGGCGTAGTCGGGGCACCCAGCCCCGGTAGGACGTCGCTGAACAAGCAAGGCAAGGACGCAGGGAGCGTGGCGTACCGATCGGAGATCGACGGGATCTCCGATCGGCCAGCACGCGAGCGACCGAGGACGCAGCATTGCGCCGTTCAGCGGCGTCCTACGGCGTGGAGATCAGCGTTGCGCTGTAGGTCAGACGCGCGGTCTGGTACAGGCAGAAGTACTGCACGGCGCCGCCGATCGAGGTCTGGGCCGTTTGCGAGCTGGTGCTGGTGCATCCGCTCTTGGGACGGCTTGCCCGCCAGGAGGTGTCGTTGGCGAATCCCAGCGCGAGCGCTGGCGCCCACGAGGGCACGGTCAGCGCGACAACGTCTCCCTTTTTGACCTGGATCGACGTCGCGAGCGGGAACTGGGCGGTCTTGCCGAAGTAGGGTTCGAGCTTGACGAGCGGGCTCTGGGCGATCAGCTTGTAGGTCAGGTTCGGCTTCTTCTGCGGGCGCAGGATCGCGATCCCGGCTTCGGAGACACCACCCTCGTTGGTGTTGAAGAACTTGACCTGCGTGGAGGTCGGCTTGCCGAGTGTGACGGTCCAGGCGACGATCGACCCGCTGCGGGGCGCGGCCTCGGGGTTGTGCGCCGCGCCGACCTTGACTTGGAAGCCTGTCGTGCGGCTGACGGCCAGGCACGGGGTGCCGGGGCAGCTGGGGACGGTCGCGGGGGTCGTCGTGCCGATCACGCCGATTTCAGCGAGCGTCGCGGGCGCGACGGCTGGAAGGGCGAGCGCGAGCGCGAAGCTCGCGAGAAGGGCCGTGGGTATACGTCTCATATCTGCCATTGAACACACCCGAACGCTGTTTGTAGCGGTTTGATCATTTCGTTATCGCGCGCCGAGTTCCTGCGCCGCAGCCGCGATCTCTCCTCGATCGCCCTTGACGGGCAACCACGGAAGCCGCAACGGATCGTCGTTGTAGCGCGGGATCACGTGGACGTGGAAGTGGAACACGGTCTGCCAGGCGGCACGTCCGCAGGAGTTCAGGAGGTTCACGCCATCGGCATCGAGCTGCTGCTTGGCGCGCCCGGCGAGCCGCTGGGCGGCGAGCGCCACCGCGCCGAGATCCTCGCCGCTGACGCTCAGCAGATCGGTTGCGTGCGCGCGCGGGATCACGAGCGCGTGACCGCGCGTGGCGGGGGCGATGTCCATGAACGCGATCGTGTGATCGTCTTCGTCGACGATCAGGGCGGGCAGCTCGCGGGCGACGATCTTGCAGAAGATGCAGTCGGGGTCGGCCATGTACGGCTGATCCTATGGGAGCAGCGTGCGCGCGTAGTCGAGGGCTTGCTCGCGGGCGAGGACCTCGCCTGCGTACTGGGCGGCGGCCAGCTGCTCGAGCAGCGCCCCTACCTGCGGCCCGGTGGGGATGCCGAGCTCGCGCGCGAGCTGATCGCCGCGCAGCAGCGGCTTCGGCGGCCCGTGCGACCGCCAGGCAAGCGCGTCACCGAGTAGTGCGCGCGCGACGAGCAGATGAGCATCGATTGCGGCTTGTGCGCGATCCCCGCGCGTGGCCACGCGGTCGGCGACCGACAGCAGCGTCACGTCGACCTCGACGGGTGCGCATGCGCGCAGGTACGCGAACACCGTCCGCCGCTCCAACGGCTGTGGCTCGTGCACGAGGAAGCCGAGCCGTAGGTGGTTGCGTACGAGCGCCGCGACGTGCGCGCGCAGCCGCTCGCTGGTGCGCAGCCGCCCGAGGATCGAGCGGGCGAGCTCGGCGCCACGGGCGTCGTGTCCGAAGAACGTGACGCGCCCGTCGAGCTCGCGAACCTCGCGGGTCAACGGCTTGGCGGCGTCGTGCAGCAGCGCCCCCCAGCGCAGCGCTTCTCCGCGTGTGAGCTCGTCGGCGAGCGGCTCGGCGAGCAGATCCTCCACCTCTGTGTCGTGCCCGCCAACCACGGCCTGCAGCTCTGGCGTGGCGTGCGTGCCGCAGGTCAGCTCGACTGTCCGGTCGAGCACCTCGAGCGTGTGCCCGTGCACGTCGAGGTGGTGAAAGCGGTTCTGCTCGACTCCGCGCAGCGCGTGGAGCTCGGGCAGCACGGTCGCGGTGACCGTCAGAGCGTCCATCATCTCCAGGCCCGTGCGCGCTCGCGGGGTGGCGATGATCCGCCGCAGCTCGACGAACACCCGCTCGGCAGAGACGGCGCTCAGAGCAGCCGCGTGCGCGGTGGCGGAGCGCGCCGTGTCGGCCTCGGGCTCGAGGTCGAGCTCAACGGCGACGCGGACCAGTCGCAGCACCCGCAGCGGGTCCTCTACGAACGCCCCCGGGCCGGCCATCCGCAGTCGCCCGGCGCGCAGGTCGCTGACGCCGCCGAGCGGGTCAATCGGCGCGCCTCCCGCGATCGGCTCGGCGATCGCGTTGATCGTGAAGTCCCGTAGCGCGAGGTCCCCCTCGATCGTCTCGGCGCGCAGCGGCTCCACGTCGACCTGCCAGGCGTGGTCGCGAGCGACCACTCTCCAGGAGCCGAACTCCTCGGACAGGGCGAAGCACGTCGCGCGCGGCGCGGCGCGCGCGACCGCGCGCGCCGCCTGCTCGGGATCGCCGCCGACGACGACGTCCACGTCTGCGGTTGGCCTGCCCAGCAGTCGGTCGCGGACGGCGCCGCCGACGAGCCAAGATCGTGTGCCCGCGAGCGCTGTGCGGGCCACGTCCAGGCCCGGCGTCATGTCGTGCCGGCGTCCGCCGTCTGAGTGCGGCCGGGCGCAACGCGGACCGGAACACCGTCGCGGTGGTAGATCCGTGGCACTCTCGGTGTCAGCGCGCAGGTGATCTCGTAGTTGATCGTGTCCAGGCGCCTGGCTACCTCCTCGGCGGTGATCCGCTCGCTGCCTTGGAAGCCGATCAGGATCGCCCGCTGGCCGCGTAGCTGCTCGGGCTGCCCGTCGAGCCCGAGATCGACGGTGATGCTGTCCATGCTCACTGTCCCGACCAACGGGTGGCGGTGACCGCCGATCAGCACGTCGGCGTTGTTCGACAGACCGCGCCGCCAGCCGTCTCCGTAGCCGATCGGCAGCACACCAATGTAGGTGTCGCCGTCGGCTACGAACTGGCGTCCGTAACCGGCGCTCTCCCCCGCGCGGCAAAGCTTGACCTCGGCCACGTATGAGCCGAGCTCGAGCGCCGGCTCGAGCGCCCTGGCAGCGGGGTCCCTGCCGAACGGGTCCATGCCGTATGTAGCGATCCCGCAGCGAACCATGTCGAACTGTGCCTCGGCGTCGCGCATCGTGGCCGCGCTGTTGGCGGCGTGGATGATGATCTCATGGTCATCGCCCTTGACGTCCCGCGCCCAGCGCGTGAACGCAGCGAGCTGGCGTGCGAAGAAGCCGTCGTCCGCGAGGTCGTCGGCGGTGGCAAAGTGGGTCATCACGCCCGCCAGGACCACGCCGGGCATCGCGCGCGCGGCGGCGGCCACGCGCGAGGCCTCCGCCGGGTCGCGCGTACCGAGCCGCCCCATGCCTGAGTCGAACTTGACGTGCACGCGACCTCCACCGGCGGCGGAGACTGCCGCCAGGTAGTCCTCGTTCCAGACGACCACGTCAGCGTCGACCGCGAGCGCCTCCTCGAGCTCGACGGAGCTGAGCGCCCCCATCACGAGCACGCGCCGGTTGCCGATGCCGTCTTCGCGCAGCTCGCGCGCCTCGTGCGCGTCGGCCACGGCCAGCCAGCTGGCGCCACCGGCGATTGCCGCGCGGGCGCTCTGGACCATGCCGTGTCCGTACCCGTCGGCCTTGACGACCGCGCACAGCGCGGCCCCGTGGCTCAACTGGGCCAGCAGGCGCGCGCAGTTGCGCTCGATCGCGGCGACGTTCACCCGCGCCTCAGCACGCCGCGCTGCCGTACCGTCGGCGGGCGGAGAACCGACGCTCACACCGTCAGCCATCGCCGCGAACCTCGCGATCTGCTTCGCCGGCAGCACGACGACGCGCGGCGGGCAACGCGGCGATCACGTCGGAGGCGATCACGCCCTCGGCAGCCCCCACTCGACGGGCGGCCTCGCGCCCGGCCTGTGCGTGCAGCCACACGCCCGCGGCCGCCGCCGCGAACGCGTCGAGCTGCTGCGCGAGCAGTGCGGCGATCACGCCGCTCAGCACGTCTCCGGTTCCGGCTGTGGCGAGCGCGGGACTGCCGCCCGGGCTGACGGCCACGCGACCGTCCGGGTCGGCGATCAGCGTGTCGTCGCCCTTCAGCACGACCACCGCGGCTGAGCGCGCAGCGGCCTCACGCACGTGATTCAGGCGCTCGCGGTCGACCGCCGCGCTGTCGGTCTCGAGCAGGCGCGCGAGCTCGCCGGCATGCGGTGTGAGCACTGTCCGCGCGGTCCTGGCGGCCAGGTCGGCGAGCCGGCCGGCGTGCGCGTTCAGCCCGTCGGCGTCGAGAACCATGACGTCGGCTTCGCCGGCGAGCTTGCGCGCGAACGCGCTTGCGCAGGCGCTGCGTCCCAATCCTGGTCCAAGCGCGAGTGCGCCGCCGCGGGCGCTCGCTTCGAGTACGTGTGCGGCGGCCGCTGGTTCAAGCGCACCGTCGTCCTCCGGCATCGCGCGGGTCATCAGCTCGGGGCTGGCGCCGCTCGTGAACGTGTCCTGCAGCGAGGCGGGGATGCACGCGGTGACGTATCCGGCGCCGGTCCGCATGCTCGCTTCGGCTGCCATTCGCGGCGCGCCGGTCAGCCCGCGCGAGCCGCCGACGACGAGCACGTGGCCGGAGATGAACTTGGTCGAGGATGCCTGCCTGCGTGGCAGGACGTCGAGCACGCTCGGCGCGATCAGGCCGACCGACGCACCGATCGGAGCGCCGCGCGGGATGCCGATGTCGAGCGTGTGCACCTCGCCGGCGTGTTCCTTGCCGGGGCGGATCCACAGCCCGGGCTTGGCGGCGTGGAAGCTGACCGTGACCGACGCGCGAACGGCCGTGCCGGAGACGACGCCGGTCGATGCGTCGACCCCGCTTGGCACGTCGATGCTGATGACCGTCGCACGGGCGGCGTTGACCGCGTCGATCGCCTCTGCCACCGGTCCTCGAGGCTCGCCTTGAAAGCCCGTCCCAAGGAGCGCGTCAACGATCGCGCAGTCAGGGCCGAACATGTTCGCAGCAGCCGCCGCGTCCGCGTTGTGCGTCGTCGCGTCCGCGTCGTGCCCCCACAGCGCACCGCTCAACCGTCGCGGCGCCTCGCCGGGCAGCCGTTCGAGGTTCACGCGTGCGTCTCCCGAGAGCTCTGCAGGCGGCGCCACGCACACCACCGTAACCTGCCGACCGGACTGGCGCAGGATGCGCGCCGCGACGAGCCCGTCGCCGCCGTTGTTCCCCTTGCCGCAAACCACCGTGACGGGACCATCGGGGACGAGTTTCTCGAGCGCCACCACGACGCCCTCACCGGCGCGCTCCATCAGATCGAGTCCGGCGACGCCGCGCTCCTCGATCGCCCAGCGATCGACTCCGCGCATCGTCTCGGCGTCGGGAAGTGGGACGAGCCACGGCGGTAGCGGCTGCACGCACGCGATGCTAGATGGTCCTCACCCGGTCACGCTCGGCGAGCCGGCCCGGCGTAAGTGGTCACAGGCCCGGCGCTCGACCGCGTAGGTGACCGGCCGCGGCGGCTACTCGACGGTGACGGTCTTGGCGAGGTTGCGCGGCTGGTCGACGTTCAGGCCGCGGCGGCGAGCGATCGCGTAGGCGAGCATCTGCAGCGGGATCACGGCGAGGATCGGCTGGAGCATCCAGTCGGTCGCCGGCACCGAGAGCGTGGCGTCGACGTGCGGCTCGACCAAACCTTCGCCGGCAGTGGTGATCGCGATCACGTGGGCGCCGCGAGCACGCGCCTCCTGGACGTTGGACAGCAGCTTCTCGAGCACGGGCGAGCGCGTGGCGACGCATACGACTGGCGTGGCGTCGTCGAGCAGCGCGATCGGGCCGTGCTTCATCTCGCCGGCGGCGTACGCGTCGGTTGAGACGTAGGAGATCTCCTTCAGCTTGAGCGCGCCCTCGAGCGCTACCGGCAGCCCGACGTGGCGGCCGATGTAGAGGAAGAAATCGGCGTCCCAGCAGGTCTGCGCGATCGCCTCGGCCCGCGTCTCGCAGTCGCCGATCAGCTCGTCGATGCAGTGCGGCAACCGCTTGAGCTCGCCGACCAGCTCGGCGATCCGCTCGGGAGGCAGCGTTTCGTGTAACTCGGCGAGACGCAGCCCGAGCAGGTACATGACCGCGACTTGACAGACGAACGTCTTGGTGGCCGCAACCCCGATCTCCAGCCCGGCGCGCGTGTACAGCACGCCGTCGGCCTCGCGAGTGGCCTGCGAGCCCATCGTGTTGGTGATCGCGAGCACGGTCGCGCCACGCTCACGGGCGAGGCGCATCGCGGCGAGCGTGTCCGCCGTCTCGCCCGATTGCGAGATCCCGATCACGAGGTCGCCGGGGCCGACGACCGGGTTGCGATAGCGATACTCGGAGGCGATGTCGAGCTCGACGGGCAGGCGCGCCCACTCCTCGAGCGCGTAGCGACCGATCAGCCCGGCGTGATAAGCGGTGCCGCAGGCGACCACGATGATCCGCTTCACGCCTGCGAGGATCGACTCGTCGAGCGCGCCCTGCTCGTCGAGGTCCACGCCGTCGCCGCGCGCGGTCCGATCGGCGATCGTCTCGGCGACCGCGTCCGCCTGTTCGTGGATCTCCTTCAACATGAACGTCTCAAAGCCACCCTTCTCGGCTGTCTCCTGATCCCAGTCGACGGTCTCGATCGCGCGCTGCGCGGTCTCGCCGTCTGCCGCAGTGATCAGCACGCCGTCGGGGCGCAGGATCACGATCTCGCCGTTCTCGAGGTACTGCACTCGCCGCGTCTCGGCGAGGAACGCTGGGACGGCCGAAGCGACGAACTGCTCGCCGTCGCCGCGCCCGATCACCAGCGGGCACTCCTTGCGCGCCCCGACCAGCACCTCGGGCTCGTCGATGCTGATCGCCACGAACGCGTAATGGCCCTCGAGCTGCGCGTAGGCGGCGCGCACGGCGTCGGCGAGATCGCCCCGATAGCAGTCGGCGATCAGGTGCGCGATCACCTCGGCGTCGGTCTCAGAGGTGAAGACGCTCCCCTGCGCCGACAGGCGCTGCTTGAGCATCATGTAGTTCTCGACGATCCCGTTGACCACCACGTGGATGCGGTCGCCGCTGTCGTAATGAGGGTGCGCGTTCTCCTCACTGACGCGCCCGTGGGTGGCCCAGCGCGTGTGCCCGATCCCGGTGGTCGCCGGACGCTGCGCGACGGCGACCGCGCCACCGCCGTCGGTCGGAGCGTCGAGCGCGAGCTTCGCGCGCAGCGCGCTGAGGTTGCCGACCGCGCGCACGGCCTCGATCCGATCCTCGGCGATCACGGAGATCCCGGCGGAGTCATAGCCGCGGTACTCGAGCTTGCTCAGGCCGTCGAGCAGCAGGTCTTGGACCGGCCGCCTGCCTACGTAGCCAACGATGCCGCACATCCGCTCGAAGATACCAGCGGGCTGCAGGCGCACTCGCACGCGCCGTGGCGTCTATCCCAGCTCGCGCTCCACCAGCGCGACCAGACGGCCGCACACCTGCTCGGCCTCCTGATCGGTGGGAGCCTCGACCATCACGCGCACGAGCGGCTCAGTGCCGCTCGGCCGTACGAGCACGCGTCCCCGCCCTGCCAGCTCCTCGGACGCGACGCGCACGGCCGCGTCGAGCTCCTCGGCATGCTCCAGCGCACCGCGATCACGCACGCGCACGTTGATCAACCGTTGCGGCAGCTTGGCCATCGCATCGCGCTGTGAGAGATCCCGTCCAGCCAACGCCTCCAGGGTCAGAAGCGCGCTGGCGATACCGTCGCCCGTGCGATTGAAACCCATGTCGATGATGTGCCCGGACTGCTCTCCGCCGAGCCTCCAGCCGCGTGCGCGCAGCTCCTCGAGCACGTAGCGGTCTCCGACCTGCGTCGTCTGCACGGACACACCCTCGCGCTTCATCGCGGCGTGGAACCCGTAGTTGGTCATCACGGTGACCGCGACCCCGTCGCCGCTCAGCTGCCCGCCGGCGCGCAGGTGCAGGGCGGCCAGCGCCATCAGCTCATCGCCGTCGACGATGTCTCCGAGTCGGTCGACCGCGAGCACGCGGTCACCGTCGCCGTCGAACGCGAAGCCGATCGTGTGCGCTCCGGCGAGCACCCGCTCGGCGAGCGCGTGGACGTGCGTCGAGCCGCAGCCGTCGTTGATGTTCCGCCCGTCCGGGGCGTCGGCGATCACCGTGACGTTCGCGCCGAGCCGCCTGAAGATCTCCGGAGCGAGGCGATAGGTGGCCCCGTTGGCGCAGTCGAGCAGCACGTCGACGCCGTCGAGGTCGAGCTCGCTGAAGCGCACGTGCAGCTCGCGCAGGTAGTCCTCGCCCGCGCCACGCAGCTCGCGCACGCGCCCGATCGCGGGTGGCGCCTGGGGCTCGCCTGCCGCCGTGGCGTCGAGGCTGCGCTCGATCGCCAGCTCGGCCTCGTCGGACAGCTTGTAGCCGTCCCCGGCGAAGAACTTGATCCCGTTGTCCTCGTAGGGGTTGTGCGAAGCGGAGACCACGATCGCGAGATCGAAGTCGTAACGATGTATCAGCAGCGGCGCGGCCGGCGTCGGCAGCACGCCACCGAGCAGCGCATCTCCCCCGGCTGCGCTGACGCCTGCGGCAAGCGCCGCCTGCAGCATCTCGCCGGACTCGCGGGTGTCGCGTACGATCAGGACCTGCGGCCGCTCGACCGCGATGCCGGCGGTCGCCGCGCGTGCGAGCGCGAGCGCCAGATCAGCGGTGAGGAACTCGCCGGCGACGCCGCGAACGCCGTCGGTCCCGAACAGCGTGCGGGTCATCGCTGGGCGGTCCTAGCGCTTGGAGAACTGCGGACGCTTACGCGCCTTCTTCAGGCCGGCCTTCTTGCGCTCCTTGGCCCGTGAGTCGCGCGTCAGGAAGCCCCTGCGCTTGAGCTCGCCACGCAGGTTCGGGTCGGCCTCCAGCAGAGCGCGCGATACGCCGTGACGCAGCGCCCCGGCTTGCGCGGAGATCCCTCCGCCGTGCAGCCGCGCGACGACATCCATGCGGTCCTCGTAGCCGACCGTCTCGAGCGGCTGGCGGATGTTGCGCTGGAGCGTCAGACGGGGGAAGTGGGTCTCGAGGGTGCGGCCGTTGACCAGGTAGGTGCCAGTGCCCGGCCGCAGCGTCACACGCGCGATCGCCGACTTGCGCTTGCCTGTCGCGCGGTACCGCGCGCCCGAGGCCAGGTCGATCGCGGCCGTCGAGATCGGCTCGGCGAGAACCTCCTCACGCTCCTCATCGGCGGCCGGCTGCTGTTGGTCGGTCTCCTCGTCGGTCGCGTACGGGTCGACGGCGTAGGTGTCCTCGTATCCCTCGCCGCGACTCAGCGGGTCGACTCCCTCGGGAACGATGTCAACTTCGAGGTGGGCGCCCGGCACCGACGGCTTCTCGCGCGGCGTCGGCTCCTGTTCCTCCTCGCTCTCCGTGGCCTGCTCGTCCTCGCTGTCCGCGGCCTGCACGGCTGCGTGGTCCTGCTGCTCCTGCAGAGCCTCGAGCGGAGCGTCCTCGGCGACGCCGGCGATCTCCATCGCTTCGTCGCTCGGGACCGCGTGCCCCTCCCCCCCGGCTGTACGGCTGCCGGCTCAGGCTGCGTCTGGCCGCCGGGCTGCTCCTGCGCCTCCTGGGCCGCCTCGAGCGCCGCGTCCTCGGCAGAGCCGGCGATCTCGGTTGCGTCCTCTGTGGGGACCGCGTGCGGTGTCTCCGCGTGCGGTGTCTCCTCGGTACCCTCGGGGCGCTCGTCGTCTGCCATCAGGCCTCAATTTCCAGGGGTTGCGGTTTCTGGGCGACGTGCGGGTGCTCGGGCCCGGCGTAGATCTTCAGCTTCGTTATCTGCTTCCGCGCCAGGCGGTTGCGCGGCATCATTCCTTTGACGGCCAGCCGGATGATCTCCTCCGGGCGACGCGCGAGCATCTCCTCGAAGGAGCGCGAGCGCAGCCCTCCGGGATAGCCAGAGTGGCGGTAGTAGCGCTTGTCCTGACGCTTTTTCCCGCTCACGTGAATCTTCTCGGCGTTGACGACGACGACGAAGTCCCCGGTGTCGATGTGCGGCGTGTACTCGGGCTTGCGCTTGCCGCGCAGCACGTCAGCGATCTGCGTCGCGAGGCGTCCGAGCGTCTTGCCGTTCGCGTCGACCACCAACCAGTTGCGCTCGCGGTCGGTCGGCTTCGCTACGTATGTTCGAGTCGAGGGGGCCATGACGTAAAAAAGGCCACGCGTGGTCGCGCGGCGCGAAGCAACATCATAGGCGAAGTCGCCCGCCTTCGCGGGCTACTCCCACTCGATCGTTCCCGGAGGCTTCGACGTGATGTCGAGCACGACCCGGTTGACCTCGCGTAGCTCGTTGATCATCCGCGAGGCGATCGTCTCGAGCAGGTCGTACGGGAGCCTGGCCCAGTCGGCGGTCATCGCGTCGTCGCTGGTGACGGCGCGCACGACCACGACGTACCCGTAGGTGCGCTCATCGCCTTGCACGCCGACGGTGCGCACATCTGGCAGCACGCAGAAGGACTGCCACAGCTCCCTGTACAGGCCCGCCTTGCGGATCTCCTCCTGCAGGATGTGGTCGGCCTCGCGCAGCACGTCCAGGCGCTCCTTGGTCGCTTCGCCGCCGACGACCCGGATCGCCAGCCCGGGGCCCGGGAACGGCTGGCGCCAGACGAGCTTCTCGGGCAGCCCGAGCTCGGCACCGACGGCGCGCACCTCATCCTTGAACAGGGCGCGCAGCGGCTCCACGAGCTCGAATTTGAGGTCGTCGGGCAGCCCGCCGACGTTGTGGTGGGACTTGATCGTCGCGGCTCCTGTCCCGCCGCCCGACTCGATCACGTCCGAGTACAGGGTGCCTTGGACGAGGAAGCGTGCGTCCTGGCCCCCATTCGCATCCGCGAGCCTGCTCGCCTCCTCCTCGAACACGCGGATGAACTCCGCGCCGATCGCTTTGCGCTTGGCCTCCGGCTCGCTCACCCCCTGCAGCTTCTCCAGGAACCGCGTCTCCGCGTCGACCGCCACGAGCGGCACCTTGAACGTGTCGCGGAACGTCTTCACGACCTGCTCGCCCTCGTCCTTGCGCATCAGGCCGTGGTCGACGAACACGCACGTCAGCTGCTCGCCGATAGCGCGATGCACCAGCAGCGCCGCGACCGACGAGTCGACCCCGCCGGACAGGCCACAGATCACACTGCCCTCCCCCACCTGCTCGCGGATGCGCCGCACCTGTTGCTCGACGATCGACGCCGCCGACCAGTTCGGCTCGCAGCCGCATACCTCGGTCAGGAACCGCGTGAGGATCTCCTCGCCGTAGGGCGTGTGCACGACCTCCGGGTGAAACTGGATCCCGTAGATCCCCCGCGCCGCGTCTTCGACGGCGGCCACCGGCGAGCCGCTGGAGGCGGCAAGTGCGGTGAAGCCTGGCGGCGGCTCAAAGACGGTGTCGCGATGAGACATCCAGCACGTCTGCTCGCGCGGCATCCCCTTGAGCAGCACACCGGGGTCTGAGACGTGGAGCTCCGAGCGGCCGAACTCGCCGATCTCGGCCTGCTCGACACGCCCGCCGAGCGTGTGCATCAGCAACTGCATGCCGTAGCAGATGCCCATCACGGGGACTCCCAGCTCCAGCAGGCCGAGCTCGAGCGCCGGCGCGCCGTCCGCGTACACGGACGCCGGGCCGCCGGACAGGATGATCCCGCGCGGGCGCCGCCGTGCGACCTCCTCGAGCGACACGTGGTGTGGCAGCAGCTCGCTGAACACGCCGCAGTCGCGCACGCGGCGGGCGATCAGCTGCGAGTACTGGCCGCCGTAGTCGAGCACCACGATCTCCTGCACGGCCGCGGGCACATCCGCGTGCTCGTCAGCAGCTGTCGTCAGAGGCGTTCCCGGCGAGGCTGGCAAGGACGCAGCAAGCGTGGCCTCTGACGCGTCAGTCATTTACGAGGGCGGCTACCTTGCCGTTGGTGGCACCCATGCCTACCTCCTGATCGCGCTGCAACGACTTGCCCTCGGTCTGCAGCGCCGGTGCCACGACCACCTCCGCGCGGTTGAACTCGGCGAGATCCTTGTGGCCGCAGGTGGCCATCGAGGTGCGCAGGCCGCCGAACAGGTTGAACGTGCCGTCGTTCTCGCGCGCCGGCCCGATCAGGATCTCCTCGAGTGTGCCGTTCTGCGTCGTCGCGACCCGCGCGCCGCGCGGCAGCGTCGGGTGGAAGGTCGCCATGCCCCAGTGAAAGCCGCGACCCGGCGCCTCGTATGCGCGCGCGAGCGGGGAGCCGATCATCACCGCGTCAGCGCCGAGCGCAATCGCCTTTGAGACATCGCCACCGTTGCGCATGCCGCCGTCGGCGATCACCTGCGCGTACTCGCCCGTCTCCAGCATGTGCGTGGAGCGCGCATGCGCCACGTCGGCGATCGCGGTCGCCTGGGGGACGCCAATCCCGAGCACCCCTCGAGTCGTGCACGCGGCTCCCGGACCGACACCCACGAGCACGCCGGCCGCACCTGTGCGCATCAGGTGCAAACCGGTGTGGTAGGAGGCGCAGCCGCCGACCACGACGGGGACGTCGAGGCTCGGGATGAACTCCTTCAGGTTCAGCGGCTCGGAGACGGTCGAGACATGTTCACCGGAGACGACCGTGCCCTGGATCACGAGCACGTCGAGTCCGGCCTCCATCGCGATCTCGTAGTAGGCGAGCACGCGCTGCGGCGTGAGCGATGCGGCGACGACGACTTTCTGCTCCTTGATCTCGCTGATCCGCTGGGCGATCAGCTCCGGCTTGACCGGCTCGCGATAGATCTCCTGCATCTCGCGTGTGGCCTCATCCTTGGACAGCAGCGCGATCCGCTCGAGCTGCTCGTCGGCGTCCTCGTAGCGGGTGAAGATCCCCTCGAGGTTGAGCACCGCCAGACCGCCCAGCCTGCCGACGATCCCTGCCGTCTCCGGCGAGACGACGCCGTCCATCGCCGAGGCGAGCATCGGCAACTCGAACTGATAGGGCCCGAGCTTCCACGAGATGTCGATGTCATCGGGGTCGCGGGTGCGCCGTGAGGGCACGATCGCGATGTCATCGAAGCCGTATGCACGACGCGCCTTCTTGCCGCGCCCGATCTCTATCTCCATCTCAGCATCCTCGCACTCGCAGCGGACACCCCAGTATGGGGCGCGGGCAGAAACGGCAGCGTCCGCGACAGCCCGAAACGGCGCCGGGAGGGCGTCGCGAGAGCCTTGTCAGAGACGGCGGCCAAGTGAAGCTGAGCATAGCAATCGTCAGGCTCGCGCTTATGCCCTTGGATATGCTCGATTTCCCATGACTGACGGCACGCAAACGCGCTATGACCCGCATGCGGTAGAGGCCCGTCGCCAGGCGGCGTGGCGCGAGCGCGACGCGTTCAGGACACCACCGCCGAGCGAGGGCCGAGCCCACCTGTACATCAAGCCCTCGGCGCCGTTCACCTCCGGCAACGTCCACATCGGACACGTGCGCAGCTACTCGATCGGGGACGCCTACGCTCGCTTCCGGCGCGCGCGCGGCGATCAGGTTCTGTTCAACTTCGGCTTCGACGCGTTCGGGCTGCCGGCCGAGCTCGGCGCGATCGCCGGTGGCGTGCCGCCGAGCGAGTGGGTGGCCGGCTGCGCCGAGCACATGACCGGACAGCTGCAGCGGCTCGGCTTCTCGTTCGACTGGGAGCGCTCGTTCCTCAGCTCTGACCCAGTCATGTACCGCTGGTCGCAGTGGCTGTTCCTGACCCTGCTCGAGGCCGGGCTGGTGTATCGCGGGACTGGCAACGTCGACTGGTGCGACACCTGCCAGACGACGCTCGCGACGATCCAGGTCGAGGACGGGCTGTGCTGGCGCTGCCACAACCCGGTGCGGCTGATCGAGCGCCCGGCCTGGTACCTGCGGATCAGCGCGTACGTGCCCGAGAACGACCGCCGCCTGGATGAGCGCGCAGCGAGCGGGCAGTGGGACGAGGTCGCGCTGGCAAGCCAGCGCTTCGTGCTGGGACGCGTCGACGGCGTCGAGCTCGAGCTGACGGCCGGCGACGGATCGTCGCTGAGCGTGTTCACTCCTCATGCCGATGAGCTCGCGCAGGCGCGCTTCGTGCTGATCTCGCCGAAGCATCCGCAGATCGATGCGTGGGCCGTCGACTCACCGGTGCGCGAGCGCCTCGAGGAGCTGCGCTCGGGGGGCCTGGAGCGAAGCTCGCGCGACGCCGCGACGATCGCGCTGATCGACACCGGCCGCACGCTGCCGGCACCGGGCGGTGGCGCGCCGCTGCCGGTGCTGATCTCCCCGGGCGTCGACGGGCGCTTCGGCGCTACCGCGGTGTTCGGCATCCCGATGGCGGACCGCACCGATGAGGTGATCGCGGGGCGACTGAGCGATCTCGTGACGAGTGCCGACAACGGCGAGGTCCCGGCGTCGAGTTCGCCGGCCCCGGCGGGCGCCGCCGGCTCGGCCTCGCAGCCGACGCCGGCCGTTCGTTACAAGGCCGATGACTTCTCGATCTCGCGCCAGCGCTCGTGGGGCACGCCGATCCCGATCGTGTACTGCGAGACGCACGGCGCGGTGCCGCTGGCGAAGGAGCAGCTGCCGGTGTTGCTGCCGCTTGACATCACACCGACGGGCGCCGGCAATCCGCTGGCCGAGTTGCGCTCGTTCGTCGAGACGACGTGTCCGCTGTGCGGCGGCCACGCCGAGCGCGAGACGGACACGCTGGACTGCCATTTCGACGCGCTGTGGCTGTGGGTACCGGCGTGCGTGCCGCCGGAGTCGCGCGCGGAGTCGCTCGAGGCGATCCTCGCGCTGCCCGACCTGCGCCACTGGCTGCCCTCCGAGCGTGTGGTGGCCGGATCGGACAGCGGTAACTTCGTGTTCGACCAGCGGATCGTGACGAAGGCGTTGCGCGACATCGGCCCGCTCGCGTTCCTCGCTGACGGCGAGCCGTTCGCGGGCTGCTTGTTTCACGAGATGGTGATCAGCGACGGGCGCAAGATGAGCAAGCATCTGGGCAACGTGGTCGACCCCGACGAGCTGATCAGCCGTTACGGCGCCGACACGGTGCGCCTTGCGGTCCTGTACGCCGCGCGCCCACAGCGCTCGTTGAACTGGAGCGACTCGGCGGTCCTGCGCTGTCACCGCTTCCTGACGCAGGTGTGGGAGTACTCGCACGCAAAGCTGGCGCAAGCGCAGGACGAGCGAGCGCGAGTGAACGCCCAGCCGACAGCGGACGACCAGGAGCTGGAGAGAGACACGACCGAGCACCTACGACTGAAACTGTCGCAGTGGTGCCAGGCGGCGGTCGAGCGGACGACCGAGGACATGGAGCAGCTCGAGTTTCACACCGCCGTCCGCGACGTGATGCGCCTGTTCGATCGGATCAAGGACTTCGAGAAACGGGTGCTGGCCCGCCAGCCGGAGCTCGGCTCGGACAATCGCGACGCGTTGATTGAGGCGCTGACGCTGCTCGCGCAGATGCTCGGTCCGCTCGCCCCCCACCTCGCCGAGGAGCTGTGGATCGCTTTCGGCAACGAGGAGCACTCCGCACAGACGCCGTGGCCAGGCGTATGGTTTCAGGTGCCCGCATGAGCACTCAGAGTGCACAGAGTCTTGGTTCGGACCCACCCACCCCCAAGCAGCGCACGCGCTCGTGCGCGACCGGGCTTGCCTGCCATCGCTGCGATCACAGCTACCCGCTCGAGTCCACTGTGTTCGCGTGCCCAGACTGTGGCAAGGGGCTGGATGTCGTCTATGACTACGAGCTGGCGGCCGGGCACTTCAAGGACTTTCCGAGCTCCGAGCGCCCGCACAACATCTGGCACTTCGAGGAGCTGCTGCCGATAGTCGACGCGTCCGCCCAGGCACGGGTCGGTCAGTTCTCCGGCTACACGCCGATGATCCGAGCTGACCGGCTCGGGGCCGAGCTCGGGCTCAGCAACCTGTATCTGAAGGACGACTCAAGCAACCGTCCGAGCCTGTCGTACAAGGATCGGGTGGTCTCGATGTCGGTCGCGCGGCTGCTCGAGCGCGGCGGCACCGAGATCGGCTGCGTGTCGACGGGCAACGTCGGCACCGCTGTCGCCTCGCTGGCCGCGAAGGCCGGGGTCGACGCGTACGTGTTCTATCCGAACCGCCTCGAGGACATGAAGGCACGGGCGTGCATGGCGCTGGGCGCGAAGGTGTGCCAGGTGGAGGGCAACTACGACGAAGCCAACCGTCGCTGCCGCCAGGTGGCGGAAACGACGGGCATGGACTTCGCGAACATCACGCTGCGCCCGTTCTACGCGGAGGGCGCCAAGACTGCCGCGTTCGAGATCGTCGAGCAGCTCGACTGGCAGGCGCCCGACCACATCATCACGGCTGCTGCTGGCGGCACGCTGTCCTCGCGCCTGCACAAGGGACTCGGCGAGCTGCAGCTGCTGGGGCTGTCGGACACGGACGCCACGCGCATCCACATCGCTCAGCCGAGTGGCTGCAACCCGATCGCCAGCGCGATCATCGCCGAGGAAGCGGAGGTCCACCCGGTGACGCCGGAGACGGCGGCGCACTCGCTTGCGATCGGAGCGCCGGGCGACGGCTATCTGGTGATCGATGCGGTCCGCAAACGCGGCGGGACGGGCGGCTTCGCCAGCGACCCGGAGATCTTCGCCGGGATCGACCTGCTGGCGGCGACCGAGGGACTGTTGACCGAGCCGGCCGGCGGCACGACGATCGCGGTGCTCGAGAAACTGGCCGCGGCCGGGCGGCTCGCCCCGGACGACACGGTCGTTGCGATCATCACGGGCAACGGTCTGAAGACGCTCGACGATCACCCGCAGAAGCCGTGGCCGGCGAAGGTCGACTGCGAGCTGGACGCGATGCTGGCGGCGTTGGCCGAGTTGAAGAGCGGTGGCACGCTCGTGGAGAGCGCGCGCGAGAAGCTGCGCGCTTAGCTGTCTCTGCGCGTTTGGCTGTCTCGTCGCTCCAGTCCGGGTACTGTTCCGGTTATGACCGATCCCCTGGATCTGGATGCTCGGCGCCGCGAGGCTCGCCGCGCGGTCGAGGAGGCCGGAGGCGGGGAGTCTGAGGGCTTCGAGCTGGCCGAGCAGGAGCTGATCGAGAACGCATCACACGGCGACCAGCACACACCGTCGCTGATCATGCGCGATGCCGCGTCCGAGTTCGAGCCAGGCGGTCCGGCAGGCGGCGAGGAGAGCGAAGCCATCTACGGCGAGGCCGACGGGGAGCACAAGCCCGACTGATTCAACGGGCGCTCGCGGTCGGAATAGGCGACGCCCGGCCATCTACAGACTCGCGACCGTAACGCGGAGATCCTTCATCAAGAGGGCCAGGTGCAGCGGGTGCGTCGGGGAACTCTCGAAACCGAACTGTGCGTACCACGCCCGAGCTTTCTCGTCGATTGCGTGCACGAGCAGGGCACGGACGCCGATCAGCTCACCGGCTTGCAGAACGCGGGTCATCGCGTCCAGTAGCAACGAGCGCCCAACATGTTGGCCGTGGTGATGGGCATCGACCGCGAGGCGTGCGAGGAGAACAACCGGTACTGCCTGGTTCGTCGCGAAACCCTGTGCAGTTCGTGCGGTCGTCTCCCGAGGGAAAACGGCACCGGCCGCGAGTGCGTAGTACGCGGCGATGTCGGGGTCCATCAGGGTCGTTACGAACACGCGCGAGCCACCGCTTCGGTGACTCTGCAGAGCGTGCTTGGGCAGCCACTCATCGAGCGACTGAACCCCGCACCGGAAGTTATCGGCGTTGTGCCGCGCCTCAAGAGCTTCCTAACCCCGTTGGCGGCACGTTTCTGCGGTCAAAAGCTGTTCCAATAAATAGGAAACCCCCGCAAGGCGGGGGTTTCCCTTAGCAGATCTGTAAGCCGGATTCTGTCGTTGAGCAGCCATCCATCTGTGCGGCCTACCTGGACCTCGGCGGGCACCTGCAAACGGTCCTGTTTGGCCTTGCATCGGGTGGGGTTTGCCCAGCCGCCGCGTCACCGCGACGCTGGTGCGCTCTTACCGCACCATTTCACCCTTGCCGGCCCGCCGTTCACGTGGGACGGCGGACGTAGGCGGTTTGTTTCTGTGGCACTTTCCCGCGGGTTTCCCCGGGTCGATATCTCAACCACCCTGCCCTGTGATGTCCGGACTTTCCTCGAAGGCGAATGCCTCCGCGGCTGCCTGATCTGCACGCTCAACTTAGCTGGTTCGGAGCCCTCTGTGAAGAACTGGAACCTGGCTGGCGCCGATCGACGTGGTGCTGCGAACCGCCGGGCGGTCAGACTTTTCTGAGCAGACCGACGACGCGGCCGAGGACCTTGACCTCTTTGCTGCGGATCGGCGCAATCGCGTCATTCTCAGGCTGCAGGCGGATGTGGTCTGACTCGCGGAAGAACCGCTTGACCGTCGCCTCCTCGCCCAACAGCGCCACGACCACCTCGCCGTCGATAGCCGTCTCCTGAGGATGTACGACTACGTAGTCGCCTTCGAGGATGCCCGCGTCCTTCATCGAGTCGCCACGAATCCGCAGCAGATACTCGCCATCCCCGCCACCGGCAATCTCGGGGACCGATACATAGTCCTCGATGTTCTCCTCCGCGAGCATCGGGGCTCCCGCGGCAACCGAGCCCAGGAGCGGGAGACCTTCCGTACGCACGATCCCCCGCACGCTTCCAACCGCGCTGCCGACCGCCCGGTCGAGCAGCTCGATCGCCCGCGGCTTGGACGGGTCACGGCGCAGCAACCCGATCTTCTCCAGGTTCGCCAGATGCGCATGCACGGTCGAGCTCGACGCAAGGCCGACCGCTTTGCCGATGTCGCGTACCGTCGGCGGATAGCCGTAGCTGGCCGAGTACTTGCGGATGAAGTCGAAGATCTCCTGCTGACGCTTCGTCAGATCCATGCCTGGGTGCCTTCCTGTACGGGTGGATTGCAGCCTGCAACGAACATGTGTTCGCACTGTAGCGACGGTTGTGGATGGATGCAAGCTTCGGCCGGATCGGACCGGCCGCGGGGGCCCAGACCGCGAGGCTATACTCGCCCCCCTGCGCCCGTGGCGGAATTGGTAGACGCGCAAGGTTGAGGGCCTTGTGGGGAGATTTCCCCGTGGTGGTTCGAGTCCACTCGGGCGCATGGAAGTGGCTGCAAAGGAACCGCTTTCGGTGGCTCGTGATCTGTTTGTGATCGCGTACGCGGCGAGTCTTGGCACAAGTTCGGCACAAATCCGAACACTTCCCGACAGCAATGGCCGGGGCTGTGCCGGGCGGGGCCACGGTCGACTTCTTTGGCTCTAACAGCTGCCTAAAAGCACACGATGCGCTGTTCCTAGGGCATGTCCCCGGACGCCTGGTAGTCTAGAAGTACATCGCAGAGAAACCGGACCGGAGAAACCATGGGAGAGAACACAGCCGCCCGCCACGTCACGATCGCCGGAAAGCCGTTTGATCTGCGACGCAGCGACGTCCTCAAAGCGCTGCGGGGCGTGGACCCCGAGCCGATCGCCAGTCACTTCATAGTGGTTGGCTCTCGTCGATTCCCGCCCAAGCAGGTGATCGGCGAGATCACCGGCTTGGACCGCGCAGACTTCACGACTCACCAGGCAAGACGAACGCTGTTGCGCCTCGGCTTTACAGCTGGGCGCCGCGGCTCGCGCTCGAGACCAGCGCTCGGCCGAGCTGAAGCCCCGGACGAGAGCCTCGCAGAGCGGATGCGACCGTTCACCGGCGAATGGATCGCGATCAAGGACGACGAGATCCTGCACGCATCCAGCACCCCACAAGCACTCGTACGCTGGTTGGGCAACCACGGCCAGAAAGCCGACAGCGTCTTGCGCGTGCCCGAGGACGACCTCGCCGCAAGCGGCCTGGCGCCATTGTGAAGTTCAGTTTCCGCGAGATACCCGACGCTGGTCGAGCAACCGTCCGCCCACGACCGATCGTCGACCTCGTCGTCGAAGGTCTCGACATCGCCCCCCAGGCCTGCCTGCTCGACACCGGCGCCACCGCGATCCGCCTGGGCGCCCACGTCGCCGAGCTCTGCGGTATCGACACCACGAAATCTCTCGAGACGAAGCTCGCTGTAGGAGGCTCACTAGTCACCGCGCGCATGGCGGTCGTGAGCCTCGAAGTCACCAGCGACGTAGACGCCCACGCGTGGAGCGCACCAGTCTGGTTCTGCGAGCCCTGGACCCCCGCATTCGGACTTCTTGGGCTCACCGGCTTCTTCGACCAGTTCCACGTCACCATCGCCGCTTATGAAGAATGGTTTGAGCTGACGCCGCAGTGACTGACCGAGTCTCCGAGATCCAGATCCAATCCGGGCTGCTGATACGTCCGACACTGGCAACCTCGGTGAAGCGACCGCCGTGAGAGCTTTCGCGGATCTCGGTTGGCCAGCCACCCCGACGACTGCAGCTCAGGATCTTGGCACCGACTTGCTCGTCGCCGTGCGGGATCGGCGCTTCCACCGCGGCGAGTACCTCGGAGCACAGGTCAAGTCAGGCGCAAGCAATCTTGACTCTCCGATAGCCGGCGACGATGGGGAGCAGGTCGGTTGGTGGGTAACGGTGAGCGCGAAGCACGCCAACTACTGGATCGACAACGCCGTTCCCCACATTCTCATCCTCTACGACGACACCACCAATCTCTGCCATTGGGCATCCCTCAACAAGGAGACGATCACAAGCACCGGCGTGGGACGCAAGGTCATGGTGCCGGTCACGCAGGTTGTAGACCCTGGACAGGCCGCAAACCTGCTTGCCGTAGCCGCCACAGCTCGTGCCTCGGTGCCACTGGAGGGGACCGCTTGGACGGGTGCGGCACCTAAGCCTGGATCCACCGCTTGTTGGCCTGGTCGGATGTGATTGATGTCGTTGGCGTGGTTTTTGGGCGCCTTGCTGGTGTTGGTCGGCGTGTGGGGCTGTGGCGTTCTTTCGGAGGCCCTCGACGACGTGTTTTCGGACAGCACTGAGCCGTCGGTGTTGACGGGCGGCTCAGCTGGTCCTCTGGTCGCGGCGGTTTGCGCTCAGGTGAGTTCTGGGAGTCCGCGGATGCGAGCGAGTGCGCTGGTGAAGTCGTGTTGCCACGGCCAGCGAGCAGGAAGATGAAGCGTCCATTGGCGTCCCGTGCGGGTCAGCCGGCCGGGGATCTGAAGCAGCCGGCGGCGCATGGTGCGAGCAACGCGGACGGTCTCGCCGGAGAGCCCGATCGCGCTGGTCCAGCGCAGCAGGTTGTGCGCGATGGCGGCGATCACTGTCCAGGCGCTGTTCGCGTTGAACTGGCCGGAGGGAAAGTGCGCGAGCGCCTGGTCTTTGAAATCGCGGATCGTGAGCTCCACGACGGCGTGCTGGCGGTGCTCAGCCTCCACGATCTCCAACGCCTCGGTGCGGTTGGTGATGAACGGGAAATACCGCCAGTCCGGCCACAGCTCTGCTTGCGGGCCGATGAGTCGGGTGTGGCGCACGATCAGCCGTCGTCCGTGAGTGGTCGTCTCGGCGATCTGCGCTTCACCGTCTTGGGAGTAGTCCTCCAAGGGCTGCCACGCCGACTCCGGGATCTGTTTGATCGCGGCGGGAACCCAGAACTGCAGGCGGACACTGATCGAGTAGAGCCCGCCTGCTCGAGCGTGGCGATCAGCTTGCGGTTCCAGAACCCCGAGTCGGCCCTGAAAAGCTTCTCGCCGGTCGCGCCTGCTCGTTTGACGCGAGCGATCAGCTCCTCGGTGAAACGCACGACACCGCGCTGCGTATTCGCCTGTCCCTTGCGCAGCCGAACGTGCAGAACCTCGCCGGTGCCCGCGCGGCTCGCGAGCAGTGGGTGATACCCGCGCTGTTTGGTGTAGCCGAAACCGACACCCTCCTTGAGGTAGCCATAGGTCTGGCCGATAAAGCTGTCCACGTCAACGATCAGCCGCTCGACGCCCGGGCCGGCGCCCGCCCGCCACGCACGCACGCACCAACGCCTGATCCAGTACGCGGTCGAGCTGGCGCACATGCCCGAAAGTGAAAGCCCGAAGAAACGTTCCCAAAGTCGACGGGGCCGGCAGCCAGCCACCCAGCAATCGGCGCGTGCGACCCGCGCGCAGCACATCACAATCATCGATCGAGTCAGCGCCGAGCAGCATCGCGAACACGAGCGCCATCACCTTCCTGCCCGGGTTCGCCGCGCCGGCGGTCACGACGAAGCGTCACGAACCGGCCCACGAGAGCCTCGATCCCAAGCCGCCCCGCGAGCGTCGCGACCAGCGCGATCCCCGCATCCGAAACCACACGATCATCATCAAAGACGACCCGCACACCATCCAGTCCGGCCCGCTCGTCATCCTGCACCATACGAGTGACCTCCTGATCCCGGGCCGCGACAGCCGCAATCTGTCGCTACCAAGCCCGATTCAGGAGGTCATTCTTAGCTCACCACCGGACAACACCGGTTGCGGTAGGGACGGCCGTTGCCGGCCGCCCCCCGCGCAGATCCCAGCGTGCGGAACTACCGCACTGGGCTCCTGCCTTGGGTGATGGCGGCGAATCGCTGCTCGGGCCAGGGATGCAGAATTCGCGGTAGAGGCAGCCATTGATCAGCGAGACGGTCCATCCGCGTCCAGTCCATCCGGTGTTTCTGGCTGCGTCGCCGAAGCGATCTGAGCCAGTGACGGATGAGCCGGTAGCGGAAGGCGCTGAGCGCCTCGATGTTGTCGGGCAGCGCGTAGTAGCTGTAGTGCCCGGCCAGGACGCGGGCGAGCCAGCGACCCTGTTCTGGAACGGGGTGATGCATCCGCTTCCACATCTCGCGCTTGATGGCGAGCAGTTTGGCGCGCATCCGTTTTGAGTCGGTGATCCGCCGGAGCTTGAACCGTCCCGACTTCCTGGCCTTCGCGCAGATATGCGTGAAACCAAGAAACTGGAACGTGTCAGGCTTGCCGAGCCCACGCGCCGCGCGATCACGGGCGGCGTACCGCCCGAACTCGATCAGCCGCGTCTTCTCGGCATGCAGCTCCAAACCGAACTTTGCGAGTCTGTCGTGAAGCTCTGCCCAGAACCGCTCGGCGTCCTCCCGATGCTCAAACCCCACCACGAAGTCATCAGCCCAGCGAACGATGATCACGTCACCGTGCGCGTGGCGGGTTCTCCATTGGTGAGCCCAGAGGTCAAGGACGTAGTGCGCGTAGACGTTCGCGAGCAACGGAGAAACCGAAGCTCCTTGTGGAACGCCTTCCTCGAACGCCGTCCAGGACCCGTTCTCAATGACCGCCGCCGCCAGCCATTTCTGGATCAGCCGCAGGACCCTCTTGTCCGCGATCCGGTGCTCTAAGAACTTGATCAGCCATTGATGGTCCAGGCTGGAGAAGTAATCGCTGAAATCAGCGTCGAGCACCCAGTTCACCCTCTTGCCCACGAGCCCGACAGCCAGCGCATCCAACGCATGATGCGGTGAACGCCCCTGCCGGAACCCGTAGGAGAACCCGAGAAAGTCCGTCTCATAGATGGCGTTCAGCACCTCGACCAGTGCCCGCTGGACGATCTTGTCCTCCAACGCGGCGATCCCGAGCGGTCGCTGCCGCCCATCCGGTTTCGGTATGTACACCCTCCGTGACGGTCTTGCCCGGTAAGCGCCCCTGTGAACCCGAGCATGGAGGTCCTTGAGGTTGTCCTCCAGGTCCAGCCCGTAGTCCGCCCACGTGACCCCGTCCACCCCCGGCGCGGCCTTGGGCTTCAAAGCCCAATACGCCGCCCGCAGGCGATCGACATCAACGTAATGCAGGAGCGCGGTGAACCGCACGTCCTTGTCCGTTGCTGCCACTCGGCGCACACGACCAAGCTCACTCGGCGCGCCTTGCCCGGCACTGAGCCCGGAGCGCGTTTCGCCGGTCATGTTCCCCTTGGCTGGTCGCCTTCCCTCCACCATCTCCGCCGCCCCGCCTTGGGCGTTGTTCGACAGCTTCACAGGTGTCGGGTCGGGGGAGGTGGCAGACACGTAGGTCCGCTGCCTCCGCCCGCCCTTCCGAACCGCTCGTGCAGTTTTCCCGCAAGCGGCTCTCACTGGACGTAGCCCTTCTGGCGGTAGTAGCTGTCCATGCTCGGAATGAGTTGCAGGAGGTTCACCAGGCCCAGTTCCCCGTAGAGCCGCCGCGCTGGCAGGTGCCGCCATCCGGCGTTCCGCCAGTGCTTGTATTGGTGGTTCCAGACGCGCATCATGATCCAGCGGTTGAGGCGGTTATATAGCCGACGCACCTTCGCACGCCGGTAATAGTTGCCCCAACCACGAATGATCGGATTGAGCTCGTTCAGCACCCCTTCAAGGTCCTTCGGGTTGCGCCGGTTTGTCGCCGTGCGCACCTTGTCCTTGAAACGCTCGATCGAACGATCGGTCGGGAGCGCGTAAAGGCTGGGACCTCCAGCCTTGTGCCGCAATCCCTTCCCGCGCCCGATCTTATAGCCCAGGAACTCAAAGCCCCTGGTGATGTGAACGATCCGCGTCTTCTCAGGGTGAAGCCGGAGTCCCAGCTCGCCCTCCAGCACCTCGCGGGCGCTCGCCAGCGCCCGTTTCGCTTCCGTCTCAGAACGGCAGACGATCACCCAGTCATCGCAATACCGCGTCAACGCAAAACCCGCCCGGGCCATCCTCTCGTCGAAGAGGCTCAGATAGATGTTGCTGAGCAAGGGTGATGCCACCCCGCCCTGCGGTGTCCCGGCGACCGCGCTCTCGAACACGCCGTCCCGCAGCGTTCCGGCCGTGAGCATCGACCTGATGAGGCTCAACACCTTGCCGTCGGCCACCCGGTCAGCAACCCGGTCAACCAGCAGCTCATGCGAGAGCGACCCGAAGAAGTCAGTGATGTCAGCGTCCACGATCCACTCCGCCTGCCCCAGCTGCCGCCAGATACGCCGCATCGCCATATGCGCCGAACGACCCGGTCGGTAGCCGAAGCTCGCCTCCCGGAACGTCGGCTCAAAGATCGGCTCAAGCACCTGGACCAGCGCCTGCTGGCACACACGATCCATGATCGTGGGAATGCCCAACGGGCGCTTCTTGGTGGTCCCGGGCTTGTCGATCTCGACCCTTCTGACGGGCCGTGGCCGGTAGCGGCCTTCCTTGAGCTGCCGGTGCAGAACATCGAGATAGCGATCCCGATCCTCATCGAACCGGGCGATGGTCACACCATCGACGCCGCCAGCACCTTTGTTCTTCTTCACGCGCTCCCACGCTCGCCGCAGATTCCGCCGGTCATAGACCTGGCCGATCAACGAGTGCGCCTTCCGCGCCCGCATGGTTCGCTTGCCTACCGGGCTCACCGGTACGACGTCACGGGTCTCCTCACGAACGCCGCCTCGGTCATTGCCGCAGCAGCCATCAGTCCGACGCTCGATACTCACCCGACCCCCCTTCCGAATCGCCCTGCCCAGCGTGACCCCTTCCCCCTGAACAGCGCCTTTTGGGTCGCTATCCCGCCGCCCCACAAGGAGACGATCCCAGGGCTTTTGTTCTTCCCTGGTTCACGAGTACCGTGAGTCACTCCGACTTCTCGCACAGCATCCCCAGCGATTTCGCCCGAAGGCTTATACGCCCAGGTACCCAGCCCCGTCGAGCGGGACCGTACGAGACCTCCCGGGGTAACGCATGCTCCTTTCCCGCCGTGCCGCCCGCACACACCTTGTTGCGTCCAGGCACCCCAAGTACTTCCTTCGCCTCCGTAATGCAGGCTCGGTATCACCTGGATCTGGCCGACCGGTTCGCCTATCTCGGCTACGGCCCGGCGATTCGCCTCAAACCCTTCAGACCCCACCTCACGATGGGCGCCCTGTCCTGCGCCAAAGAGACCGAGTACGCCCAGGCCCAGACCCGCATCGCTCGACAGGCAACAGGCGCTAACCCCGGCGGTTTCCCGAACCGGCGCTCCAACCCCATCACCATGAAGCTCCACGACTCTCAACCCCTCTGCTCACTTCAGCGCCCGGCGAGGCATTACCCCCGCCTGTTGGCTACGGACCCCGCTTGGGGCCGGTCCGACTGGACTTCCACCAGCTAGGAACATGCGCCGCCCGGCGCACAATACGCGACCATCCGACTTCTCACGATCGTCCATCACGGGATTACGGCCTCAGCCTTCCCCGCACGACCCGCCCCTCCATCACGACAGGCGAGTGACCGTGAGATCTCCCGGTTCTCAGCATGAAGAGATCACGCACATGCACGGGTTCTCCGACCTCGCGGGGTCCGCTGACGACTCGCGAAAACGCCGCCAACGATGTTGCCTTCCGCTGATCCACAGCACGTCGGCACCCCAACTTTGCCTATTTCGAGGCTCAATAGCCGGCCTGCGCGCACCCCGAAACCAACGCTTCGCTGCGCCCTCACGGAACGCCAACGCATGCTCAGGGCCATCGCGATTCGCTCAATCTTCGATGTAGGACTCTTCCATTCCCTTCTTCATGCCGGTTGTCCGGCGCTTTCGTGGATCCAGGCTAAGACCTCATCCACCGCCCACACTGGCAGCAGCGGACGGCCCCTTGCCCTCGTGCCCCGGCTGAGCGCCCTGCGCGCGCCCCGAGCGGTCCTCCTCGCGCCACGCCGCGGCGCCCGGGGGATCGAAGCTCGGGGGTACCGAGGAGTTGCGCGAGCTGGCGCTCGAGCTAGCGCTCGAGCTTCTCCACGCGCGCCTCCAACTGCTGGATACCACGATCCATCGCCAGCAAGACCTCGACCACGGCCTCGCGTCCTACGTCATAGACCGCCTCGCCCTCCAAGCGCTCCACACTCCGATATTCGACGGCGCCCGATCATGTCCCCCCAACCCACTGAACGCTTACAGTTTCTCAGACGTCGTGCACCGCGCGTGTCGTCACGACTATTTCGCGACGTAATCGCGATTGTGGTCTACACTCTCCCTATGAGCCCATTGCTCGAAGATGCCCAGCGAGTTCACGACGTGGCCGGCCTATCCGACCGAATGATCGCCGCCGCGACCGGAGCGAAGCCCAGCACTGTTCGGGGCTGGCTTGCCGGCCGGAGCGAGCCGACGGGCGCACGCGCCGAACGACTGATCGAGCTAGCCGAGATGATCAAACGACTGGCCATTGTCGTGCGACCGGAGTCGATCCCGGTCTGGATGCAGCGTCCGATCCTCGCGTTGGATGACGAGAAGCCGATCGAGCTGATTGCCCGCGGCGAATATCGCAGGGTCGCGAAGCTGATCGCCGAGATCGAGTACCCCGGCGTCTCCTGACGGTGAAGCAGTTGCCCGTTCGCCCTCGCACTGTCGAGGGGACGTGGATCAGGCACGTGCCGCACGGAGCCGACCTGCTCGGACGAACGGACATTGAGCCATCCTGTGTTTGACGGAGACTTCGAGGCCAGGGTCTGCTTGGCGGAGGGAGAAGTCTGGAGTCATGGCACATGCGAGGAAGTATCCGAAGGAGCTGCTGGATCGCGGTGCTCGTCTGGTGTTCGAGTCGGGTCGTCCGGTCGCGCATGTCGCGGGGGATCTCGGCATCGAGAGCGAGACGCTGCGCAAACACGTCCGGCAGGTTGAGGCTGATGAGGGGCGCCGCAAAGACGTTCTGAGCAGCCAGGAGCGTGAGGAGATCAAATCCTTGCGTCGTGAGGTCGCGCAGCTGCGTCGCGCGAACGAGATCCTGAAGGCCGCCAGCGTGTTTTTCGCGGGCGAGCTCGATCCATACCGTCCGAAGTGAGCGCGTTCATTGAGGAGCAGCGCGCTCGTTTCGGGGTCGAGCCGATCTGCGAGACCTTGGGCGTGTCGGCGTCTGCCTACTATCAGCGCGCTACCGGCCAACGCCCAGACAGGGCCGTGGAGGACGAGCGGCTGCTCGGCGTGATCACCGAGCTACATGCCGCCAACTACTACGCCTACGGATCGCGGCGGATGTGGAAGGCGCTGCTCCGCTCCGGTGAGCGGGTCGGCCGCAGCCGTGTCGAACGCCTGATGCGCCAGAACGGTATCCAGGGCGCCAAGCGGCGGGGCAAGCCGTGGCGGACCACCCGGGCCGACCCGGCGGCGCTGCGCAGCCCTGATCTCGTGAAGCGCGACTTCACCGCGTCGCGGCCGGATGAGAAGTGGTTCGCGGACTTCACGTATCTCAGATGCTGGGAGGGCCTGGTGTTCTTCAGTTTCGTGATCGATGCCTACAGCCGGATGATCGTCGGCTGGCAGTTCGCGGCGCACATGCGCACCGACCTGGTGCTCGACGCTCTCAGGATGGCCTTGCACCAGCGGGCCCCCGGAGCAGACGTCTCGCTCGTGGCACACTCCGACGCCGGCAGTCAATACACGTCGTTTGACTACACACAACTCCTAGACGACCACGACGTTTTGGGGTCGATCGGGACCGTCGGCGATGCCTACGACAAGGCGTTGGTTTCATAGTGCACCTCCTGCTCATGGTTGGGTGGGTTCTCGGTTGGCGAGGCGCCAGCCGAGGCGCTTGATGAGTCTGGGGTCGCCGGGGGTGGGCGGGTGGTAGAGCCGCTGGTTCTTGTCGCTGGCCTTCTCGGATTTCAGCAGGCCGGCGTGGTCCCAGGCCTTGATGGTGCTGGTGTGCACGCCGAGTTGCTTGGTGATCTCGTCGACGGTAAGCAGGCCGCGCGCTTGGAGTCGTTCGGCGTGGCTTGGGAGGTTGCGGGCGCGGCGGATGTGGAGCACGATCGCGGCGGTGAACGGCTTGCCGGTGCCGGAGCGGCGGGCGGCGTGGTTGAGCTCGGCGGCGGTCTCGGCGTCGGTGTGCTTATCGAGCAGCCGGTCGAGCAGCGCGAGTGTGTCTGGGTCGGTCTGTCTGGCTTCCCAGGCTCTTGGTGGGATCGGGATCGTCAGGCTTCGGGTCTGTCCGCCGCGGAAGCGGATGTGCAGGTGGATCTCCTGCGCGCGGTTGATCGTGACGTCCTCGATCAGCAAGCGAGCGATCCGCTTACGCTCTCGCGGTGGCGTGGCCGGGTCGCTCCATAGCGCGGGGAAGTCGGCTGCGAGCGCGCGGACGCGGGCCTTGCGCTGCTCATCGATCGTCGTCTTGGCGGCGGCACTTGAGCGCTCGTACTCGCCTTGGGCGGCTTGCAGGGCGCGGAGCGCGTCGTTCCAGTCGGCCTCCAGTGTGTCAGCGACGAGGCGGTTCTCGGGGTCGACTTGGAGGTAGCGTCGGCGGGCGAGCTCGGCGCGTTGGTGGGCGCGCTGGACGTGGCTTTTGCGGAGCTCGTCGGCCTGGTCGGCGCGGGCTTCCAGCTCGCTCTGGACTGTGAGTGCGACCTCGAGCGCGAGCGGGGTGACGGTGTCGAGCAGCAGCTGGCCGATCGTGTTATCGATGCTCTGGCCCGGGACGACGAGGCATTGCGGGGTACCGGCCTGGATCGACTCGCCGACGCACTTGTAGTCGGGGATCAGGGTGCCGCGCCGCTGGTGGTATTGCACGGTCATCCGTTTCCCGCAGCGTCCGCAGATGGCGAGTCCTTGCAGCAGGGCGGGCCCCTCGCGTGCGGGGCCGGCGGCGCGGTCTGGGCCGTGCGCTTGAGCGTTCGTGGCGAGCAGCCGCTGGTTGATCTCGAACTGCTCCCATGTGAGGTAGCCGGGGTGCGCTTCGGGGATCAGGGTTGTCCACTGCTCGCGCGGGAGGGTCTCGTTGGTGATCTTGCCATCCGGGCGCTTGCGGGCACGACGGCGGCCATAGACGAACGCGCCGGCGTAGCGCGGGTTGTGCAGCGTGCGCAGCACCCGCCAGTGGCGCAACGGCGTCCATGCCAGCTCGCCCTTGTGCTCCCCGGTTCGCACCCTGACCGGGAAGAGCACCCCCTCGCGGGTGAACGTCGCCACCACGGCGCGCGCGGAGCCGGTCCGTTGAAACGTGGCGAACAGGTAGCCAAGCGCGTGTTGGACGCCGCTGTCGGGGTCGAGCGCGACCTTGCCGGCGGGGTCATATACGAGACCGACGGGGAGCGCCATCTGCAGCTCGCCGCGGCGTGCCTTGGAGAGCTGTCCGCCGCGCAGGCGTGCGCGGATGAAGTGAAGCTCGGCCTCGCTCATGGTGCCCTTCAATCCGAGCAGCAGCCGGTCGTTGAAGTCGCCCGGGTCATAGATACCGTCCTCGTCGAGGATCAGCGTCCTGCTCATCCCGCAGATCTCGAGCAGCCGGTGCCAGTCGGCGTTGTTGCGTGCTAGGCGCGAGACCTCCAGCCCGAGCACGATCCCCGCTCTACCCATCCCGACCTCCGCGACGAGCCGCTGGAAGCCTTCGCGGTCGGCGGCTGAGGCGCCGGACTGTCCCTGGTCTTGATCGATCACCACGATCCGCTCCGCGCTCCAGCCGAGCGCGAGGGCTCGCTGGCGCAGCGCGTACTGACGCTCGGTGGACTCGGTGTTCTCGAGCACCTGGCGCAGCGTGGACTGGCGCACATACAGGTACGCGGTCCGCTCCAGGTGCTCCGTGGTGACCTTCGACGCGAGGGCAGCGGCGGCACTCACGTCCGATCACCCAGCCCCCGCGCACGCCAGCGCCATCGCGGCGAGCACATCGACGATCTGTGCTGCCTCGGCCCGCAGCTCGACAGTCGCGCGGGCTCCCGCCGGACGGCCGGCTGGCGGTGTGCCCTGCCACGCCCGCGTCCACGCGGCGACCCCGCGGCGCTGGCAGACCGCCAGCCCCATCCTGAAACCGTCGCTCTCGCCAGCCAGCGCCCGTGCGCGCAGCTGCTCATAACGCTCGACATCCAACGCGGACGCACCACCGCCTTCACCGTCGGTCTCCGCGCTCACTTTTGGAGCGGTCAGATCGAGCGAGCGCCCGCTCGACCGAGCGGGGGTGCACCCGTACCCCGAACCGCTCCGCGATCACCTCCACCAGATCGGCCGACTTCAGCGACGGGTCCGCCAGCAGCTGCTCGCGCGCGAACGCGAGCACCTCATCGGTCAGCTTGTGCGCCCGCCTCGGCCCGGGACGGGCGGCCACCAGCCCCGCCAGACCACCCTGATCCAGCGCGCTCTTAGCCGCATAGAACGACGGCCGCGAGAACCCGAACGCGGTCGCCGCGCGGCTGACCGGCTCGCCCTCGACGCGCGCCTTGCGGACCATCTCGTACTTCACCTGCACCAGATCGCGAGCGTCCAAGAACTCCGAAGAGGCAAACCGCTCATCTGACACCGCCTCCGGCCGCGGATTCAAACTCCGCTCCGCCCGCAACGCCGCCACCTTGGGATCCTCCCTAGACCTCGCCACCGTTCTCCTCTCGATCTACTGTTAGGCACATTATGCCGCCCTCCCCGGACGGAAAAGCACGAACGACTCCCAACCGGCCTCGCGATCCAGCATCAGCATAAGATTCCGGCTAGAACTTAGGCTAGAGACGGGTAACGCCAGGGGCCTTACCGGCAGAATCTCTCTTACAGTCACGGCGTAGTCTCCTTTACAGCATTTTCGCTGTCGCCCGCCCGGCGCAGCCCGTCAAGCAGCTCGGCGAGCACCAGCAGATCCTCCACCCGGAACGCGCTCCGATCGGCCGCCAGCACCACAAACGGATCCACATCACCAGCGTCCGTCCACGCCCGCGGCAACGATCGCTGCACGCCATCATCCCCGAGGAAGAACGCCCGATCCTCGCCCCACGTCTGACGGACCGCCACGAACACGAACTCCCGCCCCAGCCACGGATGAAACGGATGCGTCACCCGGACAGTCCGCTGCCCACCATCCGCATCAAGTGCAGTTGACGGCGACCTCCAACGCAGCCGCCGAGAGCTTCGTCGACAGCTTCAAGACCGAGCTCATCGCCGACCGCACCTGGACGTCGCGCTCACAGCTCGAGCTCGCCGTCCTGGAGTACGTCGCCTGGTTCAACAACGAGCGCATCCACGAATCCCTCAACGACCATCCACCACGAGAAGTCGAGGAACTCTACGCTGTGAAAAGCGAGCCAACCATCCCCATCACAACAAGATAGGGAACCTACAAACACCGTCTCCGCGAAACCCAGGGCGGCTCACCTGGCCGCTATCGGGCTGCAGTAGCCCCGCAACCAAAAGCAGCAGCGTCGTCTTGCCCGAGCCGCTCGGCCCGTAAAGCACCAGCAATTCACCAGGCTTGACTGACAGCGACACATCGTCGACCGCTCGCACCCCCTCGCCACCGCCTGCCGCGTACTGCTTACTGAGTCCGCGGAGCTCCAACACTAGGAAACCGCCGATTCAGACCATCTGCTCAACCTGAGCCCCTGATCCATTTCGGAAGACAGTGACAGGCGTGAGCGTTTAGACATCTTCTCAGAGTACCGGACGGCGTTCCAATTTTTCGAATCGGTGCGTAGGCAGCTAGCGACAACCATCGTCGCCCCCCGAATGCCCTCACCTCCCGCGCGCAGGAGTCCGTGACAAATCTCTGGCAAAAGTCATCTCGTCCGATACGTCCTATGCGTCCGCCAAAACCCGCAAACTGGACAATCCGGAGGTCGGCGGACACACCTGGCACGGGTGGATCGGGTTGAGGGCCTTGTGGGGAGATTTCCCCGTGGTGGTTCGAGTCCACTCGGGCATAATCAAGGCCTGCAAAATATCTGTTTTAGTCGGCTCGTGACTTGTTTGTGATCACGTACACGGCACGTCCGTGGCACAAAGCCGACATAAGGCCGAACGCCCTGACGGCAACGTCGGGTTGCGCGAGGATGAGCCCGGGAGCAGTTCGTCAGGCGTGCTAGGGCCGAATAGGGCAGCCGTGGCGCGCGCCGGTACATCTGATACGCTGCAGGTACGCCGCAGAGAAACGAGGACAGAGAAACCATGGCAGAGAACACGGCCGTTCGTCACGTCACAATCGCCGGCAGGCCTTTTACTCTGCGGCGCAGCGAGGTCCTCAAAGCGTTGCGAAACGTAGACCCAGAACCGATCTCCAGCCATTTCGTTGTAGTTGACTCGCGTCGATTCCCGCCCAAGCAGGTTATCGGCGAGATCACCGGCCTGGACCGCGCGGACTTCACGACTCACCAGGCAAGACGGACACTCCTGCGACTCGGATTCACAGCCGGACGCCGCAACTCCCGATCAAGACCAACGCTCGCGAAAACTGAAGCACCGGACGAGAGCCTCGCAGAGCGAATGCGAGCATTCACCGGCGAATGGATCGCGATCAGCGACCACGAGATCCTGTACGCATCCACCACACCGCAAGCACTCGTCCGCTGGCTAGGCAACCATGGCCAGAAGGCCGACAGCGTCTTCCGCGTGCCCGAGGACGACCTCGCCGCAAGCGGCCTCGCGCCCCTGTGAGATTCAGCTTTCGCGAGATACCGGACGCCGGACGAACAACAGTCCGCGCGCGACCAATCGTTGATCTCGTAGTCGAAGGACTCGACATCGCCCCCCAAGCCTGCCTGCTCGATACCGGCGCCACCGCGATCCGCCTGGGCACCCACGTCGCCGAACTCTGCGGAATCGACACAACTAACTCGCTCGAGACGAAGCTAGCTGTAGGAAGCTCACTGGTCACCGCTCGCATGGCGATCGCAAGCCTCCAAGTCACCTGCGATACGGACACACACCAGTGGAGCGCACCAGTCTGGTTCTGCGACCCATGGTCACCAGCATTCGGACTCCTCGGTCTCTCTGGATTCTTCGACCAGTTCCACGTCACCATCGCCGCCTACGAAGAGTGGTTCGAGCTCACCCCAGCAAATGCATGACCAACAGCCTCGCCAGGATCCGAGATTCGAATTGAGCCAAACCAGGGGTGGATCCCAGCCTCCGTGAAGGCTCTTTATGAGTTCAGAAACATGAAGCACTGGCCGATGATGTCGTTCTTGCCCAACGAGATAGTCGGCTTCAACATCTTCAACCCCGACTTCAACGACTTCTACCGCATATCTCAGCTTTCGTGGGCTTTGCAGGGGTTTTGACCATGCGCGAGTTCTAAAGTCACGACAGTTTCGCGCCGAAACGCCACAAATAGCGGGGCGCCATTGCTGCCCGTGCGAGATCCCTCCCCGCCTTGGCGTATGTTGTCTATTGCCCCACGGAAGGGTCGGGATCAGGCTCGGCACAAGGCTCTCAATCCAGGGAGACCAATGCTGGGTCTGCTGGGTCTTCTGAGGGGCGCTGAAGAGCAACCACCGGCCCGGTACGGACAAAGCTCCCAAGCCAGGGAGACCCCCGTACCGGGCCAGCCTTACTACGGGCACCAGCCTACCGCCTCAAGGGAACGCTGTTCCCAACATCAGGTAGCTACTGCGCAAACTGAGGCTTTTCGTTCCGGGCGTTCCGGGCGTTTGTACCTGACCGGGTAACCAGCGCACCTACCGCACCGGGAGTACCGGACGGTAGCTAGTTCCGGTCGGGTGTTCTCGCCGGGATGGTGTCCAAGTAGGTCGGGTGCTAGACCCTTTTGCTGGGGCGAGGACGTTCTTATTGGCGAGCCGCCATGCACGCCTGTTCGTGCTGCGTTGGGGTCACTACGCGGCTTCTTTGCTTGAAGGCTCCTGCCGGTGGCTCTATTATGGAGGTGTCTCAAGACGGCACTCACCTACCAAGGGGAGGAAGCCTCCACTAGTTCGCAAAGCGTCGGACTTCTGGCTTGAGAACAGTTCTGCGGGCGTAGCTGGGAACGGCCAGGTCTCCAATGAGGCCGCACGACCGGGCAGAGCAGGCACAACCCCGCCCTGCTGGGAGTGTGCTCGCCGACTGGATTGTCGTATCGCATTGCGCATCCAAGACGCACGACGAGGCTCCGCAGGGGGAGCCGTGGCGTGCGGCAAGGAGCGCGATGTTCGGCAAACCCCCGAGGACGAAGAAGGAACTCCGACGGCGTTCGGAAGAACTCGGGCTTCTCGAACGGATGGTCTTTCTAGCCTTGACGGTCGTGCTGGCAGTCGTGAGCGTGGTGAGCCCCCTGTGCGGCGCTCATTGGACGGTGCCGGCTGGCTCGGGCGTGGGCGCCGGGCTTTCGGCGCTCGGCGCGCGCTTGCGCCGATGAGGCCTCCCTTGCCTACGGCGCGCCAGGGACGAGGGAGGCGCGCTTCCCCGACCTTGGTTGGCAGTGCAACATCCACCTCGGGTCTACCCGTGTCGCCTAGGCGGAGCAATCGGAGTCCATCTCCGGGCTCCGCATTCCAACCATTCACTTAGTCATTCCTGGCTCCAGTCTCGAATGTCATCGAACTCTGGACGGCCTCCGCGTCAAGGTGGCGCCGGTCATTGCGCTTGACCTTGCGTCGGATGGTCGGGGGAAGGAGCTTGACTTCGATCTCATAGTCATCGTCCTCTCGTACTCCACGAGCGAGTATGAGAAAGACAAGGAGAACTACGAAAACGAGGCTGACAGCCATCGCGCCCGTGGCGACGATGGATGTCATGGCTCTCAACCTAAGACCGAATGCTGTCTGCGTTCATGCGGCGGGGCCGAAGAACTCGCCGCGTTCAAAGTGGTCGCGGTACAGCGAGCGCACGAGGTCCATGTTCTCCGACATCGCCTACCCCCGTTCCTCGGCGAGGCGCTCGGCGGCAGCACGGGCTCGGTCGATGTCGGTGTCCAACACTTGGCGCACCACCAAGCCCTCAGCCAACAAGAGAATGATCGCCGTGCGCATCTGAACCAGGCCCGTGCTGCCAATGGGACGGCCCCGCTGGACGTGCACGCCAAAGCAAACCCCGCTGCCGAGGTCGATGACCTCGATGACCTCGATCTCATACTGCTCAAAGCTCCCGATGAAGTCTTCACAGAAGCCACGAATGGCCGCTGGGCCCTCAAACCTGGCACCCATCTCCGCCAGCGTCAACGACGCATCCGGGGCATAGAAGCTTTCAAACGCCGCAAAGTCTCGACGATTCATCGCCTCAAAACCTTGGACCGCAAGCTCCACCAGGTCGGGGGTCGTGGACTCCTCGGGCATCCTGGTTGAGTATCCCCGACCGCTGCTCGCGGAGCTAGACAGGATGGAGCGGCCGGGTTGGTCTGGGTGCTCGGTGAGGATGGCCGGAAACTGACTGTTGGTGGCGAATTGGGAGGTATCTCGACCTTAGAGGTGGTGATGCGCTCCCCGGAAGTGTTTGTCAGGCAGCTGTCTCATGAGGAGGCGCTGCGCCTGAAGCGGCTCGCCAAGCGGGCGAAGCATGAGTCCACGCGTGACCGCAACCACGACCCTCAGATCGACTCCGGCCTGTACCGGAGCCGAGCGATCGGACATCTGAAGCTCCTTGCCGGTCGCCGAAGGTCAGCCCTTGGCGATTGCTTCGCGGACGGCGGGCACGACTTCGTGCGCCAAGCGGTTCAGTGTCATGTCGCTGATGCTGTCCCAGGAGGGACGAGATAGTTGAAAGCGGCGGCGCCGTGTTCGAGCACGGCGAAGGTGAGTTCCTCTACCCACTGCGTCACTCCACCCCCGATCCAGCGGCCCTCGTCGTCGCGCGTCTCTGGCAGCGGGTCGCGAGTGATGCGCCCTGACACGACGACGATTGCCTCTTCCAGCGCTCGTATCCGGTCTCCGGGCGACAGGCGCGGGACGCCGAGGGCGACGATCTCCTCCAACATGCCGCCCGCACCCATTCCGAGAACGAACCGACCGCGAGAGATCGTAGACAGCCCCGTGTTCGATGCTTACGATCCAACGGGTGGGCGCTTGCTTGCGAGGTACCGGTAGAGACTGGGCAAGACCTGTAGATCCTTAGGTCTGCCGGCGGCCTCCTTGGAGTGGATCACGTCATCCAGGGCGGCGACGCTGACCTCGGTTCCGTCGACGATCAAGCGACGTGCGTGTGTAGCCAATTCCGGATAGCCCCCCGCGAATCCCGACGGTCGAAATGCGATGTCGAACTCTCCGTACCGACAAATGAGATTCCAGATGGAGGCTCGGGCAAGCGAAGCCGCGTCATGCGCGAAGGGCAGCCCCTCGTCGGTCGAAGCCACCCGAATGTGAGCGTCGAGCTCGGTGATCGCAGCCGAGAGTCGCGCGAGGTTGTCATTGGACCCGTCGGGCGTGAAATCGATATCGCGGGTGGCGGCGATCGGCGCTCCCTGGGCGATGGCAGCGAAGGCGCCGATGACCACATAGCGGACGCGATGTCGATTGAACGTTGCCGCGATCGCAGCGGCGTCCAGCGCTGGAGCGTCGCTTGCCACGGTCCGAGCTAGGCTGGATCGAGCGCTGGCGTAGCAAGACGCCACGCCTCTATCTGGCCGTCGCGTCTCTTTCGCTCGCTCGAACTCCGTCGACTCTCCAGACCCTCCAGCACCGCATCGTGCGGGTCGTACGGCTCGAGCCTCATCGCCAGATCGAAGCCGGCCGCATTGAGCAGCTTGCGCAGCGTCTTGATGGTTGGCTGGCGCTTGTCTAGCTCGTAGGCGGAGATCGTCGTGGTGGGAACCGACGCTCGCTCTGCCAGGGTCCGCTGGGTGACCCCTGCCTTGAGGCGCGCGAGCTGAATGAGTGCGGCTGCCGGCGAAGGTAGATCATACGATTGTGTCATCACACGATCGTAGCAGCTCGTCCGCGAACCGGGTCCACTCCAGCCCTCGTCGTCGGCCGGCAGAGCCCGCAGCGCCCGCTGCCGCAGCTGCCGGTCCGGCGCATTCATCAGCAGCCCGATCGACGGCAGAGAGCGCTCGCAGCACCCGCTGCCGCTCCAGCAGCCACGCGCCGTCCCAGACGGTGGCCGCCCCGAGGGGCCGCGAAACCCGCTCGCATGGTGCGGAATGATGCACCATTTGGTGCTATATATAGCACCCGTGAGTAGTCCATTCGTATATGAGGGGCCCGTCGAACCGCCCGATGTGCTCGCCGACCGTACCGCCGAGCTGGCCCTGCTACGAGACCGGGCTGGAGAGACTCGAAACAGCCGGCTAGAGGGTCCGAGGCGATACGGCAAGACGTCGCTCTTGAAGGCGGCGCTGGATGCCGCGGACAAAGACGGGCTCGTCCCGATTTACGTCAATTTCCTCGGCGTGCTCACACCTGCCGACGTGGCGGAGCGCATTGAGCGCGCGTACCGGGAGCAGCTCGATGGGACCCTCAAGCAATGGTTCGCCGGGGTCGTGTCCACCTTCCGGCCTCATTTGAAGGTAGCTCCCGCTGGGGTAGGTGTCGAGCTCACACCTGACGCGCAAACTCCAGCCCTGCTGGACCGGCTGAGCTTGCCGAGACGATTGCAGGAACGCCACGGACGCCGATGTGCGATTGCGTTCGATGAGTTCCAAGATGTACTGCGCGTTAGCGATGCGCTCGCCGGCTCGATCCGATCTGAGCTCGAGCAGCACGGGAACGTCGCGGGCTACATCTTTTCCGGCTCTCATCCGGGGCTGATGCGAGATCTCTTCTCCGACCGCCGCCATGCGTTCTTCGCCCAAGCCAAACCTATCCCTCTCCCCCACCTCGACGCCCAAGATCTCGCCGAGTACATCGGTTCGCGCTTCCGCGACGGCGGCCGAGATCCCGGCGAGGCGCTTGAGTTCCTGTTGCGCACCGCGGACGGCCATCCCCAACGCGCGATGCTGCTCGCACACCATCTGTATGAGCAGGCCAGGCGCTCGATGCCGGCCTCGACCGATGAGTGGGTAGCCGCGTTTCATGCGGCGACGCTCGACGCCACACCTGAGGTGCAGGCAGCTTGGGATGCCTGGAACAACAGCGAGCGCCGTCTGGCGGCAGTGATCGCCAACCGCACGACACCGCTACAAGGTCGAGTGGCACAGGAGACGTTTGGCGTCAGCAAGACCGGCGGCAACCGGGCAACGATCTCAACTCTAGAACAGGAGGGGCACATCATCGCCGATGAGCACACACGGACCGGCTGGCGAGTCGTTGATCCGCTTCTGGAGCTTTGGCTCGGCAGTGGACGAAGATGGCCCGGGCCGACCACGGGGTGAAGAACAGCGCCGCTAGCCGGTCTCGGCGTGTGAACTAGAGCACTCCTGCGGGCGATCGCACGTGGCTGGCCGTCTGAGTGACGATCTCGACCCAGCCGTCCGGCTGGTCGACGTGGAGCATGTGCGCGGCACCGGGCAGCGAGACCATCCGCGCTTGGGGCAGCAAGCGCATGACGAACCGATCGGCGGTCGCGAACGCCGGGTCGCTGAGGTCGCCCTCGATGACGGTCACGGGGCACGCAATCGAGCGGATCGCGGATCGCGTGGGGTAAGGACGGGTCATTTGATCCATCTCGCGCACCGTGGTGGGGGCGTGGGCGAGCATCTGCTCGCGCCACGCATCCGGGAGAGCGTCGAACGCGTTACCGCCTGTCTTGTAACCACTTGCCCACCGGTACATCGTCAGCGCAGCTGACGTCGGGTCACGGCGAACGTATCTGTGGAAGCCCGAGCGGGCCGCCATCGCAAGCGCGGCGCGCGTCGGGTGCGTCGTTAGATGCACCGCCGGCTCGGCCAGGATGAGCGCCGCGACACACTCGGGGAACGAGGCTGCCAGGTCAAGGGCGAAAACACCGCCGCCGCTCCAGCCGACCACCGTCGCGGGCGATGCATCGAGGGCGTTCAGCAACGCGGCAGCGTCACGGGCGTGTTCTGCGAGCCCTCCGCGAGGTGCGCGCGACGAGCGTGCGAAGCCGCGCCGGTCATAAGCGATGACGCGGTACGCGCGCGCGAGGCCATCGAGCACCGGGGACCAGATATCGGCATACGCGCCGGTCCCGTGCACGAGCAACAGCGGCGGCCCGCTCCCCCGCTCCTCGTAATGCAGGACAGCCCCGTTGACCGTCTCGCTCGCCATTACCGCACCACCGTACTGTGCCCACCGCGAGCAGGTGTGCCGACCGCGAGCAGGTACTCCATCTCAAAGCGCGCGCTATCGGGTGTGCCGAGGTTCCACTCCTCGCAGAACCTGTCCAGCGCCTGGTCGAACTCTGTGTCGCGATCGTTCTGACGTGCGTTGGCTTGGGCGGCGATGGTCGGTCCGTAACGTGCCTTGAAGTGCTCGCCGAAGTCGCGTGGCTTCTCGAACGCTGTGACCTCCAACACCCCCCGCTGGAGCGTGCTGAAGTCGACGCGATCGCCGAACAGCTCGCTCAGGTGCGTCTCACTGCCCCACAGCGGCGGAGGTTGCGCGCCGGGCGGGGGTGCCGGGGCGAACGGCCCCATCGTGCGGAACAGCGCTCCGATCATGCCCTCCGAGGTCCAGCTGAGAAGTCCGATCGTGCCCGCAGGGCGACAAACGCGGACCAGCTCGTCGGCGACATCTTGGTGGTGGGGCGCGAACATAGCGCCGATCGAGGACATCACAACCTCGAACGACGCATCCCCGAACGGCAGGTGCTCGGCGTCAGCTTGCACCCAGTCGAGGGTCAGCCCTTCGCTCTCGGCACGAGCACGGCCGGCCTGAAGCAACTCAGGTGTCAGATCGCTGGCGGTGACCTGAGCGCCCGCCTTCGCCGCGGGTATCGACGCGTTGCCGGTCCCGGCTGCCACGTCCAGGACCAGGCTGCCGGGGCCGACGCCGCACGCCTGCACGAGTCGCGGCCCCAACGGAAGCAAGAACGTCCCGACCATGTCCGGGTAATCACCCGACGCCCACATCGCGCGATGACGCGCCTTCAGCTCAGAATCCGAGGCAGCAGACAAGACAACACCCCCTCATAGACCGACTGATCGCTCCCGTGGCGAGCTCGATCGGTCCAGCTGCTTCAGCCGCTCGATCGCCGGGCTGACATGTGTGAGATATCGCTCGACTGCCGTTTGCACGGACGGCTCGGCCGCGTGGTCGGGAAGCGCCCGCAGCAGGTTGAGCCGGCTCTGGGCCAGCCACGCCGCGAGGTCGGCCTCGCTCAACCACTGGCCCTCCGTTGTCCATGTGCGGCTCATCATGCGCGGCCAGTCCTCGATGCTGCTGGCGAACGGGTTCGGTGGACAGAGCCGGTTCTTGTCCACGTCGTTGTCCCGGTGGGCCTCGACGAAGGCGACGAGCGCGGCGTTGAAACATGGCGAGAGTTGCCGCACCTGCTGGAGCACGATCCGATCAGGCTGAAAGATCGGCGCGGCCGGGGCGTTGTTCAGACCGAGCGCCGTGCAGTCCACGTGTAGGACGTGGGGGCTGGTCTCGGTCTCCCCGCGCTCGAGCACGATCCGGTCAGCCTCGATCCGCCGCACGCGGCCCAGTCTGACGACATCGTCAATCTGGCGCAAGGCCGCCAGCTCGCGGGGGCTGAGCATCGTGCCGCGGTACATGATCGCCGGCCACGCCGGGTCGATGCGCACAAATCGCCCGGAGGTCTCGAGCCGCTCGAACAGGTCGTCGAAGTCCGCCGCGTTGGCGCCGGCCTCGACATCGAGAGCGTTTCCCTCCATGATCGCGCCGATCTGCTCCAGGGGCTGAAAGTGGCTGCGGTCATAGAACCACGCGTCGCGGGGCCGGATCCAGCGAATCCGATCCGGGTTCACGTCGTTATCCAGAAGCCAGATGCACGCATCGACGGCAGTCTTGCCGGACCCCAGGACGGTGTAAGAGCAGTCCGATTGCGCGGCCGCCGGCAGGTCGTTGATCGGAACGAACCGTACGCCCGGTGCGACCTCGAACGCAGGGGTGTGGGTCGCTGGGATCGACGCTTCGAGATATCGAGCATCGACGATCTTGCGACGTACAGCGACATCGTGAAGCTCTCCGGTGGTCAAGTCTCTGACCTGCTCACCGTCACTCCCGCCGCCCAGGTGCTCGTGTCCCGTGAGCACGCGGCACCGGCCCGTCTCTGTGAGCCCCCTGGCAGCCTCGGCGAAGTAATCGAAGATCTCCTCGCCGGTCGCACGCTCGTAGTACCCGGCGTTCTCGCCGACCTGGTCGATGCGATCCTCGCCGAGCGCAAGCGAGTTCACGCCGTAGTACGCGGAGGGCGAGTGCAGGCGAACGAACGGGTACGCATCCACCCAGTGACCGCCCGGGACCCCTCGACGGTCGATCACCGTCACCTCAACATCCGCCTCGGCCACCAGCGCGTCGGCGAACGCAAGGCCGCTCGCACCCGCCCCTACAACCAGATAGTCGGTACTGATGAGCATGTTCTTCCCTCGGTTCTGCGCTGAAAGCGCGGCCCTTCCTTCGGCCGGGAGACAATATCGTCGACCGGCTCCGGCCATGGGAGAATCCGGGTGGCCCGACTCAGACTCCATCGCGAGTTCGCAACCTCCGCTCCTGTGAGCAGCGGGACGCGGAAAGGCAGGTCCCATCCACGCGCACCGAACACCGATAGCACGACCCGATACGAAGTACGCGCGCAGCGGCGATGTCCACATCGCCTACCAGGTGTTCGGCGAAGGCGACCTCGACATCGTCGTCGTGCCCGGGTTCACGTACCACGTCGAGCTCGTCTGGGAGCATGAGCCCGCGGCGCGATCGCTCGAAGGCATGGCTTCGTTCGCGCGTGTGATCATCTTCGATCGCCGCGGCTCGGGCCTGTCAGATCCGGTGGCCGATGCGCCAACGCTCGAGCAGCGCATGGACGACGTCCGTGCCGTGATGGACGCGGCGGGCTCAGACCGGGCTGCGCTGGTCGGGCTGTCCGAGGGCAGTCCGATGAGCATCCTGTTCGCGGCGACCTATCCGCGGCGCGTCCAGGCGCTGGTCCTCACCGGAGGCATGGCCCGTTCGACGTACGCCGAGGACTACCCGTGGGGCACGCCGGCGCAGGCGCTGGCCGAGTCGGGCGTCGAGCTGATCCTTCCCAACTGGGGCGACGGATCGTTGATCGAGGTGGCAGCGCCGAGCCAGGCGGATAACCCGGTGTCGCGCGCGTTCTACGGTCGCCTGGAACGCTCGACTGCAAGCCCCGGAATGATGACTGCTCTAGCGCAGATGTTCTTCGACCTCGACGTGCGCGAGGTCGTGCCGAGTGTCCACGTCCCCACGCTTGTGCTGCATCGCACGCGCGACCGTCTCGTCAATGTTCGCCATGGACGCTGGCTGGCAGAGCACATCCCGGATGCACGGCTGGTGGAGTTCGAGGGCGACGACCACCACTTCTGGTACCAGGGCAGCGAGGACTGGCTCGCGGCTGTACAGGAGTTCCTGACCGGCGCACGCGCCGCGCCGCTGGCTGACCGCGTCCTGGCAACGGTGCTGTTCACCGACATCGTTGACTCCACGCGCACGGTCGCCGAGCTCGGCGACCGGCGCTGGCGAGGGATGCTCGAACAGCACCAGCGTGACGTACGCGACACCCTCGGCCATTTCGGCGGCCGCGAGGTGAAGTCGACCGGGGACGGGTTTCTCGCGACGTTCGACGGCCCCGCACGGGCGATCCACTGCGCCCACGCGATCCTCCGGTCTACTGGAGCGTTGGGGTTTCGCACCAGGGCCGGCCTGCACACCGGCGAGTGCGAGGTGATCGGGGACGACATCGGCGGCATCGCCGTGCACATCGCAGCACGTGTGAGCGCCCACGCAGCAGCGGACGAGGTGCTCGTCTCCCGCACCGTGAAGGATCTTGTGGCCGGAGCGGGGATCGAGTTCGCCGATCGGGGCACCCACGAGCTCAAGGGCGTTCCCGACACCTGGCAGCTCTACGCGGCAGGTGCCTAGCTCCGCATTGCGCTCGCGGGGCGCTGATCCCCGAACTTGCTGCCGCGCGCCGGGGATCCAAGTCGCGCAGATGAGCCAGCTACCGCCCGGCGCGTTCGTGCATCGCCTAACGGAACGCCCGGTCCAACCACCCCTGCCAGTCCCGCCTGGTCTGCCTGGCGTCGATCGAGTCGGCGAACGCGTGGATGCTCATTCCGACCGGGGCGCCGAACGCGTTGCGCCCGAAGAAGCAGTAGAGCGCGTCATCCGTTCGCAGGCCGATGAAGTTCGCGCGCAGGTAGTCGATGATCCCGTCGAGCGGCTGGAGGCCTTGCGGGGTCAGCCGCACGGAGTCGCGCTCACCGGCCTGCGCCCCGACCCCGAGTGCCTGCTTGAGGCGCTGGAAGCCGTCCGCTGTGGCCGACGTGCTCGGCCCTTGTATGCCGCCGGGTACCTCGCCGGTGTACGTCGCGGGGCGCCCGTCGAAGTGCTCCAGGTACTCGCTCAGGGTGTGCAGATAGAAGTCGGTGTGCTGCTGCACGGCGTCGTACTGGGTGTCCCAGTCATCGACGAAGATGCCGCTGTGGGCGTAGCGCAGGAGGCTCGTCCCGCCGTCGCGGCCCTCGATCACGAACTCGATCGCGTTGAACCACTCGCCCTGCTCCATGCGCACCGCGAAGTGGTGCGGGGGATCCCAGATCTGTGCGCCGGAGCCGTCGGTCGCGATCTCGTTGGGGAACAGCCAGGCCGCGTTGCCTGAGGTGGTCGCGACCGCCTCCCACACCTGCTCCGGGCTGGCCGGCAGAACTACCTCGCGACTGCATTCGAACTCGGGGGGCATGTCACTTTTCCTTTGTGGTTGTCTGGTCCGCCGTCTCTCGGCGAGGGTCATGGTTCTCGGCCGCCGGCCGAGTGATGCTCGGGTGAAGCGCGAGCAGCAGGCGGTGCTTGCGCCCACCCGCGGCGAGCTCGTCGTGGTACTTCCCGACGAGCGCCTCGACTGAGTCCGCCAGCTCGGCCGCGAACGCCGCACGATCTGAGGCCGATCCGAAGCGGACCTCGGTGTCGATCGCGAACGTCGCCAGGGGACGGCGCGCGCGCTTCGAGCGGGCGATCAGCTCGCCGACCTCCCTGACCAGCCGCGCGGCCAGGGCCAGCAGCCACAGCGCGGAGAGCTCGTCGGGAGAGCGGTCGGGGTCGGGTGCGACATCCGCCAGCGCCGCCGGTGAGATCACATACGACGCCGCGCTCGCGCGCATCACACGCTCGGTCATGTTGCCCTTGCGCCGCTCCTCCACGAGCTCCACGAGCCCGTGGCGCTCGAGCGCGCGCAGGTGGTAGTTGACCTTCTGCCTGCTCAGCCCGACCTTCGTAGCCAACATGCTCGCCGACCCCGGCTCAGCCAGCTCGGCCAGCAGACGCGCGCGAACGGGGTCGAGCGAGACCTCCGCCGCCGTCGGATCGTCGATTACCGCAACCTCGAGCATTCGCACAAACTACTACCGACAGGATTTTTTGTCAAGACATGATTTCCTGTCGGAACAAAACCTCGGTCGACCGAAGCCGACCCCACTGTCGACCGGAGCCCACACCCCCCTCCGTCCGAGCTGAGCGGTCTGCCGAAAGCCGAGGCCGCCCGCACCGAGGCGCGAACCTGCCGGACGACGATCCGTCCGTGCGATGCCGCAGGATGCCGGACTCTTTGACGCGCAACCTCTCGACATCGCTGCGCGCCTGGCAGCGCGAGGCCCTTGACGGCCTGGCCGACTGGCAGGGCGGTCCGTTCCTGATCTCGGCTGCGCCGGGTGCGGGGAAGACGCGCCCGGCGCTCGAGCTGGCGAAGGACCTGCTGGCGAGGCGGGTGACCACGCGTGTCGTGGTGCTGTGTCCGACGACGCCGCTGACACGCCAGTGGGCGAGCGCGGCGGCGGCGCTTGGCGTGCAGCTTCAGCCGGACGCTCAGAGCGCGCGCCCGCCGCGAGACTTTGATGGCGTCGCGGTGACGTACGCGCGCGTGGCGAGCGACCCGGCGGCGTGGTCGACGACGGTCGGCCGCGACACGCTTGTGGTGGTCGACGAGGCGCACCATCTCGGTGAGGATCTCGCGTGGGGCACGGGCTTTCGCAAGGCGTTCGCCGCGGCGGAGCGCTGGCTGCTGCTGTCCGGCACGCCGTTTCGCTCGGATGCGACGCCGATCCCGGGCGTGCGCTACGACGCTGACGGGATGGTCGTGCCGGACGTGTCATACACGTACGCGCAGGCTGTCGCGGACGGGATCTGCCGGCCGGTCGCGTTCGTGACGTTCGACGGCAGCCTGTCATGGCGCAGCGGCGAGGACGTGATCGAGTCTTCGTTCGAGACGGTCCTGACGGGCCGCGAGGCCAGCCGCCGCTACCGCACGGCGATCTCGACGGAGCTGCCGGACGGGCTGCCTCGGATCCTCGCTGAGGCCGACGCGAAGCTGCGCGCGCTGCGCGCTGCGGGCCACCGTGACGCGGGCGCGCTGGCGGTCGCGGCCGACGCCACGCACGCGCGTCAGATCGCGAAGCTGCTGAGCGAGACCACGGGACGCACGCCGGTGATCGTTCTGCACACTGAGGCGCGGGCGGCGCGCAAGCTCGCCGAGTTCCGCAGCTCGCGTGAGCCGTGGATCGTGGCGGTGAACATGGTGTCCGAGGGCGTCGACATCCCGCGCCTGCGCGTCGGCGTGTACGCAACCGCGGCGAAGACGCCGCTGATCTTCCGCCAGATCGTGGGCCGCTTCGTGCGCACGATTCCGGGCACGGCTGCCGAGGCGAGCTGGCTGTACCTGCCTGCCGATCAGACGCTGCGCGGGCATGCGCAGGATGTCGAAAGCGAGCTGCGCCACGTGCTGCGTCGCGAAGAGCCTTCGGAGGAGTGGGACGAGCTGCCCGATCGCCGCGCCAGCGAGCCGTCCCCGGCGAGCGACTTCAAGCCGCTGAGCGCGGAGTTCGCCGCGCAGATGACCCTGTTCGGCGCGCCCCAGCCCCAGCCCCAGCCGATGCCGTCGCTGTCGCCTGAGCATCCGTCGCGCGCGCATCCCCTAGCGAAGCCCGAGCCAACGCGTACTCCTGTCGCGGCGTTCGAGCGGCGTGCGCAGCTGCGCCGCGAGCGCAGCCGCCTGGTGGGCGAACTGCACCGCCGAGATGGGCTGAGCCATCGTGAGATCAACGCGTGGCTGAATCGCACGGTCGGGCTGGAACGCGTGGACGACGCGACGATCCAGCAGCTCGAACGATCGGTCGGTGCACTTGTGAAAGAGCTGACTCGCGGGAGTCGCGCTCGCGCGAGCTGAAGGCGGGCGATGTCCGGCTACGCTGCAGCGCTCTCGCTGTCTGTGTGGCGTGGTCGGGCGAATCGAGGAGCGGTGGACGCGTTAGTGATCTTCCGGTGATCCGATTGACACGGCCGGTTCGGACATGTAGAACCCATGACTACAGAACCTCGAACCCCCTGTCACCGTTGATCCGAGAGGAAGCCCTATGGCCGAGAACGGCATTGTCAAAGTCGACCTTGCAGAGCAGCCGAAGGCGGGCAAGCGACTTGGACGCCACGTGCACCACGATCCTCGTTCGCGTGAGTACGTTGCGGAGCAGGCGCCGGCGGTTGTGAGCGTCACCCACCAGGCGACCGGTCTGCCGCTGAACCAGGGTGAGATCGGCTCGTGCACGGCGAACGCTCTGTGCGGGGCGTTGGACTCCGCGCCGGATTTCGCTGGCGGCACGCCGCTGAGCGAGGCGGACGCTGTTCACCTGTACGAACTGGAGACAAAACTGGAGGGCAGCCCGTACCCTCCGAACGACCCCGGCGGAAGCGGTCTGATGGTGTGCAAGGCCGGCAAACAGCTCGGGTTGATCAGCTCCTACAAACACGCGTTCGGCATCAAACACGCGCTGCAGGCGCTGGTCCTGCGTCCGGTGATCACAGGCGTCAAGTGGTACACGAGCTTCGACAGCCCCGACCCGAGCACGGGGCTGGTCGAGCTCACCTCGGATGCGACGGTGCGGGGCGGGCATGAGATCGTCGCGGACGGGATCGACGCGGAGAACAAACTGGTGTGGTTCTGGAACAGCTGGGGGACGCAGTACGCGGACGGCGGACGGTTCTGCATGAGCTTTGAAACGTGGGACAAGCTGCTGAAAGACCAGGGGGACGTCACAGTGCCACTGAGATAGGGGGCGCGCTACCGCGCGCCGGAGGTTGAAGCGGCGAGTTCACCGCCCGGCCTTGTTGGAGGGGTTCATCGCCCGCTTTGATGAGGGCCCATCGTGGCTCATGGCCCGTCCACTACGGCGTGCCTTGTTCCCGCACTCACGCAGCGATAGCCATCGTATCTACAGCGTATATACATTTGCTACCGCTGCGCGAAAACAGAACATACCCCCCGCCTACCCCCCGCCTGCCCCACATCGAGCCGCTGAAGGTCCGGGTCCAGTACCTTCAGGACGGTGACACTCGAGGAACTGACCGAGGCGGTCGGCGGGGGTGCGGTCGACACGGTCCTGCTGACGATGACGGACATGCAGGGGCGCCTGCAGGGTAAGCGCCTGACGGCGACGCACTTCCTCAGCGAGGTGGCGGAGCACGGCGCGGAGAGCTGCAACTACCTGCTGGCGGTGGATGTCGAGATGACGACGGTGGAGGGCTATGCGATGTCATCGTGGGAGCGCGGGTACGGCGACATGCTGCTGGTGCCGGACCTGGAGACGCTGCGCCCGGTGCCGTGGCAGGAGGGGACGGTGGTGTGCTTGGCGGACGTCGCGTGGGGCGACGGCTCGGACGTGGTGGCCTCGCCGCGTCAGATCCTGCGCCGCCAGCTCGCACGGCTGGCCGAGCGCGGCTGGAGCGCGAACGCGGGCACGGAGCTCGAGTTCATGGTGTTCTTGGACAGCTATGAGGAGGCATGGCACAAGGGCTATCGGGAGCTGCGCCCGGCGAACTTGTACAACGTCGACTACTCGCTGCTTGGCACCGCGCGCGTGGAGCCGCTGATCCGCCGCATCCGTAACAGCATGGTCGCGGCGGAGATGGTGGTCGAGGACTCGAAGGGCGAGTGCAACTTCGGCCAGCATGAGATCAACTTCCACTACGCGGACGCGCTGCGCACGGCGGACGAGCACGCGATCTACAAGAACGGCGCGAAGGAGATCGCGGCGCAGGAGGGCGTGGCGATCACGTTCATGGCGAAGTTCGACCAGCGCGAGGGGAGCTCATGCCACATCCACTTCTCGCTGTCGGATGACTCGGACCCCCCCACCCCGCTGTTCGCGCGCGACGAGCGGCTGTTCCACTCGTTTCTGGCGGGCCAGCTCGCGTGCCTGCGCGAGCTGACGGTGCTGTTTGCGCCCCACATCAACTCGTACAAGCGCTACGCGCCGGGCAGCTTCGCGCCGACGACGGTGGCGTGGGGGCACGACAACCGCACGTGCTCGCTGCGGGTGGTCGGCCACGGGGCCTCGCTGCGCTTCGAGAACCGCGTGGGCGGCGCGGATCTCAACCCGTATCTGGCGCTAAGCGCGATCATCGCCTCCGGCCTGCACGGGATCGACGCGGGCCTGGAGCTGGAGCCGGCGCTGCAGGGCAGCGCGTACGCGGCGCACGAGCGACCGCACCTGCCGGCGACGCTGGGTGAGGCGCGCGTGCTGTTCGCGGGCAGCGACGTCGCGCGGGCGGCGTTTGGCGAGGATGTGGTGGCGCACTATCTGAACGCGGCGGACATCGAGCTGAGCACGTTCCAGGCGGCGGTCACCGACTGGGAGCGCGTGCGGGGATTCGAGCGGCTGTGAGCGTGGGCGGGCTGGGAGCGATGGCGGGCCCGAGTAGGCGCCAAGCAGGCCCGGGCCCCACGCTCACGCCTCCCGACGCTGTCTTCGCGCCCGTCCATTCGCAGACGGCGTTCGAGGAGACCGTCGAGCGGCTGGGGACGGCGATCAAGCTCGGCCTGCTGGCGCCGGGCTCGCGGCTGCCGGCGGAGCGCGAGCTGTGCGCGCGCCTGGAGATCGCGCGCTCGACGTTGCGCCAGGCGCTGACGGCGCTCAGCCAGAGCGGGTACGTGTTCGCGACGCGCGGGCGCGGCGGCGGCACGTTCGTGTCGGACCCCCTCCCCCCAGCGACCCGCCGTCGCCGCGGATGCTGGCGCAGTGGCGCGAGATGTGCGACCAGCGTCTGGCGGTAGAGCTGGGCGTCGCGGTGCTGGCGGCGGAGCGCGCGGAGCGCGCGGAGCTCGATGCGCTGGACGCGGTGGCGGTGACGCTGGACGGCGCGCTGGAGGACTTCGCCGCCTACCGCCAGGCGGACATCCGCCTGCACGTCGGCCTCGCTGAAGCCGCCCGCTCGACCCAGCTGGTGCGGGCGATGACGGAGGCGCAGGGCGCGATGACGGACTTGATCGCCCACATCGCGCATCCGCCACAGGTGCTCGCGTCCTCCAACGCGCAGCACCGCCGGCTGCTGGCGGCGGTGCGCGAGGGCGATGCGATACGCGCGGCGAGCGTGATGAGCGAGCACCTGCACGGCACCGAGCACATCCTCGCGGGGCTGCTGCCCGAAGCCTGATCCGCACCGCCCTTGACTTCCGCTCGGCCATGAGCGTATCGTCACGATAGAAGGACGGGAGAGCAAACCTTTTATGCGAACTGGGGTGGAGCGCATGGTGAGCACAGCGGACGGGTCGATGGGGCAGGACGAGCAGAAGCTCGCGGAGCTCGGCTACAAGCAGGAGCTGAATCGCCGCTGGAGTGGGTTCTCCAACTTCGCGATCTCGTTCGCGATCATCTGCATTCTGGCGGGCTGCTTCTCCACGTATGGGCAGGCGCTGAAGAACGGCGGGCCGATCGCGATCTCGATCGCGTGGCCGCTGATCTCGGTGATGATCCTGTTCGTGGCGTGGTCGATGTCGGAGCTGGCCTCGGCGATGCCTACGGCGGGCGGCATCTACTACTGGTCATCGAAGCTCGGCGGCGCGGGCTGGGGCTGGTTCACTGGCTGGTTCAACCTGATCGGGCTGGTCGCGGTCTCGGCCTCGGTGATCTACGTCTCGGCGACGTTCCTGATGTACACGCTCGGCCTGTACGAAGTGCACTTGATCTTCGACTTCGCGAAGGCTGCGGCGGGCACGGACCTGCACTACACCGCGCACGTCAACTTCGCGCTGTTCGGGCTGATCCTGCTGCTCGACCTGGCCGTCAACGTCTTCCGCAGCCACCTGGTGGCCGTGCTGTACAACATTTCGGTGTGGTGGAACATCGTCGGCGTGCTGGCGATCATCGTGCTGCTGGTCGTGGTGCCGTCGCACCACGCGAGTTTCTCGTATGTGTTCGGCCACCGGGCGAACGTGTCGGGCTTCGCGGGCGGGGCGGTCAGCGGCGCGAAATTCTGGCTGTATGTGCTGCCGCTGGGGTTCCTGCTGACGATGTATACGATCACCGGCTATGACGCCTCGGCACACGTCTCCGAGGAGACGCACGGAGCTGAACAGTCGGCGCCGCGCGGCATCTGGCTGTCGGTGTTCTACTCGGCGCTGTTCGGCTGGATCGTGCTGCTGGCGATCACGTTCGCGATCCAGCACAGCCACGAAACCGAAATCTACAAAGCGGGCTACCCGGCGGTGGCGATCATCGAGACGGCGCTGACGTCGGCGGCTGCGAAGGCGGTGCTGTTGATCTCGACGATTGGCCAGCTGTTCTGCGGCATGGCGTGCGTGACGAGCGCGTCGCGCATGACGTTCGCGTTCTCGCGCGACGGCGCGGTCCCGGGCCACAACCTGTGGCGCCGGCTGGGCAAGAGCCAGACGCCGTCGTGGTCGGTGCTGTTCGTTGTGGTGTTCGCGCTGATCATCACGATCCCGGCGTACTTCCCGAACCACCTGGGCGCGCCGGTCGCGTTCCTGGCCGTGACCTCGATCGCGGTGATCGGGCTGTACATCGCGTACACGATCCCTGTGTATCTGCGCTGGCGCCAGGGCGAGCGCTTCCAGCACGGCTCGTGGACGCTGGGCTCGAAGTACAGATGGATCAACCCGATCGCGGTCGTGTGGGTCGGGCTGTGCGTGATCATCTTCTCGCTGCCGTTCTCGCCGGAAGGCGTTCCCTGGGAAAGCTCGTTCAGCTGGAATGCCGTGAACTACGCTCCGCTGATCACGATCGGCGTGATCCTGGCGGTGACGATCTGGTACTTCGCGTCGGCGAAGCGCACGTTCAAAGGCCCGATCCGCACGATCGACGAGCTCGACACCGAACAGGCGCTGCCGGCGATCGCCGAGGCACCCTAGGACCAGGGTTGTTCGCACGAGATCCTCTGCAGGTCCGCCGCGGCGGGAGCTAGCGCGCTGAGCGAGCTGCTCTCAGTCCTCGAGCCCGCGACCGAGGCGGTGCTCGCCGAGGTCGACCGCGCTGGCCCAGCGGAGGTCAACGCGGCGGTCGCGGCTGCGCGGGCGGCCTGGCCAGCGTGGCGTGCGCTGGCGCCAGCCGAGCGCGCGGCGAGGCTGCACGCGCTGGCGGACACGCTCGCGGAGCACCGCGAGGAGCTGGCGCTGCTGGAGGCGCGCAACGCGGGCAAGACGATCGTTGACGCGCGCGGGGAGATGCAGATGGTGGTGGACACGTTCCGCTACTACGCGGGCGCGCCGGAGCGGCTACTGGGCGACACGATCCCGGTGGCGGGCGGGCAGGCGTTCACGGTGCGCGAGCCGCTTGGCGTGGTCGGGCTGATCACGCCGTGGAACTTCCCCTTGACGATCGCCTCGTGGAAGCTCGCACCGGCGCTGGCGGCTGGCAACACGGTGGTGCTTAAGCCGGCGGAGCTGACGCCGCTGAGCGCGCTGCGCTTTGCCGAGCTGGCGCGCGAGGCGGGCCTGCCGGAGGGCGTGGTGAACGTGGTTGTGGGCCCAGGCCGGACGTGCGGGCAGCGTCTGGTCGAGCACCCGGGCGTCGCCAAGATCGCGTTCACTGGCTCGACAGAGGTCGGCCGCTCGATCGCGGCGGGCGCGGCTGAGTCGATCAAGCGCGTGACGCTCGAGCTGGGCGGCAAGTCGGCGAACATCGTGTTCGCGGACGCGGACTTGGATGCGGCGGCGGCAGCTGCGCCGGCGGCGGTGTTCGGCAACGCCGGCCAGGACTGCTGCGCGCGCTCGCGGATCCTCGTGCAGGCGAGCGTGCTGGATCGCTTTCTCGAGCTGCTCGAGCCGCACGTGCTCGGCTTGCGCGTCGGCGACCCGCTGCAGGAGAACACGCAGATGGGCCCGCTGATCTCGGCCGCGCAGCGCGAGACGGTGGCGTCGTTCTTGGACGGGCAGGCGCCGGTCGCGTTCACGGGCAGTGCGCCGCAGGGCGCGGGCTTCTGGTTCGCGCCGACGGTGCTGGCGCCGGTGAGGCCGGGCGACCGCGTGGCGCGGGAGGAGGTGTTCGGGCCGATCGCGGCGGTGATTGGATTCGCGGATGAGGCGGAGGCGATCCGCCTGGCGAACGACTCGATGTACGGCCTGTCGGGCTCGATCTGGACGCGCGACGGCGCGCGTGCGCTGCGCGTCGCGCGGGCAATCGAGACGGGCGTGCTGTCGATCAACGCGAACACGTCGGTGCGCGTGAGCACGCCGTTCGGCGGCTTCAAGCAGTCGGGCTATGGTCGTGAGCTGGGCCCCCACGCGCTGGAGTCCTACACCGAGCTGAAGACGATCTACTACGCGACGGACGAGCCATGAGCGCGACCGGCGGCAGGCTCTCGGAGAAGGTGTGCGTGGTGAGCGGCGCAGCGAGTGGGATCGGCGCGGCGACGGTTGCGGTGTTCGAGCGCGAGGGAGCGACGGTCGTTGGCGTCGATCTGCATGCGGACTCGCCGGGAGATCTGGCGCTGCAGGTGGACGTGACCGACGAGCAGCAGGTGCGCGCGGCGTTCGCGCGGGTACGCGAACGCTACGGCCGGATCGACGTGCTGTTCAACAACGCGGGCATCTCCCCGGACGATGACGGCTCGGTGCTGGAGACGACGCTCGAGGCGTGGGAGCGCGTCCAGCGGGTGAACCTGCGCAGCGTGTTCCTGTGCTGCAAGCACGGTATCCCCCACCTGCTGGAGAACGAGGGGCCGTCGCGCGGCTCGGTGATCAACACGGCGTCGTTCGTCGCGGTGATGGGTGCGGCGACTTCGCAGATCTCCTACACCGCCTCGAAGGGTGGCGTGCTGGCGCTGTCGCGCGAGCTGGGCGTCGAGTTCGCACGCCGCGGCGTGCGCGTCAACGCGCTGTGCCCGGGTCCGGTCGACACGCCGCTGCTGCGCGAGCTGTTCGCGAAGGACCCCGAGCAGGCCGAGCGCCGGCTGGTGCACATCCCGATCGGCCGTTTCGCCCGCGCCGAGGAGATCGCGCAGGGCGCCCTGTTCCTCGCCAGCGAGGACTCCAGCTATGTGACCGCCTCGACTTTCCTGATCGACGGCGGGCTCAGCGGCGCCTACACTACGCCGCTGGGCTGATCATGGCCCGCGAGGAGAGAGCCACGAGCTCATCCCTGACCGCCGTCAGCGGCGTGAGATCGCGACGCGCCCGCGCGAGGATCAGCGCACCCTCGATCGAGGCGAGCACGAGCAGCGCCCGCCGCTCGGCCCGCTCGACGTCGAGACCGTCCGCGACCAGCCGCCGTTCGAGCGGCACGAGCCACGACTCAAACGCGCCGGCAGCGGCATCTCGCACAGCCTGCGAGCCGCTCGCGGCCTCCAGCGTGATCGTGGCGATCGGACAGCCGTCCTGGAAATCCGAGGCCTCGAGTCCGTCGGCGAGCGCGTCCACGAGCGAGGCGAGCGCGCGCCCGAGATCCTCGCTCGAGTCGACGATCGCCTCGATCGCCCCGCGCAGCTGATCGCCGGCAAGCTCCATCGCCGCGACCGCCAACTCCTCCTTGCCTCCCGGGAAGTGGAAGTACAGCGAGCCCTTCGGCGCGCCGCTGAGGGTGACGATCTCGTTGAGCCCTGTCGCCGCGTAACCCTGACGGCGCAGCAGGCGCCCGGTCGCCCTCACGAACGCCTCGCGCGATGAGTGCCTCGCAGGTGCGCTCGACCTTGAGTCGGTCATCCCCGTAATATATCGATCGGTCTACTGACTGAGAGGAGCCTCGCATGCAGCAGCTGACGTACACGGCCCCCAAAGCACTTGAGTGGCGTGATGCGCCCGAGCCGCAGCTCAGCTCGGATGCCGCCGCGCTGGTCCGTCCGCTGGCGGTCGCCACGTGCGATCTGGACGCGCTGATCATCGAGGGCGTCTCGCCGTTTCCGCCACCGTTCCCGATCGGCCACGAGTGCGTCGCGGAGGTGCTCGACGTCGGCGACGCCGTGTCGTCGCTGCGACCGGGGCGGCTCGTCAGCATCCCGTTCCAGATCTCGTGCGGCTCCTGCGACGCGTGCCGTGCCGGTCGCAGCTCCAACTGTCAAGGAGTGGCGTTCATGTCCAGCTACGGCTTTGGGCCGGCAGTCGAGCGGTGGGGCGGCTTCCTGTCGGACGTCGTCTGTGTCCCATACGCCGAGCACATGCTCGTGCCGGTGCCCGCCGGCCTTGACCCGGTGGCGGTCGCCAGCGCGTCGGACAACATCAGCGACGCCTGGCGGACTGTCGCGCCGGCGCTGGCCGAGCACCCCGGCGCTGACGTGCTGGTCGTCGGCGGCGCCGCATCCGGCTCGATCGGGCTGTACGCCGCCGGCCTGGCGGTGGCGCTGGGCTCGCAGTCGGTGCTGTACGTCGACGCCGACGCCTCCCGCCGCGAGACCGCCGCGCGGCTGGGCGCGCAGACGCTCGCCGAGACACCCAAGCGGGTCGGTCCGTACCCGATCACCGTCGACGCCAGCGCCGATCCCGAAGGTCTCGGCCTAGCTCTTCGCTCGACCGCGCCGGACGGCATCTGCACGAGCGCGGCGATCTACTTCGGCGAGCCACCTGCGCTACCGCTGCTGGAGATGTACACCAAGGGGATCACCTTCCGCACCGGGCGCGCGAACGCCCGCGAGGCGATGCCGCACGTGCTCGACCTGGCCGCCAGCGGCGCGATCCGCCCCGAGCTGGTCACCACGAGCGTCGTCGCTTGGGAGGACGGCGCCGACGCGCTCCTGGAGAGCGGCTGGACGAAGCTCGTGATCACACGCTGAGCACCCCGCCGTCTGGGCGTAGTCTTCGACAGGTGATCGTCAGCGAGTCGTTTGTGATCGTCGACTGGACAGACCCGGGCTCACACCCCGGCCGGCCGATCGAGGCGCTGCACTCCGGTCAGCGCAGCGACGTCGCCGCGATCTTCGAGGAGCACGACTCCGAGCTGCTCGCCGAGTAGCGGCGCCGGCTCAACGACCCTCCGCCTCTGCGATCGCGTGGGCGAGCGCCGCGCGGCCGTCGCCGAGCACGGGCTCGCCGTGGGAGACCAGGACACGCTCGATCGGCAGCTCAAGTAGCGGGCGCATCAGGCCGGCGAGCCCAGTACGGTCGACGCGGACGTCCTCCAGCCAACTCTCCGGGCACACCCACAGCCGATTCCTCGCCACTTCGCCACCCCCCTCCCGATCCTCATCCTTTTCCCCGTCCCCGCTCCGGCTGGCGAGCGCGCCCGAGCCGATCAAACGATCACCGGCGACGAGCGCGGCCACGGCCGGCAGCCAGAACAGCGTCTCGCCAGCGCCACGCAGCGGTCGCGGTTCGATCCCGCGGGGAACCGCATTCCACGCGTGCGCAGCCGAGCGCTTGTAGCGCTCGGCTAGCTCCTCGCGGTCGCGGCGATGCCAGCGCACAGTCGTCAGGATGCTCACCCGCCGGCCTGCCACGCGCTCGTCCAGCCAGCTCAGGAACTCAGCGCGCCCCTCCCACGGCAGCAGCGGGTCGATCAGCGCGACCGAGCCTGGGGGTTCGCCGGGCGGTTCGTAGAGCATCGAGCCTACGATCGGGTCCCAGTCGCCCGACCCCCCGGGCGCCGCATCCGGGCTCCAGTCCGGGTGTCGCGCAGTCCAGGGCACCAGCCCGGGGGCGATCTCCAGCGGGAGCACTGCTAGGAGAGCACCTGCAGGCAGTCGAACATGCGCCTTAGCTTAGGACGCGAGCAGGCCCGCAGGGACAAGGGTGAGGTTGTTTGTTTACACGCCGCGATAGCAGTCGTATATACACAGTAAATACTATCGCTATCGCGCGTTATTGCTCACACACCGCGCCCACACTGCGTAACTACCATGGCTATCGCCGGTCGCACTGAATATGGCCCTGGAGCTCGTTGTTGCGCCGCTCGAGCGTGTTCAAGTCATGGCCGAACGCCAGCGCGGAGGTGATGTCGACGGTAGAAGGTCAGCTCGCCGCCGATGTCCACCGGGGCCGTCCCGCGGGCCGCCTCTCGCAGGCGGCGATGCAGCCGCTCGGTGCTCGTGCGCACCACGTGGAAGTAGCGGTTAGAGCGTTCCGAGTCGCGCGGGCTCCGGCGCCGTGGCTAGTCCTGCAGCGCGACGGCGGGCGCGACCCCGGCGGCGAGATAGCCGGGGATCGCGAGGATCGCCACGGCGGTCACGGTTACGACCGCGAGACTCGACAGCGCGGCGAGCCCGGCGACCGAGTAGACGACGGGGAAGTTGATCACGTTCGCGAGCGCTCGGTCGAGCAGCTGCTGGCCGTAGAGGCCGAACAGCGCGCCCGACAGACAGCCGACGGCCAGCAGCAGCAGGCTCTCCAGCAGGATCATGCGCCACAGTTCGCCGCGCGGGAAGCCCTCGAGCTTGAGCTTCGCCAGGCGCGGGCGGCGCTGCCAGACCATGTTGCCGATCGCTGCCGCCATCGCGAGCACCGCGACGATCAGGATCAGCGTGGCGATCTGCGTCAGGCGCTGCAGTCCCTGGCGGCTGAGCGCGTTCTGCTCGCGTTCGTGGGCGTGCGCGGTCTGCGCGGCGAGGCCGGCATCGGGACCGAGCGCCGTGCGAATCTCTGCCGCCACCCGGGTTGGCGATGCGCCGGCGTTCAGCAGCACGTTGTATGCGCTGGCGTCGGGGCTCCCCCACGCCCGCGCGAAGTCGCCGGCGTTGATGATGATCGCGCCCGGCGCCCAGCCGATGTTCGTCGACAGCGCCGCGATGCGGAAGTTCGACGGGATCGGCGTGGGCAGGCTGACCGTGTCGCCGACGTGCAGGTGGTGTTCGGCGGCGAGCGCCTGGGCGAGCACCGCCCAGCCTCCGCTTTGCACGCGCGCGCTGGCTTGGCGGGTGGAGCCTTCGATGATCTGCGAGGAGGGCAGCAGCGGCTTGGCCTGCGCCGGTGGCGCGAGCACCCACACGCGGCGTTGACCCCAGTCCATCAGACCACCGCGGTAGACCCGCACGGCGCGGACGCCGGGCAGCCGTTCGAGCGTCGCCTGCTGGGCGGGGTCGAACGGCGCTGTCCTCAGCAGGTTGTACGCGCCCGGCGGGGACACCCACACGTCGGTCAGCGCGTTGGTGTCACGCGAGGCGTTTTCAAGGCCTGCCAGCAGGTCGGAGTGGGCGCCCTGGATCGCGACCGCGCCGAACACCGCGATCGCCCCGGTCGCAGCGACGCCGATCGCCCGCGAGCGCGCCGCGCGAGAGCTCCATCACGGCGACGTGAGCGACGGCTCCGGTCATGCGCCGCGCGAGCCGCGCGAGCAGCGCCAGCGCACCGGCGAGCGCTGCCGGCAGCACGAGCAGCAGCGCGCCCACCAGCAGCACCATGCCGAGGATCGCGAGCTTCGGCGCGCTCAGCAGGATCGCTGTAGCGCCGGCGAGACACACGACACCGCCGAGCGCGATGCGCGCGATCGGCGCGCCTGCGCCAGCGCCCTGCTTCGGGGTGATCGCGGCGAGCGGGTCCCTGGAGAGGATGTCGCGCAGCGGGCTCAACACCGCGACCACCGCGGCGAGCATGCCGCCACCGGCGGCGATCGCGACGCTCTGCCAGCCGACGACGCGCTGGCTGCCGACCGCGAACGCCGATCCCAGATACCCGGGGTTCGCGCGGAACAGGTGGATCGACAGCTCCTCCCCGAGGATCAGCCCGAGCGCGCACGCCGCGAGGCCGAGCACGACCGCGTCGAGCAGCAGCACGCCGATCACCGTTCGTGGCGTGTAGCCGTCGCGGCGCAGGTCGGCGATCAGGCGGCGGCGCTGGGGAACGGTCAGCAGCATCGCGTTGAACGCGAACAGGAAGCCGACGAGCGCGCTGATCACGGCGAACAGCGCGGTCGACTGGTTCGACGCCGAGGCGGCCTTCGCGAACAGCATTTCGTCATAGCTCGTGGACTCGACGTTCAGCCGCCCGGCGGCGAGACGTACGAGCGCCGCGCGCACGCTCGCCCGCGCGCCGGCGGCGGGCTGGACGAGGATGCGGCTGACGCGGTGCGCCAGCGCGGCCATTTCCTGGGCGTAGGACAGCGGTGCGACGACGATCGGGCTGGAGGCCAGGCCGCCGACCTGGCGTTCGCGCAGCTGCGCGTACAGCGGCGCTGCTTCAGTGCGCCCGTACATCTGCAGCGTCACTTCCTTGCCGAACTTCGTGACCCCGATGTGCTTCGCGAGCTGGGTCGGTAGGAGCACCGCACCGATCCCGCCGAACGGCGCGAGTTCGGTGTGGGCCAGCAGTGCGCCGTCGAGCGCTTTCAGGCTCGTGTCCGCGCCGACGACCTCGACCGAGGAGCTGCCCTTCGGCCCGCTCGCGTTGGCCGACGCTTCCAGCAGCGGCGCAGCGGTGCGCACGCCGGCGATCGCGCGCACCTGGCGCACGAGCGCTTCGGGCATGCCGTGCGGGTCGCGCGCCAGCAGCTGCAGGCTGGCCCGCCCGGTGATGCCGTGTGAGAGCTCAGCGACCGAGCTCGTCAGGCTTTGGCTGGCGACCTGGGAGGCGAACAGCAGCGCGACGCCGGCCGCGATGCCGAGCACCGCGAAGCACTCTTGCACGAGGCGCGCCCGCACACGGACGCGGTACAGGTGCAGAACGTTGCCGAGCTTCAACGGGTGCCCTCGGCCCTGCGGCTAGTGGCCGGCCGGCAGCACGGGAGCCTGGTTGGGCTGATAGTCCGACAGCTTGCCGTCACGCAGCGCGAGCACGCGGTCGGCGTAGGCCGCCGCGAGCGGATCGTGGCTGACGAGGATCACGGCGACGTTGCGCTCGCGGCACAGCTCGCGCAGCAGCTCGAGTACTTCCTCGCTGCGCTGGCTGTCCAGCGAGCCGGTCGGCTCATCGGCCAGCAGCAGGCTGGGCTCGGTGGACAGCGCGCGGGCGATCATCACTCGCTGGCGCTCGCCCATCGACAGGGTCTCCGCGCGGTGGGACAGGCGCTCGCCGAGGCCGAGGCGCTCGAGCAGCGGCGTGATCTGACGGTGCGCGTCGCGCCAGCGCAGGCTCCTCAGCAGCTTCAGGACGGCGTTATCGATCGCGGACACGCCCGGCAGCAGGTCGAAGTTCTGGCGGATGAACCCCAGCTGCAGCAAGCGAAAGTGCGAGGCCTCACGCTCGGTCAGCGAGGACACGTCGCGGCCGTCGATCGCCACGCTGCCGCTGGTCGGCGCCAACAGCGTCGCGACCATCAGCAGCAGGGTCGTCTTGCCCGATCCGCTCGGGCCATACAGCGCGACCATCTCCCCCGGCTCGACGCGGAGGCTGACACCGTCGACGGCCTTCACGAGCTCGCCGCCGGCCGACGGGTAGTGCTTGGCGAGGTCCCTCAGCTCGAGCATCGCGCCCCTACCGTCACGCGCTGCGCTCCATCCTCTACCGTCACGCGCTGCGGCCCCGGGTCTAGACGTAGACGTGCGCGACGGTGGACAGGAAACGGCGGATGCGGAACATCAGCGCCGCGATCTTCAACGGCACGCCGAGCGCGTGGCTGACGTTGGCGCTCAGCGCCCGGGGTGTCCTGGCCTCGGGCGCCGAGAGATAGTGGCTGCACATCGCGGTCACGATCACCCGATGGGTGTGATGGCGCGGCAGCTGTGCGACGGCGCCACGCGCACGGTAGGAGAGCGTGCCCAGGCGGATCGCAGTCTCTGCCGGTGAGCGGTAATAGGAGAGCAGGCTGCTCGCGCCCGCGAGCCGGTCCTCCTCGCGGTCGACGAGGCTGTCGAGCAGCGAGTGCAGCGCGCCGGGCCAGGGGAAGTACGCACGGTCGATCTCGCGTGCATCCCACGAGTCCACGCCCTCCGCCGCAGCGGCTGCGATCAGGGCGTGCACGGCGAGTGAGGAGCCCGCGGCTGCCGCCGTCTCCCACCACTGAAGGCCGCTCCCGGGCGGCGTTTCCTCACTCGCCCAACTGCTCAGCTGATCGTGCCCCCCCTGCTGCTCGGAGAGGTTCAGCGCCTGGAAGTCCACGATCCGTGCAGCGGCGCCCCGCGCGGTCGGCGCAATCTGCTCGAACGACGGCAGTCCGGCCAGCGCGCTGCGGCATTCGTCCACGATCGCGGCTAGGTAGCCGCCGTCGTCCTGATCGGCGTTGTAGCGGTAGTAGTCGAGGTGGTCGGCGCCCGGGGCGAGCGCCCTCAGCAGCGCCTGGTGCAGCTGGTCGCCGTTGGCGACCGGGTCTTCGCTCGGGAGCTCCGACAGCGTGTCGAGGTAGTTGTACGCGGTTTGGAAGGCGACCAGGGCACGCACCGTCCGGCGGCGCTGCCTGCGCGGGGCGAGCGTCGCGAACAGCGCGGCACCCTCAATGTTGCCGCGCTTGAGCAGCGCCCCACGAGCGTGCGCACGAAGCTGCGCGTTCGGGATCTGCTCGGCGCGTGCCTGCCATCCGGCGAGTTCGACGCGCACGGCCGGCAGCACTCCGAACAGGCACCTGAGCACCGTCTGTGAGAACGCGACGCTGAAGTCGAGCCGCTCGCTCGCCGAGATCGCCTGCCCGTGCGGCGTGCCATAGATGTCCGGGGCGAGCGCTGTGAGCGTCCGCGGCGGGGTGTGACCGTTGCGAGAATGGGTTGCCGTGCCCATGTGTCGCGCTAATGGCGTTTGGGTGGGCAGGGCACGCTGGTGGATACGGACGTTTCGCTGCCGTCGAGGAACCCGACGTGCGCCGCGAACGGGAAGCCATGGCGGGGGCAGCGTTCCGGCACCGAGACGCCGCGCGGTTTGAACGCGACCTTGCGCCCGTGAACATGCTTGTAGTAGGTCAGGTGGTTCGGGCCGATCGTCGTTTCGATGTTCACGATCGACACGTCCGGACCGCCCGGCACGCTCGTCACGAGCGGCACGTCGGTCGCGAGCTGCGAACCGTAGGCACCCGTGTCGGGCAGCACTTCGCCCTGGAAGGTCAACTGGGCGGAGACCGGGAACAGGCCGTTGGCGTAGAACAGCACGACCAGGTTGCCCGTTGCGGAGGGGCCCATCACGGCCTGCAGTTCAGGGATCTCGTGCCCCGCGCCGGTGCCGAACGGGACTTCGACGAACGCTTTTCCGTAACCCAGCCGTGAGTTGGACGGGCAGGCATCGATGCCGCCGGCGAGCAGCACCGCCGGCTGACAGATCGCCAGGCCCAATGTCGTGGTCGCGAAGTTCATGCCCGCCGGCATCCGCAGGTCGAGCTTTGACATCGGCGGCGGCGCGACACCTTCAGTCGTCGCGATGTGCAGGCCGAACGTGATCGTCGTCGGAACACCCAGGCGATTCGGGCTAAACGAGGCGTGCATCGTCGCGCGCTCACTCGCCGCACCCGCCGGCGAGCAGAGACACCCATACGCGAGCACCGCGACAAGCGCAGCCAACGCGCGAACGCGGTTGTGTGAAGCAGCCCGCACGATCAAGTGCTCAGCGATCCCTTGACCTGGACGGTCGTCGAGTCGTTGGAGCGCTGGATCGTGCCCGTGAACGACAGGTTCGAGCCGTGGGCGTGGTTGTAGCTACCGGTCCCGCGCGTCACGTTCATCGTGCCGGCGAACGTGGCCGTCGAGCCGTGCACGCGGTAGGCGGCGGACGCGGTACCCGTCAATGATCCTCCCGGAGGGTAGATGCTGACTTCCGCCGTTACGTGGTTCGTGGAGGCGACGTTCAGGTGGATGTAGATCGTGCCTCGCACCGTCCCGGTCGCCGCCCCCTGCAGGTTCAGCGTCAGGCCGTGGTGGCTCGTCAGGTGCAAGCGGCCGCTGTCGTTCAGCGAGATCGTGCGCGCGGCATGCGCGGAGGCGGCCGCGTTCGTGCTCGGCGCCGCGACGGCGCAGAGCGCCGCCAAGGCCGCCAGGGCCGCCACACAAACGCCGGCACGAGGCATCGAGCTGCCTCTCCTCCGATGGCCTCCGCCAACAGCCAGATCTCCCATTGCAGGCCTCCCCTCTCCTTCGGAACCGAATAAACGGCAGCAACGAGATTAGCGCGCGGCAGCGATGGATGTCGAAGGCGAACCCCAGATCTCCGTCCGCACTATCCCTCGGCCTCCGACATGGTGCGGCGCCGAGCCAACACGGGCACGTTATATAAACACTCGGAAGTATGATTTATAGGAGTTGGCCAATCAGGGGAGCGTCGCTGGTTCCTCGCCTTCGTCGCCGGCCTCATCGGAGGTGTTCGCTCTCGGGTTGCGGTGGCAGTACCAGTTGATGGCCTGGCAGTCCGCGGCGCCGGGGCAGGGCGATCTCGGAGCTTTGCTGCGGTGCGTTTTCTTCAGCTCGTCCATCGTGAGCTGTTCGCCCTTGTTCAAGAACCGGGGCGGACCAGCCGGCGCGTCGAGCAGCTTGTACTTCAGGCCCTGGATCGAGACGTCGACGACGTAGGCGCCGCTCAGGAACCCGTCCTCGGGGTTGGCGCGCACGCGGATGATGTCCCCAACATGGATCGGAGCGTTGAACGCGAATTCCAACGCCGTGCGGACACCAGTGTTGACGCTGCTGTAGCCGACCGCGAGCGCAGCTCCGAGCAGCGCCCACGCGGTCCCGTCGCTGCCGCTGTGGCCCGCGATGTAGGCCGGCACACCGGCGAGGATCCCAATCATGACCGAGGTGGCGACCGCGCGGTGGAAGAACCACACATTCGTCAGGCCCGCCCAGCGCTCGCTGCCCGAGCGCTCGCACGGCGCGGGGCCGGTCGTCCCTGAGATCCTCGGCACGATCCAGTACCAGTCGATCAGGCTCGAGACATACACCGTGCTGAGGCCGATGACCGCGCCGACGACGATCGCCTTCGCGCTCGCGGCGACGTCGCCGAGCGGGTGGTAGCCGGTCGTTTCGCCGACCACGATGATCGCGACACCGACGACGCCGATGCTCAGCAGCTGCCGGCGAACGACCCTGTCGAGGCTCGTCCGCCACGGAGCGAGACGCCCTGGCACGCGGCGGCGGACATATACGAGATCAAGTCCGGCGCCGATCGCGAAAATGCTCAGCGCGACGATGCCGGCCGTGAGAGCGAAGCCCCTCGCCGCCAGCGCGAGCAGGGCTGCCGCCAGGAGCAATGTGTAGCCGGTCATCCAATACTTCGGTTCCACGATTCAGAACCCTAACCAGCGAGAGTTCGTCAAGCGATGCAGACACCGAAAGGACCCAAACCGAGGAGCGTCCGAGCGATCGCCGCGCTCGGCCTGGCTCTGTTCGTCGCGATCGTCGTCCTCGAGCATTTCCTCCAGCCGGCACTCGACCCGGCGAGCCACCAGATCTCCGAGTACGTCCACGGCAGCACCGGCTGGCTGATGACAGCCGGCTTCCTGAGCTGGTCGCTCTCCCTGGCCGCCACAGGCGTGCTCGTCGGCCGACTCGACGGCGGTGCCCCGATGCGCTTGACTTTGATCGTGGCGGCCATCGGCATGCTCGTGACCGCGTGCTTCGCGACGCAGACAGTGGCCGGACGGCTTCCAGCCGGTGTGAGCATCCACACGTCAGGCCGTCTCCACGACATCGGCTCAGGCGCGACGAGCATCGCGCTCGTCGTGGCGGCCTTGCTGGGCCTGCGGGTGCGCTCCCTGCAGCGCCTCGGGGCGTTCACGATTGCGGTTCTGCTCGCCGGCGTCTCAACCGACATCGTTCTGCTGGTCATCGGGAGCGACGTTGGCGGAGTGCGTCAGCGCGTGCTGGTGGCCGCTGGATGCTTGTGGCAGGCGGCGGTGATAGCCGCTGCGGATCGCCCCTAAAGGACTATCCCGGATGTATTGAACCTGCTCGATGAGCTCGCCGCGAACGAGCGCAGTGGCATAACGAGCGCCGAGGTACGCGAACACCTCGGGATCTCCCAGCAGTCCGCTTCGAACCTGATGAAGAGGCTCGTCGACGCCGGGCCGCTCGACCGCGTCGCACGCCGAGCGTACGCCACGAGACCGCTGGGAGAACTCGGCACCCGCGCCGCCTCGCAAGACATCGCGCTCGCAGTCGCCGCCGCATTCGCCGCGGAGCCACACCGCATGGCCTACCGCTCGGCGCTTGACCACCACGGGCTCCTCGCCCACCCCGCCCGCACGATCCAGGTGGCGATGCCGCGCCGCGTCAAACTCCAGCGCATCAGCGGACGACGCCTCCAAGCGATCCACGAGCCCGCCACAACCGTCGCGATCGCAAGCGAGAGAGCGAGCGCCGGGGCACGCGTATCCAGCGTCGAGCGAGCGCTACTCGAGAGCGCCCGCGCGCCCCACGCTCGTCGGCAGCTGGACCGTCGTGGCGAGCGCGCTCACCACCGGATAGCGCCCGTCGAAGCGCTCAGCACGACGTGACCGCCGGAGTGTGCAACCGCTGCACGCGGTTGCGTCTCTTAGGTGGTCACCCTCCAGACGAATGCCGGGAACGCCTTGTAGCTCGTCGCGACGTAGTCGTGGTCGCCGGGGAGGCTGTAGCTGTAGGTGACTTCGGAGTCGTAGGTGAGCGTCCCCCCGAGGCTGGCCTTGAGACCGAGCTGAGCGAGATTCAGTTCGCCGCCGAATTCCCAGGTTGTCCCGTGGTTGATCTCCAGTTTCCGTTTGGCCGTTTCGGGCTGCCCCGTGAGCTCGAACGTCGTCGAAGACTTCTGCTGGCCCCAGGTCGCCTTGTCAGGCAGCGGGTCGGGCCTCCATGTCCAGATGAGGTTGTCCTCGTCGAGCTTCACCAGCCGCGCGTATGTCTGCACCACGTTGCCGCTCGCGTCGGTGACCACGATCTTCTGGAAGGTGCCGATGGCGCTGAGGAGAAAGCGCCCGGGCGTCTTGCTGGGGAGTTCCACATCTTCCTTGACAGACAGGTTGAACTTGGGCCCGCCTCCGATCCCCGCGATGGTCAGCGACGCCGAGGCTTCCTTGCCCTTCGAGCGGGACGAGGTGACCGTCACTTCGGCACCGGACACGTCCGGGAGCGTGAGCCAATACGCCTCAAGCGTCACCCGCATCTGTTCCTCACCGGCGACCTGCTGCTTCTGGCCCTTCCACCAGCGCTTGAGTCCCTCCCACGCCCCACCGAAAGCCTCCTCGGTGAGGTCGCTCTGGCGTCGCGTGTGTTCGATCAGAGAGCCCGCGAGCGCGGTGTCGGCGACACCGCTCGGTCCCAGGAAGTCATCGAGTGCCGGTGTGAGCCGCTCGTCGCCGATGGGCTCCTCAGCTTCGAGGATTTCGGCGAGCCCGGGTTCGCTTGAGATCTCCACGGTGACGGCCCGCCCCTCGGCGTCCGGCGCCTCGTCGATCGGCTGTGACATCTTCATCTCCGTTCTACTCATGGGTTTGCGATGGATGGCCTCGGCGCAGGAAAGGGCAGCGGCGACGTCGAGCTTCCCGAAGCCCCAACCCGATTCAGGGCCCGCGGCGGTATGTTCGTCGGCCCTGGCGTTCGCCAGGATGCAATCGATGGCCTGGACCCTCGTGAGTCCCGGGTTGGCCTGCAGCAACAGGGCGAGAGCACCGGTCACGTGCGCGGCGGCGAGCGATGTTCCGCGCATCCGCGTGTGCGCGGCTCCTGCGCGCGGCGCCGCAGCGCACGTCGTGACACTCTCACCGGGCGCCGCCAAGAGGTTCACGTTCTCGCCCCGGCGAGCGGGGCCGCGTGCGGACGACGACGCCAGCGGGCCGAGGTGAGGGCTCACCTGGTAGGAGCCGACGGCGAGCACCCCGCGGGCCGTCGCCGGCGAAGTGAGCGTGACGTCGCTGTCAACCACGTGCCCCGCAAACCGCGGGGAGGCGCTCCAACCGCGGTCGAGCCAGGCATGTACGTCGGCGCCGCTCGTCATCGAGGTGCCCGTCACTCGCAGAACCCAACGTCCATCGATCACGTCGCCGCGGTAGCGCGAGGTGAGCAGCTTGACATGCACGTTGCTCGCTCGCACCGAGAGCTCGTTAGGCACGCCAGTGAACTCGCAGATGCCCTGGCCAACCGGGAGCGGGCGGGATTCGGTGCCTTTGACCGGGTCGGTCTCAGACCCGTCCGGCGCGAGCACGCTCAGTTCGACCTCATCGTGCCGGTCGTACCAGATGTCGATCAGGACGATCGGTCCCACCCCGACGGGCACATCGAAGGCGATGTCGAGTTGCTGTCCCTCGGCGATCCCGAACCGCGCGTGGGCGTCGGCGTCCCCGGTGTTGCCGGCGGAGAGGACGAGCACCCTGCGCTCGTCCTGGCTCAGCAGGTCGGTGAATGCGCGCTCGAGCGCGCCGGCGGGATCGTGCGCGCCGATCTGGACGCCCTGGCTGATGTTGACGACGGCCCTCTGGCCGCGGGCCTCGGCGTACTCGAAGATGAACCTCGCGGCGTCCACGAGGTTCGCGGTGCTGCCATACGCCTGACGCGGCGCCTGGATCGCCGCGACCACCAGGTCGGCGGACGGCGCGAGACCCAGATACCGGCCGCACGGCGCGGCCAGTCCGTTCCCGGCGGCCACCCCGGCGACCGCTGTGCCGTGCCCGGTCGGGTCCATCATCTCGTGGGGTAGCGTCGCGCTGCTCAGACAGCGGTCGATCGTCGTGGAGTCCCATTCGCGCCACGGCCCGGGGAGGACCTGGTTGCAGAGGGCGAGCACCCGGGTCGAGCCGGTCGCGGTGCGGAAGCTCTCGTGGGTGACGTCGATCCCGGAGTCGACGACCCCGATCACGACGCCCTCTCCGGTCCATCGGCCGACGGCGCTACCGAGGCCGGCGCTCCACGCCTCGGGCACGCTCACATCGAGGCTTGGCCTGACCGTGGCGGCCGCGTCGATGAACACGTTCAGGTCGTTGTCGAGCAGGCGCCCGAGTTCACTCACGGGTGCCGAGGCTGTCGCCGTGCGACCCGTCCACGTGCCGATCCGGGCGCCGCTCTCGGCGAGCCGCCCGATCGCGCCTTGCGTGTCGGCCTCATCCCCCAGGTCGATCAGGAGGTCCACCCGGAGCACGCCGCCCTCCTCAGCGGCCCACAGCCTGACGGGAAGCGGTGGCACCGGGAGAGCGAGGATCTCCTCCTCCTCCACCTCCCGGATGAGACGTCGTACGCTCGACAGGAGAGGACCCTCACGCGCCATCGGCTGACCCTAACGGAAGCCGCCACAAAATGGGGCAACGATTTTGACTGTCCGAAACTCAGAGCGCCGGGACGCTTTGGGTGTGTCGCTGCTCACTTCCGGCGTTCGTCGAACTAGGCCTCGAACAGTGCGATGTCGTTCTCGTGATGAGGCCTTCGGCAGCGAGCGCGTTGAAGCCGTCCTCGAGCAGCCGGACACCGGCGCTCTTCAGGCGGCCGAAGAAGTGCTCAGCCGTGCTCTGCGTGAAACCGATTGTGTAGATCTCCACGGGTCGGGCTCCTCGAGCAGCGAACACTGCCGGCTCTCGTCGGGAAGTTGCACGTCGTCCTCGGTAAGGACGTTACCGTCGGGCACGATGTGCGCCAGCTGCACACCGTGCTCGGCGAGCACCTTGCCGACGAGCAGCCGGCGATGGCAGTGGGTGGGGTCACCCTCGCTGCAGAGCAGCGCGATCCGATGCTCCTGCGCACCGTCGAGGATCCTGGTCAGAGCAGCTTTGAAGTCGGCCCGTTCGGACATCGGGCCGTAGAGGGCGTGACCGTCGTCGTCGTAGTGCTCGGGGCTGTCGGGCCGCCCTCCCAGCTCGGAGCCCAGGTAGAGGTATTGGATGTGCGCGGCGGCGAGCCATTGTGCGAGCCCCTCGCGATTGTGCTGCGGGGCGATTTTCGAGTAGGGGTATGACCGCACGTCCGCGACAAAGGCGATCCGCTGGCCACGGAGCAACTCGAGCAGCCGCTCTGATGAGTGGTTCGAATGCCCAACGGACCAGACGCATCGCGACACGTTGTTGATGTTACGGCGGGCTCCCGACGGCTGTGGTACGGCTCTGGAGTTCTCATCGAACGTGAGTGCCCCGGCAGTCAGCCCCAGGTTTCACCCGCACGTTGGGCGCGTTCGTCAGCGGCGAGACCGCGCGGAACGCGCCCTTTCTCAAGCGCCGGCCAGGGCGGCTTGCACGCTGCGGCGAAACGATGCGGGGTCGATCGCCGGATAGCGGTAGAGGTCGGGCTCGATCTGGTCGTAGAAGGATCGGAGGCGCGACGGGTCGACACGGCCGCGGGCGATCATCTCGTTCACGTCCTCGAGATCCTGGGTGAAGCCGCGCTCGATCTTCGACAGCGCTTGGGAGTAGAGGTCGAAGTGATGGATCGCGAGATTCCCCTCGGTGAGGATCAAGGGGCTGCGCTCGCGCCAGCCCGGGAGCTCCGGGATGAAGTCCGGTGGAGAGGCGAGCTCAATGTTGATCGCGAGACGCTCCTTCAGCCCCGGCAGCGCGCGCATCAGCTCGTCGGATTCCGGTTCGAAACGGAGATCGACGTCCACCGTCGAGGCACGCCACCCTTCGATCACAGCGGTCGAGCCGCCCGTCAGATACGCGCGGACCGGTGTGCGGACGATGCGACCCAACTCGCGAGCGAGCATCCGGATGCGCTCCTCGTCAACGGACGGACGCATGCTCGACCGCGCGCGAGAAACTCACCATCCGGCGCACCAGCGCGTTATAGCGGCTGTGCGCCCCGTCGACGCTCTCCTCGGTGAGCAGTTCGTAGAGACGGTGCGACGGGCGCTCGGACCCGCCATCCGGGACCTCGATGCCGAGCGCACGCAGCCGTGGAGCGGCCATCGCGACGAGCAGCGACGCCTGGCTCTCACGGCCCGCCCGCAGATCACCGATCCCCGCGCTCACCAGATCCCCACCAGGCAGGCCCCCGTTCTCGTCGCGCATCTCTTTGATCGTAGAGGCTTGATGTGGGTTCATCGCCCGCCCACGACAGGCCTCCCGTATGGCTGCGCTCGGCCCCCGATAGCCATAGTATCTACGGCGTATATACGTTTGCTATCGCGGAGCGTAAAACAGACCACACCACACACTCCCCGGCTCCTCCGCAAGCGATGGCCGCCCCCGCTTCTGGGACTATCCCGGGATGACCCAGCCGTAGGTGACCGATCTGGCACCGCTCGAGCCGAGGCGGTTCTTCGGCGTGCCCTGGTCGGGTGAGGGCGAGTGGATCGCGCCGCGTTGGCTGTCCCGGTCCTCGGGCCGCACGAGCAGTTTCCGCTTCGCTTCCACCACGACATGGCGTACGCGACGACGTGTGGCTCGTGCACGACACGACGAGTTGGATAGACGGACGGGTGGAGCATCGCGACGGCACAGCGAGACTGTTGGCGCCGGACCGCGTACGGCTGACCTACGACGACATGCTCGGAGGCACGGAGATCCGGCTGCATGCCGAGGGGTTCTCGTTCAGCACGTACCACATGCTCATCGCCGTGCCAGTGCTACCGATCCCGGTTCTGGTTCGTGCTCGCGACAACTGTCGCTGGGACGCGACGACCGGCGAGCTGAGCGACACGATCGAGCTTCAACTCCTCGGTATCCCCGTCGGCCGTCTTCTGATGCGGACGCGACCCGACTCCGCATAGACGGCTGCGGACTCTGGGGGGTCGCAGGCGAACTAGTCGCGATAGGCGTCTTCTGCCACTGAGCTTCGCTAGGCCAGTGGATCGAACTCGAACTCCTGCGAGCTCGCGCGGCAGGGATGTTCGCGTCGGTCGTGATCAGCCCGTCCCACGGGCGCGCGTGGTGATGCAGCGCCAGCATGACCTCCCAGTCATCGAGGGTTGCAAGCCGCTCGTCGATATCCCCGATCGGGACGAGCGCGGCCTCGATGATGTACTGCGTCAGCGCGTCGACTATAGGCTAGGAAAATTCTGATCCAGCGCGAACAGGCGGCTCACGCGACCGCCGCCTACGACCTCGCGCTTGCATAGCCGCAGCATCACGTCCAGACCGGATCACGCCCACCGCATCGGTCGGCGTGGGGCTCAGAGTCGCCCTCCCTTCCCGCCCGGCTGTTGGCGGGTGACCGATTCGCCCCTAAAATCCGACTATGAGAACCGCCGATCAACTCACCGTCGCGCAGCGCGATGCCATCCGGCTGCGGTTCTACCGCGAGTATCATGGTGACCGAGGCTGCTCGTCGGTGGGCGTTCGCAAGGACAAGAGAGACGGCGGGCTGTGCCTGAGCGTCAGGTTCGCCGGTCATGGCCAGCGCAGACCGAACGAGTACTGCGGGCTTCCAATTCGGATCTACGACGCCGGTCCAGCCGTGCACGCCGTGTAGCAGGGCGGCGGCCAACTCTGGGGTCTGAGCACGTTGTCCAACGCTCGCACGACACTCACGATCGACGAGTCCGTCATGAAGGCGGAGCGGCCCGCACGGGCCGCTTTGACAGCCAGGTGATCGAGGAATCGCTACGTCGCGACATGGGGCTGGATCTGCTCGAGCTTCGGTGGCGGCGAGGGCATCCACCACTGTGTCGGTCCGCCGGCATCCCTTAGGTTGGCTGCACCGCCGCACGTCGCCCAACCCACCCTCCGTTTACGGACATTAGCGCACTCAAGTTCAACGTCGTTTTCGAGGACGCTGGTGACGGCTGGGTCTATGCCCACGTGCAGGAGCTTCCGGAGGTCCACACCCGGGGCGAGGGCCTGGAGCAGGCTCGTCAGATGGTCCGCGAGGCGATCGAGCTCGTGCTCGAGGATCGGCGCGAACGCGGCGAGGAGATTCCGGCGACTGGATGGGCGATCGTGGAGCCGGTCGAGATCGCTGCGTGAAGAAGCGCGACCTGGAGCGACATCTCAGCGAGCACGGCTGCAAAGTTGGCGCGTCAAGCCTCCAATCACGAGATGTGGCAGAGCCAGGACACGGGAAGCACGCACTACCGTCACGCATCACCGGAGATCAATCCTCCGACGGCACGAAGCATCTGCCGGCAGCCAGGGATCCCGGTCCCAACCGGCTCGCGCTGAGCCGGATCGGCCGCGGGGGCTGGGGACCTTACCCCGCAAACTGACCGCAGCGACTACCTCCTGCCCCGAGCCCTCCGAGCCGCCGTCCCAAACTGCCTGCGCGCCGCCTTCGCACAGACCGCCCGCTTGCCCTTGTGCTTCTTCTTGCAGGCCCCCAGCGCAGCAGCCAGCTTCTGCGCCTCGGTCGGCGCTTTCGCTTTGCAGCCGGCCGGCACGATCTTCGTGCTCTGATGGATGACCGCGCCGTTCTGGGCGATCAGTTCGGTCGGCATGACCATGTGCTGGTTGCAGAAGCTGTAGTTGGCCTTCGCCGGCAGATTCGCCCCCAGCGCCGAGAACTTCCCCTGCGGCAGAGTCAGTTCAAACGTCGTAAACGGCACATCTGGCACGGTCTTGAACGTCGTTGAGGTGATCCCGCCTTTGATTAGCGTCGTGCCGACGAGGTCGACGGTGATGCCATAGCCCTGCAGCACCACCACCAGGCTGGGGAACGCTTCGCCGCCGTGGGAGACGAAGTAGGCCGGGCCTGTCAGCGGCACCGGCAAGAGCGGCGTGTTGACCGTCGCATGGCCGATCACCGACGCTTCGGGGCATCCCGCCGGGTTGGCATCGAACTGTGCAGCGGTGCAGGCCTTCTGCAAGGTCGTAAGGCGAGACGGCAGTTGCTTTGGCAGTTCGACTTTGACCTTGGTCAGGTTGACCGCGCCGGCCCCGGCATAGGGGTAGGCGATCTTCGTCGTCAGGCTGGCGCCATTGGCTTTGGAGGACTTGCCGATCGTCGAGACCGTGAACTTCGGTGCGAACTTCAGAGCAGCGCAGCCGCCGACCTGGAAGTGGTTGGACATGGCGGCGGTGGCGCCGGAGGAGCTGGTGGCTTGGCCGGTCAGCGACATCGAATTGCAGTTGGTTGGGTTCAGCGTGAAGGCCGGCCGGTCGATCCGGGCTGTGATCGAGCGCAGGCGCAGCGGCACGCCGTCGAGGATCTGCGGGATCTGGTCGGTCTTGACGGTGACCTGGGCTGTGGTGGGGTTGATGAAGACTGCCGCCCTGACGACGACGCTGCCAAGGTCAAAGGGGCCGGCCACCGCCGGGGTGATGAAGACCACCGACAGCGAGCCGCCCTTGTAGGGGCCGGCCAGGTAGGCCTTGCCGTTTACGTAGTAGGGGTTTGAGCCTGGACCGGCGCCCGTTGTGAGGGTGCCGATTTGGCTGGCCGTTGAACACGAGGGGCTGGTCTGCTCGTCTTTGCCGCTCTTGCCCGACGCGGCGACGATTGCGGCCTCTGAGCAGTAGGGGATGCCGGTGAGGCTGGCGGCAAAGCCCTGGGGCATCGTCAGGTTGACGCCGGTCAGCTCCTGTTCTCCGTCGCCGCGGTTGAGCTTGAGCACGAACGGTGTCGATGCGCCGGCCTGTGGGGATTCGGTGCCGCCGGACATCGACGGGGCGAATGGGCGCTGCTGTGGCGTCGAGGCACACGGCGAGCCGCCCGCACCTCCGGTGATGCCGAAGCTCGAGGACGGATGCGCGTACGGGGTGCCGGGCGTGCTCCATGGCACCAGGTCCGTGGTCGTCGTGAACGTGCCGCACGTGCTGGGGTTCGCAAGCGACGCGCGCGGTCCGGGCTTCAGCTTCAGCTCCAGGTGCTTGACCGGAAGCTGAGGGTTTTCAAGGAACGTCGCCGTGAGCTGGCCGGTCGTCTTGTTCGCTGTGACGGTGCCGGGGAGCTTGACGTTGATGCCGTACTTTTCTGAGCTCACCTGGATCAGCACGCGGAAGGTTCCGTCTTGGCCGCCTGAGGAGCTCAGGTCGCCGGGGTGGGGCTTGAGCACGAAGACTTCGCCGCCCACCGGGTCTGCGCCGATCACTTCGTCGGTTTCGGGGTCGCGTTGGGCAAGCAGCGGCGAGGTCGCCACGACCGTGCCGAGCTTCGAGGCTTCAGGGCATGTGACGGGGTTGGTCGTGTCGTAGTGGACCTGGTCGCCGGACGGGTCGCTCGCCTGGTCTGAGCAGCCTTCCAGGCCGTCGGCGGCCGAGGGCGAGATCGCCACGCCGGCTGGCAGCGTCACCGTCGCGTTCTTCAGCGGCGGGGCACCCGGGATCGACGGGTTGAAGGTCGAGGAGGAGTCGGTCGGGTCGTTGGTCTGCGGGAAGTCGAGGTCGACGGTGTAGCCGGAGGGGGTTTCGGCCTGGGAGGAGCCCGCTTCTGCGGTCGGGTGCGATTCGATCGTCGGGGCGAACTGCGAGGCCAGCGCCGGGGAGTCACAGCCGGTTACCGGCGGGGCGGGGGCGACTGCCGTCCGCCAGGTTGGGTCGGCGGGGTCGGGCACGCCGAAGTCCGATCCGCTGCTTTCGAGCAGGCGCCCGGAAAACTTCCACGAGTCGACGATCAGCTTCGAGGAGGGTTCGGCTTCCTCGCAGTTGACAGGGTCTGTCATAAGCGGTATCGGCGCGCCCCCGGTCCCGTTTTGCTGCGAAGGGACGCCGTACAGCGACACCTTCCCCCCGGTAACGAAGACTCCGGTCGTGGTGATGCCCGGGCTGGCCACTTCCACCCCGTATTGACCGGTGCGCGGGCGCAGCCGTGCGTACAGCACGACCGCCTTGGACAGGAAGTTGAACCCGAGCGCGGCCGGGTAGCCACGCTCGGGCACCAGGCTATACAGCGGGAGGGTCGACGTCGTGAATATCTGGGTGTTGAGGTAGATGGTGCCGACCCGACTGGCCGCCGGGCAGACCGGGTTGTTCGGAGCGCTGGGCGGGCGCAGCTGCTCGATCCTGCAGCGCGCCGCGACCGCTACGTTGGCGACGAACCCGGGCGGCAACTCGGTGAAGACGCTCTTGACGGGCTCGTCGATTCCGGCCGGGAGCGAGAACGAGGTCACACCTTCAAACGGATGGTCGCCCGCCACCGTGTCGTCTTCGCCGGTTTCGTTCAGCGTTCGCGCGCTGAAGTCGGTGATGTACGGCGAGGCGGGGGCAGCCGCCGCCGCGGGCGCCGTGGAGTACAACACGATCCCAGCGCTCAACAAGACGACCAGGCTAGCCATCCCTACCAGGCCTCTACGAATACGGGTCATCGAATCCTTTTCTCCGTTGTTGGTCATCGATGACTCCTTCGCGCTGAGGCCTTGGCCGGCGCGTATCGTTTTCGCGCTTGGCGTTCACAGGCCACGCGCTTGTGTTTTGGCTTCTTGCGACACTGCTTCAGGGCTTTGGCGAGCCTCTGCTGGCGTGTGAGCGGCTTGGCTTTCGCTGTCTCGGGTGGGGCCGCCTGTGGCAGATTCCCCGCCCCCTGCAGCGTCTCGCTCGCCGGAGCAGCGGCCGCCGCCGGCGGCGTGCTGGACTGCCCTTGGCACGCTTCGCCCGAGCACGGCGCGGGGCTGCTCAGGTCAAAGCCCCCGTCGACCCGCGCGTCGTAGATGTCGACATTGACATCGCGATCGGCGGCGGTGAGAGGCTTGTTGGTGACGAAGTAGACGTCCTGCCCCGAGGGCGTGATTCCAAAGGGGGTCCCGCCGCCGTGGGAGATCAGCGACACACGACCGTCATGCCACAGATACACGTCTTCTACGCCGTCCGTGTCCTGCGGCGACAGCGCCTCGGCGGTGGCGAAGACGACCATCGAACCGTCGGCACTCATGCTGCTCCGTAGGGCTTCCACGTCAAAGCCTGGGTTGTTGCCACCGCTGCCGGTGACCGAAGTCGAAATCCGCAGCATCGTTCCGGACTCGGCGTCGTAGCGATACACGTCCGCGCGCCCGTCGGTGTCTTCGCCGGGGCCGCTGCTCACCAGTGGGGTCGTCGTCGTGAAGATGAGATAGCGCCCATCCGTGGTTGTCCGAACCCCGCCGAGGTCGCTGCTTTCCAGCCGAGCGACAAAGCTCGTCGTCCCAGCCGGATGCGCGGCGTTCTTGGTCCACACATACAGGTTGTGATTCCCCGCGACGGCGGTTTCGTCGTTGGTACCCAGATTGCTCGCGAGCACGTTGCCTTGGGCCATGAAGTACACGCGCGAGCCGTCTTCAGAGATCGCGACCACCCTTTCCACGTTTGCGCCGCTCGCCGCGCCCGAAACCTCCGTCAGCGAGACGCAGGGGTTGGCGGTGCCGATCGGTGCCGGTGTGCCTGGTGGGATCTCGCATTCATACAGGTCGGTCGTCGAATCCGTGTCGCTGTTCACCAGCTGCTGGGCAGTCGTGAAGAACAGGCGCGAGCCGTCGTGAGCCCCGCCCGCGTATTCGGCTGACGAAAGTCCGTTGCACATGCCACCGAGGTCCAGCGGGCCGCGCGTGCACTCAGAGCCAGACACCGCGACCGTTGTCGAGTTACCAATCCGCGCCCAGATGCACGCGGCCGTCACGGTGCACCCCGAAGAGAAGACCACGACACGACCATCTCCGGAGATCGCGCTGGGACCCGGTGTACCCGGCAACGTGCCCCCGCTGTTGTCGACGTTCTCTCGACGCAACACGGCGGCTTCGCCGACTCCCACGTACTCCCATTCTCCGAAGACCAGGCGTGAGAGATCATCGGACGCGCCCGACGCCGTGATAATGCCCTGGCCTCCAGGAGTCGGGCCCTGGCCGACCTGCGTAAAGTGCCCAGCAAAATCGCGGACGTAGAAATGGTTTCCGTCACCAGGCTGTTCAGGAGATATCAACGCCACCACCGACGAGCGCAGATCGCTCGAAAAGACGGCGGGGACCTCCTCGTTTGTGTCATACAACGCGGCAGAGGGGTTCAGCGACCGCGTTTCCCAGCCCTCCGGCGTCCGCACCCCCAGATACTCGTTGCTGACGAACCCGATGCCGTTGCCCGCAAAGCTGCCCGTGGACTCGTAGCTAACGATCCCGTCATCAGAGAATGTCCGTGGGAGCAAGTCAAACCCCTCCTTATACGGCGAGCTGACCATCTCATAGCCGCGGCATTCGGGCAATTCGCTCGAGTTGTTCTGCTCGCGCAGCGCGGCGTTGGAGCACGTGTCGGCGGCCGCAGGCGAGGCGGCGCCCGCGCTCAGCAGGCCGGCGGCGAGCGCTGCCAGCATGAGGCGCGGCGCCGGGCGGCGAAGCAGGCCTCGAAACGGCGCTGTGCTCGTCCGTTGCATCGTGGGGGTTTGTGAGGGCGTCGTCATGTGGGCTCCTTGGGCGCCGTGGTGGCCGGGTTGCAGGGGCTGTGTGTTGCGCGTGCGCATCTAGCGCCCGGCCTTTGCCTTGAAGGTGACGCTCAGCGTCTTGGCGGCCGGCTTGCCGCCGGCAGGGGTGAAGCGGATCGTTAGCTTGACCTTCAACGAGTGACTCTTGGCTTTCTTCAACGCCTTGTTGCCGGCGCTGGTGAGCTCGACCCTCACGCTCATCGCTCCGGCTTTGTTGGCCGTCGTCTTTCCGGCCTTGGTGTGGCTGGAGGAGGTTTCGAGCTTGCCCGGGCCTGGCACCTTGACCGACACGGTCGCCGTCGAGCCCTTGGTCGAGGCTCTCGCGATCGAGAAGCTGTTGTCGGGCTCTTGGGAGATCGCGCCGGCGATCGTGTTGGAGGCGCTCGCGACCGCGCCCGCCAGCGCGATCGGGAAGGCCCGCGGCAAGGCCGGCGTGGCGAAGGTGACTTGGTCGCTGAACGCAGTGGAGTCGTTGCTGCTCACCGCCAAGCGCACGACGAAGGTCTCACCGGGTGGTAGCCCTTCGATTGGGACGCTGACGCGTTCTGCGCCCGCGTTGCCCGCCGCCGCGTGCTCGGCGGTCGAGGCCCGGTAGGAGCCGTCGGGCGAGCTAACATCGAAGTGGTAGCTACCGGGCAGGCCGAAGGTGTTCAGTTCGCCGATTAGCGTCGCTGAGCCGATGGACACTCCGACCGGGGCGATCGCCACCGCGCTGGGTGCCGGCGCGGTCCTGAACAGCCCGTCGGCGCCGTAGCGGGTGACTCCGTTTTCGCTGGCGGCGACGACCTGGACGTGGTAGGTCGTATCCGGCAGCAGGCCCGACACCGGCAATGAGACGCGCTGGCCGCCATCGCCTGGACCGGCGTTGGCGTCGGCTGTGCTCGCGCCGTAGGCGGAGGTGGGGCCGTAGTTGAAGTGATAGGTGCTCGGCACCCCGTGCGGGTTGATCGTTCCCGTCAGCGTCGCCTGCGTGCTTGTCACGCTGCTGGCGCCACCGCCGGCAGCTGGAGCGGTGATGAAGGTCTGATCGGCGCCCGCCTGCGGGCCGCCGAAGCTGTTGTCGCCGACGACCCGGAAGTGATAGGTCGTTTCGGGCAAGAGGCCCAACAGCGGCGCCGCGACCGGTACGTCATCCCCGCCGCAACTGGAGCTAAAGCATATGTTGCCGCCGTCGGCACCGACCGCCGTGCTGCCATACGCCGCGGTGATGCCGTAGTCAAAGTGATAGACGGTGAAACCGATGCCAGCCGGACCTGTGCTGTTGGGGTTCACCGCGCCGTGAACGCGAGCGCTCCGTGCCCCGATCTGCGACGCGAACTCCGGGCTGTCGACCGACACCGGCGCCTGCGCCGTCGTGAAGGTCTGATCAGAGCCATCGATCGACCCCGAGGGGTTTGAGCCCACCAGCCGGTAGTGATAGGTCTTGTTCGGCTTCAGGCCTTTCAACGTCGCCGAGACCGTCACCGCGCCGCTGCCGGAGCCCGCGGCCGACTCGACGGTGCGGGTGTCAAACGAGGAGCCGTTGCCGTACTCGAAGTGATAGGTCGAGGCGACGCCTTCGGGATCGATCGTCCCTTCGACCGTCGCTTCTTGGGCGCTAAGCACTGTTGAGCTGCCGCTGACCACCGTCGGGCCTTCGAACTCCGCAAAGCGCGCGACCTGCGCGGTGGAACTGTTGGTCAGGTATACGGTCCCCGCGCCGCTGACCGCCATGCCGACCACGCCGTCGAGGCCAAATGTGCTGCCGAGGTCAAACGTCGAGATCGCCGCGCCGCCGCCGGCGGCGTACTGCGTGACATGCGGCGTCAGCAGGCCGAACACCTGCCCTGGCTGAACGGCTGCTTCTTGGGCGACATACACCTCATCTGACACCGGGTCGGCGGCCACGGCCTTTGGTGTGCCGCGGCTGCCGTCGTCGACGATCGCGCCGAACGTGCCGTCGGCGGCGAACTCATCGACCTGGCCGGTCCCGTAGGGCCCCTTGCAGGGATCGAGCGCGTAGAGGTCGTGCGAGGCGCCGACCGCCAGGCTGGTCAGCTGGCAGTAGAACGCGCCCTCGGGCGAGCTTGAGGCGTTGATCGAGTCGATGAACGCGCCGGTGGAGCCGTCGAAGCGATCGACGACCGGGGCGCCGGTGCCATCTGTCGCCGACACGTAGACCGTCCCATCGACCGGATCGACCGCGAGCGCATGACCACCGTCGACTGTGATCGAGGTCCCCGAGCCCGCTGGGTCCAGCAAGTACTCAAAGGTGCCGCCCGCGCTGAACTTCAACACGTCGCTCTCGTCAGCGCCGCTGAGGCGAGCGAGCACATACACCGCGCCCGACCCGGACGGGTCAACCGCGAGGGCCGACACACTGTTGTAGGAGCTTGGCCCTTTGACATCAAACGACGACACGAACCCACCAGAAGCGTCAAACCGCTCCACCCGCTGCACGGCGCCGCCGTCGCTTTTGGAATCAGCGACAAACACATCGCTTGAGGAGGCCTGCACGCCGATGCCGAGCGGCGATGGATTGAACAACCCATCGCTCGAGCCGAGACCACCAAACGCCCCTGAGAAGCTGTGACCCGTAGTTGCGGAGGCAAGCGGGACCGCGAAGGCGACGCTTAGCGCGAGCACCGCCGAGACCGCGAGCAGCAGCCGGCGCACGACAGCGCCGGTCCCCCGTGTCCTGCGGTGCTTGCCGGCCCGGGGCAGATCGGCGGCGGGCGCGCCTGCGCTCGACGGAGTCCCAGCAGCCTTCATCGACGAAGTCCAGAGCATCGTGTTGAACAGGGCCGCGACGCGAGCACCCCTTCCGAGCTGTGTGTTCACCTTTGCTCCTTGGTCGTATTGGCGTGCGAGCTCATGAGGGGACTCCGGCGCTTGCGTGAGCGACGCTTCGCTTCAGCGCGCCGGCCGCCGCGGGTTCAAGCGCCGCCAGACGGGCGCGAGAGGCTCGGTCAGAATCCCGAAACGGCCTGTGCGGGCGCGCAGGGAGAGGAAACGACCACCGGTGCGGCGTGCACAACCTGTAGCCGTGGCGTTCTGTCTACATTCGATCGGCCATGCCAATAACGGGGATCGGCCGTACAAGTCGCCCGATCCCGCAATGACCTTGACGTACTGAGACGCCGGCGGGTGGTCTGTCAGGCGTGTTGGCCTACAGGGCCTGACTCACCCGCGGTGGCTCGGGGGCAGCAACGGCATCCGTCGAGATCTGTGTTTCGCTGCCGTCGCAGGACCTACACTGCGAGAAGTGGCAGCGAAGCCGAAAGCCAAGCCGAAAGGGCAGTGGACGCCAGATGAGATCGCGCGCAATGAGCGTGCGACTAGTGCGCAGGTCGAGCGCGATCGTGCGCGCGGTGTGAGCGCGAACCTCGAACAGGCCGCCGCGCTCGCCCGGTTCGCAAACCGCTTCGCCGAGGCATTTCGCGATGTCCGAGGCACTTGACCCGCTCCCCCTGCTTCGAGCCCTGCACGAACAGGCCATCGAGTACATCATCGTCGGCGGCTTCGCGGTCAGCGCACACGGATTCATCCGGGTGACCAACGATCTGGACATCGTCCCAAGCCCCACCGCCGAGAACCTAAAGCGGCTCGCCGAGCTGCTGCGTGAGCTCGACGCGAGCATCCTCGACACGGAGGACTTCGAGCCGCACGAGATGCCGGCGGATCCCACGCGCGCGAGCGATCTCATGCTGGGCGGCAATTTCTGCACCCAGACCGGTCTCGGGCGTCTCGATGTCATGCAGTGGCTGAGCGGGATCGACGCCGATGATCTTTATGGCGAGCTCGCTCGCGAGGCGATCCAGAGCAGCATCGACGCCATACCCGTGCGAGTGTGCGGCCTCAATCACCTGCGTGCGATGAAGCGCGCAGCCGGCCGACCACGAGACCTCGAAGATCTCAAAGGACTCGGCGAGCGGTGAGTTGCGCAAGCCCAGCGCCGGCTATGCCCGCCCCATCCCCTCGCTCACCAGCACCCGCCCGCGCGAGCGAGCGGTCCTCCGGCCACTACGCCCTTCTGCGCCTTCTACGTCGCCTACCTGGCCTGAGTCAAGCGAGGCTTTCCCGCGGGGCCGTGACCCCCACCGCGCGCGTGCCTGGGGAGCCGCCTCAGACAGGCGGCTCGCCGCCTGTGCCATGAGCGTCTCGTCAAACATGAACGCCCGGATTCTCGCACGCTGTCCGGCCCGCCTTCAAGCAGATGCCGCACGACGCGTTGGCGTGCGGCATCCACGGCTCACCCGTTCCGTCGCCGCATCGCGATCGGTGTCTTCTGGTGTATCGCCGCCCCGTTCTGCGCGATCGGTTCTGTCGGCATCACCAGTTGCGCCCACAGAAGTTGTAGTTGCTCTGCTCGGGCAGGTTCGTGCCAAGCGCGCTGTAGCGGCCGGTCGCAAGCGTCGCAGCGGTGGGAAGCCGCAGGGCGGCTATCCCCTCCCGCGCCGCCTCCGCACCACTGAGAACTCCCGGCGTGCGGCCTGGGCGCAGGCGGCGCGCCTGCCCATCGACTTCTTCTTGCAGGCCTTCAGCGCTCTCGCGAGCTTCTGCGCCCTGCTCGGGGTCGCTTTCGTGCACCCAGAGACCGTGATTTTGGTGTTTTGGTGGATCGCTGCGCCGTTCTGGGCGATCAGTTCGGTCGGCATGAGCATTTTCTGGCTGCAGAAGTTGTAGTTCGCTTTGGCCGGTAGGTTCGCGCCGAGTGCCGAGAACTTCCCTTGCGGCAGCGTCAGTTCGAACGTCGAGAACGGGACATCCGGGATCGTCTTGAACGTCGTGCTCGTGATCGCACGCTTGATCAGCGTCATACCGACGAGCTCGACCGTGATGTCATCGCCCTGCAGCACCATCGTCAGAGACGGGAACGCCTCGCCTCCATGGCTAACGAAGATCACCGGCCCACTCAGCGCCACCGGCAGCACAGGCGTGTGGACGATCGCGTGCCCGACGACCGACCCAGCGGGACACCCGGCGGGGTTTTTCGCGAACTGAGCGGCGGTACACGCCTGCTGCAGCGTCGTGAGCCTCGAGGGGAGCTGCTTAGGCAGTTCGACTTTGACACGCGTCAGGTTCGCTGCGCCTTCCCCGGCGTAGGGGTAGATGACCTTCGTCGTCAGGCTCTCCCCGTTCAGTTTCGAAGCATGACCCGCGATCGACGCACTGAACTTCGGCGCGAACTTCAGCTTGTCGCAACCACCGACCTGGAAACGATCCGAGATGCTCTCGACCGCTTCACCCGCGGCCCCACCAGCGATCATGGCGTTGATCGCCGTCGGCGTGCAGTTGGTCGGGTTCAGCACGAACCCGCCCCGGTCGACCCTGACGTCCAGGCTCCGGACCTGCAGCCGCACACCGTCAAGCATCTGCGGAATCGCATCGCTCTTGACCGTCACCTGCGCCGTTTCCGGGTCCACGAACACGGGAGCACGAACGACGACGTTCCCTATGTCGAACGGGCCCGCGACCGCCGGCGTGATGAACACGAGACTCAGCGACCCACCCTCATACGGGCCAGCCAGATACGCCTTCCCGGAAACGTAGTAGGGGTTCGACCCGGGACCCGCCGCGGTCGTCACAGTCCCGACCTGGCTCGCCTCACCACACGAGCCGTTGACCTGCTCGGCAGCACCGCTCCGTCCTGCTGCTGCGGCGATCGCCGCTTCCGAGCAGTACGGGACCCCGGCGAGCTTCGCCGTAAAGCCCGGCGGTGTCCTCACGTCGATGTTGTGCAATTCCTGTTCAGAGTCAGCCCTGCCGATGTGCAGCATGAACGAGCTCGCCGCGCCAGCTCCAGTCAGAGTGTTCCCAGCGCTCATCGACGGCGCGAACGGCCGCGCGGCGAGGGAGCTGGCGCACGGCGTGCCGTCTGCGCCTTCGGTGATCCCGAAGCTCGAGGACGGATGGGCGTCCGGGGTCCCGGGCGTGCTCCACGGCACCAGGTCCGTCGTGGTCGTAAACGTCCCACAAGTGCTCGGATTCGCGAGCGGTGCGCGGGGTCCCGGCTTCAACTTGATCTCGAGGTGCTTGACGGGCAGCTGCGGGTTTTCCAAGAACGTCGCGGTCAGCTGGCCGGTCGTCCTATTCGCCGTGACGGTGCCTGGGAGCTTCACGTTGATCCCGTACTTCACGGAGCTGACGTCGATCAGGACACGGAACGTCCCGTCCTGACCCTGCGCGAGATCACCTGGGTGGGGCTTCAGGACATAGACGTCGCCGCCCACCGGGTCTGCGCCGATCACTTCATCCGTTTCCGGGTCGCGCTGCGCAAGCAGCGGCGAGGTCGCCACCACCGTCCCGATCTTCGACGCTTCCGGACACGTCACCGGGTTCGTCGAGTCGTAATGCACCTGATCACCCGCCGGGTCTGAGCCCTGGTCCGAGCAGCCTTCCAGGCCGTCAGCCGCGGACGGGGAGATCTGCACACCCGAAGGTAGCGTGACGGTCGCGTCCTTCAGCGGCGGGGCGCCCGGGATCAAGGGGTCGACCGTCGAGGCGGAGTCCGTCGGGTCGTTGACCTGCGGGAAATCCAGATCGACGGTGTAGCCCGACGGCGCATCGGCCCGTGATGAGCCCGCTTCCGTGGTCGGGCGCGATTCGATCGTCGGCGCGAACTGCGAGGCCAACGCCGGGCCTTCGCAGCCGGTCACCGGCGGGGCGGGGGCCGTTGCTGTCCTCCAGGTCGGGTCGCTGGGGTCCGGGGAGCCGAAGTCGGCGAAACCGGCTTCCAGCAGACGCCCGGGATACGCCCACGAGTCCACGAACAGCTTCGAGGAGGGTTCGGCTTCCTGACAGTTGACCGGGTCAGTCATGAACGGGATCGGCGCGCCACCCGTCCCGTTTTCCTGAGAGGGGACGCCGAACAGCGACACCTTGACGCCCGTGAGGCTGACTGCCTCGGTGATGCCCGGGCTAGCCACCTCCACCCCGTATTGACCGGTGCGCGGGCGCAATCGCGCATACAACACGACCGCCTTCGAGAGATAATTAAAGCCAAGCTCCGCCGGGTAGCCACGCTCTGGCACCAGGCTGTACAGCGGGAGGACCGCCGTCGAGAAATTGGATTCAAGGTCGACCGTGCCGACCCGGCTGCCCGCGGGGCAGACCGGGTTCTTCGGGTCATTCGGCGGGCGCAACTGCTCGACCCTGCAGCGAGCAGCCACCCCCACGTTGGCCACGAACCCCGCCCGCAACTCGGTGAAGACGCTCTTGGCGGGCTCCGCCACACCAGCCGGGAGCAGGAACGAGGTCTCAGCTTCGAACGGATGGTCGCCTGCCACCGTGTCGTCTTCGCGGGCTTCGTCCAACGTTCGCGCACTGAATTCGGTGATGTACGGTGAGGCGGGCGCGGGCCCGGCCGCCAGCGCGGAGGAGACGATCCCAATGCTCAGCAGCGCCACGAGGGTGAGCACCACGCCCAAGCTTCCGCGGATTCCGGTCATCGAAGCCTCGTTTTCCTTGGTGGTCATCGATGACTCCTTCGCGCTGACTTGCTCGGCGGCGCGTATCGTTTTCGCGCCTGGCGTTCACACGCCGCGCGCTTGTGCTTGGGCTTCTTGCGACATTGCTTCAAGGCCTTGGCGAGCTTCTGCTGGCGTGTGAGGGGCTTGGGTTTGGCTTCCCCAAGTACGGTCGCCTGTGGCGGGTTCCCCGCCGCTTGCAGCGTCTCGCTACCCGGAGCGCCGGGGAACACCGGGGGCGGCGTGCTCGTCAACCCTTGACACGCTTCGCCGGAGCACGGCGCCGGGCTGCTCAGGTCGAAGCCGCCATCGACTCTTGCGTCGTAGATGTCGATGTTCACATCGCGGTCGGCGGCTGTGAGCGATTGGTCGGTGACGAAGTAGACGTTCTCGCCCGAAGCGTCGATCCACGGCCGTTCGCCGCCGCCGTGGGAGATCAGCGACACACGGCCGTCATGCCACAGGTACACGTCGGAGACGCCGTCGGTGTCCTGCGGAGACAGCGCCTCGGCGGTTTCGAAGACGACCATCGAGCCGTCGGCACTCATCTCCGAGGGCGTGGAGCGTCTCTGCGAGTTCCGCGAGAGCGCGTCGAATTCCGGGTTGTTGCCGCCGCTGCCCGTGACCGAGGTGGAAACGCGCTGCAGCGTCTCCGATTCGGCGTCGTATCGGTAGATGTCCGCTCGCCCGTCGGTGTCGGCCCCCGGACCGCTGCTCACCAGTGCACTCGTCGTCGAGAACACCAGGTAGTGGCCGTCTGCGGTCGTCTGAGCACCGGTGATCCCGTCGGCGTCGATGGCACCGACGAACGTCGTCTGGCCTTCAGGGTGTTCTGCGTCCTTGGTCCACAGATACAGGTTGTGATTGCCGGCGACGGCGGTTTCATCGTTGGCGCCGGGGTTCGCAGCAAGCACAACGCCTTCGGCCAAGAAGTAGACGCGCGAGCCGTCTTCAGAGACCGCGACCGCGCCTTGCACGTTCGCGCCGCTCGCGGCGCCGGAGACCTGCGTCAGCGAGGCGCAGGTGTTGGCGGTACCGAGGGGCGTCGGCGTACCCGGCGCGATGTCGCATTCATACAGGTCCGTGGTTGAATCGGTGTCGCTGTTGACGAGTTGCTGAGCGGTTGTGAAGAACAGGCGTGAGCCGTCGTGGGCCCCGCCGACGTACTGGGCCGATGAGAGCCCGTTGCACGCGCCACCGGGGTCCAGCGGGCCGCGTGTGCATTCAGAGCCCGACACCGCGACCGTCACCGCCCCGCCCACACGTGCCCACACACTCCGAACCGTCGTGGTGTCGGTGCAGAAAATCACCACGCGGCCATCACCGGAGATCCCGCTGGGACATGACGTACCCGACAGCGTGACACCGTTGTTGTCGACGTCCGCGTGACGCAACACCGCAGTGCCACCGACCCCTGCGTACTCCCAGACTCCCTCGTCGGTTCGTTCGTGAAGGTTGGTGAGGGTGTCGTCATAAGGGCTCCTTGGGCGCCGTGGTGGCCGGGTGCGAGTGGCTGTGTGTGCCGCGTGCGCATCTAGCGCCCGGCCTTGCGCGTGAACTTGACGCTCAGCGTCTTGCCATCCGGCTTGCCACCGGATGGCGTGAAGCGGACCGTCAGCTTGACCTTCAATGCGCGGCTCTTGGCCTTCTTCAGCGCCCTGGCGGCGGCGCCGGTCAGCTCGACCTTTAGGCTCGCAGGCCCGGCCTTGCCGACCGTGGCCCTGGCGGCCCTGGTGTGTGCGGCGGAGGTTTCGAGCTTCCCCGCGCCGGGGACCTTGACCGACACGGTCGCCGTCGAACCCTTCACCGAGATCTTCGTGATCGAGAAGCTGTTGTCGGGTTCCCCCAAGATCGCGTTCACAATCGTGTTGGAGGCGCTCGAGATTGCGCCCGCCAGCGCGACCGGGAAGGCCCGCGGCAACGCCGGTGTCGCGAAGGTCACGGGGTCGCTGAAGGTGGTGGAGTCGTTGCTGCTCACGACCAGCCGCACGGCGAACGTCTCGCCGGGCGGCAGCCCTTCGATCGGGACGCTGACCCGTTCGGAGCCCGCGTTACCGGCGGCCGCGCGCTCGACGGTCGACGTCCGGTAGGAGCCGTCGGGGGCGCTGACATCGAAGTGGTAAGAGCCGGGGAGGCCGACGGTGTTGAGTTCGCCCGCGAGCGTCGCCGTGGCGCCCGACACGCCGGACGGGGCGATCGCGACCGCGCTCGGTGCCGGCGCGGTCCTAAAAAGCCCATCGGCGCCGTAGCGGGTGACTCCGTTCTCGCTTACGGCGACGACCTCGACGTGGTAGGTCGTATCCGGCAGCAGGCCCGACACCGGTAGTGAGACCCGCTGATCGCCTTCGCTGGCCCCGGCGTCGGCGTCAGCTGTGCTCGCGCCGTATTCGGACGTCTGCCCGTAGTTGAAGTGGTAGGTGCTCTGCACCCCGTGCGGGTTGATCGTCCCCGTGAGCGCCGCGGTGGTGCTCGTGATGCTGCCGGCGCCACCAGCAGCAGCCGGAGCCGTGATGAACGTTTGATCTGGGCCCCCCTGAGGACCGCCGAACCCGTTGTCGCCGACAACCCGGTAGTGATAGGTCATGTCGGGCAAGAGGCCCGTCAACGGCGCCGCGACCGATATGTAGTCTCCGCCGCAGCCGACGCATAGGATTTCGCCGCTAGAGTCGGTCGCTATGCCGCCATACGCCGCGGCGGTGGTCCCGTATTCGAAATAGGACACAGCCCAGCCGAAGCCAAGCGACCCTGTGCTGTTGGGGTTCACCGCGCTGTGAAGACGAACGCTGCGTGGTCCGACCTCCGACGCAAACTCCGGGCGTTCGACCGACGCCGGAGCCTGCGCCGTCGTGAACGTTTGATCAGCGCCGTCGATCGACCCCGAGGGGTTTGTGCCCACGAGTCGGTAGTGGTAGGTCTTGTTCGGCTGCAGGCCTTTCAAGGTGGCCGAGACCGTGACGGCGCCGCTGCCGGTGCCCGCGGCCGACTCGACGGTCTGCGTGTCGTAGGAGGATCCGTTGCCGTACTCGAAGTGGTACGTCGAGGAGACACCGCCCGGATCGACCGTGCCTTCAACCGTTGCTTCCCGGGCGCTCTGTACCGACGAACTGCCGCTGAGGACCGTCGGACCTTCGAACGTCTCAAAGCGTGCCACCTGCACGGTGGAGCCGTTATCCAGATACACGGTTCCCGCGCCGCTGACCGCCATGCCGACCACACCATTGACGGCGCCGAGGCTAAACGTGTCGCCGAGATCAAACGTCGAGATCGCCGCGCCGCCACCGGCGGCAAACTGCGTGACGTGCGGCGTCAGGAGGCCGAATACCTGCCCGGGCTGAACGGCTGCTTCCTGCGCGACGTACACCTCATCAGAGGACGGGTCGACGGCCACCGCCTTCGGTGCACCGCGGCTGCCGTCGTCGACGATCTCGCCGAACGTGCCATCGGCCGCGAATTGGTCGACCTGGCCGGTCCCGTATGGGCCCTTGCACGGGTCGAGCGCGTATACGTTGTGCGAGCTGTCGACCGCGAGACTGGTCAGTTGGCACAAGAACCCGCCCTCGGGTGAGCTCGATCCATTGATCGAGTCGATGAACGCGCCGGTGGACCCATCGAAGCGATCAACGACCGGCGCACCGCTGCCATCCCTGGCCGACACGTACACCGTCCCATCGAGCGGATCAACCGCGAGCGCCCCACCGCCTTCGAGATTAAACGACGTGCCCGAGCCCGCCTGGTCCAATTCGTACTCGAATGTGCCGTCTGCGCTGAACTTGAACACGGTACTCCCGCCGACGTCGCGGAGCCCGAGCACATACACCGCACCTGTCCCCGACGGGTCAACCGCCAGGGCCGACTCCGTGTTGAGGGGGTCGGGCCCTTCGACCTCAAACGACGACACGAACGCACCGGAGGCGTCAAACCGCTGCACCCGCCTTACGCTTCCGCCGTCGCTCGCGGGATCAGCGACGAACACCTCACCCGAGGACGCCAGGACCCCGACGCCGGCCGGCGCGGGGTTGAACAACCCATCGCTCGAACCAAAGCCACCAAACTCGCCTGCGAGGCTGTGGCCCGTGGTTGCGGAGGCGCTCGGGACCGTGAAGGCGACGCTGAGGAAGAGTGTCGCTGGCAGCGCGAGCAGCAGGCGGCGGAGCGGAATGCCGGTGATGCGCGTCCTGTGGCGATCGTGACTGTCGTGCAGCTCGGCGGCCGCTGCACCTCGCTTCAGGGCGCCGGCCGGCGCGGCTTCGCGCGTCGAGGGACAGCCGCGACGGGCGCGGTCAGAAGCCCGAAACGGCGTTCTCAAGCGCGCAGGGAGAAGAAATGGCCGCCGGTGCGGCGTGCACAACCTGTAGCGGTGGCGCTTTGTCTACATCCGATCGGCCACACAAGGGCCATCTATCGGCCGTCTGGGCGCCGATACCGCCGATACGATGCTCAGCCGGTCTTGACGGACTCGTTACCCGCGTGCAGGGGAGGCCGTGATTGGCCCACAATGTGATTTCCAGCGAGCTACCGAGTGGCCGCCGCTCGGCGCCGGCCAGATCACCGCCGAGAACATCAATCCGGCGGTGGTCCCTCTCGCGTCTCAGGGCGCTGAGGTAGCTCAGCCGCCTGAGGTTCACGTCGCGCTCGGTGAAGCCTCCACCCCTGGGGAACCTAGGTGATCGGGGGTCTCCGATGGATCGCCGCGCCGTTCCGGAGCCAAGTGGATGCTTGTTCGCCTCACGGTCCGAGTGCGCCGATCGGGATGACCGCTACGCCGTCCTCACGACGGTAGCTGTAGCCGGTTGCGACGATTACGCCCAGCGACGCTGGGATGCCGCACGTTGCCGTGTCTATTCGCGCGGCAAACCGCCGCAGGTTGGCTGCGGCGTCGTCGATCTGTCCGGTCCCGAGCTTGACCTCGAACGCGATCCACCGACCGTCGGCGGTCTCGACGACCGCGTCGACCTCGAGACCGCCGCTGTCGCGGTACTGCGAGACCTGCGCGTCCGCCGCCTGCGCGTAGACACGCAGGTCGCGCACGACGAGGGACTCGAACAGGTAGCCAAACAGCTTGAGATCCCCCAGCAGCCGATCTGGTGTCGCGCGCAACGCCGCGACGGCCAGCGAGGGGTCAACGAAGTGGCGCTTCGGCGCGGTGCGAAGCCGGTGCCTGGATCGCAAGTGCGGCGCCCAGGCGGGCTGGTCCTCGACAACCATCAGCCGCTCCAGCGCGTCGATGTATACGCGCACCGTGTCGTCCTTCAACGGGCCGTCCGCGCCACCGGTGTCCTTGGCAAGCGTCGTCGACGCGGCGTGGGTGGCGACGTTGCGCGCGAGGCTCTGCAACAGCCGCGCCACGCGGCGCGGGTCGCGATCGGTCGCATCGACACGGCCGATGTCGACGCGGGCGATCTCCCCGAGGTAGTCGCGCAGAGCGACCAGGACATCGGCGAGCGGGCGCGAGCGAAGGCCCGGCCATCCACCGCGCGCAACCTCCTCGGCGAGGTCTGCGACCGTCAGGCCCGGGTCGGCCGTTGAGCTCAACGCTCCATCCAGCATTTCCCGCAGCGACACGCGCCCGGTACTACGGCCCGTCTCGAAGAGGCTCATCGGGCGCATCCGCAGGCGGGTGATGCGCCCCGCACCCGTGTGCCGCGTGATGTCATCAGGAGGAACTGCCGAGCCGGTCAAGACGAACTGGCCCGACTGTGAGCGTTCGTCGATCGCTCTGCGCACGAAATTCCAGATCGTCGGCTCGATCTGCCACTCGTCGATCAGTCGAGGTGTCGGCCCGTCGAGCACGAGCGACGGATCGACCGCAATCGCCGCGCGAGCGTTTGCGTCCACGTCCAGCAGCACCTCACTCGCCGCGACCTGGCGGGCAGTGGCCGTCTTCCCACAAGCCTTCGGCCCCTCGATCACGACCGCGCCAACGGCACCGAGGCGTCCCGCGAGCTCGCGGTCGACGATCCTCGGCTGATAGTCAGCGGGGAGAATATAAAGATAGTAGCGGGGAGAATGTGGCGTTCCCAGCGGGGACAATGTCGCGTCACGGGCCGGGAGAGCATGTTCGCGTCGGTGGTAGCGCCGGCTCAACGACCAGGAAATCCAGGCCGCTTCCAGGCCCGACACCGCCGCGCGTGGCCGCGCGCTACGCCTTCCCGCGCCCGAAGCGTGCCGCGACCCCGAATTGGCGTCGTGCGGCCCGCGCACAGCCGGCCTGCTTACCTTTGGCTTTGTGCTTGCACGCGTTCAGCGCCCGGGTGAGCTTCTGTGCCCTGCTGAGCGACGCTTTCGCACAGCCCGTGGTGGTGATCGGGGTGCTCTGGTGGATCGTCGCGCCGTTCTGCGCGATCATTTCTGTTGGCATCGCGAGCTTCTGCCCACAGAAGCTGTATTTCGCCTTGCCGGGGAGGTTCGCGCCGAGCGCTGAGAACTGGCCCTGCGGCAACGTCAGCTGGAACGTCGAGAACGGCACGTCGGGGACCGTCTTGAACGTCGTTGACGTGATCCCGGCCTTGCTGATGAACGTCGTACCGACCAGGTCCACCGTGATGCCGTAGCCCTGCAGCACCATGATCAGCGACGGGAACGCTTCCCCACCGTGGGAGACGAAATACGCGGGGCCGGTCAGCGGGACCGGCAGGAGGGGTGTGTTGACGCTGGCATGCCCGATAATCGACGCCCCGGGGCAGCCGGCGGGGTTCGCGTCGAACTGCGCCGAGGTGCACGCCTTCTGCAGCGTCGTCAACCGCGACGGCAGCTGCTTCGGCAGTTCGACTTTGACCCTCGTCAAGTTGACCGCTCCAGCAGCGGCATAAGGGTAGGTGAGCTTCGCCGTGAGGCTCGCCCCATTAGCTTTCGAGGCCTGCCCGGTCGTGGAGACCGAGAACTTCGGGGAGAAGCGCATGCCCGCGCAGCCTCCGACCTGGAAATGGCTTGACAGAGCAGCGCTCGCGCCGGAGGACCCCAGAGCTTCTCCCGACACGCTCATCGAGCTGCAGTTCGTCGGGTTCAGCGCAAACCCGGGACGATCAACCCTCGCCACAATCGAGCGGATACGCAGCGGCACCCCGTCGACTACCTGCGGCAACGGGTCGGTCTTGACTGTCACCTGCGCCGTGCTCGGGTTGATGATGACCGCGGCCCTCACAACCACGGAGCCCAGGTCGAAGGGGCCCGCCACCGCCGGGGTGATGAACACCAGGCTCAGGGGGGCACCCTTGTACGGGCCCGCCAGGTACGCGTTGCCGTTGACGTAGTAGGGGTTGCTGCCGGGGCCTGCGCCGGTCGTCACGCTGCCGATCTGGCTTGCGGTCGGGCAGGAGGGGTTGGCTTGCTCCTCTGCTCCGGTCTTCGCAGCGGCTGCAGCGATCGCCGCCTCTGAGCAGTACGGAATCCCCGTCAGGCGTGCCGTGAAACCCGGGGGCATCGTCAGGCTCAGGGCGCCGATCTCCTGTTCCCCGTCCTCACGGGTCAGCTTCAGCACGAACGGGGCTGAAGCTCCGGCAGCAGCCGATTCCGTCCCGGCGCTCAGCGCCGGACTAAACGGCCGCTCCTGCGGCGTGCTCACGCACGCCGCGCCGCTCGGACCCGACGCGACCTGGAAGCTCGACGTCGGGTGCGCGTCCGGTGTGCCCGGCGTACTCCACGGCACCATGTCGCTCGTCGTCGTGAACGTCCCGCACGTCACCGGTGTCGCGAGCGGCGCCCGTGGCCCGGTCTTGAACGTCAGGTCGAGGTGCTTGACGGGCAGCTGTGGGTTTTCCGTGAACGTCGCCGTCAGCTGGCCCGTCGTGGGGTCCGCGACGACGGTCCCTGGGACCTTCACGTTGATCCCGTCGTTCTTGTCCTCCACCTGCAGGAGCACACGGAAGGTTCCGCCGTGCCCGCCGGGCGGCAGGTCGCCCGGATGGGGCTTCAAGACGTAGAGGTCGCCAGGCAACGGCTCGGCTCCGGTGATCTGGTCGTTGACCGGGTTGCGGGTCGCCAGGAGCGGGGAGGTGCCGACGAGCGTGCCGATTTTCGAGCTGTCGGGGCAGCTGACCGGCGTCGTGTTGTCATAGTGGACCTGATCGCCCGCAGGGTCCGATGCCTGGTCTGAGCAGCCGTCGAGGCCGGCGGCCGCGGACGGTGAGATGCTCACGCCTGGCGGAAGGACAACCGTCGCGTCCTTGAGCTCCGGGGCCTGCGGAATCGACGGGTCGAACACGGTGTTCGGGTCGGTCGGGTCGTTCGACTGTGGGAAGTCGAGGGCGACTTTCAACCCCATCGGCTGATCCGCCTGGATCCCCGCGGTCTGCTGTAGAGGCTTCGCTTCGATGCTGGGATCCCATTGCGAGGTGAGCGCCGGGTTTTCGCAGTCCGTCACCGCCGGAGAGACGGCCGTGGCGGTCTTCCAGAAGGGGTCGCTGAGGTCCGGGATGCCAAAATCGCCGCCGCTGGACAGTTCGGCCGCCGGATGCACCCAGGAATCAGAGATGATCCTGGTCGTCGGCTGGGCTTCTGAGCAGTTGACGCCGTTTGAGATCAAAGGGATCGGCGCGCCGCGGCTGCCGTTTTGCGCCGAGGGGACACCGTAAAGCTGGACCTTGACGGCGGTGAGTCCGATAACGGTGGCCGCGGGTGCGACGACGTTAATCCCGTAGCCACCGGTCCGCGGGCGCAGCTGCGGGTAGATCACGACGATTTTTCCGGCGAAGTTGAACGCGAACTCGGCTGGATACCCCGGCGCGGGCAATACGTTGTAGAGGGGGTGTGCACCGGTCGGGATGTTGACCGTGATGAAAACTTGTCCGACGATGCTTCCGGGTGGACACGTGATGAAGAACCCTTCGATCTTGGCGAACGGGCAGCGTTCGGCAGCGGCCACGTTGCCGACGAACCCGGGCGGCAGTTCGGTGAAGATGCTCTTGACTGGCTCAAGCGGCCCGAAAGCCGCACCGAGTTCCGCCCCGTTGTCGGCGAAGGAAAATGAGGTGGCGGCTTCAAACGGGTGGCCGCCGGCGAGCGTGTAGTCGTGGCCGGCTTCGTCGAAGATGCCGGCCGTGAAGTTTTCGACGTTGAACAGGTCGGGGCCAGAGGCCTCAGCCGGTGCGGCGAGGCACAGCAGCGCAGCGACGACGAGCAGGAGGGTGCGGGCCTTGTGGATGTGGTTGAAGGTGGTCATCTACTTGGCCCTCCGGTAGGTGGTGCGCGCTCGCTTTTCGCACGCCTTTCGCTTGCTCTTGCTGTGTTTGGATCGGCAGGCCTTCAGTGCCTTGGCGAGCTTCTGCGCCGCCGTCTGTGGCTTGGGCTTCGGTTGACTGGCCGGCGGGGTTTCGGGCGTGAGCGGGCTGCCCGGTCCGTTGAATGCAGCGCTTGCGGGCGTGCTTGGTGGCAGCGGCTGAGGCGGCGGCCCACCCTGGCACGCTTCACCGGAGCACGGAGCCGATGTGGTGGCGGGGAAGCCACCTTCGACGCGGGCGTCGTAGACGTCTTCTTCGGTACCGGCGTCGCCCCCTGTCAACGGCTGGCCCGTCACGAAAAGGATGTCCCGGCCCGACGGGGTGATACCGATAGCCCCAGGCCCGAACGTAGAGACGGCGCCGCCGTTTGAGATCAGCGACACCCGCCCTTCGTGCCACTCGTAGACGTCGCTGACGCCGTCATTGTCGGCAGGCGAGAGCGCCTCCGCCGTTTCGAAGATGACGGTGCTCCCGTCGGCGGTCAGTGCCGTCGGCCGGGCGCGAGCCGCGGCCAAGACTTTCCTATTGCCGAGCGGCAGCGTCGCTCCTGCCCCCGGTTCGTTTCCGCCCGTCCCGGAGCTGTCGATCGAGAGGCGCAACAGGGCGCCTGTCTGCGCGTCATAACGGTAGACATCCGGTGCTTCGTCGGTGTCTGAGACGAGGAGCCTGCTCGGCGTGGTGAAGACCAGGTAGCGGCCGTCGACGGTGCTCTGCGGTGCTGTTTTAGTCGTGCTGTCTGATATGTCGTTGGCTTCGAGCTTCGCGACGAACGTCGTCTGCCCGGCGGGGTGCGCGGCGTCCTTCTCCCATACGTAGAGGTTGTTATCGCCCGCAGCTGCCCTTGCATCGTTGGTGCCGAGGTTGGAGGCCAGGACGCCCTGGGCGATGAAGTACACGTGCGAGCCGTCTTCGGAGACGTTCACGACGTTCTCGACGTTCGCGCCGGTCACATCGCCGGAGACCTCGATCAGCGACGTGCAGGGGTTCGCGGTGCCCACCGGCGCCGGGTTCCCCGGTGGAATGTCGCACTCGTACAGGTCGTTCGTCTGGTCGGTGTCGCCGTTTACGAGCTGCTGGGCCGTGGTGAAATACACCCGTGAGCCATCGGTGGCCATGCCGGCGAAGGCGACGGCAGCCACAGCGCTACACGCGCCTCCGGGATCGCTTGGGACTCGAGTGCACTCAGAGCCCGACACGGCTACGGTCGCTGACTCAGCGACCCGCGCCCACACCTGCGAGAGGCCTTCGTGGCATGAGGAGATAATGGCGATCACGCGCCCGTCGGTGGACATCCCCGCAGGGCAAACTTCAGCCGGCAGCTGATTGCCGCCGTTGTCAACGCTCACTGAGCGGGCAGGGCTTTCGTTGCCCGTCCCGACGTACTCAAACATTGTGGAAGCTTGAGCGCTCCCAGCCCCTCCCTCGTGCTGGAAGACGATGTGCGTGAGGTCCGATGAGGTCCCCATGACGGATGCGAACGCTTCATCCACCCCCGGGACACCGGCCGGACCAACGCGCGTCATCGACCCGTCAGGGCCACGCAGGTAGAGGAACGTCTGCGCGTCCTCTGCGGGTGGTTCGGTGCGTTCGCTGTCCCACAGCGACGAGCGGAGATCGGCCGACAGGCCCTCAGTGGCGGCGGTGATGGCCGAGATGTAAGTTGACGTTGGCGGGTCCGGCGACGTTGTCGCCCACCCTGCTGAGGATCGCCTCGCGACGTACTCGTTACCCAGGGAGCCCACGCCGTTGCCCGCGAAGCTGCCGGTCGACTGATAGGCGAGCGTACCTTCGTCGTTGAAGATCTGCGGGATGAGCGGGAAGCCCTCCTTGTACAGCGGCGTGACCATCTCGTAGGCTCGGCATTCGGGCAGCCGTGTGCTGTTGTTTTCGCTGCGGAGCTGTTCGTTGGGGCAACCGCCGGCAAGCGCGGGTGTGGCCAAGGCGCCCAGGGCTCCGCTACATACCGCGGCCAGCGTGGCCAGCGCGCATGCAAGACGGCGGGTCCGGGCGATCCGGGGGCGGCGGGCGGTGATGATGGCGTGCATGCGGAGGTCCTTTGACGAGGTTGCCGGGGTATTGGCGGTCGAGTGGTCGGTCATCGGTGCCCGCCCTTGCGCTTGAACGTGACGGTGGTCGTCTGGCTGGCGACTGCGCCGCCCGTCGGGATGAACCGGATCTGGACTGCGACCCCGAGGCCTCGTTTCCTAGCTTTGGCGAGTGCCTTGACGCCGGCCTTGCGGAGGGTCACGTGGATGGTCTCGGTGCCGACTGCGTTGACCCTGGCGGTGGTGCTCTTCGTCCGGGCGCCGGAGGTCTGCAGCGTGCCGGGCCCGGGGAGTTCGACCGTGAGTGTCGCTGTATTTCCCTTGACGGCCTTCTTGGTGATCGCGAAAGCGTTTGAGGGTGCGCCGGTCGTGGCGAGCGCGACGGTGTTCGACACTGCGCCGCAGTTGATGGTCAGCCCGAGCGTGCCGGTGGCGTCCGTGGGGACCTCGATCGTGAACCCGGTCGCCGTCCAGCCCGTCGTGTTCAGGGTGTATTCGCCGAGCAGCACCGAGCCGGCGAGTCCAAGGTCCGAGCCCGAGATTGTGATCGTCGAGCCGGGTTTGACCTTGCCGTTGACGGAGTTGAGCTTCGGCGCGGTGCAGCCGTAGAGCGAACCGGGCGAGGGCGGGGCAGGGAAGCCTTCGGGCGGCGGGGTCGCGGTCGTAAAGACGAGGGGTTCTGAAACCTGCGTCGCTTCGTTGCTGGTGACGATCAGGCGAGCCCGGAGGCTCTGGCCTGAAGGGAGGCCGCTGACCGGAACGCTCACGGGCTGCTGTCCGTTGGCGGCAGACAGGGGCTGCTCGGGGGTACTGGCCGTGAAGGAGCCTTCCGTGGCGGCCACCTCGAAGTGGTAGCTGCCAGCGAGGCCGTGGGTGTCCGCCGCGCCCTGCAGCGTCGCCGAGTTCGTCGTGACCGCGACCGGGTCCGACACCGTCGCGCCGGGTGCGGGCGCCGTGGTGAAGGTGCCGTCGGCACCGGCGCTTGTGATGCCATTGGTCGTCGCGACGACCTGGACGTGGTAGGTCGTCCCTGGCGAGAGGCCCGAGACGTGTTCCGAGACAGCCTGTTCGCTGTTTGCGGACCCGGCGCTGAGCTCAGGAGTGCTCGAGCCGTAAGAGGTGCCCGGGCCGTAGTTGAAGTGGTAGGTCGTCGCCGCGCCGTGCGGATCGATCGTCCCCGTCAGCGTCGCCTTCCCCGTCGTGAGTTCGCCGGCGGACGCGGGCGCGGCAGGCGCCGTGAAGAACGTGCCATCCGCGCCGGTCTGCGCTCCTTCGACGCCGTTTTCGGCGCTCACCCGGTAGTGGTAGAGCGTGCCCGGTTCGAGGCCGGTGAGCGCCGTCGCGACAGGCTGGTCGGTGGACTGTTCGCCGACTTCCGCGCCGGCTTCCGGCGCCGCGGAACCGTACGCCGTGGTTGTCCCGTATTCGATGCGGAAGCTCGTCAGGCTGTGCTCGGGGTTGACGGTCCCATGCACCCGGGCTTGTGTCGGTGTGATGGTCGTGACGAACGCCGGTGACCCGTCGAGCGTTGGGGGCGCGGCGGGCGTCATGAACGTCTGGTCAACGCCCACGATCGAACCGGAGGTCGTGCCGACGATCCGGTAGTGATAGGTCGTGTTCGGGACAAGTCCCGTAACCGGGGCCGGGGCTTCGATCGCACCAGAGCCCGAGCCTGCGGTGAGCGACGCGGTGCTCGAGCCGTAGCTCGTGTCCGGACCGTATTCGTAGTGGTATTCGGAGCCGATACCACCCGGGTCGATCGTGCCGTTGAGCGTCGCCGACGTCGATTCGAGTTCAGTAGCCGGTGCGGTCGTGACCGTCGGGCCGACGAACGCGGTGAACCGGTCAACGACGTCGTTCGCATCATCGAAGGCATAGACCGTGCCGTCCGGGCCGACCGCAAGGCCGGACAGAACGCCGACGTTCGCCGCCGGAATCGTGTAGACGAGGCTCGTTCCCCCGCCGCTGAAGTTCGTGATCTGTGGACCGGAAGGACCGGCCTCCGCGACGTACACTTCGCCTGTTTTCGGGTCGGTCGCGACAGCCTGCGGGGCGCCACGGCTGCCGTCATCGACCGTGGCTTCATACACGCCGGCAGCTGAGTAGCGGTCGACGCGGCCCGCGCCCTTGCACGGGTCGAGCACGTAGACGTCGTGGCTCGGGTCGACGGCGAGGCTGGACGGACAGACAAAGCCGCCGTCCGGCGAGCCGGTTTCGCCGTTGAACGAGGCGATGAACGCACCGGTGGCCTGGCTGAAGGAGTCGATCACCTGCGCTCCGGTATTGACGTTCGTCGCCGCGGCATAGACCGTGCCGTTCGCGGGGTCGACCGCGAGTGCCTTGCCAAAGTTGATGCTCGTTTCCGAGGGCGACGGGTCGAGGGTGTATTCGAACAAGCCCGCAGCGCTGTACTTCGCCACCCCTGAAACGCCCGTCGCGAAGCTAGTGCCCGTCACGTACACGCCGCCGGCGAGCGCCGAGTCCACGGCGATACCGCCCGACGGGGCTTCGAAGACGTCGACCGAGGTCATTGACTGGAAGGTCCCGCCGGCATCGAAGCGCTGTATCCGATTGGAGCCGAAACCGATGACGTCAACGGCGAACACTTCCCCGGCAAGACCAACCCCGACGCCGGGGGACATGTAGGGCGGCGGCGGCGCGAACTGGCCGTCTTCTGTGCCGGGACCGCCGAAGGAACCGGCGAAGGCGTGACCGGGCGTCGCGTGCGCCTGGGCGGAGAAGGCGAGCAGGAGTACGCCGAGGGTTGCGGCGATCGCTATGGCGGCACGCGCCGCGTGCCGGTAACCCGTCTTCGCGGCTCCTTGAAACCGGTGCGGCGTGCACAACCTGTAGCGGTGGCGCTTTGTCTACACGCGATCGGCCACACAAGGGCTATTGATCGGCCATCTCGGCGCCGACACCGCCTATGCGGTGCTCAGCTGGTCTTGGCGGACCCGTTCATCCTCCTGAAGGGAAGCCGTGATTGGCCGCGCAGTTGATTGCCAGCGAACCACCGAGCGGCTGCTTGTGGGAGTTCTTAAACGAAGGGACCCCGTGCGATCCGGGGCCCCAATGCCGCAGGTACTTCGGTTGCATTCAGCTTGCGCCTACTAACCGAACCTACGACCCGTCCATTATAAGCACCTCAAGCAGTGCGGCGCTGCAACTCTCGGCAGGAGACCGCTAGAACACGGAAATCCGGTTCGCGTGGTGGCGACCCTTGCAGGTCCTCTTCGCGACCTGCACCGCCTGGATACTCGCCAGGGTCGTGTCGAGGTTCTCCAGGTTGCGGTCGCGTTCGCTTGCTCTTCGTCGGATACCGGCGATCAGGTCTGCCACCTGGATGCCCTCAACTGAATGGGAGCTGCCGTAGTACACGGCCGGATGTAGCGGCAGGTGGCAGGAGACCACGAAGCTCGCGACGCACTGGCTTGCGTGCTGATCGTGCTGGTGACCGGACCAGTCGGCGATGAGCATGCCGGTCCTCCCCAAGGCTTGGCATTCGGCAGCGAAGTGCTCGGCGAGGATCTGGAGCAGCAGCGGCATGCTCGTGGCAAGCGTCATCGAATGGTGCATGCGGTGCTTCTCCACCGTGGCCGCGTAGGTGCTCGCTCCCATGGTGCTCAGCAGACGGACGATCTCATCGCAGAAGCCTTGGTTCTTTTTCCGTTTCCAGGGGTTCGGCTTGATGATCTGAGAGGACTTGATCTCCCAGCTCTGTGGCTGCCCGCGCCCCGGATAGAAAGCCCTCTTTGCACCAAGGATGCGCCGCGACAGAACGCCGTAGTCCTCGGCGTTGATCGCGAAGCCCGCAAGCACAACAGCCTTCGATTCGTGCTGCGGTTCCGGCTTACCTGAGTCGTCGATGTACAGGATCCGGGTAGACATCAGCTGGCCCGACGCGCCTGAGGGTTCACGACGCGCTCGGTGAAGCCCTCCACGCCCGGGAACCTAAGTGATCGAGGTTTTCTGGTGGACCGCCGCGCCCCAACGCGCAGCCTCCGCAATCAGCACCTCGTCAAACACCAGGGCGCTCGGTGTCACTCACAACATCGACCATGCCCGGATTCTCCCACGCCGAGCGGCTCCCACCGGCGCGCGCGTGTGGGCCGGCTACGCTCTCCCGCGCCCGGACCGTGCAGCGACCCCGAACTCGCGGCGTGCGGCCCGGGCGCACCCGGCCTGCTTGCCCTTGGCTTTGTGCTTGCAGGCGTTGAGTGCGCGGGTGAGCTTCTGTGCCCTGCTCAGCGAAGCTTTGGTGCAGCCTGTGGTCGTGATCGGGGTTTTCTGGTGGATCATGCTGCCGTTCTGCGCGATCAGTTCTGTTGGCATCACGAGCTTCTGCCCACAGAGGTTGTATTTCGCCTTCGCCGGCAGGTTCGCGCCGAGCGCGGAGTACCGGCCTTCGGGGAGCGTCAGTTCGAAGCTCGAGAACGGCACATCGGGAACGTTCTTGAACGTCGTTGAAGTGATGCTGGCTTTGCTGATGAACGTGGTCCCGACGAGGTCGACGGTGATGTCATCGCCCTGCAGCACCATCGTCAGCGACGGGAATGCTTCTCCGCCGTGGCTGACGAAGATCGCCGGGCCGGTGAGCGGCACGGGCAGCACCGGTGTGTGGACTGTGGCGTGCCCGACGACCGAGCCGGCGGGGCACCCGGCCGGGTTCTTGGCGAACTGCGCCGCGGGGCACGCCTGCTGCAGCGTCGTCAGCCGCGACGGCAGCTGCTTGGGCAGTTCGACTTTCACGCGCGTCAGGTTCGCCGCGCCTTCCCCGGCGTAGGGGTAGAGCACCTTCGTCGTGAGGATCACCCCGTTGAGTTTGGAGGCGTGGCCCTTAATCGACGCGCTGAACCTCGGCGCGAACTTCAGCTTGTCGCACCCGCCGACCTGGAAACGGTTCGAAACGTTCTCGACCGCTTCGCCCGCAGCACCTCCGGCGATCATCGCGTTGACCGCCGACGCCGTGCAGTTGGTCGGGTTCAGCACGAAGTCTTCCTTGTTGATCGTCACGTCAAGACTGCGGACCTGCAAGCGGACCCCGTCGAGTATCTGCGGGATCGCGTCGCTCTTCACCGTCACCTGCGCCGTTTCCGGGTCCACGAACACGGGTGCGCGGACGACAACGTTCCCGAGGTCGAACGGCCCCGCGACCGCGGGGGTGATGAACACGACGCTGAGCGAGCCGCCCTCATACGGGCCGGCCAGATACGCCTTGCCTGAGACGTAGTAGGGGTTCGACCCTGGACCTGCGGCGGTCGTGACGCTCCCGACCTGGCTGGCGGCCGGACACGACGGGCTCGCCTGCTCGGCGGCGCCCGTGTTGCTCGCGGCGGCGGCGATCGCCGCATCGGGGCAGTAGGGCATGCCTGCGAGCTTCGCGACGAACCCCTTGGGTGTCGTCACGTCGATGTTGTGCAGTTCCTGTTCTGAGTCGGCTCTACCGATGTGCAGCGTGAACGGGCTCGCGGCGCCGGCTTGGGTCTGGGTGTTCCCGGCGCTCATCGACGGACCGAACGCCCGCGCGGCGGGCGAACTGACGCACGGTGTGCCGTTTGCGCCTTCGGTGATGTCAAAGCTCGAGAACGGGTGCGCATCCGGGGTACCCGGAGTGCTCCACGGCACCAGATCGGTGGTGGTCGTGAACGTGCCGCACGTGCTCGGGTTCGCCAAAGGCGCCCGCGGGCCCGGCTTCAGCTTGATCTCGAGATGCTTGACCGGCAGCTGCGGGTTTTCCAGGAACGTGGCAGTCAGCTGGCCGGTTTCTTTGTTGGCGGTGACGGTGCCGGGAAGCTTCACGTTGAGCCCGTACTTCACGGAGCTGACCACGATCAGAACGCGGAACGAGCCGTCCCGGCCCTGGGCGAGGTCGCCCGGGTGGGGCTTCAGCACGTACACGTCGCCGCCGACAGGGTCCGCACCGATCACTTCGTCGGTTTCCGGGTCACGTTGCGCCAACAAGGGCGACGTTGCGATCACGGACCCGATCTTCGACGCTTCCGGGCACGTCACGAGGTTCGTCGTGTCGTAATGCACCTGATCGCCGGCCGGATCCGAGGCCTGGTCTGAGCAGCCTTCCAGACCGTCGGCTGCGGACGGCGAGATCGCCACGCCCGCGGGCAACGTGACCGTCGCGTCCTTCAACGGCGGCGCGCCCGGCACCGACGGATCGACCGTGGACGAGGTATCCGTCGGGTCGTTGGTCTGCGGGAAGTCGAGGTCGACCGTGTACCCCGACGGCGCGTCGGCTCGTGAGGAGCCGGCTTCCTGGGTCGGGTGCGACTCGATCGTCGGCGCGAACTGCGACGCCAACGCCGGAGAATCACAACCCGTCACCGGGGGCTCGGGGGCGATCGCCGTCCTCCACGTTGGATCACTGGGGTCTGGTTCGCCGAAGTCTGACGAACCAGCTTCCAGCAAACGTCCGGGATACCACCACGAGTCCACAAACACCTTCGTCGAGGGTGCCGCCTCTTGGCAGTTGGTCGGGTCTGACATGAACGGCATCAACGCGCCACCGGTTCCATTGTCCTGCGAGGGGATCCCGAACAGCGACACCTTGACTCCCGTGATCCCGGCCGCCTCGGTTATGCCCGGACTGGCCACCGTGACCCCGTACGCTCCCGTGCGCGGTCGCAGTCGCGGATACAGCATGACTGCCTTCGATAGAAAGTTGAACCCGAGCTCGGCTGGGTAGCCACGCTCGGCCACGATGTTGTACAGCGGGAGGATTGACTTGTTTTCGGCGCCGTTGAGCGTTTCAAGTTCGATCGTGCCGATCCGAGTGGCCGCCGGGCAGTCCGAGTTGTTTGGATCGCTGGGCGGGCGTAGCTGCTCGAAACGGCAGCGTGCCGCCACCGCCACGTTGGCAACGAACCCGGCGGGCAATTCGGTGAATACGCTCTTGGCGGACTCGATCGCGCCAGCCGGGAGCAGGAACGAGGTCACAGCTTCGAAGGGATGGCCGCCGGCCACGGTGTCGTCGTTGCCGGCTTCATCCAGCGTTCGCGCGCTGAAGTCCGTGATGTACGGTGACGCGGGGCCGGCTGCCGCCGCGGGAGCCGAGGACACGAACCCCGCGGTCAACAAGACGACCAATCCCATGATCGCCGCCAGGCCGCTTCGAATCCAAATCATCGAGGCCTCCGTTCTCTTGTTGGTCATCGATGACTCCTCCGCGCTGACCGATTGAGCGGCGCGTATCGTTTTCGCGCCTGGCGCTCACACGCCAGCCGCTTGTGCTTGGGCTGCTTTCGACACAGCTTCAGGGCCTTTGCGAGCTTCTGTTGGCGTGTCAGCGGCTTGGGTTTCGTGTGTTCGGCCGCCAGCGGTTGCGGCGGGTTCCCCGCCCCTTGCAGCGTCTCGCTGCCCGGAGCACCGGCAGACACGGGCGGAGTGCTGGATGGGCCCTGGCACGCGTCGCCCGAGCACGGCGCCTGGCGGCTCAGATCGAAGCCGCCGTCGATGCGCGCGTCGTAGATGTCGACGTTCACATCGCGGTCGCCGGCGGTCAGCGGGCGGTCGGTGACGAAATAGATGTTCTGGCCGGAGGCGTCGATTCCCGAGTGTTCGCCGCCGCCGTGGGAGATCAGGGACACGCGGCCGTCGTGCCATAGGTACACGTCGGTGACGCCGTCGATGTCTTGGGGCGAAAGGGCCTCGGCCGTTTCGAAGACGACCATCGACCCGTTGGCGCTCATTCCCGATGGCAACGCGTCGAATCCTGGGGCGTTGCCCCCGCTGTCGGTAACGGAGGTCGAGACCCGCTGCATCATCTGAGACTTGGCGTCATAGCGGTACACGTCGAACCGTTCGTCGGTGTCTTCACCTGGACCGCGGGTTACCAGCGCGCTTGTCGTCGCGAACACCAGGTAGCGGCCGTCCGCGGTCGTCTGAGCACGGGTGATGCCGTTGGTATCGATGGCGCCCACGAACGCCGTCGTCCCCGCTGGGTGTTCTGGGTCCTTCGTCCACACGTAGAGGTTGCGATTGCCAGCGACGGCGGTTTCGTCGTTGGCACCCGCGTTGGGGGCGAGCACGGCGCCTTCGGCCACGAAGTAGACACGCGAGCCGTCCTCGGAGACCGCAACGACGCTCTGGACGTTCGCGCCGGTCGCCGCGCCGGAGATCTCCGTCAGCGACGCGCAGGGGTTGGCCGTACCGACGGGACCGGGCGTTCCGGGCGGGATGTCGCAGGCGTACAGGTCCTTGGTCTGGTCGATGTCGCCGTTGACGAGCTGCTGTGAGGTCGTGAAGAACACTCGGGAACCGTCGCCTGCGCTGCCGGCGTACGCGGCCCCGGAGGGGCCGTTGCACACGCCGCCTGGGTCCGACGGGCCCCTTGTGCATTCAGACCCCGACACGGCGACCGTTGTCGCCCCGCCGACCCGCGCCCAGATCTTGGCCTGGGCGCATCCGAACACCAGGACTCGGCCGTCGCCGGAGATCGCTGGAGGGGCGCATGATGTTTCCGGCAGTGTGTTCCCGTTGTTGTCGACGTTTTCTTGACGCAACACGGCGGCTTCGCCGACGCCGACATACTCGAGTCCTAGCCAGCCCGTCTCTCCACCAAAGACCAGGTGTGAGAGGTCATCCGATGTGGCCAACACCGACAGCACGTCGTTTTCACCGACCTGACTCTGATTGGGGACCGGGCCCCTGCCCACTCGCGTGAATGTCCCATTGAAGTCGCGAACGTAGAAGCCATTCCCTTCTCCGGAGGGATCTTTGCGGGGTACGAACGCCACGACGGAGGACCGGAGATCACTGGCGAAAGTCGCGGTTTCCTGGAAAATCGTTTCGAACGATTCGCCAGGCGGATTCAGCGACCGTGTTTCCCAGCCGTCGCCGGTCCGCACCCCCATGTACTCGTTGCTGATGAGGCCGAGCCCGTTTCCGGCGAAGCTGCCTGCGGAGAAGTAATTGACCAGCCCATCGTCAGAGAAGGCCTGCCGCTCCAAGTCGAATCCCTGCTTGTAGGGGGAGCTGACCATCTCGTACGCCCGGCATTCAGGCAGTTCGGTCGAGTTGTTCTGTTCACGCAGCGTGGCGTTTGGGCAGATTTCGGCGGCCGTCGCGGGCGGGTTGGCGCTCGCGCTGGACAGACCCACTGCGACGGCTATCAACAGGAGCCGTAGCGACGGGCGAGAGAGGAAGGATCTGCGCTGCGTCGGTCCGCTCGTGGGGGCTGATGAGGGCTTCGTCATGTGGGCTCCTTGGGCGCCGTGGTGGCCGGATGCGAGGGGCTGTGCTCGCCGCGTGCGCATCTAGCGCCCGGCCTTGCTCTTGAAGGTGAGGGACAGCGTCTTGATGGCCTGTTTGCCGCCGGTAGGCGTGAAGCGGAGGGTCACCTTGACCGTCAACGAGCGACGATTGGGTTTCCTGAGCACTCTGGTGGCGGCGTTCGTCAGCTTGATCGCTACCTTCGCCGCACCGGCCTTCGCGACCGTCGTTCTCGCGGTCTTGGTGCGGCTGCCGGAGGCTTCGACCTTCCCCGGGCCGGGGGCCGCGATCGACACGGTCGCCGTCGAGCCCTTCGTCGCGGTGTGGACGATCGAGAAGCTGTTGGCAGGTTCGTCTCCGGTCGTTGTCGTGGTCGTGTTGGGGGCGCTGGTCAGCGGCCCCGTCAGGGGGAGCGAGAAGGCGCGCGGCAACGCCGGTGTGGCGAAGGTGATCTGGTTGCCGAGCGTGGTGGAGCCGTTGCTGGTGACTAGTAGCCGTACGAGGAACTTCTGCCCTGGCGGCAGTCCTTCGATCGGTGTGCTCACCTGCTGGGGCCCGCTGTTCCCCGCCGCAGGAAGTTCGGCTGTCGAGGCGCGATACGAGCCGTCCGTGGAGCTGACTTCGAACTGGTAGGTGCCAGGAAGGCCAAAGGTGTTCAGTTCGCCGAGAAGGTTGGCTGAAACGCTGGACACGCCTACCGGTCCGAACGTTGAGGCGTTCGGTGCGGGCGCGGTTCTGAACAGCCCGTCGGCGCCGTAGCGCGTCACGCCGTTTTCGCTTGTGGCGACGACCTGGACGTGGTAGGTCGTGTCCGGCGAAAGCCCCGAGACGGGTAGCGACACCCGCTGATCGACGTTGCCGGCGCCGGCGTCAGCAGTACCTGTGCTCGCCCCATAGTCGGAGCTCTGTCCGTAGTTGAAGTGGTAGGAGGTCGGTAGGCCGTGCGGGTTGATGGTTCCAGTGAGCGTTGCTTGGGTGCTCGTGACGCTGCTCGCGCCCGCACCGGCAGCGGGAGGAGTGATGAACGTTTCATCGGCGCCGGCCTGCGGGCTGCCGACGCCGTTGTCGCCGACAATCCGGAAGTGGTAGGTCGTGCCGGGTTGCAGGCCCGACAGTGATGCCGCTACGGATACGTAGTCGCCGCCACAGAAGCTGGGTACCCCGACGCTGCTGCAGATCGTGCCGCCGTCAGAACCGACCGCGGTGTTCCCGTACGCGGTTGTGGTCCCGTATTCGAAGTGGTAAATCGTGTGTCCGATGCCGAAAATGGGTGCGGCGAGGGCACTGTTGTTGGGGTTCACGGCACTGTGAAGACGCACGCTTCGAGGTTCGATCGCAGAAGCGAACTCGGGACGTTCGACCGACGCCGGCGCCGGTGCTGTCGTGAAGGTCTGATCGGCGCCGTCGATCGACCCGGAAGCGTTCGATCCGACGAGTCGGTAGTGGTAGGTCTTGTTCGGCTTCAGGCCCGTCAGGGTGGCTGAGGCGGTGGTCGCGCCGTTGCCGGAGCCCGCGGCGGACTCGACGGTATGCGTGTCGTAGGAGGATCCGTTGCCGTACTCGAAGTGGTAGGTCGAGGCGACGCCTTCAGGATCGATCGTCCCTTCGACCATCACTTCCTGGGCGCTCTGCACAGTTGAGCTGCCGCTCACCACCGTGGGGCCTTCGAACTTGGCAAAGCGCGCGACCTGTGCGGTGGTGCTGTTCGCCAGATACACGGTCCCCGCGCCGCTGACCGCCATGCCGACCGCAGCATCGAAGCCGTTGAGGGCGAACGTGCTGCCAAGGTCAAACGTGGAGAGCGCCGCGCCACCGCCGGCGGCGTACTGCGTGACATGCGGCGTCAGCAGCCCGAAGACCTGGCCGGGCTGTTCAGCTGGCTCCTGCGCGACGTACGCTTCATCGGATACCGGGTCGACGGCCACGGCCCTCGGTGCGCCGCGGCTGCCGTCGTCGACGACCCCGCCGAACGTGCCGTCGGCAGCGAACTCATCGACCTGGCCGGTCCCGTACGGGCCCTTGCACGGGTCGAGGACGTAGACCTCGTGTGAGGCGTCAACCGCGAGGCTGGTCGGATTGCAGAGGAAGCCGCCCTCCGGCGATGTCGACCCGTTGATCGAGTCGATGAACGCGCCCGTGGACCCGTCGAACCGGTCGATGACCGGCGCACCGGTGCCATCTGTCGCTGTCACGTACACCGTTCCATCGACGGGGTCGACCGCGAGCGCGTCGCCACCGTCGACGTTGAACGTCGTCCCCGAGCCCGCCTGGTCGAGCAGGTACTCAAGCGTGCCGTCTGTGCTGAACTTCAGCACGTCCTCCTCGGCACGGCCACCGACGCGGGCGAGCACATACACCGCGCCCGACCCGGACGGGTCAACCGCAAGAGGATTCACGCCGGCGTAGGCGTCGGGTCCTTCGACAGCGAACGACGAGACGAACCCACCAGAAGCATCAAAGCGCTGAACGCGCCCTCCGACGGGGACGCCGGTATTAGCGACGAACAGTTCCCCGGACGCCCCGAACACGCCGATACCAGCCGCCCCGCTATTGAAGAACCCGTTCCCCAAGCCTTCGCCACCAAACGCCCCTGCGAAGCTGTGACCTGTGGTTGCCGAGGCGAGCGGGACGGCAAAGGCGGCGCTGAGGACAAGAGCCGCCGACAACGCGAGCAGGAGGCGGCGGACCGCAACGCCGGTCACGCGTGTCGTGTGGCGATTTCTGACCTGCTGGAAACCGGCGGCGCGCGCAGGATCGTCGTTGAACCGAGTTGCGACGCGAGCACCCCTTCCAAGCCGTGAGTTCACCGTTGCTCCTTGATCGTGTTGGGCGTACAAGCTCATGAGCCCGCACCGGGACTCGCATGAGCAACGCTTCGCTTGAGGGCACCAGCCGGCGAGAGCCCGAGCGGCGCGAAAGAGGCACGAAAGGCCCGGTCAGAGAGCCGAAACGGCGTTCGGCGGCGTGCACCGGGCAGAAAGGGCGCCCGACGCGGCGTGCACAACCTGTAGGCGCGTCTTTTTGTCGCGCACGTAACGGCCACACAGCGCGCAACCAGTCGGCCACATGGCGAGGCCTCCGCCGGTGCCTCTCCGCCGTTACCTCTCCGCATGGACTCCCTCGGCCGAGTAGCGATCGAACTCTCGATCCCTGAGCGCACGCTGCGCCGTGCGGCCACGGAGGGCCTGATCCGCGGGGAACTTACGCACGGAGCCGAACGTGACGCTCGCGGTCCTGTTCGGAGCGACGGCGACGCGCCAGCATGACGACGGCGCGGACATCGAGATCCTCGTCGCCTTGCGCAACTACGAACTCGGTCGCCCAGTAACTCTGTCTGAGCGTCTGTCCGCCACGATCCAGCGCGACGTTCGCCTCGTCGCCCTCCCCGACCTCTTTGCTGCACATCCTCGAGGAGGGCCGTGTCCCGATTGACCGCGAGAACTCGTGGACCGATCTCCAGGCCCGCATCCGCAAACTCCGTCGCGCCGCCCGCCGTGAAGACGAGAGCGCGCGGTTCGCGAGCTGACGACCCGACGCCAAACAGGCGGCAGAGCCGCTGCGCTCGGCAGCTAGCCGGCCGGCGTCGTTGCGGGGAGGCCACCGAGCCAGGGAATTGGCTCAAGGGCACGCCGTGAAGTGCCGATCAGCGACCTATATCGTGCTCCCCTTTTGGGGTCTGATATGACAAGAAAGTTGTAAGATCATGTAGGGTACGAAGATATGGCTTCTGTTGCGATACCAATGAGAGAGCGTCCGCTCGCAGAGCGCGCGTTCATTGCGCTGAACCGGCGTGCGCGCAGCGAGGGCAGGTATCCGGTCGTCCTGCTGGACTCGGACATGCAGATGCTGGACGGCGCTACGGGCACGAGGCGGCGAAGCCACGATGCGCTGCGGCAGCTGACAGCCGACGGGCGGCTGCGACAGATTCGTCGCGGGACATACGTGCTGGGCGCTCCGACGGGCGGAACCGACGCTCGGCTGCTCGACATCATCGACGCGGTCACCCCTCGGCCGTATCTCGTGACCGGTGGCCGCGCGCTGGCGGAGAGCGGGCTGAGCGACCAGCACTTCTTCAGAACGATCGTCCTGGCATCAACGCGTTTGGCCGGCTGGAGCTGGCAGAGCGATGAGGTGCAGTACTTGCACTGGAGCCCCGAGCGGATCTGGGGCGAGTCGCACGATGACGGGCCGTCGATCGCCCGTCCCGAGCGGGCGATCCTCGACTGCCTTGCGGACTCCCGGTTCGGCGTCAGCCTTCCCCAGAGCGCAGAGGCAATCGATCGAGCCCTGCGGAGGGGCCTACCGAGCGCCCGCCTGGTCAAGGCTGCTCGGCGCTATGACACCGCGGCGGTCTCGCGGCGTCTGGGGTTCCTCGTCGAACTGCTTGCCGGGCCCGCCGCGGCAGCACCACTGCTCAAGCTGCGCGGCACGAGCAACAGGTACGTGGCGCTCTCGCCGTTTGCCGCGAACGACGGGCCGCCCGACGCGACGTGGCGGGTGCACGTGAACGTCGATCCCGACGTGCTCGTCGCGCACAGGTGAACGGATGACGCTTCCGCGGCGTCTCGTTCACAACGAGTACGACCTCCAAGACATCGCCGAAGCAGCCGCACGGCCGATCGAGCTGATCGAACGAGACTTCGCGCTCGTAACGCTGGCCGCGCACCTCAGCGACCAGTTCCCCGGGATGCTTTGCTTCAAGGGCGGATTCGTGCTTCGTCACGTACGCGGATCCGGACGCCTGTCCGGAGATATCGACGCCACCCGCACGAACCCCGCCAAGCACAAGCTCGACGCGGACGACGTCGCCGAGGCGATGCGTCGCGCCAGCGACGAGCCGGTGCTGCGCTTCGACCCAGGCGAGCCAGAGACGAACACAAGAGAAAGCCTTGACTTCGACCGAGTCGAGTACCACACGGCACGCGGGGACGGGCGGGTCGCGGTCGAGGTGTCCTACCGGGAGGCGATCGCCGACGAGCCGAACTGGGTCACGATCGGCGCGCCCTACTACGAGCCGTTCGCGATCCCGGTGCTGACGCTCGAGGAGACCACAGCCGAGAAGCTGCGCACGCTGCTGCAACGACGCCGCGCAACAGATCTCGCGGACATTGCCCTGATCCTCGGGCGCCACGGCAAAGCGCTCAACCGGGCGCGGGTCAGAGAGCTCGCGGCCGTGAAGTTCGAGCTCGTCAAACAGGGCGATCTGCGCGAGCGGATCGAAGCGAACCTGGACGCGCTGCGAAACGAATACGAGGCCACGATCGGCGGGCTTGACCCTGACGCCCCTCCCTATGGAGACGCCAAGGGGCTACTGCTCGGCGCGCTGCCTGAGCTGCTGCCGTAGTTCTCACGCCCCTCCCCCACGCCCCGCCGGCGACCCGGATTCGTGCCCAAGTGCCAGGCGCGCAACCGTCTGGTGCGTGCGGATGCACGCTCAGAGCCGGGGTCCGAATGCACTGCGTACGGCGCGTACCGATGCACGCTCGGCCGTGACGTCGGATGCACTGCCTGCGGCGGGTTCGGGCGGGGTCGCCGGCGGGCTAGCGACGAGTGGCACTTGTGTGGTGACGTGGTGCGCGGCTTCGCGTGCGCGCCGCCTTGCGGGCCTTCTTTGCGCTCTTGGCACCGCAGCCAGTTATTGCGATAGGAGTCTTCTGGTGGATCGCGGCGCCGTTCTGCCCGATCAGTTCGGTGGGCATGACCAATTTTCGGCCGCAGAAGTGTATGACGTGTTCGGGAGGTTGGCTCCGAGCGCCGAGTACTTGCCGGTGGGGAGCGTCAGTTCGAACGTTGTGAAGGGAACGTCCGGGAGCGTCTTGAACGTGGTGCTGGTGATCCCGTTTTTGGCGATGAACGTCGTGCCGACGAGGTCGACGGTGATGTTGTCGCCCTGGAGGACCATCGCATTCGCGTAGACGAGTAGCTACATACGATCGGCCACACAATGGCTGTGGGTCAGCCGCATTAGGAGGCCACCGCGGCGCCGGGGCCGTTGGGTGCTCCAAGATGTAGCGCAGTGAACACGTCGGGGTCGAACTCCTGCCGAACTCGACCATTGCCGTCCGGGGACGCCAGCAGGTGTCGGCGGACTTCGCCGACAATGGTCGGGGACCTTTGGCTTCAATACACGGGCCGTCGGTATCGATTGGTATCGGTGGCTTCGCTCGGGGTCACCCGCGGCGCGGAGGTGTGCGTTGGGTCTGGCGGGGTCTCGGCGGTATGGATCAGGTCGATCGGCGGGGATCTGGCTGCAGTGGAGAGCCCGTTGTTCTGGACCCGCTACCGTTTCTGGGCGTGAGTGCTCTGAAGTTCAACGTCGTTTTCGAGGATGCGGGTGATGGCTGGGTCTATGCGCATGTGCAGGAGCTCCCGGAGGTCCACACGCAGGGTGAGGGGCTGGAGCAGGCACGCTTGATGGTGCGCGAGGCGATCGAGCTGGTGCTCGAGGATCGACGCGAGCGCGGCGAGGCGATCCCGGCGACTGGATGGGCGCTCGTGGAGCCGGTCGAGATCGCTGCGTGAAGAAGCGCGATCTGGAGCGACATCTCGGCGAGCATGGTTGCAAGCTCGCGCGTCAGGTCTCCGGCCACGAGGTGTGGGAGAACGAGAAGACCGGAGCACGGACCACCGTGTCGCGTCACCGGGAGATCAAGCCTCCGACGGCACGCGGCATTGCCGGCAGCTCGGGATCCCGGCCTCAACCGGCTCGCGCTGAGACGCACGCTGGGCGGCTCAGGGCGGCCAGCTCCAGGCCGCAGACATGGAGGGCGTCGAGCACGCTCTCGAGCGCCGGATGCTGAGCGCTGCCCTGCCGTCCTGGGCAGCGGATCGCCGCGGTCCTCAGACGCTCACGCCACTCCCAGGCAAGCGTCGCACCGGCCGGGCAGCCGCACAGGGCGGCTATCCCCTCCCGCGCCGCCTCCGCACCACTGAGAACTCCCGGCGTGCGGCCTGGGCGCAGGCGGCGCGCCTGCCCATCGACTTCTTCTTGCAGGCCTTCAGCGCTCTCGCGAGCTTCTGCGCCCTGCTCGGGGTCGCTTTCGTGCACCCAGAGACCGTGATTTTGGTGTTTTGGTGGATCGCTGCGCCGTTCTGGGCGATCAGTTCGGTCGGCATGAGCATTTTCTGGCTGCAGAAGTTGTAGTTCGCTTTGGCCGGTAGGTTCGCGCCGAGTGCCGAGAACTTCCCTTGCGGCAGCGTCAGTTCGAACGTCGAGAACGGGACATCCGGGATCGTCTTGAACGTCGTGCTCGTGATCGCACGCTTGATCAGCGTCATACCGACGAGCTCGACCGTGATGTCATCGCCCTGCAGCACCATCGTCAGAGACGGGAACGCCTCGCCTCCATGGCTAACGAAGATCACCGGCCCACTCAGCGCCACCGGCAGCACAGGCGTGTGGACGATCGCGTGCCCGACGACCGACCCAGCGGGACACCCGGCGGGGTTTTTCGCGAACTGAGCGGCGGTACACGCCTGCTGCAGCGTCGTGAGCCTCGAGGGGAGCTGCTTAGGCAGTTCGACTTTGACACGCGTCAGGTTCGCTGCGCCTTCCCCGGCGTACGGGTAGATGACCTTCGTCGTCAGGCTCTCCCCGTTCAGTTTCGAAGCATGACCCGCGATCGACGCACTGAACCTCGGCGCAAACTTCAGCTTGTCGCAACCACCAACCTGGAAACGATCCGAGATGCTCTCGACCGCTTCACCCGCGGCCCCACCAGCGATCATGGCGTTGATCGCCGTCGGCGTGCAGTTGGTCGGGTTCAGCACGAACCCGCCCCGGTCGACCCTGACGTCCAGGCTCCGGACCTGCAGCCGCACACCGTCAAGCATCTGCGGAATCGCATCGCTCTTCACCGTCACCTGCGCCGTTTCCGGGTCCACAAACACCGGAGCACGAACGACGACGTTCCCCAGGTCAAACGGTCCCGCGACCGCCGGCGTGATGAACACGAGACTCAGCGACCCACCCTCATACGGGCCAGCCAGATACGCCTTCCCGGAAACGTAATACGGGTTCGACCCGGGACCCGCCGCGGTCGTCACAGTCCCGACCCGGCTCGCCTCACCACACGAGCCGTTGGCCTGCTCGGCAGCACCCGTCTTCGCCGCCGCCTGCGCGATCGCCGCCTCCGAGCAATACGGGACCCCGGTCAGCTTCGCCGTGAAGCCCTCCGGCGTCGTCACGTCGATGTTGTGCAATTCCTGTTCAGAGTCAGCCCGACCGATGTGCAGCATGAACGGGCTCGCCGCGCCCGCTTGAGTCACGGTGTTCCCAGCACTCATCGACGGCGCGAACGGCCTCGCGGCGAGGGAGCTGGCGCACGGTGAGCCGTCTGCGCCTTCGGTGATCCCGAAGCTCGAGGACGGATGGGCGTCCGGGGTCCCGGGCGTGCTCCATGGCACCAGGTCGGTGATCGTTGTGAACGTCCCGCAGGTGCTCGGGTTCGCGAGCGGTGCGCGCGGGCCGGGCTTCAGCTTGATCTCGAGATGCTTCACCGGCAGCTGCGGGTTTTCCAAGAACGTCGCCGTCAGCTGGCCGGTCGTCCTATTCGCCGTGACGGTGCCTGGGAGCTTCACGTTGATCCCGTACTTCACGGAGCTGACGTCGATCAGGACACGGAACGTCCCGTCCTGACCCTGCGCGAGATCGCCCGCATGGGGCTTCAGGACATAGACGTCGCCGCCCACCGGGTCCGCGCCGATCACTTCATCCGTTTCAGGGTCGCGCTTGGCGAGCAGCGGCGAGGTCGCCACCACGGTCCCGATCTTCGACGCTTCCGGGCACGTGACCGGGTTCGTCATGTCGTAATGCACCTGATCACCCGCAGGGTCAGACGCCTGATCCGAGCAGCCTTCCAGGCCGTCGGCGGCCGACGGCGAGATCGCCACGCCCGCGGGCAACGTGACCGTCGCATCCTTCAGCGGCGGCGCGCCCGGGATCAAGGGGTCGACCATCGAGGCGGAGTCCGTCGGGTCGTTGACCTGCGGGAAATCCAGATCGACGGTGTAGCCCGACGGCGCATCGGCCCGTGATGAGCCCGCTTCCGTGGTTGGGTGAGATTCGATCGTCGGCGCGAATTGGGACGCCAATGCCGGGTTTTCGCAGCCTGTGACCGGCGGCGGCGAGGCGATTGCCATGTGCCAGTTCGGGTCGGTGAGGTCCGGAATTCCGAAGTCGGATGATTCGGTTTCGAGCAGGCGCCCGGGAAATATCCACGAGTCGACGAACAGCTTCGTCACGGGTTCGGCCTCCTGGCAGTCGACCGGGTCTGTCATGAACGGCATCGGCGCGCCGCCGGTCCCGTTTTGCTGCGAGGGGACGCCGAACAGCGAGACTTCGGCCCCTGTGACGCTTGCTTGGACGGTGATGCCCGGGCTGGCCACCGTCACCCCGTATTGACCGGTACGCGGCCGCAACCGCGCGTACAAGACGACCGCCTTGGATTGGTAGTTGAACCCGAGCTCGGCTGGGTAGCCGCGCTCGGGCACCATGTTGTACAGCGCGAGGGTCGATATTCCGGAGCCGAAGGTTTCGAGGTTGACGGTGCCGATCCGGCTGGCGTCTGGGCAGGCCGAGCTGTTCGGGTCGCTTGGCGGGCGCAGCTCTACGACCGTGCAGCGCGCAGCCACCCCCACGTTGGCCACGAACCCGGCCGGCAATTCAGTGAAGACGCTCTTGACGGCGTCGCCCGCCGACCCGGATCCTGAAAGCTGAAATGATGTCACAGATTCAAACGGGTGGTCGCCTGCGACCGTGTCGTCTTCGCCGGCTTGGTTCAGCGTCTGCGCGCTGAAGTCTTTGATGGAGAGTCGGACGGGCGCGGTCGCCGCGGCGGGCGCAGGCGCCATCACGCATGCGATGAGGAGCCCCGCGAGGCCGAGTGCTACAGCTAGGCTTCTACCCATCGCGGTCATCGAATCCCGCTTGCTCGCATTGGTCATCGATGACTCCTTTGCGCTGACTTGGTGGCCGGCGCGTATCGTTTTCGCGCCTGGCGTTCACACGCCACGCGCTTGTGCTTTGGTCTCTTGCGACACAGCTTCAGGGCCTTCGCGAGCTTCTGCTGACGTGTGAGTGGCTTGGCGTTCGCGTTTTCGGCCGCGCTTACCGCCGGCGGCTTCGCTGACTCTTCGAACGTCTCGCTCCCCGGGGTTGCCGCGGATGCCGGCGGCGTGCCGGCTGGGCCCTGGCACGCTTCGGCGGAGCAGGGTGCCAGGCGACTTAGGTCAAACCCGCCATCGACCCGTGCGTCGTAGATGTCGGTGTTGACGTCGCGATCGGCGGCTGTCAGTGGCTTGTCGGTGACGAAGTAGATGTTCTGGCCCGAGGCGTCGATCCACGGCAGTTCCCCGCCGCCATGGGAGATCAGGGACACGCGGCCGTCATGCCAGAGGTACGCGTCGGTGACGCCGTCGATGTCCTGCGGAGAAAGCGGCTCGGCGGTGGCGAATACGACCATCGACCCGTCGGCACTCATCTCCGATGGCGTGGAGCCCCTTGCCGAGTTCTGCGAGATCGCGTCGAATTCCGGGTTGTTGCCGCCGCTGCCCGAGACCGAGGTGGAGATGCGCTGGATCGTCTGGGATTCGGCGTCATATCGGTAGATGTCGGCGCGGCCGTCGGTGTCGGCTCCCGGACCGCTGCTCACCAGTGAACTCGTCGTCGAGAACATCAGGTACCTGCCGTCCGCGGTTGTCTGAGCGTCGGTGATGCCGTTGGCTTCGATCGCGGCGACGAAGGTCGTCTGCCCTTCGGGGTGTGCCGCGTCTTTCGTCCAGACGTACAGGTTGTGATTGCCGGGGACGGCGGTTTCGTCGTTGGCGCCGGGGTTGTCGGCGAGCACGGCGCCTTCGGCCACGAAGTAGACGCGCGAGCCATCTTCAGAGACGGCCACCGCCCCTTCCACCTTTGCTCCGCTCGCCGCGCCTGAGACCTCCGTCAGTGAGGCGCAAGGGTTGGCTGTACCAGCCGGCGCCGGCGCGCCCGGCGGGATGTCGCAGGCGTACAGATCGTTCGTCGAATCTGTGTCGCCGTTGAGGAGCTGCTGAGCGGTCGTGAAGAACACCCGCGAGCCGTCGGCTGCATCGCCGGCGTAGTTGGCCGGGGAGGGTCCGTTGCAAGTGCCGCCGGGATCGGACGGGCCGCGTGTGCACTCAGACCCCGACACGGCGACCGTCGCCGTATCGCCGATCCGTGCCCATATACGCCCGTTGGAGAAGACCGTGACGCGGCCGTCACGGGAGATCGCGCTGGCTTCGGTATCAGGCAACGTGACTCCGTTGTTGTCGACGCTCTCTTGACGCAACACCGCGGCTTCGCCGACGCCGACGTACTCCAATCCCGCCCAGATCGACCCAAAGCCTCCGAAGACGAGGTGTGAGAGATCATCCGAAGCGAAGGTAACCTGCAGGACATCAAAGGGGTCTGCCGGATTGATTGGCACCGGACCGGTGCCCACCCGCGTGAATGTCCCATCGAACGATCGAACGTAGAGCCCCTGACCTTCTCCGGCCGGGTCAACATGAGGTTCCGCGGTAACCACTGACGAGTGCAGATCGCTCGCAAACTCGACGATGCTCTCGAACTTCATCCCGTACAACGCGTCCGGTGCGCTTAGCGACTGCGTCTGCCAGCCGTCCGAGGTTCGCACCCCTTGATACTCGTTGCCGAGCAGGCCTTGTCCGTTGCCGGCGAAGCTGCCCGTGGAAGCGTAAGACACGATCCCGCCATCGCTGAAGGTCTGGGCGATCAGGTCGAAGCCCTGCTTGTAGGGGGAGCTGACCATCTCATACGCCCGGCATTCGGGCAGTTCGGTGGCGTTGTTCTGTTCGCGCAGGGTGGCGTTGGGGCAAGTTTCGGCGGCCGTCGCGGATGATGTGCTGCCCGCGCCCAGCAGGCCGGCGGCGAGGGCTGTCAGCACGATCCGCAGCGCCGGGCGGCGAAGGAGGTCTAGGCGCGGCGCCCTGCTCGTCGGTTCCTTCGTGAGGGTTGGTGAGGCCGTTGTCATGTGGGCTCCTTGGGCGCCGTGCTGGCCGGATGCGAGTGGCTGTGTCTGCCGCATGCGCATCTAGCGCCCGGCCTTTCCCTTGAAGGCGACGCTCAGCGTCTTGCTGGCGGGTTTGCCGCCGGATGGCGTGAAGCGCACCGTAATCTTGACCTTCAATGAGTGGCTCTTGGCTTTCTTCAGCGCCGCGGTGGCGGCACTGGTGAGCCTGACCTGTATGCGCACCGGGCCTGCCTTGTTGGCGGTCGTCATTCCGGCCTTGGTGTGGCTGGAGGAGGTTGCGAGCTTCCCCGGTCCCGGGACGGCGATCAGCAGTGTCGCCGTCGATCCCCTTATCGAGGTCTTGGTGATCGAGAAGCTGTTGTCGGGTTCCCCGGCGATCGAGTTCACGATCGTGTTGGAGGCGCTTGCGATCGCGCCCGCCAGCGCGATCGGGAAGGCCCGCGGCAACGCCGGCGTGGCGAAGGTGACCGGGTCGCTGAACGTGGTGGCGTTGTTGCTGCTCACGACCAAGCGCGCGACGAACGTCTCACCGGCAGGCAGCCCTTCGATCGGCGCGCTCACACGTTCGGAGCCGGTGTTGCCCGCCGCCGCGCGCTCTGCCGTCGAAGCCTGGTAGAGGCCGTCGGGGGAGCTGACATCGAAGTGGTAGCTGCCGGGCAGGCCGAAGGTGTTAAGTTCGCCGGCGAGCGTCGCCGAGGCGCCCGACACTCCGGCGGGGGCGATCGCCACCGCGCTCGGTGCTGGGACGGTCCTGAATAGCCCGTCGGCGCCGTAGCGGGTCACTCCGTTCTCGCTCTCGGCGACGACCTGGACGTGGTAGGTCGTGTCCGGGAGCAGGCCCGACACCGGCAACGAGACCCGTTGGTCGCCTTCGCCGGCACCGGCTTCCGCGTCGGATGTGCTCGCGCCGTAGGCGGACGTCGGTCCGTAGTTGAAATGGTAGGACGTCTGCACCCCGTGGGGGTTGATCGTCCCCGTCAGCGTCGCCTGCGTGCTTGTCACGCTGCTGGCGCCTCCACCGGCAGCCGGAGCGGTGATGAACGTTTGATCGGCGCCCGCCTGAGGGCTACCGACTCCGTTGTCGCCCACGACGCGGAAGTGATAGGTCGTATCAGGCAGAAGGCCCGACAGCGGAGCCGTGACCGACACGGCGTCGCCGCCGCATGGCGTGAACGTGTTGCAGATGGTGCCGCCGTCAGAGCCGACGGCCGTGGCCCCATAAGCTGCGGTTGTTCCGTATTCAAAGCGGTAGATGGTGTGCCCGACGCCGAAGACGGGTTCGGCCAGGGCGCTGTTGTTGGGGTTCACCGCGCCATAGAAATGTGCGCTCCGGGGCCCGATCGCCGACGCGAACGGCGCCGCACCAACGGACGCCGGGGCGGCAGTCGTCGTAAACGTCCCGTCGGCGCCGTCGATCGACCCTGAAGCATTCGCGCCGATTAGCCGGTAGTGGTAGGCCTTGTTCGGTTCCAGGCCCGTCAGGTCGGCCGACACCCCGACCGTGCCGCTCCCAGCAATGGGAGCTGACTCGGCGGTGCGCGAATCATAGGAGGAGGTCCCGTACTCGAAGTGGTAGGTCGAGGGAGCGTCTTCAGGATCGACAGTGCCTTCAACGGTCGCCTGGTTCGTCCCTTCTTTCGAGGGCGGCCCGGTCACGACCGTCGGACCGTCGAACTTCGCAAAGCGCGCGACCTGCGCGGTCGAGCTGTTGGCCAGATACACGGTTCCCGTGTCGCTGACCGCCATGCCGACCACACCACCGGAGCCCGCGAGTGCAAACGTGCCGCTCAGGTCAAAGCCCGAGGTCGCCGCGCCGCCACCGGCCGTGTACTGCGTGACGTGCGGTGTCGGCAGCCCGAACACCTGTCCGGACTGTTCGGCTGGTTCCTGCGCGACATACACCTCACCCGATGCCGGGTCGACGGCCACGGCCTTCGGTGTGCCGCGGCTTCCGTCGTCGATGATCGCGCCGAACGTCCCGTCGGCGGCGAACTGATCGACCTGGCCGGTGCTGTAGGGCCCCTTGCACGGATCGAGCACGTAGACGTTGTGCGAGGGGTCGACCGCGAGGCTCGTCGGTGCGCACAAGAACCCTCCCTCTGGTGAGCTCGAACCGTTCATCGAGTCGATGAATGCGCCCGTGGAACCATCGAACCGGTCAACGACTGGCGCTTCGGTGGCATCTCTCGCGGAGACGTAAACGGTCCCATCGACCGGGTCGACCGCAAGCGCATCGCCACCGTCGACGTTGAACGTCGTCCCCGAGTCCGCCTGGTCCAGCAGGTACTCGAACGTGCCGTCCGCGCTGAACTTCAACACGTCGCTCTCGGCGACGCCACCGAGGCGGGCGAGCACATACACCGCCCCCGACCCAGACGGGTCCACCGCGAGAGCCGACACACTTGAGTACTCGTTGGGCCCTGCGACACCAAACGACGACACGAAGCCACCGGAAGCGTCAAACCGTTGAATGCGCCCGTTGGGGAATTCTCCGTCTCGTGTATCGGCGACGAACACGTCCCCCGAAGCCCCGAGCACCCCAATACCAGCCGGCTGGGGACTGAACAACCCATTCGCCAGACCTTGGCCACCGAACGCCCCCGCGAGGGCGTGACCCGTGGTCGCAGACGCGAAGGGGACCGCGACCGCGGCGCTGAGGATAACTGTGACCGGGAGCGCGACGAGCAGGCGGAGGACGACAGCATTGGTCACGCGTGTCTGGCGCTGCTCCGGGACTTGGGGCGGGTCGGCGGCGCGCGTCGCCCCGTCCGCCTGCGTCGCAGCCGCCGTCGTCGAAGTACGGAGCATCCGGTTAAGCAAGGCTGCCGCGCGAGCGCCCCTTCCAAGCCGTCCGTTCACGTTCACTCCTCGGTCGGGTTGGGCGTGCAAGGTCATGCAGGCGGCTCCGGTACTCGCGTGAGCAGCGGTTCGCTGTAGCGCAACGGCAGACACGTCCTCGAGCGCCGAGAGATAGGCGCGACGGGCTCGGTCGGAAGCCCGAAACGGCGTTTGCGGGCGCGCAGGGAGAAAAAATGGCCGCCGGCGCGGCGTGCACAAC